>CANLAD010000001.1:0-1797500 GCA_947488755.1 uncultured Erythrobacter sp.
TCCTTTGCTCGGGTTTGCATGACAGCAACCCATCTTGGCACTTAGATGCCGTGAGCGGGAGCCATCCACCTCATCCGCTTCCCACACGGCGGTGCCGCATCCGAACGCTTCGCCAGCCTCTTTAACACCACTGGCCACCGCCCCTTGCGCAAAGTCGCGCGCCGCTGCGCCGACCGCGCCGGGACTGCGCGCTTCTGGACGCGCCGCGCCGATGACGAGCGCGGGCGGGGAGGGCAGGTCGAGCGACACATGGCTCGCCGCTTCGTCATGCAGGACCAGCGCGTAGGGCTGCGCAAAATCCTCAGGCGAGGGCGCCCCCGGCAGGTCGAGCGGCGCGCGGGCGTGCTCGCGCTCCTCGGTCAGCGCCTCGGCCTCGCCCGCCAGCCCCTCGGCCTCAAGCGGACCTTCGGGATGATCCTGCGTAAAGCGCTCGATATTGTCGGGACGCGCCAGATACGTCTTGCCCTTGGTGTGCAGCCCGCCGACCCAGCGCCAGCTCAGCGTGTTGCTCGCCGCATCGCCATCCATCAGGTGCCGCAGGAACAGATCCGCGCCCAGCTCCCACGGCAGCTTGAGAGTGAAGATCCAGATGCTCGCAAACCACATGCGCGCGTGATTGTGGAGGTATCCGGTTTCAGTCAGCTCGCGCGCCCAATAATCGAACGCCGCGATCCCCGTGCGCCCCTCGCTCGCCTCGTCGTAGGCTTTCGCCAGCCCCGCATTGTCGGCAACGCGTGCCAGCGCCGCATCGCGCTGCGTGCAATAGGCCCACCAGATCGAGGGCCGCTGTTCGAGATAGCCCTTGAAATAGACCCGCCAGAAAACTTCGGAAACGAATTTCTCCGCCGCCTGTGGCGAGTGCTGGGAATAGACCCGCTCGATCACCTCGCCCTCGCTGATCAACCCGGCGTGGAGATAAGGCGAAAGCTGCGAGACATTGCTGCGCTGCGGCCCGTCATCGGCACCGCGCGTCTCGGCATAGCGGCGCGCGGCGCGGGGAAGGAAGTCGTCGAGAGCGGAAAGCGCGATAGCGCGGGTTGGGCTTGTGTGCATGGGCGGCGAGATAGGGATGGTGCGAGCCGATGAGGAGGGGGCGCCGACGTGGAATGGTCAATCAGGCGCTGCGAGTAAGACGCTTCGGTGCAGCCGCGTCCGGAACCAGTTTTGCCACAAGCTGCTTCAATTCGGCAGGCGTTGTATGTCCTGCGACCACCTCGTGATAACCGATCCCCGCCTTTCGCAGCGCCTCCTTCTTGACCGCATCGCGGGCGGCGGCGCTGCCCTGATGGTGGCCTTCCCCTTGATATTCGATCGCATGGATGATGCGGCACTTCTCATCCATCAAGGCGAAGTCGACGCGCTTGGAATTGATTGCGAAATATGCGTCCTGCTCGGGACTTGCGAGGAACTCACCGAGAGAGACTTGCGCCATTACCTGCCAGTTCGGGTTTCGGGCGATAACTGCGTCCTCCAGCGCGGTGAACACCTTCGCCTCCGGCTTGTTAAGCAGGCAGCGCGAATTGAAGTTCGAGCGGCTCACCACCTTGAGCTGTTCGGCCGCGAAGTCCACGGCTTTCAGATTGCTCTTCGCGAAACGACTGGTGGCCGCCGTGCTCGATCCGCCGGTGGCTTGATTGCGTCCGCGCCAGTAGGCTTGACGCTTTTCCCGCTCCAGTTTCTGCGTGACGCGCTCGACAACGATTCCGATAGCTGCGCCAACGGTAAGCACGACAAGAAGCGCTATCGGGCGATCGAGCAGGAAATTTACCGTTTCCATTTGTTCAAGGATAGCAAAGCGATGTTTTGAATTGGTAAAGGAGGCGTGGTCGATCAGGCCGGACACTATACACGTGCGTCCTTCAACCCTCGCGCGACTGACTCACTTAGGATATTAGCATCGACAGGGTCTCCGCGATCATTTTGCCTGGAAATATGTTGATTCGCCCGCATAACGCGGCCCAATCCGGTTAGGGCAATCCGCCCGCCGTCGCGCACCTCGAAACTTTCCTACTCGCGCAAAATCTGCCCTATCCTCGCGGATGACAGACACATCGCACACCCCCACCACCGCCCTGACGACCACAACCAACCGTCGCAATCGCTGGACGCGCAGGCGGCAGGCGACATTCCTTCGCGCGCTGGCCTGTTCGCATTCGGTCAAGAAAGCCGCTCACGCTGCGGGGATGAGTCGGCAATCGGCCTACGAATTGCGCGCGCGGCTGAAAGGCGAACCGTTCGATCTTGCTTGGCATGCCGCGCTCCGCTGCCGGTTCGATGCGCTGGCCGATGCGGCCATGGATCGCGCCATGAACGGGGTCGAGGTTCCGCACTTCTACAAGGGCGAGCTGATCGGCACGTCGCGCCGCTATGACGAGCGGCTGACCGTTGCGCTGCTGGCGCTGCGTGAACGCCTTGCTCCGCCGCGCTCCGGGCATCATCTGGCAGGATCCTACGATGCAAGCGCGTTCGGGCGCCTGGTCGAGCGGGTCGAGGATGGGCCGGAAACGTGGGACGAGCAACACCGGATCGAGCTTGAAGCGCTCAATGCCGAACTCGACGCCGCAGCCGAAGAGAAGGCGCAAAACGGCGAGAAAAGCGCGGATTCGAGCGCGGACAGCGCTTTCTCATGGCCGTGATTGACGCGAAAGCATGTTGGAAAAGTGTCAGGTAGGGGTTTTCAGCCATGAATCCCGGAACCGTGCGCCTTACAGACCTAAAATCGCACCTGACACCGTGTCCAATGTGTCAAATAATGTTGGAAAGCGGCGGCCTGCTGGATGCCCACGCAAAGAGGAACGATTAGGAGAACCTGAAAACCCGTGCTAAAGCGCCCGCGCTGACGTCGGAATTTGCGACGGACTTCGAAATTTGCGCTCCGCCGCTTGCCTGATCCCGTCGCGAAAGCATGGGATCGGCCCCGGCGTTAACCGGACGACGACTTCCTTTCCTTGAACGATTTGACGCCTCCAGTTCGCATCGGCGAACCGGCTGTAACGATAAGGCCGACGGGTCAACTTATTCCCCGCGGCACACAAGTTCTTTCGAAAGGAACACCAATATGTCCAAGACCGGAACCGTGAAGTTCTTCAACACCGACAAGGGTTATGGCTTCATCCAGCCCGACGATGGCTCGGCTGACAGCTTCGTTCACATCAGCGCGGTCCAGGCCGCCGGGATGCACACGCTCGATAAGGAGCAGCGGCTCAATTACGACGTGGAAACTGGCCGTAACGGCAAGGAAAGCGCCGTGAACCTGTCGTCCGCCGACTGATTTCGCCCGTTTGCGGGGTGCAGGGGCTGGGCTCCGGCTTTGCTCCTGCACCCCGCATCGGTTTCCCATTCACTCCAGTCAAGGACACCTGCATGGCCCAGACCTTCGAATTTTATACCGAACGCGCAGACGCCGCTGCGGCAGCCGCCAAGGAAGCCGAGCTCGACAATGTGCGCGAGCGTGAGCTTCGTTCGGAAAAGACCTGGCGTGGCCTCGCCGAACAGGCGCGCAAGGGTGCGGTAGAGCGCGAAAAGGCGGATGCCGCGCGCATCGCCAAGCGCGAAGCCGAAAAGCAGGCGGCCGAAGAAAAAGCGGTGGAGCAGGGCTAGGCCTGCGACCTTACCGGCGCGCTCAGTGCCGCTCCTGACTTGCGCTCTGCCCGTGTCCGGCCCAAATGGATAGGCCCAGACATTCGAGGAGAGACCCGCAATGCAGTTCCAGTTCAACACCGACAGCTCCGTCATGGGCACCGCCAACGTCGCCGAGCGGATCGAGACGATGGTGCGCGAAAAGCTCGCCCGGTTCGAGGAGCGACTGACCCGCGTCGAGGTCCATGTGTCGGATGTGAACGGATCGAAGCACGGTGCGGATGACAAGCATTGCAAGATCGAGGCGCGTCCGCGCGGCGGCCGGGCGATCGGCGTGACGGGCAAGGCCGACGCGGTCGACGACGCCGCCCGCCGCGCCGCGAACACGCTGGTCCAGCGGCTGGAAAGGCATTTCGGCAAAAGCGAAAAGCACAGCCACGACCCGCGCCCGGACAAGGTGATCGACGGCTAGAGCCGCAGGTCGCTGCGGCGCGCGAGTAGCGCTTCGTCCGGGGCGTGGTCCCTTCGATCAGGTGCCCGACGTGAGCTCACCGTTTTCGCGTCCTTCCCACCAGGCGATGCGCGCAGGGACGACTTCGATGAGCACGATATCGGGGCTGTCGAGACCATCGGTGAACCACTTCTCGAGCTCGGCTACCCAATGCTCCTCCATCGTCGGGCGGTCGTGAATGAGCGTCGCAGTGCCCTGTACCGCGGCGTAGAAATCGCCATCGACATAAGTCGCGCCGCACTCGTTCGAGCGTTGCAGATCATCGTCGATCCGGCCGTCGTCGCTGGCAAAATGATAGGTGGTGCCGTCGTCGCGGCTCACATGGCCATTGTTCGACATCGGGCGCGCGGTGATCTTCCCATCGTCGCCCGTTTTCGTGACGAGCATGCAGGTATCGATCGCCCGCATCCGCCGGGCAACTTCGGAGAGACTGCGATTGGGAGCTGGTTGCGTCATCGTGAGGGTATCCATGAATTGCTGCGATACATGGAATCTACTGACAAACGCGCGCCGTGTTCCGTTAACTAGTGGGACGGATGCGACAGGAAGCGGCCCCATCAAAAACTTTCGACGATCCGCGAAGGCGTTTTTTACAGGCGCGATATACCGGACATAACGGCATCCGTGGGCAAGCGGTTTCACGCAAGATGATCAATATCTTACCGGATGCCGACCCGACTCAGCGGTGAAACATCGGTGGTTTCAAGCCTGCCTCATTCCAGCCACAAAATAGCGGGTACTGCGCTGCAGTGCGGAACATTCGCGTTGTCCCCACGTTGACAGAGCAGATTGGGACAAGCCATCTGCGTCCCCGAAACCGACCCCCCGACTACACCTGCCAAAAGGACAACATTATGAAGACCTACAAGCTCGCCCTAGCATCTACCCTCGCTCTGGCCCTTGCCGCGTGCGCTGATGAAGCGGAGACCGAGAACGCGATGACCGCCGACGAGACGGCGATGGCTGAAGATGCAACCGCGCCCGGTACGATCGTCGAAGTCGCACAGAATGACGGTCAGTTCTCGACCCTGGTCGAAGCAGTGACTGCAGCCGAGCTCGCCGAAACGCTTTCGGGCGAAGGTCCGTTCACCGTGTTCGCGCCGACCAATGACGCGTTTGCGAAGCTGCCTGAAGGCACGGTCGAAACACTGACGACCGAAGAGACCGAACAACTCGGCACTATCCTGCAGTACCACGTCGTCGACGGCGTCACCGATGCCGCCGCCCTGACTCAGGCGATTGAAGGTGCAGGTGAAGGTGGTTACGAAGTCGAGACGCTCGGCGGCGGAACGCTCACGGCGATGGTGCAGGACGGTTCGGTCGTGCTGACCGATGCGGCCGGCAACACCTCGACCGTCACGGCGACCGACGTCATGGCGTCGAACGGCATCGTCCATGTGATCGATACCGTGTTGATGCCTGAATAAGACATCTTCCAAGAACCACGGCTGAGTGCGCGCATCGCGTGTCAGACGTTAGAGAGGCGGGCCTTGGCGGGTCCGCCTCTTGCTATTTCGACAGGCTGTGAACGGCGCATGCTTCCCTACACGCTCGCGCCGATATATGAGAGCGCGATCATGCCCGAGCGCAAACCGATATCCCTCCCCATCTTCGCCGCGGCGCTACTGGGCGCGTGCACGCAAACGCCCGGCGAGATCACGCGCGACACGAAGCCTTTCGACGGGATCGACGAACAGGCCAGCATCACGCTGCTTGGCACCGAGCCGTTCTGGAACCTCGACATCGCGCCGGAAGAAGGCGGGTATAACGCGACATTTCAGACGCCCGACAATCTCGACGGCGCCACTTTCGCAGTGGCACGCTTTGCAGGCAATAACGGGGTGGGCTTCAACGGCGATCTGGATGGCAAACAAGTGCAGGCGGCTATCACGCCGGGCGCATGCAGCGACGGAATGAGCGATCGCTCGTTCCCCTACACCGCCACGCTCGCGATGGGCGAGGACACGTTTTACGGCTGCGCCTACACCAGTGACGAGCCGTTTACCGGGAGCGAGGCACCATGAGCGGACTTCGCGATACAGGCCGCGTGGGAGCGGCGGTCGGCGCTGACGGCGTCGGCTCTGCTTGGCGCGGGTTCTTCTGGGCGGCGTGCGTCTTCGCCCTCACGGTTGGCGGGATTGCCATGTTGTCTCCTGCCGCGACGCTGGATTCACGCATTGTCGGAGTGCTGATTTTCGCGTTCGGCATCGTCTATCTTGCCGTGGCGCGCGATCCTGCGCGCTTTGCCCCGGTCCTGTGGGCGGGTGTGATCGGCAAGATCGGATTCATCGCGCTGATCGCCCCCGAATTATTGGATGGCAGCGCAAATTTGGTTATCGGTGCGGCCCTCGCGGTCGATGCGGTGTTTGCTGCGGGCTTCCTCTGGTTCCTGCTGACGAAGGCGGACCACCTCTAGCAGCGCGCTGCGTTCGACGCTGTTGGTGGACCTTCTGCGGAACATGATCGCCTGCGCCGCATTTACGATATGAACTTTCGTAGCACCACAACCTTTCAATGATAATCCGTGTGGCTGGGGCATTTCGCGGACGGGGATAAAGATGACCACCGATGACGAATCCGAACGTTCGCGCTCGGCGCAGGCCAATATACGCTTCGACGACGCGCCCGAACGCTTCCGCCAGGACAATGCTGAAGACCAGTTCGCGGGCGCGTCCGGCGTGCTGTTCGAACAGGCGATGGCGCAAACACGCATGGCGATCTGTCTATGCGACCCTCATGCCGAGGACATTCCGATCGTCTTCGCCAACCGCGCGTTCCGGCATCTTACCGGTTATTCCGAAGAAGATATCATCGGCAACAATTGTCGGTTCCTCCAAGGCCCCGATACCGATCCCGAAGCGGTTTCCCGCATTCGCAAGGCGATAGAGGACGAGGATGTGACGGTCGTCGAATTGCTGAATTATCGCAAGAACGGCACGAGTTTCTGGAACGCGCTGCATATCGGGCCGATCTACAACGATAACAATGAACTGGTCTATTTCTTCGGGAGCCAGTGGGACGTATCCGACGTCCGCGCGGCGCGGGCGGAGGAGCAACACGCCCGCGAGATGGCGCGCGAGCTTTCGCACCGGATGAAGAACATGTTCGCAGTCATTTCCGGGATTGTGAACGTCACCGGACGCGAGCGCGGTATTTCGGCTGAGGCGGCGGAAATAAACGCGCGCATTCAGGCTCTGGGCCGTGCCTACGAACCGACGCTGGATGATGCGTCGAGCGGCAGTATCGATATCGGCGAGGCGATCCGCGCGGTTCTTAGCCCGTATGAGCAGAAGGATGGCCACCTCGAATATCGTGGAAGCGGCGCGCGTATGCCGTTCACCCTTGTTTCCGTGGTCGGCCTTGTGCTGCATGAACTGGCCGCCAACGCGACCAAACATGGCGCGTGGTCGGTCGAAGGCGGGCTGGTTGAAGTCGAGTGGCGGACCGTTGATAGCGATACGCTGCTAATTCTCGAATGGAATGAAACAGGCGTGCAAGACTTGGACCCGGCGGCCATAGAAGATGGTACGGGCAATGCGATCGTCAATCGCATGTTGCGCAGCGCGGGCGGCTCTATCGAGCGGCAGTGGAACGATGATGGCCTTACCGCGACGATATCCATCCCCGCCTTGAGGGATTTGTGAGCAAGACCTACACGATCCTGTTGCTCGAAGATGAGCCACTCATCATGATGGACCTCGAATTCGCTGCCGAGGACCGGTCATGCCGTGCGCTGACGGCGGCGAGCGTGGATCAGGCGTTCGCGCAGATCGCGCAGGCGGGGACCGTCGATGTTGCCGTGCTCGACGTATCGCTTGGCAGTGACGAAACCTGCGTGCCGGTCGCGCGCGAACTGGAGAAGCGCGATATTCCTTATATTTTGCATACCGGCGACCTTGACCGGCAGGAGGAAACAGTGCGCGAACTCGATGCGCCGCTGATCGCGAAACCGGCGGCGGCGGAAAAGGTCATCGCCGCCGCAATCGTCGCTGCCGAGCGTGAGGATATCTCGCAGATCAGGCTCGCAGCGGAGTAGGCCGCTCCGGCCCGCCATATCGGCGGCGGGTTGGAGCGAAGTCTCGATCAGAACACGCCGGGGTTCTCATGCTGAATGGTGTTGGGCCGCTCCGGCTGGAGGATCTGCCTGCCACCCACCGACTGCGCTCTTTGACCCGTACTGCTTACAATCGGTGTGCAGCTGCGCCCGGCGAGAAAATCGAGCGCGGTCGCGATCGAGTCCTCGTTCGGATTGCCAAGCGGCGTGAATATGTCGTCGACCGCACGGCAGGTATTGGGAACGACCTCCGCAAGGCCCTCAAAATAGTCGCCATCGCCATCGGCGTTTACCGTTTGGAACGTGACGGCTCGGATCCGCAAGTCGCACTCTTCGAAGTCGAACGCGAATTGCCCGACGGGCTTGCCCAACGTATTCCCTCCGATGATCGCGATGCTGTCGTCGTCGAGATACGGGAGCAACGAGTTGATGATGAGTTCGCTGGCCGACGCGGACGCGCCAGTTGTGATGAATGCGATCTTGTCTGGACGAAGCGCATTGGTCTCGCTTTCGAAGAACTCGGTTTCGTTCTCGGAAGATTTGGACTGGCGCAGCTCGGTCCGGCTGAAGACCTCGCCGACCTGCCCTTCGCCGAGCAGATCGCCGAGCAGATGCGCAATCCGTACCAGCCCACCGAGGTTGTAGCGCAGGTCGATGACCAGCTCGTCCACGCCGTTCGCATTGTATATAGCAAAAGCGTCGCGCAACTGGTCCGCTGCATCGTCGACGATGAAAGTGCGCAGATTGAGATAGCCGATATTGCGCCCGCCATCTGCGATGATCCCGACACCGTAGCGATCCGAAATCGGGTCGAGGTCGAATTCTGTCTTCGAGATGGCCCGCTCGATCACCGTGCCGTCAGGCTGGCGGAAGCGGATGACCCGCGTTACGCCGACATTGGAAGGGCCAAGTGCGTCGATAACGGCTTCTCGCCCGCCCGCTGCGAACAGGTCCGATACTGTTTCAAGATTGGCTGAGTCTGTCCCGATCGCCAGCAACTCGCTGCCGCGATCAAGTCCGGCCGGAAAGCCGGGTCCGTTCTCGAACGCTTCGAACAAGGCCACACGGCGAGCGTTGTCATCGTAGGCGAGACGAATGCCGAAGCCTGCGGTCGACCCGGTGCGGATCAGTTCGTTCTCCTCCTCGATCGACGTGGCGAAGGTGAAGTCCTTATCCTTGCCCTTGTCGCGAGCGTCCTCGACACGCGCATTCAGGAAACTCTGCACATCGGTGAAGCCAGCCGGATCAACATCGACCAGAAGATCTGGAAACAGATACCACTCCTCCAGCACCTCGTCCGCGAAGGCGAGCTGGTTCTGAATCGCGCAGGTTGCGGTCGTCGGGGTTGGCGTAGGCGTAGGTGTCGGCCCGCCGGCGGTGTTCGGCGGATCGTTCGGTCCGCCGCCTCCGCAGGCTGCCAGAGCGATGGCGAGCGTGGCGGTAAGCGCGGTGCGCGCCGCGAGAGTGACCTTTGATTTCATGATCGGGAGCGACTCCGGGAATGCAGACTTGGATGCGTGTGTCCCGGAAGTGCTTTCCAGATCACACGGTTCGCCGCGCACCATGCATTGAAGCGCTGCGAACGGCAAGCTAGTGCAACATCCAATCCGACCAAAGGCTTAACGCGGCGAGAAAGCGGGGCAAATCCTCTGACGGTCCCTCGTCTTGCCCCGCCAAGCCGCCTATCGAGAACCTGATGGAAAGAATTCGATCATGACTGCACTTCCCGACTGGCTTGCCTCTGCGCTTCCCGCGCCCGCCCATCATTCCGGCCTTGCGATCGCGCGGCTCGGTGATGCGAAGATGCTGGGTCGCGGCGGGTTCGCGCTGACCAGCCCAGCGTTCGATGCGGGCGAGGAGCTTGACCCATGCTTCACCGCCAAGGAGGAGGACGCGGTCGCTCCCCCGCTCGAATGGAGCGCGCCGCCGCCGGGTTCGCAGGAACTGATCGTAATCGTCGAGGATGCGAGCGGAGACGGCGCGACGCCGCCCCCGTGCCATTGGCTGGTCTGGGGCCTTGCGGGCCAGCGTGGCAAACTGTTCGAAGGGGAGGCCCCGCCGCGCACGGGTAAGAATGCGGCGGGTAATTCCGAATGGCTGTTGCCCGATCCGCCGGAGGGCGAGACCCGGCATTACGTGTTCCAGATTTTCGCGACGGAATTGCCGCTGACCCTGATGCCCGGCGCAAGCCGCGAGCAGCTGATCTCCGCAATCGAGGGCTCGATCACAGGCTGCGCCGTCCTCTACGCGCCCTTCACCGGCACGCCAGCGGAGGATGAGGCATGGGACGACAGCGATCTCGACTGAACCATACGTACGCCAACATACCCAAGGGAGAACTACAATGGCTGGGAAGAACAACGCACTGCAAAAGCCCGTCAATCTGTCGGACGAGCTCGAAAACGTGATCGGCAAAGGCCCGATGACGCGCGCGCAGGTGACCTCGAAGGTATGGGAATACATCAAGAAGCACGACCTGCAGAAACCCTCGGACAAGCGCACGATCGTGCCGGACGACAAGCTGGGCGGCGTGATCGGGAAAGAAGAAATCTCGATGTTCAAGATGACGGCAGCGGTGTCCAAGCATCTCAGCTGATCGCCTGTGGGCGAGTGATGGATCAGCGGCGGGCGATGCGATAGGCGCCCCGCCGCCGGTCCATCGGCTCGCCTTGCCAGGACAACGCAATCCGCTCGTCTGCGACCATGGCGTCGACGGTATGGTGGATCACGTCCATTTGCGCGCGCCAGTCTCCGTCCGGCCCCGCCAGCGCGCGGGCCGCCTCGCTCGGGCAAATCGTTTTTGACGGCCCGCGTTGATCGAGCAGATCGGTGATTGCCCGTTCGGCTCTTTCTTGCGAGGTCATCGCGCTCTGCCACGTCCGACCTGAACTTCGCCCGCCCATAACGCCCACCAGATCAGCAGCGGCTGCGCGAACATGCGCGGTACATGATAGGCGAGGCCAAGTCCGCCATCCTCGCGGGCCATGTCCATCGCGAAGTGATTGATATTGGCGGGCCAGACGACCAGCGCATAGAGTGCGAGGCCGATCCCGGCCGCCCGGCGAACGCGCTGTTCGAACGGTTGCATAAGACCCATCGCGCCTAGAATCTCGGCAATTCCGGTCCAGAACACGATAGCCTCGGGATAGGGCACCGCCGCTGGCATGACCGTGAGAAAAGGTTCTGGCCGCGCGAGATGCAGGATGCCGGCGATGGCGTAAAACGCCGCGAGAATGAAGCGACAGATTACCCGGATCATGCGGGCAGCGGCTCGCCAGGCTGCCAACCGGGAGGGGCAAGCGTGAAACCCGCGAAATCGAAACCGGGCACGACGATGCACGACACGAGCGAGTAACCGCGTCCACCGCCAGCGGACCTCGCGGCTTGCCAGGCACCTGCGGGGACGAGGCCTTGCGGGTCCTCGCCGCTCGCAAGGTCAGCGCCAAGCATAACCTGTTCGACAGGCCCTGCATCGGTCTGCGCGATGGCAAGCTCGAGAGGATCGCCGCCCTGCCAGATCCACAGCTCGTCCGCATCGACCCGGTGCCAGTGCGAGCTCTCCCCCGCTTTCAGCAGGAACACGATGCCAGTCGCGCGTGCCCGGCCTGCGTCGTCGGCTTCAGCGCGATAGGTCTCGCGGTACCAGCCTCCCTCGGGATGCGGGGCGAGTTGCAATTGTTCGATCACCGCATCGGCGCTATTCGGGTCGCTCACGTCTGTCCCCTTCGACGCCGTCCTATCGGGAGTATCGATCCGTATGCAACACGCATCCCTGCCTTTCCTTGCCCTCATCGCCGCGACTCTGAGCGTTCCGCTGGCGGCGCAAGATGCCGATGGCTCCGTCGCGGAGGATATTGCGCCCGTGATCGAGACCGATCCCGCGATGCAGGCTGCCGAAGCCGCGCTCGCCGCCGCGCCGGTGTTTGACGGGCACAACGACGTGCCGATCCAGCTGCGCGCGCGGTTCGACAACCAGATCAACGACTTCGATTTCGTGGACACCAGCGGAACCGGCGCGACCCATCCCGAGGGACGCGTCATGCACACCGACCTTGCCCGACTGAACGAGGGCCGGGTGGGCGCGCAATACTGGTCGGTCTATGTGCCCGCAAGCTTGCCCGAACCCGAAGCGGTGCAGATGACGATGGAGCAGATCGACGTGATGAAGCGGTTGATCGACCGCTATTCCGATGCGCTGCGCTATGCCGCGACGGCTGACGATGTGGAGCGCGCGATGGCCGATGGCCAGGTCGCTTCCCTGCTGGGCATGGAGGGCGGCCATTCGATCGGATCGAGCCTCGCGGTGCTGCGCCAGATGTACGATCTTGGCGCGCGCTACATGACGCTCACCCACGGAAGCAACACGCCCTGGGCCGACAGCGCGACCGACGATCCCGAGCATGGCGGGTTGACCGAATTCGGCAAGGATGTGGTGCGCGAGATGAACCGCATCGGGATGCTGGTCGATCTCAGCCATGTCAGCGAGGAGGCGATGATGGATGCGCTCGATGTTGCGAGCGCACCGGTGATCTTCAGCCATTCGGGCGTGCGGGCGGTCAACGGTCATGCACGTAATGTGCCCGACAGCGCGCTCGACCGCCTGCCGGAGAATGGCGGGATCGTGATGGTGGTCGCGCTTCCCGGCTTCCTCAACGACGAGCGGCGTCAATGGTATGCGGAGCGCGAAGCGGAGCTTGCACGGCAGCAATCGCTGTTCAACGGACAGCCCGATATCGTCGACGCCGCGATGGCGGAATGGGACGCAGCCAATCCCGAACCCGAAACCACGATCGGTGATATGGCCGACCATATCGACCACATCCGCAATCGCATCGGCGTCGAGCATATCGGCATCGGCGCGGACTTCGACGGGATGCCGACCGGGCCGATCGGGTTCGAGGATGTCGGCGGCTACCCCGCGCTATTCGCAGAGCTTGCCCGCCGCGGCTATTCGCAGGTCGAGATGGAGCTGATCGCGAGCCGCAACGCCATCCGTGTCCTGCGCGAGGCGGAGCGGGTCGCCGCGCGGATGGCGGACATGGACCCGATCGAAACGCTTCTGGAAACCGAAGAGTAAGGCGCTTCGGCCTCAGTTATCCTTGAGCGGGTCGTGGCCCCAATTCATCAGGCTGTAGCGCCAGTCTGTGTCCTCTATGTCCCCGTCGGGTCGCTGTGAGAGATGACGGGCGATATAACCGTAGACCTCGTCCTTCTTGTCGTCATCCACGGCTCAATCGTCCCCGTCGACTTTTTCGGGCAGGTCTTCGCGCGGCGTGGAGGCAAAGTCCTCCAGCTCATCTTCGCTCATGCTTTCATACATCTGGAGCGACGCGCCCTGCAGATCGGACTTCTTCTGCTCCCCGCGTTTGGCGGCGAGAGCGGCTCCGGCAGCCTTTTGCTGCGCCTTGCTTTTCGCGGGCATCAGTTCTTGTCCCAGTCTTCAAGCTCGCTACCGCGCTTGAGCACTTCGTCGCCGTCTTCCTGCTTGATCAGATAGGCAGGATTGTCCTCGTCACCGTCCTTGGTGACTTCAGTGCCCTGCAAAGTGCGGGTCACTTCTTTCTCGAAGCGTTCCTTGATCTGGCCCTTTCCGTAACCATTGCCCCACTTCCATTTGACGTACTGGCTGGCCTGGTAGCTGTTGGAATTGCTCATCGCGCGTTCCTCATGCGGTTTTGCAATGATAATGAGCGTTGGGCGAGAGCGGTTCCGGGACTAACCTTTATTGCGCCTCTATTCGGCTGTTCCGGTCAGTGCCGGAATGAGCCAGACCAGCGTCATCGCGATAACCGCGAGCAGCAGGCTGAAAATAAGGACATAGCGGACCACGCCGGGGGTCGAGGCCCCGCGCGCGTCATCGTCCTCGATATGGATTTTGTCCTTATCTTTCTCGTTATTGTCGACCATGATGTCTCCGTAATCTGTAATAATGGGTGCTGGCGCGGCTATGGCGCTTTGCGTGCGACAATGCACGCCTTTCGAAGCGGCTTCAATCCCGCAGCAGCTCGTTGATCCCCGTCTTCGACCGGGTCTGCGCATCGACGGTCTTGACGATGACAGCGCAATAGAGCGACGGGCCGGGCGAGCCGTCGGGCAGAGGTTTGCCCGGCAGGCTGCCCGGCACGACCACCGCGTAGGGCGGCACTTCGCCGCGATGCACCTCGCCCGTTGCGCGGTCGACGATCTTGGTCGATGCGCCCAGGTAAACGCCCATCGACAACACCGCACCTTCGCCAACGCGCACCCCTTCGGCAACTTCGCTGCGCGCGCCGATGAACGCGCCGTCGCCGATTGCAACGGGTTCGGCCTGGAGCGGCTCGAGCACCCCGCCAATCCCCGCGCCGCCGGAAATATGCACATTTTTCCCGATCTGGGCGCACGATCCAACCGTAGCCCAGGTGTCGATCATCGTGCCTTCGCCGATATGGGCACCGATGTTGACGAAGCTTGGCATCAGCACCGCGCCCTTGCCGATGAAGCTGCCGCGACGGACCACGGCCCCGGGCACGACGCGAAATCCAGCTTCGCGAAAGCGGTTTTCGCCCCATCCGGCGAATTTCAGCGGCACCTTGTCGAATGCGCCTTCGCCAGCGGCGCCGCCTTCCATCAGGCGATTGTCGTAAAGGCGGAAGGACAAGAGCACCGCTTTCTTGAGCCACTGGTTGACTCGCCATCCACCGTTCCCGTCGGGCTCCGCGACCCGCGCTTCGCCGTGATCGAGCAGTTTAAGGGCGTCCCTCACAAGGTGTCGCTCCTCGCTGCCCGGCGTGATGTCGGCGCGGCGCTCCCACGCATCTTCGATCTGTTCGATAAGGGTCTGGGTCATGCGGTCTCCGACAGCGCGGGTTGCTTGCAGGTGTGTGAGGCGCTGCTAGCGAGGCGAAGGCAGGGCGGCAAGCGTGCGCCGCGGGGCACCTTTGGTGACTGCCTATGTTCCGGTTAACAAGGCGCTCATACGCGCGGCGGCATTGATCTCGTCGATATGGTAGCGATGGACAACACAGCAGATAGCCCGGATAGCGCCCGTGACCGGGCGGTTTCGGGCGATATTCGAACTCCTGTGGCGGGGCTGAAGATCGTCGCGGCAGCGCTGGCCTGCGCTACGCTGGCCGCGTGCGGTGGGGGATCGGGCGGAGAACCGCTCGCCGTCACCCGGCCACCACCTCCGCCGCCACCCCCTCCGCCCCCGCCACCTCCTGCTCCGCCGTCGACCAATTTCGATACGGCCGAGTTTCGACGTTCGGACGGTCCCGCGTTTCACGGAGCGGATGCGGCCTGGCAGGACGGAGCGACCGGCGAAGGGGCCACCATCGCCATCATCGACAGCGGGATCGACAGCGACAGTCCGGAATTTGCAGGGCGCATTCATCCCCGGTCGCAGGATGTCGCGGGCAATCGCGGAATCGATCCACAAAACGATCACGGTACGAACGTCGCACTGATCGCCGCCGCTGCACGCGACGGCAACGGCGTGCTGGGAACAGCTTTCGACGCGCAGGTGCTCGCAATCCGCGCTGACATGCCCGGTTCTTGCGGTGTCGACACGCCCCAGGATCCGACGCTGGGATGCCAGTTCGCCGATACAGACATTGCTGCTGGCATTGATCTCGCAGTTCAGGCGAGGGCGAATGTCATCAACATCAGTCTGGGGGGCAGCGCTGCGTCGCAGCGCGTGCTGAACGCCGTTCAGCGCGCCTCCGATGCCGGGATCGTCGTCGTGGTGTCTGCGGGCAATGCCGGCGATGGCAGCCATTCCAGCATCGATCCGAACGAACCCGATCCATTCGCGACCGACCTTGTTTCGGCGGGCAATGGCAATGTCATCATCGTCGGGTCTGTCGATGAAGCTGGTCAGTTTTCCGATTTTTCCAATCGCGCCGGAGGATCGGCCAGTTCCTTTCTCGCTGCGCGGGGAGAACGCATTTGCTGCGTGTATCAGGACGGCGAGGTTTTCGTCGAAACGATCGATGGCCAGCAATTCGTGACCCTGTTTTCCGGCACCAGCTTCGCCGCGCCGCAAGTGGCCGGTGCGGTTGCATTGCTCGCACAGGCGTTCCCGAACCTCGACGGGCAGGAAATCACGGAGATACTGCTCGATACGGCACGCGATGCTGGCGCGGCGGGCGCGGATGCGATTTACGGCAGCGGCATCCTTGATATCGCCGCCGCATTTCAGCCGCAGGGCACGACACGGTTGGCGGGCACGCAGAATGTGCTCGCGCTGGCCGACGATTTCGCGATCGGATCGGCGGCGATGGGAGACGCGCTGAACGGCGCATCGCTCTCTACGATCATTACCGATCGCTATAATCGCGCCTATACCCTTCAGCTTGGTCAGCAGACCCGCAACGCTGCGCAGGTTCAGCGGCTGCGCGGCGTGGTCGAACGCGGCGGGATCACGCGCGCCGCTGCGGGAGACGCGATGGCGCTGGCGGTAACCGTCGGCGAAGGGCAACGTGGCGGGGGATTGGACTGGGCGCCATCGCTGCGGCTCACGCCGGATGAGGCGGAGGGCGCAAGAGTGCTTGCGGCGAGAGCCGCCGCCCGGATCGCGCCGGACGTGCAGATCGGGCTTGCCTTCGGTCGGGGCGCGGCGGGACTGACCGCACAATTGCAGGGCAGCGCGCGTCCTGCCTTCCTGATCGCGCCCGAAGCGGCGGGCGATGCCGGGTTTCTTCAGACCGGCGATCTCGCAGTCGCGATGAGGCGCACGTTCGGCGAGTGGGGCGTGACCGTTTCGGCGGAGCGCGGACGTGCATGGATTGCGGACCAGCGCGGCGGCCGCATGGATGCGCTCGCGCCGCGTGATCGTCGACCCAATTCGACCCTCGCTGTCACAGCCGACCGCCAGTGGAGCGGGCTTGACGCGACGGTCGGTGTGTCGTGGCTCTTGGAACAAGGCACCTTGCTGGGTGGTCATTTCAATCCTGCGGTCGGCTTTGAGAGTGCGGACAGCTTGTTCCTCGATGCAGCGCTCGCGCAGGACATCGGCAATGCCTGGCGCATCGGAGGGAGTCTGCGCGCCGGACTGACCCGGCCGCGCGGCGGCGCGCTGATCGGCGATGGGTCGCAAATTCACACCCGCGGTTGGTCCTTCGACATTGCGCGCCGGGATCTGCTGGCACAGGGCGACCGCTTCGGTTTCCGCGTCAGCCAGCCCCTGCGGGTGAGCGGCGGCGCGATCCGGTTCGACCTGCCGGTCGGCTACGATTACGCTACCGAAAGCGCGATTTTCGGGCGGCAGGATCTCTCGCTGACACCTGGCGGACGCGAGGTCATGAGCGAGCTTAACTGGAGCGGCCCGATCGGCGTCGCCTACGCCTCCGCAAGCATATTCCACCGGCGCGAGCCGGGCCATTTCGCCGACACGCCCGACGATATAGGCGCGCTCATCACCCTCAACGCCGCATTCTAATAAGGCACCACTACTCCGGCATCCCCGCCTCGCGTGCGAACATATAGGCGCGCTCGACCAGCGGAGCGACGCGGTCGCTCATCGCCTTGGCGTGGGACGACGACGCAGTGCCGTCGATCACGCGCTTCTTGATCCCCTGCATGATCCCCGCCAGCCGGAACAGGTTGTAGGCGAAATACCAGTCCATCGGCGGCACGGGATAGCCGGTGCGCGCAACGTAGCGCTCGACCGCTTCGGCCTGCGAGGGAATGCCGAGCGCTTCCAGATCCAGCCCGAGCAGCCCGGCGCGTCCATCGGCGGGGTTGTGCCAATTGAGCATGAGATAGCTGAAATCCGCAATCGGATCGCCGAGCGTCGAAAGCTCCCAATCAAGCACCGCGATGATGCGCGGTTCGTCATGGGCGAAGATCACGTTGTCGAGCCGATAGTCGCCATGCACCACGCTCGATTCATGCTGCGGCGGGATCGTCTCGGGCAGCCACTCGATCAGCCGCTCCATCTGCGGCATGTGCTCGGTCTCGGAAAGCTTGTACTGTTTGGACCAGCGCGCGATCTGGCGCGCGCAGTAATCGATCGGCTTGCCATAATCGCCAAGGCCGATCTGCTCGGGCTTGTTGAGGTGCAGCTGCGCCATAGTGTCTATCAGCGCATGATAGATCGCGCGCCGCTCCTCCGGCTCCATCCCCGGCAGTGCGCCGTTCCAAAGCGAACGCCCGTCCGCCATGCTCATCACGAAGAATTTGGAGCCGATGACCTCGGGGTCTTCGCACAGGCCATACGTTTTCGGCACCGGAAAGCCGGTCGGATGCAGCCCGGTCATCGCCTTGTATTCACGATCGACCGCGTGGGCGGACGGCAACAGTTTGCCGAAGGGCTGGCGGCGCAGGACGTAGTTTCGGGACGGGGTTTCCATCTTGTAGGTCGGGTTGGACTGGCCACCCTTGAATTTGGTGTAGCTGATCGGCCCTTCAAAGCCTTCGACATTGGCGTTGAACCACTCTGTCAGCGCCTCGAGGTCCAGTTGGTCCTTTTCTGTCACCTCTACGGTGCCGACCATCTCCTTGTCGAAATCGATGTCGGTCATGCTGCCTTTTCCTGCCTGAATCGCGCCCGCCGTGAGACACCCAACCGGCCTTTTTGCGAAACTTGGGAAAGTCCACAAAGCCGCAGAATCTCTAGGTCCGCGGGCCGACACACGCGCCCAATGTGTGACCTTACAAATTCGATTATGTCTGCCATGTCATGTCGTCCTTCCGACCGGGTCTACGCAAATCCGCCGATGTAGGACAGGAATGCGTCGCGACCCTCAATCGAACACCACAACGCTGCGCGCGGAATGCCCTTCGCGCAGCTTGTCGAAGCCGGCATTCACGTCTTCCAGCCCGATCCGCTCGGCGATGATCGTGTCGAGATCGAGCATTCCGCGCATGTAGAAATCGACCAGGCGCGGCAGGTCGACCGGGAAGTGGTTCATCCCCATGATCGCGCCCATCAGTTTCTTGCCGCCCAGAAGGTCCATTGCGCTGAGTCCGACCTTGCAGTCGAGCGGCATCATGCCGAGGACCACCGCCGTGCCTCCGCGTCGGAGCGAGGCGACTGCGAGGTCGGCGGCAGCCTGCCTGCCAACCGCTTCAATCCCGTAATCGACCCCGCCACCGGAGATCGTGAGGATTTGCTGTGCCGCGTCTTCTGCCAGCGCATCGACGGTGTGCGTCGCGCCCAGACTCTCTGCAAGTGCGCGCTTTTCGGGCAGCGGATCCGCGGCGATCACCTTGCCAGCGCCCGCGATCCGCGCGGCGTTGATCGCGGCGAGGCCCACGCCGCCGCACCCGATCACCGCGACTGATTGCCCAGGCGTAACCGCGCAGGCGTTGAAGATCGTGCCCGCCCCGGTCGTGACCGCGCAGCCGATTACCGCCGCACGGTCGAACGGCATCTCCTTGTCGATCGCGACACAGGCGTTTTCGTGGATCAGCATCTGTTCGGACAGCGCCGAGAGATTGAGCATCTGTGCCACGGGAGCGCCATCGGCGCGGGCCATTCGCGGCGCATCATTCTTGGTCCGGCGTGTCCCGCCCCCGAGGCACAGCGCCATGCGCCCGGTGACGCAAAACTCACAGCGCCCGCAGAATGAGGTGAGGCACGTCACGACGTGATCGCCCGGCTTCACTGCGGAGACTTCGCTGCCAACGGCGCGGACCACACCTGCCGCCTCGTGCCCCGGAATGCAGGGCAGGGGGTGGGGGTAGGCGCCGTCGATGAAATGCAGGTCCGAGTGGCACAGCCCGCAGGCGCGCGTATCGATCAGCACTTCGCGCGGTTGCGGTTCAGCGTATTCGACGTCGGCGATGGTCAGGCCTTCGCCCGGTCTTTCCAGAATGGCTGCTTTTGCCATACATCACTTCCCTTCTTCCCCTCTTCTTAAGAGGAGGGGTAACGAGATTTTGCGGCTTGCCGTTTGGTAGCTGTGGGGTGGTTTTTCCGCTGCGCCGTTGCGCGGCTCCCCCGGAACAAGTCCGGGGTCGAAACCACCCCCCGACCCCCTCCTTTGAAAAGGAGGGGGAGTGCGTATGGCCGTTGCCCTAAGCCCCGCTCGCCGCCATCGCCGCGCCGGTTGCCGCTGCACTACCCGCGCTTGCGCTGCGGGCATCGCTGCCGCGAAGGGCGTTAGCGGTATCACTTGCCTGCGGTTCGTGCTTGCCGAATTCCATGCGCGCGATCGAGCGGGCGTGAACCTCATCCGGGCCATCGGCAAGCCGCAGCGTGCGCTGATGGGCGTAGGCTGCGGCAAGACCGTAATCGTCCGACACACCCCCACCGCCATGGGCCTGGATCGCGTCGTCGATGATCTTGAGCGCCATATTCGGCGCCTGCACCTTGATCATCGCGATTTCCTGCTTGGCCGCCTTGTTACCGACCTTGTCCATCATGTCGGCAGCCTTGAGGCACAAGAGGCGCGTCATATCGATGTCGATGCGCGCGCGCGCCACGCGCTCTTCCCAGACGGAGTGCTTGTAGATTGGCTTGCCGAACGCCTCGCGCTCCTGAAGCCGCTTGCACATCTTCTCCAGCGCTTCCTCGGCGACGCCGATGGTTCGCATGCAATGGTGGATGCGGCCCGGGCCGAGGCGCCCTTGTGCGATCTCGAAGCCGCGCCCTTCGCCCAGAAGCATGTTCGTGGCGGGGACGCGCACGTCCTTCATTTCGACTTCCATGTGGCCGTGCGGGGCATCGTCATAGCCGAACACAGGCAGGTGGCGGATGATGTTCACGCCCTTCGCCTCGATCGGCATCAGCACCATGGATTGCTGCTGATGGCGGTTCGCTTCGAAATCGGTCTTGCCCATGACGATCGCGACCTTGCAGCGCGGATCGCCGAGGCCAGAGGACCACCATTTGCGCCCATTGATGACGTATTCGTCGCCGTCCCGTTCGATCCGCGTTTCGATATTCGTCGCGTCGGAAGAGGCAGTGTTGGGTTCGGTCATCAGGAAGGCGGAGCGGATTTCGCCGTTCATCAGCGGCTTCAGCCATTCTTCCTTTTGCTCGCGCGTGCCGTAGCGGTGGAACACTTCCATGTTGCCGGTATCGGGGGCGGAGCAATTAAAGACTTCGCTCGCCCAGCCGATCCGGCCCATCTCCTCGGCGCACAGCGCGTATTCGAGATTGGTGAGGCCCGGCCCTTCGAATTCAAACGTGTCATCGACGTGATGGTGGCTTTCGTTGCGCGGCGGCATGAACAGGTTCCACAGGCCCTGATCTTTGGCGAGCTTCTTCTTGTCCTCGATGACCTGGATGACCTTCCAGCGGTCGCCCTCGGCATCCTGTTCGGCATAGGTGCCAAGGTTCGGGCGGATATGCTGCTCGATGAAATCGCGCACGCGGCCTGCCCAGTAAGCCTGACGTTCTGTCGGTTCGAAATCCATGGCGGTTTTCCTCTCTCGTCTCGCGTGTTCGAATCTTTCTCGCCCTAAGCGTGGCAGACGGCCACCCTCGCGCCAAGCTCTCTTTTGCTACAGGGCCTACGATGCAGCACGGGGCTTACGGCGTCATCGAGTGCGCGTCCGGATCGGCGCGGGCGGCGTTGGATATGGGATCGAGCGGCTCGGCATCATGCGCCGCACGCCGCGAAGCCAACCGGGCCAGCCGTGCCTCGTGCTCGTCGCGGCCAATGGGGAAACTGCCCAGCCAGTACGCTGCGAAAAATGCGAGGATGAATGTCGCTCCCCCGAAATAGAGCACAATATTCGTGATGACCTGCGACGACACGGCGCCCGGATCGGAATCGGTGGGCAAGCCCGCAAGACCTATGATCTGGCCGGTCAGGAAAATGCCGGCTCCGGTGGCGCATTTCTGGATCAGCCAATTGCCCGAATAGAACGCGGCCTCGGCCCGGCGGTCGGTGCGCTCCTCGAATGCTTCGACGATTTCGGCAATCATGGACGTTGCCGAAATCATCATCACGACGCCCAGAGTGTTGCCGAACAGCAGAAACGCGAAATACCCCAGCGTCGAAGGCGTCGTGCCGGGTTCGGGCCAAAATCCGGCGAGCAGCAGTCCGTAGGGGGTCAAACCGATCGCCATCGACCCGATTGCCGCGAGCGCAGCGGTTCGAGCCTTGCCCCACTTGCGATGCATCGGCCCGACGATCAGGAACATCAGCACGACCGACAGAAACAGTGTCACGGGGAACAGGATCAGGTCGTTCTCGCCCAATTGCCAGACGAACAGATTGAGATAATTGAGGATCGAGAACGTCATCCCCTGCGTCACGTATGCGGCGAGCGCTCCGGCGGCGAAGATCAGGAAGCTGCGTTCAGAAAAGGCCTCGACGATCTCGGAAAAAGCGCCGCTCATGGTGAAGGGCGGTGGGCGGCGTTCGGGCCAGTGCGCCACGATGCGATGTTGTCCAGCAGCCGACCCGATGACCGACAGCGCGATCAGCGCGGCGCCGAATATCCCGAACGGCATGTAGCCGTCCTGAGTCAGCAACCCGTCCGACCCCGGCATGAAGACCGTATAGGCCAGCACCATCATCAAGATACCGCCCAGCCATCCCGACAGGAAGCGATAGCGGAACAGCGTCGTTCGCTCGTCGTAATCTTGCGTGATCTCCGGAACGAGGCTGACCGAGGGAACTTCGCACGCGGACAGCAGAACCCGCACGGCAATAGCGATACCGACCAATCCTGCGAAACTGGGCGCTTCTCCGCCGGGCGGGGACCACAGCAGCACCCAGACCAGCGCGAGCGGGATGGGCGCGATGTAGAGCCACGGCAGGCGGCGGCCCCACCGCGTATAGGTGCGGTCCGAGAGATTGCCGATAATCGGATCGACCACCGCATCGACCAGCAGCGCGATCAGCAGCGCCAGGCTGACGAGCTGCGCGTCCATGCCCAGCACCTGGTTGTAGAAGATCAGCAGGAAGAACGAAAACCCGAGATCCTTGACCCCGAACGCGACCGCCCCCGATCCGTGAATAAGCTTCAGTCGCTGGGAAATGGGGCCTTCGACAAAGCTCATGCGGAGCGGTTTTCCATCATTGTGCCTCTCGCGAATCCGGTCATCGCCCTGCTCCAACACCCACCCATGCCTTAGGGCACACATGGCCCGCGTCAACGCAAACGCCCGTGCTGGCCATCTGACGCTACGGCAAGGGACGCCTACCCATTCCGCGCTTGCGGCGGCCATGCAAATCCTCTTAACGTCGCGGGTGTGGGAGCTTGAAGCTTAAGAGGAGTCGGCCCGTGACCGATCTTGCAACGACCGATAGTGCGAAGTCCGATCTGGAAACCTTCCGCGCCGAAACGCGGCAATGGCTGGAGGCCAACTGCCCAGCCGAAATGCGCGAGCCGGTGCGTGACGAGGAAGACGTCTATTGGGGCGGCCGCAACGCCACTTTCAAGAACGAGGCGCAGAAGGTGTGGTTCGAACGCAGCCTTGAAAAGGGCTACACCGTTCCCGCCTGGCCCAAGGAATATGGCGGAGCCGGGCTCACTGCCGCCGAAGCGAAGGTGCTGCGCCAGGAAATGGGCCGCATCAACGCCCGCCCGCCGCTGAGTTCTTTCGGCATCTGGATGCTCGGCCCGGCGCTTCTGCAATTCGGTACCGAGGAGCAGAAGAAGCGCTTTCTGGGCGAAATCGCACGCGGTGAAATCCGCTGGTGTCAGGGCTACAGCGAGCCGGGCAGCGGCTCCGATCTCGTCAGCCTTCAGACCTATGGTGAGGACAAGGGCGACCATTGGATCGTCAACGGCCAGAAGGTGTGGACCTCCTACGCCGACCAGTGCGACTGGATCTTCTGCCTCGTCCGCACCGACAAGGAGAACAAGTATCAGGGCATCACCTTCATGCTGTTCGACATGGCGAGCGAAGGCGTCTCGACCAAGCCGATCAAGCTGATCAGCGGCAATTCGCCCTTCTGTGAAACCTTCATGGAAGACGTGAAGGTGCCCAAATCCTACGGCGAAGGCGTGCCCGCCTATGTCGGCGAGATCAATCGCGGCTGGGACGTGGCGAAGTATCTGCTCGGCCATGAGCGCGAGATGATTTCTGGCGCGGGCGGCGGCGACCGCACCAGCGCAATCGGCGCGGCGATGAAGCGTCATGCGGCGAAAACCGGCGACGAAATCGACCCGGTCCTGCGCGCCGAACTGGCAATGTTCGACGTCGACGCGCTCGCCTATGGCGCGATGGGCGAGAAATTTCTCGACGAGATCAAGGTCGGCAAGGCGCATCCCGCGCAGCCCAACATGATGAAATATGTCGGGACCGAGCTCAACAAGCGCCGCCACGAGCTGATGATGGCGGCGGGCGGTTCGCGCAGTCTCGAATGGGAGAGCGAGGATACCGATGGCGGCAAGCCTGCGCGCAACTGGCTGCGGACCAAGGCGAATTCGATCGAGGGCGGCACCAGCGAAGTGATGCTCAACGTGATTTCGAAGCGCATCCTCGAACTGCCGGGATCCTGATCCGAACCGACCGGTAAATCGGGCCGCTTCCGCAACGACGGAGGCGGCCCGAACGACATTGACGATATCTTGAGAGGATAAACCCGAATGGCGCTCTATCACGATGAAGACCAGGCGATGCTGGCCGATACCGCGACCCAATTCATGTCTGAACAAGGCAGCATCGGCAAACAATTGCGCCACTGGCGCGACCGCGATTGCCCCGATGGCTTCGGCCACGATCTGTGGAAGCAGATGGCGGAAATGGGCTTTACCGGCATGCTCGTCGATGAGGATGATGGCGGGCTTGGTATGGGGCATGTCGAGGCAGGTATCGTGCTGGAGGAAATCGGCCGAAACCTCACCCCTTCGCCGTTCCTGACGTCATCCGTGCTGGCAGCGAGCGCGCTCAAGCACGGATCGGACGATGTGAAGGGCCGCTACCTTCCCGGCCTTGTCTCGGGCGACAGCGTGTTCGCGGTCGCGATCGACGAAACCGCCAAGCACCGACCTGAGCGGATCGCGACGCGCGCTGAAAAATCGGGCAATGGCTTCAAGCTCTCCGGCTCAAAGACCTTTGTGATCCACGGCGCCAGCGCAGACATGATCGTGGTCGCTGCGCGGACTTCAGGCAGTGATGCGGACGCCGATGGCATCACACTGTTCGCCGTGCCCAAGGGTGCGGCGAACATGAGCCACGATGCGGTGCGGCTGGTCGACAGCTCGGTCGCGACGAACACCAAGTTCGACGGAGTCGAGCTTGATGGGGATGCGGTCATCGGCGAGGTCGATGGCGGACGCGAAATCCTCGATGCGATGCTGCGTGCTGGCCGCGTGGGCGCAGCGGCGGAAGGCGTGGGCGTTGCCAGTGGGGCGATGGACATGACCGTCGATTACCTCAAGCAGCGCAAGCAGTTCGGCAAGCTGATCGGTGAATTTCAGGCGCTCCAGCATCGCGCCAGCCATCTTTATTCCGAAGTCGAGATCGCCCGCGCCGCTACGATCAAGGCCCAGCAATTGCTCGATGGGAGCAGCGATCAGGCCGAGCTGATGAGCAGCGTCGCCAAGGCCAAGGTGGCGAAGGCGGCGGGGCTCGCGGTCAAGGAAGGCGTGCAGATGCATGGCGGCATCGGCATGACCGACGAATACGACATCGGCCTATACATGAAGCGCGACCGGGCGCTGCAGGAATTTCTCGGTGATGCGTATTACCACGCTGGCCGCGTGGCGCAAATGAGCGGGTATTAATTTGAAAGTCCCCTCCTTTTCAAAGGAGGGGGTTTGGGGGTGGTTGCGAGCGAAGCGAGCGCCGCAGGCACCACCCCGCTGCGACTAGGCTCGCTGCGCTCACCAAGTCTCGCTGCCCCTCCTCTGAAGAGGAGGGGATGGGAGTAGCTTATGAACCTGAATGACCTCTTCAGCCTCGATGGCCGCATCGCACTCGTCACCGGCGGCAGCCGCGGCATCGGTAAGATGTTCGTCGAGGGATTGCTCGCGGCGGGCTGCGCGCGGGTCTATATCTCCGCGCGCAAGGTCGAGCAGATGGACGCGACAATTGCCGAATTCGGCGCTGAATTCGGCGAGGGTAAGGTCGTCGGTGTCCCCGCAGACCTCTCCCAGATGGACGGCATCCAGTCACTCGCCGATGAAATGGCCAAGCGCGAGGACCGACTCGATATCCTCATCAACAATGCCGGGGCGGCTTGGGGTCAACCCTATCTCGAATTCAACGAGGCTGGGTGGCACCGCACGATGGACCTCAACGTGAAGACGCCGTTCTTCCTGACGCAGAAATTGCATGATCTGCTGGTCGCGGGCGGAAAGGGGGACCATCCGGCCAAGGTGATCCATGTCTCCTCTATCGACGGGCAGCGGATCAACCCCTGGGAAACCTACGCATATCAGGCATCGAAGGCGGGCGTCATCCAGCTGACCCGCCGCATGGCCGCGCGGCTGATCCAGGATAACATCATCGTCACCTCGATCGCACCCGGCGCCTTCGCCAGCGAAATGAACAAGGCTGCGAAGAATGCGCCCGATGCCAGCGCGGCGATGATCCCGGCAAGGCGCATCGGCAGCCCCGAAGACATGGCGGCCGCCGCGATCTACCTTTGCAGTCGCGCGGGCGACTATGTGATCGGCGAGACGTTGACCGTCGATGGCGGCGTCGTCAACGCAGCCCTGCCCGGGTCTTTCAGCGACCCGGCGGGATAGCACCCGCCTTGCCTCAAAGCGCGCCAGGTTCGCGCGTGCCGGGCATGCTGGGCTGGCTCGGCACCGAGAACAAGTCGCAGTCCGAAGGGTGCAGCGGCGTCGAGCTGATCGAAGCAGGGATCGACGCTTTTGCGATCCGCAAGGCCCTGATCGAGCAAGCCGAGCGCTCGATCGACCTGCAATACTATATCTGGCACGACGATCTCACCGGCGCGCTACTGCTGCGATATGTTCGCGATGCGGCGGCGGGCGGGGTCCGCATCCGCCTGCTGCTCGACGATAACGGGATCGAGGGGCTGGACGAAACGCTTCGCTGGATGGCGAGCCTGCCCAATATCGACGTGCGGTTGTTCAACCCATTCCGGACACGCTGGTTCAAGCCGCTCGATTTCCTGTTCCGCTTTTCCCGCGCCAATCGGCGGATGCACACGAAGAGCTTCACCGTCGATCGCGCGGCGACGATCATGGGCGGGCGCAATGTCGGCGATGAATATTTCGCGGCGAAGGAAGAGGGCGTGTTCGCCGATCTCGATGCGCTGTGCGTCGGCGCGGTGGTAAAGGATGTGTGCGATCGGTTCGAGGAGTTCTGGACCTCACCCCTCGCCGTTCCGATCGAACAACTGATAAAGCCGGTCGCGCCAGATCGCGCCGCCTCTATCGCGAATGAACTGGCGGAGCGCATCAGCGGACCGGACTTCGCCCAATACGCCGCGCAAGCAGCCGAGGCACCGATGCTGGAGCGTGTCGAACACGAGGGAATCGCCTTTACATGGGAGCCGATGAGGCTGGTCAGCGACCCGCCGGAAAAGGTCGTTGGGGAATACCCGCGCGCGTCCAGCCTGCTTGGGGAATTGACCCGGATCATCGGCGAGCCGGCACACGAATTGCTGATAGTATCGGGCTATTTCGTCCCGACCGATCGCGGCGCGCGGGCGCTGGCCGAAATGGCGCGGCGCGGCGTGGAGGTGCAGATCCTCACCAATTCCTACGCTGCCACGGATGTCGGTCTGGTCCATGCCGGCTATGCCCGGCACAGACGGGCGCTGGTCGAAGCGGGCGTGCGGCTGTTTGAAGTTCCCGCGCCGCACGATCAGCCCAAGACCGCGCGCAAGCTCGTGACGGGCATACCGCGAAAGAAGATCGCGCAGCCCGGCCCGACGCTGCATGCCAAATCCTTTTCGATCGACACGAAGCGCGTGTTCGTCGGCTCGATGAATTTCGATCCGCGCTCGTTCTGGCTCAACACAGAACTGGGCGTCGTGATCGACAGCGCGGTGATGGCCCGCGCGATGCAAGCGCGGTTCGAGGATGCGATTGCGAAGAATTCGTATCGGCTGGTGGTCGAGCGTGACCGGCTGGGCTGGATTGACGAGCGCGATGACCACCCCCAGGTCGAGTTCGTGGAGCCCGGAACCAATGTCGGCTCGCGTCTGCTGGTGTGGATTTTTGGACGCTTGCGGATCGACTGGCTGCTTTAGCTTCAGGCGCTTACGTCGGCCGTGAAACGCAGCGTGGCCCAGACCGGAAGGTGGTCTGATGCCTTGGTTGCAAGCGCGCTGCGATGCACGCCGCATTCGAGCATTTCCAGTCTGTCGCAATGCATGATCCGGTCGAGCTTGGCGACCGGGCGGCGGCTGTGGAAGCTTCGCCCGCAATCGAGCATGGTGAAGCCTCGCGCGAACTCGCGATGGGTGGCGGAGCTGGTGCGCCATTCGTTGAGATCGCCTGTCAGCACGGTGGGATGCATATCGCTATGCGCCCTTGCCAGCTTTGCAATCTCGCGGGCTTGTCGCGCGCGCCACAGGCCGGACAGGTCAAGATGCATGCCGAACACCGACAGCCGCCGCTCGCCCAGCGCAAGCGTCGCGGTCACGACGCCGCGCGGTTCGAGATAGGGGATGTGGACAATATCGTGATCCGCAATTTCAATGCCTTCACGCACCAGAATCGCATTGCCGTGCCACCCCATCGAATCGAGCTGTACGTCGAGCGGCACGGGCTCGTAATCGCTGTGATGTTCGATCAGGAAGGCTGGCAGCGCGCTCTGCCGTTTGCCGAACCGCCGGTCCGCCTCTTGCAGAACGACGATGTCGGCATCCATTTCGCCGAGCACGTTCAGGACCCGCATCGGATCGCGGTTTCGATCGGTGCCGATCGCCTTGTGGATATTGTAGCTCGCGACGGTGAACGTGGTGGCGGGCGATCCTGTCATCGTGTCGTCTTCAGCCTTCCATCGAATTCGGGCAAAGGCGCTCTTACCCCCCCATCAGCTCCCGCACGAAGGGGATCAGCCCGGTCTGGCGGGTGCGGCGCATGCGTTCAGCGTCGAGTACCTCGCACACCCGCTCGAAACATTCATCGACGTTGTCATTGATGACCACGTAATCGTATTCCGCCCAGTGGCTGATTTCCGCGCGAGCGCGCTCCATACGGGCATCGATCACGTCGCTTGCGTCCTGCGCGCGCTCTTCCAGACGGCGGCGCAGTTCATCGAGGCTTGGCGGCAGGATGAAGACGCTGACGACGTCCTGCTGATCCTTTTGATAGAGCTGCTGTGTACCCTGCCAGTCGATGTCGAAGAGGAAATCCTGACCGTCCTTCAATGCGGTGCGCATCGCGCCCTTCGGCGTGCCGTAGCGATAGCCGAAAACGTGCGCCCATTCGTAGAAATCGTCCTCTTCCACCATCTCGTCGAACCGCTCTTCGGAGACGAAATGGTAGTGTACGCCGTCCACTTCGCCGGGGCGCGGCGGACGGGTCGTGGCGGAAATCGAGAGCTTTATCTCGGGGTCGGCGGCAAGCAGCATGCGCGACAAGGTCGTCTTGCCCGCGCCCGATGGCGAGGACAGGATGAACAACAGCCCGCGCCGGTGCAGCTTGTCGGTGGATTGGTAGTCGCCCATGCGCCTCACGAAAGTGCGGCCTTTGATGGCCTTGCCGGAAAATCGGGGCGATGCCGTTTGCGAAGGCTGAAATCAAGGGGGGAGGGCGCACAGCGCGCGCGACAGGCTCCGGCTCAGCGACCGCGCCGCCGACGCTGCAAGGTCCGCCCGCGATCATACAGCGCCTTGCCCACCAGTCCTGCTGCGACCACGCCGAAGCCCTTCTTGGAGCGCGCGGCGACCTTGCCCACGCCGTAAAGCGCAAGCGTGCTGATGATCGTGCGCCCACCAAGAACTTCCTTCGCGCGTTCCTCGTCACCATAGCTTGCCTTCGCAACGCGTTTCTCGACTTCGTTGCGCGCAAGGATAGACAGGGCGCGAAAGAGCACTTCGGCGATGACGAGGTTCGTGGCGGGGTTGGAGCTGGGAACCGGAAGGCGCGAGTTGCGCGTCGCATTTTCCTCGGAAGACACGAGCTCGCGCGCGATGGTGTCATCCTTCAGCTTGTTGGCGTCGAAGCGGTTTTTAAGGTTTTTTGCCATGGTGCCTCGTCAACGCACGAACCCGCGGTGCGGGTCCGCAGACAATGCGCGGGGCGCTATTTCTTGCGCCCGAAATCGACGGTGACGACATTCGAGCCGTCATCGCCGCCATCATCGCCATTGCCATTCGCGTCCGACTGTCCGGCCTGTCCCTCGGCATCATTTTGCGCGTCGTCGTGCTCTTCGGGCGCGAGTTCGGCGACCGCGGCCTGAAATTGCAGGCCGAAATCGACCGCCGGATCGACGAAGGCGGTTATAGCGGCATAGGGAATGTCGAGCTTTGCCGGGATCTGGTTGAAAGAGAGCCCGACGCTGAAGCCCTCATCGCCGACTTCGAGATCCCAGAATTTGTTCTGCAGGACGATCGTCATCTCGTCGGGAAAGCGTTCGCGCAGATGTGCCGGGATCGAGACGCCCGGCGCATGGGTCTTGAAGGTGATGTAAAAATGGTGATTGCCCGGAAGCTCGCTGCCACCGCGCGCGATCACGCCAAGCACGCGCCCGACCACGGCGCGCAGCGCCTCCTGCACGATCTCGTCATAGGGGATCAGGCTGTCGGGCGTGTCTTCGCTCATAGCCACTCGACTCGTGGCGAGAGTGCGGTGCCGGGTCAAGGGATTCGTTGACCATCGCCGCATATCTTTGCCTGCGTGAGGCCGCTTGCATGGCGAGCGCGTGCGCCTATAGCCGCGAGGGTCATGGATAGACCCGCAAGCATGCCCCCGCGCACCGGCCGGATCGAGCGCAACACGGCCGAAACCAGAATCGCCATCGAGGTCGATCTCGATGGATCGGGGGACTACGATGTCTCGACCGGGATCGGCTTTCTTGATCACATGGTCGAACAATTTGCCAAGCATTCGCTGATCGACGTGACCATGAAGATCGATGGCGATCTGCATGTCGATCAGCATCACACGACCGAGGATTCCGCCATCGCGCTGGGACAGGCGCTCAGCGATGCGCTGGGCGACAAGGCCGGGATCGCGCGCTATGGCCATGCCTATTCGCCGATGGACGAGACGCTGAGCCGTGTCGCGCTGGATATTTCGGGGCGGCCGTTTCTGGTCTGGAAGGCGGGCTTCACTCAGGAAAAGCTGGGCGAATGGGACACCGAGCTGATCGAGCACTGGTTTCATTCGATCGGACAGTCCGCCGGGCTGACGCTGCATATCGAGCTGCTTTATGGCAGCAACAACCACCACATCTGCGAGAGCATTTACAAGGGCTTCGCCCGCGCCGTGCGCACCGCGGTCGAACGCGACCCGCGCAAGGGCGACAGCGTGCCGAGCACCAAGGGGCAGCTGGGTGGGTGAGAGGGTAGCGCTGATCGATTATGGCGCGGGGAACCTGCACTCGGTCCAAAATGCCTTGCGAACGGTGGGCGCAGCGGTCGAGGTAACCGACGATCCTCACAAAGTGCGCAGCGCCGACCGGATCGTCCTGCCCGGCGTCGGCTCCTACCGTGCCTGTGCGCGCGGGTTGAAAGCGATCGATGGCATGGTCGAGGCGCTGGAGGAGCGCGTCCAGGTTGGCGCTGCGCCTTTTCTGGGTGTGTGCGTGGGGATGCAATTGTTGGCCGATCGCGGCGTCGAACATGCCACCACCCGAGGGCTGGGCTGGATTGCGGGCGAAGTCGTCCGCATCGAGCCGAGCGATCCGGCGATCAAGGTGCCGCATATCGGCTGGAACGACGTCGCACTGATGCCGCATGCGAAGAACCATGCAGTGATCGAGGCGGGCGAGGCCTATTTCCTCCATTCGTATCATTTCGCCGCAAGCGACCCGGCGGATATCGCCGCGCTTACCGATCATGGCGAAGGGCTGGTCGCGGCGGTGGCAAAGGACAACATGCTCGGCGTGCAATTCCACCCTGAGAAGAGTCAGGCCTACGGTCTGGCGCTGTTAGAACGCTTTCTGGAGTGGCGACCATGAGGGTTTCGCTATGATCGTATTCCCCGCCATTGACCTTAAAGGCGGCGAGGTCGTGCGGCTCGCCGAAGGCGATATGGACCGCGCTACAACCTATGGCGATGATCCCGCCGCGCAGGCGCTGCTGTTCGCCGAGGCCGGAGCCGAGCATCTGCATGTCGTCGATCTCGACGGCAGTTTCGCAGGCGAAGGCCGCAACGCACAAGCGGTTGAACGGATTGTCGAAGCCTTCCCCGGCTACGTCCAATTGGGCGGCGGTATTCGCGATGCAGAGGCGGTTGAGGGGTGGTTCGACCTCGGCGTCGCCCGCATCGTCATGGGCTCGGCTGCGCTCAAGAATCCCTATTTCGTCCGAGAAATGGCGCGGGAGTGGGAAGGCGGTATCGTTGTCGCGGTTGATGCCAAGGATGGCATGGTCGCGACCGAGGGCTGGGCGGAAGTGTCCGATGTGCCCGTCACCGATCTCGCTCGCCGGTTCGAGGATGCTGGCGTCGCGGCGCTGCTGTTCACCGATATCGGGCGCGACGGGCTGCTGAAAGGCGTCAACATCGAAGCGACGGTCGAACTCGCGCGGCAGGTCGATATACCCGTGATCGCCAGCGGCGGGGTGAAGGGGCTGGACGACATTCACATGCTCTCGATCAACGCGCATGAGGGGATCGAGGGTGTGATAACCGGCCGCGCGCTCTACGAAGGTCGGCTCGACCTCGCTGCCGCGATCGCGATGGGCGCGCGCGCGGAATAGATGCGCCAGGTCGGTTGCCTGTTCTTCGTGCTGACCTTCCTCGCCGGGATCACCGTCGGGACGGTCGAGATTGCGCTCATCAATGTGGTGGTCTTCCTGCTTCTGGCCTTGGTCGTCGCGCGCTTCGTGGAGCCGCGTTTCGGTGCGCAGGGCGTGGTCTACGGGATGGCGGGCGCGTTTTTCGCGAGCGTGCTTTGGCCGTATCTGCTCATGCCCGTACTCGGCAGCGAGGATTGCGTCGGCGATGAATGCCTTGCAGGAGTGCTGACCACACCTGGCGCGCAACAGGCGCAGCGCGATCAGGCAGCACAGGAGCAAACCCCATGACCGTTCGCATCCGCGTGATCCCCTGCCTCGACGTTGCCGATGGACGCGTGGTCAAAGGGGTTCGCTTCGTCGATCTGCAGGATGCGGGCGACCCGGTCGAACAGGCGCGCGCCTACGATGCGGCGGGGGCGGACGAGCTGTGCTTCCTCGACATTTCCGCCAGTCATGAAGGGCGCGGGACGCTGCTCGATATCGTGAAACGTACGGCAGAAGTGTGCTTCATGCCGCTGACCGTGGGCGGCGGGGTGGCTTCGGTCGAGGATGCGCGCGCGCTATTGCTCGCCGGTGCAGACAAGGTCGCGATCAACAGCGCGGCGGTCGCTCGGCCCGAGATCGTCGGTGAGATCGCGAAGAAGTTCGGCAGCCAATGCGTCGTCGCCAGCGTCGATGCGCGGCGGGTCGCGCCAGCAATCCCGGTTCAGGGCGAGCCACCCTCGGATGATACGACGCCTCAGGCAGGCGGTCTGCGGTGGGAGATATTCACCCACGGTGGGCGCAAATCGACCGGCATCGACGCGCTCGACCATGCGCGGCGGATGGCGGACCTTGGCGCGGGAGAGCTGCTTGTCACCAGCATGGACGGCGACGGGACCAAGGCGGGATACGACCTCGAACTCACCCGCGCCATCGCTGACAGCGTTTCAATCCCGGTGATCGCCAGTGGGGGGGTCGGCAATCTCGACCACCTTGTCGACGGTGTGCGCGATGGCCACGCGAGCGCCGTGCTTGCCGCCTCGATCTTCCATTTCGGGACGCATTCCATTGCCGAGGCGCACAAGGCGCTACGTGACGCTGGGCTACCGGCGCGGGGGATCTGATGGATACGCTCACACGCCTAGAAGCGACGATCGCGGAGCGTCGCGCCGCCGCGCCGACCGACAGCTACGTCGCCAAATTGCACGCGGGTGGTGTCTCCAAGATCGCGCAAAAGCTGGGCGAAGAGGCGACCGAGACGGTGATCGCGGCGCTCTCGGAAAGCGATGATGCGCTGATCGGTGAGAGCGCGGACCTGCTTTTCCACCTCTTCGTCCTGCTTTCGGCTCGGGATATTGCGTTCGAGCGTGTTCTTGCCGAACTCGACCGCCGCGAGGGGCTTTCCGGCCTCGAAGAAAAGGCATCGCGAAAGGAGTAAGCCCCATGCCGATCGACGCGACCAAGCCGTATGACGACGACAACATCTTCGCCAAGATTTTGCGCGGGGAGATACCGTCCAAGAAGGTTTACGAGGGCGAATGGGCCTTTGCCTTCGAGGACATCAATCCGCAGGCGGAAATCCACACACTGGTGATTCCGAAGCGCAAATATGTCAGCTGGGATGACTTTTCGCAGCGCGCCGAGGCGGAGGAAATCGCCGGTTTCGTGCGCGCCGTGGGGAAAGTCGCGCGGGACAAGGGGCTGGTCGAACCCGGATATCGTCTGCTCGCCAATGTCGGCGCGCATGGCGGGCAGGAAGTGCCGCACCTTCACGTCCACATTTTCGGCGGCGAGCCGCTTGGCCCAATGATCTGGAAGCGTTGACGCAGTTTCGGTCGCATGCCCGACTCGCTTCGCCGCTGCGTCCATGCACAGGCGGTCTATCCGCTTTGCAGCCAGACCGTGCGGCGCTAGGGCCCAAGGCCATATGGTGAAGCCCAATCCTCCCGGTGGCGTGATCGACGGCGCGCGGCATCTGTATGCGGTGCGGGTCTATTATGAGGACACGGACCTCTCCGGGATCACCTACCACGCCAATTACCTGCGCTGGTTCGAGCGCGGACGCTCCGACCTGTTGCGCATGCTAGACATCAATCAGCGCGCCGCGATCGAGGCGGGTGAGGGGGCTTGGGCGGTGGCCGGGGTCGAGCTCAAATATCTTAGCCCCGCGCGGCTCGACGATGACGTGGTGATCGAAACCACCTGCACGCAATTGCGCGCTGCGAGCTGCCGGATGGAGCAGGTCGCATATCGCGAGGGCGATAGCGGAACCGAACGGCTGTGCGAGGCGTCCCTCAGGGTAGGATTTCTGACACCCGAAGGTCGCCCGCGCCGCATGCTCGATCACTGGCACGCGGCGTTCGCGCAATTCATGGATACAAAGGATAGCCAGTCTTGAACTCTGATGCGATCGCGGCGCTGGTTTTGAGCCTTGCCGGAGCGGGCGCGCCTGCGCGGCTCGATCCGCTCGAATTGTTCCTGCAGGCCGATATCGTCGTGCAGGCGGTGATGATTGGCCTGATCCTTGCGAGCATCTGGACCTGGACGATCATCGTCTCGTTCTCGATGCGTCGAGCCAAGCTGGAACGCCGCTCGACCGATTTCGAGGATGACTTCTTTGCGCGCAGCAACAGCGAGGATACGCTCGGTAAGCGCAAGCGCGCGGTCATTCCTGCGGCGCGTGTGGCCGGGGCCGGACTGGACGAATGGAAGCGTTCCACCGCCAAACAGCCGGTCGACCGCGACGCCACCCGCCAGCGCATCGGAGCAGCGATGGAAAGCCAGGTGGCGGAGGAAGCGGACGAGCTGGCCGGGCGGCTGACCTTCCTCGCGACCACCGGGTCGGTTGCGCCGTTCGTCGGCCTGTTCGGCACTGTGTGGGGCATCATGAACAGCTTCTTCCAGATCGGCGCGCAGCAATCCGCCTCGCTCGCCGTGGTCGCGCCGGGTATTGCCGAAGCCTTGTTCGCCACCGCCATCGGCCTGTTCGCCGCGATCCCCGCCGTGATCGCCTACAACCGGTTCAGCCAGTCGGTGAACCTTTACGAGGCACGCTTGCAACGCTTCGCCGACAAGGTTCACGCCGGGCTGAGTCGCGAGCTGGACCGGGCCTAGTGGCAGTCTCACTCGGCAACCCCTCCCGATCCCGAGGCCGCCGCTCGCGCAGGGCAGCGATGGCCGAGATCAACGTCACGCCGCTGGTCGACGTGATGCTGGTGCTGCTCATCATCTTCATGGTCACCGTGACGCTGCCTGCGGTTGGCGTCCCCATCGAACTGCCGGAAAGCCGCGCCAATCCGGTCGATGAAACGCCCGATCAGGTGACGATCAGCGTGGACGCCGAGGGCCGGGTCTATATCGGCGATGACGCGGTGCTGGCCGGCGGATTGCCGGACGCGCTCGCCGCGCTCGATCGCGGGGCTGGCGGGGAGCAGCCGACAATCGTGCTGCGCGGCGATCGCAGTCTTGATTACGGCCGGGTGATGGCGGTGATGGGGGAGCTGGGCCGCGCGGGCTTCACCTCGATCTCGCTGGTCACCGACGGTTCAGTTGCCGCGCCATAGCGGTTGAGGACTATGGGAGAGAGCGCCTTTCGCAGGGAAGACAGGGTAGGCCTCGCCGCCGCAATCGGCCTGCATATCGCGCTGGTCGCGGCTTTGGCGCTGCAATTCCTGCTTGTGCCCGCCGATCCGGTGATGCCCCCGCGCATGACGGTCAGCCTCGCGACCGAAGTCAGCCTGCAATCGACCGCGCCCGACCCCGCGCCCGACGCACGCGCTGCTTTGGCACCGACTCTGTCGGAGGAGCCTGCGCCGGAGGTTCAGTCTGACGAAGCCGATGCCACGCCTGACGCACCGCCTCCGGTTCCCAGCGCCCGCGCCGAGCCGCGCCCATCGCGCGAAAGCCCTTCCGAAACGCGCCGCCCCGCCGACACGCGCGAGACGGCGAGCCGTCCAAGACAGGTCAGCAACGCGGGCGGCAGCCGGATCGGGGAAGACTTCCTCGAAGGGCAGGGCAGTTCCGCTACCAGCGACGACACCCGCACCCCCGCCGCCGCCTTCGGCGCGAGCGAGCGCGCGGCCCTGTCCTCCGCCATTACGCGCCAGCTCCGCCCGCACTGGAACGCCCCCGACGGAGTTGACGCGGAAAAGCTCGTTTCGATCGTGTCGTGGCGATTGAACGAGGATGGATCACTTTCCGGGCGCCCGTCCTGCCGTAACCAGTCGAGCAGCATCACCGCGTCCAATCGTCCGCAGGCCGGCCTGCATTGCGAGCGTGCGATCCGCGCAGTTCAGCTCGCCGCACCTTTCAATCTGCCAGAGCAGTTCTACAACCGCTGGAAACAGCTCGAGTGGCAATTCGACAGAAGGCTTTGAACCCATGAAGACCCCCCTCATCTCCACCCTATTCGGCACCCTTCTCGCCACTTCGGCGGCGGCACAGGATCTCGGCGCGCCGCTGGTCGAAGGCGGCGAGGTCGAGAGCGTCACGATCGAGGGCGATGAGGGCGAAGGCCCGCTGCGCGGCACCGTTACCGATGAAAGCGCGCTCGAAGACCTCGGCATCGCAATCCCCGCTTTCGCGACCGACGATAACCGCGCGACCCCCGCGAATGCCCAGGGCACCGCCGCTTTGGGCCGCGAAGTCGCGCGCGTCATCACCGCGAACCTGCGCGATAACGGCCTGTTCGCGCCAACCGGACCGGACAGCCTGCCCGATCCGAGCTTCCCCCAGATAACCTCACCCGCCTGGGGTACGTGGAGCGGGCGCGGGGCGGAGATGCTGGTCCACGGCTATGTCCGCGCGCGCGATGACGAAAGGCTGGTGGTCGGCTGCTATCTCTACGACGTTGCCCTTCAGGACGAGTTGGTGCGCGAAGGCTGGGTTGTGCCGCCGGCCGACTGGCGGCGCGCGGCGCACAAATGCTCCGACCTCATTTACGCCCGGCTAACCGGCGAAGACCCGTTCTTCGACAGCCGCATCGCCTACATCGCCGAGACCGGGCCGAAGGATGCGCGCGTCAAGCGGCTGGCCGTGATGGACAGCGACGGCGCGAACCACCGTTTCATCACTCTGGGCAGCGCAACCGCGCTCACCCCGCGCTATTCGCCGGACTATTCCAAGATCCTCTACCTTTCCTATGTCGACGGAAATCCGCGCATTTACGTCTATGATATCGGCAGCGGCAGCCAGACTCTGGTGACGGAGAACGCCAACCCGACGCTCGCCCCGCGCTGGTCGCCCGATGGCCGCTCGATCCTCTATTCGATGGCGGTGGCGGGCAATACCGACATCTATCGCGTGCCCGTGACGGGGGGGTCTTCAACACGCCTGACCAGCACGCCCGGGATCGACGTCGCGGGATCGTACTCGCCCGACGGGGGGCAGATCGTGTTCGAAAGCGACCGATCGGGTGCGCAACAGTGCTACATCATGAATGCCGATGGCTCGAACCAGCGCCGCATCAGCTTTTTCGGCGGACGCTGCGCCACGCCTGAATGGAGCCCACGCGGTGACCAGATCGCCTTCACCCGGATCGCCGGGGACTTCAATGTCGCGGTGATGACTCCGGCGGGGCGCAACATGCGCGTGCTAACCGATGGCTGGCAGGATGAGGCCCCGACATGGGCGCCCAATGGTCGGATCATCCAGTTTTTCCGCACCACCCGCAATGCGGGCAATTCTTCACTATGGCAGGTTGATCTGACAGGGCGTAACGAAAGGCGGCTGCCGACGCCGGTGGATGCATCCGATCCCGCATGGGGACCGATTCGTCCCTAAGGCCGTTCGTTTGTTACCCGCCGCGGTAATCTACCCGGCCCTGATTAGGAGATCACGATAATGACCTTCTCCCGCTCGCGGCTCGCCGCCGCTGCCATTTTGTCATCGACGATCGCATTGGCTGCATGTTCGAGGGAAGCCCCCGAAGAGTTGCCGCCCGCTCCGCAGACCGCCACGCCGACGCCCAGCCCCACACCGACGCAGGCGGCCGGGCCCGTTGTCGGCACGCAGGGTCACTTCGAGGATGCCGTGGGCGGTTCGACGATCGTCTATTTCGACACCGACCGCTTCAATATCGACAGCACCGATGCGGCTGCCTTGCAGGCGCAGGCGCAGTATTTCTCGCAATATCCGCAGGTCAATTTCACGGTCGAAGGCCATACCGACGAGCGCGGGACACGCGAATACAACCTTGCGCTCGGTGAGCGGCGCGCAAACTCGGCGAAGAACTATCTTGTCAGCCTGGGTGTCTCGCCCGACCGCATCCGCACGGTCAGTTTCGGTAAGGAGCGCCCGGTCGCATTGGGATCAAACCCGCAAGCGTGGCAGCAGAACCGCCGGGCCGCGAGCGTGGTCATCAATTAGGTCATTTTGGGAGCGCGCCTGCCGCCCAAGTGGTGGCGGCGCGTTCCGACCGATCATCCGGGCAGAAGCATCGCGTCCGCGTTGACCGTGACGATTGCGGCTGTGGCCTGCGAAGGTGAAACCGCAGCCTCCGGTGCCCTTGCAACCATGCACAGCGCGACCAGCGCAAGCGCCGAGACGAGGCTCGAAATGGTCAATTGCTGGCTCATGCGGAGGCTTTCTTTCGGTGGGCTTGCAATCTGGCTTGGCTCACGCCGTAGCGGGCTATGCCTTAACGAGCTATTGCAATGCAACATTTCGTTTCGCAACTCGTTCCCACACCTATGCAAAACTCGCCAGCACCCTTAGATTGACCGCGTGACTCATCCGATGAACGACATTCTCCCGACGCGCGGACCTCGCGCATGAGCCGCGCGCGGCGCTCGAACGATTGGGGCTTTCCCCGCTGGCGCGGCTATGAAAGCTCGCGCGAGGCGGCGAATGTGCGGCTGTGCGATCGTCACGGCTGCGAGGAACCGGGAGATTGCCCCGCGCCCAAATCGCCCAACAGCCCGGACCGCTGGTATTTCTGTCAGAAGCATGCCGCCGAATACAACAAGGGCTGGGACTATTTCGAAGGCCTCGACAAGGCCGAGAAGGAAGAGCGCGCCAAAGCCGAGCGGGCCGAAAGCGCAGGCTATGCCGAGGCGTCGCATTATGGCTGGGCCGGATCGGGCGATGGCAGCCGCAGCGCCGATGAAATGCGCGCGCTCGACCTGTTGGAACTGGAGGCGGATGCCGATTTCGGGGCCGTCAAGCGCGCCTACCGCGCCAAGGCGAAGGAAGTGCACCCCGACGTAAAGCCGGGCGACGAGGACGCGGCGAAGCAATTCCAGGCGATCCAAGTCGCCTACGATGTGCTGCGCGTTGCCGAAGAACGGCGGGAGTGGCGAGGGTAGGGAAAGAGAGTCAGCTTGCGACCGAGTTGCGGACATTCGCTCAAGGGGTTCTTGATGCGAGAATGCATTCTCGCACGGCAGCGAAGAAAGACACCGGTTTGTTATCTTCCGTATGCCAATTTAGGTCGTCCGTTGTGAAATTGGTTAGTTGAAGAACCAAGTCGTCTAAAGTCTCGATCCAATGGTCGCCATTGGCGACATGGTCCCCCTGAGCGTCTCTGAAATCGAGCTTCCAGCCGCCCGGCATCTCCTTGTAGAACGTGACGAAGGTCCGCGAACCGTTGTCATCTAGTTGCGCGGTGAATGTCTGTGTCGCCATCAGCCTAAATCTATCTGTTAATCCAGCGACACGATGGCGGCAGGTAGAGCCTATTGCAATGTCCGCTTCCCACCCAAATCTCGTCACTTCGGACCCAGCCCCCTCAGTCCTCTTGCGGCCCCGCAAACCCCCGCCCCGCAGCGTCGATCTCGGGGTTCGGATTGTCGTTCCACCACGGCGTGTCGGTCCACGGGCGGATGTCCAGTTCGTGGGTCCAGCAATGGCGCGGTTGCTGGGCGAGGTGCCAGTAGGTTTCGGCGATCGCGGCGGGGTCGATCACGCCGTCCTCGCCCTTGGCCGCCTTGAACGCTTCGTACTTGTCGCCCAGCAGCTTGCCGAGCGTATCGGGCGCGTCGACCGACCCGTCGATCACGATATGCGCGATATGGATGCCCCAGGGCGCGAATTCAGCATTCAGCGTCTGGCAGAGCATGCGCCGCCCGCCCATTGCCGCGGCGTGGCTGTGCTGCCCGGCATTGCCGCGCACCGCCGCCGTGGCGGACGTGACCAGCACCGTGCCCTTGCCCCGCTCCGCCATCGCCGGGAACGCCGCGTGAGCGAGCCGGAACAGACTGAAACATCCCAGCCGCCAGCCAAGCTCGAACATGCGATGCGGCGTGTCGGCCAGCGCGCGGTTCCCGACCTGCGCACCCAGATTGTAGAGCATGACCTCGATCGGGCCGATATCGCGCTCGGTGCGTTCAACCAGTTCCTCGATCGATCCATCCTCGGCAGCGTTCAGCAGCGTCCCGCTGGCCTTGCCGCCCGCATCCTCGATCTCGCCGATCAGCCGCTGCAACCCTTCCTCGTCGGAGCGACGCGCGAGCACCGCATGGTATCCGCCAGCGGCGAAGCGTCTGGCCGCGTGGCCACCAATGCCCGCGCCCGCTCCGATGACGAGGAAAACCGGGTCAGACATGCTCCAGCGCCTGCTCGAAGTCCGCGATCAGGTCATCCGCGTCCTCGATCCCGATGCTGATCCGCACGAGGTTGTCGGTGATGCGAAGCTGCTTTCGCCGGGCGTGGGGGACGGAAAGGTGCGTCATGCTGGCCGGGTGGCTGGCGAGGGTTTCGGTGCCGCCAAGGCTGACGGCGAGCTTTGCGATGACCAGATGATCGAGGAAGCGGAAGCACTCCGCCTCGCCACCCTTCAGAAACACGCTGAACGTCGAACCCGCGCCCAGACAATGCCGCTCATAGATGTCCTTTTGCCGCGCATCCTCGATCATGCCGAGATAACCCAGCCCCTCGACCTTCGGGTGGTTTGCCAGGAATTCGCACACTTTCGCGGCGTTCTCGCCAGCCCGCTGCATGCGCAGTTCCACGGTTTCGAGGCTACGCAGCAGCATCCATGCGGTGTTGGGATCGACGATACCGCCCATCGTGTTGCGCAGCGCGCGCACCGGATCCATCCACTTCTTCGCGCCCGCGATCGAGCCCGCCACTAGGTCCGAATGCCCGCCGACATACTTGGTCAGCGAATAGGCGACGATATCGGCGCCGTGATCGAGCGGGCGCTGCCACAACGGGCCGAGGAACGTGTTGTCGATTGCGATGGGACAGGAATAGTCGAGATGTTCATCGCGCGCCGCCTTCACCGCTTCGATATCGACCAGCGCGTTGGTCGGATTGCCGGGGCTTTCGAGATAGATCATCGCGACCTTGCCGCCATTCTCGCTCGCCTGCTTCTTCGCGCGTTCGAGCACTTCGTCCAGCTCCTCGCGGCTCGCGCCGGCGGGGAAGTCGATATAGCTCACGTTGAACTTCGACAGCACCTTCGCAACGAAACCTTCGGATGCCGCATATAGCGGTCCGGAATGCACGATCACGTCGCCCGCGCTGACATAGGCGAGCATCAGAATGCAGATCGCGGTCATCCCGGATGAGAAGGTCAGCGCATCCTCCGCCCCGTCCCACACGGCGAGGCGGTCTTCGAGGATTTCCTGGTTCGGGCCGTTGAAGCGCGAATAGACGAGGCCTTCCGCCCCGCCTTCGCGCTGGCCGGTGATCCCTTCGAAATGCCGCTTGCCCGCGGCCGCATTCTCGAACGCGAAGGTGGAGGTCAGGAAGATCGGCGCTTTCAGCGAGCCTTCCGACAAAGCAGGGTCGAAGCCGTGGCCCATCATCAGCGTGGATGGCTTCAGCTCGCGCCCGCCGATCTGCGTGCGTTCGGGCTTGGGCTTGCGACGCGGGGTGGGGGCGTCGGTGGCGGAGTTCTGGTCTACGGGGCCGTCGGTCATGGGACGGGTGTCCTTCCTCAAACTTGGCGCTCCCAGGAAGGCAGGAGCTGATCTGGCAGCCTGGCGGGCGCCCGCTTCTAACCTCCGCAGAAGCGCTTCTCCCGGCATCGCCAATCCATCCTGGGCCGATATCGCGCTGCGTAGCTCCGCGCAACCGGTGTGAGATGAGACACCGACCGGGGGCTTTTGCGAAACTTGTGTGGTCGCGATTATCGCCGGATTTCAGTGCTTCGATGGCGAGTGGAAGTGTCGCGAGTGTGACTTTCCGTTTGAGCCCCGCATGCCATGCGATCTGACACGGCGCGCGCGGTTACAAAGGGCGTCATCGTTTCGACCATCTCCACCCTGTATCGCGCGCGGTGCGTGTAGGACATGAGGGATGTGAACCGGCGTGATCGACGACCCTTTCCAGATGCAGCGCGAATTGCGTTATGGCGCCCCGGTCTGCGACCAGATCCTGACCGGGCGGCATTTCTCGATCGGGTATTCGTGGTATTTCCGACTGGCAAAGTGGACGCTGGAGATCATCAACCGCGACCGCGAGCTGGTGAACGATATGGACATGGTCCAGCGGCTCGACAATTTCCGCGCCGATGCCCGCATTCCCAAACGGTTTCGCGCCGGGTTGAAGGCCTACAGCGGCAGCGGTTTCGACCGTGGGCATCTGGTGGCGAGCGCCAATCAGGATTTGCAGGACATACAGAATTCGGAGACATTTCTGCTGTCCAACATGGCTCCGCAGCAGCCCGGCTTCAACCGCGGTATCTGGGCGCGGTTGGAGCGGGAAATCCGCGAACTCGATGCGCGCGAAAGCACGCTGGAGACCTACGTGCTGACCTGCCCAGTGTTCTATTTTGGCGAAGTGGTCGAAATGATCGGAGAGGAGCAGGCCGATTACGGAATCAGCGTGCCGGTGCCGCATGCCTTCATCAAAAGCGTGCTGGCGGAAAACAGGCGCGGACGGTTACGGCTGTGGACGTTCAAGATACCCAATGCCGCGCAGACCGGTCCGCTGGAGGACTTCCTGGTCAAGACCTACGATGCCGAACAGCGCGTTGGCGGTCGTTTCTGGGACCGCATCGCGCGTGAGGATCTGGATCGCGACAAGAGCCGCACGCGGGATATGTGGTAGCGTTTGGCGGCGGCGCGGCGGCCTCAAACGAGCGCCGCCATCCCCCAGACCATCGCGACGATCAGCACAATGCCGATGAGGTCGAGCACGATCCCGGCGCGCACCAGCCGCTCGATCCGTAGCCGCCCCGTGGCCCAGGCGATCGCGTTCGGCCCGGTCCCGGCGGGCAGGATGAAGCCCCAGCTTGCCGCGAGCGCAGCGGGCATGGCAATCAGGATCGCGTCTTCGCCCAACGCCAGCGCCGCAGCGAGGCTCGCAACGACCGGGATGATCGCGCTGGCGGTGGCGACATTGCTGGCGAATTCGGTCACCAGCACCACCATCGCGACGATGGCGAGCCCGATGACGAACAGCGGCACCGCTTCGAGCGGGAGCAGCGCTTCGCCCAGCCATTCGGCAAGGCCCGAAGCCTGCATACCCGCTGCCAGCGCCAGCCCTCCGCCGAACATCAGGATAACGCCCCAGGGCGCGCGGTCGGCTTCGGACCATTTGAGCAGCGGGCGACCGGTGCCGTCGGGCAGCAGGAACAGGGCCAGCGCAGCGATCACCGCGATGGTCCCGTCGGTCCAGCTATCAGGCGGCAGATAGGGCGCGACCCAGCGCCGCGTCATCCACAGGAGGAAGGCGAGCGCGATGATCGGCACAAGGCGCTTTTCTGCGGAAGACCAAGGCGCACTGTCCGCGATCGCCTCGCGCGCCGCGGCGATGTCGAAAGGGTGCGCATCGATCCGCTGGACCCTCGCGATGATGAACGCGGCGACGGGCACGCCGACGAGCACCACCGGCACACCGTAGAGCATCCACAGCGCAAAGCTGATCTCCAGCCCGATCATGTCGTCGAGCAATTGCACCGCAATCCCGTTCGTCGGCGAGCCGACAATGGTGCCAAGCCCGCCGATACTGGCGGCGAACGCGATCCCCATAGGCAGCGCGCCGAACAGGCCTTCGTATTGAGGGGCGGTTTCGACATCCGCGTGCGCCGGTGTGCCCGGCCGCCCTCTCCCTCGCCCTTCCGCCCTTGAGGATACACTTCCGGGTGGAAGGGCGGGGGAGAGGGTGGCTTGGCCCGAGGATCGGTCGGATGACCGATCCGCGCGCAAGGACACGCCCCCAGACAAAACCGCCAGCGCCATCGGCATCATGATGAGCGCGGTCGAGGTGTTGGAGATCAGCATCGACAGGACTGCGGCGCTGACCATGAAGGCGATCAGCAGGCGAAATCCGCCCCCGCTGGCACTTCCACCCGTGCCAATCCGGTTGAGGATCGCAAGGCTGAGGCGCCGGTGCAGCCCGGTGCGTTCGATCGCCAGCGCCAGGAACGCGCCGCCCAGCAGCAGAAACAGGATCGGCGCGTAATAGGCACTGGCCGCGTCGCGCGCGCTCGTCACGCCGCTCAACGGGAGCCAGATGAACGGCAGCAGGGCGGTTACCGCAAGCGGCACCGCCTCAGTCATCCACCAAGCCGCCATCCACACGACCAGCCCAGCGACCAGCCAGGCTTCCGCGCTCATGCCGGCCGGTGCGGGCAATAGCGCGGTGAGCGCGAATGCAATTGGCCCGATAACCAGGCCGGTGCGGCGCGCAGTCATCTGGCAGCGATCCCCCTCATGCGAAGGAGAGCGGTATCAGACACCTCGCAGCGGCGGCAAGCGAGCGAAGCCGCTGGTCAGCGCATAAAGCCCCGGCGCTATTCGACCTCGACCGGCTCCTCGCCCTCGACGTATCCGCCATCGCCATAGATCACCATGCCGGTGCGAATGCCCTTTCTGCGGGCGCGATCGAGCTTTTGCGCGCGCTCTTCCATCAGGCGCGCGATTGCCGGGACGGGGCGGAAGCTTTGCGCAGCGCAATTCGTCGGATTGACGCCCGGCGGATTCGGACCGAACAGCTCGCCGCCCTGCTGGCAGACAAAACCTGCGAAACTCATGGTCTCTCCACGCGCAAGATCGGCAATGTCGGTGGCAAACAGTTTGTAGGCGGTGCGTTCGGTTTCGCTGAGTAGATCGCGAACATCGTCTCCGGCAAACGTTTTCAGGTGCGCGCGCAAAGCCGCGTCATCCTTGAAAAAGAAGCGCGCGGCTTCTTCATAGATGGGGCTGACACGCAACGTATCGCCCCATTCCTCGACACCGCGCAGGCTGTTCACGAACTCCTCCGCCGACAGCGCCAGAAGCGCATCGACATTGCCACCGGTATAGGCGAGCCGCTGGATCGACGGGCCGCCTATGACACCTCGCCAGAATCCGTACATGACCTTGGGATCGCGCCAGTTGGCGTAGACGATGCCTTCGCGGATATCGCGCGGGGAGAGCGCAACACCGTCGATTGTGACCAGCTTCGCATCGTCCAGCATGACCTGATTGGAGCCAAAGGCGTGTTCGTGCGGTTCGGTCAGCGGATATTTGTTCGCCAGCGCCTCGATCATCGCGACATTGTGCAGGTTGATCCAGAACGCGAGCTGTTCGTTGCGCGGAATGCCGGTCAGGTCGAGTTCGCTGCCAACCCGCTCGAGATCGGCTCGATATTCGGTGAGCGCCGTCTTGATATCCTCCGATAGGTAGGAGAACGCCACCCGGTTCCCTTCCATTCGATAGCGCGATTCGTGGCCATAAATTCGGCGCGTGCCAAGCGGAGGGTCGGCCCTGGGCGGAGCCTGTCTGATGGACGGCCCCATGGGCACGACGAACCAGCCAAGCGCTTCGTCCCAGTGGCCATAATCGATGCGGTGATCGCGTTGGGAGGCGGCGGGGGCAAAGCGCTCAAACCCGTTGAGGCTCGTATTTGTGCTGCGCGTCTGGGATTGAACTGCATCGGCGACCGGCGCGGTTTCCGCTGCGAGCGGCGCGGCCAGCGCTGCGGTGGCGAACAATGAAACGAACAGACGAAGCGTCATGGCATGTCTCCGAGAAAACTCGAGCTGACCCATCCACTTTGAACGTTACGCTGTAACTTGACCCCTGTAAATCACACCGTTTTGCGGCGTTCGCTTTACTCCACCTCGCCCTTGTCATCCGGATCGCCCGGCAAGTCGATATTGCTGAATGTCACCGTCCCGGTCCGTCCTTCGCGGATAATGCGTTGGAATTTCTGTTCGCGCTGGGCGAGCAGGGCCGTCATGGACTGCGGGATGCGGAAGCTTCGCTGCGTACCGCTCGCATCCTGAATGTTCTGATAGGTCGGCTCTCGCAAGCCGCCAGCGAGGTCAGCGATGTCGTATTCCTTCACATTCGCTTCCACGTCCGAAGTCGCCTCGAGAAGCGCCTGTGTATCCTCGTCCGCATATTCGGTGAGGTGCGCGCGCAGATCGGCTTCGAAATTCGGGAAGTAGTAAGGCGCCGCTTCCTCGAACAGCTCCGAGACCTGCAATGTGTTCCCCTGCTTTTGCGTGCCGCGCAGCGAATTCACGAAATCGCGCGCGCTCTTGTCCAGCAGACGCGAGATATTGTCGGCATTGTAAGCTTCACGCTGGATAGAGGGGCCGCCGATTTCTCCGCGCCAGAAGCCGTACATCACCTTGGGATTGCGCCAGTTGGCATAGACGATCCGCTCACGGATATCGCGCGGGGAGAGGGCGATACCCTCGACCATGATGAAGCGCGCATCGTCGATCGGAACACCGTTGACCTCAAGTTCGCGCGGCTGGCGCACCGGCCAGTTTTCCGCGATCTGTTCGATCATCGCGACGTTGTGCAGATTGATCCAGTAGGCGAGCTGCTCGTTGCGGCTCAGCGACTGGATATCGACCTTGTCTGCCGTCTCTTCCAGATCGCGGCGGTACTCGCCAAAACTCTCGATCACGTCGGCATCAAGGAAGCTGAACATGATCCGCGTCCCTTCGAGCCGATAGCGCGAAGTGTGCCCATACTGCCGCCGTGTGCCGAAACTGGGCGGGGGGCTTCCAGCGGTCTCGCGCAGGCTCGGCCCCATCGAGATCACGAGATTGCGCATCGCTTCGTCCCACAGCGAATAGTCGATCGTGTGATCGATCGCATCGTCATAAGGGGTGAAGGTCGCGAAGCTGGGATCGCCGCCCGTGCGCTCTCCTTGCGCCAGCGTCGGCGACGAGGCGAGGCAGGCAAGCGCGAGGCCGAAAAACGCGGGCTTTGCGTGCGAACGGCGGATGCGGGCGTTCTTGAAAGACACTAAAGACAATCCTTTCACGATCGGCGACCCACGCGACCGCCTGGTGGCAGAAGGCTTCAGCGCAGACGAACAGGTTGCAAGGGAGGAGACCGGCCCAATGGGGAACCGCCCACTGGAGTCGGGGCGAGAGGACTGGTCCCCAACCCTTACAGATTGAGGTTATAGCTCCAAAGCATAAGGCTTTGTTCCCGCCAGTCGGTTGCGGTGCGCGCTTCGTCGAACCGGATTGTCGTTCGTCGGAAAATGCGCCGCGCGGACGCTCATCACCGCCACCGGATGGGTTGGAACACCCGCCTATTTCGGCGCGAGCACCATCAGCATCTGCCGCCCTTCGAGGCGGGGGAAGGCTTCGACCTTGGCGATCTCCTCGACATCGGTCTGCACCTTCTTGAGCAGGTCCATGCCAAGGTGCTGGTGCGCCATTTCACGCCCGCGAAAGCGCAGGGTGACCTTCACCTTGTCGCCATTCTCTATGAACTTGTTCACGTTGCGCATTTTCACATCGTAATCATGCGTGTCGATGTTGGGGCGCATCTTGACCTCTTTGATGTCTTGGGTCTTCTGCGTCTTGCGCGCGGCATTGGCCTTTTTCTGCGCTTCGTAGCGATATTTGCCGACATCGAGGAACTTGCACACGGGCGGGTCCGCACCTGGGGACACTTCAACGAGGTTGAGGCCCTTTTCCTGGGCCTGCTCGACCGCTTCGCGGGTGTACATCACACCAAGGTTTTCGCCTTCATCGTCGATGACGCGGACCTTGGGCACATTGATCATATTATCGAAACGAGGGCCGCTTTTGACAGGCGGGGCCATCGAACGCCGGGGTGGACGGGCTATGTGTGTTCTCCTGAAATAGCCGATTCTGAAGCGCGCAATGTAGGGCGTGCGAGCGCGAATGGCTAGCGGAGTCTACGCGGCCTGAAGTTGAACGCCCCACGACAGTTTGGGCCAGTCGATCAACCCCAGCCCGACGACCCGTGGCAAAAGCCAAAGACAAAAGCCATAGAAGAACCCGGAAACGACCATACCAAAGACCGCGAATCGAAATGAAGGCGGCTTTTTCGTATCGTCCAACCAACCCGTCAGCATCGGCACGGCCATGATACCCATACCCAGCAAGAAGCCTGTTGGAAGGATGTCTGCAAGCGGAAACCGGTCTCCGAATACCTGCCCAAATAAAAGCGCGCACAGCCCATAAACGATCGCTGTCAACCAAAGTACCATTGGAAAACGTGCTGGCCGTATTCGACGCATCTGCATTCTTGGTAAGGCGATTTCCATTAAAGCGACGATCGCGATCCAAATTGCAACATGCGACAAGGTGATTGTCGCCCCGACATAACTAAGCGGTTCAAAGCTCATTACGCCGCATCTCGCCACAGCGGAAAGCGCACCAGCTTGCCTTTGGCGGGAAGCACCGCGTCGATCTCGCGCGCGGGGCTAAGCGCCCTTATGATCTCGGGCGCGCCTGCGTCCATTCCGCCGGTGTAGGCACCGAAAGCGGGGAGGATCATGCGGTCTCCGCTATCCTTCGCCCGGCTGACCACCGCGCAGGGCCGCGCGATGCGGCGGCGGCGCACGGTGAGGCGCATCTTGGGATGGTAATGGCCCGACAATTCCGGCTTCGTCTCGCCGCGCTTTGCCGCGTGGCGCAGGACGATGCCGTTCAGCTCCAGCTCCTCCACCAAGGTCGCTCCGAACGCGCGGTGCATGTTCTCATCGTGATTGCCGGTGATCCACACCCAATCGAGCGCGCGGGTGAGCGATTCGAGCATCCCGCTGGCATAAGGATCGAGCCGGCTCGTGCCCGCATCATCGTGGAAATTGTCGCCCAGCGTGATGACACGCCGTGCGCCCGTAGCCTTGACCGCATCGGCCACCCGCTCGAGCGTTTCGCGGCTGTCATAGGGCGGCAGCATCTGCCCCTGCTTCGCATACCAGCTGCCCTTTTCCAGGTGCAGGTCCGCCACCAGCAATGCGCGCTCACGCGGCCAGTAAACAGCGTTGCCCTTGGTCAGGACAAGCTCTTCACCGGCGAAATCGAGCGGGGCGAACGAAACGGGAACCATGACCTTCACTTGCCCCGGGCAATCGTGTTTGGCAAGGGGGCGATCATGGACTGGACACAACACACAAGCCGCGCCCGCGCTTGGTTCGAGGAATTGCGCGACCATATCTGCGCCGAATTCGAGGCAATCGAGCGCGAGGCGGGTTCCGACGCGTCATTCGAATACACACCGTGGAACCGCACAGAGGAAGGCAATGACGACCCCGGCGGCGGGGTGCAGGGCCTGATCAAGGGCAAGGTGTTCGAAAAGGCGGGCGTCAACGTGTCGACCGTGCGCGGCAATTTCCCCAAGGAGTTTGCCGCGAGCATCAACGGCGCCGACCCGGACAATCCTGGTTTTACGGCAACGGGCATCAGCCTGGTCGCACACATGGCCAATCCGCATGTCCCGGCGGTCCATATGAACACAAGGTTCCTCACCACAGGCAAGGCTTGGTTCGGCGGCGGGGCGGACCTCAATCCGCCGATCCCCTATGCAGAAGACACCGAAGAATTCCACGCCGCGATGCGCGCGGCCTGCATGGCGCACAATCCGACCTATTACGAACGCTACAGGAAATGGGCGGACGAATATTTCTACATCCCCCACCGCGAGGTCCATCGCGGCGTGGGCGGTATTTTCTACGACCATCTCGAATGCGAGGACGATGACGGTTTTGATCGCAATCTCGCCTTCACGCAGGACGTCGGACGCGCCTTTCTCGACATCTTTCCCAAGCTGGTGCGCAAGCGGATGGGGAGCGACTTCACCGCCGAGGACGAGGCGCAGCAGCTCGAATATCGCGGGCGCTATGCGGAGTTCAATCTGGTCTATGACCGGGGCACGCTGTTCGGGCTCAAGACCGGCGGCAATATCGACGCGATCCTGATGAGCCTGCCACCCCGCGCGACCTGGAGCTGATACGCCAGCTTTCCCGTCAGGCAGCCACTCGTGCCGTATGCGATTGCCGGGTGCCGTTCTCCGACGGCGAGCCGGGCGAAGGGTTCGGCGGGCTGATCCAATGAGTTAGCACCTGCCCAAGGGCGTCCATCGACACCGGCTTGGCCAGATGCTCCTGCATGCCCGCGACAAGACAGTTTTTAACGTCGTCGGCAAAGGCATTGGCCGTGAGCGCTATGATCGGCAATTCGTTCGCCTCGATGCCGGCCTCGCGCAGCGTCCGGGCCGCCTCCAGCCCGTTCATCCGCGGCATTTGCAGGTCCATCAGCACCAGCGCATAGGGTGTGCCGGTCTCGCGCGCACGCTGGACCATCGCGACCGCCTGCGCTCCGTCTTCCGCGCATTCGATCGCGATGCCGATGCGCCTGGCCATGTCGGTGATGAGCTCGCGGTTGATGTCGTAATCTTCGGCGAGCAAAATACGCGGCTCACCGCCGATCGGATCGACAACAGATTGGGAGTGCGCGGCTATGGTTCGCGCATCGCCATCGTCCTGCGATCGCGCAGGCGCATCGGCACCGACAAGTGGCAGCGTTAGCGTGAAGACCGATCCCTTGCCCGGTTCGCTGCGAACGGTGAGCGAGCCGTTCATCAGTTCGGCAAGCTGGCGGCTTATCGCAAGGCCCAGGCCGGTGCCGCCGCGCTGCTGGCCTGACGCGTGATTGTCCTGTGTAAACGGATCGAAGATCGCGTCTTTCATGCTGTCTGAAATGCCGATGCCGGTGTCGCTGACTGACAGGCACAGTTTTCCCTCAACGCATCGGACATCGAGCGAAACGCGGCCTTCGTCGGTGTGTCGCACCGCGTTGGACAGCAAGTTGCCCAGTATCTGCCGCAGTCGCAGGGCGTCGATCACCATGTGGCGCGGAAGATCGGGCGCGGTATGGTAGGCGAGGCGGATGTTCTTCTCGCGCGCTGCGGGCTCCACCAATTGCGTGACGCGATAGACCAGATGGCGAATGTCCTCGACGCCAGGATTGATCTCGACCCGTCCCGCCTCGATTTTGGACAGATCCAGAATATCGTTCAGCAGCGTTTGCAAAGTCTGGCCTGACTCGATGATCAGATCGGTATGGCGGCGTTGCTGCGGATCGAGCGCGCTTTGTCCCAGCAATTCGGCAAAGCCCAGCACGCCATTCATCGGGGTGCGGATTTCGTGGCTCATCCGTGCGAGAAACGTGCCTTTCGCCTGTGCCAGGGCGTGCGCGTTGTCGCGGGCATTGCGCAGGTCGCGCTGCATCTGTTCATCGACTGTACGATCAGCAAGCACGCCGAACAGAGCGATTGGAGTGCCCTCCTCATTCTTTTCGACCTGCGCGATAGCGGCGACGTGCCGCTGCTGCCCATCGGCGCCGTTGATGCGCGCGCGAAAGGTATAAGACAGACCGGTTTCGCGGGCCCTCTCCACGTTTTCGCTGACCATGTCGCGATCGTCAGCGTGGAAATAGGCCAGCGCCTTTTCAAGATCGGGTGGTTCGCCGGGTGGCAGACCGTGCATCGCGAACACCGCCTTCGACCAATAGACCTCGTCCGTTCTCAAATCGAGCCGCCAGTGACCGACCCGCGCATGAGCCTCGGTAAGGGTCAGCCAGCGGTTTTTCTCTTCCAGCCGGGTCAGCGACGCGCGATGGCGAGCCGCCTGCCGAGCGAACTGCGCCCGCATAGAGTACTCCCGCAGCACCAGGGTCACGGCCGACAAAAGCACGATTGCGACCACCGGCTCGACCGGAAGCGCGGCAAACACCGAAGGCCGCGCCTGCGCGATGAGCGCGATCACGATGACGCATACGCCCGCAAGAAAAGCGATCATTACGCCATGGCCAAGCCGGGGGTGATCGGGGGAGACTGCGGCGTGGGACATGCGGTATGAGTAAGGCTGCACATGCTGCTTCCTCGTTGCGAGTGCGATAGGCAATATTGCGCAGCTGGGCACTTGCGCGCAATTTGGGCGCTTGCCCCTGGCGCTGGCGCGCCTCATATCTTTGCAACGATGCTGCGCCAGTACGAACTTGTTGAACGGGTCAAGGATTACGACCCCGAAGCCGATGAGGCCGCGCTGAACCGTGCCTATGTCTACACGGTGCAGAAGCACGGGACGCAGAAGCGCGCGAGCGGCGATCCCTATTTCAGCCATCCGATCGAAGTCGCCGGGCTGATGACCGACCTCCAGCTCGACCAGCAGACCATCATCACCGCGCTGCTGCACGACACGGTCGAGGACACGCTGGCGACGATCGAGGATATCGACGAGCTTTTCGGCCCCGATGTCGCGCGGCTGGTCGACGGCGTGACCAAGCTCTCCAAGATCGAGGCGATGCCGGAAAACGAGCGCGCGGCAGAGAACCTGCGCAAATTCCTGCTCGCCATGAGCGAGGATATCCGCGTCCTGCTGGTCAAGCTGGCGGACCGGCTGCACAATATGCGCACGCTGCACTTCATCTCCAAACCCGAGAAGCGCCAGCGCATTGCGCGCGAGACGATGGATATCTACGCGCCGCTGGCCGAACGGGTGGGCATGTACGAATACATGCGCGAAATGCAGGCGCTGGCGTTCAAGGAGCTGGAGCCGGAAGGCTACGCGACGATCACCAAGCGGCTTGAACAATTGCGCAGTCAGGATGGCGGGCAGGTCGATGCGATCGCGCTCAAGATCAAGCAGGCGCTGGCCGAAGCGGGGCTGAGCGTCGAAGTGACGGGGCGCGAGAAACAACCCTATTCAATCTGGCACAAGATGGCCGAGCGCCACGTCAGCTTCGAACAGGTGACCGACATCATGGCTTTCCGCGTGCTGTGCGAGGACGAGGCCGATTGCTACCGTGCGCTGGGCGTGCTGCACACGACGTGGCAGTTCTTGCCGGGTCGGTTCAAGGACTTCATCTCGACGCCCAAGACCAACGGCTATCGTTCACTCCACACCTCGCTGATGTACGAAAACTCGATGCGGGTGGAGGTGCAGATCCGCACGCGTGAAATGCACCGCCGCAACGAATTCGGCCTCGCCGCGCACTGGGCCTACAAGCAGTCCGACACCGCCGATGGGCAGGTCGGCTGGCTGCGCGATCTGATCGAGATCGTCGACACCAGCCACGATGCGGAAGAATTGCTCGAGCACACGCGGCTCGCGATCTATCAGGATCGCATCTTCGCCTTCACGCCGAAGGGGGCGCTGTTCCAGCTGCCCAAGGGCTCGACCGCGGTCGATTTCGCCTTCGCGGTCCACACCGATCTCGGCCTTTCCTGCGTCGGTGCAAAGATCAACGGGCGGCACATGCCACTGCGCACCCAGCTGTCGAACGGCGATGTGGTTGAGATCATTAAGGGGAAGAATGCCGAGCCGCAGATGAGCTGGCTTGGCTTTGTCGTTACGGGCAAGGCGCGCGCCGCGATCCGGCGGGCCGTGCGGCTCAAGGAGCGCAAGGAGGTCGCTGCGATCGGCTCCAAGCTGTTCGACGAAATCGCCACGCGCGTGCCCGCCCGCATCGGCAAGAAAGCGATCCGCGCCGCGCTCGAACGGCTGGACATGGATGAGCCCGACGATCTGATGTTCGCGATCGGCGCGGCCAAATTGAGCGACCGCGAAGTGATGGAAGCGCTGGTGCCGGGCTGCACCGCCGACTTCGACGAGGACGAGGATTGGCAGGGGCGCGAGAAGGCCATCTCGATCCGTGGTCTGACGGCGGGCGTGGGCTTCGAGCTGGCTTCATGCTGTCACCCGGTGCCGGGCGACCGGATCGTCGGCCTGAGACGCAAGGGTGAGCCGGTGCTGGTCCACACGATCGGCTGCTCCGAACTGGCGAGCGGCGTCGACAGCGACTGGCTGGACCTGAGCTGGGGTCGCCGTTCACAAGGGGCGATTGGGCAGCTTGCGGTAACGCTCTACGACCGTCCCGGCACTCTGGCGGAAATGGCGGGCATCTTCGCCCAGAACAAGATCAACGTGACGAGCCTCGTCCAGAAGCAACTCGACCATCCCTTCACGACCTACGAAATCGAGGCCGAGGTGCAGGATCTTGCCCATCTAACCCGCATTCTCAGCGCCCTGCGCGTCAGCGATGCGGTGGCGCAGGCCGACCGGGTCTAAGGAGTGCTAACGGTGGCCGAGCGTTACCTAAAGCGTCCTAGACCGCGTAGAGCAGCACGATAACCAGAATTATTGTGTAGACCGCGATCCCGCCCACGATCGCGATTTGATTAAAGGCCGGCGCGAACGTCGCCTGCGCCATTTGTCCGACCTGTCCGAGCAATTGCGGCCAGGTGTAGCTGACGAAATCGCCCTGCGACATGACAGCCTGCAGCCGGTTGTGCTCATCGACTATGGGCAGGCGGCGGAAGCGTTCGTTCGACATGACCTGCAGCCAGTCGAGCACCTTGTCGTCCTTGTTCGCCATGCGGACTTCGGTGGTCATCACTTCGCTGACGGGAGTCGTCTTGGGGTCTCGGCTCTCGCCGATGACGCGGCGGAAGATGTCGCGTTCGGTCATCACGCCCAGCACGGTGTCGTCGGTGTCGGTGATGAAGATCGATCCGAAGTTCTTCTCCGCCATCTGCGTGACGGCGTCGTAAACGGTGGTGTCCGGGCGGCAGGTGAGCGGCGGGGCCTTGCTCTGGTATTCTTTACGATCAGCGATTCTCATGGGTGGTGACCCTCCTGTCAAATGTTAACCCGTCCAACGCGGGCGGGGGAAGTCGGGTTCCGAGATGCGCGGCCTTGCGGGGTCCGCATCACTCCTCCTCGTCATATTCAAAAGGGCGCACCGGCACGGGAATGTTGCAGATATCCGCGCCGCCAGCGGGTACAATGAAGAACGGATCGCGGCGATTGGCCCGCGCCTCGGCATAGCGGGCGAAGGTTTCGGATTCGGTTGAGAGGTATTCGAAGGTCGGCTGTTGGTCCTCGGGCAGGTCGATGGCGACGCGGATCGAGGTGATCGGCGTGCGCTTGTCGGCTTCGTCCTCGGTGTAGAAGCCCAGTGCCCCGGAGCCGCGGGGGAGGGAGGACAGGTGCTCCATCCCGTCGATAATCCGCCCGACCAGCGCGATATTGCGGTCCAGATGGCGCGGCGCATGGCCGATGACGGTGTAAAGCTCCGCGCCGCTTCCGGTGTCGGGGGAATAGCCGCGCCCGACACCGACCATCCCATAGCAGTGGACGGGCCAGACCTCGTCCGGGCTTATAAAATCGCCTCGAACAAAAACCCGGCGACCAGTGAACTTATTTTCGGTTTCGTAATCTTCCTTCTTCCAGCTGGTTGTCATAGCGACCGGGAAAGAACCGGCGAATGAGAACGCATTGGCATAGGGATCGTCGAACCCAGTCCAGTTATCGGGAAGAGCGCTACGCGGGATCAACTTCTGTTTTGCCGCTTGCCGCCCTTGAGAGGACCATACCTTGTCGAAAAGGGATGCTGACCAATTGCGGACATAATCCTCCTCCCCCATCACATTCAGCCCCTCGGGCAGTGGCTTGGTCTCCATCTCACCGCTCTCAGGATTGTCATGCCCCGGATCGCCCCACTGGACGACGTAATTGTCCTGCACCCGGTTGACGCTGATCCCGTCATACCAGTTCGCGCGGGCGAGGGTGCGGATGTTCGCGACCCAGCCTTGGCTGAATGGCTCTGGCATCAACTGGATCACCACCTGGCGCTCGTTCCCATCCCGATCTGGCGCGAGTGTCATCACCAGCAGGTCTTCAGGCGCGATCGCCACCCATTCGTCCTGCGAGGCCGCATTGACGATTGCGTTCGGGCTGGTCGCGCCGTCCGGTGCCTCCTGCGCGGAAGCGGGCAGGGCAAGGGTGAGCGTGGCGGCGATGGAAAGGGCGATATGTCTCATGCCAACCTTGTGACAGGACCGGCGCACACACAAAAGCCCCTTTCCACGCGTTTTCGGGGGCGGAAAGAGGCTCTTGGGTCAGCGTTCGCAGGGAATGCCATTCCGCGCAGCGCCATCCAATGCGACTCGTTTAGCATATTCGATGCCCGTCGCCTATCGCCTTGCGAAGCAATCGTTTCGTGGCTAGAGCGCGGCCCTTGCTCGAAAGGCGCGCGGAGCGGTGGCCGAGTGGTCGAAGGCGCACGCCTGGAAAGTGTGTATACGGTAACCCCGTATCGTGGGTTCGAATCCCACCCGCTCCGCCAAACACCCTCAGCACTTGTCTCTAGGCACGTGGGCCTTCGCTAACCGCTGATAACAGGAGGTTTTTCAGGGCCAACCCGTAACTCCTGGATCATTTCGGCGGTCCCTGGAGCCCTATCAGCGGGCATTTTCTCAGGCCGCCTGCAGCCGCGCGAAACTCGGTCCGGTTTCCCTTAGCCCGAGCAAGGCGAACTTGGTGCCACAAATCCCAGCGCCTTGCGTCGCTGCGACCAGGCAAGTGCTATCTCGATGTACTTCAGTTTCTCGAGGTTGAGGTTAACAGGCCGTCGGTCCGCCTTGCGGCCCATTGCGGAAACGTGGAGCTTGGAACCGGTCCCAACGCCGATAGCGTCCTGGAGCCGCTTAACATCGCCAAGCGCAAATACCCCACTGACAACGAGCGCGTGAGCTGGGAGCTCAATCCGTGGATCGTGGAAGCTGCGCTTGAGAGGCTTTGCGATCGGAGGCTAACCGAACAATTGATCGACCGTATTCGCATACTTTAGACACGCTCCGTTTCTTCCAGCTGTCGCTCATCATCGCCATCCGATAACAGCGCTGCACCGAACGCCAGTATGCCGACGCGTCCGGCGATCATCAGGATTACAATGATCCCCTGGCCGGCATCACCGAATTGCGCGGATGCGCCGAAGCTCAAACCGATCGTCCCGAGTGCGGAGATCACCTCGAAAAACACCGCCTTCAATTCAGTCGCCGGTTCGATTGTGGCAAGAATGAACGTCGCGAGCAGCATCAGGCTGAGGTAAAAGACCAGAGTCGTGGACGACGCCCGGATCTTTTCTCTCGAGACTCTTCGGCCGAAAAGCCTTGTATCGTTTTGCTGGCGCAGGGAGGATACCATCGTTGCGGCCAGCACGGCGGTCGTCGTCGTCTTGATTCCGCCGCTCGTGCCCGACGGCGACGCTCCGACTACCATTGTCACGGCCACCAGTACGAACGCCGCACCCGATAGAGCCATCGTTGGAAGCGTGTTGAAGCCCACTGTTGTCGAGCTTGTCATCGCCGCGAAAAAGGCGTTCAGCCAGCGCGTGGACCCGTCAAAGGCGTCGAGCCGCGGGTCGGTCAGATAAAGCAGGACGGTCGTCGCGAGGAGCAGCGGTATGAAGACCAGGACGACAACCCGGTTGGTGTAGCTCAATTGAAATTGCCAGTGCCGGATCGATCGACCGACATCCCACGCGACGAGAAAGCCGACCGCGCCGATGAAGCTCATGATCGAGAGCGGGAGGAGCACTGCGGGATTGCTGGCGAAGCCTTCAAAACTATCGGGAAAGAGACTGAGACCGCTCGTGCAGAAGGCCGAGACCGAATGAAAAATTGCATTCCACAGCGGCTGGTCGGTCCCGGCCGCGCGGAAGGCGAAGAAGAGGGTTACGGTCCCAAGCAGCTCGACACCGAAGGTAAGGGCGCAGGCGGCTTTTGCGAAGGCCCGGACATTCGTTTCGCGCGGCAAGGCGAAGTCGGTATCGGCCTCCTCCTGCTCGTTGCGGTGGAGACGCCGATCGAACCGGTTGATCAGTAGCGCGGCCAATGTCATGTAGCCAAGGCCGCCGATCTGCACCAGCACGAGGATCATCACCTGCCCGGCGAGAGAATAGCTTTCGGAAATGGCAATGGTCGTCAGACCCGTGGTCGACACGGCGCTCACCGACGTGAACAGATGATCGATCAGGTCGCCTCTCGCGCTCGTTCCTTCGAGCGCCCATAGGGCCAGCATTCCAACCAGCGAGATCAGCACATAACCCAGCAGAATGCGCTGAGCTGTGTTGAGCGCGGAGCGGAGGCGATCGAAGATTGATCTTACTACCGTCATCGAATGCATGACCAACGGATGGCTCGTCGCTCGAACAGCGAACGATTCAGACAAGTCAAACAGAGAACCGATCGACTGAGTTTCGATTGCAAAAAAATCAACGCTTTGATTGGTATTGATTTGGGAACCTGATCTTCCACCATTCCTTTGTGCAGTGTGCAACCAAAGGAGGCCTCGACATGCCGTCGATCGAAAACTTTCTGACTTACGACTACTGGCAATTCGATGTTATCCGGCATTTATTCGCTTTCTCGACCGCAGTTTTCCTCGCTGGCCTCGTCTATTTCGCACTGACGGCGAAGTCGACCGCGCCGGGTTACAGGCTATCGGCCTATATCTCCGCAGTTGTGATGGTGTCCGCGGCTCTTGAACTCGGTCAGCTTTGGATGCTGTGGAACAACAGCTTCATTTGGGACGCCCTGACCCAGCAATTCGTTCCCGCGCTCGATGAGCAATTCTCGAACGGCTACCGGTACATGAACTGGATGATCGACGTGCCGATGCTCGCGACGCAGCTGGTGGTCGTTTGCGGGTTTGCCGGGAAGGAACTGCGCAACAAATGGGCGACGCTGACGGTGGCGGGCATATTGATGATCCTGACCGGCTATGTCGGACAGTATTTCGAACCGGCGGTAGCTGGCGTGCCCGGATATGAAGGCGCGATCCAGTTCTGGATCTGGGGCTTGATCTCGACCGTCTTCTACATCTGGATGATCTTCGTTTTGGCGAATGCGGTGCGCAATCCACAGGGCGATCCGTCCGACAAGGTGCGCAGCGGGTTGAAGTTCTGTTTCTGGTTTCTGCTGGTGACGTGGTCGATCTACCCCATCGCCTACGCCATGCCGCTGTTCGCACCGGATGCGGACGGAGTGGTCGTTCGCCAGGTTATCTTCACGATTGCCGACGTCACGTCCAAGCTGGTGTTCGGTGTCATCCTGTCGATGGTCGCCCTGCGCCGAAGTGCGGAAGCCGGATATGCACCTGCGATCGATTCCATGATCGAGACCCGGCCGGAAGTCTTCACCTCGGCTCCGGCACATGAAATCGCGAAGGACAGGCCCGCTGAAACCGCCGCGCGCTGACGCGCGGGCAATCCCGGCACTGGGCATGGCGGGTCTTCTCGCCGCTTGCGCAACCCCCGCGCCCGACCGGGATCTGCCTGCCGCCATTTCCTCCATCCCGCCGACGTTCTCGCAAGGAATGTCGGCGGGAGAGTATCGACCGGTTCGCTGGTGGCGCAGTTACCAGGATCCGACGCTCGACGTGCTGGTCGAAACCGCGCTCGACAACAATCTCGATATCGGAGAAGCCATCGCACGGGTCGATGAGGTTCGCGGGCGCTATGTACGCGAGCGGGCGGCGCAATTTCCCCAGTTGAACGCCGGGCTTCAGGCCAATTATTCGGACCGCCCGGCAACCGGGATCGGCGCGGCTCTCGGCGGGCAGCAGCCCGGCGGCGGTGGTCAACCCGGAGGGCAGGACATGCCTGGCGGTGATGGGCAGACACCCATGCCCGGCGGTGGCGATCAGCCGCCAACGTCCAGCGGCGACACGCAGCGCTTCTCCTTCTCCACCTTCACCGCGCAGCTGGAGCTTTCCTACGAGGCTGATCTGTGGGGGCGCCTGCGCAATCAGAGCCGCGCGGCACTGGAGAATTACGAAGCGAGCCTGTGGGATCTCGAAGCGCTCCGCCTCTCGATCGCCAGTGAGACCATGCGCAGCTATTTCGATCTGGTCGAAAGCGAGCAATTGCGCGATCTCAGCGCCGCACAGGCGGACATACTGCGCGAGCGTGTTTCGCTCGCCGAACAAGCCTTCCTGCGCGGAGTTGCTACCTCCTTCGAGCTGATTTCGCTGCGCGAGAACCTGCGCGAGGCGGAGGCGGTCGTGCCGCAACTGGACGCGCGGCTGTATGCAGCCAAGACGCGATTGGCGGTTCTTCTGGGCACGTTTCCGGAAAGGACCGACGATTACCTAGAGCGAACCGAGCCGTTGGAAATCACTCTTACGCTCGATGCCGTTCCCGCGGGTCTTCCGGCGCAATTGCTCGAGCAGCGTCCCGACATTCGTGCCGGGCGCAACAGGCTCGATGCAGCGCGCTATGGGGTCGCGGCGGCTGAGGCTGCCCGGCTCCCGCGTCTGTCGCTGAGCGCGACCGGTGGCCTGGAAAGCGAGGATCCCAGCGGGCTGTTCGATCCGCAAAACTGGTTCATCAATCTGCTCGGCGCTCTCACTGCACCGATACTCGATGGCGGGCGTCTCGCGGCGAATGTCGACATCAGCGAAGCGCAGCAACGTCAGCAGGCGATGGCGTATGGTCAAACCGTGCTCACTGCCTTTTCCGAAGTCGAAGAAGCGCTCAAACGACACCAGGAAAGCGTCGAACGCGTGCGCCTGCTGGCCGCCGATCTTGGGAGCGCCAGAGACGCCGCCGATCTTCAGCTGCGGCGCTTCGAACGTGGCACGGGCGGCTATTCCGATTACCTTGATGCCCGGCTGAACGTGCTGAACTCGCAGCGCTCGGTGGTCGAAGCCGAGCGCGCTCTCGCCGAAGCGCGGCTGGCGGTCCACCGGGCACTTGGCGGTAGCTGGACGGGCGAAGCGGCACCGAATGACGGAGCCGTCAATGCGGGATGACGACGAACGTGAGCAGCCGGAGCACGAGCGCGAAGATAGCGCGGCTCAGGAGGGTATTGAACGGGATAGCGACGACGGGCAGGATGAGGCGCCCGACAAGCGCAAATGGCGTCTCATCGCGCTGGCTGTGCTGCTCGCCGGATTGGGCATTGCCGCCGCGCTCTATTTTCTGCGCCCGCAACAGGAAGGCAGCGAGCCGCCCGACCGCCCCCCACTGGTCAGCGTCGAACGGATCCGCGCACAGACCAGTCCGATCATCATCACAGGTCAGGGCGAGGTGCGCGCCGCGAACGAGTTGGGCCTGGCGCTCCAGCTTTCGGGCCGCGTCGTCTACGTCAATCCGGACTTGCGCGAAGGTCGCCGGGTACGCCGGGGGGAAACACTCTTGCGGATCGAGCCGGACGATTTTCGCAACCAAGTCACCGCCGCGCGATCGGATGTGGAGCGCGCGCGGGTCGATTTGCAGCAGGCGATCGAAACGCGCGAGACGAGGCGCGAAGAGTTCGAGCGTTTGCGCGAGAGGCTCGCGCGCGAAGAGCAAACGCAGGCGGGGGACATCGACGCCGACTTTGTTCGACCGGGCGAAGACGCCGGGGCGCAAAACGCGCGAGACGACGTTTCGGTCGATCCCTCCGCGCTCGCCCTGGGCGAACCGCAGGTCGAGGCGGCGCAGGCCGCGCTCGAAGGTGCCGAGGCCCGGTTGCGCAATGCTCGCCTCAATGTCTCGCGCACATCGGTCACGGCGCCGTTCGATGCGGTCGTGCGATCGCAAAGCGTCGAGCGCGGACAGTTCGTGCAGGCGGGCCAACAGGTCGCGCAGCTTTACAATGCCAATGCGGTGGAAATCGCGGTGCCGCTGACACAGGAAAAGGTCGCCTTGATCCCGCGCCTGTTTGCGTCCGTGCGATCCGGCGGAATGGCAGGCGCACCGGCTACCGTGAAAGTCGATTTCGGCGGCGCGACCTATGCCTGGGATGCGCAGGTCGGCGGGGCGCAGGGCGCGATCGAAAGCCGGACCCGTACGCTTGAGGTGATCGTGCGCGTCGCGCGGCCGACATCGGGCGGCACGCTGCTATCCGACGAGGGTGCAGCCTCGGGCGCGCCGCCGCTGCTGCCCGGCTTCTTCGCCACGGTCGAATTCATCGCCGAGACGCCGCCTTCCTATTTCGCCTTGCCCAGCGACGCGGTGCGGGCCGACGATGTCGTGTGGACCGTTCGCGATGGGCGGGTCGCGTTCCAGCCCGTAAGGGTCATCGCCCGTGACGGCGATACGGTGTTCGTGAACGCCGATGGCCTTGAGGACGGCGCTACGGTCATCACCGGCGACATCGCATCCGTCAGCGAAGGGATGCAGGTTCGCACCAGCCGAGACAATCAGGCGCCCGCCGTCGAAGCACAGCAAAGCGGCGGAGAGCAGCCGCGCTATCGAGATGACGCCGAATGAACGGTGTGATCGCCTGGATGGCCCGCAACGGGGTCGCGGCGAATCTCCTGATGCTGCTGATCCTTGTCACGGGTCTGCTGAGCATTCCACAGATCCCGACCAAGGTGTTTCCGGATTTCACGCTCTCTGCTGTGCAGGTCCAGGTCGAATATCGCGGCGCTTCGCCCGAAGAGATCGCGGACTCGGTCATCCAGCCGATCGAGGAACAGATCGAAGCGGTCGAAGGCATCGATCAGGTCACAGCGACCGCAGCCGAAGGTCTGGGCATCGTCACTGCCGAGCTGCGCCAGGGCGTGTCGGTTTCGCAAAAGGTCGACGAGATCCAGGCCGAGGTCAATCGCATCACCAACCTGCCCGAACGCGCCGAGCGTCCGCAGGTAAGCGAACTCGACAACAGACAGCGCGTGGTCGAATTCGTCATTTTCGGCGATGCCCCGCCCGCAACGCTGAAGGAGCTGGCCTATCGCTTCGAAGACGAACTCGCGGCGCGCGACGCGATCTCATTCGTGCAGGTATCAGGTGCGCGCGATTACGAGATTTCGATCGAGATATCGAAAGAGCGGCTCAGGGCCTACGATCTGTCGCTGCCCGAAGTTGCCCGGCTGATCGACCAGAACAGCGTGGATCTGCCTGCGGGCGACGTCGAAACGCAGGACGAGGACATACTGCTGCGGGTCGAGGCGCAGAATTATTCTCGCAAGGCGTTCGAGGATATCATCCTGCTGGCGAACGGATCGGGCGCGCAGATCAGATTGGGCGACATCGCGACGATCCGCGATGGCTTTCGCGATAGCGGCCTGGTCACGCAGTATCGCGGCCAGCCTGCGGTCGCGGTTCAGGTGTTTCGCGTCGGCGACGAACAGGCACTCGATATCGCGTCAGAGGTGAGCGATTATCTCGAGCAGGAGAGCGAAAACCTCCCGCCCGGCATCTCGGTCGATATCTGGCAGAACGAGGCGGATGAATTACGCGGTCGGCTCAGCCTGCTGATCGAAAGCGCGATCCTGGGCGCACTGCTGGTGATCGGGATCCTCGCGCTGTTTCTGGACCTGCGCGTGGCCTTTTGGGTCTCGTTCGGCATCGTTGTGTCGTTCGTGGGCACCTTCGCGGTGATGGGGGTCTTCGACCTATCCATAAACCAGCTCTCGCTGTTCGGGTTCATCCTCGCGCTCGGCATATTGGTCGATGACGCGGTGGTCGTCGGCGAGAATGTCTATGCCGAACAGGAGGAGGGCGGCGACGGGGTCGAGGCCGCCATCAAGGGAACGCAGCGCGTCGTGCGCCCGGTGGTGTTCGCGATCCTGACAACCATGGCGGCGTTCTCGCTGCTGATCTTCCTGCCCGGCACGACCGGCAAGTTCCTTTATGCGATCCCGGTAATCGTCATCATCGCGCTGGCGCTGTCGCTGGTGGAATCGCTGTTCGTCCTGCCGCATCACCTTTCCGGCATGACAGGCGGGGAGCCATCGAATCGCGTCCTGCGCTGGCATGCCAGGCTGCGTCGGTGGTTCGACCGGCAGTTATCGCGGTTTCGCGAAGGTCCGCTGGACAAGACCGTGCGTTTCTCGGTCGCGCATTACGGCATCGTCATGGCCGGGGTATTCGGCATGTTTGCAATCGTCGCGGCGCTGTTTGCCGGTGGATACATCAAGTTCATCTTCTTCCCCCAGATCGAAGGGCAATACGTCAACGTCCAGCTTGAAATGCCGCAGGGAACGCCCGCGCCAGTGACGCTGGCCGTTGCCGATTACATTCTGGAAACCGGTAATGAGGTTGCGACGTCGCTGGAGGACGAGCGATCCGATACCGAGGAGGACGAGGAGACGGATCGTCCGGACATATTGCAGGCGACCTACACCACGATCGGTCGCCAGCCCCAGTCCGGTGGTGGGCCAGGCGGGTCCGTCACCCCTTTCATCCAGCCCAGTCTCGCCACGATCCGCTTCAAGCTGAGCGACCCCGATCAGCGCAAGGTCGGCTCCCGCGAGTTCCAGGAACGGCTGCGGGAAGCGGTCGGGGAGGTCGCGGGCGCTCGCAATCTGACCTATTCCGCCTCGCTCGTCTCGGTCGGTGCACCGATCAATGTCGAACTGTCCGCCGATAGCGACGCGGAGCTTGAAAGCGCGGTCGAGCGCGTCCGTGGGGAGCTGGCGCGGCAAGCGGGCGTTGTCGAAATTCGCGACGATCTGGTCGAAGGGCAGCGGGAGCTGGAGCTCGAACTGCTGCCGCAAGCTCGCAATTTCGGCATCGCGCAGCAGGATCTCGCCCTCCAGGCGCGCGCCGCGACATTCGGGACCGAAGCGCTGCGCGTCCAGCGCGGGCGCGAGGAAGTTCGGGTATATGTCCGCCTGCCCGCCGATGAGCGCGACGCGCTGGAGGATCTGTCAGACTATCGCATCCGCCCCCAAGGCAGCGATGTCAGCATTCCGTTTTCGGAAGTCGCCGATATTGAATACGGGTCTGCCCCTTCGACCATCGATCGCCGCGATGGCCGCCGCATCATAACTGTTTCGGCCGATGTGCGATCGGGCGTAACCACCGGCTCGGAAGTGACCGGTCGCCTTCGCAGCGAGGTGCTGCCGAACATTCAGCAGGACATTCCCGGCCTGGAATGGAGCTTCGGCGGGGAACAGCGCGAACAGAGCGAAGTGGTGCCGGCACTGCTTCGTAATCTCGTCCTCGCCCTGTTCGTGATCTACGCACTGCTTGCGATCCCGCTGCGCTCCTATACGCAACCTTTCATCATCCTTTCTGCTGTCCCCCTGGGCCTCATCGGCGCGGTGCTGGGGCACTTGCTGCTGGGCCTCGATCTCACGATCCTCAGCCTGTTCGGGATTGTCGGTCTGTCCGGGGTGGTCATCAACGACGCCCTGTTGCTGGTCGATTTCATGAACGAGCGCCGGCTGGGGGGGGCGAAGATGAAAGACGCGATTATCGAGGCTGCGAAGAGCCGGTTTCGGCCCATCCTGCTGACGTCGTTGACCACATTTTTCGGCGTTCTCCCGCTGATCGCGGCGCAGAGCGTGCAGGCGCGCTTTCTGGTCCCGTTGGCGGCCAGCGTCGCGTTCGGCGTATTGTTCGCGACCTTCGTGCAGATGCTCGTCGTGACTGCCCTGGCGCAACTGCACTTCGACGCCTCGCGGGCGGTGAAGAGCCGACTTAAGGGGCAGCGCAAACGGGACGTAACGGTGGTTCGCCAGGGCATGGTTAGCGAAGCATGACGCAGCGGATCCGTACTTCACCCAGTCTCGCCCAATTCCTCAAGCGAGCGGCCAATGCGGGTCGACAAGGGCGTGACGCGCTGGTCGATCCAGTCAGTACGTCGGCAGGGCGAGACTGTATCCTGGTTATCGCCGCTATCGCGGTCGCCACTATGCTGGGAGACGGCGCCGCGATCGCCATCGGCCTCGCCCTGTTCGCAGCAGGCTTGCCGCACGGTTTCATCCGCGGCGCACAGGCCAATCCGCGTCTGACGTCGGCGCTATACTGGTTCGCTTACGTCAGCGCCGCGGCGGTCGTTCTCGCCGGATTTCTGATCGCCCCGATCGCGCTTCTCATGACTTTCCTCGCATTTTCGCTGGTTCATTTCTCGATATCGGATGCCTTGCGTTCAAAGGCTGCAAACCTCGCGATCGCAGCTTTGGCTGTTGGCGGGAGCGCATTGTTCCAACCTACGGCGACCGCGGCAATGCTTGGACTGGCTGCTGGCGAGTATGTTCCGGCAATGATGTTGAACGCGCTGGCGATTTTTGGCGGTGTGGGAGTTCTTGTTGCCTGTGTTCTTGCCTGCCTGGAGCCTCGCCAGCACTGGACGATGCTGCTCGCCATCGCGATCGTTGCGCTACTCCAACCGGTTCTCGCGGTGGGGGCAATCTTCTATCTATATCACGCGGCACCGATTCAGCGTCGAAGTGCGCTAGACCGGACATCGGATGTACATTTTACCATCCTGTTGATCGCAATTGCATTGTGCTTTGGTGTATGGCTGGCAGGCTTTTACTTCGGCCCGTCCAGCGATCTCCAAATAAAAGTCGTTGCGGCCGGGGCGATAGCCATCGTCTTTCCACATCTCATTGAAGACTTGCTCGATCGAGCAGCGATAAAATCGGGAGCAGATTGATGCGAGAGCTGGCGATTGCCGTAAGGGCCGGTGATCGTGAACATCTACCCTGAAATCCGCCGGACTTCCTGTGAAGTCATGGATCGAGCGCGCGCAGCAATCGGGGTTTATCCCACCGCTCAATCGCCAATTCGAGCGCAATACGTCAGAGCCTGTGACCAGCAGGGCGAAATTCCGACGATCGCCAATCTGCAATCGGGATCGCAATCCTCGACCGCCTCTCCTATCGCAGAGAAACTCTCTTCATGCGCGGGATCGACAAAGGGCTCGCAGGGTCGCCGCGCAGATGTGGTCGCCGCCAGAATATGGAACCGTTGCGACGCACGAGATGATCTCGTCTCTTTCGTGACCGATGCCTTTCACAGCAGGCCGAGCGGTTTCTCGCGCTTGCGCGGTTCGATCGTGTGCGGCCATGCTCGGGGGGCATTGCCTCGATTACCCGCCCCCGAACGTGCGGAGTAAACTTGCGCATTGTGTTCGGCAGTTCGCGAACGGGCCGATTTTTCCGATATTGCATCCATCAAGAGAGCCTCCCCAAACGTCGTTCGGGAAGAGTTGGCTCGCTTGGCTATCGGGGTCTTGGCGATTTCGCCGAATGACCCGTTTGTATCGCCAATTGGCCAGCTGGCTTGCGCAAGAGGTGTTCGCGAACGATCAGCCCGGAGCGATGCGTTCCAGTGCGATGCGCTTGAACGATTTGCTGACGCGGACCTTCTCGCCATCGCGCATCTGCAAGCTGATCGCCGAGAATTTCTCCCGATTGACTGCGACGATCGCGTCGATCCGCACGATCGCGCGGCGATGAACCTGCTGGAACACGGCCGGATCGAGCCGTGTGTTCAGCGACGTGATGCTGTCATCGGCGAAGTGCGTCGTGCCACCGACATGCAAGGCGACGTAATCGCCTGCCGCTTCGATCCAGTCGATATCATCGACCCTGACCCGGTGGACATTGCCGCCTTTGCGCACCCAGATGTCCCGCTCGTACGGGGACGCAATAGTGGCCGCGAAATCGGTGTTCATTCGTTGCAGCGTCCGGCGAAGCTGATCGAAACGTTGACCGCTAGTCTCCTCTTTGAGACGCGTTCGGGCACGCTCTACTGCAATTTTCAGCCGCTCATCGTCGAGCGGCTTGACAACGTAATCCACCGCGCCTTCATCGAAAGCTCCCACTGCAAACTGGTCGAAAGCCGTCACGAACACGATCGCCGGGGGAGTATCGTCGTCGAGCGCCTTCAGCAGGTCGAAACCGGTAAGGCCGGGCATCATCACGTCGAGCAGCACCAGATCCGGCCGGAGCGCGCGGATGGCATCGCGCGCCTCGATCCCGTCGGACGCGGTGCCGACGACTTCGATGCCTTGCAGTGTCTTGAGCGAGCGCAGAACCCGGCGCAGGGCAAGCGGCTCGTCATCGGCGACAAAGACGCGCATCGGTTTCATGCGGTATGTGCCTCGTAGGGGAAGCGCAGGTAGCAGCGATAACCGTTGGTCCGCCCAGCGCCATCCCCGAGGCCGCCGGTCTCGAACTGCACGTCGTTGCCAAACCGCGCTTCCAGGCGGGAGCGAACATTACGTTCCCCCGTCCCCAGACCGGTCTGCCCGCCCGGTCCCGGCCCATCGTCGACCAGTTCGATGACGATCCATGACCCTTCGCTGCGGGCGCGCAGGACAATCGTTACCGGTTCGACCGACCGCGCGACGGCGTATTTCACGCTGTTTTCGAGCAATGGCTGCAACAGGAAACTGGGGATCGATGCGTCGGCTACCGTGTCGTCCAACTCAATCGTGAAGTCGAACCGTCCTTCGAAGCGGATGCGTTCGATCGCGAGATAGACCTCCAGATCGGCGAGCTCCTGCGTCAGGGAAACGTCATCGTGGGCATCCCGGCGCAATCCGTTTCTCAGGAAAACCGCAAGCTTGCGCACCGCTTCCTCGGCTTTTGCATATCTTCCCTCTCCAATAAGCGAAGATACCGCGCCGAGCGTGTTGAACAAAAAGTGGGGATGCACCTGAAACTTCAGTGCTTCGAGCTGGGCACCCTGTGCCTCGCGTTGCGCGCGTGAGCGGGCTTCCCTCTCGGCCTTTGCCCGTGCACCCATCACGAGCGTGTAGATCAGGATACCCCACGCTAACTGGAAGTGCAGCCAATAGAATGAAGCGGAAACGATGGAACCGCTGTCGACTTCGACTTGCGCGAGCCAGGCGAACAGGACCGTGTTGAGGATCGTGTGCAGTACCCCGAAAACCGTAACCAACCCGACCAGCGCCGCCAGCGGATTGACCGCGGACCGGCTGACAACACGCTCAAGCGCCAGAAATATCAGCCAGCCGAGCGCAAATCTGCTCGCCATCCAGAACGCGCGGAGTGCCCAGAGCTGCGATGGGGCAACACGACCCGATCCGGCGATCGTGCCGATGTACCAGATCAAAACCATCATGAACGCCCACAATGCGACGCTGAGCAGCAATGCGCGTTGGCGCAGCATCTTGCGTTCGGATGCGCAAAGCGGTGCCTTGTCAATCACCGGCAGCTCTTGCGGGTGCGGGAGCACGCGCCTCCTCGCCGTGATCCGGACCCATCATGATCAGCGGAGCGTGGACGGTTATGACAAGCATCGACCCGGATCGATGAGAGCTGATTGTATGACCGGGTGGCAAGTTTTCCTGAACGACCTGCGCCCATTCCTGCCCGGAAGGCGCCTTCGTATAATCTGTCCGGTTGTCCGGATTGGACAGCGACATGGAAAGCGCCAGTCCGCTTTCATCACGCTGTGCTTCTACATTGATCATGCTGCGCGAACTTTCCGACGAAACGCTGTGTCGGATCGCGTTCTCGACCAGCGGTTGCAGGATGAACGGCGGAACAGCGGCGTTTTCGAGATCTCGCGGCAGATGAAGGTCGCAGGACAGGCGATCGGGGAAGCGGATCTGCTCGATCGCGAGGTAATCGGCCAATTGTTCGAATTCGCGTGACAGCGCGTGGAAACCCGCAGGGTCAGACTGCAAGGTGGCCCTCAGAAACGCGGCCAGCCGGTCGATCAGCGCAGTGGCCTGCGCCCCTTCGCGTTCGAGCGCGAGCAATCCGATCGAATTGAGCGTGTTGAACAGGAAATGTGGATTGAGGCGATAGCGTACCGTGCGCATCCTTGCCCGGTGCGCGCTGGCCGTCGCTTCCAGACGCAGACGCTGTTCGCTGCGCAGGCGCACGTGGTAAAAGGTGGCGAGCACTCCCGCGCCCCAGACAAGCATGAATGGCACCCAGTAATCGGCCGCCAAAATGAGCGTGCCCGGAGGACCGACCTCCAGCCCCATAGCGATGGCGACCTCGCGAATGATAAACGAATGCAGCACCGCAAGGGGGATGAACGCAGCAACCAGCGTAGCCACCGCTGCGAACAGATGCACCCGGTCCACCAGTTCGAGAAGGCCGTAAAGCAGCACGCATACGAACAACAGGGCGGAAATGCGTATCAGGAAGAACGACCACAACCAGCGCGAACCCGCGTCATCGAACACCCCGAACTGGTAGGCGAAGAACACCTGCTCGAAGATGATCAGGACAAGCGTCGCTAGCAGGATCTTCAGTCGCAAGGGCCAGATCGCATTGTCCTGCGCCAGCGGAGATTGCATGACCATCATCGTGCATTTTCCGATACGCGCCGCGTCGCAGCTTGAAAAGTCGGCCTTGGGCGCTCTTGATGGGCCGTGTGAGGTCTCCTAAGCCAGCGGGTGCTTATGGCGACGCGCACGAATTTCCAGGTATGACTCACACGGTGTCCGATGGCGAAGGAACGCTTCTGTCGCTGGTGGAGCGTGCGCAGCCTGTGACCGTGTACGAGATATCGAAGATTTATCTTGCGTCCCCTGTGACCAATTTCGGGACCAGCAAGGGCAAGCTTTACCCGATGGTTCGCCGTCTCAAGCAGCTCGGCCTCCTCGAAGGGGAACCGATTGCGGGCGATAAGCGTAAGACCGAACACCTGCGCTGCACCCCGGCAGGGCTGGCGTCGCTGCACCAATGGACGCGCCGGATCGATCCCGCGCACATGCTGCTCGATGATCCGCTGCGCACACGCATCCAGTCGCTTCATGTGCTTACTCCCGACGAACAGAGGGATTGGCTTTGCGAGGTGGAAGTCGCCATGCGCAAGAAGCTTGCCGAGGTTGAGGACTATATCGATACGGTCGACGTTCCCCATAGCGAGATCATGAAGGATCACGTCCGCGCGACAAGCCAGGCACGGCTTGCCTGGGTAAAGCGCACGATCGCCAGATTGCAAGACACCGCCACGCAGATCGAAACGGAATAGGGGCGACCGTCAGGCCAGCCCCTTCCCCCCAAAGTTGCCGCGTGCCTGCTCAGAAGTTCATACGCAGACCGGCATAGTACCGCCGCCCGAGAATGTCGTAGACACCCGCAGCGGTATCGGTGCTGATGGCATTGAACGTTGTCTGGGTCAGCAGGTTGGGTGCGTCGTTGTCGAGCACGTTGTCGACACCGGCGAAGACCTGCAGCTCCTCGATGTCGAAGGAGATCTGCGTGTCGAGGTTGAACTCGGCATTCTGGCGGAAGCAACCAGCGTCAAGACTGAACAACTGACAGAACTGATCGTCCTCGGTCGACGGACCGATATACGTGCCGGTCCAACCCCACCTGATCCCGTCCAGATCGAACAAAGCGGTGGCGGTGAACCGATCCTCCGCCGACCCGACTTCCCCTGCCGCCGGGTTGACCGGCGCATCTTCGGCCTGCGCGAAGTCGAGGTTTATCAGGTGGGTGTAGGCAACCGACAGGTTGAGATTGGAGTTTGCGAGGCCGAGGCCATCCAGACCCACGCGGTATTGCGCTGTTACGTCGATGCCTTCGGTGGCGAACAGCGCGCCGTTATTCTGCGTCGCGTTCACGAATTCGATCGATCCTGCGCTGTTGGTCGAATCTCCGACGGCGCGACGCGTCACGAGATTGCAGAAGTTCTGATTGCCCTGGTTGAAGCACTGATCGAGCGTGAAGGATCGCACGGGCAGCGCAATCACATCCTCAACTTCGATGTTGAAGTAATCGACCGTAAGGGTAAGGTTGCGCAGCGCATTGATCGATCGCGGGTTCACTACCAGGCCGATCGTCAACGTATCGGCAGTCTCCTCGAACAGGTCGGGGTTGCCACCGCTGAAGCCGCTGATGCCCTGGATATCCGCCTGGTTAAGCGTGAAGGTGCCGTTGGCCGCGATGTTTTCGCTCACCCCGGCAAAGGAGCGACAGGTTTCTCCCAGAACGCCGCCGCCGGTTGCGCCGATACCGACGCATGGGTCGCTCAGTCCGGGTGGAAACGTCTGGGACTGGGCTGCAAACAGCTCCCCGATATTGGGCGCACGCACCGCGCGTGAGTAGGTTGCCCGCAAGCGCACATCCTCGATAGGCGCCCAAAGCACCTGACCATTCCAGCTCGTGACCGTTCCGACCGTCGAGTAATCCGACAGGCGAACCGCCCCCGCCAGTTCCAGCGTCTCGAAGAACGGCACGTCCGAAAGGATCGGCACGCGCAGCTCGACGAAGCCTTCGACGACGTCGAACTCGCCCTCGGTATCGGGGATCTGGTTGCCCGCGTTCAGACCCTGATTGGTGAGCGTGTCGAAATCGGAAAGGCTCGATTCCTCGCGATACTCGACGCCGGTCGCAATGCCGACGGGGCCGCCCCAGATTTCGAACAGATCGCCCGAGATATTCGCCTGGAAGACCTGTTGCTGGATGTCGGTCTGGAAGGTGCCGGGCGCTTCGATATAGGCGAGCGCTTCCGGCGTGATCGCGCCCTGGCCAAAGATGTTGACCGGCGCGCACCCCTCGGCGTGGGCGGCAGCATCGGCACACACAACGTCGGTCACATCGCCGTCTCCATCGAGATCGTCGCTGTCCGTGATGGCGGCGAAGGCTTGGCGGAAATTGGCGACGTTGATCTGACCCGACGAACGCTGGTTCTCGGTCGTCTGTCCGTAATTGTAACTGGCATCCCAGCGGAACCGGCCGTCGGCGAGTTCCCCCTGTAATCCCGCCACCACGCGGAAGAAATCGCGGGTTGTGTCATTGGTCCGTTCTCCGACTTCGAGCAGGCGGCGCACGAAGCCGAGATCGCGCAATCCGTCTCCATCGATGTCGGACGACGCATCGACGATTTCCTGCGGAACGAACGGATTGACGAGGAGGTCGAACCCGTCGGGAACACCGTCTTCATCGCCGTCGACAAGTACTCGCGTTTCGATGGGTGCGCGTCCGGTGGCGGGGAAGAGCGCGTTGGTCCCACCCGAGGACGATGCGAAGGGCTCGATAAGGCGCGCGGACTGCGTCTTGACGTATGTGCCTTCCAGGAAAGCGGTCACGCCATTGCTGATCTCGTAATCCGCCGTCCCGGCGAAGACGTACCGCTCGACCGGGGAAGCCAGCGTGCGGAATTGCTGGCGATTGAACCCGTTCGGGCCGCTTGCAGGGGAGCCGTCGAACGCCGTGCAAGTGGGCGTGGCGTTGGCGGAAAAACACGGTTGCAGCACGCCATCAGGGCCGAATGTGAAGTCATCACCGTTGCCCGACGTGCCCAGTATGTCGAACCGGCCCTGCGGCGGAAAGCTGGAGAAAAACGGGATGCTCTCGGTGCCGAAATCGTCCGGATCGCCGCTCAACAGGAAGAGGTCGATATCATCGACGCGCGTGTTCTCGCGTTCGCGCGACAGCAATTGCCCCTGATTTGTGTAACCCGCATGCAGCATGAAGCGCCCGCGGCCGTCGTCGATCGTGCCGCCATAGGTGGCGTTGAGTCGATAATCCTCGGCATCCCCGCGCTCGGTTATGCCGTAGCGTCCTTCGAGGTTGAGACCCTCCAGATCGTTGCGATACACGAAGTTGACGACACCAGCGATTGCGTCCGAGCCATAGAGCGATGACGCGCCTCCTGTCAGAATGTCGATCTGCCCGATGAACTGGGTGGGGATGACGTTGAGATCGACCGTGTTCGTCCCCGCTAGCCCACCAACGACCCGTCGGCCATTGATGAGCACGAGCGTGCGCGCAACGCCCAGATTGCGAAGATCGACCGTGGCCACGCCGGTGCCGGTCACCCCGAAGGCGTTGTTCGTTCGCGCAAAAGTCGGAGCGCCGAACGCTGGGTTCTCAAGCAACAGGTCTTGGATATTGGTCACGCCCGAAAGCTCGATCGTTTCCGCGCTGAGGGTCTGAAGCGGCTGGGTCGAAGCCGCGCTTTCCGACACGATGCGCGAGCCGGTGACGACGATGCGGTTGTCTTCCGTTTCGGCTTCGGCCTCGCTCTCAAGTTCCAGGCTGTCGCCCGCCGCCTCCTGATCCTGAGCGAGAGCGGACGATGCGCAGGCGGCTATGGAAATCGCAGCGCATGAGCTGAAAAGCCGGATCTTGGAATGAGTGGTCTGCACGTCGGGTTCCCCTTGTTGACAAGACGTCTGGTGTGACGAGCCCAGGAATAGTCCGAAAAGAACTACAAGCAATTGCATTTAGTGCTAATCGAACCAATATGGCGGATGGCGTTGCAATTTCGCAACAGGCGCGTCTGGTCCATTCACTCAGGGCAGGAAGGGAAAGTTATGAAATATCAGAGCGCTATCGCTGCACTCGTAGGGGCCGCAAGCCTGTCAGGGGTCTCGCCATCGCTCTTCACCGATCCGTCGAAGGGGGATGCCGATGCGCAAGCTCGCGCCTGCACCGAAGGGTCTGTTTCCGCTTTCGGTCGCTATGTCGGCTCCTGGAACTTCGTCGACAGCCAGATCACTCCTGATGGCACATGGGTCGAGGGGCAGGGCGGGGAATGGGACTTCCATTGCCTTGGCGAGGGAATCGCGATCATCGATCTCTGGCGCCCGAAAGCGGGCGGCTTTGGATCGACCATGCGGATGCTCGATCCCGAAGACGGCACTTGGGATATCGTGTTCACCGGCGAAGGCAGTCAGGCGATGAGCCATCTGTCCGGTATGGAACTTCCGGACGGCTCGATTGAGCTGCACTATCGCAAACCTTTGCACGATCCGCGCCGCAGGATCACGTTCAGCGCACCGGCGGATAATGCGTTTGACTGGACATTGGCAATTTCCAGGGATGCAGGTGAGACCTGGACGGATGTCTATAAGATGCGGGCGACCCGACGCTGAATGTTCGTGGCCGCAAAAGTCGGCGTGTCCCTATAGATCGCACGGATTTTCAACTGTATTGCCTTTAGTCAATCACTCCGAAATGGTCTCCGTCAATTCTGCCATTGATGCTCGCATCGCTCAGCCCAGACGGCGACTTGCAGGCCGCGATCAAACCTTGGCACGATCGCGGTGAGCATGGCGCAAGCGGGCGCCTTATCGATCCGTCATTCGGCCTGACATGCGGTATTCAGGATGTCGCACGATGTGTTGCCAGAAATGCTTCGATCTCTCGGGCCATGACTTCGAAGGCCGGCTCGGTCGATAGGGGGATATGGTTCGCAGTAGGAAGCGGGACGAAGACTGCATCGGGCATGGAAGCGGCCAGTTTTTCGCCCACCTTTGCCGAGATCCGCCGGTCGCCCGCGCTGTGCAGCACCAGCGCTGGCGATCGTACGGCGGCTAGGCGATGCCGAACGTCGATATCGCCGAAGCTGTCGATGAAACGCGCGGCATTCGCAGGTGACGTTGTCTGGCGCTGGAAGTGGTTGAAGCGATCGATATCGCCAGCTGACGCATCGGGCATGAAGCTGTGTGAGAAAATCTGGCGATAGGCGGGGCTGTCGTCGCCCCAGCCTTCCTCGACCAAAGTCATCTCCGCTTCTCTTTTACGCACGATTGCGGTCTCGGCATGGCGCCAGCCGGAAGGATAGGCGCCTAGCAGTATCAGGGCCGATACGCGCTCTGGATGACGCGCGGCGTATTCAATCGACACCGCGCCGCCCTGGCTGATCCCGACCAGCGGAAACCGTTCGAGCCCGACAGCATCAGCAACACATTCGAGATCGCTCACGAATGCATCGAAGCCTAGTTCCGATACGTCCCAGTCACTCAAGCCGCTCCCACGTTCGTCATAGCGATAGAGCGTATGCATCGAAGAAAGTCTCATGCACAGCCCTGACCAGAACGGGACGCTCAGTTCCTCCCGCAGATGGCTCAACCAGTTGGCGGATTTGAGGATCGGGGGCCCTTGCCCCATTCGGGCGTAGGCGATCCGAGTACCGTCGGCGGCGAGCGTGTATCGAATTTCCTGGTCGGGTATTTTGAACGAAGTTTCGTCGTTCTCTCTCGGCCCGTGAGGTGAGCCGCCCTGGATCATGCGCTCGCGAAATTGTGTGACCCAGGCGCCGTAAGCGTCGTGAGATCCGCTAAGGGTCAGGGCCAGCAATCGCTCATTCCAGGTTCGATCGACGATGAGGCTGTCGGGGGGAACCTTGAGCCACACGGTAAGTCGGTTCGCGTCAAGCCAGTTCGCGTTCGCCCCCAGGATCCGCCGGATCTTCGCCAGCGCCCATCGCAAACCGGCGCGCGGATCGGACGTGTGTTCCCAGAACAGTCCGGATAACCATTCGCGGCTGACGGGCCGGGACTGAAAGGCCAGGAATGCCAATAGCGCACGGGTCTGCCGCGAGCGGGGCAGCGGCAGGAGCACGCCATCGCGTCGAACGGCTACGTCCTCGCCGATTTCGATACTGAGCATCGCCACCAATCGCTGAAGTCATGCAGGATTTGCCGTCCGCGCAGGAGTGTGCATACCGGACGGGCCCCATCGAGAGGAAGACGTGGTTGCGATGCGCGTCATCGGCGTCCGACAGTACGGGCCGGATTTGGGCCGAGTTGATGGCGGCGAGACGTTTTACCACGCCGTTTCCACGCTGGCATCCACGTTGGCATCCATCTGCGTGGGTCAAACAGGCTTCATGAAAACCACTATTCCAACCGAATGGAACGACTTCGCAGTGCTGAACTGTGCGCCCGCGCAGGAGGCGAAGGAATGCAAACAGGATTTTTGGGCGGGGCCGCTCGTGACAAGTCTCCTCGACCGCTTCGATTTCGGCATTGTCCTGTTCGATAAAGAGGCGTTCCCGGTACTCAAAAACAAGACAGCGCGGCGAATGCTCGAGGCGGGCGACTGCATCCGTGATGCGGGACGATCGATCTCCGGCGGGAATCTCGAAGAATCCATTCGCCTTCAGGCTGCCATCAACTTTGGGTTGGTCAACAGCGATTTTGTCTCCGTCACGCTCCTGCATCGCAAAGACCACACTTATCTCGTCGCGGTAGTCATCAGCTTGAAGAGCGCTGAGGGGAGCGAGTCGGCGGCGCTGTTCCTGCTCGATCCCGAGCGCGACGTCAGCCGGATCACTAAGGCACTCTGCCAGGCACACCAGCTCACACTTGCGGAAACCGATCTGGCAATAAGATTGGCCGAGGGCGCGACGATATCCGACGCCGCACAGGCCATGCGCATCCAACCGCAGACCGCGCGTTCCTACCTCAAGCAGATCTTCTCCAAGACCGACATTCACCGACAGGCGGACCTGGTGCGGCGCATGCATTGCAGCGTCGTACGGCTCGCCTGATCCAGCGCAAGGTGGACCAAGACATATGGTCTTGCGAGCGTGTCGCATCACTCGCGACAGGCACGGCGACAGGGGTGGTGGACACACCTGTTTGGGGGGCATGAAACTTCGTGTTTGGGGCTGAAGAATTCGAAGGCCCTGAGATAGTCAAATCGAGCCGGAATATTTGAGCGTCGCCGAACTCCGGCTCGGCGTATATCAACAGGAGTAATATATCATGAAATCAATGAAGTATCTTGGTGCAGCCGTCGCCACGTTCGCTATCGCAGCCCCAGCCATGGCGCAGGATGCCAACGGCGACGCGGCTGTCAACGCCAATGAAGATTCGATCGCCTATTCGGACGCGAGTGGAATTGGCTCTGCAAACAATGGCGGAACCTCGTCCTACTCGACCTCAGCTATCACCGCTCCGGTGACGCTGGCCGCTACTGTCACCGAAGGCGAAGCGTATGTCTTCAACTACGGCAATGGGGAAAATGCAACGGACGACGGCGATAACGGCGAAGCAAGCGGCAGTTTCTCGCAAGGCTGGGGCTCCACCTTCAGCGAGGGAGCGTTCTCGAACTTTGCCGGGCTCAACGCGCTCAACGTCAACACCGGTTTCTGGGCTTCGCAGAATGCTGCTGTGACGGTCAACGCCAACACCGGCAGCATCTCGTTCTAAATTCGACAAACAGTCGGCCCGGCGTCTTTCCGCTCGCTGGGCCGACACTTTTGAAGCATCCGCTTGGGAGAAACCTGGTGGCAATAATATCAAAGCTGGCGACTGCGTCTTTCATTTGCAGCCTCATCGCTTCGCCAGCCGTCGCGTCAGTGCCGGCGCAGGACGACGAGCGACCGGCCAAGACGACCTATTCCGCTCAAACCATATCCGAAGCCGAGCTTGGATCCCAACGCGGAGCTGCGGATACGCAGGTGATCGAACAGACCGCGGCGACCACAGCGACTGGCACTGTTTCCGACAATACCATCAACGGAGACTTCACCAATGGTGCAGTCGAATTTGCCGCCGGTTCGCTCGACAATTTCAGCGGCTTGGCGCTGTTTTCGGTCAATACCGGCAACAATGTCGCAATCAATTCTTCGATGACCGTCAATGTCGCCATTCAGCAATAGTTTGCTCGCGATCGCGAGCGTCGCACCATTTCTGTGGGGCTGCGGTTCGTCTGCGATTTCTCCGGGTCCACCCCCGCTCACCGTTGGTATTGCGGATTATGCGGTCCCGGTGAAGAGCATGCTCGCCCGCAGGTATCTCACGGTCATTCGCCAGCAATACGATTATAGCTGCGGATCAGCGGCGCTCGCTTCCCTGCTTCGGTTTCATTACGAAATCCCCGTGGACGAACGGATCGTGTTCCAGGGAATGTGGCAAACCGGCGACCAGGCGAAAATTCGCCAGCTGGGCTTCTCCCTGCTCGACATGAAGCGCTATCTCGAAGCGAACCGGGTCAATGCCGAGGGCTATCAGGTCACGCTTGACGACATTGCCACCACGCGCATTCCCGGCATCGCTCTGATCGATCTCAAAGGGTACAAGCATTTCGTCGTGGTGAAGGGCGTCGATGATCGACAGGTTCTGGTCGGTGATCCTTCACGCGGAATGCGCCGGATGGATCGCGAGCACTTCGCAGATGTCTGGAACGGCGTGCTGTTCGCGATCGCGGACCAGGCTCCAAGGGGCAAGGCCAGCTTTGGCCGCCGGTCCGAATGGGCTCTGGCCATGGGTGGACCAAAGACGGCCGCTATGGAGCCGGTCAGTCTGCAGGCTCTCTCGCTTGTGCGCGCGCCACCTTTTCCCATCGAATTGTAACCAATTTCAAAAGGACAGCGCGATGCGTTCTTCAAAGATCTTCAGCCTGATGGTTGCCGCCACCATCGCATCCCCCTCCGCTGCCGGCGAGATCTTGCCGGCAGCTCCGACGCTCTCCGACAGCGATCTGGAAGCCATTCGCGGAGGCTTCCTGCTGCCCAACGGAATGGACATTTCGCTCGGTATTGCGGTGACAACGCGGGTCGACGGCGAAATCGTGCTCGGAACAGTTTTCACGCTGGAGGATGCCGCCAATCTGGCAGTCTTCGCCGGGGGCACAGGCCCGACCGATCCCGCCGAGGGCACGGCTATTGGCGGGACAGGTGTGACGATAACGGAGAGCAGCGACGCGATCGCCGTGCCAACGGATGCCCGCCTGCTCGACATAGCGTCCGATGGCAGCGGTGTCGCCACCGAATGGGGCAATGTGAGCCTGGATCAGGCCGATGGACAGACGATGGTTTCGCTGGACGGGAGCGGCTTGTCGCTTCGGCAATTGATTGGCGAGTCGACTGGGTCGATCATCGCCAACATAGCGGACAACCGCGTAATCGATACCGATGTAATGGTCAGTATCGACGTACAGAATTCCGCGATCCCATTGGGGACGATGATGCTGCGGATGGACTCACTTCTTTCGGACGTCGGCGCGCGTGGCGATTTCTGAAATGTTGAACGCCCGCTGGTTAATCGCCGCGACCGCCATGGCGGTGTGCAATGGTGGCGCCGTGCTGGCGCAGTCCGGTGCAGGCCAGACGCCGCCCGACTATGCAACCTTGCTTGAGCAGATCGAAACCGAGAGGCAATCGATCGCAGCACAGCAGCAGGCGCTTGAAAACCAACGCGTTCGCCTCGACGAACTCGAAGGGCGGCTTGCTGCCACGCTCGGCGAAGATTCAGCGGCCCCACCCGCTCCGCAGGTTGCACAGCGGGACGCTTCAGCGGCGGATGACGGCCAGCAGCCAGCAGTTCAGGTCGGCGCGCCGCCAACAGAAGAAGTCGAACCGGCAAATGTCGCCGTGCTGGGCGATCAGGGAGGGATAATCTCGCGCGCGGGCCGCGTCTTGATCGAACCGACACTCGAGTATGGGCGCACTGATCGTAACCGCTTCGTGTTCCGCGGGATCGAGGTGCCGCAATCGGTGCTGGTGGGCGTTTTTGATATCAACGAGAGCCGACAGGATATCCTCACAGCAAGCCTCGTCGGGCGGTTCGGCGTAACCAGTCGGCTGGAGCTGTCCGGTCGCCTGCCGTGGGTTTATCGCAGCGATACGGCTGTGCTCGTGCCGCTGGTGCAAAACCCGCCGCAATCTGGCGCCGGTACGGTCAATACTTCCGCAAATGGCAGCGGTATAGGAGATGTCGAGTTTCAGGCCCGGTACCAGCTCGCCGATGCGAAGAACGGCTGGCCCTACTTGATTGGAGGAGTGCAGGTAATCGCGCCGACCGGATCAAGTCCGTTCGAGCTTGATCGCGATCCGTTGGGCAATGCGACCGAATCCGCCACCGGGTCCGGTTTCTGGGCCGTTTCGCCGAGCATCACTGCCCTGTTTCCGAGCGACCCGGCGACCCTATTTGCAGTTCTTGGTTACACCTACAATTTGCCGGGGAAGGTAGATTTCCGATCGGGCGACGTGCAGATCGATCGGGTCGCCCCCGGCGGGGCGCCCAATGCCACTTTCGGCCTCGGAATCGCACTGAACGAGCGCACTTCGGCCAGCTTTGGCTATGCTCACACCTGGCAATTCGGAACGGAGAGCACGGTGCGTCCCATCTCGGTGAACAATGGGATCGAAACTGTTGGCGACCCCGTGGATCTCAAGGCCCGCGATCTTCAAATCGGGCGGTTGCTGTTCGGTATCAGCCATCGCCTGACGGAGAAGACGACCATAGACCTGCTGACGGAGATCGGCGCAACCGGCGATGCGGCGGATGTGCGCACAACCCTACGGATACCGTTTGCCATCAAGTGACTGTTCTGCGGTGCAGGCGGCACCGCCATGGACCTGGCGCTCCTCGCCGGAGCCTTGGCACTCGCTTGCAATTGCGCGTTCATGCTGCCGATGGCGACCGGGCCAAACGCTGCCATTTTCGCAGATGGAGGCGTTGATCTGGCGACCATGTCGCGCGCAGGTCTGGTCATGAACGGCATTGCGATCGTCGTCATCACGCTGTTCGTTTTTATCTCAGCGCCGCTCGCGTTCCTGTCTGTTTGAGGTGCTCACGAGCACAGCGTCTGTCCGATTTTTAATTCGGCCCGACGCAAGCACGAACTGTTCCCGCGTCTTCTGGTCCGCCCAGACTTCAATTGCCGACGCTGAATTTTGGCGCGATTTTTGGGCCGGAGGGGAGAGTCCCGGTAGAAAAAACCGAGCGTCGAAACCGGTCGCTCCGCCTGCGACCCAGATTGTGCCGTTGGTGCTGGTTGTATTTCACCGCAAAAAATGGACGAGGATTGCCTTACGTCAGCGCGCCCGAGGCTGAGTAGTAAGCGGACGTTAAAACCATGCCCTCAAACCTATCAGGAATTTCAGTCCATCCGGGTTTTCGTCAGCGGCGCGGGCAATGTCAGCGGTCTCGCCTAGCGCTGCTTCGTATTCGATGCCGATATAGGGCGCGAACTCGCGCTTGAATTCATAGCGCAGGCGCACGCCAGTCTCGATAGACGTAATGCCCGCTCCGATCCTGCGTTCAGGGATTTCCTGCGCGGACAATTCCACCTCAACACGTGGCTGGATGATCAGGCGCTGGGTGATGCGCTGATCGTATTCGCCCTCGATCCGAGCTGTCAGGTCACCCTGATCGGACAGGAACAAGCCAGCATCAACTTCGAACATATAGGGCGCGAGGCCCTGCAAGCCGACGACAAGATGCCCGCGCGTATCTGGTTCGGGATCAAAGCGCACGCCGGCCTGAAGGTCAAAGAAGGGTCCGATCGCGCGGCTGTAGAGCGCCTGTATCTCGGCATCTTCCAGCTCGCCGCCAACTTCACCCGCGCCTTCGGTTTTCAGAACAAAGCGGTTTATGTCACCGCCGTAAAAAGCTTGAGCGTCCCACAAATAGCCATCTTCTCCGCCGTCGCTTGGAATGCGCGCTTCGAGCCGCTCCACCATCACCATCCCGGTGCGCATGCCGCCATTCTCGCGTGCGAGCTGGCTGCGGCTTGGGGCCATTGCCCGTTCGCCCCATATCTCATCGGCTGCATGCCGCGGCCCTTCGAACGCGCGCGCAGGCACGGCGCTTTCGGGCGCAGCGCCCGGTGCGGACTTGTCGATGGACGAACCGTGCTGGCTGTGGTCCATTGGGGTATCAGCGGCGTTGTCCACACCCATCGCGCCGTGGCCCGAATGGTCCATCTTGCTGTGGTCCATGGCTTCAGGCTGTGCCTTTTCAGCCTCGGGCGGACATTGCTCGGGCGGCAGGTGGCCCATCGCGCAGTGATCCATTCCGTCGGGCTTTTCAGTCCTGTGCTCGGTGTGATCCTGCGCGTTCACGGCAGCAGGAGCGGCGACAAGCGCCGCGCTGGCAAACAAGAAGGTTCGCATCAGGATTTAGCGCTGTCTGGAAATGGACGCACGGTCACCACCTGCATCATCCCGGCGTGCATGTGATAGAGCAAATGGCAGTGGAAGGCCCAATCGCCCGGCTCGTTAGCGGTGAGGTCGAAAGTCGCGGTGCCGCCGGGTTGCACCACCATCGTGTGCTTGAGCGGCTGGTGCATGTGATCCGCGCCGTTGACCATCTCAAAGAAGTGACCGTGCAGGTGGATCGGGTGGGCCATCATGGTCTGATTGACCAGTTTGACGCGAACGCGCTCGTCGAAGCCGAAGCGGATCGGATCATCGGTGACGGAAGTGAACTTCTTGCCGTCAAACGACCACATGTAGCGCTCCATGTTGCCGGTGAGATGAATCTCCATCTCGCGGTCGACCTCGCGATGCGGGTTCATCCGCTTGGCTTTCAGGTCGGTGTAGCGCAGCACGCGGTGGTCGACCGTGTCGAGTCCCAGGCCGGGGAAGTCCATGCGGTCGGTCGGCATGGGCGCAACCATGTCGATACCGGGTCCGACCTCGACATCATCGGGGAGCAGCGACGTGTCGCGCATGGCATGATCCATACCGCCCATATCACCATGCCCCATTGCTGCGTGATCCATCATGCCCATGTCGGTCATGGTCAGCGTCGGTATCTCGCGCAGTGCGGGTGGCGTCGCGATATGGTCCTTGTGGCTGGTGAGACTGGCAACACCCATGCCGCTGCGATCCATCGCCTCTGCAACGATAGCGTGGCTGCCTTCGGATGGCGCGACGATCACATCATAGGTCTCAGCGACGCCGATCTGGAACTCGTCTACTTCTACCTCATCCACATCCTGACCATCAGCCTGAATGACTGTCATGGGCACGCCGGGGATACGGACATTGAAGAACGTCATGGCGCTGCCATTGATAACGCGCAGCCGCACCCGTTCGCCGGGGCGGAATTCCAGCTGAAGATTGTCGGCGGGTCCGTGACCGTTAATAAGATAGATATAGGTCGTGCCCGTCACGTCAGAGATATCGCGCGGGTTCATGCGCATCTGGCCCCACATCCGGCGCATCTCGCCCGACATCTCACCTTCGCTGACGGTCTGCATCTGGCGGTTGAAATAGTGCTCGCCGACCTTGAGCTTCCGCATGATCTCGTGCGGATGGATTGGGGTGAATTCGCTTAGCAGGACGACATAGTCGCGGTCATAGCGCGGGTCCGGCTCGGCGCTCTCTATGATGATCGGGCCATAGTGCCCCGCCTGCTCCTGAAGGCCTGAATGCGAATGCCACCAATAGGTGCCGTTCTGACGCACAGGGAATTCATAGGTAAAGGTCTCGCCGGGCTTGATGCCGGGAAAGCTGACACCGGGAACGCCGTCGAACTGGAACGGCAGCAACAGGCCGTGCCAGTGGATTGAGCTGTCTTCATCGAGATTATTGGTGACGTGCAGGCGGACGTCCTGCCCTTCCTTCAAGCGGATGAGCGGTCCCGGCACGCTGCCATTGACCGCGATCGCATGGCCCGATTGCCCCCTGGTCATGAACCTGTGAGTGTCGATCGAAAGGTTGAGGTCTTCGCCCGAAAGCTCGCCAAAGCCATTCGCGGCATGGACGAGCGATCCACCCCGGGCCCATGCGGGCATTGGCAACGTCGTGGCAGCAGCCAGCGCCGCAGTGCTTGAAATGAAGGTTCGGCGAGAAGGATTGAAGGTCATGGGGTCTTTGGGGTTGTTTTGCATTGCTGCTGCCGATACTATACCCCCCTAAGGTATGTAAAGAAGGTTTATGCCATGAACGGCACTGACAAAATCAAACGCCTGAACCGCATTGCCGGGCAGGTGCGCGGAGTGGCGCAGATGATCGAAGACGATCGCTATTGCATGGACATCCTGCACCAGATCACCGCCATCAAGTCGGCCTTGGCGAAGGTCGAGAGCCAAGTGCTCAAGGACCACGCGGCATGCTGCGTCGCAGAGGCTATCGCTAGCGGTGATGAGGCGGAGCAGCGCCAGAAGTTCGAAGAGCTGGTGGATCTATTTGAGAAGAACCGGAAATAGGCAACTGGGAGGCAAAAATTTCCAAATACATTCGCTTTATAGCAATGATCGCAACATCGACGCTTGTCATGTTCGGATTGATGTATCTCAACACGTACCAAATAGACCACGTCTTCTTCAGCGAAACCCGCACATACATGGCGCTCTACATGGGCGGTGCGATGGCCATCGTAATGCTTCTTTTCATGCTGCACATGTATGATGATAAACGAGCAAACGTCGCCATTCTCGCAGGCGCGACATTGCTGTTCGTTGGCTCTCTTTATCTGGTGCGGTCACAGGACACCGTGTCGGATCAGGCGTGGCAGAAGGCGATGATCCCACACCACTCCATCGCGATCCTCACCAGTGAACGCGCCAATATAGAGGATGTGCGCGTTCGGGCCCTCGCGAATGAGATCATCAAGGCGCAGCGTCGCGAGATCAAGGAAATGGAATGGCTGATCGAAGACATAAAGGCCAACGGCAAAGCCGAGACCGCAGAGGAAGCCGCAGCGCGACCGGCCCCCGACTTCGAAGGCCAATTGAATCCGGAAGAATGATATGAGCAAGACAGCCCAACTCCACCGCATGGTCATGGAAGATCATGTCTGCCCTTATGGCATCAAGTCGAAATGGCTGCTTGAGCGGCGCGGGTATCAGGTGGACGACCATCATCTGACCACCCGCGAGGAAACCGATGCTTTCAAGGAAGAGCACGGCGTCAAAACGACTCCCCAGACATGGATCGGCGATGAACGGATAGGCGGCTACACCGATCTTGCCGCGCATTTCGGCAATCCGGTCGAGAAGGAAGGGACGTCTTATCAGCCCGTCGCCGCCTTGTTCGGCATGATGGCGCTGATGGCCGTGGGCGCGGCGTGGGTCGCGACGGGCGAGGTGGTCTCGATCCTCGCAGCCGAATGGTTCGTCAGCTTCTCGATGTGCGGTCTGGCTTATCTCAAGCTACGCGATGTCGAGAGCTTCTCTACCATGTTCCTGAACTACGACCTGCTCGCGAAACGGTGGGTGCCCTATGGTTATGTCTATCCGTTTGCCGAGGGGCTCGCGGGCGTCCTGATGACGGCGCACATTCTCGATTTTATCTCCATCCCCGTTGCGCTCGTCATAGGGACAATCGGTGCGGTGAGCGTGTTCAAGGCGGTCTACATCGACAAACGCGAACTCAAATGCGCCTGCGTGGGCGGCGACAGCAACGTGCCGCTCGGCTTCGTCTCGCTGACCGAAAACCTGTTCATGATTGGCATGGCGATCTGGATGCTAGTGAAGCCACTGGTGCTTTGATCCCAAGAGTAGTCATTGAGTGAGGAACCGCGATCCGAAGCGGAGCGGCGAACTGGCAAGATCCGGACCCTGAGCGGTTAGTCGGCTCGTCCCGTTAGAAAAGCCAAAGCAGCCGTGATTTTTGAATAAGGATAGCCAATCCGCCGTCGCCCGCGCCAGCAACGCCGCGATCGCCCATTTCGACGCTTACACCGACGCGGGAGGCAATTTCTTCGACACCGCCGATATGTACACAAACGGCATTCAGAACGGATGCTGGGGCGCTGCATCAAGGATGCGGGGCTGCGCGAAAGGGCAGTGATCGCAACCAAGTTCAGCTGCAGCGTGGAAGCCGGCAATCCCAATGCGGGTGTTGATGGCCGCAAAAATATCCTGCGCGCTGTTGAAGGCTCGCGAGCGTGGCTTCGTCTTCCGACCGCGTGCGAAGGAACGACTTGAGAAACACCGGCCATTGGAGGCATCGGCAGCGGTCCTGTCCCCTTCCTCTCGATAAGTTCCATTCCGCTCGAATGGGATACGTTTTGGGAGTTGGGCTGGTGATTGCGCCCATAATCGGGACTAATTTGAGTGAGGGGTAGTCTCAATCATTCGACGCAAGCGACTAATTCAACCCTCTGCGTTTACGCACTTCAAATTCTACGCTTGTTTCGGATAACCTGCCAATATCTCAACAGCCCCGCATTTGACGGCAAGTGAAAGTCGGTGGGCGCGCATTGCGGAAATTTTGCGTTCCTTGCAGCGTGGCCAGGTAGGGGGACAATCCGCGTCTACAGCCTGGGTCCGCCGGGCCGTAGTTTGGTCATGAATCATATCGGCTAAGATCAAACTCGGTCGGGCCGAGAATGGCTATTCGAGCATCGATCGTCAGCTAAGCTTTCGCTTCGGCAGTCGTCGTTGCTCGCCACTTTTCCCGATTGCACTACCAATCGCGTAAGCAAGTAAATCACCCCCCATGGTGACTGCTCGAAGAACCAAGCTCGCCCCCAAGATAACAGGTTCCCCCAGAGTCGGCTCGAGCAGAAGAACCAGAACTGCCTCGCGCGTACCAATTCCACCCGGCGATCCTGGCGTCACGAAACCCACCAACCATGCCACCGAAGTCGCCCCAATAATCAAAGCGGCGTCGTCGGAACCATCCGCGATAAGGAAGGTCAAGATTCCAAGGGCAGTCAAGAATAGAAGCGCCCTTGCCATTATAATCATCAAACGATTGATGAACTGGCGATTGTCAGACACGTGATACCAGATCGACATCAGTGTTGCCGCCAGAACGCCCGCGCTCGCGCACAGCCATACCGTCTCAGCACTTCCTATCCCGACCCCCCGAAAATCGCTCGCTAGCAACAGTACGCTTGAAAGGAGCAGCGCAGCTCCGACGAGCGCGACGCTTTCGGTGACGGTCGATTTCATCAGCGCTGCGGAAGACGCGCCAGCCATCTTTCCGGCCAAGTGTCGGCCGACATAGTGGAAGACATTCCCCGGCACATACTTCCAAATCTGCGACCGCAGAAATGTGGTTTGGAGTAACCGCTTCGGCGCTCCATCCGGGCCATCATGAATATGAACAATGTCGGCCCAGTTCCATGCCAGCAGGTATAGCGAAAGCGCATACAGGAAGGCATATCCGACAATCTGCCAGATGGGAAATTCCAGCTCCGCGATACCGTCCCGCTTGAGGTAGGCGAGATAGAGCACCCAGCCGATACCGATTACGCTCACGACGGCGCCAAGAAAGGAAGCAGCCTTTTTTGCGCCAAACTTCAATCGGGCCTCCTCAACAGGCTCGTTTCGTCCGGGTAAGGCAGGCTTGGCGTCAACCCTCTCATTCGCGAACAGGTAAGGCCGCATTTCGCAATAGCGTTCTGGTATCGTTTGCGGTGGCTGTTATCGACCACGATTATACCCGATGGGGCGAGCTTTTCGACGGCATGTTCGAGACAGGCGGAGCGTACCCGACCATCGATCACGATCAAGTCGAACGCCCCTTGGACATCGTAAATCGCTTTCGCATAATCGGTGAAATCAAACCCGGTCCAGCCCGGCTTTTGCGAAACAATCGATGCGTAACCTAAGTGAGACGATGGTTTCACCAGTCTCGTGGTCACGTTGGAAATGCCCTTTATCTTTGCATCGAGAAACGCCTGCCATTTCTCATCATGTTCGACCGAAAAGACGCTCTTGGCCCTTTTGGAAAGCCAGATCGTGCTGGCCCCGCTTCCCCATTCAAAAACGCGTGCCCCAGGCCGCTCTTGCAGGAACCCCGCGACCGCGTCGCTCGCCTTGTACGTCCACCACGCACTATCAAGCGCCACCATGCGGTCGAGGTCGTGGATCGCCGGAAGCGACCCGAACCAATGGAGAAGATTGCCGTTGCGCCGACTCGGAGGCGCATCGTCGACCGACGGGAAAACTGGTGTATCTGCGATGCTATGCATGAAACGCACGTAGGCGCGAGCGAGGGACGATGTCATTGGTCTTTCCAATCAGCACAGAGTTGTGATGTCTTCTGCCGGTCGAAGCGTGCGCTTACGAGTTCTATACAGAAATCTTTGTCCAGAACGTATTGGCCCTGCGGATTGCGATGCGAATAACTATAAGCGATCGCAGCATTGAAGCCGATAAGAAGTGAGACCGCCACAATAGTTATCGTCAAGCTTGAAAGACTGCCGGTTTTTGCTCGGTCAAGTCTAGAAAGAAAAGTGGGCATACTCGTAATGACGAGAGCCATGACGAGCGGCCACAATTCTGATCTGTAGCGGAACGTGATGGTGGGATAAGATAGAACCATGATCGCGATCGCAGCACCGGACAGGCCCATGACCCATTCGTGAAAAGTGGGTTTGCGTCGCAAACCAATTGCCGCGATGGTAAGCCAGACTGCCCACAACAGACCGATGCCCAGAAACGGAGGCTCCAGCCGGACATAGCCGGCGCGTTTTTCCTGCTGTTGCAGTATGGTTTCGACCGCAGAGTGAACGACAGGGTTCGGCGCGTCGAGTGTGTATGCAACGAGGTTTCCTGGGATCCTTGCGGGGTTGAAACGCCCAAATTGCTCGAACCCCTGGGCACGCTCGCTCCCGTACTCTTCTTGCCCCAGGAACACTGTGCCCATTTGCACTCGATCATCTGGTGAGAAACCTCCATGCGCTTCCATCGGATCACCAAATTTCAGGTAATTGACGTAAAGATATCCGCTGGCCGAAGTCGCAATGACGACACCGGCCACTGCAAAGGCAATTACAAACCGCAGATTTGCATGGAGCAGGCCTCGGACACCCAAGAGGCCCAAGCCAGCAGCGAGTCCGATAGCAACATGAGGCCTGGCGTGAAGCGCCAGGGCGATGCACAAAGCGCAGATCAGGACGGTCGTTACATACGTCATCTCACCACGCGAATTCGCGAACACTGCGAGGAAGAACACACCCGTTGCTGCGTAGGCAACGGCAATCGGCTCCACATAGAAGCTGCTGTTTCCTGCAAGAAATAATCCCGGTGACAACAGCCACACAAGCGCGCCTGCGCAAATTGTTGTCGTCTTCAGATGATCGGCATGTCCGAAATGTGAGCGAAGGAGCTTATGCAGAATGACATGATACGAAGCAGAGCCGATTGCGCACCAAAACAGCGGTGAAGCGTAGGGAAAGAATGACCCGTCGGCAGGCAAGAGCCATCCAAAAGCAAAGCGCGTTAGCAATGGTGCCAACCCATGATAGGTATAGGCTGTGCCGTCAGGGAGATAATGCCCTTCGTATGCGACAAGCCGCAGCGGAAGATTCAATTGCCCGTCCAATATGGCTTGGTAATAGTAGTCGTAAATATAGATTCCAGAGTATTCTGTTTTATTAAAAGGATAGAAAAAGCTGAAAAACGCATAGATGCCTATGGAGAGAAGTGCGACGAGCAACGAAGTATTTCTAAGACTGATATGTGTCGTCATCGGATCTGACATTCAGTGCCTCCAGCTTCGAGGGCCACAACTAATGCGGCGCTCAGCTGATCGTCACTGCGCTGTGCGCAGCATGAAAAATCCAATTGGAGAACGGCGTCTCACGGCAAGACGTGCGGGTGAAGGCAGGCTGATCACGATACACGCCGCCCCTTATCCTCGCCGTTCTGCCAATTCGTTTTTTCTCGCGAAGCCGCAGTCGGCTCTCTTTGCTGATTTTCCAGCTCACGAAGACGCAATAAAGTGGTCTCGAGCAGCTTGCGGTTCGTTCCGATCAGATCCGCAATTATTCCCATGAGGCCAACGAGAACGCCAAGCACCAGCAGCGAGCCGCCCAGAACCAACGACTGGATGTGACCGTCACCTTGGCCGATCATCCAGAACCACAGGAAACGGGCAATCGGAATTAGGCCGACTACAGCGATAACGAACCCCGTGGCGCAGAATACCCGAAGCGGATTGTGCGTCGTATAGGTGCGAACCATCGTGATCCCGGTTTGAGTAATGAAGCGCGGGATCGATGAGAACAGGCGGCTCGGCCGCTCAACCTTGTGAGTTCGAACGGGTACTGAAACCAGAGCGAGTCGTTTGCGCCCGGCCTGGATTAGCATATCTGTGGTGTAGGAGAACTCGGTCGTAATGTTTATCCTCTGGGCAGCCTCGCGGCTCAGCGCGCGAAATCCGCTCACCGCGTCGGGCACTTCAACACCTGCGAGGCTTTGGACGACACCGCTGCCGATGCGCTGCAACAGCCTTTTCAGAGAGGAGAAGTGCGCATTTTGTGAAACACCGCGGTCGCCGATGACGACATCAGCATCACCTGCGATTATCGGGGCGACCAGATCGGCGATGTCCTCTCCTTCATATTGCCCATCGCCATCGGTGTTGACAATAATGTCGGCGCCTGCCGCAAGCGCGGCGTCGATACCCGTGCGAAACGCGGTCGCCAGCCCGCGATTGCTGCGGTGGCGCACGACGTGATGCGCCCCCATCCGTTTCGCAACGCCTGCCGTATCATCTGTGCTGCCATCATCGATGACCAGATACTCGATCGTTGTGATGCCCTCGATACGCCGTGGCAGGCGGGCCAGGGTGTTTGGAAGTGTTTCACTTTCATTTAGGCACGGTATCTGAACGATGAGCTTGGTCATGCGGTCTTTCCGGTGGCTGACAGGGTTCGCCTATCAATCAATATGGTTAAGATCTGGTTCGGATTGTTCCTTCAGAACTTTTCCAACGAAAAAGCTTTGGTGCTGCCAAAGTATTTTACGGATATCGCAGGTCGGTCGAATTATAGGGATAATCACAACGGGACTACTAAGTCGTTGCCATATTTTAATTTTAACCCATATCGGGTTTAGTTCAGCTTTTGGGAATTCTGAACGCCAAGCATGATGCCGTGGACGGCTCTCCGTCCAGGCCCTGTCGATAAACTGGATTCACGATCGCTGCGAGATGTGGTTCAAGATAGCTTTCGTGGAGGTTGTCTTGGCGCGCTTGCTGATGGAGGATGCGCAGTCGGCATCCTTTGACCCCTTCAGATGGCGATCCGAGAGCACGGAGGTCGCCCGGCGTCCAGATGATCCTTTGCCTTGGCAAGGACAGGCTCAGCACCGTGATCCGCGCGCGCCACTTGGCAGCGGGCGCAAGAGGGGGACTCGAAGACAGGGTCTTGACCGACCAAACGCACTCGCGGTTCAGCAGTGGGCCGCGGGTTATTGGCGAGCGGTAGCGCTGCAGCCTTCCGATGCACAAACGGGGTTGCAGCGCGCGGCATCCTCGCCCGGCAGGGTGACGCTGTAATCCGACCATTCGGTGCGCGGATAATAATAATCGGTCGAGACATACTGCGCCCCCGATGCGAACGGGATCTCGCGCCGCGCTGTATCGCCGCTGCGCGCCTCTTTGGTATCGGCATCGGCGCGGGTGCGCACGATCATCCCGGCACGCACGGCCTCTTCGATTTTGGCCCGCTGCTCCTGCGGCTCGTTGATCGTGAAATACGCGGCATGCGGCGCGTCGAGGGACAGGCTGTTGACGAAAATCGGCAGTCCTTCGAGGGATTCACGACCACGCATGTAAGCGGTTACCGTTTGCGGACCTGAGTCGATCGCCAGCATCAGTTGGCCGCGGCTTGCCGAAAGGGCGGGCCAGCCTGCCTCGATGATCGCCGCGCGCAAGCTTTGGAAATCGCCCCGCACATCATCAGGCTCGATGAAGTCCTCCGACTCGAGCACCTGTCGCACCTCCGCGTCCAAGGCATCGAAAGCATCTCGCGTTAACGGCAGGACTTCGGTGGCCCCAGGAATGGGCAGGGTCGATGACTTGGTGTTCAGCAGGATCAGGATCGGCGCGTGACCGGGATGGGCATCGGACCAGTTCTCTATGTCCTGAAGACAGGCGACAAGAGTGGAGCAATGCGAGCGTACGTCGATATCTGACGTGTGGAACGCCTTGAAGCCGGGTTCGGTAAGCGGCGAGGCATCAAACGCCTCGCCGCTCATACGCGGCAGCAGCGGATCGACAAACCGCCCGCCGTCCGGATCGTGATAAACGTCGATCTCCAGCTGACGCAGACCCAGATCGAGCTGTTCTGCGAGCGGCACGTGAGTGTAATCCAGCCCTTCGGCGACCTCGCCCGACTGCGCCGCTATGATCGCCAGCTCGGCAGCCGGGATGGTAATCTTGTAACTGTTGTGCGAGCCGACAGCCTGCACATCGTTGATCTTCAGGTCATCCGCGAGCGGCATACAATCCGAGACGGTTTCTCCCGGTGAGGCGCAGTCGAGCGGTCCCGCATTCGCAGCCTGTGTCGCCAAAAGCGCGAGCGCGCCGCCCAGCATTGCGTATCGCATTGTTCGTCCCCGACCATGATCGCCTCACACGCCGAGTAGGCAAGGGCCATGACCTTTTCGCGACGCTGGCGCACACGCTTAGAAAAACGCCTTGCATGCCGCTCTCATCGAATTGTCTTTGAACGATCATCAAACTGTCGTTGCGACCACGTAACATCCTCCAGGACCGGACGGGGGATCATGTGATGTGGATCAGATTGAAATTCGGGGTCTCGAGCTTGGCACTCGCAACCTTTTGCGCAAGTTCCTTGAGCGCGCAGAGCAGTGATGAACGTGATGCGTCGCCGACCACGCAAGAGGCGGAAGGGATCATCGTCACCGGGGAGAAGGTCGACAGAACCCTGCAGGACACGATCACTTCGGTCGGTGTGATCACCGGCGAGACGATCGAAGCGCAGGGCATCACCACATTGTCCGAAGCTTTCGACTACATCGCGAACGTGAACCTTGGAAACTCCCAAGGCGGGTTTTCCATCCGCGGCATTCCGTTCGACAACATGCTCGGTGCCGGTTCCTCGCCGCTCGCACAGATCTATGTCGATGACGTCACGCTGAGCGATCAAAGCGTGCGGTTTGGCGCAGAAGGTCTGTGGGACGTCGCTCAAGTCGAAGTGCTGCGCGGCGCGCAATCGACCGTGCAGGGTCGCAACGCTCTGGCCGGGGCGATCGTCATCCGCACCGCCGATCCAACGTTCTACTGGGAGGGAAAGGCGCGCGCGATCGGCTTTACCTCCGATGGCGGGGAGGAATTCGCCTTGTCGGGCGCGGTCGGGGGACCGATCATCGATGATGTGCTGGCCTTCCGCGTCTCGGGCGAACGCCGCGAAAGCGACGGGTTCGTCAGCAACCCGATCACCGGGGGCACGGATTTCGAGAAACAGTGGAATGGCCGGGCGAAATTGCTCTTCACCCCGACCCCGGACATTCGCAGCCTGCTCACCTATTCCTATGTCAATGTGGAGGTCGCCGACCGCGCGTCGGACCGCCGGTCTCGCGACCCCGATGGCTTCGTTAATTTCGAGGATGTGGTGCCTGGCAACGAGTTCAACCGGGAAAGCTTTATCAACTCGCCCGACTTCAACGCCAACACCCAGCACAACATTTCATGGAAGACGGATTGGGACGTGTCGGATGCGGTCCGGCTGACTTCGATCACGACCTACAGCGATGGCGAAATCGACGAGCGGCTCGATATCGAAAACTACGCCGTTTAGGCGAGCGGCGAATACGATGTCTTGCCCAACCTCACCCTCGGGTTGGAGCTGCGTTACGATTCCGAGGAACAGCTCGACGATCTGACGACCATTGGCCAGCCACTGAGATTGCTCGATCCAACCGCGCCCTTCGTTCCGCCCGGCCTCCCCGCAGCGCTCGTGCCCACACACTGTGCAGGGAGCCATTCAGGAGGTGAACGGGCTCTTCGGTTCCACGCTGGCCAATGCCTCCACCAGCGCGACACAGGATTTTAGCGCATCGTTGCCCTCGGGGTTCGTGCGCTGGTAAATCGACGATGAGCGCTCGCTCGCATTTTCCATTCGGTGCGGTTATCGTGCGGGCGGTTCGGACGTCGACATCGTGCGGCAATTCGTTTCGCAATTCGATTCCGAATTCACGACCAATTGCGAGCTCGACAATTTCACGCTCGCCGTGGTGGGCCGCAACCTGTTTGACGAAGACTACGTGGCATCGGGTGGCGACGAGCTGGTGCGCCTTGGCCCGCAACGCCAGATCGGCGTCAGATTGCAGGCGAGTTTCTGATCGATACTTATCGCGGTCTGAGCGCGAGAGAACGCCGATTAAAGGCTGCCATCTGGCGCTCATGCCTGACGTTCTTGCTCGACGTTCTCGCTCGACAAGGCGCAGTACTTCTCCCAGTGACGGGCTCATGAAGTCAACGTCGCACACTCAGCCGCCCGCCTCGCCGGTTTGGGCATGGCTGACGGTCGCGCTGGCCGGGATTGCAGCGCCCGCGCTGGCCATGCTGCTGCTGGCCAACACACCCGGTTCCGCGCCGCTAGCCTTTGTGGGAGGCCCCATTCTGGCGGTGGGCCTGATGGGTGTCGGCATGATTGCGGCGGCGGCCGGCGGGCGCCTGTGGGTCGGCGTCGTTCTTGCCCTGCTGACCGGGGCTGGCCTCATCCTGCTCGCGCGTGCGCTGGGGATGCCAGCCTTGCCACACCCGCTTTCCATCGCGCTGGCCTTTGTCATCGCCAGCCTCAGCTTTGCCGCGCGGGGGGCGCTGTTTGCCCGCAGCGCGCTGGACAAGGGTTGGTGGATCGCTGTGTTCGTCGTCGCGGGTGAGGCTTCGGTGGTGGCAACGGCATTGGCCCAGCCAGGAATGTTGCCGGATTGGCTGCTGGCCCTGTTGCCAGCGCAATGGGCCAGCGTGGCGATCCAGACGGCGCTGACGGGCACCGGCACCCGCGCGGCAAGTTCCGCCTTGATTGCGCTGGCTGGGACGGCGGCAGCGACGCTGCTGGTGGCCCGACTCTTGCCGCGCCGCTGGCCCTATCTGGTGATGTTCACGGCCTGGCTAGGCTTCTCCGCGCTTGTCTACCATCAGCCGGCCCCGGCAACGCCGCGCGCCGATATTCAGCCGAGCGCAAACACGATGCTGCGGACCCCAAGCCCGCTCGCCACCAGCAGCACACCGACGCTCAGCACGTTAGCCAGCGGTCCGTTGACGTAGCGGCCGAGCACCTGTTTCTGATTGAGCGCGTAAAGCAGGAACGCGGCGATCAGGGGCAGTAGCAGGCCATTGGCGATCTGGGCGGCGACGATGATCTCGATCGGACGGATGCCGGTTAGCGACAGGGCGGCACCGATAACGATCACGCTGACCGCAATCGCGCGAAAGGCCCTCGACCCGTCACCGCCGCCGAGCTTGAGAATTTCGCTCATCGCATAGCCGGTCGCAAGCGGTGCGGTGATGGCGCTGGTCAGGCCTGCGGCGAACAGGCCGATCCCCAGCAAATAGGCCGAATAGGAGCCGAACAGCGGCTGGAACTGGCTTGCCATGTCGGCGGCGGAAGTCGCCTCCAGCCCCGATGCGAACAGGCTTGCCGCGGCGGTGGAAACAATCAGGATGGCAATCAGACCCCCCAGGCCGATCGCGATCACGGTATCCGCGCGAGCGGCAGACAGATTCTCGGCGCCCGACCATTTGCGGCTCGCAGCCGTGGAGTGGAGAAACAGATTGTAGGGCACGACGGTCGTCCCGATCAGCGCGATGACGGTCAGCAGCGCGCCATCGGGAAGCGCAGGCGTGAAAAGACCGCCGAGAAGCGCACCGAAATCGGGACGCACGATGGCGAAGGTCGCGACGAATGCCAGCGCCATGATCGCGACCAGCGCGAGCAGAACGCGTTCGATGGCGCGATAGCTTCCACTCAGCAGAAGAGCTGCGGCGAAGATGGAGATGGTCACCACCGATGCGGTGAAAACCGCTGGTGCATCCCCGGCCACCGCCGCCACGCCTAGCGCCGCTCCCGCGAGGTTCCCCGCCTCGTAGGCTGCGTTTCCGGCGAACAGCGCAACGCCGATCAAGAGCACGAGCGGCCAGCGCCACAGGGAGTTTTCGAGCAAGACGGCGAGGGTTTCGCCGAGGCCCCGTCCGGTCACCACGCCAAGGCGCGCGGCCATTTCCTGAAGCACGATGGTGGCGATGGTCGCAAAGGCGAGCGCCCACAACAAGGTGTAGCCGAAATCCGCGCCCGCCAGCGTGCAGGCCGTGACTGTTCCGGGGCCGATAAAGGCCGCGGTGACAAGCGCTCCGGGTCCGATATCGCGGATGCGCGCCATTATCGGCGATGTGGCCGATTTGCGGCGTTTTCCAGCAATGCGGGTTCGCGGCGCGCTGATCCGGCAGGCCCCTTCAGCGCATCGCGTCGCTCGTTGATATCTGGATGGACCGGCATTCGGGGGCGGTCTTCGATCTTCGCGCGGCGGCGGTCAATCGTTTTGCATCGCGCGCGATTTTCAGTATCGTTTCGCAAGGGCTCTAAGGGGGGCGCACGATATGGACTGGGCGCGGGCAGCCAAGCAGCTGGATGATTACCGGGCGTTCGATCCCGAAGGTCAGCGTGCGATCGAGGACCGGCTTGCCAGCGAGGATCCCGATCTCTCCACCTTTTTGCGGACCCAGTCGGCGCGCGAGGAGGACACCGGCTTCATGGCAACGCGCGCCGCGCCCGATGTCGTGACCGACACGGCCCGCTTTGGCGAAGGCGACATGATCGGTCCGTGGCGGATTGAGCAACTGCTCGGCGCAGGCGGCATGGGGGCGGTCTATCGCGCCTTCCGCGATGACGAAACCTATCGCCAGAGCGCCGCGATCAAGGTTGTTGCGCGCAAGGACGGCGATCTCGCCCGCCGCTTCGCGTCCGAACGCCAGCGGCTTGCTTTGCTCGAGCACCCGAATGTTGCGCGGATCATCGATGGAGGGGAAGACGCAGACGGTTATCCCTACATGGCCGTCGAATATGTCGAGGGCGAAACGATCGACGCCTATTGCCAGCGGGTGGGCGCCTCTCGCGGGAAGAGGCTGCGCCTGCTGCGGCAATTGTGCGCCGCGCTAGCCCACGCGCATGCGCGGCTGGTGCTGCATCGCGATGTGAAACCCGCAAACGTGCTCGTGAACGAGGCGGGTGAGGTGCGGCTGATCGACTTTGGGATCGCGCAGTCGCTAGCTTCGGAAAGCGAGGGCCGACCCGGCCCGCTCACCTTTGCCATCGCCGCGCCCGAACAGCTGAACGGCGGCCAGGTCACGGTCGCGACCGACATTTTCCAGACCGGCATGACGGCGCACTTTCTGCTGACGGGCGAGTGGCCGCGCAGGCTTTCCGACGGCGGAGTGGCGATCGGCGATAGGGCGCGGCAGGATGCGGATCTGGCCGCGATCCTGAACCGCGCGCTCGCAAGCGACCCGGCTGATCGATACGATTCGATTGACGCGCTGGGTGAGGACTTTGCCGCCTTGCGCGAAGGCGCGCCGGTGGCGGCGCGCGAGGGCGGGGCGCTCTACCGCCTCGGCAAGACTGTAAAGCGCTACAGATTCGCGACCGCGGCCAGCGTGCTGGCGATCTGTGCGCTCGTCGGCGGGCTGGGCCTCTCCCTGTGGCAGGCGCAACAGGCGCTCAACGCGCGCAATCTAGCCGAGGCCGAAGTGGCTTCGCGCGACATGATGAAGGAGGGGCTCTATTTCCTCCTGGCCGAAGGAGACGGTCTGCCCGGCGAACAATCGCGCTTTGCCGAAGCGGCGGGGCGTATCACCAACCTGTTCGAGGATGATCCCGGACAATACGCATCGGTGTTGCAGGCACTGGGCGAGCTGCAACTCTACATGGCCGACTATACCGGGGCGAGCGAAACCTATGACCGGCTGCTCGCACGAAGCGACCGGATCGATCCGGCGACGCTAGCAATTGCGCAGCACCATCTGGCGCAGGCGAAGTTTCATGTTGGCGAATACGACCGGGCGCGCGAACTGCTCGCACAGGCGCAGCGTTTCTATCGATCGGATGGGGGGCGCTGGGCCTTGCGCATGTTCGAGAGCCGCATGACCGAAGCGCAATTGCTGCGCGAGACCGACCCTGACCGGGCGCTCCAATTGCTGCGGGCCAATCTTGCTAGGTACGAAGAGAGCTATGGTTCGGGCAGCCACCGCAGCGGCGTCATGCTCAACAATATCGGCGCGGCCGAATTCGCGCGCGGAGAGATCGGTGCCGCTGCCGACGCCTTCGGACGCGCCGATGCGCTGTGGCGTGCCAACGGATTGAGCGCCGGGTTCGATTCGTTCAACACGCTCAACAATCTCGCAAGCGCGCAGCACCTGCTCGGCCAGTCGGAAGACGCCGCGAGCACGTTTGCGCGGGCGGTTGAACTGCGAGAGGCGTTGTTCGGCCCGTCGGGAGCGACCGCCGCGCTGCTCAACAATTATGGCAAGGTGCTCGCAAGTCTTGGCCGGTATGACGAAGCGCTGCCGCATCTGGACCGGGCGGTCGCGATGAGCGCGCAATATGTGGGCGAAGGCTCGATCCTGCATGTCGCCGCGCTCAATGGTCAGTCCGAAGCGCTCACCGGGGCAGGCGATCCGCGCGGCATGGTGGTCGCCGAAGCGGCGCGGCGTTGGATCGAGCAATCCGAACTGCCCGCGCCGCTCGTTGCTGGAAATCACATTGCCCTCGCGAAGGCACAACACGCTTTCGGGGATGTTAGCACCGCGAAAGGCCATGTTGGCAGAGCAGACGAGATCGCGAAGCAAATTGGCCCGACGGGTGAGCGGATGGCAGGCCAGATTGCGGCCTTGCGCGCCGAGATCGGCGACTGACGGCTCTCAGGCAGCCTTCAAAGCCGATTTGATCCAGCCGCGCGCATCCTTCCAGTCGCGCCGCACCGTGCGCACCGAAAGGTCGAGCAGCCCGGCGGTTTCCTCTTCGGTCATCCCGGCGAAATAGCGCGCATCCACGACGCGCAGCCAGCGCGGATTTGTTTCGCCCAGCCGATCCAGCACGTCGGCGATCTCGGCGATCTGCGAGAAATCCTCGTTGAACTCGGCCAGCTCCTCATTGATGGGAACGGTGCCCTGACCCGACCCGCGCCGGGCGGTCATTTTAGCCCGCGCATAGTCGACGACCACATGCCGTATCGCGAGCGCGCTCGCCCGCAAGAAATGGTCATCGTCGACAAAATTATCGCGTTCGCCCAGCCGCAAGAACGCTTCATGGACCAGCGCCGTGGTCTGCAATGTCTGCCCTACGCCGTGCCTGCGGCGGCGCTGGCGGGCGATCGAGAGCAGCACGTCGTAGTGATCGACGAACAGCGCCTGCGCGGCACTTCGCTCCTCATCGCTGTAGCCCGACAGATTGGAATTGCCCCCGTGCATCATCCCCACTTTTCCGCGCCCGATGGAAAAATTCAATGAATTCGTGTCCGGTTTTCTACCCCGACGACGTGAACAGCAGGTGAGGGCCGCTGAAATCTTCGCAGCGGACGAAGCTTGGAGAGATCGAAATGACCCGTCTTGCTGCACGAAAAACGCCAAAAACAGCCACCCGCTTCATTGCCGTTCTGGCACTCGGCGCGTCCACCGCCGCGATGGCGCAGGCGGATGAGCCATGGGAAGGGATGTGGGAGACCGAGTTTGGGCCGGTTCGGCTGATCCAGGAGGGCGACCGGGTCTATGGCGATTACTACAATACCTATCAGAACGAGGCGTCCTACATCGACGCCCGTGTCTCAGAGGATGGCCGCGTGCTACGTGGGACGTGGCAGAAAACCCGGAACCGCACCGATAACGGCTTTATCGAATTTTCTCTGACCGGGGATGGCTGGGTTGGTGACTACCAGTACACCCACAACACCCGCGCGCCTGACTGGCAGGGTGGTCGCTGGAACGGCACGCTGATCTCGCGCGCGACACCCAAGATCACCGTGGCTGTCGATCGCGAGCACTACTTCAACGACGACTTCTTCCGCACAGTCGGACGCCTGCGCGACTGGACATTTTTCGGCCAGCCGGTCGATGTTGCCAGCGCCGATCTGTGGGGCCGCGGTGGCCTTGCGCTGCCTGCTGGAACGAGGGACCAGATACCCAGCCGCCCCGACCTCGATGTGAGGCCGCGCCCCAACCAGACCGTTCGGCCGATGGAGCGACCTGAAATCCGCTTCCCCGGCGAGATGCACACGCCCGACGATGATGGCGGCGAACAGGCTTTCCCCGGTGAGATGCACACCCCGGAACCGGACGACGAACAGGCGTTCCCCGGTGAAATGCACTCGCCCGAACCCGAAGAAAGCGCGCGCGATACCGTTCGCGAAGTGGAAACCCGGATCGAGCGGGCGGGCGGCATTTTGCGCCGCGCGAAGGGGCTGCTCGGGAGTGTCACAAGCTCTTCATCCGACGATGAGGGAGACGAGCGTTGAAGCGCCTCTCCAAAACCGCTCTCGCGTTTCTCGCCGCGAGCATTTCGAGCGCCGCCTTCGCGCAAGCCAGTGAACCGTGGGAAGGCACGTGGAACACCGATTATGGCCCGCTGGAACTCGTGCAGGATGGCCGGTTCGTTTACGGTGACTATCGCAACGATGCGGTGTTTGAGGGCGTGACCGACCCCAGCGGTTGGACCCTGCGCGCAAAGTTCACCTATCCGGACGGTCGCACCGGGTTCGCCATGCTCGCGCTTCCGCAGAATTCGGATCGTCAGTTTTCCGGTCGCTGGAACTGGTCGTCAAAGGCACCGCCTGTGTCGATCAAGGCGAGGGGTGCGGGCACGTGGTCCGGCACTAAGTCGAGCGGGACGCGACCGCGCATCAATCACTTCCCCTACAGCCCGAGCCCGCGCGCCCTCTACCAGCGCACGCCGAGCGCCAATCAGGATTGGCTGTTCTATGGCGGCAATTACACCGCGATCGCGCGGTCCGGCGGCAGCGGGACGAGCAGCGCCTCGACCACAAGCGCCAGCGCGGCGCGGCTCAGCCACATTCCCGCCTTCGCTGACTTTCCGGCCGACTATCGCCCGCGATATGTCGAGTTTGAACTCGACATGGTGCAATTGAAGGAGCGTGGAAACCTGATCGGCACCGCACGCGCATACGCGAAATGCGAAACCGCACGCGGCTCAAAGTTCCTGCCGGTGTTCGGAAATCAGTCCAACACTATTTTCAGCCGCAACAAGGACAGTCCGCGCAAGAGCGTCATCAATCCTTCGCGCAACGTGGGCACCAAGCGCTTCGTGATCGATCAAGACTGCCTCGAGGATCGCAATTCACGCATCAAGCTTGAATTGCGATTCGACATGGCCAATCACCGTAAGGTTGGCCGGGACAAACGCTTCGGCGCGCGTACGGTTGGCATCTATCTCGATCAGTTGCCGCGTCTTGGCGAAAGTGGGCGGAGCGAATTCATAATCGAGGGCACCCGCAAAGGGGTTTGGAACTGGAGCCAGTGGATCGCTCAGGATCAGAAAATCGTCTTTCGAATATTCGACGCCTTCCTGATCCTGAATGGCGATATCCGGCTGGTCGAATAGCGAATCGCGCGCACCCGGCAGAAGCCTAACCGAACCGCTCTCTCAGGGCGCGGTGTAATGGCGGCGGCAGGAGACTGGCCGCGCAGGCGAGGAAGCGGGTGCGCGCGGTCGCGCTGTTCACCAGCAGCAGCGGTTCCGCCGCGATGGCCGAGGCCAGCAATCGCCGAGCCGCCCAATACTCGCCAGCTTTGTAGGCGAGCGCGGAGCAGAACAGCTTGTGCCGCGCCACCGCCTTTGATCGCACCGGGGCGATCGCGTTGGCGGCCTCGTCATCGAGCTTTGCCAGCAGCGCGGTCCAGTTGCGATCCATGCGCCGCCAGTTGGCTGTAATCTGTGTGTCGTGACGGCGATAGCGCACCGCCGCGCTTGGTTCGAACACCTGCGATCCGTCCCCGTGCCGGATCGCGAAGCGCAGCCACATATCCGCGCCGATATAGCCGGTCAGCCGGGTGTCGAACGCGCCGACTTCCTCCAGATCACGCCGCCGGGTCATCACCCCGGTGTCCGAATGGATCGGATTGTCGAGCATGATCGCCGAAACCCCGACAGGGCCGGCCGGGGCGGGGCTGGTGAAATCGAGGTCGCGGCCGTCTTCATCCATCCAGCGATAGAGCGGAAAGACGAGGCGGGCTTGCGGGTCGCTCTCCAGCCGATCGAATAGTGTAGTCAGCGCACCCGGCGCGAAGGCATCGTCTGCGTCGAGCAACACCACGACGTCTCCGCGCGCCTCGGCCAAAGCCGTGTTGCGGGCGGCCGCCAGCCCCTCATTGCGGGTCTTGCGGATGAGGCGGACGATGACGCCGGGAGGTGCTTCGGCAGCGAGGCGTTCGACGATATCCGCAGTCCCGTCGTCGGAACCGTCATCTACGACGACGACTTCGACACCGTCCAGCCCCTGCGCGAACACCGATGAAAGCGCCTGCGCGATATAATCCCGCGCGTCATAAGCCGCGACAAGGACGCTGAGGCGGCACGTCACCGGGTCGTGTCCCCATCGATCCAGCGGCGATACCAGCGATCCGTCAGCATCAGCTGGAACAATGCCCCGGCGGGATACTCGCTGCGCTTCACTGCGCGGGCAATGCGAGGAGCGGCAAGCCAGCCATCGCGCACCAGTGGCCAGGGCGGGGCCTCGCGCTGCAAAGGTATCGCATTGCGATGAGCAGCCCGACATTCAGGGTCATCCACTTCCAGAACAGAATGCTGGTGGTCACGAACACGCTCGCGTGCAAGGCGTAGGGTCGCACCGCGTCCCAGCCGCTCACGATCAGCGAGGGCGCGCGCATCGGTCCGGCGGTATTCATCGGGTGCCCCTGTTCACATCGCCGGCGCGCAAATCAGCGCGCCTCCAGCAATGCGCCGAACGCATCGCTTTCCCGTGACAGCGCGGCGAAGGTGCCGCTTCCCTCCATCCGCCCGTTTTCCAGCATCAGGATCTCGTCGCAATGCTCGATGGTCGAAAGGCGGTGGGTGATGATCAGCAGCGTCTTGCCCTCACCAAAAGTGCGCAGCGCGTCGATCACCGCGCGCTCGGTCACGGTGTCGAGCGCGTTCGTCGCTTCGTCCAAGACCAGCAGGTCGGGATCGAGATAGAGTGCGCGGGCAATGCCGATCCGCTGACGCTGACCGCCCGACAGGCGCACCCCGCCTTCGCCGATTTCCGTGTCATAGCCCTCGGGCAAGGTGGTGACGAATTCGTGCAGGGCCGCCGCCCGCGCCGCTTTTTCCACCCGTGCCAGGTCGATCTCCGCTTCGGGCAGACCGTAGGCGATATTGGCTGCGATGGCGCTGTCCGAAAGGTAGACCGATTGCGGCACATATCCGATCGAGCGCTGCCATTCGCGCCGATTGGCGTCCAGAATCGCAACACCATCGACAACCACGCGGCCCGAATGCGGGCGCAGCAGGCCGAGCGCGATGTCGACCAGAGTGGTCTTTCCCGCGCCGGTCGCACCGACGATGCCGACGCACGATCCGGCCGGGATCTCCAGCGTCAGGCCATCGAACAGCGGCTGTCGATTGCCGGGATAGGCGTAGTGGATGTCCTCGAGCCTGATTGACTGTTCAAGGCCGAGCGGCACGATATCACGCGGGCTGTCGGGCGCATTGTCGGATGTCAGATCGGTATGGAGGCTCCACAGAACCGGCGTGTGCGCGCGCAACTGCGAGGCGTCGGTGTAGATTTCCTTGGCCAGCGGGATCAGCTTGATCCCGGCAAAGGCGAACAGCCCGATTACCGGCAACACCGCATCGAGCGCCCCGCCGCCGCGGAACAGCAGATACAGGACAAAGGCGATCATCCCGCCGAAACACAGCGCCTCGATCAGATAGTGGGGAATGTTCGAGAACAGGCTGATCTTTGCCTGGTTGTGCGCGATCCGCCGCGATGGCCCGCGGAACCTGTCCAGCAGCGCCTGTTCCAGCCCGCGCAGCTTGACCTCCTTGATCCCGCCCATCGCTTCATTGGTGATGCGAAAGCGGTCTTCCTGCGCCTGCATCCGTCGGCTGCCGGCGCGGTCCAGCAGCGGGCCGAGCACGCCGTAAATCAATGCCAGCGCAACCGCGATGATGCCCGCCCCCATCAGCACGCCGAGCGGCTCGATCGCGATCAACAGAGCCAGCAAAGCGAGGGTGACGGTGCCATTGGCGATCAGGCGGACGGCGGGCGCGATGGCGTGATTGACCACGCGCAATGCCTCGGACAGCAGGTTCTTGCCGATCTGGGCGGAATTCTTGCCCAGATACCATTCGTAATCGCGATGAAGATAACGCTCGAGCAGGTCCATCGCGAGCTGTTGCGTCGTTGCGCGAATGAAGCGCGTCATCAGGTAATAGACGCAGGCCCGCACCACCACGCTGATGATGACGAATACGAAGACGGCGATGCCAAGCGCCATGACGAAACGGTCGACGTCGTCAAATCCGGCAAGCGTGTAGACTTCGCCTATCAGGCCCTGCGTCGCGTTGGCCGGGTCGGAAAGGACATTCAGAAACGGCAGGATCGCTGCGACCCCGATCAGGTCGAACCCCGCCATCACGATCATCGAGCCCACCAGCGCGAAGAAATAGCGCCGCCGCGTCGGCGCGATCAGCGCAATGACCGCGCGATAGACCGCAAGCGGCCCCTTGGCATTCGGTATGATCTGATCTTGCTTCATTTTCTGGTGTGTTGTGGACGATTGGCCTGTTGCCTAGCTCACCATCATCGCTCTAGGAGGCGGCGCGGTGGCAAGAACGGAGCGGCTCCCGGTGAATGCGAGGACGTTGCGGCTGGTCACATGCATAGGCGTGGAGCACGACCTAGACCTGTTACCGCATTTCGTCGACCATTATAGTGACTTGGGGCTTGCCCCGTCTGACATGGTGGCGATCCTCAACACCCCTGATGAGAGCAGCACGCGGCTGTCCGAAGCGCGCGCCTTTTGCAAAGCTGCCGGGATTACGGCGGTCGAATGGATCGCGCCCTACACGTCGGACACGATGTGGCAGAAAAGGCGCGAGGTACAGACCCGGCTTTGCGGTGATGCGGACTGGATCATCAGCGCGGATATCGACGAGTTTCATGAATATCCCGAGCCGCTTGACGCTTTCCTCGACCATTGCGAAGCGCAAGGTGTCAATGCAGTGCAGGGCGTGTTCGTCGACCGGCTCGCCCGCGACGGCACTCTCGCTCCGGTCGCAACCCAACCGCCGATAGCCGAGCAATTTCCGCTGGTCGCCGATGCGATGGGGGTCGTCGGGCGCGAGGGGCAGCATCACAATCGCCACGGAACGGTCAAGCTGATGGCGATCCGCCCGCATATCCTGCCCGCCCGCGGGGGGCACGGCCCGCTTGCCGATCCCAGCCTGCGCTATCTCTACCGCTCGGCCCTGGGCGATTTCAAGGCGATCGACCGGCCCGAATATCGCTTCGACGTGCCCACCCGCGTCAATCACTACCATTGGACCGAAAGCCTGCGTGGCTCGTTGGTGGAACGGCTCGCCAATCCCGATGTCAGCGTGGCGGGAGAGGAATATGGAAAAAAGCAATTGACCCATATCGCACAAAAACACGGCTTCGATCCGGCCCAACTGCCGGTGGACACGCAAGCTTTTCCGCGGTCCGACTGGAAGGGGACGTTGATCAGAATGCGTCGCAAAGGTGCGGTGATGGCGGCAGCCTACCACTTGCGTCGCCTGATCCTGAGAGCACGGGCATGAGCGGCTGGCGTATCACCCAGCTGACGAGCGGAAGTGATAAGAGCCGCTACCACTCGCACAGCTATTACGACATTCCCGTATTCAACGGCGCGGGCGACCGGATCGTCGCGCACCGGATGACGATGCAGGGACGCGATATCGAGCCTGCGGACCGGGTCGAGGTCGGGTTTGTCGATATCGCGAAGCCGGAGCATTTCGAGCCGCTGGCGCAAACGAGCGCGTGGAGCTGGCAGCAAGGCCCGCTGGCGCAATGGGTCGCGGGCGGCCCTCACATCGTCTTCAACAGCCGCGAAGGTGGGCTGTTCCGCGCGCGGCTGCTCGACACGAATAGCGGCGAAAGCACCTTGCTCGCGCGCACGGTCTATGCCGTCGCACCCGATGGCGAGGCTTTTTATGGCCTCAATATGCGGCGGCTGGAGACGCTGCGGCCCGGATATGGCTACGCTACCCATGAAAGCGCCCCGGTGCTCGAACGGGCGCCTGCAAGCGACGGCATCTGGCGGATGGACCGCGATGGCGGCAAGACGCTGCTCGTCTCGATCGCGGACCTGCGTGACGTCTATTTTGGTGCAGCCCCTGCAAGAGAGCGGCTGTACCACCGCGCAAAGCGCTTTACCTACTGGCTCAATCACCTCAAGCTTTCGCCCGATGGAACACGCTTCACCGTGAAGCTGCGCTGGCGGCGGATCGGTGGGCCGTGGTCCGACAAACAGGGCGCCAGCCTGACAGGCCGCGTCGATGGCACGCAGCTGCGCGTGTTGGCCAAGGGGCTGAGCCACGTCATCTGGCTGAACGAACGGCAGCTTTACGCCTGGCAGAGCGACGCGCTGATCCTGTTCGACGATGCGCCGCATGATCGCGCGCCGCCGAAAATCCTGTTGCCCGATCTCGTTAAGCAGAACGTGCATATGCGGCACCTTCCGCCCGGCGCTTGCGATACCCTGCAAGAAGCGGTGTTCGATACACCCTATAAGGAGACCGTCGATCTGGTGCATTACCGGGCGGATGGGGAGGGGCTGTATCACAGCCGGATTGCCCGCTTTACGGGCCATGCCCCCGCGCGCGGCCGGTTTCGATGCGATCTGCACCCCTGCCCCTCGGCAGATGGTAAGCGGATCGCCCTCACCTCGCTGCGCGATGGCGGCCGACAGATTTATCTCGTCGAGCGTGAGGATTAGGCGTCCGGCGGCAAAAAACAAACGCCATGCCGAAAATGTAGGGAACGAGACCCTGCTTCAAGCATAAGTAAAGTCACGTGTTCTCATGGTGAACGCGACGTGCAGGCGTGGCAATGCGCTGGCACCAGACTTTGAAGGACCGGCCCTATTTCCCTCTCTTTTTCCCGTCGCGCCCGAGGATCACAAAGGTGAATTTGCAGGCAGCGCTTCGCTGGGACGATGCCGCGCCGGCGGCCGACGACGCGCGCGCTCTCTCCATCAATGCGATCGTCCCTGCTTACAAAGCCAGCGACCATATCGAAAAGTGCCTCGACGGGCTGTTCGAGGCGGGCTTTTCGGCTGACGAAATCATCATTGTTGACGATTGCTGCCCTGAAGAGACCCACCTTGTTGCTCGCGAGATGGGCATTGAGCCAATCGTGTTCGACGCCAACCGGGGGGCCGCGACCGCGCGCAATGCCGGTGCTGCGGCGAGCCGGGCGGATGTTCTGCTGTTCGTGGATTGCGATGTCGTTGTGCAACCCGACGTGCGGGAGAAGGTCACGCAATTTTTTGAGGAGCAACCGGGCTTTTCCGCGGTTTTCGGCAGCTATGACAGCGAACCCGAATGCCCCCGGTCGGTCAGCCGCTTCCGCAATCTGCTGCACCGCCAGGTCCATGTCGAGGCGAAGGGCGATGCCGTCACGTTCTGGACCGGATGCGGCGCAGTGCGACGCGCGAGTTTCGAGGCGGTCGGCGGGTTCGACGACGAACAGCGCATGATGGAAGACGTGCGCCTGGGCCTGAAGCTTCATGCGCGCGGCGAGAAAATCTGGCTCGACCCGCAGATTCAGGGCAAGCATCTCAAGCGCTGGACGCTCTCCAGCATGTTCCGCACCGACCTGTTCGACCGCGCGGTGCCGTGGACGCGGCTGCTCCAGACCGAGATCGGCGAGGCGTCGAGCTACGCGCTCAATCTTGGCTTGCGCGGCCGGGTGTCGGGCATTGCGGTGGCAGGTTCGATCCTGGGCTCGGCGCTTTCGCTGCTGTCACCTGTCGCGGGCCTCGCAACGATCGCGGCTTCGACGCTGTTGTTGACCCTGGCCAACGGCAATTTTCTCAAGAACCTGCGGCGCGAACTGGGATGGGGTGAGGCGCTGCTCGCCGTGCCCCTCCTGTGGCTGCACTATTGCGCGGCCTGTCTCGGCTTTGCCTATGCGAGTCTGCGCCGCCGATCGTCTTAGGCGACAGCCGCTTTAGAGCTGGTTTCGTCTTTCTCCAGCTCGAATTCCTCGTGATATGACCGCTCGACATTGACGTTCCACACGTCTTTGTCCTCGCCCAGAATATTGCGCGCAGCATACATCGCCGACAGCATCGAATGATCCTGATTGTTGTAGCGGTGCAGGCCGTTACGACCCACGGTCTGGAAGTTTTCCAGCCCGTTGATCCATTCCTCGATCACGTCGAGCGCGTCCTTGTATTCGCCGTCATAAACGGGATACGCCTTGGGCTGGCGGATGATCGCGGCGTCGACCACCTCATGCTCTTCGGCCAGACCAAGCTGCGCCAGCTCCTTTGTGGCGAGCGCGCGCAGGTCCGCCTTGTCCATCGTCCACAGCCCGTCACCTTCCTGACAGAAGTATTCCATCCCGATCGAGGCGGTGTCGGGATCGGGCAGCATGTCGGGCGACCATGCGCGGAAGTTCTGGATCCGGCCCACCTTCACGTCGGGCGAATGGACATAGATCCAGTTGTCCGGAAACGGATCGGCGCGCTTCAGGATCAGCGTCACGATCAGGAAGTCGCGGTATTTCAGCTTTGCCGCCGCTTTGCGCACATGCTCTGGCGGAGGCGGGTCGAAGGCGTCGATGAGGTCCGTCAGCGCCATGGAGTTTACCACATGGTCGGCTTCCACCAGCTGCTTGTCACCGCCGCGATCCGTCACCTCGACCGCTGTCACGCGGTTGCCATCGCGCAGCACGCGGGTGGCGAGCATTCCGCGCGTGACCGATCCGCCGTTCTCTTCGATCAAGTCCGCCGTCATTTCCCACATCTGGCCGGGGCCAAGGCGCGGGTACTGGAATTCCTCGATCAGGCTGGCGGTGTCGTTCGCGCCGGTCAGTGCATTGCGCACCGCCTTGGTCAGCGAGAGGTTCTTGATCCGCTGCGCTGCCCAGTCGGCGCGGATGCTGGAGGGCGGAATGCCCCACACCTTCTCGGTATAGCTGCGGAAGAAGTGCATGTAGAGCCGCCCGCCAAAGCGGTTCTGCACCCATTGCTCGAAACTGTCTTCCTGACGGTGAGGCCGCACGCGCCATTTGGCATAGCTGATGACGATCCGTGCGCTTTCGTAAACGCCGATATTGGACAGCGCGTTGAAGATCTTGAGCGGATAGTTGAAGAACTTGCCGCGATAATAGATGCGGCTCTGGCGCGGGACGGTGATGAATTCGTCCCCCAGCACCTCTTTCCACATTTCCTCGACTTCGCCGACCTTGGTGAAGAAGCGGTGCCCGCCAATGTCGAAGCGATAGCCGTTGTGCGTCTCGGTGCGCGCGATCCCGCCGACCAGATCACCGCCCTCGAACACGATGGGGCGATACTCGTCCGATCGGCGCTGCAATTCATAGGCGGCGGTCAGGCCTGCCGGGCCTCCGCCAATGACGACGACCGGCTTTTGCGCCGCGCTCTGATCGGAACTGTTCATGTCCGATGCCGTCTTGCAGATGCAAGTTGCCTCCACAAGACAGATATGCGCAACCCACGAAGATATTTGCGCAATTGAGACGAACACAAGGGATGCGTGGCCGGATCAAATGCGATACTGGCATCGTTGCAAAGCGGATGGCACACGTCGGAAAGTAACGATGAGCAACGACAAACGAAATGGCGCGCCGCAACGCTCCGCCTGCATCATCATTCCCACGTATAATCGCCCGCGCGAGCTGGCCCGGTGCCTTGACTATCTGGCGCAGCTCGACGGTGGACCGTGGCCCGTCATCGTTGTCGATGATGGCAGCACGACGCCGCTTGGCGACGTCTGCGCGCCGCATCCCAATGTGACGTTGGTGCGGCAGGACAATGCCGGACCCGGCGGAGCGCGCAATCGCGGCGCGCGCGAGGCGGACGAATACGACCTGCTGATCTTCGTGGACGATGATTGCCGCCCGGCAGAAGACTGGGCACTGCGGCTGGTCGAGGCGCAGGACGGCGCCTCGCAGCGCCTGGTCGGCGGGCGGATCACCAATGCCTTGCCCGAAAACGTCTTCTCCTCCGCCAGCCAGTCGCTGTGTTCGTTCCTGTACGATTACTACCAGTCGAACGGGAGCGAGATGACCTTCTTCACCACCAACAATATGTGCTGCCGCCGCGAGGATTTTCTAGCGCTCGGTGGTTTCGATGCAGGCTTTTCGATTGCGTCGGAAGACCGCGATTTCAGCCTGCGCTGGCGCGATGGGGGCGGAGAGCTGGTGTATGAACCGCGCGCCATCGTCGCCCATGCGCACGATCTCGCTTTGGGATCGTTCTGGCGCCAGCATCACAATTACGGACGCGGCGCACGCAAGCTGCACCTCACGCTCGACAGTCGCAGCGATCCGCGACCCAAGCTGGAAAGCGTGCGCTTTTATGCCGGGATGCTGACCTCGCCGTTTCGACATGGCGGGCGCAATCCGGTGGTGGAGGCGTTTCTGGTCGGGCTGAGCCAGGTTGCGATGGTATCGGGCTATGCCGCCGCCATCCGTGAAGAGCGCGCGGAGCGCTCCGCATGATGGCGACAACGCAGCGATTGGGCAGCGGACCGGTTCGCGATGCGGCGCCGCTGTTCGGGGCGAAAGGGCTGGCCGCCGCGCTGCTCATCGCGCTCATGCTGTGCTGGCCGATGCTGGTTGCGAGCGGACCGCTCTATTTCTTCGATACGATCTTCTACCTCAACAGGGGTGAGAAGATCATGATGTTCGCAACCGGCGGGGAGGCTGGCGGTGCGCAGGCCGCTGGTGGAACGGGCGCTGCCGCGGACGCAGGAGGCGGCGGAGGCGGCGGGCAGGAGGGATTGAAGATACGATCATTGCCCTATGCGCTCTATCTCTACCTCACCGTGCATTCGCCGCTTGGCCTGTATCTCACCTGCCTGCTTCAGAGCTGGGTGGTGATCTGGGCGTTCTTCGCGCTGATCCCGCAGGCTGCGTTGAAAAATGCGCGGACGCTTGCAATCGGCTTGTTGCTGGTGGGCGCATTCTCCAGCCTGCCGTGGTTCGCCAGCTACGCCATGCCCGATGTGCTGGGGGCAATTTTGCCGATCTTTTACATCTGCCTGTTGCGGCGGATGGATGAGCTGCTGGCGTGGCAGCGCTGGGCGCTGGCCGCGCTGACGGCGGGCGCGATCCTGACCCATTATGGCAACGTGCCGCTTGCCGCTGCACTGGCGGTCGCAGTCCTTGGCTGGCGTGCGCTCACCGGCTCGCTGCGTGTCGAGGCTGTTTTGCTGGCCTCCGCTCCCATCATCGTCGCCATTGGGTTCAATTTCGCCGCAGGCAGCGTCGCGGCCAAGGAGGCGAGCGCTGCGCCAAAGCGCCTGCCGATCCTGCTCGCCCGCTCGCTGGAAGACGGCCCCGCGCGCTGGTATCTCGACGATGCCTGTCCCGAGGCCGGTTACGCGATGTGCGACATGTTCGAGACCATGCCGACGAACATCACGGAGTTCATGTGGGAAGAGGACGGCTATGCCGGGGCCACCGACGCGCAGATAGAGGCCATTCGCGCGGAGGAGAACGCGATCCTGTGGCAGTCTTTCAAGCGCTATCCGATCGAGCAATCGCGCGCCTTGCTGGGCAATACGGCGTTGCAGACGGTGCGGGTCGGACTCGATGAAATGTGGCCGATTTCGCCCGAGGATTCCCCGCTTTCTCCCGATACGCTGGGACAACCCGACAGGGACAGCCCCAAGCCTGCCGGGGTCACGGCGTTCGACTGGATTGTGCCGATCGCAACGCTGATCTTTGCCATCGCCTATGTCCTCGCGATTGTGACGGGGCGAGTTGGACGACCCGGTGTCGAGGCACTGGTGCTGCTGGCGTTTACACTGATCGTCAATGCGGCGATTTTCGGCGGATTGTCCGCGCCGGTCGACCGCTATCAGGGGCGATTGGTCTGGCTGATTCCGGCGCTGCTGACCGTCTACCTCGCCATGCCGCGCCCCTCTTCGCTGCTGGGCACCGATGTGCGCCGGATGCCGAGCCTGCAGACCTGATCGAGCGGGCGTTTTCCTACTGCGCGGCCAGCGGCTAGATCGTCCGGCGGCTCTTTCGCATCGTTGGTCTCGTTCAGCCTATTGCTGCACATTTCGTGTTGGAAAAGTGTCAGGTAGGCTTTCGCGCAAGAAAGTGTTTTAAGTTCATAGGGGTAAGGCTGAAAACCGTATTTGACACGGTGTCAGGTGTGTCAAATAAAGTTGGAAATGCGGCTCGGCGGAAAACCGCCGCGTGATCAAACCGCGCCGAAGGCCAGCATCGCATCCGCGACTTTCTTGAAGCCCGCAATGTTCGCGCCCTTCACATAGTCGATGTACCCGTCGTCACCGTTCTCCCGCCCATATTCGACGCACTTGTCGTGGATGTCGGCCATCAGGCTCGTCAGCATGTCGGTGAGCCGCTCCTTGTTCCAGCTGATGCGCTCGGAATTCTGGCTCATTTCCAGGCCGGATACCGCGACCCCGCCAGCATTCGCCGCCTTGCCCGGGCCGTACATGATCTTCGCATCGTGAAAGACCTTCACTCCGTCGTGCGTGGTCGGCATGTTGGCCCCTTCGGATACGGCCATGCAGCCATTGTCGACCAGCGTGCGCGCTTCGTCCTCGTTCAATTCGTTCTGCGTCGCGCAGGGCAGAGCGAGGTCGCATGGCACATTCCAAGGGCGCTGGCCCTCGTGATATTCGGCGTTCGTGAACTCCTCGACATACTCGCTGATGCGTCCGCGCTTTTCGTTCTTGAGCCATTTGACCCACTCGATCTTGTCCAGATCAATCCCGTCCGGATCGTGTACGAAGCCGTCGGAATCCGACAGGGTCAGCACCTTGCCGCCCATCTGGCAGACTTTCTCGGCCGCATGGGTCGCGACATTTCCGGCGCCGGAAATGACTGCGGTCTTGCCCTCGATCGCATCAGCCTTGTCGGCAAGCATGTTGCACAGGAAATACACCGCGCCGTATCCGGTCGCCTCTGGCCGCATGACCGAGCCGCCATATTCCAGCGCCTTGCCCGTCAGCACGCCTTCCCAGCGATTGGTGATACGCTTGTACTGCCCGAACATATAGCCGATCTCTCGCCCGTTCACACCCATGTCACCGGCGGGCACATCGGTGGATGGGCCGATATGGCGATAGAGTTCGGTCATGTAGCTCTGGCAAAAGCGCATGACTTCGGACTCGGATTTGCCCTTGGGATTGAAATTCGCGCCGCCCTTGGCCCCACCCATTGGCAGGCCGGTGAGCGAATTCTTGAAGGTCTGCTCGAACGCGAGGAACTTCAGTACGCTCTCGGTCACGCTAGGGTGGAAGCGAATGCCGCCTTTGTACGGGCCGATCGCGTTGTTGTTCTGAACCCGCCAGCCGCGCTGGACGCGGATATTGTGGTCGTCATCTTCCCAGCACACGCGAAACGAAACGACCCGGTCGGGTTCCGCAATTCGGCGCAATATCTGCGCTTCGTGATATTCTTCCTTGTCCTCGATGAAGTCGAAAATGTCCTGCGCAACCTCCTGAACCGCCTGGATGAATTCGGTCTGGCCAGGATTGCGTTTCTTCACGCCCTCCATGAATTTTTCGAGATCGACATGATCGGAAACGGCCATCGGCGCACCTTTCTTGAATTCACGCGCCCCGGGCTTGGGATAGGCGTTGCTATGGTGCCAAACCGCCGTGGAGGCCGCGCGGTTCCAGACCATTGGCCACACCGGCGCGGGCGAGCAGGCTTGCAAATGCGCGCTATGGCCGTAGGGTCGCGGCACCTTAAGCAGCCCTGGGCGCCTGATCGGTGGATCGCATGATCCGGCCATGGTCGATGGTTTCGCCCGGCTCTCATCAAGACCGAGATCAACGCATATGACCGGCGAAACCGCTGACGCATCTATCGAAACGGACCCAAGGATCGCACCACCGCTTGTCGACCTGCCGATCCGCACGCACGATCGCGGGTTCTACGATGGCTTCAGCCGCGCGGTGACCATTCCGGGCAAGATCATCGTGTCGCTGCTGATCATGTGGGCGATCTTCTTCCCCGTGACCGCGATGAAAACGCTCGAAGTGGCAAATTCGACAATCATCGCGGCGTTCAGCGGGTGGTATGTGTTTCTGGTCGCGGCGGTGATCGTTATCTGCCTCGCGCTTGCACTTATTCCGCAAACGGGATCGCTGCGGATCGGAGGGCCGGACGAGAAGCCAGAGTTTTCGCGGTTTTCGTGGATTTCGATGCTGTTCGGAGCGGGCATCGGCATCGGGATGCTGACCTATTCGACCGGCGAACCGCTCGCCCATTTCGTCAACAATCCCGATATCATCGCAGGAACGATCGAGAGCGCCTCCGCCGAAGCAGTGCGGCCTGCCTATATGTGGACATTCCTGCACTGGGGGCTCGGCGCATGGTGCACTTATGCGCTGGTGGGGTTGGCCATCGGCTACGTCGCGCATCGTCGCGGATTGCCGTTGACCATCCGGTCGAGCCTCGTGCCGCTGTTCGGACGGGGCATGTCCGGCGTCCCGGGCCATGTGGTCGATGTGGTCGCTGTGGTCGCGACCATCCTGGGGGTCGCGGTGACGATGGGACTGGGTGTCGAGCAATTCGTCGCCGGGCTTTATCGCGTCGGCCTCGGCGACTGGCTGATGGTCGAGGCCACCGATGGGAGCGGGTTGACGGCATCAGCAACGGCGATCGTCACCGCGCTGCTGGTGCTGGTCGGAGCCTCGACCCTGAGCGCGCTTTCCGGCGTGGGGCGCGGGATCAAGTGGCTCTCGAACCTCAACATGGGGCTGTCATTCGCGCTCCTCGGCCTGTTCGCCTTCGCTGGAGCAGGGCTTTACGGCCTCGAGCTGCTGGGCGTGGGTCTGTGGGATTACTTCCGTACGCTGCCCGCCCATTCGCTGACGCTGTTTGCGAGCGATGGCAGCGCGATGGGTGACGCGCTCGTGCAGTGGCAGTTGGACTGGACGGTGTTCTACTGGGCGTGGTGGATCGCATTTGCGCCGTTTGTGGGCATGTTCATCGCCCGCATCTCGCGCGGGCGGACGATCCGTGAATACATCCTTGGCGTTGCGCTCGTTCCCTCGATCATGTGCTTCCTCTGGATGGCGCTGGTCGGAGGGACCGCGATCGAACTGGAATTGAGCGGCGTTGCGGGCGGGCAAATCCTCAATACCGGGATGTCCGATCAGCTGTATGCTACGCTTGCCGTGCTGCTCGATCCCGGCGTGGCCCTGATCGTTTCGGGTCTGGTCGTGGTGCTGCTGATGACCTATCTCATCACCTCGGTCGACAGCGCGATCCTGATCGTCAACACGATCAACGGGGCGGGTGAGGACGAAGGCAGCCGCCGCTATCATATCCTGTTCTGGGGTCTGGCGCTTGCATTCGTGGTCGGCTCGATGTTGATCCTTGGCGGGATCGACGCGATCCGTATCACCATGATCATCGGTGCGTTGCCATTCTCGGCGGTCGTCGCAGTAATGGCCGCCTCGATCCTGAAGGCGGTGGTGTTCGACCTTATTCGCAAACGGCAGGGCGTCCCAACCACGGCGCAAGGGTGCGAGGATTGGGCGCCGCCAGGCACGAGTGGAGGGCCGGCAGCGCCGGTCTCGGTGTTGTCATAATGTAACACTTTTTCCCGAGATCGCCCGATTTCCGGGCTCTCGGTGGTCAGGACGGCGGGGCCTTGTTACGCCTTATGCCAGCACGCGCCCTCCTTTCCGCGTGCATTCTCCATCTCGGGGCATCGCAGTTGCCTTCCCGCAGCGCGCCCCACCTCGCCACATCAGGGGCCAAAACATGAATACCTATTTTGGTGGCGCGTCGATCGGCGCGCTCGCAATCGCAATTGCATCGCCCGTTGCCGCGCAGGAACAGGCGCCCGTGGAGCAGCCACAGGCGCGCCAAGGCGGCGTCGGCACGATCGTCGTCACCGCGCAGCGCCGCAGCGAAGACTTGCAGGACGTGCCGGTCTCGGTCGCAGCCATTGGCGAGGAACAGCTCGACGAACTCAACATCGACACGTTCGAGGATTATCTCGACCAGATCCCGACGGTAACCGCTGGCGGCAACGGCCCCGGGCAGAGCACGATCTATATCCGCGGTCTTGCGTCGACCACGCCGAACATCTCGGTCGCGGGCGTCGCCGGTCTCGCCCCGAACGTTGCGCTGTATCTGAACGATCAGCCGCTGTCGCAGCCGGGTCGCAACCTCGACGTCTACGCCGCCGATCTTGAGCGGATCGAGGTGCTTTCCGGACCGCAGGGCACGCTGTTTGGCGCCAGCTCCCAGGCAGGCGTCGTCCGGCTCATCACCAACAAGCCTACGCTCAGCGGCTTCGACATGGGAGCATCCGCCGGCGTGTCCTTCACCAAGGGCGGCGAAGCGAGCTACCAGGGCGAAGTGATGGTCAACGTGCCCGTGACCGACAGCTTCGCGCTGCGCGGCGTAGTCTATCTCGACGATCAGGGCGGCTATATCGACAACGTACAGGGTACCCGAGACCTTTCCGAAAGCGCGCGCTTCCGTCCCGAAGGCACGGTTCGTGCGAACGGCGTGCCGGTCAATGCCAACCGCGCCGGTTTCCAGTCCGAAGCCGACCTGTCCGACGTCACCTTCCTCGAAGCCGACAATGCCGGTCTGGTCGAAGACGATTTCAACGACACGCAATATGCCGGCTTCCGCGTGACAGGCCTGTACGAAGTGACGCCCGACTGGACCGTCACCGTCGCGCACCAGCGCCAGAGCCTTGAAAGCGACGGCGTGTTCTTCGCCGATCCCGACCTCGATGGCCTTGACGATCTCGAAATAGAACGGTTCGAAGAAGACCGGCTCGAAGACGACTTTTCGAATACCAGTTGGACCGTCGAGGGTCGCATTGCGATGCTCGATGTGATCTACACCGGCGCCTACACCAATCGCGAAGCCGAGCAGCGCGCCGACTACACCGATTATATGTTCGCGGGACAGTATCTGCCGTATTACATCTGTGATGGCTCGGTGAGCTATCCAGGCGATGCAGATCCGAGCGGCACGTGCCAGCCACCCAACCTGTACATCAACTCGTTCTCGAAAACCGAGGTGTTCACGCAGGAGCTGCGCTTCAGCACGCCGGAAGACTGGCGCATCCGGTTTCAGGGCGGCGGGTTCTATTCCGACCTCAGCCTCGAAGAGCGGGTCGACTTCAACTATCCGGGCAATGTTGCAGCGGCACCCTTTGGTGATTTCGCACCGAACTTCCCGCAAATGTCGGGCTTCGTGTCCGACCCCGGCCCGTTTCAGCGCGACACGATCTTCCGCAACGACATTCGACGCACTGACGAGCAATTCGGCATCTTTGGTGAAGCCAGCTTCGACGTGGTGCCCGACCTGCTGACGGTCACGTTCGGCGCGCGCTACTACGATGTCGAAGTGGACTTCGAGGGCAGCGCCAACGGATCGTTCTGCAATTCCGGAGCAGCCGAGGATCAGAACGCGTTCGGCACCGATATCAGCGATCTTTACGATGGCGACGGCGAGTTCACCTTCATCGGGTCGTGCGATCCGGCGCTGCGCCAGACATTTGATCTCGATGACAGTCTGGAAGACATCAAGGCTGCTGGTTTGTCGGAGGCACAGGCGCAGCAGGTCTTCAACTCGGTCCGCGCGCCTGATACCGCGCAGACCGATGGCGTGATTTACAAGGGGACGGTTACACTGACCCCGACGCCGGACCTGTTGTTCTATGCGACCTATTCGGAAGGCTTCCGACCCGGCCTGCTCAATCGCCCCGGTGGTGCGCTCGGCCCGAACGGCTTCACCGTGCCGTTTGAGCTCGAGACCGACGAAGTGCAGAATTACGAGCTGGGTTGGAAGACCGACCTTTTGAACGGTCAGTTCCGCTTCAACGGCAGCGCGTTCTTTGTCGACATCTCGAACCTGCAGACGCAGATTTTCGATCCGAGCATCACGAATCTGTTCTTCTCGGACAATGCGGCAAATGCGGAGATTTACGGGCTCGAAGCTGACTTCACGATCGCGCCCTACGCCACGCCGGGTCTGACGGTCGCGGGTGCCTTCTCGGTCCTCGACACCGAGATCACCGAAGTGCTCACCCCGACGGATGATGTCATTCAGGGTGAGGAACTGGCCTATGCGCCCGGCTTCCAGGGCAATCTGCGCGCCCGCTACGAATGGGATCTGAGCGGCAGCCTGATGGCCTACGTTCAGCCGCAGGTGACCTATTCGGCTTCGAAATTCAGCGACATCATCGAGATCAACAAGATCGAACTCGATGCCTACACGCTGTTCGACTTGGCGGTCGGTGTCGAAGCGGACCAGTGGCGTTTTGAGGTATTCGGCGAGAACCTGTCCGACGAACGCGCCGAAATCTCCGGCCTGTTCGGCAATGATCGCGAACGCATCGTCACCAACCGTCCGCTGACGGTCGGGATGCGGGTGTCGTTCGACTATTGATCGCCTGAACGCATGGCATCGGCGGCGGGGGTGAGAGTGTTCACCTCCGCCGCTTTGCTGTCTAGGGCAGGGCGATGAGTAACCGCGACGAAACCCTCAAAGCTGCGCGAAAGGCGCTTCAGTCCGGTCAGTTCGAGCGCGGGCGCGAGCTGGTGCAGGCTCTGCTGGCTCACGAACCAAACGACGGTGAAGCGCTCTACATCGCGGCGGTCGCGGCGCGCTATTCGAAGCGTTTCGACGAGGCTGCGCAGCATCTGGCGGCGCTTCATCGGACCATGCCGGAATACGGACGAGCATGGCAGGAGCAGGGGCACCTCGTATTGGCGCGAGGGGACGCGCAAGGTGCGCTCGCCGCGTTCATCCGCGCGACCCGTTTCAACCCGGCGCTGGAAGCAAGCTGGCGCGAGCAGGTGCGATTGCAAGCTCAGGCCGGGCGCAGCGGTGAGGCACAGGCGGCGCGCGCGCAGCAGGAGCGTCTTGCCAGGATGCCGCGCGAATTGGTCGCCGTCACCAATCATCTGGCGGAGGGTCGTCTGGCGCGCGCCGAAGAACTCTGCCGCCACTACCTTCGCCAGAACCCGAAAGACGTCGAGGGGATGCGGCTGCTCGCAAAGATCGGCATCGAGCTTGGCATTCTCGACGATGCGGAATTCCTGCTCGAAAGTGCGGTGGCCTTCGCGCCCGACGATCTGCAATTGCGGCTCGACTATATCGATGCGCTGCGTCGGCGGCAAAAATTCGAGAAGGCATACACCGAGGCCGAAGCGCTGTATGCGCGCGATCCGGCCAATCCGCTATTCCAGTCGCGCCTCGCCATTGAGTGCATCCAGACCGGCGATTACGATCACGGCCTTGCGCTGTTCGACCAGGTGCTCGAAAAACTGCCCCGCGATCCTGTCAGTCTGACGAGCCGCGGCCATGCCCTGAAAACCAAAGGCGCGCGCGGTGATGCCGAAGCGAGCTACAAGGCGGCCATCGCGGCGAAACCCGACCATGGCGATGCTTGGTACGCGCTCGCCAATCTCAAAACCTATCGATTCGAGCCAGGTGAGATCGCAGCGATGCGTGAGCAGCTCGCGCGGCCCGACCTTGCGTTCATGGACCGTGTCCATCTCAATTTCGCGCTGGGCAAGGCACTCGAGGATGAGGCGGACTACGAAGCAAGCTTTTCGCACTACGATGAGGGCAACGCGCTGAAACGCGCCCAGACCCGCTACAGCGCCGATGCGATGAGCGCCGAGCTTGCCCGCCAGCGCGAGTATTGCACGTCCGATCTGTTCAAGGGTCGCGCGGACGTCGGTCACAAGGCCCGCGATCCCATTTTCATCGTCGGCTTGCCGCGCGCAGGCTCGACCCTGCTCGAACAGATCTTGGCCAGCCATTCGCAGATCGACGGAACGCTGGAGCTGCCTAATATTCTGGCACTCGCCCACCGGTTGCGAGGGCGCAAAGCCGGGCAGTCGCAGTACCCTCAGGTGCTGCACAAACTTTCAGCAGACAAGCTTATGAAGCTCGGCGAAGACTTCATCCGCGACACCCGCATTCACCGCGCCGGTGCCCCCTTTTTCATCGACAAGATGCCCAACAATTTCCGGCATATCGGTCTGATCCATCTGATCCTTCCGAACGCCAAGATCATCGATGCGCGGCGCGCGCCGCTGGATTGCTGCTTTTCCGGGTTCAAGCAGCTGTTCGCCGAGGGGCAGGAGTTCACTTATGGGCTGACCGAGATCGGGCGCTATTACTCCGATTACGTCGCGCTGATGGATCACTGGGATGATGTGCTGCCGGGCACGGTATTGCGCGTGCAGCATGAGGATGTGCTGGACGATCTCGAAGGGCAGACCCGCCGGATGTTGGACTATCTCGGACTTCCCTTCGAAGATGCGTGCCTTGAATTTCACAAGACCGACCGGGCTGTGCGAACCGCGTCGAGCGAGCAGGTGCGCGAGCCGATCAATCGCAAGGGGCAGGGCGCGTGGAAGCCCTTCGAGCCTTGGCTGGGTCCGCTCAAACAGGCGCTGGGCGAGCTTGTCTAGGCGAGTCGCGCGCCGTTTGGCACGGTTTGATCGGGCGCGACCAGCACGATTGCCCCGGCCTCGTCACCGAAGCCGAGCACCAGAATTTCGGACATGAAAGGCCCGATCTGCCGCGGTGGGAAATTGACCACCGCCATCACGGTGCGGCCGACCACCTCTTCGGGCGCATAATGGTCTGTGATCTGTGCCGAGCTTTTTCGCACGCCCAGCTCCGCCCCGAAATCGACCCATAGCTTGATCGCAGGCTTGCGTGCTTCGGGAAACGGCTGTGCGTCGACGACGGTGCCTGCGCGAATATCGACCTTGGCGAAATCCTCGAACGTGATTTTATCCGTCATTCGAGCCCCAGTTCGTCGAGGTTCATCGTCGCCGCATTGTAGCTTGCTGCCGCCAGCCGCCCGTTCAAATCGGCTCGGATCCGCCGGATTTGTGCATCGGCTGCTGTTTCCTCACGCAGATTGACGAGAAAGAAGTCGCCGGCGCCAAGGGAGAACCGGCGGCGTTCTGCCGCGACCATCGCGTCGGCCTGTACCACTTCGTCGCCCGCCAGCTCAGCCAGTTCGAGCGCGGCGTCGAGATTGGCGAGGATGTTGTCGAGCTCGACCTCGATCTCGTCCGCGACACGCTGTTCCCGCAATTCGATCTCGCGCAGCTCCGCTTCCGCCCGCCTCAGCGCGCCCTGGGCTTCACGGTTCTGAAGCGGGACAGTGAAGACCACGCCGACAGTGGTGTCGGTTGAATCGAAGGTAGAGCCACCGTCTCCCACAGGCCCGAAATCGCGGGACACTTCTGCATTGAGATCGAGGCGTGGTTTCAAATCGTTGCGGCGCAGCTCGACCCGGTTCTTCGCACGTTCGATCGCAATCGCAAGAGTGCGCAGCTCGGGCCGCGCGGCCAGAATTCGATTGCGCTGCATCGCCAATAGCAGCTCGACGTTCGGCAGCGTGCCGAGCAGTTCGTTGTCCGGCAGCTGATCGCGGGTGGGGGTGATCATCGCACCGTTCGCATCGCGCAGATAGAAGCTGAGCGAATTGGCCGCTGTCACGAAAGTGCGGCGCGCTTCGGCCAGCAAGGTGCGGCGGCGAATGACATTCTGTTCGTTTTCCGTAAGCGCGATCCGGGGGCTGGCACCCGCACGCACCTGCCGCGCGAGACCGATCGCACGCGCTTCCGCGATCTCCAGCAATTCTTCGTAGACACGTATTTCATTGCCCGCCGCAACCCAGCGCCAATAGGCACCTAAAGCCTCAAACTGGACGTTGAGGCGCACCAGAAGGACGTCCAGCCGGGCTTCATCGGCGGCTAGCCGGGTGTCCTCGACTTCGAACCTGCGCGGATCGATGTTCCTGTCGCGCAGCAGCGAAAGCAGTCCGCCAATCTTGAACTCGCCGAGCTGATTGGTGTTGTAGATATTCTCGTAAATCGGGAAGCGTCCATCCGAGAGGCGATAGGAACCATACACCTCGCCACCGAATGGCGCGATCGGCTGGCGGGCCTCGACTTCGGCATAGCCGCCGGAAAAGGTGCCCGTGACCCGGTCGTAAGCCTCGGCCTCCAGCATCAGGTCGAACGCGCCATCGGCGGAGAGCTGATCGGCCCGTGCGGCGGCTTCGCGCTGAAAGCTTTCGAGAATGCGCGGGAAGGTCAGCGCGGAGGATCGCAGCACTTCGTCGGGCAGAAGCGGTCCCGTCGTCAGCGCTTCTTCCAGCGGATCGCCGACCGGTTCGATATTCTGCCCAGACAGCGGTTGCGCAACAAGCGCAGCCGCGACCGCGCCGATTAGCGCAGTCGGGGCGAGGCCTTTCGGCCTTCGCGTCACGCGCCTTGCCCTGCCGATTGGGTTGAGTTTGGCAGTTCGGGGGGGAAATTGTTGAGCTGTCGCCAGATTTCGTAACCCACTGGCACTGTCTCGAGCAGGATCCACGCCCGAACGACCGTGCCGAACCGCGCGAACCGGTCCTCCGGCCAGGTTTCGCCGGATCCGGGATCTTCGGCAATCAGCACGCGAAACCGTCCGTCGGGTTGTGCAACCTGGTCAACGGTCGTGACCTTCCCTGCGAAAGTCCCGATCGCGACCGATGGCCAACCGCTGAACTGAACCGATGGCCAGCCTTCAAATTCGACCCGTGCCTCCTCACCAGCCTGAACCAGCGCGACATCGCGCCCATCGACGAACACCTCGATTACACGTTCCTGCGTTTCGGGAACGAAGGTGGCGAGCACGTCGCCAGCGCTCACGACCGTAGCGGTGTCGCCTGCGTTGATGCTCTGGATAAAGCCGTCGCGCGGTGCGGTGACAAGCTGGACCGACTGGCGCGACAGGCCGACATCGGTGCGGGTGAGGTTGGCCTCCGCCTCGGCGACGCGCCCGCGCATTTCCTCCACCCGGATCTGGGCCTGTTCGAATTCCCGCCGCGCCGCGAGCCCGGCCTCGAACAGTTCGCGCATCCGGCGAAGATCGATTTCCGCAGTCGCGAGCGCATTGCGAGCCGCCTGCAACTGCGCCTCGACCTGCGCGCGTTCCGCTTCCAGGCGCTGGATCAATTGCGGGTCGAAATCCTCGATCCGCGCGATCGGATCGCCCTCTTTCACCGGGCTGCCATCCCGCACGAACCACTCCTCGATCCGTCCGTCGACCAGAGCGTTGATTTCCTGCTGGCGCTGGTTCGGATTGAGCGTCGTCACAACGCCCTGACCGCCTGTTGTCTGCACCCACGGCACGAAGATCAGGAACGCGATCGTAAGGGCGATGCCGATACCCAGCATCACAAAGACCGCGCGGAAGACCTGTGGCATGCGCACGCTGTCGAGCGCGGTGAAGCGCGCCATATCCTCAACTGGACGCTCCACGATCAGGCCCCTCCCACGGCCGGTGCCTTGATGCGGGCGAGCTTCGAACGAGCCTCATGGGCCATCGCTGATGTGGTGATAGCCTCCTGAAAGGCGTCGAAATCGGCGAATTGGCGCTGCCGCTGTGCTTCGAGGAACAGGAACCGGTCGCAGCCCAGATTGATGCGACGACCCGTGAAATATATTACGGTCGTATAGGCCTGATCGCGCAATTGCTGGATTGCGCGAGCGAGATGATCTTCCTCAAGCAGATCGAACAGGCGGCTCAGCACCAGGATGCGCGGCTGCTCAAGCAAGGCGTTGGCGAGTTTTAACTGCTGCAGTTCGACCGAAGAGAGCGGCCATCCAGTGGCCGCAATCGGCGTATCGAGTCCGTCTTTCAAAGTCGCCACCGTGTCGCTCAGTCCGACCGTGTCGAGAGCGGCAATCATGCGTTTGCTGGCCGTGTCGGGGCACGACAGGCTGAGATATTCGCGCATCGTCATGCCGACGAATGATGCGCGGTCGAGTACGTGGACATCCTTGCGCAGGTTATAGGCCTCGATGTCCTGGAAATCGACGCCGCCAAGGGTCGCGAAACCGTTCTTTGGCTGTTCGTGCATCTTCAGCAGATTCGTGAAGAGGCGTTGGACGCCGTGGTGGCTGGCTGCGGCCATGACGATCGAGCCGCTGGGTATTTCGAGATCGAAGACGGCGTCCTCATGACGCGCGCGCCCCTGGACGCCCTGAAACACCAAGGTGTGGTCCTGCCCGGTTATGGCATCGTCGCCCTGCGGCTGCTCCTGCTCGACGTCATAGAACAGCGTCAGTTCCTCGATCGCGGCACACAGATCGTAGAAATAGGTGAGATATGTCCCGATCTGCGCAACCCCGAAAAACGCCACGGACAAGACGAGTTCTGCAGCGACGAGCTGACCAAGTGTCAATTGCCCCTGAATGACCAGCCATCCGCCAAGGCCCAGCAGGGCGGCGCTCGCAAGCGCGTAAAGCAGCAAAAAACCGAGCGTCTGGGCGAAATGCTGACGGAAATGGGTACGGCGGCTTTCAAGGTAACCGTGCGTCATCTCATCCGAGTGGTCGAGGGCGTGATCGATCCGCCGCTGCGATTTGAAGAAGCCATTGGAACCACCGATGGTTTCAAGCCAGTTCGCGGTCGCATGTTTCGCGTGCGACATATCGATGCCGGTCCGGATCGCTCGCGCTCCCCAGACCAGCCAGATCACCCATATGAGTGCCGACATGACCAGCGTGAAGACGAGGAAAAGCGGATGGTAGAGCGATACCAGCACGAAGCCGACGAACACCTGCAACAGGACCGTGAAGCCGCCGATGAACAGAACAGGCAGGGCGCTCTGCACGATGATCACGTCGAAATAACGGTTGAACAGCGCGCTTGCCTTGTTGTCGCCGAAGAACGGATCCTGCGCATAGACGGAGATCAGCGTGATCTCGGCAACCATGCGGGCGTAGAACCGGCGCGCGAACAGCTCCATCAGGTGGATACGCAGCGCATAAAGCAATCCGAAGATGACAAGCAGGCCGAAGAGGGTAAGCGAAAGCACGACCAAAGGTGCGGTCAAAGCGGTATTCGCCACCGTGTTGACCAGCATTTGCACGGAAATCGGCGTTGCCAGTGACATGAGGCTGATGCCGATGCCATAGACCAGCGCAAGCCAATAGAAGCTGCGCTCCGGCTTCAAAATCTGCAGGAAGCGCCGAAAGAACTTCCCCAGCGACAGGCGGGTGCCGTAGCTCCCAGCGTCATTTGCCATTATCGCTGCCACATCCTGAATACTGATGGCCTAAGCCATCGTCCGAAAACTCTGCCGCGGTCTATTCGACAGGTGCTGGTGTTACTCCGTTCGAAATAGATCATGGCGACTGGTGCCGCAAGTTCGGCTTATGCATCGAGCGCGGGTGATAGCGTGGTCCGATCCGGAGATCAGCCTAAACTCGACAGCGCTGAATCGCGCGTTAATGGCGAGCATGAATGTTTACGCGAAGCAAGCACAAACGCCGCTTTGGCCAACGTCATGAATGATGAAGCGGCGATCGTGCTGGTCGGTGGCGGCCATGCGCATGGCGCGGTGCTGGCCGACTGGATCGAAAACGGGTTGCCATGCGATAACGCGATCCTTGTCACCCCAGCCAGGCATTTGCGCTATTCCGGGATGGTGCCGGCCTGGATTTCCGGGTTTTACAAGCGCGATGAAGGCCTGGTCGATGTTGCTGCGCTGGCCCAGAAGGCAGGTGCGCGTCTGCTACTCGATCGCTGCGTCGCCATCGATCCCGAACGGCGGATGATTGCGACCGCTGAAGGCGCGCGCATCGGGTTCGAAACTGCCTCCATCGATACAGGCGGGGTGGGGAGGGCAGCTGAGGTGCTGGGTGACGACCCCCGGTTGCTCGATGTTCGGCCAATCGACCGATTTGTGGAGCGATTGGCCAAGGCGACCAAGCCAATCGATGACGAGGCTCCCCACATTCTGGTGGCGGGTGGCGGCGCAGGCGGGACCGAGCTTGCATTCGGACTGCGCAACATGGCGGGTCGCTCCAAGCGTCCGCGTGTCACCTTCGCGCTGGGCGATGATGGCTTGCTGCCAGACTTCTCCCCGGCAGTCCGAGACAAGGTTCGCGATGAGCTGAAGCGCCAGGACATCGCGGCGATCGAGGGCGATGCCTGGCTGAGATCGGGCGAATTCGGCGTAGCGGAGCGCGTGTTGGAGCCGGTCGATCTGGTCGTCGCGGCTTTGGGCAGTGCTGCTCCTGAATGGCCTAGCGAAGGGGGGCTCGCCTGCGATGATGCCGGTTTCATAGCGGTCGATCGCTATCAGCGCAGCGTCTCCCATCCACACGTTTTCGCGGTGGGCGACGTTGCTGCTCGCCGGGATCGCGACCTGCCCCATTCTGGGGTTCACGCGGTGTTCGCCGGACCGGTTCTAGCCAAGAACCTGCGCGCCGTCTGCGCGGGAGAAGAGCCGCACAAGTCATACACACCGCGCTGGAACAACCTCTATCTGATGTCGACCGGCACCGGTTCGGCCATCGCGAGCTATGGCCCGCTGGCTGCGCAAGGACGGTGGGTGGCAAAGCTCAAGGACTGGATCGACCGGCGCTGGATCGCAAAATACCGCGCGCTTGCGCAGGAATGTTGCGATGCCGAGTAACCAAACCGCGAGGCCGTGCGAATAGCGGGCCATAGGGGAATCTGAATGAAGAAACTCGCCATCATCGCCGCGCTCACGGCGCTCATTGCTGCTTATTTCCTGTTCGACCTCGGGCAATACCTGACGCTCGACGGGATCAAGCAGGTCGGCGACCGGGTTGAGGCGATACAAGCGGACAATCCTGTTGCCGTGCTGGTAGGGTTCTTCCTAATCTATGTTGCGGTGACCGCCGCCTCCCTGCCAGGCGCGGCCATCATGACGTTGGCGGCGGGTGCGCTGTTCGGGCTGGTGACCGGCACGATCCTCGTCTCCTTCGCCTCCACAATCGGCGCGACGCTCGCTTTTCTCGCATCACGCTACGTCTTGCGCGACTGGGTCGAGAGCAAGTTCGGCAACCGGTTGAAGACGATAAATGCCGGGCTGGAGCGCGACGGGCCGTTCTACCTCTTCACCATCCGCATGATCCCGCTGATCCCGTTCTTCGCGGTCAATCTCGTGATGGGGCTGACCCGTATCAGGACGTGGACATTCGCCTGGGTGAGCCAGATCGGGATGCTGCTGGGGACCATCGTCTACGTCAATGCCGGAACGCAGCTGGCGCAGATCGAAAGCACATCCGGCCTGCTGTCGCCCGCGCTGATCGGCTCGTTCGTGCTGCTGGGCCTGGTGCCGTGGATCGCGAAGGGGATCGTCGGCATCATCCGTCGCCGCAAGGTCTATGCCGGGTTCGATCGCCCCAAGGGTTACGACCAAAATCTGATCGTCATCGGCGCGGGGTCCGCGGGGCTCGTCTCCGCCTATATCGCCGCGCAGGTGAAGGCGGGTGTCACGCTGATCGAGAACGACAAGATGGGCGGCGATTGCCTCAACACTGGCTGCGTGCCGTCCAAGGCGCTGATTAAGAGCGCGAAGGTGGCGGCAAGCATGCGCAATGCCGACCGCTACGGGCTTGCGCCGGTCGAGCCGCAGGTTCCTTTCCCCAAGGTCATCGAACGGGTGCAGGGCGCCATCCGCACCATCGAACCGCATGACAGCGTCGAGCGCTATGAGGGCCTGGGCGTCGATGTCGTGCTTGGATATGCGACCATCATCGACCCCTGGACGGTCGAAGTCGCTCGGCATGACGGCGAAACCCAGCGTCTGACCGCGCGCAGTATCGTCATCGCGAGCGGCGCGAAGCCCTTCGTGCCCCCGATCGAAGGGCTGGAAGGGTCCGGTTATCTCACCAGCGACACAATGTGGGACGCCTTTGCGCAGATGAACGAAGTGCCCCGGCGCGTCGCGGTGCTGGGCGGCGGGCCGATCGGATGCGAGCTGTCACAAGCCCTCTCCCGGCTCGGGGCCGAAGTCATCCAGATCGAACGGAATGAGCGCGTTCTGGCCCGCGAGGATGACGACGTGTCGGCGTTGGCGAAGGAAACCCTTGAGGCGACTGGCGTTACCGTCTTGACCGGGCACGAGGCGGTTCGGGTGGACGACGGCCGCGTCATTGCGAAGTCGGACGATCAAGAGCGCGAGATACCCTTCGATACGCTGATCGTTGCAGTCGGACGTGCCGCACGGCTTGAGGGCTATGGGCTGGAAAAGCTCGGCATCGATACCGCCAAGACGGTCGTTCACGATGAGTTTCTGGCGACCAAATTCCCCAACATCTTCGTCGCCGGAGACGCTGCCGGGCCTTACCAGTATACCCATGCCGCCAGTCACCAGGCCTGGTATGCCAGCGTGAACGCCTTGTTCGGCCAATTCCGCAAGTTCAAAGCCGATTACCGCGTCCTGCCCGCCGTCACCTTCCTCGATCCCGAAGTGGCACGGGTGGGCCTGAACGAACGTGAGGCGACCGAGCAGGACACCGCCTACGAAGTCACGACCTATGACATGTCCGAAAGCGACAGAGCGATAGCAGAGAGTGACACAAGGGGGTTCGTCAAGGTGCTGACGGTGCCGGGCAAGGACACGATCCTTGGCGCGACAGTCGTTGCTGCGAATGCGGGCGAGTTGATCGCGGAATTCACGCTCGCGATGAAACAGAACATAGGACTCAACGCGCTGCTCGGGACGGTGCACGCCTATCCGACGCTTGCCGAAGCCAACAAGTTCGTCGCAGGCAATTGGAAGCGCGCAAACAAGCCCGACAAATTGCTCGACATTGCCGAGCGCTATTTCGCCTGGCGCCGCGGTTGAGCCGCTGGAGCCCTATTGGAGACACCCGCCATGCTTACAAAGATATCTCTTCTCATTATGCGCATCGGCACCGGGATGCTGCTCGTCCTGTGGGGCGGCGCACGCCTGTTTCGCGAGGGGATGGGGGCGGGCCTTGCCGAGAAGTATTATGGCGGCGTCGGCGCGGATACGACGTTGCAGACCGCTTTTGCGAGTGTCGAGGTGCTGATTGGCGTGCTGGTGGTGGTCGGGCTGTTTCGCAAATACGCGCTGATCGCGCAGGCCATCATCTTGGTTGGCGGCGCGGCGGCGATTTGGAAGCATTTCCTCGATCCGTTCGGCCTGTATCTGTTCACCGAGCCGGGCGATGCAAACCTGCTGTTCTTCCCCTCGCTCACTGTGGCTGGTGCGGCGCTGGCTCTGATCGCCTTGCGCAAGCAGGACACGCTGGCGCTCGACCGGCTTTTGCGCAAAGGACGTTGAACGCGGCGTAGTCAGGGGCCTGAACTTGGAAATATTCGACCAGTTGCGCGGTGCCATAGGGATCGCCGTGCTGCTGCTGATCGCATGGGGCCTCAGCGAGAACCGCCAGGGCCGCCCTGGCGCGCTCTGGATCGCCGGAGCGCTCGCGCTGCAAGGTGCTTTGGCTCTGCTGATCGTGCGGGTGCCGTTCGTGTGGAACGGCGTGATGCTCGCGAACGATGCGGTCACCGCGATCGAGCGGGCGACGCTGGACGGCTCGTCCTACATGTTCGGCTATCTCGGCGGTGCGCCGCTACCGTTCGAGTTGAAGGAGGGCGTCGACCCTCCGCTCATCATCGCGTTTCAGATCCTGCCGCTCGTCATCGTGTTCTCCGCGCTGGCCGCCCTGCTGTGGCATTGGGGCGTGCTGCGCTGGCTGGTGAATGGGCTGTCGTTCCTGCTGCGCCGCACGCTTGGGGTGAGCGGCGTTGTCGGCCTCGCAGGCGGAGCGAACATGTTTCTCGGCGTCGTCGAAAGCCCATTAGCCGTGCGGGCGTATTTCGCTCGGATCAGCCGGGCGGAGCTGTTTCAGATCATGGTGCTGGCCATGTCGACGATCAGCGGTGCGATCCTGATCCTCTATGCGACAACCTTGCGCCAGACGCTCGATGATGCCGTGGGCCACATGATCTCCGCCTCGCTCGTCTCGCTTCCCGCCGCGCTTCTGGTCGCGCGTCTGATGGTTCCGGGTGAGGTTGGGGAGGTCGGGACTGCTGTGGACCGGGGCGAGGAAAGCGCGAAAAGCGGCGGCGAGCCGGGCCTCAAATACGAAAGCAGCATCGATGCGATCGTGAAGGGCACGATGGACGGAATGCAACTGTTCCTCGCGGTTATCGCCGTCATCATCGTGATCTTTGCGCTCGTGTCGCTGGCCGATCAAATCCTGGCGGTGCTTCCGCTGGTCGAGGGCGCGCCGGTGACGCTGAAGCGCGTGTTCGGCTGGCTGTTCGCGCCGTTCATGTGGCTGATCGGCGTTCCCTGGGCCGAAGCGCAGGCCGCAGGGGCACTGATGGGGACCAAGGCGGTGCTGAACGAGTACGTAGCCTACCTCGAACTCGCCGCACTGCCGCCCGACACATTCAGCGAACGTGGGCTGCTGATCGTGACCTACGCGCTGTGCGGGGTCGCTAACCTCGCCAGCGTTGGCCTACTGGTTTCAACCATAGGAACTTTGTGTCCCGAGCGGCGCGCGGAGACCGCGGGGCTGGGCATTCGCAGCTGGATCGCGGGCAACATGGCGACCGCGATGACGGGGGCGTGGATCGGCCTCGTGACGATCGCGTAGGATTGACACCATGCTCGATGCCAAGCTCCGCCCGCTGATCGACCCGCCGCTCAACCGCGTGGGCAGGATGCTGGCGCGCGCCGGGATCAGCGCGAACATGCTGACCTTCGCCGGGCTGGCGCTCGGGCTGGGCGCAGCGGCGGCGATCGCATTGGGCGAGATCGGATGGGGTCTGGCGCTGATCCTCGGCAACCGCCTGCTGGACGGGCTGGACGGGGCGGTCGCTCGGGCCACAACTCCGACCGACCTTGGCGGCTATTTCGATATCGTTGCCGATTTCGCCTTCTATGTGTCGGTCCCGGTCGGGTTCGGCCTCTGGTTGGAGGCCAATACCCTGCCTGCCCTGGTCCTGGTCGCGAGCTTTGTGCTGACCGGCATCAGCTTCCTCGCCTTCGCTGTCATCGCTGCCAATCGCGGTGAGGAAACCACGGCGCATGGGGCCAAGAGCTTTTTCTACTCCACCGGCCTTGCCGAAGGCAGTGAGACGATCGCGGTGTTCGTCGCGATGTGCCTGTTTCCGGCATGGTTCGCGTGGCTGGCCTATGGCTATGCCGCCCTGTGCGTGCTGACGGTCATTCAGCGCAGCGCGTTCGCCATCGCGCGGTTCAGGTGAGGGCGCGGATCAGCGCTGGCCGATCTGACCCGCGACCAGCTCGCGCAGTTCTGCGATGCGATCGGCATTCGCGCCCAGATCACTGCGCCCGACCCGACTGACCGAGCGAAAGTCGATTTCGTTCTCGCCGACGCGTGCGACCACGTCGTCCTTGAACCCGTACCAGAACGTCTCCGCGACGCCCTCTACCCGGCCTGCCTCGACGTCTGAGCGGATATTCTGCATCCCCATGTTCCCCATCGCCGCAGCGACGGCGGCCACCCCGTCTGCCCGGCTCGCGCCGCCCAGCGGTAACGGCGAGAGATCGGCGTAGGTTTCGTTGATAATCTGTGCATGGGACTTGATCGCGAGTTCGGGCGGACTGTTCGCGTACATCTCGGTTTCACCCAGCGGCGTCTGATAATCGTGCAGCGGGTTGGCCTCTGCTTCCGCCCTCATCTCCAACGTCGCGGGGGAAAACTGCGGCGGGTCCGACGTGTCGGTCGCTACGTCGTGGATGGGGTTGTCGGTCGCAGTGCTGCGCAGCGATAGAAACTGGGCAAACGCGATGGCTGGCAAAAGAAGCCCGACAATCGCTATCCCGAGTGCGAATTTGCTGCGTGGCTTTCGGAAAAGCGCGATGATGAGCGAGACCAGCGCGGCGAGCGCAACGATGCCGAGAAGGATTGGACCGGCCTGGATCACCATTGCGCCAAGGCCGAATTCATATCCCCACAGCCCGATCTTCGTGCCCAATGCGGCAATCGCAAAATAGAGCGGCAGGATTATGATGAGCGCGAGGACGAGTTTGGAATGCCAGGACAGATTTTTCATGCCGTCTCCATTAGCGCGCATCCGACATTAGGCAATCCATCGTATGTTTCATCGCCGGGTCTGCAATCCGGGGTTGCGGGAAAAAGCGAGGCTCGGCACAACGAACGTGGGAACGCAAATGGGGTGCCGGGAAACCGAAAGGCGCTCGCGCGTTGCCAACCAGACACTTTACGCCCTATTGCGTCGGGTGAACTGTCGGCTGCGAATTTATGGAGCAAAATCTCCGATGTTCTCGCTTGGCAGTGGTGGACACGAAAAAAGGGAATTACAGACACATGCGTAAGACTTTGACCAAGGCCATCGCCGTAACCAGCATTTTCGCGCTTGCGGCATGTAATGGCGAAGAGGCCGAAACCGAAGACACGATGGCCGAAGATCAGACAGAAGAAGTCGTCGAGGAAGAGCCCGAAGAAACCGCGGCCGCGACCGATCCGGAAGTCGAGGCGACCGGCAACGTCATCGAAATCCAGATGTACACGCGCGACCCGGACGATAATTCCGGCATGCAGGTATTCAAGCCCAAGCTTGTGCGGGCCGAAGTCGGTGACACGGTTACATTCGTTCCGACCGATCCCACGCACCAGTCCTCCTCGATCCCCGAAATGATCCCGGATGGCGCACGCGGTTGGGAAGGCGAGATCAACGAATCCGTTTCGTACGTTCTCCCGCTTCCGGGTGTGTACGGTTACAAATGTGTGCCGCACTACGCGGCCGGCATGATCGGTCTGATCGTGGTCGAAGGCGAGGGCATGACCGACAATCTGGAAGAGGCCAAGGCCGTGAGCCATCCGGGCCTCGCTGGTCGTGAATTCGAAGAAATCTTCGAGGAAGCCGACCTTAGCTAAACTCAAGGATTGAGGCGGGCGTGGAGAACTGTGATCTCCGCGCCCGCCTGTTCTGGCAAACCATGACGGTGCTCAGGGAGAGGGAGTTGAGCTTGTGAAGAGGTTTTTTGCGAGCACTGCCGCGTTGACCAGCCTCGTTGCGCTTTCGGCCTGCGGCGGCGGCAATGAAGAGGCAGCGGAAGAGACCACGGCCGCCACCGAAGCGCCCGCCCCGGCGGCTCCACCGGAACCGGAAATGGTCGAAGTAGCCTATGCCGATCTCGAAGGTGACGCTTCCGCCGGCGAAACCGTCTTCGTGAAATGCAAGACTTGTCATGTTCTTGAAGAAGGCGCGAGCCGTGTCGGCCCGCATCTTTACAATGTGGTCGGTCGCGAAGCTGGATCGGTCGAAGGGTTCAATTATTCGAGCGCCAACGCCAATAGCGGCATCACATGGACGAAGGATGTTCTTTATGAATATCTCGAAGATCCGCAAGGTTATATGCCCGGCACCCGCATGGCCTTCCCGGGAATTCAAGATCCGCAGGATCGCGCGGACCTGATCGAATATCTCGACGCCAACGGCGAAGTCTGAGGATACGCAGCGGCTCTTGGGTTGCTGCGGTTAAAAAAGGGCGGCGTGGTCAATCCACGCCGCCCTTTTTTTGCCGACCCCCTCCGGGCCATGCAGAGTAAGAAAAGTCAGGCGGCGCTGGCCATCCGCGCCAGCTCGCATTGCGACCAGATTTCGCTCAGCGCATCTATCAACCGGTCGATATCGCCGTCGTTGTGAACAGGTGAGGGCGTGAGGCGCAGACGCTCGGTCCCCACCGGCACCGTGGGATAGTTGATCGGCTGCACATAGATGCCGTGATTGTCCATCAGCCAGTCGCTGATCCGCTTGCACTTGTGCGCATCGCCCACCATCACCGGGATGATGTGGCTTGGATTGGCAAGGTGCGGAATGCCGATCATGTCGAGCTTGCGCCGCACCTGTTCGACCCGCTCTTTCTGCAGATCGCGTTCGTGGCTGCTCGCTTTGAGATGCCGGATGCTGGCTGCTGCACCTGCCGCGACGGCAGGGGGCAGGGCGGTCGAGAAGATGAACCCGCTGGCAAAGCTGCGCACGAAATCGACGAGGTTGCGGCTCGCCGCGATATAGCCGCCCATGACGCCGAACGCCTTGCCCAGCGTCCCTTCGATCACGTCGATCCGGTCCATCAGCCCTTCGCGCTCGGCGATCCCTCCGCCGCGCTCGCCGTAGAGACCCACCGCGTGAACCTCGTCGATATAGGTCATGGCGCCATGCTTTTCGCACACGTCGAGGATCTCGGCGATCGGGGCGATATCGCCATCCATCGAATACACGCTCTCGAACGCAACCAGCTTGGGCACGTCCTGCCCGAAATCGGACAGCTTGCGGTCGAGGTCTTCGACGTCGTTGTGGTTCCAGATCTTGTAGGGCGCTCTGGAATGGCGGATGCCCTCGATCATGGAGGCGTGATTGAGCGCGTCGGAGAACACCACGCAGCCCGGTATCCGGCTCGCCAGCGTGCCCAGACCCGCCCAGTTCGACACATACCCGCTGGTGAACAGCAGCGCGCTTTCCTTGCCGTGCAAATCGGCGAGCTCTTCTTCGAGCTCCACGTGATAGTGGTTGGTGCCCGAGATATTGCGCGTACCGCCTGCGCCCGCGCCGCATTCGTCGAGCGTCGCGTGCATCGCTTCGATCACCGCCGGGTGCTGCCCCATGCCGAGATAATCGTTCGAACACCACACTGTGACCGCCTGCGTTTCATCGCCGACGAAGCGGGTCGCGTGCGGGAACCGCCCGCGGTGACGCTTGATATCGGTGAAGACGCGATACCGGCCCTCTTCACGAACGCTTTCGAGTTCGCCGGCGAAATAGGCCTCGTAGTCCATCGGTGTTCCCCCAGGGTCTTTGGTAGTCATAGCGTCACGTCTCGTTCGGTTGTCGCTTGCGCGCGTTGGCGAAAGGCCCAGCCCCACAGCATGCCGTCACGGAACGGCAGGGCGAGGAAGAGATGTTCGAGCGCACCCAGCAGGCACAGCGCCGTCAGCAGGCTCGCCCCCACCATTTCCGGGCTTCCTGCGGGGGCGGCCATCGCCAGGCTGGCGAAATACCAGGCGGCAAAGACGATCCCCGCGATTGAAAAGCCGAGCAGCGTGGTGAACCGGTTGGACCCGAAATAGCTCTTAAGATAGCCGAGATGCGTGGGCAGCATTTCGGTGGTCGTGTTCGGCACGCCCACGAACAGATTGATCTTGGACGACAGCCGCAGCGCGAACATCAGGACGAACACAGTCGCGCCGATCTGATTGGGCGCATTCCACGACAGTGCGATCAGCATCAGCGCGGTCACGGCCAGCGCTAGCTCGTGATGGATCACGGTCGCGCTCGCCTGGGTGAAGCGTTCAAAGCCCCGACTTTCAGGCGGGCAGGGCTCCCGCCGCGGGCCAGCAGCCGCTCCAGTCAGAAAGCCGATTTCGTGCCAGCCCCAGATCGCCAGCGCGCCAATGAAGGCGGCGTAGACCGCTCCGACCGAAACCGATTGCGCCGCGAAAAGGATCGTCGTCAGTCCGGCCAATCCAGCCAGACCGCCGACCACCAGGCTCGCCTTGAACGTGCGCCGCTCGCGGCTGTCCGCCCACGCGATCAGCCCGGTTGCAAAGAACCAGATGGCGCCCGTCACGATGAAGGGCAGGATATGGCCTTCCCAGCTTACCATGCGGGTTGCAGCCGGATCGATTGCGGCAGGGTGTTGGGCTTAGTGCGCTGGAAGTACATTTTCGCGAAGTTGAAGCCTGCACCGGCCATTCCGCTCATGCGCTTGGCAAACCCGCCAAGGCCACCTTGCGCCTTGCCTTCTTCGATACGCAGCGCGGCCTGACGCAGCTTTTCCATGTTCGCGCGAAACGCCGGGCTGTCGATGTCGAGTTCGACCGGGAATACCTGGCGGCTGATCTGGTTGCAGACCTTGAAGACCTCGTAATCGTATTCGGTCGGATCGACGCCCAGCGCCTTGTGAAACACGGGGCGGGCGTGGTCGCGCACATACATCGTGGCATAGACCGAAAGCAGGAAGAAGCGGATCCACAGCTTGTTGTGGCCCTTCAACAGCTTCGGATCGGCGTGCATCAGCATCGCGAAGGCTTCGCCATGGCGAAACTCGTCATTGCACCACTCTTCGAACCAGTCGAAGATCGGGTGGAACTTGTGCTGCGGGTTGGCGGCGAGGTGCCGGTAGATCGTGATGTAGCGGGCATAGCCGATCTTTTCGGACAGATAGACCGCGTACCAGATGAATTTCGGTTTGAAGTAGGTGTACTTCTTTGTCTTCGTCAGAAAGCCCAGATCAACGCCGATCCCGGCATCCTTGAGGCTTTCATTGATGAACCCGGCATGGCGGCTTTCATCGCGCGCGAGCAGTTTGAACAGCTGCTTCACGTCCGGATTTTTCGTCCGCTTCGCAATCTCGGCATACAGGATGCAGCCGGAAAACTCCGAAGTCATCGAGCTGACGAGAAAATCGGTGAATTCCGCGCGGAGCTGCGGTTCGAGACTTTCAATGACACCCGTAAAGCTGTCATTGTGCCGGAAATGCTTCTTGTTCGGATCGCCGACCATATCGGCGATGAGCTGGTCCCATTCCTCGCGCACCAGCGACACGTCGATCGCGTCGAGCGCGTCGAAATCGGTGGTGTAGAAGCGCGGCGTTAGGATCGTGTCCTGCGTCGCGATTTCCATCGCCTCTTCGCTCGTCATCGGGGGTTTGATCTGCGTTTGGGCGTTCATTTGATCCTCCCGGGATTGAAGCTGACTTCGTAGAGTTCGCGCATGTCGAAATATGCGGCGAGGCGCGTTGCTGCACGTGTGAGCGGGCCGGCGCGCGTGACGGTCGCTGTGCGATCAAACACCGCGCTCTGGCCGAAAGGAATGGTGATCGGATCGCCGTGCACCCGAACCTTGTCGCCTGCATCGAGTTCGACGCCGCCTGCCAGTTCGACATGGGCGTGAAAATGATTGGAGCTTTGTTCGACCGTTATCGTGCAAGGCGTGGTGAATTGCCGCGCATCGACAGCCGATCCCATGGCCATCGTGTTCGTCATCAGTCTGTTCCCTTTTCCAGCATGTCGGCGAAGATCGCCCGGTTGTCCTTCCCGAAGAAGGCGAGTTCGACCGTGCTTTCGGTCGCCGGGTCGAACAAAGTGAGGTTGCCGTTTTCCCATTCGATCAACTCGAACGGGGTCGCGCGGCCGATTTCGCGAACGTAGCGCTTGTGCACGAGGCTACGTGCCGTGGAGCGGATGAAGCCGCCCGTGCCCGGTCCGAAGCTGCCCACCGTCTCGCCGGTCGCGGCATCCTCGACCCGGACCGTACCGTCCGCCTCGTCGAAAAAGAAGATCGAGCGCGATGCGACCGGTTGCGTTCCTGTCTCAGCCCGCGCCTGCGACGCAACCCCCTGGCGTTCGAAGAAGCCTAGGCTGACCGACGAGGCGAGCGCGAGCGAGATCGCGACCATGCCGCCCATCATCATCAACGGGACGCGGTGGACCTTGAACTCGTCCTCTTCATAGGTGCGAACGATCATGCTGGCGCTCCCTTAAGTTCGCCCTCAGCCGGGTTCGAAGCCTGCGCCAGAACCGGTTTGCGGGTTGGTTTGTCGATAGCGACTGGCTTTGCGCCGGATGCCTCGGACGCGCGGGGCGCGCTATCCTCCGCGCGTGCGATCGGAACGACGGCCTCACAGGCATCCGCCAGCTTTTCCGCCACGCTCTGCACGTCCGGCACCGCGCGCAGCATCGGCTGCGGGTGGTTGATGTGCCAGGGGCGAACATGCGGCCAGAGCAGGACGTAGCCCAGCAGACGCTCCCCCCCGAGCTTGATCGTGATGTCACCGCGATCCTTGCCACGCTTTTTGAGATCGGCGGATTTCACGTGCTTCAGCGGCACGTTGATCCGTGTCTCGATCGCCATGCCGATACGCATGATGAGCCGCGTATCGGTGAGGATGTACAGCGTCGTGCGCGCGCTGAACCAGGCAATCGCATGCAGGATCGCCACGGCGAGTACGCCCAAGGCAGCGCAGACGATCGCGGTGGTGGGGTTGCCGAGATAGACCGAGAGCGCAACGAGGCCGATGAAGTACAGGCCCACCGTCCGGGTGTGGAAGGCGGTGCGGGCGAGCACTGCGTGATCCGGTTTCCCCTTCCACAGCACCCGTTCGTCGTCCGCGGGCGTGCCCATCGGATCGCCGTGAGCCTCTGGCTCGTGCTGGTCAATTGCCGCGTCGCGCATAGTGGTGTCGTTCAAAGCCATGGTTCGGCCCTTTCCGGCGTAGCATACATGTAACCGCCGCCGAAGTAGGCCATGATGCGGTCCTCTTCGTAGCGGGTGATCTGACCGTCGGTCTCGATAGTCGGGGCCGCGTCGAACTGGTCGGAACGAAGCGCGGTCACATCGATGAGCGGATGCTGATCGGAAGTGATCGGCATGATCCCGCCGAGCATGTCCTTGCCCTGCACGGCGGCGACGAACATCGGCACCAGCACCTGCTTGCCTGAGTTGGTGGTGACTTCGAGATACCGGATGATGTGCTCCGACTGGTCGACCCAGACATCGCTGACCTTACCGGCGAGTTTCTTGTCCGCGCCGTAGACGGGGAGCCCGACGGGCGTGTCGTCGTTCGGAGCGATCACGAGGTCGTGGCTGTTCGCGATCGGCACGATGCGCGGGCGTCCATCGAAAGTGAGGTCGGGATACTTCGCGCGATCGGCCCACGCGGCCGGACCCATGCCGTCCGCCAGAGGGTCGCCGGTTGGAACCCAGGGTGCGCCAGCGGCACCAAACGCCTGCTTGGCCGGAACGTTCACTGGATCACGCGGCACATCTTCAGGGATGTACACGCCGCGACCATGCGGCAGGTCGAACACCTTTTTCTTGCCGTCGGTGAGCGGCGTGCCGCCCATGACCGCGCCGGTCTGCTCGTGCTCGAGCGGATAGCCTTCGCGTCGGCTTTCGCGATTGAGATAGATCACGAGGCCGAGAAAGAAGAAGAAGAACAGGTAAAACGTCAGTTCGGCGACGTCGAATTCTCCAACGATGTAAGCATGGTTCATGGCACGTTCCTCTCGTAAGCGTTGGAGGACGGGCCGTGGCCTCCCCCGATAACGCAGGTGCGATCCTGCGCCGTCATGTCGGGAACTCGCGCAGGCCGAACGAGTCGTCCGCGCTATCCCTCATGTCGGTTCCAGTTCTGCGAGCATGGCCGACAAGCGGTCCGATCGCGGCGAGCCCTGCCAGCAGCAGGACGATTTCGATGATGTAGACGCTGGTGTAACCGGTCGCGCGGGTGGCGATCGCGGCGTCTGGTTGGGCGCTGATTGCGTAAACGGCGATAAGGTCGCGCAGCGCTCCACCAAGCGCGATGCCGGCACCCGCGCAGCTTGCCTGCACCGCACCCCATGCGCCAAGCGCCAGGCCTGCGGTCTCGCTCTTCGCAAGGTTCATGGCCTCGATCAGGGTTCCGACCGAGAACAGGCCAAGGCCAAGGCCGATCGCCAGCGCACCAAGATACAGCAGGGCGGGCGAATTGAATGGCGCGGCAAACAGGACGAGAAGGAATGCCGCAAGCCCGGTCACAAGGCCTGCCCCTGCAATCCGCAGCGGATCGCCGCCGCGTGCAAGCGAGCGGCCCGACAGCGTGAACCCGATTAGCGCACCGAGCGCCCAAGCGCCCGTCAGCGCAGTGGTCGCGCCGACCGACATGCCCAGGATCTCGCCGCCATACGGTTCGAGCAGCGCATCCTGCATCGCAAAGGCGGCAGCACCGATGCCGATGGCAACGAGCAGGCGCGCATTGCGCCCGTCGCTGACGAAGCTGGTCCAAAGCTCCCTGAACAAAGGCTTCGCCGGATCACCTTCAGCGCGCTTCCTCGTGCGTTCCGGCGCCCGCGCCTCCTGCTTCCACAACGCGACGATGTTGAGAATGAAGGTCAGCACGGCTGCGCCCTGGATCACCTGCACCAGCCGGGTCGGCGTAAAGTCGATCAGCAGCCCGCCGATCACGAAGGCGGAGAGCATCATGCCAACCAGCAACATCACATAGAGCAGCGCGACCGCGCGCGGGCGTTTGTCTTCAGGGGCCAGATCGGTCGCGAGCGCCAGCCCTGCGGTTTGCGTTACGTGAAACCCCGTGCCGGTGAGCAGAAACGCTCCCGCCGCTGCGACGAGGCCAAGATTGAATACGTCGGGCCTACTCAAAAGGAGCAGCGCGAACGGCATGAAGGCCAGTCCACCGAACTGCATCAGCGTGCCGAACCAGATGTAGGGCACTCGCCGCCATCCCAGCGCGGAGGTGTGCGTGTCCGACTTATGCCCGATCAGGGCGCGGAACGGGGCGGCGAGAAGCGGCATCGCGATGAGCAGCGCGACCAGCCAGGTCGGCGTGCCAAGTTCGACCACCATGACTCGGTTCAGCGTGCCGCTCAGCAGCACCATCGCCATGCCCACGCTCACCTGGAACAGTGAGAGCCGCAGCAGCCGCCCGAGCGGAAGCTCGGTGCTTGCGGCATCGGCAAACGGAAGAAACTCCGTTGCGACCCTGGTCCAGTGGGAGGAAAGGCGCGGCTTGTCCGTCATCCGCGTTTCACCAATTCCAGCGCGTGGCTGGTGTAAAATCCGCTTGATACACGCTGGGAGCGAGCGATGCTCCAGCCATCGATCCGGGCGAGCCGTGCGCGCAGCTCGGTTTCATCGACCGGCACGATCGCTGGGGAGCGGTCGGATTTCGGGAAGAACTTACCGACCTTGTGCATCGCACCCAGCAGGCGCGTATGGGGTGCGAAGGTGAACAGGATCGAATCCGTCACCCGCTCGCTCAACGCTTCGATCGCGTTGACGAGATCTTCGGGGGCGTAATGGATCAGGCTGTCCATCGCGACGACGTGGTCGAATGTACCGAAGGCCGTATCGAGCATGTCGCCCGCACGCCAGTGGATCCGGCCATGTCCCGTGAAGCTGGGCGCGCGCTCGCGTGCAACGTCGACCAGTCCCGCCGCCACATCGACGCCGAGCACTTCGGCACCGCGACACGCCGCTTCGACCGACAGCGCTCCGGTGCCGCAACCTGCATCGAGCACGCGCGTGCGTCGCAAGTCGTGTGGGAGCCAGCCGAGCAGCACCTGCCGCATCTCGTCGCGGCCCGCGCGCACGGTGGCGCGGATGCCGCTGACTTTCGTGTCAGAGGTCAGATCGATCCACGCCTGCCGGGCGGTGCTGTCGAAATAGGTCGCCAGCGCCTCACGCTGGGCGGTGTAGGGCGTTTCGGAGAACTGTGTGGCCATTATTCGAACCCCAGAAAATCGAAAATGTCGCGGTCTTTCATCGGCTGCGCGGTCGACGGCTCGACCCCGGCCCACAGCATCGCGGCAAGACGCAGATATTCGTCCTGCGCAGCGATCACTTCAGGATCGTCGCCCATTTCGAACAAGGTGCATTTCTTCAGGCGCGAGCGCCGGATTGCGTCGACATCGCGAAAGTGCGCGAGTCGTTCCATGCCGATCTGGCCGCAGAACCGGTCGATCTCATCGGTTTCGCGGCTGCGATTGGCGACCACTCCGGCGAGGCGAACGTCGTAGTTCTTCGACTTCGCGCCGATCGCGGCGACGATCCGGTTCATCGCGAAGATGCTGTCGAAGTCGTTGGCGGCGACCACCAGCGCGCGTTCTGCATGCTGCAACGGCGCGGCAAACCCGCCGCAGACCACATCACCCAGCACGTCGAAGATGACGACGTCGGTTTCTTCGAGCAGGTGGTGCTGCTTGAGCAGCTTGACCGTCTGCCCGACCACGTAGCCGCCGCATCCGGTGCCGGCGGGCGGACCTCCGGCTTCGACGCACATTACGCCGTTATACCCTGCGAACATGTAATCCTCGGGCCGCAATTCCTCGGAGTGGAATTCGACCGTTTCCAGCACGTCGATGACTGTCGGCATCAGTTTCTTGGTCAGCGTGAAGGTGCTGTCGTGCTTGGGATCGCAACCGATCTGAAGCACGCGGTGGCCCAGTTTAGAGAATGCCGCCGACAGGTTCGATGACGTGGTCGATTTGCCGATCCCGCCCTTGCCATAGACCGCGAACACCTTCGCGCCTTTGATCGCATCACTCGGATCGAGCTGGACCTGGACCGAACCTTCGCCATCGGGCGGGGCGAAGCTGCTTTTGGGGGTCTGGAGGTTCATTGTTTCATCATCCCTGATCTATTCGGCGAAGACGCCTTCGAGGCGGTCCTCGAGTTCGTCATTGGCTTCGCGCAGTGCGGCGAGCGTCTCTTCGTCCGGTTCCCACAATTGGCGATCGCATGCTTCGAGCAGGCGGCTGGCGACCCGCGCGGAGGCTTTCGGATTGAGCTGTGAAAGCCGCTTGCGCATCTCTTCGTCGAGCACGAAGGTCTCGGAAATCTTCTGGTAAACCCAGGGTGCAACTTCGCCGGTGGTCGCCGACCAGCCCAGCGTGTTGGTCACGTGCAGTTCGATGTTGCGCACACCTTCAAAGCCATGGTCGAGCATGCCTTCGAACCATTTCGGGTTGAGCGTGCGGGTGCGGGTTTCGAGGTCGATCTGCTCGGCCAGCGTGCGCACCTTGGTGCTGCCGCGCGTTGCGTCGAGGATATAGACCGGTGCCTCGGAGCCTTTGGCCCGCGCGATCGAGCGGCTTACCCCGCCGAGGCCGTCGACATACTGGTCGAGATCGGTGATGCCGACTTCGATGCTTTCGAGATTCTGATAGGTGAACTCGACGTCCTTGAGCGCGGAAGTCAGCAATTCGCGCTGCTGCACCGGCGTGCCCTTGACCCCGTAGGCAAAACCCTTGTTGATCTCGAAGGCGTTGGCAAGCTCGTCGGGATCGGTCCACACGCCGCCGTCGATCATCTGGTTGACGTTTGCGCCATAGGCCCCTTCGGCATTGGAGAAGACCCGCAAGGCAGCGGTCTCGATGTCGATGCCATGCTCTTCAGCGCGGGCGAGCGTGTGCTTGCGCACGAAATTGGCATGCTCCGGCTCGTCTGCCTGCGCGGCCAGCAAGGCGGCTTCGGCCAGCATCCGCGTCTGCATCGGCAGCAGATCGCGGAAGATGCCCGAAAGCGTCATCACCACGTCGATCCGTGGGCGGCCCAAGTCTTCCAGCGGGATCAGCTCTGCGCCGCACAGCCGACCGTAAGAGTCGCGCCGGGGCCGGGCGCCCATAAGTGTCAGCGCCTGAGCGATCTGGACGCCTTCGGACTTCATGTTGTCCGTGCCCCACAGCACCATCGCGATGCTTTCGGGAAAATCCGCGCCGCCGTTCACATGCCGCGCCAGCAGCCGTTCGGCCTGGTCACGACCCTGCTCGCAGGCAAAGCGCGAAGGCAGCAGAAACGGATCGAAGCCGTGGATGTTACGTCCCGTCGGCAGGACATCGGGATTGGCGACCACATCGCCGCCAGGTGCAGGCTGGACGTAGCAGCCGTCGAGCGCGTGAATGAGTGAGCCGAGCTCATCGCTCGAATCGAGGCGGGCGCCCAGATCGTCACGATCCGCGTTCTCGTCCGTGCTCGCTTCCATCATGGCGTCGAGCATGTCTTCACGCGCTTCGCCGTCGGGATTGCGTCCAAGGACATGCAAGCCATGCGGGATCAGCGCTTCTTCGAGTTCGTAGAGCCGCGCGGAGAGTCCGCCGATATCGGTGCATTCGATATCAAGCGCGTCGCATTGATCGGCGATGATCTGTTCGAGATCGGCGCGCTCATCGGCATTGTCTAAATCGCCGGTCATCCGCCAGCGCTCGAGGCTCGCCTTGAGTTCGACGAGGCCCTTGTAGAGCCCGGCCTGTGCGAGCGGCGGCGTGAGATAGCTGATCAGCGTTGCGCCAGAGCGGCGCTTGGCCAGCATGCCCTCGGACGGGTTATTCGCGGCGTAGAGGTAATAGTTCGGCAGGTCGCCGATCAGCCGTTCGGGCCAGCATTCGCTGGTCATGCCAGCTTGCTTGCCGGGCATGAACTCTAGCGCGCCATGCGTGCCGAAATGCAGCACCGAATGCGCGCCGAAATCCTCGCGGATGTAGCGGTAGAATGCGCTGAAGGCGTGGGTTGGTGCAAAATTGCCTTCGAACAGCAGGCGCATTGGGTCGCCTTCATATCCGAACGCTGGCTGGATACCGACGAAGACGTTGCCGAAATGCGCGCCCAGCACCTGAATGTGGCCGCCATCGCTCTGCGCCTTGCCGGGCGCGGGGCCCCATTGCGCTTCGATTTCGGCCAGATGCGGTTCGCGCCGGACATGCTCGTCGGCCGGAATGCGGTGGGCGACATTGGCGTCCGAGCCGAACCGTTCGGCATTGCCCTTCATGATGGTGTCGCGCAGCGCCTCGACGCTTTCGGGCACATCGACATCGTAGCCTTCTGCGGCGAGCCGGATGAGGGTCGCGTGCAGCGACTCGTAGACGGCGAGAAATGCCGCCGTTCCGGTTGCCCCCGCATTGGGCGGAAAGTTGAACAGCACGATTGCCAGCTTGCGCTCGGCTCGCTTGGAACGGTGGAGCGCGATCACTTTGCCGACCTTCGCCGCGATTGCTTCGGCGCGCTCGGGGCATCCCTGCATCGCCTGCAACCGGGCACCTTCGGCGCGTTCGCACTTGCGTTCGCAGCCATTGCAGGTCGGGCCAGTGCCGCCCGAACGTCCGCCGAACACGCTTGGCGCGACCGCGCCGTCAAGCTCGGGAAGGGCGACCATCATTGTGGCTTCGAGCGGAAGCAGGCCCTGATCGCGCGAGCGCCATTCCTCGACCGACTGGAACTCGATCGCGTGCGCGGCGATGTAAGGGACGTCCAATTCGCCGAGTACTTCGCGCGCAGCCTCGGCGTCGTTGTAAGCGGGGCCACCGACCAACGAAAAGCCGGTCAGGTTTACGATCGCATCGACTGTCGGCTCGCCGCGCTCGACGAAGAACTTTTCTATTGCGGGCCGCGCGTCGAGCCCGCTGGCGAACACCGGCACGACTTTCAGGCCGGCGGCTTCGAATGCGGCGATTGCGCCGTCGTAGTGCCCGCTGTCATGGCCCAGCAGATAGGAGCGCAGCAGGATCAGGCCAACCGTGCCATTCTTGCCGCCGCCATTCGCCTTATCATCGCGCGGTAGCAGACGCAGGCTTTCGGAAATGCGTTGCCTGGTGCGCGGGTGATAGACCCCCGTTTCGGGGTATTCGACCGGCGCTTCCGCTTCGGTCTCACCACGGCGCTCCTCGCGCTCTCCGGCGGCATACCGGTCGATCAGCGAGCGGACCATCGCAACGACGTTCTCGTCCGATCCGGCGAGCCAGTATTGCATCGTCAGGAAATAGGCCCGCACGTCCTGCGCGGTGCCGGGAATGAACTTGAGGATCTTTGGCAGGCGGCGCAGCATCTTCATCTGGCCCGCGCCAGAGCTTGCGCCCTGCTTCTTCGATCCGCGCAGCTTCTTGAGCAGCGCCAGAGGTCCCTTGGCGGGCGCATCCATGCGGTACGCGCCCATGCGGGTCAGCTTGACCACTTCGCCCGCCGACATCAGGCAGACCATCGCGTCGCACTCTTCGCGGCGCGCTTCGAGTGTCGGCATGATCGCGCGGACATGGTCGTCCAGGAATAGCATGGTCGCGATCACGATGTCGGCCTCGGCAATCGCGGCCTTGGTCTGGTCGAGCGCGCCTTCCTGACGATCCCAGTCCGATGCGGCATGCAGGGTGAGGCGGATGTTGTCCTCGGCCAGCACCTCATCGGCCCGATCGACCGCACCCTTTAGGTGGTTGTCGAGCGTGACGATCGCGACGCGAACCGGCGCGGTATCTGCCACAGGCGGAGGATTGACCTTACCGTGCATAGTGCGCCTTCGCATCATAGAGGGTGTCGAGATCAATTTGGGCAAGGCCCTGATCGGCTGCGTAGTTCTCGGTGTTGCGACGTGCCTTTCCGCGCACGAAGAACGGGATTTTCTTCAGCTCACGCTCCGCTTCGTCTGTCCACAGGTTCTGCTCGGTGGTCGCTTCGCTTTCCGGTTCGAGCGTCATCACCGACGCATCGTCAGGAGCGGACGTCTTGCGCGGCGAGTGCGCGGCGTGGTGCGAAGGTCCGGCTTCGTCGGAGAATTCGAAATCCTCGCGGAACATGGTGAGCAGGTGCTCTTCCAGCCCCATCACGAGCGGGTGTACCCAGCTGTCGAAGATGACGTTCGCGCCTTCGAAACCCATCTGCGGCGAGTGGCGCGCCGGGAAGTCCTGAACGTGGACGGGTGAGGAGATCACCGCGCAGGCAAGGCCCAGCCGCTTGGCGATGTGGCGCTCCATCTGCGTGCCGAGCACCAGCTCGGGCGAGGCGGCGGCAATGGCTTCCTCGACTGCAAGATGATCGTCGGTGATGAGCGGCTCGACGCCGTATTCCTTCGCCGCGGCACGAATCTCGCGGGCGAATTCGCGGTTGTAGCAGCCAAGGCCGCAGACCTCGAAGCCGAGTTCATCGCGGGCAATCCGCGCTGCGGCGACGGCGTGGGTCGCATCGCCGAACACGAACACGCGCTTGCCGGTGAGGTAGGTCGAATCGACGCTACGGCTCCACCATGGCATCCGGGAATGAGTGTCGCCGAGGGCAGGCGTGGGATCTGCACCTGCCAACTCGGCGACGTCGGTAATGAACGCACGAGTGGCGCCCACACCGATAGGGACGGTCCGCACGGCTGGCTGGTTGAACGTGCGTTCAAGCCAGCGTGCGGCCTCATCTGCAATTTCGGGATAGAGAATGATGTTGAAATCGGCCGCGCCGATGCGGGCGATGTCGGATGGCGTCGCGCCAAGCGGAGCAACAAGATTGATCTCGACGCCCAGCGCATCGAGGATTTTGCGGATTTCGACCAGATCGTCGCGGTGGCGGAAACCGAGCGCTGCCGGGCCAAGGATGTTAGCGAGGGCGGGGCGGCCTTCGCGGTCAGGACGCACGACGTTCTTGTCCGCCAGATGCCGTACGATCTGATAGAAGGTCTCCGCCGCGCCCCAGTTTTCCTTGCGCTGATAGCTCGGCAGTTCGAGCGGGATAGCCGGGCAGGGCAGGTCCATCGCCTCGGTCAATCCACCCGGATCGTCCTGGATCAGCTCCGCCGTGCACGAAGCGCCGACGATCATCGCCTGCGGCTTGAACCGTTCGGCGGCTTCGCGCGCCGCGTCCTGGAAAAGCTGCGCCGTATCCTTGCCAAGATCGCGCGCCTCGAACGTGGTGTAGGTCACCGGCGGGCGCTTGCCGCGCCGCTCGATCATGGTGAACAGCAGGTCCGCATACGTGTCACCCTGCGGCGCGTGCAGCACATAGTGCAGCCCTTCCATCGCGGTCGCGATCCGCATCGCGCCGACATGCGGGGGGCCTTCATATGTCCAGACGGAGAGTTGCATGGCCCTAGACCTCCAGCACGTCGCGGCGGCGGAGGGGGCGGGCGAACAGCTCGGCAAGATCGCCGGCCTGGTCGAAACCGTGAATGGGCGAGAATACGAGTTCGATCGCCCACTTGGTCGACAAGCCTTCCGACTCTAGCGGATTGGCAAGGCCAAGGCCGCATACGGTCAGATCGGGCTTGTCGGCGCGGACCCGGTCGAGTTGGCGATCGACATGCTGCCCTTCGCTGATGCGGGCGCTGGGTGGGATCAGGTCGAGTTCCAGCGCGCAGTGGGCGCGGTGGAGATAGGGCGTGCCGACTTCGACCGGCACCATGCCAAGCTCGGTAGCGAGGAAGCGCGCGAGCGGCACTTCGAGCTGTGAGTCTGGAAGGAACGTGATGCGCTTGCCTTCGAGCGCGCCGCGCGCGTGTTCGATGGCGCGCTTCGCCCGCTCGCGGCCCGGCGCGACCACGCGGTTGAAGTGCATCTCATCCACGCCGAATTCACGCGCGGCGGCATGGAGCCAGCCAGTCGTTCCCTCGGCGCCGAAGGGGAACAGCGCATCCAGCCGCTGCGCGCCGCGACCCTCTAGCGCGAGCGCCGTGTCGGCGAGGAAGGGCTGTGCGAGCAGATAGCGCGTGTTCGGTCCGAGCGGTGGAAGGTCGCGCGCGTTGCGTGCGGGCAGAACGCCGACATTTTCGATACCGAGCTGGTCGAACAGGCGCAGGAACTGGTCCTCTACAATGTCCGGCAGCGCTCCAACAACAAGCAATTGCTTTGCTGCGTCCGGCGCAGCGTTGGGCATTTCAGGAACCAGCGCTGCGAGGCAGGCGTCCTCGCCTTGCGTGAACGTGGTCTCGATGCCGCTGCCCGAATAATTGAGGATCCTGACCTGCGGCATGTGTTGCGCGCCCAGACGCTCGGCAGCTTTGGCGAGGTCGAGCTTGATAACCTCGGAAGGGCACGATCCGACCAGGAACAGCGTCTTGATGTCCGGGCGCCGTTCGAGAAGCCGCGTGACGACGCGGTCGAGTTCGTCCTGACAATCGACCATGCCGGCCAAATCACGTTCTTCCATGATCGCGGTCGCAAAGCGCGGCTCAGCGAAGATCATCACGCCCGCGGCTGATTGCAGCAGATGCGCGCAGGTGCGTGAGCCGACGACGAGGAAGAACGCGTCCTGCATCTTGCGGTGCAGCCAAACGATGCCGGTGAGACCGCAGAATACTTCGCGCTGGCCACGTTCGCGCAGTATCGGCGCGCGTTCGGCTTCCGGCTTTGCGGGAGTGGTTGCAGGGGCGCTGCAGCCCGAGAGGGTGGTTACGCCGTTCATGCCGGCACCGCCCGCGACGTTGATGCTGCGGCAGTATCGGCGAGGCGTGCGCCTTCTATCCGGGCAACGCGAAGCTTCCACAGAAATTGTGCGGCGTTGATCGCATATGCGGCATATGCAGCCAGCGCGACCATCCAGCGTTGCTCGACCGTGCCCATGCCGGTGAACAGCATCACGATGTAGGCGGTGTGCAGAGCGAGCACCGCCATCGAAAAGACGTCTTCCCAAAAGAACGAAGGCGCAAACAACCAGCGGCCGAACACGACCTTTTCCCAGATCGAGCCGGTGATCATGATCGTGTAAAGGATGAAGGTCTTCAGCACGACGGAGACATCCGCCGCAAATGCACCTTCGCCGGTCGCGAGAGCGCGGATAACCAGCCCTAGACTGATCAGAAATACAAGAAACTGAAGCGGAGCGAGGACGCCTTGAACGACGGTCCAGACCGAGTCGTCGCGCCGCCGCCGTTCCTCAGGCGTATAGAGCGCTTTGCTCGGTCCTCTCTTCGCGTCCTTCAGACTTGCCGGATCTGAAATCGCGACCGGAGTGGCGTGATCCTGCCGCTTCATCTGGTCTCGATACCCTTCTTTGTCAGGATTGGAGATTAACCCCAAGACATTCCAAGTGTCAACTGAATTGGACATCTAAAATTGTTGACACTTCAACACAGGTCCGCGAGGCGATTTGCGCATCGCTTGAAAAAGGCGTAAGTGTTGGAACGTCGGCTTTGGCTGTCACGATGTTGGAGTAGGCTGGGTTGGCAAGAGCGCGGAAGGCGCGGGCCCTGGTGCAAGGCCGGGGGGGAAGGACGGTCCGAGTGAAAGGCCCGCAGAACAAAAGCTTGATCGGCAACGCACCGGTCGCGCTGCGCAAGATGCTCGATCCACTAAGGCGTGGAAAATATGCCGATCACTCCGTGCAGCCATGCGATGGCCTTGGTTCCGCAGACGACGCTGTCGGAACCATTATCGAAAGCGATATCGTCCCGCGCCTGTTGATGGCGCACACGATCACTTCGCCCAAGCGCTCGCGCAAAAAGGCAGTCGAGATCGACGATGCGGCCGTATCGCGATTCGCCAGCCTTCCCATGGAGGTCGAGGCGGCCGAGCTCATGGACGAGGTGGACCGGTTCCTGAGCGACGGCATCGATGTCGAGACGGTCTATGTCGATCTCCTCGCCCCCACTGCCCGCGCGCTCGGAGAGTCGTGGGAGCGCGACGAATGCGACTTCATTGAAGTCACCATGGGCCTTTGGCGGCTGCAGGAGGTCATGCGTGAGATCGGCGGCCGGTATCCTTCGCTGCGCCAGAAATCCGGCCCCAGCAATTGTGTCTCCGCCCTGTTTTCACCGATGCCGGGCGACGATCACAGCTTCGGCGCGCTGATGATCGACGACGTCTTTGCGCGCGCGGGATGGAACAGCGAAGCCGTGCCGCAGCCCGAACGCCGCGAGCTGCTCGACACCGTGTCTCGCCGGCCCTTCGACCTCATTGGCCTCACAGTCACGCGCGAATGCCCGCCGGGCACCTTGCGCAATCTCATTCTCGCCTTGCGAAAGGCTTCGAACAATCCGCAGGTCGCCATCTTGATAGGCGGTCATTTCGTCAACAACGACCCCGCGATTGTCGCGGAAGTCGGAGCCGATGGGACCGGCACCGACGCTCGAGCTGCGCTTGACGTGGCCGGGCGATTGGTTGCGTCCGCGCAAACGCGCGTACCGACCCAGGAATAGGTCCGCGCGCAAGATGCTGACACGCAAGCATTCCATCGAAGGCAAGCAGCCTTTCGGTCAGGCGACCGAGCTGTTCGAGACGCTCGACGCAGAGGCTGCTATGAAGCTTGCCCTGCTGGCGGGAGACATCACCCTGGTGCTCGACGACACCGGGACAATCCTCGATACGGCGTACGACCCTGACTATTTCGCAGATTTCGAAGGGTGGGAGGGCACCAACTGGATCGACACCGTGACGGAGGAAAGCCGCCTGAAGGTCATGGAAATGCTGGCCGCATCGCGGCGCGGTGAAACGCAGCACTGGCGCCAGGTCAACCATCCCACCCGCCACGGCGACGTGCCGATCCGTTACGTCGTGCTGTCGGTCAACGAGGGCGAGCATCGCATCGCTTTCGGTCGCGATCTGCGCGACTCGGCGCGAATGCAGCAGCGCCTGCTCCAGGTTCAGCAATCGCTTGAACGCGACTATCTGCGCATGCGTCAGCTCGAGGCGCGCTATCGCACTTTGTTCGAAATGTCGGGCGAGGCGACGATGATTATCGAAGCGGCGACCCTGCGCGTGCGCGAGGCGAATCCGGCCGCTCACCGGCTGCTGGGCGCAAAGGACAATTCGCTGGGCGGCAAGAAGGTCTTGAGCCTGCTGGCCAAGGATTCGCGCGACGCGTTTCAGGCGCTCGCGGGCGCTGCGCTGGCCTCCGACAATGCCGCTCCGATCGAGATCGGCCTGTCGCATGCGAAGCAGCGCGTGATCGCCACCGCATCGGGCTTCATGCAAGACCGCGGACGGTTCATCCTGCTGCGCCTCGCGCGCGCGAACGACGATAGCGCAGAGTCGGGAAGCGGGGAAAGATCGCCGGTTCTGGCGCTGGTCGATGCCATGCCCGACGCCTTCGTGATCGCCGATCCAGAGATGAACGTCGTCAGCGCCAATGCATCCTTCCTCGAACTCGCACACGCCGCGAGTATCGACCAGTTGCGCGGTCAACCATTGGCAAACTGGTTGGGCCGTCCGGGGATCGACCTTGAGTTGATCGAGGGCCAGATCGACCAGCATGGATCGGCCCGCAATGTCAGCACGGTCATGCGGATTGGCGAGGATATCGAGGATGAACCGGTGGAAATCTCAGCAGTGCGCAGCTCGGGCGAAGAGGCGCTTTATGCGTTTGTCATCCGCCCGATCGGTCGGCGCCTGCGCGATCTGCCGCCCGGATCGCACGACATGCCGCGTTCCGTAGAACAACTCACCGATCTGGTGGGTCGCATGTCGCTCAAGGATATCGTCCGCGAAAGCACCGATCTGATCGAGCGGCTGTGTATCGAAGCGGCGTTGACCTACACCTCCGACAATCGCGCTTCGGCCGCCGAGATTCTCGGCCTGTCACGCCAGAGCCTCTATTCCAAGCTTCACCGTCACGGGCTGGGCAATCTGACGAGCGACGCGGACTGAATATTGCCGCCTTGCGCGGACGTAGTCTCCAGATTTCAAGGATTTGGACGCGACCGCCAGTAGCCTCGTGCGCGCTCATCGCAAAGGGGTACACAAGGGGGCCTAAAGGGACCGAGAGCGTTTCAGGCGCGCCCCAAGTTGGCTCGCAGGGTAATCAGATGATGCCGCGAACCGACATCGCCTTGTCGTACGATTCCAACACGCAGTCTCCTACATAAGCAGAAATTCGACTCGAATTGATCTCTAGGGAAAATGAAGTGTCAGTCTGAATTGACAGTCTGTCCCGTCAAGCATACGTTCGACATATGGAGCGCTCCGCTATCACGACTCGCAATGTGCCAGTTCCGGCGCTGCGCGATGTCGTCCAGCTTCTCAAACCGATCACCTGGTTTCCCCCGATGTGGGCCTTCATGTGCGGCGCCGTTTCGTCGGGCGTGGGCCTTGATGGGCGCATCTTCTTCGTCCTCGGCGGCATCCTGCTCGCAGGGCCGCTGGTATGCGGGACAAGCCAGGCGGTGAACGACTGGTTCGACCGCCACGTCGACGCGATTAACGAGCCTGACCGTCCGATCCCGTCGGGTCGCATCGCGGGACGGTGGGGGCTTTATATCGCGCTGATCGCTACCGCTGTTTCGGCGCTTGTCGGATGGCTGCTCGGCCCGCTCGTTTTCATCGCAGCCCTCGTCGGGTTGGCGCTGGCCTGGGGCTACAGCGCCCCGCCATTCCGTTTCAAGACGAGCGGCTGGACCGGACCTGCAGTGGTCGGCTTCACCTATGAGGGGTTAAGCTGGTTTACCGGGGCCGCCGTGATGCTGGGCGCCATGCCGCGCGTCGAAGTGCTGATCGTGCTCGCGCTCTATTCCATCGGCGCGCACGGCATCATGACGCTCAACGATTTCAAGGCGGTCGAAGGAGACCGCGCGACCGGGCTTGGCTCGCTCCCCGTCACTCTGGGGGTGGAGCGCGCCGCGCGGCTTGCCTGCGGCACGATGGCGGCGGCGCAGATCGTGGTCATCGCGCTGCTCGCAATGTGGGGGCTGACGCTTTCGGCACTAGTCGTCGGCGCGGTTCTGATAGCACAATTCGCCGCCATGCCGCGCCTGCTGTCCGACCCGGCGCGTCATGCGCCGTGGTATAACGGGGTCGGCGTGACGCTGTATGTTCTGGGAATGCTGGCCGCCGCGCTCGGGCTGGGTGGGTATATCTGATGGCGGCGGGCACATTTACCGCCGCACCATCGGCTCCGGTCGGCCTCAGCTGGTTCGGGATTGTCCGGATCGGGCTGGTGCAGGCTTCGATCGGTGCGATCGTGATGCTTGCGACTTCCCTGCTCAACCGGGTGATGGTGGTCGAATACGCGTTGGCCGCCGCGCTTCCGGCAGGGCTGGTCGCGTGGCTTTATGCGGTGCAGCTTGGCCGCCCATTATGGGGTCACGGCTCGGATCGCGGTCGCAGCCGAACGCCGTGGATCGTCGGCGGAGTCGCGGTGCTGGCTGGCGGCGCGCTGCTCGCGATCAAGGCGACGCTGATGCTGGGATCGGACGCAGGCGCGTTCGCTTTCGCGCTCGCCATCCTCGCTTTCACGCTGATCGGCGCGGGCGTCGGAGCGGGCGGCACGTCGGCCTTGGCGCTGCTCGCATCGGGCGTTGCGCCCGGACGGCGCGCGGCGGCGGCGGCGGTCACGTGGATCATGATGGTTGCGGGGATTGTTATTGCGGCAGCGACTGCGGGCGCGCTGCTCGATCCGTTCTCGGAAGAGCGGCTGGTTGCGGTTGCGGGCGGCGTGGCGTTATCGGCGCTGGCGGTCACTGCGGTTGCGGTGCTCGGGCTCGAGCGCGGATTGGCACGAAGCGGCGGGACGGCCTTCGCCGAAACCGCCAAGACCGGCGAGGCACCTTCGTTCGGCGAGGCGCTGCGCGAGATCATCGGCGAAACCGAAGCGCGGCGGTTTACGCTGTTCATTTTCGTCTCGATGCTGGCCTATTCGATGCAGGATCTGATCCTCGAACCTTTCGCCGGACTGGTGTTCGAGATGACACCCGGGGAATCGACCAGCCTTTCCGGCACCCAGCACGGCGGGGTTCTCGCGGGGATGGTTATCGCCGGGATCGGCGGCAGCGCGTTTACCGGGCGGATGCCGGTAGACTTGAAGGTGTGGATCGTTGTTGGTTGCGTCGGATCGGCGCTGGCTCTCGCAGGGTTGGCGACCGCAGCGGTGGTCGGACCGGGCTGGCCGCTGGCCGCCAATGTCTTCGCACTCGGCCTGTGTAACGGCCTGTTCGCGGTCGCAGCGATCGGCTCGATGATGGGTCTTGCCGGAGCGGGCGAGAAAACCCGAGAAGGCGTGCGCATGGGTGTGTGGGGCGCATCGCAAGCCATGGCGTTTGGCGCTGGCGGGCTGATCGGCGCACTCGGCGTCGATTACGCGCGCGGCGTGCAGGCCAATGACGGCGCGGCGTTCCAGACCATCTTCGCGCTCGAGGCGGCCTTGTTCGTCATCGCTGCGGGCCTGGCCCTTCGCGCTACTCGCACGAGCAAAACCCCCAATCGTCAACTCCAGGATCAGGAAGCACAGGTGTTCGTATGACCCAGACCAATCAGGATTACCCGATCTACGACGCCGTCGTCATTGGCGGTGGCCCCGCCGGCGCGATTGCCGCGGAGGAGTTGGCGCTCGAAGGCCATTCGGTGCTGCTGATGGAGCGGGGTGGGCGGATCAAGCCGTGCGGAGGCGCCGTGCCGCCGCGCATGCTCGCCGATTTCGATATCCCGCAAAGTCAGCTCGTCGCCCGCGCCCGCTCGGCCCGGATGATCGCGCCGTCTGGCCGCGCCGTCGATATGCCGGTCGGCGAGATCGGCTTTGTCGGCATGGTCGATCGCGAACATTTCGACGAATATCTGCGTGAGCGCGCCCGCCAGTCCGGCGCCGAACGCATGACCGCGACCTTCGAGAAGATCGAGCGCGACGACGAAGCGCATCCGGTTGTCACCTTCCGCAAGACTCGCGGCGCTCCGATCGAGCGGGTTCGCGCGCGCTGCGTCATCGGCGCGGACGGCGCGCGTTCGGCGGTGGCCAAGCAATGCCTGCCCGACGCCGAGCGGGTGAAATGCGTCTTCGCCTATCACGAAATCATCAAGTCGCCCGAAACCGACAGCGATGAATTCGACGGCGCGCGCTGCGATGTGTTCTATCAGGGCCGCCTGTCGCCCGATTTCTACGCCTGGGTCTTCCCCCACGGTGACACGGCCAGCATCGGCGTGGGCAGCGCGAACAAGGGCTTTTCCCTGCGCGGCGCGGTCTCGCAAATGCGCTCTGACCTCGATCTGGCCCGCTGCGAAACCGTGCGCCGCGAAGGCGCGCCCATTCCCCTCAAGCCGCTCAAGCGCTGGGACAACGGCGCCGACGTCATTGTCGCAGGCGATGCCGCCGGGATCGTAGCACCGGCCTCGGGAGAGGGCATTTATTACGCGATGGTCGGCGGCCGCATGAGCGCTCAGGCGGCCAGCGATATGCTCAAGACCGGCGAGACGAAAGCGCTCAAGACCGCGCGCAAACGCTTCATGAAGGAGCACGGGCGCGTCTTCTGGGTACTCGGGATGATGCAGTATTTCTGGTATTCGAGCGACAAGCGCCGCGAGCGATTCGTCTCGATGTGCGATGACAAGGACGTGCAGCAGCTCACCTGGCAGGCCTATATGAACAAGAAGCTCGTGCGCTCCAAACCGATGGCGCATGTGAAGATCTTCCTGAAAGACACCGCGCATCTCCTTGGCCTGAGGCCGGCGAACAGCTAATCGCCTCGCCTATGAGCAAGACCTGGTTTCTGCCCGCCGTCGTCGCGGCGATCGCGGCCGCTATCGTGGTGGCGCTGGGCACGACGATCACCGATCTCGGCCCGTGGTATCAGAGCCTTGAAAAGCCCGATTGGCAGCCGCCCGACATCGCTTTTCCGATCGGGTGGACGATCATCTACGCCTTCAACACCGCCGCGATCGTCAACGCCTGGCGCGCCGCGCCGACGGCGCGCGTTTCCGACACGATTATCGGCCTGTTCGCGCTCACCGCCTTTCTCAACATCACCTGGAGCATGCTGTTCTTCCGCGTCCAGCGGCCTGACCTTGCGTTTATCGAGGCGCTGCTGCTGTGGCTCTCGGTCCTCGCGCTCGTCGTCTACAGCGCGCGCGTCTCGAAATCGGCGGCGGTGCTGTTCACGCCTTACCTGGTGTGGATGACCTTTGCCGCCGCATCGAACTGGGCGATCGTCGAGCTTAACGGCCCGTTCGGATAAGCCTGCGATGCGGCACGCCAAGGTAAGAGGTCTGGCGGCCCCCATCACCCGTCAGACATGACCGCGCATGATTGCCACGCAATGATCGTCTCGCAATGATCGACACCCTGTTTGCCAGCGGCCATGCCGCCGACATCATGCTCGGCGTGCTCGTGCTCGAAGCGGTTTGGCTGAAGCGGAAGGGCTGGGAAGCGATCTACATTGCCGCGATGCTCGGCCCGGCGGCGTTCATCGTTCTGGGTCTGCGCGCGGCGCTGGTCGGTGCGGACTGGTGGTGGATCGCGCTCCCGCTGGCCGCATCGTTCCCGCTGCATCTGATTGACCTGCGGTTGCGGAAGAGCTCTACAAGCTAGTCAGGCCTCGGCATCCTCGCTCATCGCTCATTGCTCCTCGCTCCTCGCGCGTCGCCGCCGCACCACTTCACCCCAATCGCACATGCTCAAAAGCAAAGACCCGGCTGCACGTCTGTGCGACCGGGCCTTTGTCTTTTGTCATCTTGCGGGAGCAACGCCGGACCAGCGCCCGACGCCGCCTCGCAAGCCTTGCTCAGCTGGGAGCGTAATGATGTTCCTGCGCCCAGATGTACCAGTTGTCGACAACCACGCCGGTGAGCAGGACACCGATCCCGCCGGTCAGCGTCGTCAGCACCGCGAACCACCAGGCCCAGCGGTGGATCGATTCCATCGAGGCATTGAAGCCCATGGTCCAGCGCCAGAACAGGCCGGCACGCTCGGATGCCGTGCCGCGGTCGGTGATCTGTTCGATCTCCCGCTCCCCGCCATAGCGCCCGACCGCAAGGATCGTCGCGCCGTGCATGGCGAACAGCACCGCCGAACCGTAAAGGAACACGATCGAGAGCGCGTGGAACGGGTTGTAGAAGAAATTCCCGTAGATCAGTGACAGATTGTTGGTCCAGTCGAGGTGCGAGAAAATTCCGTATGGCACCGCCTCGGCCCAGCTACCCATCAGCAGCGGGCGGATGAAGCCCAGCACCAGGAACAGCCAGATCGCCGAGGCGAAGGCCCAGGGGATGTGATAGCCCATGCCCAGTGCCCGTGCCCGCGAATAAGTCCGCGCCAGCCAGCACAGCACTGAGATAGTTAGCAGGAAGCCGGTCAGGATAAACCAGCCCCCCTCGTTCAGGGGCACAAAGGGATTGAAGCCCCATTCCGGCCCCGGAGGATCGAGCGAGAGCCAGAAGAACTCGCGCACGAACACCTGCGGATTCCACCCGGCCTGGGCGAAGAAATTGAACCCGATAATGGTGATCGCGATCCCGCCAAAGCAGATCGACAACACGCCGAGCCACCCGAGATAGATCGGCCCGAACTGAGCCTGCCCGACCTTACCCGCCCAGTAGCTGTAGCCCATGTTCGGGATACGGATGTCTTCGCCCGGTGCGAGGGGGACGCCCATTTCGGGCGGTCCCTTGACCTGGATCTGCGTGAAGATGTTTTGATAAGTGCTCATGATTAAAACCCTTCCGCGGACCAGATCGGGATCTTGCGCCAGAAGTCCCAGAATTCGATCCAGCTGCCGGTGTAGATCGTGCCGGAGATGACGATGCAGATCGCGCTCCAGAACCCGGCGCTCAGCGCCAGGAACAGACCCACACGGTGAATACCGAGCGTGCCGACCGAATAGCCGATGAAGTCACGGAAATACGTGTCTTCGTATTCCGGCGTTTTCACGTCGGTGCCGCGCGACGGATTGACCGCCGACAGGACCAACCCGCCGTGCAGGGCCAGCGCGAGGCAGTTCGTGAAGAAGAACGTGATCGCCAGCATGTGGACCGGATTGTAGTGGAAGTTCACATACGCATATCCGGTGTTCGAAACCCAATCGAGGTGGGTCCAGATGCCATAGGGGAAGGCGTGTCCCCACGCCCCCATCCACAGCGGCCGGATCACGTTCAGCGTGACATAGGCGAACACCGCGACGCTGAACGCGATCGGGACGTGGTAGCTCATGCCAAGCTTGCGCGAGATTTCCGCTTGCCGGAACACCCACGAAACGAAAGCGATCACCGCACAGACCGTAATGACCTGATGGTATCCGCCCTGGTTGAGTGGCATCAAAGCGAGGCCCGCTTCGATAGCAGGTGGCTGGATGTCGATCAGCCACGGATTGAGTGTCGGACCCTGGGCTGCGGCCGCGAAGATCAGCGCGGTGCCGAGCAACGCACTGACAGCGACCAATACCCCGAAGAATCCGACATAGAACGGCCCGACCCAGAAGTCGAAGAGGTCACCGCCGATCAATGTGCCACCGCGTACGCGGTACTTTCGCTCGAAACTAAGGAGCGCCATAGGTCCATCCTTCCCGCCGCGAGGACGGGTGTTCTTGTGTCATGTCGAAAGCTGTAGAGGGCAGGCAGGCGAACCTGCCCCCTCAGTTTCCGCTGGGTCGATCAGCTGGCGGGCGTAACGCCGCCGAGCCAGTTATACTTCTCCGTGCTGAGCAGGATGAAGTGGATGCTGAAGGCCAGGACAGCGAGGCCGACGTGAAGTGCGACCAAGGTCCGGCGAACATCGAAAAAGTGCCAAATCTTATGCATAATCAATTCCTTGTTGGATGGCTTGAAGACCCGTTTGACTGACTGGAAAGCCAGTCGATGGGATCAATCAGCCAAGGCCACCGGTGAACCAGGGCTTCCAGGCGAACATCAGGGCATGCGCCACGACGGCGATGCCGACGTAAAGCGTGAAGGTGCCCATGAAGGCCTTGTGGATTTCCTTCGCCTCTTCGTCGGTGAGGTATGTCCCCACTGTCGGGCGATCGGTTGGATCGGTGCTCATTACAGTAACTCCATTCTTAAGTATCGGAGCGGAGGCGGATGATGCCTCCGGCGGTATCCGCGCGTGATCCCCCACGTGGATTGCGGATGCCTGCTACTGCCAGGCAAATGGTGTCGCCCCGGTGCGGCGCTGCTGTGCTGAAGGACGGGCATGGTCATGCCGGCTCCTCCTGCGGCAGCGCCGTCGCGAGGCAGTTCAAGGAAACTCTGGTTTGGCCATTGGCGCGCGCGGTCTGTTCGGCACTGTCGCGCAGCCGCTTGGCGGCGGAAATTCGCACGAGGACCGGCTGGCGCTCGACCAGCTCGTCGAGCCGGGCCTTCGCATCGGTGTCCCAGGTCAGTTCGGTCTGGTCACGAACCGGCGTCGCTGCGCCTTCATCCATGTCGGTGCCGAGCGGCAGGATGTGGAACAGCGCATCGAACAGCGCATTGCACACTTCCTGCACGATATAGGTCGCGCCCGAATAGCCCATGAAGGGCGTGCCGGTGTGGCGGCGGATGGCCGCGCCGGGGAAGCTGGCGGGAATGAACTCGCCGCCCGGTCCGTGGCCCTTCGGCGCCTCGGCCATGTACATGCGTTCGTTGTAGCTGCCGAACACGACCAGCGGCGGATTCTCGTGGATCGCCTTGCGAACCTCGTCGTTCGCGGTTTTCTTGCCCGCGACGCGTGAGACGGCGAAATTGCAGGGCAAGCCCATATCGTCTTCGAGGAAATGGCGGATGCCGCGCGCGTAGGTTTCGTTGGCTACGATGCCGAAATTCGCGGTGCCGAAGAAGTCCTGCGTGACCGAGCGCCACAAATCCCACAGCGGCTTGATCGTGGTGTGCTTCTCGCGCTCGATGAAGGGTTCGGGGTCAAGTCCCAGCTCTTCGCCCAGCGCGCGCAGAAACTTGGTGGTGGAGGTGAGGCCGACCGGCGCCTGGAAATAGGGGCGTTCCAGTGTCTCGCACAGGTTTCGACCGAACTCGCGATACATGCACACATTCGCATCGGCCATGCCGAGCTTGCGAATATCAGCCAGGTGACAGCCGAGCGGGAAGACCACGCCGACTTCGGCCCCGATCCCTTCAACCAGACGCCGGATTTCGGCGAGGTCGGATGGCATATTGAACATGCCGTAGGACGGGCCGATGATGTTGACGACCGGCTTTTCGCCCTCCTTGCGCTCTTTGAGCTTGGGCATCTTCTTCGGGCCGAATTCGGTCCACAGCCAGGTGAGCGCGCGGTCGGCGCTTTCCCATTGATCCTCATCGATCGTGCGGGGCAGGAAGCGCTTGATATTGGTGCCCTCGGGCGTGACGCCGCCGCCGATCATCTCGGCGATCGATCCCGTGACGACCACAGCGGGCAGTTCGGGGTCGAGCGTTTCCCAGGCGCGGTTCATCGCGCCTTCGGTGCCGGTCTTGCCCAGTTCTTCCTCGCCAAGGCCGGTGACGACGATCGGCAATTCATGCGGGGGCAGGGCGTCGGTGTAGTGCAGCACCGATGTGACGGGCAGATTTTCGCAACCCACCGGACCATCGATGATGACCTGCAGGCCCTTCACCGCGGTGAAGACATAGGTCGCACCCCAGTATCCGCCCGCGCGATCGTGGTCGAGAATGAGGGTCATGTGCCCACCGCCTCTGCCGCCTTGCGCGCGGCTTCGTTAAGGGCTGCGTATTTCTTGCGGAACTTGGGCCGGTCGACCGGGGTATCTTCCCACACGCCCGCATTGTGCTGTTCGCCGACGCCTTCGAAGAAGTCGTGCATCGCATCGAAGCGCGCCTTGTTCCCGATCGCCCCGTTGATGACCTGTGCAAGGCTGCCCGCGCCCGCCGGACCCATCAGCGGACGGGCGGAAATGAGATTGGTGAAGTAGAGCCCGGGAAGCGCGTTGGCCTTTGCGTGCTGGACCACCGGGGTGGTGCCGATGGCTAGGTCAGGTCCGTATTCCTCGACCGCGGCGATGTCTTCTTCCAGGCTGGCGCGATAGTTCACGCGCACGCCTTTGGCTTCGAGCCATTCGCGGTCCGGGTCCGACCATTGGGTCCGCGGGCAGGCGCTGCCGACATAGGGCACGTCCGCGCCGCTTTCGATCAGCAGCCGCGCGACAAGCAGTTCGGAGCCTTCATAGCCCGAGACCGTCACGCGCCCCTTGATCGGGTTGGCGGCAAGGGCGCCCTTGATCGCGCCGGTCATCGCGTCTTTCACGCCATCGACCTTGTCCTGCGCGATGCCGAACGCTTCGCCGATCGATTGCAGCCAGGCGGCGGTGCCATCGACCCCGACCGGAGCCGAGCCCACGACCTTGCGGCCCGCGGCCTGAAATTCGCGGATGCTGGCGGTGTAGAACGGGTGGATCGCAGCGGCGACCGGACAATCGAGCGCGGCGTAAAGCTCGCGCCATTCGCGCGTCGGCACGACCGGCCCGGCAGCGAGGCCAAGCGGTTCGAGCATCTGGCCGATGACCACCGGATCGGCGGGGAACATCTCACCCAACAGAGCGACGCTGGGCTTGTCGGCGCGCTTCTCGGGCGCAGCGACGGGACCGGCATCGACCTCTTCGCGCGCATATTGCAGCATCGCGCCTGCGAGTACGTCTTTCGCTTCGGCATGGGTCGGGATGCCAAAGCCCGGCACGTCGATGCCGATGATCCGCACGCCATTGATCTGCTTTTTGAGCAGCCGCAACGGAACACCGCTGGCGGTCGGGACACACAGGTTCGTGACGACGATCGCGTCGTAGAGTTCGGGATCGGCGAGGTCTTCGACCGCTTCCTTGATATCCTCGAACAGCTTGCCGGTGACGAGCGTTTCAGAAGAGAACGGCACGTAGCCGACCGTCCGCCGCGCGCCGTAGAAATGCGAGGTGAAGGTCAGTCCATAAACGCAGCACGCGCTGCCCGACAGGACGGTCGCGGTGCGCTTCATGCGCAGACCCACGCGCAGCGACCCGAAGGCGGGGCACATGCTTTGCGGCTGATCGTGCGGACCCTTCGCCGGATCGACGGGGTAATCGGCGGCGTACTTGTCCAGAATGTCGCTCTTGCCCGCTTCACGCGCCGCTTCGAGCATCGTGCTCTTGCTCGAGCAGCCGCCTGCCTGTGCAGGCGCAGCTTTGCCGGTACCGACATCGAGTTCGATCCGGTCGGGAGCGCGTTCCGCGTTGGAGGGGGCTAGGTCGGTCATGGCTTAGGCTTCGTCGTAGACCACTTCGAGGGAAGGCTTTTCTTCGAACACACCGCCGCGCATGTCGGCCTGCGTCGCGGGGACGAGCTGGACATCGCCGCCGGTGTCTTCGGGTGAGAACAGGTTGAGCAGGCCATCCTGGTCGAGCGGGGTCGGCTGCTTGGGCGGCGCTTCGGCGACATTGGTCGCGAGCGTTTCGAACAGGCTGGCCCATTCGCCGCCGGGCTTCCCGATGATCTGATAGTTTGCGCTCTTGCGGCGAATGTCCTCGTCTGCCGGGATGGCCGTGAGCACCGGAATATCCACGGCTTTGGCAAAGGCTGCCGCCTCACCCGTGCCGTCATCCTTGTTCACGATCATGCCCGCGACGCCGACATTACCGCCCATCTTGCGGAAATATTCGACCGCATGGCAGACATTGTTCGCGACATAGAGCGATTGCAGGTCGTTCGATCCGACGACGATCACCTTCTGGCACATGTCGCGCGCAATCGGCAGGCCGAACCCACCGCACACCACGTCACCCAGGAAATCGAGCAGAACGTAGTCGAAGCCCCATTCGTGGAAGCCCAGCTTTTCGAGCAATTCGAAGCCATGAATAATCCCGCGACCGCCGCATCCGCGACCGACTTCGGGGCCTCCGAGTTCCATTGCAAACACGCCGTCACGCTGGAAACACACGTCCTCGATGGAGACGTCCTCGCCGGCGAGCTTCTTCTTGGAAGAGGTCTCGATGATGGTCGGGCAGGACTTGCCGCCGAACAGCAGGCTGGTCGTATCGGATTTGGGGTCGCAGCCGATCAGCAGCACGCGCTTGCCCTGCTGCGCCATCATGTAGCTGAGATTGGAGAGCGCGAAGCTTTTGCCCGAACCGCCCTTGCCATAGATCGCAATGACTTGCGTCTCGCTCGTGGCTTCGCCGGTGTGCACCGGATCGGGTTCGTGGCTCGCTTCCTCGCGGAGCGCTTCTGTCTGTGCGTCGAGCATGGTCATGCGGCGTTGCTCCAGTCGAGTACCATTTTCAGGCAATCGGGATCGTTGAAGGCCTGCGGATAGGCGTCGAGCGCCTCGCTGGCCGGGCGGCGATGGTCGATCAGGCCATCAAGATCGAGGCGACCGCTTTCGATCAGTTCGCGGGTCGCGGCGAGGTCTTGCGGCTGCCATTCGGCGGCGATGCGCAGGCGCGCTTCTTTCATGAAGGCTGCCGGGAACGCGAAATTCAAGCGCTGCGAATAGAAGCCTGCGAGCACGATCTCGCCGCCTTTGGCGAGGCGCGTAACTAGCTGATCGATGATATCGGCATCGCCGCTCGCATCGTAGATTGCGCTATAGTCGCGGCGTTCGTCATCATCGGGCGCGACGACCGAATAACCGGTCGCACCGGCGCGGCGGGCGGAATTGGTTTCCCACACCGTCGGCGCGGGTGCGCCCTTCGCGACGGCAATGCGCGCCAGCAGGCGACCCAGCACTCCGTGGCCGATGATGAGGTCGGGCGCGGTTCCGCCGACGATCGCATGATAGGCGGTCGCGGCGAGGGCGCACAGAACGCCGTTTTCGCCAAGCTTTTCGGGAACGGGCAGCGCACGGGCGGCGGGGACGACGAGGCGGTTTGCAGTGCCGCCGAACAGGCCGCGCGCGCCGCGGAAACAATTGGCGCCGGGCACGAACACCCACTCGCCGATCCGCTCGTTTGCTTCGGCTCCGGCGTCGATGATGCGTCCGACCGATTCATATCCGGGGACCAGTGGATAACCCATGCCGGGAAATTCGGGCATCTGCCCAGTCCACAGCAGCTTTTCCGTGCCGCTGCTGATCCCGCTCCAGGCCGTGTCGACTAGGACGTCCGAAACGCCGACCGGTTCAAGCTCGAGCGACCGAAGCGCAAGGCTTTCCGGTTTTTCGAGAATGACCGCAGTCGTTTCCATCTCGCACGCTTCCCCTCTCTGGTCCTTCCGACTGCCCTGCCAATCGACTCGGCTGAACGTCAGATGACTTTCACTCATGCGTTTACTACGCCTTACAGCATAATGTGTCAAACAAAGCGGACACATTTGTCAAACCGTGCTCAAACGCGTGCGATGACGATGCTTGCGTTTATTGGTTGCGGAGTTGCAATCGGGCGAGCGCTGGTGAATCCGGCTTGCCGAGTCATGGCGCAGATCTCCTGCGGGCTGCGCGGTCGGCCTGATCCCATCGCCCACAGATACATGCCGAAAAATGCCTCTCCCATCGGCTCTGCGCCGGGCATGCGGGCCATTGGTTCGGCGATCAGCAGACGTGCGCCGGGGGCAAGGCTCCTGTGGATATTTGCGAGAAGTGCGGCAGCGGGTTCATCGTCGTGGTCATGCAAAATTCTCACGAGTGAGACGAAATCGTATCCGACCGGGATCGGGTCATCGAAGAAGTTGCCGGGGTGGGCCGTGATCCGCTCGGTGCCGAACGCCTCTTCCAGCCCAGCGCCACCGGCCTCGGCGACTTCGGGCAGGTCGAACAGGCCCAATGGCATTTCCGGATAGGCCGCGCCGATGCGAGCCAGAAACGCCCCGTGCCCCCCGCCCACATCAAGCAGCCGCGCGCCTTTCGGAAAGCGATAGGACGCAAGCACCTGATCGGCGACAAAGTGCTGCGAAGCGGCCATGAGCTGCGAATATTCGCCCGTTTCGCTCCCCGCTTCGCCTGCTCCATGCAGCGCGCCCGCGTAGGACCAATAGCGCGACAGGCCGGTCGGCTCCTTCCGGTCGCGCCGCAAAAGATCGACCGGATCGGCGAGGTCGAGGTAGAGCAAATGGTGGTGACGGATCATCGCCTGCGCGCCCTTGTCAGCGGCGAGGACTGCGCCCTGTTCGCCGAGCATCCACTGGTCCTCGCCCGCCTCCTCAGACAGCCGGAGCGTACGACCGGCCCGCAACAGCGTCAGCGCCGCATCCCCACTCAGGTCGATTGCCTGCGCGATCTCGCGATGGCCGAGCGGACCTTGTTGGAGCGTCTCGAACAGTCCGCTTTCGACATAGGCGCGCAGCACCTGAGAATAGGCGAAGCCAGCCAGTATATCGAACGCACCGCTCGCGCGGTCCCTGGCAATGCGCCGGACAAGCGGGAGTTTCGCGGCCCAGTGCTGAAAGCGCGGGCTTGCAAAAACCGCATTGCGGCGCGCGATCCAGCGCACCTTCCATGAGCGCTTTACAGGGGCGGAATTCACGGCTTGGTTCGATTGTCGATAATCATATGTCCAAACAGTTGGACACATGATACAGTCACGTCAATCCGATTGTCGGTTTGTGGCTGGATCGCTGCTAGACAATCGGGCGCTAGGGAGCGGATTGCGGCATGGGCGGGAGCGTCATCGTCATCGGAGCGGGCATCGGAGGGCTGGCAAGCGCCGCCCGCCTCGCCGCGCGCGGGCATGACGTCACGCTGATCGAGAAAGAAGCGAGCGTCGGCGGAAAAGCGCGCCGCGTCGAAGTCGACGGGCAACCGGTCGATGCCGGGCCAACCGTTTTCACCATGCGCGACGTGTTCGACGATCTGTTCCGACAATGCAGCACGCGGCTCGAAGATCATGTATCCGTCCGCCGCGCCGAAGTGGTCGCGCGGCACGCATGGAGCGAGAGAGAGCGACTCGACCTGTTCGCCGATCCGCGTCGCAGCGAAGAGGCGATCGGCGATTTTGCCGGAGCGGACGCCGCGAGGGGCTACCGCGCCTTCCGTCTCGAAACCCGGCGGATGTACGATATCCTGAACGAGCCGATGATGCGGGGCGACAATGTCAGCACCCCGTTGCCGCTGCTGTGGCGGATTGGGCTGTGGCGCTTTGACGCATTTGCCGCGATGCGCCCGCACCAGAATATGTGGCGCGCGCTGGGCAAGTTCTTCCCCGACCCACGCTTGCAACAGCTGTTCGGGCGGTATGCGACCTATTGCGGCTCTTCGCCGTTTGCCGCGCCTGCGACGTTAATGCTGATCGCGCATGTTGAGGCGACCGGGGTGTGGCTGATCGACGGTGGTATTCACGCGCTCGCCGAAGCGATCCGCCAAGTGGGCGAGAGCAAGGGCGTGCGCACGCGGCTGAACACACCGGTGACCGCGATCACCACCGATACGCGCGGCAGAGCCAACGGCGTTGAACTCGCCAGTGGCGAACGGATCGCAGCCGATGCGGTGATCTGCAACGCCGATCCGGGCGCTCTCGCCAGCGGACGGTTTGGCGAGGGTGCGCGGCGCTCGGTGCGTCCGCTCGCGCCTCAGAAACGCTCGCTTTCGGCGATGGTATGGTTCGCCCACGCCGAGACGGCCGGCTTCGATCTGTCACATCACAATGTCTTCTTCTCGCGCGATTATCCGCGCGAATTCGAGCAAATCGGGAACGACATCACGCCCAGTGAGCCGACCGTCTATGTCTGTGCGCAGGACCGGGGTGGCCACCTTTCATCTGCTTCGCCGGATCGGCGCGAGCGCATGCAGATCATCGTCAACGCGCCCGCCAATGGCGACACCCATTCCTATCCACCGCAGGAGATCGAACAATGCACGCAAGCGATGAGGAGCACGCTGCAGCGCTGCGGTCTGACGCTGGAGTCGGACATGCCATGCAAGGTGGCGAGCCCGGCGGAGTGGGAACGGCTGTTCCCGGGCACCGGCGGCGCCCTTTATGGCAGAGCGTCGCACGGCTCGGCGGCTTCTTTCCTGAGGCAGGGGCCGCGCACGCGCATGGCGGGACTCTATTGCGCGGGCGGCGCGACGCACCCTTCAGCCGGGGTCCCGATGGCCGCCTTGTCCGGGCTGCTCGCAGCGAAGAAGGTCGACGCGGACCTCGCTTCAACGAAGACGTCCCGCCCGGTGGCTATTCCTGGTGGTACATCGATGCGATCAGCGAAGACGGGCGTCACGGGCTGACGATAATTGCGTTTCTGGGCAGCGTGTTCTCGCCCTATTACAAGGCCAGCGGCAGAGGCGATCCGATCAATCATTCCTGCCTGAACGTCGCGCTTTATGGCCCGAATCATCGCTGGGTGATGACCGAGCGCCCGAGCGCGGATGTCAGCCGCGATGCCCAAAATCTCCAGATCGGGCCGAGCGCGGTGCGGTGGGATGGCAATGTGCTGGAGATCGAGGTGGAGGAGCGCGACACCCGCCTGTTCAATCCGTTTCACCGTCCCGTGCGCGGCAAGGTTCGCGTGCATCCCGAAGCGCTCAACCCCGCCAGCTTCGCGCTGGACCCGCGCGAGGATCACATCTGGCACTGCATGGCCCCGCGCGCGCGGATTGAAGTCGAAATGGAAGAGCCGGGCCTATCGTGGTCGGGCAGCGGATATTTCGATCACAATCGCGGGCGCGAACCGCTGGAAAAGGGCTTTCGCACCTGGCATTGGTCGCGCGCGCACATGAAGCGCGGGGCAGTCGTCTGCTATGAGGGCGAGCGCGGCGACGGATCGGTCTTCGCCAGCGCCATCCGCTTCGACCGCGAAGGTATTCCCAGCGAAGTCGATTTGCCCGCGATCGCGTCATTGCCGCGCAGTCGCTGGCAGGTCGAACGCCGCACCCGGTCCGAAATTGGCGTCGCGAAAGTGCGCCGGACCTGGGAGGACACGCCCTTCTACGCCCGCTCCGAGCTATCGTCGAAACTGTTTGGAGAGGAAGTCGTCGCGGTGCAGGAAAGCCTCGACATGCGGCGGTTTGCCTCACCAGCCGTGCAATTCATGCTGCCGTTCCGGATGCCGCGCAGCACGGCTTAGACCGTTAGGCGTCTTCGCCGCGCGACGTTTCGGCTTCGCGAGCTTCGCGCGCGGCGCGGTCGCGTTTGAGCTCGCGATCCATCTTGAAATATTGCCACAGGCCGATGCCCAGCGCGAGGCCGAAGAACGCCACCAGCTCGATCAGGACGAAATGTTCCATGCGTTTTACCCGTCGGTGAAACCAGAGTGCGCGGCGAATGTCTTGATCCGCTCAGCGACTTTGGCCGGAGCCTCTTCATGCGCTAGATGGCCGTAACCGTCCAGCACGTCGAGCCGCGAGTTGCGAAGCCAGCCATTTGCCTCGCGCGCCCAGTCGAGCGGGATTGCCGCATCGTTGTCGGAATGGATCAGCAGCACCGGATTTTCGACGTCCTGAATGCGGGTGCGCAGGGTCGGCAAATCCCAGTTCGCCATCATCGCCAGCGCACCTTCGGTATGGCGCGAGTTTTCGAGCAGCGCGGAATAACACGCCATACCCTTCGCATCGATCCGTGAATTGGTTGCACGGGTCAGGAAGCGGTCGGTGTCCCCGCTAAGGCTCGCAAGCCCTGAAAACACGCGCGGGACCAGCGGGTTGACGAACAGCAGCTTCGCCATCGCGGGAAACATCTGCGCGGTCGGGCCGGGGAAGGGGCGCAGGGCAGAGTTAAGGCCGACGATCGGTCCGGCAAAGGCGTGGTCGAGCGACAATTGCAGCGCGAGCGCCGCTCCGGCGGAATGCCCGACGACGATGTCCGGCGTGAAAGCGAGCTTTGATTGTAGCGCGGCGAGTGACGCGGCCATGCGGGGCAGCGACATATCGTCCGGGGGATGCCCGGTGGTGAAGGCATGGCGCGGCAGATCGGGCGCGAGGACGTCATGGTCCTCCGCGAGCAGCGGCATTAGCCCGCGCCAGCTATGGACCGAAGCCCCTGTGCCGTGGAGCAACAGCAGCTTGGGCCTGCCGTTCTCGCCCATCCGCTGAACATGCCAGGTGACGCCTTTGACCGGCTCGAAGCTACTGGCGTCGCGATGCGGCCAGATGCGTCCCTCGCGATCCCAGCGCAGCGTGCTCATGGCGCGACTCCCGCTGTGCCGATCGTGCGCACCGCATCGGCCAGCGCCTTTGCATCGGCGCGCGGAAGGGCCAGGTAACGCGCGTTCATCGCGCCCGCCAGCGCCGGACCTTCGCGTCCGGGCCGTGCGGAAATGTCGATCACTAGCGCATCGATCCCTTCGCGGGCGATGGCCTTGGCGCTGGCCTCGGCATCCTCGCCCGCCTGCTTGCGCCCAGGAGAGCCGTCAGCGCCGATATTCGCACGGCCATCGGTCAACACGACCAGGCTCGGTGTGCGACCGCGTGCGGTCACCGAGCGCGCGGTTTCGCGCGCGGCGTCGAGGCCGATGGCGAGCGGTGTTCCCCCGCCGCCGGGCAGCTCGCCCAGCGCCCGCCGAGCGCGAGTGAGCGAGCGGGTGGGCGGCAGGAGCAATTCCGCCTCGGTCCCGCGAAAGGCTATCAGCGCGACCTGGCTGCGGGTGACGTAGGCTTGGCTGAGCATGAGTTCTACAGCACCCTTGGCTTCCGCCAGCCGCGCGGCGGCGGCGGAGCCGGAGGCGTCGACCGCGAAGATCGTGACCCGCGCGGCGCGCTCCTCGAACCGGCGAACGCGCAGATCGTCCTTGCGCATGATGATTGGCGCATCGGCATCGACCCCGCGTTCGCGCCGACGCACGGCCTGCCACGGAACGGCGGCGCGCAGCGTGTCGATCAGGGCGAGCCGCGCACCCCCGCGCGGCATCCCCGGGCGCGCGCCCAGCGGCTTGCCGCGTAGCCCAGACTTACGCTTGCGGCCCGACCCACTGCCACCCGAGCGGCGCGGCGCGTTGCGTTGCGTGAGTTGCGCGAGCAGATCGGCGGGAATGGCAGCAGCGGCGGCTTCGATCATGCGGTCTTCGAGCGTCTGTTCGGTGGTGTCGTTGTCTCCATCGCCGCGCTCGCGATTCTCCGGCGGAGGAGGCGCTTGCTCGTCGGGTGGCTCATCGTCGGGAGGTGGAGGCAATTGGGTCGCGCGTGGAGCGATCACCAGCCGCATGGCCGCTTCCAGATCCTCCCGCGCGACCGTCTCGCGCTCGCACAACGCCGCATGGGCACGCGCCGCCTGCGCTGCGAACAGCAGCGGCCGGGAGGAATGCACGCCGAGCGCTGCGGCACCGGATGCAAGAGCAGTAAGCGCCGCGTCGTCGAGCGGTGCGACGTTCTCGGTGTTGCCGGGTGACGGTGCCAGTTCAACCGGCCCGCGCTCACGCGATGCCGACAGATCACAATAAAACGCCACCCGGTCGAGCAGAGTTGTCGGTGGCGCATCGTCAGGCTCGATCCCGTCATCGAGCAGCACAAAGGCGACTTCCCCTTCGTCCAGCGCCTGCGCCAGCCGCCCGGCGATGGCATCGTCGAGCCGCTCGGCCATCGGTACGATCAGTACGCCGCCTACCGCTTCGGCAAGCAGGCCCGGGGTTTCGATCGGGCGACCGGCGGCAAGGCTTGCCGTGATGTCGATCCCGCCATTCAGCCGCGTTTCGTCGACGTGGCCGGGCAGGCGGCGGCACGGCAACGCGGCCTGTAGCGCATCCACCAGAGCATCGCGCGCCGGGGATCCTCCGCGCAGGACCAGCCCGCCGAATTGTGCGGGGGAGGAGGCGAACAGGCGAGCGGCGAGCAGCGCATCGTCGAGCGGGTCGCGATCGCCGGGCGGCGTCATCCGAACAGTTCTTCGATCGCGCGCTCGATCCGCACGCTCGACCCCGTCTCGTCGAGAACGTCGCGGCGCAGACGATGCCGCAGAGCCGACGGCGCCACCGCAATCATATGCTCGCGCCGCACCTTCTGCGCGCCTTCCAGCGCGGCCAGCGCCCTTGCTGCGCGCATCAAGGTGAGTTCGCCGCGCAAGCCATCCGCACCCACGGCAAGACACAGATGCGCGGCATCGGTCAGCACGTCGTCGCCCGGCGTCAGCTTGGCGAGCCTGGTCTTGCCGCGTGCGATGCGTTTGAGGATTTTTTCGTCCTCGTCGGCCCACTTCGCCGCGAAGGCATCCGGATCCGCCTCCTGCGCAGCGCAGCGGCGCATGATTTCGACCCGCGTTTCGATCTCGGTCGGCGTGCTGACATCGACCGACAGGCCGAACCGGTCGAGCAATTGCGGGCGCAGCTCGCCTTCCTCAGGATTGCCGCTGCCAATCAGCACGAACTTGGCCGGATGGCGGACCGACAGCCCCTCGCGCTCGACCACATTCTCGCCCGAGGCGGCGACGTCGAGCAGCAGATCGACCAGATGATCTTCGAGCAGGTTGATTTCGTCGATATAGAGAAACCCGCGATGCGCCTTGGCCAGCAGGCCGGGCTCGAACGACTTCTCGCCCGCTCTCAAGGCACGCTCGAGGTCGAGCGAGCCGACCACCCGGTCCTCGGTGGCGCCAAGGGGCAGATCGACGAACGGCACGGCGCGCTTGCGCATGGGGCCGGTGCCGCAAACGTCGGGATAGCGCTCCTGATCCTCTTTGGAGCAGCCATACGGGCAGTCCTTGATCGCGGAGATCGGAGGGAGGAGCCCGGCGAGCGCGCGCGCCGCGGTCGATTTGCCGGTGCCGCGATCGCCGAACACCATGACGCCGCCGACCGACGGGTCGACCGCCGCGATCAGCAGCGCCTGTTTCATCTCGTCCTGACCGACGATGGCGGAGAAGGGGAAGCGGGCCATATCGCGCAGCCTTTTGAACGCTCACCGGCGATGGGACAAGCGTAGTGTCAATCCTTCGTGACAGTTTTGCGCATTGCTCTTGATTTGCCGGTGCGCGTGAGCAGCAGGACGGGCAGAAGTCCCGCGGCAAGCAGCATCAGAGCAGGGAGGGCGGCTTCGGCCAGCCGCTCGTCGCTCGCAAGGCGATACGTGCGCGTGGCGAGGGTCTCGAGATTGAACGGGCGAAGGATCAATGTGGCAGGCAGCTCGCGCAGGGTGTCGATAAACACGAGCGCCGCCGCCGCTGCTGCGCTGGGGGCGAGGAGCGGAGCATAGATGCGGGCGAACACGCGCGTCGGTCCTGCGCCGAGGGAGCGGGCGGCGGCGTCGAGCGATGGCGGGATCTTGCTCATCCCGCCATCCAGCGTGTTGAAAGCGACGGTCAGGAACCGCACCGACAAGGCGTAGACCAGAACGATCCCGGTGCCGGTCAGGATCAATCCGTTCGTGTAGCCCAGCTCATCACGGGCAAAGTGGGTCAGGCCAACATCGAGTGCGCCGAGCGGGGCCAAAAGGCCAACTGCAAGCAAGGCTCCAGGCAGAGCATAGCCAAGCGTCGCGACCCGGATGGCGCCCAATGTGAGTCTGCCGCGCGCCCGCGATTTCGCGACGACGAGCACAAACGCGGCGCCGAGGCACACCAGAGCGGTCGCAAGGCCAAGCCACAAGCTGCTGCCGATATAGCTCCACAGGTCGCCCGCTCCGGTGAGCGCCGCCTCTCCCAGAGCCAGCCAGCCAAGCCATCCGGCGGGCAGCGCGAAGCCGAGCAGCAAGGGCAGGGCGCATGCGGCGAAAGCGAGCGCTTGCGACACCGGTGAAAGGCGCACCAGCGGATCCTCGCCGCGCGAAGACGCCAGCCCATCCCGGCTCTCACTACGCCCGGCCCGCGTGCGCGCTTCGATCCAGACCAGGAAAACGACGAAAACCAGCATAAGTGCGGCGAGCTTCAGCGCCGCCTGCCGGTCTCCCATGGCGAGCCAGCTGCGGAAAATGCCGGTGCTGAAGGTGGGGATCGCGAAATATTCCGCGACACCGAAGTCGGCGAGCACCTCCATCAGGACCAGTGCGAGGCCCCCCGCGATCGCCGGCCGCGCTGCGGGAAGTGCGATGCGACCGAACACCGTCCATGGCGACGCGCCCAAACTCCGCGCGGCCAGCACCTGCCGCCGGCTCTGCGCGGCGAAGGCGGTGCGCGCGAGGAGGTAGACATACGGATAAAGCACGATGCCCAGCACGAATGCGCCGCCGGGCAGAGAGCGGATTTGCGGGAAGGCGTAATCGCCCGCCACCCAGCCGGTTGCGGCGCGAAGGCCTGTCTGCACCGGTCCCCCGAAGTCCAGCAGATCGGCATAGACGTAGGCCGCGATATAGGGCGGCACAGCGAGCGGAAGGACCAGCGCCCATGCTAATATGCGTCGACCTGGAAAACGTGTCGCCGCGACCAGCCAAGCGCATCCCGTGCCGACGATCGCGGCGATGCTTCCGGCCAGCAGCATCAGCAGCGCGGTGTTTGCGGTGTAACGCCACAGCACCGTGCGCGCGAGATGAGCGATCGTTTCAAATCCGCCCGAGGGCGCCGCGATCAGCACCGCAATGATCGGCATGGCGGCAAGCGCCCCGATGACGAGCGCGGCGATACTCCACGCTCCCGGTGCGATAACGCGTCGCACTCGCGAGAAACTTGCGCCGCGGCGCGCGGTTTGCGAAAGGCCGCTCATCTGCACCGCGCACAGCCTCCACGGCATGGCGCGACCATCGCAGTTCCGCACGGGACAACAGCTTGAGCCTTGAATTTCGTCATATTGCCCATGGTTACGGGGACGTGCAGGCGCTGCGCGACGTCAGCTTTACCGCGGCGGCCGGCGAGATCACCTGCCTGCTTGGATCGTCGGGCTGCGGAAAGTCAACCTTGCTGAACCTCGCCGCGGGATTGCTCGAGGTGCAGCAGGGCAGCATCTGGCTGGGCGGGGATGTGCTGGCGGAGCGCGGCCATGCGCCGCCGCCGGAAAAGCGGCCGGTCGGGCTGGTGTTTCAGGATGGCGCGCTGTTCCCGCATATGAGCCTTGCTCGCAACATTGCTTTTGGCCTGTCGCGGGACAGGCACGGTTCGGTGGAGGACTGGCTGGACCAGGTCGGCCTTGGCGGGCTGGGCGAGCGATATCCGCATGAGCTATCAGGGGGACAGCAGCAGCGCGCGGCGCTCGCCCGCGCGATCGCGCCTGGCCCGCTCGTGATGCTGATGGACGAACCCTTCGCCAGCGTCGATATCGTCCTGCGCCGGCGCCTGCGCCGCGATTGCCGGGTGCTATTACGCACTCGCGGGACCACCGGAGTGATCGTCACCCACGATCCGGACGAAGCGCTCGACATTGCGGATCGGATCGCGGTGATGGAGGAGGGGCGGATCATCCAGTTCGGCACGCCCGAAGATCTGCGTGAGCGCCCTGTCACCGCATCGGTCGGCGCCATTTTCGGCGGTACGCAAGTGGTGCGCGCAGCACGCGAGGGCGATGAACTTGTGACCGCGTTCGGACGATGGCCGCTCTCGATCGTGACCGGCTCGATGCCAGATGATCACGCGCTCGACCTGCTTGTCGATGCCGAGCGGGTGAACTGCACTGCCGATCCCGATGGCGTAGCCGTTGGCGACGAGCACCAGCGTGGCGAGTGCGTGCGGATCCTGTTGCGCTCCGAGGCGGGTGACGAACTCACCGCCATCGCATCCCATGCCATCGATCCTGCCGCGCGGTATCGCCCGATCCCGCGCGACGGCAGCGTCCGGGCATTCCCTGCGAGATAAGACTTGCCTTTCACAAATTACTAATGCAACGCATTCGCAACTTACTCGGAGGAAGCGATATGATGCGTTTGGTTGTCGGTTGCGTTGCGGCGCTTGCTCTGGCCGGGTGTGCGGAGGAGGGCGCGGAGACCGTCGACGGAGCCGAGGCTGGCGAGGTCAATCTCTATTCCTCGCGCCATTACGACACCGACCTGGCGCTATACGAGGACTTCACCGAGCAAACCGGGATCACCGTCAACCGGATCGAAGCCGATGCCGACGCGCTGATCGAGCGCATCTCCAGCGAAGGCGAGTTCTCGCCCGCCGACCTGCTGATCACGGTCGATGCCGGGCGCCTCTGGCGGGCCGAGGAAGCGGGCATTCTCGCCCCGGTGGAATCCGAAGTGTTGGAAGAACGCCTGCCCGACTACCTGCGCCATCCCGACGGGCTGTGGTTCGGCCTGTCGACTCGCGCGCGCGTGATCATCTACGACAGGTCGCAAGGTGAGCCTGCCGGCCTCGAAACCTATGCCGACCTCGCCGACCCGGCCTATCGCGGCGATATCTGCATCCGCTCGTCCTCCAACATCTACAACATTTCGTTGCTGTCGAGCATCATCGCCCACCGCGGCGAAGAGGCCGCGCAGGATTGGGCGGAGGGCGTCGTCGCGAACTTCGCGCGCGACCCGCAGGGTAATGACACCGCGCAGATCGAATCGGTCGCAGCGGGCGAATGCCGGATTGCAGTGGTGAACACCTACTACCTTGCGCGTTTCGCAGGCGGCGACGAAGCGGAGCAGGCGATATTCGACAAGATCGGCGTCATCTTTCCCGATCAGAACGGCACCGGCACGCATATCAATATCAGTGGGGCAGCGATCGTGAAGAACGCGCCCAACCGCGAGAATGCGATCCGCTTTCTCGAATACCTCACATCCGACAGCGCGCAGCGTTACTTTGCGGACGGCAACAACGAATACCCCGCCGTCGCATCGCTCGATGCCAATTCCGCGGTCGAGCAGCTCGGCGAGTTCGAACCCGACACGCTCAACGCCGCCGAAATCGGGCGCAATCAGCGCACTGCGGTGGAGATATTCGACCGGGCCGGTTGGAATTGATGCCAAGCGGGAATCGCGCACAAGAGATAGTCTCGCTTCGGACCTGCATTGGTAAAGTGACTTGAAGGCGCGAGGCGAAACGTCCATCTGCGCCCACGAACATCGTGCCCCAGTCTAACGGGCGGGCCGCGATTTCTGACCATCATTCGAGGCCCGATCTTGACCGACACCGCAACCACCACGCCAATCCCCCCGCGCGAAGAATTCCAGGAAAGCGGGGCGCTGACGGTCGAATCGATCACGCACGTCCAGCAATGGAACGATGATCTGTTCAGCCTCAAGATGACCCGCCCGGCGAGCTTCCGCTTCCGTTCCGGCGAGTTCGTGATGATCGGTCTGCCCAAGGAAGATGGCAAGCCGCTGCTGCGCGCTTATTCGATGGCCTCGCCCGCCTATGCCGAGGAACTCGAATTCCTCTCGATCATCGTGCAGGATGGCCCGCTGACTTCGCGGCTCCAGCACATTCAGCCCGGCGATCCCGTCTATCTCGGCAAGAAGCCGACCGGCACGCTCGTTACCGACGCGCTGCTGCCGGGCAAGCGGCTGTTCATGCTCTCGACCGGAACCGGCCTTGCCCCATTCATGAGCCTGGTGCGAGACCCGGAAGTTTACGCCATGTATGACGAAGTGATCGTCGTGCATTCGGTCCGCCGCGTGGCCGATCTCGCCTATCGCGAACTGCTCGAAAGCAAGCTCGAGGGCGATCCGTTGCTGGAGAATGAAGATCGCGAGCGGATGATCTACGTGCCGACCGTGACGCGTGAGAGCTTTCGCAATCAGGGCCGCATCCAGACCATGATCGACGATGGCCGCCTGTTCGAACAGAGCAAGGGCCCGCAGCGTTTCGTGCCCGATGAAGACCGCGTGATGCTGTGCGGCAGCATGGCGATGATCAAGGATCACGCCGCCGATCTGGAACAGCGCGGCTTCACCGAAGGCAGCAACGCCAAGCCGGGGCAGTATGTGATCGAACGTGCTTTCGTGGGATGAATCCAGCAAAAATTGAATTTTCGACGGTTTCTGCCATGATATAACGGTGCCCTTTGCCGGAGGATCCGTAATGAACCGTCTTATCGCCGCAAGCACCCTGGCGATCGCCACTATGGTGGTCGCATCCACTCCTACTGCCCTGGCTGCTCAAACCGCCAATTCTTCGCCGGTGCAGCGTTACCATCTGATGCAGTTGTCGGTGAAGGCGTCGCATGTCGCTCTGCCCGAGTTCCAAGCAAAGACCGAGTCGATCCGCTCTTGCGAAGATGCACGCAGTCTTGTTGAGCCATTAGATGCGGACTGGCGACGAAATCGCTTCATTTCCGCCAGCAACTTACCAAGTGATCTCCGGGCGATCCTGGAAGAATTGCCGTCCGGGAGCGCAACGCCCGTGTTTGCCATCGATCAGGAAACAATGAGCGTTATCGTGCTCTGTAATCGAACCTGATCTGCGAATTTTGCAGCAACGCTGTAAGCTTTTCGCGCTTTACAAAGCGGTTTTCCTCGGCTGAACTCAGATCTAAGCCGATATCTAAAATTGGGAGAACCGACGCCAATGCTCGATACGTCCTACCGCTCTGCCTACAACGAAGACCACGAGGCGTTTCGCGACACTGTTCGCAAGGTTTTCAATGAGCACCTGACGCCCCATCTCGACACGCACGAAGCAGAAGGGATCGTCGGGCGCGAGGCGTGGAAAGCGGTCGGCGATGCGGGGATGCTGTGCCCGACCGTCAAGGAAGAGAATGGCGGGCTGGGCCTCGATTTCGGGTTCAACTGCGTCCTGACCGAGGAATTGAGCTATCTTGGCTCGTCCGCCGGTTTCACGCTCCAGAACGACATCACCGCCAATTATTTCGAGCGCCTTGGCACGCCCGAACAGCGCGAGAAATATTTGCCCGGCATGGTTTCCGGCGATGTTATCACCGCCATCGCGATGACCGAGCCCGGCGCGGGCAGCGATCTTCAGGGCATCCGCACCACCGCGAAAAAGGACGGCAACCACCTCGTCGTCAACGGCTCCAAAACCTACATCACCAACGGCCAGAACGCCGATTGCGTGATCGTGGTGGCCAAGACCGATCCTGAGAAGGGCGCGAAGGGAACGTCGCTGGTGCTGATCGATGCCGACACGCCGGGCTTCGAACGCGGGCGCAATCTGGACAAGATCGGTCAGCATTCCGCCGACACGTCCGAGCTGTTCTTCAACGATTGCCGCGTGCCGATGACCAATCTGCTTGGCGGCGAGGGCATGGGTTTTGTCCACCTGATGGAGGAGCTGCCGCAGGAACGGCTCGGCATTGCGGTTGGTGCGCAGGCCGGGGCGCAGCGTGCATTCGACGAAGCGGTCACCTTCACCAAGGACCGCAAGGCTTTCGGCAAGACGGTGTTCGAATTTCAGAATACCAAGTTCACGCTCGCCGATCTAAAGGCCAAGTTGCAAGTCGGCTGGGCGCATCTCGACTGGGCGATCAAGCGTCACCTGGCGGGCGAGCTCACGACGGACGAAGCGTCCGCTGCGAAGCTGTGGCACACCGATCTGCAATGGGAAGTGTGCGACGCCGCGCTCCAGTTGCATGGCGGGGCGGGCTACATGAACGAATACGCCATCGCCCGACTTTGGCGCGACGCGCGCGTGACCCGCATCTTCGGAGGCACGAACGAGATCATGAAGGAAGTGATCTCGCGGTCGATCTGAGGTTTCGGTGACCGACCCGCTCGACTTTTCCGGCAAGCGCGTGCTCGTCATCGGTGGGTCGAGCGGGATCGGCAATGGCATCGCGCAGGGCTTTCGCGCGCGCGGAGCCGAGGTGACTGTAACCGGCACGCGGCCCGACGCAGGCGATTATCTCGAAGCCGAGGACAGCGATTTTGCCGGGCTCGCCTATCGCCAGCTCGACCTGTTCGATCGCGATGCCGCCGAGGGTCTGGCCGATCAATTCCCATTTCTCGACGTGCTGGTCCAGTGTCAGGGCATCGTGCGCTACAAGCGGCAGGAATTCGAGCGCGAAGGATGGGACGACGTGATCGACGTCAACCTGAACTCCGTAATGGACGTCGCCCGCGCGCTCCACGCCGCGCTTGCCGAGAACGATGGTGCAATGATCGTCGTGTCTTCGGTCGCGGCGTTCAACGCGACGATCGGCACGCCCGCCTACGCCGCATCAAAGGCTGGCGCGGCGAGTCTGGTGAAGACCTTGGGTGAAGCGTGGGCGCGCGACGGCATTCGCGTGAACGGCATCGCGCCCGGCCTCGTCCCGACCAAGCTCACCAGCGTCACTACCGACCATCCCGAACGACTCGAAGCCTCTCTCTCGCGCATCCCGCTGCGCCGGATGGGGACGCCCGAGGACATGGCGGGCGCCGCCCTGTTCCTCGCCTCACCGCTCGCCGATTACATTACGGGTCAGACGCTGGTCGTCGATGGCGGGCTCACGCTGTCGTGACGTCCATAACCGAAAAGGCCGCCCCGAAATCGGAGCGGCCTTTTCTGTTTTCTCAATCGTTTTACCGGGTTCAGAAGTCCGCAGAAATCCCGACCTGGAACTGTGTGCCGACCTCGAATGTGTTGAATTCCAGCCGGTTGTCGCCGATTTCCTGAAATTCGAAATTGTCGCGGCCAAAGATGTTGCGCACTTCGAACGACAATTCCATCGGCACGCCAAGATTGATCTCGGACCGGGCAACGATATCGACCGTCAGACCCGGATCCTCCACGAAGTCGGGCTGCGCGCCCGCACGCTGCGTCACACGCTCGCTCGCATAGTTCAGCAGCACGGTGAATTGCTGCACCTTTTCCGTATCCTCGATCCCGAGCGAAACGTTTGCGATGTGATCGGACTGGCCGACCAGCGGAGCGCCATCGTCGAAGATCAGGCGCGCAAGCTGGTTCGGATTGCTGGTCGTCGGCGCAATATCGTCCTCGCCCACGGTAAGCTCGGATTGGGTGTAGGTGTAGTTCGCGAGTAGCAGCAGCTGCTTGGTTTCGAAGAAGCTACCGCCCAGATTGTACAGATCGAACCCGTAGACCAGATCAATCTCCGCGCCGTAAAGCTGCGCGGAGGGCGCGTTGGCAAAGCTGGTAAAGATCTGGCCCGAGGCGACGTTGAACGTGTTCTCGATCGGGTTGTCGATATCCTTGTAGAAGCCCGCGATGCTGATCCGATCCGTCCCGCCGAAATAGTATTCGGCCCGCGCCTCGGCATTGATCAGCTCGCTGTCCTGCAACAGCGGGTTGCCCTGGAAAAGGCGGTTGCTTTCGGGATCGAAGTAACGCTGCTCGACCAGTTCACGGAATTGTGGGCGGGCGATGGTTTTCGACCCCGACACGCGCAATTGCAGATCGTCGATCGGCTCGAAGGTGACCGTCGCGCCGGGCAGGAAATAATCGTTGTTGATATTCGTCGGCGTCGCACCCGCTATCGGGTCGTTGAAGATCGACTGATCGAGAGTAACGAGCTGCTCTGCATCCTCGTAGCGAACGCCAGCTTCGATCGTCAGCCTATCGGTTGGCAGCCAGCGCACCAGACCGTAGCCCGCCTGAACCTCCAGCGCCGCGTCGAACACCGGGAAGGGCGTTGCTTCGGTCAAGGTGACGTCGAACCCGGCAAGGGTGGCACCGTTGATGATGTCGCCCGGCCGTCGCAGGCCGAGTGCGATCGCCGCTTGATCGTCGAGACTGTCCAGATCGGGATCGGAGTTATCGGGCGCAATGAAAGGCCGGAATTCGCGGCTTTCCGAGCGGCGATCGGTGTCGGAATAGGCATAGCCGAGGGTCACCTCGAAGGTATCGGTAATTTCGTAGCCGATATCGGCGCCGCCATACCAGAGCTCCTCCTGCAGGTCGTCGAACGAGACCGTAGTGATCCCCGCGTCGGAAAGCTGGTTGAAATATGCGACGTACAGATCGCCGAACTCGTTGCCGCTGAAATTGGTGCGGGTGTAGCTGAAGGTGGTGTTGAACGGTGCCTCACGATCGGTGCGGGCATAACCGCCGCGCAGATCGATGTTGAGCCGATCGAAATCGAGCTCAGTCACGAGCTGGCTGTCCATCAACTGGCGTTCGAACCACGCGGTCTGCTGATTGATGAAGTCGAAACCTGTCTCGCCCGGGAAGACATCGAAGGCTTCTTCAAGACGTGCGGTCTTGAGCGTGTCGCGAATGTAGAGGTTGGTCCAGCGCGCCGTATGCGGTCCGAAATCGAGACCAAGGCCCAGCAGGCCGTTCACCAACACGTTCTCATCGGTGATGAAGGTTTCGCTTTGCTGGAAAACTTCGGACAGATCATTGCTGCCGCGCTGGCGCAGGACGCTGCGATTGCGCAGGCTGTTGCTGATCGAAGCGGTTGCAATGAGGCCGAGATAGGTCTCATCTCCCAGCTCGATCGACGCCCCGCCGGTGATCGACCCAGAGAAATTGGGGCGCTGTGAATTGTCTTTCTGCAGGGTGACGAGGTTCAACGGGAACAATTGCCCCGCAATGCCCTCCGACACCTCGATAGGAACCGTGCCGATCCGCTCTCCGCTGTCGAAAAACGACTGAAGGTTCGAGGGGATGTCGCGGTTGCCGTTGTCGAAGCCCAGCGAATCCCAGTCGGACCCGAAATAGGTCAGGCCGTTTTCGAAGGTCGTTTCGGTGTCGCCGCCTGCGCTGAAGGACACCGTGAGGAAATCCTCGACCGGCACGGCCTTCGTTGTGAGGTTGATGACGCCGCCGCCGAACTCGCCGGGATAGTTCGCCGAATAGGTCTTCTGAACCAGCGATGATGCGATCACGTTGGTCGGAAAGATGTCGAGCGGAACCACGCGGCTGAGCGGCTCGGGGCTGGGGAGCGGAAGGCCGTTGAGAAGCGCGAGCGAGTAGCGATCACCGAGACCGCGAACGAAGACCCGGCCATCGCCGACCAATGAAAGTCCCGTCACGCGCGAAAGAGCGCCTGCTATGTCGCCTTCGCCGGTGCGTGCGATATCTTCTTCGGTCAGGACGTTCAGAACCTGGGTGGAGTTGCGTTCCGGATTGCGGTCGCGCCGTCCGGTGACGATGATGCCCGATCCACCCGGAACCGAAACCTCGGGCTCCTGAAATTCGTCTTCATCCTCCACGCCCTGCACCTGTTCGAGCAGCCGATCTTCGGCCGCCTCGGTGCTTGGATCCTCACCCGCGGGTTCGCCCAGCGTCGACTGTGCGTGAAGAACCGATGGTACGGTGAGCGACGTGGTGATGAGCAGCAGCCCTGCCAGGCGCGTGCTGGTCGACATAATGCTAGACCCCCTCATGAATAGGCCTTTTGATTTCGGTCGAGCCGCTAAGGACTCTTCAGGTCGAATGGGGAGCACCGGACAGATTCCGGTGCTCCCGTTCATTCAGGAATGACGATCAATCGTCGCTGTCATCATCGTCGCCATCATCTTCCTCGCCGTCGCGGATCGGAAGCGAGATGCAGTCACCGTTGTCACTGCCGAAGTCGAAGATGGAGGAGTTGCAGGTCCAGTCGCCGAAATTGTCCGACAGGTCATCGTCTTCGACGCCGACATAGCCAAGATCGCTGAAGAAGGCGGACCGGGCGGTCGCATCGAAGCTGGTGACGCCGTTCTCGTTCGCGCCGTTTACGCCACCATCAAGGGTGATCGTGAACAGCAGATCGTTGTTGGTGCCGGCATCGACAACCGCTTGCAGGTCAGCATCGGTGAAGTCGTCGGTGCCTGCACGCACAGGCTGGTTGGCACCGTCACAAACGACCGAGTCGAAACCGATGATCGCATCGAGCGTGCCCTCTTCATCGACGCGGATGCAATTGTCATCATCGCTGTCGATGTCGATGACGACATTGGTCACACTGAGCGCGGCGCTACCGCGGGCTCGCACAGCTTGACTGGACGCCGACGACCGCTGGATGAAGGTCGCATTGTTGACCTGGAATACGGTGCGCGGACGGGCATTCGCCGGCGTTCCTTCACCGATATCATCGGGCGAATCGAGCTCGATGATGCTGTCGCCGGTGTTCGCGCGCTGCACGACCAGAACGTTTTCGACATTCACCTGCGCGCCCGTATCGACGTCGAGCGAATCGTCCGACGCGCCGATGACCGCGATTTCGCTGGCGTTGAATTCGCCGCCGAAGAATTCGAGGCCGTCATCCGAGCTGTTGAACGACAGGACGTGGTTGATCGTGGTGCCCGATCCGACGCCGCCGGTCGTCAGCGACTGCAGTTCGTTGCCCTGCTGCAGCTCCCGGCCGGAGAAGCGGATCTGGTTGTAGGTGAACGAGCCCGACGAGTCGTCGGAATCGGTGCCGCCAAACGGGGTGGCAATGTTCGTGCCTTCGAGCTGCTGCTCGCACTGCGGGTTGGCGTTGGGGTTCGCATCGGTGTTGAACACCGTGTCCGAACAGTCGGAAACCGGCGCGCGGCCAAGCAGCACGACGCCGCCCCATTGCGCTTCGGAACTGTCGGTGTTGTCGCCTTCGACATTGTCGCGGCTGGTCCAGATGATGGGCGCGTCTTCGGTGCCGTCCGCTTCGACCTGGTTGCCGCGATTGACGACGAAGAAGGATGCATCTTCACCGAAAAGGATAACGCCCGGATCGATCCGCAGAGTGACATCGGTGCCAGTGCTACTGAAGCCCTGATCGGTTCCGACATTCACGCGGCCCGAAATCTCGTAAAGCAAACCTGCTTCATAGGGGAGGGTGTCATCCCGGTCGAACGTGGTCGGCAGACGGCAGACGCGATATTCACCGGTCCGACCATCGACTGTCCCACGATCGTCGAGGCCGCCGGTCGAATTGATGGTGGGGCAGTCATCCGCAGCGACGACGCCGCCGCCGCCGCCGCCGCCGCCGCCGCCTCCGCTACCGCCGCCACCACCCCCACCACCGCCGGTGGGCGGGGGATTGTTGATGATAATGTCGCCGCTGGTGCCGGGCGATACGATTTCGTCGGCGCCACAGCCAGCCAGAGCGACAAGGCTGCAACCCAGAACGAGAGTGCGTTGAATCTTTTTCACAGCGAGCGGTCCCCTCAAAAACCGAGAATCAAACAAAGCGCTTTAAATCGAGTGCGCGAGGGGACCGCTAGGGAGAGTGCGTGACAGAATTTTTGCGCGCTGCCGTTTTAAGAGACAGCCTTGTCACATGACGGAAGAATAACAGCCGACACCGAATTATTTTTCAGATGTGTCACTTATATGACATATTTGATAGGGGTTAAGCCTATGAATTATACAATTTAAAATCCCAAAATTGAAGCCAATATGACATTGTTTCAGAATTGTTGCATTCTTATGAAAGTTCGCGCATCATGCTTTTGCAAGCAGGAGCATGATTATGAAGACCATTCTTTCCGCCATCGCGCTGGCCTCTCTTTCCACCACAGGTGCAATCGCTGCCGAGCAGTCAGTCGCACCGTCCGACAACACTCTGGCTGCGGCCTCGATTTCGAAGGGCGAGCATCTGCGCGCGATCGCGATTCTCGAAGACCAGCTTGAGCAGCATCCAAACGACCCTGCATTTCTCATCAACCTCGGAATCGCGCATGCGCAACGTGGCGAGGATGAGCGGGCGCGCGCGCGATTCGAAGCCGCTCTGGACAGCCGCGAATCGATCGATCTGGAAACCGCTGATGGTTCGCTGATCGATTCGCGCCGCCTTGCCCGTCAGGCGCTTTCGATGCTCGACCGCGGCGTGTTCAGCCAAGGCGAGCGCAACCAGGGCAACCTCTCGCTGCGCGACTGATTCCATGGTAACGGCCACATCGCGAATGGCGGCCGTCTGACCGTCTGCCTTCAGATCTGTCACCTCCATGTCATTTAGGATAGACAAGGGGATGCATCTGGAGGGCAGACAATGATTCTCGCGCGTGCGAGCATTATCGCAATGATCGGGCTGCTGGCGTTGGGTGCCACCACCGCACACGCCGATGTGATGCAAGTCGATGCAGACGGTTCCCGTTGGGTCGCCGGCGGAACTTTGGGGTCAGCGGTCGGCGTTCTGAGCGTCGCCGGCGCTCAAGGTGATGTTGAGATCACCGGGATCGCGGTGCCCGACACCATAGTCGCCGACCCAACCGTTAATGCCCGGCAGGTGCCCTCCCGTTATGCTGCCAAGGTCCGCGAACTGTCCGAACGGTTCGACCTCAGTCCTACATTGATCGAAGCGCTGGTCTGGCAGGAAAGCCGCTGGCGCGAGACCGCTATCTCTCACGCGGGCGCGCGGGGACTGGCGCAGCTCATGCCGGGCACCGCTCGTGACCTTGGCGTTGACCCCGATGATCCGATGCAGAACCTGGAAGGCGGGGCGCGTTACCTGCGCGAACAGCTCGACCGGTTCGACGGCGATCTGGAAAAGGCGCTGGCCGCCTATAATGCCGGGCCAGGCCGGGTGATCCGCGCGGGCGGCGTTCCGAACATCCGCGAAACCCGGCACTATGTCGCGGCGATCATGGGACGCCTCTCCGATCATTCTCGCCCGGCAGCGCCTTGACCCGGCCGGGCCCAACTCACGCTCTATTCATTCTTACGGACGTTACCTTTGATGCATTCGCTTTTTCGTTTTCCGGCCAAGATTTCCGCCTTCCTGACTTTGCTCGCAATGCCGTCCATCGCCGCTGCGCAGACCGACCCGCAGGGTTCCGGTCCGATCAACAACGCGGTGTTGTGGCTGCAGGGCACGCTGCTTGGCACAGTTGCAACGACGGTTGCCGTGATGGCGGTCGCCGCGATCGGCTTCATGATGCTGACCGGCCGAATGAACTGGCGCTTTGGCGCGACCGTGATCGTGGGCGTTTTCATCCTGTTTGGCGCGACGACGATCGTCGCAGGCATTCAGTCGGCGGCTGGCTAGGGACAAGGAGCGCGACATGAGCGATCTCATTCGCAATCCGGTGCACCGCGCTCTGACCCGTCCGCAGATGTTCGCGGGGGTCACGATGAACTATTTCATCATCAACCTGATGGTGACGACGATCGCGTTCCTGATCCTCAAGAGCTTCTGGATCATTCCGGTGCCGATCGTGATGCATGTGATTGGCTACTTTGCCTCGCTGCGCGAACCGCGGATCTTCGACCTGTGGATTACCAAGGTATCGAGGTGCCCGCGCGTTCCGAATTACAAGCGCTGGGGCTGCAACAGCTACGCGCCGTAGACTTACGGCGCGGCGGACCTTGTGAAGGAGGGCCGAGATGACGAAATGGATTGGACCGGCGAAATGGAGCGCGAAGGAAGCGCGCGTCGGTGATCGTCTGCCCTATGAGCGGCTGATCGACGAGAGCACCGTGTTGCTGCGCGACGGGTCGGTTATGAGCGCTATCCAGGTGCCCGGCCTGCTGTTTGAAACCGAGGACTCAGACGCTCTCAATGCGCATGCCGCGACCCGCGAAGTCATGCTCCGCTCCACGCTCGATGCGCGATTTGTCCTGTATCATCACGTCATCCGTCGCCGGGTCGAGGTCGAGCTGGACGCGGAATTTCCCGATCCCCTGTCGCGCCATATCGATGCGCGCTGGAAGGAGCGGCTGGCGGGCGGATCGCTGTTCATCAACGACCAGTTCGTCACGCTCATCCGCCGCCCGGCACGCGGAAAGACCGGCCTTCCCGAACGCGCCAGCAAGTTCTTCCAGCGGCGCGGCCAGGAAGAGCCGGAGGCCGATCCCAAGGACATTCGCAGCCTTAAATCCGCCGTCACCGGACTGGTCGCCTCGCTTTCCGCCTATGGCGCGGCGGTGCTGGCCGATTACGATGCGCCGGGAGGTGAAGGCGGCAAAAATTCCGAAATGCTCGAACTGCTCTCGGCGCTCTACAACGGTGAGATGCGGCCCGTGCGTCGGCCAACGCCCGAAACCGATATCGGCCATATGCTGGCCTATCGCCGCGCGAGTTTCGGGCTGGATGCCATGGAGCTGCGCGGTTCGGGTCAGCCGGATTTCGCAGCGATGCTGGGGCTGAAGGACTATCCCGAGGCGACCTCGCCCGGCCTGCTCGACCCGATGTTGCGTCTGCCGTTCGAGATGATCGTGACCGAGAGCTACGCGCCGAACGAGCGCACCACAGCGCGCGAGCGGATCGATCTCGCTCTGCGCCGTTCGCGTTCGGTCGACGAGGAGGCCGCTGCCGAGCGCGCCGACATGATGGCTGCGCGCGATGCGCTGGGCAATGGCGGCGTCGGCTTCGGCGATCATCACCTGACCGTGCTGGTGCGCGAACGCACGCTCGACCGGCTCGACGATGCGACCGCCGCCTGCTCCGCCGCGCTGGCCGATACCGGCGCGATTGCGGTGCGCGAGGATACCAACCTTGAACCTGCGTTCTGGGCGCAATTTCCCGGCAACGAGGAATACATCGTCCGCCGCGCGCTGATCTCTTCGGCCAATATGGCGGGCTTCGGCAGCTTTCACGGCTTTGCGCTGGGGCAGGCGAGCGGCAACCATTGGGGCGATGCGGTCACGCTGCTGGAAACGACGAGCGCGACGCCGTTTTTCTTCAACTTCCATCACGGAGATCTGGGCAATTTCTCGGTCATCGGGCCGAGCGGATCGGGCAAGACCGTTGTTATGAACTTCCTCGCCGCGCAGGCGCAGAAGTTCAAACCGCGCACGATCCTGTTCGACAAGGATCGCGGCGCGGAACTGTTCATTCGCGGGATCGGCGGGCGCTATGACCGGATCAATCCGGGCGAGCCGACCGGTTTCAACCCGCTCGCGCTCCCCGACACGCCGACCAACCGGGCTTTCCTGCGCGATTGGCTGGGCGTGCTGCTCAAGGCCGATGGGCCGGAGGAATTCGCGCTTATCAGCGCGGCGGTCGATGCTGCCTATGCCAATGATGCGCGCCTGCGCCGCCTGCGGCATTTCAAGGAGTTGCTCTCCGGCGCACGCCGTCCTGAGCCGGGTGATCTGGCGGCCCGGCTGAGCGCCTGGATCGGCAGCAATTCCGGGGAAGGCGGCGAGCACGCGTGGCTGTTCGACAACGAACGCGATGCGCTCGACCTCGATGAGCGCGTGCTCGGCTTCGATATGACGCAGCTGCTCGAAAACCCGCGCCTGCGCACGCCGACCATGATGTATCTGTTCCACCGCATCGATGAGCGGCTGGACGGTGAGCCGACCATGATCCTGATCGACGAAGGGTGGAAGGCGCTCGACGACGAGATTTTCGCGGCGCGCATCCGCGACTGGTTGAAAACTCTGCGAAAGCGCAATGCGCTGGTCGGGTTCGCAACGCAGTCGGCCCGTGACGCGCTCGAAAGCCGCATTTCCACCGCATTGGTCGAGCAGACCGCGACGATGGTGTTCATGCCCAACAGCCGCGCGCGGCCCGAAGACTATTGCGACGGTTTCGGGCTGACCGATCATGAGTTGGCGCTGATCCGCTCGCTGCCCGCGCATTCGCGCTGTTTCCTGGTGCGCCAGCCCGATGCAAGCGTCGTGGTGCGGCTCGATCTGTCGGGCGCGCCGGAAGTGCTGACTGTGCTCTCTGGCCGCGAATCTGCCGTGCGCCGCCTTGATCTGCTGCGCGAAGCGGTGGGAGACGATCCCAGCCAATGGTATCCGGCGCTGACCGGCCGCGCTTGGCCCGACAATGGGCCGGATGGCGCGGGCGATACCGGCAATGACGGGCTGCCGCTTTGGCAGGCGGCGGAATGACGACCGCCTGCGATCTCGTCACCCAGGACATGGGTACCGGCGTCGCCGCGGCGCTGACCGCGGTCGATTGCGTTGCCGGGCAGGTGAGCGAACAGGCGTTCAATCGCCTGTTTGGTGCCGATGGCGAGCTCAGCGTCGTATTGACAGTGCTGCTGACGCTTTACGTCGCATTCTTCGGCATCAGCCTGATGATCGGTCGGTCGAACCTGTCGATCCGCTCGCTTATTCCCAAGATGATGACGATCGGTCTGGTGCTTACCTTCGCGACTAGTTTCGCCGCATTTCAGGCGGTGTTCTACAATCTCGTGGTTGGCGGGCCCGACCAGATCGCCGGCATACTCATCGACAGCGACGGATCGGCCAGCGCGACCTTCGCGACCAAGCTCGATATCGTTTTCCTCGCGGTGCAGGAGGCAAGCACGGGGCAGGAAGATATCAGCGCATTTTCGCCACCTGGCATGATGTGGCTGGGCGCGATGTTCCTTCTGCTGGGCACGGTCGGGCTGCTGGTGACGGCCAAGATCGGCCTCGCGCTGTTGCTCGCGGTCGGCCCGATTTTCGTGGTCATGGCGCTGTTCAATGGCACGCGCGGGCTGTTCGTGGGCTGGTTGAAAGGCCTCGTCATGCTGGCCATTGCGCCCCTCTTCGCGATCCTTGGGGGATCGATCGTCCTCGAGCTTGCCGTGCCGATCCTCAACGCTCTCGTCGCCATTCCCGGCCAGATCGACCAGCAGGCGGCGATGGCATTCTTCGTCATCGGCTTTGTCCATGTCGCGCTGATGTGCATGGCGCTGATCGTGTCGGGAGTAATGGTGTCGAAATGGCAGGTCTTCGGCTTCGCTACGCCGGATCGCGACGATGCGCGAGCCATCGACACCGCGCGCATGATGCCGCCCGCCGCCGCGCAAGCCGGTTTGGATCGCACCGCGCAGGTTGCACCCGCCGCCGTCCAGAATGCGGCGCAGCGGCGGATCGACGTTGGTATTCCCGTTGCCGCTCCGGCGAATGACAGTGGACCTTCGGGCTCGAACACCACTCGCGAAACAAAGGTCTATGCGACATCTTCAGGCAGCGGTCAGGCCGACGCGTTAGGAAGCGCCACATCGCGCACGCGCGGCATCGGCAATCGTTTCCGCTCGGCCAGCGCTGGATCGCGGCTTGCTGCTGGCGGCGCAACCAACAAATCGGAGACACCGTGATGACCCGCACTTCGCGGCCTCGACTTTCCTTCAGCCTCGCTCTTTGCGCCGCAGCGCTCGCCGTGCCCGCCGCCGCACAGGAGGCTTCGGCGAACGATCCACGGCTTGTCACGCTGACGTTCGATGACAGCCGCGTGTTTACGATCAACGGGCGGGTGAAGGTCCAGACCACGATCAAGTTCGCGCCCGACGAAGCGATCCAGAACGTCGCCATCGGGGACAGCAATGCATGGCAGATCTCGCCCAATCAGGCGCAGTCTATCCTGTTCGTGAAGCCGCTTGAGCCTTCTGCCCGCACCAACATGACGGTGGTTACCAACCGGCGGACCTACCTCTTCGACCTCGTCGCCAGTCCGCGCAATGCTCCGCTCTATGTGCTGCAATTCCGCTATCCCGAGCTGGAGGCGGCGGAGGCTGAGCGGCTGCTGGCCGAGGCCGAGGCGGCGGAAACTGCGCGCGAGGAGGCCAGCAGCGTCGAACTGGCCGCCGCTCAGGATCCCTACGCCGTCGCCGACCCCGCATCGCTGAATTTCAATTGGGCGAGTGAAGGCGAGAGCGATCTGCTGCCCGCGCGCGTCTACGACAACGGAACCGCCGTGTTCCTGACCTGGCCCGCCGACACGCCGATCCCGTCGATCCTCATCACCAATGAAGACGGCGACGAGGGTCCGGCCAATTGGGCGCAGCGCGGCGATACGCTGGTTATCGACCACGTGCCCCGGCGAATCGTCCTTCGCTCGGGCGATGAATTAGCGACCTTGACCAACAACGCGCCGGTCGCGCCGCGCAGCGCAGGTGCAGCGCGCGGCGTGGAGCGCGGATCGTGACTTTCATGTTTGCTCTGATCCATCGGGAGATCGAACAATGCGTTTAGCCATGCGACTGCCGCCCAAGTCGGGCGGTCATGGGGCAGCCAATGATGGCGACCCACGCGAGCAGGAAACGGCGGAGGTCATCGATCTCGCCAGCCGCAGTGCCTTTCCCGCTGTCACCGAGCGCAAGTCGAAGTCCGAAGGGTTGGGTCTCGCCGCAGGTGTCGCGATCGTGGGCTTGCTGGGCGCAGTCACCTTCTGGGCGATGAATGCGGCGCAGATCGAGGAGCCGCAGACGGTCGGCAGCCCGCAGCCCGCTCAGGCGGCTGCCGTTCCGGCACCTGCTTCGGTCGTCGAAGCGCCCGCTCCAGCACCGGCTCGATCGCGACCGGACCCCGCGCCCGCGCCGATCCTCGCCAATGATCCCAATGTGGGGCCGATGGTCAATCCGAACGCCAGCCCGACGCTTGTCTTCGATGCGAGTCGTGCGGCGCAGGTGGCTCGCGCGGCAGAAGCCGCTCCTGCCACGACAGGTGCCGTGGGCGGAAACGCCGGGGAAACCGGCGCTGTCGGTACAGCCGCTGCATTTGCCAGCCGCATCGGCGGTGTCGGCGGTGCGCCTGCGCAGGCGACCGCGATGACCAATCCCTCAACCACGGTGACGGAAGGCACGCTGATCCCGGCAATCCTTGAAACCGCGATCAACACCGATGTGCCCGGTTATGTCCGCGCCGTGGTGAGCCAGGATGTGCGCAGCTTCGACGGGACGAAGGTGCTTGTACCGCGTTCCTCGCGGCTTGTGGGACAATACCAGTCCGGCGTGCAGAACGGGCAGAAGCGCGCTTATGTCATCTGGACGCGGTTGATCCGCCCCGATGGCGCTTCGGTCAACATCGCCTCGCCCGCCGTCGCCTTCAACGGGACCACCGGGCTGGAAGGGAAGGTGGACAACCATTTCTTCAAGCGCTTCGGCTCGTCGATGTTGCTGTCGGTAATCGGCGGACTGTCCGCCATCGGTTCGGGTGGTGCGTCCGTCATTCTCGGCGGTGCGGGACAGGGCGCGGCGAGCATCGCGGCGCAGCAGGACGGGGCGATCGGCCCGACCATCCGCGTGCGCATGGGTGAACCCATCCGCGTCTTCACCGCGCGCGATCTCGATTTCAGCGAAGTGGCAAAGTAAGCGCGGCGGAGCCCTCACGATGAGCGCTGATATCCATCCTTTCGCCACCGCCGACGCTTCGGTTCCCGATGCCGTGGGGACGGGGGATGGGGCGCGAGGCGGCGCGATCACCGACGAGCGCAGCGTCTATCTTGACGCGTATCTGGAACCATTCCGACGGTGGCTCGACCGCGACACGGTGACAGAGATCATGGTCAACGGCCCCGGCGAAGTCTGGGTCGAGGACGCTTCCGATCCAGGCATCCGAAAGATCGACACGCCCGAGATCGATGATCGGCTGGTGCAACGGCTTGCCGAACAGGTCGCGCGCGTCAGTCATCAGGGCATCAATCGCGAACATCCACTGCTCGGCGCGACACTGCCAGACGGCGCGCGCATCCAGTTCTGCGGTCCGCCTGCGAGCCGCAAGCATTGGGTCATGGCGATCCGCCGCCATCGCCGCCTCGACCTGCCGCTCGACGCCTATGACACCGGGCCGCTGGCCGGTGAGGCGACAGTCGAACTGCCCGATGCGCAAAGCGAGCCGATCGCGTTTCTGCGCGAAGCGATCCGCCATCGCCGCACGATCCTGATTTCAGGCGGCACCAGCACCGGCAAGACCACATTCCTCAACGCCATGCTGGGCGAAATCCCGCGCGAGGAGCGTGTCGTGCTGGTCGAAGACACGCCTGAACTGCGCTTCCCCGGAGAAAATTCGGTTGGGCTCGTCGCGGTCAAGGGCGAGCTTGGCGAAGCGAAGGTCACGCCCAACGAGCTGCTGCAAGCCGCGCTGCGCCTGCGTCCTGACCGCATCGTGCTGGGCGAGTTGCGCGGAAGCGAGAGCGTGTCGTTTCTGCGCGCGATCAACACCGGGCATCCGGGCAGCTTCTCGACCATTCACGCCAACAGCTTGCGCGGCGCGCTCGAACAATTGTCGCTGATGGTCATGCAGACCGGGATCGGCCTTACCCGGCAGGACACGATCGCCTACGCCGCGAGTGTCATTGACGTGCTTGTCCAGCTCGGACGCGATGCGAATGGCAAGCGCGGCATCACCGCCATCGCGGACAGCAATTCTCTGGTATAAGCGCCGGAACCGCGTAGCCGCGCCCCTCGTTATCGCCTCGAACCCGCAGGGGCCGAGGTATTTGCGATGCGGAATGCGTATTCTCTATACAGGCGGGCATTGGGATGACACGGTTTGCGATGACCTTTCGCTAGTCAGGTTTGGTGAGGCAGAGATGAGTAGCGGGACGAGTATCATTCTTGACGATATCGCAGCGACCAAGCCGCTCGCGCCTGCTCCCACCCCGACGGCGCATGGCGGAGAGGCGTATTTCAACCGCGAGCTATCCTGGCTTGCCTTCAATGAGCGCGTGCTCGCCGAGGCGTGCAACAGCAAGTATCCATTGCTCGAACGGCTGCGTTTCCTGTCCATTTCGGGCAGCAATCTCGATGAATTCATGATGATCCGCGTCGCCGGTCTGGTCGGACAGGCGCAGCGCGGGATCGACAAGCCCGCGATCGATGGGCGCACACCGAAACAGCAGCTTTCGGCCATCCGGGACAAGCTGGAGGAACTGTCCGAGCGTCAACAGGACATCTGGCGCGATTTGCGCGAACGCCTCGCCGACACCGAAATCTACATTTTCGACGAAGAGCGCATCAAGCCCGAGGCGCATGAGTGGCTGAAGGATTTCTTCCTCACCGAAATCCTGCCAGTCATCACCCCGCAGGCGCTCGATCCAGCGCATCCGTTCCCCTTCGTCCACAACGAGGGCATCGGCCTGCTTTTCACTCTCGCGCGCAAGACGGATGGCGAGCGGATCATCGAAATGATCCTGATCCCCAGCGCGCTTTCCCGGTTCGTGCGCGTGCCGGACGACGTGTCGGGGGAGGGCGAGGCGATCTACATTTCGGTTGCGAGCCTGATCCAGCGCTACGCCGAGAAGCTCTTCCCCGGCTTCACGATCGAGGGCGACGGCCTGTTCCGGGTGCTGCGCGACAGCGATATCGAGATCGAGGAAGAGGCCGAAGACCTTGTGCGCACCTTCCGCAGCGCGATCCAGCGCCGCCGCCGCGGACAGGTGATCCAGCTCGAGCTCGAAGAGGATTTTGACGCCAACGCCGAGGCAATCCTGCTCGACAAACTGGGCGTCCACGAGGCCGCCGTCATCAAGACCGATGGCATGATCGGGATCGACGGCCTTGCCGAGATCGTCGACGAGGACCGGCCCGACCTAAAATTCGACGCCTATTCTCCGCGCTACCCGGAACGCATCCGCGAACACGATGGCGACGCTTTCTCCGCCATTCGCGAGAAAGACATCGTGATCCATCACCCGTACGAAAGCTTCGAAGTGGTGGTCGATTTCATTCGCCAGGCCGCTGCCGACCCGGATGTGGTTGCGATCAAGCAGACGCTTTACCGCGCCGGGTCGCAATCCGCCGTCATCAATGCGCTGATCGAGGCAGCCGAAGCGGGGATCAGCGTCACTGCGGTGGTGGAACTGAAGGCCCGGTTCGACGAGGAACAGAACCTCAAATGGGCGACCAAGCTTGAGCGCGCGGGCGTCCAAGTGATCTATGGCTTCACCGACTGGAAGACACATTCCAAGGTGGCGATGGTGGTCCGCCGCGAGGATGACGGGTTTCGTACCTACTGCCATTTCGGCACGGGCAATTATCACCCGGTGACGGCAAAGATTTACACCGATCTGAGCTTCTTCACGGCCGACCCGAAACTCGGGCGCGATGCGGCCAAGATGATGAATTTCGTCACCGGCTATGTCGAACCGCATCAGCTCGAACTCATCTCTATCGCACCGCTCGACCTGCGCGAAGAGATCGGCAGGCGGATCGACACCGAGATCGCGAACGCGAAAGAGGGCAAACCCGCCGCGATCTGGATGAAGTGCAATCAGATTACCGATCAGGGCATTATCGACCGCCTCTACGCCGCGAGCGATGCGGGCGTTCGGGTCGAGCTGCTCGTGCGCGGCATTTGCTGTCTGCGCCCCGGCGTTCCGGGGTTGAGCGAAAACATCCGGGTCAAGTCGATCATTGGGCGCTTCCTTGAACACAGCCGCATCTATGCGTTTGCAAATGGGCGTTCGATGCCGAGTCCGGAGGCGGCCTTGTTCATCTCATCTGCCGATTTGATGGGCCGCAATCTCGATCGCCGGGTCGAGGCGCTGATCCCGATCCTCAATCGCACGGTGCACGATCAGATATTGCAACAGGTGTTGCTCGCCAACATGCTCGATACCGAACAAAGCTGGTGGCTGCATGATGATGGCAGCTATTCGCGGGTGGAGACGACCGGCAAACCGTTCAACTGCCACCGCTACTTCATGACCAACCCGTCGCTCTCGGGCCGGGGAGGCGCGCTGGAGGCGGGCGGGGTGCCGCGGCTTTCGCTACGCCGTGGCCGCGCAGGGTGACGCGGGATCAGATAGCGGGGGCCAGATGACAGGGAGCCAGACAATCCGAGCGCGGCGGCGCAACGATCGCGATGGCGTGTTCGCGGGAAGCAATCCCGAACGCGCAATCATCGATATCGGCTCCAACACGGTCCGGCTGGTGATCTATGGCGGTTCGATGCGCGCCCCGACCGTGCTGTTGAACGAGAAAGTCACCGCCAAGCTGGGCCGCGATATCGCGGAAACCGGCAGGCTGGCAGACGAAGCGATCGAACTTGCCATGCGAGGTCTTGAACGCTTTGCTCTGCTGCTCGCCGATCACGATATTACCGATATCGAAACGGTCGCCACCGCCGCGGTGCGCGATGCGAAGAATGGCGGTGAATTCATCGCGCGACTCGAAGAGCTCGGGTTTCAACCGCAGGTGATCTCCGGCGAAGTCGAGGCGTGCCTCAGCGCCAGCGGGGTCGCCGGTGCTTTCCCCGGCGCGACCGGAACGGTGGCAGACCTCGGCGGAGGAAGTCTGGAACTGGTCGACATTGCCGATGGTCAGCCGGGCGAGGCGACTTCTCTTCCGCTCGGCACCCTGCGCCTGCCGGAATATCGCGACAAGAGCGCTTCCGCGATGCGCAAGACGCTCGAGAACAAGATTGCGAAAGGTGCCGACAAGGCGACCGCGAATGCCAAGGGCAAGCCGCTCTATCTCGTCGGCGGCACGTGGCGCTGCATGGCGGTTTATGCGATGCAGGAGCGCGATCATCCCCTGACCGATCCGCATGGCTTCTCGCTGACTTATGACGAGGCGGTCGATCTGGCCAAGACCCTGGCGAAAGAGGACATCGACACGCTGAAATCGCGCGAGCGAATTTCTTCGATGCGCGCCGAAAAGCTGCCCGATGCGGCGGTGCTGTTGCAGGCGCTGCTCTCGCGGCTTTCGCCGTGCGGATTGGTCTTTTCCTCATGGGGATTGCGCGAGGGATTGCTCTACGATCGCCTGCCGGATCAAGACAAGGTGCAGGATCCGCTGCTTGCAGGGATCGCGGTGTTTGCTGCGCAGCGCGGTGCGCCCGCAATCCTCGCGACGCGCGTAGCGGCCTGGACGGTGGAGGCAGCACCCGCGCGCGAACATGGCGACGAGCGGCTGCGACTGGCGGCGACCATGCTGTCGCTCGCATCCATGCAGATCGAGCCGAATATCCGGCTACCCCAGGCGATCGACTGGGCGCTGCACAAGCGCTGGATCGCAGTCGGGGCCAAGGAGCGCGCGATGATCGCCGCTGCGATCGCGGCCAATGGCAACATGCTCGACGTGTCGGATGCCATAATCGAATTGGCCGGGAAGGACGCGGTGGACGAGGCGATTTGCTGGGGGCTCGCGGTGCGGCTCGCCCGGCGGCTGGGCGCGCGCTCGCAGCGCTCGCTTCAGTCGAGCCGGTTGCGGGTGGAGAACGGCACGCTGGTCCTGCGCATCACCGAAAAGCGCGCGTCGCTTGTCGGGATCCCGACCGAAAAGGACTTGAAGCTGCTCGCCGGTCGGCTCGGTCTGGACTGGACGGTCGAGACGGTGCCTGAAAGCGCACTCGACCTGCCCGCAATCGGCAAGGTCGAAGCCTGATCTAGCGGGCCTCGGTCGCCTGCCGCGCAAACGGCGAGAAATTGGTGTCGGTATCGTAGATATCGATCCCCTCGGCCCGCTTCAGCCGATTGATGACGAGGTAGGTGAACGGGGTCAGCAGCGCCTCCCACGCGACCTTGATCGCCCATTGCGACAGCACGACCTGCACCAGCGTCTCGGGTGGCCAGCCGGTCAATCCTCAGAAGGCGAGCGGGTAGAAAATCATGCTGTCGAGGCCTTGGCCCACCACCGTCGATCCGATGGTGCGCGACCACAAAGCGCGGCCTTTCGTCCACACCTTCATCTTGGCCATGACGATCGAATTGGCGAACTCACCGACCCAAAACGCCACCATCGAGGCAATCACGATCCGCCAGCTATTGCCGAAGACGTTCTCATAATCGCTCTGGAACGGCCAGTCCTGCGCAGGCGGCAGGCTGACGACGACCCAGGCCATGAACGCCATGAAGGCGAGCGCGGCAAAGCCGGTCCAGATCACCCGCCGCGCGCGGGCATAGCCGTAAACTTCGGTCAGCACGTCGCCGATGATGTAGCTGATCGGAAAGAACAAAACACCCGCCCCGAAAATCCACGGCTCGCCGCCGGGCAGGACGATGTAGCTCGGTTTGGATGCGCCGATCAGGTTGGAGAGCAGCAGGATCGTGACGAACGCTGCCATGACGAGGTCGTAATAGCGAAAGGCGGCAGGCGCCTTTGTGGTGGTTGCAACCCCATCTGCATTTGCGCGGGCGGGCTCGGTCGCGGACTGGGATTGCTGCATCCGCGAAGGCGTAGCGCGATTTGAATGCGCCGCAAAGGACGCTATGGGCGATGGCAACGCGCCCTTAGCTCAGCTGGATAGAGCACGGGACTTCTAATCCTGAGGCCGCAGGTTCGACTCCTGCAGGGCGCGCCACTTCGTCACACTTGCCAGCTATCCACGCGCGACGGTCTCCAGCAATTCCGCGGTGATCGGATAGCCCGCATCCTCCATGATCGTCAGCATTGGCTGTCCCCCGCTCTCGTCGATCTTTGGAACGATCGTGCGCACCGGGATCGCTTCCGCCTGTGCGCGGGCTTCGTCGTAGCTTTTGAATAGAGCGAGACGTTCAAGGTTGCGGCGAGTGGGGAAGATCAGCTTTATTTCACCGGTCTCCGCCGATGCAAGCGCGGCGCGGGCACTGGTCCAGAACAGGCGGGTGTTCTCCGAATGGTCGATCGAAACGTCGACTTCGCCGGTGCCGAGATCGGCGAGGTAGAAGCGCGTGTCGTAAACACGCGACAGCTTTTCGTTCTTGGGAAACCAGCGCGCGAAGGGGGTGATCTGCGAAAGATCGAGCGACCAGTCGAAAGCGTCCAGCACGGGCGCAAGCGCCTTCACTTCTTCCAGCATAGCGCGGGCCTGACGCGCTCTCTCGGCGTTGATCTCACCCGCGAGGCCGAGCGCCAATCCCGTCTCTTCAAGCGTTTCGCGGATCGCAGCGATCTGGTGCGCAGCTTCATCGGGCGTCAGGGCAATGCTCGCGTCAGCCGCCACTTGTTCGCCCAGCGCAGAATCTGCCGGATCCACCCGCCCGCCTGGAAACACCGCCATACCGCCCGCAAAGGTCAGATTGCGCGAGCGAACCGTCATCAACACCTGCGGATCGCCGCCATCTGGGCAGGCGCGAAAGATGATGATGGTCGCGGCGGGAATACCTTCAGGAGAAGTCTCAGCCGCGCGCTGCGTATCTGTGCTCATGGCCGGAGTGATGGCCTGCTAATCGGATCTTGCCAAGTCCGGGAGTGCGTGATGTCGGATTACCTTACAAAAGCACTTCGACGAAGATCCGGTCAATCCGCTAAGTATCAGATACTAGGGAGAAATACGCTTTTGGCACGGGTTATGCAGTGTTAGTTACAACTCGATTGGTCTTCGAGATGAGGTGCAGCCTTCCTGGTTCTTTGGCTCCACCTCCCCCATACGAAAAACCGCCTCGCTCACCCGTGCGAGGCGGTTTTTTGTTGTCTGGCAAGGTGAAAAGGCGTGCGTCGCCCGGTGTCAGCTATCGGCCTTGGCGACCGATTTTTCGTTCATCAATTGCTGCAATTCGCCCGCTTCGAACATCTCCATCATGATGTCGCTGCCGCCGACGAATTCGCCTTTGACGTAAAGCTGCGGGATGGTGGGCCAGTCGGAATACGCTTTGATCCCCTGGCGGATCTCCATGTCCTGCAAAACGTCGACGCTTTCATAAGCGACGCCGCAATGATCGAGGATCGCGATTGCGCGGCTGGAAAAGCCGCATTGCGGGAAAAGCGGCGTGCCCTTCATGAACAGGACGACGTCATTATCTTTGACGACGGTGGAAATGCGCTCGTTGCTGTCAGCCATAGTCGGCCCCTCCAAAAGCCCGGGAATGTTGTTCCGGGAATTTAGTTGGGGACCAGCGTGGTGACTTGCAAGGCGTGCAGTTCATTGCCCATTTTGTCGCCGAACGCGGCATAGACCATCTTGTGCTGCTGGACGCGGCTCTTGCCGACGAATTGGGGCGCGGTAACCGTCGCAGCCCAATGGTCGTCATCCCCGGCAAGGTCTTTCAACTCGACCTGCGCACCAGGCAGAGCTTCGGTGATCCTCGTTTCGATTTCGGCAGCCGACATCGGCATTGCGCGTCTCCCCTGGCTCGCCCGTCAGCTTTCGCTCATCAGCTGGCGCTTGGCCTCGATCGTCTTTTCTTCCAGTTTCGCGCGAATGTCGGCCTCGCTGACATCGGCATCAGCCGCAGTGAGATCGCCGAGCAATTTGCGGATCACGTCTTCATCGCCCGCTTCCTCGAAATCGGCCTGAACGACCGCTTTCTTGTAAGCGTCGGTTTCCTCCTGCGTCAGATCCATGAGCCCGGCGGCCCACTCGCCCAGCAGGCGGTTGCGGCGGGCGGCGACCTTGAAGGCCATCTCGCCGTCCATCGCGAACTTGGCTTCCTCGCCGCGCTGGCGGTCCTGAAAATCGGTCATTGGTCTGGCCTTTCGAAAAGCGTGATGTACCACGTCCGAATACGCCTGCGAGCGCGCCCCGGCAAGCCGATCAATCCATCGTGATGACCAGTTTTCCGACAGCCTCGCGGTTCTCCAGTTTCGCGATCGCATCACCTGCACGCTCCAGCGGGAAGGTCTCCGATACCATCGGGTCGATCTTGCCCGCCTTTAGGAGGTCGAACAGCTCTTCGACCTGTTTGCGAAACTTCACTGGTTCGCGCGCGGTGAAGGCACCCCAGAACACGCCGCAGATGTCGCAGCTTTTCAGCAGCGTCAGATTGAGCGGCATCTTCGCGATACCAGCCGGGAAGCCGACGACGAGGAAACGGCCCTCCCATGCGATCGCGCGCAGGGCCGGTTCGGAATATTGCCCGCCGACGATGTCGTAGACGATGTTTGCACCTTCGGGTCCGCAAGCCTGTTTGAACGCCTGGCTGAGTTCTTTGGATGCCGCCTTGTCCATGTCCTCGCGCGGGTAGATCACCACTTCGTCCGCCCCGGCCTTGCGCGCCACCTCGCCCTTGGCTTCGTTCGACACGGCCGCGACGACGCGCGCGCCGAAGGCTTTGGCAAGCTCTACCGCTGACAGGCCGACGCCGCCCGCTGCGCCGAGGATCAGCACGGTGTCGCCCTTCTTGATGTGGCCGCGATCCTTCAGCCCGTGGATCGTCGTGCCGTAGGTCATCAGCAGGCTGGCGGCCTTTTCGTAGGGAATGCCATCGGGCACCTTGAACATGCGGTCAGCGGGCACGACCGCCTTTTCGCGCAGGCCTCCATTGCCGATCCCCGCCATCACGGTATCGCCGACCTCGAAGCCTTCGACCCCTTCACCCAACGCCTCGATCCGGCCTGCAATTTCGCCGCCGGGGGAATAGGGGCGCTCGGGCTTGAACTGGTAGAGGTCGCGGATCATCAGCGTATCGGGATAGTTGATCGCGCAGGCTCTCACATCGACCAGCACCTCGCCCTTGCCGGGGCTGGGCACGTCGATTTCGTCCAGTGTGAGCGTTTCCGGGCCGCCGGTCTCGTGGGTGCGAATGGCTTTCATGGGTGTCCTTTGATGCTTAGATGTTCGTGCCGGTGGCAAGCCAGCCTTGCGCGCCTGCGCGGCGGGTTTCGAACCGGTCGATGGCGTCCTGCCGCTCCAGTGTGAGCGCGACCTCGTCAAGGCCGTTCATCAGGCAGTGGCGACGGAATGGGTCGAGCTCGAAGGCGAACCGGTCCTGATAGAGGGTGGTGACGGTCTGGCTTTCCAGATCGACGGTGATTTCCTGGCCCTCGCCCGCGACCTCCATCAGGCGTTCGATCGCCTCCTGCGGTAGGACGACCGGCACGATCCCGTTCTTCACCGCATTGCCGGAGAATATGTCGGAGAAGCTGGGCGCGATGACGGCGTGAATGCCGAGGTCGAGCAGGGCCCAGGCGGCGTGTTCGCGGCTCGACCCGCAGCCGAAATTGTCGCCCGCGATCAGGATCGGCGCGCCTGTGAACTGCGGATCGTCGAACACGTTCCCGGGCGTCTGGCGGATCGTCTCGAACGCGCCTTTGCCAAGCCCGTCGCGGGTGATGGTCTTGAGCCATTTCGCCGGAATGATCACGTCGGTATCGACGTTCTTCGCGCCGAACGGAATGGCGCGGCCTGCGACTTCTTTAACGGCTCTCATGCCTGCCTCAACCCCACCCGGCTCACGCGGTCAGTCGGTCTCGGGCGGTTCGCCCGATGGCACGGTGCCGGGGGAGGCTTTTTCGTCCGGCTTCTTGCGAAAGCGGCGTCCGGCATAGAGCAAGCCTGCGGCGATCGCGGCAGAGCCGATCGTGGCCGCCGCGCCGATGGCGGCTTTGGTGGTTTTGCGGTTCGTCATGGTTTTTCAATGCGCCGGGTTACAAAGGGTTGCAAGCTTACTCCGATAACTCGCGCACGTCCACGAGATGTCCGGCGACTGCCGCGGCGGCAGCCATCGCCGGTGACATCAGATGCGTGCGCGCGCCCGGACCCTGTCGGCCGACGAAGTTGCGGTTGCTGGTTGAAGCGCAGCGTTCGCCCGGCGGCACCTTGTCGGGGTTCATGCCAAGACATGCCGAACAACCCGGCTCGCGCCATTCGAAACCGGCCTGCTTGAACACCTCGTCGAGCCCTTCGTCCTCGGCCTGCCGTTTGACCAGCCCCGAGCCCGGCACGACGATCGCCCAGCGCACGCTTGGTGCCTTTGTGCGCCCCTTCAGTACCCGTGCTGCGGAGCGCAGATCCTCGATCCGGCTGTTGGTGCAGCTGCCGATAAAGACGTTCTCGACGGGGATGTCCGTCATCGCCGTGCCGGGGGAAAGCGCCATGTAATCAAGGCTTTTGCGCGCCGCATCCTGCTTGGCTTCATGCGGAAAATCGTCGGGCGAGGGCACCGCGCCGCTGATCGGCACCACGTCCTCCGGACTGGTGCCCCAGGTGACGGTCGGCGCGATATCGGCAGCATCGATAGTCACGCTTTTGTCGAAAGTGGCGCCAGGGTCGGTGTTCAACGTCCGCCAGTATGCAACCGCCGCGTCCCAATCCGCGCCCTGCGGAGCCATAGGGCGGCCTTGCAGATAGGCAAACACGGTTTCATCGGGTGCAATCAACCCGGCACGCGCGCCCGCCTCGATGCTCATATTGCACACGGTCAGGCGCTCCTCGACGCTCATCTTTTCGAACACCGGTCCGCGATATTCGATCACGTGGCCCGTGCCGCCCGCCGCTCCGATTTGCCCGATGATGTGGAGGATCAGATCCTTGGCCGTGATGCCAGGACCAAGCACGCCTTCGACCCGCACCTCCATCGTCTTGGACTGCTGGAGCAGCAGCGTCTGCGTCGCCAGCACATGCTCGACCTCGCTGGTCCCGATCCCGAATGCGAGCGCGCCCAGCCCCCCGTGGCAGGCCGTGTGCGAATCTCCGCACACGATCGTGCTGCCCGGTAGCGAAAAGCCCTGTTCAGGGCCGACGACATGCACGATCCCCTGCTCGGCAGCGGTCGCGTCGATGTAGCGTATGCCGAAATCGCGCACGTTGCGTTCAAGCGCGTCAAGCTGCGCGGCGCTTTGGGGGTCGGCGATCGGCAGCCGCTCCCCGTCAGCGCCGACACGCGGCGTCGTCGGCAAATTATGATCGGGCACGGCGAGGGTCAGCTCGGGTCGCCGCACCTCGCGACCCGACAGCTGCAAAGCCTCGAACGCCTGAGGGCTCGTGACCTCGTGGACCAGATGGCGGTCGATATACACAAGCGCGGTCCCGTCCTCGCGGGTTTCGACGACATGGTCGTCCCAGATCTTCTGATAGAGTGTGCGCGGGCGGCTGGCCATTGCTTGTGTCTTTCGTGAATGGGACCACCGGAATAGCGGCAGCTGGGCAACACTGGCAAGACGGCGCGACGACCTGCGCCGGATTGTCATGGAAACGAAAGGGTTTTGTGCCTAACTGACAGTCATGTCAGCAAGCCCGTTCACTCACCCGATCACTGTCGCGCCCGAAGATATCGACTTCATGGGCCATGTGAACAATGCGCGGTATCTGAACTGGGTGCAGGATGCGGTGCTGGCACATTGGAACAAGATTGCGCCTGCCGAAGACGTAGCGAGCAAGGCGTGGGTTGCGCTCAAGCACGAGATTACCTATCGCAAGCCCGCTTTCCTCGAAGACGATGTGATCGCGCAGACCGTGCTGGAGCGTTACAATGGTGCGCGCGCATTCTATCGCACGGTGATTCGTCGCGGCGAGGATGTGCTGGCCGAAGTGCAGTCGAGCTGGTGCTGCATCGATGCAAAGACCCTGCGCCCCGCGCGCATCGGCGAGCATCTGCGCGAATTCTTCTTTCCCGACGACTGATTTGCGCGCGCTCATACTTGCGTCCATATGCACCCTAATGCCGCATTCGCGCGTAACTGACGCATGACCCAAGCCGTTTATGCCCTCCCGACCCGCGCAACGCAGGGTGCTATCGGCATCATGCTCGCCGCGCTGATCGCGGGCGGGTGGTTGTTCATCCACTTCTACGGCATGTTCGTGTTCGAGTTGAGCTGGGCGAACCTCCCCGTCGCGCTGGCGATGGCAGTGGTGCAGTGCTGGCTGTCGGTCGGCGTGTTTATCGTCTGCCATGATGCGATGCACGGGAGCCTGGTCCCGGGGGCGAAACGGTTCAATTCCGCGATTGGCGCGGTGCTTCTGGCCTTATACGCAGGCTTCGCATGGCGCACTTTGCGCGACGCCCATTTCACGCATCACAAGATGTCGGGCCGCGCAGGCGATCCCGATTTCGACGAGCACAATCCGTCGAGTTTCCCGCGCTGGTACGCGACCTTCTTCCGGCGTTATTTCGGATGGCGCTCGCTGCTGTTCGTGCATACGATCGTGGGGCTGTACTGGTTCGTGTTCGACGTGCCGTTTGCGCAGATATTTGTCCTGTACGGCCTGCCCGCGCTGCTTTCCTCGCTCCAGCTGTTCTATTTCGGCACCTACCGCCCGCACCATCAGGCGGAGACGCGACCCTTCGCGGACAAGCATAACACGCGATCCGACACGTTCGGCACGCTTGCAAGTCTCGCCACCTGCTTTCATTTCGGCTATCATCTGGAGCATCATCGCAGGCCCGACGTGCCGTGGTGGGCACTGCCCGCCGCCAAGCGCGCAGGGGTGGGCGGACCAACGCGCGACCGACAGGAGAGGGAGATCGTCGCATGACATGGGCAGAATGCATCGCCGTGACCCTCGCCGCGCTGATCGGCATGGAGCTCTTCGCCTGGTACGCGCACAAATACATCATGCACGGCTGGGGCTGGGGCTGGCACCGCGATCATCACGAACCGCACGACAATTATTTCGAGAAGAACGATCTGTTCGCCGTCGTCTTCGGCACGATCAACGCGACCATGTACATTTTCGGCGCGCTGTATTGGGATGCGCTGTGGTGGGCGGCGCTCGGCGTCAACCTCTACGGCGTGATCTACGCGCTCATCCATGACGGTCTGGTCCATCAGCGCTTCATGCGCTGGGTGCCCAAGAAGGGCTATGCCAAGCGGCTGGTTCAGGCGCACAAGCTGCACCACGCGACGATCGGCAAGGAAGGCGGCGTCAGCTTCGGCTTCGTTATCGCGCGCGATCCGGCGGTGCTGAAGGCGGAGCTGCGAGAGCAGGCGAAAAGCGGCACGGCGAAGGTCCGCGAAAGCGCACGGGCCTAGCGCCGAACCGCGCTACTCTGCCCGCGTCCAGATCCAAGCGCCGACCAGTACAAGCGCCGCGACCGAAATCCACGCGTACGGGAAACCCAGTGTTGCCCACGTGAAGACCACTCCGGCGACCAGCGACAGGATAGAGATTACCTTCACACGCCGCGGAATGGCCCGCCGCTCGCGCCATTCCTTGACCTGCGGGCCAAAGGTCGGATGCTCGAGAATGCGGCGCTCCCATGCGGGGTTGCTGCGCGCAAAGCAGAACGCTGCGACCAGCAGGAACGGAACCGTCGGAATTATCGGCAGCGCCGCTCCGATTGCGGCGAAGGCGACGAACAGCAATCCGGCGGCGAGATAGAGCCGCCGCACGGCTCAGGCATCCGCCAGCCGCGCCGCGTGCTCTTTTACCAGCGCGATCATGTTGGGCACACCTTGGGTACGGTTGCTCGATAGCTGGTTCTTGAGGTCAAACGGTTCGAGCGCGCCGGTCACGTCCATCCTCGCGACTTCGGGTGCAGGCTTGTCCTGCACGGCGGCGATGACCAGTGCGACGATGCCCTTGGTGATCGCAGCGTTGCTGTCGGCGAGGAAGTGCAGGCGGTCCGATGGTTCGCCAGCCGTGGGATAAACCCACACCGCCGCCGAACATCCGCGCACCAGAGTCGCATCGGTCTTGAGCGCATCGGGCATGGGGTCGAGCTCGCGGCCAAGCTCGATCAGCATCGAATAGCGCTCGTCGCCTTCGAGAAATTCGTACTCTTCGCGGATGTCGTCGAGGGATCGCATGGCGCAGCATCTAGGGAGCGCGAGGGTCGAGGGGAAGGGGCTGTTACAGTTCGACCCCGCTTGCGATCGCTTCGAGCTTGCGGATGCGTTCCTTCAGATCGGCGATCTCGATCCTTGCCGATCCCGCAGGAGCACCGCCTTCGATCTCGCGCGGTTGATTCTGGCGCGCCTCGATCCGCTCCAACTCGCTGCGTTTCAATTCAAGCCACCCCTGCCATGCGCGCAGCAGGGCGAAGGCGACGACGCACAGGCCGACAAGGCAGGTTGCGGCGATCATCAAGGTGGGTTCGATCACAGATTCTGCTCCTTCCCATCGTCTTCGGAGGTCAGCGCCGTCCCGCCGTCCTTGGCGGAGCCGTTGGGCACTCTAAGTGCTTCGATCTCGGCGGCAATCCGGGCACGCTCGCGCGCGTCCTCGCTGTTGGTGTCCGTCGCGATCCGCTCGAGCACTTGAAGCCGCTCGCGCAATTGTTCGATCTCGCGCCGGGTTTCCTCGGCCTCGGCTTCGGCACGGGCCTGCGTTTCCGGCGATATCTCGGGCTTGTTGAAGACCTCGTTCCCGCGATTGTCGGTCGTGATCCCTGCTCGCGCCTTGGCGAGTTGCACGATGCCCCAGACCACGATCGCGATGATGGCGACGAGAGCCCAGCCGCTCATCAAGCGGTCTCCCGATTTGTCTGGTTTGGTCCTTGACGCAGGCTCTCGATTTCCTCCGCCAGATCCGCCGATCGATCGGTCGCTATGCGCTCCAGAACGCGGACCCGGTCTTCAAGGTCGGCGGGTTTGCTGGGAGGCCGTGCCTTCTGCCCCTTCGCTGCGGATCGGCGGCGCAGCAGGAGATAACCGCCCGCGCCGCCGACCAGCGCAGCCAGAGCCGCGATCTGCAGGGCGTCCATGACGAGGCTCGTATCCGCGCTGAACATCAGGCGGCGCCTTCTTCATTGCTGGTCGCCAGCGTCGGACGGCGCAGGTTCTCGATCTCGTGCCCCAGACCGTAACCGCTATCGGTGACGATCCGCTCCACGTTGGCGAGCCGGTCCTTGACCGAACCCAGCTCGGCGCGAAGCTCGGCGTTTTCCTGAGTGAGCAAAGCGACGCGCTGCTTCGCTTCATTGTCCGTCGTGGGCTTGATCTGCTGGCCCCACGACCCCTCCAGTGGATAGCCGTTCTTGACGCGAAGCCAGGTGGTGAAAACCCAGCCCGCGACGCCTGCAAGACCGACAGTCATCAGCAATTCGGTGGTTACTAGTTCAAGCATCAGACTTTCTCCTTGCTTGGCATGTCGAGTGGCACGCCTGCGCCCTGCTGTTCCACTTCGCGCGTGTCACGCAGCGCTTCGATCTGGGTGGCGACGTCGTAACCGCGATCGGTGACGATGCGTTCTAGCACCTGCACGCGGTCCTCGAGCTGCTGGACCTGGTTGGCATATTGCGCGGCTTTTTCGGCGGTGTGCTGTGCCGTCGCATCGGTTTTGATTTCGGCCATCTTCTGCTGGTGCTTAGCCCAGATGGCAACGACCGGTATGCTTACTCCGATGATCGGAATCATCAGCGCTAGAACTCCAGTGTCCATATTATTTCCCCTCGTTTCGGCAGGCCTCAGCGCAGCTGTTCAATCTCGGCCGTCAGGCGCTGGTTGCTGCTGACGTAATAGGTTTCCACATCGGCCAGCCTGCGGTCGATATCGCGGAACCGGGCGCGGATTTCGCGGGCGGTGCGCTTCGGGCTTTGCCGCACGCTCTGCCAGTATTTCTGTTCGCCCGCGTCACGATAAAGATGCGGTGGCTTCTTGTTGAGTAGGAAGCCGGCGACGAAATAGGCGAGCAGCGGCCAGCCGAGCGCGATCGTGAGGCCGACGAGGCCGATCCGGATCCAGAACGCATCGACACCGGTATAGTCGGCAATCCCCGAACAGACGCCCATCAGCTTGGCATTGTGCTTGTCGCGGTAGAGGGTTGTGCGGGGGCTGTTCATGCGGATGTTCCTTTCTTTTCGGCCATCAGCTTGTCGAGTTCGCGCAGCTGCTGGTTATCGGTTTCCTGGTCGGCCTGGAGGCGCTTGACCGGGGAGTAGGTCGGATCGTCGGCAGCGACGAGCCGCTCGACCGTGTCCATGCGTTCATCGAGCCGCTTGGCGAGGTTGTAGAGCTCTTCGAGCAGAACCTCGTCATCGGTGGTGATGGTCGCGGCGGTCTTCCATTTGGTGGTGTAGTGCAGGATCAGCCACGGCAAACCGATGAAAAGGGTGCCGACAATCAGCAGGGCGATAAATCCGTCCATGGCTTATTCTCCCTTGTCCTGCTCGGGCTTGCCGAGCGCTTTTTTCATCTGTTCGAGCTCGTCGTCGATCTGGTCCGACCCTTCGAGCGCGGCGATCTCGTCCGACAGGCTCGGCGGCGCGTCGGCTGCGATGTTCATCGCATCGGCACGGCCCTCGGCGTAATCGACCCGGCGTTCGAGCTGGTCGAACCGGGACAGCGCCTCGTCGGTGCGTTCGGTGCTCATCAGCGTGCGCAGCTTGACGCGGTTTTCCGCGCTTTCGAGCCGCGCGGCGATTGCACTCTGGCGGCTGCGTGCCTCGCGCAGGCGATGCTGCAGCTTCTGGATGTCGTCCTCGTACGCGCGCAGCGCATCGTCGAGCACGGCGATTTCGGTCTTGAGCTGGTCGCCCATCTCCGCCGCCTTCTTCTTCTCGACCAGAGCCGCACGGGCGAGGTCTTCGCGATCCTTCGACAGCGCGAGCTGCGCCTTCTCGCCCCAGTCGGCCTGGAGCTTGTCGAGCTTGACCACGTGGCGGTGCATCTCTTTCTGGTCGGCAATGGTGCGCGCCGCGCTGGCGCGGACTTCGACCAGCGTTTCCTCCATTTCGAGGATGATCATGCGGATCATCTTCGTGGGATCGTCTGCCTTGTCGAGCATGTCGTTGAAATTGGCTGCGATAATGTCGCGGGTGCGACTGAAAATGCCCATGAAGGCTACTCCGTCGAGAAAAGGGTTGGTGTCGGATTGGCGGGAAGTTTTTTCTTCGCTGCGACGCTCGCTGCCCTGAGCGCGACCCTGTGTCCGCGACTGGGTCGGCGTGGGGCTGCGACGAAGCGCCTCGATTTCCTCATCCAGCCGCGAAAGCGCGCGTTTCGGCGGGCTCTTGCGCTCGGGGCCGAGGGGGTCGTTATCCTGTTTGCTCACGACCCGTCTCAGGCCAGTTCAAGCGTGAAGGCGGGTTGGTCGATCGTCGTCGCCACTCCAACCATCGGAGCATCGAGCGTCATCTGGGTCGACAATGCGATCATCGCTGTCATCGCGGCAATGCTGGCGAGCGAAGCGCGGTCCAGCTTGGTAGCGAAGAAGTTGCGGTTGTACATGATCGGTCCTCTCAACAGGGTCGGTGCGTGTATTGCCCTTCATTCTGCAACCAGCGTGCCAAACCTGAGATGCCCCGCAATTCCGCGATATTACCGGCTCACAGTCATTATCGCAATGGGATCTATTGCCAAACATTGGGATTTTTCACTATAACGTGGTCATGGAGCGCGAAAACCAGTTCATCGGGCAATCCGGGGCCTTTCTCGATGCAGTCGAGCGCACCTCTAAAGCTGCGCCGTTGAGCCGTCCCGTACTCGTCATCGGCGAGCGCGGCACCGGCAAGGAACTGATCGCCGAGCGTCTCCACCGCCTCTCGACCCGCTGGGACGAGCCGTTGGTGACGATGAACTGCGCGGCTTTGCCCGAAACGCTGATCGAAGCCGAGCTGTTCGGGCACGAGGCCGGAGCCTTTACCGGTGCTACCAAATCGCGCGCCGGTCGGTTCGAGGAAGCCGACAAGGGGACGTTATTTCTCGACGAACTGGGCACTTTGTCGATGGGGGCGCAGGAGCGGCTGTTGCGTGCGGTCGAATACGGCGAGGTAACGCGAATCGGTGCATCGCGACCGATCCGGGTCGACGTGCGGATCGTCGCCGCCACGAATGACGACCTGCCCGCGCTCGCCAAGAGCGGCGAATTTCGCGCCGACCTGCTCGACCGCCTGAGCTTTGAAGTCATCACCCTGCCGCCGCTGCGCGTGCGCGAAGGCGACGTCGGCGTGCTGGCGGAGCATTTCGCGCGGCGCATGGCGGCCGAGCTGGACTGGCCCGCCTGGCCCGGTTTTGCATCGCATGTAATGGACAGCCTCGAAAACCATCCCTGGCCGGGCAATGTGCGCGAGCTTCGCAATGTGGTCGAGCGCGCGGTCTATCGCTGGGACGATCCCGAAACGCCGATCGCGCATGTCCAGTTCGACCCCTTCGATAGTCCGTGGAAGCCGAGCAAGCCTTCGCATCGCCGCTCCGATTCTCCCGCACCCGCTGCCAACGCTCCCGAAGCGGCGGACTTCGCATCAACCGCACCGTGCTTTGATGAGATCGAAGACCTGCGCGCCGCGGTTGATGCGCACGAACGCGCCATCGTCGAGCACGCGCTGGGCAAGCATCGCTGGAACCAGCGCCAGACCGCCAAGGCGCTGGGCCTCAGCTACGATCAGCTGCGCCATTGCATCAAGAAACACGCGCTGATGGAGGAAACGGCGGACTAGCCTCTTGCGCTTCGCGGCGCGCTCGCCTACTTCCCTCATATCACGACATCGTCGAGATTTCGAAGCGCTGGCGCCGCGAGGGGCCGGCCCCAATCGGCTTTGTCACACGAATGCTTTAAGCAAGGACCGCATGACCGATATCGCGCGCATCACCGAAGTTATCGAACCTGAAGCGCAGGCGCTGGGTTTCGAGCTGGTGCGCGTGAAGATGATGCCGTCCGAAGCGGGTGACGGCGGGCAGGCGCTGCAGATCATGGCGGAAGATCCCGCGACCGGGCAGCTTGTGATCGAGCAATGCGCGCAGCTGTCGCGCCGCGTTTCCGATGCGATCGACTCTCGCGAGGAATCTGGCGAAACCCTGATTGAGGGGGCCTACCACCTCGAAGTGTCCTCGCCCGGCATCGACCGTCCGCTGACGCGCGACAAGGACTTTGCCCGATGGGCCGGGCACGAAGCGCGGATCGTCATGGTCAAGGGTTTTGAAGGCCAGCGAACCTATACCGGCGAGCTCAAGGGCATGGAGGACGGTCTGGTCGTTATCGACAATCCCGAAGCTGGCGAGGCGCGCCTCCCAAAGGACCAGATCCACAACGCGAAGCTCATCCTGACCGATGCGCTGATCGCGGCCACGCAACCGATCGACACCACCGGTGCCGACGACATCGTCGAAGATACTGAAACAGACGACCAAGAAGAAAAGGCAGACAACTGATGGCCAGTGCCATTTCCGCCAACAAGGCTGAATTGCTCGCAATCGCGAATTCCGTCGCGTCCGAGAAGATGATCGACAAGTCCATCGTCATCGAGGCGATGGAGGAGGCGATCCAGAAATCGGCGCGCAATCGCTACGGCGCGGAAAACGACATTCGCGCGAAACTCGATCCGCAGACCGGCGATCTGACGCTGTGGCGCGTGGTCGAGGTGGTCGATGAGGTCGAGGATTACTTCAAGCAGGTCGATCTCAAACAGGCGCAGAAATTGCAGGACGGTGCCGCAGTTGGAGACTTCATCGTCGATCCGCTGCCTCCGGTCGATCTGGGCCGCATCGACGCGCAGAGCGCGAAGCAGGTGATCTTCCAGAAGGTCCGCGATGCCGAGCGCGAACGCCAGTTCGAAGAGTTCAAGGATCGCGCCGGCGAAATCATCACCGGCGTCATCAAGTCGGTCGAATTCGGCCATGTGATCGTCAATCTCGGCCGGGCCGAAGGCGTCATCCGCCGCGATCAGCAGATTCCGCGTGAGGCTGCGCGTGTCGGCGAACGTGTCCGCGCGCTCATCACCAAGGTGGAGCGCAACAATCGCGGGCCGCAGATCTTCCTCAGCCGCGCCGCGCCCGATTTCATGCGCAAGCTGTTCGCGCAGGAAGTGCCCGAAATCTATGACGGCATCATCGAGCTCAAGGCCGCCGCGCGCGATCCTGGCAGCCGCGCAAAAATCGGCGTGATCAGCCACGATTCCAGCATCGATCCAGTCGGCGCCTGCGTCGGCATGAAGGGCAGCCGCGTGCAGGCCGTGGTGCAGGAATTGCAGGGCGAGAAGATCGACATCATCCCCTGGTCGGAAGACACCGCCACCTTCGTCGTCAACGCGCTCCAGCCCGCCACCGTCGCGCGCGTCGTGCTTGACGAGGACGAGGCGCGGATCGAAGTCGTCGTGCCTGACGATCAGCTCAGCCTCGCGATTGGTCGCCGCGGTCAGAACGTGCGGCTCGCCAGCCAGCTTACCGGTCACCAGATCGACATCATGACCGAGGAAGAGGCGAGCGAGAAGCGCTCCAAGGAATTCGCCGAACGCTCCAAGATGTTCGAGGAAGAACTCGACGTCGACGAGACGCTCTCGCAGTTGCTGGTTGCCGAAGGCTTCGCCGAGCTGGAAGAGGTCGCCTATGTCGAGCTCGCCGAGCTCGCAGCGATTGAAGGGTTCGACGAGGAGCTTGCCGAAGAGCTTCAGAGCCGCGCAATCGAAGCGCTCGATCGGCAGGAGGAGGCGCACCGCGCCACCCGTCGCGAACTGGGCGTCGAGGACGACCTCGCCGAACTCCCGCATCTCAGCGAAGCGATGCTGGTCACGCTGGGCAAGGGCGGCATCAAGACGCTCGACGATCTGGCCGATCTTGCGACCGATGAGCTGATCGCCAAGAAGCGTGAAGCTCCGCGCCGCCGCAACAACTCGCCCGATGGACCGCCGATGCGCCGTCCACAGCGCGAGCAGGACAAGGGCGGCGTTCTGGGCGAATACGGCCTGACCGAAGAGCAGGGCAACGAGATCATCATGGCCGCCCGCGCGCACTGGTTCGAAGACGAAGAGCCGCAGGCGGCTTCGTCAGGATCGGATACCGAAGAGCCGCAGGCGGCTTCGTCAGGATCGGATACCGAAGAGCCGCAGGCGGCGCAAGAAGAGGCTCCCGCTAAGGAGCAGACTCAGGAGGCCGCCGATGCGGACTCCACCCAATGATCGCCTGACGTCCGACATCGCCGAACGCACGCCTCCCGCGAAGCCGAGCGCTTCCGGGAGCGAGCGACGCTGCGTGCTGTGCGGGGAGAGCTTCCCGCGCGAGACGCTGATCCGGCTCGCCGTTTCGCCCGAAGGCCAGGTGCTGCCCGATGCTGCGGGCAAGGCACCCGGACGCGGCGCATGGATCGCGCCCGACCGCACCGCTCTTGAAGCGGCGATGGCCGATGGCCATCTCAAACGTGCGTTGATGCGCGCGTTCAAAGGCGGGCCGGAAGGCGTGACGCTGTCCTGGGCCGATGATCTTCCCGATCAGATCGAGGCCGCGCTGAAGCGCAACTTGCTCGATCGTCTGGGGCTTGAACTGCGCGGTGGGAGTATCGTGCTGGGGTCCGCGCGGATCGAAGAGCAGGCGCGCACTGGTCGGATCGCTTTGCTGTTGCATGCAAACGACAGCAGCGAGGACGGGCGCAAGAAGCTCGACCAGGCGTGGCGCGTGGGTACTGATTCTCAGGGGTCAGGCGCGCGCGGCACCGTCTTGCCACTGGACCGGGCGGCGCTGTCTGTGGCATTGGGCCGCGACAACGTCGTCCATCTGGGCGTATCCGGCGCGGGCGGCACGGTGGCAGGTTCCTCCGCCGCGAGCGAACGGATCGGACACGCGGTGACACGCCTATCGCGTTTCGCAGGTGGCGATCCCTGACGAGCTAGGCCCCGGCCAAGATGACGACGACGCGCGGATTTCGCCAGCGCGACGACATGACGAATTTTGAAGGACTGACGAGCTATAATGAGCGACGACAACGAAAAACGCACCCGTAAACCGCTGGGCCTGAAGAGGGCGGTCGATGCTGGCGAGGTCAAGCAGACCTTCAGCCACGGCCGCACGAACAAGGTCGCGGTTGAGGTGAAGCGGCGCCGCAAGCTCGTGAAACCGGGCGAGACGCCCGAACCTGCACCGACACCGGCTCCAGCGCCAGAACCGGCGCCCGCACCCGCTCCCGCGCCCGCCCCGGCACCCGCCGCGAAGAAGCCTGCGCCCAAGCGCGTGTCCTCCAGCGATGAGACCCCGCAGGAGCGCGTCGCCCGCATGCAGCGCGAGGCTGAGGAAGATCGCCTGCGTCAGGCCGAAGAGGCGCGCAAGCGTGACGAGGAAAAAGCCAAAAAGGCTGCCGAGGAAGAGAAGAAGCGCGCCGAAGACAACCGCGCGCAGGAAAAGCAGGCCGAAGCCGATGCCGAAAAGCAGGCTGAGGACGAGGCTAAGGCCAGCGAAGAAGCGGCAAACGAGGCTGCCGATGCGTCGGCTGCGGCTTCCGCAGAAACCGCCAAGACCGCGCCCGCCGCCCGCAAGTTCACACCTGTGGCTCGGCCCGAGCCCAAGCGTCCCGAGAAAAAGAAGAAGAAGGACGACAAGCAGGTCGCTCCCAGCGGCAAGGACAAGCGTCGTTCGGGCAAGCTGACGGTCACGAAAGCGCTGAACGAGGATGAGGGGCGCCGCGCGCGCAGCCTCGCCGCGCTCAAGCGTGCGCGTGAAAAAGAACGCCGGATGCAGGGCGGCGGATCGTCCAAGCCGCGCGAGAAACAGGTGCGCGACGTGGTCGTGCCCGAAGCGATCACGGTGCAGGAGCTCGCCAACCGCATGGCCGAAAAGGGCGCGGATCTGGTGAAGGCCCTGTTCAACATGGGCATGATGGTCACCGTCAACCAGACGATTGACGCCGACACCGCCGAGCTGCTGGTCGAGGAATTCGGCCACAATATCGAGCGCGTGTCCGAAGCCGACATCGATATCGACACCAGCGGTGAGGACGATCCCGAAGAGACGCTGAAGCCGCGCCCGCCGGTCGTCACGATCATGGGGCATGTCGATCACGGCAAGACCAGCCTGCTCGATGCACTGCGCGGCACTGACGTGACCAAAGGCGAGGCCGGGGGCATCACCCAGCACATCGGCAGCTATCAGGTGACGACGAAGGACAAGCAGAAGGTCACCTTCCTCGATACGCCGGGCCACGCAGCGTTCACCGACATGCGTCAGCGCGGGGCTAACGTTACCGATATCGTTGTTCTGGTGGTTGCCGCCGATGACGGGATCATGCCGCAGACGATCGAGGCCATCAATCACACCAAGGCGGCTGGCGTTCCCATGATCGTCGCCATCAACAAGGTCGACAAGCCCGAGGCGAACCCGGACAATGTTCGCAACCGCCTGCTCGAACACGAAGTCATCGTCGAGAAGCTTTCGGGCGAGGTGCAGGACGTCGAGGTTTCCGCGAAGGAAAAGTCCGGGCTCGACGAACTGCTCGAGGCGATCAACGTGCAGGCCGAATTGCTGGAACTCAAGGCGCGCCCTGATCGCGATGCCGATGCGACGGTGATAGAGGCACAGCTCGACAAGGGCCGCGGCCCGGTCGCGACCGTGCTCATCACGCGCGGCACGCTCAAGCGCGGCGATACCTTCGTGGTCGGCACGGAAAGCGGCCGCGTGCGCGCGATCGTCAACGATGCGGGCAAGCAGATCAAGGAAGCCGGCCCCTCCATGCCGGTCGAAGTGCTCGGCCTTGGCGGCGTGCCGTCGGCGGGCGATCAGCTGAGCGTGGTCGAGAACGAACAGCGCGCTCGTGAAGTCGCTGAATACCGTCAGGAAAAGGCGACCGAACAGCGCACCGCACTCGCGCCGACCAGCTTCGACACGATGTTCAACAACCTGCAATCGGACGTCATCGAATGGCCGGTTCTGGTGAAGGCGGATGTGCAGGGCTCGGTCGAAGCGATCGTCACTGCGCTGCACAACATCTCGACCGACGACATTAAGGTGCGTGTTCTGCACGCAGGCGTAGGCGCGATTACCGAGAGCGACGTCAGCCTGGCGGCAGCATCGAACGCGCCGATCATCGGCTTCAACGTGCGCCCCAATGCCAAGGCGCGCGAACTGGTGAAGCGCGATAATGTGCGCATGATGTACTACGACGTGATCTACAACCTGACCGAGGAAGTCGCCAAGGAAATGGCGGGCGAGCTTGGTCCGGAGCGGATCGAAACAGTCGTCGGCCGCGCCGAGATCAAGGAAGTGTTCCGCTCGGGCAAGAAGGACAAGGCTGCCGGTCTGCTGGTCACCGACGGCGTCATCCGCAAGGGCCTGTTCGCACGTCTCACGCGCGACGATGTCATCGTATCGGCCACCACCATCGCCTCGCTGCGGCGGTTCAAGGACGACGTGGACGAGGTCCGCTCAGGACTTGAATGCGGCGTGGTGCTGGAAGACACGAATGACATCAAGCCGGGCGACAGCCTCGAAGTCTTCGAAGTCGAGGAGCGCGAGCGGACGATCGAGGTTTGAGCGCAGGAGTTGGCTGAATGAGCGAAGCCGACCCCTTCGCCGTGGACAGCGATGCCTCCCCCCACGCCTCGCTGCTCGGCTCCGAGTTTGTCTCCTTCGACGAGGCGACGCAGACCGCGACCATGCGCTTTACCGTAAAGCGCGAGATGACCACCTGGCGCGGCGGCGTGCAGGGTGGGCTGGTCGCGGGCTATCTCGATGATGTGATGGGCTATGCCTATGTCGCAGCGACTGGCGGCGAGCAGGCGCCGCTCAACCTTGATCTCAGTATGACGCTGATCCGGCTAATTCCCGAAGGTTCGCTGATTGGGAAGGGCCGGGTGGTGAAGGCCGGACGCCGCGTCGTCTTTCTCGAAGGCGAGCTGCTGTCCGAGGACGGCACTCTGATGGCCCGCGCGACCTCCACCGCGCTCCCGACACCGCGTCCTTCGCCCGAAACGACAGGGATGGAATGATGGCAAAACGGCAAGACTTCACCGCCGAACAGCACTCGGTTCGCGTCCTGAAAGTGGGCGAGCGGGTGCGGCATATTCTGTCGGAGCTGCTCGCGCGGCAGGAGGTGCATGACGAGACGGTCAGCGCCTCCAATCTCGCGGTCACCGAAGTGCGGATGACGCCCGATCTGCGCAATGCGACCGCTTATGTGAAGCCGCTATTGGGCGCGGATGAGGACGATGTGGTCCTTGCGCTGCGGCAGAACACCGCCTTCCTCCAGCGCGAGGTTGCCAAGCGCCTCGGCCTGAAATTCGCGCCCAAGCTCAAATTCCGCAAGGACGAAAGCTTTTCCGAAGCCGATCGGATCGAGGCGCTGCTGCGCGATCCGAAAGTGGCGCGCGATCTCGACAGCGATGATGCCGAATAAGTGAGCGCGCTGGTTAGCGCGGCACCATCCGCGCGCGCAGGCTGATATCGACCGTATTGCCGACAATCAGCTGATAGCTCTTCATGCCGTAATCGCGGCGATCGATCTCCATCTCGGCGGTGAACTCGACCGGCTGGCCGGTGCGCGCGCTGGGATCGCTGGCAAAGGTCACGTCGAGCGTTTCGGAGCGGGTTACGCCCCGCGCGGTCAGCTCGCCTGTCAGGGTTCCGCGGGTGGGTGATGAAAGCTCCAGCGAACGGCCCACGAAACGGATCGTGGGATAGCGTTCCACCCAGAAGAATTTCTCTCCACGCAGCCGCTTCAAGGTGGTTTCGTCCGGCGCCTCGATAGTGACGGCATCGAAGGTGACGTCGATTATCGCCTGCTCGGGAGCGCCGCGCACGATTGTGACCGCACCTTCCATTCGCGGGAACCGCGCGGTTTTGCTGGCGAAGCCGAAAAACGCGACTTTGGCTGACACGTCGCTCGAATTACCATCAAGTTGATAGTCGAGCGCGCCGCCGCCTTGTGCGGCGAGGCTCATGGGTAGGAGCATCGCGGCAAAGGCCACGAAGGGGGCGGCGAACATGCGGTTCATGGTCGAATTGCGTTTCAGGACAGCAATCTGTTTCGCCATCACTCGAACGTGCCTTCGACCGCTTGCGCCTCGATCGTCGTCGGCACTTCCATGAAGACGCTGGCGCCCGGTCCAAGCGGCAGGTCGAACACCACCCAGCCTATCGTCATCGCGAGGCCGGATATCATCAGTCCGACGGAAAACGGCAGCATGATCGCGGCGAGCGATCCAAGGCCGAAATCGCGGTCCCAGCGCTGGCAGAAGATCAGTATCAGCGGGAAATAGACCATCAGCGGGGTGATGATGTTGGTTGCGCTGTCGCCGACGCGATAGGCGGCGGTGGCCATCTCCGGCGAGATGCCGAGCAGCATCAGCATCGGCACCATAACGGGTGAGATGAGCGCCCACTTGGCGCTCGCCGAACCGACGAACAGGTTGAGCGCGGCGGAAACGAGGATGATCGAAGTCAGCAGCGCCCATGCGGGCATATTCGTGCTGCCGAGGAAATCCGCGCCGTTCACCGCCAGGATCAGGCCGAGGTTGGACCAGGCGAACATCGCGACGAAATGCGCGGCAGCAAAGGCGAGGACGAGGTAATAGGCCAGATCCTCCATTGCGCCCGACATCATTTTGACGAGGTCGCGGTGGTCGCCGATCGTGCCCGCCGCCTTGCCGTAAGCCCAGCCTGCGAACAGGAACAGAATGAAGAAGCCCGCGACCAGGCTCTTGTAAAACGGGTTCAGCCGGGCTTCGGGCGTTGCGCTCTCGTCGATCAGCGGGGTGCCCGGCCCGAGGGTAAAGGCGACCCAAAGCCCGACCACGAACAGCACCGCGAGACCGGCCCATTTCAGACCTTTCTTCTCATCGGCGGTAAGCGGCCTGTCCGTCTCCTCGTCGGCAGCGGCATTATCGGCGCGTTCGGCGCTCCATGTGCCAAGTCGCGGCTCAATCATGCGGTCGGTGACGAACCAGATGACGGGCAGGAAGACAAACGTCATGGCCGCGATGAAGTACCAGTTTCCGACGATATTGGCGGTGAAATCGCCGAAGACGGTCTCGACGCTGGCTTCGGTGATTCCGAACAGCAAAGCGTCAAGCTGACCGGGCAGGAGGTTGGCGGAAAAGCCTCCCGAGACGCCTGCAAACGCCGCGGCGATCCCGGCGATGGGATGGCGGCCAGCGGCGTGGAAGATGATCCCGGCGAGCGGGATAAGCACGACATAGGCGGCATCGGCGGCGAGGTTGCCGATCATCCCGACCAGAACCACGATCGGCGTCAGCAGCGCCTTGGGCGCATCGCGAACTCCGGCGCGCATAGCGGTGCCGAACAGCCCGGCCCGCTCCGCCACGCCCGCACCCAGCATCACCACGAGGACATAGCCCAGCGGATGGAAGTGGGTGAAGGTGGTCGGCATCTCGACCCACAGACGCTGAATGTTCTCGGCGGATAAAAGGCTGGCAGCCGAGATGACGCGCGCCGCGCCGGTATCGGGATCGACCTCGGTCGGATGCGAAACGGCCACGCCCGCAACGCTCGCCAGAACCGAAACGAGGATCAGCGCGAAGATCAGTCCGAAAAACAAAAAGACCGGATCGGGCAGCTTGTTGCCGCTCCGCTCGATCCAGCCGAGAAAGCCGGTCATGCCTTGTTTGTCTGTGCCGGTCCCGGTCGCATCGGCTGCCGCAGTCGCCATTTGAAAGTGATCCCCATCAATTCCTTTTGAACGGTTGGGACTAGCATCGCGGCACGCGCCTGTCTTGCCCCTTAACAACCTGTTGTGCCGCGCTTGGTACCCCTTGTGTACTTCTTGCGCCCCGTTCTGGCGCACCGCGAGAAGGGTGGTAACAGGCACCTATGGCCAAGCTGTATTTCTACTATGCCAGCATGAATGCGGGGAAATCCGCCACGTTGCTTCAGGCGGATTTCAATTATCGCGAGCGCGGAATGGCGACCATGCTCTGGACCGCGGCGCTCGATACCCGCTCGGCGGGCAAGATCCGCAGCCGGATCGGGCTTGAGGCTGATGCGCGGCTTTACGATCGCGAGACCGATCTGCTGGGCGACGTGCGCGGAGTGCATCGCAGCTCGCCACTCGATTGCGTGCTGCTGGATGAAGGGCAATTCCTGACGTCTGCGCAGGTCTGGCAACTCGCCGCAATCGCCGACGATCTGGGTCTTCCCGTGCTTTGCTATGGCCTGCGCACCGACTTCAGGGGCGAGCTTTTCCCGGGTTCAGCGGCGCTGCTCGGCATCGCTGACGCTTTGGTGGAACTGAAAGCTGTATGCCATTGCGGGCGCAAGGCGACCATGAACCTTCGGCTTGATGCTGACGGCGAGCCAGCGCGCGAGGGTGCGCAAACCGAAATCGGCGGGAATGAGAGCTACGTGGCCCTGTGCCGCCGCCATTTTCGCGCTGCGCTGAACGATTGATCGTTGTCCGGCACTGGCCTCGCGGCGCGCGCCTTCCCATATGACGGTTATGTCCGACACACTCGTCATGGCGATCATCCTGATCCCCTGCATCGTCATCGCCATCGTCTTTCACGAGGTCGCGCATGGCTGGATGGCGAAGGCGCTGGGCGACCCGACCGCGAGCGAACGCGGGCGGCTGACGCTCAACCCGCTGCCCCATGTTAGCCCGGTCGGCACGCTGTTGGTCCCCGGCGCATTGCTGTTGGCAGGCGCTCCCGCGTTCGGCTGGGCCAAGCCTGTCCCGGTGAACAAGTGGCGGCTGTCCAACCCGCGATATGGTATGATGGCAGTCGCCGCTGCGGGGCCGGGCATGAACTTCCTGCTCGCGCTGGTTGGCGCCGCCTTGATTGGTCTGTTCGGCGAGGGCGAGCGTCTTGCGGCGAGCGGTACTTTGGCCATGGTGGTCGATGGCAGCGGCGCAGTCCAGCCATTCGACAGCGCAATGATCTACTTCATCCTGATCAACATTTTCCTTGGTCTTTTCAACTTGTTGCCGATCCCGCCCTTCGACGGTTCGCACATTCTCGGCGGTCTGCTTCCCGGTGGCCTGCGCCGTCATTGGGAGCGCTTGCAGCGCTTCGGGATTTTTCTGATACTCGGCGTCATCGCGTACAGCTGGGTGTTCGGCACCGGCTGGCTTCAGGTCACGGTTCTGCCGCTGGTCGAGTGGGCCCTGGATTTTTTCCTCGGCCTTGTCGGTTATGATCTAGCTTTGTAGTGCGACCGCGGCGTCGAACCAGCGCGCGACACGGGCCTGTTCTTCCTCGTTCAGGTGCAGATAGAGTTTGGAGCGCCGCTTGAGCACGTCTTCGGCACAGCGCGCAAATTCGCAGCGCACGAGGTAGCGCAGCTCTGCCTCATAGAGGTCGCCGCCAATATGCTCACCCAGATCGTTGATAGCCTCCGCACCGCCCAGCACGTCCACCATTCGCGTGCCGTAAGCCCGCGCAAGCCGACGCAGCATTGGCCCGGGTAGCCACGGATTGGCAGCATGTTGCCGATCGAGAAACGCCTCGAAGCCGCGCGCGTCGACATCACCACCGGGGAGCGGTCTGTCGGCAGTCCACTCGCTTCCGGGCGCCCCGAGTTTCGCGAGCGCATGTTCGGCGAGCTTGCGATAGGTCGTGATCTTTCCGCCAAAGATCGAAAGCAGCGCTGGTCCCGCCCGGTCCAGCTCGAAAACATAGTCCCGTGTCACGGTCGAATTCGAGGCGGCGTTGTTCTCATAAAGCGGGCGCACGCCGGCGTAACTTGCGATCGCTTGCTCGGGATCGACATCCTTTTCGAGGTACTCGTTGACGGCGGCGCAGATATATCGCGCTTCCTCACCGCTGATGTCGATCTTTGAGGGATCGCCGGTGAACAGCACGTCAGTCGTCCCGACCAGCGTGAACTCGCGCTCATACGGGATCGCAAAGACGATGCGCCCGTCGCCGTTCTGAAAAATGTAGGCGTGATCGCCCGCGAACAGGCGCGGGAAGATCAGGTGACTGCCTTTCACGAGACGCAGGTTGGTGTGGCTCTCTTGGGGCAGGGCCCGCCCCAGAACACTATCGACCCACGGACCCGCGGCATTGACGACCTGCCGTGCGGTGATCTGCTCCTCACCGTCCGCACCGCATAAGGTCGCCCTCCAGAACGCGTCGCCGCGTTCGAGGCCGGTGCATTCGGTGCGGGTGCGGATATGTGCGCCGCGCTCTTGTGCATCCATGCAATTGAGGACGACCAGCCGCGCATCTTCGACCCAGCAATCGGAATATTCGAAGCCCTCGGTCAAACGCCGTTCAAGCACGTCGTCATGCGGCGGAGTGCGCAAGTCGACCGTTCGCGTAGGCGGGAGCAGCTTGCGCCCGCCGATATGGTCGTAGAGAAACAGGCCTAGCCGCAGCAGCCAACGCGGACGCATCCCGATGTCATGCGGCAGGACGAAGCGAAGCGGCCAGATAATGTGCGGCGCGATGGCGAGCAGCCGCTCGCGCTCGATCAGGCTTTCACGCACAAGCCGAAACTCGCGCTGTTCGAGATAGCGCAGGCCGCCATGGACCAGTTTGGTCGAAGCGCTGGACGTGTGCTGTGCGAGATCGTCTTTTTCGACCAGACACACGCGCATCCCGCGCCCCGCCGCATCGCGCGCGATCCCCGCGCCGTTAATGCCGCCCCCGATGATCAGCAGGTCGAATGGCTCTTCTTGGGTTGGGATACGACGGCTCGCAAACGGCAGATCGGCAGGGCGAGCGGTCTAGCTGCCCCAGCACGGCCTTGCTGGCAAGCGTGGCCTCGACGTAGCCGGGTCAGGCAGGTTCGCGAGCAGGGGCGAACTGTGCGAGCGCGCAGCGGTGGCTGTCTGCATAACGCTCGCCGATCATCGCGGCGTATGTCTCGACGGTATCCAGCCCGCTTTCAAGGCATGTCAGGAAGGCATCAGTGATACGCTGCTGTTGGTCGGGAGCCGGCACCGCCTCGGCCACGCGCATGACAAAGCCGCGGATGGTATCATTGCGCGTTGGTCTTGCATTGCGGGCGGAGGGGCCGGGCATCCGAGTGATGGCATCGAGAACGCCAAGATGTTCCAGTATACCCGCTCCGGGAAACGCGCCCGCAGCAGTAAAGTCATGGGCGACAACACGCGCACCGGTGCGCTCTGACAGCCTAGAGAGGTCGCGGGCGTGATCAAAAGCATAATACCAGTACGGCGTCCCCGCGTCGGGCATGGGCGCGGCCATATGGACAAAGCCGCGCCGCATCACATCGTAGAAGAGCTGGAAAGCGTCGGCATAGATGTGATGCTGAAGCTGCGCGAACAGGCTGGCGAACGCTTGACCCGGGTCGCGCAGCACCACGTGCCATTCGACTTCGGCAATCCCGGCCATCTCCGCCGCGCGTTCGATCGCGGCCAGCGGTCGGTCATCGTAAAGCGCACCCTCGAGATCTTCGGATGACAGGATCAGCGCCGAACACGCCGCCTCGCTTGCCTCGCGCGCCATCTTTATCAGCGGCTGCTCATCGCCCGCCAACAGCCGCCACGCAGCGGCATGATGCGCGGGATATCCGGATTGATGCTGATAATAGACACCGCGCGCCGCAAGCTGTGCATGATGGTCGTTCAGAACGTGCTGAAGGTAGGTCGAGCCGGTTTTGTGGAGGCCGGGATGGATGATCAGCTTCATGGCGCAGGTCGTGGCACGCCAGGCTGAAAGCGCCGTGTGTGCATCCATAGGGTTGAGCCCCTATTCGATTGATCGCATCGCTGGATTTACAAGGTTCGCCCGCTTACAGGCTCGCGCATGGTGAACGGCTGGATCATACTCGACAAGCCGCGCGGGCTTGGATCGACGCAGGCCGTGGCTGCGGTGAAGCGGAACCTGCGCGAAGGCGGCTATCCGAAAACCAAGGTGGGGCATGGCGGCACGCTCGATCCGCTGGCCGAGGGGGTTCTGCCGATCGCGCTCGGCGAAGCGACGAAACTGGCAGGGCGGATGCTCGATGCCAGCAAGGTCTATGATTTCACGATCCGCTTCGGCGAGCAGACCGACACGCTCGACACTGAGGGTGAAGTCGTGGAACGTAGCGATGCGCGCCCTTCGAGCGCCGAGGTAGAGGCCATCCTGCCGCGCTTTACCGGCCATATCGAGCAGCTTCCCCCGGCGTATTCCGCGCTGAAGGTCGAAGGAAAGCGCGCCTACGATCTCGCACGGGCTGGTGAGGATGTGGAATTGAAAGTGCGGTCTGTCACGGTCCACTCACTCAATGTCGCGGCCGACCCGAGCGAGGACCAGATCACTCTCACCGCTCACGTCTCCAAGGGCACCTATATCCGCAGCCTCGCACGCGATATTGCCGGCGCTCTTGGAACCTGCGGCCATGTCACCTATTTACGTCGGACCAAGGCTGGCCCTTTCCGAGAGGAACAGGCGATTTCGCTGGACTTGCTGAACGAAATCGGTAAGGGCGCGAGCCTTGAAGACCTCCTCCTGCCGCTTGAGGCGGGGCTGGACGACATCCCGGCCCTTTCCCTCTCCCAGACAGACGCGCAGGCGGTCCGCCAGGGCCGGGTCTTGTCTGGATTGCCCCAACCATCCGGGCTCTATTGCGCGATGCTGGACAGCGTCCCCGTTGCGCTTGTGGAGATTTCGGATGGCACGGCCAAGGTCGTCCGGGGCTTCAACCTTCCCGATGTCGCTGAGTAAGAGAGAAAATACCCATGTCGGTTACCGCTGAACGCAAGCAAGAAATCATCAAGGACAACGCCCAGGCCGATGGCGATACGGGCAGTCCCGAAGTCCAGGTCGCGATCCTGACGGAGCGCATCAAGAACCTGACCGAACACTTCAAGGGCAACCACAAGGACAACCATTCGCGCCGTGGCCTGCTGATGATGGTCAACAAGCGTCGCAACCTGCTCGCCTATCTCAAGAAGAAAGATGTCGAGCGGTACAACGCGCTGATCCAGAAACTGGGTCTGCGCAAATAAGAGTTTCGTGAAAGGCGGCTCCCTGGGGGCCGCCTTTCTAGCATTTGGGCATCGGCGACATCCGGTCGCTTGCCTGAGGGGCAGACAGACGCCCCACACCGGTCCGGGCCGGTCTCACCCGGAAACAGTAGGCCCCGCGCGCGCAATAAGGCGGCGCGGGTCACAAAGGAAAATCAATGTTCGACAAGAAAACCGTATCGCTGGAGTGGGGCGGAAAGACCCTCACTCTGGAAACCGGACAGATCGCCCGTCAGGCAGACGGCGCCGTTCTGGCTATTTATGGCGAAACCGTGGTGCTGTGCGCCGTGACCGCCGCCCGCAAAGTGAAGGAGGGGCAGGACTTCTTCCCGCTCACCGTTCACTATCAGGAAAAGTTCTCTGCCGCCGGACGCATTCCGGGCGGCTTCTTCAAGCGCGAAGGCCGCGCGACCGAGAAGGAAACGCTCACCAGTCGCCTGATCGATCGCCCAGTGCGCCCGCTCTTCCCCGAAGGCTTCTACAACGAAATCAACGTCATCTGTCAAGTTCTCAGCTATGATGGCGAGACCGAGCCCGATATCGTCGCGATGATCGCGGCCTCGGCTGCGCTGACGATCAGCGGCCTGCCCTTCATGGGTCCGATCGGCGCCGCGCGCGTCGGCTTCACCAATGACGGCGAATACGTCCTCAACCCGAGCATCACCGATGCGCTGGGTGAAGAAGGCAATCTCGACCTGGTGGTCGCTGCGACGCAGGACGCGGTGATGATGGTTGAGTCCGAAGCGAAGGAACTCACCGAAGAGCAGATGCTCGGCGCGGTTCTGTTCGCGCATGAGGAAAGCCGCAAGGTTATCGGCGCTATCATCGATCTCGCTGAACAAGCCGCGAAAGACCCGTGGGAACTCGACCCCGTCGAGGACAAGACCGCGGTTCTGGAAGAGTTGCGTGGCGTTATCGGCGACGACCTCGCCGCCGCTTACAAGATCACCGACAAGGGCGATCGACAGGACGCGGTCAACGCCGCCCGTACCAAGGCGCGCGAGCACTACGCCGATCTCGAAGAGAGCGATCCGGCCGAATACATGGGCCGCATCAAGCTCGTGAAGAAGCTGGAAAGCGACATCGTTCGCAAGGCGATCCTGAAGGACGGTCAGCGTATCGACGGCCGCAAGACCGACGAGGTTCGCCCGATCGAAGCGATGGTCGGCCTGCTGCCCCGCACGCACGGCTCGGCGCTGTTCACCCGCGGTGAAACGCAGGCGATTTGCACCACCACGCTGGGTACCAAAGATTCCGAGCAGATGATCGACGGGCTCGAAGGCCTGTCGTACAACAATTTCATGCTGCACTATAACTTCCCGCCCTATTCGGTCGGTGAAGTGGGTCGCTTCGGCTTTACCAGTCGGCGTGAGACCGGCCACGGCAAGCTCGCCTATCGCGCGCTGCATCCGGTTTTGCCTGACAATGAGGAGTTCCCGTACACGATCCGCGTTCTGTCGGACATCACCGAGTCCAACGGCTCGTCCTCGATGGCGACGGTCTGCGGTGGCAGCCTTTCGATGATGGATGCCGGCGTTCCACTGAAGCGTCCGGTATCGGGCATTGCGATGGGTCTGATCCTGGAAGGTGACGATTTCACCGTCCTGTCCGACATTCTGGGTGATGAAGATCACCTGGGCGACATGGACTTCAAGGTGGCCGGATCGGAACAGGGCATCACCAGCCTCCAGATGGACATCAAGGTCGCCGGCATCACTCAGGAAATCATGACTCAGGCGCTTGAGCAGGCAAAAGCCGGCCGTGCGCACATCCTGGGCAAGATGACCGAGGCGCTCAGCAGCTCTCGCGGTGAAGTGTCGAAGCACGCTCCGCGTATCGAGACGATGCAGATCGACAAGTCGAAGATCCGTGACGTCATCGGTACAGGCGGCAAGGTGATCCGCGAGATCGTTGCCGAAACCGGCGCCAAGGTCGACATCGACGACGAAGGCACGATCAAGATCAGTTCCTCCAATGCCGACGAAATCGAAGCCGCGAAGAAGTGGATCGAAGGCATTACCGAGGAAGCCGAAGTCGGCAAGATCTACACCGGCAAGGTCGTGAACATCGTCGATTTCGGTGCATTCGTGAACTTCATGGGTGGCAAGGACGGCCTCGTCCACGTCTCCGAAATGAAGAACGAACGGGTCGAAAAGCCGACCGACGTCGTGTCCGAAGGCCAGGAAGTGAAGGTCAAGGTGCTGGAGATCGACAATCGCGGCAAGGTCCGCCTGTCGATGCGCGTTGTCGATCAGGAAACCGGCGAAGAACTCGAAGACACACGCCCGCCACGCGAAAAGCGTGAAGGCGGTGGCAAGAGAGACGGTGGCCGCGGCGGCGATCGTCGTGGTCCGCGCGGTGGCGGTCGTGGCCGTGGCGGCGACCGCGGAGGTCGTGAGGGCGGAAACGGGGGTGGCAATGACGGCCCCGCAGCGCTGCCCGACTTCCTGAAGGACTGATCCTTCGGCACAATGGTGAAGACGTGGCCTGTCCGGTTCCGACCGGGCGGGCCTTGTTTTTTTGAACGGGTTTGAAGGAAGGCGCGATGCTCAAACGCGAACTGATTGACACCGCCGTCATCGAGGACGGCGAGACGCTTGAACTCTACTCGCACGGTCGCGACTTCATGATCGTGCTCGGTCGCAACGAGTTGATGAGCACGCGGATGCGCTTCTCCGAAGAGCAGCTTGCCGAGCTGACGTTCGACCGGCTGGAGAGCAAGGCCGCCCGCATTCTGATCGGCGGATACGGAATGGGCTTCACCCTGCGTGCAGCACTCGCACGCATGGACCAGGGCGGCGAAGCGGTCGTGGGCGAGATCGCGCCGGCGATTATCGAATGGGCGAAAGGGCCGATGGCCGAACTTACCGGCGAAACACTCGAAGACCCGCGCGTGGACCTTAAAATCTGCGATGTAAGAGCGCTCATCGACGATGCGAACGATGGCACATGCGCAAAGTTTGACGCAATCCTGCTCGATGTCGACAACGGACCTGACGGTCTGGTTCGCGCCGACAACAACCGGCTGTACAGTCGTACAGGTCTCGGCAAGGCCCGCGATGCGCTCGTACCCGGCGGCATCCTGGCGGTCTGGTCGGCCGCGCCGGACCCGGCTTTCCGGCGACGCTTGAAGGATGCGCGCTTCGATGTCGAAGAGCGCCGGGTCCGCTCACGCCCGAACAACAAGGGCGCGCATCACGTCATCTGGTTCGCGCGGAAATCGGCCTGACTTTATCCTGACACTCTCGCTCAGAAATCGTAGATGATCGTCACGCGGCTGAGCGTATCGGTCTTTTCCGCTCCTTGCGGCGGGTCGGTGTCATGCTCGAGCGTGTAGGACAGCCGGACGGCCAGACTGTCGGCAATGTCCGCCTGTAGCCCGGTATCGGAGATAAAGGTGCTGCTGCCCGACTGGACGAAGGCGCTGGCGTCCTGTGTCAGCGCGATGACCGGAGAGATCTGCCAGTCGAGATCGAGCGACGCGTTGCCCGCGACACTACTCGTGCTGCTTCCGTCGACCAGTTCGGTGCGACGATAGGCCGGACCGGCTTGCACCGACAGGCTGAGCGCTTCGCGATCGAAAATGTCGTAACCCAGGCCGCCCGACACTGCATAGCGCGCCGAAAAACCCTGGAATCGGTCGCGCTCGTAAAGCGCCAGCGCGTAGGCAAAAAGGTGCTGGGACAATCGCAGATTTGGCTCGTAAGCGGCGAGAAACTGTTCGCGGGTCGTGACCCCGTTGGATTCCTGGTAATCCGCCCGTCCGCGTAGGGTGTGACTCCAATCGATACCCTCGCGCGTCAGCGATATCGCCGCGGTGATCCCGGTGTTTTCGGCATTGCCGGTCGAGTTGAACGCACCAAGCTCGCCTTGTCCGGACCAATTCTCGAAGAATCCCGCATTGCGGATCTCCCGGCGCTCCGCCCGCTCCTCCGCGGCTTGAGCCTCAGCCAGATCGGTTTCGTACATCGTCAGCAGCGCGTCAATTTCTGCGGCATCTTGTGGATTTGCCGCGCGTGCGATCTCTATCACCGTACGCGCCTTTTCCTCATCCCCGGTCGCGATCGCAGCGTCGATCATGTCGCGCACCGGTTCGGGAAGCTGCGCCAGTGATGGGGTTGCCCCCGCGAGGGCTGCGCTTGCAATCAGCGCCGCTGCAGGCCGCTTTAGGAGATATCTCAATCGAACTTCCATTCATCAACTAGGCGTAAAAAACCCGGCAGTCGCAAACGACAACCGGGCCTTTCAACACTTACGATAAGGTCAGCGCACCCGCGGCCCGCCAAACGGCAGAGGCGGTGGGGGACGGCGGGCACCGCGGGGCAGCTGCGCCTGGAACGCTCGCCCGCAATGCTCGACGCAATAGGGGAAGCCGGGATTCACCTCAGCGCCGCAGAAATGGAAGTCCGGTTCACCCGGATGGCCCATCGGCCAGCGGCAGACCTTGTCTGAAAGGTCGAGCAGGCTGGTCTTGTCCGCGATCTCCGGGCTGGGCTTTGCTGGCACCAGACGGCGCGGCGGAGCCGGGGGGATCGGCGCCTGCTGATCGCCCGGACCTTGCCGCAGAAACCCGCCGGGACCGACCGAAACGATTTTCGGCAGATCAGGTGTCGGATTGGGCATCGGCTGAGAATTGCTGCCGCCTGCCGGCGCGGGCGGTTGGCTCGCGGCGGCCGGTTTGGCAGCCTGAGGTTTCGCAGCAGGAGCGCCGCCGGTCTTCGCTGCGGGCTTAGGCGCGGCGGGCTTGTTGGTGTCCGCCTTCTTTGCGGTTGGCGCCTTTGCGGCGGCCTTCTTCGGAGCTTTCCTCTTCTCGTTCGCCTTCACCGGTGAGGGGCGCGACTTCAGGCCTAAGCGATGCGCCTTGCCGATCACTGCATTGCGGCTCACTCCGCCCAACTCGTCCGCGATCTGGCTCGCCGTGGCGCCGCCTTCCCACATTTTCTTGAGCGTCGCGATGCGCTCGTCGGTCCAACTCATGCTCTTGTATCTCCATCGAGCGCCGCTGATCCGCGGCGCGCTTGTAACATCCGTGTCGACGCCTTAGGCGCTCTTACCCATGGCCGACCTCACATCGACGAACAGCACCGCAAATGCCGCTTCCGACCAGACCCGGTCCGAGGCGGGCACCCGTTTTGCACCACGCGGCGTTCCGGTGATTACCGGGATCAACCGCATTGGCATTCTGGCGCTCTATATGAAGGAGGTGCGTCGGTTTCTCAAGGTGCAGACGCAGACGGTGTGGGCTCCGGCGGTCACGACGCTGCTGTTTCTCGTGATATTCACCGTCGCTTTGGGACGCGAAGGGCGCGAAGTGCTCGGTGTGCCGTTTGCAAGCTTTGTCGCGCCCGGTTTGATCGTCATGGGCATGATGCAGAACGCCTTCGCCAATTCGAGCTTCTCCCTGCTTTCGGGAAAGATGCAGGGGACCATAATCGATTTGCTGATGCCACCGCTTTCCTCGGGCGAACTGATGGCCGGGATCATCGCCGCGGCAATGACCCGCGCGATTGCTGTTGGCTGCGCCGTGGCGCTGGCAATGGCATTGTGGCCGGGCGTGACCCTTCACGTGGCTCATGGCTGGGCGATTGTCTGGTTCGGCCTGATGGGCGCTGCGTTGCTCGCGCTGCTAGGCCTCGCGACCTCTATCTGGGCAGAGAAATTCGATCACAACGCGGCGATCACCAACTTCATCATCGCCCCGCTCTCGCTGCTGTCGGGCACCTTCTATGTGATCGACAACCTCGCCCCGACATTCCAGGCGGTCAGCCGGGCAAACCCGTTTTTCTACGTGATCTCCGGATTTCGCTACGGCTTTTTGGGGGAGAGCGATATCGGTTCCGACGCCGATGTGGTGGTGGCAGCGGTCGGTATCGGGGTGCTCAACATAGCGCTGGCGATTGGTGTGTTCGCTCTCCTTCGCTCCGGGTGGAAGCTGAAGAGTTGAGCGCTACTTGAGCGCCGCGCCGCGAAGATCAATGCGTGAGTGAGCGCCGCATCCGATAGCGGCCTTCTCTGAACCGCTCGAACAGTTCGGGCACGGTGGGATGGTCGATCGGACCCCCATCGGCATCCGCCACCAAATTGCCCTGGCTGACATACGCGACGTAGCTCGATTCCTCGTTTTCGGCGAGGAGATGGTAGAACGGCTGATCGCGCGGTGGGCGAATTTCCTCGGGGATCGATTCGTACCATTCCTCGCTATTGGCGAAAACCGGATCGACATCGAACACCACGCCGCGAAAGTCGAACATGCGATGCCGCACGACATCGCCGATGCCAAAGCGGCTGCGGGTGAAGCGCGGCGCATTGATCGTGCGCCCGGCCTGGCTCGAAAAGAAATGTGCGCGTTCCATACGCGGGAAATATGGGCGCTTTGCGCGATAAGGCAAGCGAAGCGCAGCTTTGTTCCACCCGATATACCCGCTTTTTGCGCGATGCGTGGCTATTTCGCCTGATAGAGGACTTGGCAAGGCCCAGCCCGTGCGCTAACGGGCGCGCTCCCTTCGACCAGTCGCATATCGCATGGGCAGAACGCGGCAAACGTTTGCTGGATGGCTTGGCCGTCCGATGAAACGCCAAGGGGACGCGGAGAGGTGCCGGAGTGGTCGAACGGGGCGGTCTCGAAAACCGTTGTGCCTTCACAGGTACCGTGGGTTCGAATCCCACCCTCTCCGCCATTTGCCACATCATGGTCGAGCCCACATCCGCACAAGGTTCGCGATCGATTTGTCTAGGGTGAGCAGCTCTGCCGTGTCTGCGGCGGGCTTTCCTCGCAGCGAGGCGCGCAGATTTTCCAGGTCGAAGAGCACTTCGCGCTGGGCGGGATCGGGGACGAGGCTTTCGATCCAGCCCACCGCGGCAATGCGCTGACCGGTGGTGACAGGTGCGACTTCGTGGATGCTGGTCGATGGATAGAGCACCAACTCTCCTGCCTGCGCCTTTATCCGAGAGATCGCACCGGCGGCGTGCACGACGAGCTCGCCGCCCTCGTATTCGGCCGGAGCATTCAGAAACAGTGTGAAAGAGGTATCGGTGCGCAGTCGGGCGCTGCCAGAACCCATGATCGCATTGTCGACATGCGCGCCATAATGCCCACCACCTGACGTTCGGCTGATCATGATCGGTGTGATCCGCCTTGGCCGGGCGAACGCCTGCACGACCGGATTGTTTTTTATGGTTGCCAGCAGTTTCTCGCGCAGATCTCTGCCCGCAGCGCTGTCGAGCACGGCCTGCTCGTTGCGCTTCATGGCCTTCGCCGTCCGACCGGCGGTGGCGCGACCATCTCGCCAGCCGAGCGTGTCGATTGCCTCTCGTATGGAGCGCAAGGTTTGTTCATCGTCGATAGCTTTGACGGTCAGGATCATACGTTTTCCAAATGAGAAGCGTTTGCAATAAGCGCGCGACGCGCTAAGGCACGCTGCTGTGTTATCCTCGGAGAAAGCCGAATGAAAGTTGAGCTCAAGACCTGGACGCAACTTGGTGTTGCGACCGCATTGGTTGGTGCTGGTCTTTCCGGATGCGCTGATGAAGCGGACACCGGAGCCGAGCCTGCAGCTTCCGCATCGCAGAGCGGCGAGATGGGAGAGGGCGGTGAAGGTGGCGAAACCGGCGAAGGCGGCGTTTCGGTCGCGGACGCTGCGCGCGATCCGGTCGTTTACAACACCGCGCTGGCTGTCGCCGAAGCACACGCGATTGCGGCGCGCGACGCTTTCGCTGCCGGTCGCACCGATGCCGCCGCCGAGATGTTCGCGCATCCGATTTCCGAAGTGCTCGCGGATATGGATCCGGTTTTTGAAGAGCGCGGGGTCGGTGATTTCAAGCCACTCTTCGAACAGGCCTCGAGAACCGCGCTGGACGGCGACAGCGAGGCACGGGTCGAAAATCGCTTTGACGCGATCATCACCGCATTGCGCGACGCGTCTGAAAAAGCGCCTGAAAACGGCCTCAGCGATGCGGCGGTTTCGGGTGCGGTGGCCGCCGATATGATCGACCGCGCGGCGGCGATGTATCGCGAAGCCGGGAGCAGTGATCGCTATGAGCCGTATCTCGATGGGTATGGCTTTTACAAAACGGCGCAGCGCAGGTTCGACACAGCGCATGACGGGCTGGAGGATGAAAACCGCAGGTTGCACGATTCCATCGAAGAGGCTTTGACGCTGCTGGAGCGCGCCTATCCGGGCGTCGAAAGGCCGGTGGAACTCAATGCGGATCAGAGCGAATTGCTCGCGATTGCCTCGCAGGTCATGTTGCGTCGTTTGCCAGGACCGCGAGGGTGAAGCCTTGAAGTTGGCCCGGGGCGGCGCACATTGCGTTGATGCAAGAGAGCGATCCATCACACGCGGTGACAGTCTGGTATGATGGTGCATGTCCGCTGTGTCAGCGCGAGATTGCGGTGATGCGGCGGCTCGATAAGCGTGGCGCGATCGACTTCCTCGATGTGTCGCAGGATGACGATCCTTCTTGCCCGATCGACCGTGCCGACCTGCTCGCCCGGTTCCACGCCCGCGAGGATGGCGAAGTGCTGAGCGGGGCGGCGGCGTTCGCGGCGATGTGGCGCGCGATTCCGCGTCTGCGTCCGTTGGGTCTGCTGGCGCGCAACCGGATCGTTATGGCCGTTCTCGAACGCGCCTATCGCGTTTTTCTGAAGGTGCGACCGGCGCTCCAGCGCCTCGTTTCCTGACAACTGCGAAAAGTCTTGCCGTGTGGCGCCGCCTCGGTGCACCGTGCGCCCTGATGAAGTCATGAGGGGACAAGCGGCATGAGCAATTTCGGCGGAATGCAGAACGAGATCTACAACGCCGGGCTGCAAGGCATTCTGCCCGATTACCCGGTCGATTTCGCCACGCTCGAGGCACGTGCGCACGAAGCGCTGGGGCCGATGATGACGAACTACGTCGCGGGCGGCTGCGGCGACGAGTACACGCAAGACTCCAATGCCAGCGCATTCCATCACTGGGGCATGGTTCCGCGCATGATGGTCGACTGTTCCGAGCGTGACCTGTCGATCGATCTGTTTGGTCTGAAACTCCCTTCTCCCCTGTTCATGGCTCCGATCGGCCTCAATGGCGAAGCGACGCAGGATCGGCACGGCGACATGGCGGCGGCGAAGGCTTCGGCGATTACGGGCGTGCCGTTCTGCGCCTCGACCTTGTCGAACGATCCGCTTGAGGACGTTCACGCGGCCTGCGGGGACACACCCGCCTTCTTCCAGCTCTACACCCCCCGCAATCGCGAGCTTGCCGAGAGCCTCATCAAGCGGGCCGAGACGGCGGGCTACAAGGCGATCGTCGTCACGCTCGACACATGGCTGACCGGCTGGCGACCACGCGATCTCAACGCTTCGAACTTTCCGCAGCTGCGCGGCAAGGTGATGCAAAACTACTTCTCCGATCCGGTGTTTCGCAGCCTGCTCGACAAGCCGCCCGAAGAGGATCCCAAGGCCGCGATCTTCCTGTTCGCAGCGATTTTTGGCCAGGTGCTGACCTGGGAGGATATGGAGTGGTTCAAGTCCGTCACTGATCTCCCCATCGTGCTCAAAGGCATCTGTCATCCCGACGATGCGCGCCGCGCCGTCGATAGCGGCGCGGATGCGGTCTACTGCTCCAATCACGGCGGGCGGCAGGCCAATGGCGGGATCGCGACCATCGACCTGCTAGAGGACGTAGTGAAAGCAAGCGGCGACATCCCGGTCCTGTTCGACAGCGGCATTCGCTCCGGCACCGATGCGGTCAAGGCGCTGGCGATGGGCGCGACCGCGGTCGGCGTTGGGCGTCCCTACACCTACGGTCTTGCGATTGGCGGGGCGGAGGGCGCGGCATGGGTGCTGCGCTCGATCCTCGCCGAAGCGGACCTGCTGATGGCGGTGAACGGCTACCCGACGCTCGATGCGGTGCGCGAGGCGGGGGGCCAGCGGACCGCGTGACGCGAATGCCACGCCGCGCAAGTTTTTCAGCTCCTTTGTAGTATCGCGGATTGACTGGGCCGATTAGGTCACAGCCAATCCGCATTTTTGCGCAATTTGTTAACGTTTACGATGTTATCCACAGCCTCACAGTCAGAAGCACGTTCAAACACACGGGGCGACAGGTGGAAAAACCGACAATCATCTCTTCGCATCCGGACACTTTCGGCCGGACAAAGTGCCATCAGGACGAGCACTCCCGCCAATTGCGATACGGACGGATCCTTCCGCTCCAGCGTGCCTCGCTGCTCGATCGCCTGACGGGTCGCGTCACCGCCGGTTGAGTGCCATCGGATCGATGGATCACGGCGCAGCCTTCGCGACCGTGACCAGCTTCGTCTCGGTGTAGCCGAGATAACCCTCTTCGCCACTTTCCGAACCGAACCCGCTATCGCCGATCCCGCCAAACGGCGTTTCGGGCGATCCGACCGCGAAGTGGTTGATTGCAACCATCCCCGCCCGCAGCGCGCTGCCGAGATAATGGCTCTCGTCCAGCGAACTGGTGAAGGCATAGGCGGCGAGGCCATAGCGCAGCGAATTGGCGATCCCGACCGCATCCGCGATGTCGTCATACGGCACGATCCCGGCGACTGGCCCGAACGGCTCCTCGGTCATCAGACGGCTGTCGCGCGATGGCCCGGCGATGACCGTCGGCTGGAAGAAGTGCCCGGCGCCCTCGATCACCGATCCTCCCGTCACGACTTCTCCATCGTTGCCACCCATCGCGCCGACCAGATCTTTCATCGCATCGACCCGGCCTGCATGGGCAAGGGGGCCCATCGCCACTTCGTCATCGCGGCTGGCATCGCCGACCTTTAACTGGCTGGCGCGCTCGGCAAACTCGCTGACGAACCTGTCATAAATGCCACGCGCGACGAGGAAGCGCGTGGGCGAGACGCAGACTTGCCCGGCATTGCGGAATTTGGTCGCGGCGCAGGCGGCGACGGTGCGCTCGAAATCCGCGCTTTCGCCGATTACCACCGGCGCATGACCGCCCAGCTCGGCGGTGAAGCGCTTCATGTCTTTCGCCGCCAGCGCGCCGAGATGCTTGCCCACCGCAGTCGATCCGGTGAAGCTGATCTTGCGCGAGAGGGGCGAGGCGATGAGATGTTCGGAAATCATCGCCGGATCGCCGTAGACAAGGTTGATCGCGCCCGCTGGCACGCCCGCTTCGACGAAGCATTCGACCAACAATTGCGCGGAAGCAGGCGTGGTTTCGGCAGGCTTGATGATGCACGAACACCCCGCCGCCAGCGCGCCCGCCAACTTCTTTGCGGGCAAGTTGATTGGGAAGTTCCACGGTGTAAACAGCATGGCCGGGCCGATCGGCTCGTGCGTCACGCGCTGTTGCAGCAGGTGAGCCCCGCGCACCGGGACCAGCCGCCCGCCCTGGCGCTTCGCCTCTTCGCCCAGAAAGTCGATCAGGTCCGCCGCACTGGTCGTTTCGCCCAGCGCCTGAGCTTTCGGCTTGCCCACTTCCAGCGTAACCACCCGCGCGATTTTCGGCGCGCGCTCGCGCAGCAATTCGGCTGCGCGGCGGATGATGCGATGGCGCTCGGCACCGGGGACCGCCGACCACTTCGGGAACGCTTCGTCGGCGGCGGCAAGGGCTGCGTCGAGTTGCTCCTTCGACGCCTTCGGACATTGGCCCAACACCTCTTCATTGGCGGGATTGGCGACCGGCATCGTCCCATCGCCGCCATCGCTCACCCATTCGCCGCCGATAAGCATCTTGATTGTGGGATAGTCGGTCATGGGATGATCCTTCGTGCTCTTGTTGGAATTACTTGACACATCTGACACTGCGTCAGGTCGTAGTTCTGGCTTCAAAATACTGATTTACATAGGAAATTAGTCGAAAAACTCTACCTGACACTTATCCTACACGCTTTCGCAAAATCGGCGTTCAAAACCCGTTCGTGATGGCACGGAGCGGGCCGGTAGGAAATGGCGGCATGGCTTTTCCCATGCAGATCATTGCAATCGGCATCGTTACATTTGAAACTGTGTTGCGCATGGCGTAGCGGGTCCGGGCCTTTAGCCCAAGGAGTGATTCATGCTGGTCGGCGTTCCCAAGGAAATCAAGCCATCCGAATTTCGCGTCGGCCTCACACCGGAGGCGGCGCGCGAGTATATTGCCGCCGGACACCAGATCGTTGTCGAGAGCGGTGCGGGTGCCGGGATCGACAAATCGGACGAGGACTATGCTGCGATCGGAGCCGAAATCGTCGATAGCGCGCAGGAAGTGTTCGCCCGCGCCGGGATGGTGGTGAAGGTCAAGGAACCGCAGCCTTCCGAATGGGTGCAATTGCGCGAGGGGCAGATCCTGTTCACCTACCTCCACCTCGCTCCCGATCCCGATCAGGCGCGCGGACTAATGGAATCGGGCGTGTCTGCGGTCGCGTATGAGACGGTGACAGGGCCGGACGGTGGACTGCCGCTGCTCGCGCCGATGAGCGAGGTCGCCGGGCGGCTCTCGATCGAAGCGGGCGCGCAGGCGCTGCGCGCGAGCAATGGTGGGCGCGGCACGCTGATGGGCGGAGTGCCCGGCGTGCTTCCGGCGCGCGTGGTGGTGCTGGGTGGCGGAAATGTCGGCACGCAGGCCGCGCGCATGGCCGTGGGGCTGGGCGCGAATGTCGAGATTTTCGACAAATCGCTTCCGCGCCTTCGCCAGCTCGACGAGATGTTTCAGGGGCGGGTCAGCACCCGCTATTCCACCGCGGGCACGATCGAACAGGCGATTTCCGAAGCGGACGTGGTGATTGGCGCCGTGCTGATACCGGGCGCGAGCGCGCCGCATCTGATCCCGCGCGAAGACCTGAAACTGATGAAGAACCGCGCGGTTCTGGTGGATGTCGCGATCGATCAGGGCGGGTGTTTTGAAACATCCAAGCCGACGACCCACCAGAACCCGACCTATGAAGTCGACAACATCATCCACTATTGCGTTGCCAACATGCCCGGTGCGGTGCCGCTGACCTCCAGCTATGCTCTCAACAACGCAACCCTGCCGTTCGGACTGGAGCTGGCGGCGCAGGGGGTGAAGGCGTGCGAGGCCGATCCATACCTCGCGCCGGGGCTGAATGTGCACGAGGGCAAACTTGTAAATTCTGCAGTGAAAGAGAGCCTCGGCTTCTGATTGTTGCATGAAACCGCACAAATGGTGCACCGGTTTCGACGGAAATTCCTTTGCCTAGCTGCTATGTAAATCGGGCCGAGAGGAACCCGGTCAGGGCGTTCGACATGGGGTCGAGTAGAAGGGACCGGCCACACTTCGAGTGTCATCATGCAACATTTCGACTCACGTCCGCTGGTTCGCCAGGTCAATCATGATGCGGACATCGCTGTTCATGTTCCGCCCCAGTCGAAAAGCGACCGCATCGCCTTCGCGTTCGTAAAGCTGCTGCGCTTTTTCGCCGACCGGTTCTTTGCCCGGCGCTATGGCCACCGCGCGGTTATCCTTGAAACCGTCGCCGCCGTACCGGGCATGGTCGGCGGGCTGTGGCAGCACCTTCGCGCGCTGCGGTTGATGCGCGATGACGAGGGGTGGATCCGCACGCTTCTGGACGAAGCGGAGAACGAGCGGATGCACCTGATGACGTTCATCGAGGTCGCGCAGCCCAACTGGTTCGAGCGCGCGCTGATCGTCGCGGTGCAGATGGTGTTCTACAATTTCTACTTCTTCCTCTACCTCGTCGCCCCGCGCACGGCGCACCGTGTGGTCGGCTATTTCGAAGAGGAAGCGGTGATCAGCTACACCGCCTATCTCGCCGAGATCGACAGCGGTCACCAGAAGAACATTCCGGCCCCGCAGATCGCGATCGATTACTGGCAGCTCGCGCCGGATGCCACCCTGCGCGATGTCGTGATCGCGGTGCGCGCCGATGAGGCGGAGCATCGCGATGTGAACCACGGATTCGTCGACATCCTCGATGCCAAGCGCGGGAAGCGGCCGGCGGAGACGATCGGCGAGGAGGAGCTGGTGCAGACCAGCTAACGCGCCGTCAGACTGTCTCGGCAGGCCATTTCTGCACGGAGGCCGGGGGCGGGGAAGGCTTGAACTCCGCCTCGTCCAAGGCTCCGATCGCGCGTTCGCGGTCGGCGGGGGTGAATTCGCCCGTTGTCAGGCAGAATTCCACCGCATTGCCACTGGGATCGGTGGTGTAGATCGAATGGCACCAATTGTGGTCGATCTCGTACACCTCTAGCCCCGCGGCCTGCCATTTGCCGCGCCACTGTTCCAGCTGCGCGGGAGTCTCCACCGAGAAGGCGTAGTGATTTGTCATCGGCGGTAGCTTGGCCGCGCGGTTAAGATCAAAGATGTAATCGTCGGCGTCCGGGCCGTCATGCAGCTCCCAAAACGCGATGAACGTGCTGTCATCGCCATCCATGCGGTAGAAGAAATGCTTGCCCCACCCGCCGGTGAGGAGCGGCGCGACTTCGACCTTGACCAGCTCGAACCCCATCACGCCTTCGTAGAATTCGTGCGTGGCGCGCATGTCCTTCGCCGCGAGTGCGAGGTGTTGGTAGGGCATTGGCAGGTCTCCTCTCGGCGCCAGCATAGCAGCTTTCAGGGGTGGGCGACCACCTCCTGCTCGATCGAACCGAAAATCGAGTGGCCATCTTCATCGCGCATCTCGACCCTCACCGTGTCGCCCGGCTCCATGAAGCGGGTGCTGGGTTCGCCGTCGCGGATCGTTTCGATCATGCGGATTTCCGCAATGCAGGAATAACCGCGCCCGCCCTCGCTCACCGGCTTGCCCGGATCGCCTTCCGGCCCCTGGTTCGACACCGTGCCCGACCCGATGATCGAGCCTGCGCACAGCGAGCGGGTCTTCGCCGCATGCGCCACCAATTGCGCCAGGTTGAAGGTCGCATCTTCGCCCGCCTGCGCGCGGCCGAACGGTTCACCGTTGTAATCGACCATCAGCGGCAGGTGGACGAGGCTGTTCTTCCACGCGCTCCCCAGTTCGTCGGGCGTGACCGAGACCGGCGAGAAGGCGCTGGCGGGCTTGGACTGGAAGAAGCCGAAACCCTTGGCCAGTTCGCCCGGAATCAGGCCGCGCAGGCTCACATCGTTCACCAGCATGACCAGCTTGATGTGGTTCGCCGCATCCGCGACGCTGACGCCCATCGGCACGTCGTCGACCACCACCGCGATCTCACCCTCCATGTCGCAACCCCATGCGACATCGGCCAGCGGGATGTCCGCGCGCGGCGGGAGGAAGCCGTCGCTGCCGCCCTGATACATCAGCGGATCGGTGTAAAAGCTTTCCGGAATCTCGGCCCCGCGCGCCTTTCGCACCAGTTCGACGTGATTGATGTAGGCGCTGCCGTCGGCCCATTGGTAGGCGCGGGGCAACGGCGAATGCGCCTCACGCTCGTGGAAGCGTTCGCATGGCACCGCCTCATGCTCGACATCGCGCGCCAGAACTTCGAGCTTGGGGCCGCATTCGCTCCAATTGTCGAGCGCGGCCTGCATGGTGGGCGCGATGTTGTCGGCGGCGCAGTAGCGGGTGAGGTCTTTCGACACGACGACGAGCTTGCCGTCGCGCGTGCCATCATTGAGGCTTGCGAGTTTCATGTGGCTCCTAGTTGTTCTGCGGATTGTCGGGTTGGTTGTCGGGATGCGCGCGCTGGAACGCTGGCAGAGCGAGACACGCCGCCTCGATCCGGGTGATGCGCGGGTGGAGCGTCAGATCGTAATGGAACCGGCGCGCATTGTAGATCTGCGGGATCAGCACGCATTCGAAGATGCCCGGCGCATCGAACAGGAAGCTGCCCGTATCGAGCTGCTTCAGGCGCTTTTCCACCGGGTCCAGCGTGCGTTTGAGCCAATGGCGGTACCAGTGATCGATCACGCTTTGCGGGTGGCCGAGCGGTTCCTTCAGATATTTGAGCACCGGCAGATTGAGCGGCGCGTGCAGTTCGGTCGCGATGGCATAGGCGAGTTCACGCGCGGTGTAGCGATCCTCTATCTCGCGCGGCAGCAGCGGCTTTTCGGGATAGGCCTCATCGAGCCATTCGAGCAACGCCATCGACTGCGCCCGGTCGCGCCCATCGGCGTCGAGCATCGGGACTGAACCGAAGGGGTTGCGGCTGGTGAAATCACGGTCTTTTTGTCCGCCTTCAAGCAGGTTGACCGGCTCGTTTTCGTATTCGAGGCTCTTCAGCTCCAGCGCGATGCGCAGGCGGTAGCTGGTCGAACTGCGGTAATAACCGTGGAGGATCATTTTTTTTTGCGCACCCCATCCGGGGCGCGACTTCCTCGCTCATGCGACCTGAAGGTCGCGTCGCTGCGGGCGGGCGGTCGCCCTTGCGGACCTGCCGGCCCGTCGATCCCCTCAAAGCCTGCTGCAACAAGTCGCTTCATGCAAATGCCGGAATACCGGTGATCGCGCGGCCCAGGATGAGCGCATGCACGTCATGCGTACCTTCATATGTGTTCACTGTTTCCAGGTTCACCGCGTGGCGAATGACCTGATATTCCTCGCTGATGCCATTGCCGCCATGCATGTCACGGGCGGTGCGGGCGATATCGAGCGCCTTGCCGACATTGTTGCGCTTCACGATCGAGATCATGTCCGGGCTGAACCGCCCTTCATCCATCAACCGCCCAACGCGCAGGCTCGCCTGAAGACCGAGCGCGATATCGCTCATCATGTCGGCGAGCTTTTTCTGGAAAAGCTGTGTTGCGGCGAGCGGGCGGTCGAACTGTTTGCGATCGAGGCCGTATTGGCGCGCGGCGTGAAGGCAGAATTCCGCCGCACCCATCGCGCCCCACGAAATGCCGTAGCGCGCGCGGTTGAGGCAGCCGAATGGACCTTTCAGGCCCTGCACGTTCGGCAACAGCGCGTCGGCGGGCACCTTTACCTCGTCCATGACGATCCCGCCGGTGGTCGAAGCGCGAAGCGACAGCTTGCCTTCGATCTTCGGCGCGGAGAGACCTTTCATGCCCTTTTCAAGGACGAAACCGCGGATCGCGCCATCATGCGCTTCGGACTTGGCCCAGACGACGAACACGTCGGCAAACGGCGAATTGGAGATCCAGGTCTTCGCACCGGAAATCGAGAAGCCGTCGCCGTCCTTTTTCGCGGTTGTTTTCATGCCTGCCGGGTCGGACCCCGCATCGGGTTCGGTCAGGCCGAAGCAGCCGATCAGCTCGCCACTTGCAAGCCCCGGGAGGTATTTCGCGCGCTGTTCGTCCGATCCGTAGGCGTGGATCGGATACATGACGAGGCTGGACTGGACGCTCGCCATCGAGCGATATCCGCTGTCCACCCGCTCGATCTCGCGCGCGATCAGGCCATAGGCGACATAGCCCGCATCGGCGCCGCCATATTCTTCGGAGATGGTCGCGCCGAGCAGTCCGGCCTTGCCCATCAGCGGGAACAGTTCAGGCGCGCTGACCTCGTTGCGGAACGCCTCGATCACGCGCGGTTGAAGTTCGCTTTGCGCAAAGCCGTGCGCCGCGTCGCGGATCATCCGTTCGTCTTCGGTCAGCTGCGTTTCGAGGTCGAACGGGTCTTCCCAATTGAACGGGACAATTCCCGAATTGGCGGCTTTGGGGGAAGTGGGGGCGTGCACTGGTCGGCTCCTGCGATTGCGTGCATCGGCTTTCGCAGAGGCAGGCGAGTCCCGCAAGGGCGCGCGCGGTGGCTCTTTCGCGCGGGGACCGGCGGGGCTTTCCGCTCCCGCGCGTTCAGTCGGGTTGCAGCACCGTGCTCACCGCCTGCAACATGGCGGTGGGCGGACAAGGCTTGGAAAGTGTGACTGCGGAGGGAAATTGCGCTTTCACCTCGTCGGCCGAATGCCGACCGGAATGAAAGATGATCGGCACTTTCTCATCGGCGAGCTTCTGCGCGAGGGGGAAGACGACGCCGTCGTTGAGGGTTATGTCGAGGATCGCGAGATCGGGCTTTTCTTTCTGGAAAGCGAGCATGGCGGAGGAAATGCCGGAATGCGGGCCCTCGACTTCAAAGCCCGCTTCCTCGACCGTGTCGCACAGGTCAAAGGCGGTAATGAGCTCGTCCTCGGCTACCAGAATGCGGTGGGCCATGATGCGTCCTTCCCTACGGCGCCGCACGATGCGCGCGCTCGCCATATTCCGCTCCTCAGTGGAAGCGTAACATAGCTTTCACACTAAAGCATCCGCGAACCTATCGGTTCCGGCCGAATGTTGCGTCGAAAGCCTCCTGATCGCCTGATTGCAGCAGGCGCGCCTGCTCCACCCATTGATCGCGCCGGATGCGACCCGAAAAGCGGCCCAGCTTTGCATCGATCCGATCGATATCCGCGTCGTCCCAGCCAGCGATCTGGTCAAAGCGCGTGATCCGTTCATCGCGCAGCATCGCCGCGAGCTTCGGCCCCAGGCCCTTGATCCGGGTGAGGTCATCACCATCCGCATTGTCCGAAGCGGGAGGAGATGCGGGTTCCGGTGGCTTTGCCGGTGTGGCAGGCGGAGAGGGGCGGGTCCGCTCCCCCTCGCGCGCTTCGGGATGCGGAGCCGTTTGTGTATCGCTCGCCTCGGTCAGCGTCTGTGGCTGTTCGTGCGGACGCGGCGGCACGGGATCGCCCACCGTTGGCGCAACCGTGACGCCCGCCTCGGCATCGGCATCCTCGCCAGCGGTCGCGATTGTGTCCGAATTGGCATTCGCCGAGGTCTGGCCATAGACGATCTCGGTCGCCTTGGGGGAGTCGATCAGCGCCTGATTTCGCGTCGGTTTGCCACCGCCCTCCTCCAGCTTTTCTGCATCCGGTCCCGTGCTTTCATCGTCGATAACGGTGGTCTTGCGATTGGAACGCGCGACCAGCCAGATAACGATCAGAAGCAGAACCAGCCCGATCAGAATGAAGGGCAGGGCAGTGGCGAATTCAGGAGACATCTAGCGGACCTCTTGGGAATGGTTCGGGTTGGCCGCGCCCTTAGCAAAGGCGCGCACCCCATTCCAAGCGTCCGCGCGCCGCGCTTGTTCCGCGCGGCGGTATTTAACCCCCGCCGCGCATCGCGCCCGCCAGTTCGTTCAGTTCGAGAAATTCCTGCCGCAGAAATTCCGACTGTCGACCGGCAAGCGCGCCGATATCATCATGGTCAAAATCCATCATCAGCTCATCGCTGCGCAGCACTTGCCCATAGGCGGCCACAGCGGCGGCGAAGGCGAAGTCGCCGCGCGGGCGTCCTGCGTCGATGAAAGCGTCGCTGTGCACCACGCGATCGACCAGCCGCGAAGTCTCGCCATCGGGCAGTTTGAAGCGCAGTTTCACGTGCGCGGCCTCGGCCATGCGGCGCGCGGCTTCGGAGCGCGGAGCTTCTTCGTATCGGCGCGGAGCGATCCAGCCCTTCGTCCCGGCCCGCACGACCTCGTAAACCGCCGTTACCTGATGGCCGGCGCCGATATCGCCCGCATCAACCGCGTCATTATCGAAATCCTCTTCTCGCAGCACGCGGTTCTCGTATCCGACCAGGCGATATTGCGAGATGACAGCGGGGTTGAATTCGACCTGGATCTTCACGTCCTTGGCGATGGTGAAGAGCGTGCTCGACATTTCATCGCCAAGCACCTTTTTCGCCTCAAGCGCACTGTCGATGTAGGCGTAATTGCCGTTCCCGTGATTGGCTATCTGCTCCATCAGGGCTTCGTTGTAATTGCCGGTGCCAAAGCCCAGCGTTGTTAGCGTGATGCCGCTGTCGCGCTTTTTCTCGATCATTTCGACCAGCGTATCGCGATCCGACACGCCGACATTGAAATCGCCATCGGTGGCGAGGATCACGCGGTTGACGCCGCCTTCGATAAAGTTGTCCTCCGCGATGTTGTAGGCGAGTTCGAGGCCCGCACCGCCCGCGGTCGATCCTCCGGCGGAAAGCTGGTCGAGTGCGCGCCGAATCTTCGCGGTGCTGCTGGTCGGTTCGAGCACGAGGCCAGCTGCTCCGGCGTAGACGACGATCGAGACGCGGTCATCCTCGCCCAATTCGCCGGCCAGACCCGATAGTGCAGTCTTGACCAGTGGGAGCTTATCCGGGTTGTTCATCGATCCCGATACGTCCATCAGGAATACGAGGTTGGCGTCAGGGCGCTCATTGCGCTCGATATCGTAGCCGCGAAGGCCGATGCGCATGAGATAGGTGTCATCGTTCCACGGCGTGCGCGCGACGTCGGTGGTGATGGAGAACGGCACGTCGCGGCTTTGCGGCGCGGGATAGTCGTAGCGGAAATAGTTGATCATTTCCTCGGTCCGTACCGCGTTTTGCGGCGGCAACTGGCCGGTGCTGACGAAGCGCCGCATATTGGCATAGGCTCCGGTGTCGACATCGACGCTGAAGGTGCTGACCGGCTCCGCGCTGGTGAGCCTGACCGGGGAGACTTCCTCGCCGTCATAACGCTCTCTGCTCGGATCGACGGCCACGCGCACGGGCGGGATATGATGCATGGCTGGCGCGGCGGCAGGAGGAGCGTAGGCGTTTGAGTCCTGCGTTTCGCTTCGCATACGAGAAGCGGTGACCGTAATTGCTTGCGGCGCCTCCTCAGCGTCGACCGTGGTCACCTGCTCTGGCGCTTTGTCTCCGCCAGGCGATGTGCTGCAGGCGGCTAGCAGGCCAACATGGCCAAGCGCCACTGCCCCCAAAATCAAATATTTCCGCGTCTTTGGATGGTGGGCGTCGAACTCGGTTTCCGGCATCTTGGTCCTCCTTCAATGACGGAGCCGAAAGTCCCATCGTGTCGATGAACGGTGCATGAGTTTCGATTAACAACGACCATCTTTTGGCCACAATTAACCATCTTGCGTGAGTTATTGGGTGGGTTGTTTGGCTTTTGACCCCGCTTCGGCAGCGGGAGCGGGCGCCACGTTCTTGCGGAACAGCATCTTGTCCTCCTCGCCAAAGCCACGCTTCCAAATGACCCACAGGTAAATCGCGAGGATCGCGGGCATTCCAAACAGCAGTTCCACCCATTCGGGCAATTGCGTTGCCACAAAGCCCACGATTACGGCAGGTCCGGCGGCCCAGACCAACGCCCAGCGCCAATTGCTCACCGGTGCCTTCAGCAGGGTCTTGAGCACGATTGCCTTGACCAGACTCGACACCGCCAGCGCGATGAACAGAGCCCCCGCTGCGCCCGCCGCCTGGAAGCCTTCGTCCCAGCCATAAGCCTGCGCCACAAGGATCAGCACGATTGTCAGCACCGCCTGCAATGTGATGACGCCCACACTGATCGCGAGATTGCGCTTGCGGGCGATGTAGACCAGCACCCCTTCGGAGACGACCGCCATCGAGGCCACGACTTCGGCGGCCAGCAACAGGGCAAGCGCGCCGGTCCCGCCGACAACCTCCGGTCCGCCCAGGCCCATCACAGCCTCGCCCGGAATGCCGAGCGCAAGCGCGATCCCCAATTGCAGCGCGATGATCCAGAAACCGACCTGCCGCACCTGGCTGGCGATGGCCGACATATTGCCGATCTTCAGGTTCTTGGTGATGACCGGGGACAGGATCGGCTCGAAACTGGTCTTGAGCTTTTGCGGCAGGCTCGCGATCTGCTGCGCGAAGAAATAGGTGCCGACCGTGCCGGGCGACACGAAATAGCCCAGGATGATGACATCGAGCAGCCGCGTACCGCGCTCGATCACATCGGCCCCCACCAGCGGCAATGCGCGGCCGATCATGTCGATCAGATAACGCGGTCGCGGGCGCCATCCGCGCGGGGCACCGTAAGTGCGGCCAAACGACCAGGCGGCAGTCGCAAGCCCGGCATAGATCGACACCAGAAACGCGAGCGCCAGCCCGCCATCGCCGATACCCGGCACGAGCAGGAACGCCCCCGCCGCGATCGAGATTGCCCAGGGCTCCACGATGGCGCGCGCGCGCACGGTGGTGGCAATGTCATAGCGATAGGCCTGTGCGGCGAGCAGGATCTCGGTCAGCGCATAGCCGGGCAGCGCGGCGATCATCCACTTGTCGAGCGGGGAATTGACGCCATTGGGAAACATCACCGCCGGGAATGTCCAGAGCAGGGCGGCGACCGGTATCGTGACGACCAAGGCAGCCAGCAATCCATCGAATACGAGATTGGTCTTGACCCGCTCGCTTCCCGGCTCGGCATCCTCTGCGCCTTGCGTCAATCGTTGGGCGAGGCCGCGCTTTTCTCCCAGCGCGCAGACCAGTGCGAGGATTTCGATGATGACGAACGCGGAGGCGAAACGCCCCATCTCCTCGACGCCGTAGAGCCGGTAGCCGATGAACAGGAACGGCAGACGCGCGACCAGCCTGATGACGAAGCCCATCGCATTGGTGCGGCCACCCTTGGCAAGGGTCGCCATATCGTCGCCCCCCTTCGCCGGTTCGGGTTGGGCGTGTGCGCCGGGGGGAATGCTCATCTGCTCCGATCCGCGCGTTCGGCCTTGAGCGGGCGGGCGAGGAGTTCGTCGACGATCTGGCGTGGTGCTTCGCCTTGCAGAATCGCATCAACTGCGGTGACGATCGGCATAGCAATATCGCGGCGCGTCGCCAGGTCGGCCAGCACCGGCGCAGTATGCGCGCCTTCAGCCACGGTGGTGCGGTCGGCCATGAGGTCCGCGGCGCTACGGCCTTCACCCAGAGCCTTTCCGAGCGAGAAATTGCGGCTTGAGGTGGAGGAGCAGGTGAGGACCAGATCGCCCAGCCCGCACAGTCCGCTCAGCGTTTCCGCGCGCGCGCCAAGCGCCTCGCCAAACCGCAGCATTTCGGAAAACCCCCGCGCGATCAGCGCCGCGCGCGCATTCTGGCCAAGCGCTAAACCGTCTACCACGCCGCACGCAATGGCGAGCACGTTCTTGATCGCCCCGCCAATCTCCGCGCCCGTCACGTCGTCGGTGTAGTAGGGGCGAAAGGTGCGCCGCGCGATGGCGGGGGAGAGCCGGTCCCATTGTTCGCGTCCACCTTCGCAGGCCAGGGTGACGGCGGTGGGCAGCCCGCCAGCGACCTCGTGTGCGAAGGTCGGGCCCGAGAGGACCGCGATGGCGCTGCCCGGACAGGCGGCACGCGCGACGTCGTTCATCAGCCGCCCGGTCCCGGCCTCAATCCCCTTGGAGCACAGGACAAGATCGCGCGGCGGTTTGGACAGGCCCGATAACACTGTCCCGAGCACTTGCGCAGGCGTGACCGACAGCACGATGTCTAACGGCGCAAGATCCGCGAGGTCGCCCGTGGCGCGGATGTTTTCGGCAAGTTCGGCGCTTGGCAGATAGACCGGGTTGCGATGCTGCGCGTTGATCGCTTCGACCACCTCGACTTCGTAGGCCCACAGCACCACGTCGCGCCCGTCGCTCGCCAGCATCTGTGCAAGGGCGGTGCCCCATGCGCCCGCGCCGATGACGCCGATGGTTTGATCGCTGGAGCTCATGCCTTCACCCCCGCACCGCGCACCATCTCCGCCTCCGGATCGAGCGGCCAGCGCGGACGTGCTTTGAGGTCGAGCGGGTCGCCGCGAAAATCGGTACCCTCGGCGATCAGACGCTCGCATCCCGCCCATGCAATCATCGCAGCGTTGTCTGTGCACAGGGCGAGCGGCGGCGCAACGAAGCGCATGTCGTGGCTCGCCGCGAGCTGTTCGAGAGCGCCGCGCACGGCCTTGTTGGCGGCAACGCCTCCCGCGACGACAAGGGCGGGAAACGAGCCTTCACCTCGCAGCGCATGTTCGAGTCGGTCCACCAGGCACTCGATCGCGGCCCGCTGGAAGCTCGCGGCGATATCAGCGGCTGCGTGCTGGCCAGTATCGTATGCTCGCAAAACCGCGCTTTTCAGTCCGGCGAAGGAAAAGTGCGGCTCCTTCGACCCCTTCAGCGGGCGCGGCAGAGGCACCGCCCCAGGATCACCATCCAACGCTAGCTTTTCCACCGCGGGGCCGCCGGGATAACCCAGCCCGAGAATCTTTGCGGTCTTGTCGAACGCTTCGCCGAGCGCGTCGTCGATCGTCGTAGCGAGCCTGCGATAGTGTCCGATCCCTTCGACAGCGAGGATCTGGCAATGTCCGCCTGACACGAGCAACAACAGGTAGGGAAAGCCAAGCTCCGCATCCGCGAGGCGGGGCGACAGGGCGTGACCCTCGAGGTGGTTGACCGCGATCAGGGGCTTGTCCGCCGCCATCGCCAGCGCCTTCCCGCTGACAAGCCCGACCATTACCCCGCCGATCAATCCCGGCCCGGCGGTCGCCGCGATCGCGTCAATGTCGGCGAGCGTAAGACCTGCATCGGCGAATACGCCTTCGATCATGGGGGCGAGCCGTTCCGCATGGGCGCGCGCCGCGATTTCGGGCACAACGCCGCCATAGGGCGCGTGTTCGGCCTCCTGGCTCGCGATTTGCTCGGCCAGGACGGTACGATCCGTGCGAACCAGCGCCACGGCGGTCTCGTCGCAGCTCGATTCGATACCGAACACGATGCGGCTTTTTTCAGGGCTGTGCGCTTCCGATCCCATCGCGCTTCCATCTAGACCCTGTGGAAGCTAGGGCAAGCGCGACCATGACCGACACACGCAATTCCGACATTCAGATCCGATTGGGAACACGCAATTCCCCGCTTGCGATGGCGCAGGCGCATGAGACCCGTGCGCGGCTCTGCGCGGCGCATGGCTGGGCGGAAGACGCCGTCGAGCTTGTGCCGGTGGTCGCGAGCGGGGACAAGGTGCTCGACCGGCCACTCTCCGAAATCGGTGGCAAGGCGCTGTGGACCAAGGAACTGGACCTGTGGCTGCGCGAGGGACGGATCGACGTCGCGGTCCATTCGGCCAAGGATGTCGAGACCGATCGGCCGGAAGACTTCACCTTTGCGGCTGCATTGCCGCGCGCGGACCGGCGCGACAGTCTGGTGGGCGCGGACAGCATCGCCGCGATCCCCCAAGGTGCAACCGTAGGGACGAGCGCGCCGCGCCGCGCCGCGCAATTACTGAACCTGCGCCCCGATTGCGAGGTGGTGACCTTTCGCGGCAATGTCGCAACCCGGCTGGGCAAGCTCGAAGCGGGCGAAGCGGATGTTACCTTTCTCGCCGCAGCCGGGTTGGAGCGATTGGGGCAGGCGGAGGTCGGTGTGCCGCTCGATAAGACCGAATGGATCCCTGCGGCCGCGCAAGGGGTGATTGCGCTCGAAGCGATGACGGCGAACGACACCGCGATGCGCGCTGTCGCCGCGATCGACCATGCGCCGACCCGCGCCGAATTCGAAGCGGAACGTGCGCTGCTCGCCCGGCTGGGCGGTACGTGCCACAGCCCGGTCGCTGCGCTGTGCGAACACGATGGCGGGGCGCTGTCAATGCGCGCGGCATTGTTCAGCCCGGACGGGCGCGAGCGGATCGAAGGCACCGCACGCTTTGCAGCTGGCGAATACCACGCTGTCGCGGCGCTCGCCGACGATCTGCTAGCCCGCGCCACGCCGGGCATCGCTCCGCATTTTCGCGCAATCGGATGACGCAAAAGGCGACGGGGCTGGTGGCGATCCGGCCCGAGCCAGGTCTGACATCGACACTCGCGCTGGGCCGCGAACTGGGTCTACCGATCATCAGCGCGCCGCTGTTCGAGATTCGCTCTCGCGAATGGGAAGCCCCCGGTGCCGACACGATAGATGCGCTTCTGATCGGTAGCGCCAATGCTTTTCTGCATGGCGGAGAGTGTCTTTCTCGCTTTGCGGAAAAACCTGTCCACGCCGTGGGCAAAGCGACCGCGCGTGCTGCCAAGGATGCCGGTTTCACAATCGCTGCGATCGGCGCGGGCGGATTGCAAAACGTGCTCGATGCAATCGTGCCACCCGCGTGTCTTTTACGGATCGCCGGGGCGGAGCATGTCGCGCTCGATGTGCCCGATGGAATCGCGATCCACACCGTGATCGCCTATGAAAGCGTCGCCAGGCCGCTCGACCCTGCGTTGATCTCACAAGCTGGGGATCATCCATTGGTCCTGCTCCATTCCGCAGCCGCCGCTGCGCATTTCGCTGCAGAATGCGACCGCTTGGGAATCGCGCGGGATCGGATTTCACTTGCTGCGCTCGGCCCCCGCATCTCCGCCGCCGCAGGGGAGAACTGGCGCGCTGTCCACGTCGCTCCGCATCCATCGGACCGTCAAATGTTGGAAATGCTGCGCGAGACGTGCATATAGGGCGCGCAAACGCCGCAAGCGCGCTCGCACCGGATCGGTGGGCGCGCAGGCAGGCTGACATAACGGACGGGTATGGCTTCGAAATATTCCAGCCGCCGCAAACCGGCCTCCACGCGAGGCTATCTGTTGGCGGGACTGGCTTCCTTCATTCTTGGCGGCGTGCTGGTTGGCTACGTCGTGTATTACAACGTCGATGGCGAGGAAACTGCCTCGGTCGAGGCGGCGGCTGATGCCACAACGCAGGGCCTGTCGGACACCCCATCGCCGACGCCAACGGCTTCCGCGGCACCATCACCAAGTCCGCTTGCCGACGCGGTTGCTGCGCTGGGCGGTGCGGATGCGGGGGAGGAGGCCGCAGAGGCCGTCAATCGCGTCGCCGAACAGCAGGGCGGTCTGGATCAGCGCCTTGCCGCAGCCGAACAGCGGCTCGCCCGGCTCGACCTGCAGGCTCAGGCGGCGGCGGGGAATGCCGCGCGGGCCGAGGGGCTGCTGATTGCGTTTGCGACCCGCCGTGCGGTCGAACGCGGGGCGGAGCTTGGCTATCTCGCCGATCAATTGCGCCTGCGCTTTTCCGATCAATGGCCCAATGCGGTCAGCACCATCATCAATTTCGCGCGCGATCCGATCCGCATCGACAATCTTACCGCGCGACTTGAAGGGCTGGCCCCTGAACTGGTCGAGCGCGACGAGGGCATGAGCTTGGATCTGCTGCAGCGCGAGATTGGCAGCCTGTTCGTCATTCGCCGCGAAAGCACGCCTTCGCCGCAGCCCGAACGAAGGCTTGAACGCGCGCGCATCGCGCTCGAACAGGGCCGGTATCAGAACGCGATCGACGAAATCAGCGGGCTGCCGGGCGCAGACGAGGCGCAGAGCTGGATCGCCGATGCCGAGCGGTATCGCGATGCGATGCAGGCGCTCGAAGTGATCGAGACCGCCGCCGTACTCGACCAGAGCGGCTTGCGCGATGGCGCGGGCAATGTCGTGCGCCAGCCGAGCCCGGTCGACCAGACCGGAAGCGAGTGATCTAGACCTTCAGCAGCTCGGGCAGATCGCCCGAAACGCCGCGCGCTTCATCCATAAAAAAGCCCTTTAGCGCAGGCGTGCGCTGGACTGCGGACATACCGATCCGCCGTGCTGCGGAGGCCGCCGCGCCGGGCACGCCGAACAGCCGCGTCAGCCCATCGGTTGCGAGTGCGACCATGAAGCTGTCGAGCCCGCGCCAGTTCTCATAGCGCTTGAGCAATTGCGCGTCGCCAAGGTCGAGCCCGATGCGCGCGCCGTCGGCCAGCACTTCGACCAGCGCTCCGACATCGCGCAGGCCCAGATTGAGGCCCTGTCCAGCGATCGGGTGAATGCCGTGCGCTGCATCGCCCACCAGCGCGAGCCGCTCGCCGGTGATCTTCGCGGTGTGGTGAAAACCAAGCGGCCAGCTTGAGCGCGCGCCCACGCTCGTCACCTCGCCCAGCACATCGCCCATGCGCTTTTGCACTTCGGCAAGGAACGCGCGGTCGCCCAGCTTCATCACCGCGTTGCCGTCCTCTTCGGACACGGTCCAGACCAGCGAAGAGCGGTGCGTGCCGTCCGCGTCGTCGTCCAGCGGCAGCAGCGCGAAGGGGCCGGCGGGGTAGAAGATCTCCCATGCGACGTTGTGATGCGGTTTGGAATGGGTCAGCCCGGCGATGATCGCGCGATGCTCGTAATCCCATTTGGCGATGGTGATCCCTGCCTCTTCCCGCGTTGGCGAGCCGCGACCCTCCGCCGCGATCATCAATCGGCCTTTCAGCTTGCGCCCATCCTCGAGTACGGCCGCGACCCCGAACTCGCTGCGCTGACGCTCGGCGATTTCCGCCTTCGCGACCCAGTTGATAAGCGGCTCTTCCGCCGCCGCTTCGAACAGAGCGAGGCGCAGGCGGCGGTTGGGGAACATCCGGCCCAGCGTGCCTTCGTCGGGGCCGGGCGTGAAATCGAGCCTGCCGGGCTTGTTCTGGTCCGTCACGGCAATGCTGGCGATGTCGCAGGCGAACGGTTCGAGCCGCTCGGCGATGCCGATATTGGTGAACAGGTGCCAGCTCGCGGTCGAGATTGCGGTCGCCCGGTCATCGAAACCCTCGCGCGTCAGTTCAGCGGGATCGGCCCGGTCGATGACGTGGCTGGACATCCCTTGCTTTGCAGCGGCAAGCGCCAGCGTCATGCCGACCAAGCCTCCGCCAAGGATCAGCAGGTCGCGGGTTTCGGTTTGTGCATCGTTCATACGTATTTCTGTAACCCTTCAAGCACTCTTGGCCGAACCCCATATGCGCGGCTAGGTCCGCTCCTACTTTGACACAGCGACAAGAGGCAAGATTGTTCGCCGCACCCCGCATTGCACCTGCTGCATGGCTAAAGGCGCTGTTTTGCGCTTTGGCTGTCGTCGTGCTCTCTGGAGAGGTGCTCGCGCAGGACCGTGAGCCACGCGTCGGCGACGATAATATCTCGGTCGATCTCTACGCCGATGGCGAGCCGCGCGCGGGCGAGATCTGGATGCTGGCGCTCAGGTTCAGGCCGAGTGGGCCGGAGTGGCACGGATACTGGTCGAACCCCGGCGATGCGGGGCTGGGCATGCAGCTGGAGCTTGATCTGCCCGAAGGCTGGCGGGCGGGTGAGCCGCTCTATCCGGTGCCCGAAAGGCTGACCATCGCCGGGCTGATGAACCACATTTATGAGGGCGAATATGCGGTGTTGGTGCCGGTTCGCGTTCCCGATGGTGCGGCTACCGATGGCCTACTGCAGGTCACGGGCTTCGTCGAATATCTCGCCTGCACCGACGAAATCTGCGTGCCGCAGGATGCGGCCTTGCGCTCCCGAACGGGCGGCGGTTTCACGCGCTGGCGGGCCGAGGTCGCGCCGCTGCTCGATGCGAGTGGAGCCTTTGCTGTTTCGCAGGAGACGCTGAGGCTCTCCGTGCCGCTGCCGGAAAGCGTGGAGCTGGATGATCCGCACGCCTTTATCGGCACCACCGATCTGGTCGATTATGCTGCGCCGCAGACCTTCCGGCGCAGCGGTGACCGGCTCATCGCCGAAATCTCGCTAGACGAATTCGGGATGGGTCGGGCGGAGGAGGTGACGGGCATTCTCGCCTTCGACGATGAGATCGGGGTCCGGTTCGAAGCGGTGCGCGGCGATGTCCCAGCGGGCGGTGAGATTATCGCCGGGCCGGTCGGCGCGCGCACACCGCCATTATGGACGCTGGTGCTCGGTGCGCTGGTCGGCGGGCTGATCCTGAACATCATGCCCTGCGTCTTCCCGATCCTCAGTCTCAAGGCGCTGTCGCTGGTGGGCGCCGGTGGCGGGGAGGGCGAGGCGCGCCGTGAGGGATTAGCCTACACCGCGGGGGTCGTGTTGGCCTGCGTCACGCTCGGCGCAATCATGCTGGCTCTGCGCGCAGCGGGGGAGCAGGTAGGCTGGGCGTTTCAGTTGCAGGAACCGGGCGTGGTGGTCGCCCTGTTGGTGCTGGCGAGCGTTATCACGGCAAACCTTGCAGGCGTGTTCGAACTCCCCGGCGTCAGCACTGGCGCAGGATCGCAGCGCGGCGCGTTCGCGACCGGCCTGCTCGCCGCCGTAGCTGCGACGCCCTGCACAGGGCCGTTCATGGCAGCGGCTCTCGGAGCGGCTTTGTTGCTGCCAACCGCGCAGGCCCTGCTCCTGTTTGCGCTGCTTGGGCTGGGGCTGGCGCTGCCATTCCTCGCGATCGGCTTCGTGCCCGCGCTGCGGCGAATGCTGCCCAAGCCCGGCCCGTGGATGGAGCGGTTTCGCCGGGCGATGTCGATCCCGATGGGGCTGACCGCGCTCGCGCTCGTCTGGTTGACCGTCCAGCTCGGCGGACGCGGGTTCGCGATGTTCGCGCTGGTCGTCGTGTTCGGTGTGGTCCTCGCGCTCGCCGTGGTGGGACGATTGCAGCGGGGCGGAAAGATGGCGTGGCCCGCCTTCGGCCTCGTCGCCGCGCCGTTCCTGGTGTTTGGCGCTTTTGCCTTGCCGTCGAGCTATGCTGCGCCGGTCGGCGATGCGCGTGAAAGCCCGCTTGATCCGCGCCCGTTCAGCCGAGAGGCTCTGGCTGAGGCGCGGGCGACTGGTCAGCCGGTGTTCGTTTGGTTCACCGCCGACTGGTGTGTCACCTGCAAGGTCAATGAAGGCGTCGCGATCGAGCGGGAGACGACCGCGCGCGCCTTCGAGGAGGCGGGGGTCATCTCGCTCGTCGGTGACTGGACCGCGCGCGATGCGGAGATTGCCGGGTTCCTCGCGGATCAGGGCGCGGCGGGCGTGCCGCTGTATCTGTGGTATGAACCGGGCGGTGAGGGTGAAACCCTGCCGCAAGTGCTCACCCCCGACATGTTGACGCAGCGCGCCGCACGCGCCCGCTAACCCGAGCGGCAGGCGGCGATCAGCTCGCCCGGAAGCGGGCTTGGACCAAGCGATACCTTTCCCGCGCCCGGCACCGTCGCGGTTAGCCCGCGTGGTCCGGCAAGCGGTTCCCAGAACTCCGCATCGGCGCCGTGCGTGCCCTGCCAAGCAAGCCTTTCAGCCACGATTTCCGCATCGACCGGAAGGCGGCTCATGTAGCCATTGCCGATCAGAGCCATCAGCGCCTCGGCTCCCTCGTCGGCCAATGCAAAGCGCGTGATGCGAAGGGAGTGCGGCTCCGCATCCTCCCGCACGCATTCAAGCGCAATCAGCGCCGCCTCGCCCGGCACGCCGTACACAATCCGCTCGCCGTCCGAACTTGAGGCCCAGACCGCGTCGGTCGTATCTGGCGAAGCCAATGGCGTGGACGCGAAAACCGGCTCGGGTTCGGAGGTCGCACGGTTGATCTCCGCATCCGACGGTGGCGGTTTGCAGGCCGCGCAGAGCAAAACCAGCGCCATGGCGCCGAACAGATATTGCTTTCGTTCAGGCATAAAGGGCCGGTCGGCCATACCGATCTGTCGCCATTAAGTCAGGTCTTGAACACACGGCCAAATCCGTAGGCGACGCGCCGCGACCGGATCAAGCGCGAAGGGCTACGCGATCGTGGTCACGGCCACTTACCGGTGCGCGGGCGACAGAAATCTACACCGCGCATCGAAAAGGGCAGCCGAACCAGGTCCGGCTGCCCTTGTGGTTCAGCTCATCGAGCCGACGTTCGATCAATCGTCGCCGGGCTCGTAATCGTCGCTGTCATCATCGTCGCTATCGGTGTCGTCATCGTCGGAATCATCGCCGTCGCTGTCGTCATCGGTGTCCATGTCCTCGGGCTCGGCGCCTTCGTCCTCGGTTTCCGTCTCTTCCTCCTCTTCCTCGTAAGGCTGGACGGCAGCGTCTTCGGCTTCGGCAGCGAGCGCGGCACCGGGAAGGGCGATTGCGAGCGGAGCTGCGATGAGTGCGGTAAGGGTGGTTTTCATGTGTTGTCTCCAAGAGGGCTACGTCAGCGTGCGTCCATACCCATATCGCACAGCTTTTTCCGTGTGTTTCAATGATATCGACCGACCGTGGCCTTAACGCGACGCGGCGCTACGGCTTCCCGCCCATCTTCTTGTATCGCGTCTTGCCATAGCGCGTCTTGCGCGTGCCCGGCTTGCCCTCGTTGGAGCGACCGACGCGCGGCGCTTTCTTCTGCTCGTCGGGCAGGCCGAGTTCGTCGTTCTCCAGCCGCCGGATTTCGTCGCGCAAGCGGCCTGCCTCCTCGAATTCGAGGTTCGCGGCGGCATCGCGCATGCGCTTTTCCAGATCCTCGATATAGCCGCGCAGATTATGCCCGACGAGATTGTTGACCTCCTCATCGCCGGTATCGACAGTGACCCCGTCCTGAGACGCGGTGTGCGCGACGATATCGGCGATATCGCGCTTGATGGTGGTCGGCGTGATACCGTGCTCTTCGTTGAAGGCCTTCTGCTTTTCCCGCCGACGATCGGTCTCCGCCATCGCGCGTTCCATGCTGCCGGTCACCCGATCGGCATACAGGATCACCCGGCCATCGACATTGCGCGCGGCGCGGCCGATCGTCTGCACCAGCGAGGTTTCCGAGCGCAGAAAGCCTTCCTTGTCCGCATCGAGAATGCACACCAGCCCGCATTCGGGAATGTCGAGCCCCTCGCGTAGCAAATTGATGCCGACCAGCACATCGTACACGCCCATGCGCAGGTCGCGGATCAGTTCGATGCGCTCCAGCGTCTCGACGTCGGAGTGCATGTAGCGAACCCTCACGCCCGCTTCGTGCATGAATTCGGTCAGGTCTTCCGCCATCCGCTTGGTCAGGGTCGTGACGAGCGTTCGATAGCCGTTCTGCGCGGTCTTCTTGCACTCTTCGATACAGTCCTGAACCTGATCCTCGACCGGGCGGATATCGACTGGTGGGTCGATCAGCCCGGTGGGGCGGATCACCTGTTCGGCGAACACACCGCCGGTCTGCTCCATCTCCCAAGAACCGGGCGTCGCCGAAACGCAGAACGTCTGCGGGCGCATCGCGTCCCACTCGTTGAAGCGCAAAGGGCGGTTGTCGATGCAGGACGGAAGGCGAAAGCCGTATTCGGCCAGCGTAATCTTCCGCCGATGGTCCCCGCGGGCCATCGCGCCGATCTGTGGCACGGTCTGGTGGCTTTCATCGACAAAGAGCAGCGCGTTTTCGGGCAAATATTCGAACAGGGTCGGCGGCGGTTCGCCCGGCAGGCGTCCGGTCAGGAAGCGCGAATAGTTCTCGATCCCGTTGCACGAGCCGGTCGCCGCGATCATTTCCAGATCGAAATGCGTGCGCTGTTCCAGACGCTGGTGTTCGAGCAGCTTGCCCTCTTCTTCCAGCTCCTTGAGCCGTTCGGCCAGCTCGAACTTTATCGCTTCCGCCGCCTGTTTCATGGTCGGGCCGGGCGTCACATAGTGCGAATTCGCATACACGCGCACCTTCTCAAGCACGGCGCCCTTCTTGCCGGTGAGTGGATCGAATTCGGCAATCTCCTCGATCTCGTCGCCAAAGAAGCTGATCCGCCAAGCCATGTCCTCATAGTGCGAGGGGAACAGCTCCAGATTATCGCCGCGCACCCGGAAGCACCCTCTGGTGAAAGCGGCGTCGTTACGTTTGTACTGAAGGGCTACCAGCTTGCGGATCAGCTCGCGCTGGTCGACCGACTCATCCTTCTTGATGTCGAAGATCATGGCCGAATATGTCTCGACCGAACCGATGCCGTAGAGGCAGGAAACCGACGCCACGATCACCACATCGTCTCGTTCGAGCAGGGCGCGCGTGGCCGAATGGCGCATCCGGTCGATCGCCTCGTTCACGCTCGATTCCTTCTCGATATAGGTGTCCGAGCGCGGGACGTAAGCTTCGGGCTGGTAATAGTCGTAATAGCTGACGAAATACTCGACCGCGTTTTCCGGGAAGAAGCTTTTCATCTCGCCGTAAAGCTGCGCGGCGAGGATCTTGTTCGGCGCGAGGATCAGGGCGGGGCGCTGCAATTCCTCGATCACCTTGGCCATCGTGAAGGTCTTGCCCGATCCCGTCACGCCCAGCAGCGTCTGGGTCTGGTCGCCCGCTCGCGTGCCCTCGACCAGTTCGCGGATCGCGGTGGGCTGATCGCCCGCCGGTTCATAATCCGAGACCAGCTTGAACTTCTTGCCCGGCATCGACTTTTCCGGGCGATTGGGGCGGTGCGGAGTGAATTCCTCCCCGGTTTCGGGTTCGGCAAGACCGCGGCGGATGACGAGCTGGGACATGGGGGGAATATGTGGGCAGGCTCGCGGCTTGTGAAGTAGCGGACCTGGCTCTAGCGTGGGCGCCTGATTGGAGAACGACATGAAAAACGCATTTCTGCCTGCCCTCGCTGCCCTGTCCCTTGTTGCCTGCGGCGGCGGAACCGATGCCGACACAGACGGCGACGGCGAAGTAACAGCCGATGAGGCGCAGGCCCTGGCTGAGCGGTCGGGCGATGCGATCAAGCCGGAGCCGGGCAAATACCGCGCCACCATGACTTTCGTGAACGCCGACATACCCGGCGCTCCGCCCGAAATGGCCGAGATGATGGGCAACCAGATGACCAACAGCTACGAATTCTGCATGACGCCCGAAATGGCCGATCAGGGCTTTGGCGAGGCGATGCAGGGCAATGATGCCGACAATTGCACGATCGGCCAGTTCAGCATCGACGGCAACCAGATGGACATGGCCATGACCTGCGACGATCCCAATGCCGGACAGATGGAAATGACGATGAGCGGCACGGTCTCGCCGACCGAATCCGACATTACGATGGTTTCAAAAGGCGTGTTCGGCGAAATGGGCGATGCCGAGATCGAAATGAAGGTGAAGCAGGAACGCATCGGGGAATGCGATAGCTGAGCCGTCGCGCAACTTAGACGACAATGGGGCGGGGCGCGTCAGGCGTTGCCGCCCCTCTTCTTTGCGACGCGGCGCGTTGCGGAAACCTTAGCTTTCACCGGTCATTCATAGGTCAGGACATAAAAGCCGCAACGAATGCCATCCAGACTTTCCCTTCCCGACCTTACCATGCCTTCGCTCGGCGAAACCGAGCTGGCTCGCCGCATCCAGCTCGCGAGCGAGCCGGAACCCGAGCAGGTCTCTCGCCCGCGTTTCTGGCGCGTGGTTGGGGAGTTTCAGTATCTTCTCGAACCGTTCCGCCGACTGTTTCGCAAGGTCGATATTGCGAAATCGGACAACCCCTCGATCGTGCTGATCCTTCCCGGTTTCGCGACGAATCCCAGTAAGATGCGCTACATGGCGCGTCAGATCGAGCGCGCCGGACACAAGACGAAGCGTTGGGGTCTGGGACGAAATTGGGGAGCGAGCGAGGACTTGCTGACTCAACTTGAAAGCCGGCTCGATGCGGTTTGCGCGCGCTACGATCAGCCGGTCGTCCTGCTGGGATGGAGCCTCGGCGGGCTGTATGCGCGTGAACTGGCCAAGCGGAAGCCGGATTGCATCAGCAAGGTCATCACGATGGGGTCGCCCTTTTCCGGCTCCCCGCGCGCCAACAATGTCTGGCGGGCCTATCAGTTCGTGACCGGGCATCGGGTCGATCAGGCGCCGATCGAAGCCGATCTGGCGCATAAGCCGCCGGTCGAAACGGTCGCTTTGTGGAGCGCAAACGACGGCGCGATCCACCCGCGCAGCGCCGCGGGTTATCCCGGAGAGCGTGACCGTGCGGTCGCGCTTCGCTGCACGCATATGGGCTTTTCCTATTCGACCGAGGCGATCGGCGCGGTTCTGGAAGAACTCGAACGCGGTTGATCCTTTCCTTTTTCAGGCGCACCGCTAGGGTGACTGAAAGGGACCGAAGGGGACTCAAAGAAACCTAGAGCCGCCAGCGGTGGCAGGCACGGAGATCAATGGGGGACGCCCAGACCAATTTCGACGAGATGAAACATGCGGACGGAGAAATCCGCCCCGCCTACACCGATTATTGCAAATGGTATGACGAACAGGATCCCCGCTGGCTGAAGCGCAAGAATTCCGAAGCTGATGAAAGTTTCCGCCGCACCGGCATTACCTTCAACGTCTATGGCGAGGATGAGGCCGAGGAGCGGCTGATCCCGTTCGACATGGTACCGCGGGTCATCACCGCGGGGGAATGGCGGCGCCTTACGCGTGGGATCGAGCAGCGTGTGCGCGCGCTCAATGCGTTTCTATATGATCTCTATCACCGTCAGGAGATTATCCGCGCGGGGCGGGTGCCCGAACGCCTGTTCCGCAACAATGCCGCGTGGCTGCCCAACATGGTTGGCTTTACACCGCCGGGCGGGATCTACACGCATATCTCCGGGATCGATCTGGTGCGCACGGGGCCGAACGACTTCTTCGTGCTGGAAGACAATGCGCGCACGCCATCGGGCGTTTCCTACATGCTGGAGAACCGCGAGACGATGATGGCGATGTTCCCCGACCTCTTCAGCCGGGTCGCGGTCGAAAGCGTTTCCAACTATCCGCGCCGCCTCGCCCGCAGCCTTGCCGCCTGCGCACCGCCCAAATGTGAAGGAACGCCCCGGATCGCGGTGCTGACACCGGGGATCTACAACTCGGCCTATTTCGAACATGCCTTCCTTGCCGACCAGATGGGCGCCGAGTTGGTCGAGGGGAGCGATCTGCGCGTCGTCAACGGTCGTGTGCAGATGCGCACGACCAGCGGCTATACGCCGGTCGACGTGTTGTATCGCCGGGTCGACGACGATTATCTCGACCCGCTTACGTTCGAGCCCGACAGCGTGCTGGGCGTGCCGGGCATCATGGATGTCTATCGATCGGGCGGGATCACCATCGCCAACGCGCCGGGCACCGGGGTTTCGGACGATAAGGCGATCTATTCCTTCATGCCCGAAATCGTGGAATTCTATACCGGCGAGAAGGCGTTGCTGCCCAATGTCGAAACCTGGCGCTGCGCGGACGAGGACAGCCTCGCCTACGTGCTCGACAACCTTGAAGAACTGGTCGTGAAGGAGGTCCACGGTTCTGGCGGCTACGGCATGCTGATCGGCCCGACCGCGACGAAGAAGGACATCCGCACCTTCCGCGCCAAGCTCGAAGCGAACCCCGAGAACTATATCGCCCAGCCCACGCTCTCGCTTTCGACCTGCCCGATCTTCACCGCGAAGGGCCTCGCCCCGCGTCATGTCGACCTGCGGCCCTTCGTACTCGCGTCGCCCAAGGGAATCGACATCACGCCCGGCGGTCTGACCCGTGTGGCGCTGAAAAAAGGATCGCTGGTCGTCAATTCGAGCCAAGGGGGCGGCACCAAGGATACCTGGGTGCTCAAGGACTGATGGCGGAGTTGCGCTCATGCTAGGCCGGACCGCCAATGGCCTGTTCTGGATGTTCCGCTACCTCGAGCGGGCGGAGAACACCGCGCGCCTGCTGGAAGCAGGGCTGCGAATGGCGCTGACCCGCGACCTCACCACTGCGCGCGAGGAATGGCGCTCGGTGATCTCAACGCTCGGTCAACGCAGGCAGTACGAAGCTGGTTACGAGGATTACGAAGGCCCCTCGGCGTGGAATTTCGTTTTGCGCGACAAGGCCAATCCGGCCAATGTGCGCGAGATGTTCGGCGCGGTGCGTTCGAACGCGCGCGTGGCCCGCACCAGCATTTCCAGCGAGATGTGGGAAGCGGTCAACGAAAGCTGGATGAAGCTTGATTCCATGCTGTCGCGCCCGGTCAGCCAGAGCGCGGTTGGCGACGTCGTCACCACCATCCGGCGGGCGGGCACACAGGTTCACGGCGCGCTCGATGGATCGATGCTGCGCAATGAGGCATATCATTTCGCCCGCGCTGGCACCTATGTCGAACGCGCGGAAAGCACGGCGCGTATCCTCGACATGAAATATTACCTCCTGCTGCCCTCGCTCAATCACGTCGGCTCCAGCCTCGATAGCGGGCAATGGGATCAGGTGCTGCGATCGGTCGCGGGGGCGAGCGCGTATACCTGGCTCAATGCCGGTGAGATCGACGCGCGCGGGATTGTGCAGTTCCTTGTGCTGGACGAGCGTTTCCCGCGCTCACTCGCGTTCTGCCGCGGCGCGCTGCGCGACAATCTTGCTGCACTGGCCCGAATCCACGGACGGGAAGGAGGCAGCAACGAGCTGATGCGCTCCGCCGACATGCAGATCGCCGACACCTCCGCGGACGACATTTTTGATATGGGCCTGCACGAATTTCTGATCGACTACATCAGTCGCAACGCGGCAATCGGCGAAGCGATCGGCGAAGATTACAGATTCCTGGCATGAGGAGGGCGGCATGAAACTGGCGATCCGGCACACGACCCGCTATTCCTTCGCCGATCCGGTGGTGCACGCGCTCCAGCGCTTGCGGCTGACTCCAAAGGCTACCCAGGGCCAGCAAATCCTGAGCTGGCAAATGGATTACGAAAACGCCTACACCGAACTCGAATACGAAGATCAGCACTTCAACACCGTCACGCTGGTCGCGGTTGAACCGGGCGCGCGCGAAGTGCGGATCACGTGCAGCGGCGAAGTGATGACTGAAGACAATTCCGGCGTGATCGGGCGTCATGCCGGGCATCTGCCGTTGTGGAGCTTTCTTAGCCAGACGAAGCTGACGAAGCCGGGGCCGAAGATGCGCGCGCTGATGCGCGACATTCCCGATTATGGCGCTGGGCCGCAGGACGGCGCGAAGCTCGATTATCTGCACGCTCTTTCCGCCGCAATCCGTGATCAGGTGGCTTACGAGACTGGTACGACGCAGGTGACGACCACTGGAGAGGAAGCGGTCACCGATGGCAGCGGCGTATGTCAGGACCACGCCCACATCTTTCTTGGCGCGGCGCGGGCGGGCGGTATCCCGGCGCGCTATGTCAGCGGCTATTTGATGATGAACGACCGTATCGACCAGGAGGCGACCCATGCCTGGGCCGAAGCGCATATCGATGGGCTGGGCTGGGTCGGCTTCGACATCTCCAACGGGATCAGCCCCGATCCGCGTTATGTCCGGGTTGCGACGGGCCGCGATTATCGTGACGCAGCACCCGTCACGGGCATTAGCTTCGGCACGACCGAACAGCTCCTGACCGTGGACGTCTCCGTTGAACAGCAGCAAGTGGAACAACAGCAGCAATAGTGTATTGCGCGGGTCACTCTAACCTGCACCCTCCACCGGAGAACCTATGACTTACTGCGTCGGTATGATCCTCGACAAGGGGATCGTGATGATGAGCGACACCCGCACGAATTCGGGCGTCGACAACATATCCGTCTTCCGCAAGATGTTTCACTGGCGGGTGCCGGGCGAGCGGATGATCGCGGTGATGACCGCCGGCAATCTTGCAACGACGCAGGCGGTTGTCAGCAAGCTTGAGGAGCGTACCAAGGAGCCTGACGAACGCGAAACGACCCTCTTGAACGGCGCGACCATGTTCAATGTCGTCTCCGAAATCGGCAAGCTGCTGCGCTCCACCATTCAGGAACGGCAATTGGCCAACGGCGAGCGGGGCAAGGGCAAGTTCACCGCCTCCATGATTGTCGCCGGACAAATTGCGGGCATGGAGCCGCGCCTGTTCATGGTCTATCCCGAGGGCAATTTCATCGAGGCCAGCTGGGACACGCCGTTCTTCCAGATCGGGGAGACCAAATATGGCCGACCCATTCTGATCCGTGCATATGACCGCGACATGAGCTTCGAGGATGCGGTCAAGCTGGTGATGGTGTCGTTCGATTCCACGCTGAAGGCGAACCTGTCTGTCGGGCTGCCGCTCGACCTGCTCGTCATCGGACGTGATGAATTCGCGCCCACGCACGAATACCGGGTGACGCAGGACGATCCCTATTTCAACGAAATCTCATCTGGCTGGGGCGACAAGTTGAAAGCCGCGTTCCACTCACTGCCTGATTACAGTTTCTAGCGGATTCGGATGCGCCTGTATGGCTAACGCACAGGCTTTCCGGGCTTGGTTAAACCCAACAGGTTCATTCTGGAGCTAAGTTCCTACGGGGTTCTGCGGATTGCTGCAGTTCGTCTCCGTATTCGATCCGAATCGGGTCCACCTGTGCGTGATCTGCGATGAAATACAGCGCAGTAATCTGCGCATGGAACGCAAAGCATCACTCCACTTCGTCGACAGCGACAGCCGCCAGCGGGCCGAACTCGCCAGGATCGGCTTCTCGCTAGGCCACCATTCGGAAGTCTACGGCGACCTGTCGGAACTGTCGGTTCACCCCCCACGCGACGGCATTATCGTCGCCCGCGACACGGCGCAGGAGGGCGGGGTCGCGATGATCCTTGAGCGCCTTGGACGGCTTGGCATCTGGCTGCCGCTGATCGCGGTGGAAGACAGCCCGCGGCCCGGACGCATCGTCGAGGCAATTAAGGCAGGCGCGCTCGACTACCTCTCCCTGCCGCTCGATCCCGATCGTTTCGCGCGCTGCCTGGCTCGCATCGGCAAAGAGGCGGAAGCCTTCGGAACGGCGCGCCGCAGGATGATCGAAGCGCGTGATCGCATTGCCAGCCTTTCGGGTCGCGAACGTGAAGTGCTGGACTGGCTGACAGAAGGCAGCAGCAACAAGGTGATCGCTCGCGAGCTCGACATCAGCCCGCGCACCGTGGAGATCCACCGGGCCAATATGATGAGCAAGCTTGGCGCGCGCCACGCCGCCGAAGCCGTCCGGTTGAAGCTCGAAGCGAAGCTCGAGGCAAGGGTTCAGGCGTAAACGACCTACCCCTTGTTGGTGCCTGAGCGCGGTCCCGGCCTTCCCTGGTGCCGGGACCGCGCCTCTCTTTCATGCAGGGCGCGCGCGGTCACACTAACGGCAGAAGCCGCCGCCCGATTGCTCGACATGGAAATGATCGCGGTGCGCGCGGTTGTATTCCGGGCCGAGCACGGTGCCGAAGCGTCTGCATGCGCTGCGATGGACGGCGCGCAGAAATTCCCGCTCCTGAGCTGTGCCGCCGTCCCAGTCCTCGGTAAGGGTGATCCGCCGCCCGTCGGCCAGCACGAAGCCCGAGATGTCGATGGCGGCCGCGCTAGCATGGGCCGAGCGGCGGCCTGATCCAGCGACATTGCGGCACGAATAGCTTCCCATCGTTTCGACCCGCGCCAGCCCGCTGCCCAAGATCTGACGCGCCGCGCGATCGACGCCGAAGCGCGCCCACGCCCCGAAGGTCCGCGCCAGATCACATCGGACTGGACCAAGATTGCCGAGCGCGATCGACGAGCGATCCCCCGCCAGCGCCGCAAGCCGCACCGTCCCGAGCCGCGCGCAGCCCGGCGCTTCGTACGCGTCGGGTAGCGGGGCGAAGCGTGCACCAGTCTGCCCCAGCTCCGCGAGGCACACCGCATCATCGGAGCGCGGGGCCGGGCTTTGGGGGGCCGAATTCACCGCGCCGCGCGATAGGGGGCCATCCCCCGGCGCGCGATCCGGTATGCTAGGCACCAGCGAACCGCAGGCCGAAAGCAACAGCGCGATCGCGCCAAGTAAGATCCGTCCGGGAAGCGCCATGCAACTCATCGCACATCTTCTTGCCAAGGCTTGGTGAACGCTGCGCGAATGAACGCGCCTTCGACCGTCTGTTCACGGCAACTCGTCGATCACCTGCTCCCAAAGTTCGATCTTCACACCATCGGGGTCGAGGATCCAGGCGAACTTGCCATACCCCTCGTCCGCCGAGTCCAGCACATCAACGCCCTTCGCCTTGAGCATGTCGACGAAGCCATCGAGGTCGTTCACGCGCAGGTTAATCATGAAGCCGCCCTTGCCCGGTTTCACATACTCGTTGTCCGCGAAGTGGCTGATGAGTGAATAGGGGTTGGTTTTGGGTTCGTCCGCCCATTCGAGTTGGGGGCCATAGTCCCCGTCGATCCCAAGCGTTTCGCGATACCATTGGCGCGTCGCTTCGGGATCGGCGACGACATAGAACACGCCGCCCAGTCCGGTGATGCGAGGTGATGCTTGGTCTGCCATGTCGCTCTCCTCCAACCCACCTATACCTGAAAATCGCTCACATACGCGAATTCAGGCCAGCGCCTCCTCCCGCTGCGGCTGCGTCGCAAGGCTCACCGCGATGATTGCGACCCAGGCGGCGATGAAGCCCGGTACGATCTCGTACAGACCTTCGCCCCCAGCAAAGCTTGCGTTCCAGCCCATCGCGATCCAGCCGCCGACCACGGCCGCTCCGGTGACCAGCCCCGCGACTGCGCCCGCCCCGGTCATCCGTGGCCAGGTCAGCGCCAGCAGGATTAGCGGGCCGAACGCCGCGCCAAAGCCCGCCCACGCATTCGCGACCAGCCCCAAAACCTGGCTGTCCGGATCGCGTGCGATGAACATCGCTGCCACCGCCACCAGCGCGACGCAGACCCGCCCGACATTCACCGCCTCGCGCTCGCTTGCCCGTTTGCGCAGGAACAGGCGGTAAAAATCCTCGGTCAGCGAGCTGGAGCTGACCAGCAATTGCGAGGAAATCGTGCTCATGATCGCGGCCAGCAACGCGGCGAACAGGAACCCGGTGATGGCCGGGTGAAACAACAATTCGGACAGCACGATGAAAATCGTCTCCGCATCCTCTACCACCAGACCGTTACGCTCGGCATAGGCGCGTCCCGCGATCCCCATGCCGATTGCGCCGAGGAGGGAAATCGCCATCCAGCCAAGGCCATAGGTCCGCGCCCGTGCCACCTTTTCCACCGTGTCGATCGCCATGAAGCGTACGATGATGTGCGGCTGCCCGAAATAGCCCAGCCCCCATGTCACCGCGCTGATGAAACCCAGAACGGTCAGCCCTTCGGTCAGGCTGAGGAAGCCCTCGACTGGCACCGCCCCCAAAGATGCTCCCGCGCTCCCGCCTTCGCCGAACAGCACGACCAGCGGCATGATCACCAATGCCAGCATCATGATGATCCCTTGCACGAAGTCGGTCAGGCTGACCGCCAGGAACCCTCCGACCATCGTGTAAGCCAGCACGATCCCGGCAGTCAGGACGATCCCGAACATGTAGTCGCTCAGGCCGATACCGGGCAGCAATCCGGCAAAGGCGGTCTCGAACAGCTTGCCTCCGCCAACCAGCCCGGCGGCGGTGTAGACCGTGAAGAATACCACGATCACGAGGCCCGCAATCACCCGCAGCGCCGTCGCCTGGTCGGGGAAGCGATTGGCGAGGAATTGCGGGATGGTGAGCGCGTTGCCGTAGCTCTCGCTCTGTTCGCGAAGCCGCGGGGCGACCACGATCCAGTTGACCACCGCGCCTGCAAACAGACCAATTCCGATCCACGCGGCGGAAAGCCCGGCGAGATACAGCGCGCCCGGCAGACCCAGCAGCAACCAGCCCGACATATCGCTCGCCCCGGCAGACAGCGCCGCGACCGATGGCGGCAGGTTGCGCCCGGCGAGCAGGTAACCCTCGCTATCCGATGTCGACTTGCGCCAGGCGTAAAGTCCGATGCCGATCATCGCGATGAAATAGAGCGCGAGGCTGATGAGTGTTGCTGTGTCCATATGGCGCGAGCGGGTAACATCCGACCGCCCGATTGGCCACCGGCACCACCGGGCAAGACCGATTCGCAGCGTGACGATGCCCTGAAAACCCGCAAATCGGGCGAGTTGGTTGATGAAATACAGACAGCGCGGGCGTTCAAGGAGCGAAAGCGCACAGCTTCGTCTGCGCGCATCGCGGGGGAGGGGAGATCGACGGTATGAAAGAGCCGATGCGAGGCTAGCAGGGCGACGGGATGTAGGAAAACCTGCGGTCAGCCGGATCAGCCCTTGTCGCGATCGGGGGCGAAGCGCGGTATCTGGTAGTCCGGACGCAGCCAGCGAATGTGGCCCCCGGCCTCTTCCGCCGCGCGTTCATGGTTGAGCGCGACCAGCCGTGCCACGATCTCCGATGGGCCGAGCGTGCCCGCCGCCCATTCCTCACCCCAGCCATAGGCATCGGCGACCGCCTGATCCAATTGCTCGTGCAGGCGATTGACGATCCCGGCGCGCGCGGCGGTGGCGCGGCGCTGGTCCTTGTCGGACAGCGGTTCGCCGCCCGAAGCATGGGCGCGCAGCTTTTCGCGCAGATTGTAAAGCTCGGTCATGGTGAGCTTGTCCGTCTCGGCGATGGCGGCCTTGCGAGTTTCGTCGAGCTCCTCGGCGAGGTCGGCGATTGTGGCGCGCTGGGGGTCGGTGGGGTCGGGGAAGGGGAAGGGGTCGAAGATTTTTGACTTGTTGTAGCGGGGCCGGTCTTCAAGCGTTCCGCCTGCCCGCAATGACCATTCCACATGATGAGATGATTGCAGCACGCCCAGATGAAACGCGTCATTGCTGCCGATGGCGACCAGCATATTGTCGGGAAGGATATCGCTTTCGAGGAAGTGGAAAACGCGATGCTTCGCAGTTTCGACCGTCGCGATGTATCGCGAAAGGCCTTCGAGGGCTTCGCGGAGCAATTGCCGCGGCTTTCCCATCAGCCACCACTCATCAAGGTATGAAATTGCGTCTTTGGTAGGCCTTTTACCCTCTGCGATCTTGCCATCGACCTGTTCCCTGCGCTGCTCGCGCACAGTCCGGTCAAGGTGCTGCCACACTTCCGGATATTGTTGCCGCACTTCCTTCTCGCTCAATCCGAGCAGATCGATCACCATCACCCCGCGCGGATGTTGGAGCAGGTCCCGGCCATTGCGATAGGGGCGGATATGCGCTTCCAGCCCCTCGCGCTGGCCAAGTCCGAGGTCTTTCGCCGTCGCCTCATCCACGATAAAACCTGAGCCGATCAACTGAACGCCGCGATACGCGATCCCCGCATTCGCCAGCAATGGCTTTGCTTCGCTCGCGCTGGCCCCTACGCTCAAATTCGCGTTCACCCGATCGTGCACGACAGCCAGCGCGATCTCCGGATCGTCGCTGTCGAGCTTCGCTTCGCTGGTCACTTCGCGCAAAACCCCTTCGTGGGCTCCGCGCTCCGCCACGGTCATCGCGATGCGCACGGCGGCGGCGTCCTTGGTCGCCTTGGTCCAGGGGTGATCGGGGATCGCCATGACGAGGCTCAAAGCCCCCTCCCCCTGCGGGAGGGGGTTGGGGGTGGGGTTCGCCGCATCAGCGGCGACTTTCGTCGCCGACCCCACACCCTCCGCGCCTGACGGCGCTCCTCCCTCTCCCGCAAGGGGAGAGGGTTTGAGATATTGCGCAATCACCCGGCGCGAAAATTCTTGCGTGATCGAATTGGTGGTGACGAAGCCGAAGCGTTTGAGCGGGCTGCCTTGCGACACCAGCGCGTGCGCCGCGCGGTCCCACCATTGCATGACGAAATCGGCGGATTTGGGCACCCGGGGGTTCGCCTGCCACATCGCTTCGGCATAGTCGCCGCCCAACCGATCACGGATATCCTTCCCGCCGATGAAGGGCGGATTGCCAACGATAAAGTCCGCTTCCGGCCATTCCGCCAGCACCGGCGCATCGTAATCCGGCTCGCCCGTATCGGTCAGCCGCAGCACCGCGTCATAGCGCCCCGCGCGGCCCATATTGAGGTTCGCGCTGCGTTTCAGCACCGGTTCGGGGATCGCTTCGGGATCGTCCTTCAACCGGTTGCGCAGCCACCCGATCCACAGCACCAGTTCGGCGATCTTGGCCGCGCGGGGATTGAGTTCGAGGCCATAGAAGTTCTGCGGCCCGATGCGTGGACTCGCATCCTCTCCCAGCGTCTGGATGCGCTCGATCACCTTGCTTTCAAGCGCCTGCAACAGCTCCATTGCGACATAGAGGAAATTGCCCGTCCCGCACGCCGGATCGAGCACGCGCGTCGCGGCCAGTTTGTCATGGAAAGCACGCGCCTGCTTCAGCAACTCTTCGGGATCGTCGAGCCGGTCGATCGCCTCCCATTCGGGTTCGAGCACGTCCATGATCGTCGCGCGCACCAGCGTTTCGACATACGGGCGCGGCGTGTAATGCGCGCCCAGCTTCGCGCGTTCCTTGGGATCGAGCGCCTGTTCGAGCAGTGTGCCGAAAATTGCCGGTTCGACCCGGCGCCAGTTCTGCCGAGCGGCCTCGTACAGATCGTGTATCAGGAAGCTGCCGAGCTTGTAGACTTTCGAGGACTCGAACAGGCCGCCATTGAAGTAACGGACGTCGGTTTCGAGCGCCATGGCGAAGCGGTTGGACGTGTCGCTGCCCATCTTCTCGAACAGATCGCGCAACCCGTTTTCGAACAGCTGATCATTGCCTTCCGCCCGTTTGAGAAATTGCTCGAAGCTCTTGAATGGAAGCAAGCCGACATCCTCTGCAAACATGCAGAACAGCACGCGCATGAGGAACAGCGAGCCTTCCTCGATCTCGATCGCCCGATCGCGTTCGGACCTTGTTGTAGCGCGTATGCCGATCTCTATCTCTTTGCTGACTTGAGCAATTCGACTTGCGACTTGTCGCGTGACCAGCGCTGACTGGTGGCGCGGATCGATGCTTCTGGGGTCGGTCCACAGCGCGCGCAGGATTTCGATCGCCGTTTTTCCGGTCCGCCCGATTTCGGCATCATCGGCAAGCGCGGGCAGTTCGATCCGGTAGCTCTGGCGATCCGGGAAGAAGTCGTAGCCGCGCCCATTGCCTGCGGTGTCGACATAGATTTCGAAAGCGCGCCCGACATCGCATACGATCAGGAACGGGGCGACCGGCTCGGCTGCCGGTAAGTTCTTGGCGTAGTTTTCCGCCTGCGCGCGGGCATCGCGCATGAGCTTGTCATACGTCGCGCCCGATGGGGCTCTTGGAACGCTTTCGTCATCGAGATCGAGCGGAACCTGATTGGGTTTCAGGTGGCTCTGCTTGGCCTCCATGATGAAATGGCCGCGCTTGTAGAGATCGATTGCGCCCGTGCCCTTGAGCGAGCGGAACGATCCGCCCGGTACGGTGGCTTCATACTCGTAGGCGCCCAGCTTCCCTTTTTCGGCGGCGTCCGGGCGGGGCACGTCGAGCAATTGGCACAGATCGGCGATGAACGGATGGAAGTTGGCGCTTTCCTGCCCGCCGGGCTTGCCCCACCATTTGTCTATGAGTTTCTGCGTGTCCACGAACGGGGTGGTGATGCGCAGCGTTCGATTTGTCCAGTAGCGGGAGAGACTTACCCTCCCTTCTTGCGCCGCGCTTTCTTGCGCTCGTTGGGATCCAGCTCGGTCTTCCTCAGGCGGATGCTCTGCGGCGTTACCTCCACCATTTCATCGTCGTCGATATAGGCGATCGACTGCTCCAGGCTCATGCGGCGGGGCGGGGTGAGGCGGATGGCGTCGTCCTTGCCCGATGAGCGCACGTTGGAAAGCTGCTTGGCCTTCATCGGGTTGACTTCAAGGTCGTCGGGCTTCGCGTTCTCGCCGATAATCATGCCTTCATACAGCTTCATTTGCGGGGCGATGAACAGCTCGCCGCGTTCCTCCAGCATGTTGAGCGCATAGGCGACCGCCTCGCCATCGCCGTTGGAGATGAGGACGCCGTTGATCCGGCCCTCGATTGCGCCCTTGTAGGGGCCGTATTTCTCGAACAGGCGGTTCATGATCCCGGTGCCGCGCGTGTCGGACAGGAACTCGCCGTGATAGCCGATGAGGCCGCGGCTGGGGGCGGAGAAGGTGATGCGGGTCTTGCCCTGACCCGAGGGGCGCATTTCGGTGAGGTCGGCCTTGCGGCGCTGCATCTTCTCGACGACCGTGCCCGAATGCTCGTCATCCACGTCGATGACGACGGTTTCGTAGGGCTCCATGCGCTGACCGTCTTCTTCGCGGAACAGCACTTTGGGCCGGCTGATGCCCAGCTCGAAGCCTTCGCGGCGCATGGTTTCGATCAGCACGCCGAGTTGCAATTCGCCGCGGCCTGCGACTTCGAAGGCGTCCTTGTCATCGGCCTCCGTCACGCGGATGGCGACGTTGGTTTCCGCTTCGCGCAGCAGTCGGTCGCGGATCATGCGGCTGGTCACCTTGTCGCCCTCGCGCCCGGCGAGCGGGCTGTCGTTAACGCTAAAGCGCATGGCGAGCGTGGGCGGATCGATCGGCTGCGCCTCGATCGGGTCGGTGACGGATGGATCGCAGATCGTGTTGGCGACGGTCGCCTTTTCCAGCCCGGCGAGCGCGATGATGTCGCCCGCCTTCGCGCTCTCGACAGGCACGCGGTCGAGCCCGTCGAAACTCATCAGCTTGGTCGCGCGGCCGGTTTCGACGACCTTGCCGTCCATGTCGATCGCGTGGATCGGATCGTTGACGTTGACGGTGCCCGACTGGACCCGGCCCGTGAGCACGCGGCCCATGAAATTGTCGCGGTCGAGCAGGGTGGCGAGGAACTTGAACGGGCCGCTGGCATCGAGGCCGGGGGGCGGGACGTGCTCGGTGATGAGCTTGAACAGCGGCTCCAGCGTGCCTTCGCGCGCGCTCTCGTCCTCGCTCGCATAGCCATCGCGCCCGCTTGCCCACAGCGAAGGGAAGTCGAGCTGCTCGTCCGTCGCATCAAGGCTGGCAAACAGGTCGAACACTTCGTCGAGCACTTCCTGCGGGCGGCCGTCGGGGCGGTCGATCTTGTTGACGACGACGATGGGTTTGAGGCCCAGCGCCAGCGCCTTGCCGGTGACGAACTTGGTCTGCGGCATCGCGCCTTCCGCGCTGTCGACCAGCAGGATGACGCCGTCGACCATGCTGAGGATGCGCTCCACCTCGGCGCCGAAATCGGCGTGGCCGGGCGTGTCGACGATGTTGATGCGAGTGGTCTCGCCCTCGTGTTCCCACTCGACGCTGGTGCACTTGGCGAGGATGGTGATCCCGCGCTCCTTCTCCAGGTCGCCGCTGTCCATCGCCCGCTCCTCGATCCGCTGGTTCTCGCGGTAGGTGCCGGACTGGCGGAAGAGCTGGTCGACCAGAGTGGTCTTGCCGTGATCGACGTGCGCGATGATCGCGACATTACGCAGGGAGGAGGGGGAGGCGGACATGAACGGTCGGGCTTTCGTAACAGGGGCGTGGTCAGAGGTGCTGCGGGCGAGGCGGTCGACAGACGGCGGTGCCGGTGTTGCTGCGCTGCACAAGAACGGAAACTGCGCCAGCGCGCCTAGCGCAGCGCAGCCGCTCCAGCAAGCCCGCGCTCACGCCAGCGATGATGTGGCGAGTGGCTAACGAGTGTAACCTTTTCGCCACATTATCCACGACTCGCGTCAGGCGGGGGCGTTTGTCCGCTTGTCGCGCCAACACCGACAGCTTACACGAATGTCAGTCGAGGCCCGCCCCGTACGCTTTCAGCGATGAGCGGCGCGGCCCGTGGGGATTTGGGAGAGGATTGCCATGCGTTTCAATGCCTCCGGCGTTGCCGGACCGTTTCGTTTCACCCTGCTTGCAGGCGCCGCCGCCTTCGCGATTACCAGCCCGGCCGCTGCGCTGGCGCAGGACAACAGCCCGATCGTCGATTCCGATGATGCCGACGAGCTGGTGCTGGAAGACGAAAATGCGTCCAACCAGATTATCGTCACCGCCTCCAAGCGCGAACAGACGCTGCAGGAAACGCCGATCTCCGTCAGTGTGACGAGCGGGGAGACGCTGGAGCAGGCGCAGATCCGCGACGTGCTCGATCTGCAGACGGTCACGCCGTCGCTCCGGGTCAGCCAGTTGCAGACCTCGTCCGCATCGACCTTCATCATTCGCGGCTTCGGCAATGGCGACAACAATTTCGGGGTCGAGCCTTCGGTCGGCGTGTTCATCGACGGCGTGTTCCGCTCGCGCTCTGCCGCTGCGCTGAACGATCTTCCCAATGTGCAGCGGATCGAGGTGCTGAACGGCCCGCAATCGACGCTGTTCGGGAAAAACGCCTCCGCCGGTGTCATCTCGGTCGTCACCCGCCCGCCGCAATTCGACTTCGGCGGCAGTGTCGAGGCGGTCTACGGCAATTTCGACCAGGTCTTCCTCAAGGGCGACATCACCGGACCGATTACGGAGAGCATCGCGTTCTCGATCGACGGCACGTATCAGCGGCGCGACGGATATGCCGAAATCGTCAACCTCGACACCGACATCAACGATCGCAACCGCTGGTCCGCGCGCGGGCAATTGCTGATCGAGCCGACGCCCGACATCAGCATTCGCGCCATCGCCGACTATTCGCGCATCGATGAAGTGTGCTGTCAGGTCGGCACTGTCGTTGCCGGTCCGACCGCGGGCGCTATCGCCGCGCTCGGCGGGCAGCTCAGCCCGGTGGACGAGTTCTTCGAGTACGAGTCTTTCCTCAACCAGGTGCCGGTCAACGAAGTCGACAATTACGGCGGATCGATCCAGGCCGATTGGGAGACGGGCGCGTTCACCGTCACCTCGATCACCGCCTACCGCGAGCTTGAGAACTTCTTCCGCTCCGACATCGATTATTCCAGCCTCGATATCGCCAGCGAAACGCGCGACCAGAAGGTCGAAACCTTCACGCAGGAACTGCGCATCGCGACCGATTTCGACGGTCCGTTCAACTTCCTGCTGGGCGGTTTCTACTTCGATGAGAGCATCACGCAGGACAGCGGCGTGCAGAATGGCACGCAGATCCGCGACTTCTTCGAATTGCTGGCGGGCGGCGATCCGGTCGACATAATCACCGGAGCACCGAGCGTGTTCAACGGGGTCGAGGCCGGTCTGGGCCTGCCGCAGGAAAGCATTTTTACCACGCCACTGCTGACCGATGAGCGCTTCACGCTAGACAACACCGCATGGTCAATTTTCGGCACAGTCGATTTCGAGCCGGTCGACGGCCTCGTCTTCACCGCTGGCTTCAACTACACCGATGACGAGAAGACGTTCACCGCCAGCCAGACCAGCTTCGATCCGCTGGCCAATATCAATCTGGTCGATGCTTTCCTGGTCGGTGCGCTGGCGCCGCTCGGCATCGATGCGACCGATCCCGCGCAATTCGCCGCGTTCCAGCAGAACAGCCCGCTCGCGCCTCTGGTTATCGCAGCTGCTCTCGGCAATCCCGATGGGCTGGACCTCAGCCCGGTTCCGGGCCTGACGGCTAACCCTCTGCTCGGCCTGCAGGCGTTCCAGTTCCAGCCACCTTTCCTCGACGTGCCCAATGCGATCGAGGATGGCGAAACGAACGACGACGAGTTCACCTACTTGCTCCGCGCCGCGTATCAGGTGTCGAACGAGGTCAATCTCTACGCAAGCTACGCGACCGGCTTCAAGGCAAGCTCGGTCAACCTGTCGCGTGACAGCCGTCCATTGGCGAGTGATTTCACGCCGGGGCCGCGAAATTCGACCATTCTTGCGCCCTCTTCGCCGATTCTCGATGCCGGGCTGGCCGTGCCGAACCTGACGTCAGGCACCCGTTTCGCCGGACCGGAAGAAGCCGAGGTCTATGAAATCGGGATGAAGGCGCAGTGGGAGGGCTTTGGCTTCAACCTCGCGCTATTCGATCAGACGATCGAAGGCTTTCAGAGCTTCACCTTCACAGGCACGGGTTTCGCGCTGCGTAATGCCGGTCAGCAATCGGTGAAGGGTTTCGAATTCGACGCGACGATCAATCCGGCTGATGGCCTCGTCCTGACCTTCGCGACGACCTATCTCGACCCGCTGTTCGACAGCTTCACGGATTCGGTTGTCGGGGATCTGTCGGGGCAGCGGCCCGCCGGCATTCCCGAGTGGACGATTGCGACCAGCGCGACCTACACGCATGAATTCGACAGCGGCAGCCGCATCATCAGCCGCGTGGACTACAACCACGAGAGCAATGTCGACATCAACAATGGCCTGCCGGAATTCAACACGGCGCTGGACAATACCAGGATTTTCCGGCGCGAGGTGAATCTGGTTAACACCTCGATCACGCTCGCACTCAACAACGGGTTCGAGATCGGCGCGTTTGCGCGCAACCTGCTCGACGATCAGTATATCCTGACCGTGTTCGACGGGGTCGCGCAGTCCGGCACGGTGTCCGGCTATCCGAGCCAGCCGCGCACCTATGGCGGGGTCGTGCGCTTCAAGTTTTGAGGCGTGCTGCAAATATGACCGAAAGGGGCTCCGCCAGCGATGGCGGAGCCCCTTTTTCTGTGTGTGATTGACAGCTCGTGAACCTCTGACGATTACCGCGATGGACGCAGCGTGCGGAGTGGCGCCGGGAAGGGAAAACATTCAATGAATTACATGATCCTGCCGTTCAAACGGTACTTCGACTTCTCCGGCCGTTCGCGGCGGATGGAGTATTGGATGTTCACTCTGCTGAATATGGTCGTCATCGCCGTTCTTGTGTTTCTGACTTTCGCTTTGACGGGAGAAGCGCGGGATGATTCCATCACGAGTGCTGATGGTTCGCTTAGTCCCTTTGCCCTGGCCACAAGCGGGGTGGGAATCCTCATCCCGGTCTGGTTTTTGATCGCCGTGATACCGGGAATTGCAGTGGCCGTTCGACGGTTCCACGATCGTGGGATGTCGGGCTGGTGGTATCTCGGCTTCGTGGTAATCAGCTTTATTCCGCTTCTCGGCTTTTTGGGGTCAATAGCGTTCATCGTCTTCATGGTGTTGCCCGGCGATCCCGGATCGAACCGCTTCGGGCCCAATCCCAAAGACCCCTCCAATGTCGAGGTCTTCGCCTGAAGCTCGCGCTTTAACGCTCCCGGCCTAAAGCTCTCTCAGCGCCCGCGCCGGTTTCGCCCGCAGCAGCGGCAGCGAGCCGCCGAGCGCGAAGGCGAGCACGATGCCGATGCCGAGCCCCAGCACGGCCAGCACCACGCCCCAATCGGGCAGCCAGTCGAATTCGAAAAGCTGGGTGATGACCACCCATGCCAGGCCCGATCCCAGAGCCAGCGCCACCAGCGCCAGCGCGGCGGCGATCAGGCCGTATTCGGCCATTTGCAGCCCGAGGATTTGCCGCCTGCTCGCGCCCAGCACGCGCAAGACGACCGTGTCATATGTGCGCGCCGCGCGGGCCGCTGCGATTGCGCCCATAAGCACCGCCAGCCCGGCCAGCACCGCCACCGCCGCTGCGGCGAGGGTCGCCAGTCCCACCTGTTCGAGCAGCGTGCGCGCCTGCACCAGCACTTCGCCAACTTCGACGACCGAGCTTGACGGGAATTCCTGCACCAGCGCGCGGAGCAATTCTCCCTGCGCCGCGCCGCTCACACGCTCGGGCAGGTCGATGGTCGCGGCGAGCTTGTGCGGCGCATCGGCGATGGCCCCGCGCGAAAACACCAGCGTGAAGTTGAAGCCCATCGTCTCCCAGTCGATTTCGCGCAGATTGGCGATCCGCACGTCGCGCTCGGTGCCGAGGATCCCGATTGTCAGCATATCGCCGACCTCGAGGTCGGCGGCCTGCGCAAAATCGGCGTCGATTGATACCAGCGGTTCGGAGCTTTGGGCGGCGTTCCACCATTCGCCCTCGACCACCCGGCTGCCTTCGGGCGCGGTGTCGGAATAGGTGATGCCGCGCTCGCCGCGCAGCGCCCAGGCGCCGTCGGGTATCTCTTCGAGATCCGCGACGCGCTGCATGTCGCCTTCCGATCCGTAGGCAAGGATCGCGCCGCGCATGGTGGGGACGGTGTTGATCGATGCCTCGGGGAAGCGGTCCTCGACCAGCGTGCGGAATGCGCCCTCGCTTTCAGGGGGCACGTCGATCACGAAATAGTCGGGCGCCTCGCGCGGCACGCGGCTCTGGATGTTGCCGTCGATCGCGCTCTGGATCGCGGCGAGCAGCACGAAGGCGGCGAGGCCAAATCCCAGCGCGGTGACGAGCGCGCCGGTGGGTGCGCCGGGACGGTGGAGGTTGGACAAGGCCGAACGCAGCAGCGGGTTGGACGGGCGAGGTGCCTTGCGTGCGGCCCATTGCAGCGCGAGGCCGAGCGCTGCGAGCAGAACCAGCGCGCCGCCCGCTCCCAGCAGAAACCCGCCGGACAACAGCGGCTGCGCGGTGGTCAGCAAAGCCAGCGCGCAAATCGCCACCAGCCCGATACCGGTCGCGATCAAGGCCCGCTTGTCGCGCGACAGCGGCACGATCCGCGAACGCATGAGCGCCATCGCAGGATAGGTCCGCGCTCGCAGCAGTGGCGCAGCGGCGAAGGCGAAGGCAACCAGCAGCCCATATGTGCCCGCCAGCAACAACGGCGCGGGCTCGATCACAAAGCCGCTTTCGACCGGGAGCAAACCCTGAAGCGCCAACCCGAGCAGTGGAGTGACCAGCACGCCGACCGCCAACCCGGCTAGACTGCCGACGAGCGCTGCCACAGCGATCTGAAGCGCGTAGATCCGCACGATATCGCGCGCCGATGCGCCAAGCACTTTCAGCGTCGCGATGCTGGCGCGCCGCTGGTCGAGATAGGACGACACGCCGCCCGCAATCCCGATCCCCGCAATCACCAGTGCAGCGAGCCCTACGAGGGTCAGAAAGTCGCTCATCCGGCCCACAAAGCGGTCTGCACCGGGCGACGCGCGCTCTCGAGTGCGGAAGTCGAAACCGGAATTGGGGAACGCGTCGGTCAGCGTGTCTTCAACCGCCTGCGGATCGCGCCCGGTATCGGCGAAGGCGACGCGGTACTTGCTCTGATAGAGCGATCCGGGTTGCAGCAGCCCTGCTTTGACCGGCACGTCCTTTGCGACCAGCACGGTGGGGCCGAGCTGAAAGCCTTCGGACAGGCGGTCGGGTTCGGTCTCGATCACGCCGGCTGCGCGCAAGGTCAGTGTCCCGACCCGAAAGCTTTCGCCCACTTCGATGTCGAGCCGGTCCAGCGCCCCTTGCGCGAGATAGGCGTCGTTTGCGCTCGGTGCTCCGGGTTCTGATCCGTCTGTGAGCGTGAAAGTGCCGAACAGCGGCCATCTATCGTCGATCGCCTTCAGTTCGACCGGCGCGGCGGCGTCGGGCGTGCTCGCCATAGCCTGCAAGCGATAGCCACCTGAAACCGCGCCATATTGTCGAAGGGCGCCCAGTTCCTCGTCCGACAGATCGCGTTGCCACACTTCGATTTCGAGATCGCCGCCGAGCAGTTCGCGGCCCGAGGATTCCAGCTCGCGCTCGATCGAGGCGGTCAGCGTGCCGATCGCGGCGAGCGCTGCCGTGCCAAGAAAGATGCACACCAGCAGCAGGCGCAGTCCCTTGAACCGCGCGTTGAGATCGCGCCGGGCAAGCTGCCACGCCGCGCCCCAGGAAAGGCCGTTCGCAGTCCGAGTGCCGCTCATTCCGCCGCCTGCGCGGAGGCCTGTGCTGGCCGGGTGCTGGTGTCGGAGACGATCCGCCCGTCGGCCATCGTCAGCACACGCTCGCACTTTTCCGCCAGCGCAGGATCGTGAGTGATGACAAGCAGGGTCGCGCCGGTTTCCGCGCGGCGGGCGAACAGCAGCTCGATAATGTCATCGCCGGTCGCGACGTCGAGATTGCCGGTCGGCTCGTCAGCGAAGATCAGCGCGGGGCGCGGCGCGGTCGCTCTGGCGATGGCGACGCGCTGCTGCTCACCGCCCGAAAGCTGTGTGGGGTAATGCCCGGTGCGATGGCCGAGGCCGACCGCTTCGAGCTCCGCCAGAGCGCGCGGGGTTGCATCCTCGCTGCCCGCGAGCTCCATCGGCGTGGCGACATTTTCTGCCGCGGTCATGGTTGGCAGCAGGTGGAAGGCCTGCAGCACGATCCCGATACGTCCCCGCCGCGCGGCGGCCAGGCCATCTTCGTCGAGCGCGGCGAAATCCTCGCCCGCCACCGTCAGCGATCCGCCGCTGGCGCGCTCGAGCCCGGACAGCACAGCCATCAGCGAGCTTTTGCCCGAACCCGATGGCCCGAGCAGCGCGACCACCTCGCCATGCGCGATATCGAGGTCGATCCCACGCAGGATCTCTACCGGTGCGGCAGAGCTTCCAAGGGTGAGGGTAAGGTTGCGGGCCGAGATGGCCGGGCTTGCTATGTCGGTCACGAAATTCCAGATGGGGCAGGAATGGGTTGCACACAAGATACTAGCCGGGAGAGTTCGCAGATGCACAAGCGCGCTTGGTCGATTGATGCGTGGATGAAGCGGGCGGGCGCGCTTGCGATTGTCGGGGCGTTCGCACTCGCCGGGTGCAGCGATGCAGCCGAAACCGCCGAGGCTGTGCCCGCCTCGGGCGCAGCGCCCGTGGAAGGCGATGCGATGATCCCAGCCGTGCCGGTGATGGGCGAGGAGGTCGACATCGTCGCCTTCGGAGACAGCCTGTTCGCAGGCTATAATGTCGATCCGCGCGAGGCCTATCCGCAAAAGCTCGAAGCGGCGCTGCGGGCGCGCGGGATCAATGCGCGCATCGTCAATGCCGGGGTCTCGGGCGATACCAGCGCGGCGGGGCGCAACCGGCTCGAATTCACGCTTTCCGCGCAGGATGATACGCCCGATCTGTTCATTCTGGAGCTGGGTGGCAACGATCTGCTGCGCGGTATTTCGCCCGAAGAAACGCGGGCGAATTTCGAGGCGATGCTAGGCACGCTGCAGGAACAGGACGTCCCGGTTCTGCTGATGGGAATGCGCGCGCCGCCCAATTACGGGCCGGAATATCAGCAGCAATTCGACCAGCTCTATCGCGACCTCGCGCAGGAATACGATGCCGAGCTGATTCCGTTCTGGCTGGAGGATATCTATCAGGATCCCTCGCTGTTCCAGGACGATCGCATTCACCCCACTGCCGAGGGGATCGAGGCATTGGTGGCATCGACTGTGGATGAGGTTGAGGCGGCGCTGCCGGAGGACGCAGGCGACGAGACTTGAGAACGGCGCAGCGCTTGCTGGCGACCTACAGCTTTGTGACTGTGCCCCCTTCCACCCGCCACACTGCCGCCTCGCTCTCGATCTCGGCAAAGGGCGCGATTTCGGTGCCGGTCATCCACACCTGCGCCTGAGCGTTTCGCAACCGTCGGAACAGTTCGGCCCGCCGGACCGGATCGAGATGTGCGGCCACCTCGTCCAGCAACAGCACGCTGGGGCGACCGGATGCGGCAAGGGTGCCGTGCGCCAGCGTGATCGCGATCAGCATCGCCTTTTGCTCTCCTGTCGAGCAGGCCGCAGCGGCCAGGCCGGTTCGAGCCATCACCACGTCGAGCTCATCGCGCTGCGGTCCCTCGAGTGCGCGCCCGGCCGCCCGGTCGCGCGGGCGGGCGCGAGCCAGGGCGGCGATCAGGTCGGCGCGGTCGGTTGGGCCACCGGGGCGATAGGTCAGGACGGGGCGGGCGAACGGTTCGTCGGGCACGGCGGAAAGCTCATCAGCCAGCCGCGCGGTGAGCCGCGCCCGGGTCTGCGCAACCTGCGCACCCGCCGTCGCCGCCTGCGCTTCGACCGCGTCGAGCCAGCGCGCGTCGCCGCGATCCTCCAGCAATCGATTGCGTTCGCGCAGCGCGGTCTCGAACTGGCTGACCACACGCGCATGGCCCGGCTCGATCGCCAGCGCCATCCGGTCGACGAAGCGCCGCCGCGCGCCCGCGCTATCGGTGAAGATGCCGTCCATCGCCGGGGTCAGCCATGACACGGCCTGCCATTCCGAGAGCGCCGCCGCGCTCGCTTCAGCCCCATTGATGCGCACGAGCCGGCGGGTGGGCTGCCCCTCGCGCGTATAGGTGCCGAGCCGCGCGGACACCTGCCCCTGCTCGATCAGCGTGGCTCCGATGGCGAAGGGGCGGGGCGGGTCTGTCTGCGCCGAGCGCCGGGGCAGGTCGATCAGCGCCGCCCGCCTGAGGCCGCGCCCCGGCGCAAGCAACGATATCGCTTCGAGCACATTGGTCTTGCCCGCGCCATTCGCGCCCACCAGCAGGTTGAAATGCGCTGTCTCACCCAGCTCGCTCGCGGCGTGGTTGCGGAAGTCCTGCAGGGTGATTTTCGCGAGCGCCATCGTTCGCCTGCCCGGTTAGCAGGACGCGGGTCAAAGGCCAGTGCGAAGCCGCGCGAAACCACCAATCCCAACACATGGGAAATTTTCCCAACCTTTCGGTTTGATGAATGAAGCGGGTGTTGTGCTGGTAGACAGAAATCCCGGAAATCTCCCGTTCTTAGAGTTTGGCACACCCCGTGCAGAGTGTTGGGCGTCCCCGGAACACAGCCGGGACCAAGGAAACCCAAACCAAGGAGACTACCAATGTTCGCTACCCAGATCGCAGATCGCTTCGCCGCCGCCGCTCTTTCGATCGCCGTTTCGGCCGCGTTTTTCGCCTACGCCATCCTCCCGGCCACTCCGACGCTCGCCTGAGCCGACGACCTCACCAAAGGACCGATCCCCATGTCTTCCAACACCGCAACCCGCTTCGCCGCTGCCGCCTTCTCTGTGATGATTTCGACCGCTTTCTTCGCCTTCGCAATCCTTCCGGGAAGCCCGGTGCCGATCGCCTGACCCGATCATTGACGACGCCGCGAAGGCGATAGACAATTTGCCGCAACCCACTTTTGAAAAGGAGCCTGCCCATGAACAACCTGAAACAGAATGACGGCCGCCCGCCACAGCGCCAGTTCCGCCTGGACAAGACCAATGCCAAGCTGTTCGGCGTGTGCGCCGGAATTGGCGACTACACGAACAGCGATCCGATGCTCTGGCGCGTTGGCTTCGTCGCCGCAACGCTGCTGGGCTTTGGCCTGCCGGTTATCGCCTATATCGTTATCGCGCTGGTCGCGGATTGAGGGGTCTGGCGAAAACGCCGCCCCTCAAAGTGCACCTCACTTCCGGCTCACATGGCCGAAATACCGCCATCCAGCTTGATCTCCGCGCCGGTCATGAAACGGCTTTCATCGCTGGCGAGATAGACCACCGCATTGGCGATATCGTTGGGTTCGCCAACGAATTTCAGCGGAATCTGCCGGGCCAGTTTTTCCATCAAGACGTTTTTTTCAAGCGCATGCGCCTTTGCCGTCCCATCGAGGATCGGCGTGTCGACGAATGTCGGATGGACCGAATTGCAGCGGATCTTCATGTTCTTCTTCGCGCAGTGCAGCGCAATCGACTTCGACAGCATCCACACCGCCGCTTTCGATGAATTGTAGGCTGGCATCGTGTCGCTCGCGATCAGGCCGGCGATGCTGGAAATGTTGACGATCGATCCCGGCGCATGGTCGCGCATCAGCGGCAGGGCCTTCTGACAGCCGTGAAAGATCGAATCGACATTGATCGCAAAGCAGCGCTTCCAGTCGTCGAAATCGCATGTCTCGATGTTTCCGGCCACGCCGATCCCGGCATTGTTGACCAGCACGTTGAGCCCGCCAAGATGCTCGCGTGCCGCGTCGACGGCAGCCTCCCACGCAGCCGGGTCCGTCACGTCATGGGCGAGGGAGAAGGCGGTGCCATCGCCTTGTTCAGCATTGACGATCTCGGCAGTTTCCGCAGCGCCATCTCCGTTGATGTCCGTCGCGAGCACCCGCGCGCCTTCCTGCGCAAGCCGGATGCAATGCGCTCGTCCCAGCCCCTGCGCAGCCCCGGTGACAAGTGCGAGCTTTCCTTCGCAGCGACGAGTGGTTTGGGTGCTCATGTCAGATTGTCTCCCAGATATTCAGGCGTCAGCAGCATCGCGATCCGCACGTCGACCGCGTGACCATCGGTGCGCCAGCGTGAAACAAAATCGGACAGTTCGTCCAGCGGCACGCGGTGCACGGCGATGTCTTCTTCCGACACCCCGCCGCCTTCGCTCACCTTGGCAAGGCCGGTTGCGCGCAGCAGGGTGAAGCATTCGGACACCATGCCGGGCGAGGAATAGAATTCCCCCAGCACTTCCATCCGATCGGCGACATAGCCGGTTTCTTCTTTCAGTTCGCGGATCGCGGCCTCGCGCGCGCCTTCGTTCCGGCGGTCTTCATCATCGCCGATCAGGCCGGCGGGCACTTCGAGGCAGAACTGGCCTAGCGGGACGCGATACTGGCTGACGAGAATGACGTGACGCCTGCCGTCCGCATCCTCGTCCAGCGCGAGGATCGCGGCGGCGCGAATGCCGCGCGCGCGTCCGACATATTCCCACCGGCCCCGCGTCTTGGCGGTGATGAACTTGCCGGCCCAGGCAATCTGTTCGGGCTTGTCCGCATCCGCGTCGCGCCCCGGTGTCGTGGTGCTCATGGTGCGCGGCCCTAGACTTCGATCAACCGGTCGGGAAGCTCGTTCTCATCGTCATCGCCGCGCGGAAAATGCTGCGAGAGGACGAAGCCGACATCGCGCACGCCCGCCGCCATGCCTTCGGCCACATGGCCTGCCTTGATCTCGGCCAGCATGTCGCCCATCGCCTCGCCCCAGACTTCCGGTTCGACCTTTTCGGCAATCGGGCGGTCGGCGACGATTTCGGCGCGGTGTTCTTGCATGGAAAGGTAGATGAGCACGCCGGTGCGCCCGTGGGTGCGGCGTTCGGCGCCGACCTTGAAGTGCTTGACCGCCTGATCGTGGCAGCGCGCGGTTTTGACGGGCGCGGGGATGAGCGCAAAGCGTATCGGATCCCAAAGCTGCACGGCCCAGGCGAGCACGAAGGCGATGAGGCCGAGCGCGATCGTCATGCTGGCCAGTTCGCCGGTGGTCCATTCGTGACCCCATCCGCCGATAAGGCTATCCCAAAGGTCGAGGAACGGGCGGGGCAGGGCGGCGAACACGCTCATCGCGGTGAAGGCGAGGGCCGCTGCCCAGAGAAGAGCGACATCGGTGTAACCGTCCGAACGATCGGCCAGCACGGTGACGATTTCGCCGGACGTCGTCAGTTCCGCTTCGCCCACGGCACTGGTGACGATATCATGCTGTTCGGGGCTGAGATAGGCCATGCGCTACCACCCCCCGGAGGCGCCGCCGCCTCCGAATGATCCGCCGCCGCCCGAAAAACCGCCGCCGAAACCGCCGCCAAAGCCACCTCCGCCGCCGCCCCAATCATCCCCGCCCGACATTGCGCCGCGCGCAATCGCGCTGCCCAGTTCCCACAAGATGACATTGGTAGCGAAATCGCCCACGCCGCTGCGACCTCGCCGCCCGCGACCGCGTTCACCCCACGGACCCTTGCCGGTAGAGCGATAACGCCGCTTGCGCCCGCGGGCACGGAAGATCGGCAGGATGAAGAACAGGACAATGAAGCCGACCCAGATGAGGAACCCGAACGGGAAGCCGCCATCGTTTTGTCGCGTCTCGCCCGCCTCCTGCGCGACCCGCGCCGCTTCATCGGGCGGGAGCTGCAATTGCTGGACGATCGCCTGCGTGCCCGCCGTCACTCCGCCCGGAAAGTCGCCATCGCGAAAGCGCGGCAGGATTTCGTTCTGGATGATGAGCGAGGACAGCGCATCGGTAAGGTAGCCTTCCAGGCCATATCCCACTTCAATCCGCACCCGCCGCTCGTTCGGGGCGACCAGCAGCAGCGCGCCGTCATTGCGCTCCGCATCGCCAAGGCCCCATTCACGCCCCAGCTGATAGCCGTAATCCGCGATATCGTAGCCCTGCAGATCCGGCACCGTTGCGACCACCAACTGGCGCTGCGATTGCGCTTCCAATGCTTCGAGCTGCGCAGTGAGCTGCGCTTCGGTCTCGGGCGGCAGGATATCCGCATTGTCGACCACGCGCCCCGTCAGCTCGGGAAATTGCGGCTGCGCGGCGAGCGGGGACGCCAAGAATGCCCCCGCTGCCGCGAGTATCAGGAGAAGGTGGCGCAACACGCCGCTCAGTTCGACGTCATATCGATTGTGGGCGCGACTTCCGCGCCTTCGGTGACGGCGGAGTAGGGCACCAATGGCTCTGCACCGTGGATGATGTTCGCGCCGATCGTGTCTGGGAATGTGCGGATCGTGGTGTTATACTGGCGCACCGCTTCGTTGTAGTCGCGGATGGCGACGGCGATGCGGTTTTCCGTACCTTCGAGCTGGCTTTGCAGCGCAAGGAAGTTCCGGTTCGACTGGATTTGCGGATAGGCCTCGAAGCTGGCGAGAAGCCGCCCGAGCCCCTGTCCGAGCTGGCCCTGCGCCTGCGCGTATTGCTCCAGAGCGGCGGGATCGTTGAGATCGTCGGCGTCGATGTTGATGCTGGTCGCGCGGGCCCGTGCTTCGGTCACTTCGGTCAGGATTCCGCGCTCGTTCTGCGCCGCTCCTTGCGCAACTTCGACGAGGTTGGGGATGAGGTTCGCGCGGCGCTGAAATTGCGCCTCAACATCGGCCCATTTGGCGTTGGCCTGTTCTTCCGCCGCCGGAACCGAATTGATCCCGCACGCGGCGAGCGAAAGGGATGCGGCGGCGATGAGAATCGCGCGTCCAGCAGTAAGGGGGTTCATGCAAAATCCTCCAAGGAAAGGCGCGCCACGCGAAAAAATGCAACGCAGCGCCATCTGTGTTGTCGATATAGCACACCGCAACGGCGCTTCAAGTTCGGCTCGCTCACTTCCAATTAAGCTTCACATCGCTATATAGGGAGCGTCGGGCAACCGACTATGGCGATAAATTGCTGCGTGCAATAGGCACAACGGACCCGGGGGCAGTACCCGGCGGCTCCACCATAAACCCCGGTCTTCGTTCGCGATTTCTGGGGCTTCTGACGGGGCCGAACTAGGATCGACGTGGGCTGAAAAGCGTAGTTTTTGCCCGGGCTGAGTAACCCGTAATAGGCTCAATCTCATAAGTGCCAATGACAATGAAGCACTCGCAATCGCCGCGTAATTTTACGGCCTAGCGGCCTGAATTTACAAAGCTAATGCGCGGTTGGACCCACCGGGCAACAGAAGGGATACCGGGGCTCCGGGGGTAGCTAGCAACAGAAACCCCCACTTATTCAGATCAAAGGAAAAGCGCAGCAAGTGCGCCGCGCGCCGCGGTTCTCCCCCCGATCCAACAAAGACGCGGGTAGCTAGCAACAGAAACCCCCACTTGTTCACCGGCTTGGAGCCCGCGCCGAGACGCAAACGTAGAGGTTGGCATGCGCGCTTTTCTCTCCTGCTTCACACTCATTATAGCTTTGGTGGTCGTGCTGCCCGCTCCGGCGCTTGCCGAGACGCGCGAGGAGTATCTCGCGCGAATGCAGCAGGTGTGTGAGCCCGGCTGTCTCGAGCCACGCCAGCTGCTTCGCGCCGCGCGCAGGAATGGCGGTCGCGATGGCAGCGACATGGCCGGCATTCTCGACATCGTGCATGTCAGCCGTAGCGGCGACAAAATCCGCCTGCACACCGAGCGTCCGGCAATTGCCGATCAGTTCGACCTTCAGCAGCAGCTCGATTTCGGCATGCGCGAATCCGCCGGGCGGACGCTCACGAGCACCAGCGACATCATCGTCGAGATGGACGAGCAGACCTTCATCGACCTCATGTGGTCGCCGGGCGAGGGCACCCCGCCGCGCTCAGGCGCAAGCGATGAAGACGCCGATATCGTTGTGGAGGGTGAGCGGGATCGCAAGCGCGAAAAGCCCACCCTGCAGGACTTGCGCCGTCTGATCGAGGACCGGCGGATCGTCGTGCGCGGCCAACCGCGCCTGTTCGCGCAATTCGTCGGCGCGCGGCGCGACTTCCGGCGCAGACAGCTCACATTGGAATTGGCGAGCGCCGATGATCTGGTCTTGCTGCCGCGATACAATGATGAGGGCGAGCCGATTCTCGACGGGCGGCTCAAGGACTTGCGCGATCCGTCGCAATCGCCCGGGGCTGGTTAGTCGCCCGCGTCGCCAATCTGCGCCTTCAACGCGGCGAGTTCTTTTTTTGCACGCAGCGAATCGAGGATCGCAGCCCCTGCCAGGAACACCGCGCCCGTAGTGGCGAGGAACAGAAGCTGTCCGGCAAGTCCGGGATATTGATCGAGATAGGCCGATCCGCGCGTCGTCGCGCCGAGCGCGAGGGCATAGATGATCACGAAGGCTTCGAACCTGTTCTTGATTACGAATAGCCTTGCGATCTTGCGAAGCATGGTTTCTCCGGTGTTGCTTTTCGCGCTTAACTTACTGGCTCTACGCCGCAATGCGTATCCGGGTTCCGGTAGCGACCGCGTTATCATGAAGAAACCGTAAACGCGCGCGGGCGCAATGCAATCGCGTTAACGATAGCTAGATGAGGTTTTCCAGATCGAGCGCGGCCAGCAGCGCGGTGCGGGCGGCGATGACGTCGCTGGCGAGCCCGTCGGAGGCGTCTACAGCCGAAATATCGGACGGGTCGATCTGTTCGGGCCAATGCTTCGCGATCACGCTTTCGATCAGGTCGGCTTGAGCCTCATCGAGCAAGAAACGCGGATGGACTGTCGCGGGATCGCACACGACGCGCAGCCGCAGGCAGGCGGGGCCGCCGCCATTGGCCATCGACTGGCGCACATCGACCGGGATGACTTCGCGGATCGGACCGTTGGACGCGACCATGTTCTCGCACCAGCCCCAAACCGCTTCGCTTTCGCGGCATTCCTCCGGAACGATCAGCGCCATCGACTGGTCGGGCCTTGTGACTAGTTGCGCGTTGAACAGATAGGTGCGGATCGCTTCCGCCAGGCTCACGGCGCTGGCGGGAACCTCGACGATTTCAAGCGCGGGAAAGGCGGCGCGGATTGCCTCGTAGGCTCCGGCCTGATCGGCGAACGCCTCGGCGTGGGTGAACAGCACCCCCTCATTAGCCACTGCGACCACGTCATTGTGAAACGCGCCCGCTTCGATCGCCGCCGGGTTTTGCTCGACAAAGACGCAGGCGTCCGGATCGAGGCCGTGCGCGCGCGCGACGAGGCGACTGGCTTGTTCATGTTGGCGCGCGGGGAAGCGCCCGCCCGGTCGCCCGTAAACGAACACCTCGACGCCCTTTGCGCTATGCCCTTCGCACAGCCGCATGTGGTTCGCCGCGCCTTCGTCGCCAAAGGTTGGCGGGACCGGGCCGTGGACGGCGAAATGCTCGCGATCGGCGAACGCGAGATCGAGCTGGCGCTTGGTGTCGGGCCATTCCTGCGCGCGGTGCAGCATGGTGACGAGATTGGCGGGGGTCAGGTGGCAGCGCCCGTCAGCGGTGTCGGGGGCTGGGCTGACCGTCGCGGCATTGGCGGTCCACATCGAGGACGCCGACCACGGCGCGGCGCGCAGGGCGGCAGGCTCCGTGCCACTATAATGCAGGCTCTCTGCGAGCAGCGTATTGGGGCGCGGCAGCGGCAGGAGGAAGCCCTGCACGCCCAGCCGATCCAGATTGCCGCGCATCTTGGCAACACCCTGCAAGGCCGCAGCGCGCGGATAGGAGGGATCGCCGCCATGGCTCGCGCTGGCGATATTGCCGAGGCTAAGCCCGGCGTAATTGTGGGTCGGGCCGACAATCCCGTCGAAGTTGATTTCAGAAAGGCTCACCGCGCCACGCTCCACACGGTGTCACCCTCCGACAGTTCCAACAGGTCCGCCGCCGCCGCGCTCACCGCGATGCCGCCATCCCCCTCCAGCTTGCGCGCCCCGTAGCAGGCGCGAAACGTCGTCAGCCTGCCGGTGGCGAGGATCGCGCGTTCGCCTTCGCCAAGGTCCATGGCGGTCACGCGCGCCTCGGTACTGCCCTTGACGCTCGCCACATCGTCGGTCGCGGCGCCCATGCTCGGCCCGCCGTCGAAGATGTCGACATAGCCTTCGTAGCGAAAGCCCTCGTTCTCGAGCATCCGCATCGCCGCGCGCCCGGTGGGGTGGGGTTTGCCGATCACCTTGCGCGCTTCTTCATCGAGCATCGCGACATAGACCGGGTGCTTGGGCATCAGATCGGCGATGAACTGGTTGCCGTTGATGGCGTTGAAATAGTCCGCGTCCTGGAAGCTCATTCCGAAAAAGCGACCCGCCACATTGTCCCAGAACGGCGAGTCTCCGCGCTCGTCGATAATGCCGCGCAGCTCGGCGAGGATGCGGTCGGCGAAGCGTTTGCGGTGCATGGCGATGAACAGATAGCGCGACCGGGCGAGCAGCAGGCCCAGGCCGCCTGCGCGTTCATTGGGATGGAGGAACAGCCCGCCGACTTCGCTCGACCCTTCGAGATCGGTGACCAGGCTGAGCAGCTCGGCGCGCACCGTACGGTCAAGCTCGCGGCTGTATTGGGTCAGCGTGTTGAGGCGGTAGGAGTAGAACGGCCATTGCTGGCCGACCTGCGTCATCAGCTGGCAAGTGCCGCGCACCGCGCCGGTCTCCGCTTCTTCGAGGACCAGCACGAATTGTTCGTCGACCAGATTGTCGCCCGTGTTCTCGAACGCGTCGGTGGCGCGTTTGAGCTTCGCGGAAAGGGCATCGCGGTCGGCGGGCAGATTGGTAAAGCCGCCGCCGGTCAGTTTGGCCATTTCATAAAGGTGTTCAAGATCGCTCGAACGCGCGGCGCGCAGGCGGAAGCTCATGCGCTCTTTGCCTCGTCGAGAGCGCCGTCCGAAAGCCGCCCGATCACCCGCGCGGCAAGAGCAGCGCGTTCGGCGAGGCTATCGACGATCAGGAACTCGTCGGACGAATGGATCGCCCCGCCGCGCACGCCCATCGTGTCGACCACCGGCACCCCGCAGGCCGCGATATTGTTGCCATCGCACACCCCGCCGGTCGACTTCCAGGCGATGTCCTGACCCAGCTCCGCCCCGCATTCGCGCACGAGGTCGAACAGCTTCTGCGCCCGCGCGTCGACTGGTTTAGGCGGGCGAGTCACGCCGCCGTGGCGCTTGACTCCGACATCGTGTTCTTCGCCGATCTGATGCAGGATAGCATCGAGCTTGCGGTCGAACCCTTCCATCGCTTCGGTCGATTTGGGGCGAATGTTGAAGCGCAGCAGCGCGTGATCGGGCACGACATTGTTCGGCCCGCCGCCCTCCAGCTTGGCCGGATTGACCGTGATATCCTCGCGCTCAAGCTGCTTGAGCCGGAGCATCAGATCGGCGGCGGCGACCAGCGCGTTGCGACCATCCTCGGGATTGCGTCCGGCATGGGCGGACTTGCCCGTCAGCGTGATCGAATAATTGCCCGTTCCCCCACGCGCATGGGCGAGCGTGCCGTCGGGCAGGGCGGCAGGCTCAAACGTAAGCGCCGCCAGCTTTCCACGCGCGAGATCGGCGATCAGGTCGCTACTGGCGAGCGATCCGGTTTCCTCATCGGAATTGACGAGAATGTCGTAACCCAGTGATCCTGCGCTTGCGCTTTCCTCGAACGCCATCAGCGCGTGGAGGATTACTGCGATCCCGCCCTTCATGTCGGCGACGCCGGGACCATTCAGCACGCCGTCTTCCAGCCATTTCTGCTCCTGAAACGGGTGATCGGGGGGGAATACCGTGTCCATATGCCCGGTCAGCAGGATGCGGCGATTGGCGCGGGGCCGCACGCGGACAATCAGGTGCTGACCGTTCGGCTTGGCAAATTCGCTGCCATCCGCGGCGATCGCCGTGACGGGGGCGGGATCGACCAGCTCGACCTCGCCCGGCAGCGCGCCGAACGCTTCAGCCAGGGCATCGGCCTGCCGCGCCAGCCCTTCGAGATTGCCGGTGCCGGTGTTGATCGCCGACCAGGCCTGCACCTGTTCGAGCATGCGGGTGGAGTCGATCTGTTTGGGAAGCGTCAATGTCATCGCCTCCCTCTAGCGCGCGTGATCGCCGTGTCCAACCGCGCGCGAAACCCACAGCCTTGCGGCGCGTTGAAAAGGCAGCGGCGTTGCGCCATATGCCGCGCCGTCCTCCTCCCCAGGTCCGCAAACCTCTCGCGCATCACAGGACACATATATGACCCAGACCGTCACCCGCGCCGGCCTTACCGTCGACACTCGCCTTGCCGACCTGCTCGAACGCGAGGTTTTCCCAGTCACGGGCCGCGATCCGAGCGCGTTCTGGGAAGGGTTCGCCGGATTGCTGGAGCGCTTCGTGCCACGAAACCGCGCACTGCTGGAAAAACGTGAGGAATTGCAGAAGCGGATCGATGATTGGCACACGGCGCGCGAGGGCAAGCCGCATGACGCGGGCGAGTACCGCGCATTTCTGGAGGAGATCGGCTATCTCGTCCCCGAACCCGGCGCATTCGAGATCGGCACGCAGAATGTCGATGCCGAGATTGCGACGATGGCCGGGCCGCAACTGGTCGTACCGATCCTAAACGCGCGTTTTCTGCTCAACGCCGCCAATGCGCGCTGGGGGAGCCTCTACGATGCGTTCTACGGGACCGATGCGCTCGACGCGCCGCCCGCGAAGCCGGACGGCTACGACAAGGCGCGCGGCGATGCGGTGATCGCGCGCGGGCGCGAATTTCTGGATGCAGCGCTGCCTCTGGTGGATCAGAGCTGGGCCGATCTCGCCGACGAAAATGACGGCAAATTGCAGGACGAAAGCCAGTATATCGGAAAGACCGGCAAGGGCCTGCTGTTTCGCAATAACGGCCTGCATATCGAAGTGGTTTTCGATCGCGATACGCCGGTGGGCAAGGACGACAACGCCGGGATCGCGGACATCATCGTCGAATCCGCGCTCACCACCATCGCCGATTGCGAGGACTCGGTGGCGGCGGTCGATGCCGAGGACAAGCATCTCGCCTACATCAATTGGCTCGGCATCATTCGCGGCGATCTGGAGGAAAGTTTCGAGAAGGGCGGGCGGACGCTGACGCGCAAGCTCGCATTCGACAAGGACTACACCGACAAGAACGGAAATGACCACCGCCTGCCCGGACGCAGCCTGATGTTCGTGCGCAATGTCGGCCACCTGATGACCAATCCCGCGATCCGGCTCCCTGATGGCGGAGAAATCCCCGAGGGCATCATGGATGCGGTCTTCACCTCCGCGATCAGCACGATCGATGTCGAGGGGCACGCCAAATACGGCAATTCGCGTACGGGCAGCATCTACATCGTCAAGCCCAAGATGCACGGGCCGCAGGAATGCGCCTTTACCAACGATCTGTTCGATGCGGTTGAGGATCTGCTCGGCCTGCCGCGCCATACGGTGAAGGTCGGCGTCATGGACGAGGAACGGCGCACCTCCGCCAACCTGTCTGCGTGCATTCATGCGGTAAAGGACCGGATCGTCTTCATCAACACCGGCTTCCTCGATCGCACGGGCGATGAGATTCACACCTCGATGAAGGCCGGTGCAATGATGCGAAAGGGCGCGATGAAGGATGCAGCCTGGCTCAAGGCTTACGAGGCGCGCAATGTTGCGATCGGGCTGGAGCACGGGCTTTCGGGCAAGGCGCAGATCGGCAAGGGCATGTGGGCCGCGCCCGACCGGATGGCGGCGATGATGGAGGAGAAGATCGGCCATCTGCGCGCGGGCGCCAACACCGCCTGGGTGCCTTCTCCCACCGCCGCGACGCTCCATGCGCTGCATTATCATGCGGAGGACGTCTTCGCGATTCAGAAGGAGCTGCCGCCCGCGCCCGGGCTGGACGATCTGCTGACTATTCCGCTCGCGAAAGAAACCAATTGGCCTGACGACGAGGTGCGCGACGAGCTCGACAACAATTGCCAGGGTCTGCTCGGCTATGTCGTGCGCTGGGTCGACGCCGGGGTGGGCTGCTCCAAGGTGCCCGATATCCACGATGTTGGCCTGATGGAGGACCGCGCGACCTTGCGCATATCGTCACAGCATATCGCCAACTGGCTGATGCACGGCATCGTCAGTGAGGATCAGGTGATGGATTCGCTGCGGAGAATGGCCGCTAAGGTGGATGCGCAGAATGAGGGCGATGCGGACTACACCCCGCTGATCGGTAATGAAGACGGCCCGGCCTTCAGTGCGGCGAAAGACCTGATATTCAAGGGCGCCGAGCAGCCGAGTGGCTATACCGAACCGCTGCTGCACGAATGGAGAGCGAAGGCGAAAGCGCGGGGCTAGTCGCAAATTCGCCGAGCCTCGTCTTGATCGCGTCATGCGCGAGAGGCATGCTTGTTTCTCAATCACTTGCCACAACTGGAGCCGAGCCATGATCCGCCTGAAACTTGCCGCCCTGCTGGCCGCTGGGGTCGCCTTGGGTGGCGCGCCAGCAATGGCGAAGGATCCCACTGTCCTAAAGCTGAGCGCGCCGTGGAACGTGGATTTCGCACCGGAAAAGTGCCGGTTGACCGGGCTGTTTGGCGAAGAGGATGATCGCCACGTTCTGTTTATCGAGCAGTTCTATCCCTCGACGCGCGCAGGGCTGACAGTGGCCGGATCGGCGCTGAACCGCTTTCAGAGCCGCCGACGGACCTACCTCTCGTTCTATGATGGGCAGAAGCCGCATCGCACCGAGCCGTTTGCGGGCAACGTCGAATCGATCGGCAAGGCGGTGATCTATTCTAATGTCGATATCGAGCTTGGCACCGAGTCTGATGACGATGACGATCCCAACAACAACTCGCTACCGCAACTGGACACCACAGCTGCGGCCCGGGCTGATTTTGTGTCGATCAGCCAGCGCGGGCGCGCGGTGCGGTTCGCGACCGGACCGCTGGACAAGGCTTTCGAGGTGCTCAACACCTGCACGCAGGACATGGTGCGCGAATGGGGATTGGACGTCGAACGTCACCTGACCGCTACACGCCTGCCCGAGTGGACAAACGAACGAGCAATCGCCCGAAGGATCCAATCGGAATATGGCTCGGCCGCTCTCAACCGCGGAGAGCAGGCAATCTTGCGGATGCGCGTAATCGTCAACGAAAACGGTGCGGTCGAAGAGTGCGTTCTGGACGAGGCGACCGAGACTGACCGGCTTAAATCCTTTGCATGCAGGGAAATGGAGGCCGCGAAGTTCGAACCCGCTCTCGATGCCGAGGGGCAGCCTTTCAGATCGTATTATGCCACGTCGATCATCTATATGATAAGCTGATAGCTTTACCGGAACTGCGTCGGATAACCGGCAGGTCTAGTCCCCAGACACGAGCCGCCCGCGCTTCCGGCCGCGCTGGATATTGCCGACATTCGCCACCGGCCCCTCGCGCTTCACCTGTTCGCCTGCGATTTCGGTCAACTTGGTTTCGCCGATCGCGCGCTCGAACTCCACACCGCACGATTCTTCGCGGCTCCACACGACCGTGCAGAAAATCTCGTCCTCGCCCATGATGAGGCACGCGGCGATATTGGCGGGCGGGGGTGAACTCGTTTGCAGCTTGGCCCCGCTGTCGGAGATGTTCGAGATCCGGCATTCCCGATTTCCCAGAACGGTGCGCAGTACTACGGGAATCTCGGTGGAGAAACGCGCGCTGCGGCGGCGGTCAGCTTGCACGGCCTCCTGACGATTGGCGAGAGTGCTCATGGCGACCTTTCTTTTTGTGTTGGGCGGGCACGGACTCGGATACGAAACAGATCGTATGTGGCAAACCATGCCGACGCGTTCCCAAGTGTAATTACCCGATCTTAACCATGCGGAAGCGTTGCTTGTTGCGGCTGGGCCAAGCCGCAGTCAGGCGAGAGCGCGGGCGAGGGCGACAAATTCGCCGACGCTGACGGTTTCCGCCCGCCGTGTCGGTTCAATGCCGACCGCTCCCAGCGCGTGGATTGCGCCTGGCACGCTCTTGAGGCTCTGGCGCAGCATCTTGCGGCGCTGCCCGAACGCGGCGGCGGTGATCCGCTCGAGCGTTTTCGCGCGGACCCCGTCGGGTGCCGGGGTCGGGGTCACGTGCACCACCGCGCTCATCACCTTGGGTGGCGGCGTGAAGGCGCTGCGGTGGACTTTCATCGCGAGGTGCGCCTCGCTGCGCCACTGCGCCAGAACGGCGAGGCGACCATAGGCGCTGCCGCCCGGCGGCGCGACGATCCGCTCGGCCACTTCGCGCTGGAACATGAGCGTTAGCGATTGCCATTGCGGGGGCCATGCTTCGCCCGACAGCCACTGCACGAACAAGGCCGTGCCGACATTGTAGGGCAGGTTGGAGACGACGTGAAACGGCTCGCCCTGCATGATCGCGCCGTGATCGAGCTTCATGGCATCGCCTTCGACCACGGAAAGTTGCCCCGGGAACACCTCGCCCAGCTCTGCCAGCGCGGGGAGGCAGCGCGTGTCCATCTCGATCGCGGTCACTCGCGCTCCCGCGCGCAGCAATGCGCGCGTCAGACCGCCCGGGCCGGGACCGATTTCGAGCACCCGCGCGCCGCCCAGATCGCCCGGAAGCGCTGCGATGCGGTCGAGCAATTGCTCGTCGAGAAGGAAGTTCTGCCCCAGCGCTTTGGTCGCGGAAAGGCCGTGGCGCGCGATAACCTCCCGGATCGGAGGAAGGTCAGCCATGCTGCGCTGTGGCGCGCAGTGTGGCGCATTCCCCGGCCATACGGATCGCAGCCATCATCGCGCCGGGATCGGCCAAGCCCTTGCCCGCGATATCGAACGCGGTGCCGTGGTCGGGCGACGTGCGCACGAGCGGCAGGCCGAGCGTGACGTTCACGCCCTCATCGACTTCCAGCGTCTTCAAGGGGATCAGCGCCTGATCGTGATACATGCACAGCGCCGCATCGTAAGTTTGCCGCCTGCGTGGGGTGAACAATGCGTCTCCGGGCACCGGGCCGGTGACGTCGAGTCCTTCATCGCGCAATGTCGCGATTGCCGGTTCGATGGCGCGCGCTTCCTCGTTTCCGAAGCGCCCGCCTTCGCCGGCATGGGGGTTGAGCCCGGCGATGGCGAGGCGCGGGGTCGCGATACCGAAATCGCTTTTCAGCGCGGCGGCCACGATCCGGGCCTTGTGAACGATAAGCTCGGCGGAGAGCAGCGCGGGCACCTCGGCAAGCGAGACATGGACAGTCAGCGGCACCGTGCGCAGAGAAGGCCCGGCCAGCATCATCACCGCATCGCGGTAAGGCTTGCCGCAAACATCGGCGAGAAATTCGGTCTGGCCGGGATAGTCGAAGCCGATGGCGGCCAGTTCGGTCTTGGCAATCGGAGCGGTGACGAGCCCGCTCGCAACGCCGCTGAGCGCGAAGCGGGTTGCGAGCTGCAAGGATGCGAAGGCCAGCTTCGCCCCGTCGGCACTGGGCTTCGCAGGCGTGTAAGACGCATCAAGTCCGGCCATGACCGGCAGGCCCGCACCGAATGCAAACATCGCCTCGGCGGGCTCGGCAATCGGGACGATGGGGCAGTCGCATCCGCGCGCCTCAGCCGCGGCGCGCAGGACTTCGGGCCCGCCGACAATGAAGAAGGGATGCGCGCCGCCTTTCAGCCGGGCAAAGCTTTCGACGATGATCTCAGGCCCGATCCCCGCCGGATCGCCAAGCGCGATCGCGAGCGGGGCGTCGGGATTTTCGGGCGTCGCCGGGGTCAATTGTACTCGATGAAGGCGTCGTTGCGCAGGTCGCGCAGATAGCGCTGGGCACGCTTGTTGATGCGCTCTTCCTCGATCGAACTCATGACCGTATCGAAGGTCGGGCCGCTGGATACTTCAGGGTCATCGCGACCGCAGAGCATCAGCACGCGCACGCCTTCCTCCGCGCTGCCGAAGGGCGGCGTTGTCTGGCCGATCTGCAGATTAAGAAGGATATTCTGGAGCTGCTCCGGCAGCTGACGCGCCGGGATTTCGTCATTCGAGACGACGTTCGCGCCAATCGCGTCACGAGCGCGGTCCGCATCCGCGCAGCTCCGGATCGATTGCACGAAAGTGCCGAATTCTTCGATCTTTGCGTTGGCGACTTCCTGACTGGTCCCCTCTGGGAAGGCGACGGAAATCTGTTTCAGGCTCAAAACCGCATCGCGCGGATCGGCGGTTAGCACCTGTTGCTTGTCGATCAGATACATGATGGTGAAGCCGCCGGGTATCTCGATCGGCCCGACGAGTTGGCCTGTCTGCATCTGACGCGCAGCCTCGGCCATCGGCGCGGGCAGGGTCTCGAGCCGCAGGAAGCCGGTATCGCCGCCGACGACCGCCGTGGTCGCTTCGGAAAACTGGCGGGCATAAGCGACGAAGCTGCCACCCTGTTCAAGCTGCTGCATGATCCGCTGCATGTTCTGGATCACGGCCTCGCGGTTCTCGGCCGTCGCGTTCATGTAGATTTCGCCGAGCCGGTACTCCTCGGTCCCGCGCGATGCTTCGAGCCGGGCGAGAACGTCGTTGACCTCGTCAGCGGAGACATTGATGAACGGCGTGATATTGCGGCGCAGCAGCCGCTCCCATGCGATTTCGCCCTGGATCTGACGCTTGAGCGCGCCGGGTGAGGAGCCCACCGACGTGAGATAGGTGTCCATCTGTTCGGGGTTCTGCCCGAAATTCTGCGCCGCAAGCTGCTGATACGTCTGCTCGATCTCCGCCGGTTCGACCGCCATATCAAGCGCCTCTGCGGCCTGCACCTTGATGGTTTCGTCGATCAGATTGCGCAGAACCTGCACGCGCAGGCGTTGCAGTTCCTCGTCGGAAACTTCTGCCTGCGATGCGGCGGTGACCAGACGCACGCGCTGATCTATGTCGGTGCCGGTGATCACATAGCCGTTGACGATTGCCGTCGCGCTGCGCTCATTGGGATTTTCGCTGCCGAAGATCGTAAAGTCTTCCGGCAGGTCGAGTGGGTTGTTCACCGAAGGCGCTGCAATGTTCTGCTGCTGCGCCGACGCGCCCGCCTGCGCCCAGACCGGTGCGGCGATGGTCGCGAAACCCGCCAGGGCCGCTATCGACCATATGCGTTGCATCTTCGAAAAAGCCGTTAAGGTCAAAGTTCTCAATCCCGATATTATCTCGTCAAATGTCGGCTCGGCGCCGTCCCTCCTGGCACCGATCCCGGCAAGCGGCGGAGCATGTTTCGCGCCCATCGCCCTGCTATGCCGCCATGTCTCATCTGCCTGCTGAACGCATGCTGAGCGACACGGCCATGCGCGTCGTAGCGACTTTCGATCGGCCTGTTAATACGTTTGCGTGTTTGCTCCCCGGTGATGGAGCGGGCGCTACCGGAAGCCCAGATTGCGCAGCGCGAAGAACAGCTGGAAGGAATTGCCGCGCTCGGCGTCGCCCGCGGTGATGTAGTCGCGCCGCCAGGTCGCGCCGAACTCGAGACAATCGTCACTATAAGCCACGCCCAGACGGGTGCGGATAGGCTCGAACCCATCGGGCGAGAAAACCGGGTCTTCCGCCGCGCTGGTGAGGTTGAATACGCCAGAGCCGAACACCGACCAGTGCCGCCCGATGGTGAAGCGACCGGCGGCGCGCACTTCCTCGCGGTCCTGCAAATCCTCGACCGTCTGGATGTCGCGGTTGAGGCGCAGATAGCCGACCTCGACGTAGTTGCGCTGCGAACCGATTGCCGCATCGATCTCGTTGCGGCGAATGCCGAAGCTGTCCTTGTCGAGCCGGAAGCGGTGGGTGAAAGAGACGTTGTTCTTGAAGCGCACTTCTGTGCGACCGACGAAATCCGACACGCGCTCTGACAGGCCGGTTCCGTCGGGAAAGATGTCGCGCTGGTTGGAGAAGCTGTAGGACTGCCCGACATTGGTCTTCACCCGCCAGCCGGGCCGCGTCAGCTCCCAGTCTACGCCATAGACCAGCCTCGCTCCGTCCTCCACCCGGTCGTATCCGGGAAAACGGTTGAGCGCGAAGAGGTTGGAGTCCTCAAGATCGATCGCGCGCGCGTCTTCATTGGGTATGTCGAGATTGCGGATCGGCGGGCTGGCGACGAGCTGCACGCGCGGCGTGAGAACCTGCGTGCCGCCGAACGCCTCGCCCACGAACGGCCAGGATATGTCAACCGCGGCAGTGGCAACGCCGCGCGTGGTCCAGCCTTCCTCCCCGCGGTATGACGGGGTCACAGTCGCGAGCGTGTTGCTGGTGTGATAGACATCGCCGCGCACCAGCCCGGTCAGCGTCACGACCTGTCCCAGACCGGTCAGACGGCGAAAATCCCAGCGCGCCCCGGCAAAGGCGCGCTGCGTATCCTGCCCGTCCTTGCGCAGCAGGCTGAGCGTGTTGGCCTGCAATTCGAACTCGCCGCCCAGCAGCGGATCATCGACAATCTGGCGATAGTCGAAAGCGGGCAGTGCGAGCGGGATCTGGCCCTGTACCGCATTGATGCGCAGCGTCTGCGTCGCCCATCCGGCGAGGCTGAGATAGCTGTCCGCATCGATCCGTTCGAGATTGACGGTCGAGCGCAGCCGATCATCGCGGCTCAGATCGTAGCGGCGCAGGAATGTCCGGTCACTCGCGACGCGGACAGAGCCGGTCAGGCTCCAGTGATCGGAGAACTGAAACCGGCCATTGGCGAACAGATAGCCGCGCGGGTCGCTGGTAGTGGTTGGTACCGCTCCGAAGTCGGAAACGCGGCGGCTGGAAGTTGCGTAGCCGGTGATTTGATAGGCGCCCTTTTCCGTCAGGTGACGCCATTGTGCGGACACCATCGGCGCGACATTCGAGAACACGAAGGCGCCAAGTGTCAGGTCGCGATTTTCATCGAGCCGCCAGTAATATTCGCCCGACACCTCGACGCCGTTGACCTGCGTTATCCGCAGATTTGGTACGAGAAACCCGCTTTCGCCCCGCCCATCGGTGCGCACCGACAGGCCCGGCAGGGGCAGGATACGCGCGCCGAACAGCTCGAGCACCGCGCCATCGAAGCTGACGCGCGCCTCGTCCGGATCATAGACGACGCGGTTGGCGGTGATGCGCCAGCTGGGATCGGTCGCGCAGCCCTCTTCGTCGGTGACGGCACAGGCCGTATAGGCCGCGTCGGTCAACAGCACCGTGCCGTTTTCACCGCGACTGGCAGAGCGCGCCGCAAGCCGTCCGCCTGCGCGCAGGGCCAGCAGCAATTCGTCCATCGCGCCCGCTTCGAACTCGTCGGTAAGCTCAATGCGCTCGGTGAAGATCTGGTTGCCGCTGTCATCGACGAAGCGGACATTGCCGGTGGCGACGATCATCCCGGACGGACGGTCCCAGACCACTTCATCGGCGCGAACGGACGCCGCTTCGCTGCGCAGGATCACGGTTCCACGGGCGGTAACGGTTTCGGCGTTGTCGTCATATTCAAGCTGATCGGCTTCGAATTCGATCTGTTCGCCTTCGCGCAGCAGCCCTGCCGGATCGCTGGGCGCAGCGTCATCTTCGGGCTGCTGCTCAGCCTCTTGTGTAGCCGCAGCCACGGGGAGGGGAATTTCGGCGGGAACAGGTTCGTCCTGCGCCGAAGCGCTCGCGCCGACGCCGAGTGCCACGAGCACCAGCACCCCGCGCACCGCGGGGCCAATCACGCGCTCCGGCTCACGCGAGATTCCGTGGGGGTCTATCGAGTTCACGCCAAATTGCACGCCGCGCTGCGACCCTCCCGGAAGCTGGCTTGCCTATTGCACCGCTCGCGCTTAATCGCAATCGCCATTCCCCGCCCATTCGGGGCGTCCGATCCGACTGTCTGCGCCATGCCCATCGGGCACCACCTATGGCCCCTGTGCGTTCGACGGTTCGAGACACCCAATCATCCGATTGCGACCAACGGAGCCTTCATGCAAATCCAGTTCACCGACTCCCCGCCCGCCAATGTCCGCCTGCGCGCCCGCATCGTGAATCGCGGCGAAACCCTGGCCGGGTTCGACAGCGCGCTGGTCGATGGCGCGTCCGCCGCGCGGTTTAATGGCAGCGCGGGGCAGGTGTTTGAAGGTTTTGCCATGGAAAGCGGGTCGTTGCGCCGCATCGCGGTCTCCGGGGCGGGGGAGCCGGATGCCGACAAGCGCCGCCAGAACGTCGAGCGTGCAGGCGCAGCACTTGCGGCCAAATACATGACTTCTGGCGAGCGCGAGATGGTCCTCGATCTGGGACATGCCGACCTGTCGGGCGAGGAAGCCGCCGCCGCTTTGCTGGCTGTACGACTGCGCGGCTGGCGCTACGACGCCTATCGCACCAAGCTTTCTGAGGACAAGAAGGTCAGTCTCAAGACCGTTCATGTGGTGAACGCGCCAGAGGGTACCGAAAAGGCCTGGGCGAGTGCAGAAGCGGTCGCAAAGGGTGCTGAATTCACCCGCACGCTGGTCACCGAACCGGCCAACATCGTTTACCCCGAAAGCTTCGTCGACATGTGCCGCGACGCCTTCGAGGGCACCGGGGCGGAGCTCACCGTCCTGGACGAACCGGAGATGGAAAAGCTTGGGATGCACGCGCTGCTCGGCGTCGGGCAGGGCTCGGAGCGGCCATCGCGTCTGCTCGCGATCCGCTGGAATGGCGGGGTCGACGGCGACAAGCCCACGCTGCTGGTCGGCAAGGGCGTGACGTTCGACACCGGCGGCATCTCGATCAAGCCTGCCTCCGGCATGGAGGATATGAAGTGGGACATGGGCGGGGCAGGTGCGGTGGCGGGCGGCATGCTCGCGCTAGTGCTGCGCAAGGCGAAGGCGAACGTCATCGCCGTGCTCGGCCTCGCCGAGAATATGCCCGACGGCAAGGCGCAGCGCCCCGGCGATGTCGTCACCACGATGAGCGGGCAGACGGTCGAAGTCATCAACACCGATGCCGAGGGACGGCTGGTCCTTTGCGATGCGCTGCACTGGGCGCAGGAGCAATACAATCCGGCCCGCATCGTCGATTTCGCCACGCTTACCGGCGCGATGATCGTTGCTCTCGGCCACGAGCATGCCGGTGTCTTTTCGAATGACGACAAGCTTGCCGAACAGCTGGTCGCTGCCGGGCAGTCGAGCGGGGACAAGCTTTGGCGCCTGCCGATCGGGCAGGCCTATGACAAGCTGATCGACTCGCCCATCGCCGACATCAAGAACGCCGGCCCGCGCCACGCAGGCTCAATCACCGCCGCACAGTTTCTCCACCGCTTCATCAAGAAGGGCACCCCCTGGGCGCATTGCGACATTGCCGGCACGGTCTGGTCCGACAAGCCGGGCCACACCTGGGACAAGGGCGCGACCGGGTACGGCGTGCGCCTGATCGACCGCTTCGTCGCCGAAAACCTCGAGTAATCCGCGCAATGGCGAAGATGCGCAGGAAATCCGACCTGCCGTCCAAAATCTGCGCGACTTGCGGCCTGCCCTTTTCCTGGCGCAAGAAATGGGAGCGCGATTGGGACAATGTGCGCTATTGTTCCGAGCGATGTCGTAAAAGCAAGGGGGCTGCGGGGTGAAAGTCGATTTCTGGCAGCTTTCGCGCGACGGGCCGGACAAGGTCGTCGCGCTTATCGCTCAGCGTGTGCTGGGCAGTGGCGAGCGGCTGTTGGTTGTCAGCGACGACGCGAAGCAGCGCAGCGAAGTGTCGCGGGCGCTGTGGAAATCCGGACCCGACAGTTTCCTTGCGCATGGGGAGGCAGCCGCACCGGGAGCCGAGCGTCAGCCGATCCTCCTCACCGACACGCCCGACCCTTCGAACGGCGCGAGCCATGTGGTCTTCGCCGACGGAAACTGGCGCGATCCGGACGGGTTCGAGCGCGCCTTCCTGCTGTTCGACGAGCAAACGGTCGAGTCCGCACGGACCGTGTGGAAATCGCTTGGTGACCGGAATGACCTCGAACGCGCGTTCTATAAACAGGAGGACGGAAAATGGCTGAAAATGGCATGACGCGTGGGAGTGCCGGCACAATGGTTGCTGGGTTGGCCCTGATACTGGGCGCGTGCGGTTCCGATACGGACAGCGAAAGCGTGATCGAGACCGAAAGCGGCAGCAGCGATTACACCATCGACGCCGATACGGGTGAGGAGAGCATGGTTATCTCCACCGCGGAGGGCGAGGTTTCGATGCGATCGGGCACCGGCGTTCCGATCGATCTGCCCGAAGGCTTCTCGATCATCGATGGCGCGACGATCACCAGCAACACCGTGGTCGATCAGGCCGAGGGCAAGGGCTCGTTGGTCGGTTTTCAGACTTCCGACAGCGCCGATACGGTCGCCGCATTCTATCTCGATCAGGCCAAGGCCGCCGGTATCGACATCGAGATCGACGCCCAGATGCGCGGCGGGCGAGTGCTGGGCGGCAAGAGCGGATCGGGCACCACCTTCTCGATGACGGCCATGCCGACCGACCCCGATGAGAGCGATGTCGGGACGCGGGTGCAGTTGATCGTCGGTCAGGGCGAGGATTACTGACCCGGCGCGTATTGCCGCCAGCACACGCAGGCTTGAAACAACGCGCATCCACCGCTAGGCGCGCGGGCGCGTTTACAACCCCGCGCCCGCGTGCGCGCTCCCTAACAATTCAAGGACATTTATCATGGCGGTCACCCGCACCTTTTCGATCATCAAGCCCGATGCCACCCGCCGCAACCTGACCGGCGCGGTTACCAAGATGCTGGAAGATGGCGGCCTGCGTGTCGTCGCCTCGAAGCGCATTCGCATGACCCGCGAGCAGGCCGAGGGCTTCTACGCCGTGCACAAGGAACGCCCGTTCTTCGGCGATCTGGTCGAGTTCATGACCAGCGGCCCGGTCGTGGTACAGGTGCTCGAAGGCGAGGACGCCGTGGCCCGCAACCGCGAAATCATGGGCGCTACCAACCCCGCCGACGCCGATGAAGGCACAATCCGCAAGACCCATGCCGAATCGATCGAAGCCAATTCCGCGCACGGCTCCGACAGCGAGGAGAACGCCAGGACCGAAATCGCGTTCTTCTTCACCGAAGACGAAATCGTCGGCTGACCGGCTTTTGAGCGACACGCGAAAGGGCCGTCCTGCGGGGCGACCCTTTTCGTTTTTGCGAGCGTCTTCCTGCGTCAGTCCTGCGCGGCAAAATGCGCGAGCTGGAGCGAGTGGGCCGCGTGGCCCCCGCTTTCGCTCTTGTGCATGAGCCGCCGCATCCGCCGCTGCGCCTCGTAAGACAGTGGCAGGCCCAGTTCGCGATAGGCGCGGGCGATCTCGCGCTCCCAATCGGCGTTCAGCGCGGTGAAGCGGAGGCGCGCTACCGGACCGTCCCACCCGGCCAGCGCAGTCTTCATGCGTGCCTCGCGCAGGCTCAGCTTGCGGCGCCATTCGTCCTCGATCCAGCCAAGGTCGCAGGCATCGGACTGAACCGCCATCTGGTTTGCCACCAACGAGACGGCGCTGCGATGCACCGCGTCGATCTCACGCTCGGCCATGACCAGCCGTGCATCGGGGAATTGCTCGAGCAGGGTGTCCAGATCTTCGGTGAAGGCGGGCACTTTCAGCACGCGCGGAAGTTTCGCAACGCCGCGCGTGGCGGCGTCCGTTCGCAGGATGCGGTCGAACTCGCGATAGATCGGGGCCGGATCGCGGCGCTCACTCCAGGCGGTGTAGGACGGAATGCGCCACTGCGATTCGTAGATCGAATGGTGCAGCGCCGCCCCGGTCCAACCCAGCTCTTCCTCGACATCGCCCGAAGCCATCGGATGGATCGTCTGCAACCACGGATTGAGCGCGCCGAGCAGAGCCAGTTCCGCGCGGCCCAAGGCGCGCCCCACACCAAAGCGCTGGGCGAGCGGGTGGTAGGCATCGCAATAGCGCGTGTGCGAGTGCGCCGGATCGGCGGCGAGCAGCTTGTGAACGCGGGTGGTGCCCGAACGCATGTGCCCCACCACGATGATCGGTTCGGCAAGCATGGTGCGCGCAAGGCCGGGCTTTTCGTTCCACAGCGCACCGAAGCGCAAGCGATTGCGGATCACGCGGCGGAGCTGGCCGTGCGCCATTGCCCGGCCAAGCGCATTCAAATCGGCCTCGTGCTCCAGCGCGTGCGCAAGGCGCGCCAATCGCTCGCGGAAATCGGCCACGTCTTCGGGCGAGCGACCGCCATGCTCGGCGTCCCTGGCGTCGGAGCCAAAGGGTTTTGCCGCTTCAGTCCAGAGAAGGTCCGGGTCGAGCGGGGCGACGGACAGCCAGCCTTTGCGCCAGGCATTGGCGAGTGCACGATCTGCGTAATCGGCGATGCGTGAGCGAGCGAGCGGGTGGGTGCGGACAGGCGCTGGCATAGGATGTCAGGCGGTCGGCGCGCCGGCGCGGCTGGCAATGAAATCAGCAAGCGCGCGCGGATAGAGCTGGTGCTCGGCGAGCTTGACCCGCGCGGCGAGCGTTTCCGGCGTATCATGCTCTGCGATCGCAACGCGGACTTGAGCCAGAACCGGCCCTGCATCGAGATCGGGCGTGACGAGATGCACGCTCGATCCGGCATGGCTGTCACCCGCATCGATAGCGCGCGCAAAGGTGTCCAGCCCCTTGTATCTGGGCAGAAGCGAAGGATGGATATTCAGGATGCGGCCCTCCCAGCGACGCACGAACTCCGGTGACAATATCCGCATATATCCTGCCAAAACAATAATCTCGGCTCCGGCGTCCGTGGCGGCACGTTCCATCGCGGTGTCCTGTGCCTCGCGGCTGTGGCCTTGATGGGGGTGGACGAAGGTTTCGACGCCCTCGAGTGCGGCGAGTTCAAGGCCGCTCGCATCCGCGCAATTGCTGGCGACCAGCGCGATTTCGTAAGGGGCACCGGCAAGGCGGCTGGCATAGAGTAGACCGGCCATATTGGTCCCCGCGCCCGAAATGAACACGGCGACGCGCACCCGGTCCGCTGACGTTCTAGCCAAGATGCGTCGTCTCCCACTCATCCTTCGCCGCCCATGTCCCGCGGCTGCCGCGCACGGTGCAGCCGCGCTTGCCTTCGACGATCTCGCCGACCCGCAGCACGGTCTCCCCCGCCGCTTCGAGCGCACGCGTGGCCGCGTCGGCATCGCTCTCGCCGACCGCGAGGACCATGCCGACCCCGCAATTGAATGTGCGCGCGAACTCGCCAGGCTCGATATTGCCCTGCGCCTGCAGGAAGGCCATCAGGCGCGGCTGCTCCCAAAGGTCGGCATCGATCCGGGCATGGGCCGTTTCGGGAAGCACGCGCGGCACATTCTCCAGCAATCCGCCGCCGGTGATGTGCGCCAGTCCATGAACGAGACCTTGGCGGATGAGGGGCAAGAGGCTGGCTACGTAGATGCGCGTCGGCTCGATCAGCGCATCGATCAACAGGCGGTCCGCATCGAAGCGGGCGGGGCGCTCGAGCTTCCATCCAAGATCGCTCGCCAGCTTGCGAACCAGCGAATAACCGTTGGAATGCACGCCTGAACTCGCCAACCCGAGCAGCACATCGCCCGGCGCAACCGCGTCGCCCGTCAATTGCTCGCCGCGCTCGACCGCGCCGACGCAGAAGCCCGCAAGGTCGTAGTCCCCGCTCGCATACATGCCCGGCATTTCCGCCGTTTCCCCGCCGATCAGTGCGCAGCCTGCCTGCTTGCAGCCATCGGCGATCCCTGCGACCACGCGCTCGGCGACGCCTCCTTCCAGCTTGCCGGTGGCGAAATAGTCGAGGAAGAACAGCGGTTCGGCACCCTGCACGATCAGATCGTTGACGCACATCGCGACCAGATCGATGCCGACTTTGTCATGCCGGTCATGCTCGATCGCGAGCTTCAGCTTGGTGCCGACCCCGTCGTTTGCAGCGACCAGCAGAGGATCTGTGTACCCCGCCGCCTTGGGATCGAAAAAGCCGCCAAATCCGCCCAGCTCGCTGGTCGCGCCGGGCCGCGCAGTGGCCTTCGCCAGCGGTGCGATCGCCTTGACCAGCGCATTGCCCGCGTTGATCGAAACACCCGCATCTTCATAGGTGTAGGAGCCGCCCGGCGGGGTGTTCGATGATGGCGTGTCGGAGGTCATGGGGGGTGTGTTTACCCTTTCGGGCTTTTAATTCCACTTCGCTTTGGGCAAAGGGCGTGGACGAATTTTCCTATGACAGCGACCATAAACCTCTCCACCCAGCCCGGCACAACGCCGCGCGCCGCGCAAGCGGGTGCGTGGCGGCGTTGGACCCTGGGTGGATTGGTGGCGCTGGCATTGCTGACCGGTGGCTATGCCTTGGTCGAAGCGCAGGTCGGCGGCAGTCGCGGCATTGCGCCTACCGCCTCCAGTGCGGATATCGAAGTCGGCGGGATCGAGGTCGACATCCGCGCGGAAACCGGCGAGCAGGCGCGCCAGCAGGCGTGGGAAGAAGTACCGCGCCGGGCGTGGGAGAAGGCGGGCGGGCCGGCGATCTCCGACAATCAGCTGTCCGGCATGGTCGCGGCCATTGTGATCGAGCAGGAGCGCATTGGCCCCAAACGCTACGTCGCGACATTGGGCGTGACGTTCGACCGGCAGCGCGCCGGGCAGTTCCTCGGACGTGGCGCTGTCGAGCGGTCTTCTGCCCCGATGCTCGTCATGCCGGTAACGGTGAGCGCGGGCGTGTACACCGTTTTTGAAGTGCGCAATCCGTGGCAGCGCGCCTGGGCGCGGTTCAATCCGGGCACCAGCCGGATCGATTATGTCAGGCCCAGCGGAGCGGGCGGCGATTCGCTGCTGCTCAATTACGGACAGGCCGGGCGCCGTAGCCGCGCATGGTGGCGCACCACGCTCGACCAGTATGGCGCGGCGGACGTGCTGATACCGATGGCGCGGCTCGACCACCAGTTTCCCGGCGGACCGATCACCGGCAGCTTTACCGCCCGCTACGGCCCCGACAGCCGGGTGCTCGATAGTTTCGAGCTCACCGCCGATGGGCCTGACGAACTGCCCGCGATGCTGGCGCAAGCAGTCCGCCGGATGAACGAGATTTTCGAAAGCGCGCTGGAAGAGGGCAAGCTCCAGCCTGATCCCACCCTGCGCGTCGGCGGATCGGGCGAAGTCGACCCGGCATTGGCGCGGCTTATCGAGATCGGAAGAGCCATCCGCGCGCGCGACCAGGCCGAGGCCGAACGTCGCGCTACCGCCGAACGCGATGCACGCGAAGTGGATCAGCCGCAGGTGCAGCCAACTCAGGCACCAGCGGTCGTAAATAGCTTCGTCGTCCAGTTCGCGACCCCGAACGCCGCCGCTTTCGATGCCGCCTTGTCCGGTGTGAGGCAGGCGGGCGGCGTGCGCGGTCTTGCGGTCACCAGCACGGCGATCGGCGGCACGTCGGTCATGCGCGTCTCCTATGGCGGCGAATTGTCCGCGCTCGCCGCCGCACTGCGCGCACGCGGCTTTACCGTTCGCGAGGGGGCAGAAGCGCTCTCGATTGCGCGCTGACGAGGCGCTATTTTGGCGTTGATGGCCGGTTCCGAACCCTCGCTCAAACCGTCGCAGATTGCCCTGCCACTCGAAGCGGTGGCTTCTGGCGAACCGCCACGCATCGTCATCGGCAATGCGAACGAAGCCGTAATCGACGCGCTGCGCGCGCCCGAAAACTGGCCCTTCAACGCCGCCGTCCTCACCGGCCCGCCGCGCTCGGGCAAGTCGCTGCTGGGCCGCTGGGCCGCGGCGCAAGGCATCGCTGTGCTCGACGAAGCGGATCGCCGTGACGAGGCTGACGTGTTCCATCGCTGGAATGCCGTGCAACAGGGCGGTTCGCGCGCGGGCGAGCCGCTGTTGCTGATCGCCGACGCGCGGCCTTGGCACATCACTCTGCCCGATCTGCGCTCGCGTCTGGGTGGATCGCTGCAACTTGCGATTGGGGAGCCAGACGACGACATGGCCGCGGCCTTGATCGAAGCGCATGCCGAGCAGCGCGGCGTGTCGCTCGCGCCCGGGGCGACCGACTACCTGGTGCCGCGCGCGCCGCGAGGCTTTGCAGCGCTCGAAGCGCTGGTCGCGGCGATCGACCGGATCAGCCTTGAACGCGCGGTGCCCGCTACCATGTCGGTCTGGCGGGCGGCGCTCGAAGCGCTCGAAGGGCCGGAGCAGAAGCGTCTGCTTTAGCGGCGCATGTTTGCAATTGCAGGCATTTGGTGAAAGGGTGGCGCGATGTTCGAGAGGCTCAAGAGCTACCTTGACTCGGTTCAGGCGCGCGATCCGGCGCCGCGATCGCGCTGGGAAGTCCTGCTTTATCCCGGCGTCCTTGCCCTCGGCCTGCATCGCATCGCGCATTGGCTGTTCGACGCGAAGCTGTTTTTCCTTGCTCGCTTCGTCAACCATTTCAGCCGGTTGCTGACCGCGATCGACATCCATCCCGGCGCGACGATCGGGGCGAATTTCTTCATCGACCACGGCTTTACCGTGATCGGAGAAACGGCGGAAATCGGGGACAATGTCACGATCTACCAATGCGTGACGCTGGGCGGCACCAATCCGACCAATGGCGTTGGCGGAAAGCGTCATCCAACGATCGAGGACAATGTCATCATCGGCTCGGGCGCGCAGATCATCGGCCCGATCACGGTCGGCGAGCGCGCGCGGATCGGGGCGAATGCAGTCGTGATGGAGGATGTGCCGGGCGGCGCGACAATGGTCGGGTTCAAGGCGCGCTCGACCCTCGTTCCGGCAGAAGACTGGCTGCGCGAATTCATCCCCTACGGCACGACGCCCGATTGCGAGGATGGCGAGGGCAATCGGATCGACTGTATCGAGAAGCTCGAAACCGAGATCGCGGTCCTGCGCGAGGAGATCGCTGCGATCAGGAGCTCAAGTGCCGCTGCGGATAATCCCGACGAGAATTCCTTCGATGAGCGCAAGGCAAGCGGGACCGACAAGCGATGAGTTCAGGTTCGCGGGCCGGTCAGGTCGTGGCTTTCCCAATGCGGGCCGAAGCGCTTCAGGTCGGCTTCGACCGGCAGGAATTGCAGCGTATTCTCGATCTCTATGGCCGGATGGTCGCTGCGGGTGAATGGCGCGACTACGCGATGGATTTCGACCGCAACGCAGCGACCTTCGCCGCCTTTCGCCGCGCGGCCGAGCGCCCGCAGGCACGGGTCGAGAAGCGCCCGGCGCTGCGTAACAAGCAAGGGATGTGGACGCTGTTCGGCGAGCACAATCAGGTGCTCAAGCGCGGGCACGATCTTGCAAACGTCCTCGCCCCGATGGAGCGGCGGCTGGTGAAGGCGGTGGACGACTAGGCGGCGCTTGCGCTTGCGGGCATCGCCGGATCCTCCGTCGCGGGAAGCTTTGCCTGAAGGTCACTGGGGAGCGCCGAGACCACGGCGCGGCGGATCGGCTGCCAGAAGGCCGAAAGGCTCAGCAGCGCGGACCCGATCACCAGCGCGGTGAGCGCGAAGTTCAGCTCCACCGCACCGAATTCGCGGAACAGGAAGGTCAGCGCGAACAGCACGTAAGCGAGGGCGGAGACCAGCAGCGCACGCCGGTCGATCGCCAGCGCGACCAGTCCGAATACGATGTAGACGGCCACCACGCCGAATGCACCCGCAATCCCGACGCCTTCATTATCGGTCACGCCGATCAGCGCGAACACCGGATGCGCGATCATCGGCGCGGCGAGCAGGTGCAGCCAGAAGGCCACGTCGCTGCGGCGTGTGGTCCGCTCGCGATCCGATATATCCCAGCGCATGGCGAAGGCGAACACGGCCAACCCGGCGATGAAGACGAGTGAGAGGACGATCTCGGTCTCGATATTGGCCGGGCCGATCGCGGCCATTAACAGCGTGATGAGAGTTCCGGCTATCGCTGCCGATCCGGCGGCGACCGTGATGGGGACCAAGAAGCGTTTCCAATGCAGGAAAGCCGCGCCCGCCGCGATCAGCGCGGCGAACGAGGCCAGCAGCGCTCCCACTCGCTCGCTGCCATCGAAAGCCAGGGCCTGTCCGGCCCCGAACAATGCGAAGAACGTGCCGCCGACAAACGCCAAAAGCAGCAGGATCGAAGGCAGTGCCATTCGCCGCTTGCGAGTGAAGAACTCTGCCAGCGGCCATGCGGCGGCGGCGATCAGAAGGCCGGCAAAGCAGGTTTGCAGGGCATCTCGCAAGGCATTGGCATCGCGCCATGCCTCCATCCGCGCACTTTCAAGATCCGGAGGGCCGTCCAGTTCCCAGTTCCAGTTTTCGAATGGATAGGGCGGCAACTGCGCCATCGCGCCAGCAATCGCCTGCCCCACCGCGCCCATCGCGACCAGCAGGATGACGATCCCGATCGCGACGAAAATATCGTTGAAGCTGTTGATCAGGCGGAAGTTTTCCTCCGACCCGCGCGGCAAGTCGCGCACCTTGCTCATATGCGCGCGAAACCCGGCAGCCGCTTCGGCGCTCAAGGCACCGGCGGCAACGGCGGAATTGATGTCCTCTTCGGAATACATGGCGGACCCGGCCTCCCCTTAGCTTGGAAGAAATGGCTAGGCCCGCTGTGTTACGCAGTCAATACAGCAGCAGGATCACCCCCGCGCGCTGCTCGGCCCTTCGCCGGTGACTTTCTGCATCGCTTTCAGGATATTGCCCGATTGCTCTGATCCGCTCTGCGGCGCTTGAAGGTTCGAGAAATCGTTGATCTCGCTCCACCGCTCGGCGAAGCCTTCGACCGTGCGGTCCTCTTCCTTCAGCCACACGGCATCGTTCATCACCACCCAGCTGGAATGGAAGCCACCCGCACCCGCGCCGACGATGGCGTTGGTCGGCGCGTCCTCGCTGACGAGGAACAGCGCGGCAGGGACGACATTTTCCGGCGCGAACAGCTTGAACGCTTCTTCCGGGAACAGATCCTCGGTCATGCGCGTGCCCGCGACGGGGGAGAGCGTGTTGCACTTGATATTGTACTTCGCACCTTCGAGCTGGAGCGTCTTCGTCAGACCCGCCAGTCCGAGCTTCGCCGCGCCATAATTGGCCTGACCGAAATTGCCGAACAGGCCGGTGGACGAAGCCGTCATCAGTACGCGGCCATAGGACTGTTCGCGGAAGGTTTCCCAGCAAGCCTTGGTCACCATCGCGGAGCCGGTGAGATGGACCTTGAGCACGAATTCAAAGTCTTCCGGGCTCATCTTGGCGAACGTCTTGTCGCGCAGCACGCCCGCATTGTTGATGAGGATGTGGACGCCGCCCCATTTCTGCTTCGCGTCGGCGACCATCTTTTCCATCTGGTCGAATTCGGTGACCGAACCGCCATTGGCAGTCGCCTCGCCGCCAGCTGCTTCGATCTCGGCCACGACTTCGGCGGCGGCATCGGAAGTGCCCGTGCCATCGCGCGAACCGCCCAGATCGTTGACGACAACCTTGGCGCCGCGCTTGGCGAGTTCGAGCGCGTAGGCCTTGCCCAATCCTCCGCCCGCGCCGGTGACGATGGCGACCTTGTCCTTGAAATCGATGCTCATGGGGTATTCCTCTCTTCAAAGCTGGCGCTTGCCGCGCGTAAGTTTCGCGGCGCTGCGTTACACTTTACGCATTGGTTGGCAACGGGTCACAGGCTTTCGAGTGTCGGGATCAGCTCATCCAGAGAAGCGATCACCGCATCTGCTCCCAACTCGCCCGGCGCCATGTCGCAATATCCGTAGGCCCCCGCTATTACCGGCACGCCGGCTTCGCGCGCTGCCCTCACATCATATGTGCTGTCGCCGACGAATGCGAAGCGCCCGCCTCCGCAGCGCTTTCGAGCCCCTATAATCGGCTCGGGATGCGGCTTGGAGAGATAGCGCCCGTCGGAGCCCTTACCCATGCTGTCGCCGCCGATCACCGTTTCGAACGGCGCGATGAAGTCCAGCGCGGTTAGGATCGCGCGCGCGAACTCCTCGAACTTGTTGGTGACGACTGCCATGCGCACCCCGCGCCGCGCAAGCTCGGCGACCACTTCGCGCGCGCCGGGATAGGGCGCTGTGTGAACGGCATTGTGCTGCGCGTAATAGCCCAGCATCACGTTGTAGAGCGCGCGAAACTCGTCATCGGGCATTCCGCCCTGGCCCTCGACCGCGCGCGCCAGCATGATCTTCGCCCCGCCGCCGATGAGGTCTTTGGAACTTTCGACCGGGACCGGATCGAAGCCGCCCTGCGCCAGCGCATGGTTCACCGCCGAACCGAGATCCAGAAAGCTGTCGATCAGTGTGCCGTCGAGATCGAAACCGACCGCATCGAAGGGAAAATCGGACATGCGCCGCTCGGTGGCGGAACCCCCTTCAATCCGCAACCTTTTGATGGCAAGCGCGCCGCATGATCTTAAGTGAGGCACCATGACCGATTTCGCCGCCATCATTCTTGCCGCTGGCAAGGGCACCCGCATGAAAAGCGACCTGCACAAGGTGCTGCACCCGATCGCGGGCAAGCCCATGCTGCTCCACCTGCTCGATAGTTTCGATCAGCTAGAATGTCAGCGCACCGTGGTGGTTGTCGGGGACCGACGTGAGCAGGTCGATGCGGCGATCGCGGGACGCTCCGTGGAAACGGTGATGCAGGAGCCCCAGCACGGAACGGCTCACGCAGCGCTTCAGGCGAAGGAAGCGCTTGCCGGGTTTGACGGGCACATCCTCGTCACTTTCGGAGATGTTCCGATGGTTCGCGCGGAAACGGTGCGGCGACTTGATGAGGCGCTCAGCGAGGGCGCGCGGGTTGCGGTGCTGGGCTTTCGTCCGGCCGATCCTTTGGCCTATGGCCGGATCCTTGCCGACGATGACGGTACCGTGCGCAAGATGGTCGAATACAAGGATGCAAGCGAGGAGGAACGCGCCTGCAACCTGTGCAATTCGGGCGTGCTGATCGCTCACTCGCGCGATATCTGGCCGCTGCTCGAAGGCGTGCAAAACGACAACGCGCAGGGTGAGTATTACCTGCCCGATGTCGCCACCGGAGCGATTGCGCGCGGCGATACGGTCAAGGTGGTCGAGACCGATCCGGGGGAAGTCGCAGGCGTCAACAGCCGCGCCGAACTCGCCGCAGCCGAAGCGCAATGGCAGGCGTTCAAGCGCGAGGAGGCAATGGCGGGCGGGGCGACCTTGAAGGCACCCGAGACCGTGTTCTTCAGCTGGGACACGCAGTTGGGGCAGGACGTGACGGTCGACCCGAACGTCGTTTTCGGTCCCGGCGTCACCGTGGCCGACGGCGTGCATATCAAGGCATTCTCCCACCTCGAGGGCGCGACCATCGCCAGTGGTGCCGAAGTCGGACCTTACGCGCGCCTGCGTCCCGGCGCGGTGATGGAAGAGGATAGCTTTATCGGCAATTTCGTCGAGATGAAGAAGGCGACGCTCGGCAAGGGGGCGAAGGCCAGCCACCTGTCCTATATCGGCGATGCGACGGTCGGGGCGGGCGCGAATATCGGCGCGGGCACCATCACCTGCAATTACGATGGCTATTTCAAATACCAGACGGTGATCGGAGAGCGCGCTTTTATCGGATCGAACAGCGCGCTTGTCGCGCCCGTCACGATCGGTGCCGATGCAATCGTCGCGGCGGGCTCCACCGTCAGCCGCAATGTCGCCGATGGCGAACTGCGCATGGTCCGCGCCGAGCAATTGGTCAAACCAGGCTGGGCCGATCGCTTCCACGACACCATGAAGAAGAAAAAGGCCGCTTCAAACAAGGATGAATGAGGCCCGCGATCTCACCTGCTGGCTGTGCGAGCGTCCCATCGAAACGCGGCTGCAATGGCATCATCCCGTCCCGAAATCGAAGAAGGGCCGCGGCACCGTCCCGGTCCATCCGATCTGTCACAAGACGATCCATGCGACCTTCACCAACGCCGAGCTGGCGCGGATTGGAGACGATCCCGCAAGCCTGCGCGAGAACACGGCGATCGCGAAGTTTGTCGAGTGGGTGCGCGACAAACCGCCCGACTTTCATGCGCCCGTGCGGCGGTAAGGGTGCGTCTTGCCCGGCGTTGCCGGGAACAAACGCCCCTCGCATCGGCTGAATGGCTAACGGCAAACGAGGAGCAAGATAATGGGTATTGGTAGATGGATGATCGCAGGTGTCGGACTGGCGGCGGTCGGTGGGGCGGTGGCCTATGCGCAATACCGCGACACCGAGGAGCCTGATTACGACGTTCTGTTCAGCAAGGACAATTTCGAGTTGCGGCAGTACGCACCGATGATCGTCGCGCAGGTTTCGCACACCGGAGATCGCCGCCGCGCCTCCAGCGCCAGTTTTCAGAGGCTTGCGTCCTATATTTTTGGTCAGGATCGCCCCGCGGGCGGCGAAAAGATCGCCATGACCTCGCCGGTGTATCAATCGCCTGTGTCAGATAAGGCCGAGGACGGCGAGCCGACGCCGATGCTGCAGGATCAGACCCGCAGCGGCGAGTGGCGGATGCGTTTTGTGATGCCGTCGAAATACACGATGGGAACGCTGCCAACGCCGCCTTCCGACATCGCGCTTGAGGAAGTGCCTGCGCGGCGCATGGCCGCGGTCCGCTTTAGCGGAGTGGCGCGCGAATCCGATCTGCTGGTGATGGAAGCGCGGCTGTCGGAATGGATCGAGAGCCAGGGCTATGTCGCGTCGGGGGGATATGAATACGCGTTCTACGATGCGCCGATGGTGCCCGGACCCTTGCGCCGCAACGAAGTGCTGATCCCGGTCGAGCGACCCTGATTTCAGGTCGACCGGATCAGACCGACTGAACCGGGCCGATGAGTGCGCGGGGAAAGAGAACTTCCCGCTCGTCACCGGCCACGGATCAGGCGTCTTCGAGCCTTGCCGGCTCACGCTGCGCGCCGCCGAACTGATTTTCCCATTGCTGGAATTCGGCCCGGCTCAGCAGATAGCGCTCACGCGCTTCATGGAAACTGATCGCCTTTTCACGCACCGCGCGAACGACGTCCGCCTTGCGCTCGTTGGACCAGTGGACGCGATGGTTCTTGGGCAGGCCGTAAGCCTTGATAGCGTCCGAAATTGAAATATTCCGGGGATAAGCCATTGTTTCGTCACTCCTCTTTGCGCCCCCGCTAACACCGGCCTCCGCTCAAATGCTTAATAAAGTCTTACCGCGGATCGTTAAAACGGCGTGAAGGATAAGATACGTTTCGTACGCGCGACGAACCGTTTGGAAAGTGTCGGAGCCTTTGACATGCCAAAAGATTAGAGCGGCCCGCAGTGCGAGCCGCCCTTGGTGTTTTGCGACAGTCTGAGCGAGTCGAAATCGCGTTACCCGCCATCGCCCATCAGCTGCTGCATCAGGTAGACGTATTGCAGCGCCTGCAGCTTGGCGCGCTGTTCGTTATCGACGCCGCCCGAATGGCCTCCGGTCATGTCCTCAAAGTAATAATAGGGCTGACCGATCTCCTTTAGCCGCGCGGCGCCCTTGCGGGCATGGGCGGGATGCGTGCGGTCATCTGCGGTCGAGGCCCACAGGAACGGGGTGGGGTAGTCCACGCCCTCCTCGATCTTCTGATAGGGCGAATAGCCTTCGATCCAGGCGCGCTGTTCGGGAATGCGCGGATCGCCATATTCGCCGATCCAGGATGCGCCGCGACCGATCAGGTGATAGCGCAGCATGTCGAACAGCGGAATCTGCACGATCGCCGCGCCGAACAGGTCGGGACGCTGGGTGAAGGCGGTGCCGACCAGCAGCCCCCCTTGCGAGCCGCCTTGAATGCCCAGATGCTCTGGCGAGGTGAAGCCGCGCTCCACCAGATCTTCGCCCACAGCGATGAAATCATCCCAGGTACGCTGCTTGTTCTCCCGGATTGCGGTCTGGTGCCAGTTCGGCCCGAATTCGCCTCCGCCGCGCAGGTTCGCAAGCACATAGGCCCCGCCGCGCTCCAGCCACAGCTTGCCGGTCGAACCGAGATAGGCGGGCAGGCGCGGGATCTGGAAGCCGCCATAACCGCTCATCAGAACGGGTGTATCGCCATCCATCGTCATCCCAGTGGGCTTGACGATGAAATACGGGATTTTCGTCCCGTCCGCGCTGGTCGCTTCATGCTGTTCGACCTCCATTCCGGAGGGATCGAAATAGGCGGGCGAGGTCTTGAGCGGCTGCGGCGCGCCCGAACCGTCCGAATAATAGAGCGTTGTCGGGTTCAGGAAGTCGGTGACGGTGAACATGATCTGGTCGGTCTCGTTCGAACTCGCCGCGATCCCGACGGTCGCATTGTCGGGCAGATCGACTTCCTCGCTGACCCACTCACCGTCCCGGAAATTGAATTGCCGCACCTTGCCAACCACGTTGTCGAGCATCTGTACGAACAGCGCATTGCCGGTAATCGCACCGCCGCGCTTGGTCTGACGCTCTGCGGGAGCCCATACCAGCGTCTTAGCCGCGCCATTCGGATCGGCCTTCCACTCCTCCAGATCGACCGCGATCAGGCTGTCGGCGGGGAAAGTCTGCCCGTCCGCCTCCCAATCGACGTCGGTCGTGTAGAGCAGGTGATCATCGACAATGCCGTAGGGCGAGGCCTTGAGCGGAATGTCGAGCTTGACCCATTCGCCGTCCATGTCGACGAAGTATTCCGCTTCATGGAAGCTCGTGCCGCGCATCGCGGTGCGTGCGTGGATCGTGCCCGATGCATCGCGCAGCAGGCTCGCGCCCGCCCACACATCGCCCGGTTCCCCGCGGAAAATCTCAAGCGCATCGGCGATATCGGTGCCGCGTTTCCAGACGCGGGTGGTGAAGGGGTATTCGCTGTCGGTCAGCGTCCCTTCGCCGAAGTCGCGCCCGACCATCAGCGTGTCCTCATCGATCCACTGGACGCCGCCCTGGCTCTTTTCCTCGAGCAGGAAGCCGCCTTCCACGAAGCTCTTGGTCGAGGTGTCGAATTCGCGCATCACGGTCGCGTCCTCGCCGCCATCGGACAGAGCGATCATGCATTTGGTCAGCGCAGGCGGCAGGCAGGTCGAGCCCTTGTAAACCCATTCTTTGCCCTCGGCCGCAGCCAGCGCATCGACATCGAGCACGGTCTCCCATTCCGGCTCATCGGTCTGATAGCTTTCGAGCGTAGTCCGGCGCAGCAGGCCCTTGGGGTTCTCCTTGTCCTGCCAGAAATTGTAGAGGCCATCGGGGCGAAAGCTCACATAGGGAATGCGATCTTCGCTGTCGTAGATCGCCAGCGCCTCGGCCTTGAGCGTTTCGAAGCGCGGATCGGTTTCGAGCGCGGCGAGGGTGCGGTCGTTCTCGTTCTCCACCCATTCGAGCGCTTGCGGAGAGCGCGCTTCCTCCAGCCAGATGTACGGATCCTGTTCGGGACCGGGCACGCCGTCGACGGGCACCTCGGTACTGGTGTCGGTGTGGGCTTCGGCCTGCGCGCCGGTGCTGGTGGCCATCGTCATCGCGGCAGCCAGAGCGAGTGTGGATACAAGTTTCAAAAGTCCTCTCCGTCAGATTGGTCGGGAGGGCTTCTGCCGTGAAAATGCGCGGTTGGGAAGGGGTGCGCCGGCGCTCGCGGTCAGTCTTTGTCAGCCTGCACCGCGACTTCGCGTTCGCGGGGGAGGAAGGCGGGTGTGATGTCGTTCTCGGACCGATTGTCGAGGCGCGCCGCTGCTGCCGACAGTTCTTCGAGCAGGCGGCATTGCATGGTCCAGCCGATCTTGGGATCCTTCGCGCAGGCGAGGAAGCGCACCTTCAGCCCTTGAGCGTTGTGATCGATGACCTGCACCTTGGCGTCGTCCTTGTCGACGACGTCGTCTGCGTTCTCGACGAAGCGGTCGAATTCTGCCCGCATGGCGTCCACGTCCGCGCGATGATCGAGCAGCAGTTCGACATGGGTCATCACGCTGGGATCGGTCTTGGTCCAGTTCTCGAAACTTTCGCCGATGAACGAGGCGACCGGGGCCATCAGCCGCCGTTCGTCCCAGGTTCTTAGGCGCACATGGGTGAAGCCGATCCGCTCGACATAGCACCATTGCCCCTGCCAGTAGACCGCATCGCCGATCCGCGCGGTCTTGGCAAAAGCGATCTGGATGCTGGCCATCAGGTCGCCCAGCGCCTGACGCGCGGCGAAGACCAACACCAGGCCGAGTACCCCGGCGGAGGCCAGCAGGGTAAATCCCAGAGTGCTGGCGATATCGGTCTGGATCAGCACGACTGCCGCGCCGATCAGCACCGCCAGCACTGTCAATATCCGCCGCCCTGCGCCCAGTTTGGTGAAGTAGTCGCGGCTTTCCTCGTTCGCCGGGTCTTCCAGCTCTTCGGTCCGACTTTCGGCGGCGAAGGTTACGATTGCGTCGATCACCGTGACGGCGACCGCGAGGATCGCGACCACGAACAAAGTGATCTGCAGCGGGTCGAGGATTTGCGCGATCGTGCCGGAAAAGTTGAACACGAATTCGCGCAGGATCGCGAACGTCCCTGCAAGCGCGACGAGGGCGGCGGGCATGTGGACCGCTTGTGCGATCGTGTAGGCAAGCGAGTCTTCATCGCGGCTTTTGCGGAAGCGGCGGATGGCGATGTAGACCAGCGCAGCGGCGATGAGCGCGAGAAACAGCACGATCGGCAGCGCGATCACTTCCCACCACGCGAGCGTCCAGAACGCCTGTTGTCGCAGGGCTTCCGGAAGGCTGCGCTCGAACTTGGTCGGGCCATAGCGCTGGTAGAGCGCGGGGATGTTCTGCATCGTCTGGCGGCTGATCATCCAGACCGGCTCGCCATCGGGCGCCTTGAGACGAACGATGCGGAACGAGTAGTCGCGGCCCTGCGCGCGCAGGTGAGCGAGAACGATGCTGCGGCGGGTTTCGCCCGCCATCGGATCTTCGCTGCTGGCGATCACTTCGCGCGCGTCGGGCCGGTCCGAAAGCGAGCGCCAGTCGAGCAGGAGCGAGCGGTGGACAATCTCGAAGGTCTGCCGCGCCAGTTCCGGCCCCAGCCGCGCCTGTTCGGCAGGCGGAAGCTCGCTCAGGTCGAGCGCGGTGGCGGCGCGGTCCCACTCTTCATCGAACCCTGCGTCGAGGAAGCTTTCGAACAGCGATTGCGGGGTTTCCAGATCGAGCTGCGTGGACGGGGCGGGCAGGCCGGGATTGATCGCGGCGACTTCATAGACGTCAGGCTCCGCGATGGCGGGCACGTTCTCGACGGATTGCGCGGCGAGCGGCATGGACAAAGCCACCGCCAGCGCGAGGGCGAAAAGTCGGACTAGGTTTTGAATGGCCGCGAAGATAGGCACGCTCCCCCTGCTGCGTCATGCATTCAATGCAAGGGAGGCGACGTGGGTTCCGCGACTAGGTGGAAACGCCGATCAGGTGCCCTGACCCTCGACCTTTTCGGCCAGCACGGTCAGCCCGTTCTCACCCACTTCGGCAAATCCGCCGCGCACCTCGATGCTTTCAGGGCTGGCGCCTTCCGACTTGTAGACCTGCACCGCGCCATCGCGGATGGTCGACATGAAGGGCGCGTGTCCCTCCAACACACCAAATTCGCCTTCGGTGCCGGGGACGACGACCATGTGGACGTCTTCAGAGCGGACCAGTTTGGCCGGGGTTACGAGTTCGAAGTGAAGGGGCATATCTTGCTTTTCAAATTAGTCCGTTGTCACTTGGACTGCGAAGATTTGGCTGTCCGAGCCAAGGTTTCGATATTTAGACAGAAACTTAATCCTGCCGACCTTCATTTGATGAAGGTAGCCAATGGCTGACCGGTCCTTCTTCTTTTTCCAATCGCCGCGCGTGTAGGCTTTTTCCTCGAAAGCGGAGCGCATGGTTGTTAGATGGCTCGTCTGTGCAGCGATAGTACAACGTCTGCTGTCCTCCTCAAAAGCAATCCAAACATCGCCATCGCCCGTTTCAAGTTTGGCGAAGTTCGCCGCGCTGTCAAAGGTCAAAGCTTTGGTGAACCAGTCTGGAGCTACGTCAGCCGTTGATAGGCCATCGCCCATCAGATCGGGAGCCACCATATTCACTCCGGGCACGGGGCGTCCCGAAGATGCAAGGACACACGCAAAGATGTGTGACTGGAGGAGGCCATCCACCTTTGTGGCCGGTTCTATAATTCCAGGTGCAATTTGCGCGTGTGCAATAGGCGCTACCGCCACTGACGTGACGGCCATCAAGCCTGCTGCGATGGGGCGCAAAAACCGCATCGCCCTTAAGCCTCGTCCGCCATTTTCTGCGCCTTCTCGACCGCCTGGTCGATGCCGCCGACCATGTAGAAGGCGCTTTCGGGCAGGTGATCGTATTCGCCGTCGACCACCGCCTTGAAGCTCTTCACCGTGTCTTCGAGCTGGACGAAGATGCCCGGGATGTTGGTGAACACCTCGGCCACGTGGAAGGGCTGGCTGAGGAACTTCTGGATCTTGCGCGCGCGCGCGACCGTCAGCTTGTCCTCTTCCGACAGCTCGTCCATGCCGAGAATGGCGATGATGTCCTGCAGGCTCTTGTACTTCTGCAGCGTCTCCTGAACGCGGCGGGCGGTCTCGTAGTGCTCCTGACCCACGACACGCGGTTCGAGCACGCGGCTGGTCGAATCGAGCGGGTCCACCGCCGGGTAAATGCCCAGCTCGGAGATCGCGCGGCTCAGCGTCGTGGTCGCATCAAGGTGCGCAAACGATGTCGCAGGCGCCGGGTCGGTCAAATCGTCCGCAGGCACGTAAATCGCCTGCACCGAGGTGATCGAGCCCTTGTTGGTCGAGGTGATGCGCTCCTGCAAATTGCCCATGTCGGTCGACAGGGTCGGCTGATAGCCCACGGCGCTCGGAATGCGGCCCAGCAGAGCGGACACTTCCGAACCGGCCTGCGTGAAGCGGAAGATGTTGTCGACGAAGAACAGCACGTCCTGCCCTTCCTGATCGCGGAAATACTCCGCCATGGTCAGGCCGGACAGCGCCACGCGGGCACGCGCGCCGGGAGGCTCGTTCATCTGGCCGAACACCAGCGCCACCTTGGAACCTTCGGAGATCGCCTCGCCATCGTCATTCTTGGCGATAACGCCTGCGTCGAGAAACTCGTGATAGAGATCGTTGCCCTCGCGGGTCCGCTCACCGACGCCAGCGAAGACCGACACGCCGCCGTGCCCCTTCGCGATGTTGTTGATGAGTTCCTGGATCAGCACGGTCTTGCCAACGCCCGCGCCGCCGAACAGGCCGATCTTGCCGCCCTTCGCATATGGGGCGAGCAGGTCGATGACCTTGATGCCGGTGACGAGGATGCTGGCATCGGTCGACTGGTCGACGAACAGCGGCGCTTCGGCATGGATCGGAGCGGTCATTTCCGCACCGATCGGGCCGCGTTCGTCGATCGCCTCACCGACCACGTTCATGATCCGGCCGAGCGTCTTGGGGCCGACGGGTACGGAAATCTGCGCTCCGGTGGCGATGACTTCCTGACCGCGGGTGAGGCCGTCAGTGCCGTCCATCGCGATGGTGCGCACGGTATTTTCACCAAGGTGCTGCGCGACTTCGAGCACGAGCGTCTTGTCGCCGTTCTTGGTCTCGAGCGCGGACAGGATCGAGGGCAGTTCGTTTTCGAACTGCACGTCGACGACGGCGCCGATGACCTGGCTGATCGTGCCATTGGTGGTCTGGTTGAGTACGGGGGCGGTGGCCATTGGTCTGTCCTATTCGCTGGTCGTATCGGTGTCTGTGTAGGTGCCGCCATGCTCTGTGCAGACGGCTTCGGGTTCGGCGAGGATCCAGCCGGTTTCGTCCTCATTGGCTTGGAGCACGGCTTCATTGCGAAGATATTCGTCATCGCCCAGGCCGAACTCACAGGTCACGGTGTCCGCGCCCATGGCCGCGCGGCAAGCTGCGGTGTTGACCGGCTCGACGCCTTCGCAGGTGTCAGCGAGAACCTGCGTGAAAAGAGCCTCATCCGGTGGAGGCAGGGTGCTGACCGGCTCGGGAGCCGCGACAGGTGCCGGTTCGGGCGCGGGCTCTTCACCACACGCAGCGAGCGCGAAAAGCGGCAGGGCAAGGAGGGCGAGGCGTGTGTTCACGAGTCTGTTTCTTTCCAAAAGTTGCTGCGCCTGGGCGATCATTCGGTGGGCTGCGTATCGACCGAAACGTCGGCGGGTTCATCGGCAACCATCGCCGCGCGGTCGAGCGAGCCGCAGAAATCGGGTTCCTGTTCAAGATCCCAGTCAATGCCGTCATCGCCGCGCGTCAGCATCAGCGTGCGTTCGCTGCCTTCGGGATCCTGCGCGAAGGAATAGCTGCACTCGAACGTGTCGAGATCGAGCCCCTGAGCCTCGCATACCGCCGAGGAGACGACCGCCCGCAGCGTCGGGCATTCCTCGTCGATCGCGGCCTGCACGTTTGCAAGCTCCGGCGCGCCGCCATCGCCCGCAACGCTGTCGTTGGGATTGAGATCGCCGCTGACCGCGTCGGGTGCCATGTCGGCGGTGTCGCCGTCCGGCTCGTTGCACGCGGCAAGGGTGAGGGCGGGGATGGTGATAAGGGCAATGAGCTTGTTCATAGCGCTTCGGCTCCTGCGATAATCTCGATCAGTTCGGTGGTGATCGCGGCCTGACGTGAGCGGTTGTACTCGATGTTCAGATCCTTGATCAGCTCGCCCGCATTGCGGGTGGCATTATCCATAGCGGTCATCGAGGCACCCTGTTCCGACGCCTCGCGTTCGAGCAGTGCACCGAACAGCTGCGTCTTGACGTAGCGCGGCAGCAGCTCCTCGAGGATTTCCTCCTCGCCCGGCTCGTATTCGACCACCGCGTCGCTGTTGTCGGCGGTTTCGGGAGCGGGGACAGGGATGAGCTGGTCGACCGTGGGATCCTGCGCGAGAGCCGACTTGAACACCGGATAGACCAGATGGGCAACGTCGAACTTCGAATCCTCGAACCGCTCGATCAGGTCGGCGGCGATGGCGTCGGCTTCCTCGAAGCCGGGCTGGCGCACGTCAGAGGTGTCGAAGTGCTTGGTGATGCTGTTGGCATAGTCGCGCTTGATCGGCGCGCGGCCCTTTTTGCCAATGAGGTAGAACGAGACGTCCTTGCCTTCGCCGAGCAATTCCTTCGCCTTGGCCTTTGCAGCTTTCACGATGTTCGCGTTAAGCCCGCCGCACAGCCCCTTGTCGGTGTTGACGACGACGAGCAGGTGACGCTGGGTCGAACCGGTGCCCGCGAGCAGCTTGGGCGCGCTGTCGCCCGAAACCTTGCCCGCAAGGCTCGCCATCACGGCGGCGAGCCGCTCTTGATACGGACGCGCGGCCTCGGCAGCCGCCTGCGCACGGCGCAGCTTCGCCGCCGCAACCATCTGCTTGGCCTTGGTGATCTTCTGGGTCGATTTGACCGACTTGATCCGACCTTTGAGTTCCTTGAGACTTGCCATCTCTTCAGCTTTCCAACGACTTCAGTTCGACGAGAACGGGATCGCTTTCGAGCCAGTTTTCGTATTTGGCGAAGACGTCTTTTGTGTAATCCTGAGCATGGTGAAAATCGAACGCGTCGCGATCGGCCCATTCTTCGAAAATTGTAATCGTGCTAGATCCGTCCGCAGCGCGGCGCGGCTCGAAAGCGACGCATCCGGCTTCCTTGCGCGTGACCGGGGTGATGGAGGAAACCGCTTCGCAGGCCTCATCCATGTGTGCCGGTTTGACCGGAATGGTCGCGAGGTAGGTCAAGGTCACGCTGGCCCTTACGCGAACTTCTTCGCAAACGACTTCAGCGCGGAAACGGTGCGCTCCTTCACGTCGTCTTCGAATTTCTTGCTCTCGCGGATGTCGGTCAGGATGTCCGAATGCTCGGAGCGCATGTGCGCCAGCATCTGCTCTTCGTATTCGGTCACGCGGTCGACCGGCACATCATCAAGGTAACCGTTGGTGCCTGCGAAGATCGACACCGTCTGCTCTTCGAACGGCATGGGCGAGAATTGCGGTTGCTTGAGCAGCTCGGTCAGGCGCGCGCCGCGATTGAGCAGCTTCTGCGTCGAGGCGTCTAGGTCGGAACCGAACTGCGCGAACGCCGCCATTTCGCGATATTGCGCAAGGTCGAGCTTCATCGAGCCGGAGACCTTCTTCATCGCCTTGGTCTGCGCGGCACCGCCCACGCGGCTGACCGACAGACCGACATTGATGGCCGGACGGATGCCCTGGAAGAACAGGTCGGTTTCGAGGAAGATCTGCCCGTCGGTGATCGAGATCACGTTCGTCGGAATATAGGCCGACACGTCGCCCGCCTGCGTTTCGATGATCGGCAGCGCGGTGAGCGAGCCCGAACCATTGTCGCCATTCATCTTTGCCGCGCGTTCGAGCAGGCGGCTGTGGAGGTAGAACACGTCGCCGGGATAGGCTTCGCGGCCCGGGGGACGACGCAGCAGGAGCGACATCTGGCGATAGGCGACGGCCTGCTTGGAAAGGTCGTCATACACGATCACGGCGTGCATGCCGTTGTCGCGGAAGAACTCGCCCATCGCGCAGCCGGTGTAGGGCGCGAGGTACTGAAGCGGAGCAGGCTCGGAAGCGGTCGCGGCGACGACGATGGTGTACTCCATCGCGCCGTTTTCTTCGAGCTGCTTGACGATCTGCGCGACCGTCGAACGCTTCTGACCGACCGCAACATAGATGCAGTAGAGCTTCTTGCTCTCGTCATCGCCCGCATTGACGCCCTTCTGGTTGATGAAGGTGTCGATCGCGACCGCGGACTTGCCGGTCTGGCGGTCGCCGATGATGAGCTCGCGCTGACCGCGGCCAACAGGAACCAGCGCGTCAATCGCCTTGAGGCCCGACTGGACCGGCTCGCTGACCGATTCGCGCGGTATGATGCCCGGCGCCTTCACTTCGACGCGGCGGCGTTCGGTCGATTCGATCGGACCCTTGCCATCGATCGGGTTGCCCAGCGCATCGACCACGCGGCCCAGCAGGCCCTTGCCCACCGGCACGTCGACGATGGTTTCGGTCCGCTTGACCGTGTCGCCTTCCTTGATCTCGGCGTCAGAGCCGAAGATCACGACGCCGACATTGTCCGCTTCGAGGTTCAGCGCCATGCCCTGAACGCCGTTGGCGAATTCGACCATCTCGCCAGCCTGCACCTTGTCGAGACCGTGGATGCGGGCGATTCCGTCACCGACACTCAGCACGGAGCCGACTTCGTTGACTTGCGCTTCGGTGCCGAAATTGGCGATCTGGTCCTTGATGACCTTGGAGATTTCTGCGGCGCGGATTTCCATGTGCGTAGTCCTTTAAGCCTTCGTGGCTGTCTGGTTTAGGCCTTCATGGCCTGGGCAAGTGAGTTCAAACGGGTGCGGATCGAACCGTCGATGCGCTGCGATCCGATGGTGACGACAAGGCCGCCGAGCAGGTCGGGATCGACTTCGTGGGAGAGCATGACGGTGCGGCCCTGCCGGGCGGTAAGCTTTGTCTTCAACGTGGCGAGCTGTTCTTCGGTCAGCTCATGCGCGCTGGTGACCTGCGCGGTGACTTCGCCGCGTTGGGCGGCAGCGATGGTCTTGAACGCGGAGATCATGTCCGGCAGCTTCGACAGGCGACGATTGTTTGCCAGCACGCCGAGGAAATTGGTGGTGAGCTCGCTGAGCGAAAGATGCTGCGCGACGGCTTCGACCGCCTGACCCTGTTCGCTGCGCGAGAGCTGCGGGTTGGTGGTCGCCGCGCGCAGATCGTCGGATTCGTCGAGCGCGGCCTTGAGCTTTTCGAGGTCGGTTTCCACGGCGGTAACGGTGCCGTTCTCGGAGGCGAGATCGAACAGGGCCGAGGCATAGCGGCCTGCAAGGCTGGCCTGAATACCGGCGGAAATATCCACGCGTCAAAAATCCTCATTGGAAGACGAAAAGCTGCATGCGCTCATGCGGCGGGTGCGGGTAGAGCACCACGGCCAGCGCTGGCGCGCGCCTAGCACCGCGCCTTCGCCTATGCAAGCGGGCGCACGGGGAATTGCTGGACAGGTCGGATAGCGCGCGTAAACTTGGCCCCCGGTGCAGCGTCAGACTGTCGGGAGAGGATGCGATGAAACTCGAAAAGATGGCTCCGAAATGCGGTGTGGAGATATCGGGCATTTCGCTGGCACATTGCAGCGATGATGAAATGCGGGCGGTCAAGCAGGCGATTTACGAACAGGGGGTCGCGGTGTTTCGCGATCAGGACTTTTCCCCCGAAGACCACATCGCCTTCGCCAAAAAGTGGGGCGGGATCGACATCAACAATTACTTCCCGCTTGAGAACGAGCATCCGGAAATCGCGGTGGTGAAGAAGGAGCCTGATCAGCAAACGAATATCGGCGGGGCGTGGCACACCGATCATTCCTACGACCAGGTGCCGGCGATGGGCTCAATTCTGGTCGCGCGCGTGCTCCCACCTGCGGGCGGTGACACGATGTGGGCGCATATGGGTGCGGCCTACGATGCGCTATCCGATGACCTGAAACAGCAGATCGAGGGGCTGGAGGCGTTCCACACCGCCGACCATGTCTATAATGAAGGCGGCCTCTATGCTCAGACCGATATGGGCAAGAGCCTGCGCGGTCAGGACGTGCGCACCGGCGCGGTCCACCCGGTCGTGATCCGCCATCCGCAGACCGGGCGCAAGCTTCTCTATGTCAACAGCGCCTTCACGATCCACTTCCTCGGCCAGACGCGCGAGGAGAGCCTGCCGCTATTGCAGCAATTGTTCGACGCCGCGCTGACCGGCGACAACGAATGCCGCCTCGAATGGAAACCCGGCACGGTCGCGATCTGGGACAATCGCACCACCTGGCACAACGCCATCAACGACTATCAGGGCCACGCCCGCGAGATGCACCGCATCACGCTCACAGGGGAAGCGCTGGCGGCGTAGGCGCCGATTGGGCGGATTACTCCCCGCCCACGGACCCGTCTCGCTGCGGTTCGCAGGTGTAGAGCAAACGCTCATTCGGGCGTTCGGGCAGCATCGCGAGCAGCGCGGATTGCTGTTCGCTCAAGGTGCGGGCGGCATCGGTGACGCCGCAGCTGGGAATGTCGTATTGGCGCCGGGCCTTGCGCGCGTCTTCCATCGCCGAGCGGCTTAGCAGGTAGCGATCGCTGCGGAAGGTGCGGCTTTCCGGATCGTAGGTGTTGACCGCCACCGCCTCTTCATCGTCGGGCACCAGCACCCGGATCCACTCACCGCCCGAGCGGGCATATTGGGTACGCTCATTGACGCAGCCATCGGCGGCCCATTCAAAGGCGAGGTCATCGGTGCGGGCCGAAGTGACGCGGCTGCGATCGGGGTCGAGCGTGCAGATCAGCGTTCCGTCGTTTGCCGACGCGCCAACCTGCGGCGGATCCTCACCGCCATCGCCGCCCGCGACATCCGGGCCTTGCGTTTCCTCATCATCGCCCAGGATCGCCGCAACGCGTTCCTCGACTTCGGCGAAGCCCGGCCGGGTGATCCATACCAGCGCCGCCGCGATGATCGCCGCTCCGGCAACACCTGCCGCGACTATCGCGCGGGTTTGCAGCGCGGGATCGCTTTTCAGCTTCTGGCGGTATTGCGCCGCGACGAAGCAGGCTCCTGCACCCGCCATCAACAAGACCAGCGCCAGCGCCATCGCGTTGTCGCGCTCTTCCATCACTTCGATCTGCGCACGCATTCGGGCTTCGGCGCGGCGCTCACGCAGCTGCGCCTCGCGCGCTTCCAGCCGCTCGCGGGCCTGCGCGCGCTCCGCATCGAGGCGGGCACGCTCGGCGAGGTTCAGCTCGTCGATCGAGCGGCAGGGGAGGGCGTTGACCCGCGGCTCGACCTCGTTCTCCCGTAGGAACGGGAGCAATTCGCGCAATGAGACCGCGAAGTAGAACTCCGCATCCGATCCGTCCGAATCCGCGCCGAAGGAATTGACGCCGATCACCCGCCCGCAGCCATCGAGCAGCGGACCGCCCGAATTGCCGCGCGCGATGGGGGCGGTGTGCAGGATCGTGTCGAACTGGCGGCTGGGGCGCTGGCCGGAGAGGAATCCGCGGCTCTTCACCGGGGGCTGCGAGCGGAAAATGTCGCTGATCTGCAGCCCCTGCGCCAGGTCCACATTCATCGGATAGCCGACCGACCACACTTCGCCAAGATTGGTGTTGACCCCGCCCGAAATGCTCAAGGGCGGAAGCCGCAAGGTGCCTTCGCTCACTTCGAGCAAAGCGAGGTCGTTGCGCGGACTTACCGCGACCGGCTTACCAAAGGTTGCCTCGTCGCCTTCGCTGGGCACGATGCCGATGCGGATCGTATCGTCGAGCAGCGCTTCGCGGATCACATGCGCATTGGTGACGATCCGGTTGGGTGCGACGGCGAACCCGCTGCCATGCGTGAGCGGGGCGATCTCCTCGCCGCTGCTGTCGATCAGCACGACTCGGACCACCCCGCGCGATGCCGCATCGATATCGCCCGGATCGGCGGCGACGGCGGCCGGGATCAGGGCGAGCGCGATGATGGCGAGAACAGCTTGGATGGCGCGGGCGATGGCAGTCATGGGCGTCTCTATAAGCGGCGGCGCAAAGAATTCGAGCGTTTCGCGATTGCGACCGTGTATTCGCCTGTGCGAAAGCGCCTTGCGTGGCGCTGAACTATAATCACCTGCGGTACTTCTGGGCGGTGGCGAAGGAAGGCCATCTGACCCGTGCCGCAAAACAGCTTAATATATCGCAGTCGGCGCTCTCGGCGCAGATCGGCAAGCTGGAGGACCAGCTTGGCCATCGCCTGTTCGAGCGGCGCGGGCGGCGGCTGGTCGTCAGCCCGGCCGGGCGTATCGCGATGGCGCATTGCGAGGTGATCTTCCAGAGCGGCGAAGCGCTGGTGCGGCGGTTGGAGGCTGGCGATGCGGGAGTGGTAAACCCGCTGCGCATCGGGGCGCTCTCCACTCTCTCGCGCAACTTTCAGCTCGGATTTCTGGAGCCCATGATGGGCGGGGAGCCTGTCCCCTTCAGCGTGCGTTCGGGGTCGATCCGCGAGCTTCTCCCGGCGCTGGAAGCACACCTGCTCGATCTCGTCTTGGTCAACCAGATTCCATCGCGCGATTCGACCACGAGCTGGACGGCGCAGGTGATCGACGAGCAGCCTGTTGGCGTGATCGGCACGCCTGGGCGCATTGCGGGCCGATCCGACCACGCCGAGCTTCTAACCAGCGAGCCTGTCATCCTGCCCACGCGCGAAAGCGGGTTTCGCAACGGGATCGACCTGGTGATCGAGGCGCTGGGTCGTCCGGTCACTATCGCGGCCGAAGTCGACGACATGGCGATGCTGCGCCTGCTTGCGCGCGCCGATGCGGGGATCGCGATCCTCCCGGCGATCGTGGTGAAGGACGAGCTGGCCTCGGGCACCTTGGTCGAAGCCTGCGGGATGCCGGGCGTATCGGAGCAGTTCAGTGTGCTGATCCCCGAGCACCGCTACCTGCATCCAGCCGTCGCGCGCCTGCTTTCTGAACGGCAGGATCGCGGCGGTATGTTCGATTAAAACGAACGATAAGTTCCAAACATTATATTTAACAGATCAAATTACGCGCCCTAGCAGGCCGGGCACACCGTCCCTTGGCCATTATCCGGAGCCTCGCATCTATGGAATCGCTCGCGTCTCTAGTTTCCAGTTTCGTCGCGCAATTGCAGTCAGCCACCCTTGCGTTTCTGCTGGGCGGGTTCTTGCTGGCGGCGACAGGCAGCAAGCTGGCGATCCCCGATGCGGTGTATCGCTTCATCATCTTCATGCTGCTGATGAGCGTGGGCCTAGACGCCGGGATAGAGGTGCGCGAGGCGGATTTTGACCAGCTCGCGCTCCCGGCGTTGCTCGCCGCGCTGATCGGCTGCGTTATTGTCCTGATCGGCAGCGTGACTTTGGGCCGCCTGCCTAAGGTAAGGCGGGAGGATGCGCTGGCGACATCCGGCCTGTTCGGTGCGGTCAGCGCCTCGACGCTCGCCGCCGCGATGGTCGCGCTGGATGAGCGCGCGATCCCGTTTGAGGCTTGGGCGCCTGCGCTCTATCCGTTCATGGACATCCCCGCGCTGATCCTCGCCATCGTGCTGGCAACGCTGCACAAGCGCAAGAGCACGGGTGAGCAGGGCGGCAAGGTCGGTGTTGGCGCGATCATCGCCGATTCGCTGCGCGGCTCGGCCCTTTCGGCGCTGCTTCTGGGTCTCGCCATCGGCTTCCTGATCCAGCCGCAGGATCTTTACGAGGGCTTTTACGACCTGCTGTTTCGCGGCTTTCTGTCGATCCTGATGCTGGTGCTCGGGATGGAAGCGTATTCGCGGCTGGCGGAGCTGCGTTCGGTGGCGCAATGGTTCGCCGCCTACGCGGTGATCTCACCGATCCTGCACGGGTTGATCGGCTTTGCGGCGGGTTATCTGGCGCACATACTCGTCGGCTTCAGTCCGGGCGGCGTCGTGCTGCTGGCGGTGATCGCGGCGTCGAACTCCGACATTTCCGGCCCGCCGACCCTGCGCGCGGGTATTCCAGGCGCAAACCCTTCGGCCTTCATCGGCTCATCGACCAGCCTCGGCACCCCGATCGCGATAGCGGTGTGCATTCCGCTGTTCATCGCCCTGGCCGAAATTGTATTCGTCCTGTGATCGCCCGCCGCGACCTGCCTCAAGGAGAGCACCAATGGCCTTCGCCGCAACAACCGTAACGATCATCGCCGAACGCTTCTTGCAGGACGGCATCTTAAAGCTGCTCGAAGAGGCGGGCACGAGCGGCTACACCCTGACCGAAGGAAGCGGGAAGGGCCGCCACCTCACCCGCACGCATGAACGCCCCTCGCTTGTGCGCGACTTCGACATCGTGCGGATTGAATTCATCATGCTGGATGGCGAAAAAGCCCGCGCGATCGCCCAGCGCATAACCAGCGAATATTTCGCCGAGCATTCCGGGATCGTCTCGATCACGCCGACCGAGGTGTTGCGGCCCGAGCGATTCTGACGCCCCCGATACGATTGAGCGCAAGTTTCGGGATGTGCTGGCGGAGGCTGTCTGGCACAACACTCTCATGCCGGAATTCGACACCCTCACCGACGATCAGCGCTGGCAGATCGCGCTCGCCAAGGATCGGCGCTTTGACGGGGCGTTCGTGACCGGCGTGCATTCGACCGGCATCTATTGCCGCCCCTCCTGCCCGGCGCGCGCGCCCTATCGCAGGAATGTGCGTTTTTATGCGACCCCTGTCGATGCAGAGGCTGCTGGCTTGCGCGCCTGCAAGCGCTGCTCACCGGCCACGCAAAGCGCCGAGGAGGCCTGCGTCCTCGCCGCCATCGCGGCGATCCGCGAACAGGGCGCGATGACGCTCAACCAGCTCGCTGACCTCACCGGCTATTCGCCCACCCATTTCCAGCGCCTGTTCAAGCGCACCGTCGGCCTTTCACCCGCCGCTTTCGCCCGGGCTCTGCGCGAAGAGCGGGTGCTGAGAGCGCTGGAAGGGGGATCGAGCGTGACCGATGCGCTTTATGACGCGGGCTACAGCGCACCCTCGCGCTTCTACGACGATACGAAAGGACGGTTTGGCATGAACGCAAGCGACTGGCGCGATGGCGGAGCGGGAAGGGTGATCCACTGGAGCGTTCGCCCGACCTCGCTCGGAGACATGCTGGTCGCCGCGACAGACAAGGGCGTGTGTTGCCTGGCCTTCGAAGAGGGCGAAGCGGAATTGCGCGCGCGCTTTCCAAAGGCTGATCTGGTCGAGGCCAGCGATGACTTCGCCGCTCTGTTCGACCAGGTGGTCGCGGTGGTCGAAGAGCCGGGCGGCAACAGTTCCGCCATTCCGCTCGACGTGGCAGGCACGGCCTTCCAGCAGCGCGTGTGGCAGGCCTTGCGCGACATTCCGCCGGGCGAAACCCGCAGCTATGGCGAACTCGCCGCGGCGCTCGGCAATCCCAAGGCGAGCCGCGCAGTCGGCGGCGCGAACGGGGCGAACAACATAGCCGTGCTGATCCCCTGCCACCGCGTCATCACAGCGGATGGCGGGCTGGGCGGCTATGCCTACGGCACCGCGATCAAGGCGGAATTGCTGCGGCGCGAGGGGCGCGAGTGATTCACCCCGTCTTCATCGAGTGTCCGTATTGCTCAGCGTGCCGCAACGGTCGCTCGATAAACTCGAACAACGGACGGTGATTGTGGCCAGAAGGGACGTGCGCATTTCGTGATCGCCAATCGCATCTTTACCTTCGCTGCCTTTTCAGGGCTTGGCGCTGCCATCATGGCTCCTACCCCAACTGCGGCGCAGCAGAATGCGCTCACGCTGGAAGGACGGTGCGACTACGCAGTCGAGGTCGCGGATATTCCGCCCGATACCGGCCTTGCCCTGTGCCGCTACGTCGTGATCGACCGCGCGGGCGAGGACAGCTCAATCCGCTACCTCGATCGCGACAGCAAGCTGGAGATCCGCTACGATGGCGTATTAACCGGCGACACGATGGCAAACCGGCGCATTCAGGTGGGCGATCGCCCGATCCGCGATGCGAGCGGCGAATGCACGATAACGCGCCGCAGCGCAGGAGAAATCTCGGTTGTTTGGTGTTCGGCGCTGTCGGACAGGTTCACGTTCGCCGCCAATTTCGTTCGCAAGCGCTGGTGAAAGCTGTCCGAGAGTCGCGCCTGCACTGAAATGGCCCTTGAAATCATTGGATACTTGATTGGGTCGCAGTATCTTGAATTAATTGCAACTATTCCGAAATAGCCATCGCATCAAAAGCGCTCTAGACACGCGGCGATGCAGAAATCATCGAGTACGCAAGCTCTCGGCAGCGCGAATGATGTTCGCGGTGACTGGGCGGGGGACAATCAGGATTGGTGGGACTGGTATGTCTCACTGGCCGAGAATGAACGGTCGGCGGCGCCGCTGGTCGATCTGCCGCCGCTGCCCGATATCGCTTGGCCCGATGACGATGAGCTTGCCGCCGAACTGGCGGAGCCGTTTGAGCTGAGCACGGAAACGATCGAGAGCTTCCGGATAAACGGCTTCGTCAAACTGCCCGGTGTCATCTCACCCGGAGCCGCCTTGCGTCTGCGCGCCGAATTGAAACGGCTGCTGGAGGCAGAGCACGGCGTCACGCTGGATGGCGGGGCGAATGATCGTTTCGTCAGTCTCGAAATGGCGTGGCTCGACAATCCGGTGTTGCGCCTGTTCGTGCTCAGCCCGCGCATTGCCAAGATCACCGCCGACCTGCTCGGCGTGCCTCGGATGCGCCTTTATCACGACAATGTCCTGTCGAAGGAACCGGGCTGCGGGCGCACGCCGTGGCACTACGACGACCACCACTTTCCGCTCGCCACCCATGATGTTGTCACCGCGTGGATCGCCGCGCAGCCCATACCGGTGGCGATGGGTCCGCTGAGCTTTGCCGGGCCGCTGGGTGTCCACAAGCTGGTGGAAAGCGTGCCGTTCAACAAGGTCGACACCAGCTACGATCAGCATGTCGGCCAGCTGTTCCGGGACAATGCGGTCGCGGTGGATGAGACGCCGTTTGCACTGGGCGAGGTGAGCTTCCACCACAATCTCAACTTCCACACCGCCGGGCCGAACCGCACCACAAGCAGCCGCATCGTGCTGGCGAATACCTATTTCGCGGACGGCGCTCATATCGTTGACGACCCGACGCTGGTATCGGGCGACTGGCGCAAGTTCCTGCCCGGATGCGAACCGGGGGGGCTGGCCGCGTCCGACCTCAATCCTGTCTGCTGGCCGCCGGAGCAATCGGCATGAGCGGCGTGGCAGGCGGCGCTTCGGCACTGACGGGAGATGGGGCGCCAGCGCCTCGGACCAGGCTCGACACCGGATGGACGCGCGCATTGACCAGCGGAGCCGAACCCGACGCGGAGGCGGTGCGCGATCATCTGGAGACGGTGCACAGCGCGAATGCGGGCTTTACCGAAGCGTGCGCGGCGGCATGCCGCGACGGGGAGGGGCGCAACAGCTATGACTGGCTGGCCGAAGCGGCGCGCGATCATGCCAGCGGGCATATCCTCGACCTGGCCTGCGGCTCGGGCGTGTTGCTGGAGCGGCTGGATGCTCTCTACCCCGCCGCGCGCTTGACCGGAGTCGATATGAGCGCGGACGAGTTGGCGCTCGCCGCCCGGCGCGTGCGGCCAGAGCGTGTGTCCCTGCTTTGCTCGCTGGCGCAGAATATCGATGCGCTGGATGACGGGTCGGTCGACGTGGTCCTGTGCCATTGGGCGCTCACGCTGATGAAACCCGTCGCGCCGGTGCTGGGCGAGATCAAACGTGTGCTGGGTTCAGGGGGCATGTTCGCCGCCATTGTGGACGGGCCGATCACGAGTGCGCCGAGCTATGAAGCGATCAACGATCTGATTTTCGATCACGTGGCCCGCGCCTATCCTACCTATGGCTCGATCGATCTGGGCGATCCGCGCGTGCGCAACAGTGAGGCGCTGATCGAATTGCTGCGCGCCGAATTTCCCGGCGCCCGCATTGCCGTTGAACCCAATGTCGTGTCGATGGCGGGCGATCCTGCGCATCTGGCCGAGGAAGCGGCGCGGTTCTTCTATTCCGTGTTCGTGCTGGAGGCGGCTGAGCGCGCCGCGCTGCTGACAGAACTGACCGCGCTTTTTGCAGGTCAGGGGGCCGATGCCGCGTTCCACATGCCGATCAGCAGGCTGGTCGTCGCGCTCTGAGCGGGTCGGAAACGCGAACTTCGCTGCCGAATTCCGACCTCGCACGAACCCTGAAGCCGATTGGCGGATATTTCCTACACGAGCGCTCCCGGCTAGGTGAGTGGACGCTCTTTCCCATCGTCCGCCGCCAATTTCGCCTGAGCTCGATGCGCAAGCATGTTGGAAAAGTGTCAGGTAAGCTTTTTCGGAGAAGAATCTTTGAAAAAGAGAGGCTTGCAGCGAAAAATCGCACCTGACGCCGTGTCCAATGTGTCAGGTAATTCCTACACGCTCAATCGAGCTTGGGTTCAAAGCCGGGTTCGGCCTTCGCCATGGCGCGCTGGTAAGCCTCGCGGCCACCGATGCGTTGCAGATAGGCCTTGAGGTTGGGCTTGTCGTCGATGCCCATGCCGTTGAACGCGCGGCTGGTGGTGAGCTGGAACACCATCATGATGTCCGCCGTGGTCAGCTGCGCGCCGCCGAAATAGTCCGCTTCGCCAAGCCGCCGCTCGATCTGTGCCCAGGCATTCGTGATCCGCGCAGCCAGCGGGGGCGGCATGTCCGCCCCGACCGCGCCGACAGCGATCTGCATCATGCCGTTGGTCATGAAGGTCGCGTTGGCAAAATGGAACCAGTAAAGGTGCTGCGCAAAATCGGGGTGATCGGGGCCGGGCACCAGCGCGGTGTCGGGCGCGTACTTGCCAACGATGTACTCGACGATCGCTCCGCTTTCACCCAGCAGCAAATCCCCATCCTCGATCAGCGGCGCGATCTGCATCGGGTGCAGCGCCTTCAATTCCGGCGGAGCGAGCCGGGTTTCGGGGTCGCGATTGTAGAGCTTGAGATCGTAGTCGAGCCCGAGCTCCTCGCATAGCCACACGATCCGCTCCGATTGCGAGATGCGCAGGTGATGGATCGTGAGCATGGGTCGGGTCTCCGCCGGATTGTTCAGGAGCGCCAGCGCTAGCCGCACACCCAAAGAGCGCAAGGGCCCGATACGAAAAAAGGGGGCCCACCACCCCCTTTTCCCAAAGTCCGCACGCCTCAAAGCGGCGGTCCGATGTGTCCGCGCGTCACTCGGTCGACGGTCCGCTCTCCTTGAGATCGCGCAAGGCATTCGCCGCCGCGTCGAGCGCGGCGATCGCCTGGTCGAACCGGTCCTCTTGCACCGGCGCTGCCGGTTGAGCTTCGGCAGCTTCGTCAGCAACGTCCGCCCGCACGGCGAGCACCGCCTGCTCGAGCGGTTCGGGCTGCGTGTCGACCCCGGTGCCAGGCGCGGTGTAGGTCGGCACACCGTCGACCACCTGCTGCGCGCTCACGACCGGGGCACGCGCAGGTTCTCGCGGGGGGACCACTTTGCGAATATTAGGAAGCCGGGCCTCGGTACGCGCTTCATACGTCGCGGTCATGTCGTAAGCGGACGCGCGCGGCGCGGCGCATACTTCGATATCGCGATTGGTCATCAGCTTCGACAGCATTTCCAGCTCGCCGTGATCTGCGCGGCTGGCAAGGTCGATGAACGCCGCCGTGTCGGTGCAGAGCTCGGTGCTGGGCCGAACGCCGGAATGGTAGTTGCCGATCCGGGTTTCGTAATTGTCGAACGCCGCGCGCCCGACCCGCGGACCGTGGCGATCGACGAGCGAGGCGTGAACAAACTCGGCATGCTCGGCAAACTCGTCATAGCGCGCCTCGACCAATTGGCCGTAGGATCGCAGGGTCGTGGGCGAAAGCTCCCGACACTTGAGCGAGTTGACCATAAGCATGACGCGCAGATCGTGGATGCGGGCGGATTGCACCGCCTCCTCCTCGAAACAGGGATAGGTGTTGGCAGATGCGGATACCGCGGACGTGGCCATTGCCACGGCAGCGATGCCGGCACCCATTTTGGTGGGTAATAGACGCACGGGTCTTGCTCCTAACAAACGGGACGAAGGGATGTTGGAGCGCTCCGGCAACAGTATTACCACAAAGCCGGACTTTTCGGAACAAACGATTGATTACTATCGATTTCAAGTAAAAACGGGAGAAACCCGTGGATTAGCCTGAACCGCATATTTACCGAGGTTCGACTCGGCGCAACAGAGCCACGGACAGGCTGCTGCTTCGGTGCGAAAGTGTGGGTTGGACAGCCCCGAGTCGTACTCTGATCGGCGGGCTTCGCGTTAGTCTTCGACCACCCGTGCCCAGCCTTTGTCCGCTGGCGTCAGGCTGTCGAGAAAGCCTTGCGCGGTGTCGAGATAGTCCTGCCGCTTGTCCTCATCCATCCGGTCCCAGTTCGAATAGATCCGCCCGACCCGGTGATTGCTTTCCAGCCGGTCGCGATGGCGATCCATGAAATGCCAGTAGAGTGGGTTGAAGGGACACGCATCCTCGCCGGTCTTCTTGGATGGCGAATAGCGGCATTCCTTGCAGTAATCGGACATCTTGTTGATGTAATTCCCGCTCGCCGCATAGGGTTTCGTCGCCAGCTTGCCGCCATCGGCATACAGGATCATTGCCGAAACATTGGGCAGTTCGACCCACTGATAGGCGTCGGCATAAACGACGAGATACCAATCCTGCACCTCGCGCGGATTGATCCCGGCGATCAGGCAGAAATTGCCGAGCACCATGAGCCGTTGAATGTGGTGCGCGTGCGCGTTCTCGCGGGTCGAGCGGATGCAATCGGCAAGGCACCGCATATCGGTTTCGCCGGTCCAGAAGAATTCGGGCAGACCGCGCTGGGCGTTGAGTTTGTTGTCGCTCTCCAGCCCCGGCATGAAGTGCCAGTAGAACCCGCGAATATACTCACGCCAGCCGATGATTTGGCGGATGAACCCCTCGACCGAATTGATCGGAGCGTCGCCATTCTCATAGGCTTTCTCGGCGCGCTCGCACAGTTCGAGCGGGTCGAGCAGACCGAGATTGATGCTGGTCGACAGCATCGAGTGGTACATGTCGTCCTCGCCATGGACCATCGCGTCCTGATAGGGACCGAACTTCTCGATCCGCTCGGCGAAGAAAGCGTCAGCGGCTTTTTCCGCTTCGTCGCGGGTCACGGGCCAGAGGAATTTTTCGAGACTGCCGAAGTGGTCGCCGAAGCGGTCTTCGACCAGTTCGATAACCTCGCGGGTCGTGTCGTCGGGTTCGAATTTGGGCACGTCGGGCGTGTCCATATCGTCCTTGGGCGGCTTGCGATTGTCCTTGTCGTAATTCCAGTCGCCGCCTTCGGGCTTGCCGTCTTTCGTCATCAGGATATCGAGCTTCTTGCGCATCATGCGGTAGAAGGTTTCCATCCTGAGGCTGTCGCGATCCTCGGCCCAATCGGCGAATTCGGCCCGACCGCACAGGAAGCGGTCATCGGGCAGGATCTCGACCTCGCAGGCGAACTTGTCCGGCCATTCGTTGATCGCCTGCTGCACCCGCCATTCGCCCGCCTCGACCACGTGGACGGCTCGCGGATCGTGGCGCTCGATGGCGCGCGCGACCTCGCCGGTGAAGCTGCCCGCATTATCCCCATCGTCCAGCTTGACGTAGTCGACCGTCCACCCAGCATCGCGCAATTCGGCCGCGAAGTGGCGCATGGCGGAGAAGATCAGGACGATCTTCTGCTTGTGGTGTTTGACGTAGGTCGCCTCGTCCCAGACCTCCATCATCAAGATGACGGTGTCGTCTTTTGTCCGCCCGCGCAGGCTGGCGAGATTGCGGGTCAGCTGGTCGCCGAGGATCGGAACGAGGATGGGGTTGGTGTTTGGCATAGGGATGAAGTGATACGGTTTGAAAGAACTTTTGGTTTCGTCAGGGCGTGCAGCATTAGTCTGCGCGGCCAAGCAGTGAGCTACGAGACTGCATTTCTACGCCACGCTTGCAACGACGCCGCTAAACGAAGCTGTACGGATCCACATCAACGCCCACCCGCACGCCGGGCGGGAAGTCCTGTCGGTCGAGCCATTCGCGCAGCACGCCCTGCAGGTTCGCGCTGCGGCGGGCATTGACGAGGAAGCGATAGCGATAGCGGTTTCGCAGCAGCGCGAGCGGTGCAGGGGCAGGGCCAAGGATAGTCACATCCTCAGGGTGGGGGCGGCTGTCGCCCAGCCGGTTTGCTGCCAGCCTCGCCTCGCGCTCGTCCTCGCTCGACAGGATGATCGCGGCCCAGCGGCCGAAGGGCGGAGCACCGGCATCACGCCGCGCTTCGGTTTCGGCTTCGTAGAAGGCATCGCGGTCGCCGTTCGCCAGCGCCTCGATCACCGGGGCGTCGGGGTGGCGGGTCTGGAGCAGCACTTCGCCCGGTTTCGCCCCGCGCCCCGCCCGCCCGGCAACCTGCGCGACCTGCTGGTAGGTGCGCTCCGCCGCGCGCAAATCTCCGCCTTCGAGGCCCAAATCGGCGTCGACCACGCCGACCAGCGTAAGCTCGGGGAAATGGAACCCTTTGGTGACAAGCTGGGTGCCGACGATCACGTCGATGGCTTTGCCCTCGGCCTGAGCGATGAATTCCGCCGCGCGGTCGGGTGAGCCGAGCGTGTCTGAGGTCGCGACGGCCACGCGCGCCTCTGGGAAGAGGTCGCGCACTTCGTCGGCGATGCGTTCGACGCCGGGACCGCAGGCGACCAGGCAGTCGGTTTCACCGCATTCGGGGCACTTTTCCGGTGGCTGCGTCTCCAGCCCGCAATGGTGGCAGGCGAGCCGCGCGGACAGGCGATGTTCGACCAGCCAGGCGCTGCAATTGGGGCATTTGAAGCGGTGCCCGCAATTGCGGCACAGGGTCAGCGGCGCATAGCCGCGGCGATTGAGGAACAGCAGCGATTGCTCGCCCGCCTCAAGCCGCGCCTTCAATCCTTCGATGATCGGTGCGGACAGCCAGCGACCGGCGGCGGGCTTTTCAACGGTGAGATCGACCAGCTTGATCGGCGGCAATTCGGCCCCGCCGAAGCGGCTTGGGAGTTCAAGCTTTCGATAGGTGCCGGTGTTCGCCATGTGCAGGCTTTCGAGCGCCGGAGTCGCGCTGGCGAGGACGACCGGGATTTCCTCGAACCGCGCGCGCATGACTGATACGTCGCGGGCATTGTAGCGCACGCCTTCGTCCTGCTTGAAACTGACCTCATGCGCTTCATCGACCACGATGAGGCCCAGATCGGCATAGGGCAGGAACAAGGCCGAGCGTGCGCCGACAATCACCTGCGCCCCGCCATCACTAGCGCCATCGCGCGGCCCGCGCGCAATCGCCCGCCATGCACGCCGCCGTTCGGTCGATTTGAGAGAGGAATGCCACAGCACGGGCGGGGTGCCGAAGCGGTTCTCGAAGCGGGTCAGGAAGTTCTCGGTCAGGGCGATCTCGGGCAGCAGCACGAGCACCTGCCGGCCCATCCGGATCGCTTCGGCGACGGGCTCGAAATAGGTTTCGGTCTTGCCGGACCCCGTCACGCCATCGAGCAATATCGGGGCGAAGGTGCGGGCGCGGACCGCGTCGTCCAATTCGCTCGCGACGCGCGACTGATCCGATGACAGTTCGGGCTGGTGATGATCGGGATCGGCGGGCGGATAGGGGCGGTCGATCGCAACGCTCACCGGCTCGATCAGCTCGGCGCCGACCATCCCGCGCAGCACGCCTTCGGACACGCCCGCAATACCGGAGAGCTCGCGGATCGTGCCCTGTTCGCCCTCCAGCCGCTCCAAGGCCTGCTTGCGCTGCGCGGTGAGCCGCCCCGACGCTACCGCGCCGCTTAGCCGGTACTCGGTCGTCACGGTTGGGCCGCCAAGCGCGCCGCCGCTCGCCAGCACCATACGCGCAACGCCTGCGAGCGAGGCGCAGTAATAGTCGGCGGTCCACTCGATCAGCCGGCGCAAGGGCGGTGCGAGCGGCGGGACGGGCACCACTTCGCGGATCGGGCGAAGTTTCGCCGCGTCCACCTCGCGTCCCGGCAACCGTCCTTCGTCCCACACGATTCCCGTCACCGTGCGCGGGCCGAGCGGGGCGATCACCACGCTGCCGGGGCCGACCTCCATGCCTTCGGGGACCGAATAATCGAGCGCGCCGAGTGCAGCATTGAGGACGAGAAGTCGGACGCGGTTCATGGGCATGGATCAATATGGGGCGCAGAAAGGTTATTCCAGTCGAAGGAGTTATTTGTATGCACAGATCGAACATCGTGGATGCGGGCCGACGCACGTTCCTGTCGACCGGCGCCAAGGGCGCGCTCGGCCTGGGCGCGGTGCTCACGCTTCCCGCCTGTGCCAGCCTGCCGGGCTTCAGCATGGTGGAAGCAATCAGGCGATTACTCTTGCGGGCGAGCGAAAATGCCTTTGCGCGGCTGACCGAACCCGGCGGTTACTGGGACGAGCAGGTCGCGACGCTTGGCCTTGCATCGATGCTCGGCACGCGCGGCGATGTGCTCTCCCGCATCCTGACTTCGACGCTATTCAAGGATCGGCTCGAGGACGCCTTCGCCGATATCGCGATCGAAGGATCTTATCGCGCCGCGCCGATCGTTACCGATGCTGTCGAGGTGATTGGTTTCGCGAACGCCATCGACCTGGTGCGCGGCGGGCCGCAGGCCGCGACCACGGCCCTGCGCGGAGAGTTGGGCGGGCGGCTGATCGATGCGATGGTGCCTGAACTGGGCGAAGCAATCCGCATCGCTTCCGACCCGCTGGTGGCCGAATTGCTCAACGCTGCAAGCGGGACCGATATCGGAGGGATCGCGCAATCGCTGGCGGGCACGATCGATGATGCGATCTGGACCGAAATCGGCGTGGAAGAGGCCGCGATCCGCGCCGATCCGCGACAGACGAACGATCCCGTGTTGATCAGCGTGTTCGGTGCCGGTGCGGTCTGACCCTGCGCGATCAGAAGGCCAGGAAGAGATTCACGTTGACGATGTGATCTGACCGATCCTCGCCGTCGCGGAAGACGTGCTGGTTGAGGTAGCCCGGCACGATCTCGATCCTCTCGGCGAGTGGAACCGATATCCCAGCGAAATTGCGCCAGACTGCCAGACCTTCGCGGTTCTGCGCGGTTTCGTTGAGCCCGATGAACGGCTCGGTATAGGCGACGAACTTGTTGTCTTCGCTGATCGGCACGCGCAGCTGGACGAACGGGCGAAAGCGCCAGCCGGTCTCGTCACCTTCCTCGAACGTGCGCTGTTCGAGCCGGTTGCGCGAATCGAGAGTGACGCCGCCCGAATCGATCAGGCGGATGTTGAACTCCTGATAGAAGCGGTGTTCGTTCGTCTCCGCCGGGCCGATCGGGTCGGTGAAGATGTAGGCGTAGCCAACGCCGACATTTACATCATCATTGATCCGATAGGCGACCAGAGAGCGCAGCAAAAGCTGGCCCAACCTGTCGGCGTCGTTGGTGAAACGCTCCTGCGCCTCACCGCGGACATAGATGTCGTCCGTTACGTCTGCGACCACGAACTGGCCGGTCCAGATATTGAAGTCTTCTTCTGCGCTGGCAGGGGCCGCCGTTGTCATGGCTGTCAGTGCGAGAGCGCCAGCCAGAAATCGTGTTTGTGTGATCATGAAAACTCGCGTGATGGGTGGTGTTGCGATGATAAGGCTAAAGTGTGCCAATGGTTGCCTCCCTTTGCCTCGCAGCCACGCCTATGCCAATTGCGTTCACGCCAATCGAATCATCGTCCAACGCAATCAAGCCAAAACACGCAACCAAGGATTCCTCGCCCCATGAAATTCTTCGTCGACACTGCCGATATCGACGACATCCGCGAGCTGGCCGAAACCGGTCTGCTCGACGGCGTCACTACCAACCCCTCGCTGATCCACAAATCGGGCCGTGATTTCATGGAGGTGACGAAGGAGATTTGCGGCATCGTCGACGGGCCGGTCAGCGCCGAAGTCGTCGCGCTCGATCACGAGACGATGATGCGCGAGGCCGAAGTGCTGCGCAAGATCGCCGATAATGTGTGCATAAAGGTGCCGCTGACCGTCGATGGGCTCAAGACCTGCCGCAAGCTCACCGAAGACGGCACGATGGTGAATGTCACGCTGTGCTTTTCCGCCAATCAGGCGCTGCTGGCGGCGAAGGCGGGGGCGACGTTTATCTCGCCATTTGTCGGTCGCCACGACGATAACGGCATGGACGGAATGGACCTGATCCGCGACATCAACCTAATCTACGAGAATTACCTGTTCGACACCGAGATCCTGGTCGCCAGCATCCGTCACACCACCCACGTGCTCGAAAGCGCGAAGATCGGAGCCGACGTGATCACCGCGCCGCCCAAGGTGATCCACGGCCTGTTCAAGCACGTGCTGACCGACAAGGGGATCGAGGCGTTCCTGGCGGACTGGGAAAAGACCGGGCAGACGATTATCTGAGTCGCCGATGGCCGAAGAATCCCCTCTCGATATTCTCAAGCAGGCTTTGACTGGCACAGCGCGCGCCATTGCGCATGATGCCGAGGTCGAGGTTGCGTGGAGCGCGGACGTGCCCGGCGCGTCGGGCAATCGCTTTCGCGTCCCGCTTCCCGCACGCGACCTGCCCGCCGACCAGGTCACCGAAGCGCGCGGCTTTGCCGACAGCTTCGCACTCAAGCTGCGCCATCACGACGCCGGGCTCCACGCCGGAGCGGCACCGCCCGAGCCGATCGCGCGCGCATGCTACGACGCGATCGAGCAGGTCCGCTACGAGGCGCTGGGCGCGAACCGGTTCGAAGGGATCAAGGCCAATCTCGACGCGGCGACGGAACAGCGCACCGCGACCGACGGCATCGTTCGCGCCCAGAATTCATCCGAGGTGCCGCTTCAGACCGCGCTTTCGCTGATGCTGCGCGAGCAGCTTACCGGGGAGGCGATACCCGAAAAGGCCCGTGGCGGGGTCGAACTGGTGCGTGATTTCGTCGAGGAGAAGGTCGGCAAGGACTTTGCCGCGCTCTCCGACACACTCGGCGATCAGGAGGCTTTCCAGCGCCTGGCGCTTGACATGCTGCGCGAACTCGACCTCACCCGCCCTACCGAGGCACCGGACGAGACCGACAACGACGACAGCGAAGACGATGACGGCGAGGACCAGGAGCAGACCGGCGACGACGAGCGCGATGGCGATGCCGATCCGCAGGGCGCCGAGGCGGCCGGTGAAATGGCCGAGGGCGAAGGCGATGGCGACGCCGACAGCGAGCTTTCCGCCGAAGAGGAAATGCAGGACGGCGAACCGGGTGAGGAAGGCGATGCCTCCAACGCGCCGGTGCGCCCGAACCGCCCGCAGGCCGACATACCCGAGGGGCTCGACTACAAGGCTTTTACGGAAAAGTTCGACGAGGAAATCGCCGCGCCTGAATTGTGCGACAGCGAGGAACTGGACCGGTTGCGCGCCTATCTCGACAGCCAGCTGACGGGCTTGCAGGGTGTGGTGACGCGCCTTGCCAACCGGCTGCAGCGCCGCCTGATGGCGCAGCAGAACCGCAGCTGGGACTTCGACCAGGAAGAAGGCGTGCTGGATGCCGCGCGCCTTTCCCGCGTGGTCGTCTCGCCGGGCACTGCGCTGTCTTACAAGGTGGAACGCGATGTCGACTTCAAGGACACCGTCGTCACCCTATTGATCGACAATTCCGGTTCAATGCGCGGGCGGCCGATCAGCATTGCCGCGATCAGCGCCGATATTCTTGCGCGCACGCTAGAGAGGTGCGGGGTCAAGACCGAAATCCTCGGTTTCACCACCCGCGCGTGGAAGGGCGGGCAAAGCCGCGAGGCATGGCTCGCCGATGGCAAGCCGCAGGGGCCGGGACGCCTCAACGATCTGCGCCACATCATCTACAAACAGGCCGACGAACCCTGGCGCCGCGCGCGCCGCAATCTCGGCCTGATGATGCGCGAGGGGTTGTTGAAGGAAAACATCGACGGCGAGGCGTTGCTATGGGCGCATTCCCGCCTGATCTACCGCCCCGAGGAACGGCGTATCCTGATGGTGATCTCCGACGGTGCGCCGGTGGATGATTCGACCCTGTCGGTGAACTCGGCAGGCTATCTCGAAGCGCATTTGCGCGGCGTGATCGACTGGATCGAGAAGGTCAGTCCGGTGCAGCTCGTCGCCATCGGCATTGGTCACGATGTTACGCGGTATTATCGCCGCGCGGTGACGATCATGGATGTCGAGCAACTCGGCGGCACGATCATGGAACAGCTCGCGGAACTGTTCGAGGATGAGAAGGGTGTACGGCGGCGGTGACTAGCCAGGCGCCACTGACCGTCCGGTTGCTGGGGCGCAATGACCTCGCCGCGTTGGAAGCTGCGGCAAATCTTTTCGACAATCCTTTAATAGCAGAAGAGGCATCGGCCTTTCTCGATAGCGAGCGGGATTTCATCTGGATCGCGTATGTCGAGGAGGCACCCGCGGGGTTCGCCAGCGCGACGATGGTCCCCCATCCTGATTCCAGGTCCGTGCTTTTCGTGAACGAGGTCGGCGTAGATGGGGCTTTTCGCCGACACGGCATCGGCACAGCCTTGATGCGGACTGCTGTCGCGTTCTGCGAAGCGCGGCAATGGCAGTCGGCGTGGGTTCTTGCAGAGGATGACGATAACCGCGCCAAATCATTCTATCGGTCACTGGATCCGGCAACGGTGATGCGGTCGGTGATGTTTGAATGGGAGAAAGTATGAACGTAACCGAAGCCGTCAAAACCCGTCGCTCCATCCGGCAATTCCTCGACAAGCCGGTCGAACTCGAAACCCTGCGCCGCGTGATGGACACCGCGCGATGGGCGGCTTCGGGGTGCAATTACCAGCCGTGGGAAGCAGCCGTTCTGACGGGGCAGCCGCTCAAGGACTTGCAAGCGACGATCACCACCACGCCTCCGCAAAAGCTGGAATATGACTGGGAGGCTCCGGGGCAGGAGGATGCCTACAAACAGCGGCTTTACGGCGTCTCCAAAAGCATGTTCGGCGCGCTGGGCATCGCGCGTGACGACAAGGGTGAGCGCATGAAAGCAATGGCGCGCAATGCCACCAGCTTCGATGCGCCGGCTGTCATGTTCGTCTATTTCCCGCGCCTGATGAAAGAGCCGCAATGGTCGGACACAGGGATGTGGCTGCAGACGGTTGCGCTGCTGCTGCGCGAGGAAGGGCTCGACAGCTGCTTTCAGGAATTCATGGCGTACTACGCCGATGTGATCCGCGAGCATCTCGGCCTCGACCATGAGCGCTACATGTTCTTTTGCGGCATGGCGATCGGCTATCGCGATCCGGATGCACCGGTGAACAATTTCGAGCGTGAGCGTGTGCCGCTGGAAGAGCATGTGCGCTTCCTCGGCTGGGAAGAGGCGAGCGCGGAAAAAGCGAACGCCTAGGCGCGCTGTTCCTCGGACACGTGGTGGACGATGTCGGGATCGTCCCAGATCATCACGCCCATCGTGATGAACCATGCGAGCATCAGCGCCGCCAGCATCCGCTCGTACCCGCCGTCATAGGCGGTCGGCACCAGAAACAGCAGGGGGCCAAGCACCAGCCATAAGGCCCCGCCCACATAGAGCGCGATGCCCAGCGCCTTGTTGATCTCCCAGAACTGCCCGGCCGTCAGCAGCACGGCAAGCGGGAAGGCGACGCCGAGCACATAGACCAGCCGGTAATGGATCACGGGTCCATCGCCGGTCGTGTACGCTTCGTACCCCGCGATCAGCGTAACGCACACCGCGACGATCGCGAGCGCGACGACGCCAATTTTCCAGTCGAGCCGCTCGATCCGCCACCGAAGCAGCCCAGCGCTTGTCGCCAGCACTCCGATGACGAAGGCGAACAAGCCGACATCAGCGAGGTCATCTACCACGGTATCCTGCTTCGCGGCGGCAAGATCGCTGATCGTGTCGCGGATCATGCCGACCCGGTCGGACAGGCCGATGCCGACGAAATCGAGGACGATCGCGATCAGGCAGCCCGCGATTGCCGTGCCGCCGAGCACGCGCGACAGTGTGTCGGTTCCGCTATCTGTGCTGATCGTGCCCTCCTGTTGCGTGGCCCGGCGGATTGTCGCATGGGCTGCCCATGTCCGACACATCGCCCGAAAACCGATTGCGCCTGTTCAATTCACTCAACCGCCAGCTCGAGAAGTTCGTTCCGATCCATGCGGGGGAGGCGCGGGTCTACACCTGCGGCCCGACGGTCTACAATTACCAGCATATCGGCAATATGCGCGCCTATGTCTTCGCCGATACGCTGGGACGGGTGCTGAGTTACAAGGGCTACAAGCTCACCCACGTCGTCAACATCACCGACGTCGGGCACCTTACCAGCGACGCCGATGCGGGCGATGACAAGATGGAGAAGGCCGCCGCGCGCGAAGGTAAGAGCGCGTGGGACATTGCGCGCTATTACCAGCAGGTGTTCGAGCGCGATCTCGACCGGCTGAACGTGCGCAAACCGGCCCATCCGCGCGCCACCGATTATGTCGAGAGCATGATCGAATGGGGTGAGCAGATCGAGGACAAGCACTGCTACCGGCTCGAAAGCGGGCTCTACTTCGATGTGACGACTGTGCCAGATTACGGTCGGCTCGCCCGCGCTGCGACCGATGCCGAAGACGGTGAGCGCGAAGGCCGGATCGATGAGGTCGAAGGCAAACGCAACGCCGCCGATTTCGCGATCTGGCGCACCACTCCTCCGGGCGAGACGCGGCAGATGGAATGGGACAGCCCGTGGGGGAAGGGCGCACCGGGCTGGCACCTGGAATGCTCCGTGATGAGCGCGGAGCTGCTCGGCCACCCGTTCGACATCCACACCGGCGGGATCGACCACCGCGAAATCCACCACCCCAATGAAATCGCGCAGAACCAGGCGCACAATTGCTCCGCCGACAGCGCCGCGCGCATCTGGATGCACAACAATTTCCTGATCGACCGGTCAAAGAGCGAATTGGGTAAGATGTCGAAGTCTTCGGGCGAGTTCCTAACGCTTCAGACGCTGGTCGATCGCGGCTACCACCCGCTCGCTTTCCGGATGATGTGCCTGCAGGCGCACTACCGCAGCGAGCTGGAGTTTTCGTGGGAGGGGCTGGACGCGGCGCTGACGCGGCTGAAGCGGATGATTCAACGGTTAGAAAAACTCGCCCAAGACGAGCGCTGGTTCCATCCTTCGAAAGCTTGGCTACCAACTTCGATGGCAGAGAGCAAAATTGAAGTCTTTCACAACGCGATCTCAGATGATCTGAATACCTCCAAAGCGCTGGTAATTCTAGAGGATATGATATCTCTCAAGAAACTGGATATTAATCTGGGGCGATATCTGGTTGAACAAATGGATGTCGTTCTCGGCCTTGATCTCTTCAATCTCTCGCGCGCCGACCTCCGCATCCGACCCAAATCCGCCACCATCACCGAAGCTGAAATCGAAGACGCGCTCGCCCGCCGCAAGGCGGCACGGGCGGAGAAGGACTTTGCGACCTCCGACGCGATCCGCGATGAGCTTGCGGCGAAAGGCGTCGAGGTGATGGACGGCGATCCGTTGGGGTGGGAGTGGAAGCTTGGTGACTAGACCGTCATTGCGAGCCGGAGGCGAAGCAATCCAGCTCAAGGGCTCCGCCATGGCACAACCGACGGAACTGGATTGCTTCGCTGCGCTCGCAATGACAAAAATGGGTGAAGCCCGATGACAACCCTCGCCATCTCCGGCCTGATCCGCCCCCTGCTCGAACCGCGCCTCCCGTCCGATCTCGACGTGCGCTGGTTCATGACAGCGGACGAAGCGAAGGACGCGGTGAAAGGCGCCGAAATCGGCTGGTTCGATATGAACGACCAGCAGGCAATGGCCGAGACCCTGCGCGCCGCGACCGATCTCAAGTGGCTCAATTCGATCTATGCCGGTCTCGATTTCCTGCCGATGGACGTGCTGATCGAGCGTGATATCACCGTCACCAACGGAGCCGGAATCAACGCGATCACCATCGCCGAATACGTCGTCATGGGGATGCTGACCATCGCCAAGGGCTACCGGGATGTCGTGCGCGCGCAGGAACGCCGCGAGTGGCTGACCGACTCCCCGGGCAAGCGCGAACTGGCCGGGTCGAAAGCGCTATTGCTCGGCTATGGTGCGATCGGGCGATTGATCGAACCGCGCCTCGCCGCTTTCGATGTCGACGTGACCGTGGTGCGCCGCCAGCCGGGTGACAAGGCGCTCGGTCCCGACGAATGGCGGGGTAAACTCGGCGAGTTCGACTGGGTGATCCTCGCGGTCCCCGCTACACCCGAAACCGAGGGCATGATCGGCGCGGAGGAGCTGGCGGCGATGAAATCGGACGCGGTGCTGGTCAACATCGCGCGCGGCAGTGTGGTTGATCAGCCCGCGCTGGTCGAAGCGCTTGAGAACAAGGCAATCGGGGCCGCCTTCCTCGACGTGACCTCACCCGAACCGCTGCCGGAGGATCATCCGCTCTGGGCGCTCGACAACGCGCATATCACCATGCACCTGTCGGGCCGCGCGCAGGACAAGATGTTTATGCGCAGCGCCGAGCGCTTCCTCGAAAACCTGCGCAAATATCGCGCGGGCGAGCCGATCGCACCCGTATTCGACCCCCATCTCGGCTATTGAGACTGACTCCAAGGAGACGACGATGAGCGACACGAAGAAAGCCTCCGACGTTTTCATCGACTGTCTCGAGGCGGAGGGGTGCGAGTACGTCTTCGGCGTTCCGGGGGAGGAGAACCTCGACTTTCTCGATTCGCTCAGCCGTTCGGATACGATCAAGCTGGTGCTGACCCGCCACGAGCAGGCGGCAGGCTTCATGGCCGCGACCTATGGGCGGCATACGGGCAAGACCGGCGTGTGTCTCGCGACTTTGGGGCCGGGCGCGACCAATCTGGTGACACCGACGGCCTATGCGCAGCTTGGCGGAATGCCGGTGCTGATGATTACCGGTCAAAAGCCGATCAAATCGTCCAAGCAGGGCCGTTTCCAGATCCTCGATGTCGTGTCGATGATGGATCCGATCACAAAATACGCGGTGCAGATCGCCGCGGGCAACAATCTGCCGAGCCGGGTGCGCGAAGCCTTCCGGCTGGCGGAGGAAGAAAAGCCGGGCGCGACCCTGATCGAACTGCCCGAAGATATCGCCGCCGAACCGACCAGCGATTACCGGCCGCTCCCAAAAAGCGTTGCGCGTCGCCCAAGCGCGGAGGATAAGGCGGTGCGCCTGGCGGTGGAGGCGATCGAAAGCGCTGCCAACCCGATCCTGGTCATCGGCGCGGGCGCCAATCGCAAGATGACCGGGCGAATGCTCGAACAGTTTGTCGAAAAGACCGGCATCCCGTTCCTCACGACCCAGATGGGCAAGGGTGTAATCGACGAGCGGCACCCCAAATTCGTAGGCTGCGCGGCGCTGTCATCGGGCGATTTCGTCCACCGCGCGCTCGACGCCTCGGACTGCATCATCAATGTCGGGCATGACGTGATCGAGAAGCCGCCCTTCTTCATGAAGCACAACGGCGTCACGGTGATCCACGTTTCGACCCGCACGGCGGAGGTCGACCCGGTCTATTTCCCGCAGATCGAAGTGATCGGCGACATCGCCAACGCGATCTGGCAGATCAAGGAGGACGTCCGGCCCAATCGTGACTGGGATTTCGACCGAATCCTCTGCTATCGCAAGGCCGAACTCGAACACACCAATCAGCTGGCGCAGGACACGCGCTTTCCCATTTTCCCGCCGCATCTTGTCGCGCAGGTGCGCGCAGCGATGCCGCGCGACGGGATCATCTGCCTCGACAACGGCATCTACAAGATCTGGTTCGCGCGCGGCTACACCGCTTACCTGCCCAACACCGTTCTGCTCGACAATGCGCTCGCTTCGATGGGCGCGGGACTGCCCAGCGCGATGATGAGCGCGATGCTGTATCCCGAACGCAAAGTGATGGCGATCTGCGGCGATGGCGGGTTCATGATGAACAGCCAGGAGATGGAGACGGCGGTGCGGCTGGGTCTTAACCTCACTGTGCTGATCCTGCGCGACGATGCCTACGGGATGATCCGGTGGAAGCAGGCGCATATGGGCTTTGCCGATTACGGGCTGACTTACGACAATCCCGATTTCGTCGCTTATGCGGAGAGTTATGGCGCGAAGGGCCACCGGGTCGAATCCAGCGAGCACCTTCCGGAACTGCTGGGGCATTGCCACAGGACGCCGGGCGTCCACCTGATCGATTGCCCGGTCGATTACAGCGAGAACGACCAGATCCTGAACCATGATATCAAGGAACTGAGCGCGAAGCTGTAGGGTTGAAGGGACAAGGAGACCGCGATGCCGACCCTCAAGGATACCTACCCGCTCTACCTCAACAACAAGCCGCAGCAGCCCAACACCGACCTTGCCGTGACCGACAAGTATACCGGCGAAATCGCCTTCCGGGTGGCGCAGGCTGATGCGCAGACGATCGACAAGGCCATTGTCGGCGCGGTGGAGGCGACCGAGCCGATGGCGCGGCTCGCCTCGTTCGAAAAGCAGGACGTGCTGATGCACTGCGTTGCGCGGTTCAAGGAGCGCTTCGACGAGCTCGCCTATGCCCTGTGCGTAGAGGCGGGCAAACCGATCGGAGACAGCGAGGGCGAAGTCACTCGCCTGATCGACACCTTCCGCATCGCCGCGGAGGAATCGGTGCGCAATTACGGCGAGATCATGCCGCTCGATATCTCGGAGCGGGCGCGGGGCTATCAGTCGTTCTGGAAGCGCTATCCGATCGGGCCGTGCAGCTTCATCGCGCCGTTCAATTTCCCTCTCAATCTCGCCGCGCACAAGATCGCGCCCGCCATCGCGGTCGGCTGCCCGTTCATCATCAAGCCCGCATCGAAAACCCCGCTAGGCACGATCATCATCGGCGAAGTACTGGCCGAGTGCGATGTGCTGCCCGAAGGGGCATTCTCGGTTTTGCCTGCGAGCCGCGATGGGGCGGCCCTGTTCACCGAGGACGAGCGGCTCAAACTGCTCAGCTTTACCGGTTCGCCCGCGGTGGGCTGGGATCTGAAAGCCAAGAGCGGCAAGAAGAAGGTCGTTCTCGAACTCGGCGGCAATGCGGCGGTCATCGTCGATAGCGACGCGGATCTCGACGACGCGCTGGAGCGTATCGTCTTCGGCGCATTCTACCAGTCGGGCCAGTCCTGCATCGGCGTGCAACGCATCCTGATCCACTCGGACGTGTACGACACCTTCAAAGACATGCTGGTCGAAAAGACCAAGACGCTGGTCGCGGGGGATCCCAAGGACCGTGAGACCTTTATCGGCCCGATGATCTCGGAAGGGGAGGCGAGCCGGTTGAAGGGCTGGATCGACGAAGCGGTCAAAGGCGGCGCGACGCTGCTGTGCGGCGGCGGTCTGTCGCGAGGCAATATGCTGGAAGCGACACTACTCGAAAACGTGCACCGGGATGCCCGCGCGTTGAACGAGGAAGCGTTCGGCCCGCTCGCGATCCTACAGCCGTTCTCCAACTTTGAAGATGCGCTTGATGAGGTGAACCGCAGCGAGTTCGGCCTTCAGGCGGGCATATTCACCCGCGATTTGTTCAAGATGTTCGACGCCTGGGACCGGCTCGAGGTCGGCGGCGTGGTCGTCAACGATGTGCCGAGCTATCGCGTCGATAACATGCCCTATGGCGGCGTGAAGGACTCAGGCCTGGGCCGCGAAGGCATCCGCTTCGCAATGGAAGACATGAGCGAAATCCGCAATCTGGTGGTGCGGCGGACATAGGCAAGGTCCGTCATCGCGAGCCGAAGGCTTGGCGATCCAGTCCAAGTGGTCGGGCTGAATTGCTTCGCTTCGCTCGCGATGACGGAATTCGCCTTACGCCTCCTCGAGCAACAGCAGCACCGCCGTCACCACCATGCGCTCATCAGCGCCGAAGCGGTGATCGACTTCGCGGATCGTCGCATCGGCGACCAGATGGCCGGGAATGGTGAATTCGTGCTCGGGCAGGTCGGCGATGAATGTCTCGCCCGCCGCGACCGCTTCCGCCCCGTCGAAGTCCAGCATCACCTCGTGGCGTGTGCCGCTGAAGGTGATTGAGTTCCATGCCTTTTCTTCGTGCGTGAGCAGGCTTGCGCGGCCCTCGGCCAACATCAGCAGCGCCTCACGCACCCGGTCAGATACTGTACGACGCGGGCGATAGCGACGCGGCGCTCGCCGTGTGGCGGACTGGTCCTCGCCGTCGGCGGATTTGGTTTCAAAGGCTGCGCTGGCTGGGAAGGGCTGCGCGGTGAGGAGGTCCGTGGGAAGATCAATACGCATAGGACAATCCTTTCGTCTCGGAAATTTGGGCTGGCGAGGAGCTGTGCGCATGCGAGGTGTGTCGCCCGCTGGCCGCATCGCGTTCGTATTGGCGCATCCAGTCCAGCGTGCGCGCCTCGGTTGCGGCGCGCGGGATGCGACCCATGCGCAGGTCCAGCACAAAGCGCGGATCGTGCGCGGCAAGACGCCCGAATTTGGTCGCTGGCATGTCGTGTTCGCGTAAGAATTTCTCGACTTTTCGTATCAGCATGGTGCTCCCCGTGTTGTTCTGACCGAGCACTCCCGATGATCCGGTGAGTCGCCCGATGTTCACTAAATGTTCCACGCGAATTCCTACTTGTCTAGGAAAAATCCTTCAGTTAAAGACAATGCATGTCAGATTCCAAACCAAGCAAGCTGGATGGTGCGCAGGGCCGTCTTCTCGAACTGTCGCAGGAGCGGGGGGTTAGCCTTTCGCGCCTGTCCACATTGCTCGAGAGAAATCCCAGCTATCTCCAGCAGTTTATCCGCAAGGGCTCACCACGAAAGTTGGAGGAGGGGGATCGCCTGATACTGGCGCGCTTCTTCGGCGTTGCCGAGAGCGAATTGCGCGACGATGTGCCGCCAGTGACGGAAAAATCCTACAAAGGCTTACCGACAGGCCCGCAGCGCGATTGGATCGAAGTCGCGCGGCTCGATATCGAGGCCGCTGCCGGTCCGGGGACGCTGCCGGGGACTGAAGCCGCGTTCGATACGATCCGTTTCTCACGCCGCTGGCTTGCCGAACAGGGGCTGGAAGGCGCGCAACTGTCCGCGATCACGGTGAAGGGCGACTCGATGGAGCCGCTGCTGCGCGATGGCGACCAGATCTTGGTCGACCGGCGCGAGCAGCCTTTTCGCGACGGTATTCACGTCGTGCGCCTTGGCGATACACTGATGGTCAAGCGTGTCACCCGGGTCGGCGCGGGGCGCCTGATGCTGCTCAGCGAGAATGCCTCCTACCCACCGATCGATATCGCAGCGGACGAGGTCCAGGTGATCGGCCGGGTTGTTTGGAAAGGGGGGCGCATCTAGATCGTACGCATGACCGACAAACCAACGCCCCCCATGTCCGGGCCTGCGATGAAAGCCGCGATCATGCCGGTGACGCCGTTGCAGCAGAACTGCTCACTGATCTGGTGCACCAAAACCATGAAAGGCGCGCTGACCGACCCGGGCGGCGATCTCGATCGATTGAAGGCAGGCGTCGCCAAGGCAGGCGTTGAGCTGGAGAAGATCCTCATCACCCACGGCCATCTCGACCATTGCGGTCAGGCCGGAATGCTGGCGGACGAGCTGGGCCTGCCGATCGAAGGTCCGCATGAAGACGACCGCTTCTGGATTGAGCAGCTTGACAGCGACGGTGCGCGTTTCGGAATGACAGCGGCGAGTTTCGAGCCGACCCGCTGGCTCGAGCATGGTGACACGGTCACGGTCGGTGAACTGACGCTCGACGTGATCCATTGCCCCGGCCACACGCCCGGCCATGTCGTGTTCTTCCACAAGCCCAGCCGCTTCGCTATCGTCGGTGACGTACTGTTCCAGGGCAGCATTGGACGCACCGATTTCCCGCGCGGCAATCATCAGGATTTGATCGACTCGATCACCCAACGCCTGTGGCCGCTGGGCGAAGACGTCACCTTCATCCCCGGCCACGGGCCGACCAGCACTTTCGGGCAGGAGCGCAAGACCAATCAATTCGTCAGCGATTACGCGTTGAGCTGAGGCTTTCAGAGCACTCCTGACGCGATCAGCACGGCCACGACGGCGAGGCCCAGCAACACCAGCATTGTCACGATCGTCCCGATCATCCGACCGATCTGTGCCGCGCCGCCATCCATGCCGAAAGCGTGGGCGATCCGCGCGAGGAAATAGGCAGCCGCGATATACGCCAGCCAGTCGACCCCGCGACCCGACAGCTCGATTGCCGCGATCAGTATCAGCACGAAGGGCGTCGCTTCTATGAAGTTGGCCTGCGCCCGCATCCGGCGTTCCAGCGGCTCGCTGCCGCCGTCGCCGAGATTGATGCCCGCCGCGCGGCGGATTGCGCCGATGCGGATCATCAGCCAAAGATTGAGAATGGCAGCCGCCGCCGCGCTGGCCAAGGTCACTTGCAGTGTCGTTATCATAATTGCCCCTCTTTGGCTCCTCGCACCTCGCTACGGCAATCCCACAAGGCTTGCAAAGAGTGGCGTTTGCGTTATATCGCGCGCCTTCCCGCCCGCATCGGCTCGGACGTTTCGCATAAGGCTACCTTGTGCGGATCGCCCCCGTGCCGTAAGGGCGTGCTCACGAAACATCTGCGCGAACGCTCGCGCAACCACACGAATTGTTTGAGGAATTGGTGCCGCCATGGCTGTCCCCAAGAGAAAAGTATCGCCCCACCGCCGTGGCAATCGCCGGGCGCATGATTCGCTGAAGGTCGCGGCCTTCCATGAATGCTCCAATTGTGGTGAGCTCAAACGCCCGCACAATCTGTGCGGTGCATGCGGCTTCTACAACGGCCGCGAAGTGATGGCCCCCAAGGGCATCTGACCCGTCGCTGAAAAAGGACCAGTCGCATGAGCCTCCCGCGTATCGCCGTTGACGCGATGGGCGGGGATGAAGGTGTGCGCGTCATGGTCGAAGGCGCGGCGATCGCACGTCGTAGCCACGAGAAGTTCAATTTTCTGCTTGTGGGTGACCGCCAGCGGATCGAGCGCGCGCTGGAAAGTCACCCAGGCCTCGGCAGCGCTTCGGAAATTCTTCACTGCGATGACGTCATCAGCGGCGATGAATTGCCCAGCCGGGCGATCCGCCGCGCGAAGACGACAAGCATGGGTCTTGCCGTCAATGCCGTGAAGCAGGGCGATGCCGGCGCTGCGGTCAGCGCGGGCAACACCGGCGCGCTGATGGCGATGAGCAAGATCGCGCTGCGCACCATGCCCGGCATCGACCGCCCTGCGCTCGCAGCGCTGCTGCCGACGCTCGAGCAGCATGACGTGGTGATGCTGGATCTGGGCGCGAACACCGAAGCCGATACCCGCAACCTGGTGCAGTTCGCGATCATGGGTGCGGCGTATTCGCGGATCGTGAACGGCTTCGACAAGCCGTCCGTGCGGCTGCTCAACATCGGCACCGAAGAGATCAAGGGCACCGACGCGCTGCGCGATGCGGCGGCGCAGCTGAGCCAGGCGAGCGGCAACGGCGGTGGCCTCGATCTGGCATTCGACGGGTTCGTGGAATCCGACAAGATCAATCGCGGCGAAACCCATGTGGTGGTCACTGACGGGTTCTCGGGCAATATCGCGCTCAAGGCTATCGAAGGATCGGCGCGGTTCGTCACCGATCTGCTCAAACAGGCCTTCACCAGCTCGCTCCGCTCGAAGATCGGCTTTCTTGTATCGCGTCCCGCGACGGAGTTGCTGCGCCATCATCTCGATCCCAACAATCACAACGGCGCTGTGTTTCTCGGCTTGAACGGTGTGGTGGTAAAAAGCCACGGCAGCGCGACGGCCAAAGGAGTCGCCCATGCGGTTAACGTGGCCGCGCGACTGCTCGAGAACGATCTGACCAAGCGGATCGCGCAGGATCTGGCTGAATTGGGTGAAGGCGCGCTTGCACATAATGGCAATGGGCGCGGTGCTGCTGCGAAAGACAGCGAGACGGCCCCGGCGACCACAACCGGCGGCGATGAGGCCGCCGCGTGACAGGCTCCCGCCTGCTGGGTTCAGGCTCGGCGCTGCCCGAACGCTTAGTCACCAACGCCGAACTTTCAGAGCGGATCGACACCTCGGACGAATGGATCGTCGAGCGCACCGGTATTCGCCAGCGCTATATCGCCGGCGAGGACGAGACCACGGCCAGTCTCGCCACCAAGGCCGCGCGCGCCGCGCTCAAAGATGCGGGGGTTACGGCTGGCGAGGTCGACCTGATCGTGCTGGCCACCGCCACGCCCGACAACACCTTCCCCGCCACGGCGACCAAGGTGCAGGATGCACTGGGCTGCAACGGCTGCGTCGCCTTTGATGTCGCAGCGGTTTGCTCGGGCTTCCTCTACGCGCTGGCCACCGCTGATTCGCTGCTCACGACCGGAATGGGCAAATGCGCGCTGGTGATCGGCGCGGAGACTTTCAGCCGCATTCTCGACTGGGAGGACCGCACGACCTGCGTTCTGTTCGGCGACGGGGCGGGAGCAATCGTGTTGGGCGCGCCGGACCTCGCGAAGCCAGCGCGCGAAGGTGGGCCGGGCGTGCTTGCGAGCAAGCTTCACGCGGATGGGGCGCATCACGATCTGCTGTATGTGGATGGCGGCCCATCATCTACGCAGACCGTCGGCCATCTGCGGATGAAGGGGCGCGAGGTGTTCCGCCACGCTGTCGCCAATCTGTCGAGCGTGCTTGGCGAGGTACTGGACGACGCGCAAATCAAGGCCGAAGCGATCGACTGGGTGGTCCCGCATCAGGCCAACCGGCGCATTCTCGATGCAACCGCCAAGAAGTTAGGCATTCCGCCAGAGAAGGTCATTGTCACGGTCGATCAGCACGCCAACACATCGGCCGCATCGGTTCCACTCGCGCTCGACACTGCGCGACGCGATGGCCGGATTGTGCCGGGTAATCTCGTTATGTTTGAAGCGATGGGCGGCGGCTTCACCTGGGGTGCGTCGCTGATGCGCGTGTGATTTTTCTGCAACCCATCGTGCGCTAAGCGGACATAACCTTTTATAATCCGACGAAAAAAGCGGCCATCATGTCGCAAGCCCCGTTTACCTCCACGGTAATTCGAGTTATAGAATGTTGGGTTGCTGGTGGGCAACATGATACCAGGAGATATCGCAATGCGTTCGGTGGGAACACTAACACGGGCCGATTTTGCGGAGACCATCAACCGCAAGATGGGCCTTAGCAGGTCGGAATCGCTCCAGATGGTCGAGGCAATACTCGACACTATGGTCGATGCGCTCGAAGAGGGTGAAAACGTCAAGATTTCCGGGTTCGGCAGCTTCGTACTACGTGACAAGAACGAGCGGATCGGTCGCAATCCGAAAACCGGTGTCGAAGTGCCGATCACACCGCGCCGGGTGCTGACCTTCCGCGCGAGCCAGTTGCTGAAGGAACGCATTTCCAAGAGTTAGATCGTGGCGGGCAGGCGACCGATACGGAAGGTTCAGCGTATGTGGAAACAGCAGTGAAGGGCGCGCCAACATGACCAACTTCGCAGATGGCAAAGACGATGGCGCGCTGCGCACGATCGGCGAAGTCAGCGAAGCGCTTGGCATCAAACCGCACGTCCTGCGTTACTGGGAACGGCAGTTCAGCCTGCTCAAACCGCTCAAGCGCAGCGGCGGACGGCGGTATTATCGCCCCGCTGACGTTGCGCTGGTCGAGAGGATCGACCGGCTCGTGAACGCCGAGGGCTACACACTGAAGGGCGCGGAAACGGTGCTGCGCGCAGACCGCGCCGACGCGTCAGCTTCAACCCGAGCCGACACCGCCGACCGTTTGCCCGGCCAAAATGCCGCCAGTCCCGAACAGGTCGTGACGCCGATGGTCGAGGAAACCATTGCGCGATTGAAAAGCCTCCGCGAGAGGCTGGCCCGCGCGATCGAGGCGTAATCAAAACGCTGATCAGCGGTACGCGACACTCACCGCAATTGAGCAGTCCGCACCGCGAAATCGCGGCGTAGCGCTCGCGCATACCGCCTGCGCTTGCTCGTCGGCAGGCCGATAGGTCACCCACAGTCCCGAAAGGCTTCGCGAACGACCGCTGCCCGTGCCGCGGCTGTTCAGCTCTCGCACCAATTCGGCGACCAGTTCCGCGCGATCTTCAAATTCATCGTCGCGGACGACCATCACGTGGCTCGATTGACCGTCGCGATCGGGGCATTCGAAGGCGAAGCCGCGCTCAGTCAAATGAAGGACGGCCGAGAAGCACTGGAGCACCGGGTCGGCGCGTTGAAGTCGCTGTGCATTCGCCGGCATGACCAGCAACAAGGCTGTAGCTGATATGCCCGAGATGCAAATTGCCCTGCCATTAAACATGACCTTCTCCTCCCGATTACTCCGCTGCCATCAACTCCGCTTCGCCCAGATCGACGCTCACCAGTCGCGAAACCCCGCGTTCGGCCATCGTCACCCCGAACAGGCGGTGCATCCGGCTCATCGTCACCGCGTTATGGGTCACGATAAGATAGCGCGTTTGCGTGGTGCGCACCATCGTGTCGAGCAGGTCGCAGAACCGCTCGACATTGGCATCGTCCAGCGGCGCGTCGACTTCGTCGAGTACGCAGATCGGGGCGGGGTTGGTCAGGAACAGCGCGAAGATCAGCGCCGTCGCGGTTAGGGCCTGCTCGCCGCCGGACAGTAGCGAGAGCGATTGCAGCCGTTTGCCCGGTGGCTGGGCGTAGATTTCCAGTCCGGCTTCGAGCGGATCGTCGCTGTCGATCAACGCGAGATGCGCCTTGCCGCCTTCAAACAGCCGGGTGAACAACACGCGGAAATGCCCATCGACTTCCTCGAAAGCGGCGCGCAGGCGCTCGCGACCTTCGCGATTGAGGCTCCCGATCGAACCGCGCAGCCGTCCGACCGCTTCGGTAAGCTCGGCCTGTTCACTCGCATTGGTGCCATGCTCGGCTTCGATTTCCGACAGCTCGTCGGCAGCGACCAGATTGACCGGACCGATCCGCTCGCGGCTGGCGGTCAGGCGGTCGAGTTCCGTCGACTCCTCGGTGGCGGGCGCTACGTCGTCGTCCTCGAAGGCAAAGCGTTCGGGCAGGAGCGGGGGAGGGCACTGGAAGCGTTCGCCGGAAATGCGCGCCATCTCGCCGCGCCGCGCTTCCTGGCTTTCGGCCCGCGCGGCGAGGGTGGCTCGGCCTTCGCGCGCGCTCGCGAGCGCTTCGTTTGCGTCGGCCAGCGCGCGCTCGGCATCCGCCATCGCATCCTGTTTGAGTGCGACGGCTGCCTGCGCTTCCTCAAGTTCTGCGGTCAGCCGATCCCGCACCGCCTCACCCTGCTCGATCTCTGTCTGGAGCGATGCGGGTTTCACGGCAATTACGGCCAGCTCTTCCTCAATTTCGACAAGTCGGCCCCCCGCTTCGGCAACGCGCGAGGCAGCCTCACCGGCCCGCGCTTTCCAGCTGGCATGGTCGGCCTGCTGCGCGGCGAGCCTCTCTCGCGAGACGGCGAGCGCCTGATCATGCGCGGCGAGGTCGGCGAGCGTGCCCTGCAGCGCCGATCGCGCGGCCTCATTGGCCTGACGCGACGCCTCCAGCGCGGCGCGGCCCGTGTCGGGGGAGGGCAACGCATCGCGGTTTGCGCGCGCGGCTTCAAGCTCGCTGGTGACGGCTGCGGTCTGATCGTCGATGTCGCGGGCGGATGCGGCGAGTTCTTCGAGCCGCGCTGCGCTGCGCTCTTTTGCCGCCTCGGCCTGATCGAAGGAGCGCAGAGCGGTGCGCTCGGCCTCTATCGCTTGCGCAAGCGCACGGTCGCGCGCGACGATATCGGTCTGGAGCGAGGTGAGTTCGGCGCGCGCATCCTGTTCGGCGCGTTCGGCAGTTTGAGTCGCTTCCCGCAGGCCCGGCAGGTGCTGTTCGAGTTCCGCGAGCCGGTTTGCCGCTTCGAGCCGGGCCGCTTCTGCGGATCCTTCGCCGCGCGCGATAAAGCCGTCCCACCGGCGAAGTTCGCCCGCTTTGGTGACCAGCCATTCGCCGGGTTCGAGTGTGCGGCCATCGTCGCGCTCGGCAAAATGGACAAGCGCCAGTCGTGCGCGCAATTGCGGGGGGCATTGCGTGACGTGCGTGAGCAGCGAATCGGCGACCGGTGATGGCGCATCGCGGCCCGTCCAGAACCGCCCCTCGCTCGCCGCCTTGGGTTCGCCGAGTGGAGCCTTGGCATCGCGGCCCAGCACTGCGGCCAGCGCGCGCTCATACCCTTTCGCGGCTTGCACACGGTCGAGCGCGAGGGGCAGGCCCTCGCGCCCCTTGGCACTGCGTTCACGAGCATCTCGGTCGCGGGCGAGGGCGGAATGCTCGCGTTCGATCCCGGCGAGTTCGGCCTTGGCGGTGGCGAGCGCGGTCGCGGCTTCATCACGCGCGGATTGCAACTCGGCTTTGCGCGCCTGCTCGCTTTCGAGCGCCTCTCGGTTTTGCGCGACTTGGGCGGATGCGTCTGCGACGGCCCGCTGCGCCTCTTCGACAGCGGACTGCATATCGCCTGCGTCGCCGACTTCGCGGCGCAGCGCCGCCACCCGGTCGCGCTCGCTCTCGAGCCGCGAAAGCCGCGCCTCGGCCTGTTCGATCGCCGCTTCGGCGACGCGCCATTCGGCTTCGACCCCGGCATTCTCGGCGCTCGCCTTTGCCATAGCGAGCTCCGCCGCCCGAGCGGCGCGCTCCGCCTTCTCGCTGGCATCCGCCAGCTTGGGCCGCTCAGCTTCGGCATTATTTACACGCTCGCGGCTTGCGGCAAGCTCATCGGTCAGCTTCGCCAGCGCATCGGCGGCATCTCCGGTAAGGCGATCGGCCGCGGCGCGATCTTCCTCCAGCCGGGTGCGTTGGCGCTCAAGATCGGCGAGCCGGGTTTCCGCCGCTTCGAGCTTTTCCCCCAGAGCCGCCATGCGGTGCCCATGCGCGCTTGCATCATCGCGCCGATCGGTATGGGTCTCGCGTGCTTCGGCCAGCGCCTCTGCCGCTTCGCGCTGCGCCCGTTGCGCCTCCTCCGCCGCCTGTTTCGCGGCCGCGACCTTCGCCTCCGCGCCCTCGGCAGCCGCGCGCGCTTCCTTTGCAGCATAGGCGGCGTCGCGCCAGCGGGCGAAGACGAGCCGCGCTTCGGCATGCTGGATCTGCTCGGTCAGCCTGGTGTAGCGCTCCGCCTGTTTGGCCTGCCGCCTGAGCGAGGACATGCGCGCATCGAGCCCCGCCATCAGGTCTTCGAGCCGCGCCAGGTTCGCCTCTGTCTGCCTTAGCTTGCTCTCGGCATCCTTTCGGCGCACGTGCAGGCCGGCGATGCCCGCCGCTTCCTCCAGCATCTGACGCCGCTCTGCTGGCTTGGCGGCGATGACCTGTGCAATCTTGCCCTGGCTGACCAGCGCGGGGGAATGTGCGCCCGTGGCTGCATCGGCAAAGGTCAGCGCGACGTCCTTGGCGCGAACATCGTTGCCGTTCACGCGATAGGCGCTGCCCGCCCCGCGCTCGATCCGGCGGGTGACCACCAGTTCTTCATCTTCGTCATCGCTGGCGTGGAGGACCACTTCGGCAAAGCCGCGCGCCGGGCGGCTGTCGGTTCCGGCGAAGATCACGTCCTCCATCCCGCCCGAACGCATGGATTTGGGCGAGTTCTCCCCCATCACCCAGCGGATCGCTTCGAGCAGGTTGGACTTGCCGCACCCGTTCGGCCCGACAACCCCCGTCAGGCCCGGCTCGATGCGCAATTCGGCCGGCTCGACGAAGCTCTTGAAACCGCTTAGCCTGAGCCGGTGGATCTGCATAAAGCGGGTCGGCCTCGCCCTATTCCTGCCGCGCGCCGGCGCGTTGCAGGACCGGTTCGAGCGCATCCCAGCCGTTCACGTCCAGCTTGCGGTCGTTCAGAAGGAAAGTCGGTGTCGCGTTGATGCCGAGTTCGTCGGCCTGTTCGGCGGAATTGTTGGCGATCCGCTCGATCGTGTCGGTATCGGACAGGCATTGCCGCTGCTGATCGGCGGAAAGGCCCCGCGCGGCGAAGAAGTCGACCAGGCCGGCGGCCTGGGCAATCTGGATGAAGCGCTGATCGATGGGAAGATCGCCGGCGGCCTCATAGGTGTCGGCGTTCTGCTGCACGCTCGCGAACGTCTCTTCAAGGTTTTCCCACGCCTGATCGGAGAGGATCTGCATGTTTGCCTCATCCCCGCAGCGCACCAGCGTCGCGATGGCGAGGTCGATCGGATCGCGAACAAGATTGCGCTGTTCAAAGCTCACGACGCCGGTGTCGATGTATTCCTTCAGTCCCGGCTTGCCCGTCGCGGCGAAACTCGCGCACGCGCCGCATGTGTGCGAGGCGTATTCGACCAACTTGAGCGGCGCGTCCGGATTGCCCAGAATGTAGCCATCGGCATCGCTGACCGTGACAGTCTCGCCCCATTCGGTCCCGTCAGGTGCGGCGATCGGCGCGATCACTTCGCTTTCAGTCGCGCCATCGGCTTCTTCACTGCAAGCTGCGAGCGAGAATGCGAGCGGTGCGGCAAGGGCCAGCGAGAGCAGGCGACGGGTCGATATCATCGTGATCATTCCTTCGGTCGTATCGTTACTAGACCGCCACACTGCCATCGGGAAGCCGGGCGGCGGAGGGTTTGTGCAAAACGTGTCGATAGCATGGCAGACTGTCGCTAATCATCGCGCGATTGCCTAATCGCCGGGCTCGGCGTTGGCAGGCTGGTAATCCGGACTGAACCGCTCCGTCAGAACGGGATGAAGCGTGTCCCAGCTATGAATGTCGGTCAGCAATTCGCCGTCGAGCGCGAAGCTGGGCGTGCCGGGCACGGCGTATTCGTCGCGATCCGCGTTGCCATTCTCCAGCAGGGTCTGCGCGGTCGCATCATCGGCGAGGCAGGTGTTCACATCGGCGATCGAGGTGCCCCGCTCGGCCAGCATGTCATCCAGGTTGAGCGCGCGCGCCGCGCTCAGCCGAGCCGACGCATCACCGCGCGCCCAGATTGCCTGCTGGCTCGCGGGAGCAGCGCGGGCCTTTTCAAGCCAATTGTCCTGCGAAAGCATATACATGCGATGGCGGTTCTTGAACCCTTCTGCCGGGCCGCACTGCACCAGGAGCGACACGGTGAGATCGATCGCGTTGCGGATAACAGGCCGAATTTCGAGGCTCATGTGTCCCGGTGCGAGCAGGACGAGGTCAAGTGCGCCTTCCCCCTCGCGCGTGAAGCTGGCGCAATGTCCGCAGGTATAGCTGACGAACTCGATCAGGCTCGCTTCGGCGTCCGGGTTGCCGATGCGATAGCCGCGCTCGGTCTGTTCGATATCGGCATGCCAGGATGCGCGCCTGCCGGTGCCTTTGAAGGCGCTTTCAGGATTGGCGAGCGAGTCCGGCGCGGCGCGCTCTGCGCTTTGCGCGGCGGCAGGCGCGGCCGGTGCGAGCATCGAAGCAACTGCCAGAGCGGCGATCAGGGTGTTTCTCACGTTTCGTCTTTCTTGGCATTGGGATCGTCACCCAGCGAGCGGGCGAGCGATTCCAGCACAGTGCGCAGTTCCGGATCGCCGATATCGCGCAGGCTGTCGCCCAGTTCCATCGGGATCGGTTTAAGCGAAGGCGGCGGTTTGACGGGCTGTTCAGCACGCGGCGGCTTAACCGCGCCTTGCCGGATTTTCACCCGCGCCACCGCCTTGTAGCCGAAGAAGCGGTTGACCCGCTCCATGATCTCCGGCGTTACTTGCTGGATCAGCGGGGCGTGCGCGGGGGTGACGACGAGCTGGAGGATGCCCTCGGAGCGCTCACCAGGTGGAAAGCGGATCGCTTCGGGTGCGCAGACGCGGGCATGGGTCGGGCCGACGATTTCCGGCCAGCGGGTGACGACCGAGCTTTGCACGAAGCCGAACCGGCGAAAGGCGGTGCGGCCGATTTCGGGCATGAGCTCGCCGATCGCCTTCGCCCCGCGCCCGCGTGGCCGGGTGAAAGGTTTCGCGTTCTTACGCGCGCGCTTCGGTTTATCGGTGTCGCTTCCCATCCTGCGCGCCGCCATGCCATAGGGCGCGCGTGACTGCCAGAAACTTAGCCAATATCTCCGAAGACCTGTTGGAATGGTATGACAGCCACGCCCGCACGCTGCCGTGGCGCAATCCGCCGGGCGAGCCGCTGCCGGATGATCCGGCCTGGCCCTACCGCGTGTGGTTGTCCGAAGTGATGCTGCAACAGACGACGGTTGCGGCGGTGAAGCCATACTTCGAGAAGTTCACATCCATCTGGCCGACTGTGGACGATCTTGCGCAGGCGGGTGAGGACGAGGTGATGGCAGCGTGGGCGGGGCTGGGATATTATTCGCGGGCGCGCAATCTAGTGAAGTGCGCACGCGAAGTCGCCGCACGCGGGGGCTTTCCCGAGACCGAAGCCGAGTTGCTCAAACTGCCGGGGCTGGGCGCCTACACCGCGGCTTCCGTAGCCGCGATCGCGTTCGGTCAGCGCGCCGTGGTCGTAGATGCCAATGTCGAGCGGGTGGTCGCGCGTCTGTTCGCGATTGAAGAACCGCTACCCGGTGCGCGCAAGACTATTCGTGCGCGCGCAGAGCAAATTACGCAGAACGCGCGCGCAGGTGACTTCGCGCAGGCACTGATGGATCTTGGCTCGCAGATATGCACGACCAAAGCGCCGCGTTGCCTGCTCTGCCCAATTTCCGGGCACTGCGAGGCGCGCGTGAACGACCCCGAGCGGCTGCCTAAAAAAGCGGCAAAGAAGCCGAAGCCGGAGCGGCGCGGGACGGCATACTGGATCGAGCGCGATAACGGCGCGGGCCAGGAGGTCTGGCTTGTCATCCGGCCCGGAAAGGGAATGCTGGGCGGAATGCGCGCGCTTCCCGATGACGGCTGGAGCGCACGGGAGGACGGATCGGGCGAAGCGCCACTATCGGGCGAAATGCGCAATCTGGGCGCGGTGCGGCACGGCTTTACGCATGCGAACCTGTCACTGAACGTGGTGGCACTTGAGGGCGAACCGCCGGGGGAGGGCGAGTGGTGGCCGGTCGAGCAGATCGAGGAGGCTGGTCTGCCGACGCTGTTTGCAAAAGCGGCGCGGCTGGCCTTGGCCTCTTAGAAGAGGCCGCCACCCAGCGACAGGCGCACCACCGCGATCAGCAGCACGATCAGGCAGAAATTGCGTCCCCCATCGCGCGATGACAGCGCGCCGAAAACGATGCCGATCACGATGATGGGCAGGGCAAGCCAATTGCCCCAACCGAGCAACGGGATCTGCGACGGAATAACGATGACGAGGCTGAGCAGTCCGAAGACGTAAGCGAGTAGATTTCCCATGTGTGTTATATGGCTACTACACTGCATGAAATCAAGCGGCGATTGACCGGGCGGGGCGTCTGCCCCAAACCCGCGTCAAAGCATTTCGGAGATTTCCCAGACATGGCCTACCGCTCCTTCGATCCCGCATCGGACCTGCCCGCATTCTCCCGCCGCTCGCTCTTCCGCTCGGGCGCTGCGCTCTCCGCCGGAGCCGCGCTCGCGACACTGCCGTTCGGGCGGCAACTTCTCGCCCATGATGTCGCGGAAAGCTGGCCGAATGTCGCAGCCCTCGCGGAGAAGTATCTGTCCGAAGGAAAGGTGGCGAACCTGTTCTTGACCTTCGGCTGGGGGCAGGACGATCATGCGCATACGGTCGGCGGGGGCACGCTGTCGCTTGGCGGTTCGACCCCGGTCGACGAAAATTCGCTTTACCGCATCTATTCGCAGACCAAGCCGATCACCGGCATCGCGACGATGATGCTGATCGAGGACGGCGTGCTCAGCCTCGACATGCCGCTTCACGAAGTGCTGCCCGCCTATCGCGAAATGATGGTGCAGACCGAGTATGATGGCGCGATCACGCCCGATAATCTCGAACCGGCGATCCTGCCGATCACGATTCGCCAGTTGCTGACGCACACGGCAGGGCTGGGCTATGGTATCGTGCAGAAGGGGCCGATTGCGAAGGCTTACGAAGAGGAGGGTCTGATCCCCGGACAGGTCAGCCGCTTGCCGATCCCGGGCCTTGGCAATGCGAAGCCGGTGGAAAGCCTGGAGCTGTTCGCGGACCGGTTGGCGCAGCTGCCGTTGGTGCTGCAACCGGGCACGAAATGGAGCTATTCGGTCGCCACCGACCTGCTTGGCCGGGTGATCGAGGTTGCGGGCGGGATGCCGTTCGATACCTTCCTGCAACAGCGACTGTTCGATCCGTGTGGGATGGAGAGCACCTTCTTCACAGTCCCCGCCAGCGAGGTTGCGCGGCTGACCGACAATTACGGCATTCTCCAGGGCACACCGCTGCCGATCGATCCGGCTGGCATTTCTATCTATCTCGACGAACCGGCCTTTCCTTTTGGCGGCGCGGGCCTTGTCTGCAGCCCCAAGGATTACGACCGGTTTCAGCGCATGCTGCTGGGCTATGGCATGATCGATGGCACCCGCGTGATGAGCGAAGAGGCGGTGCGTGTCGGCACCTCGAATATCCTTCCGAAGACCGCCAGCGTCGAGGGCACCTGGGTCGAAGGGCAGGGCTTTGGCGCAGGCGGCCGGGTTGTGGGCCGATCCTTCGGCTGGGGCGGCGCGGCGGGGACGCTGGGCAGTGTGGACTTCGATCTCGGCCTGCGCACCGGGCTCTTCACCCAGTATATGCCGACCGAAGCCTATCCCATGCGAGAGGAATTCCTCGCCGCTTACGAAGCCGACCTCGAAGGATTGCGTTTGGCGAAAGCGGCGTGATGCACCACCCGGCGCACCCTGAGCTGGAGCGGACCGGCCCGATCGCCTTCGCCGGATCGCCGATAGAGCGCGCCGACCAGATCCGCTGCGATCCCGACCAGCTGGCGCAGCAGATGAACTGGCGCGCGCGGGTGCTGGTGCTCGAAGACCTGTTGCCGCCGATCGACGATATGGGCGCGCTGGTCTGGAGCAGCCTTGCAGACGTGGCGGAGGACGCGGAGCTGGTGTTCCTCGGCCTGCTCGATGAAAAGCCTTGCTTCGCCGCCGTGCCCGACAGCGGCGCGGGCGGCCCGGCCTATGCCATGCCGCGCGCATGGGCGGCGATGCAGCAGCTGTCGCCCGGCGACCTTGCTATCTATGGCGGCGCGCGAAGCTTGGTCGATTGGCATGCGCGGCACCGCTTCTGCGCGCGCTGCGGTCAGCCGACGAAGCTGGCGAAAGGCGGCTGGCAGCGCACCTGCGCCCCGCGCGATGAAGGCGGGTGCGAAGCGCAGCATTTCCCGCGTACCGATCCGGTCACCATCATGCTGGTCGAGAATGCCGAGATCAATGGCGGCAGCCTGCTGCTGGGCCGCCAGCCTCGCTTTCCGCCGCGCAGCTTTTCGGCACTGGCAGGGTTCGTTGAGCCGGGCGAGACGATCGAGGAGGCGGTCGCGCGCGAGGTATGGGAGGAAGCTGGTCTTCAGGTTCGCGACGTCGAATATATCGCCACGCAACCCTGGCCTTTCCCAAGCCAGCTGATGATCGGCTGTTACTCGAAAACTGACGAGACCGAGATCACCCTCGACGTGCTCGAACTCGAGGAAGCGCGCTGGTTCAGCCGTGCGGAAGTTGCGATGGCGATGGAGGATATCGGCGGGGAGATGGCTCCGTTCGCCGCGCCGCCGCCGACCGCAATCGCGCACAGCCTGCTGCGCTGGTGGCTGGAGAAGACGAAATGAGCGAGCCCGATCGCCTTACGATCGATATCTATTCCGACGTCGTGTGCCCGTGGTGCGCGATTGGCTACGGCCAATTGACGAAGGCACTGGATGAACTTGGCGGCGAGATCGAAGCGCAGGTTCGCTGGCGTCCGTTCGAACTCAATCCCGACATGCCGCCTGAGGGCGAGGCGCAGGAGGCGCATCTGAAGCGCAAATACGGTCGCTCCGCCGAACAGGGTGCCGCCGTACGTGCGCAGATGAAGCAGATTGCCGACGAGGCAGGGGTGTCGCTGGCCTATGAGGGCGAGGGCGAAGCGCCGCCCGCGATGATGTGGAACACGCGCGATTGCCACAAGCTACTGACCTTCGCGCTGGAACATGCCGGGTCGGAAGCACAGACACAGCTGAAGCTCGCGCTGTTCGAAGCGCATTTCAACCGGCGCGCAAACATGTCCGACCGGGACGTGCTGCTCGATATCGCAAGCGACGTGGGCCTGCACCGGGAGGCAGCAAAAGCGGCGCTGGATGATCCCGAACTCGAAGCGCGTGTCATCGCCGAGGAGCGGCAGGCATGGGACCACAATATCACCGGTGTCCCGGCAATGATCGTTAACGGCGGCTTTCTCATCCCCGGTGCGCAATCGCCCGAAACCTATGTCAATGTGCTGAGACGGGTGGTCAAGAGAAGTGGGTCGGCAAGCTGATGCCCTTCGGTCGGAGCGCGAACAGGACCGGCAACACGACAGGCTCCGAAAAGGCTTTACGGTGCCACCCTGCACACCTGCTTTCGGTTTTGGTCGTCTGTTCCATCGTGTCAGCCTGCGCGTCATTGCCCGAGCGCCCGGTGGTGACCGCTGCCGAGCAATCCACTGCTCAGGTCAACAACTTCGATGGGATACGACTTTGGTCTGACGCGCCTGCCCAGATCTGGGTCCGCTGGCGGAACGATTTCCTCGATGAACGCGCCGCGGTCGGTCGATCGGGCTCGCTCGAGTTCCTCGCGATCTCGAGTGGATCGGACAAGGGCGCGTTTTCTGCGGGTTTTCTGAACGGGTGGAGCGCGGCGGGAACGCGGCCGCAATTCGACGTTGTATCCGGCGTCAGCACAGGTGCCCTCATCGCCCCCTTCGCATTTATCGGATCCGGCTACGATCCTCATCTCAATAACCTTTACACGCAGATCAATGCCGACATGATTTACCGCCCGACCCCGATACAGGGGCTGCTGGGCGGTCCTTCGCTGGCCAGTACGCAGCCGCTTTCCAATCTGATCACGCTATATGCCGACAATCGATTGATCGACGCGGTCGCACGCGAGCACCGCGGTGGCCGACGCTTGCTGATACAGACAACCAATCTGGACGCCGAAAGAGGCATGGTATGGGACATGGGGGCCATTGCAACGAGCGACGCGCCTGAGCGTTATGACTTGTTTCGGCGCATATTGCTCGCCTCGGCCAGTATCCCGGGCGTTTTTCCGCCGGTGCTGATCGACGTGCAGGCCGACCAGCGCACATTTTCCGAACTGCACGTGGATGGCGGTACGACGTCCAGCGTACTGGCGATACCGACTTCGGTTCTATTCGATCGCCCTTCGCGTTACGACGATATGGCCGATCCGTTGGTTGGCAATCTGACGGTCCTCTACAATGGTGCGATCGAGCCGCAATATCGCGTTGTCGAGCCGAGCGCATTTTCCATCGTCGAACGGGCTCTCTCGACCTCGATCAAGGAGGCAGATCGACGGATAATTGGTGCATTGAGGGATTATTCGGTCGAAAACCGGATGACGCTTTCGATCGTGGATATCGGGAAAGCGGCGGAAAATCCGGAAGTCGACCTTTTCGACCAAGAGTATATGCGAGAAATCTACGCGCTCGGACACGAAAAAGGACTAGCGCAGGATTAGCGCCAGCCCTCCGTTATCCGGATAACTCTTCAGCAAAGCCCTTAGTTTGCTTCGCCCTTCTTGATCTTTTCCATCGTCTTCGGACCCTTGCGCGCGTCGTCTTCCGGGTTATCGCCGCCGGTCACCGGTTCGCGATTGTCAGGATCGGTCGCGCGGTTGAGTTCGGCGCGCTTGCCTACGCGGGTATTCACGTTTCCGCCCGAAGCATTCTGATGCGAAGGGGTGGGCTCGTCCTGCATCTTGTTGATCAAATCGTTGTCGGGATGGCGGCTTTGGCGTTCTGGCATGGTATTCTCCTTTGCCAGACCAATGGACCGGGAGGGCTGGTGGTTCCGGATCGTGCGAGCGCGCGACGATCAGATACGCGCAATCGTTTGACAATGGGCTCGCAACTCTGTCGATTGCTGATCGGGATCGTTGACCACCACACGGGAGACTATCGATGAACCGGATGATCGTCACCAGCCTTACCGCCGCGACCTTGCTCACCGGCCTTTCCGCCTGCGGAGATGAAGCCGGCGAGGAAACCGCCAGCGCAGGCCCCGAGCCAGCCGTGATCGATGAGCGGCAGGACAATCTCGAAGCCGTCAGCGACAGCTTCAAGGTGATCCGCACCCAGCTTGAAAGCGGCAGCCCCGATTTCGCCGCGATCGAAACAGCGGCGGTCGACATAAACGAGCGGGCAGAGGCGATGGAAAACCACTTCCCCGAAGGAACCGGCCGCGATCAGGGCTATGACACCGAAGCACTCCCGACGGTCTGGGAGAGGCCCGACGAATTCGCCGCCGCGCATCAGAAGCTGGTCGAGGAAAGCGCCGAGATGGTGACGATCGCTTCCGGAGGCGATGCGGCCGCAGTCGGCGCGCAGGTCAAGGAACTGGGTGGCTCGTGCAAGAACTGCCACGACGATTTCCGCCTCGACGACGATTGATCCGCGCTGGGCCGCAGTGATGGCGACGCACAAGGTTAGGATCTGGGACTGGCCGGTGCGGCTGACGCATTGGGGCTTCGCCTTGCTGGTCCCGGCGATGTATCTGACCGCGGAAAATTCGCTGTGGGGCTGGCATACACGGCTGGGCCATGTGCTGCTCGCGCTTCTAGCGTTCCGGGTCATCTGGGGCTTCGTGGGCACGCGCACAGCGCGCTTCGCGGACTTTGTGAAAGGGCCGGCGCGGGTGATCGACTACCTGCGCGGGCGGTATGATGCGGACCGCCATATCGGCCACAGCCCGCTTGCCGCGCTATCGGTTCTGGCGCTGCTTGGGGCGATGGCGGCGCAAGTCGCGATGGGCCTGTTTGCGGGCGATCCCTATGACGGCGCGACCGGGCCGCTGAACCCGCTGGTGGGCGTGGCCACCGCCGACCGTCTGACCGATTGGCACGAGACGTTTGTGTACGTCGTGCTAGGCCTCGCGGCGCTGCATATCAGCGCCATCGCCTATTATGCGGCGGTCAAGCGGCGCAATCTGGTGACACCAATGGTGACGGGGACGGGCGAGAAGGCCGACAGCGTCGACGGGATTGCAAGGCCCGGCCTGACCGCGTTTGTTGCGCTCGCGGTGGCGGTCGGCGTGGCGGTCTGGGTCTGGCTCGGCGCGCCTCCGCTGGAGTAAGGCTAGACCAGTCCCAGCTTTTCGAGCTTCGCCGCCAGCTTGCCGGGGAGCGCGTCGCCGATATCCTCGCCCGGCGCCAGATCGCGCGGTGGTTCGCCCTTGAGGTAGCGCCAGCCCTGATGCGCGCGCTTGGGGCGGGGGTGGACGCGGACCAGCACAGGTTCGAGCTCGATATTGCAGCGCCCGTCTGCGGTCTTGGAAAAGCCGGTGATGCGCGAGCGTCCGACCAGCGCGTGATTGAGGATCCAGTAGAGCGACCCGCCGACCAGCTCCTCATGCCGCTTGGGCAGGTAGCGGGTAGTGAGCCGGATTTCGCTGCGGCCTTCGTACCAGCCCGCCAGGTCATCCCAGCTTTTCGCGCCGAACGCGATCTTGGTCATGTGGAGCGGCATGGGGAGAAGATAGGTCTATTATGCCGTCATTGCGAGCCGAAGGCGAAGCAATCCAGTCCTGCGCTGGTCGCCGGGGGCGATCGTCGCGACTGGATTGCCGTGTCGGCTGTCGGCTCCTCGCAATGACGCGTTGGCTCACAATGTCGCCAGCCCGCTCGCCACGGCCAAGCCGAGAAAGGCGAAAAACCCCATCGAATCGGTGATCATCGTCACGAACACGCTCGACGCCACCGCGGGATCCTGTCCCAGCCGCTCGAAAACCACTGGCACCAGCACGCCCGCCAGCCCGGCGACCGCGATGTTGATGACCATCGCTGCCGCGATCACCGCGCCCATCATCGGCGAGAACAGCACCGCCGCCGCAATGCCGATCAGCACTGCGACCGTTACGCCATTGAGCATCGCAACCCGCATTTCGCGCCACACGATCCGCCAGGTGTTCGCGCGGGTGAGCTGGTTGGTCGCGATCGCGCGCACCGCCACCGCCATCGTCTGCGTGCCCGCATTCCCGCCGATGCTCGCGACGATCGGCATCAGCACGGCGAGCGCCACCAATTGCTCGATCGCGCCGCCGAAGAACGCGATGATGGCGCTCGCCACGACAGCTGTACCCAGGTTCGCGATCAGCCAGCGCACGCGGCTGGAATACGCCTCTCGGATCGGTTCGTTGATGTCGCCATCGCCCGCACCCGACAGCAGCAGCGCGTCCTCGCCCGCTTCCTCGGAGATGATGTGGACGATATCGTCGACCGTCATCTGCCCGACCAGCCGCCCGCTTTCATCCACCACCGCAGCCGAGATCAGCGCGTATTTCTGGAACATCAGCGCGACCTCTTCCTGATCCATCGTCACCGGGATCAGCGTCTGGTCGCGCTTCATCACGTCGGTCAGGCGGATGGTGCGCGGGGTGGTGAGGATCCAGTTGAGCGCACACGCGCCGACCGGACGATGCGCCGCGTCGATCACGAAGACTTCGTGGAAATCGTGCGCCAGATCGCCCTCGATCCGCAGGTAATCGATAAGGTCGCCGACCGTGAGGTGTTCGGGCACCGCCATGAAGTGACGGTTCATCAGCCGCCCGGCGGTCTCTTCGGGATAGGACAGGGCGGAATTGACCGCGGCCTGCATTTCCGGTTCGAGCTCGGCGATGATCGCGCGCTGATCGCTTTCGTCGAGATCCTCGATCAGCTGGACCGCATCGTCGGTTTCGAGCTGTTCGGCGATGGTGGCGACCGCTTCGGGCGGCAGCGCCTCCATCATCTCCTCGCGCACGTGATCGTTGAGTTCGGCCACCACCTCGACGCTCATCAGATCGGTGATCGCGGCGGCGAGGACGTCGCGCTGGTCGGTGTCGATCAGCTCGATCAGATCGGCGATGTCGGCGTGGTGGAGCGGCTCGACCAGTTCGTAGACCGCGCTCTTGTCGCCTGTCGCCAGCGCCTCGCGCACGGACGCGATGTATTTCGGCTTGAGCCGGTTTTCCTCGTCGTGGCGTTCGTCGTCGATGCGGTCGTCGGGACGCGCTTCTTCCGCGCCCGCGTCGGGACGTTCCTCGACCATCAGGTCATCGTCGCCAGGGGGACGGGAAGTGCGTTCATCGGCCATCGCGGCGGGTTTACGCGGCACTGCACCAAAAGCAAGCGGGTGACAGGCCCCCGGGTGACAGATGTGCGCAAAGCCGTTAGGTCCGCCCGCGAACCGAAATCAGGAGATATGACAATGGCCGACCAGACCCTCACTCTCACGCTCGACACCGGCGATGGCGAGTCCAAGGACGTGACGATCAAGCTGCGCCCAGACCTCGCGCCCGGCCATGTCGAGCGCATCACCGAGCTGGCGAAGGAAGGCTTTTACGATGGGGTCGTGTTCCACCGGGTGATCCCCGGCTTCATGGCGCAGGGCGGCGATCCGACCGGCACCGGTATGGGCGGCAGCGACCGCGAGGATCTGAAGGCGGAGTTCAATTCCGAACCGCACACGCGCGGCACCTGCTCGATGGCCCGCACGCAAGTCCCCGACAGCGCGAACAGCCAGTTCTTCATCTGCTTCGACGATGCGGAGTTTCTGGACGGGCAGTACACCGTCTGGGGCCAGGTGACCGAGGGCATGGACCACGTCGACGCATTGCCCAAAGGCGAGCCACCGCAGAATCCGGGCAAGATCGTGAAAGCTACGGTGGGGTGATGAAGCGGGTCGGGCTTGCCGTCTTTGCTGCGACCGGCCTTTCGGCGTGCCAGCTTGATTTCTATCGACCGCCCGTGATCTGGGAAGGAAAGACGCAGCAGAGCGAGGATCGCGTTGTGTCCTGTCTTAAACGGAGCGAAAGCGTCTCGATCAGCGAGGCTCCGATTGGGATTCCCCGCAGCGGCTCATGGGATGGCCAGTCCCGGACCTATCGCCTTTCCAATCACAAGCTACTGTCATTTCATGGAGAGTCGCGAGTTGGTCTCCACGCGCGACCTCCACTATCGCCAGAGTTACGAGCGTCGCTGGTCCGTTGTCTATAATACGGCTTGGACGGCTTTGTGAGATCTCGCAATCGCAAGGCATTCGCACCAAGACCTGCAAATGATTATCAGTTTTAAGTAGCTGTTTTTCTTCACTTTTTTGAAGAAATCTCGGAACCGCCCGCGTAGCTCCTCGTTGATAGGTCGAATACCGCGTCGAAAGGCGTGCCGTCGAATTGATATGTCGAACCCAAGGAGACTCCCATGCAGTGCTCGAAATGCAAGTTTTTCAATAACTCACAAAGCGAATGTCGTCGTTACGCTCCGTCGCCCGCGGAAGGTGACAAGCAGGCGCATTGGCCGAACGTCGCCGCCGAAGACTGGTGCGGCGAATTCGTCGCGGCGGGTGGTGAGCGCGTCGCCGCGTAACTCTTCGCAACCACGCAAATTCGAAAAGGGGCGCGCCGTGCATCGGTGGGCCCCTTTTTTGCATCTGCTATCCCTAGCGTCGGCCTTGACATATCCGTTTCTGCGTCTCATTCTCAATAGCAAGGAGAATGAGTGGATGATCGATCAGTTTCGCGCAGTCTGGAACGGCCAGTGTCAGAAGTGCCAGAACCCCGAGCAGGATAACGACGCCGATAGCGCAGGCTTCCCGCCGCGCAGCCAGGGCCGCGTTGCACGCTGGGCGCTTGAACGCGCTGCCGCCATCCTTCAGGTCTCGGGCCGCACGCAGCTTCGTATCGCTGAAAACAGCTCGACCTCGCTCACCCCGCACGAACGCAGCCTCGATCTCATTGCTCGCTCGCTGGCCGAAGGGGACCGCGACACCGCGCAGGCGCACGCGCAATGGCTGGTGAAGCCTGAGGCCATCCGGCCCTTCCTGCGCGCGCTGGAGCCGGTAACACACGGCCCGGCGCGGCTGGTGCGCGCGGCTTAGAATCTGGCATAGCGATTGAACCGCGCGCCGCTTCTCGCTAAGCCGCGCGCCTCATGAAACCGCAAACACCTCCCAAGACCTATCGGGTCAAGAGCTTCGGCTGTCAGATGAACGTCTACGATGGCGAGCGCATGGCCGAACTGCTGGGCGAGCGCGGCATCGAGCCCGCGCCCGAGGGCGAAGAGGCAGACCTCGTCGTCCTCAACACCTGCCACATTCGCGAGAAGGCGGCGGAGAAGGTCTATTCCGACATCGGCCGCCTGACCAAGGCTGGCCGGGCTGCGGGCAAAGAGCCGATGATCGCGGTCGCAGGCTGCGTTGCGCAGGCCGAGGGTGAGGAGATCATGGCCCGAGCCCCCGCCGTCAGCATGGTGGTCGGCCCCCAAGCCTATCACCGCCTGCCTGAAATGCTCGGCAAGGCGACCAGAGGCGAGCGCGCGACCGATACCGACATGCCGGCAATCGCGAAGTTCGACGCGCTTCCTTCGAGAGACAAGGCACGCAAGAAGCGCTTTCCTACCGCGTTCCTCACGGTGCAGGAGGGCTGCGACAAGTTCTGCACCTATTGCGTGGTGCCTTATACGCGGGGCGCGGAAATCTCCCGGCCCTTCGCCGATCTGGTGGACGAGGCGCATCGGCTGGTCGATGCCGGTGTGCGGGAAATCACGCTGCTGGGGCAGAACGTCAATGCGTGGTCGGGCGAGAACGCGAAAGGTCACACAATCGGGCTCGACGGGCTGATAAGGGCGCTTGCCAAACTCCCGGATTTGCAGCGAATTCGCTACACGACCAGCCATCCCAATGATTTCACCAACGGCCTGGTTGCGTGTCATGCTGAGGTCGACAAGCTGATGCCGTACCTGCACCTGCCGGTACAGAGCGGGTCTGACCGGGTGCTGAAGGCGATGAACCGGCAGCACACGGCGGATCAATATCTGCGCCTGCTCGAACAGATGCGCGCCGCGCGCCCCGATATCGCTCTGAGCGGTGATTTCATCGTCGGCTTCCCCGGCGAGACCGAGGCGGAGTTCGACGCGACGCTGAGCCTGGTGGACGAAGTTGGCTATGCGCAGGCCTACAGCTTCAAATATTCGCCGCGCCCCGGAACGCCTGCCGCGACGATGGGCGACCAGCTGCCAGGAGAGGTGATGAACGAGCGGCTGCAACGCCTGCAAGCGAGCATCAACCGCGATCAGCTTGCCTTCAATCAGGCAAGTGTGGGGCGGACCTGCGATGTGCTGGTAGAGCGGCGCGGAAAGCATGAAGGCCAGTGGCTCGGCAAATCGCCGTGGCTGCAAAGCGTGTGGTTCGAGGGTGCTGCCGAGATCGGCGACATGGCCCAAGTGACGCTCGCCGAAGCTGGGCCGAATTCGATGCGCGGCGAGGTCCGGGAGCGCGCGCCCGCCTGAGGCTCTCGCCGACGGCTGGCAGATGACGGTCGGATGACTTTCCACTGTCCAGTGGACCGCGCTTGCTTGCTTTGCGCGGCGGGCAGCCTACCTTCGTAGATGCCAAGCACAGGAGTCCCCGCACCGCCTATGGGCCGCAGACCGACACGCAAAGCCGATCCGGTAATCTCACCCGATCCCGTCCGTCCCTCCGGCGTCCGCCGCGCTCAGGCCGAGGTAAGGTTCGACAACCAGTCTCTGCTCGGCCCGCTGTTCGGCCAGTTCGATGCGAACCTCGTCCAGCTAGAAAACCGGCTTGGCGTGTTCATTCATGCGCGGGGCGATCAGATCATGATCGAAGGGCCCGAAGAAGCGGTGGCCCGCGCGAGAGACGTGCTTCAGACGATGTATGACCGGCTGGCGATGGGGCAGGATCTCGATGCGGGTGCGATCGAGTCGCTGATCGTCATGTCGAACGAGCCGACGCTGGAAGGGATCGTATCGAGCGAGAAGGACGCACCGCCGATCATGATCCGCACGCGGCGCAAGACGATCGTGCCGCGCTCCGCCACGCAGATCACGTACATGCGCAGCCTCGCGCGCGACGACATCGTCTTCGCATTGGGGCCAGCGGGCACGGGCAAGACCTATCTTGCGGTGGCGCAGGCGGTCAGCCAGCTGGTCGCGGGCACGGTGCAGCGGCTGATCCTCTCGCGCCCGGCGGTGGAGGCGGGGGAAAAGCTCGGCTTCCTGCCCGGCGACATGAAGGACAAGGTCGATCCGTATCTGCGCCCGCTTTACGATGCGCTCTACGATTGCATGCCACCCGAACAGGTCGAGCGGCGCATCGCCTCGGGCGAGATCGAGATCGCGCCGATCGCCTTCATGCGCGGGCGCACGCTCGCCGATGCGTTCGTGATCCTGGATGAAGCGCAGAACACCACGCGCGAGCAGATGAAGATGTTCCTCACCCGCTTTGGCCAGAACAGCCGGATGGTGGTGTGCGGCGATCCGCGCCAGGTCGATATTCCCGGCGGCGACCGGATGAGCGGGCTGGCCGATGCTGTCGACAAGCTCGAGGGCGTGGACGGCTTCGGCACGATCCGCTTCACCGCCGCAGATGTCGTGCGTCATCCGATCGTGGGCCGGATCGTGGAAGCCTATGAAGGCCCGACGCAGTAACAGCCCCTTGGAGCGTGCTCACTAGCTTAGAGGCTTAGACGGTCGACAATCTCGTTCTCGTGCTGCGGACTGTTCGGCGCATTGGTCGTCCATACTTCGCTCAGATAGGCTTCGATCCGGCGCAGCCCATCTGGCGTCAGTCGCAGGGATTTCACGCGCTGGCCGAACGCATTGGTCTGCCGGGTCAGGCCCTCATCGCACAGCGCCGCGATCCAGCGCATCGAAGTCGTGGGCGCCGATCCCGATGCCGTGCACGCATCGGTGACCGATACCCGTCGATTGCGGGTCTGCTGGACATATAGATAAAGCAGGATGTTCCACGCCGCCTCGCCGAAAAGATCGGGCGCAAAATGACGCTCGCGCGCACGCCGCGAGGTGTACATTGCCAGAGCGATGGCGGGAAGGTCGGGCGGTGTTTCTTCGGACACCGGGAAGGCGAACATGGCCAAGGGATCGCGCACAGGGTCCGCGGCGGTGCCACCGAGCAATTGCTTCGCGATCGAAATAATCATCCTGAGGCCGGTCTCGCGGCTCATTCCACTCAAATCCACGACATAACCCCGCTCTTCATGCTGTAGACCTGCGGCTGGGCGAAGATCAGGTGATCGATCAGTTCGATATCGAGCGCGGCGGCGACATGGGCGAGCTTGCGGGTGGAGGCGACGTCGCTGCGACTGGGCTCGGGCTGGCCCGACGGATGATTGTGCGCGACCAGCAGGCGTGAGGCGCCGCAGGCCAGCGCGCGCTCGGCAATCGAACGCACGCGCAGTTCGACAAAGCAATCGTTTCCGGTGGCAAGCACCTCGCTGTGCAAAACGCGCCTGCCCGTCAGCATCGTCATCGCGAAACGCTCGACACCATCGGCCGGAAGCAGCCGGTCAAGCAGCCCGATCAGATGGGGCGCCGATCCACTTTCACCGGGATGTTCGCCGATGAGCGGCGCCATGAAGGGTAGGGCCCCAGTCGCTGCACCCGGCGGTGGTGCAGCCAAGTGCCGACTGCCAGCGTGGCTATCAGCAAATAGGAGGGGGCGATCGAGAGGATCGCGTAGGCCAGCGGTGCCGACGTCGCCACCCAGGCGGCGAAATGGATCAGCACGACGAGACCTTGCAACATGGTAAGACAAAGCGGGTAAATCCTGTTGGCGTTCAGCGCGATGCCGAGCAGCGAAACAAAGGCGACAGTGTCGAGGACCAGCGCGCCAGTCTCGACACTCGCAAAGTCGGGCGCTCCGTAAAGGATGGCCTGAAAGCCAAGGTTGGCCAGCCACAAAACCCCGAGGAGGACAGCCGCACTGGCGCGTTCAGGACTCGCACCCCAGCGCCAGGCGGCAAAGGCGGTGGCAAAGAGCAGGATGCTTTGGGCATAGCTCTTGTAGTCAAGGAACAGGTCGAACATCGACCTGCACCATCACCTCACCGCCACGCCAAAATCAAGCGTCGGCTGGAACCGTGTCTTCCGGTGCGCGCATTTCCGGGGCGGAATCGTCGAGCGCGGAGTTCGGTGTCGTACCGGGCGTGTCCATAACACCCGTTTCCACGCCGACCTTGCTCAGTTCGTCATGCACGCGGAACAGATCGTTGCAGGCGTCGACCATCGACTGCTGGGCGCTCACGAGACGGATCATCGCCTTTTGACCAATATGCGGAGCGACATCGGGATTGGCGCGGGCGGCGAGCAGGCGTTTGCCCAGCTCGAAAGCGTTGACCATCAATTCGTCGCCCAGCGATTCGGTGTGGCGCAGCTGCGTGCGGATCGCCTGCGCGTCCTTGATCATGCGGCGTTTGGCGGCGGTGTTCGTATCGCTCATGTGTGGGACCTCTTTTCCCACACGCGGCTCACGCGGCGGGCTTGTTTCTCAATTCGAGGTCCGGGTCACTGCCGCTCACAATCTCGCTAACGCTGTTCATCGCGCTAACCGACAACACGATGGCCGCCAGCAGAACGAAGATCCCGGCAAGGATCACAGCGAGACGAGTTGCGACAGCGTGTTTGCCGTCGAGCCACCTCGGGACAATCCGCTGCTCGCTCGGGCTTGGCTGCGTGAGAAGTGGCCAGTCATTGACCGGAAAGTCCGCCCCGTCGCCGAACCCAAGTTGCCCCGGATCGTCCGCCACCGGCTCTGGCGTGAATTGCGGCGATTCCGGTATCCGGAAAAAGTGCTGCGCACGTTTTTCCGGGCCGTCATCCGGTGCGATTCCGGCAAAATGCTGGAGGTAGCCGGCAACGATCTCTGCGTGGGAGGTCGCACCGAAAATGCGCTTCAAAGCGGTGACATGATCGCTGACGGTCGAGATCGCGATGTTGAGTTCGCGCGCGATCTCCTTCATCCCGTAATGCCGGGACAGGAGATCGGCGACCTGTCTCTGCCGATCCGTCAGGTTGAGGGTTTCGTCTGGCGTCATCTCGGCTTCAAGGTTGCTTGCGTACCTCTTTTATGCGGAGCGACGTCAATACAAGATTATCGTGACCGTTGCGAGTCGTTCAATCGTTGGGCGGCAATCAGCGCCTCATTCACGTGCGCTCCGACCAGGTGAAACTGCAGCTCATCGGCGAGCTGCAACGCGCGCTCCAGGCAGGCCTGAAGCTCGCCGGGCCCGCCTGTGGTATCCATCGCTTCTTGTTCGGGCTTACGATCAACCATAAGCGGCATCCCCTTGTTTCGGCGATGGTCATGGCGCGGTTGCTGGCGCGTTGCAACAAACGTTTGTTTGTGGCGCAAAATGGATCACATTCAGACTTTTGCCGAACCCGCCGAGACCGAGACTGAGGCTCACTGGCAGGCGCCTCCACTTTCCTACCGGTAGAGACTGGGTGTAAGGATCGCGCGATGAAATACCGTGCACATCTGCTTTATCGACTAATGGCACCTGGCGACCACGCGTGTTCCACAGGTTTACCCCCTGGACAGCGTGTCAGGTGTGTCAGTTGTTTGAGATCAATCGTTTGCGCGCGGGTGGATTGAACCGGTCATGGACGTGGATTGCTCCGTTGAGAATTGGCCGGAAGGGGCATGGGACATGCTGGCCGAGCAGGCGGCGGCAGCGGTGATCGCGGTGGAGCCTGCGCTTGCGAACACAAGGCTCACAGTAAGCACGGCGTTCACCAGCGACGCCGAAGTCCACGCTCTCAATCGAGAATGGCGCGGGCGGGACAAACCCACCAATGTGCTCAGCTTTCCGATGCTGGCGCGCGAAGAATTGCTGGACCTTGCACAAGACGGCCCGCCGGTCATGCTCGGAGATATTGCGCTGGCGCATGAAACCTGCGCGCGCGAGGCGCGGGAAAAAGGTATCGCGCTCGATGCCCATGCCGCGCATCTCATTATTCACGGATTGCTGCATCTGGCGGGACACGACCATGTCGATTCGGACGCGCAAGCCGATGCGATGGAGGCGATCGAGATCGCGGCTCTTGCAAAACTGGGTATCGCTGACCCATATGGTCACGACGGTTGAACCAGAAGGACTTCCCCACAAGGGCCATGCCCGATTCCCCATCCCCCGCCGGAGACGCGGAGAGTAGCAGAAGCGGGCTTTGGCCTGCACTGCGCAAATTCCTGAAAGTCGGTGACGGCGAGCGTTCGCTGCGCGCCCAGCTCGAAGATGCAATCGACGAGCACGAGGACGAGAACGACGATGCCGAAGAGCTCGAAACGGGCAATGGCAGCGGCGATCTTTCCCCGGTCGAGCGGCAGATGCTGCGCAATCTGCTGCACTTTTCGGAACATGACGCCGACGACGTGGCCGTCCCGCGCGGCGAGATCGTTGCGGTCGATGCGGCGGTCACTTGGGACGAATTGGTCGCGACCTTCTCCGAACATGGGCATTCACGCCTGCCGGTCTACCGCGTCACGCTCGACGATGTGATCGGCATGATCCACATTCGCGACGTCTTCGCCTATCTCGCGACCGGCAAGTCTCCGCCGCGCGATTGGACCGTGCTGATGCGCCAGCCGATCTATGTGCCGCAATCGCGCGGCGCGCTCGACGTGCTGGCCGACATGCGCGCGCGTCGCGTGCATCTGGCTATCGTGCTCGACGAGTTCTCGGGTACGGATGGCCTCATCACGATCGAGGATCTGGTCGAGGAGATCGTCGGCGAGATCGAGGACGAGCATGACGAAACGCCCGAAGCGCTGATTGTGCCGATCGGGGAGGGCATGTGGGACTGCGATGCGCGGGCCGAGCTCGATGACGTAGCCGAAACAGTCGATCCCCGCCTCGCCGAAGTCGAGGAATCGGTCGATACGCTGGGCGGTCTCGCTTTCGTGCTTGCTGAGCAGGTGCCGCCGGTGGGCACCACGGTCGAGCATCCCAGCGGCTGGCGGATCGAAGTAACGGAAGGCGACGACACCCACGTCAAACGCCTGCGATTGCACGCGCCCGTCCCCGAACCCGCCATCAGCAACGTGCAATAAGCGCACGCCGCTACCCTCCACAAACCCCGGTCTTTCGTTTTTTGCATCCCTCGAGCGTGCCGACGCGTAGCTCTTGCAAGTTAGGAGACACGCCATGCCATCACGTCGATTGCCTCCCCTGCGCGCACTCGAAGCGTTCATGCGCACTGTTCGTCTGGGCTCCGCCCGCGCGGCGGCCGAGGAGATCGGATTGAGTCCGTCCGCGCTTTCGCGCCGGATCACCAATCTGGAAGAATTCGTCGGCAAGAAGCTGTTCACAAGAGCGCGCCAGTCGATGCAGCTGACAGACGAGGGGCAGGCGTTCTACGAGGCGGTCAATCCGCATCTGGAATCGCTTGCACGCGCGGTAGAGAGCCAGTCCGACAACGTTTCGCTGCTGCGCCTGCGGCTCGGCGTGTTGCCGATGTTCGGGAGCCAGCGCCTGTTCCCGCGGCTTGGTGAGCTGCGCAAGCGCCACCCGCTGCTGCATATCGACATCGACACCGCGCCGCATCTGGAAGACCGCGTTGGCGACACGCTCGATGCCGCGATCATCCTCTCGCGTGGACCAGCATCGGGCCTTCACGCGGTGCGGCTCGATCACAACCTTGTTCATGCGATCTGTTCGAAGGACGTTGCCACCAAGGTGGGCGAGACGGTCACCGAAGACAGCCTTCAACGGCAGACCTTCCTCATTCACAACGAACTGCCCGAGAGTTTCATGGCGTGGAAGAAGGCGAACGCGCTTGAAGAAATGGAGCCTGCCGCGATCGACCATTACGATTCGGGCCAGCTGATGCTGGAAGCGGCCGCGCAGGGGCTGGGCATTGCGATCATGCACGATGACCACCTGCGCCGCGCGGCGGACAACCGGCTGACCAATCTGCCGGGCGTGGAAGTGCAGAGTCCCTACAGCTATTGGTTCGTGTGCAAGCCGACCGCGCTTGAGACGCGGCCGGTGCGCCTGTTCCACGATTGGCTGGTTCGAGCGGGGCTGTAAGTAGGGGCCGCGAGGCTAGACAGTGGTGTCGTCGGGCACGCGCTCGGCTTTCCGCCGCTCGTAGCGAACCGGGGGGACATCATGCGCGAACGCGCGCAGCGGCTTGCCAAGCGCCTCGCACAGCGCCTCCTCTATCCGGCGCCGCGCCTCCTTGCTGATCGCCTTGCGCCCGCGGAAATCCTCTGGACTGAAGGGTTCTAGGAACTGAACCCGCAACGGGAATGATCCCATCCGCGCGAGGACGCGCTTGGCGTTGTTGAGCCCACCTTCGTCCCCGATCCACCCAATCCATTCGGCAACCGGACCATAATCGAGCAGAACCGGCTGAACCAGAACGCCCGGCGGCGGAGGTTCCAAGACGGACAGCATGCTCGTCTTGAAGGGCAGCAGGGATTGTCCGTCGGTTGTCGTGCCTTCGGGAAAGACGGTGACCGACCAATTGTCCGCGAGCGCCTCCTTGAGCGCGTTGATTTGTTCGGCGACGCCCAGCCGGTGCTCGCGTTTTACGAAAACGGTGCGGTTCAGCGAGGCGAGCCAGCCGACCATCGGAGCAGTGGCCAATTCCGCCTTGGCGACGAAAGCGGTGCCGCACGCCCCGGCGAGCGAAAGGATATCGAGCCACGAAACGTGGTTGGCGATATAGAACACATCGCGCTTGAGGTGCGTCCCCTCCACCGTGACCCGCGCCCCGGACACCCACGCCGCGTAACGCAGGAACAGCATGGGAAAGGGCGATCCGTAAGCGAAGATGCGGTAGATGTAGTGAAGCGGCACAAACACGATCATCAGCGCGATCAGCGCAAACATGCGCCCGACGATGCGGATCCAGCCTCTGACGGAGATCGGCGTTGTTTCGCCGCGCGCCGCCGCGACCCGCAATTGCCACGCGCGTTCTTCGGTCGGCGCGTCCAGCCCGGTCTGCGAGTCCTGTTGTTCGCTCACCGGCTGGCGCTGTCGTCGCGTGAGAGGCGCACCCCGTAAAGCTCCATGCGGTGGTCGACGAGGCGGTAGCCAAGCCGTTCGGCGATCTGGCGCTGCAAGGCCTCGACTTCGGGATCGACGAATTCGACCACCTTGCCGGTTTCGACATCGATCAAGTGATCGTGATGCGCTTCGGGGACGGGTTCATAGCGCGAGCGGCCATCGCCGAAATCGTGCCGGTCGAGAATGCCCGCCTCCTCGAACAAGCGAACCGTACGATAGACCGTCGCGATGGAGATCTTGGGATCAACTGCCGATGCCCGGCTGTGCAACAGTTCGACGTCAGGATGATCGTCGCTTTCGGACAGCACTTTTGCGATCACGCGACGCTGTTCTGTGATCCTGAGGCCTTTTTCAGCGCACAATTGCTCAAGGTCGATCTTCTGGTTCAAGCAAACAGATCCTCGAAAGCGACCGGGAACGCCGGTCATTACGACTGTGAGCCCCCTTACCCCCCGCAGGCGCGAGGCTCAAGGTCGCTACCTGGCGATTTATCCCGCCATGCGATGGGTCGGCAGGGGCGCCCCGGCCCGGCGGGGCGCGGGGCGCAACGCGTCAGCTCGATTTGCGCTTTGTCCCGCCCGCCTTGCTCGCCGTCGTCTTCGCGGCTGTCGTCTTCGTGCCAGCCTTGCGACCGCTGCCCGGTTTGCGTCCCAAGCCGATTTTTTTCGCGAGATCGCGACGCTTCTCGGCGTAGTTGGGAGCGACCATCGGATAATCCGAGGGCAAGTCCCAGCGCGCGCGGTATTCCTCGGGCGTCATGTCGTAATTGGTCCGAAGATAACGCTTGAGCATCTTGAGCTTCTTGCCGTCTTCAAGACACACGATGTAATCAGGCTTGACCGAAGCACGGATCGATACCGCGGGCTCGGGCCGCACTTCTTCTTCCTCGACCTCTTCGCCCAGGCCCGACAGAGCTTCATAGACATTCGTGATGAGGGTTGGAACCGACCCGACATCGACATCATTATTGCTGACATGTGCCGCGACGATATCGCTGGTCAACGTGATCAGCGTCTCTTTCATTTCGTCTTCAATCTCTTGCATTGCGATACCTCAAACAAACAAAATATGGGATGCGCCCGTTTATTCGTGCATGGAGCAGACGAGGCCGTCTGACAAGTCAGTGAATTGTCAGTGTCCAATGAAAGGACACGTTTTTCAGCCGAATTACCGAATGATCGTCAAAGTGTTCGACCAAAGGTGATTGCATCCACATAGGTTCCATCCGCTTGCCGGTAATAATTCGAACGCTTGCCAATCGGTTCAAATCCTGAAGCTCGATACAGATGTTCGGCCGGATTGCCCTTACGCATTTCGAGGAAGATGCGAGTGGTACCCCGCGCTTTTGCGTGATCAAACAGGCGTGCGATCAATGCGCGACCGAACCCGCGTCCCCGGCAATCGGGACTCACCGCGATCAGCAGCAATTCCTCCTCATCGGCGGCGGCGCGCGTCATCACGAAGCCTGCGGGAGCGCGGATGGCATCGGTGCACGATGCGGAAATGTCTTTGCCCTCCGCGTCCATTATCAGGGCATGGGTCGATGGCATGGCGAGCGCATCGCTGACCTGCCGCCGGTTCCACGCTTCGCCGAATGCAGGATCGAATGCGGCATCCATCACCGCCATGATACGGTCGAGCTGAGCGGCGGCGGGCATCATGGGATCGGGTTGCGCGCGCTGGCTTGCGGAGTCGCGTCGGGCGCACGTCCATAGATCGGGGAAAGACGATCGGTAAGGCGGCTTTCGTGCAGCAAGCGAACGTGGCGCGCGTCGGGCAGCAGATCCAGCGCGAGCCGATCATCGCCGAGCAAGGCTGCGAGGTCTCGGGCGCGATTACCGACAATCACCTGGTGCACGTCAGCTTGTGTCGCTGCTTCGGGGGTCAGCGATCTCACGCCCCCCGTAGACTTATCATTGTCGAAATTCTGGACGAACCATTCACCATGGCCGCCATTCATGCACACCGTCACAGGTCCGGGGTCAGGCTGCCACGCTCGGACGGCAACCAGCGCGAGAGTCGGATAACCCAGCACTTCGGAGCCCCATGCAAATCCGAGCGCGCGGGCCGTCGCAATGCCGATGCGCACGCCGGTAAAGCTGCCCGGTCCGAGCGACACGCAAATCCGCTCCGCCTGACCACGCTCGGGCAGAGCGCCGATCATCGGCACCAGCGCTTCGGCATGACCGCGGCCCAGCACGCGGTGATCGTGCGCCACCAGTCGCGTTCCATCGAACAGCGCGACCGAACATGCTTCGCTGGCGGTTTCTATCGCAAGGGTGCGCGCAGGACTTTGCATCGCCTCAGCCCTGCCTCAGCATGCGCCTTGCCGCAAGCCGCCAACCGCGCGTCACACCATGCGGGTGAATTTCTCGAAATCGGGGCGCGGCGAGCGGTCGAACACGCTTTCGGGATCGCCATAGCCGATCGAGCAGATCCAGTCGGCGCGGTGGCGGGGTTCGTCGGCGAAGAAGGTTTTCGTCGCCGCGTCGAGATCGACGCCCGACATCGGCCCGCAATCAAGCCCGACCGCGCGTGCGGCGATGATCATATAGGCGCCTTGAAGCGCGGAATTGCGCTTTGCGCCCTCGATCCGGCCTTCCTCGTCGCCCTCGAACCAACTTTTTGCGTCGGTATGAGGGAACAGCCAAGGCAGTTCTTCGTGAAAGTCGATGTCGTAACCGATGATGGCGGTGACGGGCGCAACCTTGATCTTGTCCTTGTTGCCTTCATCGGCACACTCGGAGAGCTTGTTCTTCTCGTCCTGAGAGCGGACCCAGACGACCCGGATCGGCTGCATATTGGCCGAGGTCGGCCCCATTTTCATCAGGTTCCAAATCTGGCGCAGTTGGTCTTCCGACACGTCTTTGTCGAGCCAGTCATTATATGTCCGCGCATCGTTGAAGATCTGTGCGAGCGCGGCATCAGACAGGACGTGGTCGTGATATTGTGTCGGCATTAAAACCCCATTTGGTCGTTTATCAGGCGGCTCGCACCTCAACGACTTCGGGGACATAATGTTTCAGCAGACTTTCGATGCCCTGCTTGAGCGTGGCGGTGCTTGACGGGCAGCCCGCGCAGGCACCTTGCAAGGTGAGATAGACGACGCCGTCAGAAAAGCCGCGATAGGCGATATCGCCGCCGTCGCCTGCGACCGCCGGGCGCACGCGCGTTTCGAGCAGTTCGTTTATCGACGCGATGACTTCGGCGTCTTCTTCCCGGTCCTCCACCGCCATTTCGGCTTCGGGCGGCACCGCAATATCGCCGGCCGATCCGCCCGCGAACAGCGGCGCTTCGGATACGAAATGGTCGAGCAGGATCGAGGCGACCTGCGGTTTGAGCGCGCTCCAGTCGCTGCCGGGCGCGGCGGTGACGGTGACGAAGTCCCAGCCGTAGAAGACATTGACGACTTCCCCGGTGTCGAACAGCGCCTGCGCAAGCGGGCTGGCTTCGGCCGCTTCGGGCGAGGCGAATTCGCGCGTGCCCGAGGACATCACCGTGCGTCCCGGCAGGAACTTGAGGCTGGAGGGGTTGGGCGTGGTTTCGGTCTCGATGAACATGGCTGGAAGATAGTGTCAGCGCGCGCCCGGCACAAGCAAGCGCTGCTTTAATGACGTTCACTGGTCCTTCACCCCTTCGCCCCCTATAAAAGAGGCATGACCGTGCTTTTCCGGGCGAGTGCCGCCCTCTTCCTCATCGCTGCTCCGCTTGCCGTGGCGTTTCCCGTGTCCGCGCAGGAAGCGCCCGCGCCTGATCCTGCGGCACAACCTGCTCCGGCTACGCCCGCGATCCCCGCGCCCACCGCGGTGCAAGGGGAGGGCGAGACGCCGTGGCTCTATGAGGGCAGCAATGTCCCGGTCGATCGCGAATGGCTTTTCGGCGAGATGGAGAACGGCCTGCGCTATGCCGTGCGCCGCAACGGTGTGCCGCCTCGGCAGGTGTCTATCCGCGTGCGAATCGATGCAGGATCGCTACATGAGCGCGATGACGAGCAGGGCTATGCGCACCTGCTCGAACACCTGCTGTTCCGTGAGAGCAAGTATCTCGGGCAAGCCGAGGCCATTGCCGCATGGCAGCGGCTGGGCGCGACCTTCGGCAGTGATGCCAACGCGGAAACCAGCCCGACGCACACCGCCTACAAGCTCGACATTCCCGATATCGACCGCGCAAAGCTGTATGAAAGTTTCAAGCTGCTTTCCGGCATGGTGCGCGAACCTGTCATCAACGATACCAATGTCGGTGCCGAGCGGCCCATCGTGCTGGCCGAAAAGCGTGAACGCGGCGGCGCGGCGCAGCGCGTTGGTGAACTGACGCGGCGCACTTTCTTCGCCGGGCAAAGGCTCGCGACGCGGCAACCGATTGGCTTGGTAGAAACGCTGACGGCTGCCGATGGCGACAGCGTGCGCGCATTCCATGAACGTTGGTACCGACCCGAAAACACCGTGATCGTGGTCGCGGGCGATGCCGATCCGATGATCCTCGCCGGGCTGGTCGAACAATGGTTCGGCGATTGGGAAGGCGTGGGCGAGGGCGGTGTGACCCCCGATTTCGGCGATCCCGAAGCGCCCGACGGCGCGCCTATCGCAGCGGGCACTGGCTTGCCGATCGGCGATCTGGGCGTTGCTGTCGAGCCTGATCTGCCGCGCAGCCTGTCCTATGGGATCATGCGACCCTGGCGCAAAGTCGACGACACAATCGTCTATAATGAAGGCCTGCTGCTCGATGCGCTGTCGCAGGCGATCATCAACCGGCGGCTGGAAACCCGCGCGCGCGCCGGCGGCTCCTACCTCTATGCTCAGGTTCAGCAGGACGACGTGTCCCGCTCCGTCGATGCGACCTTCGTGACCGTCGCGCCGCTGTCCGAAAATTGGGAAGCCGCGCTCGCCGATGTGCGTGGGGTGATCGCCGATGCCATCGCCAATCCGCCCACGCAGGAAGAGATCGATCGCGAGGCGGCGGAATTCGACGTCGCCTTCGCCAACAGCGTCGAGCAGGCACCGGTTCAGGCCGGGCGCGACCTGGCCGACAATCTCATCAATGCGGTCGATATTCGCGAGACGGTGGCCAGCCCGCAGGTCGTGCTCGATGTGTTTCGCGGAATGCGGGACCGGATGACGCCTGAAGAAGTTCACGCCCGCACTAGAGCTCTGTTCGAAGGCGAAGTGCTGCGCTCGGTCTATGTAACTCCCTCCATCGGCGAAGCGGACGAGGCGCGATTGCAGCTTGCCCTCGCCAGTGAAGCAATGGTCGACGACACTGCGCGTCTCGCCGCGCGCAGCATATCGTTCGACGAACTGCCTCCCATTGGCGAACCCGGCACGATTACCGAGCAGCGCCCGCTGGGCATTCTCGAAGTTGAGCAGATCGAATTCGACAATGGCGTGCGCGCGCTGCTGTGGTCGAATGATGCCGAGCCGGGCCGGGTGACGGTCAAGGTCCGCTTCGGCGCAGGCTATCGCGCATTCGACGCGGACAGCGCAGTCTATGCTCCGATCGGCGAGATGGCGCTGGTCGGCTCAGGCTTGGGCGAACTCGGCCAGAACGAGCTCGACCGGTTGGCGACGGGGCGCAAGCTCGGCTTCGACTTTGCGATCGACGACGCGGTGTTCACGTTTACCGCGCAAACCCGGTCGGACGACGTTGCCGACCAGCTTTACCTGTTCGCTGCGAAGCTGGGCATGCCGCGCTGGGATCCCGATCCCGTGGTTCGCGCCAAAGCGGCGGCGGAGCTTGCCTACAACACCTATTCCACCAGCCCCGGCGCGGTTCTCAATCGCGATCTGGAGTTTCTCGCGACCGACAGCGATCCGCGCTTCGCGACCCCGACGCCGGAAGCCTTGCAGGAAGTCACGCCAGAGCAGTTTCGCGAGGTGTGGGAGCCGCTTTTGGCGCAAGGGCCGGTCGAGGTACTGGTGTTCGGCGAATTCGACCGCGACGCGATTGTCGAAAAGCTGCGCACCACGTTCGGCGCCCTGCCGCAGCGTGAAGCGATCCCTGCAGACGTCGCTGCACGCGTCCCCTCCTTTCCCGAAACCGCCGGTGATCCCGCCGTCCTGACCCATCGCGGCGACGACAATCAGGCTGCTGCCGTCATCGCGTGGCCGAGCGGCGGGGGAATGAAGAGCATCCGCGAATCGCGCCAGCTCGAAATCCTCACGCAGCTGTTCAACAATCGCCTGCTCGAAGCTCTGCGCGAGCGTGCTGGCGCGAGCTATTCGCCGCAGGTCTTCTCGGATTGGCCGACCGATATCGAAAGCGGCGGGCGGATCACCGCGCTGGCTCAGCTGGAGCCGGAATTCGTGCCGGTATTCTTTGCCGAGGCCGAGAAGATCGCGGGCGACCTCGCTGCTAACCCGCCGACCGAGGACGAGCTCGAGCGTGTGACCGAACCGCTCGCCCAGTTGATCCGGCGCGCTTCGACCGGCAACCAGTTCTGGCTGTTCAATCTCGAAGGCGCGAGCTTCGATCCGCAGCGCGTTCCGCTGCTGCGTTCGTTGCTGTCGGATTACTCACAGACCGATCCCAAGATCATGCAGTTTCTCGCCGAACGCTACTTCACCGGAATCGAGCCGCTCAAGCTGGCCGTTATTCCCGAAGGGCAGGATTTGAGTGTAACCCTGCCGCCATCCGCACCAAGCGGAGCAGCGCCGGTGCGCGCCGCGCCGATGGGACGCTGAGACAAGACCGGCTTTGACGTTGGGAAGGCAGCGCTCTACCCTGAGGGCCGAACGATAAAGAAAGACCAATCGACAGTGGCCCAGACCTGGCAGCCCGATAGCTGGAAAACACATGAAGCGCGGCATCTGCCGCAATATGAGGACGCCGCCGAGCTGTCCGAGGCAGAGCGGCAATTGTCCGACTTCCCGCCGCTCGTCTTCGCGGGCGAAGCGCGCGCGCTGAAGGCTGACCTTGCCGAAGTCGCGAACGGTCACGCCTTCCTGTTGCAAGGCGGCGATTGTGCGGAAAGCTTCGCTGAATTTCACCCCAACAATATCCGCGATACGTTCCGCGCGCTGCTGCAAATGGCGGTGGTGCTGACCTTTGCCAGCAAGCGTCCGGTGGTGAAGGTCGGGCGCATGGCGGGCCAGTTCGCCAAGCCGCGCTCCGCCCCGACCGAAACGAAGGGTGACGTCACGCTGCCAAGCTATCTTGGCGACAACATCAACGGGATCGAATTCGACCCGGAGCAGCGCCGCAACGATCCGATGCGCATGGTGCGCGCGTACTCGCAGGCCGCCGCAACGCTCAACCTGCTGCGCGCCTTTGCCGGCGGCGGCTATGCGAACCTGCGCCAGGTGCATCAATGGACGCTCGATTTCATGGGGCGTACGCCGTGGACCGACAAGTTCTCGCGCACCGCAGACCGGATTGGCGAAGCGCTCGATTTCATGGAGGCGTGCGGCATCGACCCCGCGACCGTGCCGCAATTGCAGGGCACCAGCTTCTACACCAGCCATGAGGGGCTGCTGCTGCCATACGAGCAGGCGCTGACCCGGCGCGATTCGCTGACCGGCGATTGGTATGCGACCAGCGCGCACATGCTGTGGATCGGCGATCGCACCCGTTTTCCGGGTAGTGCGCATGTCGAATTCGCGCGCGGGATCGGCAATCCGCTGGGCATGAAATGCGGCCCGAATCTCGAACCCGATACGCTGATCGAACTGCTCGATGTGCTCAATCCGCAGCGTGAGGCGGGGCGTATCACGCTCATCAGCCGGTTCGGCCACGACAAGGTCGAGGATGGCCTGCCCCCGCTGGTGCGAGCGGTCGAGCGCGAAGGGCACAAGGTCGTGTGGAGCTGCGATCCGATGCACGGCAATGTCGTCAAATCCGACAGTGGCTTCAAGACGCGGCCCTTCGACCGGATCCTCACCGAAGCGCGTGGCTTTTTCGAAGTCCACCGCGCGGAGGGCACGCATCCCGGCGGCATCCATATCGAGATGACCGGGCAGGATGTGACCGAATGCGTTGGCGGTGCGGTCGCAATCACGGAGGAGCGCCTTGGTGACCGCTACCACACGCATTGCGACCCGCGCCTCAACGCTGAACAATCGCTCGAACTGGCATTCCTGCTCGCCGAAATGCTCAACGCCGAAGCGGAAGAGCAGAGGGCTGTCGACGCGGCATAGACCTCGAGATGCGTTCCGAAAAACGGTGAAGCGCAGCTAAATCCAGCACAATTCGGGAGCAAAAACGCGCCTCGGCCTTTCTTTTGTCATCTGCTTCCGCCATGCCAAGTGGCGATTGCCCGTGAGAAACAGGAGTTGGCCCTTGTCCCGGAGCATGCGACGCCAGAGCGCGTCAGAGGCCGTGGGCGAGAGCCTGTCGCAATTGTTCGGTCGCACGCGCAGCCTCATGGAGGCTCTTGCCGAGCCCCTGTCCGATGCCGATGCGACCATCCAGTCGATGGAGGATGCGAGCCCGGCCAAATGGCATCTCGCGCATACGACCTGGTTCTGGGAAACGTTCGTTCTGCGCGAACATGCGCCCGGTTATCGCCCGCATGACGAGCGCTGGGCTTACCTCTTCAATTCCTATTACGAAGGGGAGGGCGCGCGGATTTTGCGCGGGTCGCGCGGGGTGCTGTCTCGCCCTACGCTGGACGAGGTTCGCGAATGGCGCCGCGTGGTCAATGGCGCGATGGCGGAGTTGCTTGATGACGGTGCTTCGAGCGACGCGGTCAAGCCGATCGTCCAGCTTGGCATCGCTCATGAACAGCAGCACAGCGAGCTATTGCTCACCGATATCAAGCACGCGCTCTTCCAGAACCCGCTCGGCCCGGCGATGTGGGAGCAGACGGGTGCGAACATGCCGGAACCGGGCGAAGAACGCGGCTGGCTGAGCCATCCCGGCGGCATCGCGCTCATCGGACACGGACCTGACGACGGGGATTTCGCGTTCGACAATGAAGGGCCGCGCCACCGCGTCCTGCTCGAACCGTTCGCGCTGGCCGATCGGCTCGTGACCAATCGCGAGTGGGCCGAATTTATCGCCGATGGAGGGTATGACACGCCTTCGCTGTGGCTGTCCGACGGACTTGCATGGGTACGCAAAAACGCCATCACCGCGCCGCTTTACTGGCGTGACGAGGCGCATTTCACCCATGCCGGATGGCAGGCCCGCGATCTCGACGCCCCGGTCACGCATATCTCCTATTTCGAAGCAGACGCCTTCGCGACCTGGGCAGGCGCGCGCCTGCCTACCGAGTTCGAATGGGAGGCCATCGCGCGCGGGCAGGATGGCGCCGATACCCCGCAAGCCCACGATCCAGCAGGCGGAAATCAGCTCGACGCAGCCAAACCGCCGCTCCCGCGCGGAGGGACCGATCTGTTCGGCGATTGCTGGCAATTTACGCGCTCAGGCTACCTGCCGTATCCGCGCTTCCAACCCGCCGAAGGGACGGTGGGGGAATACAATGGCAAATTCATGAGCGGCCAGTTCGTCCTCAAGGGCGCCAGCTGCGCAACCGTGCGCGGCCATGCGCGAGCATCCTATCGTAATTTCTTCTATCCGCATCAACGCTGGCAATTCACCGGCCTGCGGCTCGCCAGGGACATTTAAACTAATGGGTACACAAGAGGGTCTGAAGCTCGTCGAACGGGACGAGAGCGGGGTCGATACGGCCTTCCGCGCGGACGTGCTGGACGGATTGTCGCAGCCGCAAAAGGCGATCCCTGCGCGCTGGCTTTACGATGATGCCGGATCGCAATTGTTCGAAGATATCACGCAGGTTCCCGAATATTACCCGACCCGCGCGGAGACCGAGATCCTGCGCGAACGGGCCGACAGCTTCGCCAGGATGATCACGCCCGGCGCAGCGGTGGTCGAGTTCGGATCGGGTTCCTCGGTCAAGACGCCGCTGCTGTTGTCCGCGATCGAGCCGGGAGCTTATGTGCCGCTCGACATTGCGGGCGATTTCCTGCGCGCGGCTGCTGCCGACCTGGCCAGGAAATTCCCCGGCCTCCCGGTTTACCCGGTGGAGGCGGACTTCATGCGGCGGGTCGAGCTGCCCGAAGAAGTGGCCGACATGCCAAAGCTTGGCTTCTTCCCCGGCTCCACCATTGGCAACATGGTGGCGCGCACCGCAGTCGATTTGCTGCGCAACATGCGCAAGACGCTGGGCACCGGCGCGCGCCTGCTGATCGGTATGGATCTTATCAAGGACCAAGCCGTCCTGAAGGCCGCCTACGACGATGCGGGCGGTGTGACCGCGCAGTTCAATCACAATCTCGCGCGCCGGATCAATCGTGAGCTCGATGCCGATATCCCGCTCGACAGACTGCATCACGAAGCGCGCTGGAACGATGGTTTCGCGCGCATCGAAATGCATCTGGTCGCCGATGCAGACATTGCGTTCGAGATCGACGGCCAGCGCTTCGCCATGAAGCGCGGCGATACCATCCATACCGAGAACAGCCACAAGTTCGACCGGCGGACCGCCAACATGCTGCTGCTCGCGGGCGGGTGGGAGCCGATTGAGCGCTGGCTCGATGCAGGTGAGCGGTTCTCGCTGATCCTCGCCGAAGCGCGCCCGACGCCCGGCGCGCCCTGAAGAAACGCAAACCGGCTTCGAGCGTTCGGCGCAGCATGGACGGGACACACAGCGACATCTGCGTCATTGGCGCGGGAATGGCAGGCCTCGCCTGCGCGACGCAGCTGAAGGCGGCGGGCCTCTCGGTTCGCGTGATCGACAAGGGGCGCGGTCCGGGCGGGCGCATGGCGGCGCGGCGCGCGGAGATTGCAGGCGAAGTCGTCTCCTTCGATCACGGCGCGCAATACTTCACCGCGCGCGATGAAGCGTTTTGCAAGATTGTGGGCGAATGGGACGACCTTGGCGTGGTGGCGCGCTGGCCTGCTGCGGGTGAGGAAGCCTGGGTCGGAAAGCCCGGCATGAATGGCCCGATCCGGGCAATGGCGCAGGATTGCGCAGTCGAATGGAACCGGCGGGCAGAGAACATCGCACACAAAAACAGTCGATGGACGGTGATGACTGCCGAGGGCGAGCTGACCGCCGACACGCTTCTGGTCGCGATACCCGCCGAGCAGGCCGACGAATTACTTTGCGACGCCGCACCCGTCCTCGCCGCAATCGCCGCCGGCGTCCGCTCCGAGCCATGTTGGACCGCGATGGCAGCGTTTGCGCAGAAACTCGACCTGCCAGACACGATCCGCAGCGAGGACGCTGCGATTTCATGGGCGGCCCGCAATTCGGCCAAACCGGATCGCACCGGTTCGGAATGCTGGGTCATTCAAGCCAGCCCGCAGCGCAGCCGCGAATTGCTCGACCTGTCGAAAGAGGAAGCAGGCGCCGCGTTGCTGGACGATTTCTTCGCCCAGACCGCAGCACAATGCGCCGCCCCGATCCACCTCGCCGCGCATCGCTGGCTCTACGCGATGGTCGACCCGGTAAAAGGCGAGCCCGCGCGCTACGATGCCGAGGCAAGGATCGGGATCGCCGGCGACTACCTACATTCGCCGCGCGTCGAAGGGGCGTGGATTTCGGGCAACGCACTGGCCGAGCAGGTGCTGCGCGCCATTTAAGCTGGAGAGGGAATGCTGGCTGGGGTGGCAGGGATCGAACCTGCGAATGCCGGTACCAAAAACCGGTGCCTTACCACTTGGCTACACCCCAGCAGGGGCTGCGCTCTATAACGCGTCCGTTACGGATGTGAAGAGGGATGTGAGCGAGGTTCAGAAGGACCAGTCGAGGTTGAGGCCGTCGAAATCAGACGCCGCATGGCGCTCGCGCAATTGCTGGTCGTCGTCGCCCCACACCTTGTTCACCAGCCGCCCGCGTCGCACCGCGGGACGCTGCGAGATTTCGCGCGCCCAGCGCCCGACATTCTTGTAGTCATCGATCGACAGGAATGTCTTAGCATCCTCGTAAATCTTGCCCGCAACAAACGGCGCGAGCCACGGGAAGTTGGCGATATCGGCGATGGTGTAATCCTCTCCGCCGAGATAGCGGGTTTCGCCCAAACGTTTGTCCGCGACGTCGAAGATGCGCTTCGTCTCCATCGCGTAGCGGTTGATCGGGTATTCGAGCTTTTCCGGGGCGTAGGCGTAGAAATGGCCGAATCCGCCGCCGATGAAGGGGCCGGTGCCGACCTGCCAGAACACCCATGACAGCACTTCGGCGCGCACCGCCGGATCGGGTGGGAGGAATGCGCTAAATTTCTCGGCCAGATGGACCAGGATCGCGCCGGATTCGAATACGCGAAACTCGGTGTCGCCGCTCGCATCGATCAGCGCGGGGATCTTGGAATTCGGGTTGATCGAGACGAAGCCGCTGGTGAACTGTTCGCCTTCACCGATATCGACCGTGTAGGCGTCGTACTGCGCGCCCTCGTGCCCGGCTTCGAGCAATTCTTCGAGCATGATCGTCGCCTTGACCCCGTTTGGCGTGGCGAGCGAATGGAGCTGGAAGGGGTGGTCGCCGCGCGGCAGATCTTTCTCCTCGCGCGCGCCCGCAGTCGGCCGATTGATATTGGCGAACTTGCCGCCGCTGACTGTGTCCGCGCTCCAGACTTTGGGCGGGGTGTAGGTTTCGTCGGCCATGTTCGCATGCTCCCTTGCTGCTCGAAGCGACGTGGCGGTTTCCCACGCGGCGTTCAAGTGCGGAACCGGGCGGTGCTGCGAGGCATTGTCTTTGCCATGGAGAAGCTCGTCTATGTCGATGACAGCCTGCCGGGCATCACTCGCAAGGGGGCGGGGACGGGCTTTGCCTATTACTCCCCCGAAGGCGAGCTGATCCGCGATCGCGAAGAGCGCGAGCGGTTGAACGCCATCGCCTTTCCACCAGCCTATCGCGATGCGTGGTTCTGCCCCGCGCCCAACGGTCATATCCTTGCGACCGGTTACGACGATGCGGGGCGCAAGCAGTACCGCTACCACCCCGATTTTCGCCGGATGCGCGAAGGCGACAAGTTCGACCGGTGCGAGGCGTTCGGGCGGCTGCTCCCGCTGATCCGCGCGCGGGTGGACGATGACCTTTCGCAGCCACAGCCGACCGAGACCCGCGCGCTCGCGAGTGTCGTGCGGCTGCTGGACCTCAGCGCCATCCGTATCGGCAATGAGCATTATGCGCAGACCAACGAGAGCTACGGTGCAACCACGCTGCGCCGCGACCATGCCTCGGTAAATTCGCGCTCGCTGCGTCTGCACTTCACCGGCAAAGGCGGGCGCGAGCGAGAGATGAAGCTGGCCGACCCGCGGCTTGCCCGCGCCATCCGCCGAATGAACGATCTGCCGCGCGACCCCGCTGACGAAAACCTGTTCCGCTACGAAGACGAGCATGGCGAGACCCGGCCCGTCACTTCGCACGACGTCAACGCCTATCTGCGCGAGGTGATGGGCGAGGATTTCACCGCCAAGCACTTCCGCACATGGCATGCGAGCGTGCTCGGCTTCGCGACCTTGGCGAAGGGAGCAGGCGAAGTCACGATCCGCGCGCTGCTGGAGGTGGTGTCGGAGCATCTGGGCAACACCGAAGCGACCGCGCGCAAGAGCTACATCCACCCCGCCGTCATCGCGCGGGTGGAGGGGCAGGCGCAGTGGCGCGCGGCGCTGAAACTGCCGCGTGCCAACAAGTGGCTCACCCGCGAGGAGCGCGGCCTCCTGCAATTGCTCGAACACAGCCCGGAAGCGGCCGAATTGCTGGCGGCATAGCCCCGAACGCGCTCGACATTGCTGGCACGCGCCTCAGCGGCTAGGCGGATCGCGTCACTGGTGGCTCGATAGCCACCCACCGCATCGAAAGCAGCGCATTCATGGCAGATCAGGATCACCCGTTCCACGACCGGCACGCCCACGGCCTTATCCGCGTGGCGACCGCGACGCCCTATGTCCGCCCGGTCGATATCGCGGCAAATGTCGCAGGGATCATCGACGAAGCGCGCAAGGGGCATGAGCGCGGCGCGGACCTGATCGTCTACCCCGAGCTGTGCGTATCGTCCTACGCGATCGACGATCTGCATCTGCAGAACGCCGTGCTCGACCGGACGGAGCGGGGCATCGACGAGATCCTTGCCGCGAGCGCCGATTTCGACCCGGTGCTCGTCATCGGCGCGCCGCTGCGGCGCAATGCGAAGATCTACAATTGCGCGCTGGTGATTGCGCATGGCGAATTGCTGGGCGTGGTGCCCAAAAGCTATCTGCCCAATTACCGCGAGTTCTACGAAAAGCGCCATTTTGCGCATGGGCGCAATTGTCAGGATCTGTGGATCGGGGTGAACGGAGCGGAGGTGCCGTTCGGGACCGACCTGATCTTCGCCGCCGAAGGTCTGCCCAATTTCACTTTCGGCGTTGAAATCTGTGAGGATTTCTGGGCGCCCAATCCACCCGGCACGCTCGCCGCGCTCGCGGGGGCGACGATCCTGTGCAACCTTTCCGCCTCGCCCATCACGATCGGCCGGGCGGATGATCGCCACCTCCATTGCCGCGCAAGCTCCGCGCGCTCGATCTGCGCCTATGTCTATTCCGCCAGCGGCCACGGGGAGAGCACCACCGATCTCGCCTGGGACGGGCAGGGCGTGGTCTATGAACTGGGCGAGCTGATGCGCGAAAGCGTGCGGTTCGACCTTCATGGCGAGCTGTGCGTTGTCGACGTCGATACCGACCGGATTGCGGCGGAACGGATGCGCAATCAGACCTTTGGCGATGCGGCCGAAGCGCATGGGCGGCCCGAGGACAGCTATCGCCGCATCGTGTTCGAGCATCACCCCGCGACCGAAGCCAAGCGCGACGTCCCCGACCTCATCCGCCCGATCCGCCGTTTCCCCTTTGTGCCCAACAATGCGCAGACGCTCGACGAGGATTGTTACGAGGCGTTCAACATCCAGGTCGATGCCCTGATGCGCCGGATCCAAGCGACGCAGGCGAAGTCACTGGTGATCGGCATCTCGGGCGGACTGGATTCGACCCATGCGCTGATCGTGGCGAGCAAGGCGTGCGACCGGCTGGGCCTGCCGCGCTCGACCATTCGCGGCTACACCATGCCCGGCTTCGGCACGTCGGAGGGGACCAGGTCGAATGCCTGGAAGCTGATGGAGGCGTTCGAGATCACGGCGGAGGAAATCGACATCAAGCCCGCTGCGCGGCTGATGCTGGAGGATATGGGCCACCCGTTCGCCAATGGCGATCCGGTGTACGACCTCACCTTCGAAAACGTGCAGGCTGGCCTTCGCACCGATTACCTGTTCCGCCTTGCCGGACATCACGGCGGCTTCGTCATCGGCACCGGCGATCTCAGCGAGCTGGCGCTGGGCTGGTGCACCTATGGCGTGGGCGATCACATGAGCCATTACGGCGTCAATGCAGGCGTTCCCAAGACGCTGATCCGCTACCTCATCCGCTGGACCATCCGCACCGAGCAATTCCTGCCCGTGTGCAGCGAAGTGCTGGACGAGGTCTACCACACCGTGATCTCGCCCGAGCTGGTGCCCGCGGGTGAGGATGGCGAGATGCAGAGCACCGAGGAGCTGATCGGTCCTTACGAGCTCAACGACTTCTTCCTCCACCATATCGCCCGCTACGGCCAACGTCCGGGCAAGGTCGCCTATCTCGCCTGGCACGCATGGCGCGATGCGAGCGCGGGCGAATGGCCGGTCGATTTCCCTGAGGAAGGGCGCAACGAATACGATCTGGCGACGATCGCCAAATGGCTGGAAGGGTTTCTCAAGCGCTTCTTCGGCTTTTCGCAATTCAAGCGCAGCGCGCTGCCCAACGGGCCGAAAGTCAGCTCTATGGGGGCGCTGTCCCCGCGCGGAGACTGGCGCGCGCCCTCCGACGCCGTCGCCGATGTGTGGGTGGAGGAATTGCGCGCCAGCCTGCCGCCCGGGACGCTGGAGGATTAAGCGGCGGAGGGCTGGCCAACCATGTCGGCCGCACGCGTCTTCGCCGCTTCGATCTTCGCCTCTCCGTCTGCGCCCATGATGCCGTCCGCCGCGACGATCTCGACATCGCTGATACCGAGAAAACCGAGGTAGAATTTCAGCCAGCTCGACATGAAGTCCATGCCCGATCCGATCGGCGTGCCGCCCGATGCCGCCGCGATGTAGGCTTTCTTGCCCTCCAGCAGCCCGACCGGCCCGGTCTCTGTGTATTTGAACGTCGTCCCGGCCCGCGCGACCAGATCGGCCCATGCCTTGAGCGTTGCAGGCGCGCCGAAATTGTAGACCGGCGTGCTGATCACGATCATGTCGGCAGTGAGCAGCTCGGCGATCAGCGTATCGGCGATCGCGGCAAGTTCGGCCTGTTCGGGCGTGCGCTCGTCCTTGGGCGCGAGCCCGGCATTGAAGCGCTCCCAGCTTTGATAGGGGACGTCGTTGCGGGCAAGATCGCGGGTGGTGACGCTGGCGCCGGTCGCTTCGATGAGGCCATCGACAATTTTCTGACCGAGCATGGTCGAGACGCTTTCATCGCCGCGAATGCTGGCGGTGATGTGGAGGATGTTGGACATGGGTATCGTTCCTTTGTTCGAGTGGGAAATCGAGTGGGTCAGGCGCTGTCGACCAGCACGACTTCGCTGTCTTCGAGCGCGGTGATGGTAACAGCGTCGCGTTGCGTGATCGCGACCCCGTCGCGCGCCTGAACTTCCACATCCTCGATACGAACCCTGCCGGTGGCGGGGACGAGGTAGAGGTGCCTCTCGGCGCTGTGCGGGCGGTAGGTCACGCTTTCGCCCGCTCGGATCGTCGCACCCAGAACGCGCGCATCGGTGCGGATCGGCAGGGCATCGCCGTCGTCCTGAGCGCCGCTCGCCAGCGGGACAAAGCCTCCCGCACGCTCGCCTTTGGGAAACTCGCGCGCGCCCCAATGCGGCTCGCCGCCGCGCTGTTCGGGCACGATCCAGATTTGGAATATCTCGGTTTCGCCGTCTTCGCGGTTGTATTCCGAATGCGTGACGCCGGTGCCAGCGCTCATCACCTGCACATCGCCCGCTTCGGTGCGGCCTTCATTGCCCATCGAGTCGCGGTGGGTGATCGCGCCTTTGCGGACATAGGTTATGATCTCCATGTCGCGGTGCGGGTGTGGCGGGAAACCGGTGCCGGGCGCGATGGTGTCATCGTTCCAGACCCGCAGCCGCCCCCAATTGACCCGCTCGGGGTCGTGATAATCGGCGAAGGAGAAGTGATGGTGGGCATCGAGCCAGCCGTGGTCGGCGCTGCCCAGACCAGCGAAGGGACGCAGTTCGATCATGATGGGTCTCCTTTGTGGCATGTCATCGCGCGGATCTGCGCGTCGTTGCGGGTTAGATAACGTGCTCAGGCGAACGGATAAGTGCGATAAAACTTGCAAAGATGTTCTGATAAGCTGACCATAAACGCCGTGAAGCTCGGCGATCCCAGTCTCGATCAGGTGCGCATTTTCCTCGCCGTGGTGGAGGAGGGCAGCTTTGGCGGCGCGGCGCGGCGAATGGGGCGCGCTGTCTCGGCAATCAGCTATGGCATCGCCCAACTCGAAGCGCAGCTGTCCGTGACATTGTTCGAGCGCGAGGGGTCGCGCAAGCCGGTGCTCACCGCCGCGGGGTCCGGTCTGCTGCCTCAGGCGCGCGCCATCGCGGATGAAGTGGACGCGCTGCTCGCCAAGACGCGCTCGCTCCATGCGGGGCTTGAAAGTGAGCTGGTGCTGGTCATCGACGTGATGGTGCCGGGCGACATTACGGCCCGCGTGCTGCGCGCCTTTCGCGGGCAATTCCCGACGGTTGCGCTCACCTTGCGGGTCGAGGGGCTTGGCGCAGTGGCGCAATGCCTGCTGGACGAAGACGGTGGGCTCGCCATCGGCGGGCCGATCACCGCCGATGATCCTGCGCTTGAACGCCAGGCAATCGGCGCGATCGAACTGATCCCCGTCGCTGCTCCAGACCATCCACTCGCGATGCGCGGCATCGAGCCGGGAGAGAGCCGCAAGCACCTGCAACTGGTGCTCTCCGACCGATCACCGCGCACGCAGGGACAGGAATTTTCGGTCATCAGCCCGCTGACGTGGCGGCTCGGCGATCTGGGAGCCAAGCATTCCCTGCTCAAAGAGGGGCTGGGCTGGGGAAACATGCCGCGCCACATGGTCGCTGACGATCTGGAGGCGGGAGCGCTGGTGGAACTCGATCTGCCGGAGCGACCGGGCGCGCGATACCCGCTCAGCGCATTGTGGCGGCGCGATACGCGGCCGGGTCTGGCGACGAGCTGGTTGATCGAGGCGTTCGCCGAAGCGCTCGATCCCGCGGTCAGGCCGTGATCGGATTGGGCATCGGGCGCATATCACTTTCACGCAGCCAATTCAGCGCATCGCCTCTCGAATCGAAAAATTCGAGTGTGAGCTTTTCGCGCACACGCTTGTATTGTTGTTGCAGAAGCACGGTTGCTCCGACAAGCGCGAGGCGCTCCATGCCCAGAACCGGCGCTGCCTCGTGGGCCAGCCTGATCTGCTCGCTGACCTCGCGGGTTTGTACCGGCAACTCGCTGAGATCGCCGAGGCCCTTGAACTTTCGCCCGTTCGCGCTCAGCGCCTTGCACTCGTGAACCAGCGCGGATTGCGCTTCCTGAGCCAGTTTCAGGGAGAAAAGACCGCGAAGGGCGAAGTGCAATTCGCGTTCGCGATCAAGACGTTTGACCGTGTAGCTTGGAGCGAGCGTAACCATGCACGTTCCCTTGGTTTGAGTTGGTGAAGAACGCGTAAACACGCGAGGCAAAGCGCGGTGCTTCATGCCGGTTTGGCTACCGTGGCCCCGCTGTCCTCGCCCGTGGCCGACCTGGTCAGCTTGTTATCGGGTTCGGCATGGGCTCGCTTCGGCCCGCGCCATCGTCCTGCTCTCCAGTGTTCAGCCAGTGGCGTGCTTTTGCCGCGTCACTGAAGAATTCAACTTCGACGCCTTCGGTGATGCGCTTGTATTGCAGCTTCACCAGCGCGGCAGGATTGACGACGGCAAAGCGCTGGAGACCGTTGCGCTGGCCCGCGAGGATACTGTCGCGGATCGCAGCCGCGGTTTCGCGGTCCTGCGGCACGAATTCGGTAAGGTCGCCCATCGCGCTGAAGGGCTCATGGCGCTTCATCAGCGGCTTGGCCGCTTCGCCCAACTCGAACAGGAAAGCGCGCATCGCATCGGGCGTCCAGTATCCGCCGATGGTGAACGAAATGATCGCCCGCTGCATGTCGGCATGAATGCTCTGGGTGGGCTTCAGACTGGCCATGCCGTAGGGTTAGCAGCCTTGGGTTAAGAAAAACCACACTGCCTCGGTTAAGCCGCGATTAGGCCTGTTCCGCCGCCGCTGTCGGACCGAACACGATCGCCGCATCGCCCGCCCGCCACGGATCGAATTTCGGCATCACGCTGGCGAACAGATCGGAGGAGAGGTGTGCGGCGAGCCAGGGTTGCAGATGCGGCAGTTTCTGCGCATCGAACCAGGCCCGGTCGTGGTTGCCGAATTGCCGGATGAAGGGAAACAGCGCGATATCGGCGAGCGTGCGGGTGGAGCCGCAAAGCTGCTTGGACCCCGCCAGCCGTGCATCCCACTCGCTCAGGATTGCAAGGCCTTGCGCGCGGTGATCGATGGTCCCGTGGTCGGGCTCGTCCTCATAGCGGTTCGGATATTTGTATCGGTCGAGGTGATGCTTGAACGGACCGTCGGCGCGGGCAATCAGTTCCGCGTCATCACCCGCGAGCCAGTTTTCGGGATCGTTCCGGCCAAGTGCCCAGCGCATGATCGCTAGGCTCTCATCGATCACCACGCTATCGCGAAGCACCAGCACCGGCACGGTCGCCTTGGCCGAGGCTTCGGAGAGCTCGGGCGGCTTGTCCGACAGCTTCACCTCGCGCAATTCCACCGCGATGCCCGCGATCCACAGCGCCATGCGCGCGCGCATCGCATAGGGGCAGCGGCGGAAGGAATAGAGGACAGCCAACGCGCTCATCCGCTGCTCGCCAGCCTCGCCCCGACATGCGCAGCCCCGCGCTTCTTCGCGAGCGCTTCCTGACGCTGGCGCTCGGCATAGCGGGCGCGTTGGGCGTCGCTGCGCTCGTCGATGCAGGCGGGGCAGCTTACGCCCTCGACATAGGCGGGGTCGCGGCACGCTTCGGAACCGACCGGGCGGCGGCAGGCGCGGCACAGCACCTGATCGCCGGGCGCAAGGCCGTGGGTTACGCTCACCCGCTCGTCGAAAACGAAGCAATCGCCGTCCCACGCGCTTTCACCTTCCGGCACGGTTTCGAGATAGCGCAATATCCCGCCCTTGAGGTGGAACACGTCCTCGACGCCTTGCGAGCGCAGGAAGCTGGTCGATTTCTCGCAGCGTATCCCGCCGGTGCAGAACATCGCGACCCTTTTGCCGCCGCTGAGCAGGTCGTCGCGGTGTTCGCGAAACCATTCGGGGAAATCGCGAAAGCTGGCGGTCTGCGGATCGATCGCGCCGCGGAACGTGCCCGCCGCGACTTCGTAATCGTTGCGCGTGTCGATCACGATGGTGTCGGGATCGGCAATCAGCGCGTTCCAGTCGCCCGGATCTACGTAGCGCCCGACACTGGCGGCGGGGTCGATATCCGGCTCGCCCATGGTCACGATCTCGCGCTTCAATCGCACTTTCATGCGGTTGAAGGGCATTTCGGATGCGGCGGAGTATTTCACGTCGAGCGGTTCGCAGCCGGGCAAGGCGCGGATACGATCAAGGACGGCGGCGATGCCGTCCGGCGTGCCCGCAATAGTTCCGTTAATGCCCTCTCGTGCAAGCAGGATCGTGCCTCTGATCCCCGCCCCCTCGCAAGCGGCAAGCAGCGGTTCGCGCAACGCGGCGGGATCGTCGAACGGCGTGAAGCGATAGAGCGCGGCGACCTGGATGGGTTGGTCGGTCAAACCCGCATCACCCAGCCATGTCTGTCCTCAACGCGCCCGTGCTGAATACCGATGAGGCGCTCGCGCATCTTGGCGGTGATCTGGCCGGTGCCGCCTGCGCCGATGGTAAATTCGCCGCTGGGGGAGGCGACCGTGCCCACAGGTGTCACCACCGCGGCGGTGCCGCAGGCCATGCATTCAAGCAAATCGCCGCTTTCGGCTTCCTCGCGCCACTGGGTGATCGAATAGGGCTCCTCGCGCACCTCCAGCCCTTCTTCGCGCAGCATCGCGATCAGCGAATCGCGGGTGATGCCGGGCAGGATCGTGCCGGTCAGCGGCGGAGTGACGACACTGCCGTCGCGGCGGACGAAGAACAGGTTCATGCCGCCCAGCTCCTCGACCCAGCGGTGTTCGACCGCGTCGAGGAACACCACCTGATCGCAGCCCTTGGCGATCGCTTCTGCCTGGGGGACGAGGCTGGCAGCGTAGTTTCCGCCGGTCTTGGCCGCGCCGGTGCCGCCGGGGGCCGCGCGCACGTAATCCTGGCTGACCCAGATTTTCACCGGGTTCACCCCGCGCTTGAAGTAATTGCCGACCGCGCTGAGGATGACGAGAAACTTGTAACGCTTCGCCGGGCGCACGCCGAGGAAGGCTTCGTTGGCGAACATGAAGGGGCGGATGTAGAGCGATCCGCCTTCGACCGGCGGCATCCATTTTGCATCGGTGGTGATCGCAAGGCGCACGGCGTCGAGAAACAGGTCTTCGGGCAATTCCGGCATCGCCATGCGCCGCGCGCTGGCGTTGAAGCGCGCCGCGTTCGCCTGTGGGCGGAACATGGCGAGGCCACCCTCGGCATGGGCGAAGGCTTTCATACCTTCGAAAATTTCCTGCGCGTAATGCAGCACGCTGGCGGAGGGATCGAGGCTGATCGGCTCGTGCGGGCCGATGCGCGGCGAATGCCATCCGCCAGCAACGCTGTCGGGCGCGCCCGCATCGTAGTCGATCGTGACCATGTGATCGGTGAAGACCGTGCCGAAACCGGGATCGGCAATAGCCTTTTCCCGAACATCATCGGGCGTGGGCGAAGGGTGGTGGAGCGGCTCGAACTGCATAGATGCGCGGGTAATATGCGCTAGCGTCGAGGGCAAGATTAGTGTGAGAGCGTCGGCGGGGGCGTAAAGGGATGGTCGCGCAGCGACCGCAAGGCCGACCAGCCGCCCGCAGGCCCGTTATGGCCGGGGATATCGCATGCCGGACGGCGCGCGAACACCAAAAATGTAAAGGGCAGTCCCTCGCCCGTAGGAGGAACTGCCCTTTGCATGGTCAGCGGCCGGAAGTGCCGCTCACGAAACCTTACTCGGTAAGGAAGTTGTTACCGAATATGCTCCGTAGGGATCTTCACCGACCTCGCTACTGAACCATGAGACATCGGATCACCTCCTTTCGCGCTTGAAAGCCAAGACCTCGCCGTATCACCGGGGGCCGAGGACCGCGTTTTCCGCCGACCTCAGGTACCCTTTTGGGGGGTGGGATTCGCGTGTGCAAGAGTTGAATTCGATTTTTCCCGAATGCGCTGAAATTATCACCGGATTACCGGCATATGTAACGTTTCAGCGACAATCCTCGATCACGCGGGTCACTTCGGCCCAGGCGGGAAGGTAAAGCGTGCGCTCGCCTTCCGTGCCTAGCGCAAAGCGTCCCTTCGTGATCGCCATCGCATCGAGCAGTGGATCGCGCGCGGGCAGCTCGACGACAAGCAGCGGCTGGCGGCTTTCAAGCGGACGTGCGGTGAGGATGCGCTCGGTGGTCTCGGTCTGGATGCGCATGGCGCGCGGTCCGGTCGCGGGCGCGGCTATGACGCGCGCAATCCCGACCTGCCGGGTCTGGGGGTCGCAGCGCATCAGCAGCACCGGCTCATCACGGCTCGGCCCGAACACGGCGAGGCTTTCGCCCGGCTCCTCGACATAGGTCCAGGTGCCGATCGTCTGCGGTGCATCGATGTAGTTTTCGTAGACCGGGTCCATCGGCGGCGGTGGGGGAGTGGGCTCGGGCGTCGGGGTCGGTTCGGGAGTCGGCGTGGGCGTTGGCTGGGGCGCTTGCGTAGCCGCGGGCGGCGGTGGCGGCGCGGAAGCGGGCGGTTCGGCGCTGGGGACGCAGGCGGCGATGGTGAAGGTGAGGCCAAGCGCACCGGCGGCGTGGAGGAGACAAGCTTTCATGCCCTCTAAATGCGCGCTATCGGCGAAAGGTCCATGACGAGAAACGCAAAATCCCCGCAATCATCAGCCGGAAAGGCCCGGGTCGATCACCTTCTGGTCGAACGCGACCTCGCCGAGAGCCGCACCCGCGCGCAGGCGCTGGTGATGGCGGGCCTCGTTTTCGCGGGCGAGAGGCGGATCGACAAGCCGGGGCAGCAGGTCGCGCATGACACCGCGCTCGAAGTGCGCGGGCGCGATCATCCCTGGGTCAGCCGCGGAGGGATCAAGCTTGCTCATGCGATCGAGCACTTCGATCTCGATCCCGAAGGCGCGGTGGCGATGGATATCGGATCGTCGACCGGCGGCTTTACCGATGTGCTGCTGACCAAAGGCGCCGCGCACGTCTTCGCGGTCGACAGCGGGACCAACCAGCTTGCATGGAAGCTGCGGCAGGACGAGCGCGTGACGGTGCTCGAGCAGACCAGCGCCCGGATCCTCACGCCCGAACAGATCGACCGCCCCTGCGACTGGGTGGTGTGCGATGCGAGCTTTATCGGCCTTGCCAAGGTGCTCGAACGCCCGCTCGACCTCGCTGCGCGGGAATGCAGGCTGGTCGCGCTGATAAAGCCGCAATTCGAAGTCGCGCGCGAGGAAGTCGGCAAGGGCGGGGTGGTGCGCGACCCCGCGCTGCACGAAAGGGTGTGCGAAGAGGTGCGCGGTTGGCTCGCGGCGCGTGACTGGCGCATCGATGGCATCGTGCGCAGCCCGATCACCGGGCCTCAGGGCAATGTGGAATTCCTGGTGAGCGCCGAGCGCCACTGACCGACGGACCTGATCTGCGCTGGGGATGGGCGGGCGGGCGCGATTGGCGCACGCGATGCTTGCGTGTATCGCACAAGGTGATGGGGCCGGTGGGAGGCCTGGCGGGGGTGCCATGAACCTGATCGCGTCGAAGTCGCAATTGCGGGCCAGCTTCATTCGCTGGGCGCTGTTCTTCGTGCCGCTGATCCTGCTGCTAGGCTTCGTTTCGGGCGAGCTTGGCAGCTCCGACACCGCATGGTTCGCCAGCTTGCGCAAGCCTGCGATCTTCCCGCCACCCGCGCTGTTCGGCATCGCCTGGAGTGTGCTGTTCGTCCTGATCGGCCTCGCGCTGGCAGTCGTGGCAAGTGCCTGGGGCGCACACGGGCGAAAGCTGGCGCTGGCGCTTTTTATGCTGCACTTTGTCGGCACGCTCGCCTGGACGCCGGTGTTCTTTGCCGCGCGCGAGATGCAGATAGCGCTCTACGTCCTGATCTACGTTGTCGTCAGCCTGTTCGTCGTGATCGTGGCTTTCTGGAAGGTGCGCAGGTTCGCGGCGGCGCTGCTGGTGCCGTATCTCGTTTGGGTGTCGTTCGCAGCGGTGCTCAATTACGAATTCATCAATCTTAATCCGGGCGGAGGCGCGTCCGGTGAGAGCGGCGCCGTGGTGCGCGTCGAGGTGTGAAACGCGCGGTCTGGACATTGGGCCGCCTCATCGCCAGATAGCGGCCATGCAAAGCGAAAACCCGATCATCGCCGACTTCGTCAAACTCGCCAACAGCGCCGCCGGAACGATGGCCGGCATGACGCGCGAGGCCCGCGAAAGCGCGCGCGAGCGTCTGCGTGAGGCGATGGGCGGCATGGACTTCGTCAGCCGCGAGGAATTCGACACGGTCAAGGCGATGGCGCAAAAGGCGCGCGAACAGGCCGATGCGCTGGAAAAGCGCGTCGCCGACCTGGAAGCCAAGCACGCGAAATAGTCGCCCGGTCAGCAGGTCCGCGGATTTAGCCCCATCGCATGGGCGATCGTGCACCAGTCTGCCTCGGATATTCCACGTTTCGGATTGCGGAAATAGACGCCCCAATTGTCCTCGTCCTCGACAAAGTCGAGTTCTGACAGAAGCGGTCGGACATCGGCATCGCGCGCGCTGGTGCGATAATCCACACGTCGCGCGAACAGGCGCCCGTTATCGATCGGATCGCTGATGATATCCTCGCCTTCGATCCGACCGATAGCGGTGAATTTCTGAACCGGATCGCCCGATTTGTATTCGCTCGTGGGTGTGTAAATGACGATCCCATCGCCATCGTCGGCCTCAGCGGCGATGTCCTCGCTCGTCCCGAGGAAACAGATCTCGCGCTCTTGCGCATCTTTTGAGTGGTCGAGGGAGGCGGTGCACAGGTAGTAGCGCGGCACTGTTCGGCTCCATTGTCGGCAGAGGCATTGTAAGGGGCGAATGCGCTGTCCCGTGTACTTGTTCCGCACACTAACGCGCTTATGCACAATGGCTATGAACCTGCGCGCCCCCGCCATACTCGTCTCTTCGCGCCCGCATGGCGAGACTGCCGTGATCGCGCGAATGCTGACCCGCGAGCATGGTCTGGTGGCCGGATACGTCGCGGGCGGACGCGGGCGGCGGCTGAGGCCAGTGGTCATTCCCGGCAATTCGCTCGATCTCGAGCTGCGGGCCAAGTCGGACAGTCAGCTGCCGTTTGCGCGGATCGAGCTGGCGACCAGCCGCGCGCCGTGGATGCGCGAGCCGCTGCCCGCCGCCGCGATCCAGTGGGCCTGCGCGCTCACCGCCAGCACCCTGCCCGAGCGCAACCCCTATCCGCTGCTGCATGACGGGCTCGCGGCGCTGCTCGACGCGATCTGCCATGCGCCGTCCGCGCGCGGGTGGCTGGCGGCGATGGTCGGTTACGAGACGATGCTGCTGCGCGAGCTTGGCTATGGCGGCGGCGAAGGCCCGGCGCGGCCCGACACGCACGCCGACTTCGATGAACAGTTCGACGCCTTTCGCCAGCTTCACCGTCCGATCCGCGACTACCTGCTTGCCGAGCGGCCGGGCGGTGTTATGGCCGCGCGCGTGGCGCTGGGCGAGAGGCTTGCGCGGATGCAGGATTAGGGGAACATCATGAAGATCGCCGTGCTGCCGGGCGACGGGATCGGCCCCGAAGTGACGCGCGAGGCGGTGCTGGTGCTCGAAGCGCTGGATCTGCCGCGGCTTACTTTGTTCGAAGGCGATGTCGGCGGTATCGCCTACAAGCGCCACGGCCATCCGCTGCCGTTCGAAACACTGACGATGACCCGCGAGGCTGATGCGGTGCTGTTCGGTGCGGTGGGCGAGCCTGCCTATGACGAACTTGAACGATCGCTGCGGCCCGAACAGGCGATCCTGGGCCTGCGCCGCGAGCTGGGCCTGTTCGCCAATCTGCGACCGGCCCGCGTGTTCGAGGGGCTGGAGGATCTCTCGCCGCTCAAGCCCGAACTCGCGCGAAGCATCGACGTGTTGATAGTGCGCGAACTGACGGGCGATGTCTACTTCGGCGACAAGGGCGTGCGCGAAACCGATGCGGGCGAGCGTGAGGGTTGGGACATGATGTCCTATTCCGCGCCCGAGATCCGGCGCATCGCCGAGGTCGCTTTCCGCGCGGCGGCGCGGCGAAGCCTCACCAGCGTGGACAAGGCCAACGTGCTCGAGACGAGTCAGGTCTGGCGCGACACGGTGATCGAGGTCGCGGGTGGACATCCCGATGTCCCGCTCGACCACCTGTATGTCGATAATGCGGCGATGCAGCTGATTGCCGATCCGGCGCAATTCGACGTCATCCTGACCGGCAATCTGTTCGGCGATATCCTGTCGGACCTTGCCAGCGCCGCGGTCGGCTCGATCGGTCTGCTGCCGAGCGCCTCGCTGGGCGAACGGCAGACTACGCACGGCACGTTCGGCATGTATGAACCGATCCACGGCAGCGCGCCCGATATTGCCGGGCAGGGCAAGGCCAATCCGATGGCGACGATCCTGTCGGCAGCGATGATGCTGCGCCACTCCTTTGCCCGCGAGGAGGACGCCGCGCGGATAGAGGCGGCGGTCGCGAAAGCTCTGGCGGATGGCGTGCGCGGCGCGGATCTGGGCGGCGAGCACGGCACGCGGGCCATCGGCGCGGCGGTGCGCGAGCGGCTTTGACGGCGCGCCGATGGGATGGCCAATCCGCTCGACCTTACGATCGTTCTCCCTACACTCAACGAGCGCGGCAATCTCGCTCCCCTGATTGAGCGTATCGAGAGCGCGCTGGGACCGGAAGGCTGGGACGTCCTGATCGTCGACGATAACAGCGCCGATGGCACCGCCGACGAGGCGCGTGCGCTGGCGCTGGCAGACCGCCGCGTGCGGGTGATCCAGCGCATAGGACGGCGCGGGCTGGCGAGCGCTGCGATCGAGGGGTTCTGCGCGACGCCTGCTCCCTTCGTCGCGGTCATGGACGCCGATCACCAGCACGATCCCGCGCTGTTGCCGAACATGCTCGCGGCGTTGCGAGCGGACGAAGCCGATATCTGTGTCGCCTCGCGCTTCGCCCCGGGCGCGAGCACGGCGAGTTGGGACGCGCCCGAGCGTGAGCGGCTTTCGGGCATGGCCAATGCAATGGCGCGCCGCCTCACAGGGGTTGAATTGACCGACCCGATGAGCGGGTATTTCATGCTGCCCACCGCGACCGCCCGCGCGCTCGTGCCGCGCCTGTCGGGGATCGGGTTCAAGATTCTGCTCGACCTGCTCGCAACCGCGAAAAGCCCGATGCGGGTGAGGGAATTCCCGCTCGAATTCGCCGCCCGGCGCGAGGGGGAGAGCAAGCTCGACCATGCCATCGCGTTCGACTTTCTTGCCGGGCTTTTTGACAAGACACTCGGCCGCGTGATCCCTACCCGGTTTGCGCTGTTCGGCACGGTTGGCGGGCTGGGCGTGGTCGTCCACTACGCAGTTCTGACGGCGCTCTATTCCGGCATGAGCGCGACGTTCTGGAAGGCTCAGCTGGCTGCGGTGCTGGTGGCGATGAGCTTCAATTTCTGGCTCAACAACTGGCTGACCTATCGCGACCAGCGACTGGCCGGAGCGGGCGCGCTGTTGCGCGGCTGGGCGGGCTTCTGCGCGACCTGCGCAGTGGGCGGCTTCGCTAATGTCGCGGTAGCAACATTGCTGGAAAGCGAAGGCGTGTTCTGGCCGCTCGCCGCGCTGGCAGGCATTCTGATCGGGTCGGTGTGGAATTATGCCCTGTCGAGCCGCTTCGTCTGGGGACGGTATTAGGCCGCTACCGCCAACCCGCGATCCACGCCCATTTGGCGAAACTCTGCGGGCCGTCGAGCGCACCTGCCGTCAGGATCGGAAAGAAGAACGCGAATATCGCGACGCTTCCTCCCAGCACCCCGTAAGCCCACCACTGCCGACCGCTGCTGCGCAGATCGCTCAATGCCATCGCCAGCGCTGCGAGCAGGAATACGCTCGGCATGACATAGTGATAATAGAACTGCACCGGCTTGGGCGCGATCAGCCACAGACCCAGACTCGCCCCGTATCCCGCGACCGCGCCCAGCTTCGCCCAATCGCCGCGTGGCAGACCGGTCCACAGGCACCAGCCGAGCGCGGGCAGCCCCAACAGCATCGTCAGCGGATTGCCGATCAGCATTACGCCGCGCTGTGCGCCATCCTCGACTTCATAGAGATACCAGATGCCGCGCGTGTTCAGCATCCAATGATCCCACGTGCTCTGGTAATTGTGCGCCGCGATGACCTGTTGCTGCAGCGAGAGCATATCCTGATGCAGCCCGATCAGCCCGCGCTCTGCGAGTGGCGAGGGGGCGGCAGCGTTGCCGAGCGTGTAGCCCGGCACGAATGTCAGCGCATAGACCGCAAGCGGCACCGCGCCGAGCCACACGAACGCTTCGATCAGGCTGATACCGGGCACGGGCACGCCGCAGCGGCTGTTGAACAGGCGTCGCCGACCCGCGGCAAGGCGGGCGGCGAAGAAGGCGAGGCCGAACGTCATGGCGAGCGGGACCGCGTTCCACTTCGATGCGAGCGCACACCCGATCGCAATACCGGTCAACGCCAGCCGCCTGCGCCCCGTTTCCGGCTGCCGGATGGCGGCGGCGAACTGCCAGGTTGCCAGAGCGAGAAACGCGACCATGAAGATGTCGAGCATCGCGATCCGCGCATGGATCAGCAGGTGGAACCCGGTGACGAGCAGCACTCCGAAAGCGAGCGTTGCGAATCGGTCGAGGCTGGCATGCCACAGCGCGCGCATCGCTGCGCCGACCGCGAGCGTTCCGGCGAGAAGTGGCATGATCCGCCAGCCGAGCGGATTGTCGCCGAAGATCGCCATGCCGAGCGCAATCAATTCCTTGCCAAGCAGCGGGTGCTCGCGATTGATGTATTCGCCGCCCATGCCCTCCCACCAGCTCAGCAATTCGCGCGCGGCTGGCAGGTAGTGGATCTCGTCGAAATAGGGCTCTGACGGGATGGCGAGCCGAATGCTGGCCAGCGCCATGAAGACTGCCGGTATCGCGATGCACCAGCCCCACGGATCGTGCGGGCGCGGCGGCGGACCAGGCTGGTTCTCGCGCGCTTGCGCGGTCTGTGGTGCGACACTTGCCATGTGCATCGGGCGCTTAGGCAAGCGCCCGATACCCGGCAAGATGGTTTAGGCGGTCGTCGCTTTCGCCTGCGGTGGCGCAGTCTCGCGATCCTGCGGAGCGGCGGCGCGTTCGAGCCAGAAGAGCCGCGCGCACATTGCCAGCAGGCCGATGCTGGCTGTCGCGACAACGAACAATGTCCACAGCGGCATGTTCATCCCCACCTTCCGGGCGCGTGGCGCAATCAGGAACAGACCGATCCCCACGGCAAACAGCAGATCCCACCAAACCTGCACGCCCCACAGATTGTTGGTGTGGTTCTCCCAGATCGGCAGCACCCCGTCCTGCAGGATCGTGACGCCCGTGAAGGCGGCGAAACCGGCAGAAAAAGACGCGGCGAGCGTGGCGCTTCCGATGATCTGCCGGTTGGCGAGGATGAAGCCGATCGCCACGAGAGCCGCGACAAGGCCGCCAATGAACAGGGAGATGAACGGGTCGAAGGGGAGGGACACGGCGCGGACTCCTTTGATGTAGCGAACGCTACGCAGGCTTGTAACGCAATGTAGCGACCGCTACAAGAGCGATCTCGTAATTCAGGGGTATTTACTGATGGCACAGCCGCCAATGTCGAAAAAGCCAATGTCGAAACAGACCCTGCTCGCGCCTTTGGCCGCGCACGTGCTTCGACACGGCCTTGGCAGCGCGAGCCTGCGGCCGCTGGCGAAGGCGGCGGGCACGAGCGACCGAATGCTGATCTATCACTTCGGCAACAAGGAGGCGCTGATCGGCGATCTGCTGGGCTATATCACCGCGCAATACGCCGCCGCGCTTGATGGAGCGATGGGGGGAGAGCGCGCCGCGACGCGCGGTGAGGTGCTGGGGCGTATCCTCGCCAGATCGCGCGAACCGGCGATGGCACCGTTTATGGTTCTGTGGTGGGAAATCGTCGCGGGATCGGCGCGCGATCGACCGGGTTATCGCGCAGCAGCGCGGCGCGTGATGGCCGAGTTGCTCGCGTGGCTGGCGCGCCAAATGCCGGAGGACGATCCTGATCCCGAAGGCGGCGCGCGCTACCTGCTCACCATGATCGAGGGCGCGCAGATGCTCGCTGCGGTCGGTCACGCCGACACCGCGCGCGAAGGTCTGCTTGCGAGCGACCTGTCGCCGCCCTAAACCCCGCGGCCATGAAGAAAACCACCGGAATGGATCGCAAGACCACGCAGAAATGGCGCCCCGCGACGCAGGCCGTGCGCGGGGGCACGTGGCGCTCCGAGCATGGCGAGACGAGCGAGGCGATGTTCCTCACCTCGGGCTACACCTATGACGATGCGCAGACGGTGGCGGACCGGTTCGCGGGCGACGCGGCGGGCATGACCTATTCGCGCCTGCAGAATCCAACGGTGGCGATGCTGGAAGAGCGGATCGCGCTGCTCGAAGGGGCCGAGGCCTGCCGCGCCCAGGCAAGCGGGATGGCGGCGATGACGGCGGCATTGCTGTGCCAGCTATCGGCAGGGGATCACTGCGTCGCCGCGCGCGCCGCATTCGGATCGTGCCGCTGGCTGGTCGATCATCTGCTCCCGCGCTTCGGGATCGAAACCAGCGTGATCGACAGCGCCGACAATTCCGAGTGGGAGAAAGCGATCCGCCCGAACACCAAGGTGTTTTTCTTCGAAACCCCCGCCAACCCGACGCTCGATATCGTCGACCTGCAATTCGTCTGCGACCTCGCGCGCGCACACGAGATCGTGACGGTGGTCGACAATGCCTTCGCCTCGCCAGCCCTGCAGCGTCCGATGGAGTTCGGCGCGGACGTGATCGCCTATTCCGCGACCAAGATCATGGACGGGCAAGGGCGAGTGCTCGCCGGGGCAATCTGCGGATCAGAGGAATGGATCACCGAAACGCTGATGCCGTTCCAGCGCAACACCGGGCCGACGATTTCGCCCTTCAACGCCTGGGTGGTCCACAAGGGGCTGGAAACGCTCTCCTTGCGCGCGCATCGGCAGAGTGAGAATGCGGTGGCGCTCGGACGCTTCATGGAGGAGCGGATCGATGCGGCGGGCGGCCACATGCGCCATCCGGGTCTGCCGAGCCATCCGCGCCACGACCTCGCCACCGCACAGATGGACACGACCGGGCCGATCTTCGCCTTCGACGTGGGCACGCGCGAGCGCGCCTTTGCCATCCTCGATGCGCTGGAGCTGATCGATATCTCGAACAATATCGGCGATGCGAAAAGCCTGATGTGCCACCCCGCCTCGACTACCCACGCCAATATGGCAGACGAAGCCCGCGCCGCGATGGGCGTGAGCGAGGGCCTGCTGCGCCTCAATGTCGGGCTGGAGGATATCGCCGACCTGACCGAGGACATGGATCGGGCGCTTGGGGCGGCGGGGGTTTGAGCTTGCCGCGGTGGTTGTGCGTCGCACCATAAATCTGTAAGGGCCGCGCGAACAATTCCAGCAGACGCACCACCAGCGCCCGCTCCCGAACACCGGACAAAGCACAATGACCCCAGACCGCTCCTTCGCGGCGACGTTTCGCCGTGATTGGTTCGCGCAGCCGCGCGCCGATATTCTCGCTGGCATCGTCGTCAGCCTCGCGCTCATTCCCGAAGCGATTGGCTTTGCGCTGATTGCGGGCGTCGATCCGAGTGTGGGGCTGTATGCGAGCGTCGCGATCGCTATGGTCATCGCCTTCACCGGCGGGCGGCCCGGCATGATCTCGGCGGCGACGGCGGCGGTGGCGGTCGTCGTCATCCCGCTGGTGCGCGATTACGGGGTCGAATACCTCTTCGCCGCGACGATCCTGATGGGCGTATTCCAGGGCATCGCCGCGCTGCTCAGGCTTGACCTGCTGATGCAGTTCGTCAGCCGCAGCGTCATCACCGGCTTCGTCAATGCGCTCGCGATCCTGATCTTCATGGCGCAGATCCCCCAACTATGGCCCGGCAATCCGGGCGTCGGCCCGTGGACCTGGGTCATGGTCGCGGCGGGTCTCGCGATCATCTATGGCTTTCCGCGCCTGACCAAATCGATCCCGAGCCCCCTGGTCGCGATCCTGCTGCTGACGGGCCTCGCCATTTGGTTCGGCCTCCCGGTCAACAACGTCGCGGGCGAGGGCGAGCTGCCCGACGGCCTGCCGATGTTCGCTCTGCCCGACGTGCCGTTCACGCTCGAAACCCTGCAGATCATCGCCCCCTATTCGCTGACGATGGCGGCGGTCGGTCTGCTTGAAAGCCTGCTGACCGCGCAGATTGTCGACGACATGACGCATACCGATAGCAACAAGCAGCGCGAAAGCGGCGGGCAGGGGATCGCCAATATCGTTGCCGCGTGCTTTGGCGGCATGGGCGGTTGCGCGATGATCGGGCAGTCCGTCATCAACGTCGCATCCGGCGGGCGCGGGCGGCTATCGACCTTTACCGCGGGCGCATTCCTGCTGTTCCTGCTCACCGTTCTCGGCCCGTATGTCGGGCAGGTGCCGATGCCCGCGCTGGTCGCGGTCATGATCATGGTGTCGATCGGCACGTTTAGCTGGAATTCGATTCCCAATCTGCGCCGCCATCCACCGTCGAGCAGCGCGGTGATGATCGCGACCGTGCTGATGGTCGTCTGGACACACGACCTCGCGCTCGGCGTGCTCGTCGGCGTTCTGCTTTCGGGCATTTTCTTTGCGGGGAAGGTGCGCAACCTCTTCACCGTCGAGCGCGTGCGCCGCGCTCACAGCGCGGTCTATGTCGTCACCGGCGAGATATTCTTCGCCAGCGTCGACAAGTTCCAGCGCGCGCTCGGTCCGGAAAGCGCGTTCGAGGATCCTGCGCACCATGTGGTGATCGACGTCAGCCGTGCGCATTTCTGGGATATTTCCGCAATCGGTGCGCTGGAAAAGGTGGTCGAGCGGATGCGCCGCAACGGGCGCCACACGCGGATCGTCGGATTGAACGAAGCGAGCGCGGACCTGTTCGACAAGTTCGCGCTGGAGGACCGCACCGGACTGGAGCAGGGGTTGGCGCCACATTAGTATTTCGCGCAGAGGGCGCAGAGAAAAGAGAGGACGCGGAAGGAAAAGAATGATGCGGCGCAGCCGCTTCGGACCGACATTTGACGAACGCAGCCAATCGATGAACTGAGGATGCAGGCACACGCCACATCCCTGCGTCTCTTTCTTCTCTGCTCCCTCTGCGCGAAACAAAAAACGAAGGACCACGCCGCCATGCCATCACGCATCGAACTGATCTTCGATTTCGTCAGCCCAAACGCTTATCTCGTCTGGTGGCCGCTGCGCGATATCGTGCGGCGCACGGGTGCGGAATTCGACGTCACGCCGGTATTCCTCGGCGGCATGCACAAGCTGACCGGCAACGCTCCGCCAATGATCCGCGACGCCGAGGTGAAGGGCAAGAACGAATACGCGATGCTCGAAATGCAGCGCTTCATCGCCCGGCACAATCTGGCGAAGTACAGGATGCATCCGCAATTCCCGTTCAACTCGATCACGCTGCAACGCCTGCTCTATGCCGCCGATCAGGACGGGCGCGGCGTGCAGTTTGCCGAAAGTCTGCTGCCCGCGATCTGGGAAGAAGGGATCGACGTCACCGATCCACAGGCAATCGGGCGGGCGGTCAGCGAAGCCGGGTTCGATGCAAAAGACCTGCTCGCCCGCACTCAGACCGACGAGGTGAAACAGGGCCTTGCGGCCAACACCGATCACGCCGTCGAACGCGGCGCCTTCGGCATTCCGACCATGTTCGTTGGACGAAAGGGCGGCGAAACGCAGATGTTCTTTGGCAAGGAGCGGCTCGATCAGGTCGAGGAAGAGCTGGCGAAAGCTTGAGGGTTTTGCGTCCAATGCCACGGATGATGCGCGTTTTGCGCAATACAGGGTGGATTAAGGGCGGACCGGCTCTTGTTAGCCAATCACAAATCGTTACCTTGGGGCGCTATGAAAGAGCTGTTCGAACACGCTGCCATAACCGACGGGGTCACCGTTCGGGTTGCCGTCAACTTCCTGCCGGAGCAATCGCATCCGGATGCAGGCAAGTGGTTCTGGGTTTATCATATCCGGATCGAAAACGGCTCTCACGAGGCGATCCAGCTAAAGACACGGCACTGGCGGATCACCGACGGACGCGGCATGGTGAACCATGTCGATGGCGAAGGCGTGGTGGGTGAGCAGCCCCGGCTCGAGCCTGGGACCAGCCACGATTACGTGTCGGGCTGTCCGCTGACGACGCCGCACGGCTCGATGGAAGGGTTCTATACTTTTTCGCGCGCCGATGGCTCGCCGCTCGAAGTGCGCATTCCGTTCTTTCCGCTCGCCGCGCCGGAAACCGCGGACGGGCGCTCTTCAGCCTGATCGCCCCGGCGAAGCCCCGACATCGACCAACGCCTTGCGATGATGCCCGCGCGATTATAAGCGCAGCGGCGTGAAACGCACGCATCTCCCCCTGAACGCGCTGAGGGTCTATGACGCCGCGGCGCGCCATCTGTCCTTCACCCGCGCGGCGGACGAGCTGGCGGTGACGCCCGCAGCCGTCGGTCAGCAGATTCGCGCGCTGGAGGATCACCTCGGCGTCGTGCTGTTTCGCCGCACGTCCAAGGGGCTGGAGCTGACGGGCGAGGGGCAGGCGGGTCTCGACCCGTTGCGCGAGGGGTTTCTGCGGTTCGAGGAAAGCGTCGCCGCGATGCAGGCGGGGCAGGCGTCCGACCGCTATACCATCGCGGTGCCGGGCGAATTCTACGCCGAATGGCTCAGTCCGCGGCTCGCGCAGTTCCAGGCGGGGACGCCGGGCGTGGTGTATGCGATCGTCGCCGATGAAACTGCCGATTTCACCGAGGCGAACCTCGATTTTGCGATCCGGCTGATCGATGGGCCGGGCGATCTCGAAGGCGTGCAGCTGGCGCCCGCGCGGCGGGTGTCGGTGGCGGCAGACGGTGCGCGCGATGCGTGGATCGATTGGCCCGGCGCGGCTCTCCCCGAAGACGCGAAACCGTGCATTAAGGCGGGCAGTGCGGGGCAGGCGCTGGCGAGCGCGATCGCGGGGATGGGGCAGACCGTCCTGCCGGTTCCGCTGGTCGAAACTGCGCTGGCGGATGGGCGCCTCACCGCGCTGGAGGATCCGGTCGAAAGTCGCCGCGCCTACTGGCTGGTCGCGCCGCTGCCGCAATGGCGCAGCAAGAAGGTGAAGGCGCTGGTCGAGTTTCTCACCGCGTGACGCGCCTACGCGCTGTGGCCACCTTGCACACGCAGCGCTTCACCCTGCGCCCGCTTCGGCGCTCGGATGCTGCCGCATTGCTCCCCACGTTGAGCGATCCGGTGCAGTGCCGCTACCTCACCCATGCCGCGTTCGCCTCGGAAGAGGAGCTGTGGCGCTGGCTTGCCGATCCCCATTGGCCGGGCCGCAGCTGGATCGCCGAGGATGCCACCTGCACCGTCGCAGGCCGCTTCGTCGCGATCCCGGGGCATGAGAAAGGGGTCGAGGAGATCGGCTATATCGTGTGCGCGGACCGACAGCGCGAGGGCGTTGCGCGCGAATGTGCCGCCGCGCTGGTCGAGCACCTTATCGAAGGGGGCGCGCGCAAGATCACCGCCGATGTCGATGTCGAAAACCCCGCTTCCATCCGCCTGATCGAGCGGCTTGGCTTCACCCGCGAAGGGACGTTTCGCGAGCATGAAGCCACGCATGAGGGGCTGCGCGACCTGCATCGCTACGGCCTGATCGCGCACGAATGGTCGCCGCCCGCGCAGTCGGACACGTAACTCCACGCAGGGTCCAGGCAACACGCTGCAACCGGGCTTACGGGCATAGCGCGTTCCATGCTGCGCCTGTGCCTCGCCCTCCTGCTCGCGACCCCTGCGAGTGCCCATGCCCAAGCCCCGCGAGAGGACGCGACCGCCCGCACCACCGCCTCGGCCCGCATCGTCAGCGGAGCGCGCATCCGGCACGCCGCCTCTGGCCCCGACACCATCAGAGCGAGGGGCGAACGGGCGCTGCAGGTCTCGCGCGCCACCCGCATCACCTCCGATCCGCGCGACACCGGGGGAGGGGGGCCGCGCAGGGTCGCATATATCGACTTCTACTGAGCCTCCCCCTCTTCCTCCGCCCGCGTCCTGGCCTCCGCGATGCGCGTGCATTCCTCGAATGGCCGCACAGGCCGCTCCTCTCCCCGATGCTCTGCCTCCCACCTGGCTTCAAGCTCGGCGCGCCATTCGGCCATTTTGTTATTGAGCGAGCGGTGGATGCGCTTGATCTGCGCGGGATCGTTGGCGATGCGCCGCTGCTCCTCGGCATATTCGGCCTTCACCCGCTCATAGACCGGATGGCCGGGGCCGATCTCCTTTTGCTGGTCATAGCGCGCCGCGCGCCGGTTGCGCAGGAAGAACATCACCAGCGCCTCGTTATGCCGCACTTCGGTCCCCAGCACCTTGCCCGCGGAGACGACCATGCGCTCCTCTCCCTTGATCGCGCGGGTGAGCGCACCGGATTCGAGCCGCGCCACCCCGCGATCGATCGCCGCGTCCCAGGCGGCGCTGAACCCTTCGGCGCCGGGCCGCTGGCGCAGCTTGTAGATCGCCTCCATGCTCTTGCCGATATGCCGAGCCGCTTCGGTGACGACGCCGGTGGCCGCGAGGTGCGCGATGAAGCGCCGCTGGAGTTCGGGCGTGATCGAGTTGCGGCGCGGGGCCTTGTGCGGAACCGGCGCGAAACCGAGCAGCGGATCGTCCTCCTCTGGCGCCTCGCCTGAATAGGCGACCGCACTGGTGGCCTGCCGCGGGGTCTGGCGATGGCAGGTCAAAGCCCCCTCACGCCCGCCGGATGGGGCCGAGGGCGGGGAGGCTGCATCCAGGCCTATTTCCGCATCCTCCTCCTCGCGCATTTTCGCTCGAGCGTGCTCCCCGAACTTGTCGAGCGTGTAATCGTGTTCGGGGGAATCGCATTCCGGCTCATCAGGCTCATCACGGGACGCAGAGGGGTCGGAGTCGGTCGGTCGGCGGGGCTCCAAAGCCCCCTCATCCTCTGGAGCAGGGGGTTGGGGGTGGCGGCTGGCCGGGTTGGAGGCCTGCGCGTCGGCGACAGCCTCCCGATCCCCGACGCGCGCCCCGGCGGAGGCCACGATGGAATGAGGGGAGGATTGGTCCTCGCAATGCCCTCGATCGGGTGGAATCGAAGGCTTGGTCTGTGAAGAACGGTCCTCGGCGGATTTCCCCGACCCCATCCGCCGGTGGCGGGAGGGTTGATCCTCGGAGTGCCCTCGATCGGGTGGAGCCGAGGGCTTGGTCTGTGAAGAACGGTCCTCGGCGGATTTCTCCGACAAGGACTCAGGGCGGGCGGGGGTTGGTCTGTGTGGCTTGTTCATAGCCGCAGGCAGATTGCAGATTTTTGGGGAGTAGGAAAATCCTATTCCCGGTCAGACAGGTCGCACGCTTTCACTCTGTCGATTGGCAACAGTTTCGCGTCCATGTGGCTTACGCCACCCGACAGCGCGCACCCGCGATAGCTTTGAGCGCGTATATTGGATGACTACACGGTGTAACCGGAAAGGGTGACTTGGCCGGATTTTCGCCATCGTTTAGGTTAATGCAGGGGACCAAGCAGGGGAAAAAAATTGGATCGCGTAACTCAATCCGACGGGGAGGAGCGCCTGCTAACGGAAAAGCAGCGTGCCGTTCTCGATCTCCTGATCGAGCACAAGACCTCCAAGCAAATCGCGCGCGAACTGGAGATATCTCCATATACCGTCGATCAGAGAATAACTGCCGCCCGCAGAAAGCTGGGTGTTGCGACACGCAACGAGCTTGCCGCAGCCTACAGAGGGGTGCGCGGGATATCCCAAAGATCGGTATACCAATCCTCGCATGTGGAGGTTTCTAATCTCCAAGCCGAACAAGGAGGTGGAACGGCCGATGAGCATCGCCCGCACAAAGAAGGTCCATTCTCGAAGCGAGAGAACGAGACCGAAGAGCAGGTAGAGATTTATCGCGTCGGACCAGAGATATTCGATGGCCCGAACGGCATTTGGTTCAGGCTCGGAGCGATCGGGATGACAACGATAATGCTCCTGCTCGTCGTGCTTGGTGGGTTGGCCACTTTCGGCCAATTGTCCGACCTGATGATGTGAGCGCTGTCGAATTTCTCTCTTTTGGAATTCCCGCTTCGGCGAATTGAAGGAGAACACCGATGTCGATTACCAAGCCCACCGCCAGAACCCTTATCTCGAATGATCTCAAGGAAGCGGAACGCGCATTGGATGAAGCACTGCTTCGGCAAGCTGAACTGTTCGCGACGATGATCACGGTGCGGCGTGAAACGGATTCCGCCCCCGCCACGGGGCACGAAGCGCTTCTTCGCCTCGTAAAATCGCAGCAGACGACTCTCGCGGCGGGCGGTGAACTTGCTCGAGTGCATGGCAGTATGCTGAAGATACAGCGAGATGTTTTGGGGTACGAACAATGCCCTAAAGGTCAGCCGATGGCGGAAAAATCGCTTGAGTCACTTGAGTCAATCGCCGCCTGACGGTTGTCGCGTTGTCCCTCGACCTTGCAATCGTTTTCGTGCTTACCGCTGGCCTGGCGCTTCTTGCGTTAAGTCGTGGCGGTAAGCCCGAGCGGTTAGCGGCGGCGATCATCGTTGCAGGCTTTGTTGTGGATCAGCTCGCCCTCCTGTTTTTTGGCTCCAGCGATTTCATGCGCTTTTCACCAAGCCGCATGGCTCTCGATGTGCTGCAACTGGCTGGTTTCATGTTTCTGGCTTTGAACGCGAACAGGCTTTGGCCGATCTGGCTGGCAGCAGCGCAACTCCTCGCTGTCGTTGGATCGATGGCGCCGCTGGTCTTCAAATCGGGGCACACGCAAGCGTATTGGGCGATGACCCAGTTGCCGATTTTGGTTCACTTCACCGCTCTTGGCTTAGGTATTTACGCGCATCGGCGCCGGCTAAACCGCATAGGAGAATACAATTCGTGGTCTCGTGCAAGGAATAATCTGGTAAGATTATAATGAATAAACTTCTATGGGAGGACCAATCCTCAGCGAGTTCTTTTTTAAGACACGAAATAGTCGATGAAATCGCCGAACTATGGTCTTCAGATGAGCTGCGCGGGTTGGCAAACTCCCTCACCAGACTATCCGATGTGCTTGATCAGGACTGGAAGCCTGAAACCGATACGCGCCATTTGCGGAGCGTGGGCACGCTCGCCGAAATAGAGCGCGATGCGGGTATACTAGCGCAGAAAGCGCGCCACGAGTATCAACGTCGACAGACGAGGTCGCGCTACATCCCCGCTAGTCTGCTAACTGAGCCCGCGTGGGATATGCTGCTAGACTTGTTTCAGCAATACGCCGGAAACACGAAGGTTTCTGCAACCAGCCTTTGCATAGCATCCGGACGTCCAACTACCACCGCCTTACGCTATATTGCCGCGCTCGAGGAGGCTGATCTCGTCAAGAGGTCAAACTGCGATCACGATAAGAGAGTAACGTTTGTCGAATTGACTGATACCGGTGTCTTAGCCGTAGGTAGTTACCTCGCCTCTCAATAGAGCTTGCGCCGTCGCTACCCTTGACCCAACCTCCACTCCCCGCTAACAGCACCGCCATCCGAGGGCATCGCCCGCTTAACCGCGGCGTCGCCGTCAAACGATAGAGCTGAACATTGCCGGTTCGTGCCTTCCACGGTCTTGCTTGAGACAAGCGAGGCCTTTTCGGTTTTGGGGCGTCCGTCAAAGTAACCCGGTGGCCGGTGGGTCGGTCTTGGGTGGAGTGTTTCAGGCTCGCCAGAGCGCAGCCCTCGCGAAAGTGCAGGGCCTCATGCCGCAGGCGCTTCGCCGGTGGTGAGAGATCCCGGCCTTCGCTGGGATGACGGCCTGGCTGGCACGCAAACCTCCCTCCATATCCGCCCCGCTGATCGCCAATTCTGGTGAAGGGTCTTGTCCCCTCAACCGTTCGTGCCGAGGAGCCGTGAGGTCGTGGACCGACTGGCATCTCGAAGCATCTGTCCTGCGAGACGCCCGGCCATGCGGCCTCGCTCCTCGCAGGTGAACGGCGCGGGGGAAAAGGCCTCAACGCCGCAAACAGTCGAAGCGAGATAGTATGCCGACGATCAACCAGCTGGTCCGCAAGGGCCGCACCCCGCAGAAGGCCAAGTCCAAGGTCCCTGCGATGGAGCAGAACCCGCAGAAGCGCGGTGTCTGCACCCGCGTCTACACCACGACGCCGAAGAAGCCGAACTCCGCGCTGCGCAAGGTCGCCAAGGTGCGCCTGACCAACCAGCGCGAGGTCATCTCCTACATCCCGGGCGAGGGGCACAACCTGCAGGAGCACTCGGTCGTGCTGATCCGCGGGGGCCGTGTGCGCGACCTTCCCGGCGTGCGCTATCACGTGCTGCGCGGCGTGCTCGACACACAAGGGGTCAAGGACCGCAAGCAGAGCCGTTCGAAGTATGGGGCCAAGCGGCCGAAGTGATCTTGCGGATACGTCGCCTCGTGGCACCCGTCATCCCAGCGAAGGCTGGGATCTCGTGCCGCCAGGGCGAACGTCCGCAGGGGCAAGTTTTTGAGACGGAGCGCCAGTGGCAACCGATCCCAGCTTTCGCTGGGATGACGTCCGAAGAGTTCGCTGCGCTCACAAGTCTGGAGTTTTGAAATATGTCACGTCGTCGCAGGCCCGAAAAGCGGGTTATCCTTCCTGATCCCAAGTTCGGTGATCAGGTGCTGAGCAAGTTCATGAACAACCTGATGCTGGACGGGAAGAAGGCGGTTGCCGAGGGCATCGTCTATTCCGCGCTCGAGGTGGTGGAGACGAAGGCCAAGGCCGATCCGATTCAGCTGTTCCATGATGCGCTCAACAACATCAAGCCGCAGGTCGAAGTGCGCAGCCGCCGGGTCGGTGGTGCGACCTATCAGGTACCGGTCGAGGTGCGTCCCGAGCGTGCCCAGGCGCTGGCGATCCGCTGGCTGATCTCGGCCGCGCGTGGCCGTCCGGAAACGACCATGAGCGCGCGTCTTTCGGGTGAGCTGATGGATGCGGCCAACAATCGCGGCAATGCGGTGAAGAAGCGCGAGGACACGCACCGCATGGCGGATGCGAACCGGGCGTTCTCGCACTACCGCTGGTAAGTCTGGCGTATCGGTAACTGGGCTGGGGCCGGAAGGTCGGTCTTTCAGCCGTCACAATGCTAACTATATGGGGGTTGCTTCTGAACGGCAGCCCCCAACTCTCACGAGGAATTTGACATGGCCCGCGATTATCCGCTGGAGCGCTATCGCAATATCGGCATCATGGCGCATATCGACGCCGGCAAGACCACGACGACCGAACGGATCCTGTATTACACCGGAAAGTCCTACAAGATCGGCGAGGTGCACGATGGCGCCGCGACGATGGACTGGATGGAGCAGGAGCAGGAGCGCGGGATCACGATCACGTCCGCTGCGACGACGACGTTCTGGACTGCCGAAGATCCGACGAAGGATCCAATGGGCGCTCCCGAAGATCTGCGCGAGGACATGCCCAAGCACCGTATCAACATCATCGATACTCCCGGCCACGTGGACTTTACTATCGAGGTCGAAAGAAGTCTTCGAGTATTGGACGGCGCCGTTGCAGTATTCGATGGCGTCGCCGGAGTAGAGCCACAGTCCGAGACTGTGTGGCGCCAGGCCGACAAGTACGGTGTTCCGCGGATGTGCTTCATCAACAAGCTGGACCGTACCGGTGCCGATTTCTACTACTGCGTGCAGTCGATCATAGACCGCCTCGGCGCAACGCCGCTGGTGCTGTACTTGCCGATCGGTGCCGAAAGTGATCTCCAGGGCGTCGTCGACCTCGTGAACATGCGCGGCATAGTCTGGCAGGCCGAAGACCTGGGCGCGAAATACGAATTCGTCGAAATCCCCGCCGACCTTGCCGACAAGGCTGCCGAATACCGTGAGAAGCTGGTCGAGACTGCGGTCGAGCAGGACGACGATGTTATGGAGCAGTATCTCGAAGGCAATGAACCCGATGCCGCCACGCTCAAGCGTCTGATCCGCAAAGGCACCATGGAGCGCGCGTTCGTCCCGGTTCTGTGCGGGTCGGCGTTCAAGAACAAGGGCGTGCAGCCGCTGCTCGACGCGGTGGTTGATTACATGCCTTCGCCGCTTGATGTGCCCGCGATTGAGGGGATCATCCCCGATACCGATGAGAAGGATACCCGTCCTTCCTCCGACGATGCGCCGTTCTCGGCTCTGGCGTTCAAGATTATGAACGACCCCTTCGTCGGCTCGCTCACCTTCACCCGGATCTATTCGGGGCAACTGACCAAAGGCGGCGTTCTGAACTCGGTCAAGGATAAGAAGGAAAAGATCGGGCGCATGCTCCTGATGCATTCCAACAATCGCGAAGACATCGATGAGGCGTTCGCCGGCGACATCGTCGCGATCGCAGGTCTCAAGGAAACGACCACAGGCGATACCCTGTGCGCGACCAGCGCGCCGATTATTCTGGAGCGCATGGAGTTCCCCGACCCGGTCATCGAGCTGTCGGTGGAGCCCAAGACCAAGGCTGACCAGGAGAAGATGGGCGTTGCGCTCAATCGCCTTGCGGCCGAGGATCCCAGCTTCCGCGTCACGACCGACCACGAGAGCGGACAGACGATCATCAAGGGCATGGGCGAGCTTCACCTCGACATCCTGGTCGATCGCATGAAGCGCGAGTTCAAGGTCGAGGCCAATGTTGGCGCGCCGCAGGTTGCCTATCGTGAATCGCTCGCCCGCGAAGTCGAGCTGACCTACACCCACAAGAAGCAATCGGGTGGTTCGGGCCAGTTCGGTGAAGCCAAGGTCGTCGTCGTTCCGGGCGAACGTGGCCAGGGCATCATCTTCGAAGACGAGATCAAGGGCGGTAACATTCCGCGCGAATACATCCCGTCGGTTGAAAAGGGCATGCGCGAGCAGGCAGAAAGCGGTCATCTGGTCGGCTTCCCGATCATCGATTTCACGATCCGCCTGATCGACGGCAAGTACCACGATGTGGACTCCAGCACGGTCGCGTTCGAAATCACCGGTCGCGGTGCGATGCGTGAAGCGGCCACGAAGGCCGGGATCAAGTTGCTCGAGCCGGTGATGAAGGTCGAAGTCGTGACGCCCGAGGATTATCTTGGTGATGTGATCGGCGACTTGAACAGCCGCCGCGGGCAGATCCAGGGCACCGATAGCCGTGGCAATGCGCAGGCGGTTGAGGCATTCGTGCCGCTCGCCAACATGTTCGGCTACGTCAACGAATTGCGCTCGTTCACGCAAGGGCGTGCGCAGTACACGATGCAGTTCTCGCATTACGACGAAGTGCCTGCGAGCGTCGCGCAAGAGGTCAAGGAGAAGCTTGCCTAAGACGGCAGCACCGTTTAGGGGCGGCGCCTGATTCAGCGGGCCGCCCTTTCTCCCGCGAAGAAATCATCTCAGACAGAAGGTAAATTAGAGAAATGGCGAAGGAAAAATTCGAGCGGAACAAGCCGCACTGCAACGTCGGCACGATCGGTCACGTTGACCACGGCAAGACCACGCTGACCGCAGCGATCACCAAGGTGATGGGCTCGGCCGTCGATTTCGCGAATATCGACAAGGCTCCCGAAGAGCGCGAGCGCGGCATCACGATCTCGACCGCTCACGTGGAATACGAAACCGACGCGCGCCACTACGCGCATGTCGATTGCCCGGGCCACGCGGACTATGTGAAGAACATGATCACCGGTGCGGCTCAGATGGACGGCGCGATCCTGGTGGTGAACGCCGCTGACGGCCCGATGCCGCAGACGCGCGAGCATATCCTGCTCGCTCGCCAGGTCGGTGTGCCGGCGCTGGTCGTGTACATGAACAAGGTCGATCAGGTCGATGACGAGGAAATCCTCGAGCTGGTCGAACTCGAAGTGCGCGAACTGCTGAGCGAGTACGGCTTTGACGGCGACGACATTCCCATCATCAAGGGTTCGGCTCTGGCCGCTCTCGAAGGGCGTGATCCGGAAATCGGCGAGAATTCGATCAAGGAATTGATGGAAGCGGTCGACAACCACATCCCGCAGCCCGAGCGCCCGGTCGATCAGGATTTCCTGATGCCGATCGAGGACGTGTTCTCGATCTCTGGTCGCGGTACCGTTGTCACCGGCCGTGTCGAAACCGGCAAGGTCAATGTTGGTGACGAAGTCGAAATCGTCGGCATCAAGGACACCACCAAGACGACCGTTACCGGCGTTGAGATGTTCCGCAAGCTGCTCGATTCGGGTGAAGCGGGCGACAACATCGGTGCCCTGATCCGCGGCGTCGGCCGTGAAGACGTCGAGCGTGGCCAGGTTCTGGCCAAGCCCGGCTCGGTCACGCCGCACACCGAGTTCAGCGCGGAAGTATACGTTCTGTCGAAGGACGAAGGTGGCCGTCACACGCCGTTCTTCGCCAACTACCGTCCGCAGTTCTACTTCCGTACGACGGACGTCACCGGCGAAGTGATCCTCCCCGAGGGCACCGAGATGGTGATGCCGGGCGACAACGTGACGATCAATGTCAAGCTGATCGCACCGATCGCCATGGACGAAGGCCTGCGCTTCGCGATCCGCGAAGGTGGCCGCACCGTCGGCTCGGGCGTGGTTTCGAAGATCACCGTCTAGGCGTCTCGTCCTTTGGACTGAAGTGAATGATGACCCGGCATCGCTGCGATGCCGGGTCTCATTTTTCGATGATGGATCCCCGGCGTGCCAATCGCGCTTTTCGCGTCGATTTCATGACACTTCGGGGTTGCCTCAAGCGTCAAGCAAACGTATAGGGCCGTCATCGCAAGCGAGATTCGTTTCGTTTGCAACGAAATTTGAGAAGGCCACCCGCCGAGGGATCTGACGCGGGGCTGGCCTTTTGTTTTTGTGAGGCGGGGGTGACCCTCCTCTGGCTCTTTCGCATCGGTAGTTGGTAATGGAAGCACAGAATATCCGCATTCGCCTCAAGGCGTTCGATCACCGCGTTCTCGACCAGGCGACTGGCGAAATCGCAGATACCGCACGTCGCACAGGTGCTCTTATTCGTGGCCCCATTCCCATGCCGACGCGTATCGAGAAGTTCACCGTGAACCGCGGCCCGCACATCGACAAGAAATCGCGCGAGCAGTTCGAGGTGCGCACCTACAAGCGGCTGCTCGACATCGTGCAGCCAAACGCTCAGACGGTCGACGCGCTCATGAAGCTCGATCTGGCTGCGGGTGTGAATGTCGAGATCAAACTCGCGTAGGCGAACTCGATGCGGTCCCGCTGGCGGGACGTTAATTCGGCCAGACAGTTGGAGCTTCGACGGCTCCGCCGATCGCTAAAGATCGGCACGACATTGAGATACCGCCGGATCTATCCGGGCTGCGTCTCCCGTCTCGCTCGATTGGCCTTTGTGCCATGGAGCATCAGCCCGGACGGGGCGCAGCATACATTATGGGTTGGCACGCACCTTTGGGATGGTCCCTCCGGTGCCTCTGTAAGGAGTAACGACGATGCGCACTGGCGTGATCGCAAAGAAAGTCGGGATGACCCGCCTCTTCCAAGAGGATGGACGGCACGTGCCCGTGACCGTTCTCGCGCTGGAAGACTGTCAGGTCGTCTCTCATCGCACCGCTGACAATGACGGCTATTTCGCCGTTCAGCTTGGTGCGGGCGAAGCGAAGCAGAAGAACGTGGCAAAGCCGCAGCGCGAGCATTTCGGCAAGGCCGGAGTGGGTCTCAAGAAGCGCGTCGCGGAATTCCGTGTCGAAGGCGAAGACGGGCTTGTGCCGGTCGGTTCGCTGATCAGCGCGGAGCATTTCATCGCTGGACAGAAGGTCGACATTACCGGCCACACGCAGGGCAAGGGCTTTGCCGGCGCGATGAAGCGCTGGGGCTTCGGGGGCTTGCGTGCGACGCACGGCGTTTCGATTTCGCACCGCTCGCATGGTTCGACGGGTAACCGTCAGGATCCGGGCCGCGTGTTCAAGGGCAAGAAGATGGCCGGTCACATGGGTGATCGCCAGCGCACTCAGATGAACCTCGAAGTCGTTCGCACCGATGCGGATCGTGGTCTGCTTTTCATTAAGGGTTCGGTCCCCGGCTCGAAGAACGGCTGGCTGCTGGTTCGTGACGCGATCAAGCTTCCGCTTCCCGAAGAAGCGCCCTTCCCCGGTGCCGTGATCGAGAAGGCTTCGGCCTCTGATGGCGCATCTGCGAACGAAGCGCCTGCGAATGACACGCCCAGCCAGGCCGAAACCGCGGCCGCCGATAATAGCGCTCCGGCGAGTGACGCTCCCGCCAGCGATGCTGGTGGCGAAGAGAAGAAGGAAGACTAAGCCATGAAGGTGAAGGTCCAGAAAATCGATGGGAAGGCGTCCGGCGACATCGAGCTGAACGATGACGTGTTCGGCGTTGAGCCGCGCGCCGACATCCTGCACCGGGTGGTGACCTGGCAGCTCGAGAATCGTCGCGGAACGGCTCGCCCGACGCGCGAACGCTCCGATGTTGCGCGCACCGGCAAGAAGTTCGGCCCGCAAAAGGGTTCGGGCGGCGCGCGTCATGGCGATCGTGGCGCTCCGATTTTTGTCGGCGGCGGCAAAGCGCACGGCGCACGCAAGCGTGAGTTCGAGCAGTCGTTGAACAAGAAAGTTCGCGCGCTCGGGCTGAAGATGGCGCTTTCGAGCAAGGCCAAGGACGGCCTCGTGGTTGTTGACAGCCTCGAGCTCAAGGACGCCAAGACCAAGGCACTCAAGGGCCATTTCGACAGCGCCGGCCTCAATGGCAAGGTGCTTTTCATCGACGGTGAGGCCGTGAACGACGGCTTCAAGAAGGCCGCTGGCAACCTGCCGGGTATCAATGTGCTGCCCGCACAGGGCGCCAATGTTTACGACATCCTCAACCACGACACGCTGGTCCTGACCAAGGACGCGGTCGAAAAGCTGGAGGCGCGGTTCAATGGCTAAGAAAAAGGACGTCGACGCGAAGCATTACGACGTGATCCTCGCGCCGCACATCACTGAAAAGTCGACTCTCGCATCCGAGAACAACGCGGTGGTCTTCCGTGTCGCCAACGACGCGACCAAGCCGCAGATCAAGGAAGCGGTCGAGGCGATCTACGACAAGAAGGTCAGCGCGGTGAACACCATCCTGACCAAGGGCAAATCGAAGCGCTGGCGGGGCAAGCCCTACAAGCGGTCCGATTTCAAGAAGGCTGTCGTCACGCTCGCCGAGGGCGAAATGATCGACATCACCAGCGGTATCTGAGGGCGTAGGAACAATGGCACTCAAGAACTACAAACCGACAAGCCCGGCGCGCCGTGGTCTGATCCTGGTCGACAAGTCGGGCCTCCACAAAGGTGGTCCGGTCAAGTCGCTCACGGAGGGCAAGCGCAAGACCGGCGGTCGCAACAACAAGGGGCATGTGACCTCGCGCGGCATCGCGGGCGGTCACAAGCAGAAGTATCGCTTCATCGATTTCAAGCGCCGTAAATGGGACGTTCCCGCCACGGTCGAGCGGATCGAGTACGACCCCAATCGCACCGCCTTCATCGCGCTGATCAAGTACGACGATGGCGAGCTGGCCTATATCATCGCGCCGCAGCGTCTTGCTGTCGGTGACAAGGTCATCGCGGGCGAGAAGGTCGATACCAAGCCGGGCAACGCGATGCTTTTGTCGCAGATGCCGGTCGGCACGATCTGCCACAATGTCGAGATGAAGCCGGGCAAGGGCGGGCAGATCGCTCGTTCCGCCGGTGCTTACGTTCAGGTGGTCGGCCGTGACCGCGGCATGGTGATCGTGCGGCTGAACTCGGGCGAGCAGCGTTATCTGCGCGCCGATTGCATGGGTACGGTTGGCGCGGTTTCGAACCCCGACAACCAGAACCAGAACTTCGGCAAGGCCGGTCGCACCCGCTGGAAGGGTCGCCGCCCGCTTACCCGCGGTGTCGCCAAGAACCCGGTCGATCACCCGCATGGTGGTGGTGAAGGCCGCACTAGCGGTGGCCGTCACCCGGTTACGCCGTGGGGCAAGCCGACCAAGGGCGCCCGCACCCGCAAGAACAAGCAGACGGACAAGATGATCATCCGTTCGCGCCACGCGAAGAAGAAGAGGTAAGACACGATGGCACGTTCCGTCTGGAAAGGTCCGTTCGTCGAGCTCAGCCTGCTGAGGAAAGCGGAGGACGCGCAGGAAGCGAGCAGCAGCAAGCCGATCAAGACCTGGTCGCGCCGCTCCACCATCCTGCCGCAGTTCGTTGGGCTGACGTTCAACGTCTACAACGGCCACAAATTCATTCCCGTCTCGGTTTCGGAAGAGATGGTCGGGCACAAGCTCGGCGAGTTCGCGCCCACGCGCAGCTTTCCGGGTCACGCGTCCGACAAGAAGGGCAAGCGATAATGGGCAAGGCTAAATCCCCCCGCCGCGTCGCGGAGAACGAGGCGCTGGCCGTCGGCACGACCATTCGTGGCAGCGCGCAGAAGCTCAACCTCGTCGCCGAGCTGATCCGTGGCAAGAAGGCCGAAGAGGCTCTGAACATCCTCGCCTTTTCGAAGAAGTCGATGGCGAAGGATGCCAGCAAGGTGCTCGCTTCTGCGATCGCCAATGCGGAAAACAACCACGATCTCGACGTCGACGCGCTCGTCGTAGCCGAGGCTTCGGTAGGCAAGTCGATCACGATGAAGCGGTTCCACACCCGTGGCCGCGGTAAGTCGACGCGTATCCTGAAGCCATTCAGCAAGTTGCGGATCGTCGTTCGCGAACAGGAAGAGGCGTAAACATGGGCCAGAAGAGCAATCCGATCGGTCTGCGCCTGCAGATCAACCGCACCTGGGACAGTCGCTGGTACGCCGAAGGGCGTGACTATGCCGCGCTGCTCAGCGAGGACATCAAGATCCGCAAGTACATTTTCGAGAACCTGCCGCAGGCGGCGATCTCGAAAGTCGTGATCGAGCGTCCGGCCAAGCTGTGCCGCATTTCGATTTATGCCGCGCGTCCCGGTGTCATCATCGGCAAGAAGGGTGCGGATATTGAAAAGCTGCGCACCAAGCTTGCGACCATGACCGACAGCGAAGTGAAGCTGAACATCGTTGAGATCCGCAAGCCGGAAATCGACGCAAAGCTCGTTGCGCAAGGCGTTGCCGATCAGCTCGTTCGCCGTATCGCGTTTCGCCGTGCGATGAAGCGTGCGGTGCAATCGGCGCTGCGTCTGGGTGCAGAAGGCATCAAGATCGTTTGCGGTGGCCGTCTCGGCGGCGCCGAAATCGCTCGCGTTGAATGGTATCGTGAAGGTCGCGTGCCCCTGCACACCTTGCGCGCTCACATCGATTACGGCGAGACCGAAGCGCTCACCGCCTACGGGATTATCGGCATCAAGGTCTGGATCTTCAAAGGCGAGATTCTCGCTCACGATCCGACCGCGCAAGACCGCCTGATGATGGAAGCGCAGACTTCCGGCGTCCGGCCGGCTCGCTGATTGCAGGATTAGGAACAGACCATGCTGCAACCGAAAAAAACCAAGTATCGCAAGGCCTTCAAGGGCAGGATCAAGGGTGAAGCCAAGGGTGGCACCACGCTGAACTTCGGCTCTTACGGCCTGAAGGCGCTTGAACCCGAGCGGATCACTGCCCGCCAGATCGAGGCTGCACGCCGTGCGATCACGCGCCACATGAAGCGTCAGGGACGTCTCTGGATCCGCGTGTTTCCCGATGTCCCGGTGTCGAAGAAGCCTGCCGAAGTCCGTCAGGGTAAGGGCAAGGGCGCGGTCGAATATTGGGCTGCTCGCGTAAAGCCGGGCCGCATCCTGTTCGAACTCGACGGCGTCGACGGCCCGCTGGCCGCCGCTGCCTTTGAGCGCGCCGCGATGAAGCTGCCGATCAAGACCAAGGTTGTCGCCCGCTTTGGCGACACCAGCCACCTGGGAGGCGAATGATGGCCGCCGACAAGACCACCAGCCTCGAAGATCTTCGCACGAAGACCGACGACCAACTGACCACCGAGCTGACCGAACTGAAGCGCGAGCAGTACAATCTGCGCTTTCAGGCGGCGACCAATCAGCTGGAAAACCCCGCGCGCATGCGTGAGGTCCGCCGCACGATTGCGCGCATCAAGACGCTGCAGAACGAGCGTGCCGCGGCCGCTACGAAAGAGAAGGCCTAAGCCATGCCAAAACGTATCCTGATCGGGACCGTCACTTCCGACAAGACCGACAAGACCGTGACCGTCCTGGTTGAGCGCAAGGTGAAGCACCCGCTCTACGGGAAGATCATTCGCCGTTCGAAGAAGTATCACGCGCATGACGACGCCAACGAATACACCGTCGGCGACATCGTGCGGATCGAAGAGACCAAGCCGATCTCCAAGACCAAGACCTGGGCCGTGAAGGACCGGGTTGTGGCCGGCGGGACGCAGGCGATCGAAGCCGATCTGGACGTCGCGGAAGCGACGCCGGGCGGCGCCGAGTAATTAGACGAGGAACTGCCGGGCACCCAATGAACGGGACGTCTCGGCAAGCCAAGAGAAGGAACCGGATCCATGATCCAGATGCAATCCAATCTCGAAGTCGCGGACAACAGCGGCGCTAAGCGCGTCCAGTGCATCAAGGTGCTGGGTGGGTCGAAGCGTCGGTTTGCCTCCGTTGGCGACGTGATCGTGGTTTCCGTCAAGGAAGCCCAGCCGCGCGCAAAGGTGAAGAAGGGCGACGTTCACCGCGCCGTCATCGTGCGCACCCGCAAGGACGTGCGCCGCCCCGATGGCAGCGTGATCCGTTTCGACAGCAACGCTGCCGTGCTGGTGAACAAGCAGGAAGAGCCGATTGGCACCCGTATCTTCGGCCCGGTCGTGCGCGAACTGCGCGGTCGCGGTTTCATGAAGATCATCAGTCTCGCGCCGGAGGTGCTGTGATGGCTGCTGCAAAGATCAAGAAGGGCGACAGCGTCGTTGTGCTTTCGGGCAAGGACAAGGGCCGCACGGGTACCGTGACCCAGGTTCTGCCCAAGGACGGCAAGATTGTCGTTGAAGGCATCAATGTTGCCGCCCGTCACCGCAAGCCGAGCCAGGCGAACCCGCAAGGTGGCATCGATCGCTTTCCCGCGCCGATGCACATCTCCAAGGTCGCGCTGGCCGATCCCAAGGATGGCAAGCCCACCCGCGTCCGCTTCGAAGAGAAGGACGGGAACAAGGTGCGCGTTGCCGTAAAGAGTGGGGAGACCATCGATGGCTGATTACACACCCCGGCTGAAGCAGAAGTTCGACGACGAGATCGTCAAGGCGATGACCGACAAGTTCGGTTACAAGAACCGCCTCGAAGTTCCGCGCCTCGAAAAGATCACGCTCAACATGGGCGTGGGCGAAGGTACCGACGACAAGAAGAAGGTCACGACCGCCGCTGAAGAAATGGCGCTGATCGCCGGCCAGAAGCCGGTCGTCACCCGTGCGAAGAAATCGATTGCCCAGTTCAAGCTGCGCGAAGGCATGCCGGTTGGCTGCAAGGTCACCTTGCGCCGTGACCGCATGTACGAATTCCTCGACCGCCTCGTCACCATCGCAATGCCGCGCATTCGTGACTTTCGCGGGTTGAATGCACGCTCGTTCGACGGTCGCGGCAATTATGCGATGGGTCTCAAGGAACAGATCGTGTTCCCCGAGATCAGCTACGACAAGATCGACAAGGTGCGGGGGATGGACATCATCGTGACCACCTCTGCCAACACCGACGAAGAAGCGCGTGAGCTTCTGCGCCTGTTCGGCTTCCCGTTCGAAGGCGAAGCCGCCGCAGCCCAGCAGAAGGAAGCGGCGTAAGCCCGCCCGCGCTATGAGACCCATGAACACGAAGAAGAGAGCTTAAGTCCAATGGCGAAACTGAGTTCGATCAACAAGAACGAGAAGCGCAAGCAGCTCGTGAAGAAGTACGCAGCGAAGTACGAGAAGCTGAAGGCAATCGCGAACGACGAGTCGCTCGACGAAGCCGAGCGGCTGATCGCGCGCCTGAAGATGGCCGAGATTCCGCGTAATGCGAATCCGACCCGCGTGCGCAATCGCTGCTCCACCACCGGCCGCCCACGCGGCTATTACCGCAAGTTCGGCATCAACCGCATCGAACTGCGCGAACTCGGCAACCGGGGCATGATCCCCGGCCTGACGAAGTCGAGCTGGTGAGGACCTGACAGATGGCTATGACCGATCCCCTGGGTGACATGCTCACCCGCATCCGCAACGGCCAGCAGGCGAAGAAGGACAGCGTCCTTTCGCCCGCTTCCAAGCTGCGTGCGAACGTTCTCGAAGTGCTTACCCGCGAAGGCTACATCCGTGGTTACAGCGAAGACGAGACCGGAAAGCACAAGGCGCTGCGGATTGAACTGAAGTATTTCGAAGGCGAGCCTGCGATCAAGCACGTCAGCCGCGTGTCGAAGCCTGGCCGCCGCGTCTATTCGGGTTCGAAGGAACTGCCGAGCGTGCGCAATGGCCTTGGCATTACCATCGTCTCGACCCCGCGCGGCGTCCTTTCCGACAATGAAGCGCGCGAAACCAATGTCGGCGGCGAAGTGCTGGCGGAGGTGTTCTGATGAGCCGCATCGGGAAAAAAGCGGTCCCGATCCCCAGCGGGGTGACGGCCAATATCGACAATGGCCAGCTCAGCGTGAAGGGCCCCAAGGGCACTCTCACGATGGGTCTGTCCGACCTCATCGACTACAAGGTCGAGGGCGACGAGATCCAGGTCAATCCGGCGAACGACACCAAGCAGGCGCGCTCCTATTGGGGCATGCAGCGCACGCTGGTCGCCAACCTCGTCGAAGGCGTGACCGAGGGCTTTTCCAAGACCCTCGAGATCTCCGGCGTGGGTTACCGTGCCAAGGCGCAGGGCAAGACGTTGAAGCTGGAGCTTGGTTTCAGCCACGATGTCGATCTGCCGGTGCCCGAAGGGATCGAGGTCAAGACGCCCGATCAGACCACGGTCGAAATTAGCGGCATCGACAAGCAGGCCGTGGGCCAGTTTGCCGCCGAGATCCGCGAGTTCCGCAAGCCTGAACCGTACAAGGGCAAGGGTATCAAGTATCGCGGCGAGTACATCTTCCGCAAGGAAGGGAAGAAGAAGTAAGATGGCAAAACTTTCCCTCTTCGAACGGCGCCGTCGCCGCGTTCGCAGCGCTCTGCGCGCGCGTTCGGGCGACAAGCCGCGCCTGTCGGTCCACCGCACCGGCCGTCACATCTACGCGCAGGTGATCGACGATGCGCAGGGGCGCACCGTCGCCGCCGCTTCGACCCTGGGCGAGAAGTCCAGCGGCGCGAATGTCGATGCCGCCGCCAAGGTCGGCAAGGACATCGCCGAAGCCGCGAAAAAGGCTGGCGTGACGACCGTTGTGTTCGATCGCGGCGGGTTCCTTTATCATGGCCGCGTGAAAGCGCTGGCCGATGCCGCCCGTGAAGGCGGGCTGGAGTTCTAAGATGGCTGATGACAAAAAAACTCCGGAAACGGAAAACTACAACGCGCCGGAAAAGACCGCACCGGAAGTGACCGAGACGGTTGAGGTCCAGGCCGCCAAGGCCGCGGCAACGATGCCCGAGGGCACCGAAGCTGCTGCCGAGCAGGCCAAGACGCCTGCGGTTGCGGAAACACCGTCGGAGGCCGCCGACAACCAGTCGGCCGCGCAGGAACCGTCCGCTCAGCCTACCGAACAGCCGCGCCAGCAGCGTGGCCGTGGTGGTCGTGACAATCGCGGCGGTGGTCGCGGTCGCGGAGGACGTGACGGTCGCCGTGGCGGACGTCAGGAAGAAGACGACGGCATCATCGAAAAGCTCGTCCACATCAACCGCGTCTCCAAGACGGTTAAGGGCGGCAAGCGCTTTGGTTTCGCCGCGCTCGTGGTGGTTGGTGACGGTCAGGGCCGCGTCGGTTTCGGCAAGGGCAAGGCCCGCGAAGTGCCTGAGGCCATCACCAAGGCGACGGCTGCTGCGCGCAAGAAGATGATCCGCGTGTCGCTCAAGGAAGGCCGCACGCTTCACCATGATGGCAATGGCCGTTTCGGTGCGGGCAAGGTCACCGTTCGCACCGCGCCTCCGGGAACCGGCATCATCGCCGGTGGTCCGATGCGCGCCGTGTTCGAAAGCCTGGGCGTGTCCGACGTTGTGACCAAGTCGGTCGGCACGTCGAATCCCTACAACATGATCCGCGCCACCTTCGAGGCGCTGCAGGATCAGACGTCGCCCAAGTCTGTCGCCCAGCGGCGCGGCAAGAAGGTCGCCGACCTTCTGGGTCGCGGCGGTCAGGTCAGCGAAGCCGAGGCGCAAGCCGACGCTGCGGCGGTTGTGGAGTAAGAACGATGGCTGCGAGCAAGACAATCAAGATCAAGCAGGTCGGTTCGCCGATCCGTCGCCCCGAAAGCCAGCGCAAGATCCTCATCGGTCTCGGGCTCAACAAGATGCACAAGGTCGTCGAACGCCAGGACACCCCCGAGGTGCGCGGCGCGATCGCGGCGATCCCGCATCTGGTCGAAGTGGTCGATTAAATCATAGTGAACGCTGCTGCGGCGGTGCTTCACATCCTACAAGCGCGAACAAAAGCGAAAGCGAGTGCAATTATGAAACTGAACGACATCCGCGACAATCCCGGCGCCCGCAAAGAGCGCATGCGCGTTGGCCGAGGCATCGGCTCGGGCAAGGGCAAGACCGCCGCGCGCGGTCAGAAGGGCCAGAAGAGCCGTTCCGGCGTCGCGATCAAGGGCTTCGAGGGTGGCCAGATGCCGCTCCACATGCGCCTGCCCAAGCGCGGCTTTAACAATCCGTTCGGCAAGGATTATGCCGAAGTGAACATCGGCATGGTCCAGAAGTTCATCGACGCCAAGAAGCTCGACGACAAGAAAGACATCACCGAAGAAGCGCTGCGCGAGGCGGGCCTCGTGCGCGGTGGCAAGGACGGCGTCCGGCTGCTGGGCAAGGGCGAGATCAAGGCCAAGGCGAAGTTCGTCGTGACCGGCGCTACCAAGGGCGCCATCGCAGCAGTTGAGAAAGCCGGTGGCAGTGTCGAAGTGACGGCGCCGACCAACGCCGAAGTCAAAGCTGCCAAAGCCGAGAAGGCCGACGCGAAGTAAGCGCGCGAGATAAGGGCGATTGCGCACCGCCCGGTGCACAATCCGTCGAAATACGAGGCGAGGGGTTCGACATCGTGCCCCTCGCTTCCTATCTAGCCCGTCATGCGATAGGCTCTCGCGGCGAGGACGCCGAAAGAGTGGCTCGCAACAAGATGAGGTCGGCCCGGCCAACGAAGTGCCCGCGAGGGTGTGGCGCCGGGTCCGGGAAACCCTAGGATCGACACGACACCATGGCATCACGCGCCGATAACATCGCCAGCAATCTGAACCTCGGCAATTTCGCCCAGGCGACCGAGTTGCGCCAGCGCATCTGGTTCACGATCGGCGTGCTGATCGTTTTCCGCTTCCTGAGCTTTGTGCCGCTGCCCGGCATCAATCCGCTTGCGCTCGATGAGCTGGCTGCGCGCTCGCAGGGTACGCTGATCGATCTGTTCAACACCTTCACCGGCGGCGCGCTCGCAAATATGAGCCTCGTGGCGCTCGGCGTCATGCCGTACATTACCGCCTCTATCGTGGTGCAGATGGCCAGCGCCCTGCATCCGACGCTCGCCGCCTTGAAGAAGGAAGGCGCGACCGGGCGGCAGAAGCTCAACCAGTATACCCGCTATGGCACGGTATTCCTGTGCGCCATTCAGGGCTGGTTCCTCGCCACCGGCCTTGAAACCTATGCGAGTTCCGAGAATGTCGCGGCGGTGGTGAATCCCGGATACGGCTTCCGCATCGGTGCTGTGATCAGTCTGGTGGGCGGCACCATGTTCCTGCTGTGGCTGGGCGAGCAGATAACCTCTCGCGGTATCGGCAACGGCGTTTCGCTGATCATCATGGCGGGGATTGTCGCGCAGTTTCCGACCTTTGCCTCAAACCTGTTCGAAGGCGGTCGCACCGGATCGATCGCACCGACGATCATCATTCTTTTCCTGGTAATGGTAGTGGGCTTGATCCTGCTCATCTCCTTCGTCGAGCGAGCGCAGCGGCGATTGCTGATACAATATCCCAAGCGCGCAACGCAGCGCGGGATGATGCAGGCGGATCGCTCGCACTTGCCGCTCAAGCTCAACACCGCCGGTGTGATCCCGCCGATCTTCGCCAGTTCGTTGCTGCTGCTGCCGCTGACGATCTCGTCGTTCGCGGGCAATTCGGTCGACACGACCAGTACTACTGGCTCTGCGATCGTGACGCTCAACCAGTATCTCGCGCCCGGACAGCCGCTTTACATGCTGCTCTATGCGGCCGGGATCATCTTCTTCTGCTTCTTCTACACAGCGGTCGTGTTCGATCCGGAGGAGACGGCCGACAATCTGAAGAAGAACGGCGGCTTCATCCCAGGCATTCGTCCGGGCAAGCGGACTGCGGATTATCTCGAATACGTCCTCACCCGCATAACGGTAGTCGGAGCGATTTACCTCACCTTCGTGTGCGTGCTGCCGGAATACATGATTGCGCAGACCGGCATTCCGCTTTTTCTTGGCGGCACCAGTCTCTTGATTGTGGTCAACGTGACAGTCGACACGATCAGCCAGGTTCAGTCGCACCTGTTGGCGCATCAATATGGCGACCTTATCAAGAAGGCGAAGTTGAAAGGCCGCATGCGCTGACGCATGGTGGGTTGCTGAGACGGTAACAGCCGGAGCGCGCGCGAGTCGCGACCGGGGACGAGGGGCTTTCCTAAAGTGAACATCATTCTTCTTGGGCCTCCGGGTGCGGGCAAAGGCACGCAGAGCGCCGGCCTCGTCGAACGCCACGGCATGAAGCAACTGTCGACTGGTGACATGCTGCGTGCTGCAGTAAAGGCGCAGAGTCCGGTAGGCCTCCGGGCAAAAGAGGTAATGGATCGCGGCGAACTGGTTTCGGATGAGATCGTCTCCGACCTGATCGACGCCAATCTGACCGCTATGGAGCCGGAAACGGGCGCGATTTTCGATGGCTATCCCCGCACTGCCGCACAGGCGGACGACCTCGACGCGCTGCTCGCCAAGCACGGGCGCAGCCTTGATTGTGTGATCGAGCTTGAGGTCAATGTCGATGCGCTGGTCGAGCGGATCACCGGGCGCTTTTCGTGCGCCAAGTGCGGCGCGCTCTATCACGACACCGCGAACCCGCCCCAGAAAGAGGGCGTGTGCGATGTTTGTGGCTCGACCGAATTCAAGCGTCGCCCCGACGACAATGAGGAAACCGTTCGCACCCGCATGGACGAATACCGCGCCAAGACCGCGCCGATTTTGCCCGGCTATGAAAAGCGCGGTATCGTCAGCCGCGTCGACGGGATGGCGGGTATCGAGGAAGTGGCTCGCGCAATCGACGGCATTCTCGGCTGATTTAGTGGAGGAGGGCACCGTGCGAAAACTGGTCACGGCCACATGCGCACTCGCACTTGCGCTCGCGACCAGCGCAAACGCGGAAGTCGTCAGCAGCGAAGACGAGCACTTCATTACGCGCGACGAAGCTGTGGTTGAGGCCGATCCCAAAGCGGTGTGGCTCGCGCTTATCAGTCCGGCGGGCTGGTGGTCGGACGAGCATACCTGGACCGCCGATGCCGGTAATCTCTCGATGATGCCGCAGGCGGGCGGGTGCTTTTGCGAAACCATCCCCGAAGTCGAAGACTCCGATCGCATCACGCTCGAAGGCAGTGTCGAGCACATGCGGGTGGTGCAGGCACATCCCGAGCGCGCGCTGCGGATGGTCGGCGCGCTCGGCCCCTTGCAGAGCGAGCCGGTCACAGGCGTTCTTACCATCGCGCTGAGCGAGGTCGAGGAGGGCACGCGGATCGTTTGGGAATACAATGTCGCTGGCGCCATGCGCTACGAGACAGCGGCCATCGCGCGCGCGGTCGATGGCGTCATGTCGCTGCAACTGGCGGGGCTCGCCGATCTGCTTGGCCCCGTAACAATGTCCGAGGCTGAAGATGCGCGCGTGAAGGATGAGGCTGAGGTTGACGAAGAGACGCAGGACGAAGTGCCTGAAGATGAGGCCGCCGACGCGGACGTCCCTGCGAGCGTTGATGATGCGTTTGGCGATCTGGCCGATAATTGAAGCCAACACGTGCTAGCGATTCGCCTCGCGCGTGGGTAGTGGTTGACGCGAGGACCGAATCGCCTTAAGCGCAGCCCTCATTCGACACGTTCGAACCCAGTCCGGCAGGCGGCGTCTCTCTTGAGATGTTCCGACCGGGCTTTTTGCCGTTCGGGGCGGCACAGTCTCGCTCCGCTACGGCGGACTGGAACGTGTCGATACGCCGCGATGAGATAGGGCACGCCGACCTGGCCGTTGGCACCCTGTGGAGCATGGAGAATAGAATTGGCTCGTATTGCCGGGGTGAATATCCCCACCAACAAGCGCGTTATTATCGCGCTGACCTACATTCACGGAATTGGCCGCACCACGGCCGTTCAGATCGCCGACAAGCTTGGCATTCCGCACAGCGCCCGCGTCCAGGATCTGACCGACGAGGAAGTCCTGCGCATTCGCGAGACGATCGATTCCGACTTCACTGTTGAAGGCGATCTGCGTCGCAGCACCGCGATGAACATCAAGCGGTTGATGGACCTGCGTTCCTATCGCGGATTGCGCCATCGTAACCAGCTGCCGGTTCGCGGTCAGCGCACGCACACCAACGCCCGCACCCGCAAGGGCAAGGCCAAGCCGATCGCCGGGAAGAAGAAGTAAGCGAGAGCGGGCCACACCAGGCCCGTCCACGCTTTTGCCTTCACCCGTTTAGTTCAAAGGATATCTCACACAATGGCACGCGAACCCGGCAAAGTAAGGCGGCGCGATAGGAAGAATATTTCCAGCGGCGTCGCGCACATAAACGCCAGCTTCAACAACACGATGATCACCATCACCGACGCTCAAGGCAATGCGATCAGCTGGTCCAGTGCCGGCATGATGGGCTTCAAAGGCAGCCGCAAGTCGACGCCCTATGCTGCTCAGGTTGCCGCCGATGACGCGGGCAAGAAGGCCGCTGAACACGGCGTGCGCACACTTGAAGTCGAAGTAAAAGGTCCAGGCTCGGGTCGCGAAAGCGCACTGCGCGGGCTTGCTGCTGTCGGCTTCAACATTACTTCCATCCGCGACGTTACGCCGATCCCGCATAACGGCGTGCGCCCGTCCAAGCGTCGCCGCGTCTGATCCAAGTCCCGGCGTGGCGGTCTTGCAAGTCCGCCGCCACCCGAACGGGACCGATCGCCGCAATCAGCGCGCCGGCCCCGCCATCAATTCTGAACCCGCTGAACAAGCGAATTAGGGGAAATCCATGTCCGTCAACACGAAGAACTGGCAGGAACTCAAGAAACCCAACGCTCTCGAGATCAAGGACGGCGGCGACAAGAAGCGTAAAACCACTTTTGTTGCCGAACCGCTCGAGCGTGGCTTTGGCCTGACGCTAGGTAATGCGCTGCGCCGCGTGCTGCTCAGCTCGCTTCAAGGCGCCGCCATCACATCGATCAAGATCGAGAATGTGCTGCACGAATTTTCCTCGCTCGCCGGCGTGCGCGAGGACGTGACCGATATCGTGCTCAATGTGAAGCAGATTGCGCTCAAGATGGAAGGCGAAGGCCCGAAGCGGCTGCAGCTGTCCGTTACCGGTCCCGCGACGGTCAAGGCCGGTGATATCGCTGTCACTGGCGACATCGAAGTGACCAACAAGGATCTCGTCCTTTGCCATCTCGATGAAGGCGCCACGCTCAACATGGAGCTGACGGCCGATGTCGGTAAGGGCTACGCCCCCGCCGTTCAGAACCGCCCGGTCGATGCGCCGATCGGTCTGATCCCCGTCGACTCGCTGTACTCGCCTGTCCGGCAGGTCAGCTACAAGGTCGAGAATGCGCGTGTCGGGCAGGAACTCGATTACGACAAGCTCAGCCTGACGGTCGAAACCGACGGCACGGTAACGCCTGACGACGCGGTGGCCTATGCCGCGCGCATCCTGCAGGATCAGCTGACGCTGTTCGTCCACTTCGAAGACGGCATTCCGCAGCCGCAGGCCGCAATGATCGGTCAGGCCGCGCAGCCTCAGGAAGACGACGCGAACCAGCTCAATCGCTATCTGCTCAAGAAGGTCGACGAGCTGGAACTGTCGGTGCGCAGCGCCAACTGTCTGAAGAACGACAACATCATCTATATCGGTGATCTGGTCCAGAAAACCGAAGCCGAGATGCTGCGGACGCCGAATTTCGGGCGCAAGTCGCTCAACGAGATCAAGGAAGTGCTTTCCAGCATGGGCCTGCGCCTCGGGATGGACATTCCGGGCTGGCCGCCTGAGAATATCGAAGAGATGGCCAAGAAGCTGGAGCAAGAGCTGCTTGGTTGATGGGTTTCGGCGGCGCGCCTTTTGAAAAGCGCCGCCAGCACCGGGCTACCTGATACGGGCCCAGTTCGAACGGAGAATGAAAAATGCGTCACGGAATTTCGCAGCGTAAGCTTTCGCGCAAGTCGGGCCACCGCAAGGCCCTGTTCCGCAACATGGCCGCCGCTCTCATCAAGCATGAGCAGATCGTGACCACGCTGCCCAAGGCAAAAGAACTGCGTCCCTACGTCGAAAAGCTGGTCACGCTCGCCAAGCGCGGCGGGCTGTCGAACCGGCGTCTGGCGCAGGCGCGTCTGCTCGACGAAACGCAGCTCAAGAAGCTGTTCGACGTTCTGGCCGAACGGTATTCGGATCGCGATGGCGGCTATACCCGCATCATCAAGGCCGGTTACCGCGCCAGCGACAGCGCCCAGATGGCCGTCATCGAACTCGTCGACCGCGACGAGGACGCCAAGGGTCAGGACAGCGGCCCGGTGATGGCGGTAGATGAGGAGTATGCGGAGGCGTAAGCCGCGCTGCTTCGATTGACAGGCGCATGAAAGGGGCCGGCGGAGCAATCCGCAGGCCCCTTTTTCGTTGTCGCCGCTTCGGCAAAACCTGCGACACTGTGCGACAAGCGTTCATACTAAAGGCTATATTCCTGAACAGTTCCTGCAAACGTGCTTCAGAGTGATCTCAGGGGCGGTCCTCCAAACAAGGTCCAGGTCGAGGCTATGTCGCCCCGGCTTTAACCCGAGGACACACCCGATGATGGACCTGAAGACCACTATCACCAAGGGCGCGCTCGGGACCGTCGCGGCTGGCGCGATGGCCCTGGCAACCGCTTCGCCCGCCATGGCAGACGAACACCGCTATCGCGACCGCGATCGGGGCATCGGCGCGGGCGAGATCATTGCCGGCGCCGTCATCATTGGCGGCATCGCAGCGCTTGCCGGAGCCTTCGACAATGACAGAGACCGCTGGGATCGCCGCGACCGCCGCGGATGGGATGGCGACCGCCGCTTCCGTGGCTATGATCGCAATTTCGGGCGTCGCGGTGTGGAGCGCGCAATCGAGCGTTGTGTGCGGACCGCCGAACGTCAGGCGCGCCGTTGGGGCGGGTATCGCTTTGCCGATGTGACACAGATCCGCGACGTGGACCGGACACGCTTCGGTCTCAGGATCAAGGGGCGGATGGAAGTCGGCGGTGCGCGCTTCCGTGGACGCAACTTCGACCGCGGACGCTTCACCTGCTTCGTCGAACGCGGCAGCCGTCCGCAGGTCCGGTATCGCGGCATTCGCGGGCTGCGCTGATGTTCCGACCATAACCCGAAGACTTGGTCATCGGCGGTTCAGGCAAGGGTAAGCCTGGACCGCCCATGACATTTGCGGTTTGAGCGCGTGGTGGCCGCTCGTTTCGTTGAAACGATTTGCTGACAAGGGGACGCCTTCATGGCTCGAACGACACGATCACTCACAACCCGCTGGGGCGCGGCTGCATGCGCAAGCGCCGCCGCCTCGCTCGCCTTCACGCCTGCACAGGCTGCCACGAGCGGGCCTGTCGGATCCGAGCCGGTTGCGACGCTGGGTTACACGAACGCTATCCACGCTGATTTTGCGCGCGGTGGCCCTTTCGATGCGAGCACATACGATGCGCAGGCTGATACCGCCGAGTGGCGTGGACGCTGGGGTTGGGGACGGCGGGGCTGGCGCCGTGGATGGCGCGGCCATCGCCGCGGCGTGCGCGCTGGCGACGTGCTTGCAGGGGTCGCGATCATCGGTGGGATTGCCGCTATCGCGAGCGCCGCCAACAATCGCCGCCGTGACCGGGATGTAGTGGTCGTTCGCGAGGACCGCTATGAGCGCGATCGTGAGTGGCAGCAGGAGCGCGAGATCGACGATCTACGACGCCAGATGGAAGAGCAGCAGCGTGAGCTCGACTATCTGCGCTCGCGCGGTGTTTCGGCCGAGCGCATTCCACCCTCCGCCACGGCCCGACCGCTTCCGCAAGTGGCTCCTCCTGTGCAGCCCGAACGCTATGGCGCGCCCATCACCATCGACACCGCAATCGACCGCTGCGTCGAGGTGATCGAGATCGATTCAGCCGTGTCGGAAGTGGACGGAGTTAATCGCACCGGCACGGGCTGGAGCATTACCGGTCGTGTTGCCGAAGGGCAGAGCTTTACCTGCCGTATCGACCGTAACGGTCAGATCGAAGCGCTCGAGAACGGACGCGGCTTCTCCTCGTACAGCACTACCCCAACACAGCGTGCGGCTCCCGGTCAGTGGTCCGGTGGTCAGTACGCCGACGCCCGAGCCGCCATGCGCGGTGCGCCGAGCGCGAGCTTCGCCGATGCTCGCGGGAGTCAACCGCTCGTACCGCTCAGCTCCGACAGGATACCGGCCTATCCCGGCCGCCCGCTTCCTGGCGAGGACGACGGCTCGATCGACGGTGATATCGGCGGCTGATCGATAGGCGGAGTGGTGGGCGTCGCTTCGGTGTCCTGCCCGCCATAGCTTGGCAAGCCGAGTTCGAACCGGATCGCGGCTCCACGCAAGACATATCCCGCGACGAATGCCGCGCCCCACGCCCATGCATTCGGCACTCCCAGCAGAGCAGTTACCTGCATCCCGGCGACTGTCAGAGCAGCGCTCAAGGCTGCGGCGGTGACATAGAGTTCGGGCTGCATGATGATCGACGGACGGCCGGCGACCACGTCGCGGATCACCCCGCCAACGCATCCGGTGATGACGCCCATCAGCGCGGCGGGCACCGGGGGAATGCCGTAAGCGATCGCTTTCGCGCTGCCGAGTACGGCATAGGCTGCGAGGCCGATGCCGTCGGCGTAGGCGAACAGCTTGCCCTCCCACAATCGTACCGGCGTGAACCAGGCGACCAGCGCGGTGCCCAGGCACACCGGGGCAACCCATGCATCGGTGATCCAGAATACCGGCGCGCCGATCAGCAAGTCGCGCACGGTCCCGCCGCCGACTCCCGTGACCAGCGCGAAGAATGCCATGGTTACGAAGGTCTGCCGCTCACGCGCGGCGATCACGGCACCGGACAGCGCAAAGATCGCAATGCCGAGGATGTCGAGCCAATCGAGGATCGGCGTGAGAATGGTTTCGTTCATGGCCCGCGCCCTTTGGCGGAGCATGGTCAGCCGTGCAAGACGATCCCGATCTGTTCGGCTGCCGCAATGCAATCGAGATCGCCCATGCGCGCTCCGATCACTTGCATCCCGCAGGGCAACTCTGCGCCTTGGTAAGTGGCCGCGCCGATAGGAAGAACGGTCGAGGGCAGGCCGGGAAAGGTCGCCAGCCCAGACCAGGCGAGTGCGCCGCCGCCCGGCAATTCCTGGCCATTCACCTCAATGGTGCCTTCGAACACCGCATTGTCGCGGTGCGGCATGGCGAGGATCGGGGCAGGGGGAGCGAGGACGAAGTCGTAAGTATCGAACAGGCGCATCCAGCGATGCAGGTTCGTCGCCTGCGCATCGAGGAGGTCGAACCAGTCGCTTGCGCTCGCTCGCTTGCCGCTGGGGGAGGGTGCCCCGCGCGCCATCGCGGTGTTGAGCATCCGCAAATAATCCGCATGCTGTTTTGGCAAATCGGGGACGAGTTCGCTCGACCGGTCGATGGCAATGCCCTGCGCCTCCAACGTGACGAGCGCCGCTTTGAAGGGTTCCGCAACGCTCGCATCGATGGGACTCGCGGGATGCTCGCCCAAGGCAAGTATGCGGCATTCGGATAATCGGACCTGAGACGCGCCCATCGGGTATTGCGCTGCGATCCGGGTCAACAGGGCGAGGTCAGCAGCGTTACGGGCGAGCGGTCCGGCGATCGACAGGGCGCCGTCATGCGCGGCGACGAACCCTTCGCGCCGCGCCATTTGCGGGTGATCATGGCCTGCCTTGGACACCAGCCCCCACGTTGTCTTGTGGCCCCAGATGCCGCAGAAATGGGCGGGCACGCGGACCGACCCGCCAATATCGGACCCGTATTCACACGCCACCATGCCGCTCGCGACCGCCGCTGCACCGCCGCCCGACGACCCGCCCGGAGAGCACGCGAGGTCATGCGGATTGCAGGTGCGGCCATAGACCGGGTTGGCGCTTTGCCAGTCGGTGAGGTCGACCGGCACGTTGGTCTTTCCAAGGATCACCGCGCCCGCCGCTTTCAAACGGCGCACCAGCTCGGCGTCGCGGCTGGGAACGTAGTCGGTCAGCCGCTCATGCCCCCAACAGGAAGGAAGCCCGGCAACATCGAAACTTTCCTTCACGGTCATCGGCACGCCGAACAGGGGCTGCTCTGCCACCGGCCCGCGCTGGTCCATAGCCCGCGCGGTTTCGACAGCGCGCTCGAAATCAGGCACGGCAAGCGCGTTTATATCTGCATCGAGCTGTTCGAACCGCGTGATCGCCGCATCGACCGCTTCGACGACCGATATCTCGCCTTTACGGATGAGCGCCGCGGTTTCGATCGCGCCGGGTTTGTCGGTCAGTCGCGGATACGCCATTTATCTCGTCCCTTGTCGCGGCTAGTCTAATCGGCATCCGAGCGCGGAGCGTAGCGGATTTGCGCCGTTCCCTGGGCCGATACCGGAAGCACCAGCGCCTCGCCATAGGCTTTGAGCGATCCGGTCGAAACCTTATCAAGCTGCGTGACCACTTCGAAATCGCCGATCCGCTGGCGCTCGATTGCGCGGTCCACTTTTTGGAGCAGCTCGCGATAGTCACTCTCGAAGTTCTGCGTGAGTGCGTCTTCGATCGTGGCCGAAAAATCCCGCGTCTTTGCAATTTCGAGAAGGACGTTGCTTGAGAAACGACTGGTTTCGGCAAGATAATCAGGTTCGAGAAACGCGACCTTGCGCGAATTCGATGCATTGGATGGACGCGCGGTGAGCCAGACCGTTCCACTCGCAGCATCGTCGCGCTTGCCCGGCTTCCAGGCTTCGAATTCGACGCCTAGTGCGATGCGGTTGCCGGTCGTGCCGTAGGCTGTGACCGATCTGGGCGCGAACATCCGGTCTCCCAGCGCGGGCAATGCGATCGCCCTCTCGGCCCGCTTTTCGAGTGCGCGGCGCACGACCGGTTCAATCTCGGAGTACTGGGCGATGACCGGCAAGGCCAGCATCACGCCTTCGGCTCCATCCGCATCATCCGACATGGTGGGCAGCGGCGTGGCAGGTGAGGGCTCGGGCCTGTCGCCGACGAACACCTGCGTCGTCGCATCGAGGCGCATCTTGACGGCAAGCGTGTCGTGCGAGGCGGAATAGCCCTTATATCGCAGCGCCGAGGGTGTCAGGCGCAGCCATACCGGCGGGTTCTTACGGTTGAGCGACAGAACCGTGAAGCCGCTCTCCCACACCGGCTCCAGCTGAGAGCGCAGGTCGAGACGCGCGATTTCGGCCTGGAGGCTCTGTTCCAGGTTTCGGACAACCCGGGCAAGCCGTCCATCCGCTTCACTCGCGAATGTGAGCTTTTGCCCGAGCAGCTCTACTGCTGGCGGCTCGGTCCAGTGGTAGCGGATCCGTACTCGCCCGCGGGTGGACCAATCATCGTCAACCGAGAGGCGCACCCTCGCGCTGACACGGGCGCGGGCGTTCGCGGTTTCCTGCTCGATGATCCCGGCGATGTCTTTCGCGGCCAAGGTCGCGCGGATCGGCATGGTGACGACCAAGTCGCGGCCTTCTCCGGAAAGCGTCAGTGAACCGCGTGTCACCTGGCCGGTCAGGTCGCATTTGATCGTCGGTGACTTTAGCGCGATGCCGATCACCTCGGTGCGCTGCGAAGCGATGCATTCGGCTCCCGGCTGGTTCAGCGACCACAGCCGACGCGGCACTTCGCGCTCGAGAGCACGGCGCAAATCCGTGAGGTCGATATTGATGTTGGCTGTGACGGTGGAGCTGCCATCGGGCACTTCGATCGGATCGGTCGCGCGCGGCGGTGGTTCGACTTCGGTTTCGAACAGCGAGCAGCCGGCGAGCAGGAACGTGACGGCGAGCGCCATTGCTTTCCTCGATTGGCCTGTCATCGCCTCGCTCCCCTCGTGCAAAGAGCGTAGCGCCTCACAGCGCCGCGAGAAAGCGGTCCTCCGCCTCGTAGTCGAACAAATCCCACGGATAGGCCGCGAGCTGCGGGAAGGCGGCGCGCCAGTCGGTGGGGTTTAGATCGCGGAGCCAATCAATCGCTCCTTCGACGGCGGAGCGATAGCTTACCCGTGAAGCCCCGTGCCGCACGGCCTTTTCATTCGACACGATCATTTCAGCCGGGATGGACCAGGGTGTGCGACCGATCCCATCCAAAGTGTCTTCTTCAAGCGGGACGAGCTGCACAGTTTTGACCAAAGGCCGCGCGATTGCTTCTCCGACCTGCGAAACGCTCGGCGCATCATCATCAGCGATATTGAATATTCCGCCCACATCGCGCTCGGCGGCCAGCATCGCCATTTCGCCGATCGATTGAGCGGCGGTGGTCTGGAAGCGCGATTTGCCGCGATGACTCAGCGGTATCTGCGTTCGCCCATCGATCAGCCGTTTCACGAACCACCATTCGCGCGGATGTCGACTGTGCGGACCGTGTATCGCACAGGGACGAAGCACCGTTGCGCGATCGTCGAACTGGTCGAGTGCCTCGTTCTCCATGCGAACTTTTCGTGTGGAATAGGTCTCAGGTCCGGGCCGAACCGTCGATTGCTCCTCGGTTATGGGGCCGCCGAAGTCGGGAAAGCCGTTCTGCGGTCCTTCGTCGAGCGTTCGGCCCTGTTCATCGCAATAGACGCTGGCTGACGATATGACGACCAAGCTACCAATCCGATCCGGATCGTAGCGCGCCGCATCATCTTCATCGAAGGCGATGGTATCGACGACCACGTCGGCTTCGGGCGGGTAATCGTCACCGGCAATGTACCGCTCGAACACTTGCTTTTCGATGGACCAGTCTGGTTTGCTGCGGGCTAGCACGCGCACCTGCCAGCCCTCTGCTCCGAATTGTTGCGCCGCCGCATGCCCGATCTGACCCGCTCCGATTATCGCGACAGAACGGGTCATCTCGGTCTCTCCGGACTACATATGGATCGGCTTGCCTTGAACCGCCATCGCCGCTTCCTTGAAAGCTTCGGCATGGGTCGGGTGGGCGTGGCAGGTGTAGGCGATGTCTTCCGAAGTCGCGCCGAATTCCATTGCCTGGGCCGCCTGGGCGATCATCGTGCCCGCCAGCGTGTTGATCATCCACACGCCCAGCACGCGGTCGGTTTCAGCGTCAGCGATCACCTTGACGAAACCGTCCGTGTCGCGGTTGGCCTTGGCGCGGCTATTGGCCATCATCGGGAACTTGCCGATTTTGACCTTCGACTTGTCGCCGCCCGCTTCCTGGATCGCCTGCTCTTGGGTGAGGCCAACGCCAGCGATTTCGGGCGCGGTGTAGACGACGTTGGGGATGATGGCGTGGTTCACGATCCCCGTTTCGCCCGCGATGTTCTCGGCCACCGCGATGCCTTCATCCTCGGCCTTGTGCGCCAGCATCGGGCCGGGGACCACATCGCCGATCGCCCAGACGCTGTCGACCTTCGTTCGGAAGGCGTGGTCGATCTCGATCTGACCGCGATTGTTGACCTGCAGGCCGGCCTTGTCGAGCGCCAGGCCATCGGTGTTCGGCCGCCGACCGATCGAGACGAGCACATGGCTCGCGTCCAGCGTCTGCGCGTCACCACCGTCCGATTTCTCGATGCTGAGCGTGACAGTCTTGCCCTTTACCTCAGCGCCGGTCACCTTGTGGCCGAGCATCCACTTGATGCCCTGCTTCTTAAAGATCTTGTTCGCTTCCTTGCGCACTTCCTCATCCATGCCGGGCAGGATCTGCGTCAGGTATTCGACGACCGTTACCTTCGCGCCCAGTCTGCGCCACACGCTGCCGAGCTCCAGCCCGATCACACCGCCACCGATTACGACGAGATGTTCGGGCACTTCGGCGAAATCGAGTGCACCGGTGGAATCGACGATGCGCTGGCCGTCATTGTCGACCTCGACGCCGGGGAGCGGGGTGACACTGGAGCCTGTGGCGATGACGATGTCGTTCGCCGTAACCGTTTCATCGCCGACCTTCACCGAATGGGCGTCTTCGAACGCGGCATGCCCTTTCAACCAGGTGACCTTGTTCTTCTTGAACAGGAATTCGATCCCGCCGGTGAGCTCGCCCACCGCCTTGGTCTTCTCCTCCATCATCCGGCCAAGGTCGAGCTTGGGCTTCGCCGTAATGCCCCACGTCGCGAAGTGGCCCCCATCGGCCTCCTCGAACAGTTCGGAGCCATGCAGCAGCGCCTTCGACGGAATGCACCCGACATTGAGGCACGTGCCGCCCAACGTCTCGCGGCTTTCCACACAGGCAGTCTTTAGCCCAAGCTGCGCAGCCCGAATGGCAGCGACATAGCCGCCGGGGCCAGCGCCAATGACGAGGACGTCGTAATCGTATTCGTGGGTTGCCATGCTCGTGCTCACCGTTCGCTAACTGTCTCGTGTGGGGGTTTATCTAGGGGTTCGCCGCGAAGGTTGCCATGGCTGTTTTGATGCGATTTTACGCCGAGATTTTCGGGGTGCGCCTGCGCAAGTGCCAATACAGGCCCACGGTCACGAATTTCTCGAGCGCGGGGATCGCGGCGGGCAGCAGCATCGCTTTCATCAATGCGGTTTTGAGCGGCGATCCCGCGACATTGCGTCGGGCGGATATCACCTCGATCGGCAGCCCTGCCAATGCTGCGCGAAAATCGGCCGGGGTCGCGCCGTTGAAGCCCATCTGCGCGATCGTGTCGGGCGTGTTGCCAGCGTCATCATGCAGGCGATCGAGGAAAGCGCGATTGTCGCGTGGCAGATGTGCCCATGGCCGTCGCGGGGCGATAAGGCCGTGATGGCCGAAGGGCGAGTGCCATAACGGCGAGAAACCGATGAACATCTCCCCGCCCGGGCGGCATGCGGCGGTGACCGAGCGCAATGTCTCGCGCAAGGGCATGACGTGCTCCATCGTGTTGCACGACACCACAATATCCGCCATTTCTACCGGCGTGTCGCGGATGTCGGCGCAGGCAAAGCTGGCCGCACCGTCCCAGCGCCTCGCAACCTTATCCCGCGCGAAGGCGATGTAATTGGGATTGAAATCGATGCCGAGGGCCGAGCGAGCGCCTGCCTCCATCGCCCGCTGCACCATTCCCCCACGCCCACAGCCGAAATCGATGACGCGCTTGTCTGCGAGATCGGGCATTCGGGCGAACCTGGCCCAAAATTCGTCAAGAACCGGCTGGGTCTGAACGAAGCGCAGTTCGTCGAATTCGGCTCGGGTTCGGGGCTCGTCCACCACCAAAGCCGTTAGCCGAACGGATATCTCAAAGGTCGATCAGCATCCGGGTGGGATCCTCGATCGCTTCCTTGATGATCTTGAGCGCCGTCACTGCCTCACGCCCGTCAATCAGGCGGTGATCGTAGGATAGCGCGAGATACATCATCGGGCGGATCACGACTTCGCCGTTTATCGCAACCGGGCGGTCCTCGATCCGGTGAAGGCCCAGCACGGCGGATTGTGGCGGGTTGATGATCGGGGTGCTCATCAGCGATCCGAAAACGCCCCCATTGGAAATCGTAAAGGTGCCGCCTTGCATGTCCTGCATGGTCAGCGTGCCTTCCTTGGCCCGCGCACCGAAATCGGCAATGTCCTTCTCGATCCGGGCAAAGCCCTTCCGGTCTGCATCGCGGATGACCGGGACGACCAGACCGTTGGGCGCGCTGACCGCAACCGAGATATCGACATAGTCGTGATAGACGATCTCATCGCCGTCGATATAGGCGTTGACGCTCGGCACGTCCTTGAGCGCGAGGCAGGCGGCTTTCGCGAAGAAGCCCATGAAGCCCAGGCGAATGTCGTGCTTCTTGGCGAACATGTCCTTGTATTTGCCGCGTGCTTCCATGACGGCGCTCATGTCGCAGTCGTTGAAGGTGGTCAGCAGCGCGGCTTCGTCCTGCGCGCCCTTCAGCCGCTTGGCGATGGTCTGCCGCATCCGCGTCATCTTGACCCGTTCTTCGCGGCGTTCGCCGGTGGCAGAGGGTGTGGGCGACGGGGCCGGTGCGGGCGCGGGTGAAGGTGCCGGGCTCGGCGCATCGCCCTTGGCCTTTGCCGCCGCGATTACGTCTTCCTTGGTCAGGCGACCATCCTTGCCGGTGCCCTTTATCGTCGACGGGTCGACCCCGTGTTCGAGCACAGCGCGCCGGACGGCTGGTGACAACGTCTGCGCAGCCTCGCGCACCTCGTCACTTGCATCCTCGCGCTTGTCCTCGCCTTTCTCGGCCCGCTGCTCCTTTCGGCCCGCTTCCTCGCCCGAGGCGGCAGCGGTTGCGCCTTCCTCGATAACGGCAATCACCGCGCCGACTTCGACCGTGTCGCCGACCTCTGCCCGGTGCTCGCTCATCACGCCCGCGACCGGGGAAGGCACATCGACCGCGACCTTGTCGGTTTCGAGGCTCGCGATAGGCTCGTCCGCAGCGACCGCATCACCGGGTTGCTTCAGCCACTCGCCGATCGAACCTTCGGTGACCGACTCGCCCAGAGCCGGGACGGTGATTTCAGTACTCATCGTGAAAGAGTCCCTTCCAAAGGGTGATTATCAGGAGAAAGCTTTTGCCGCGCCGCCGCTCTTGCCGGGGCGGCGCGATTTGGTCTTGCCGGTATTGGCAAGGTCGAGCGCGACATTGACCAGCCCCTCCTGCTGCGCCTTGTGACGCTTGGCGAGGCCGGTGGCGGGGGAGGCGGCGACTTCGCGGCCAGCATAGATCGGGCGCATCCCTTCGAACCCGGCATCCTTCGCCGCAAGCTCGATCAGGCGATCGACGAAGAACCAGGCGCCGTTGTTCTTCGGCTCCTCCTGACACCACACGATCTCTTCAAGGTTGGTCATGCGCTTCAATCGCACGGTCAGCGGCTCGCCGGGGAAGGGGTAAAGCTGCTCGATCCGCACGATAGAGACATCATCAATCCCCTCTGCATCGCGCCTTTCCATCAGGTCGTAGGCGACCTTGCCCGAACAAAGTACGAGGCGCTTGACCTTCTCGTCCGGAATCTCGGTCAGGTCGGACTTGATCCGCATGAAGTGGTGGCCGCCCAGAAACTCCTCGCGCGGGCTTTTCGCCAGCGGATGCCGCAGCAGCGATTTGGGCGTCATTATCACCAGCGGCTTGCGGAACGGGCGCAGCATCTGGCGGCGCAGGACGTGGAAATAATTGGCCGGCGTGGTGATGTTGCAGACCTGGATATTGTCGTTCGCGCACATCTGCAGGAACCGCTCGAGCCGGGCGGAGGAATGCTCCGGTCCTTGCCCTTCATATCCGTGTGGCAGCAGCATCACGAGGCCGTTGGCGCGCAGCCATTTGACTTCGCCGCTGACGATGAACTGGTCGATCATGATCTGCGCGCCATTGGCGAAATCGCCGAATTGCGCTTCCCAAAGAACCAGCGTCTTTGGATCGGCAAGCGCATAGCCGTATTCAAAGCCGAGCACGCCGTATTCTGACAGAGTGCTGTCGTGCACTTCGAAATGCCCGTGCGGAAGCGTGTCGAGCGGTACGTGTTTCTTCTCACTTTCCTGATCGACCCACACGGCATGGCGCTGCGAGAACGTGCCACGCCCGCTGTCCTGTCCGGACAGGCGGACATTGTAACCTTCCATTACGAGACTGCCGAAAGCGAGCGCTTCGGCGGTAGCCCAGTCGAAATGGCTTTCGTCATCGTCGAACATCGCACGCTTGGCCTTGAGCACGCGGGCGAGCGTCTTGTGGATGTTGAGGTCGCCGGGGATGTCGGTCAGCGTGCGGCCAAGGCTGTCGAACAGCTTGGGGTCGATCGCGGTATCGACGTTGCGCCGCGCGGTTTCGGGATCGGCGGGCTTGTTAAGGCCCGCCCAGCGCCCGCCGAACCAGTCGGCTTCGTTTGGGCTGTAACTTTTCGCCGCTTCGAATTCCTCGTCGAGCAGCGCAATGAAGTCCTTGGTGACCTGTTCGCGATGCCCCTTTTCGATCACGCCTTCCGCGATCAGGCGCTCTTCATAATGCACGCTGACCTTGGGATGCTTGCGAATGCGGTCGTACATCAACGGCTGGGTGAATTTGGGCTCGTCGCCTTCATTGTGGCCAAAGCGGCGATAGCACCACATGTCGATCACCACGTCGCGCCCGAATTTCTGGCGGTATTCGACTGCGAGCTTGCAGGCGAACGTCACCGCTTCGGGATCGTCGCCATTCACGTGCAGGATCGGGGCCATGACGCCCTTCGCCACGTCCGATGGATAGGGCGAGGAGCGCGCGAATTTGGGGCTGGTCGTGAAACCGATCTGGTTGTTGATGATGAAGTGGATGCAACCGCCCGTATCGTAACCCGGCACGCCGGAAAGCGAGAGGCTTTCCCACACAACACCTTGCCCGGCGAACGCCGCATCGCCGTGGATCAGCACGGGCAGCACCTGCTGCTTCTTGGTCAAATCGTCGCGCATGACCTGCTGCGCGCGGCTCTTGCCAAGGACGACCGGGTTCACCGCTTCGAGATGCGAAGGATTGGGGACGAGGCTCATATGCACCTCGATCCCGTCGAACTCACGATCGGTGCTGGTGCCCAGGTGGTATTTGACGTCGCCCGACCCGCCGACATCCTCCGGATTGGCGCTGCCGCCGGAGAATTCGTGGAAGATCACCTTGTACGGCTTGGCCATCACGTTCGCGAGGACGTTGAGCCGCCCGCGGTGCGCCATGCCGTAGATGATCTCGCGCACGCCCGCGCTGCCGCCATGCTTGATGACCGCTTCGAGCGCCGGGATCATGGATTCCCCGCCATCGAGACCGAACCGCTTGGTCCCGACATATTTCTTCCCGAGAAATTCCTCGTACTGCTCCCCGCGCAGCACGGCGGCGAGGATCGCTTTCTTGCCCTCGGGCGTGAACTGGATCGTGTCGCCGGGGCTTTCGAACTTGTCCTGCAGGAACCGGCGTTCCTCGGTATCGGCGATGTGCATGTATTCGAGGCCGACCTTGCCGCAATAGACCTCGACCAGGCGCTCGTGCAGCTCGCCCACGGTGGTCCATTCCATGCCGAGGACGCCGCCGACATAAACCTCGTCACCCTCGTGTCCTTCGAGGCCGTGGAAGGCGAGGGTGAGGTCTTCGGGCACGGTGCTGACGCCCTGTCGCCCGGACAGGCCCAGCGGATCGAGATCGGCGGCGAGATGCCCGCGCACACGGTACAGCCGCACCAGGGTCATCGCCGCTATTGAAAGGCTCGCCGCTTTTTCGATAGCCGCAGGATCGCTCGATTTGCCCGCTGCCTTCGCCGCCTTTTCGATCCCCGCCTTCGCATCGGCGCGCATCTGTGTGGGGTCCATCGCCGAGACGAGATCCGCCCCGCTGTCCGCCACCTGCTCAAGCCAGCCCGCATTGCCCCACGAAGGCCCGGGCTGCGGTCCTTCCTGATCGGTCATGTCCGGGGTGAAGTTGGCGGATTGCTTGTTCATGGGCGGTCTCGCGGGAGGGGGAGGGTGGAGTTAGGCCATCTCTTTCAGCATTGCGTCGAGTGTGGTGCCCAGTTCGCTGGGCGAGGGCGATACGCGGATACCCGCATCTTCCATCGCCGCGATCTTGTCGTCAGCGCCGCCCTTTCCACCGGATACGATAGCGCCCGCATGGCCCATCCGGCGACCCGGAGGCGCCGTGCGACCGGCGATGAAGCCGACGGTCGGCTTGGAGCGGCCCTTGGCGGCTTCGGCCTTGAGGAATTCGGCGGCTTCTTCCTCGGCGCTCCCGCCGATTTCGCCGATCATAATAATGCTCTTCGTTTCGGGATCGTCGAGGAACAGGTCGAGCACGTCGATGAAGTTGGTGCCGTTCACCGGATCGCCTCCGATGCCGACTGCGGTGGACTGGCCGAGGCCAACCTGCGTGGTCTGATGGACCGCTTCATAGGTGAGCGTGCCCGAGCGGCTGACGACGCCGACACTGCCCTTCTTGAAGATTTGTCCGGGCATGATCCCGATCTTGCACTCATCGGGCGTCAGCACACCGGGGCAGTTCGGGCCGATCAATCGGCTGTTCGTCCCTTCGAGCGCGGCCTTGGCGCGCACCATGTCGAGCACCGGGATGCCTTCGGTGATGCAGATGATCAGCTCGATCTCGGCATCGATCGCCTCGCAGATGGCGTCTGCTGCGAAGGGCGGGGGGACATAGATGCAGCTCGCCGTCGCGCCGGTCGCGTCCTTGGCCTCGCGCACCGTGTTGAAATTGGGCAGGCCGATATGCGTCGTCCCGCCTTTGCCCGGCGTCACGCCCGCAACCATCTTGGTCCCGTAATCGAGCGCCTGCTGCGTGTGGAACGTTCCGGTGTCGCCGGTCATCCCCTGCGTGATGACCTTGGTGTCTTTGTTTACGAGGATGGACATTGACTAGCCTCCGAAATCTTGGACTGAGAATGTGACAAGGCTCCCATCGCCTTGAGGGGCCGATGTTGCTGACAGGAGAATTGGGCCCTCAGCATTTCCAGGAAGCTCGAGAATCCAGACCGCTCTCGGTTCAGGCTGCGTCTGAAAGGTTGCAGACAAACCTCCAACGATGCCTGAAAGCTCTTCGCCAAGAGATTCGACCGTTACCGGGTCAACTGCTGTCACGGAAAACGAGCATTGATGATTCCCGCCTTCTTCGACCTGAAGTCTAAATCCCTGAAATGTAGCAGAGGTTATGGAGCCCTCGGCCTGCTTGTCGAGAAGTCGCCAATACACCTTGTCGGTCTGCTCGTACTGAGATTCGGCGGCCGCAATCTGACCTTCAGGGTCTCCATAATTCATGAGACAGACGACGAAGAAAGCCGCGATGTTGTCGCCTACCACAAAACGTTCTGACTCCTCGTTCACCGCCATAGCAGCCGCGTAGGTGTGGACGGGTATCGAAAGCGCTGCCGCGCCAAGGCAAATTGCGGGGAGTTTCTTAAGCAAGACTGCCATCCAACCCCTTGCACGCCTCGAGCAATTCCTCGACCGCGTCGGTGCTGACCTTGAGGTTGGACTTCTCTTCGTCCGACAGTTCGATTTCGACCACGTCCTCGGTTCCGCCTGCACCGATCACGGTGGGGACGCCGACATACAGGCCATCGAGGCCGTATTTGCCCTCGACATACGACGCACACGGCAGGATGCGCTTTTGGTCGCCGAGATACGCCTCGGCCATCGCAATCGCGCTGGTGGCGGGGGCGTAATAGGCTGAGCCGTTGCCGAGCAGGCCGACGATCTCGCCGCCGCCCTTGCGCGTGCGGTCGACGATTTCGTCCAGGCGGCTTGTCGCGACGCCCTTGATCTTGGCCATGTCCTTCACCGGAATGCCGTTGATCGTGGAATAGGACAGGACCGGCACCATCGTATCGCCATGGCCGCCGAGCACGAAGGCGTTCACGTCCTTCACGCTTACGCCGAACTCCCACGCGAGGAAGGTGGCGAAGCGCGCGCTGTCGAGCACGCCCGCCATCCCGACCACCTTGTTGTGCGGCAGGCCGGAAAACTCGCGCAGCGCCCAGACCATCGCGTCCAATGGGTTGGTGATGCAGATGACGAACGCGTCGGGCGCGTTGTTCTTGATGCCTTCGCCGACCGCCTTCATCACTTTGAGGTTGATGCCCAGCAGGTCGTCACGGCTCATGCCGGGCTTACGCGGAACGCCGGCGGTGACGATGATGACGTCCGCGCCAGCGATATCGGCGTAGTCGTTCGAGCCGGTGATTGTCGCGTCGAAGCCCTCGATTGGGCCGCATTGCGAGAGGTCCAGCGCCTTGCCCTGCGGCATTCCCTCGGCGATGTCGAACAGGACGATGTCGCCCATTTCCTTCTTCGCGGCGAGGTGGGCGAGCGTGCCGCCGATCATGCCGGAGCCGATCAGCGCGATCTTCTTGCGTCCAGTCGTTTGGGCCATAGAGGAGGCGTCCTTCCCTTAAATAGGCTGGGACGAATGAGTGTCGAAACGCGGCGTTGGCGTCCGACCCTCGTCCCCGGAGTCCGGACCCGCAAATGGCATCGGCGGGGTAGGCGGGGGGTAGGGGGATTGCAACCGCGAAACCGGGTTGGTCGGCGATTATCTTTGCGATTGGTAAGCAATTGCAATAAGTGTGCGAAACTCACGCAATGACTCTCTCGTCATACGGACGAAAGGCAGCGCCCTTCCTGCAATTCCGCTCTATAAATCAGCCGGTGCTCAGCCGTTGACCTGGCGAATGTCCTGTTCGCGTTCCTGCGCCAGCAGCATTGCGGCGAGATAATCGGGCACGGCACGGCTGAAGTAATAGCCCTGGCCCAGCGTGCAGCCTGCCTCGCGTACGGCCTGCACCTGCTCGATCGTCTCCAGCCCCTCGGCCACGATATCCATGCCCAGCGTCGATCCCATTTCGGCGACGGCGCGGATGATCGCATCGCTCTTGCGCCCGACATGCGCGCCGGAGACGAAGCTGCGGTCGACCTTGATCTTCGAAAGCGGGAAGGTGTTGATGTAGCCGAGCGAGGAATAGCCGGTGCCGAAATCGTCAAGCGCGAACCGCACGCCGATCTCGGAAAGTTCGTCGATGAAGGCGGCGGTTGCGTGGTTATCCTCGATGAACAGGCTTTCGGTAACTTCCAGCTCCATCCGGCGCGGGTCCAGCCCGGCTTCGCGCAACGCATTCTTGATGCCCAGCGCCGCCCCCGGCGCACGGATCTGCAGCGGCGAGAGATTGACCGCGACCGACACGTCATCGGGCCAGCCCGCCGCGACCCGTGCGGCCTGCGCGGTGATCCAGTTGCCGAGCGTCACGATCACGCCGGTCTCCTCAGCCACCGGAATGAATTCGTCCGGCTTCAGTTCGCCCTTTTCCGGGTGGAACCAGCGCACCAGCGCCTCGAACGCGCGGATGCGACCGGTGTCCAGATCGACAATCGGTTGGAAGAAGATCGATAGCTCGTCGCGCTGGATCGCGATCCGAAGCTCCTCCTCGATCTCGCGCCGCCGCACCAGATCGCGGGTCATCGAGCTGTCGAAGAAGCAGGTCTGCGCGCGCCCGTTTACCTTGGCGCGATAAAGGGCGAGGTCCGCGCCCTGCATGAGCGTGTCGGCATCGGTGCCATGATCGGGCAACATCGCCACACCGAGCGATGCGCGCACTTCGAGCCGCTCGCCATCGATGCGGAAGGGCCGCATGATCTCGCAATGGATTTCGCTCGCCACGCGTTCGGCGATCTGGCGATCGGCAATGCGGGTGAAGACGATGAATTCGTCTCCGCCGAACCGCGCCACGGTCGCGCCATCGGGCGATACTTCGCGCAGTCGTTCGGCGACCTGTTTCAACACCCTGTCACCGACCGGATGGCCGAGCAGATCGTTCACCTCCTTGAACCGGTCGAGGTCGATCCAGAACAGCGCGATCCTCGTTTCGGCATCGACTCGCATCATCGTTTCGATCATTGCGTGGTCCAGTCCCGCGCGGTTGGCGAGGCCGGTCACGACATCGGTGCGCGCGAGCCGCTGCATCTTGTCGGCGAGCTTGCGGCTGGTCTCCGCCGAAGCGATCGAATCCCGCAGGACGGTGAAAATGTTGCCCGCGATCGAGATCATCGCCGGGATCAGCAGCAGGATCGTCATGCCCAGCGCGATGCGGGTCAACTCGCCGGTCGCAAAGCACGCGATCGCAGTGGGCACGCAAGTGAGCGCCAGCTGTCCGACCGCGATTGTCATGCGGCCGGCATTGCGCGCCGACACGCCGATGCCGTAGCCCAGCGTGTTGGCCACCATCAGCAATTCGACCTGCGCGCCTGTCTCCCACCAGATGGTGTAGGCTGCTGTCAGACCGAGCGCGAGAGCATAACTGAACGCCCCGATTTCATACGCAAGCTCAAGTGTCTGCGTGCTGGCCTTACGATCATCGGCGGCGAGCACGATGGCGCTTAAAACACGCGCGGCTCCCACAGCGGCGAGGACGACGCACGCGACCCCCAGCCAGAAAGCCTGCGACACATATGCCGCCACTGCTGTCGCTCCGACGGTCGCCACTGCCCCGATCGCAAGGCTCGATGGCTGCGTGTAGAGCGTCGTGACGAGCATGCGTCGAACGCGCGCGGACAGGCGATCCGATCGCGCTCGCATTCCCGTTTGGCGCAGGAAGGACAAGAGGCTGAATTCTCCCATGTAGCGCAGGGGTTACGCCTAGAGTGTCAAGCTCTGGTTAACGCCGTGGTTACCGTCTTATTGCGCAGGAATATGCGCTCTGCGGCTTGAGAAAATGTGCTGGCGAGCCCGGTGATGCGACCCGGATCGAGCCGGACGCGAAATAGTCAGCTTGCGCTCGCCGGCCGTTCGGCTTCGGCTGCGAGCCGCCTGTCGAGTGTGCGGGTGATGCCAAGCCACCAATCATAGGCCTGTCGATCGCCGTCGAAAAACGCCGCTTCCGCCTGAGCCCGTGCGGCGCGGGCCGCACCCAGGCCGTGCGAGCCGAAGTGGCGTAAGGCCGCCTTGAGCAAGCGTTCGTCATGGCCGCCATCGATCCCGTCTGCATGTTCGCCATCGTCGTTCGCGACCCGTTCGACCGCGCGCGACACCATGGCGCGGGCAATCGGGCGGCAGACATGCGTGCGCCCGGGAAGGACAGCGGGGGCAAAATGGATCGACATGAGCGGTTCGACTTTCGGATTGCGGCGCGTTCGATGCCCGGCTCCGCGCATCGCTGCTGCGGGGGTCGACCGATCGCGCCTGGGGCTTTGCGACGTTTGCTGTGTTAGGAAGCATCGCGCTAACCCTTGGTGTCAGTTATGGGTTGCCATCGGGTAAACGCGCCCGGAAACAGGGCATCGTCGGCGCATGCCCCGTGCGTGAGCCTGCGCTTGAAGCGCTGCGGACCTGCGCCTATCGGGCAAAGGGGATGGGTGCGTTCGCATACAACCGGATCAGCAAGACTACTGGATTTCTGTGCGCTCTCGGGCTGGCGCTTGTTACGGCGCCGTGCGATTTTGGTCCGCATCCCCGCGCGCAAGGGGCGGGCGATCCAAGCCGCCCCACTTTCGTCAGCCTCAATCCGTGTCTCGATGCAATACTGGTCCAGACCGCAGAGCCGGCACAGATCCTCGCGCTATCGCACTACAGCCGCGACGATGGGCTCGTTCCTAAGGGGCATACCGAGCAAATCCCGTTCGTTTCGGGCACGGCGGAAGAGATTATCGCACTCCAGCCCGACATCGTACTCGCCTCCACCTTCATCGCGCCCACGACGCATGCCGCGCTGAAACGCAGCGGTTTGCGGGTCGAGCGCTTCGATAACCCTGCCACCGTCGCACAGAACATCAAGCAGGTGCGGCGCATCGCGGGGCTGGGCGGCTCTCCGGCAAAGGCGACCTCGCTGGTCCAGGAGATGACGGCGACGCCTGCGCTGAAGGACGGGCAAGCGCCCTCGGCACTTCTATGGCAGCCGTCACAGATCGTGCCGGGTGAAGCAACGCTGATCGCGCAATTGCTGCGCGAGGCAGGCTTTGCGAGCCACAGCGCGGCGAAAGGGCTGAATCAGGCGGATTACGTGCCGCTTGAAACGGTGATTGCCGATCCGCCCGATCTGCTGCTGGTGGCCGGGGACTCGATCGGTCAACGCCACCCGCTGCTGCGTGATCTGCCCGAGATGCGGATCGAACGGCTCGATCCGAAGCTTCTCAATTGCGGTGGGCCGAACATCGCCAAAGTGCGCGCACGGCTCGCCGATATTCGCGGTGCGATGGATCGGGCGGGGCAGTGACCCGCGCGAGCCTTGTCTTTGCGGCGCTGCTGGTGCTGCTGGTGCCCGTGTCGCTGCTGGCGGGGCGCGTCTGGATCGATCCGTTTGCGGGCGCGGGGGAGGGGCCGCAGAATGCCGCGCTGATCCTGATGGAATTGCGCCTGCCTCGCGCCGTTCTCGCTATCGTCGTCGGGGCGGGACTGGGCGCTGCGGGGGCGGCGATGCAAGGCTATCTGCGCAATCCGCTCGCCGATCCGGGCCTGTTCGGCATCGCGCCGATGGCCGCGCTGGGTGCGGTGGCGAGTTTCTGGTTCGGGGCCAGCCTGCCGCCTGCCATGGCATATTGGAGCCTGCCCGCTTTCGCGCTTGCCGGAGCGGCGCTGGCGATGGCGCTGCTGGCGCTTATCGCCGGGCGCACCGCATCGGATGCGGCGGGTGGGGCTGGCGGAGGGATCGCGCTATTCACGCTGGCAGGCCTGATGATCGCAAGTCTCGCAGGCGCGCTGACGGCTTTGGCGATCACGATGTCGCCGAGCGCCTTCGCCTTGTCGCAGATCGTCATGTGGCTGAATGGCGCGCTGACCGACCGGTCCTGGAGCGAAGTCGCGATTGCCGCACCGCTCACACTGGCGGGAGTGGTGGTGCTGGCCCTTGCCGCGCGCGATCTCGATGCGATGACGTTGGGGGAGGACGCGGCGCGCTCGCTCGGCATCGACCCGCGCCGGCTGTTGTGGCTGCTGGTGGTCGGGGTAGGGCTGACGGTGGGCGCGGGCGTTGCGGTGGCCGGGATCATCGGCTTCGTCGGCCTGATCGTGCCGCACCTGGTGCGCCCGCTTACGGATCGCCTGCCGTCCTCGCTGATGGTGCCGAGCGCGCTGGCCGGAGCCTGCCTGGTGCTCGCGGCGGACAGCGCGGTGCGGGTGCTGCCTTTGGTAACGGAGTTGCGGCTTGGCATTGCGTTATCGCTCATCGGTGCTCCGTTCTTTCTGTGGTTGCTGATCCGCATGCGGCGGGGGCAATTGTGAGGCTCGCGGCGAATGGTCTTTCGCTCCGGCGCGGCGTGGTTGAAGTGCTGCATGGCGTCTCCGCGCAGCTCGAACCCGGCACGATTACCGCCATTGTCGGACCCAACGGAGCGGGCAAGTCGAGTCTGCTGATGGCGCTCGCCGGACTGCTCCCTTTTGCGAGCGGGGACGTGACGTTCGCAGGCCAATCGATCGCAGCGCTGACTTCGCGCGAGCGCGCTCGAGCACTTGGATACCTGCCGCAGAGCGCAGACATCGCCTGGGACGTCGCGCTCGAAACGCTGATCGCGCTGGGCCGGATGCCGCATCGCGACCGAAAGCGCGAACCGATTGACGCTGCGATCTCGGCGCTCGGCCTCGACAGTTTTCGCGGGCGACCGGTCAGTCAGCTTTCCGGCGGAGAAAAAGCGCGTGCGTTACTGGCTCGCGTACTGGCAGGAGAGCCGGACTGGATCCTTGCCGATGAGCCGTTCGCTGCGCTCGATCTTGGTCATCAGCTTGCGCTGGTCGAGCATCTGAAGGACGCTGCGCGTGCCGGGCGAGGCGTTGTGATTGTGCTGCACGATCTCGCGCTCGCGATGAACCATGCCGAGCGGGTGATGGTGCTGGATAAGGGCCGGCTGGTCGCCGATGGCGCGCCGGAGAGCGCATTGGACCCCGTGATTATCGCGGAAGTCTGGGGTGTCAAAGCGCAATGGCTTGGGGAGGCTGGCCAGCGCGCTCTGGTGGCGAGGGCTGGCGATGAGTAGCAAAACCGAGGACCGGCAAGCGCTGGAGGCGACGTGGTTCGAACTCACGCGCGAAACAATGCCGGATCTCGCGGTCGAGCGCGGCTGGTCCGTGCGGTTCGATCATTGCTTCCAGCGGATACTGCTCGACAATGCTTGCGGTGGACCGTGGCGCGATCACATTGCTCCGCCCGCCTACAAGAACGCACCTCTCGCGACGCTTCGCCGCGCGATTGAATTGGGCAATGAGGCGATAGAGGGCGAAAGCGACCTTGCGGAACTGAACCGCCGGTCGCTCGTCTGGCGCAGGAAGCGCGGCCCACCGGGCGCTTAACCGCTCCGCTGAATTTCGCGCGGATCGCTGTAATCGGCGTTCATAAAGATCTGCGAGCGCCTTTCGCTGCGATAGACGAGGCCCCTGGCGATCCTGTTTTTCGCAGTGGTGTATTCCAGCTCTTCGGCAATGCCGTCATAATCGCCGCTCTCGATGGCTGCGTTGAGCTTTGGGCTCTTGCGGTCCGACACGGTTCCTTCGCCCACATTGAACACCAGGTCGACGAGAGCATCGAATTCATGCTGATTGATCGGCAGGTCACCGACCAGCTTCTGGACGCCTTTTTCCGCCTTTCTGAGATCCTGCTCAAGCAACTCCATCGCGCGCTCATGGCTGATCGTGTCACCAAGGCTCAGATTGTCTTCGGGAAGGACAAAGTGACCCACCCCGACCGTCGGGTAGCCCGCGACATCGCGATAGACGTCGTAGCGCACGCCTTCTTCCTCGACCATCGCCGCAAGCAAATCATTGCTTACCGATAGCTCGTTGACATGCACCCGCTCGAAGGGGTCGATGAAACCGATTTTGGCGTCGTCATCGGCGATACCTTGTGCTGCGGTCGAGTCGGCCGACAGTGCGCCTTGTGAAGCGCCGGACAGGCCAAGCGCGCTCACGCCAAGCGCAAACGCAGTGCGCTTGCGGCGACGACCACGCGGTTGCACACTTGCAAGATTGCTGGCGGTGCCGGTTCGACCGCGCATGGTGCGTTGACGACGCTCGGTCCAGCGTTTGCGAAACCGTGTGAAGAACCGTTGGCGCGCAGCTTTGCGTACGGTGTCGAGATCGGGCGTCGTCGAAGTCACAACTTCCGGCCCCGGCGCGATGCTTGATGTCATCGCCGCGGTTTCTGGCTGCAAACGTGTGGCTTCCGAGTAATTACCTCCGCCCGAAATCGCTGCCGATGCGACCCCGCGTGGCGTATCTGCCCTACCGTCTGCGCGGAGATGCGGAATTGCGGGGGAAAGGGAAGAATTGAGAACCGGGTCGCTGTTCGAGCCAAAAATCGTAACACTCCTTGCGGGCTCGCCAGGTCGCAAGCCCCGATGAGGGGAGCGATTTCGCTCGGAAATTCGGGTGATCCCTGCTGGAAGCCGAATGCGGGCGGCGAGATCTCGCTCTGCCCGTTCGCAGGCCGATGTGTGAGGCTGCGATCCTTGCGGAAACCTGGCGGTTATCCGTCTGTCTGTTTGCGCCGCTGCGAGTAATCATCGTTTCGCTGCGCGACGCTTTGTTTCTCTTACCTAATCAACGGATGAAGCCTGTCGCGTGTCCACACTTCGTCGCTGCTGTGGCTCGGTTCACTGGAGATTAGCCTGATTTTAACCAAGAACGGGCCCGCCGAAGCGGACCCGTTTGTTTCCGTCATTTTTCAAAAAAGTTAAGCGTTTTCAGGAACCTTGTCCTGTTCTTCGCTCGTATTCTCGATCGTGCGCGTGCCTGCGTCACGGTTGCCGATCGCAATGCGTCTGGCGTTGGTTTTCTGCTCGGTACGCGGCAGGGTCACGGTCAGGACGCCATTTTCAAAGTCCGCGCTGACATGATCCTCATCGATATCGCCGGGCAGGGTCACACGGCGTTCGAAACGGCCATAGGAGCGTTCGGAATAGCCGCGCTCCTCGTCGGTGCGCTCCGATTGCTTCTCGCCAGACAGGGTCAATACGCCGTCCTCGACGGTGAGCTCGATATCGTCCTGCGTGACGCCGGGAAGTTCGGCGGTAAGTTCGACGCGTTCGTCGGTCTGGTGAAGCTCCATCGCCGGCGCGTTCATGCCGCGACCGCTCATCGTGCCGCCATCGTCATCCTGGTCGAACAGATCGTCGAACAGGCGATTGATCTGGCGATTGAGATCGAAAAGGCCGCCACCGGCGCCAAAGCCGGCGCGTGTGCGACGTGCGGGGGTGAGATAGGTGTATGCCATGATGTTGTCCTCCTTGGTTCAGGATTGAAAGCTGGCGCAGGTCCAGCCCGTCGGAGGGACAAAAGCGGCGGACCGGCGCCAGCGGCTCATATACCAGAATAATGCGCGAACGGGTAGGTGAGTTCCGCCATTCCGTAGCGTAAATCGCCGATCCGCCACGCTTCGCCGAACAGCGTCTCAGTCGGCCTCGCCACGCGTTTTTCGCAGCCGAAGCGCCAGCATCAGCAAGCTGATGCCGCTCGCCAGCGCCCAGATGCCGATCAGCCATGCCAGCACGAGCAGGGTTGGCGCAGGTGCGACCAGCAGCAGGATTACCAGAGCAATTCCAAGCAGAACGCCCAGAGCGCCAGCGGTCATCAGCAGCCACTCGCCTTCGATCTCCTGCCGCAGCCGCCACGCCGCGATAATTTGCAACACGCCGGTCGTCATCGCGTATCCGGCGATGAGCAAGATCGCGGTGAAGGTGAGGGCAAGTGTGCTGACGAAGGGGAAGAACAGGAACGCGGCGCCCACGACTATTCCCAGCACGCCGGAAAGGATCAGGGTCCACCACCGCTCATTGGAGTTTCGCGCGCCGCGAATGCCCGAAAGCACCGAAGCGACGCCATCGGCGAACGACACAGCGGCAAAGATCAGGGCCGAGGCGAACAGGGTCGGACCGGGAAAGACAAGTGCGACCAGTCCCAGCACGATCAGCAGCCCGCCCCGCAAGGCAAACCAGCCCCAGTTGTGGGTCGCAAGATGGCGCGCGAAACGCACCTCGAGCGGACGTCCGCGTCGTCTGGACGAATGACGTGGCGAAGATGGAGTTTCCGATCTGGCGGCTTTCGCTGGCACGGCTGCGCTGTGAGGGGCGTTGCCGCCGCCGGACGCGTCGCCGTTAGCAGGGCCGTCCGTATTGTCAGGGTCGAGAGGGGAAGTGCTTGCTTGCGTCATGGGTGCCTTTCTGAGCGCTCGCGCGTTCGGGTTCATCATAGAAATCCCGGCAGGACGGTGGCGGTTCCGAACATTGCAAACACAGGACGCGGCCACCACATCTCTCGCTTCACGCCAGCCGCAGCGCAACGCCCTGCGGACCTCCCTTGACACATCCGAACATTACCGGAACAAACTGACCGTATGAGCCTGACCAAAACCACGAAGCATCGGTCTGCCGCATGCTGACCAAGATAAGCGTACGCGGCGCGCGCGAGCACAACCTCAAGGGTGTCGATATCGATCTGCCGCGCGATGCGTTGATCGTGGTCACGGGGCTGTCCGGGTCGGGCAAGTCGAGCCTGGCCTTTGATACGATTTATGCCGAAGGGCAGCGGCGTTATGTCGAGAGCCTGTCCGCCTATGCGCGCCAGTTCCTTGAAATGATGCAGAAGCCCGATGTCGAACATATCGACGGGCTTTCTCCCGCTATCAGCATCGAACAGAAGACGACGAGCCGCAATCCGCGCTCGACCGTCGCGACGGTCACCGAAATCTACGATTACATGCGGCTGCTGTGGGCGCGGATCGGCGTGCCTTACAGCCCGGCAACGGGCAAGCCGATCTCCGCGCAGACGGTCAGCCAGATGGTCGACCGCGTCATGGCTCTGCCGGAAGGCACGCGGCTCTATCTGCTCGCCCCGGTGGTGCGCGGGCGCAAGGGCGAATACCGGCGCGAGCTGGCCGAATGGCAGAAGGCCGGTTTCACCCGCGTGCGGATCGATGGCGAGATGTACGGGATCGAGGAAGCGCCCGCACTCGACAAGAAGTTCAAGCATGACATCGAGGTGGTGGTCGACAGGATCGCGGTGAAGGAGGGGATCGAGACCCGGCTGGCGGACTCGTTCGAAACCGCGCTCAAGCTGGCCGAGGGACTGGCTTATGTCGACCTCGCCGATGGCGTGGTGCCGGGGCGCGAGGATGAAGATGCGTCGGGTGGCGCGATGAAAGGCGCGGGCCTGCCCGACAACCGCATCGTCTTCTCCGAAAAATTCGCCTGCCCGGTCAGCGGCTTCACGATCGAGGAGATCGAGCCGCGCCTGTTCTCCTTCAACTCGCCCCAGGGCGCCTGTCCGACTTGCGACGGGATCGGCGAAAAGCAGCTCTTCGACGAACAGCTTGTCGTCCCCAACGAAGCGCTGACATTGAAGCAGGGAGCGGTCGCGCCGTGGGCGAAGTCCAACCCGCCATCGCCCTATTACATGCAGGTGCTCTCCAGCCTCGCCAAAGCGTATGACTTCACGATCACCACCCCGTGGAAGGATCTCGAGCCCGACCAGAAGCTCATCATCCTGCACGGCACGAACGGGATGCCCGTTCCGCTCACCTTCAAGGACGGGCGCAAACAATACACCGTCAATAAGGCCTTCGAAGGCGTCATCGGCAACCTCAACCGCCGCCTGATGCAGACCGAAAGCACCTGGATGCGCGAGGAGCTGTCCAAGTTCCAGACCGCGCAGCCATGCGAGACCTGCGGGGGCAAGCGCCTCAATGAAAAGGCGCTGGCGGTGAAGATCCCCAGCACCAACGGCCCCACCGACATTGCCGAGCCGGTCAAGATGAGCGTGTCGGATGCGAAGGACTGGTTCCTCGGTCTCGACGACAATCTGACCGAGCAGCAATCCCAGATCGCCCGCGCCATCCTGAAGGAGATCAACGAGCGGCTGGGCTTCCTCGACAATGTCGGGCTCGATTACCTCAACCTCGACCGCACCAGCGGCACCTTGTCAGGCGGGGAGAGCCAGCGCATCCGGCTCGCCAGCCAGATCGGCAGCGGGCTCTCCGGCGTGCTCTACGTTCTCGACGAGCCCAGCATCGGCCTGCACCAGCGCGACAATGACCGGCTGCTGGAGACCCTCAAGCGCCTGCGCGATCTCGGCAACACGGTCATCGTGGTCGAGCATGACGAGGACGCGATCCGCCAGGCCGACCATGTCGTCGATCTCGGCCCGGGCGCTGGCGTGCGCGGGGGCGAGGTGGTGGCGCAGGGCACGCTCAAGCAGATCATGCGCTCCAAGAAGTCGCTCACCGCCGACTACCTCACCGGGCGGCGCGAGATCGCGGTCCCGCAGACCCGGCGCGAGGGCAATGGGCACAAGCTGACGGTCAAGGGCGCGAGCGCCAACAACCTCAAGGATGTCACCGCCTCCATCCCGCTCGGCACGTTCACCTGCATCACCGGCGTATCGGGGTCGGGCAAGTCGACCTTCACCATCGACACGCTCTACGCCTCCGCCGCCCGCGTGCTCAATGGCGCGCGCGTCATCGCGGGCAAGCATGACGCGATCACCGGCCTCGAATATTGCGACAAGGTCATCGAGATCGACCAGTCCCCCATCGGCCGCACGCCCCGTAGCAACCCTGCAACGTATACTGGCGCCTTCACCCAGATCCGCGACTGGTTTGCGGGCCTCCCCGAAAGCCAGGCGCGCGGATACAAGCCGGGCCGCTTCTCCTTCAACGTCAAGGGCGGGCGGTGCGAGCAATGCACCGGCGACGGCCTCATCAAGATCGAGATGCACTTCCTCCCCGACGTCTACGTCACCTGCGAGGAATGCGGCGGCAAGCGCTACAATCGCGAGACGCTGGAGGTGAAGTTCAAGGGGCACTCGATCGCCGACGTGCTGGACATGACGGTCGAGGATGCGGAAGGCTTCTTCAAGGCCGTCCCCTCGATCCGTGACAAGATGCGGATGCTGAACGAGGTGGGGCTGGGCTACGTCAAGGTCGGCCAGCAGGCGACGACCTTGTCGGGCGGAGAGGCGCAGCGCGTGAAGCTGGCCAAGGAACTGTCCAAACGCTCCACCGGCCAGACGCTGTATATCCTCGACGAGCCCACCACCGGCCTGCATTTCGAGGATGTGCGCAAACTGCTCGAAGTGCTGCACCGCCTGGTCGAGCAGGGGAACAGCGTGGTGGTGATCGAGCATAACCTCGACGTGATCAAGACCGCCGACTGGATCCTGGACCTTGGGCCGGACGGCGGGGTGCGTGGGGGCGAGGTCGTGGCGGAGGGCACGCCGGAGGAGGTCGCGCAGGTGAAGCGGTCGTTTACCGGGGCTTATCTCAAGCCGATGCTGGGGAAGGCGAACGGGGCTCGGGAGGCGGCGGAGTAGGATTAGCTACTCCGCTTTTTGCAGCTCTTTGTCGGCCTTTTTGGCTCGCCTTTTCGCCGCTCTTTCCCTCGCTGCCCGAGAGGGGCTAGGCAGGTTTATGGCGTCAAAGTACGCCTTGTTTCGCTTCATGGCATCATCAATCATCTTCTTGAAAGATATGACCTGGATACCAGCATTATGAGTGGGTGAGAAACCATAGAAGCCCTCTCCGTCGGGGGTTTCGAGGTTCGCAATGCTTCGACGAAGAAGTTTCTTCGTTTCTTCCGTGAGTTCGCAAACGATATAGCACGTGAAAGGCGTGTTTTTATTAATCTGCGTTATAATGTTCCCATCTGGCCCAACGACGGTTTGCTCCTGTAACTCCTCGACGTATTTGAGAACTTGGGTAACCGGATCACTAGAAATCTTGCCGCCTCCTGGACGTTTGAACTCGATTATTGTAACAGGCTCGTTGGTTTCCGGGCGCCTGAAGCCAAGTGGATTGAAAAATACCAAGTCTGGTTCTTTGGTGCTCTTGCTGCTCTCAGTGAATGATTGGATCGTTTTGTCTGAGGCGAAGAACTCATAACCCGCGAGTGAATCGTCGAGTATCCATAAATTGTGGTCTTCAAAATCGCCTGATTGGTACATCCTGCTCATCGGGCATAACAACTCGTGAACTAGTTTTTCGTAGTGGTATTGTTCGTCTTCGGGAAGATTAAACTTCAGTAGCATGTTTGCTGCAACAAGGAGTTGGTGTCTTTTTGCCGTTAAATCAGCGAGCCTTCGTTTCTCTTGTTCACCAAGATCATCGACTATCTCTTTTGCTCGTTTCGCCGCATTACTATCGAACTTGGACTCTTCGGCAATTCGATGAAACTCTCGTACAATCTTGCGCTCCTCTCTGTAGAGCAGTGTGAAAAGATTCGCTGCTATCTGTTCGTCAGACATACCAGGGTAGAGACCGCGCACATATTCATCCATGTCTTCAATTTGCGATGCTAGCGCTGGATGTTCAGCTAAGACTTTTTCGACGACCGCCCTTTGCCGCTTTCTTACGTCTTCGACGTGCTCGGCAAGATGCGATTCGATCGCTCCCAAGACAGCTTCTTCGAGAGCATCTTGTTGAGCTTGATTGAAGCGAAAATTCATTCTTTGTTGATCGACCCTATCGTCGAGCGGTTCACCGGATACCACAGCTACATAGGCTTTGCCGTTTGGCAATGATCTTAGATCATAGAGCTTCTCTATTGAAACTGGGTGACCTACAAGCCGTCCGTGGGCGGTGAGAAGGTAAGAATTGCGTAGTTCTGTCGAGATCGTGGGATCAACAAATAGGTGGTCAATCCCAACATTCCAAGTTTCACCATCTGTCTGGATTCTACAACTTGACGGGTCGGTTCGTCGATACGGCCTTCGATATAGTCGTTTAAAGAATCTGTTTCTCCGCGATATTTGAGAACAATTTCAGGAAGTATGTTGTCAAGAAATTGTGGAAAGAAATGTACTGCTAAGTCCTTTAGAAAAGTTGCTTTGTTTATGCGTTGGGTAAGCGGGGTCCTGAGCCTAGATAAGGTTATCGTCGCACCTGTATCTTTACTCCCATCATATTGATTATCAGTCAAATTGGCTTTTGAGTCGTCCAGTTCAGGTCTGAAATCAAAACTCAGTGACCGGAGGTTGCCTTGATCCCCACAGTATTGACTTTCGACCCTGATATCATGGAATGTCTTGATCCAGATTAGACGGCCTACTCCCTTGCCTCCACGAGCATATTTCAGTCGGCTATCACTCGTTTCAAATGAGTCCAAATTTGCTTCAGTGAAGCCTTCGCCGTTATCGGTAATTTGAATTGCCTTGATCTCATGATCATCACCGTGAATGATTTCGACCTGTATGCGCCCTTTCTTTCGTACTTTTTCCTCACCGAATTTGTCGTGAATGGCGTGGACGGAGTTGCTGACTGCCTCATAGACCGAGTATAGTACCGCGGATTTTCCATCAGGTAGGTCCATATTGTCGATCCGACCCATTACATCGAATTTCATTTGCAAGGCCTCACAGAGTATTTCCAAAAATGCTACTCCGGCGGGTGTAGCTTGCTTTCCTACACTCCCCAATCCCTTTAAGCTGGCTCGCTCTTGTAAACTCAGCAGGAGCGCCCCATGCCCACACCCCTCACCAAGCAAACCATCCTCATCGGCCCCAACCAGCCGTCCCATCGCGAGGACACCGCGCACGGTCCCTGGGCGGACTGGCAGCTTCATGTCGATGCGGGCCGGATCGGCAACAACCCTCCGGCCGATCCCGAATTGACCGAACGCGTCCTGCGTAAAGAGCGCATACTTTGCGGGGAGCGCGTTATCGGGGTCTGGTAGGCGCTCGCCGCTCAGTTCGCGGCGATAGTGCGCCCGCCACCCGCTCCATCACCGCTGGCCAAATGTGGCGCATGGTGTAGGGCGGGCCATGGTCGAAAATCGCACGCTTCGTCGCACTCGCTTCACACTCAATCATGCCGCTTTGCGGGTACGCTCGGGGCTTCGGCCTTGGGCGCTTGCCTTGTGTGCGGTTCCCTTCGCGTTGGTCGGGTGCGGCGATGTGCCCGATCCGGCGGATTATGGCGGCGGAGACACGGGGCAGGCGATCGCCCAATGCATCGAGCGGACCGAGCGCGAGGACACCGATCTCACCCGCGAACAGGTCGGCACTTTGTGCACCTGCCTGACCGAGCGGATCGCCGACGGCACCGAGCAGGCGATGGCCACCGGCACTGTCAACCGCGCCGAAATGGAGCGCGCCATGGGCCGCTGCGCTGCCGACAATGGAATTGCGCTCGATTGAGTGATTGTCCGCTTCGGTCGCGGGCCCACCCCCAGCCCCTCCCGAGCGGGAGGGGAGTAGAAAGGTAATCCCCTCCCGAGCGGGAGGGGAGCGAGACTCGCCAGCTTGCTGGCTAGTCGCAGCGGGGTGGGCGCACACAGGCCACCGCCATTTTCCTACTCCACCCAAAACCTATAGCTGGATGGATTCCGCGTTCTTGTTCGCCTCAAGCGCCGGCGCGGGCATCCGCCCGCTTGGCTATTTTCGCTCACGCGACCTGACGGTCGCATCGCTGCGGGCGGCCAGTCGGCCTTGCGGGCGCTACGCACCCGTTGACGCAAGGAACCGATTATGCACCACGACACCCCCCGCCAGTTCATCCCCGCAGCCGAGGCGCTTCCCGCGATCCTTGCGGCGCTGCCCGATCATGTCGATCCGACGCACTTCGCCTTCGATCAGCGGCGGCAGGCGGCTTTCCTGCGGCTGCTTGCCGATAGCGGGGAGGTGCGCGCGGCGGCGAAGGCCTCCGCGGTCTCGCACCAGACGGTCTACCGCCTGCGCCGGGCGTCTCCGGCGTTCCGGCGGGCGTGGGATGCAGCGCTGCTGGTGGCGCGCGAACATGCCGAAGAGGTGCTTGCCAGCCGGGCGATGCACGGGGTGGAGGAAGAGGTGTTCTACCACGGCGAGGTGGTGGCCAAGCGGCGGCGCTACGATGCCCGGCTGTTGCTGGCGCATCTCGCGCGGCTCGACCGGCTGGAGACGCGCGAGGATGTGGCGCTGCTGGCGGGGGATTTCGATGCGCTGTTGGGCGCCTTCGACCGGGGGGACGAGGCGGCTCTCGAAGCGCTGGACGAGCGCGCGCGGCGGGCGGCTTCCGGAACTGGGGAGAGCGGCGGGGAGGGTGGCGCGCATTCGGCCCCTGGACCGTGTAACATGCGGTCCATGGCGGCGGCGGGCGAGCCGAAGGAGGACGGGGAAGAGGAGGTGCTGCCCGAGCTGGAACGCCGCCTGCGCGCGATGGAGGCCGCGCGCCCCCGCCATGCGAAGCCGCTAAAGGAGCTGGTCATGGGCGAGGGCGATGTCGGGTCGGTCGAAGCCGCGCAGTTGGAGGCGTTCGAGGACGGCGAGGAGCGTTGGTGGGCGCTGACGAGCGAAGACGTGGAGGAGCGCCTCGCCGAAGCCTCAGCTTCCGACCAGCTCGAGATCGACCCGGGCGTGGCCCCGGCGGATCAGGCCGATCCGCTCCGCAGCAGCGCGGCTGAGGTCGATGACGCGCCCGCCGGTGAAGGGGCCGCGGTCGTTGATACGAACGGTGACGGTGCGCCCGTTGCGCGGGTTGGTGACGCGCACCTTGCTGCCAAAGGGGAGGGTGCGGTGCGCGGCAGTCATCGCGCCCATGTCGAACCGCTCGCCGTTGGCGGTGCGGCGCCCGTGGAAGCGGCGCCCGTAATAGGAGGCGACCCCGGTGCCGAGATCGCGCAGAACGTCGCTCGCCTCGAGCGGGGGCTCGAAAGCGTCGAGGTCGATGGCGTTGTCGGGGATGCGCAGGTCCAGACTGCCGAGATCGGGGCCGAGCGGCTCGATCACTTGCTCGAAATGGGCAGCGAAGGGGACGGCACCGGCGGGGAGGCCGTCTCCGAGGCCAGTGTCGGCGACGTCGGCGTCGCTCTCGAAATCGGAAGTAGCAGCGCCGACCTCGGGCTCGTCTGCGGAACCGGGGCCGGGGACGGGCTGTCCGAGAGCCGACAGCGGAGCCATGCCCAGCGTGCCGCCAGCAAGGATCACAAGAGCACGGCGCGAGAATGCGAACGAAATCATGGCGCGACGCTGTAGCAATGCGGGTTAACGAAAGGCAAACCGCGACCTCGATCCGGCGCACAGGCAGGGCGGTTCGGCATCGGGCGGGCTGGATATACGGCAGGCGGGTTGCGTCCAGCTATCCCCCGCGATCCCGCTTGGCGAGCAGGCGCAGGCGCAGGGCGTTGAGCTTGATGAAGCCTGCCGCGTCCTGCTGGTCGTATGCGCCCGCATCGTCCTCGAACGTCACATGCGCCTCGGAATAGAGCGAATGCGGCGATTTGCGCCCGACCACGCTGGCGGATCCCTTGTAAAGCCGCAGCCGAACGGTGCCGCTGACCTTCGCCTGGCTGTGGTCGATCGCGGCTTGCAGCATTGCGCGCTCGGGGCTGAACCAGAAGCCGTTGTAGATGAGATGGGCATAGCGCGGCATAAGCTCGTCCTTGAGATGCGCGGCGCCTGCATCGAGGGTGATCTGCTCGATCCCGCGATGGGCGCGGGCGTAGATCTCGCCGCCGGGTGTCTCGTACATCCCCCGGCTCTTCATGCCGACGAAGCGGTTCTCGACCAGATCGAGCCGCCCGATGCCGTGGCGACGTCCGAGATCGTTGAGCGCGGCGAGCAGGGTGGCAGGCGACATGGCCTCGCCGTTCAGCGACACGCCGTCACCGCGCTCGAAGCCGATTGTGATGTATTCGGGCGCGTCCGGCGCATCCTCGGGATGATCGGTACGCGAATAGACGTAATCGGGCGTCTCCTCCCACGGATCCTCCAGCACCTTGCCTTCGGAAGAGGTGTGCAGCAGGTTCGCATCGGTGGAGAACGGCGCTTCGCCGCGCTTGTCGGTCGGCACCGCGATCTGGTGCGCTTCCGCCCATGCGATGAGCGCCGTGCGGCTGGTCAAGTCCCACTCGCGCCACGGAGCGATGACCTGAATATCGGGGTCGAGCGCATAGGCAGAAAGCTCGAAACGGACCTGATCGTTGCCCTTGCCGGTCGCGCCGTGGGCGATCGCATCCGCGCCGGTTTCGCGCGCGATCTCGACGAGCCGCTTGGAGATCAGGGGGCGCGCGATGCTGGTGCCGAGCAGGTAGTCGCCTTCATAGCGGGCATTTGCGCGCATCATCGGGAAGACGAAGTCGCGCACGAATTCCTCGCGCAGATCCTCGATGAAGATGTGCTCGTCGGGGATGCCCATCGCGCGCGCCTTGTCGCGGGCGGGCTCGATCTCCTCGCCCTGACCCAGATCGGCGGTGAAGGTGATGACCTCCAGCCCGCGCTCGACGCTCAGCCATTTGGCGATAACAGAGGTATCGAGGCCGCCGGAATAGGCGAGGACTACCTTGCGGATATCGGAAGGGGAACTGTCGGTCACTTGCGTATCCTCGAAGGCGCGGCCGGATCGCACGCGGCTGCGCCCGTATCAGCGCGCAGGGGTAGGCGCAATGCGATGGCAGCGCGACGTGGTATGCTGGGTGAGGGACATTTGAGGGAGGGGCACATGAACGAGCCGAAGACCACAATGAACGACAAATCGGTGGAGGACTTCATCGACGCGGTGGAACCGAAAGCGAAGCGCGAAGATGCGCAGCGTCTGCTCGACCTGTTCCGCAAGGTTACCGGTGAGGAACCGCGCATGTGGGGCGATGCGATCATCGGGTTTGGCGAATATCGCACGACCTATGAAAGCGGGCGCGAAGTGCATTGGATGCGCTCGGGCTTCAGTCCGCGCAAGGCCAGGCATTCGCTATACCTGATGGGAGGCTATTGCGACGAGCAGGCGGCGGCCGACCGCGAGGATGCGTTGCAGCGACTGGGCAAACACAAGACCGGCAAGAGCTGCCTTTATGTCAACAAGCTCGCGGATATCGATCTGAAAGTGCTTGAGGAAATGATCGCGAACGACTGGGTGGCGATGCAGCGGCGCTATCCGTAGGCGAAGGATAGCCGCGTTTTGCGCGACGTTTGGGATTTGAACAGCATTTCGCGCTATTCGCGTTGCGCGATCGGTTGGCTGAGCGGTAATTCGGCGGGCATGAACAGGACAGGGTGAGGAATGCTGGCAATGTGGGGCAAGGCGCGCGAACTGGCGCAGATGGCACCGCCGGAGCGCAATCGCTGGGCGGACTTTTTGCGGGCGCTGTCGATCCTGGCGGTGGTGCTCGGCCATTGGCTGATGGCAGGTCTCTATGTCGACGATGCGGGCGAGCTGCAGCGCGGCGACCTTTTGACGACGTCGCAATGGGCGCATTGGCTGATCTGGGGCTTTCAGGTGATGCCGGTCTTCTTCCTGGTGGGCGGGTTTTCGAACGGGATGAGCTGGGACCCGACCCTGCGCAAGGCCGAGCCCGGACAGACGGGCGTCTACCGCAATTGGCTGGCGAGCCGCGTGCAGCGTCTGATCGCGCCGACATTCCCGGTACTGCTGCTGTGGGCGGTGCTCGCGGTCGTTATGACGCAGGTCGGCCTTGATCGCGGACAAATTCGAGACGCGACCGAGGCGGCGCTGATCCCGGTCTGGTTCCTCGCAGTGTATCTGCTGGTGACGGCCTGCACGCCGCTCACGCGCAAGGCATGGAAGCGCTTCGGCTGGCTGAGCTTCGCGGTCTATATCCCGATCGCGATGCTGGTCGACTGGCTGACCTTCTCGGTGGGCGTGGAATACATCAACTTCACCAACTTCCTCTGGGTGTTCCTCGCGATCCACCAGCTCGGCTTCGCCTGGCGCGATGGGCGGTTCGAGAAGCCGCTGTTCGCTTTCCTCTGGTTTGTCGTCGGGCTGGCCATCCTGATTTCGATCACGGTCTATGGCTTCTATCCGGTCTCGATGGTGTCCGCGCCCGGAGGCTTTTCCAATTCGCTTCCTCCGACGCTGGCGCTATTTGCGCTGGGCGTTGCGCAGGTCGGGCTGGTGCTGACGCTCGAGCCGCTGGGGCGCAAGATGCTCGAGAATCTGAGCATTTGGACAGCGGCCGTGCTGATGAACGGCATGATCATGACTGTCTATCTGTGGCACCTCACGGCTTTCGTGCTCGTGATGACGATCGTGTGGATCGGCTTTGGCGGGATGGGTCTGAACTCGGTCCCGGGCACCGGCGAATGGTGGGCGTCGCGCCCGCTCTGGCTGGCGATCTATATCCTCGCGCTGCTGCCGATGATCGCGGTTTTCGCCCGGCATGAGCGCAGCTTTGGCCCGATCAGAGGCGGGCGCACAGTGCCCAAGGTGCGAGTGGTTTTCGGAGTGCTGCTGATCTGCGTCGGTCTGGCCGCCACCGCAGCGATAACCATCGCCAGCCCGGAGAGCCTGTCGGGCATCCGCCTGTGGGTGGTCGCCCTCCCGTTCGTCGGGGCGGCGCTGCTGGGCTTTGGCCCGATCTATGCGATGGTGAAGCGCGATCCGCAGAAGGGCGGTGCTGCGTCCTGAGTGCGGTCAGATACCGGCATACCACTGGTAATCGCCGCGATCTTCCCAATAGCCGCCCTTGCCACCATTGATGTCGTCGATGCTGGCGACGGCCTCGACTGCGGTCAGGTATTTGGCGTGCTTGTAGCCCAATTGCCGCTCGATCCGCATCCGCAGCGGCGCGCCGTTCTTTTCGGGGATCGGCTCGCCATTGAGGCGATGGGCGACGATGGTCTGGGGATGGTAGGCTTCGACCATGTCGACGCTTTCGTAATAGTCGGAGCCATTGAGATTGTCGGCGCAGCGAAAGACGATGAAGTTCGCCTCTTCTCGCACCCGCGCCGCATCGAGCAGATGGGAGAGCTGCGGACCGGTCCATTCGGCGATCGCGCTCCAGCCCTCGACGCAATCGTGGCGGGTGATCTGGGCGCGCTGGGGCAGAGCGCGGACGTCATCCAGCGAGAGGGTCATCGGATTGTCGACCAGTCCGCGCACGTCGAGCTGCCAATCGGCAAACCCGCTCGCAAGCTGGGCGCGGTATTCAGGTGTGTCGACCGTCAGCGAACCGTTGCCACGGATATCGGGCGAGCGATCCTCGGGCGCGTATTCGCGGGCGAGCGCCTGTCTGCCGGCAAGCGTACGGTGCGCGGCGCGGTGCCAGCCTTCGGCGGTATCGAAGACGCTGCGGGCCGCTTGCGTTTCGGCAAGCTCGGTGCAGCCGACAGCGGGCAGGGCAGCGATCCCGGCGAGCAGGCTGCGGCGTTTGACGTCAACCATGGGCGGGTTCCTTTCCGGTGCGCCCGGTTATCATGGCGCGCAATTGCCAGATCGGACCCGACACGATGACCAGCGCGACATGCACCACGAAGAACCCGAAGATGCCCCAGGCGAAGATGAAGTGCAGGCTGCGCGCGCTCTGCCGTCCGCCAAGCAGGTCGATGAACCACGGCGCGATCGGCTCGACCCCGGGGCTGATCGCCATGCCGGTGAGCACCATCATCGGCAGGAAGACGCCAAGGACGAAGCCATAGCTGATCTTTTGCAGGAGGTTGTACTTGCCCTCGCCATGTTCGAAATTGCCGCGCAGGTGTTCGCGAATGTCGTGCCACAGCGCGCTGGGCGACCATTCGCGCGCCTTGGTCGCGATATCGCGGCGGAAATGGCGGTTGACGAGGCTCGCAATCCACATGCCCAGCAGGGCGAGCGCGAAAATCCAAGCCGCCGTGTTGTGCCAGTCGCGCGCTTCGGCAAGGTCATAGCGCTGCGGGATCGTCGCCCATGTCGGGAAGCGGATTACCGAAAGCCACGCATCGGCCGGGTCGAAACCGTAATCACCCCAGTAGAGGTATCGATGCGCGTTGGAAATGTTGAGGCCCGACATGAACAGCACGATCAGCGCGACCACGTTGAACCAGTGCCAAATGCGCGTCGCAAGCGAATGTCTTTTCGTCATGGTGTGCCGACCCTTTCCCGCGCCAGCCAGATTACATCGCGATCCTGTCTTAGCAAGTGCTGGCCGCTGTCGACGAACAGGCTGGATCCGCTCTTGAGCGCGCCGGTAGCGAGGAAAACGGCGGCGTCGGCGATTTCGTCGGGTCCGGTCTTGCGTTCGAGCAGGTTGAGCCGATGCGAGACTTCGGTCTCTTCGGGAGCCTGGTCGTGACTGGGCAGTATTGCACCGGGCGCAAGTCCATAAACGCGGTCGCGCGCTTCACCCCTCGCATCGCGCTCCATCGCCAGCATCGGGATCGTCGCGGCAAGCGCGTGCTTGGACATGGTGTAGCTGGCGAAGTCCGGGTTCGGGTTAAGCAGCTTCATATCGGTCACGTGGATCGCGCAACGCAATCCGCCGCTGCGGGCTTTGGCGAAGTAGTCCTGCGCCAATCGCATCGGGGCGAAGGCGTTGACCTGCATGGCCCGCGAGTAGGTCGCAGCGTCGATCTGCCCGGCATCGTCATAGTCGAAGATCGACGCGGAGTTCACCACGCACCGCCAGTCGGGAAGCTCGCTCGCCAGTCGCGCCATCATCGCATCGCGCGCGGCATCATCGGCAAGCTCGCATTGCACGGTCGTCGCGCTCGGCAACTCCTTCGCAAGCCTCTGTGCCGCCTCACCCGAACTGCGGCAGTGGATGACGACATGCCACCCTTCATCCGCAAACCGCCTTGCGATCCGCGCGCCGATCCGGGTCGCGCCACCGGTCACCAGAATTGCGGGGAGGTTCATGCGTCACAGCAAAGCAGCAACCGCGCCGCTTGGCCAGTATGTTGCACATCAGAATTGGCATGGCTTCGGAACCATGCGCTCCGCTCGACCTTTGAAAACTTGGAAACTTCAAGGGGGGACAAACGATTTCGCTCGAACGCTCGATGGGTCTTGGCACCCTGATCTTCTACGGCACCGGGACCATTCTCGGCGCCGGAATATTCGTCGTTGTCGGAGAGGTCATGGGCAAAGCCGGTGCGCTCGCGCCGATCGCCTATGCCGCCGCGGGACTGGTTGCCGTGTTCACCGCGCTCTCCTTCGCCGAAATCGCCGCGCGCGTGCCGACGGCGGGCGGCCCGATTGATTATACCGAGAAAGCATTCGGTTCTCCGGCGCTCGCGGCGACGGTGGGGTGGCTGCTCATTATCGCCAATATCGTTTCGGGCGCGACCATCACGACCGGTTTCGTCTCCTACCTCAACAGCTTTATCGATGTGCCCCAGTGGATCGCGACGACCGGGCTGGTCGCGGCTCTGGCCATCATCTCGATTGCCGGGATGAAGCAGAGCGCATGGTTTATGACGACAACGACGCTGGTGGGCATCGGCACGTTGCTCATCATGTTGTGGCTGCTGCGGGACAGTTTGCTGGGATGGCCAGCGGCGTTTGCGCAAGGGGAAGGGGTGGGCAGCGCTAGCGCGGCGACTGCCATCCTCGCGGGCGCGTTCCTCGCGATCTATTCGTTCATCGGTTTCGGCGACGTTGCGCAGACGGCCGAGGAAGTGAAGGATGTGAAGAAAACGCTCCCGCTCGCAATGTGGCTGGTGCTCATCATCGTCTTCGTCTTCTATATAACGGTGTCCGCCGCGCTTGGCGGGCGCGACGACATTCAGGACATTGCGAGCGCCGATGCGCCATTGGTCTACGCCGCGACGCAGGACACGGGCTTTCCCGCCCTGCCGTTGGCGATCGCGAGCCTGTTCGTGATCGTCAATGGCGCGCTTACGCAGGTCATCGCGGCCAGTCGCCTGCTGCTCGATCTGGGGCGGGACGGGCGCTCTGGCATGCCAAGCTGGCTGGGCCGGGTGAACGAGACGACCAACACGCCGATCATCGCCACGCTGCTGACGGTTGGGGTGGTGCTCGCGCTGGCGCTGTTTGTGCCGCTGGGCACGCTGGCGAGCGGGACCAGCCTTGCGATCCTGGTCGTGTTCATCGCCGTCAACGCGTCGCTGTGGAAGCTCAAGCGCGAGAGCCAGCCCGACGACGCTCCGGATATGTGGATGATCGTGCCGATCCTCGGTGTCGTGTTCTGCACGCTGACGGTGATCGGGCAGATCGTGTTGTGGGTGACCGGGATCGGATCGAGCGGCTAGGCCCTGACCGCACGCAAAAGCGCCGCCCACCCCAACGGGCGAGCGGCGCTTCTGCCGTGCGTTGATGTTTCGTTTAACGGCAGCTCAGCTCGCTGCGGTCGATCTCGCGGCCGATCACCGCACCCAGCGCTCCGCCGAGCAGTGTGCCGACGGTCCGGTCGCCGCGCCGGTCGATCACGCGGCCCAGCAGCGCTCCGCCGACAGCTCCGACGACGAGGCCGGTCGTGCCGTCACCGCGATCGCAATAGTACCGGCCATCGCGACCACGCCAGACCTGATCGCGCGAACGAATGCGGCGCGCATCGCGGCGGCGATCGCGGCGGTCGTAGCGATCGTAATAGTCGTCATCATCATAGCGGTAATCGCGATCACGGTATCGGCCATAAGCGCGGGCGTGAGGCGGCGGGTCGCCATAGGCGCTCGCGAAGGAGAACATGTCGGTTTGCGCGATCCCGGGAGCGGGTGCGATTTCGGCGGCGCTTGCCGGTGCGGAGATCGCAGCGAGCGATCCGGTGGCGGCGATGAGTGCGAGTGTCTTCATGAGCTGTCCCTTTCCGACCCGTGTGCATCGGGTGAAACCGTTCTCGTTCATTAAAGGACAACTCAAGGTGAACAAGTATGACAGACACACGGCTTGGGGTCGAAAGGAGATATTTGCGCGATGAAATGCAGCGGTCAGAGCTTTGCCGCAGCTTTCTCGCGCAGTTCCGGTGCGAGGCGGGGAAGGGTTGCCAGCTCGCGATAGTCTCCCGCGCTCGCCTTGCCCGCCATCAGCGCATCGAAGGTGCTCGCAACGCTCCAGCGGGTGTCGCCCGTTTCGACCCGCTCGATTGTGTCCCCGGCCTCGACCTCACCGCATTCGAGCACGCGGAAATACCATCCGCACCGCCCGGTGCGCACGATTGTCGCCACCATCCCCTTTGCCTCGCAGGCCGAGGCAAAGCGATGCTCGATCTTCCAGCACGGCTTGCGCGGCTGGCTCACTTCGATCAGCGCGCTGCCAAGGCGAAACCGATCGCCGATGTGAACGTCGTTTTCGAGCAACCCACGCACAGCGAGGTTCGATCCGAACGCGCCCGGTTTTTCCAGCAGGTCGATCGGCCCCAGCTCCTCGCGCCAGAAATCGTGATGGTCGAGCGGGTAAAGGTGAATCGCCATTTCCGGACCGCCATGATGCTTGCGATCCGCCTGCTCGTCGGGTGCGAAACCGTCTGCGAGGATTTGCACCGGCCCCTCGCGCGGGCGCTTCATGATGGCGCTGGTCTCCACACCGTTGAAGGGCCGCGCGGTGCCGGTGCAGACGGCTTCGAGAACGTGCTTCAAGGCTTCCTCACCGTGATCGCAATCCAGTCGCGCTGCGTTCCGTCGCTGCCTTTACCCGGATAAACGAGGTGGTCGACGCGGTCGAACCCCACTTCGGCATAGCGCGCCCGGACCCACTCGGCGGAAGGCAAATTATGCAACCGGCCGAACAGATCGCGACCCTCGCCATCGCCGAGTTTGTAACTGGCAAAGTGATAGCCGCCGGGGCGAAGCGCCCGGTAGATCGCGCGCAAGATCGTTGGAAGCTGCGTGCGGGAGCAATGCAACAGGCAGGCATGCGCCCAAACCGCGTCATACCGCTCGCTCGCATTCAACTGATCGAACCGCATGACGCGCGCGTCGAGGCCGAACTGCTCATTCGCCTTCGTGACCATTGCGGGCACGCCATCAGTGGCATGGACTCGAAAGCCGCGCGCTTTCATTCGCGCCGCATCCTGCCCGGCGCCGCAGCCAATTTCGAGGATTTCCGCGCGCAGGGTCAAGCGGTCGAGGAAACGATCGAGGTGTCGGCTATGCGCCTGCGCGAAACTTTGCGTGTAATGCGCCGCGCGCTCTTGGTAGAAGGCGAATGTCGCCGGATCGTTCATTGACCCTGTGCTTCCTCCGCGGATTTCAGATGTGTCTCGAAAAAGGCCAGCGTTGCGGGCCAGATCACTTTCTGCGCTTCGCCATTCGCGGGGTTCCCCGTCTCGCGACTGCCGTCACCGGACAGGAAATGACCCGCATCGGTGAAAACCAGCGAGACCGTTTCCAACCCCGCTGCGGCGCGCCGCTCCGCGATGATCTGCGCCATTTCGCCCGAATTCCAGACCAGATCGGCATCGCCGCCCGCGACCAGAACCGGTTCGTCGATATCCTCGACCGCTATCCGGGCGGTGACGGCTCGATCGGGATTGGCATTGCGACCCAGATCATGCGGCAGGCGCATCCGCACGCGCCCGTCCGGCCCGGTCGGATTCGCAAATTCCTCGGCAAGTCCGCCATAGGGCACAAACGGCAATGGCTCGCCGCGCCAGCTGAACGAGCTGCTTTCCCCATCGACGGTGCCCGGACCCCATCCTTCCCATACCACGTCGCTCGGAACGATGGCGGCAATCGCGGCAAACCCGTCAATCTTCGCGCCCGCGAGCAGCACCATTTCCGCGCCTTTCGACACGCCGTAAAGGCCGATATCGCCGCCACGAATATCGTCGCGGGTCAGCAGCCAGTCGCGCGCTATCTCTACGGTGTCGACGGGGATGTTGGCAAAAGCCCTCGAAAGTTCGGGAAATTTCGGTTCGCTATCGCCCCAGGCGGGCGAATAATAGGGCACGCCCAGTACCGCATACCCTTGCGCCAGCAGTCGCGGCCCGACTCTTCGTGCGGTGCTGTCATTGCCCTCACTACCGCCCAGCACGATGATCGCAGGGAAGGGGCCTTCGCCATCGGGCTTAAGCAGGAATGCACCGGGCAGCTGATCACCCACTTCGAGCGCTGAAGGAAAGCTGGCTTCGCCCGTTTGAGACCACGTCGGCGTGCTCGCCAAAACGCTGACTGAAAGGGCAAGGCCTGCAAGTAGCGTACGCATTGTCGTTTTGGCTCCCAAGTCGCGGCGTCTCGAACGACCAGCTACGCGAACCATTCCAAAACCGCCTCAACTTGGCAAGGCGAGCGCCTCCCGATCCCGCTCGGCGCGGCTTTTCTTCTGCGCGGCGGTTTTGAGCTGGCCGCAGGCCGCGTCGATGTCGCGGCCGCGCGGGGTGCGGACCGGCGCGCTGATGCCGCCTTCGAACACGATGTTGGAAAACGCCCTGATCCGCTCGGGCGTCGAGCATTCGTATGCGCTGCCCGGCCAGGGGTTGAACGGGATCAGGTTGACCTTTGCGGGCAGGTCGAACTGCTTTAGCAGGCGGACAAGCTCGCGCGCGTCGTCATCGCTGTCGTTCACGCCCTTCAGCATCACATATTCAAACGTGATGCGCCGCGCGTTCGAGGCACCGGGATAATCGGCGCAGGCCTGCAACAGCTCTTCGATCCCGTATTTGCGATTGAGCGGCACGATCTCGTCGCGCACCGGCTTGGTCACGGCATGCAGCGAGACCGCGAGGTTGACCCCGATCTCCTCGCCGCAGCGCTCCATCATCGGCACCACGCCGCTGGTCGAAAGGGTGATGCGGCGCTTGGACAAGGCAAGGCCATCACCGTCCATCACCAGGTTCATCGCGTTGCGCACATGGTCGAAATTGTAGAGCGGCTCGCCCATGCCCATCAGCACGATATTGGTCAGCAGACGACCGTCGGCGGTGTAGTGGCCTGCGTCTTCGGCGTCGTCGAGGCCATCCATCACCCCGCGCGGCCATTCGCCCAGCGCATCGCGCGCGAGCATGACCTGACCGACGATCTCGCCCGGCGTCAGATTGCGCACCAGGCGCATCGTGCCGGTGTGGCAGAAGGTGCAGTTGAGAGTGCAGCCGACCTGGCTCGATACACACAGCGTTCCGCGATCGGCATCGGGGATGAACACCATCTCGAAGTCGTGGCCGTCATCGGTCTGCAGCAGCCACTTGCGCGTGCCGTCGGAGGAATGCTGCGCCTCCACCACATTCGGACGGCCAATCACGAAGCGTTCCGCCATCCACGGCCGCATCGTTTTCGATATATCGGTCATCGCGTCGAAATCGGTCGCGCCGCGGTGATAGATCCAGTGGAATAGCTGTTTGGCGCGCAATTTCGCTTGTCGTGCGTCAAGCCCGGCATCTTCAAGCAGCGCGCGAATGCGATCGCGGGGCAGGCCCATCAGGTCCACACGCCCATCCTCACGCGGCGTGATGTCACGCGCGACGGGCACCGGGTCGACCTGCCCGGGAATGGTCATGATGTTCGTATCTGCCATGATTGCTGCGCGATATAGGCGCTGACCCTGCGTAAATCAAAGGCTGTGCGGGCGGGTGAACCTGCACCTGTCATCCACCTGAAATTCTCTCGACATTCGTCGAATACAAACCACCTTTTGTCGAAGCGTTGCGAAGGGTGTTGTTGATCGATGGTCGAACACGCCTCATCGACAAAATTGTGGCTGTAATGCAACGCATTCTTGTTGCTCCACGTTAATGAAACACTTCGGCGATCCGCTCGCTATGCTTTTGTCACGCAAGGCCCCCGCCTTCGTGTTTCGACAAACGGAGTATAAAATGCGTATAACCAAATATCTCTTGGCCGCCGGATCCATTATGGCCGTGGCGACCCCCGCCGCCGCGCAGCAATCCGACGATCCCTTCACCGGCTTTCGCCTCGAAGCGCTGGCCGGTTTCGATGCAACCACCGCAGGCAGCGATGTCGATGACGACATTGACGAAGACAACGATCAGACCGCCGAAGGCCTCGTCTATGGCGTAGGGGTCGGCTACGATTACAATGCGGGCGGCGTCGTTCTGGGCGTCGAGGCCGAATTGACCGATTCCACAGCCGAAACCGACGTGGTCGATGGCGATTTCGAAGGCTTCGGTCTTGGCGATGTCGAAACCGGGCGCGACATCTATGTCGGCGCGCGCGTAGGCGTCCTCGCGACCCCGCAATTGCTGGTCTACGGCAAGGGTGGCTACACGAACGCCCGCTACAATATCGAGTCCTCGTTCGACGGCGAAGAGTTTCGCCAGTCGGTCGATGCCGATGGCTTCCGCGTCGGTGCGGGCGGCGAATATGCGTTCGGCACCAACACCTTCGCCAAGCTCGAATACCGCTATTCGAACTACAGCGATGCCGAACTCGATTTCGAGGACGACGATCTGGACGATGTTGATCTCGGCGAGATCGATACCGACCGGCACCAGATCATGGCCGGCGTCGGCTTTCGCTTCTGATATGTGATGGGTGGGCCGGGGGTGCGCGTGTGCTCTCGGCCCATCACCTTCAAGACCGGCGGTTCGCGACACACCCCACTGTTGCCGCGTCGATCGCTGTTGCCGCCCCGCCAAGATCGTAACGATCGACAAAGCGGGTGCCGCCGACATCGCGGGCGCTCACCTGCAGGGCATTCGCCGATCGCATTGCGGCGACGATTGCGGCATCCATCCTGCTGTCTTTTGCCCAAGCATTGTGGCCGTTCGCGGCAAGATCGAACCGGCGCGGTCCAATTGCCAGACGCACACGCGCACTCTCGCGAACTTCGCGTGACAGGCGGATATGAAGCTGGCGCTGCACACCGCGCTCCGGCCAGTTCGAGATGCTTGCAAAGGGCCGCGTCTCACGCTCGCGCTGAGGCCTGGCGATGGCGTAGCAGCGGGCAGGCTGATCGTCTCTGAACGCGGCCCAGGATGAATAGACACCAAGGCTCTCCTTCGCCGCCAGCGGAGCCGCGACCAGCACGCACAACACGGCGAGGCCTGCGAGCCTAATCATACGCGATCGCCATGATTTCCCATTCCTTCACCCCCGACGGCAGGCGCACGGTGCGCACATCGCCGACCGATGCACCGCGCAGCGCCTTTGCGATAGGGGAGTTCCACCCGACCCGGCCCGCGCCCGCATCCTGTTCGTCATCCCCCACCAGCGTCACGCTCTGGCGCAGATCATCGTCATCGGCAAGCTCGACCCGAGCGCCGAAGAACACCCGGCTGCGGTCGGATTGCTGCGCCGGATCGACCACGCGCAGCACCTTCATCCGGCGCGCGAGATGCGCCAGCTCGCGGTCGATCTCGCGCATTCGCTTGCGCCCGTAGATATAGTCGCCGTTCTCGCTGCGATCGCCATTGCCCGCCGCCCAGCTGACGATCTCGACGATTTCCGGGCGCTCGGTGCCCAGCAAATGGTCATAGCGGGCGCGAAGCGTCGCCATGCCCTGCGGGGTGATCGGCGGGCCGCGATGTCCCGGACCGGGCGCTGTCACCTTAGCGCAGGAAGGCGTCTATCGGACGCGCGAAGCCCGCTTCACCCGGATACATGTGCGAATAGCTAACCGCATTGCCGAGCACGCGCATGATGTAATAGCGGGTTTCGAAATTGGCCGGAATCTTCTCGATCCAGGTGACGTAGTCGATCTCGCCGGTGCGCGGATCGCCGTTCAGCCGCAGCCACTGGTTCACCCGGCCCGGCCCTGCATTATAGGCGCCCAGCGCCAGCGGATAGGCACCATCGTAATAGCGCAGCATCCGCTGGAAATAGGCATCGCCCAGCCGGATGTTATAAGCCGGATCTTCGAACAGGCGCGCTGACATGTACTGCACGCCCAGCTTGCCCGCCTGTTCGCGTGCGGTGCCGGGCATCAACTGCATCACGCCGCGCGCGCCGGCATGGCTCTGCCGGGTGCGATCGAATTCGCTTTCCTGCCGCGCGATGGCGTGGACTAGCGTCCAGTCGGTAACCTGCGGCGTCTCGATGGTCGGGAAGCCGAGCCGTTCGTAGCCGGTGATCCCGTTCTCGCCCGCTTCCATGCCGAGCACGACAGCCATTTCGTCGAGACCGGTTTCGGCCGCAAGCTGAGCCGTCATGGCGAGCTCTTTCGGGGTTTCCGCTGTCTCTCCGATTGCCTGGAAGAACCGGCGCTCGGTGCGCCAATCGCGGCGGTTGTTCGCAAGCTCGCGGATGGCCTGAACCAGAGGCCGCGCTTCGAACTCGGCGCGGGTCTCGCGATCGATCTCGACCGGAGCGGGCTGCGCGAAGTTGGGCATGGGGCGCCCAAGCGCCGAGAGCGCGAGCTGCCCGTAATAATAATGCGGAAACTCCGCCGCCATCTCGAAATAGCGGTTTGCATCCTCGGTCAGGCCCGCCTGGCGCGCGGCGCGTCCGGCCCAGTAGAATCCTTTCGACCGGGTCAGCGGCGTGCGGGCCGCCTGACCATAACGCAGGAACAGCGGCGCGGCGGTGGCGCCATCGTTCAGCCGCCAGAGTGCGTTCGTCCCGCCCTTCCACACCAGATCGGTGTAGCGATCCCGCAGCACGAAGGAGCCTTGCGAAATGTCGGTGCCGGGCGCGAACAGATCATCGACCTTGCTCGCTATGCGCACCGTGTCCGAAACGCTTGCCGCCGTCGCGATGGCCAGCATATCGCCCAGCATTTCCTCCGCATCGAAGGCGGGCGCGTCGAACGCTGGGCGGTTGGCCAGCAAGCGGATCGCCGCATCGGTCTGCCGAGTGGCGCGATAGTGATTGACGAGATTGAAGACATAGCCCGCATCGCGCATCGCGCCATCAGGGACCAACAGGCCCGCTTCGCCCGGCAGCGTGCCCCGCACCAGCGCAAGGCGTGCCATTGCGAGCGGCCGTTCGACCTGTGGCACATTGATCAGATGGCGAGAGGCCGCATCCGCATCGCCCTGCCACAGCAGCGCGTTCATTCGCGCGGAATGGTCTTCGGCGGTGAAGTCGCTGCCGTAGAGGCCAAGCATGTACGCCTCGGCAGCGTTGCTCATCGTGCCGCCACGCCACGCGGCGCGCGCCATTTCCAGCGCGCCGTCGCGCTGTTCGGCGGCAAGGGTCAGCGCGTACAGCGCCCGCCCCGGATTGGTGAGCGGCGGCATAGCATCGAAGAATTGCAGAATGTCCGCGCGGCCCGGCGCTTCGTCATCGAGCGTATTCTCCGCCCGCAGTCGGATCAGCTCGGTCCGTGGAAACTCGGGATAGCGCAGCGCAAACCCCGCATAATCGGCGAACCGCAGCTCGCGATTTTGCTGAAGCGTTTCCCAGCGCGCGATCGCACTGCCGATTTCGCTCGGCTGCTGGGCGACGAGGTTGCCGCGCGACTGGTACCCGCTCGATTGCGCGAGCGCGGGGGCGGCGATGGTTCCGATCGATGCCGCGGCAAGCGCGAGCAACGAAGTGGGGCGGGAAAGCAATTTTGTGGCCATGCTGGACATTGTGCCAATCGGCTCCTTATCAGGCGCTTAACGAGTGTATTGGGTCAACGGTTGAGACGCTCGCTCGATCCTGCACCCGTCTTTTCTTTAATTGCTTGTATCGGAAATATTGCAATGTTCAGCGGCTCAATTCCCGCTCTGGCGACTCCCTTTCGCGATGGATCGTTCGATGAAACGGCCTTCAGGCGGCTGGTCGATTGGCAGATCGAAAACGGCAGTGCAGGGCTGGTGCCATGCGGCACGACCGGGGAGGCCTCCACGCTCTCCAATGCCGAGCATCACCGCGTGATCGAGGTCTGCATCGAACAGGCGGCGGGCCGGGTGCCGGTGATCGCCGGGTGCGGCAGCAACGATACGAAGAACGCCGCGCTGCACATGAACTTCGCCAAGAAGGCGGGCGCGGCGGCGGGCCTGTGCGTCGCGCCCTATTACAACCGCCCCAGCCAGGCCGGTCTGATCGCGCATTTCAGCTATCTGGCAGAGAACTGCGACCTGCCGATCGTGCTCTATAACGTGCCGAGCCGCACTGTCACCGATATCGAGGACGAGACGGTGGTGGAGCTGGTCACGCGCTTTCCCGAGCGGATCGTCGCGATCAAGGATGCAAGCGGCGATTTGTCGCGCGTTGCCGATCACCGCATGGGGATAGGCCGCGAATTCTGTCAGCTGTCGGGCAATGACGAGTTGTGGCTGCCCCACGCAGCCGCGGGAGGGCAGGGCGCCATTTCCGTCACCGCCAATGTCGCGCCGGCTCTGTGCGCCGAATTCCACGCGGCGATCGCGGCGAACGAATTGGCAAAGGCGCGCGAGTTGAACGATCGGCTGTTCCCGCTGCACTACGCCATGTTCTCCGATGCGAGCCCCGCGCCGGTCAAATACGCACTGAGCCGCGTGCACGACTGGATCGAGCCGGACGTGCGCCTGCCGATTTGCGAAGCGAGCGATGCAGCGCGCGAGGCGGTTGACGCGGCGCTTGATCATGCAGGACTGGGGTGAGGAGGTCATGATGCAGGCGGTCAGGGGCTACTGGTTCTACGCTGTCCTTGCCCTCGCGCTCTTCGCGGCATGGCAGGTGTCTTTAACGCCTGAATCGCTGGCCGACCCGATCACCACCGAACGGGTGTTCCTGTTCGATTTCGCCCTGTTTCTGCCTGCGCTGTATTTCGTTTATCTTCGCTCGCGGGTCAGTTTGAAGGCCGCGATCCTGCGGGCGCTTGGCCTTGGCGCGGCAGGCATTGCGTTTGCTGCCTGGCTGATGCCTGAGGGAACCGGCGAAATCCTCCCTTTCCTGAGCTGGCTGCGGTGGACCGCTTTGCCGCTGATAATCGTGCTCGAACTGGCGGCTTTCGTGGCGCTGATGCGCTATGCCTATGGCTCCAACCCTCAGGAAGAAGAGCTGGTGCGCCACGGCATGCCACCTCTGATCGCGAAGCTGCTGTTGATGGAAACGCGGTTCTGGAAGCGGGTTTTCCGGTTTCTGGGTGGCAGAGGCGACTAGGCTCGCTCCCTTTGCGAAAAGCTTTAACAACAGCTATCTCGCGCTCCACCATGGCCAGACCCAAACCCGAAACCTTCGACAAGCACAAAAGCGTCGCGGAAAACCGTCGGGCGCGGTTCGACTTTCATATCGAGGAAAAGTTCGAAGCCGGCCTCGCGCTGCAGGGCACCGAGGTCAAGGCGCTGCGTGCGGGCGAGGCGACGATTGCGGAAAGCTATGCCGAGGTCCGCGATGGGGAAGTCTGGCTGATCAATTCCAACATCCCTGAATACAGCCACGGCAACCGTCAGAATCACGAACCGCGCAGGCCGCGCAAACTGCTGCTGCACCAGCGCGAAATCGGCAAGCTGTTCGGCGCGGTCGAGCGCAAGGGCATGACGCTGGTCCCGCTTTCGATCTATTTCAACAAGCAGGGCCGCGCGAAGGTCGAACTGGCGCTGGCGAAGGGCAAGCAGGCGCACGACAAACGCGCCACGATCAAGGAGCGCGACTGGAAGCGCGACAAGGCCCGCCTGATGCGCGAGCGCGGCTGATACCAAAGCGATCTGATAAAAGCGCCAAGCGACCGAGTTAAGCCACTGGTCAGACGCAATTGCCTACCCATATGCAGGTTATGGCCGCGCAGCTTTCCTCTTGCGATGATCGACCGGGCATGCCGCGACGGTGCAACGCGGCGCGGCCCGCGTGAGCACGTGGCGCGATCTCTGGTCGAGCAAGACGATGGGCGCGGATCTGATCCGCAAATACATGCCCACGCGCGAGGCGATGGCGCGCAACAAATATCTCGAACCGATCGCACACCGTTTCCTCACGCCTGAATTATGGCGCTTCACCCGCCGCTCGGTCCCGCGCGGTGTCGCTCTTGGTCTGTTCTCGGCCTTCATCATCCCGCTTGGCCAGGTATTCCTCGCCGCGTTCCTAGCGCTTCCCGCGCGCGCCAATGTGCCGGTCGCTACGCTCGTGACCTTCGTGACCAACCCCTTCACGATTGCCTTCTGGCTGCTCATCGCCAATCGCGTGGGCCAGTTCATCCTTCGCATCGATGCAGCAGCGGCGCGGGTCGCGACCGAACAGATCGAGCACGGCCTGTGGTCCGGCGTGATCGATGCGTTCGAGGTTGCAGGGGTCACGGTCCTGGGTTTCTTTGTGCTCGCTGTGCTCACCTCTGCGATCGGCTATCTCGTTTCGAGCGCGATCTGGCGCATACTCGTCGCAAGAAAACGCGCAAAACGCTTGAGACGCATGGAAGCACGGCTCGACCGCAGGCTCGACGCGAAGTAGACGCCAGGGGCTAGGCGGCGCACCGCCCCGCAAAGCGTCCTCAAACGGCAGCAGTAAGTATCCATGAGCAAGCCCCTCAACAGCGAACGTTCCGAAACATTCGCCTCTGCAGAGGGCGTGACCGGTGATGACGGCGATGGGTTGAAGCTTACAGCGGGTCTCGACAAGCGGACGCTGATCGGCCTGGGCATAGCGCTGGCGGTGACGGCGGCAGGACTGCTGCTGGCCACGCGGGATGGCGTTCTGACTGGCGTTTACGTCGGTGCCGTCATCGTCATGCTGATCGGCCTGCGCGCACTCGATCGCCGCGAAGTCGAACCGATGGCCGAGCAGCCGGTCGCCGCGGATTGGTCAGTGACCCTCGCGGCGATCGAGCAGCCGGGCGTTGCGATCGCCATCACCGATCGCGCCAATCGTCTGGTCTGTGCGAGCAGCGCTTTTCGCGATGCTTTTGGCCCGGACAAGGCTCCGCCCAATCTCGGGTTGGAGCCGAACAACAATGAGCGCGCGACCCGCCTCGCGCGAAATGCCTGGCGCGATGGCGAGGCGCAGATGGATCTGCTCGCTGATGCCAATGTCGGTCGCTGGTCGATTGCGGTTACGCGCTCGGGCCGCGGGCAGGACCACCTGATCTGGAAGTTCGATCGCCGGGTCACGCGGCAGCGCGACGCCATGCCGAACCTCGATCTGGCTGGCGTGTTCGGTGCGATGCTGAGCCGCGCGGGAATCGAGACCGCGATCACCGGGCCGAATGGCCGAATTCGCAGCGCGAGCGGCGGTTTTGCCGAGCGGGCTGCCGGGGACGAAGCGGCAAAGGTCGTCGGGCAGGAGTTCGTCTCCTTCCTGAGGGCCGACGAGCGTGATCGCATCCTGTTCGCGCGCGAAGGCCGACAGGGCACGCCGCAGACGCTGATCGACATTCCTCTCACCGGGCCGGATGCGGACCTCGACGCAGAACAGGCCGTTGGCCCCGACGAAGCGCCTTCGCTGATGTTGCTGATCGACAGCGGCGTGGGCATCGGCGGCTCGTGGGACGGTGCCTCGCTTGCCGGTGTCGCGCAGCTCGAAACGCTGCTGTCGCAGCTCCCGCTGGGTCTGGCGATGACGGACCGCGACGGGCGCTTCCTGTTCGGCAACGAGGCGTTCCTGCGCTCTATCGGGCGCGAGGAGGGGGTTCTGCCTTCCTATCCCACCGACCTCGTCGTGCGCGAGGACAAGGCCGCCTTGTCCGATGCTGTGCGGCGTCATGGACGCGGCCCTGCCACAAGCGGAGATGTGACGGTGCGTCTGTCGATCGAGCCGGAGGAGTCGGTATCGCTCGGCCTTGCTGGCGTGCGGGGTCTCGGCGAAGCGGCGGTTCTGCTGAGCCTTGCCGATTCGAGCGAGGAGAACAAGCTCAAGCGGCAGGTTGCCCAGGCCACCAAGATGCAGGCGGTCGGTCAGCTCGCAGGCGGCGTGGCGCACGATTTCAACAATGTGCTGACGGCGATCATCGGTACGTGCGATCTGATGCTGCTGCGCCATACGCCGGGCGACAGCGATTACGACGATATCCAGCAGATCCGCGCCAATTCCAACCGCGCCGCTTCGCTTACCCGGCAGCTGCTCGCCTTTTCGCGCCAGCAGACGCTGCGGCCCGAAATCCTGCAATTGCCCGATGTTGTCAGCGAAGTCAGCCCGCTGATCAAGCGCCTGTTGGGCGAGAAGATCGAATACGACGTCCAGCATGACCGGAACCTTGGCCCGTTGCGCGCCGATCCCCAGCAGCTCGAACAGGTCATCATGAACCTTGCCGTGAATGCGCGTGACGCGATCAACAGCCAGGGCGCGGGCGGGCGCGGTCAACCAAAGGGGCGCGGTCGTATTTCGCTGCGGACCAGCAGCCTGACATGCAAGGATCCGCTCCAGTTCGGCCCCGACATCGTTCCTGCGGACGATTACACCGTGCTGATCGTATCGGACAATGGCGGCGGGATACCCGAAGACGTGCTGCCCAAATTGTTCGAACCGTTCTTCACGACGAAAGAGCAGGGGAAGGGGACGGGTTTGGGCCTCTCGACCGCATACGGGATCGTGAAACAATCGGGCGGTTTCATCTTCGCCGACAACGTGACCGACGCGGACGGTCAGCCATCCGGCGCGCGCTTCACGATCTACTTCCCCGTGCACGAAGGCGAGGCGCCCCGGCGGCGCGAACGGCCCGATCCGGCCGAATCCGACTGGTCGGTGGGCGGAAAGATTCTGCTGGTCGAAGACGAGGACATGGTTCGCGCCGTCGCCGAGCGAGCCTTGTCGCGCGCGGGTTATGAGGTGACAGCGTGCTCGGGCGGCGAGGAAGGGCTGGAAGCGATTGCCGAGGGCAACAGGTTCGACGCGGTCGTCAGCGATGTCGTGATGCCCGGCATGGACGGACCGGCAATGGTGCGCGCGATTCGCAAGCAGCGGCCCGAAATCCCCGTCCTGTTTATGTCCGGCTATGCCGAAGAATCGCTGCGCAAGGATATCGACATCCCCGACATGCACTTCATCGCGAAACCGTTCAGCGTGGCGGATATCAGCGACAAGGTTGGTGCCGTCATGCGTGAGTCGCGCGAGAAGGCGGACGCGCAATAGGGCCTTTGTTGCCGGGATTGCGCGCCATCATGGGCGACGTTTGAGCGAATTTCGTTCCCCCCTTGTTCCAACAGAACAAATGCGATACATACTCGCTGCACAAGCTGGGCGAGGATGTTTTTCGTACCGGTAGAAAACCGGGGGTCGACCCCTAGGCAAGCAAGGGAGCGCGTGCGATGGCTGCATCACTCAAGCTGGTAGAGAAGGAAAAGGACGTGGATCGTCAAAAGGCGCTCGACGCCGCACTCGCACAGATCGACAGGGCTTTCGGCAAGGGGTCGGCGATGAAGCTGGGCTCGCGCGAGGCGATGCAGGTCGAATCGATTTCGACCGGGTCGCTGGGCCTCGATATCGCGCTCGGGATCGGCGGCCTGCCAAAAGGCCGCGTGATCGAGGTGTATGGCCCGGAAAGCTCGGGCAAGACGACTCTGGCGCTGCACTGCATCGCCGAAGCGCAGAAGGCTGGCGGAACCGCGGCTTTCGTCGATGCCGAACACGCGCTCGATCCTGTCTATGCCAAGAAGCTGGGCGTCGATATCGATGAGCTGATCGTCTCGCAGCCCGATACCGGGGAACAGGCGCTCGAAATCACCGACACGCTGGTCCGCTCGAACGCGGTCGATGTGCTGGTGGTCGATTCGGTCGCAGCGCTGGTGCCGCGCGCGGAGATCGAGGGCGAGATGGGCGATTCGCATGTCGGCCTGCAGGCGCGGCTCATGTCGCAATCCCTGCGCAAGCTGACCGGCTCGATCAACCGCTCGAAGTGCATGGTGATCTTCATCAACCAGCTGCGCATGAAGATCGGCGTGATGTACGGCAATCCGGAGACGACCACGGGCGGCAACGCGCTCAAGTTCTACGCTTCGGTCCGCCTCGACATTCGCCGCACCGGCCAGATCAAGGATCGCGACGAAGTCATCGGCAACTCGACCCGCGTGAAAGTGGTCAAGAACAAGGTGGCGCCGCCGTTCAAGCAGGTCGAATTCGACATCATGTATGGCGAGGGGATATCCAAGATCGGCGAAATCCTCGATCTTGGCGTCAAGGCCGGGATCGTCGAGAAGTCCGGAAGCTGGTTCTCCTACGACAGCATCCGCATCGGCCAGGGCCGCGAAAACGCGAAGAAGTATCTCGCCGAAAATCCCGAAGTGCGGGACAGGCTGGAAGCGGCGATTCGTGGGAAAACTGACGAGGTTGCCGAAGAGATGATGACCGGTCCCGAGCCGGACTCAGACAGCGAAGATTGAGCGTTGGATCCAGCACCGGGCATGTATTTCATCAACTAATGCGGGCGCGGGGCCTTCTACGGTCCCGCCCCGCGCTAGATGATTGTATGCTGGTGGCGGGGCGAAGTTTCTCCGCAGACGCTTTGGCTTGTCGGGCCGCGCCCGGTTGCCTAACTGCCAATTCATGACATCGACCAACGATCTTCGCCGCTCCTTTCTCGACTTTTTCAAAAGCCGCGACCACGCCGAAGTGCCGAGCGCGCCGCTGGTCCCGCACAATGATCCAACCCTCATGTTCGTCAATGCGGGCATGGTGCCTTTCAAGAACGTTTTCACCGGTCTGGAAACGCCACCCGCGCCGCGCGCTACGTCCTCTCAAAAATGCGTGCGGGCAGGCGGCAAACATAATGACCTCGATAATGTCGGCTATACCGCTCGGCATCACACCTTTTTTGAAATGCTCGGCAACTTCTCGTTCGGCGACTATTTCAAGGAGCAAGCGATCGAGAATGCCTGGACCCTGCTCACTCGCGAATGGGGTCTGCATTCGAACAAGTTGATCGCGACGGTCTACCATACCGACGACGAAGCCTTCGACTTGTGGCGCCAGATCGCCGGGCTGCCCGAAGATCGAATTATCCGCATCGCTACCAGCGACAATTTCTGGTCGATGGGCGAAACCGGACCGTGCGGCCCGTGCTCGGAGATATTCTACGATCACGGCGATCACATCCCCGGCGGCCCCCCGGGCAGCCCCGATGAGGATGGCGATCGCTTCATCGAAATCTGGAACCTCGTGTTCATGCAGTTCGATCAATCGGCAGACGGCGAGAGGGCCGCGCTCCCCCGCCCGTCGATCGACACTGGCATGGGTCTTGAGCGGATCGCAGCTGTGATGCAGGGCGCGCACGATAATTACGATATCGACACCTTCAAGGCATTGATCTCGACATCGCACTCCCTCGCCGATGCACCTGACACCCCCGAAAATACGACTTCGCACCGCGTGATCGCCGATCACCTGCGGTCGACCTCCTTCCTGCTGGCCGATGGTGTGCTTCCGTCAAATGAGGGCCGGGGATATGTCCTTCGCCGCATCATGCGCCGCGCGATGCGGCACGCTCACCTGTTGGGCGCCGATGAGCCGTTGATGCATCGCCTGGTCCCAGCCCTGGTTACCGAAATGGGACAGGCATACCCCGAGCTCGTACGAGGCCAGGCCTTGATCGAAGAAGTGCTCGAGCGCGAAGAGGCCCAGTTTCGCAAGACGCTCGAAAAGGGTCTTCGCCTGCTCGACGGTGCGACCGGCGATATGGCGCGAGGCGATGAACTCGACGGCGAAACCGCATTCAAACTCTACGACACGTATGGTTTCCCTTACGATCTCACCGAAGACGCGCTCCGCGACCGTGGCATTGGCGTCGACCGCGCGGGCTTTGACACGGCGATGGCTCGGCAGAAAGACGCTGCGCGCGCGGCCTGGAAGGGTTCGGGCGAAGCAGCATCGAGCGAGGTCTGGTTTGACATTGCCGAACGCGAGGGCGCGACCGAGTTCACCGGATACACCGCCCTATCCGGCGAGGGCAAGGTGGTCGCGGTCGTTTGTGATGGCGTTGAAAAGGATGGCGCGCAGGCCGGTGAGGTGGCGGTCGTCCTCACAAATCAGACCCCATTTTATGGAGAAAGCGGTGGACAGACAGGCGACACCGGTACGTTGACGGCCCCTGGTGGACTCAAGGCAAGCGTGAGCGCGACGGACAAGCCGCTGGGACGACTACACGCGCATCGGGTGAAAGTAGAAGAAGGGCAAATCCGAGTTGGCGACACCGTCCATCTCGAAGTCGATCGGGAACATCGTGACGCGGTCCGCCGCAACCATTCCGCGACGCACCTGGTTCATGCGGCGTTGCGCAACCGTCTGGGTGATCACGTCACGCAGAAAGGATCGCTCGTCGCGCCCGATCGTCTGCGCTTCGATTTCTCTCACCCCAAGCCACTTTCACCCGACGATATTGCCGCGATCGAAGCGGAGGTGAATGCCGAGATCCTCGCCAACGAAGCGGTCGCGACCAGACTGATGAGCCCGAATGATGCCGTCGAGGCCGGGGCGCTCGCTCTGTTCGGGGAAAAGTATGGCGACGAGGTCCGCGTCCTTTCCATTGGTCGGCGGCGCGACGAGGGGCGCAATTACTCGGTCGAATTATGCGGTGGCACCCATGTCGACGCGACGGGAGATATCGGCCTCTTCAGGATCGTGTCTGAAAGCGCCGTATCCTCGGGCGTGCGCCGGATCGAGGCGCTGACCGGAGAAGCGGCGCGCCGACAGCTGGTCGCACGCGATGAAGCGCTAAAAGCCGCAGCCGGTGCGATCCGAGCCGCGCCTGAAGAGGTTCCGGAGCGTGTCGTCGCCCTGATTGACGAGCGCAAGCGGCTCGAAAAGGAGCTGTCGGAGGCGAACAAGGCTCTCGCGCTCGCTGGCGGCGGAGAGGCGGGGGGCAGCCCCACGCAAGACGAAACCATCGCCGGTGTGTCATTCAGCGGGCAAGTCCTTGAAGGGCTAAACCCCAAGGAGTTGCGCCCGTTGCTCGACGAAACGAAGGCGCGGCTGGGATCCGGGGTCGCCACGATCGTCGCTGTCAATGATGGCAAAGCAAGCATTGCCGCCGCAGTCACGGACGACTTGACCGGGAAGTTCAATGCGGTCGACTTGGTGCGTGCAGGCGTCGGCGCTTTGGGCGGAAAGGGCGGCGGCGGTCGGCCTGATATGGCGCAGGGTGGCGGCCCGGATGGGCCGCGCGCTAAAGCCGCGATCGCCGCGGTGAAGGAATTGCTCGCGAGCTAGCGTGAACCTGTCACGCCAGCCCGCGAGCCCTAAAGATCGTTACGATTATGCGTCGGGTGTCTTCTTCGTCTGCCCGTCACTTCCGCGCGCAACATCATTGCCGCCGGTATCTCCCGGCTGTCCGCGGCCCTTCGCTGTCGGCGCTTGGTCCTTCAGCGGGCCTTCGACATTCTGTGGCTTGAATTTCTCGTCATTGGGAATGGGTTTGGTCGGATCGACGTCCTTGCTCATAATTTATCTCCTTTCCCGACCAACGCATCAGCGCGGAGAAAGGTTCATGCTTCGGCGGCAGAGGTCCGAAGTTTCGGGCGACTGGAGAGATTGCCGTCTTTTTCGAGCTGTTCGCGATACTCATCACGCTTGGCGTGGATCGAGGCGATCACCGGGCCCATCGCAACGCCGATATCGACTAGCACCGCTTCGGACAATTGAAGCGAGCTTTCGAGATTCTCAGGCACAGCATGGCTCGCGCCCGCGCGATACAGCGCAGCTGCGTGGTCCGTATCTCGCGCACGGGCGACGATGAGCAGTTCGGGATAGTCCGCGCGCAGTTTGCTGACGAGCCGTTGAGCCAGCACCGGTTCGTCCATCGTAAGCACGACCGCCGGTGCTTTTTCCACTCCGAGCCGCGACAGTGCATCGCCGCGCGCCGCATCGCCGAAGGTGGCGCGATAGCCGTTGCGTTTGGCGCTGGCGATCAGATCGGGATCGGCGTCCAGCATCACATAGGCCTGATCATGCGAGTTCAGCATATCTGCCACCAGGCGCCCTACGCGCCCACCGCCCACGATGATGGTGCGCGCTTCGTGTTCGTCCTCTTCCGGCAGTTCGGGGACGTTCTCGACACGGCGGGCGATGATCCGACCAAGTCGGGCGAGCAGCGGCGTGACCGTAAGGCCGATCGCGGTGACGATCTGCCAGAATTGCGCGGTTTCGGCATCGATGACCAAAGCGCTGGTTGCTGCGGCAAGCACGATCAGCGTGGTTTCGCTGGGGCTCGCCATGAGCACACCGGTCTCCGCCGCAGTGCTTCGCCGTGCGCCCATCAATCGCAGCAGAACGCCGGTGATGATCGCCTTGAAAACCAGCACGCCGACCACAGCAGCCATGACTGTGCCCAGATCCGTCCAGATCGCCATCAGGTCGATGCTCATCCCGATGGTGATGAGGAACACGCCCAGCGCCAGGCCCTTGAACGGCTCCATGATGCTCTCGACTTCGCCGTGATACTCGGTTTCGGCGATCAGCAGTCCGGCAATCAGCGCGCCGACAATCGGCGAGAGGCCGGTCGCAGCGGTCGCCAGGCTGGCACCGATTACGACGAGAAGGGAGGCGGCGAGAAACAGCTCTGGGCTTTTGGTGCGAGCTGCTTGGCTGAACAGGCGCGGCAGGGCGAGCCGTCCGACGACCAGTAGTGCGACGATCACCAGCCCGCCTTGGATCAGGGTATCGGTGAGCCCTTCGACCCCACCTGCCTGCGCATTGGGCGCCAGCGCGCCGAGGATGAAGATGATCGGGACGATCATGATATCCTCGAACAGCAGCATCGAGAGGGCGGCACGCCCCACAGGCGAACGCGTGCCCGAAATCGGCAGCACAATCGCGGTCGAAGAGAAGGCGAGCGCAAAACCGAGGGCGAGCGCGGGCACTGTCTCCATGCCGCTATAGTAGCCGAAGAACGTCGCGGAAATGCTGCCGATGATCAGCAGTTCGAGGCTGCCGAGTCCGAACACCAGCCTGCGCAATTGCCACAATCGGTTGAAGGACAATTCCAGCCCGATCGCGAACAGCAGCAGGATAATCCCGAAATCCGCGAACGGGGTTAATCGCTCGGGATCGGAGATCGTGATGTGCCTCAGCCATGGCTCCGTCTCGACCAGCGTGCCAAGACCGTAAGGGCCGACCAGAATGCCGATCAGGATAAAGCCGATGATGGGCGTCACGCGGAACCGGGCAAAGACGGGGATGACGATCCCCGCCGCGCCCAGGATCACCAGCGCATCCGACATCATCGGGGAAAGGGTCAGTTCGCCGGCCATGTTTAGTGACTACCCCGCGCGCGGAGCGTTGTCATCCACCGCCAGGCGAATGCGGACCGATCGGCGCGCTCGCGTCACTATCGTGTTCCTCGCCGAGCGGATCGCTGATGTTTCCGACCCGCTTGTCCCATTCGATCCGGTAGAGATCGAACCGCCGATCGGCGAGGTTCTGCACCGTGCCCTCGGCCCGCGCCCAGCTGAGGTCGGCCACATTGACGTCGCTGATCGTCAGCGTCTCGACGTTTTCGCTGGCCTCGGCCGCAATGCCGTCGCGCGCGAAGGGGAAGTCGCAAGGCGTCAGGATGCAGCTTTGCGCGTATTGGATGTCCATGTTGGCGACGTTCGGCAGGTTGCCGACATTGCCCGAGAGCACGACATAGCACTGGTTCTCGATCGCCCGCGCCGCCGCACAATAGCGCACGCGCATATAGCCCTGCCTGCTGTCAGTGCAGAACGGCACGAAGATGATCCGCGCGCCTTCGTCGACCAGCCTGCGAGCCAGCTCGGGAAACTCGCTGTCATAACAGATCAGCACCCCGATCGGTCCGCAATCGGTCGGGATCGCATCGATGCTGTCCCCGCCCTTGATGTTCCACCAATAGGCCTCGTTCGGAGTGGGGTGGATCTTTTCCTGCGCGTGGATCGATCCGTCGCGCAGGCAGACATAGGCGACGTTGTGAATATCGCCGTCGGGCATGCGCGTGGGATGCGATCCACCGATGATGTTGATGTTGTAGCTGAGCGCCAGTTCGGACAGCGCGGTGCGGATGCGCGGCGTGTATTGCGACAGGCACTCGATCGCTTCCAGCGGGCTCAGCTCGTCTTCTTCGGCGCTCAGCAGCATCAGCGTGAACAACTCGGGGAAGACGATGAAATCGCTTTCATAGTCAGCGGCGACATCCACGAAGTAGCGCACTTGCTTCATGAACTCGTCGAAATCGCTGACCGCACGTGCTTGCAACTGGCAGGTCGCGATCCGCACGCTTTCGACATCGCGCGGCAGGCGATGCTTGGGCGGCGCGTCGCTATCGACATAGGGGTTGCGCCAGACCATGCGCACCGCGTTGCCGCGGCTCGCCTTGTCTTCGGGCAGATAGTCGGGGAGGATGCCCTGCGGCTCGAACCCGTTGGCGAGCTGGAAGCGCAGGACCGGATCGTGGACCTTGTTCGACAGGATCAGGTCGAGATATTCCTGCGGGCTATCGGCACGGTTGTTCTTGCGACGGCGAGCGCGGGCATAGCCCGGCATCCGCCCGCCGAAGACGATGCCGGTCAGGTCAAGCCGTTCGGCCAGCGCGCGGCGCTCCTCATACAGGCGCCGCCCGATCCGGGTGCCGCGCACCGCAGGATCGACGCACAGCTCATAGCCATAAAGCCAGTCGCCCTTGGGATTGTGACGCGAGCCGAAGCCGTTGCCGGTCACCTCGTCCCAGGTATGGTTCGACAGCGCGACCTTTTGCGACAGCCGCATCGAGGCGCAATAGCCGACCAGCACGCCGTCGAGCTTGGCGATGAAGCAGCCCTCGCGGTAATTGTTGATCTGCCCGCGAATCTCGCCCTGCGTGTAGGCGGGCAGATCGTCATAGGCGCGGCGGACCAGATCGCCGATAGCGCGCACGTCCTTCAGCTGCGCCTGCCGGACCTCCAGCCGCGCCTTCGACCTCGATGCCATTACGGGTGCGACCAGCGTGCGAGCCTAGGCCGCGACGCTCGTCATTTCCTTCTCGAGGTTCTCGACGATGGCTTCGAAGAACTGCTCGGTTGTCAGCCAATTCTGGCCAGGCCCGATCAGCAGCGCGAGATCCTTCGTCATCTGGCCGTTTTCGACCGTTTCGACACAGACGCGCTCCAGCGTTTCTGCGAACTTCACCACTTCGGGCGTGTCGTCGAATTTGCCGCGATACATAAGGCCACGCGTCCATGCGAAGATGCTGGCGATCGGATTGGTGCTGGTCGCCTTGCCCTGCTGGTGCTGGCGGTAGTGGCGGGTAACGGTGCCGTGCGCGGCTTCGGCCTCCACGGTCTTTCCGTCAGGCGTCATCAGCACGCTGGTCATCAGGCCAAGCGAGCCGAAACCCTGCGCCACGGTATCGGACTGCACGTCGCCATCGTAGTTCTTGCAGGCCCACACGAACTTGCCGCTCCATTTGAGCGCTGAGGCAACCATGTCGTCGATCAGGCGGTGTTCGTAGCTGATCCCGGCACGCTCGAACTTGTCCTTGAATTCGTTCTCGTACACTTCCTCGAACAGATCCTTGAACCGGCCATCGTATTTCTTGAGGATGGTGTTCTTGGTCGAGAGGTAGACTGGCCAGCCGCGATCGAGGCCATAATTCATCGAGGCGCGGGCAAACGCGCGGATTGAGTCGTCGAGGTTGTACATCGCCATCGCGATGCCGGAGCTTTCGAACTCGAATACGTCGATATCGATGTTCTCGCCATCCTCGCCCTCGAACACCAACCGCAGCTTGCCGGGGCCGGGGATGAGCGTGTCCTTTGCGCGATACTGGTCGCCAAAGGCGTGACGACCAACTACGATCGGGTGGGTCCAGCCCGGCACCAGACGCGGCACGTTGTCGATCACGATCGGCTCGCGAAAGACCACGCCGCCAAGGATGTTGCGGATCGTGCCGTTGGGGCTGACCCACATCTTCTTGAGATCGAATTCCTCGACGCGCGCTTCGTCCGGCGTGATCGTCGCGCATTTGACGCCGACACCGTGCTCCTTGATCGCATTGGCGGCGTCGATGGTGATCTGATCGTCGGTTTCATCGCGCTTTTCGATCGAAAGATCATAATATTTCAGGTCGATATCGAGATAGGGCAGGATCAGCCGCTCGCGGATCCATTGCCAGATGATCTTTGTCATCTCGTCGCCGTCTAGCTCGACGATCGGGTTCTTGACCTGAATTTTCTGCATGGCGTGAGCCCTATCCCCTTGGACTGTAAATGAGCGTCAGGATGTCGGAAGCGATCCCTCCCGCGCGCTCTAGCAGAGGTGCAGACGGGTGCAAGGTGGCGCCTGACGAGAGGTCATGGACCGCATGTTACACGGTCCAAGAGCCAAAGCCCCTGAGCGCGCGCGCCCCGCTTTTCGAAAGGCCAGGGCGGGTTGCAGCCCATCGGCCACACCTACGACGGACGCAGCCGTGTAGGAAAGCGGTCCACGCCTTCCGGGAACGCTTAGAACGGCCAGAATTCCTCGATCAGCGCGGGCGGCGTCTCCAGCGTCGCGTTTTCCTTGCGCGCGATGAAGGGGCGTTCGCGCACGTGCTTTTCCTCAAGCGCGCAATCGAGCATGAAATCGGCCAGATCGGCGCGGCGGGTGCGCAGCGTGCCCGTTGGAAAATCGCCGGTCGAAACCGAATACTCGCCGGTGTGCGGACGGTTCAGCAGCCAGCCGGGTCGCACCGCGGTCCAGTCGATATCGTCGGCGACGCGCAGCACGCGCTCCATTTCGCCCATCTGGCGAAAGATCCGGTCGAGCGGTTTTATCGCGGCTCTGAACCACGTCGGAACGGTCGCGTCGGGATCGGCAAAGGCGGCTGAGATGACAACCAAGCGTTTGACGCCCGCCTTGCGCATACCCTTCACCATGTTCACCGCGCCTTCGGTGTAAAGCGGCGGCGGATTGATCAGCGTTTGCGGATCACGTGGCAGGCCGACAGCGGAAATGACGCAATCGACATCTTCCATCAGATCAGCCAGCCCCTCGTCGAGAAGATTGGCGTGGCGCTTTTCAAGCCGCTCATGATCGCGGAAATCGTCAGGAAAATCACGCTCCGCCGCACGGACATGCACTCCTTTGTCGAGTGCCTGGTCAAGGAGTTTGCTTCCGCTATCGCCGGTCGCGCCGAATAGGAGAATACGTTTCATGTTCGGGGTAACGGTCAGACGCTGTCAAAGTGCCGTCCGCTCTCTTGCTAAGTAGGCAAGGGGTGTTGCGCTCGCATCCGATGAAGCGTCAAACGAAAAAGGCGCCGCATTTCAGCGACGCCCTTTCGGCGATGGTGGGCGTAGGAAGAGTTGAACTTCCGACCCCTGCGATGTCAACACAGTGCTCTACCACTGAGCTATACGCCCGATCCATCGTGCGCGCTCGATAACGATAGCAAACTATCGGTGCGGAGCGAAGCGGCGCGTTAGCGAAGGACGAAGCGGCGCGCAAGCGATTCGCGTTGTGTGCCGCCAAGTGTGCGAAGACTCAGACGCTCGCCTGCTGCTGATCGGCAAACACCCGTTCGACCTCCAACACGAGATCGCGCAAATGGAACGGTTTCGACAGCACCTTGGCGTGGGGCTGTTCGCGGCTCGCACGCAGCGAGACCGCGGCAAACCCGGTGATGAACATGACCTTCGTACGCGGCGCGATTTCGGCGCAGCGCTGCGCCAGCTCGATCCCGTCCATTTCCGGCATGACTATGTCAGACAGGAGCAGGTCGAAGCTGTCCTTCTCAAGCAGCGGCAGCGCTTCGGTTCCACGATCGACCGCCACCACCTCGAAACCGGCATTGGTTAGCGCACGCTCTAGGTAGGTGCGCATGGCATCATCGTCCTCGGCCAGGAGGATGCGTCGGGATTCGGCTGTTGTCATTGGTTGCGTATAGCGCAATTCGCTTAAGAATTCCTAGCGCATAACCTGCGAAGTGCGTCCGCTAAGTCCGCCTGTGCCACTCGTTCTTTGACACTCGCTCGCAAAAAGGGCAGCGCCAACGGGATGGTAGGGAAACGGCGCTCGGGATTCGGCAAAACTGGTTCACGCCCGGCGCGTGGATCGGTTGGCGGCACCGTCCCGGGCAAAAGCGGGGCATCAGCCTTCACTCACACCGCTCCGCGCTCAATGCCATTGCCTGTACTCATCGCCGTGCCCCACGCCGGGCGCGCCTATCCCGCAAAGACGCTTGCCCGGATGCGCGATCCAACTCTGGCTCAATTGCGGCTCGAAGACCGTCATGTCGACAAGGTCGGCACGGAAATTGCGCGTCAGACCGGCACCGGACTTCTCATCGCTCACGCGCCGCGCGCCATGCTCGATCTCAACCGCGCCGCCGATGATATCGACTGGGAAATGGTGCAGCAGGGCGGGGCGGGCAAACGTCGGCTGGCTGCGCATTCAACGCCGAGGCTCACCGGCACCAATTCGCGCGCGCGGAGCGGGCTGGGGCTCGTTCCAAGGCGCTTGCCCGGCTTCGGAGAGATCTGGCGCGACAGGCTGTGCAACACTGAGCTGCAGCAGCGGATCGACGGGATCCACCGGCCCTATCACGATTTCCTGGAGCGCGAGCTCAGGCGAATTCGCGATGCCTGGGGTGCCGCGCTGTTGATCGACCTGCATTCGATGCCGCCCCTGCGTCGCTCCCCAGAGGGGGCGCCGCGCCCGCAAATCGTGCTGGGAGACAGGTTTGGCGCGACTTGCGATCCGGACCTGATCGCTCGGGCATTCACCCATCTCGAAGGGCAAGGATGCGTCGCGGCGCACAATCGGCCTTATTCCGGTGGATATGTGCTCGACCGGCATTCTTCGCCGATGCGCGGGATTCACGCCGTGCAGATCGAGTTGTGTCGCTCGACCTATCTCGATCCCACGCTGAGCGAGCCGACCGACAGGGTGATGCCGCTCGCGAACATGCTCGCTGGTCTGGTTCGAGAGATGGGAGCGCGCACGGCGCTGTTGGGCGATGGCGGTCGGATGCCACAAGCAGCGGAATAGGCGCGAAAGCACAAGGCCGCGCTTCACCAACTGGCTATAACACGAAAAGAAAAAGCCACCTCGCGTAAGCTTAGGGGGTAAGCGCGAGGTGGCCAGGTTCAGGGAGGACTGCGCTCGGAGGCGCAGTGCAGGACGGTCTATGAGGGGGGGTGACCGCCTGCTCTTGGAATATAGTTAAGGGGCGCTGCGGGTTCAAGACACGCAGCGCCCCTTTCTATCGTTGGCGAAAGTATTCGCAAAAACAGGTTCTTGGAAGCAAGGCCGGAGTGCTTTGCCGGCAAAGCTGTCTTGCGTGGCCCTTACTTCTTCGTTGGAACCTTGCCCTGCGCGCTCTGGCGTTCAAAAACCGTGCGCATCAGGTTCATCGAGAACAGATGCGCGTGGATTAGCATCATCATCCCGTTCTTGTTCAGCTGTTCGGTGGTTTCGGCCGTAAGCTCACGCAGCTTCTTTTCATCGACCATGCGGAAACCGCGATAAACGAACGGCTTGTCGGGCATATCACCGCGCGTAATCGCGATTTCGCCGTCCATCAGAATGTCGAGCTTTTTCAGCTCGTCGAGGAAAGAGCGAGTGCGCTGGCCGGATTCCTCGAACTTCTTGCAGAATTCAAGCACGCCGTTGGTGTAGTCGGTCGGCTTGCCGTCCTTGTCGAAAAGTTGCTGGCCATCGTCGGTCTTGCCCACCACGCCCGCGCTCGGATCGAAGCACAGCGACATGTCGTCGCTCTGCTGGTTGAGCTTGGCGAGGATGAAGGGGTAGCGCCGGATATAGGCGGGGACGTAAAGGCCGGATTCCAGCTTTCCGTCATCGGCGATGAAGGTGTTCACGCCTTCGTTCAGACCCATCAGCGCGATCGGAAGCGGATTGTCCCCGGCGGTAAAGACGATCGGGAAATTGCGCTGCGCATCGACAAATTCGTCGACCGTCAGCGGGATGGCGTGGGTGTCCTTGAGGAACCCGGCATCGTCGAAACTGCTGACCTTCCAGTCGCCGTGATCGCGGCTGTTGAGTGGAAGCAGGTCTTGATAGAACAGCGGAAGTTGCGGCTGCGGCGCGCTGGCCATGGAAACGTCTCCGAAAAAGCGAGGATGAACTGGTCGGGGCAGCGCGAATACGGGCCTGTGAGCCCGGTGCGCTGCGCGATGGCGGCGCCTTAGGCGTTCCATCCCCTGCGCGCAAGGTGGTGAGGGTCAGGCGCGCGGAGAGGGCACAAGCTTGCCGGGATTGAGCAAACCATCGGGATCGAGCGCGTCCTTGACCGCGCGCATCATCGACAGAGCGACAGGATCGCCAAGCCGCTCCAGCTCGCCCACCTTCATCTGCCCGATGCCGTGTTCGGCGCTGATCGATCCGCCCCACTGGGTGACCAGATCGTAGACGCGCGCGCTGATCGCCTTGCCCTCGTTTTCCTCCCATTCCCCTGCAACCGCGCCTTCGGGTGCGATGACATGGAAGTGGACATTGCCATCGCCCAGATGCCCGAAAGCGGTGGCGCGGGTGTCGGGAAAGGCGCTTTCGATTTCGGGAGAAGCCTGCTCGATGAAGTCGGGCATGCGCTCGACCGGGACGGAGATATCGTGCTGAACGGCTGGCCCGAGCGCGCGTTCGGCAGCTGAAATCGAATCGCGCAGGGTCCACAGCCCCTCGGCCTGACGCTCGTTCGCAGCAATCGCGGCGTCCGCCAGCAGCCCCTCCTCCGCCGCATCGGCGAGCGCGTTCTGGAGGCGGTCGCGCAAGTCGGCGTCGTCGTTGCTGTTGGTGACGCATTCGATCAGCGCATTCCATTGGTGGCGCCCTTCTAGCGGGCTGCGCGAATCGGGCAGGTGGTCCAGCACGCTTTCAAGGCAGTGCGCGGGGATAACCTCAAAGCCTTCGAGCGTATCGCCCATCACCGCGTCGACCTTCCGCAGCAACGCTCCGGCATCGTGGATCGTGTCGAGGCCCACCCACGCGGTGACGCGAGCGCCGATCGCGGGCAGCAATCGCAGCGTGGCGGCGGTGACAATGCCGAGCGTGCCTTCCGACCCGATCAGCAATTGTTTGAGGTCAAAGCCGCGATTGTCCTTCTTGAGCGCAGTGAGCGCGTCGAAGACTTGTCCGTCGGGCAGCACCGCCTCGATCCCGAGCACCTGCGCGCGCATGGTCCCGTGTCGGAGCACCTGGGTTCCGCCTGCATTGGTTGAGACCAATCCGCCGATCGTCGCCGAACCTTTGCCCCCGAGGGTTAAGGGGAAGCGCAAACCCTGTTCGTCGGCAGCCTCGTGCAAGGTCTGGAGGATCACGCCCGCTTCGCACACCGTTTGTCCGGAATGTGCATCGAGGCGGCGGATGGCGTTCATGCGCCTGAGCGACAGAAGCACAGCCGTGCCCGTATCGTCCGGCGTCGCGCCGCCAGCCATGCCGCTGTTCCCGCCCTGTGGCACGATCGGCACGTTATGCGCAGCGCACAGCTTCACCAGCGCAGCGACCTCCTGCGTCGAGGCGGGAGAGGCCAGCGCCAGCGCGCGCCCGGTGTAACGCCCGCGCCAATCGGTGATCCAGGGTTCCAGATCACCCGGGTCGCGCGAGATTCCCTTGGGGCCGAGCAAGGCCTCCGCCTCGGCGAGAAAGGCGTTCGGCGTCGTTCGATCGATAGGTTGCACACGTGCTGCCATTGCCGCTCCAATGCCACACTTCCCGGTCGGGAGGCTAGCCCCGCCTAACGCCTTGCGCTTGAGACAAGGCGGGTTAAGCCAGCGTTCAATCGCGAATGCTAGCAGTTCAGACGGTCGAAGCCTTCCGCGCCGATCACGCGCGACCAAGGCGAATTGAGGGGACTTTTCAAGACCGCGCATGCCGAGCTTGCTGACTATTGCCGCGCCGTTTGCGCTTGCGCTGCCCGTTCTGGGGCAGGGGTTTGGCGTGTGGCAGGGGCAAGGGTCTAACCCCGGCATTACGACCGGCGCACCACAATGCACGCCCTCGGCTCCCGATTACGACACGCCGCGCGACGACCTGGTATCGCCTGCGCAGACCCGGGCGGCAGTGGACCTCGATCCACTCAGCGCGTTTCGCGGCGGGCAGACCGTGCGTCAGGTCCGGATCGAGCGGCGCGTGACAATCCGCATCTCGCCCCATCGCGGCGCGCCGACCAATTCGCTGCTCGCCCGCCTCCCCTCGCGTTCGCTGACCACCCGGTTCGAGGAGCGTGAGATGGATGAGTGCCTCGACGTTGGCCAGATTTCAGGCGTGCAGACTGGCAATGGCAATCGCCTGCTGCTGTTTCTCGACGATCGGCGGATCGTGAGCCTCGGGCTCGAACGCTCCTGCCGGGCGCGCGACTTCTATTCCGGTTTCTATGTCGAGCGACGGGAAGATGGAAAGCTGTGCGTGCGGCGCGACCAGCTCCACTCGCGCACCGGCGCCAAATGCGAAGTCGCGCGGATGCGCCAGCTCGTCGCGGTGGACGACTGACCGCTAACTGATCGGCGAGATCAACCGCGCCGTCGCCCACAATTCTTGACTTTTCCCCGCGTTTTGGCCACGGCCCAGACAGGTCTGCGAGCCTCGATCCCGCAGCCTTTTGAAATCCGGCAGACATTTCTGCCCTATCCGGACATTATTGACCCGCATGACATTCGCCGATCTCGGCCTCTCGCCCGAATTGCTCAAAGCCGTTGAAGACGCCGGCTATACCGAGCCTACGCCCATCCAGGCCGAGGCTATCCCCGCTGTCCTGATGATGAAGGATCTGATCGGGATCGCTCAAACGGGGACAGGCAAAACGGCGAGCTTCGTGCTGCCGATGATCGACGTGATGGCCTCGGGCCGCAGGCGCGCACTCATGCCGCGCTCGCTGATCTTGGAGCCAACGCGCGAACTGGCCGCGCAGGTGGCGGAGAATTTCGAGAAATACGGCGCCAATCACGATCTGAAGATGGCGCTGTTGATCGGCGGCGTGCAGATGGGTGACCAACTCAAGACACTGAACGAAGGCGTCGATGTCCTGATCGCGACGCCGGGTCGGCTCATGGACCTGTTCGAGCGCGGTAAAATCCTGCTCAACGGGTGCGAGCTGCTGGTGATCGACGAGGCGGACCGGATGCTCGACATGGGCTTCATCCCCGATATCGAGTTCATCTGTTCCAAACTGCCCGAAACGCGCCAGACCATGCTGTTTTCGGCGACCATGCCGCCGCCGATTGCGAAGCTGGCCAAGCAATTCCTCAACAATCCCAAGCGGATCGAGGTCAGCCGCGCAGCCTCGACGAACGAAAACATCACCGCATTCAAGGTGCCGGTGAAATCGCGGCAGAAGCGCGATACGCTTAAATGGCTGCTCGGCAACGATCAGGTCGAAACCGCGATTATCTTTGCCAATCGCAAGACGACCGTGCGCGAATTGAACAAGCAATTGCAGCGCGACGGTTTCCGCAGCGGCGAGATTCATGGCGATATGGATCAGGGCAGCCGGATCAAGGAGCTGGATCGCTTCAAGGCTGGCGAGGTCAATATCCTGGTCGCCTCCGACGTTGCCGCACGCGGGCTCGACATCAAGGGCGTGTCTCACGTCTTCAATTATGACACGCCGTGGCATCCCGATGATTACGTCCACCGCATCGGCCGCACGGGCCGCGCCGGGGCGAGCGGTCGCGCGTTCACGTTCGTCGCCGATGAGGATGCCGAAGCGATTGCCAATGTCGAAAAATTGACCGGCAGCGAAATCAAGACGTACGGCAAGGAAGACGTGCGCGTCGAGCTGGCAAAGGCGGGTGCGGACGCGGGCGGATCGACGGATGCAGTGCGTGAAGACGAACCTGAAAAGCCCAAACGCTCGCGCGGCAAGAAAGCCGGTGTGGACAGCGAACAGCCCAGCGATGAGAAGCCAGCGCGCAAGCCCCGCCGCGAACGCGAAGCCAGCTCTGATACCAAGCCGGCCCGCAACTCTCGCTCACGTCGTCGTGATGAAGATGACGAGCCGGTGCCTGCGGGCGAATGGAACGGGCCAAAGCCCGGCTTCCTTGACGTCGGGTTCGGCTAGCGAACCAAAGAACCGCTTCAGGCCTTGCGCCCGAAGCCCCGTCCTCTGGCCTGAATACCACGACCAGGTGCCGAGAAACGCTTGCGAACCGGCTTGGCGGGCCGCTTCACGGTATTCACCAGCCAATCGTCGAGTTCGCCGTTTTCGATCTCCAGCATTTCCAGCGAGATCGTGATGTTATCGGACAGGGTCAGCGGTTTGAGCCACCAGCCAAACCGGTCCCGCGGGGTGAACACGAGCGCGCGCTTTCCCGGAACCAGAGGCATTGGCCCGATGCCAATCGAGCGCACCGCCGACCATTCGAGCAAGCCGGCATAGAATACCGAGCGCACCGCAATGCCATTTTCGGCAATGCGCGCTGCACGGCCATTCTTTCCGGCCAAAGACAGCGCCCGAATACCGATACCGATCACCAGCAGCCCCAAGCCGATCAGGACAGCTTGCGCTGCGCGAACACCCATGACCGAAATCAGGACGCGCGCGACACGCAGATCGCTTTGCGCATCGAGGGTCGCGGTGATGACGATGGCAATTGCCCCCAGACATGCGAAGATCAACCCGAATCCGAGCATCTTTAGGCGATTGTATCTCAGTTCCATGTAAGGTTCCGACGGTGCATTTGCGGACCAATACGCACAATCTGCCTAAGACTTCGGAAACGCCGGACTGGTTTATGCGCGCCAGGTCTCCCCGCAGGAGATGCGCGCGTCTCGCCTAAACCAGCCCGAGCGCAACCGCAGCACCCAAAGCGACCAGCATCACGCCCGTTCCCGCCTTGGTCACCTTGCGATGCTTTGCCTGCGCCTTGTTGCCGATCAGCATGCCGAAATACGCGAAGACGATGGCGAACCCGCCAATCGTGGCGGCAAGGCGCAGAGGGTCGATTTCTCCCAGCCCGAGGCTGAAACCGATGATGAGGTTGTCGATGCTGAGCGCTGCGGAAAGGGCGACAAGGCCACGCCAGCTTGTGACCTTCTGGGCAAGGCTTTGCGCATCATCCTTAGCCCGCAGAGCCGAAAACACGATCCACACCCCCAGCAGGCCGAGGATCGCCGGGCCGAGCCACGACACATAGCTGGTCACAGTCTTCGATGCCTGCTGGCCGAGCCACAGGCCCACCAGCGGAATGGTGAATTCGAACACGGCGAAAACCACCACGACCCGCCAGCGCCGCTTCACCGTGCCGAGCGAGCCGATCGCCAGGGCAGTCGCGAGATTGTTGCTGCCGATAACGGCGCCAAGGATGAGAAGCTGGGTGAACATCGCGCCCGCTCTATGGAAGGAGGCTGACTAGGGCCACGCCGAATTTGCAGGTGCCTTCAGGCGGCCAAGATATATTCGCCACGAGTATTTTATCTCTCTTTTTCAGCGGCTGAGCGTCTTCATGGTGTGTTCCAGGCCGGCGATAGGCAATGCCAGTTTTCTCACCCCACAACCGTCACGAAGCTATCGATCACACGCTTTTCGCCTGCGTCCTCGAAGTTGATCGTCAGTTTGTTGCCTTCCTGATCGATCACGCAGCCGCGCCCGAACTTGGCGTGGTCCACCATCGCGCCGATGGCGATGTCGCTGCGCGGTTTGGCGGCGAAGCTGGCGGCGGAACGGCCCGGTTCGGCGAGGCGTTTCTGCTGTGTTTCGTAGCCGCTCGCGACCGCTCGTTGCCAGCCGGGGCCGCGGGCCTGGGCACGGTCGGGACGGTCGCGGGCGACATGGGCGAAGGGATCCTCGCTTTCGCTCCAGTTCGCCTGCCATAGGCGTTTACCGCCGGTCATGGTGGTTTCCTGCTCGATGTGCTCATCGGGCAGGTCGTCGATAAAGCGCGAGGGGATCGAGCTGGTCCATTGACCATAGATCCGCCGGTTCGCCGCGTGCAGGATCACGCAGCGCCGCCGCGCGCGGGTGATGGCCACGTAAGCAAGGCGGCGCTCTTCCTCGAGGCTTGCGAGACCGCCTTCGTCGATCGCGCGCTGGGACGGGAACACGCCTTCCTCCCATCCGACGCAAAAGACATGGTCGAATTCGAGGCCCTTGGCCGCGTGGATCGTCATGATCGTCACCGTTTCATCCGCATCGCCGCGGTCATTGTCCATGACAAGGCTGACGTGTTCGAGAAAATCGCCGAGCGTTTCATACTCCTCCATCGCCCTTGCGAGTTCGGAGAGGTTCTCCGCCCGCCCGGCGCTTTCGGCGCTGCGATCCTTGGCGAGCATTTCGTTATAGCCGCTTTCGTCCAGCACAACGCGCAGCAGATCCGATGGCGTCATCACCTCGGCCGCTTCACGCCAGCCGAGGAATTGACGCATCAGTCCGCCGATGGTGTTCGCCGCCCGCTTGGGCAACTCGTCGCTGTCGGCGAGCTGCAATGAGGCGGCGGCCAGGGGGAGGCTGGTGGCGCGGGCGTGTTGGTGCATCTTCTCCAGCGTCTTTGCGCCAAGCCCGCGCTTTGGCTGGTTGTAGATCCGCTCGAACGCCAGATCGTCGCGCGGCTGGGCGATGACGCGCAGATAGGCGAGCGCATCGCGGATTTCGGCGCGCTCATAGAAGCGGAAACCGCCGATGATCCTATAGTTGACGCCGATCTGGATGAAGCGGTCTTCGAATTCGCGGGTCTGATATTGCGCACGCACGAGGATCGCGACTTCGTTGAGGTCCGCGCCTTCACCTTCGAGCCGCTCGATCTCTTCGCCAACCCGCCGCGCTTCCTCCGGCCCGTCCCAAACCCCGATGACCCGCACCTTGTCGCCGCCATTGGCTTCGGTCCATAACGTCTTCTCATGGCGTTCGGAGTTGGCGCGGATGAGGCCCGACGCCGCGCCCAGAATGTGCGGGGTGGAGCGGTAGTTCTGCTCCAGACGCACGACATGCGCACCGGGAAAGTCCTTCTCGAACCGCAGGATATTGGCGACCTCGGCCCCGCGCCAGGAATAGATCGACTGATCGTCATCACCGACGACGCAGATGTTCTTGCGCGTCTGTGCGAGCAGTCGGAGCCACAGATACTGGACCGCATTGGTATCCTGATATTCGTCGACGAGGATGTAGCGAAAGCGCTCCTGATAATCCTTCAGCACATCGGTATGTTCGCGGAAGATGTTGAGCACGTGCAGCATCAGGTCGCCGAAATCGCAGGCATTCAGCGCTTTGAGCCGCTCCTGATAAAGTCGGTACATCGCCTGGCCGCGCCCATTGGCATAGGCTTCGTTCTCGGCGGCATCGAGATCGGCGGGGTTTAGCCCACGGTTCTTCCACCGGTCGATCAGTCCGGCGAGCTGACGTGCAGGCCAGCGCTTTTCATCGATGTCGCTATCGTTTATGAGCTGTTTGAGCAGGCGCAGCTGGTCGTCGGTGTCGATGATGGTGTAGTTCTGCTGCAATCCGACCAGCTCGGCATGGCGGCGCAGCATCTTCGCGCAGATCGAGTGGAACGTGCCCAGCCAAGGCATCCCCTCGCCCGGCTGTCCCAAGTGCTGGGCGACCCGTTCACGCATCTCGCGCGCGGCCTTGTTGGTAAACGTAACGCACAGGATCTGGCTTGGCCAAGCGCGCCGCGTTGCGACCAGATGGGCGAGCCGCGCGGTCAGCGCTGCGGTTTTGCCGGTGCCCGCACCCGCAAGCATCAGCACCGGTCCCTCAGTCGTCAGCACCGCCTCGCGCTGAGGCGGATTGAGCCGCGCCGCGTAGGGTGGAACGGGACCGTCGGGGTTCTGGATGACAGGCGTCGTCATGGCGCTGGGAGTCTCATAGAGGGGAACACGTAGGGAACGCATGGTGAGGGCGCAAGCCGATGCGCCATACAACGTTTCGCCGCTCGTAAGCCACGCCTCGTCGGCGATAGAGGTCTTGTCGGAACCTCAATGAGGTGTTTTTCATTGATTAGCCAACGACATAACGAAGCAAGGAACGACCAGCCATGAAGAATTTTATCTCCGCAGCATTGACCGCCGCCTCTGTCGCAACGCTCGGCCTCGCCGCGCCTGCTCTGGCCGACGCTCACATGGAAAAGAAGAACATGACCGCTAAGGGTGACGCCAACTGGAAGGCGCAATCGCCCGAGATTGTCGAACGCAACAGCCAGGGTAAGGTCACCAAGGTGAGCATCGACGGCAAAACCTACGACGTGTGCATGAAGAACGACCAGGACGGCTGCATCAACCCGCGCGCCGCCGGTCTGAACTGGGGCAACCGTCCGCTGATGTACTGGCCGGGTCAGCCCGCCAGCTCGATGTAATATCGGGTAGCGCATAGCGTTGAATGACAAAGGGCGGCCGGTGTGCCGCCCTTTTTCGTGGCTGCCATCATTTCGCCCGAAAAGAGCAACGCCTTCCGCCAGCCTGTGCGTGGCGCGGGTCGGCAAATCGGCGTGAGGGTTCGCAAGGGACGGCAGGCCTGCCAGTGTCCAATCATCGGACCAAGGGGATCGGTTCGAAGAAATCCGTAATGGCGGGTCGCGTTCGTTGGCGCTTGGGATTGTTCAAAGGAGAACCCCGATGCGTAGAAGTCATATCTATCTGTGCGGCGTCGCCATTGCGACACTTGGCCTGGTCGCCGCAGCCCCCGGCATTGCTCAGGATGACGGTGCTGCTGCGATGGCCGAACCGGCTGAGATGTCCGCCGAACAGCAGGCGCAGTTCGAAAGCTGGCCGGTTGACCAGCAGACCGCCTATGAGCTGTGGCCGCCGGAAACGAAGAGCTATTACTGGTCGCTCGCCCCGGAGCAGCAAGAGCTGTTCTGGCGCCTGACGGACGAGGACAAGATCGCGCTCACCGCCATGACCGGGCCGGAGCGGGACTCAGCGTGGGAGCAGCTCCAGGCGCGAGCCTCGACCCCGCCGGGCGAATGATCATGAAGTCGGTCAGATAGCCGATCGACTTCAGAGAGGGGCCGGACTGCGCCGCAGAAGCGTCAGCCGGCCCTTTCCTGTGCGGCGCGTGGTTTCGATATCGAGGCCCTTGATCTGCGGCTCTTCGTCGAATGCGGTTTCGAGCGCGATCCAGGTTGCATCGCTGATCCAGCCAAGCCGCAGCAACCGGTCAAGCGCGACCTCGCCCGCGCCGGTGCGATAGGGTGGGTCGAGCAGCAGTAGATCATAAGGTTCGCTTGCAGCCCTCAGCCGCATCACCGAACCCGCTTCGATTGCGGTTCTGTCACGCGCGTCGAACGTGGCGATGTTCTCGCGTATGACCGAAAGCGCCCCGCGGTCGTCCTCCACGAACAGGCAATGCGCAGCCCCGCGAGAGAGCGCTTCCAATCCGAGCGCGCCCGAGCCTGCGAACAGATCCGCGACACGCAAATCTTCGAAACTCCCAAGACGGCTGGCGAGCATTGAGAACAGCGTTTCACGCGTGCGATCCGCGGTTGGTCGCGTTGCGTCGCCCTTCGGCGAAACCAGCCGCCGCCCACGCCATTCGCCTGCGATGATTCTCATTTTCTGCGCTTCAGGGTGCTGACGAAGCGGTCGAGATCGCCCTTGCGAATGCGGACTGCGCCGCCGCGCGGCAGGTCGCCGAGCAGGAACGGGCCATAGGCGGTGCGGATCAGGCGGTTCACCTTCAGCCCGAGATATTCCAGCACGCGGCGCACTTCGCGATTCTTGCCTTCGGTGATGGTCATCTCGATCCACTGATTGCGGCCGCCAGCTGCGCCGCTGCGTTCAAGGTTCGCATCGATCGAGCCGTAGCGTACGCCGTCGATCTCGACACCCTCGCTCAAGGCTTCGAGCTGGTCTTGCGTGACCTCGCCGAATGCGCGGGCGCGGTAGGTGCGCGGGACGCCGCTTGCAGGCAGCTCCATCAGCCGCTTGAGACCGCCATCGTTGGTAAGAAGCAACAGCCCCTCGGTATTCAGATCGAGCCGCCCGATCGGCATGACGCGCGGCGCGTCCTTGGGCAAAGCGTTGCGCAGCGCATCGTAAATCGTCGCGCGGCCGGCCGGATCGCGCTCGGCCGTAATGAGACCGGTGGGCTTGTTGAAAGCGTAAAGCTGCGTCGGATCGGCGGCGGCGACCGGCTTGCCGTCGACCGTGACGCCGCGAAGGCTGGTTAGGATCGTGGCGGGGGTGTCGAGCGTCTTGCCGTGAAGCGCGATGCGCCCATCGCCGATCATGCGCTCGACCTCGCGCCTGCTCGCCACTCCCGCTCGGGCGAGAAGTTTGGCGATCCGGTCTCCCTCGGGGCGACCTTCGGATTTCGGCGGATTGGTGGGCATGGCGGCGCGGTTACGCGCTCAGTTCGCTCCCCGCAAGACATCCTGCACGGTTCCGTCGAACCGCGCGATCCCGCCTTCGAGCGTGCCGAGCGTCAATTCGTCGAGCGCGCCGCTCTCCAATCCCTCTTGACCCAGCTCTGCCGCGCGGAAGTCCTCGCTCGCGAACACGCCTCCATCGAGCAGCTTCCAGCTGCGCTCCCAGTGATTGCGGGCCTTTTCGCTTTTCGGCTCCTCCGGAATCAGCATGAAATCCTCGACCAGCGTCTCGCCGTGCGATTGCGGCATGAGCATCATGACGTTGACGTAATCGGGGCTGGGGACGATCACTGTTCCGGGCAGAAGCTGATAGGCGAACGTCACGACCCGGCGCATCTGCGTCATGTCGGTGAGATCGACCGTCTCCATCTCCTCAAGCCGTCCGACGGCAGAGCGCATGTGTGGGCCGATGCTGTCGCCAGCCGTGATGCCATCCTTAAAGAACGGGCCGATGGTCTTCGCGTGGAGCCGCGTGACGTGATAACTCTCAAGGAAAGCATCCATGATGAGCTTCCAGTTTCCCGCGACCCGGTGCGTCTTGCGCCGAAAGAGGTAGGCGTCGGGCAGGCCGAACGCGGCGAAGTCCTCGCCCAGCGTCTGCGCATCGGCGAAATCGGCGTCGTGATCGGGCGAGAACCAGATCAGCCCGCCCGCCTCGCAGCTTGCGAGTTCGACCAGGCCGTGATCACTTTTGTCGAGGCCGGGAAAGGTCTCGGGCCGGGGCAGGGCGAGCAGCTTGCCGTCGAGCCTGTAGGTCCAGGCGTGATAGGGGCACACCAGCCGCTTGGCGCACTGGATCTCATCGCCCTCGACCAAACGCGTGCCGCGATGGCGACACACGTTGAGGAACACGTGCGCTTGGCCATCGGCATCGCGGGTGATCAGCAGCGGGCGCCCCGTCGCATCATGCGGCACCGCCATGCCTGGCTCGGGCAGCAGCGCGCTTGGCGCAAGCACTTGCGGCAGCCGATCGAACAGCGCAGCTTTCTCCCGCACGAAGTGGTCGGGATCGGTGTAGCGGCTCGTCGGGACGGTCGATATCGCATCGGTCTCGCGCGCATCGCCTTTGCGGATCGCTTCCGCCAGCGCCAACTGCCCGGCGGTCGGTTGCAGACGTGGCAAATGTGTTGTCGGTGCATTCATCGGAATATCTCTAATCCTGTGGGCCTATCGTTTCAGTCTTCAGTATGTCACAGGAATACCGGGATAATCAAAGGATGATGCGTAAGTGAGCACTGCCGAAGCCACCGATGGATCGGGCGAGCAGACCAAGAGCAAGCCCGGCTGGGGCGAGGTTTTTCGCGCCATGGGGCAGCGCAAGACCGGCTTCATGGCGTTGTTCGGCTTTGCCAGCGGACTGCCGTTCGCGCTGTTCCTCGGCACACTTTACGCCTGGCTGAGCGAGGCGGAGGTCGATCTGGAGACGATGGGCGTCTTTTCTCTGATCGGACTGGCCTACGCCTTCCAGTTCATCTGGTCGCCGCTGGTCGACAAGGTGGATATTCCGCTGTTCGGGCGCGTGCTGGGGAAGCGCAAGCAGTGGATCGTGCTGATGCAGCTGATCCTGGGCGCGGTGCTGGTGACGCTGAGCGTGCTGGAGCCAAAGACGCAGCTTGGCTGGTTCTCGCTGCTTGCCGGGATCGGCGCGTTGGCGAGCGCGACGCAGGACATCGCCATCAACGCCTGGCGCATCGACGTCGCGGATGAGAAGGCGACGCTCGATATCCTCTCAACCGTCTATCAGATGGGCTTCCGGCTGGCTTCGCTGGTGGGCGGGGCATTGGGGCTTATCATCGCGGCAAGGATCGGCTGGCCGGAAACCTACATGTTGATGGGTGCGATCCTGCTCGCCATCGGTACGGTCGGGCTGTTTGCGCCCGATGCACGGCGCGAAAAAGCATCCACTATCGGCCCGACCGCGGAGGAATTCGCGGAATTCTACAAAGCCGGCGAAGTGCGGCCTGAAGTTCGCAACAAGTTCTTGTGGCAGGTTGTCGCGCTGTGGGGCTGGGCGCTGCTGGTCCTCGGCATCTTCATGGTCCGCGCGCTGGGCGGCTTTGTGCCAATGCTGCCGACGGTCGATCTTGGCGCGTTGACGATCAATCTTAACTGGATGCTGGGCATGTTCCCGCTAAGCCCCGAAGGACGCCCCGATCCGACCGAGTTCACCGCCAAGATGGGTCCGTTCATCATCGCCGCGACCATCATCCTGCCCGCAATCATAGCGGCGCGCCTGCACAAGCGCAGGGTCGACGGGCGCGACGTCATCGGGCCGGACGAGGACATGAACCTTATGCGCTTCGGCGCGCGCGATCACCTCTATCGCGCGCTGCTGGTGCCGCTCGTGGAGTTCGTCGGGCGGATCGGTTGGCCGCTGATCCTGATCCTCGCGCTCGTGCTAACCTATCGTATCTGCGACGCGATCTGGGGCACGTTCGCCTATCCGTTCTATCTTGGCGAGCTGGGCTACACCAACGACGAGGTTGCCTTCGCTTCCAAGTTCTTCGGTGTCGGTGCGATCATCGCCGGACTGGCGCTGGGCGGCTACATGCTGACGGTGATGGGCCGCATGGCGACCTTGACGATCGGCGCGCTCCTCGCCGCGCTCACCAATCTCCTCTACGCCGACATGGCGATCGGCGGGGCTAACATGCAGGCGGCGAGCGACCTTGTGGGCTTCAGCGCGATGATCTCGTTCCTCGCGCCTTTTGGCACCGATGCCCTCCCGCGTCTCACCTTCACCATCCTGTTCGAGAACCTCGCCATCGGGATCGCGGGCGCGGCCTATGTCGCGTGGCTGAGTTCGATCGTGTCCAAGAAATATGCGGCTGTGCAATACGCGCTGCTGTCCTCGCTGACGCTGTTGGTGGGCACGTTGGGGCGCGGGGCGCTGGGCGAGATGATTGCAGAGCAGGGCTATTTCGACGTCTTCATCCTGACGACGTTTATCGGTCTGGTCGCGGTGGTCCTGTGCCTTGCGGAATGGTGGCGGCAATCGCGGGCCGGGCGCAGTTCCGGGGTGGTGACGCCCGATCCGGCGGTGCAACCGGCGGAGTAGGGTTTAGTCGGGGATCTCATCATTCAGCCGGAGCGCTTCGCCAGCGAGGTAGAGCGATCCGGCGATGAGCACCGGGAAATCGTCGCTCGGAAGCCGCAACAGCGCCTCTTCGAGGTCGGCAGCAGCACGAGCGTCCGGCCCGAATGCGGAGGGCGGATGGCTGGCATGGCCTGGCACGGGGACCACCGTGAGGCTGCGCACCCGGTCCCCGAGTGGATCAAGCAGCGCGCGCGGGTTCTTGTTATCGAGCATGCCAAGTATCAGATGGACCGTTTCGTCGAAATGGCGTGCAATGGCCTTGCCCGCGCTCGGATTGTGTCCTCCATCCAGCCAGACTGTTCGACCGGAGGCGAGCCTGGTGAGCAGGCCATCACCCAACCGCTGCATTCGCGCGGGCCATCGCGCTTTTGCCAGCCCTTTCGTGATTGCCTCTCTTGAAACCGGCACCCTCTCTTGATGCCGCAACATGGCGACCGCTAACGCGGCGTTGCCGGTCTGGTGCTGGCCTTTCAGCCCCAATCTCGGGAAGTCGATTTGTCCCCGTTCATCTTTATAGCCGGCACTGTTGTAGTGCCAGTCCCGGCCAAGCCGGAAAAGAAGAGATGCGGTCTTGGCGGAGCAGATCTGAATTTGCTTTTTAGGGATGCTACCTTCGCTGATGGAAAGAAGCGGCACCCCCCGCTTTGCAATGCCCGCCTTCTCGAATGCGATCCGCGCCATTGGCTCCTTCGGCACGCCGTCCTCGGGCGCGAGCAAGAACTTCTCGTGATCCAGCCCCAGTGCCGCGATCCCGCACGCCGCCACCGCTTCCGGCTCCAGCACATTGGTCGCATCGAAGCGCCCGCCCATGCCGACTTCGACCACACATGCATCGGCAGGCGTGCGGCTGAAGGCGAAGAACGCGGCGGCGATGGTGACTTCGAAGAAGCTGGGGCCAAGACCTTCGCTTGCGTCCAGAACCTCTTCCAGCAGTTCTGCCAGCGCGGCGTCGTCGATCAGCTCGCCCGCGATCCGGATGCGCTCGTTGTAGCGCACCAGATGCGGGCTGGTGGTGACGTGAACGCTTTTGCCATCGGCCTCCAGCATGGCGCGAAGGAACGCGCAGACCGAACCTTTGCCATTCGTTCCGGCGACATGAAACACCGGCGGCAGCTTTCGGTGCGGGTTGCCGAGCCGCTCCATCAAAGCCCGGATCGTCTCCAGCCCGAAGCGCCCCTGGGGCACGCTGAGCGCGGACAGCCGGTCAAGCTGCGCCTGAACGCGCGGATCATCCGAACGCCCGAAATCCAGCATGGTTGTCAGGCAGCTTGGGCAGGCTGCAAATAGTCGAGCACCGATGCTAAAGTCTCTTTCAACTCGTGCCGATTCACCACCATGTCGACCATGCCGTGCTGATGCAGGTATTCGGCCCGCTGGAAGCCTTCGGGCAATTGCTCGCGGATCGTGTCCTGGATCACCCGCTGGCCCGCAAAGCCGATAAGCGCACCCGGCTCGGCGATGTGGATGTCGCCCAGCATGGCATAGCTCGCCGTGACGCCGCCGGTGGTCGGATCGGTCAGGATGACGACGTAGGGCAGGCCCGCAGCCTTCAAACGCCGCGTCATCACGGTCGCGCGCGGCATTTGCATCAGGCTGAGAATACCCTCCTGCATTCGCGCGCCGCCCGCTGCGGTGACGACGATGTAGGGGCAGTGCCGGTCGATTGCGCGCTGGGCTCCGTTGCAGAACGCTTGGCCCACGGCCATGCCCATCGATCCGCCCATGAAGCTGAAATCCTGTACGCCTACGACGGCAGGGCGCTGCTCGATCTCGCCCGATCCGACGGTGAAGGCGTCGTGATGCGGGTTCTTCGCCCGCGCGGCCTTGAGCCGGTCAGTGTAGCGCTTGGAATCGCGGAACTTCAGCGGATCTTCGGCGACCTGCGGCTGGTCGAGCACTTCAAAGCCGGGATCGAGCAGCAGTTCGAGCCTCAGATCCGCGCCGATCCGCCCATGATGTCCGCATTTCGGGCAGACGTGCAGATTCTCCTCGTATTCGGCAACGAAGAGCATTTCCTGGCAGTTCGGACATTTGATCCACAGGTCTTTTTCGGTCGTCTTCTTGTCGGCGCCAAAGCCGAGCGAATTGCGGACGCGGTTGAACCAGTTCATGCGTGTGTCCCTTCGGTCGCGCGGCGGATCGCGCTTACCATTTGTGCGGTGAGGTCTTTTAGCTGGCGCGGCGCGTCTGTGCCATGTTCGCCGACCAGATCGACCAGAGCGGAGCCGACCACGACGCCATCCGCGACGCGCGCGATATCGGCGGCCTGTTCTGGTGTGCGCACGCCGAAGCCGACCGCGACGGGTAGGTCGGTCGCGGCTTTCAGCTTGCCCACAGCGCTTTCGATCGAGGCGGCGGCGGCCTGCTGCTGCCCGGTGATCCCGGCGACCGAGACGTAATAGAGGAACCCGTCCGACCCTTCGAGAACTTGCGGAAGCCGAGCGGCGTCGGTGGTAGGCGTGGCGAGGCGGATGGGCGCGATGCCTTTGGCGCGAAGGGCCGGGCCGAGCGCGTCGTCCTCCTCGGGCGGGATATCGACGCAGATCACGCCGTCCACGCCTGCCTGCGCAGCGGCATCCGCAAACCATTCCGGCCCGCGCCGGATCATCGGATTGGCATAGCCCATCAGGACGAGCGGCACGTCCGGGTGCCGCTCGCGGAACTCCCGCGCATGGTGAAGCACATCGGCGGTGGTTGTCCTCGCGCCGAGCGAGCGCAGGTTCGCATTCTGGATCGCCGGCCCGTCCGCCATCGGATCGGTGAACGGCATGCCGAGCTCGATCACATCCGCGCCGCCCGCGACTAGTGCGTTGAGGTTAGACGCCGTGTCGCCATCGCCGGCGGTGACGAACGCGACGAAAGCGGGGTGGGGCTTTAAGAAGGCGGATTGGAGGCGGGTCATTTATTGGGCCAGATATATGCCCACATTACTAGCGCGAGCGAAAGAATTACGAGTGGGACTGTTAGAATGCCAATCACGGATTCGAATGGTGGATGATAAACTACGCAAAACACGTTTTGCGGACAGCCATTTCGAGCAAATTCAACTTCGCGTCCAGCATGTCGCGCTAGTGCCCAAAATCCTAACAAAGAGACGCTGATACTCAATGAGGCAACGAGCAACCGCCAATCCCGCTTCACATCGCGACTCCGGCAGCCAAATCACCACCGTCGCCCCGGACTTGATCCTGGGTCAAGCTGCTTTGTGCACTGCGCGCGAAGAAAGCGGGATCCCGGATCAGGTCCGGGATGACGTTTACTCCCTCGTCATTGCGAGCGTAGCGAAGCAATCCAGAGCGGTTCGCGAAGCGGACGTGGATTGCCGCGTCGCTTCGCTCCTCGCAATGACGGATTAAATACGTGAGCACTAAATCTCCACCCCCAACTTCTCCGCCACGGTGAAGATATCCTTGTCGCCGCGGCCGCACAGATTCATCAGCACAATCTGGTCGCGGTCCATCGCCTTCGCCCGCTCCGAAACGGCGTGGATCGCGTGGGAGGGCTCCAAAGCAGGGATGATGCCCTCGGTGCGGCAAAGCAGCTGGAAGCCCTCGAGCGCTTCTTCATCAGTCACAGCCGTGTATTCGACCCGGCCGCTTTCCTTCAGCCACGCATGCTCCGGGCCGATGCCGGGGTAATCCAGCCCAGCGCTGATAGAGTGGCCTTCGGTGATCTGCCCGTCCTCGTCCTGCAGCAGATAGGTGCGGTTGCCGTGGAGCACGCCGGGCGCGCCGCCGAGCAGGCTGGCGGCGTGTTCGTCCCCGTCCAACCCATGCCCCGCCGCTTCGACGCCCAGCATCGCGACGTCCGTATCGTCGAGAAACGGGTGAAACAGCCCGAGCGCATTCGATCCGCCGCCAATGCAGGCCACCAGCAGGTCGGGCAGGCGACCCACCCGGTCCAGCATCTGTGCGCGCGCTTCGGTGCCGATCACGCTCTGAAAGTTGCGCACCATCTCCGGGTAGGGATGCGGGCCGGCGGCGGTGCCGATGATGTAGAACGTGTCCTTCACATTCGCGACCCAGTCGCGCAGAGCATCGTTCATCGCGTCCTTGAGCGTCCCGCGCCCGCTGGTGACGGGCACGACTTCGGCCCCCAGCAGCTTCATGCGAAAGACGTTCGGCGATTGCCGCTGCACATCCTCGGCACCCATGTAGATGACGCAAGGCAGGCCGAAGCGCGCGCAGACCGTCGCGGTGGCGACACCGTGCTGGCCCGCGCCGGTCTCCGCGATGATGCGGGTCTTGCCCATGCGCTTCGCGAGCAGGATCTGGCCGATGCAATTGTTGATCTTGTGTGCGCCCGTGTGGTTCAGCTCGTCGCGCTTGAACCAGACCTGCGCGCCTCCCAGTGCTTCGGTCAGCCGCTCGGCGAAATAGAGCGGGGAGGGGCGGCCAACGTAATGCTCAAGCAGGTCGTCGAACTCGGCGGCGAAGGCGGGGTCGGCCTGCGCCGCGCGATATTCGCGCTCCAGATCGAGCACCAGCGGCATCAGCGTTTCGGCGACGTAGCGCCCGCCGAATTCGCCAAAATGGCCGCGTTCGTCGGGTTGGTTGCGGAAGGAGTTGGGGTGTGTGTTCATACCGGAATACTCGCGTTTCGCGCCGCCTCGCAGAACGCTGCGATCTTGTCCACGTCCTTGATCCCCGGCGCGGTTTCGAGGCCGGACGACGCATCGACCAGAGGCGCGCCCGTCGCGCGAATGGCCTCCGCCACGTTATCGGGCGCGAGGCCACCAGCCAGACCCCAAGCTGTGCGGTGGTCGTGCCGTGCGAGGAGCGACCAATCGAACCCCACTCCATTCCCGCCGGGCAAATCGCTGCCAGAAGGCGGCGGAGCGTCATATAGCAGCCGATCGACCGCGCCTTCGAACCGGGCAGCATTCTCCAGAGTTTCGCGGCTGCGCACTCCGATCGCGCGCCAGCATTCTATGCCCGCTGTCTCGCGCACCAAAGCAATCCATTCCGGCGTCTGTTTGCCGTGGAATTGCACCACGTTGGGCCGCACGATCTCGATCGCACGTGCAGTCCGTTCGACATCGGCATCGACCAGCAGCAGCACTGTTTTGACCTCGTTGGGAACCTCCCGGCTAAGGCGCGCGGCATCGTCGAGCGACACATGGCGGGGACTCGGCTCGAAATGAACCAGGCCAATATGCGTCGCACCCGCCTCGACAGCGGCGGCGATGGTTTCGGGCGTAGACAGCCCGCAAATCTTGATCGCGACATTCATGTTCATTCGGGGGCGATTATCGGCGGAAGACCTCTGCCCCAACCGTTGCTGAACAAAATGCGCGTCGTCTGATCTGCCGCGATATCGTATTCAATTCCGAAAAGAGACGCGCCCATGTCGCAGGGTATCAAAGCGCGGGTGTAGAACCGCTTTTCGCGTCTTTCGCCCAAATGTTCCACCACAAAGGTTGGAATGAAGCTCCCATAGATCATGCGGCGACCCTGAGAGACGTAGCCGATAAACTGGCGATGGTAGGTCGATCGATCATACGGCCACGCAAACGCGCGCGCAGAAGCTGTGAGCCGCGCTGCGATCTCTTCATACTCGTCCTCTCGCGTTTCCAGCAGACGAGCCGTTGCATCCTCAGCGAGAGAAAGTTCCTCGGCAGTAGGGACGAAGAAGCTCTCAACCACGTCGGGACCGCTAAAATTGCAGGGACTGATGAGCTCCGCCCCCTCCTCGATTGGTAGCGCAATCGTACGCGCAGGCATTTCGCCAACATTTTCCGGGACTCCAGCTGCCAAGAACATGGTCATTGGAAGCATCGGTAATGTCACGCTCACAGCGTCGCCTCTATCGCCCGCGCTGCCGCTTCGGGATCGTCAGCGCGGCTGATCGGGCGGCCGATGACCAGCACGCTGGCCCCGTCATCGCGCGCCTGGCGAGGGGTTACGGTGCGCTTTTGATCTCCGACCCCGTTTCCCGCGGGCCGCAGGCCGGGAACGACGAAAAAGCCGTCCTTCCACTGGCGGCGCACTGTCTTTATCTCTTGTCCCGAACATACGATGCCGTCGAGCCCGGCGGTGTGGGCCAGCTCGGCCAGACGCATCACGTGATCGCTGGGGGTGCCTTCAACGCCGGTGCGCGAAAGGTCGCTCGCATCGAGGCTCGTCAGCATCGTCACGCCAACCACCTTGCAACCATCGGCGGCGGCAGCCTTGGCGTCCTCCATCATCGCTCGCCCGCCGCTGGCATGGACCGTAACGATGGCGGGTTCGTATACGTGCACCGCCTGCATCGCGCCCGCAACCGTGTTGGGGATGTCGTGGAACTTCAAATCGAGAAAAATGGGGAGGCCCATATGCGCGATCTCGTGGACGCCGTGGGGGCCATGGGCGCAATAGAACTCCAGCCCCAGCTTCACTCCGCCGATATGCGCTTTCACCCGATCGATCAGCGCCTTCGCGGGTCCAATTTGCGGCACGTCGAGAGCGAGAAATACCGGATTGCTCATGCAGGGCGTTCGCTAGCGGCGGAAGCGCTCTCCGCTCGAGAGATCGAGGTCGGTTTGTCCCCATTTAATCCCGGCTTCTGCACATTATTATGCACAGCTGTGTCCACAGGCTTGCCCACAGTCCCATCACTATCGCCCGCAGGCGCATGCCGCTGTGACAGAGCAGTCGATTTGATCGAACTTTCCAGGCTGCGGATGCGCCGGTTGAGGCTCCATTTCACGCTACGGTGATAAAGCCACATCGGCACCAGTCCCAGGACGAATGCGATAATGACCAGCGCGGGGATCTTGGTTTCCAGCACCATGTTGTCCCACAGCGCGACCTCGACCGTTTCCCAGTTGAAGAAGGAAAAGGCGAGGATCCCGAACAGGATCAGAACCCAGATAATTGTACGCACGACCTGCACTAACGATGACCCCTTGCCGTCAAGAATTCGGTGCCCGCGAACCTAAGCGATTTGACCTGCGTGTCCAGCGCAGTGCGTGTCAGGCCTCGCCGCTCGCTGCAAAGACGCGGGCGAAAATCGTATCGACATGCTTGAAATGATAATCGAGGTCGAACTTCTCTTCCAGATGGCTCTCCGACAGGGCCGCGCGGACCTCGTCGTCGCCCTTCAGCAGGTCGAGCAACGACAGCGCTCCATTGGATTCCCAAACCTTCATCGCATTGCGCTGCACCAGTCGGTAAGCGTCCTCGCGACTGATCCCGGCCTGCGTTAGCGCAAGCAAAACCCTTTGCGAGTGGACGAGGCCACCCATCGCATCGAGGTTTGCCTGCATCCGTTCGGGATAGACCAATAGCTTCTCGACGACGCCAGTCAGGCGCGCAAGCGCAAAGTCGAGCGTGATGGTCGCGTCGGGGCCGATGAAGCGTTCGACCGATGAATGCGAGATATCGCGCTCATGCCAAAGTGCGACATTCTCCAGCGCCGGTAGAGCATAAGCCCGGATCATGCGCGCCTGCCCGGTGAGGTTTTCGGTGAGGACTGGATTGCGCTTGTGCGGCATGGCGGACGAGCCCTTCTGGCCGGGGGAGAAATACTCCTCGGCTTCGAGTACTTCGGTCCGCTGCAAGTGTCGAATTTCGACCGCGAGCCGTTCGATCGACCCGGCGATAACGGCGAGTGTCGCGAAATACATTGCGTGGCGATCGCGCGGGATGACTTGCGTGCTGATGGGTTCTGGTGTCAGACCCAGCTTTTCCGCGACATATTCTTCCACCTGTGGATCGATATTCGCGAATGTCCCCACCGCACCCGACACCGCGCAGGTCGCGATTTCCTTGCGCGCCGCTACCAGTCGCTCCCGGCAGCGGTCGAATTCGGCATAGGCTTGGGCGAGCTTGAGACCGAAGGTCACGGGCTCTGCATGAATACCGTGACTGCGACCGATGGTGGGCGTGTGCTTGTGCTCATGCGCCCGCGTTTTCAGCGCATCGAGCAGGGCATCGAGATCGGCGAGCAGGATGTCGGAGGCGCGCGCAAGCTGAACGCTCAGAGTGGTGTCGAGCACGTCCGAACTGGTCATACCCTGATGCATGAAGCGTGCTTCGTCTCCTACCTGCTCTGCCACCCAGGTGAGAAAGGCGATAACATCGTGCTTGGTGACCGCTTCGATCGCATCGATCGCATCGACGTCGATTTTCGGATCGGTCGCCCACCAGTTCCACAGCGCCTCGCCAGCACTTTTCGGCACGACGCCCATCTCGCCCAGCTTCGTGGTCGCGTGCGCTTCGATCTCGAACCAGATGCGAAATTTCGCTTCCGGCTCCCACAAGGCGGACATTTCAGGGCGGGCGTAGCGGGGGACCATGGGTTTGGCTTTCAATGCGAAGGGTTGGAACGGCGCAGCGGCTATTCACCTGTCGCGTCCTTGGCAAGGGGCGGGCGTCTGCGCGCCAGGTGGCTAGATCAGGCCTTTTGCCCGAAGGCTCACATGCCCCTCTCGCCCGACAATCACATGATCGTGAAGCGTAACCCCCAGCAACCGCCCGGCTTCCGCGATGCGCTGAGTAATCTGGATATCAGCACGGCTCGGTTCGGGGTTGCCGCTGGGATGGTTGTGGACAAGGATCAATGCGCTCGCCCCTAGGTCCATTGCGCGGCGAATGACCTCGCGCGGATGGATCGCGGCTTCGTCAATCGATCCCTCGGCGGCATGGTGATCGTCGATCAGGCGATTCTTCGTGTCGAGATAGAGTACGCGCACACGTTCGACCGTGAGATGCGCCATGTCGATGGCGAGGTAGTCCAGCAGCGATTGCCAACTGCCCAGCACTGGTTTTTGAGCCACTTCGCTGCGCGCCATGCGACGCGCCGCGATTGCTACGCTTTTGAGCGCGGCGGCGCTGGTCTCACCCACACCGCTGACCTGCTGGAGCGCGCGCGGTTCGGCATTGAGGACGCCAGCGAGCGAGCCGAACCGGGCGAGCAGGGCTTTCGCGATCGGCTTGGTATCACCCTGGCGGACGGCGGCGAACAGCAGGTATTCGAGCACTTCGTAATCCGCCAGCGCCTCCGCCCCGCCTTTCATCAGGCGTTCGCGAAGCCGGGCGCGATGACCCACGCCTGCAGATTTGCCCGCGCGCGCCTGCGTCTCGCGCTGCGCGGTGCCGGGTGCAGCATCGGTTGTCCCGAAATCAAATGTATCGTCCGATCCCGGCAATGCTGGTCCCGCCTTTTTTCACCGCGCCGGTTCTTGCCTCTCGCGGCGTAACGGCGCAAGACCCGCGATGCGCAAGCCCCTGCCGATCCACGCAACACTTCGTGCAGCGGGCGTAGTTGACTTGAGGTAGGGCCTCTTCTAGGGGGCAGGCGCCCTCGGCGGGCACCTTGTGGCAACCATGCCATGCGACCCGTATCTGGAAGCGTGCATGAGCGACGAGAAACCCGCCCGAGAACCCATCGCCGAGGATGCGCGGATCGACGCGCTCGAAGCGCGGCTTAAAGCTGCGCGCGAGCGGGAAGACAAGCGAAACCGGCCAAAGGTGCAAGGGGCTGATGCGAATTATCGCAGCGGCAACCGGGTGCTGGCGGACCTACTCGGCGGTATTCTCGGTGGCAGCGTCATCGGATATGCGATTGATTTCGTTGCCGGAACGTTGCCGTGGGGTCTGTTGGTGGGCCTGTTCCTCGGAATCGGCGTGGCCTTCAGGAATATCATTCGAGCGGCGAACAATCGCCCCGGGGGCCCGCAGGGGTAATCGTCTTTCCGGGGCGTTTCATACAGGCATCAGGGATAGTTCAGATCGTGGCAGCCGAAGCAGGCAAAGTCGATCCGATGAAGCAGTTCCAGATCGAGCCGTTATTCGGTTCGGAAACATGGGAGCTGGCGGGCGGATTCAACATCGCGTTCACCAATTCCGCGCTGTGGATGATGATCACCACCATTCTGCTGTGGGCGTTCGTCTTCGGCGGGATGAAGCGTGAGCTGGTTCCCGGCCGCTGGCAGATGGCGGTGGAAAGCTTCACCGGCTTCATCGACGACATGATGGAAGCCAATGTCGGCAAGGAAGGGCGCAAATACGTGCCCTATATCTTCAGCCTGTTCATGTTCATCCTGTTCGCCAACCTGCTCGGCCTCATGCCGATCGGCGTGTTCGGCCTGCATCCGTTCACCTTCACCAGCCATTTCACGATCACCGGCGTGCTGGCAATCATCAGCTTTTCGATCGTGCTGGTAGTGGGTTTCTGGAAACACGGTATCAAGTTCTTCACGCTGTTTGTGCCGCACGGGACGCCGATTGCGTTCGTGCTGCCGATCGCGCTGATCGAATTCGTCAGTTTCCTGATCCGCCCGTTCAGCCTCGCGCTGCGGCTTTTCGTCGCGATGATGGCGGGGCACGTTCTGTTGAAGGTGCTGTCCAGCTTCGTGATCGACGGGATCAATAATGGCGCTGGGACTGGACTGATCGTCAGCATACCCAGCTTTGCGCTGATGGTCGCGATCAGCGCGCTGGAAATTCTCGTCGCAGGCATCCAGGCCTATGTTTTCGCTCTGCTGACGGCGCTCTACATCAACGATGCCGAGCACCTGCACTAAATTTTCGCCACGTTTCTCTTCACTACAGTTCTGATATCTAAGGAGTAATTCAAATGGATCCTGAAGCAGCCAAGCTCGTCGGCGCAGGCCTTGCAGCAATCGGTGCCGGTATGGCGGCGATCGGCGTGGGTAATGTCTTCGGCTCGTTCCTCGAAAGCGCACTGCGCAATCCTGGTGCGGCCGACGGCCAGCAGGGTCGCCTGTTCATCGGCTTCGCCGCTGCCGAGCTTCTCGGCCTGCTGGCGTTCGTTGTCGCGATGATCCTGATCTTCGTTGCCTGATCAACGCTTTTGTTTGTGCGGGCCGGTGGTTAGTTCGACCGGCCCGGCAGACGAATTAGATTAGCTCTGCCGGACACCAATCCATGCCTCAGATCGCCCAATTGGCCGAGACCTATTCCAGCCAGATTTTCTGGTTGCTGGTTTTCTTCGGCATAACCTTCTTCCTCATCGGACGCGGGATGGTGCCAAAGGTGATGGGCACGGTCGAATTGCGCGACAAGCAGATCGCAGACGACCTCGCCGCGGCGCAGGCTGCGCGCGATGCTGCCGATGAGCAGGAAGAGGCCTGGCGCGCGCGAGAGAATGAGAATCGCGCCGCGGCACAGGCTTTGATCGCCGATGCCAAGGGCAAGGCGGCTGCCTCCACCGAGGAGCGGCTCGGCGAAGCGCAGCAGCGGATCGACTCGCAAATCGCCGATGCGGAGGCAAGCATTGCCGCCGCGCGCCGCGATGCGATGACCGAGGTTGAGACCGTCGCGGCCGAAGCGACGCAGGACATCCTCGCCCGGCTTGCGGGTGCCAAGGTGGATAAGCGAACCGCCCGGTCCGCGGTGAAAAAGGCACTCGCACAATGATTACAGCTTATGCTTTCATCGCCGCTGCGGGCGGCGAAGCTTATGCCGCACCCAGCGCTTTCGGCATCGAGGATTATGTCTGGGTGTCGCTGGCGATGCTCGTGCTGATCGGTGTCTTTCTGTGGAAGAAGGTGCCGGGAATGATCGTGAGCGGGCTCGACACCCGCATCGCCCAGATCAAGCAGCAGCTCGACGAAGCCAAGGAACTGCGCGCCGAGGCCGAAGAGCTTCGCGACCAGTATGCCGCCAAGATCGCCGGGGCCGAAAAGGACGCCGAGGCGATGATGGAAAGCGCCCAGCGTGAAGCTGACGCCATTCTCGCGAAGGCCGAAAGCGATAGCGAAGCGATGGTCGCGCGCCGTCAGCGTATGGCGGAGGAAAAGATCGCCGCAGCTGAACGTGAAGCGATCGAAGACGTGCGCGCGAGCGCCGCTGACGCCGCCGCAGCAGCCTCGCGCCGCCTGATCGCCGAGCGGCATGATCGCGAAGCCGACCTGAAGCTTGCCGATGAGGTGATCGCCTCGCTCTAAGACGGCGTGTCAGGCGACTAAGTCTCCCGCACATCGCAAAAGAAATGGGGCCTCCGCCGAACGCTCGGCAGAGGCCCCTTTTCCGTGCATTGTAAGTAACGTTATGGACGGTCGACCATCGTGACCTTGAGCTCCTGCCCGCGGTCGCTGGTGATTTCCATCGTCTCGCCAACTTGCATCGGCGTGTAGGGCCAGCATTCAGGCCCGCGCGGGACGAAATTGACACACAAGGTTCCCGGCGTGCTGAAGCCGTAGACGCCCTGAACCACCGGGCCTTGCGGATCGACGAGAATGTTCATGATGCCGTTGGGCTCGAAATTGATGCGGTTTTCGACGCCGTCATCGGTCTCGATCATAACCGTGCGGCCTTCCAGTTCGCTGGGCCAAGTGTCGTAGGCCTGGACCTGCTCATCCGGAACGATCGCACCCGACTCGTCGACCTCATAGGTCATACAACCTGTAAGTGCGATCGAACAACTGGCGATGACTGCAAGATATTGTAACTTCATGGCATACTCCTTTGCCGCACCAATCCGGTTAGCCAGCGTTTGTTCCGCAGGCTGCACGATCGATCGGCTTGGGAATAAACGATCGCGAGGGGTCAACGCCCCTCAGGCGCCCGGTTCAAAAACCACCTTGCCCACTAGGTCGCGCGCCTGCATCGCCTCATACCCTTCGCGCCAACTGGACAGCGGCAGCACGCGATCGATGGTCGGCGTGATCCGTCCGGCATCTGCCAGGTCGGCGATAGCTTGCCGGATCGCCGCGCCGCGTTGGGGAAAGCGGCGCGCATATTCTCCCGCACGCAGACCCACGACGGAAAAGCCCTTTATCAACGGGATATTGGTCGCGATCTGCGCGATGCGCCCGCTGGTGAAGCCCGCCACGACCAACTTCCCTCCGAAAGCGACGCATCGGGTCGACTCGTCGAAAACATCGCCGCCGACCGGGTCGAACACCACATCGCACAGCGCCCCGCCGGTCAAATCGGAGACAGCCTCACGGAAGCGTCCGTCGGCTAGGATTACCGCCTCCGGCTGCACGGCGTTGGCGATAGCGGCGCGCTTTTCCGCTATGCCGGTCGCCGCAATAACCCGCGCGCCCAATGTCTGCGCCAGATCACAGGCGGCAAGGCCGACCCCGCCGCTCGCGCCGTGGACCAGCACCCATTGTCCCTCACCCAGTCCGCACAGTTCGACCAGCCCGGTGTAGGCCGTGGAATAGGCTGCGCCCATCGCGGCACCCTGAATGAAGTCCAGCCTGTCGGGAATTGGTGAGAGTGCATGCGCGGAAACACTTGCCATTTCCGCGAAGGCGCCGGTCTTCTGGCCGCCCATCACTCTATCGCCGGGCGCCAATCCGCTGTCGGGGGCGGCTTCGATGACCTCTCCGGCAAATTCCATACCCGCGGTAAAGGGCGGCTCCGGTTTGAATTGGTAGGCGCCCCGGGTCATCAGCAGATCGGGAAAATTGAGCGACGCGGCGCGCACGCGGACCAGAACTTCACCAGCCGCGCGCTCGGGTTCGGCGATGTCGCAAAAGGTCACGCCCGAAAGATCGTCGGACAGGCGTTCGACCCGCAGCGCCTGCATGGTGGTCAGAAATTATCCTTGGCGGCACGCAATGCGGCGAATGTCTCGTGCGGCGCATCGCCACCCCATTTCGCCATCAGAGCCGGATCGTCGGCGCGCAGGAACGGGTTGGTCGCCAGCTCGCGTGCCAGCACCGTCGGCACGGTGGGTTCGCCGCGTTCGCGCGTGGCCCGAATGTCGTCGGCGTATTCGCGAAGCGCGTCATTGTCCGGGTCGGCATGAAGCGCGAACTTCGCATTGGCGGCGGTGTATTCGTGCGCGCAATAAAGGGTCGTGTCGTTCGGCAATTCCTTGACGCGCTGGAGGCTGTCCCAGAATTGCTTCGGCTCACCCTCGAACATGCGCCCACAGCCCAGCGCAAACACGGCATCGCCAACGAATGCGATCGCGTCGTCAGGCAGGTGGTAGGCGATATGGCCATTGGTGTGCCCCGAAACATCGATCACTTCGGCGCGGTGTTTGCCGAGCTGCACGGTGTCACCATGTGCGACGACGCGATCGATTTTCGACAGCTTCTCGACTTCGGCAGGTGCGATGACCTTGGCGCCCGTCGCCTCGACAATCGCGCTGTTTCCGCCTGCGTGATCGGGGTGCCAGTGCGTGTTCCAGATATGGGTGATCGTCCAGCCTTTCGCGTCGGCCTGGCGGAGATATTCCTCGCCGTCGGGCGTGTCGATCGCGGCGGTCTCTCCGCTGTCCGGATCGTGCAACAGAAAGCCGTAATTGTCGGACAGGCAGGGGAATTGGTGAACGGTGAGGGGCATGTCAGCCTTTCCTTCCGCGCGGGAAGCTTTGCGTAGTTTGTGGCACAACCACCCAGGGATGGCGATTATCCTTGAAAACGGAGCGCAGCGGGGGTGCGCTGGCGTTGGTCTCATGCGCGCCGACTGCGATGCCGATGCCTTCGGGGTGGCGCGCGGTGTGGAGGTAGAACGGCGTGCCGCATATCGGGCAGAACCCGTGCGTCAGGGCATCTCCGCTATCGGCTGTGCGTGTGTATTCGCTGGCGGAGCCGCTCAGATCGACATCGGATGCGGCGTAATAGACCATCATGCCGAACGGAGAGCCGCTGCGCCGCTGACACGCCTTGCAATGGCACATCACACCTGCGCCTTCACCGCTGATCGTGGCGGTCAGGTTTCCGCATTGGCAGCGCGCATCCATACGGATGTTGTAGGGAATTGGACCTCAGTAGGAAAGGCCCGCCGCTCCCTGGTGGGGAGGGCGGGCCTTTCTGCACTGGCATCGACGCCTCTGGCGCCGAGGACGCGCCCCCGGATGGGGGCGCGCAATCAACGTCAGTCGTCGCTCTTCTTGAGCGCTTCGCCCAGAATGTCGCCGAGCGATGCGCCGCTGTCGGACGAACCGAACTGCTGAACCGCTTCCTTCTCTTCGGCGATCTGACGCGCCTTGATCGAGAAGTTCGGCTTCTTCGAGCGGTCGAACCCGGTGACCATCGCGTCGAGCTTGCTGCCGACCTGGAAGCGGTCGGGGCGCTGCTCGTCGCGGTCGCGGCCGAGATCGGAACGCTTGATGAAGCCGGTCGCACCGTCGTCACCGACCTGCACTTCAAGCCCACCATCGCGCACTTCGAGCACCGTGACTGTGACAGTCTGACCCTTGCGAAGGCTGCTCGGGTCGGCGCCGTCGGCACTTGGCGCGCCCTTTTCGAGCTGCTTCATGCCAAGGCTGATACGCTCTTTCTCGACATCGACGTCGAGCACGACCGCTTTGACCTCTTCACCCTTGCGGTGGAGCGCCAGCGCGTCTTCGCCCGAAATACCCCAGGCGATGTCGGACATGTGGACCATGCCATCGACGTCGCCATCGAGCCCGATGAACAGGCCGAATTCGGTGGCGTTCTTGACTTCGCCTTCGACTTCGGCGCCGACCGGATACTTCTCGGCGAACTCGTCCCACGGATTGCGCTGAGCCTGCTTAAGGCCAAGGCTGATGCGACGCTTCTCGCTGTCGACTTCCAGCACCATGACTTCGACTTCCTGCGAAGTGCTGACGATTTTGCCCGGATGAACGTTCTTCTTGGTCCAGCTCATTTCGGAGACGTGGACAAGGCCCTCGATCCCCGGCTCGAGTTCGACGAAGGCGCCGTATTCGGTAATGTTGGTGACCGTGCCGCTCAGCTTCATGCCGGTCGGATACTTGGCCGCGACGCCATCCCACGGATCGCTTTCGAGCTGCTTCATGCCGAGGCTGATGCGCTGCGTTTCGGCGTTGATGCGCACGATCTGCACCGTGACGGTCTGGCCGATCTCGATGATCTCGCTGGGGTGATTGACCCGCTTGTAGCTCATGTCGGTCACGTGGAGCAGACCGTCGATACCGCCCAGATCCACGAACGCGCCGTAATCGGTGATGTTCTTGACCACGCCATCGATCACCTGACCTTCGGCCAGCTTGTCGATCAGCTCGCTGCGCTGTTCGGCGCGCGTTTCTTCGAGAACGGCACGGCGCGAGACGACGATATTGCCGCGGCGGCGATCCATTTTGAGGATCTGGAAGGGCTGGGGCTGGTCCATCAGCGGGGTGACATCGCGCACGGGGCGGATATCGACCTGGCTGCCGGGCAGGAAGGCGACGGCGCCATCGAGGTCGACGGTGAAGCCGCCCTTGACCCGGCCGAAGATACGGCCTTCGACCTTCTTGTCTTCGCCGAATTCGCTTTCGAGCTTGTCCCAGGCGGCTTCGCGGCGGGCTCGGTCGCGGCTGAGCATGGCTTCGCCGTCGGCGTTTTCGACGCGGTCGACATAGACTTCGACTTCGCTGCCGACCTTGAGATCGTGGTCGCCTTCGCCGCGCTCGAATTCCTTGAGGTTGATGCGGCCTTCGGACTTGAGGCCGACGTCGACCACGGCCATCCCGGCTTCGATCGCGGTCACGGTTCCCTTGACGACGCGGCCTTCAAAACCGCCATCGTCGGCACCGCCGAGTTGTTCGTTGAGGAGCGCTTCGAAATCGTCGCGCGTGGGCATTTCCTGGGTTGCCATGAGTAAGGCGTGTCCTGTTGATCGTTTTGCTACCGGCCGCCGGTTTTTCCGGGGTCTTTACCCGCTTCCGCACGCACTATTGCGAGGGCTGGCGGGGCAAGAGGCCGTTCGTCTCCGCGCCGCCGGATGCGTGCACGAAGGTTCCTTCAATCCAGATTGATTGCGAGAACGGTCGCGCGCTTAGTCCAGAAGAGTGAAAAATGCAAGGGATTTCCGGCCGTCAGGGGGAGGCGGCTCCGGTATTGATTTGCCTATCCCACCTTCCCGATAATCGCATTCCCACTGTCATCGACCCGTTTGCGAACCGATGATTGAAGACCCTCGGTGCACCGCGCGGCAGAAGCGGACTGGGCGGCGCGAAGGTGCGCCCGAGCTGTGCCGAGAAACTCGGTGCGAGCAGTGCCGGTACGAGTCCGTGCCCTCGCGAGCGCGCGTTCGGCCTTGAACATGTGATCTCTAATCGCGGCCTCGTCCTGGCAGTTAATAACGATCCGACCCTCGTCAATTCGCTGCCGAATGGGGACAACCGGCCGCGCCTGACGGCGAAGCTGTTCTGCGCGGACAGCGGGAGCATTCCGGTCTTGTGCCGGCATGGCCTCTTCGTTGGCGTTTTCCGATTTGGTGCCAACCACTTGTTGGAGCGCGCCGATCCCGGTGTTCGATTGCGCAAAAAGGGGTGAATGGATCGGCATGGCCATCGAGATGACGGCCAATCCGGCGATAGTTGCGAATGTATTCATTCTGGCGCTCCTTTCAGGAAAAGAGGCTCTTTTAGCATGCCGGGAACTTTGCTGACTTGGCTATTTCAGACAATTTTCGACGGCTTCGAGCACCACCTCGAAGGCCTGCTCCCGGTCGAAGCTGGTCGTATCGATGATCAGCGCATCGGGTGCGGCCCGCAAAGGCGCATCCGCGCGACTGATATCGCGCGCATCACGGCGTACGATGTCCTGCTCGATCTCGCTGAGCGGGATGTCATCCTCATCGCCAATATGCTTGTCTATCATCTCCAGCCAGCGGCGGCGCGCTCGCTCGGTTACGCTGGCGGTGATGAACAGTTTCACATCGGCCTCCGGCGCGATGACCGTGCCGATATCGCGGCCGTCCAGCACCGCTCCGCCCGGCTGCGTCGCGAACGCCCGCTGGCGCTGGAACAGTGCTTCGCGAACGCGCGGGTGAACCGAGACGCGGCTTGCGAGGCCGCCGACTTCCTCGGACCGCAGGATCTCGTCATCCAGAAGTGCATCATCGAAATCGCATGCGGCCAACGCATCATCCGGGTCGTTCGCATCGCCTCCATCGATCGCGACCTGCCGCCCGACGGCGCGATAGAGCAGCCCGGTGTCGAGATGCGGAAGTCCGTAATGCTCGGCAAGGCGCTTGGCGATCGTGCCCTTGCCCGATGCCGTAGGCCCATCGACGGCGATGATCATGAGAAGATGTCCTTCACCTTGCGCGGGGTCATGGCTCTGCGTTCCTGCGCGCGCCAGCGGTAGTGCAGGAAGACCAGCCCGGCGCCGGCCGCGGCGCAGTTGATGGCAAGCTGCGACCACACGATTTCGCCGCCATTCCAGACCAGCACCGATCCGATTGCGAACACGGTGAGGATCAGCGCGGCGAGCAGGCGGCGGCGAAGAGGGCCGGCGCGCATCATGCTACCCTTCCCCGAAGCAGCTCTTCGAACCGGGGAAAGCTCGTTGCGATCGGCGCGGTATCATCGATTGCCACGCCATCGCGGCTCGCAAGTCCCGCCACCGCCATCGCCATGGCGATCCGGTGATCGAGGCGGGTCTGCACCTCGGCCCCCTCAGGCGTGCCAGGAAGCGCGTCACCGCCGGTGCCGGTAATGGTCAATCCATCCTCGCGCTCGGTCACGCGGGCACCGGCAAGCTCCAGCGCCTTTGCCATGGTGGTGAGCCGGTCGCTTTCCTTAACCCGCAATTCCTCAAGCCCGCTTGTGCGCGTGGTTCCTTGCGCAAACGCGGCGGCAACGAATAGCGCGGGAAATTCGTCGATCATGCTCGGGGCCAGCGCCGGATCGACATCGACACCTGTCAGCGCCGAATGCGTGACCCTGAGATCCGCAACCGGCTCACCGCCAACCTCGCGCCGGTCCATTTCCTCGATCGCGCCGCCCATGTCGCGCAGCACCTCGATCAGACCGGCTCGGGTCGGATTGAGGCCGACATTTTCTATCACAAGCTCGCTTCCCGGCACGATCAACGCCGCGACAATGAAGAACGCGGCGGAGGATGGATCGCCCGGCACAGTCACATCGCACGGGGTCAGCTCGACCTCGCCGTGTAGGTATATCACGCGCGCGCCGTCCCCCTCGCCGATATCCAGCCGCGCGCCGAAGCCTGCCAGCATCCGCTCGGTATGGTCGCGCGTCGCGACTGGCTCGATCACGCTTGTGACGCCCGGCGTATTGAGGCCGGCAAGCAATACCGCGCTTTTCACCTGCGCGCTCGCCACGGGCAGGCGGTACGCGATCGGCACGGCGGGCAGCGCGCCTCGCAGCATCAACGGGAGCGTGCCGCCGGGCGAGGCTTCGATGCTCGCACCCATCTGTTCGAGCGGCGCGATCACGCGGTCCATCGGTCGGCTCGAGAGGCTGGCATCCCCTGTGAAAGTGGCGGTGATGCCGTGGCTCGCGACTAGTCCCATCAGCAGGCGGGTGGATGTGCCCGAATTGCCCATGTCGAGCGCGCCGGTCGGTTGGAGGAGGCTGCCCGCACCGACACCGTCGATGCGCCATGACCCGTCGCCGTCGCGCTCGATCTGCGCGCCGAACTGCCGCATTGCGCCGATGGTGGCGAGCACATCTTCGCCCTCCAGCAAGCCCGTGACGTGACTTGTCCCCACGGCGAGCGATGCAAACATGATGGCGCGGTGACTTATCGACTTGTCGCCGGGCACGGCCAAGCTGCCCGTTAGCGGGCCGAGTGGTGTGAAGCGTCTTGCGGTGTGGGGGGCGGGCATATTTGCGCGTGGTCTTTGACAGCGCACCACCCTTCTGGCAAGGCGCGCCCCACTTTCGGATCGGGCGCTTGTAACACGCTCGGCTCCGTCCCACACCAACATCAATGAAGACGGTCCTGCCCTTGCGGCAGACGAACACAGGATTTGCGATGGCCAAGCCAGAATGGGGCACAAAGCGTACCTGCCCGAATTGCGGTACGCGCTTTTACGATCTCGGCAACGAGGATCCGGTCACATGCGTTGAGTGTGGCAACGAATGGTATCCCGAGCCGGTGCTGAAATCGAAGCAGCCGATCCCGGTCGAAGAAGAGAAGAAGAAGGATCAGGAACCCGACAGCGATCTTTCGGGCGATGACGACGATGAGCTGAAGGACATCGAGAACATCGATGACGACGACGATTCGCCAGACAACGATGTCGACCTCGGCGGCGACGACGATCTCGGCGTGTCGAAGGGCAAGGGCGACGACGAAGACGACGAAAGCTGATCGGCGGTGCCATCCACGGTGTGGTTGGCACCCCGGATCGGCCTAAACACCCTTGCCATTCGGACGGTGGCGCTCTATCGGGCGCCCTCCTTGCGAGAGCGAGGGGCCGAGTCTATCTAGCGTAGATCGGCCGATACGATGTTTCGGGGCCTTAGCTCAGCTGGGAGAGCGCAACACTGGCAGTGTTGAGGTCAGCGGTTCGATCCCGCTAGGCTCCACCATCTCATCGTCTCGCGGCCCTGTGCTTGCTGCGAATGGCGGTGTCGCCCGCTTCCGGTGCTCACGACCTTGATGGTCGCTGCGCGCCGGTTCTCCGACACCACCATTCTCGCTGGCGCCCAGAACCGCGATCCGACGAGATGGCACTTAGAGATATTTTCCTCGCCATCCGCGAGGGGCGAAGCGACGCGGCAATCCAGTCCTGTGCTTCTGATTGAGAAAAGCCGGTCCTTGGATCAGGACCGCACGCTGGCCGACGAGGTTTCGTCCGCCGGCGTTTTTCGCGTTTATTCCTGGCCACGCGCTGGGGAGGAGTTGAAGACACGTGTTTGACAATCTGTCCGACCGCCTCGGCGGGGTCTTCGATCGCCTCAAGGGGCGCGGTGCGCTGCGCGAACAGGACGTGCGCGATGCCATGCGCGAAGTGCGCGTTGCTCTGCTCGAAGCCGATGTTGCGCTGCCGGTTGCGCGGCAATTTATCGACAACGTCACCGAAAAGGCCGTTGGGCAGGAAGTCCTGAAATCGGTCAAGCCAGGCCAGCAGGTCGTCAAGATAGTCCATGACGAACTGGTCGCGATGCTCGGCGGTGATCCTGAGGATCCGCAGGGCGCGATCGAAGGCGCCACGCTGAACCTCGAAGCCAAACCGCCGGTCGTGGTGATGATGGTCGGTCTTCAAGGCTCGGGTAAAACGACGACCACGGCCAAGCTGGGCAAGCTGATCCGCGAGCGGCACGGCAAGAAGGCCATGATGGCGTCGCTCGACGTCAACCGCCCCGCGGCGCAGGAACAGCTGGCGGTGCTGGGAAGCCAGGTCGATGTCGCGACCCTGCCGGTGGTCGCCGGGCAGCAGCCGGTCGACATTGCGCGGCGGGCAATGGAATCCGCACGGCTCCAGAATTTCGACGTGCTGCTGCTCGACACCGCGGGCCGCCTGCATGTCGACGAAGCGCTGATGGCCGAGATGAAGGCTGTCTCCGGCGTCAGCGCACCGACCGAAGTGCTGCTGGTGGTCGACAGCCTCACCGGGCAGGACGCGGTCAACGTCGCGCAGAGCTTTTCGGGCGAAGTGCCGCTCACCGGCGTTGTCCTCACCCGGATGGATGGCGATGCGCGCGGCGGTGCTGCGCTCTCCATGCGCGCGGTCACGGGCAAACCGATCAAGTTCGCCGGAACCGGCGAAAAGCTCGACGCGATCGAGCCGTTCCGCCCGCAATCGGTCGCCGACCGAATTCTCGGCATGGGCGATGTCGTCAGCCTGGTCGAAAAGGCCGCGGCGACGATCAAAGAGGACGAGGCGGCCAAACTCGCCGAAAATTTCGAGAAGGGCAAGTTCGACCTCGAAGATCTGCGCATGCAGCTGCGTCAGATGCAGAACATGGGCGGACTCGGCATGCTGGCGGGCATGATGCCGGGCATGAAGAAAGCCAAGCAGGCGATGGCCGCCGCCGACATGGACGACAAGGTGCTGGTCCATATGGACGCGATCATCGGGTCGATGACGTCCAAGGAGCGCAAAAACCCGAACCTGATGAACGCCAAGCGCAAGAAGCGCGTCGCTGCGGGCAGCGGGACTAGCGTGCAGAACGTCAACAAGCTGCTCAAGATGCATCAGGAAATGGGCCGCGCGATGAAGCAGCTCAAGAAGATGGGCGGGCTGAAAAGCCTTGCCGCGATGTTCGGCGCTGGCGGCCCCGGAGGCGCGCCCGGCATGGGTGGCCCCGGCGGGGCGGGCGGTCTGCCCGGCCTTGGCGGACCGGGCGGCGCTGGCGGATTGCCGCCGGGCCTACCCGGCCTCGGCGGTCCCAAGGGTAAAAAGTAATTTCAATAAATCATAAGCTTATATTTGAAAGGTAAGACATAATGGCAATTGCACTCAGGCTTTCGCGCGGCGGCGCCAAGAAGCGTCCGTATTATCGCATCGTGGCGGCGGACAACCGCTCGCCGCGTGACGGCAAGTATCTCGAGCAGATCGGAACCTACAACCCCCTCCTCGCCAAGGATGACGCGAACCGCGTGAAACTTGACGAGGATCGCGCGCGCTACTGGATCGGTGTTGGCGCGCAGCCGTCCGACCGTGTCCTGCGCTTCCTCGACGCCGCCGGGATCATGGAGCGCGAGGCGCGCAACAACCCGCAAAAGGCAGAGCCGGGCGAAAAGGCCAAGGAACGCGCCGAAGAGAAGGCCGAGAAGGCAAAGGAAGCCGAAGAGGCGCTGAAGGCGGCTGAAGAGGAAGCGAAGGCGGCCAAGGAGGCTCCGGCTGAAGAAGCGCCCGCCGAAGACGCTCCGGCTGAAGAGGCCAAGATCGAAGACGCTTCCGCTGAAGAAGCCAAGAGCGAAGACGCACCTGCCGAGGAAGCCAAGGCTGACGAGGCTGGCGAAGAGAAGGCCGAGGGCTAAATCCGAATGGTGTCGTGCGGCGCTTGCCCGAACAGGTGTCCGGCGTGAGCGCCACCCGCATCGAACTCGCCGCGATCACCGGCGCGCACGGTGTGAATGGCGAAGTGCGGCTCAAGCTGCTGGGGGAGGGCATCGACGCCCTCCGCCAGCACCGCGCTTTCAACGATGGCGCGCTGGAACTGCGCAAGGTTCGCTCTGACAACAAAGGCGGGGCGATCGCGCGCCTGGCTGGGATCGAGAACCGATCGCAGGCGGAGAAACTGCGCGGCACCGTGCTGACCGTCCCGCGCGAGGCTCTGCCTGACCTTGCCGAGGACCAATACTACCACGCCGACCTTATCGGCCTTCCGGTGCAAACCGATACCGGCGAGATCGTTGGCCGGGTGATCGCGGTCGAGAATTTCGGCGCAACCGACATTATCGAGATCGAACGCGAGCCTGCTCCCGCCAAAGGCATGGCGACGTTCATGGTCCCGGTGACGGATCAAGCCGTGCTTGATTGGAATGACGAGCGGCTTGTCGTCGCGGCGGCATTCGTGGAGTAATCGGGAACAATTGCGTATTTTCGAACACTGTTTCGGTATGAAATACGCATTGCTTCTATCCGTTTGCGCGCTCGCGGGCGCGTGTTCCGAAACCTCGCAACCCGAAACAAGCCCGCCCCCTGGCACCGGTAGCGATCTCGCCACCGGCACCCGACCTGCCGGTCAGCCGCAACTCGCGACCGTCGAGGGGCGCGTTGAGGAAGGCGTCGAATGCGACATTCTCCGCACGCCCGATGGCGAGGAATGGGCGGTCAATTTCGGGGAAGCCGATTTCGGCCCGGGCGATTACATCCGCCTCACCGGCGAAGTCGCCGATGCGAGCTTCTGCATGGAGGGTGAGGGCACGCTGATCCCGCAGACCATCGACGAAATCGATCCACCCGCCCGCGATCGCGATCCGGCCCGCGCTGGCGGGATCGCGCTGACCGAAGATTACGTAATTGGAAGCTGGGTGGCCAAGGGCGTGGATGCCGATTGTGCGAAGCCGGACATCGATATCAACAAAAGCCCCGGCGCGATCGTGATGGAGAGTGCGGTCAGCGGCATCCCGACCGACAGCCGCGTCGTCCTCGGTGACGATCCCCGGCTCGACCTCGACGATCCGCTGCCCGACCTCCCGCTCGAATCGCGCGGCCCCGATGGTTTGGCGATACTGCCGTCACCGCAGGCGAGGCCCAACGATCCGATCAGCATTGCCGGTCATACCATCGACGGAGCTGGCGTCGTGTTCGTGAAATGCGCGGATAGCTAAGCGCTGGTCTTGGCCGCGCGGTGCCTTTAGGCAGGCGCGATGACCAAGTTGAACGTCGCCATCTGTCAGGCCGCTCCGGTGCCGCTCGATATCGGGGCTGGGATCGAGAAGGCGGTGCGGCTTGCGCGAGAGGCGATCGAGGGCGGGGCGCGGTTCATCGCATTCGGCGAGACGTTTCTGGGCGGCTATCCGCTGTGGCTCGACGAAGCGCCGGGCGCGGCCTTGTGGGATCACCCGGGGACGAAGGCGCTCCATGCGATCATGCTGGAGCAGGCGATCGTCGCGAATGACGAGCGGCTGCTGCCCTTGCAGGAATTGTGCGACGCTAGCGGGGCGTGCATCTCGATCGGCGCGCATGAGCGGGTGCGGCGCAGCCTTTACAACAACCAGTTGCTGTTTCGCCCCGGTCAGCCGCCGCTCAATCATCGCAAGCTGGTGCCGACGCATGGCGAGCGCCTGATCTGGATGCGCGGCGATGGCTCGACTTTGGGCGTGCATCAGGCAGAATGGGGCCGGGCGGGCAACCTCATCTGCTGGGAGCACTGGATGCCGCTAGCCCGCGCGGCGATGCACAATCTGGGCGAGGACGTGCACGTCGCCGCCTGGCCGACCGTGCGCGAGGAATATGCGCTCGCCTCGCGGCACTACGCGATGGAGGGGCGGTGCTTCGTGCTGGCGGCGGGGTTAATGCAGCGCAAGGTAGATTTGTTCGAGGGGTTGGAGCGGGTTGGTGGGTCTGCGGAGGGGGGCGAGTTGTTCGAGGCGATCGAAAGCGAGCAGCTGAACAGAGGCGGCTCCATGATCATCGCCCCTAACGCGCGGGTGGCGGCGCAGGCGGGCGAGGGCGAGAAAATCCTCCATGCCGAACTGGACTTAAGCGAAATCGGGCAGGGACTGACGAGCCTCGACACCGATGGGCATTACTCACGGCCCGATGTGTTTGAGCTTCATGTTGATACAAGGCCGAAAGATGGCGTTCTTTTCAACTCCTGACGATCCGCCGCCAGAGAGCGAAGGCGCGCTTGCTTACGTTCTCTGGGTCGCGCGGGATTGTCATGGGATTGAGAAAGCGCAACCGCAAATGGCGTTGGAGCAGGAATTGGACATTGTCGGCGACGATGTCGATTACTTCGCACAAAAACTCGCAGACCGATATGGTCTGTGGATTTATGACTGGCCGTGGCAGCGATTTACCGAATTGAACGAGGGCGTTTCGCCACTTTTTCCGTTCGTGCTCGTCTGGCAGTTAGCCACATGGCCGCTGCGGGGGAGCTTCAGCTACCCAAGCCAATTTGAGCGCTTGGAGTTAGGTCATATTTCTCGCGTGATTGAGGCAGGTGAATGGATCGACCCATGACCTTCGCCGCCACCATTCTTACGCTCTACCCGGAGATGTTTCCCGGCCCGCTCGGCACTTCGCTCGCGGGCAAGGCACTTGGACGGGGGGATTGGTCTTGCGAGACCGTCAACCCGCGCGATTTTGCGACCGACCGGCATCGCACGGTCGATGATACGCCTGCGGGTGGCGGGGCGGGAATGGTGCTCAAGGCGGATGTGCTGGCGGCGGCGCTGGACGGTGTTTTTTCTCCCCTCCCCGGCGAGGAGGGGCCGGGGGTGGGGGCTCCAGAGCCATCGACCTCGCACACCCACCCCTCAATCCCCTCCCTGGAGGGAGGGGAGGCAGCGCGGCCCATTCTCGCCATGACCCCGCGAGGGCGGCCTATCACCCAAGCACGCATCCGCGAAATCGCCTCCGGTCCCGGCGTCACCCTAATTTGCGGCCGGTTCGAAGGCTTTGACGAGCGCCTGTTCGAGGCCCGCCCGCAGATCGAGCAGGTCAGCCTCGCCGATATCGTGCTTTCCGGCGGAGAACCCGCCGCGCTTGCCATACTCGATGCTTGCATTCGGCTGCTTCCCGGCGTAATGGGCGCGGCTTCAAGCGGGGCTGAGGAGTCGTTCGAGGACGGTCTGCTCGAATACCCGCAATATACCCGACCATCCGAATGGGAAGGGCGCGCGATCCCCGAAGTGCTGCGATCGGGGGATCATGCGAAGATCGCGGCGTGGCGCAAGCAACGCAGCGAGGAAGACACACGGTTACGCAGGCCGGACCTTTGGGAGCGTCATACGGACGCTCGGGACCAGTCTGCCTCTGGCGCGCGGCATGAAACGAAGGGACCGGACCAGTGAACCTGATCCAGCAAATCGAAGCCGAGGAAATCGGCAAGGTCGAACGTGACATTCCCGACTTCCGCGCAGGCGACACCGTGCGTGTCGGCGTGAAGGTCAAGGAAGGCAATCGCGAGCGTGTGCAGAACTTCGAAGGCGTGGTGATCGCGCGTTCGAACCGGGGCATGGGCTCCAACTTCACCGTGCGCAAGATGAGCTTTGGCGAAGGGGTGGAGCGTGTGTTCCCGATCTACTCGCCGATCATCGACAGCATCACCGTGGTGCGTCGTGGTATCGTGCGCCGCGCAAAGCTGTATTACCTGCGCGGTCGCACCGGCAAGCGCGCGCGCATCGCCGAGCGGCGCGAGAACGCCCCGAAGTCGTAAGGCTTTCGAGACAGACAATCAGCCAAGGGCGGTCCTGCGGGGCCGCCCTTTTTCTGTGTGGGCTTGCCAATGTGGATCGTCATTGCGAGGAGCCGCAGGCGACGTGGCAATCCAGCATCGGCAGAACTGGATTGCTTCGCTACGCTCGCAATGACGAAAAACAAAGGGGCCGTCCTTGAAATGCGCTTTTCCATCTTCTGTGCTGCTGCGGCTATCCTCCTACCGGTTCAAGCCACCGCGGATGACCATATGACCAATCCGCAAGACCTTACTTTCGAGCGCGTCTTCGCCTCGCCCTCGCTCAACGGCCCCGCGCCGCGTGAGGCCAAGTTCTCGCCCGATGGTCGCTATCTCACCGTCCTGCGCAATCGCGAGGATGATCGCGAGCGATATGACCTGTGGGGCTTCGACATCGCGGCGGGTGAATGGCGGATGCTGGTCGACAGCGAGGCGCTGGGTACCGGGCGCGAGCTGTCCGAAGACGAGAAGATGCAACGCGAGCGCGCGCGGGTCGGCAACCTCAGCGGCATCATCTCCTATCAATGGGCGAAGGACGGCTCGGGCGTGCTGGTGCCGCTCGACGGCGACCTCTATTTTGCGCGTCTCGACGGTGATGTCACTCGCCTGACCGATACCGAAGAGAGCGAATTGAACCCGGCGCTCTCCAGCACGGCGCAATACGTCTCCTTCGTGCGCGACAGGCAGCTATGGGTCGCGCCGGTGGGGGAGGAAGCCACTCCGATCACGCCGAAAGAGGGTGAGACGATCCGCTGGGGCGAGGCCGAATTTGTCGCGCAAGAGGAGATGGGGCGGCTCACCGGCTATTGGTGGTCCCCCAATGACAGCCGTCTGGTCGTCCAGCGCACCGATGAAAGTCCGGTCGGCATCGTCACACGCGCGGCGATCGGCGCGACCGGCACGCAGGTTTTCGACCAGCGCTATCCGGTGGCGGGTAGCGACAATGCGATCGTCGAGCTTTACGTGACGGACCCCGACGGCGGGAACCGGGTGAAGGTCGATCTGGGCGAAGAGACCGACATCTACATCGCCCGCGTGGACTGGGCGCCCGACGGCAGCGCGATCTACGTCCAACGCCAGAACCGCGAGCAGACGGTGCTCGACATGCTGCGCGTCGATCCCGCGACCGGGGCGAGCGAGGTATGGTTCACCGAGAACGCCGCGCGCGAGGATTACTGGATCAACCTTAGCGACAATTATCGCTTCCTCGACGATGGCACCCTGCTGTGGTGGTCCGAGCGTGATGGCTATGGTCACCTCTATCGCTTCGATGGCGATGAGTGGACCCAGCTTACCGAAGGTGAGTGGATCGTCACCAAGCTCCTCGGGGTGAACCAGAACGAAGGCACCGCCTATTTCTCCGGCACGTTCGACGATGTGCTGGCCCATCAGATTTACCGGATCGAGCTGGACCGGCCCGGCGAAAGCATGGTGCGCGTGACCGATGGCGGATGGCAGACCGGCGGGGTCATGGACAAGCAGGGCCGCTCGCTGCTGGTTACACGATCCAAGCCCGATCAGCCGCCGCAGACCTATCTTGCCGACCTCGAAGGCGGGGCGATCCAGACCTGGGTTGAGGAAAACGCGCTGGATGCCGATCACCCCTACGCGCCCTATCTCGCCAGCCATGTCATGCCCGAATACGGGATGATCGAAGCCGAGGATGGAACGCCGCTCAACTGGATGATGCTCAAGCCGCAGATGGAGCCGGGCAAGCGTTATCCGGTGTTCTACTACCACTATTCCGGGCCGGGTCCGCAGATTGTCGACCGCGGCTGGGGCGGCGCGCTGGCGCAGGCGATCGTGGATCGTGGCTACATCTACTTCGCGCTCGACAATCGCGGCACAGCCAATCGCGGGGTTGATTTCGAGCAGCCGCTGTACCGCGCGATGGGCGGGGTTGAAGTGCGCGATCAGAAGGCGGGAGCTGAATACCTCCAGTCGCTTGATTTCGTCGATCCCGACAAGATCGCACTCTATGGCTGGTCATACGGCGGCTACATGACGCTCAAGCAATTGCAGGCCGATCCGGGCATCTACGCCGCCGGTATTGCAGGCGCGCCGGTGACACGGTGGGAGCTGTACGACACCCACTATACCGAACGCTTCATGGGCGATCCGAACGTGGTGCCCGAGGCGTACGAAGCGGCCAGCGCAATACCCGATGCAGCGAACATCACCGATCCGCTGCTGCTCATCCACGGCATGGCGGACGATAACGTGGTGTTCGAAAACTCCTCCGAACTCATCAGCGCGCTTCAGGAGAACAATGTTCCGTTCGAGATGATGCTCTATCCCGGCTACACTCACCGTGTCTCCGGCGAGCAGATCAGCCCGCATTTGTGGAACACGATCTTCCGCTTCCTCGATAGTCACGGGGTCACGCCGCCGGAGTGAGTGCCGCTGCTTGTACCCAGTGGTTGTGAAGGGCGCAGGCATCGCTATCTCGGCTCCCGAACACGAACGAGGATTATAAAAATATGGGCTACCGGGTGGCAGTCGTCGGGGCGACCGGCAATGTCGGGCGCGAGATCATGCAGATCCTCGCCGAACGCGAGTTTCCCTGCGACGAGGTCGCGGCGGTCGCTTCGGGGCGCTCGCATGGGACGGAGGTTGAGTTCGGCGACACCGGAAAGATGCTCAAGTGCAAGAATATCGAGCATTTTGACTGGACCGGCTGGGACATCGCGCTGTTCGCCGCCGGAAGCGGTCCGGCGAAGGAATACGCGCCCCAAGCGGCCAAGGCGGGTTGCGTTGTGATCGACAATTCCTCGCTCTACCGCATGGAGCCCGACGTCCCGCTGATCGTGCCCGAGGTCAATCCGGATGCGATTGACGGCTATGCGAAGCGTAACATCATCGCCAACCCGAACTGTTCGACCGCACAGCTTGTCGTCGCGCTCGCCCCGCTGCACAGGGCGGCGAGGATCAAGCGTGTCGTCGTTTCGACCTACCAGTCGGTTTCCGGCGCGGGCAAGGCGGGCATGGACGAACTGTTCGAGCAGTCCCGCGCCATCTTCGTCGGCGATCCGGTTGAACCGACGAAATTCACCAAGCAGATCGCCTTCAACGTCATCCCCCATATCGACGACTTCCTCGATGACGGATCGACCAAGGAGGAGTGGAAGATGGTGGTCGAGACGAAGAAGATCCTCGACCCCAAGATCAAGCTCAACGGCACATGCGTGCGCGTGCCGGTGTTCGTCGGCCATGCCGAGGCGGTGAACATCGAGTTCGAGGAGGAGCTTTCCGCCGAGCAGGCTCAGGACATTCTACGCGAGGCGCCCGGTATCATGCTCGTCGATAAGCGTGAGGACGAGGGATACGTGACGCCGGTCGAATGCGCAGGCGACAGCGCGACCTATATCAGCCGCGTGCGCGAGGATCCCACGGTCGAGAACGGCCTGACGCTGTGGTGCGTCTCCGACAATCTGCGCAAGGGCGCAGCGCTCAACGCGGTGCAGATCGCCGAGCTGCTCGGACGGCGGCACCTCAAGAAGGGGTGAGGGTGATGCGCACGCTCATCGTTACCATCGCTGCGGTCGCGCTGGCGGCTTGCGACAGCGGCTCCGTACCATCTCCGGCTGAACGACTGCAGGGTCAGGGGAGCGGCGAGCGCGTCGACCAGAACCTGATCGCGCTTCATGGCGAAGGGCTCGTGGTCGGCTCGGAGGCATTCTATTTCGCAGCCGGGCGCAGCGAAGTCGAAAGTGCTCTTCAAAAGAGGCTCGGCGATGCGATGCAAAGGGCTGGGGCCTCCGCATGCGGAGCGGGACCGATCGCGACGTCCACTTTCCCCGAGGGACTGACGGTCAACTTCCAGCAGGGAAGTCTTGCCGGCTGGAACCTGTCCGGCACCTCCGATGTCGTCCAGGTCGACGCTGATATCGGCATTGGCTCTTCGCGCGATGAGTTAGAGGCGCTGTCTGGCTTTACCGCAATCGGTGACAGCTCGTTGGGTGAGGAATTCGCGCTCGGCGACACGCTGGGCGGATTTATCCGGGATGGCACGGTTTCGACGATCTACGCTGGGGCGCAATGTTTCGCGCGATAGAAACCGACGCATTCCTGCAATGATCTGGGAAGGCGGCTGCCAGTGCGGCGCGGTGCGTTACCGGATCGATGCCGAGCGCTTGACCTGCTATGCCTGCCATTGCCGCGAATGCCAGAAGCAGTCCGCAAGCGCCTTCGGATTATCGGTGCCTGTTATCCGGTCTGCTTTTACCATTGAAGGCCGCACGTCGTCATGGAGCAGGCCCACCGATAGCGGATCGACCACGCACTGCCATTTCTGCCCGAATTGCGGATCGCGGGTATACCATGCAGGCGAAAGCCGGGAAGGTCGGGTGACAATCAAGGGCGGCTCGCTCGACCGCGCTGCTGAACTCGGCCCGATCGCGCATATCTGGACGGCCAGCAAACAGGGCTGGGTGCAATTGCCTGACGGTGTGCCGCAATGGGGTGGTCAGCCGGAAACCGAAAGTGAGTGGCTCAAAATGATCGGGTGGGACCAGTGAAGACCGAGAGCTTTAGCAGTTTCGACGGCACCAGCCTGGCCGTCCATCGTCATGGCGAGGGCCATCCGGTCATCATGCTCCACGGCCTGTTTTCGTCGACCTACATGAACTGGTCCAAATGGGGCCATCACGAGCGTCTCGCAAAGGCCGGTTTCGAGGCCATCATGGTCGATTTTCGAGTGCACGGTGACAGCGCCGCTCCGCACGACCCGGATGCCTATCCCAACGGTGTTCTGGTCCGCGATGCGGCGGCGCTGATCGAGCATTGCGACCTTTCGCCCGGTAAATACGATCTCGTCGGCTTTTCGCTCGGCGCGCGTACCGCCATTCATGCATGCGCTCATGGCGTGCTGCAGCCGCGCCGCCTGGTTGCGTGCGGCATGGGCGTCGAAGGTCTTGCCGAGTGGGAGCGGCGCGCGGCGCATTTCACCCGCGTGATCGACGAATTCGACACGATCAAACCGGGCGACCCCGCCTACACCGCGCGCACCTTCCTCAAATCGCAAGGGGTCGACCGGGTCGCGGCGCGGCTGCTGTTGCAGGCGATGGGGCCGTTCGACCTCGCGGACCTGTCCAACATCACAATGCCCTGCGCGGTTATCAATGGCGCGGACGATAACGACAACGGGTCAGCCGAAGATCTCGCCGCCCGGCTTCCCGACGCGGTCCACGTTGTCGTGCCTGGCAATCACCTCAATTCCGTAACCAAGCCCGAACTCGGCCAAGCGATCGCGGACTTTCTCGCTGGCGCGTAATCGCTTGATAAGCCCCGCGCGCGCGTTCAAGAACCTACGAATGATATCGTCTGCGCTCCCCCGCAAACTCCTGACCGCTTGGCTCGCTGCACTCGCAGCCAGCGCTTGCGCCCCGGTTAGCGGACCTGAAGAAATGCGATCGGCGGCGATCGACCGACCAGCCCTCTTTGTCGCAAACAAACGCGGCGACAGCCTGTCCAAGATCGACCTGCACAGCGGAGAAACGCGCTATCAGGTCGAGGCGTGCAGCAATCCGCACGAACTCGCGACTTCGCCCGATCGAATGCATGTCGCGATTGCCTGCTATGGCGGCGAGCATATCTCGATCTTCGAGGCGGACCGGTTGATGCGCAGCGGGCGTGTCTTGCTTGGCGAAGGCGCTCGCCCTCACGGTATCGTGTGGCATGACAGCGGCGTCCTGTATGCAACAGCGGAAGGGCGCAAATCTATTTACGCGATCCGCGACCCGCTTGGTATGTCGCCCGAAATAACCGAGTATGCGACCGGGCAGGAGGGGAGCCACATGCTCGCAGTCGCGTCCGATGAAAGCGCCGCATGGACCACCGATCTCGGTTCGCGGACTGTCACGCGGATCGACCTGACCGGACAGGCAGAGCCGCTTTCAGTGGCCGTCGGTGAGGAGCCGGAGGGCATCGCGCTCTCGCCGGATGGCGAGACGCTGTGGGTCTCCGCGCGCGGCTCCGATCAGGCGTTCGCGCTCGATCCTGTCACGATGGAATTGCGTGAGACGATCGCGACGGGGCGCTTCCCCTTGCGCCTGGCGATCCGGCCGCAGGGCGATGTGGCGGTCACTTCCAATCTGAGGGACGGATCGCTGAGCGTGATCGACCTCGAAACCGCGCAAATCGTTCGTACCATCGCCGTATCCTCGCCAGAAGCTGCCGAGGAGCGCTTTCAGGTCACCATCCTTTGGTCGGATGACGGTTCGCGCATCTACGTCGCTGAAACCGCCAGCGATACGGTTGCCGAAGTCGACTACGCGACCGGCGAAGTGCTCCGACGCCTGACGACAGGTGATGGCGGCGACGGGCTGGCAATCGTGCCATGACGACCACCAAACCCAAAAGCCCGCCGGCGATCGTCGGCTGGCGCGAGCTGGTGCATCTCCCCGATCTCGGCCTGCACGGCATCCCCGCCAAGATTGATACGGGCGCGCGCACCTCCTCCCTTCATGGCACCGTGATCGAGGAGTTCGAGCGCGAGGGTGAGCGATTCGTCCGCTTCGCGGTCGACCTGGTCGGCGGTGGAGAGCCTCAGGTATGCGAGGCGGTGCATGTGGATATTCGCGGTATCACCAGCTCCAACGGCAAGACACAGCGCCGCTATGTTATCAAGACCCCGTTGAAAATCGGTGATAAAACATTCCGTGCCGAAATCAGCCTCGCCGATCGGTCGGACATGAAGTTCCCGATGCTGATCGGGCGATCTTCGCTGCGCCGACGCTTTATGGTCGACAGCGGCTATTCCTGGCTCCAGACTCCGGAAAGGAAAACGGCCAAAGGCCACAAGCCGTGATCCGGGAGCCCCATAATGAAAATCGCCCCATGAAAATTGCAATGCTCGCCCGCAATCCGAACCTTTATTCGCACAAGCGGCTGAAGGAGGCAGCGGAAACGCGCGGGCACGAGCTCGATATCCTCAACACCACGCGCTGCACGGTGAATATCGCCAGCCATCGACCCACGCTGTCCTATAACGGCCAGCAGCTCGCCACATATGATGCCGTCATCCCGCGGATCGGCGCATCGATTACCAATTATGGCCTTGCGGTCCTGCGTCAGTTCGAGATGGGCGGCACCTGGCCGCTCAACGAAAGCGTCGCGATCGGACGCAGCCGGGACAAGCTGCGCTCCATGCAAATTCTGGCAAAGCACGGTCTGGGCCTGCCGCTGACCGCCTATGCCAACGATCCAAAGGCGGCCGAGGAGATCATCAAGGCGGTGAACGGACCACCGGTGGTGATCAAACTGCTCGAAGGAACGCAGGGCATCGGCGTCGTGCTGGCCGAAACGATGTCGAGCGCGAAATCCGTGATCGAGGCGTTTCGCGGTGCCAACGTCAACATCCTTGTGCAGGAGTTCATCAAGGAAGCGGGCGGGACCGATATCCGCGCGCTAGTCGTCGGGGGCAAGGTCGTCGCCGCGATGAAGCGCACCGGCGCGGCAGACGATTTCCGCTCGAACCTCCACCGCGGTGGCAGCGCCGAAGTCATCAAGATCACGCCCGAGGAACGCTCGACTGCCGTGCGCGCCGCGAAGCACATGGGGCTGAACGTCTGCGGGGTCGACATGCTGCGATCGAACCACGGGCCGGTCATCATGGAGGTCAACTCCTCGCCCGGGCTTGAGGGAATCGAAGCGGCCACGGGCAAGGATGTGGCCGGCCAGATTGTCGAATTTATCGAGTCGCACGCAAAGGCAGGGGCGACGAAAACAAAGGGCAGAGGGTAGCGGCAGGGGGCAAAACGTCGGCGTCAAGCGAACGCCGCGTTAACGTTCGTCCCGACTGACACACAATCCTCGGCAGATAGTGGCCGAATTAAGGCGGCGATTGCCTCGATCTGTCGACTCAACGGCCTGAATGCTGATCAATGTGGGCTCCAACCACGGGAGTTCGCATGAAGTACCGCACTACAATTCTCACCATCGCCGCAACCGGATTGCTGTCGCTGTCCGCGTGCGAGGAACCCGGCGCGGAAGCCGACGGCACTGATGCCGACATGGGCGAACCGATGACCGAAGAGTCGTTCGAGCTCGAGGACATGCCGCCAGTCGACGTAGACCCCGCCACCGGGGCGGAGACAGCGCCGCCGGGCGCCGATGCCGAATCAACCGCACCCGCGCCCGATGCGATGAGCGAGGATGCACCGGATGTGATGGCGGAAGAAGAGGCTCCCGAAGGCGATGCCATGGAAGCGGACGCCATGGAGCCCGATGAAGAGGGCATGTGAGCCAGCCTATCGAAAACGGTCGGCGTCGCTGAGGCTCGCCTGGTCGTAAGCGCGCTGCAGCGACCGATTTCTCATCACGTTTCGCCGCACGAGTTAAGCGCGGTTCATCTGAATCCGTAAGTATCAACAAAGCAGGGGTCGCAAAGAAGGACGTTGAAAATGAATATGAAATTGATGCTCACCACCGCCATAAGCGGCGGTTTGCTCTGGGCCGCTCCAGCGGTCGCTCAGGATACCGGAATGGACACGGAGGCTCCTCCGGCACCATCGGCCAACGATTTCCCAGAGCCCACGATCGACACCGACGGTGATGGCATGATGGACGCCTGGGACCAGCGCGGCGACGGGCAGCCCGATACCTGGGACACGGACGGCGACGGCATTCCCGATGCGGTCGACAATGACGGCGATGGCCAGCCCGACGATCCGGGCGCTGCGCCCAGCGCACCCTCAAGCGAACCGATGCCGGACGATACCGGACCGGCCGCCGATGCCGCCAATCCCCCGACGATCGACAGCAATGGCGATGGCACGATGGATGCATGGGACGTCGATGGCGACGGACAGGCGGACACGTGGGATCTGGACGGCGATGGTCAGCCCGATTCCTACGACACCGATGGAGATGGCGCGCCGGACCCCACGTAAACGGGCGCGCTCGGCTCGGCTTGGCTGTGGCAAGCAAGTCGACCAAATGTCCGGGAGCGTCTCCCCTAGGGCGCTCCCGGATTTTTGTTTGGTGTTGAGGGGATAGTGTCGGCTGGGGGTGTCTATCGTGCCACCATATGGACGGACTGCTGAAGGTCTGCTTGCGACCCAGTTGCGGACGTTCGTGCGGTCGAATAATCTGGAGGAATGCGATGCTACAGATTGCTAGTGCACGGTGTCCTCGATTGGGCTCCTGACGCCATCAAGAAATGGGAGGTTCCAGCCTCCCGTCCGAGCGGGTTTTATTGCACAAGGCATACACTTGCCCGGTCGGCTAAAGATGCGACTAAGAACGTCCTCGCCGACGTTCGCTCCTACTATGAAGACACGACAGACTGGTTTGTGCGCGACCTCCTTACGCTGAGCCTGGAGGTTGAAGAGATTACGCCAGCGCCTTTCTACAAGGGTCTTTTGAGAGACAACCTAGGGGCGACTTTCTACCCTTGAGGCGTATGTCCGCTTCCACCCCCAGAATCCGACCCTACCGAAACGGCGGCTCATTAAACGCTCGCAGTTTGCGCGAATGCAGCCGGTCGCCTTCGTCGCGCAATCTCTTCACCGCTTCCAGGCCGATCTGCAGGTGTGCGGCGATGGCTTCTTCGTAGAAGCGGTTTGCCTGGCCCGGCAGCTTGATCTCGCCGTGCAGGGGTTTGTCGGAGACGCATAGCAGGGTGCCGTAGGGCACGCGGAAGCGGTAGCCTTGTGCGGCGATTGTGGCGCTTTCCATCTCGACCGCGATCGCGCGGCTGTGGGAAAAGCGCTTTGCGCTTGACGAATAGTGCAGTTCCCAATTGCGATCGTCGGTGGTGACGACGGTGCCGGTGCGCATGCGCTGCTTGAGGTTGGCGCCCTGAACGCCGGACACTTCCTCCGCCGCGCCCGCGAGCGCCAGTTGGACCTCGGCAATCGGCGGGATGGGGATTTCGGGCGGAAGCACTGCGTCGAGCACATGATCGTCGCGCAGGTAGGCGTGGGCGAGGACGAAATCGCCGATCTTCTGGCTCGAGCGCACGCCGCCGCAATGCCCGATCATCATCCAGGCATGGGGACGCAGCACGGCCAGGTGGTCGCATATTGTCTTCGCGTTGGACGGCCCCACGCCGATATTGACCAGAGTAATTCCGCGCCCGTCATCGCGTTTGAGGTGATAGGCAGGCATCTGGTGCCGCCGCCATGCGGTATCGTTTAGCTGGCCTTGCGCGTTCTGGGTCGCATCGTCGATCGTCAGACCGCCTGCGCCTGAAAGCCCCGTGTAGCCGGTCCCGCGATCGTTCGGGCCGATCTGGCGCGCGCCCCAGTTCACGAATTCATCGACATAACGGTGGTAATTGGTGAACAGGATGAAGTCCTGGAAATCCTCGACCTGCGTGCCGGTGTAATGGGCCAATCGCGCGAGCGAGTAATCCGTGCGCAGCCCATCGAACAGCGAGAGCGGCATGTCCGCGTCCTCGGCGAATTCGATCCCGTCGGCCAGTTCGTCCCCGATCAGCGACAGGTCGGTGGAGGGAAAGTGTTGGGCGATCTCGGTCGGCGCGATCCCCACCATCGCCGCTCCCGCTTCGCCGTCCAATACATAGGGGAACGGAATTTCCTGCCGCGAGCGTCCGACTTCGACTTCGATATCGTACTCCGCGCCGATCAGTTCGAGCTGCTCGGTGAGATAAGCCTTGAACAGGTCGGGCCGGGTGATGGTGGTGGTGTAGGTGCCGGGGATCTCCAGCCGCCCGAAGGCGCGGCTGCGATCGGGCGGGGTGTCACCCTCTGCTCCCCGGCCCGAATGGCGAAGGGTTAGCTGGGGGTAGGCATAGCTCCCGTCCTTCCGCTTGCGCTGCGGGGGCACCGTCCCATCGCGCCCGAACGCGATCACGTCTTCGCGAAGCGCGCTGACCGCTTCGTCATATTCGGATTGAAGGCGTGCGAGAATGTCTGGGATCGAAGTCATACTGTGCGGGCTATTCCTGTGCGGTGATCGGTTTGATGACGGCTGTTACAAAAAGGGCGCGAGGGACCATTTCGATCCCTCGCGCCCTTTCGATTGTGTTGCGAACGCCCGCTTTCGCGATGGGCTCGCCGTGAGGCTCAAGCCTCGTCGTCGGTCTTGTGATCGGTCGCTTCGATAATCGCTTCGGTCGTGGTTTCGCCTTCGGGCGTTGAAACGCCGTCTTCGAACAGTTCCTCGGGGATTTCGCCCGGCTCGAGGGCAGGGTCGGTGCGGTTGGCATCGGCCTGTTCCTCGATCTCGCGCTGCTCTTCTTCGAACAGCTGGGCAAGCACGTCGACGCCCTGCGACTGAAGCTCGGCTTCGTCGTCGGAGCGCGCGACGTTCGCCTTGACCGTCACGTGGACTTCGGGGTGAAGCGCCACGGTCACATCGTGCATGCCGATCGTCTTGATCGGCGCGCCCATGATGACCTGCTTCTTGTCGATATCGTGGCCCTTGTCGTTCAACCCGGCGACCATGTCGCGGACGTTGACCGAACCGTAAAGCTGGCCGGCATTTGACGCTGCGCGGATCAGCACGACTTCGGCGCCTTCAATGTTTTCGCCCAGCTTCTCGGCTTCGGAACGGCGCTCAGCGTTCTCTTTTTCAAGACGCTCACGATTGGCTTCGAACACCTTCTTGTTGGCATCGTTGGCGCGCAGGGCCTTCTTCTGCGGGAGCAGGAAGTTGCGCGCATAGCCATCCTTCACGGTGACGACGTCGCCGATGGTGCCAAGCTTCTCGATACGTTCGAGGAGAATGATATCCATGTCGTATTCTCCTCTTACTTCACGAGATAGGGAAGCAGGCCGATATGGCGTGCGCGCTTGATCGCCTTGGCGAGTTCGCGTTGCTTCTTGGCGGAAACGGCGGTGATGCGGCTGGGCACGATCTTGCCACGCTCGGACATAAAGCCCTGCAGCAGGCGCACGTCCTTGTAATCGATCGTGGGCGCATCCTTGCCGGAGAACGGGCAGGACTTGCGGCGGCGGAAAAACGGGCGTGCCATCAGTTACGATCCCCCCTGTCGGAACGGCGCTTACGGTCGCGCTCGTTCTTGCGCATCATCACGCTTGGGCCGTCCTCGTGCTCTTCGACGCGGATGGTCATGTAGCGAATGACGTCTTCGTTGATGCGGGTCTGGCGCTCGAGCTCTTCGACGACCGTTCCCGGTCCGTCGATGTTGAGCATGACAAAGTGCGCCTTGCGATTGCGGTCGATCTTGTAGGCGAGCGACTTGAGACCCCAGGTCTCGGTCTTGGTCACCTTGCCATCGTTCGCTTCGACGATTTCGGTCGCCGTGGCCGCCAGCGTGTCAACCTGAGACTGGCTCAGATCCTGACGCGCGAGAAAGATATGCTCGTAAAGAGCCATCTCGCTTCCTTTCATTTCATGCCGATCGCTGGCTGATCCGTCCGGATGACGGGGCCCCTCCGGCTTTCTTTGGTGCTCCACCCCATCCGGAGCGGAGGCGCGCACATAGCGGATCTGGCGCGCGATGCAAGGCTTGTGCGCGCGGAACGGGCGGGGCAGGCGGGGGTTGGGAAGTGAATTGCTGCAGGGAAATTTCGATGCCGTCAGGACTGGTTGCGCTATTCGACGATGTCGCGCTGATTGCCCGGGCGGCCTCGGCATCGGTGGACGACGTCGCGGCTGCTGCGAGCAAAGCCGGATCCAAGACCGCCGGCGTCGTGATTGACGACGCCGCCGTCACGCCCAGCTACGTCACCGGTCTTTCGCCTTCACGCGAGCTGCCGATCATCTGGTCCATCACCAAAGGCAGCTTCTTCAACAAGCTGGTGATCCTGTTGCCCGGCGCGATCGTGCTATCGGAATTTCTGCCCGGCCTCATCATCTGGATATTGATGCTGGGCGGCGCTTTCCTGTGCTATGAAGGCGCGGAAAAGGTGCTGGAAAAGCTGGGCGCGGCCAAGCACGGGAAGACGGTCGACGACACGATCGAGAACCCGGAAGAATTCGAGAAACAACGCATTTCCGGCGCGATTCGCACCGACCTGATCCTGTCGGCCGAAATCATGGCGATTACCTTGAACGAGCTGGATCTCGACGTCTGGTGGGAACGCGGGCTTGCGCTTGCAATCGTCGCTATCGTCGTCACGATAGTTGTTTACGGATCGGTCGCGATCATCGTGAAGCTCGACGATATCGGCCTTTCGCTGGCGAAGAGCGGGAGCGAGGCGAAGCGCAAATTCGGCGAAGCGCTGGTCAATTCGGTGCCCTACCTGCTCACCTTTCTGTCGTTCGTCGGCACCATCGCGATGCTCTGGGTTGGTGGCGGTATCATCATTCACGGCACGCACGAGATCGGGTGGGACTGGTTGTATGACATCGCCCACGGGGCGGAGTATGCAGCCGCCGGAGCACTGAGCGCGATCGAAGGACTTGCCGGGTGGACGGCCTATGCGGCGATCTCCGCGGTGATCGGCCTCGCCTTGGGAGCCGTGATCGTGTTCGTGTTGCACAAGGTCATCGGCTACGAAGGGGCGCATTGATGGACGGAAAGCCGACACTTTACACCTGCGCGCGCTCGCGGGGCTTGCGGGCGACTTGGGCGGCGGAGGAGGCGGGGGTCGAGCTCGACCTTCACGTCCTGCCCTTCCCGCCGCGCCATCTTGCGCCGGAATATCTGGAGATCAATCCGCTGGGCACCGTGCCGCTTCTGATCGATGGAGATTCGCGCCTGACGGAGAGCTGCGCGATTGCGCACTATCTCGCCACGCGCGGCGGCTACACGAACCTCGCCATCGCTCCCGGTGAGCCGGATTACGCAGAGTATTGCGACTTCACCTATCACGCCGATGCGACGATCACCTTTCCGCAGACCGTCTACATGCGCTTTGCCATTTTCGAGAAGGAGAAGGGCTGGAGCGGCGCGGGCGAGGCTTACGCGCGCTGGTTTCACAAACGTCTGGTGAAGATCGAGCAGCGGCTCGAAGCGCGCGAATATCTGTGCGCGGACCGCTTTACCGTCGCGGATATCTGCATCGCCTATGCGCTGGTGCTGGCGCAGAATGTCGGGCTGGACGAAGGCGTGCCGCATTCGCTCAAGGTCTATCGCGAGCGCATGACCGCGCGCGAGGCATACCAGCGGGCATTCGCGCGCGAGGAAGCAGGGCGGCTTGCTTTGGAGGGAACTGAATAACCGTCATTGCGAGGAGCCAAAGGCACCGTGGCAATCCAGTCCGGCGGTTGGACTGGATTGCTTCGCCTGCGGCTCGCAATGACGTCTCAAGCCGCCTGATCCTCGCCCACAGGTCGCGCCGACAATTCGCGCCGCAGCAGCTTGCCCAGCGGATCGCGGGGCAGGGCATCGACGAACTCGATATAGCGCGGGCGCTTGTAACCCGCGATCCGCCCTTTGAAGCGCGCGGTGATCTCTCCGCGTGACAATGTCTGACCGGGCGCGAGAACGACGAACGCTTTCACCACCTCGCCCCATTTGCTGTCCGGCACCCCGCAACAACCGACATCGGCAACTTCGGGCATGTCGGCGAACACCGCATCCACCTCCGCCGGATAGACATTCTCGCCGCCCGTCTTGATGAGTTCCTTGGCCCGGCCAAGCAGATAGCCGAGCCCGCGCGCGTCCATCCTGCCAAGGTCGCCTGTGCGCAGCCACCCGTGGCCGAGCGCGGCCTCGGTTGCCTCATCGTTGCGCCAGTATCCCAGCATGACCGATGGTCCGCGCAACGCAATCTCGCCTTCCTCGCCTGGCGGCAGGCGATTGCCGTCAGGATCGAGGATCATCATCTCGACATGCGGTAGCGGCCATCCGATCGAGTGCGGGTGCTCGCACATGTCGGGATAGTCGATGGCTGTTGCGAAGCCGCATACTTCTGTCTGTCCATATCCGCCCACGACCCGCGCATCCCAGCCCCGCTCCATGAATTCGTACATTTGCGGGCGGCCCATCCCTGCACCGCCGGTGTAGTTGGTGAGCGGCATCACGCCATCGCGCACCGGCTCCATCTGCACCCACGGGAAGCTGATTTGCGGGAACGCGCTGGTTGTCGTGCAGGCCTCGCGGTGGAGCAGGTCGAGGATCGCAGCGCTGTCATCATCGCGGCCTGCGAAAACGCTCGTCCCCCCGCAGGCGAGGACCGCGGCGACCTGTTGCATCCCCACCACATGAAACAGCGGATTGACCGACAGCAGCCGTTCGGAATGTGAAAAACCGCGGTGCTGGGCGAAGCCGAGGGCGGAACTCGCCACCGCGCCGCCCGATTGCAGGCACCCCTTGGGCCGTCCGGTCGTGCCGCTGGTATACATCATGTAAAGCGGACGGCCTGGCGCCAGCTCGGGAATGGTTTGCTGCGCCGGGTCTGCGCCCACCATCTCTTCGAACGCGCCGCCGTGATCGTGGCGTTCGTCCACCTCTATCATCTCGCCTGCTTCAGCCTCGGCAAGAAGCGGGACGAAACGCGGATTGACGAAGGTCATTGCGGGCTGGGCATTGCCCATGATCCACGCGATCTCGCCGGGTGCGAGCCGCCAGTTGGGAAGCACCGCAATCGCTCCGATCCGACCGCAAGCGAGCAGCACGGTGAGATAGGGCGCACCATCGGTCAGCAGGATCGCCACCCGATCGCCCGGTGCTATTCCCTGTGCCAACAAGCGATGCGCGAGGTTCTCAACCCGCGTATCAAGTTCGGCGTAAGTCAGCCGTTGCGCGCCATCCACGCAGGCCTCGCGAGCGGCATATCGGCTCGCCGCCACTTTGAGCAGGGTGTCGAGCGAGAAATCACGGGCGCGCGCAGGATTCGACATGGGGTGGCTTTCCTCCTCACGCCCAGAAGTAACGCCGGTCGTTGTCTCCCACCATTAGCGAAATTGAAAGGCTCTCAGCGGTCTTTCGGTTGCTCGAGCTGCGCGCCGCACCGCCCACATTTCCGGTTGGGCCACGGCACCACGAGCAGCCCGCGAAAGAACAGGTTCTTCCCGCATCTGGGACAATTGAAACCGAGCATTCGCGAATTCGCGATGACCAGTCCGACGATGGCGATGCCGAACGCAATCGTCGAATGGCCGAAGAACCGGTCAATCGTGAGCACGAACAGGATCGCCAGCAGCAAGGCCCCGGCCATGAACCACGCATGGCGTCGCGCGCGTTCGTATACGTTCACCCGAGGCGCTCGAAGATGGAGCGGGCAAAGACGCTGAGCGTGTCATCGCGCGCGCCCATGACGACAATGCGATCGCCGGGCTGGGCGAGTGCGACGATCCGGTCACCGCAGGCGCTGCGTTCGGCAATGTGCTCGGCGCTCGCGCCCGCCTCGCGGATCATCGTGACGATGCGTTCGGTCCCCTCGCTGCGATCGACGGTTCCACCGAAATAGACCGGGTCGCACATGATGGTGACATCTTCGGCGCCCAGTTCTTCGGCGAAGGTCTGCGCGAGTTCCTCGCCCATCTGCCGCAGCGGGCCGTAGCCGTGTGGCTGAAAAAACGCGATGACACGGCCCGACGTCGATTTGAGCGTGCGCAGCGTGGCGGCGCATTTCTCCGGATTGTGGCCGAAATCGTCGATGACCGTGATGCCCGAGACAGTGGTGCCGACTACGTCGAACCTGCGGGCCAGCCCAGCAAAGGTGCGCATCGCCGCGGCCGCTTTGCCCACTGGAACTCCCACCGCGCTGGTCGCCGCGATGGCCGCGACGGCATTGGAAAGGTTGTGCATCCCGGGCATCGATACGTGCAGCGCGAAGCTCTCGTCGCTGCGATTGTCACTCAGCTCAGCCTCGATCGAAAGGGCCTGCTCGACGATCGAACCATGTGTGACGGCAAGATCGGCCCCGGCATCACGCACGGCGAAACTGATCGCATCTTCCGCTCGCGAGGCGAGAGCGCGCGCTTCGTCATTGTCAAAATTCACCACCGCATGTTCGGCCGCCGCGAGGTAGTCACCGAACAATCCCCGCAACTCATCCATCGACTTGTGATCGAGACTGACATTGAGCAGCACTGCGACGGTGGGCGTGTAAAGCGCGATCGATCCATCGCTTTCGTCGACTTCGCTGACGAACATTTCCGACGTGCCGACCCGAGCGCTGGCGAACGGGTTGTCCGGCGACGCGAAGTTCTTCATCACCGCGCCGTTCATCACGGTCGGGTCAGACCCGCATTCGTGCAAAATCCAAGCAATCATGGCGGTGACGGTGGACTTGCCCGATGTGCCGCCGACCGCGATCGAACGCTCCGCCCGGTTGAAGAACGCCGCCAGAAGCTCGGCCCGGCTCATCCGCTGGCAGCCCAATTCCTTCGCTCGCGCGACTTCGGGTACGGTGTCCTCAATCGCGGCGGATGCGATGAGAATCTGGTCCGGCGACGTTATCCCGCTGCCATCCTGCGGGAACAGCTCGAAACCGTTTTTCTCAAGCCAGGCAAACTTTTCCGGCGTTCGGCCCTGGTCGAAACTGCGATCCGATCCGCCGACGTCATGCCCGCTGCCATGCGCGATCTGGGCCAGCGGGAGCATTCCTGAGCCACCAATACCGCAGAAAAAGAATGGGCGCCCTTCAAGCGCCGGGGAGCCGGATGCTGACATGGGCCGCACGGTTATTGGCTTGCAAGGATGCTGACAAGCGCCATAGGCGTCGACTTATGACGAATATCGCGATTTGCGCCCCCGCAACGCCGATCACCCGCGACCATGCGCAAGCGCTAGACGCTTTGGTAGCCGCGGAGTTTCCCGGCACGCGCGTGACATTTCACGAACAATGCTTTGCCAGCGCCGGGCATTTCGCCGGCGATGACCTGGCGCGCCTCACCGCGTTGCTCGATTGCGCCAACGATGCGGCTTTCGATGCGGTATGGTTTGCCAAGGGTGGTTACGGCTCCAACCGTATCGCCGAAGCAGCCGTTGCGCAGATGAACCAGGCGGCGCGGGCCAAGACCTATGTCGGCTTTTCCGATTGCGGATATCTGCTGGCCGCTTTGTATCGCGCGGGGATTGGCCAGTGCGCGCACGGCTCGATGCCGGTCAGCGCCCGGTCGGAACGTGGACGCGAAGCCGTGCGGCGGGTGTTGCGCTGGCTTTCCGGGGATAACTCGGGGCTCGAACCCAGTCTGAATGGCACCATGCCAGCAGCCGCGTTCAATCTCATCACGCTGGCGATGCTGGCGAAGACCCGGATGATGCCGGACCTGTCCGGTCACGTGCTGATGGTGGAGGAGGTGAGCGAACACCTTTATGCCGTTGACCGCTGCTTCTTCGCGCTGGCGGGCAGTCTGCCGCGGCTTGCGGGCCTGCGCCTCGGCGCGATCACCGCGGTGCCGGAGAACTACGTCGAGTTCGGACAAACCGAGGAGGAGATTGCGCGCTATTGGTGCGACCGGGCGGCGATCCCCTATCTTGGTCGCGCGCAGATCGGGCACACTGCGGACAACCATGTCGTACCCTTCGGCCTTGCAGGTCCAGCGCGCTCTGCCTAACCGCGCGGGCCAAAGGAGAGGAAAAGAGATGCGCGCATTCGTATTTCCGGGACAGGGCAGTCAAAAGGTCAGGATGGGGCAGGAGCTGGCGCTCGCCAGCGTTGCCGCACGCGAGGTTTTCGAGGAAGTCGACGACGCGCTTGGGCAGAAGCTGTCGGCGATCATGGCCGAGGGGCCTGAGGAAGACCTGACGCTCACCGCCAACGCGCAGCCCGCAATCATGGCCAACGCCATCGCGACCCTGCGCGTGCTCGAGCGGGAATTCGGCGTCACGCTGAGTGAGAGAGCGGGCTGCGCGGCGGGGCATTCTCTCGGCGAATACACCGCGCTGTGTGCACTCGGCGCATTCGATCTGCCCACCACCGCGCGCCTGCTGAAGCTTCGCGGCCAGGCCATGCAGGCTGCGGTTCCCGTGGGCGAAGGCGCGATGGCCGCGCTGCTCGGCGCCGATATCGAGAGAGCCAGCCAGCTTGTAGCCCAGGCCGCCGAAGATCAGGTCTGCGAGGTCGCCAACGACAACGATCCGACGCAGGTAGTGATCTCGGGGCATAAAGCTGCGATCGAGAGAGCGATCGCGCTGACGAAAGAGCATGGGATCAAGCGCGGCGTGCCGCTGCCGGTTTCCGCACCGTTTCACTGCTCGCTCATGCAGCCGGCCGCCGAACGCATGAAAGATGCTCTGGCCGATACGCAGATCAGTTCTTTTTCTCTGCCGCTTTTCGCCAACGTGATCGCCGGCAAGGTCAGCGATCCCGAACAGGAGCGAAAGCTGTTGGTCGAACAGGTGACGGGCCGCGTGCGTTGGCGCGAGAGCGTGCTTGCCATGCGCGATGCAGGCGTGGAAGAATTTGTGGAACTTGGCGGAAAAGTGCTCGGGCCGATGATCGGTCGAACGGCCAAGGATGCACGTACCACCAGCATTGTCACGATGGACGATATCGAAGCATTCGCGAAGGAGATCGCCTGATGTTCAGCCTCGAAGGAATGAACGCGCTCGTTACCGGCGCGAGTGGTGGGATCGGATCGGCCATCGCCATCGCGCTGGCGAAACAGGGTGCACGGGTGGCGCTGTCAGGTTCGAACGGTCAGAAGCTTCGCGCTTTTCGCGAACAATTGCATCAGGAGCATGGCGGCGAGCACGTCGAGATCACCTGCGACCTGTCGAATACGGAGCAGGTCGAGGAACTCATCCCCGCGACGCTCGACACTTTGGGCGGGATCGATATCCTCGTGAACAATGCAGGCATCACGCGCGACAATCTCGCCATGCGGATGAAGGATGATGAGTGGAGCGATGTGATAACCATCAATCTCGAAGCCGCATTTCGCCTGATGCGCGCCAGTGCCCGCCCGATGATGAAGAAACGCTTTGGCCGGATCATCAACATCACCAGCGTCGTTGGAGCGACGGGCAATCCAGGGCAAATGAACTACGCTGCGGCAAAGGCCGGGCTGACCGGCATGACCAAGAGCTTCGCACAGGAAGTCGCCAGCAGGAGCATAACCGCCAATTGCATCGCGCCCGGCTTCATCCGCACCGCCATGACCAGCGCGCTCGATGAAAAGCAGCAGGACGCGATCAATGGCCGCATCCCGATGGGCAAGATGGGCGAGGGCGGCGATATCGGTGCGGCGGCCGCGTTTCTCGCAAGCCGCGAGGCAGGCTATATCACAGGCGAAACGCTGCACGTAAATGGCGGCATGGCGATGCTGGGGTAGGTGCAGGACGTTCCGGTGCGGCCTTATCCCCAAGCGAATAGCGCCTCACAAACCGTCAAACTTGCCCGCACCGACAGTCACGCTAAGGTTTTTCGAGAAATTCACCGTCTGCGGGGGCGATTCCGGTCCTGCTGGCGCCTCGCTGATAAAGGTGGGTCCAACCGATGAAGGCTACGATCGAACGCGCGACGCTCCTGCGTTGCCTGTCCCATGTCCAGTCCGTGGTCGAACGCCGCAACACAATCCCGATCCTCTCCAACATCCTTATCGATGCGAGCGATGGTGGCAGCGTCAAGGTGATGGCGACCGACCTCGACTTGCAGGTGGTCGAAACCATGAGCGCCGCTTCGGTCGAAACGGCGGGGGCCATCACGGTGTCGGCGCATCTGCTGTTCGATATTGCGCGCAAGCTGCCCGAGGGCAGTCAGGTCAGTCTGGAAACCGCGGAAAATCGCATGGAGATCCGCGCGGGGCGTAGCCGGTTCAAGCTGCCGACCCTGCCTCGCGATGACTTTCCGGTGATCGTCGAGGGCGATCTTCCGACCAGCTTCGAACTGCCCGCCCGTCAGCTCGCCGAGATGATCGACCGCACCCGGTTCGCCATCTCGACCGAGGAAACGCGTTATTACCTGAACGGCATATTCCTGCACGTGACGGATGAGGACGAGCCGGTGCTGAAAGCTGCCGCGACCGACGGTCACCGGCTGGCGCGCTTCACCCTCGCACGGCCCGAAGGTGCGCAAGGAATGCCCGACGTGATCGTGCCGCGAAAGGCGGTCGCCGAACTGCGCAAGCTGCTCGAGGAAGCGATGGACGGCTCGGTCCAGATCGACCTGTCAGCGAGCAAGATACGCTTCACGCTGAGCGGCGAGGGCGGGGTAGTGCTGACCAGCAAGCTGATCGACGGAACCTTCCCCGATTACAGCCGCGTAATCCCCACCGCGAACGACAAGCTGCTGGAGATCGACCCGCATGAATTCTTCACCGCGGTCGATCGCGTCGCCACAATCGCGACCGAAAAAACGCGTGCGGTGAAGATGGGGCTCGATACCGACAAGGTGACGCTTTCCGTGACATCGCCCGACAACGGCAATGCGGCTGAAGAGCTGATGGCGGGCTATAAATCCGAGGGGTTCGAGATTGGCTTCAACGCCAATTACCTCAAAGATATTCTCGGTCAGTTCGACTCCGACAAGGTCGAGCTGCATCTCGCCGATGCGGGCGCGCCGACGCTCATTCGTGAGAATGACAAGAGCGCCGCGCTGTATGTCCTGATGCCAATGCGGGTGTGATTGGTCTGCGCGAGGGCGTTTTTTCGCTCCGTGGAGCATTCAAGGCGGTCCGGCGTTGATCCATCGCAAGCGGGTGGGAAAGCGCCCTCCGATCGACTAGCCCACAGTGTCGCCGCAAGAGGAGGCTTTTCCCCATGACGAACAAGCAGGTCCACGTTCGCAAGGACAAGCCGACCGAAGCGCAGGTGGTCGAGGTCACGCCCGGTGATCTGGCGCCCGAGATGGTGCGGCTGCAGATCGAAAGCTTCGCGGTCACCTCCAACAATGTCACCTATGCCGTGATGGGCGCGGGCTTCGGCTACTGGAATTTCTTCCCTCCCGCCGGAGATGATAAGGGCCAATTCGGCATCGTTCCGATGTGGGGTCACGCGCGGGTGAGCGAGAGCAACCATGCCGATATCCCCGTGGGCGAGCGGGTTTATGGCTACTTGCCTATGGCAGACATGCTCGACGTGTCGCCGGGCAAGATCACGCCCGAAGGGTTTGTCGATCTAGCGGCGCATCGTCAGGAGATGAGCCCGGTCTATAACCAGTATGCGCGGCTCGCGGACGACCCCGAGCATGATCCGGCGCGCGAGGCGGAGCGGATGATCTTCGGACCCCTGTTCCGCACCGGCTTTCTGATCGAGGATTTCATGCGGCGCGAAGGATGGCATGGTGCACGCGAAGTGATCCTAACCAGCGCATCATCGAAGACCGCCATGGGCCTCGCAAGCGTTACGAAGGCGAATTCGCCTGAGATCAAACGGATTGGACTGACTTCGGAGGCGAATGTCGATTTCGTCGAGGAAACCGGGCTTTATGACAAGGTCCACACATACGAAGAGATTGGCACCCTGCCGCTGCACGATTGCGTTGTGGTCGATTTTGCCGGGAATGGCGACGTGCTGCGCAACGTGCACGAGCATTTTGGCGAGATGCTCAAATACTCATGCCTCGTTGGTGCGACGCATGTCGAGGCGCGCAGCAGCTTCGATGACGAGGGTACTCCACCCGGGCCGAAGCCAACGCTGTTTTTCGCGCCCGACCACGCGGTCGCCTTCTTCAAGGAGCACGGCGCGAAGGAGGGCGGTGAGAAGGTGGCGCAGGCGTGGCACGCTTTTCTCGAAGACGTGGAGGGTACGGTCGAAATAGATCGGCGTCAGGGTCTTGAGGCCGCGCGCGACACCTTCACAGCGATGGTCGAGGGCAAAGTCGACCCGGCCAAGGGCATTGTGATCGAGCCCTAGGCCGGATCGAAAGTCACTCCGCCGCCTCGGCCAGCTCCGCGCGCTGTGGCCCGCGGATCAGGCCGCCTGGGGTTTCGCCGGTCCACTTGCCGTTCTCGAAGGTCACGATGCCGCTCTTGATCGTCGCGACATAGCCGTCCGCTTTTTGCAGCAAGCGCTTGCCACCCGCTGGCAGGTCGAAAGCGAGCCAGGGACGGCCGAGCTTGAGCCGCTCCATGTCGATCACGTTGAGATCGGCGAGATAGCCGGGTGCGATTACGCCGCGATCCTCCAACCCATAAAGCAAGGCGGTGTCGCGGCACTGGCGCTTGATCGCGTGTTCAAGGCTCAGCCGCTCCCCACGCTTACGGTTCTTCACCCAATGTTCGAGCATGAAGGTGGGCGAGGCGGCATCGCAGATCGTCCCGCAATGCGCGCCGCCATCGGACAGCGAATTCACCGTGTCATCGGCCTGTTGCAGTGGCAGGAGAAAGTCGAGATTGCCGTCGGCATAATTGAGGATCGGCAGGTAGATAAAGCCGTTCCCATCCTCGCGGCATAGCATGTCGTAAGCGTATTCCTGCGGATCGACGCCCGCAGTCTGAGCGCGCGCGTTCACGCTGGCGCTCGCATCGGGTTCGTAGTCGAAATCCGGGTCCATCTCGTATTGCAGCGCCCAACCTTGCGTGATGACCATCACGACCTGAATGATATCCTGCGGCGCATCGGAGTAATCGTTGGCCTCGGACAGCAATTGCGCCTTGAACGCCGGGTCGAGCAGCTTCGCCTTCTGTTCCTCCCACGGCAATTCCGCGATCGCCTGCCAACTGGGACGATAGACGAACGGGTGGACGGTCCCTTGCCACGCCATGATGATGCCGTTGCCGCGCAGCGCGATCTGGGCGACGATGTTCGCGCCGTTGTCGTTCTCGGCGCGCATGGTTGCGATCTGTTCATCAAGGTCGAGATCCTTGGCGATCGACTGCAGGGCGGCGAAGGTGACGGGGATCCCCGCCTCGCGGCTGAGCTTCCCCATCCAGTCGAACTCGTTCCATTCGCGCTGCAAGTCGCTCGCCATTTCGAACACGGCATGACCGCCCGCCTTTTGAGCGCGGCCCATGGCGTGACCGATCGCGACCAGCTCCTCAGGGGTTGCGGTAGTGCCGGGGACCAGCTCACCATCGACCGATTTGTGCAGCACCGTGCGCGAAGTGGAAAAGCCCAGCGCCCCGGCCCGCACGCCTTCCTCGACGATGGCGCTCATCTTCTCGATATCGTCCCCGGTCGGCACCGCGCCCGGCTGCTCGCGGTCGCCCAGCACGTAGGCGCGAACCGCGCCGTGAGGGACATGCGTTCCGATATCGACCGTGCGAGGCAGCTTTTCGAGAGCATCGAGATATTCGGGGAAGGTCTCCCAGTCCCAGGTGATCCCTTCGGCGAGAGCGGTGCCGGGGATGTCCTCGACCCCTTCCATCAGGCTGATGAGCCATTCGTGCCGGTCGGGCTTGGCGGGCGCAAAGCCGACGCCGCAATTGCCCATGACAACTGTGGTGACGCCGTGCCAGCTCGATGGGGCCATTTCCTGGTCCCAGGTGGCCTGACCATCGTAATGCGTGTGAATGTCGACAAAGCCGGGCGCGACCACTTTGCCGCTGGCGTCGATCTCGCGCGCCGCTTCGCCGGACACATCGCCGACCGCGACGATCACGCCATCCTTTACCGCAACATCGCCAGTGAATGCGTCCGCACCCGTGCCATCGACGATCGTGCCGCCACGGATGATAAGGTCATAGCCTGCCATGCTTCTCTCCTTTACCCGCGCGCAGAATGTCCTATCGCCCGGCGCGAGTCCATGCCCCGATATGGCGCCCCGGCGCTGTGCGCTGTCATGCAATTGCGACGAAGCCGCCGTAGCGAGTCTGTGAAACCGAGGAACCCGCGCATGAAGTTCACGACACCTGCTCTGGTCTGCGCTCTGCTTGGATCGACAATCGCATTCGCGCAAGAGACCCCCGACGGGCAATGGCGGCTCGTGCCCGAAAGCGACCTTTCGGCCATGATCGACTGCCACGAAGCGACGGACAAAAGCCTCATTTCCGCGCATCGCGGCGGGCCCTCTCCCGGCCTGCCGGAAAATTCGATCCCGGCGATGGATGCGGTGCTGACCGCGCTGCCCGCGATCATGGAAGTCGACGTTGCGCGCAGCCCCGATGGGGTGCACTATCTGATGCACGACCGCAGGCTGGACCGCACCACGACCGGCAGCGGCAGCGTTTCCGAGACACCGTGGACCGAGGTGGAGCAGCTTTTCCTGGTCGATACCGCCGGATGGCAGACGCCTTATCGCGTGCCCACCTTGCGCGCTGCGCTTGAATGGGCGCTGGGGCGGACCGCGCTCCAGATCGACTTCAAGCGCACCGCCGATTTTGAGGAGGTTATCGCGCTGGTTCGGGAAACCGGCAATGCCAACAACGTGATCCTCATCGCCTATTCGGTCGGCGCGGCGCGGCGGCTGCACGAACTCGCGCCCGAAATGCTGATCTCGTTCTCGCTCAATGCGCCGGGTGAGCTGGACGAACTGGTCGCGGCCGGCGTTCCGGAGGATCGGGTGATTGCGTTCACCGGCACGCGCACGGTTCGCCCCGACCTTTACGCAGCGCTGGACGCGCGCGATGTCGAGGTGATCTTCGGCACGCTAGGCCGCTCGCCAAGTTCGCTCGACAATATATTCGCGCGCTTCGGCACCGATGAGCGCTATGCCGAGCTATCGGAGGGCGGGGTGGATGTGCTCGCAACCGACCGCCCGCGCGAAGCAGCTGCCGCGCTCGCCGATGCGGAGCGGCTGCCTGTAGCGGGCCAGTGCGGCGTGGCCCGCGCGCCCTAGGCCGTAGTCTCCGCGTCCAAGCGCTCAGGCGCCTGTTCGTTCTCGTCGCCGAGAAACGCGCGGATTTCCGGCAGGCTCTCGCGCGCATGGGTCATCAGGAACAGGTGCCCCGCGCCCTTGAAGGTGACCAGCCGGGAGCCGGGAATGGCGTGGTGCAGTATATGCCCGTTCGCCACCGGCACGACGCGATCGTCCTCGCCCATCAGGATCAGCGTCGGCTTATCCATGAAGGGGAGTGCGGGCAGGCTGGTCCAGCCCATCATGCTCATCAGTTGATAGGTGTAACCGATAGGCGATGGCGGACGGAGCCGACCGATATGCGCCTCTTTCTCGGCCCGTGATTTCGGGTCCATCGTCTGGCCATAAAGCGATGCGAACAGCTCGTTCATGAAAGCGGTGTCGCTGTAGCCAAGCGGGTTCGCCATCAGTCCGAAAGCACCCGGATCGCCCGGCACCATTGCTAACCCCGCATTGGTCGCCGCCAGCACGACCCGGCGCGTCGATCCGGGATGTTGCAGCGCGAAATGCTGCGCCAGTGCGCCGCCCCACGACACCCCCATCACGTCGACCAGGTCGACTTTCAGACGTCGCAGCAAGCGATGCGCGGTCCAGCTCATGGTGAAAGGGTTGTAGGGGACCAGCGGGTCGGGCGATCCGCCGGTTCCCGGCATGTCGAATATGATGAAGGCGCGCTCCGGCATGGCGTCCATCATCGGCGCGACCGCTTCGATGTTCGCGCCGATCCCGTTGAAAAAGAGAACCGGTGGATGCTCGTAGGCCTTATCGAGCCGCCAGGTTGCAATCCGCAGTTCTCGTCCGCCCACCCGCTCGTGCGTGACGTGCGCGTCCTTCATTGCCGTTTTCAAACCTGATGCCCCATTGCTGTCTGGTGCCGCCGCGCCTTCCACCCGAGCCACGGCTGCGATCTTGTGCTTTGCAACATTCGCGTATCAGACTTTTGTCCGCCCGTTGAGTCCGCCTGTCACGACGTTGCATTGTCAGGAAATCTTACACTTTCGCCGCGGATATTAGGCAATTGCTAACCCGAAGGCCCTATCTCCGAGTGTCGACCAGACGGTCTATTCGGCAACAATTACAACGGGAAAGCACGAAGGGTGCCCCTCAAGGGTTTTCTGTCCTCAAGAAGCGGTGGAAAGCAGCGCGGTGGTCGCGCCCCTGAAAGTGTGCGTTTTTCCGACACCCGCAATGGCGCGGACGTGCTCGGTGACGATGAAAAGCTTGCGATGCTCTCCGATCTCGAACGGTCGGGCCTGGGCTGGTTCTGGGCCAGCGATGCCGATGGCAATCTCACATATCTGAGCGCTACCATCGCAGAGCGGATCGAACTGCCGCTGTCGGATCTTGTCGGGCACAAATTGATCGAGGTCTTTGCTTCCGCCGAACAGGAGGTGCGCAGCAAGACGCTCGCGCTCAAACTCGCGGCGCGCAAATCATTCAGCGGGTTTGCGGTGCGCGCGCAAAAGCGGCCTGATCGCGCGGTCCTGCGTCTCGCCGGACAGCCTGTGTTCGAGGGCGATCGTTTCGTCGGGTATCGCGGCACCGGAACGGATATCACGGATGAATACCACCGCGAGGAAGAGACCGAGCGGCTGGCAAAGTACGATTCGCTCACGGGACTTTCCAATCGTCACCGGATGGACCGCCTGATCGAGACGACGCTGACCGCGTTCAAGGCGGCGAAGCGCAGTTGCGCAGTGCTCATGCTCGATCTCGATCGGTTCAAGCATGTCAACGACACGCTTGGTCACGGAGCGGGGGACGAATTGCTCAAACAGGTCGCTGACCGGCTTAAGCGCTCCGTCGAGGTCGATTGCGAGATCGGGCGCCTCGGCGGCGACGAATTTCAGGTGATCATCCCCGATCACGATGATCGCGGCGATCTGGGCGAGATCGCGCTGAAGATCATCACCATGCTCAAGCAACCCTATTCACTCGACGAGGGACGCGCGGTGATCGGCGCGTCGATCGGCATCGCGGTCGCGCCGCATGACGGGGTGGACGCCGAAGCGATTGTGCGAGCCGCCGATCTGGCGCTGTACGCCGCCAAGAATGATGGCCGTGGGCGCTTTCGCTTCTTCTCCGGCGAGCTCGAGAACGAAGCATTATTCCGCCGTCGGCTCGAAGAAGGTCTGGAAGAGGCGGTCCGCGAACAGCAGCTGTTCCTTCGCTATGAGCCGATCGTCGAGGCCACCAGCAGCCACGTCACCGCGCTTGAAGCACACATCTGCTGGGAGCACTCGCAACGCGGCGTGATCGAAGAGGACGAGTTTGCGCTGATCCTCGATGGCTCGGGCCAGGTGGTCGAGGTGGGCACTTGGGCGATCATGGAGGCCTGCCGCACTGCTGCGTCATGGCCGGAAACGGTGCGCGTCGCGGTCAACATTCCGGTCCCGCTGTTCATGGCGGATGGCTTTATCGAAACCGTATCAGACGCCCTCGCATCGACCGATCTGGCAGCGAACCGGCTCGAGTTTGAAATCAGCGAGGCGATTTTCTTCGGCGATCCCGAGGCGGTGGACCGCACACTCGCGAACCTCTTCAGGCTTGGCGTGCGATTGACGCTCGACGAATTTGGCAGCGGCTATTCCAGCCTCGCCTATCTTCGGCGCGCGCCGTTCGACACGGTCAAGATCGACGAGGCGCTGATTGCGGAGGCTGAGGAAAATGGCGGGCGCGATCTGGGTCTCATCCGCGCGATCGCCGCGCTGGCAGAGGCTCTCGACATGGGAACGATCGCCAACGGCATCGAAACGATGACGCTGTTCGAGCGGCTGAAAGACTGCGGGATCGGCCGGGTCGAGGGTCCGATCGTATCCGATCCGCTCGAACGCGATGCGGTTGAAAGCGAACTGACCGGCGGTGCCTGGACCATCGCCCCAAGCGGTGACCGCACTGCGCGCGCTCGGCGGCGCACGGTCTATCGCAAGATTCAGGTGATCCACGACGACCATTCCTATGAAGTGACCTTGCGCAACCTGTCGCGGACCGGCGCTTTGATCGAAGGATTGGTTGATGTGCCAAAAGGCACGCAATTCGTGGTCGATCTGGGCGGCGGACAATTGGCGGTGGCAGAGGTCAATCGTTCCAATGGAGACACGCAGGCGCTCGAATTCGAGCAGCCTCTGGTCGATGATGGGTCAGGCGGGCTGGTGACTCGCAACCGGGTGAGCCCATATGCGCTTGCTTCAGCGGGAGCCGCCCTGGCCGCGCTGTCTCCGGGCAACTATAAAGCGATGCGAGGCGGGGCGCTCAGCGAAGGCGATGGCAGCGCGCCCAAATTCGGCTATGCGCAGCGCGCAAGACCGGAAGCCGCCTGATACGCGCCTTTGACGCAGGTCGGTGTTGCGATTTTCGCGAATGACACCGCCTTTGCAGCCCGCTAGACGCAGGGCGAAATGACAGATCTCTCCAAAATCCGTAACTTCTCGATTATCGCCCATATCGACCACGGCAAATCGACGCTGGCCGACCGGTTGATCCAGTTCACCGGCGGCCTGACTGCGCGCGAGATGTCGGAGCAAGTGCTTGATAACATGGACATCGAGCGTGAACGTGGCATTACGATCAAGGCCCAGACCGTCCGGCTGAACTACACCGCCAAGGATGGCGAGACCTACCAGCTCAACCTGATGGACACGCCCGGTCACGTCGACTTTGCCTACGAAGTCTCGCGCAGCCTCGCCGCGTGCGAGGGCGCACTGCTGGTGGTCGACGCGGCGCAAGGAGTGGAGGCGCAGACGCTTGCCAATGTCTACCAGTCGATCGAGCACGACCACGAAATCGTTCCCGTAATCAACAAGATCGACCTGCCCGCCGCCGAACCCGAGCGCGTCAAGGAGGAGATCGAAGAGGTCATCGGCCTCGATGCATCGGACGCCGTCCTCGCCAGCGCGAAATCCGGCATCGGCATCGAGGAAGTGCTCGAAGCCGTCATCGCCAAGATCCCGCCACCGACTGGCGAGCGTGACAAGCCGCTCAAGGCCAGCCTCGTCGATTCATGGTACGACCCCTATCTCGGCGTCGTCATTCTCGTGCGCGTCATCGCGGGCGCGCTCACCAAGGGGCAGAACATCCGCTTCATGCAGGGCGGCACGCAGCATCTGGTCGACCGGGTGGGCTGCTTCACGCCCAAGCGCACCGACCTTGCCGAACTCGGACCGGGCGAAATCGGCTTCATCACCGCGCAGATCAAGGAAGTCGAGCAGGCCCGCGTTGGCGATACGATCACCACCGTTAAGGGCGGCGCGACCGAAGCGCTGCCGGGCTACAAGGAAGTGCAGCCGGTGGTGTTCTGCGGCCTGTTCCCGGTCGACGCCGCCGATTTCGAGAAGCTGCGCGAAAGCATCGGGAAACTGCGGCTGAACGACGCGTCCTTCTCCTTCGAGATGGAAAGCTCTGCCGCATTGGGTTTCGGCTTTCGCTGCGGCTTTCTGGGCCTGTTGCATCTGGAGATCATTCAGGAGCGCCTCAGCCGCGAATACGATCTCGACCTCATCACCACCGCGCCCAGCGTGGTCTACCGCGTCCATCTCGGCCATACGAAGACCGAAGAGGCGCAGGTCATCGACATCCACAACCCCGCCGACTGGCCCGACGTCAACCGCATCGAAATGGTGGAGGAGCCGTGGATCAAGGCGGTGATCTACACGCCCGACGACTATCTCGGCAGCATCCTCAAACTCTGCCAGGATCGGCGCGGCGTGCAGACCGACCTGACTTACGTGGGCGGGCGCGCGCAGGTGACCTACGAATTGCCGCTGAACGAAGTGGTGTTCGACTTCTACGACCGCCTGAAGTCGATCAGCCGCGGCTATGCCAGCTTCGACTACGAGCAGATCGGCAATCGCGAAGGCGACCTTGTGAAAATGAACATCCTCGTCAACAACGAGGCCGTGGACGCACTATCGCTGATCGTCCACCGCACCGTCGCCGAGGAACGCGGGCGCGGCATGTGCGAGCGCCTCAAAGACCTCATCCCGCGCCACCTGTTCAAGATCCCGATCCAGGCCGCGCTCGGCGGCAAGATCATCGCCCGCGAAACCATCGCCGCCCTGCGCAAGGACGTCACCGCCAAGTGCTATGGCGGCGACATCAGCCGCAAGAAGAAGCTGCTGGAAAAGCAGAAGAAGGGCAAGGCGAAGATGCGCGAGTATGGGAACGTCAGCATCCCGCAGGAAGCGTTTATCGCGGCACTGCGGATGGGGGAGGAGTGATTTGGCAAAACGTCACATTCGAAAATTCATTGGTGAATTGACGAGTGAGAACTTCGAGCGGGTAGCAGATGTCATTTTTGAGGACGACATTGTTGCCCTAGACTTGCTCCTCGACCGAGCGCTTTTTGATGAGGCTATCGACGGACGACCTAGTGCCTCCCGCTACGACAACAAAATCGTCCTTTCGGGTTCGACTCCCGCAGAGGGTTGTATCGAAATCAACATCAACGAAGCGTTCTCAACCCGATGGGGCAACTACCGCGTTGATGGTATATTTTTCATCAAGTCGGGGGGGATGTTTCAAGGTGTCACTTGTGTGGGTCTTATCCCCACCGACGAAGCACCTATCCGGCTGAACCCTGAAGTGAAAATAATAAATATACGGCTTCCCGCTTATCCCTAGGCACGCGTATCGGATCGCAGGATGACAGACGGGCGGGGAGCGACTAACTCTCCGGGCATGGGGCTTCCTGATCTTGTCGCGGCACGAAAGGAAATTGCGCAATTTCCGGGTTGGTCGGACCCGGAAACAGAAACCGGCGCGATGTGGTTCATTGCCTCGCTCGCAATCGGTGGCGTTGTCCAAGAGGCATTTGCTCTGCACGGCGTCTGTCTTAAATACGCTCCCGAAAAGAACATTGCCTTTGAACTCAAAGCGCTTGGGCCAAAGCGTCGTAAGATACCCTTGGCCCGCTACGAGTGGCGTTCTTTGCGCGGCGGGCACACTAACGCCCGGCGGAGTGGATCGCCGGTTTCTGGCCAACGCGTAGGTGCGACTCACTACCATTCATTCGATCTCAACTGGTTTGAGGCAGAAGGCCGGATGCGGTCGGGCAATCTTCCCCAAGCGATGAGCATCGAGCAAGAACCTCAATCTTTCGAGTCACTTAAGGATGAGGTAGGGAATCTGTTCAGAATCAACAACATAAGTGTTGTTTCGCCCCCTCCTTGGGAGTATGAAATGTTCGGACATGGCTAGCCTACCGATCCCCGACGCAACCGTCGCAAAGGCGGTTAAAGATGCAGTGGCTGACCTCATGCGAGTATCGGCGTGGGGCGACTTCGCCTATGTGAACCTCCCGGTCTTCATGCCGAGCGGCGCGCCAGCAACCGTGCGTGTGCGCGCCACGCCGGACGGCTTTGAGATTGACGATGGCGGCTATGCTTATCGCGAACTTGAATCGGTTGGGGCCGAGCGCTCGTTTCCGAAAGAGGCAGCGAAGGCGGCTGGCGAAGAAGAGCTTGAAACCGATCGCCGTAGAATTTTCGTGAAAATTCCGCGCGGGGAACTCACCAGGGCAATCTGTGACGTGGGCCTTGCCTCGCGGAATGTCGCCGCGAACGTTTACAGTCGGATTGCTGATGAGGACGTGTCCGAGATCGAGGACTATTTGAGGGATCGGTTGTCAGAGGTTTTCGCCGGCTCTCGTATTGAGTCCAACGAGAGGTTGAAGGGGGCCTCAACCAAAGGCTGGGAAATGTCGGCTGTTGTGCATCACCCATCTGGACTGCTTGTCTTTCAGGCTGTCGCGACGCAGGCAAACTCGGTCAACCGGGCGAGCACCGCTTTCCACGATCTAGCCGAACTGCCAAATCCCCCGACCCGTGTTGCGGTCGTGAAGGACAAGGGAGCGCTTGGCCCCAACCTCAACATTCTCTCGCAGGCTGGACGTGTGATACAGAGCGACCAACCAAACGCTGACTATCTACAGGCTGCCGCATGAACCGGTTATCCCTATTCGAAGCCTTGTCTATCCCAAACCGGTGAAGCTGTTGAGTGAGCATCACGCCTTCACGACGTAAGGCGCCAAATCCCGCCCCGCTGCGACTAGGACTTGCTTTGCAAGCCCAAGTCTCGCTGCCCCTCCCGCAAGCGAGAGGGGCTGGTTGCCCCCTACCTGCACCAATCCGCCTACCAACCGTCATCCGTCAGCCGATGCACGGTCTTCGGCTCCGACATCCCTGAAGCGCATTACCAGTTTCCGGGAATCTACTAAGCCGCGCTCAGCAGATGGTCGGCGATCTGGCGAGCATTTTCAGTATGCCGCGGTTCACCTTCCCGGACCCTACGACAGGCTCAGGGTGAGCGGGTAGGGGTGTTTTGCGCATTCCGGTTTTAATCGGCCTGCAACAACTCCCCCACCAAACTCGGCCGCTTCTCGATCATCGCCAGCAACACGCGCCCCGGCCCGGTAGGCCGCCGCCGCCCATGCTCCCAGTTCAGCAGCGTCCCCTTCGCCACCCCGATGCTGCGCGCGAATTCGGCTTGTGACAGTCCGGTGCGGGCGCGGATGGCGACGACGTCCACTTCGGGCACTTCCACCTTATGCACCCGCGCGCCGGTCTGCTTGCCTTCGGCATGAGCGATGGCTTCGGTCAGGCCCTGCTTGATGCTTTCATAGGCGCTCATTGTCATTCTCCGTATCGGGCGATCAGGGCCTTGCTCATTTGCACCAGCTCGGCCTGTTCCTTCCTGCCCAGATTGTCCTTCTCGTTCTTGGCGAACACGGTGACGAGGAAGATCGGCATGTGTTTGCCGCCGAACACGTAGACGGTGCGATAGCCGCCGCTCTTTCCGCCTCCCGGTCTGGCGAAGCGGACCTTGCGCAGGCCTCCGCCAAGCGACACCCCCGCTTCGGGACTTCCAGCGACAAAATCGACCAGGGCGCTGCGTTCTTCTTCGCTCATGATCGCCTTGGCCCGGCGCAGAAACTCGGGCAGTTCCACGACGGTTTGCAAGTCGGTCATCACGAGAGTGATATGACTCGCTGACGCATGTGTCAATGGCATATGTCATGCACTACGTGTGGTGTGACGCCGATCCTTCGCTTCCTTTTCATCCCGACCTCGGCACCACCCCCCAACCCCCTCCTCTGAAGAGGAGGGGGCTTTGTGTTGCGCTTTGGCTACGCTGCTTGCGCACCTACCGATCCTCCGGCCCCCTTAGCAGCCTTTGCCGCATATCGGCGTCGGCTTGCAGGCGCTCGAAATCGCGGTTGCGCAAGCGCTCGAAGCGGTCCCAGGCCTCGCGGGTTTCTGTCGACAGGCTCTCCCACTCGCGTTGGCGGCGGTGTTCGACCTCGCGCCTTATCCCCTCGATCTTGCGGTCGATGCTGGCGCGGACTTCCGCGGGCGAGATCTGGCGCTGCTCGGCCTCCCATTCGGCGCGCCATTTCTTGCGCAGGCGCTCCTCGTCCATCTTGCCGACCGCGTTGAGGCCCTTGGGCTTGCCTTCCGCAAACCGCTCGGGCGCGCGGTTTCTCAGCATGAACATCAGCAGCCGGTCGTTGTAGCGCTTTCGCGAGCCGACCAGACGCCCATAGGAATAGAGCGGTTCGTCCACGCCGTTGAGCGCGCGGTCCATCGCCACGTCCTCGATCCGCTGCACGCCGAGATCGAGCGCGGCGGTCCATGCGGCGCGGAAGCTTTCGGCCTCGGGCAGGCGGCGGATGCGGTAGGCGCCTACGGTGCTCATGTTCACCGCCTTGCACGCGGCCTCGACGCTGCCGGTATCGGCCAGCGCTTCGATAAAGGCGCGCTGGCGTGCGGGCGTCCAGCCGTCATGCCGTTTGGTCTGGCTCGGCACGGGGGTGAAGTGGGGGATCTCGCCTGCCGGTACGGGAAGGCGCGTGGTGCGGGGATCGCTGCGTCGGGTCATGGGGAGCGCCACAAGCACATAATGGCGGAGTAGGAAAATGCCGGGCGCGCGGGGGCCGTGGGAAGCGGGCCAACTTCACTTGGCGTTCAGCGCGGCGCTGGCTATAGCGACGAGCATGATCACCAAGCTCAACTCACGCCTGCTGCGCGGCGCCCTGACGGGTGCGGCTGTCTTCGCTCTCACCGCCTGTTCGGGCGGCTCAGCCGATGAAGACGTCGCCTATGTCGCGCGCGATGTCGAATCGCTTTATGCGGAGGCGCAGCGGCGGCTCGATCGCGGCAACACGGTCCTCGCCGCCGCGCTGTTCGACGAGGTGGAGCGCCAGCACCCCTATTCACCCTGGGCCCGGCGCGCGCAGCTGATGAGTGCGTTCAGCTATTACATCGCGCGCGATTACAACAAGGCGATCCAGAACGCGCAGCGCTTCCTCTCGATCCACCCGGGCAACAAGGATGCGCCCTACGCCTACTACCTGATCGCGCTATCCTATTACGAGCAGATCAGCGATGTGAACCGCGACCAGTCGATCACCGAACAGGCGCAGGTTGCCTTGCGTGAGGTCAATCGCCGCTTCCCGCAGACCGAATACGCCGCCGATGCGCGGCTGAAGCTGGACCTGGTGGCCGATCACCTCGCGGGCAAGGAGATGGAGATCGGGCGGTTCTATCAGCGCTCCGGCCAATGGCTCGCGAGCGCGATCCGGTTCCGCAATGTGGTGGAACAGTTCGAGACGACCAGCCACACGCCCGAGGCGCTCTATCGCCTGACCGAAAGCAGCCTGGCGCTCGGCATTCGGGAGGAAGCGGTCAAGTACGCCGCGGTGCTGGGCGCGAACTATCCGGGTAGCGAGTGGTACGAAAAGGCCTTTGAACTGGTCGAGGACCACGCGGCGGACATCCAGGCGTCCTGATCTGTTCGCAAGCCGCGCTCGGCGCGTGACGCGGGAGCGCGGCTGGGTTAGACCGGAGGCGCCATGCTGACCCGGCTCTCGATCCGCAACATCGTTCTCATCGAAGCGCTCGATCTTGATTTCGGGCGCGGACTTGGGGTGCTGACGGGCGAAACCGGGGCGGGCAAGTCGATCCTGCTCGATGCGCTGGGACTGGTGCTGGGTGACCGTGCGGAAACGGCGCTGGTCCGGGCAGGAGAGGCCAAGGCGAGTGCGACGGCGAGCTTCGAATTCGCCGAGCTACCCGATGCGATCGCCGAAGCGCTGGACGATGCCGAGATCGAGGTCGAGGAGGGCGAGCCGCTGCTGATCCGCCGACAGGTCAAGGCGGATGGCGGGTCGAAGGCCTTCGTCAACGACCAGCCCGCCAGCGTCGCCCTACTGCGTGCCTTGGCCCCCGCGCTGGTCGAGCTGCATGGGCAGCATGACGATCGCGGGCTGGTCAATCCGCGTGGGCACCGGGCACTGCTCGACCGGTTCGCCGGGATCGACCTTGGCGCGCTGGAGCGGCGCTGGGCGGCGTGGGCGAAGGCGGAAGCGCAGCTGGCCGAAGCGCGTGAGCGGCAGGAACAGGCGAAGGCGGATCAGGATCTGCTGATCGCGCACCTCGCGGAGTTGACCGCGCTCGAGCCACAAGCGGGCGAGGAAGCGCGCCTCGCCGACAGCCGCGCCGACATGCAGAAAGGCGAGCGGCTCTCGGGCGAACTGGAGGAGCTGCGCCACATCTGGGAGGGATCGGACTCGCCGCTGGCCAGCTTGCGGGTGGCGGCGCGGCGGCTGGACCGGATCGCGCCTGAACACCCGCTGCTCAACGAAGCGCTGGCCGCGCTGGATCGCGCGGTGATCGAAGCGGGGGAGGCGGAGGAGAAGCTGGAGGCGGCCGCGCAGGCGCTGGTCCACGATCCGCAAGCGCTGGATGCCGCCGAAACGCGCCTGTTCGAGCTGCGTGCGCTGGCTCGCAAGCATCGCTGCGAGGTCGACGAACTGCCCGATCTGATGCGCGCAATGCGCGGACAACTGGACTCGATCGAAGGCGGTGAAGCGCAGCTCGACGCGCTCGAAGTGGCAGCGCGAGAGGGGCGCGAGGAGTACCTGAAGGCGGCCGAGAAGGCGCACAACCAGCGTATCAAGGCGGCGAAGACGCTCGACAAGGCGGTCGCGGCGGAACTGGCGCCGCTCAAGCTCGATGCCGCGCGGTTTCTCACCTCGATCGGCAAGCTGCCCGAGGAGAAGTGGGGCGCGCATGGCATGGACGCGTGCGAGTTTCTGATCGCGACCAATCCCGGCGCCGATTTCGCCCCGCTGGCCAAGATCGCGAGCGGCGGCGAGTTGTCGCGCTTCATCCTCGCGCTGAAAGTGGCGCTGGCGGAGAAGGGCGGGGCGGCGACGATCATCTTCGACGAGATCGACCGCGGTGTCGGCGGCGCGGTGGCGAGCGCGATCGGCGAGCGGCTCGCGCGGCTGGCGAGCGCCGAGGGCCAGTTGCTCGCCGTCACCCACTCCCCCCAGGTCGCAGCGCGCGGCAACACGCACTACCTCATCGCCAAGGCTTCGAGCGGGACGGTGACGAAGACCAGCGTTGTGTTGCTGGACGAAGCCGGGCGGCAGGAAGAGATCGCGCGGATGTTGTCTGGCGCGGAGGTCACGCCCGAAGCACGCGCGCAGGCGGATCGGTTATTGGAGGGGGTTTGATGAGCGAGATGGGAAAAGTCCCCTCCTCTTCAGAGGAGGGGGTTGGGGGTGGTGGCGTGTCGAGAAAGACGCTCCTCAATCGTGCAAAAACAATGCGCAGGAACCCGACCGAGCCTGAGAAGATACTCTGGAACCAACTCAGGCAAAGTCGGCTGCTTGAATTCAAGTTCAGGCGGCAAGCGGTAATCGGGCAGCGGATCGTGGATTTCTTCTGCCCGGAAAAAGGGCTCATCATTGAGGTGGACGGTCATACGCACGATCCGGCTCACGATGCGGTTCTCGACGCGCAAATGATCGCGCACTTCGGGTTTCGCACGGTGCGGTTTACGAACTCCGAAGTGATGGAAAACATCGAGGGTGTGCTGCTTCGCTTGGTTGAAGTGCTCGAATGTGCGCCGGATCGCTGGCCGGGCCGTTGCGCCCACCACCCCCAAACCCCCTCCTCTGAAGAAGAGGGGGCCTAAGTGGCCGCACCGGCGTCCTCAGAAGCCGAAGCCGCGAACGAGCTCATGCGGCTGGCGCGCCAGATCGCCAAGCATGACCGGCTTTACCATGCCGAGGATTCGCCCGAGATCAGCGACCAGGAATACGATGCGCTGGTGCGGCGCAATGCCGAGCTTGAGGCGCAGTTTCCGCATCTGATCCGGGACGACAGTCCGTCGCGCAAGGTGGGGCACGCGGTCGCCGCTTCGCCGCTGTCGAAAGTCACTCACGAGGTTCGCATGATGAGCCTCGACAACGCGTTCGACGCAGCGGAGGTCGAGGAATGGGCGGCGCGGGTGCGGCGTTTCCTGAGCCTTGCAGACGATGAGCCGATCGCCTTCACCGCGGAGGACAAGATCGACGGGTTGTCCTGCTCGCTGCGCTACGAAAGTGGCAAGTTGGTGCGGGCCGCTACGCGGGGCGACGGGCAGGTGGGCGAAGATGTGACGCCCAATGTCGCGCATATCGCGGACATTCCTCAGCAGCTTCCGGACGACGTGCCGGAGGTCTTCGAGGTGCGCGGCGAGGTGTATATGGAGCGCGCCGCCTTTACCGAACTAAACGCGCGGGCAGAGAAGAACGACACCAAACCCTTCGCCAACCCCCGCAACGCCGCCGCCGGTTCGTTGCGGCAAAAGGATGCGAGCGTCACGGCCGAGCGACCCCTGCGGTTCTGGGCGCATGGCTGGGGCGCGGCGTCGGACGTTCCGGGCAAGACCCAGCATGAGGTCGTCGAGACCTTGCGCGAATGGGACTTCCCGATCTCGCCGCTGTTCACTCGTGTCGAGGACATCGCCGGGCTGCTGAAACACTACGGAGCCATCGCCTCCGCGCGGCCTGATCTGCCCTATGAAATCGACGGCGTGGTTTACAAGATCGACCGGCTCGACTGGCAGAAACGGCTTGGCTCGGTCGGCAAGGCACCGCGCTGGGCTTTGGCGCACAAATTCCCCGCCGAACGGGCCGAGACGACGCTGGAGGCGATTGATATTCAGGTCGGTCGCACGGGCAAGCTGACGCCGGTCGGACGGCTCGCTCCGGTGCTGGTGGGCGGAGTGACGGTCACGAACGTCACGCTCCATAATCGCGACGAGATCGAGCGGCTCGGCGTCAGACCGGGCGACCGGGTGGTGATCCAGCGCGCGGGTGATGTGATCCCGCAGGTTGTGGAAAACCTGACGCGCGACGAGAAGCGGCCCGCCTTCGACTTTCCCGATCACTGTCCGGAATGCGGCAGCGAGGCGGTTGCGGAGGAAGGCGAAGTCGACGTGCGCTGCACCGGCGGATTGATCTGCCCTGCGCAACGCACGCAGCGTCTGGAGCATTTCGTCAGCCGCAAGGCGCTCGATATCGATGGGCTGGGGGCCAAGACTATCGCGCAATTTTTCGCGCTTGGCTGGCTGGAAAGCCCGGCGGATATCTTCCGCCTGCATAAGCGACGCGAGGATATTCTCGCGCTCGAAGGGTGGCAGGACAAGTCTGTGGATAACCTGTTGGCTTCTGTGGAAAAGCGCCGCAAGCCGGACGCCGCGCGGCTGCTGTTCGGGCTGGGCATCCGGCATGTCGGCGAGGTCACGGCGCGCGATCTGATGAAGCATGTCCACGAATTGCCAGCGCTGCGCGACATCGCCGAACGTGCCCGCCAAGACGATGACGCTGCGGCAGAACTCACCGCCATCGACGGCATCGGTCCGAGCGTGGTCGAGGCACTCGGCGACTTCTTCCACGAACCCCACAACGTCGCGGTGTGGGAAGATCTGCTGCGCGAACTCGATCCGCCCCGCTACGAAGTCGAAACCCTCGACAGCCCCGTAGCGGGCAAGACTGTCGTCTTTACCGGCAAGCTCGAAACCATGAGCCGCGACGAAGCCAAGGCGCAGGCTGAGCGGTTGGGCGCCAAGGCCTCGGGCAGTATCAGCGCGAAGACGGACTTGTTGGTGGCCGGGCCGGGTGCGGGTTCTAAGCTCAAGAAGGCGCAGGAACTGGAGATCGAAGTCATAGATGAGGAGGGCTGGGCCCAGATCGTCGCACAGGCTGAATGAGGCGGAAGAAAGGCAGGATAAATCAGCTGCTTGCTACGTTTGCGCTGCATGGGGATCACATTGCGTTTCATTTCACTGCTGCTGCCGATCGTCGGGGCCGCTCTCGCCTTCGTCATCATGGCCGAACCGTCCGCCGCGCCGCAGACCCGCGTTGCGATCGAACCCCCGCCGAAGATCATCACGACGCCTGAAGAGCGGGCGTTCGAACAGGAGCTTGAGGAGATCGGCGCCAGCCTCGACGGGGTGGTCGGCATCGCGGTGGTCGATGTGGATGCCGAGCGTGCTTACGAGTTCAACGGAGACGCCCTGCTTCCCCAGCAAAGCGTGACCAAGTTGTGGGTCGCGCTCACGGCACTGGCGCAGGTCGATACGGGCGAGCTGAGCCTGGGTGAACAGGTAACGATCGGGCGCGAAGACCTGACCGTTTTTTATCAACCGATCCGCAACATCGTGCGATCGCGCGGCAGCTTCTCGACGGATTATCGCGATCTGATGGAGCGAGCCTTGGCCCGCAGTGACAATTCCGCGAACGACCGTCTGTTGCGTCGTGTCGGCGGGCCGCAGGTGGTGCAGGACTGGATCGATGCGCACGGGCTCGACGGTGTTCGTTTCGGCACTGATGAGCGCACAAAGCAGAGCGCGATTGCCGGGCTCGAATGGCGGCAGAGTTTCTCTTTTGGCAGCCGGTTCTTCGATGCGCGTGGCAATGTGCCCAGGGAGCAGCGGCGCGAGGCGTTCGAGAATTACCTTGCCGGACCGATCGACGGGGCGACTCCCGTTGGCATTGCGAGAGCGCTGGCCGCGCTCGCGCGGGGCGAATTGCTGTCGGACCGCTCGACAAGGCTGATCCGCGACATACTCGCTACGACCAGGAGCGGGCCACGGCGGCTCAAAGCGGGTGCGCCCGATGACTGGAGGGTCGAGCACAAGACCGGTACCGGCCAGTTCTTCGACGGCGAGCAATCGGGCTACAACGATGTCGGCCTGGTGACCGCTCCCGATGGCAGCGAATACGCCATCGCGGTGATGGTTGGCCGCACGCGTGAACCGACGCCTGCGCGGATGGAGATGATGCAGGCCGTCACCCGTGCGACGGCGGAGTTCCATCGCAAGCGGAGTTCACAACGGATCGCGTCGGACGCTGGCGACGAAAGTAACGACACCAGCGCCTGACGCTAATCGCTTCAGTCGTTCGGCATGATGTAGATCTCGCGCACCGCTGCGGTTCGTGGCTGCGAGAGGGCGAACACCACTGCGCTCGCGACATCTTCGGGCTGGATCTTGTCGGGCTTGGCTTCATCGAAGAACGGGGTGTTGACCATTCCCGGCGCGATCACCGTCGCGCGGCCGCCCCATTCGCGCATCTCCTCGGCCAGGTTCTCGCCGAAGCCATGCACGAACCACTTGGTCGCTGAATAGACCGAGCCCTTCATGTTGTCGCGGCCCGCCTTTGACCCGGTGACAACGAAATGCCCCTTGGTTTTCTTCAAATGCGGGATCGCGGCGTGGGCGGTGTAGAGGACGGCGAGGATATTGATGTGGATCATGTCGTGCCAGGCTTCTGGATCGCCATTCTCCACACCGGCCTTCTCGACCCCGGTTCCGGCATTGGCGAAAACCGCGTCGATCCCGCCGAACTTCTCCGCCGTGAGCGAAAGCGCATCGGTGACGGCATCGCGCTTGGTCACGTCGCAGGGGATTGCAAGCGCGCTGTCACCGATCTCGCCCGCCAGTTTTTCGAGCTTGTCGGCGGAGCGGGCGCACAGGGCGACGTTCCAACCCGCCTCGGCAGCGGCGCGTGCGGTGGCAGCGCCAATGCCGGAGGAGGCGCCGGTGATGAAGAGGGTCTTTGCCATGATGAATTGTCCTTTGAATTGTTAACAGCTCGGACAATCAAGGGGCGAGACGCGCCTCGCGTTCCCAGAAAAGCGTCATTCGCTCGGGGGAGACACCCACTTCATCACCCCACCGGACAGCGGGGTCCAGAATCCCGTTCCGATACCCGCGTCGGCAAGCCGGTCACTGGTCCACTGGTTGCAGGTGTTGCCGAGGTGATAGCGCCCGCGCGCGGTGTAGAACACATCGTGGCGCTCGTAACCGGGAATGATTTCGCGCGAGCCAGGGGGATCGAGCTGTGCGGCGATTTGGCTTGCAAGGGCGCGGTATTCGCTCGGCCTGAGGTGCAGCAGGCGATAGTCCTGTGAAGGCGCGGGACGGACGTAATGCGCGATGTGAATGATACCCTCTCCGCCGATCAGCGCGCGCGCCGCCGTCAACGGATCGAGATCGGACCAGGTCGGGGTCTCGAGGAAAAACGCCCGCTCTCCCCAGCTCACCGCGACATGGGTGTAGGCGCGATGGGGCGCTGCGATGTCCTCGGCGGGGAACACCGCGCGCCAGTCCATTTCGGGCGTCGTGAGAGGCATCGCGATTTCCGTATGCACACCGTTAGTCCCGATCAGCACCGGCACAGTGCGTCCCGCCATCGGATCAGCCTGCGTCCAGTTTCCATTGCGCGGGATGGAGGAGCCGATCCACGCCGACAGCGCGAACAAAACGACCGCTGCGACCGCGACCCCGGCAGCCACCGCCGCGATCCGCGCCAGCTTTGCACCGTTACCGAGCACGGCGCCGCCGCAACCACACGATCGCCCAGTCACCGCGCTCAAGCCGTGCCGCCTGCCGGAAGCCTGCGCGGCGGTAGGCGCGACGAACCGCCGCTTCCTGATCGCCCGCCAGCAGCCCTGCAAGCAGCACGCTGCCACCGGGGGGGACCGCCTTGGCGAAGTCCGGAGCAAGCTCCACCAGCGGCCCTGCAAGGATGTTCGCGATCAGCAGGTCGTAAGGTCCACGAAGACGCAGCAGATCATCGTCCATCCCCGGCGCGACGACCATCGTCAGCTGCCCGCGACCCGGTCCCGGTTTGATCGAATTGAGCTTCACATTCTCCTCGACGACCTCTGCGCAGACCGGGTCGATATCCGATGCCGTGACGTAGGCTCCGGGCCACAGCGCGCTTGCCGCCATGGCGAGCAGCCCGGTACCCGTGCCGATATCGGCGATGTGGCGGGGATGCATTCCGCTCGCCTTCATGCGCGCCAGCATCTCGAGACACCCGGCGGTGGTCCGGTGCTGCCCCGTGCCGAACGCCTGCGCGGCAGGGATCACGAAGTCTATGGCGCTCTCGTCAGCATTGAACTCGGGAGTATGAATGTAGAACGGACCCGCGCGGATCGGTTGCGCGCCCTGTTGGCTCAGCGCGAGCCAGTCCTGCGCGGGCAATTTCTCGGCGGTGATTGCGGGTGGATCGCGATCGAACAGCGCGCGCATCGCGTCTTTCTGCGCCTTTGCCGGACGACGCGGATACCACCCTTCGAGCACCCATTCCTGCGGTCGATCTTCCGACACCTCGTGCCCCGCGATGACCAGTTCGGGATCCCAATCCTCGATCTCGTCGTGGGCAAGGAGCGCGGCCTGAACAATTTTCTTCGGCGCGAAAGCGGTGAGTTTCCAGCTATCGGGCGGGTTATCTGACAAAGCTTGCTCCATTGGCATCGATCACCGCGCCCGTCATGCTGGGCGGTGCGTCCAGTGTGCAGAACGCGATGATGCGCGCGATCTCTTCTGGCTCTGCCACCCGTCCGAGCGGAATGTCGGCGAGCAGGCCGGGGCCGCCCCGGCTTTCGAGATAGTCGCCCGCCATCGCGGTGTCGACGAAGCCCGGGGTGATGGCAAAGCTGAGTATGCCCTCATTCGCATAGGCGCGTGCAATGGTTTTGTGCATCGCCACCATTCCGCCTTTTGCCGCAGCATAATGCCAGTGCGCGGGCGAATCCCCGCGATAGGCCGCCCGGCTTGCGACATGGACCAGACGCCCGCGCACGCCATTGCCCGCGCGGTTCAACCAATGCCGGACCGCAAACCGGCTGAGCTGCGCTGAGGCGGTGAGGTTGATGCGCAGCGTCTCCTCCCAACTATCGAGCCATTCGATGTCGGAGGCGTCGATCGGATTGGCCGCGAACAGTCCCGCATTGTTGACCACTGCGGCGATATCGCCGCCGCTGCGGTCCAGTGCTTCTTCCCATAACAACTGCGCGGCCATTGGTTCGCGGAAGTCGGTGCCGACCCTGTCGCTGTCACCTGCGCGGCTCTGGTGGCCGATCACTTCGACACCGCGTTCGCGCAAAGCGGCTGCCGCTGCCGCGCCGATGCCGCGGCTCGATCCGGTGAGAAGAATGTAAGTCATGCAAGTGCATATCGTGAACTTTGCAAGCAGTGTCGAGCGCGACGACCTTGCCTCGCGCGGTTCAGACGCTAAGTGTCCAGTGGTAATCTGCGAAATGGGATATTCATGAACCAACGACCGCTTTCTCCTCACCTCCAGATCTGGCGGTGGGGGCCACACATGCTGGTGTCGATCCTGCATCGGGCGACGGGCGATGGCATGGCGCTGGTCGGGCTGGTGCTTTTGATCTGGTGGCTGGGCGCTCTCGCGAGCGGACCGGAGGCCTATGAAACGTTTCTATTCTTCGCCGGCTCGCCGTTCGGGCTGGTGGTGCTGGTCGGACTGACCTGGGCGTTCTTCACGCACATGATGAGCGGGCTGCGCCACTTCGTGCTCGATATCGGCGCTGGATATGAGCTCGACACCAATCGCTTCTGGTCGATTGCCTCGCCAATTATCGCGATCGTTCTGACGGCGGCGATGTGGACCTTTATCGTACTGCGCGACGGGGGGATCTCCTGATGGGTAGCGGCACGTCGCTAGGCAAGGTTCGCGGGCTGGGATCGGCGCATCATGGCGGCCATCACTGGTTGCTGCAGCGCACGACCGCGATCGGCAATCTGGTATTGATGACCTGGCTGCTCGTAAGCTTCCTCGCGCTCGGTGATTTCAGCCACGCAAGCGTCGCGGGCTGGCTGTCGCAGCCGATCGCGGCGGTGCCGATGATGCTGCTGATCGTCAGCCTGTTCTGGCACGCGCGGCTGGGGCTGCAGGTGCTGATCGAGGATTACATCCATCAGGCGGGCACCAAATTCGGCCTGCTGTCGGCGCTCAATCTCGCCGTCATCGGCGGCGCAGCCTTCGGTATTTTCAGCGTCGCGCGTCTCGCAATTCTAGGAACAGCATAATGGCAACCGCTCCCGCAAACGACGCCGGTCCCTCGCTCAAGGGCTCTTACAAGATCGTCGATCACACCTACGACGTGGTTGTGGTGGGTGCTGGCGGATCGGGCTTGCGCGCAACAATGGGCGCGGCTGAGGCCGGGCTTCGCACTGCCAACATTTCGAAGGTCTTTCCAACCCGCTCGCACACCGTGGCGGCGCAGGGCGGGATCGCGGCGAGCCTTGGCAACAACACGCCCGATCACTGGACCTGGCATATGTACGACACCGTCAAGGGGTCGGACTGGCTGGGCGATCAGGACGCGATTGAGTATCTCGCGCGTGAGGCCCCGCAGGCGGTCTATGAGCTGGAACATGCGGGTGTGCCGTTCAGCCGTAACGAAGACGGCACGATCTATCAGCGCCCGTTCGGCGGGCACATGCAGAACATGGGCGAGGGGCCGCCGGTTCAGCGCACCTGCGCCGCCGCCGACCGAACGGGGCACGCCATGCTCCATGCGCTCTATCAGCAGAGCCTCAAATACGACGCCGATTTCTTCATCGAGTATTTCGCGCTCGACCTCATCATGTCGGACGTCGGAGGTGAGAAGAAGTGCGTCGGCGTGATGGCCATGTGCCTCGATGACGGCACGATCCACCGCTTCCGTGCACAAAGCGTGGTGCTGGCAACCGGCGGCTATGGCCGGTGCTATTACACGGCGACCAGCGCGCATACCTGCACCGGCGATGGCGGCGGCATGGTGCTGCGCGCAGGATTGCCGCTGCAGGACATGGAGTTCATCCAGTTCCACCCCACCGGCATCTATGGTGCGGGCGTCCTCATCACCGAAGGCGCGCGGGGCGAGGGCGGATACCTCACCAATTCCGAAGGCGAGCGCTTCATGGAGCGCTATGCGCCCAGCGCGAAGGATCTCGCCAGTCGCGATGTCGTCAGCCGTTCGATGGCGCTTGAAATGCGCGAAGGGCGCGGCGTTGGCGCGGATGGCGACCATATCCACCTGCACCTCGATCACATCGATCCCAAGGTGCTGGCCGAGCGGCTGCCGGGCATCACCGAAAGCGGCAAGATCTTCGCAGGCGTCGATCTGACGCGCGAGGCTTTGCCCGTCACGCCGACCGTTCACTACAACATGGGCGGTATTCAGTGCGACTATCACGGGCGGGTTGTGACAATCGGTCCTGATGGCGATCCCGATGCGGTGGTTCCCGGCCTCTATGCCGTGGGCGAAGCGGCTTGCGTCTCGGTCCACGGCGCCAACCGTCTGGGTTCGAACTCGCTCATCGACCTTGTCGTGTTCGGCCGTGCGACTGGCCTGCACCTCAAGGAGAACCTGAAGCCCGGTGCCAGCCAGCCCGAACTGCCTGGCGACAGCGCTGACTTCGCGCTCACCCGGCTCGACCATTTCCGCCATGCCGATGGCGGCTCACCGACAGCGGCGATCCGGTCCGACATGCAGAAGGCGATGCAGGCGCATTGCGCGGTGTTCCGCGATCAGAAGCTGATGGACGAAGGCGTGCAGAAGCTTGCCGACCAGAACAAGCGGATGGAGGACATCCATGTCACCGACCGCTCGATGATCTGGAACAGCGACCTGATCGAGACACTCGAACTCGACAATCTGATGGCGCAGGCGAACGTCACCATCGCTTCTGCCGCAAACCGCAAGGAAAGCCGCGGCGCTCACGCGCATGAGGATTATCCAGACCGCAACGACGCGGAATGGATGAAGCACACCGTCGCCTGGTTCGATGGTTGGGGCGGGCGCGGCTCGAACATTCGCATCGATTACCGCCCGGTCCACGAATATACGCTGACCGACGACGCTGAATATATCGAGCCCAAGGCGCGGGTGTACTGATCAGGACGGCCCGGCGAACCCCCTTATGGACGTTCGCCGGGCTTTGTCTTGCGGGCGCTCTCGCGATTGCTGCGGGCGCCGGGCGCAGCGAGCCTTCGCCCGAACCGCCTCAGCATACCGAACCATTCCCAAATCTGGGAGTTGGAGGCACGCGCGAAGAGGTGCTTGAGAGCCTTGAGCAGGCACCGCAATTTCGTCGGGAAATACCCGCCCGCGAGTTGCTCGAGCAGCGTCGTCGGCTCGACGCCGCACTCAACGCGCTCGAACCGCAGCGACCCGGAACAATCGACGCCTATGTGGTGAGCATCGCGCTCGACAGCGATCCCGTGTTCGCTCGCGAGGCGCGCGAGGCCGGGCGAGTGCTGGCAAAGCGCTATGATGCGGATGGGCGGACTCTGGTTCTTGCCGGATCGGACGGAGCGCGCGACGATCATCCGCATGGGTCGATCGAAGCGCTATTCGCAGCGCTCGCGGGCGTCGCCGAAATCCTCAATCCGCGTGAGGATGTGCTGGTGCTCTACACGACGAGCCACGGGCTGAAGGTCGGCCTCGCCTACCATTACGGCGATGCAGGCTACGGCATCCTTTCACCCGAGCGGCTGCGCGACGTGTTCGCCGAGTTGGGCATCGAGCGCCGCATCCTTATCATCAATGCGTGCTTTTCCGGCGTGTTCATTCCCCCGCTAGCGGGACCAGACACAGCGATCCTGACGGCTGCCTCGGCGGAGCGCAGCTCATTCGGGTGCGAGGCCGACAATGACTGGACCTTCTACGGCGACGCTCTGGTGAACAACGCGCTGCGCAGGCCGCAGCCGCTGGCCGACGCCGCGCGCGAAGCAAGCCAGGCGGTCGCGGGGTGGGAAACCGAAAGACGGCTGCTCGCGTCGCTGCCACAAAGCGCCATTGGAGAAGGTGCGAGCGAATGGCTGTCGGTGCTGGAGGCGCGCATGCCCGGGATCGCTGGCGAACCGGTCGGACGGCCCGCAACTGCTGACTAATCGTTCGCGGGTTCAGCCCGCTGCGCTTCGACAATGGCCACCGGCTCTGCAAGCATCTGCCCTTTCATCCAGCCCTCGCCTGTATCGGGATCGAGCGGGGCGGCGTGGATCGCTTCGACCACATCCATGCCATCAGTGACGTAGCCGAACACCGCATAGCCGTTGCGCCAGACCGGATCCTCGGCCTCCGGTTTTGCGTCGAGCCCGGTCTGATCCTGAACCATGATGGAAAAGTCGCCGTTGGCGGTTCCCGGCTCACCCATCGCCATCGAAAGGGCACCGCGCGTATGGCTAAGGCCCGTTTCGCTCGTCGGCTCATGTTTGATACCCGGTGGGACACGCTCGGGATCCCATTGGGTGCCGCCCTGAATCAGACCGCCCGGCTGCGGACCCCAATCGACATGCATCGCGCGATAGAAGACAGTGCCGTCAAACCGATCCTCCTCGACATAGCGCAGGAAGTTGCCCGCGGTGATCGGCGCGCGCTGCGTTTCGAGCGCAACCGTGATATCGCCCAGCTCGGTTTCGAGAACGATTTCAGTCGTTTCGTAGTCTTCCATGCCATGCTCATTGGAGGCTGCCTGCTCGCCCGCGGCTTCGGTTGGCGAAGTCTGAGCACTCGCGGCGAGCGGAGCGGCGGCGAGAAGAAGCGCGAACCATGTCATTCGTCCGACGATATCGACGCTTGGCAGAAGGGCAAGGGGCAAACACGCGGACCGACCGCCTTCACTGTTTACACGTGTAGACGATAAGACTACACAAGTAGTCGAACCGAAGGAGGGTGGTTTGAGCAAACGCGCACGAAACCAGTCCGAAGACGCGCCCGAACGCATCAGCGACGCAGAGCACGCCGTTATGGAGGTGCTGTGGGATCGCGGTACGCTCTCCGCCGCCCAAGTCTGCGAAGCGGTCTGCGCGACGCGGGAATGGAGCCTCGCGACGGTAAAGACGCTTCTGTCGCGCCTGGTCCAGAAGCAGGCCGTCGGCTCGCAGCCCGATGGACGGCGCTTCCTCTACACTGCGCTGATCGAACGCTCCGATTATGTCGGCGGAGAATCGCGCCGGTTGGTGGACCGGCTGTTTGGTGGCCGCGCGGCGTCGCTGGTCGCGCATCTGGCAGAAAACGAAGCGCTTTCCGATGAAGATGTCGCCGAGATCGAGGCACTGCTCAAGGAGCTGAAGCAATGATTGCCTGGCTTTTCGATACGTTGCTTTGGACGGCGGCGCTGATCGCCCTTGTCTTGCTCATCAGGCGACCAGTGGCACGCGCATTTGGTCCGCAGGTTGCCTACGCCTTGTGGGCGATACCAGCGCTGCGCCTGCTGTTTCCGCCGATCGAGCTGCCGGAATGGATGCGGCCCCCAGAGGCGGCTCCCGCCGCTCCTTCGAGCCATACGACTGCGATCCCCGACACCGCCACTCCAGTTGCGACAACCGATATGGTTGCTGGACACAGCCCGGCGGTGATCGAGGAGGCGGCGTTCGATGGGTTCGCTCCGATTTCCTCCATGTCGGACATTACGGGTTGGGTCGATTTCGACACCGCTCTCTCGTTCGGTGTGGCGGTGTGGCTCATCGGCGCCGCCATTGTTCTGGCCCGTCGTTTCTCGGCCTATTTTCGCTTGCGTGACGAATTGCTCGCGGGCGGTTGCGAGGTTGGGAAAGTGGGGGCCGTGCGCCTGATCGAAACGCCTCAAACCGATGCCCCGCTAGCATTTGGCGTGATCGACAAGGTCATTGCTCTGCCGCGCGGCTTCCTCGCGCAGCCTGACCGGACCGCACGCGACCTCGCCATCGCTCACGAGCTGGCGCATCACAATGGGCATGATCTGTTGGTCAACATGCTCGTGCAGCCGCTGTTCGCGCTGCACTGGTTCAGTCCGTTAGGCCATTACGGCTGGCTGGCGCTGCGCCGTGATCAGGAAGCGGCGTGCGATGCGCGCGTCGTTCAATCCCGTCCGCAGGAAGTTCGTCAGGCTTATGCGGATGTCATCGTCGGGTTTGCGACGGGGCCTGACGTTGCGCTCGCGGCGCCTATGGCCTGCCCTGTTCTGGGCGAGAAATCCATTATTCACCGGTTGAGGAGTTTGAAAATGCCCGATCCATCGATCCGTCGCCGCATCACTGGTCGCGCGTTGCTTGCAACCGGGGTTCTGGCTCTGCCGCTCACCGCGTCGATCAGCTATGCCGCAAGCGAGACGAGCGCGCCGACTGCGCCTGCAGCGCCGGCACCGCCGGTCCTGGCGCCCGCACCACCGACACCTCCCGCGCCTCCGACACCGCCCTCCGCGCCCGCTTTCGCACCGGTCGTGGGAGCGCAGGGTGTCGCTCAATCGATCGAGACGGTTGACCCCGACACGGTCGAAGTCACCGAAAATGCCGAGGAGACATGGACGGTCGTCCACCGCGATGAGAACACGCAGTCCGACGGGCGGACAGAAACGCGTGTCGAACAGGTCACGATAGTCGGTAATGACAAGCATCTCAGCGCTGCCGAGATGGAAGCGATGCTGGAGGGCTTGCGGGTCGGCCTTCAGGAAGCCGAACGCGCGATCGAGCAGATCCCGTCCACTATCGACATGGCGCTGTCTGTCGCGGGCGAAGCTCGGACGGAAATCCGCATGGATTGCAGCAACCGGTCGCGTGAAGTCGCCGAAACCACCGAGTTGGCCGATGGCTCGACATTGGTCACGATCTGTCGAAAGCGGATCTATGCCGAAGCGCTCGAAGGATTGCGCGAGGCACGGGAAGAGATCGCGAAAGACCGCGAGATTTCGCGGGAAACACGCGAGCGGGTAATTGAAACCCTCGAACGGCAGATCGAGCGCTGGGAGGACCGGGCCGGCTGATTTTAGTGGGTCGCGCTCACGATGTCAGCGCAGCCCGGGTGAATGGGCAGGTATCGCTTCAGCCGATCTGCGTGATCCGATCACACGCACGATCGTCTCCCTGCAAGCCCAATTGCAGAGCCTGTTGCCGCTGCTGGCTCGATCCGTGGGTGAAGCTTTCGGGATTGGCGCGCTGGCCGGCACGGCGCTGCAGCGTATCATCGCCGATCGCGCTCGCGGCGCGTAGTCCTTCGCGCATATCGCCGCGTTCCAGCAGGTTGCGGTTCTTGCCCGCCCAGACCCCCGCATAACAATCCGCCTGCAATTCCATCAGCACGTTGAGCTGATTGGCCTGCGAGCGATTGGCGTTCTGCGCGCTGCGGATCTGGCCGGAAATGCCAGTAATAGTCTGGATGTGATGGCCGAATTCGTGCGCCACGACATACAGCCGCGCGAAGTCCCCGCCTTCGCCTGACATGCGAGCGAGCTGATCGTAAAAGCCGGTATCGATGTAGATCGTTTCGTTCGCGGGGCAGTAGAACGGCCCCAACCCGACAGAAGCGCTACCGCATGCGGTGTTGAATTGCTGACTGGTCACGAAGCGCAAGGACGGTTGGCGGAACTCGACACCCTGCTCGGCAAATGTGCGCGCCCATGTCTCATTGAGTGAGGTGAGGGCGGCGCAGGTTTCATTGGCATATTCGTTCGAGGTGCAGATCGCCTGCTCGTCTTCGTTCTGCGGAGTTTGCGTGGAGCCGGTCTGCTGCTGCACACCTTCGACCAGTCCGATCGTCTGCATCGGGTCGACACCGAAGAACAGTGCACCTGCCGCCGCGATCATTATGGTTACGCACCCGATACCGCCCGCTTTTCGTCCGCGACCCGTAGTCCCGACATTGATTTTCGATGTGTCGAACGGATTGAGACGCATCTGCTGATCCCCTGTTCCCCATGCCTCGGCTTGCCGCAAATCCATGTCGTTTGGACTGGACAGTTGCGGGCTGCATGGCATTAGCCTGTGCAGGTCCAATGTATAGCTGAAGGAGTTGTGCCCGGTGCAACAGGGGGAAATGTTGAAGGGCAAGCGGGCGCTTGTCACCGGGTCGACATCCGGGATCGGCCTGGCCGTGGCGCGTGCGTTGCGCGAAGAGGGCGCGGATATAATCCTCAATGGGCTGGGCGATCAGGACGAGATCGACACCCTCGCTGAGGAATTGGGCGCGCGGTACGAAGGCGCGAACCTGCTCGATCCGGCGGCGATCGAAGCGATGATGGAGGCTGTCGGCCCGGTCGATATTCTCGTCAACAATGCCGGGATGCAGCACGTGTCGCCGGTGGAGGACTTCCCGCCTGCGAAATGGGATGCGGTGATCGCGCTCAACCTGACGGCGGCGTTCCACACCGTGCGCCTCGCAGTGCCGGGGATGAAAGCGAAGGGTTGGGGTCGGATCATCAACACCGCGTCCGCGCACTCGACCGCTGCCTCGCCGTTCAAGAGCGCCTATGTAGCCAGCAAGCACGCCGTCGCCGGGTTTACCAAGACCATCGCGCTCGAACTTGCGCAAAGCGGAGTTACCGCCAATTGCATCAGCCCGGGCTATGTCTGGACGCCGCTGGTGGAGGGACAGATCCCCGACACGATGGCAGCGCGTGGACTCAGCCGCGAAGAGGTCATCAACGACGTGCTGCTTGCAAAGCAGCCGACCAAGAAGTTCGTCCAGCCCGAGGAGGTCGGAGCGCTTGCTGTGTTTCTGTGCCGGGAGGAAGCGGGTAACGTCACTGGCGCGAACTGGAGCATCGATGGAGGCTGGACAGCCGAATGACCGGGGCGCTTCGCCTTTTTCTCGGATGTCTTGGTGCATTGGCCCTGGCCGGTTGCGCGACGACGCCCGAACCTGTCAGCGACAGCGAACGCGCGGAGATTGGCGAGCGGTTGATGCGCGACATCTCGGTTCTTGCAAGTGACGAGTTCGAGGGGCGCAAACCCGGAACGTCGGGTGAGGATCTTACGGTCGAGTATGTCATCCGGCAGTTCGAGGCAGCCGGTCTCTCTCCGGGCACGAACATACCCGGCAGTCCGTGGCGAGCGCCCGTTGCGCTGACCAGTGTCGAACCGCAGGGCGGGACGCTCACGGTCGTTTCGGGCGATCGCGAAACATCGCTTAACACGCGTGAGCTGGCCTTCTTCACGACCGACAGCAGGACGCTGGTTTCCGACGCGGAGATGCTCTTCGTGGGCTATCGTGCGGAGGACGTTCCAGCGGAGCAGGTGATGGGCCGCGTCGTCGTGATGCTCGGCGAAGAAGGCAAAAGTCCGGCGCGTCGCAGGTCATTGTTTACCAAGGGGCCCGCGGCAATCGTGACGGTTACCGATAGCGAGATCGCCATCCGCACACTTCGGCGAACATATGGCCGTGAAGTCCTCTCGCTTGCAGGCGAAGGTGTGAGCACAGCGATGGCGATGGTCAGCGACGAAGGCATGGAGCGCGCGCTTGGGGAGGACGTCTGGCGCGCCTTGCGAAACGCAGCGCAAGGCGATGATTTCAGGCCCGTCCTTCTTCCCACCACCGCCAGTCTCGACGCGCGAACGAAGCGCCGGGAATTCGAAAGCGGCAATCTCATCGGTGTGCTGCCGGGCCTTTCGCCTGAGACGGGTGCGGTGTTGTTGATCGCCCACTGGGATCACCTCGGCAGGTGTGGGGACGATGGGCAACCGGACGCGATCTGCAACGGCGCCATCGACAATGCCAGCGGCGTCGCCTCGCTGCTCGAACTCGCTCGCCGCCTTGCCGCAAGCGGACCGCATGATCGCGATATCTATTTCGTCGCGACGACTGCGGAAGAATCCGGCTTACTGGGCGCGAAGGCATTTCTCGCCGCGCCCCCCAAACCGCTCGACACCTTCATCGCGGCATTCAATTTCGACACGGTCGCGCTCGCGCCGGCAGGAAGTCCCGTCGGCTTTGTCGGTGAAGGACGCACCGCGCTCGATGCCTTGATACGCGAGGCAATCGAGGCCGAAGGGCGCCAGATCGGAGATCGCGAATTTGCCGAGAGCTTTGTCAAGCGGCAGGATAGTTGGGCGCTGTTGCAAGAAGGTGTGCCGGCGGTGTTCGTATCCTCCGCGTTCGGCTCGCCCGACCTCGCCTGGCCCTATCTCGAAGGTGACTACCACCGCGTATCGGACGAGGTCCAGAAGATCGAACTGGGCGGTGCGATAGACGACCTGCTCTTGCACGAAGGTCTCATTCGCCGGATCGCCAGCGCGCAGGACTACAGTCCGTCCGAGAACCAGGTCGTGGGCGGTGCGCAGGACTGAGGCGTCGACATCGACGATCGCGACCCTAGCGTAGGCCGCTCGCGATGCCTACATCGCGCACTCGCGAATCGCGCCCGATCCAACCGAAAGCCGCACGTAAATGGACATCTCCCTCGGCCTGACCTTCGATGACGTGCTGCTCCGCCCGGCGCAAAGCGACGTTCTGCCGAGCATGGCCGACACGCGCACCAGGCTGACTCGCGAGATTGCGCTGAACATCCCGGTGCTTTCCGCCGCGATGGACACCGTCACCGAAGCGGACATGGCGATCTGCATGGCGCAATTGGGCGGGATCGGCGTGCTTCACCGCAATCTCGACGTCGAAGAACAATGCACCGCCGTGCGCGCCGTCAAACGCTTCGAGAGCGGGATGGTGGTCAACCCGATCACGATCAATCCCGATGCCAAGCTGGGTGAGGCGCAAGAGCTGATGGCGCTTCACCGTATCAGCGGGATTCCGGTGACAGACCGCCACGGCAAACTGTGCGGTATCCTGACCAATCGCGATGTGCGCTTTGCCGACAACCCAGATCAACCCGTGCGCGAGTTGATGACGACCGAGGATCTCGCCACCGTCCCGCTCGGCACCGGGCAGGAGGACGCGCGCCGACTGTTGCACCAGCGCCGGATCGAGAAGCTGCTGGTGGTCGATGACGATTATCGCTGCATCGGGCTCATCACGGTCAAGGATATCGAGAAGGCTGTAACCTATCCGGAGGCGACGAAGGACGAGGCCGGTCGCCTGCGCGTAGCGGCGGCGACCACCGTTGGCGATACCGGCTTTGCGCGCACCGAAGCGCTGATCGATGCCGAGGTCGACGTCGTCATCATCGACACCGCGCACGGCCATAATCGCGACGTTGCCCGCGCTGTCGAGCGGGTAAAGGGGCTGTCGAATTCGGTGCAGGTAATCGCTGGCAACGTCGCGACCGCAGAGGCAACACGCGCGCTGATCGATGCGGGAGCGGACGCGGTGAAGGTGGGGATCGGGCCCGGTTCGATCTGCACGACCCGCGTCGTTGCCGGGGTCGGCGTGCCGCAGCTTACAGCCGTCATGGAAAGCGCTGAGGAGGCGGCCAAGTCCGGCGTTCCGGTGATTGCCGATGGAGGCCTTCGCACGTCAGGCGATGCGGCCAAGGCACTTGCGGCAGGGGCCTCTAGCGTCATGGTCGGATCGATGCTCGCCGGAACTGCTGAAAGCCCGGGCGAAGTGTTTCTCTATCAGGGACGCAGCTACAAGGCATATCGCGGCATGGGCAGCGTCGGCGCGATGGCGCGCGGCAGCGCCGATCGCTATTTCCAGCAGGACGTATCGGCGATGAAGCTGGTTCCCGAGGGAATCGAAGGTCAGGTGCCGTTCAAGGGAGCTGCGGCCGACATTGTCCACCAGCTGGTCGGCGGAGTGAAGGCTGCGATGGGCTATACCGGCTCGGCCACCATTGCCGACTTGCAGGAACGCGCGAAGTTCGTTCGCATCACCAATGCCGGTCTGTCCGAAAGCCACGTCCACGACGTTGCAATCACCCGCGAAGCTCCGAATTATCCGACGCGTTAATCCTTCCTCGCGACAGATCGCACCATGACGCCCCCCGCACGGGTTCAGGCGGCAATCGAGCTGCTCGATGCCATCATCGAAGCCGCGCGGGCCAAGGGCGCGCCTGCGGACCGCTTGATCGCCGAATACTTCCGCGCGCGGCGCTATGCCGGATCGAAGGATCGCCGTGCGGTTCGCGAACTCGTTTATCGCGCAGTGCGGCTGTGTGGCCCGGTGCCCGATGGCGGCCGGGCTGCCATGCACGCGCTGGCTGTGGCAGATCCCTCGTTGGCGCCTGAGTTCGATGGGTCCACGCACGGGCCTGCTCCGCTGGCGACGCACGAAGTGCCAGCCCAGACCGGGATTGCGCCGGAATGGCTCACCGAACGCCTTTCGAAGTCCGGCATATGGGGCGACGAGGCGGCGGCGCTGTTGGAGCGCGCGCCGCTAGATATTCGGGTCAACGCGCTCAAAGCGAGACGAGATACAATCGATCTGCCGGAAGAGGGAGAACCGCTCGCCGCGCCGAATGCGATCCGTCTACCGACCGGTCTCAATGTCGATCAATGGCCCGCCTATCGTGACGGACTCATCGAAGTGCAGGACCACGGCAGCCAATGGGTTTGCGAAGCGCTCGACGGGCGGGGCGGGGAAATCATCGTCGATCTGTGTGCAGGGGCCGGAGGCAAAACGCTGGCTCTGGCTGCAGCGACCGGCAACGCTGCGACGCTGGTGGCAGCGGACACCGATGCGCGGCGGCTCGGCAATCTCGCGCCGCGGGCGGCGAGGGCCGGTGCAAAAATCGCCCACACGATTCTGCTCAATCCCGGACGGGAGATCGAAGCACTTGAGCCGTGGATGGGCGAAGCCGATCGCGTCCTTGTCGATGCGCCATGTTCGGGCAGCGGCACCTGGCGGCGCAATCCCGAGAGTCGCTGGCGACTGGACCCCACCGAAATCAAGCGGCTGACGGCTTTGCAGGATCACGTGCTCGATCTTGGTGCAAAGCTCGTGAAGCCGGGCGGCATCCTCGTTTACGTTACCTGCTCCGTGCTTGATGAAGAGGGCGCCAACCGCATGGACAGTTTCCTTGCTCGTCACAAGGGTTGGACCACCGAGGCCGTACCGGTCCCGCTTGGGTCGAAGCGGGGGAACGGGACGCGGCTGACACCGTTCCAGGACGGCACGGACGGCTTTTTTATCGCCATCGCCCGCCGTGCGTGATAGTCCATGAATCTATGGCCAAGCCCCCTTCCAATCGGCTTGCGAAGTTCAAGGAGCTCGTGATGCGTTTTGCGCCTGCCGCCCTGGTCCTCTCCCTTTTTCTTGCCACCACGGCAAGTGTGACCAGTGCGGACGAGCCTGACGCCGATCCTCGCGCATCATCGTTGCTGATGCAGGGCAGGGCCGCGCTCGAAGCGGGCGAGACACAGGCTGCCATCGACGCGTTCGAAGCCGCTTTAGCGGTCGATCCAGCTTACACACCGACATTCTTGTATCTGGCAGAGGCGGCGCGCAGCGACGGGTTGCAGGGCAAGGCAATCCGCTATTACCGCGAAGCATTGATGCGCGATCCCGATAATTTCGCCGCGATCTCGGGCGAAGGTGCGGCGTTGGTTGAAAAGGGCGCGATCGAAAAGGCGCAGCGCAATCTCGCCCGGCTGGAAAGTCTTTGTGGGTCGAATTGCCCCGAAACCGTCGCTCTGGAAGCAACGATCGCCCAGGGACCGCAGCAGCGGCTTGCCGTCGAGACGCCTGACAATGCGGCCTCGACCAACTGATCAGGTCAGATATGGTCGCGGAATTCCTCGACCAGAGCGGCGTAGACCTCGCGTTTGAACGGGACGATCAGGTCCGGCAAGCGCTCCGGTTCAACCCATTGGTAGGCCTTGAATTCAGGATGCTCATGCGCCTGTAAGTCGATGTCGCTTTCACCGCCCAGGAAGCGGCCCAGAAACCAATTCTGCTCCTGCCCGCGATATTTACCACCCCAGACTTTTCCCTGAAGTTCCGGCGGCAAATCGTAGCGATAGGCTTGCGAGGCGCGAGCAATGATTTCGACGAGATGCGCTTCGATCCCCGTCTCTTCGTGCAGTTCGCGAAGTGCGGCGGTTTCTTCGTCCTCGCCGGGATCGATACCGCCTTGCGGCATCTGCCACGTGCCGAGAACCTGTTTTCCGATCCGCTGCCCGACCAGAACGAGTCCATCCTGATTGGCGAGCATGAAGCCCGCGCACGGCCGATATCCAAGGTCATTCATTGCGAGACATTCTCCATACCGAGCATAAAGCGCATGGCCGCAATCACGCGCTCTAGATCGCCTTGCGTGCTGGGGACCGCCTGGCGCAGATTTGTGAAGCTGTGCGTTACGCCCTCCATTTCGAGAAACACGAAATTGGCCCCTGCCTCGGCCAGAGCTTTCGCATAGTTGCGGCCTGAGTCGCGGATAGGATCAAGGCTTGCGGTCACAAGGACGGTTGGAGGCGCCTTGCTATGGTCGCCCAAAATCGGGAATCCGCGCGGATCGCCCCGATCTGCTTTGTAGGCGTTGTCGAAGAATTCGATCGCGGTTTTCGTCAGGATGTAGTCATCGCCGAATTGTTCGAGGCTGTCGGATCCCATCGCGTTGCTGGCGAGCGGGAAGATCGGCGCCTGCAGCACAACCGGAGCGTCTGCCGCCTTGTTTGCGAGGGCTTGTCCAACCACGATGGTCGCATTTCCGCCCGCGCTGTCGCCCATTGTGACAAGGCCTGTTGCGGTCCGGTCAAGTTCGTCTGGCGAACTCGCGATCCAGCGTGCCGCCGCTTCGCAATCCTCTATGGCCGCGGGAAAGGGATGTTCCGGTGCGCGCCTGTAATCGACCGCAACCACCGGCAGGTCGAGCAACGCAGCGATTTCCGTGCACAGCGCGTGATGCGTTTCCAGATCGCCGATGACGAAGCCACCACCGTGAAAAAACGTGACGACCGGCCCGGCGTCGCGCGCTTCGCGGGTATCGTAAAGCCGCAAGGGGATGTCGCCCACCGGACCCGGGCAGACAAGATCGCGGATCACCGCCAACTCGCGCGCGGGTTTGTCAGCCATCTGATGCAGCGCAACGTAGGATTCGCGCGCTTCATCCAGCGTCATATCGGTTATCGCTGGACCTTCCATCGCGGCCAGCGCGTCAAGAAAGTTCTGCATATCAGGGCGAACAAAGGGATCGGATCGGCTCAAAATGATATCTCGATTTCGCGTTCGGGAGCGGCTGCGATAGGACGCAAAGGTCGACAATGCCACCGACTTTGACGAAGCCGTCGACCTGCGCCATGGTGGCGCGCGATGGACAATCTCACGCACAGCCTCGTTGGCGCAATTCTCGGTCAGGCGGGGCTCAAGCAAAAGACCGGCCTCGCCATGCCAGCGCTGATTATCGGGGCAAACCTGCCCGACGTTGATGCGGCATGTTTCTTCTGGCTCGAAGGCACTGAGCATCTCGGCTTTCGGCGCGGGATCACTCATGGGCCGATTGCGTGGGTGGTGCTCCCGCTGATTCTTGCCGGTCTGCTGTGGGGTTGGGATCGCTGGCAGATCAGACGCGGCAAACGACCTGAAAAGCGGTTGCCAGTGCATTTCGGGTGGCTTTACGGGCTGAGCCTGATCGGTTGCCTCACCCACCCGGCGCTCGACTGGCTAAATGTCTACGGCATCCGGCTGCTCGAGCCGTTCTCCTCGCGGTGGTTTTATGGCGACACGCTGTTCATTATCGATGTGTGGCTGTGGGCGCTGCTGATCGGGAGCATATGGTGGTCTGCGCGCAAGGAGAGGCGGGGCGAGGCTTGGCGCAAACCGGCGATCGCGGCACTGATGGTCGCGCTGGTATATATCGGCAGCAACTGGGTGATATCGCGCGCCTATGCCGGCGCGTTCGGACTTGCGAATATGGATACTCCTGCCTTCGAGCAGGTATCCTATCGCAAGCTCATTGCCTCGCCCACCCCGCTGGTTTTTTGGGAGCGCGAATTGATCTTAGGCGACTTCAACGCATGGCGGATCGTTCCCGCCGGAGCACCGCTCGATCCCGAAAACGCGCGTTATCCGAGTGGGACACGGTGCGCGTTTCCGGAAGAGAATGAGCTGCGTGATTCACAGGTGTCCGCCTTCCTGTTCTGGTCGCGCGCACCTTTCGCCGAACGTGCCGAAGATGGCTCGGTCATCCTGCGCGATGCGCGCTTCTACGATCCACGCGCGCGGGACCGATTCTCGGTCGCGTTGCCTGATGTCACGTGCCAGGAACTCCCTGCTGGCTGACGCGCTGTTCTCCGCATGAGTGACCCACAAATCGTATGGCTGCGGCGCGATCTGCGCATGGCCGACAATCCCGCTATCTATCACGCTGCGCAGCAAGGTCCGGTCGTGGCCGTCTACGTCCTCGACGACGAAGCGCCCGGGCGCCACAAGCTCGGCGGCGCGGCGCGGTGGTGGCTGCACAATTCGCTGGAAAGCCTGTCGAAGAGCCTTGGCAAGCGCAACGCGCGCCTGATCCTGCGCCGCGGCGATGCGGTGGAGGAGCTTACGACCGTCGCCAACGCGGTCGGCGCGAAGACGGTCCACGCCAATCGTCATTACGAGCCGTGGTGGCGCAAAGTTCAAGGAGCGCTGGCCGATGAGCTCGACCTGCAACTCTACGACGGCAATTACCTGTTCCCCGCAGGCCATGTGACGACGGGATCTGGCGATCCATACAAAATCTATACACCGTTCCTGCGCGCCATGCGTAGCGAGTTTCCGCCGCGCGACGAACTGCCCGAACCCGAAACTCTATCCTCTCCCGATAGCTGGCCCGCCAGCGATGATCTCGGTGAATGGAATCTGCTGCCGACCAAGCCCGATTGGTCGGGCGGCATCGAGGAGTTCTGGAACGTCGGTGAGGAAGCGGCGCATCAACGGCTGAGCGAATGGGAGAGCGATGTCGGCGATTACGAGGACAAGCGCAATCTCCCCAGCATCGACGGCTCTTCGCGCATGTCCCCGCATCTTCACCACGGCGAGATCACGCCAATCCAGATCTGGCACGCGCTCAAGCACAAGCGGTCCGAAGGTTGGCAGTCATACGAAAGCGAGCTGGTCTGGCGCGACTACGCCCAGAACGTGATCTGCCAATTTCCGGCCTATGGGTCCGAGAACTACCGTGACGACTTTGACGCGCTCGACTGGCGCGATCCCGAGAGTGACCAAGAGGCGGCTGAAGACCTCAAACGGTGGCAGAAGGGGCGCACAGGGTACCCGATCGTCGATGCCGGCATGCGCCAACTCTATAATCGCGGATGGATGCACAACCGGGTGCGGATGATCACTGCGAGCTTCCTCATCAAGCATCTGCTGATCGATTGGCGCCATGGTGAGCAATGGTTCTGGGATTGCCTGGTGGATGCCGATTACGGATCGAATTCGGTCAACTGGCAGTGGAATTCCGGCACCGGTGTCGATTCCAACATGTTCAGCCGGATCATGGCGCCGCTGACGCAGTCGGAGAAGTTCGACGCGGCGGGCTATATCCGCGAATATGTGCCCGAGCTTGCCGAGCTGGACGCCCCTGCAATCCATGACCCAGAAGCGCATGATTGCCTGCCCGATGACTATCCGCCCAAGATGATTGCGCATAAAGCGGGCCGGGAACGCGCATTAGATGCGTATCGCGCGATGAAGGACGGTTGAGGCGCGCGCTTCTCGCGACTATCGCGGCGAGATGAGTGCACAGGGGATGAGAGGCGAGCGATTGCTGCGCGCAGGCGACCGGTTCGCCGTGCGGCCCGGCCTCGTCTCGCGTCTGGTCGCGCCCGGCTTTCGAACCATGCTCGATCGCGTCGATAGAGGGCTCGAGACCGGTTCGCTCCGCGCGCATCTGCCCGACGGGACCACTCGAACGCTAGGCGGGCGACAACCGGGGTTCGATGTGGAGATCTGGCTGCAGGACTGGCGTGCGCTGCTGCGGCTTGCGACTGGTGGCTCGATCGGCTGGTTTCAGGCGTGGGAGGCAGGCGAGTGGGAAGCTGATGACAAGGTCGCCCTATTCGCGCTTTTCACCGCGAATGCGCGAACTCTCGGCGATACGGCGCGAAGCTCTGGCCCCGCCCGCTGGGCAACCAAACTCGCCCATCGCCTTAACCGTAACAGCCGAGCGGGGGCGGCGCGCAACATTGCGGCGCATTACGACCTGGGCAATGATTTCTACGCCGCATGGCTTGATTCCAGCATGAGCTATTCGAGCGCGCTGGCGTTCGGCGAGGACGGGCTTGAAGCGGCGCAGCGCCGCAAGCAGGACGCAATCGCGGACAGGCTTGGCGCTCCTCAAACCGTGCTGGAGATAGGCTGCGGCTGGGGATCACTTGCACAGCGGCTTGCGCAGGACGGGGCGCGGGTGAAAGCGATCAGTCTTTCAGAAGAGCAATTGCGCTGGGGGCGCGAGCACAATCGTCACGCGATCGATTATGCCCTGCAAGATTATCGCGATGTCGAAGGCAGCTTCGATGCCATAGCGAGCGTTGAAATGGTTGAGGCGCTGGGGCGTGAGAACTGGCCGGTATTCATGGATTGTATCGCCCGGCATCTCAAACCGGGCGGACGCGCGGCAATCCAGTATATCTCCATGGCCGACGACCTGTTCGAGACCTATGCGGCCTCTGTCGATTTCATCCAGGCTTACATCTTTCCCGGCGGCCTGCTCATCAAGTCGAGCGAATTTCGCGAACTCGCCGAGGAACGCGGCCTGCAATGGCGCGATGAGCAGCGCTTTGGCGCCGACTACGCCGAGACGCTCAGGTGCTGGCGCGAGAATTTCGAAAGGGCGGTCGCGCAGTCGCGTTTGCCCAAGGGATTCGATCAACGCTTTGTCCGGCTGTGGACCTACTACCTGTGCTATTGCGAAGCGGGGTTTCGCGCGGGAACGATCGATGTTCATCAGGTCACTTTGACCAGAAATTGAGGGGAATTGCTGTGCGGATAACTGGATTTGCGGGTGTGACCGCGCTCGCTCTCGCGCTGTCGGCATGCAGTTTTGGTGCGGCGGAAGGGGTCGAGACGGCCCCCATCGCGCTTGCCCCGGTTGAGCTGACGCAGCCGCCGACCCGCGCGCCGTCCGATCTGCAAGTGTTGTTCTGGAACGATGAGCAGCGCACCGCGCGTTTTCGCGAGATGGAAGACTGGTTCGCTGGCCACGAAGTTCCCGCGGCTTCCAGTATTCGGGCCCTTGTCGATGGCACCCCTTTGCCACCTGAAATTGATGCGGAGATCGGAGCCGCGCTGATCCAGACCAATGCGGCGGGTGTGATGGTCTGGCAGGATGGCGCAGTCCGTTTCGAAGGCTATGCGCTGGGCTTCGGCCCCGAGCAGCGCTGGACCAGCTTTTCGGTAGCCAAGAGCTTTACCTCGACGCTGCTCGGCGCGGCGGTGAAGGATGGCTTCATCGCCAGCCTGGATGATCCGGTAACGCGCTACGTGCCCGGCCTCGAAGGGTCGGCCTACGAGAACGTGACGGTCCGCCAGCTTGCCACCATGACCAGCGGCGTTGCCTGGAACGAGGATTATACCGACCCCGACAGTGACGTGGCGCAACTGAACCGCTTCGTCGTCGAATATGGCCCGGATGCGATTGTCGCTCAAATGAGCGCGCTGGAACGCGAGGCGGAGCCAGGCGAGAAGTGGGTCTACAAGACCGGCGAGACCAATCTTCTGGGCCTGCTGGTCGAGAATGCCGTGGGCCTCTCGCTCGCCGAATACGCGCAGGAGAAGATCGTCGAGCCCGCCGGATTTGCAGGCCCGATGTTCTGGATGGTCGATCCGCGCGGCGGCAATATCGGCGGGTGCTGCCTGTCGCTCACTCTGGCCGACTACACCCGGATGGGCGTGTTCGCGCTCGAGGGTGGGGGAGATGTCGTGCCTGAAGGCTGGTTCGCGCAAGCAGGCGCATCGCAGGTCGATTTCGGCGATAGCGGCTTTGGTTATGGCTATCAGTGGTGGACCTACCCCACGGGGTATGGCGCGCAGGGGATTTTTGGCCAGGCGATTACCATCGTTCCTGAAGCAAACCTGGTGGTCGCGATCGTAAGCAACTGGCCAACAGCGACCAGCAGCGGCAATCGCGATCGCTGGCGCGACATAGTGGGGAAGATCGCGCAGATCGACTGAGCGCCGGCACACGCCTTCGGAATGTTGCCAGTGTCGTCAGGTCAGGGTGTGACAGACGCTTAAGTGTCGCGCTGCCACGCCTCTACGCCATCGGGCGGAACACGCCTGTGTTGCTGTAGCGCTGCAGGATGTTGTCGTGCACGATCGGGCTGAGCAATTCAGTGAACGCGCAGCCGACGATGCAATTGTCCCACCAGACGACCTGCGCCTGAAGCGATTCGAGACCGGGCAGGGTCAGCCAGCACATCTGTCCATCGTGCATCCGGTTGATCGACGCGGCCGAAAAGCCGGAGATCGACAGGTCGTGCACGACGCTTTGAAATGCGCGTCCGCCCGAAGCTCTGAGAGTTGCTGGAATAGTCAATTTCGTACGCGGGGAGCAGCGGTCTTCCTGCGATGCGAGCTGATAGCTGTCTGTATCGGTAGGCATGGCCTTGCCACCTTCTCCTGTTCGTTCAAAACGTCCTGCCACGGGGAATGACGCTTGATCATTGTCCAATCACCATTTCCAAAGGATTGCACAGGAAGGTTAACGAAGAAAAAATCTCTGGTGGCGCGGGCGCATACTGTACTTTTAGGACAAATCAGCGCGCTACGAAGCCATATTCAAACCCATCGCGGGACGCGTCAATCCACCCGCTCGCGGTGGCGGGTCGGGAAATCCTCGACCAGCAATTCGACAATCCGCTCGGCCACGCGCTCGGGCGGTTTGATCTTCTGCGGATCCTCGCCCGGATAGGCACGCTCGCGCATTGCGGTCCGCGTCGCACCCGGATCGACGATGGCGACGCGCAAGGGGCCGAGCTTTTCGACTTCGGCGGCGTAGGTTTCGAGCAGGTTGTCGAATGCAGCCTTGGAACTGCCATAGGCGCCCCAGAACGGGCGCGGATCGGCGCCGACACTGCTGGTCAGGCCGATGATGCGCCCCGCCTTGGCCCGGCGCAGCAGCGGATCGAACGCGGCCAGCAGCGCCTGCGTCGCGATCACATTGGTCATCATCGCCTTCTGGAATTCCTTCGGCTCGATCTGTGGAAGCGGTGTGAGCTCTGGCAGATAGGCCGCTGAAATCATGAGAATGTCGAGTGTGTCCCATCGCCCGGCAATCGCACTTGCCAGGCGCGTGATTGCATCCGGTTCGGTGAGGTCCAATGGGGCGATGGTCGAGGATCCGCCCTCGGCGTGGATGGCGTCCTCCACCGTTTCGAGATCCTTCACCCGGCGCGCCACCAGGATCACATGCGCACCCGCCGCCGCCAGCGCCTTGGCGCTGGCGGCGCCAATTCCCCGGCTCGCGCCGGTAATGAGGGCGGTGCGCCCCTCAAGCGGTTTGGTCTGTGTCATTGTTCGTAAATCCTGACGTCAGGCAGCCTTTGGATCGGCGAATGGAAGCTCGTCGTCCTTGCGCTTCTCCCTCGCCAAGTCGGTGAGCCGTGTGGGATAGTCGCCGGTAAAGCACGCATCGCAGAATTGCGGGCAGGCGTTGTCGCGCCCCTTTGCCCCGACCGCTCGATACAGCCCGTCGATCGAGATGAAGGCCAGGCTGTCGGCCTGAATGAAATCGCGCATCGGCTCCAATTCCATCCGGGCGGCGAGCAGTTTGGAGCGTTCGGGCGTGTCGACGCCATAATAGCAGGAGTGCGCGGTGGGCGGGCTGGCGACCCTGAAATGCACTTCGCTCGCGCCCGCTTCGCGCATCATCTCCACGATCTTGAGGCTGGTGGTGCCGCGCACGATCGAATCGTCGATAAGGACGATGCGCTTGCCAGCGACAAGCCCGCGATTGGCATTGTGCTTGCGCTTGACGCCCGCGTGGCGCGCGCTGTCCGACGGTTCGATGAAGGTGCGCCCGACATAATGCGAGCGGATGATGCCCAGTTCGAACGGCAGGCCCGATTCTTGCGCGAAACCGATCGCTGCGGGCACGCCGCTATCGGGCACCGGCACGACGAGGTCGACATCGCACGGCGCCTCTTTCGCCAGCTCCGCGCCGATCGCCTTGCGTGCTTCGTAAACGCTGTGCCCGGCGAAATAGCTGTCCGGACGGCTGAAATAGACGTGTTCGAAGATGCAGGGTCGAGCCGGGGGGGAGCCGAACGGGCGCAGGCTCTCGATTTCGCCAGAGTGGCTGACCCGCACCATCTCTCCCGGCTCAACCTCACGCACCATTTCCGCGCCGACCACGTCGAAGGCGACGCTTTCGCTGGCGAACAGCACCGCATCTCCCATGCGGCCCATGACGAGAGGGCGCACGCCGAGCGGATCGCGGCAGGCGATCATTCCCTCGGGCGTCATCACGATCAGCGCATAGGCACCCTCGACCAGCCTGAGCGCGTCGATCAGCCGGTCCGCGACTGTGGGATAGCGCGATGTCGCGACGAGGTGGATGATGACTTCGGTGTCCGAGGTCGACTGGAAGATCGATCCCTTTTGCACCAGATCCTGCCTGAGGGTGCGCGCGTTCGAGATATTGCCGTTGTGCGCGATGGCAAAGCCGCCACTGGCAAGCTCGGCATAGAGCGGCTGCACATTGCGCAGGCCAGCGCCTCCAGTGGTCGAATAGCGCACATGCCCCGCGGCCATTGCGCCGGGAAGTTCGGCGATTGCATCGGCCTCGGCGAAATTGTCCGCAACATGGCCAAGCGCGCGGCGCGAGATAAAGTCGCGTCCGTCGAAGCTGGTGATCCCGACCGCTTCTTGCCCGCGATGCTGAAGCGCGTGGAGCCCCAGAGCGGTCGCAGCAGCTGCCCGCTCAGCGTTGATCGCACCGAAAACGCCACATTCCTCGCGCAATTTGTCGCCCGAGAGGTCGAGATACGGGTGCGTAAAATTGCCCGCCAAAGCCATGTCGTGATCGTCTGCCATCGCGAGTTAGATATCCGCTGCGCTGCCCTCGCTTCGGGGCCGCTAAATGAAGCTGTTACCGATCAATTACAAGAGCAGTTCCCGTTAAGCCCCCGGCTTTCTCAGCCGGCCGATCGGTGGTCGTGACATGGGGTGCGAGGCGGTTACGCACAAGACGCAAGCCAAACCGATTGTGCGGCGGCGTTCGCCTCCCTACAGGCGCGGTTCAGCCAATCCTAGTCAACGCTCCGGGCCATCCATGCTGTCTCCTTTCGAAAAGATGATTGCCAAACGGTATTTGTGGCCGGGCAAGGGCGAGGCGTTCATCGCGCTGGTCGCCGGAATTTCGGTGGGCGTGGTGATGCTATCGGTCGCCATGTTGGTGCTGGTGATGAGCGTGATGGGCGGTTTTCGCTCCGAAATGCTCGACAAGTTTTCCGGGTTGAACGGCCATGCCATCGTGCAGGGGATTGGCGGGGAACTGGAGAACTGGGAGGACGTGCTCGACCGGGTACGCTCGACCGAAGGCGTGATCAGCGCTTCGCCGCTCATCGAGCAGCCGTTGCTCGCAAGCTTTAATGGCCGGGCGAACGCGATCTTCGTGCGCGGCAACACCAGCGAAGATATTACCGATATGGCGGACCAGGTCGTGATGGGAGACATCGCCGCGATCCAGCCCGGCTCGAACCAGGTAGCAATCGGGTCACGGCTCGCGGCGAATATGGGCGCGCGGGTGGGCGATACGATTACGATCATCAATCCTCAGGGGCGCTCGACACCGTTCGGCACGTCGATCCGGCAGGTCGGATACGAAGTCGGTGCGATCTTCGAGATCGGGCTTTATGATTTCGACGAGACTTTCGTCATCATGCCAATCCCCGACGCGCAGACGCTGTTGCTGATGGATGACAGCATCGGATTGATCGAGGTGACGGTGACTGATCCCGACCAGGTGGGCGAAATCCTCGCCCCGATCGAGCAATCGTTGTTGGGCCGCGCGGTCATCGCCGACTGGAAAACCATCAACTCTGCTCTGTTCGAAGCGCTGGAGGTCGAGCGGGTTGCGATGTTTTTCGTATTGAGTTTCATGGTCTTGGTCGCGTCTTTCAATATCCTCTCGAGCCTCGTGATGCTGGTGCGCGCCAAGACCCGCGACATCGCGATCATGCGCACGATGGGAGCGACGCGCAAAAGCCTGCTCAAGATCTTCGTGACCACCGGCACGACGATCGGCGGGCTGGGCACGATTGCCGGACTGGTGTTGGGTTTCGTGCTGCTGATCTTCCGCAATCCCATCGTGGAGGGCGTCGCGCTGCTGACGGGCGTGGAAATATGGGATCCGCAGGTGCGGTTTCTCACCAGCCTGCCGGTGCGGGTCGATCCGGTCGAAATCACCGGGATCGTGCTGCTTGCCCTGGCGCTGAGCTTCCTTGCAACGCTCTATCCCGCGATGAAAGCGTCGAACACCGATCCGGTGCAGGTGCTGCGCTATGAGTGAAGCAATCGTCGCGCTGCGTGGTCTCAAGCGCAGCTTCGAACAGGGCGGCCAGCGGATCGACGTGCTGCGCGGGATCGATCTCGACATCCAGCCCGGAGAGATCGTCGCGCTGCTCGGTCCCTCGGGTTCGGGCAAGTCGACGATGCTGCAGGCGGTCGGCCTGCTCGAAGGCGGTTTCGAGGGATCGATCGCGATCGCCGGAGAACGCGCCGAGCGTATGGCGAGCGACCAGCGCACAAGGCTGCGGCGCGAGCATCTGGGGTTTGTCTATCAATTCCACCATCTGCTGCCCGATTTCGATGCGCGGGAGAATGTGGTGATGCCGCAGATGATCGCCGGGACAACGCGCGAAACAGCGCTGGAGCGTTCGGACCACCTGCTGACCAGCCTCGGCCTTGGCCATCGGCTCACCCATAGACCGAACCAGCTTTCGGGCGGTGAGCAGCAGCGCGTGGCGGTGGCGCGCGCTCTGGCCAATCAGCCCACGCTGGTCCTTGCAGACGAGCCCACCGGCAACCTCGACGAAGCAACGTCGGACACGGTGTTAGGGCAGTTTCTCGAGCTGGTGCGCGGCGAGGGCAGTGCGGCATTGGTCGCGACCCACAACGAGCGGCTTGCCGCGCGGATGGACCGCGTGGTGCGATTGAAAGAGGGCGTGCTCGAATAGTCTGCGGACCCAAGCTTCGTTTCGCCCGTTAAGCAGGCAAAAGGAGGAACTTATGGCAGACCATCCCAGCACATTTGACGGCACCCCGGTCAAAAGCGGTGAGCACGCCTGGCAGGACCGCGCAGCGCTGCACGCCAAGAATGACGGCGACGGCGTGCTCGACGGCGCGAAGGCGCTGCGGCGCGGCACCTTTGCGGAGCTGATTCGCCACGTCGCCATGCTGCCCGAAGACCAGCGCGGCAAATACGTGATCGAGAAGGCCGGCGACCGCGAATATTCAGCGGAAGAAGCGGTCGCCCTGGCATCGCGTCCGGACTTTCCCTCAGCATGACCACGATCGCCGATTTCACCGTCACCACCAATACCGGCGACCCGCTCGACCTGTCCGAAAAACAGGGTGAGGTGCTGTTGGTGGTCAACACCGCAAGCAAATGCGGCTTTACCCCGCAATATGAGGGGTTGGAGAAGCTCTACCAACGCTATGCCGACAAGGGTTTTGAAGTGCTCGCTTTCCCGTGCAACCAGTTCGGTGCGCAGGAACCTGGCGACGCAGAAGAGATCGCGAAGTTCTGCAAACTCAATTACGACGTCAGCTTTCCGCTGATGGCGAAGGTGGACGTCAACGGCGATGACGCATCGCCGCTGTTCGACTGGATGAAGTCCGAGGCGAAGGGTCTTATGGGCTCAAAGTCGATCAAATGGAACTTCACCAAGTTCCTGATCGACCGCGAGGGCCGCGTGGTCGAGCGCTACGGCCCGCAGGATAAGCCTGAGAGCATTGCGAAGGATATCGAAGAGCTGCTCTGAGATACGGCGCGGCTGTGGAGAATTAGGTCGTCCGGCGCTTTGCGAACGCGGAGCCAAATCCTAAGTTGGAGCGATGCCTTATGCTCCGTTCGTACCCCTACGCGTCCAATCGTCCTATTCGATGCTCGAAAGCGCGATCGACCCGAAGGCAATCGCCAAGCTGGCGAAAGAACGCGGTTTTCCGGCGATCGCGATCTGCGACCGCAACGGGCTGTATGGTGCGGTCATGTTTGCGAAGGCCTGCCAGGACGAGGGTGTCCAGCCCATCATCGGCACGCTGCTGGGCGTTGCGCGCGAAGGTGGCGATGACAGGGCAATCGATTACCTGCCGCTCTATGCGCAGGATGAGGCGGGCTACGACAATCTGTGCCATCTCGTCTCGAAGGCGCATCTGGAAAGGCCGCTGGAGCTGGAGCCGCATGTCGGCCTCGGCGATATCGAAGGTCATACCGACGGCCTTATCGCGTTGACCGGCGCTGGCGAGGGCGGGCTCACCCGCCTGCTGGCCGAGGGGCAGGGCGACGCGGCTGTTGCGCTCGCGAACCGGCTCGAAAAGCTGTTCCCGCAGCGGCTCTATGTCGAACTTGCGCGCAATGGCGATCCCGTCTGCGAGCAGGCGGAAGAGGCGCTGATCGAGCTCGCCTATGCCCGTGACCTTCCGATCGTCGCGACGAACCCGGCGACGTTTGCCGAGCCGCACATGCACAAGGCGCACGACGCCATGCTGTGCATTGCCAACTCGACCTACATCGAAAACGAGGATCGCCCGCGCTCGAACGATTCCGGCTTCGTCAAATCGGCGAGCATGATGGCGGAAGCCTTCGACGACTTGCCCGAGGCGACCGCCAACACTCTCGTGATCGCTCAGCGCTGTGCTTACGCGCCGCCTTATCGCGATCCGATCCTGCCTTCGCTTGCTGGCGATCTGGAGGGCGAGGCGCGGATGCTGGCGGAACAGTCGAAGGCGGGGCTGGAGGCGCGGCTCGCGGCTTACGATGAAATGTCAGTCGAAGAGCGAAAGACCTATTTCGACCGCCTCGATTATGAGATCGGCATCATCGTCGATATGGGCTTTCCCGGCTACTTCCTGATCGTCGCCGACTTCATTCAATGGGCGAAGGAACAGGGCATTCCGGTGGGGCCGGGGCGTGGATCGGGTGCGGGCTCGATCGTCGCCTGGGCGCTGACCATCACCGATCTCGATCCCATTCGGCTCGGCCTGCTGTTCGAACGCTTCCTCAATCCTGAGCGCGTCTCGATGCCGGACTTCGACATCGATTTTTGCGAAACGCGGCGGGGCGAAGTCATCCGCTATGTTCAGCGCAAATATGGCGAGGACCACGTCGCGCAGATCATTACCTTCGGAAAGATGAAGGCGCGCGCGGTGCTGCGCGATTGTGGGCGGATCCTGCAAATGAGCTATGGCCATGTGGACCGGCTGTGCAAGATGGTGCCCAACCACCCGACAGACCCGTGGACACTGATGCGCGCGCTTAACGGCGCGGCGGATTTCAAACGCGAATACACCAACGACAACGACGTGAAGCGCCTCGTCGATCTGGCGATGCAGCTCGAGGGATTGCCACGCAACGCCTCGACCCATGCGGCCGGAGTGGTGATCGGCGACCGGCCGCTGGCGAAGCTGCTGCCACTCTATCGCGATCCCCGCTCGGACTTGCCGGTGACGCAGTTCGACATGAAGCATGTTGAGAGCAGCGGTCTGGTCAAGTTCGACTTTCTCGGCCTGAAAACGCTGTCAGTGCTGCGCAAGGCGGTGGATTTGCTGGGTGAGCGGGGGATTTCCATCGATCTGGGCGCGCTGCCGCTGGATGACAGCGCCGTCTACGATCTCATGCAGGATGGTAACACGGTCGGTGTGTTCCAGCTTGAGTCGGAGGGGATGCGGCGTACGCTCAAGGCGGTCAAACCGACGAAGTTCGGCGACATCATCGCGCTCGTCTCGCTCTATCGCCCGGGGCCAATGGACAACATTCCGCTGTTCGGCCAGCGCAAGGCGGGCGAGGTGCCGATCGAGTATCCGCACCCCAAGCTCGAAGGCATTCTGGCCGAAACATACGGCATCTTCGTCTATCAGGAACAGGTGATGCAGGCCGCGCAGATCCTCGCGGGCTATTCGCTTGGTGACGCCGATCTGCTGCGCCGCGCGATGGGCAAGAAGGTCCAGGCCGAGATGGACAAGCAGCGCGGCCGGTTCGTCGACGGGTGCCGGGAGGTGTCGGGGATCGAGGCGAAACAGGCGAACGAGCTGTTCGACTTGATCGACAAGTTCGCCGGCTACGGCTTCAACAAATCGCACGCCGCGGCCTATGCTTTGCTCGCTTACCAGACCGCTTGGCTGAAGGCGCATTACCCGGAGGAATTCTACGCCGCCTCGATGTGTTTCGACCTGCACCAGTCGGAGAAACTGAGTGCTTTCGTCGATGATGCGCGCCGATACCCTAATGATGCGGGCGGGGTCGAGGTGCTGGCACCCGACATCAACGCCAGCCACGCGCGCTTCACCGTCGAACAGACCGATGGCGGCTACGCAGTGCGCTACGCGCTCGCGGGCATTCGCAATGTCGGCGAAAAGGCGATGGAGGCGATTGTCGCCGAACGCGAGACAGGCGGGCCGTTCACGGATCTCAAGACATTTTTCGAACGCCTGCCGCCCGGATCGATGAATCGCCGCCAGCTTGAAGGCCTCGCCTGCGCAGGTGCGCTTGACAGGCTGGAGGAGAACCGTGCGGCGATTTTCGAGAATGCCGACCTGTTACTCGCAGTTGCGGAAGCCGCCGCCCGCGAGCGAACCAGCGGGCAGGCGGCGCTGTTCGGGGGTGAGGATGCGGATGCGGGCGATCTGCGGCTCAAGCCGACTGAACCGTGGACCCGGCCCGAGCGCATGGCAAAGGAGCGCGAGAATTTCGGGTTCTATTTTTCCGCCCACCCTGTGCAGCAATATCGCGATGTCGCCTCGGCGCAGGGCGCGCGCACCTATCAGGGGCTGATGCAGGCCGGACCGCCAGCGGGAGGACGCGGTCATGCCGTAATCGCGGCGATGGTCGAAGGCGCGAGCAAGGGTCGGACCAAGCGCGGGGCGGAATTTGTGCGCGGCGAGTTTTCCGACTCCTCCGGTCAGTTTTCCGCTGCATGCTTCGAGGAGTCGCTCGTGCCGCAATTCCAGAGCTGGGCCGAAGCGGGTGAATGCGTGCTGTTGACCGTCGAGCTAGACAGTCCAAATCCGGGCGAACCGCCCCGTCTCACGGTGCGCGGCGCGCGCCCCCTTTCCGCGGTCAGCGGACGAATACCGATGGTGCTGAAAGCCGAGATTCATACGCCCGAAGCGCTCGCTGCCCTCCATCTCGAACTCGCGGGCGCCGAGGGAGCATCGGGCGAGGTGCTTGTGCGGCTGGTACTCGACGACGGCGAAGAAGCACATATGCGGCTGGGCACTGGCTTTGCGCTCGATGGCGAACTTGCCGAACGGCTCGCGGCGGTCGAGGGGCTCGTCAATGTCACGCTCGAACCGGCACGCGGACGGCCGAACCTCAAACTGGTTGCCTGATGAGTAATGCGGTCGACAACCTGACCGAAAAGGAAAAAGAGGCCCTGCGCCTGCTTTTTGTCGGCCATGATGCGAAATCCAGCGCGGCGCAGCTTGGCATCTCGGTTCATACCGTCAACGATCGTCTCCGCCATGCCCGGCGCAAATTGCGCGTGTCGAGTAGCCGGGAAGCCGCAAGAATGTTGGGTGAGGCCGAGGGCGGCGCACCCCAAAACCATGCGCACAAGGCTTTCGGGATGGCGGACAGCAGCGTCCCCCATGACAATGCAGACCTCAACGAAACGCGCCAAACGGGGTCATCGCGATCCGTCTGGCTCACAGGAGGAATGCTCATCATGTCCATCGCAATCGCCGCCGTCGCTCTGACTTTCATCGCCGGCATGAACAATGGCGCGAACTCATCCGCACCTTCGTCGTCCGCCCCGGCCAATAGCGAGGAGGAACGGTCGTCCGTGGCACAAACCGCCGATCCCGCCACCTTGGAGCGTGTCCAGCTCTTCCTGGAGCGGACCGACGCATCCGATTGGCAAGGGAGCTGGGAGCTGACGGGCAATTACTTTCAGTCGCAGGCCAGTGCGAAGGAGTGGGAAGAACGCGTGGAGCCCGTTCGCGAACCTCTGGGTGCCGTGCAATCGCGCGAGCTTGTCACGGTCCAGCGCGCGTCGAGCCTGCCTGGTGCTCCGGAAGGGGAATTCCAGGTACTCCAGTTCGAAACCTACTTCGAGAAGGGCGGACGTTCGATCGAAACCGTGGTGATGATGCAGGAGGCCGAAGGCTGGCAGGTGAACGGCTATTTCATCGCCTGAGCCAAAGCGCAGTAAGGAAGCGCGAAAGGGGCCGGAAGATAGCTCTGCCGGCCCCTTGTCACGTGTTGCTTACATTCCCGAACCCGGCCCGTAGGTCACTTCGACCCGGCGATTCTGCAACTCGCGCACTCCGTCTGCGGTCGGCACGCGCGGGTCGGATTCGCCGAAGGCTTCGCTCGCAATGCGCGCTTCGGGTATGCCTCGCCCGGTCATGTATTGCCGCACGCTATCGTTGCGCCGCTCGGCCAAGGCCATGTTGTAGGTGACGCTGCCCGCCCGGTCCGTATGCCCGGCCAGCATCACCCGCGCCGTGCCGCAATTGGCATAGGCGGTGATCGCGTTGTCGAGGATCGCGGCGGCGTCAGCGGTGATCGTCGATTCGTCGAATTCGAAGAACACGATGTACGGCCCGGTATTGCAGGGCGGCGGCGCTGGTGGCGGTGGCGGTGCAACCGGCGCGGGCGGCGGCGGAGGAGGCGCTGGCGGAGCCGGTGGCGGTGGGGGAGGCGGCGGCGCGGGAGGACTACCGAAATTGTAGAGCACGCTCGCAAGGATCGAATGCGCCTGATAATCCAATTCGATCGGCGCAGCGACCGCGTCCAGCTCGAACTCGTCGATCACGAAATAGCGATATTTGACACCCAGATCGATCCGGTCGCTCACCGGGAAGCGTGCGCCTGCGATCAGTTGCCAGGCGAAATCGGTCGCGCTGTCGTCCACGATCGTGCCGACCCCGTCGACTTCAACCGGCAGATCGACATTCGCGACACCCACACCGCCGCCTCCGAAAACCTGAAAACCGTCATCGGATCCCAGCTCGAGCAAGGCGTTGACCATACCGCTGAAGATCGACAGGTCTTCGCTGTTTTCGACCACAGTTCCCGGCTCCACATCGACGCCCGGAACCAGAGCGGGATTGACCACTGTGAGGCTGTCATAGCCGTTGCGCTTGTAGCCGGCCTCGGCTTCCAATCGAAAAGCGCCGAAATCGTAGCCCAGGACGGCATCGATATCGAAGCCGGTTTCAGTGTCGGCGAACGCGCCGTTCACCTGCGGATCGGTGCTGGCGATGTCGACATCGACCTGATCCTCGAGACTCACGCCGCCTTCGATCCCGGCGTAAAGCCGACCTTCGCGCGCCTGCGCGGGAGCGGCGAGAATGGCGGCTGTTCCGGCAAGCAATATGGCTGTCTTCTTCATCATAACCCTCTTCGGTGGTTGCCTTGCCCAATCCCGGTACGAAGCGCGCATGGCAAAGCCGTGACAGGCCGATTGCCAAGTTCGCCGCGCCCCGCCATGATCCTCTCGCAAGAGAGCCCGATAACGGGCGAGCACCGGGAGAGAAAATCACGATGACGACACAGCAGCTGGGCGCCATGCAAGACTGGACCATGCGGATCACTCACGTGATCGACCATGCGGCGCGCGAGGCAGGGGAGCGTGAGATCGTGTCGCGCTGGGCCGACGGCAGCGAGACTCGCACCAATTGGGCGGGCATCCGCATCGATGCGCTCAAGATGGCGCAGGCGTTGCAGGCGATGGGCATCAGGAAGGGCGAGCGCGTCGCGAGCCTTGCGATGAACCATTCGCGCCATCTGGTGAGCTGGTACGGCGTCGCTGGAATGGGCGGAGTGCTCCACACCGTGAACCCGCGCCTGTTCGAGGATCAACTGGAATACATCGTGAACCACGCCGAGGACCGCGTGCTGCTCTACGACGCGGCGTTCCAGCCGATCGTCGACAAGATGCGCGATCGCTGGAGGACGGTCGAGCACTACATCTGCTACGATTCCGGTGAGCACACGACCGCCTTCGAGGACTGGATCGGCGAGCAGGATGGCGATTTCGCCTGGGTCGCGGGAGACGAGCGTGACCCGTGCATGATCTGCTACACCAGCGGGACGACCGGCAATCCCAAGGGTGTGCAGTACGAACACCGCTCCACCATGCTGCACGCGATTTCGGGCCTGCAACCCGCCGCGTTCAACTTCTCCAGCTCTTCGGTCATGCTGCCGGTGGTGCCGATGTTCCACGCGGCCAGCTGGGGCCTGCCCTATGCAGGCGCGATGGCGGGGATCAAATTCGTGTTCTCCGCCGTCAACGACCCGGCGGTGCTGCACGAGCTGATGCTGCGCGAAGGCGTGACCGACAGCGCGGGCGTGCCGACGGTGTGGCTCGCGCACTTCCAGTATTGCGACAAGGAGGGGCTGGACCTGCCGCCGCTCAAATCCGCGACCATCGGCGGGTCTGCCGCACCGAAATTCATGATCGAGCGGCTGCTGAAGAACGACACGCGCGTCCAGCACGCCTGGGGCATGACCGAAACTTCGCCCATCGGCACAGTCGGCGGGCCGACCTGGGATTGGGACCAGCTCAGCCTGGAGGAAAAGGTCGACAAATGCGCGATGCAGGGGCGCCCGGTGTTTGGTGTGGAGCTGCGCACCGTCGATCTCGACGACATGGCGACCGAGCTGCCGCGCGATGGCAAGGCGAGCGGCGCCTTGCAGATCCGCGGACCATGGGTGATCAAGCGCTACTTCAAGGCCGAGGAAGACGCGGTGAGCGCGAATGGCTGGTTCGACACCGGCGATGTCGGCATCCTGCATCCCGACGGCACGCTGCAATTGACCGACCGCACCAAGGACGTGATCAAATCGGGCGGCGAATGGATCAGCTCGGTCGAGCTTGAGAACGCCGCCGTCGGTCATCCGGCGGTTGCAGAGGCCGCGTGCGTCGGCATGTTCCACTCCAAATGGGATGAGCGCCCGGTGCTGTTCGTGGTCAAGAAAGAGGGCGCGGACTGCACCGATGAAAGCGTGATCGAGTTTCTTTCGAGCAAGGTCGCGAAATGGTGGCTGCCCGACGCAGTCGAGTTCGTCGACGACATCCCCCACACCGCCACCGGCAAGATCAGCAAGAAGGATTTGCGGGAGCGATTTTCGGATTACAAGCTGGAGGCGTGATCCTCCCCGCAAGCGGGGAGGGGGACCATCCGCAGGATGGTGGAGGGGACTGGCCACTAGCGTATTCTTCGGCGGCTAATCCCCTCCGTCAGCCGCCTGCGGCGTCTGCCACCTCCCCGTTCTGGGGAGGATCAGGAGAAACGAATGCTCGAAACCTACATCGACCCATCGCCCGCCAACTTTCAGGCGTTCAAAGATCTCCCGCGCGACGAGCCGATCCACATGCTCAACCTGCTGCTCTACCGCGACGAGGCCGAATATCCCGAGGGCCATGACCATGCCGGGAAGGGCTGGAGCGGCCGGCGCGCCTATGAGGAATATGGCAAGACCAGCGGTCCGATCTTCCGCCGCGTCGGCGGCAGCATCGTGTGGCGCGGCGCGTTCCAGACGATGGTGACGGGTCCGGACGACCGCATCTGGCACGACGGCTTCGTCGCGCAATATCCCAATGCGGGCGCGTTCTTCGAGATGATCAAAGATGAGGATTATCAGAATGCGGTGGTGAACCGCACGGCGGCGCTGGAAGACAGTCGCCTGGTGCGGTTCGCGCCGGGGAGTGCGGGCGAGGGTTTTGGGTGATGCCTTTCAATTAGTGGTTCTCGAAATCGTTGAACTTCGCTTTAAGCGCAATCGTGGCATAGATTTCGAATAAACATTGAAGGTTAGCCTCCTCAATCTCGACCCATCGCCACTGCATCTGACTTACCTCAACCTTTGCCATTTCAAAGGCTTTCGCAAATTCTGAGATCTTTTCCAGTTGCGAGCGAGTTGGACTGCCCCTCCCCTTGAAGTATCCAGTCTCGTAACGCGCTATTTTGAATGCGAACGGCGCATCGTTGTTCTTTCCACTTATGTGTTCTTTAATGCGAGCCTTTAGCCGATTTGTTCTACCGACATAGAGCGCCTCACCCTCGCGACTGAACAGGTATACCGCGCGGGCGGGCAATCGGACACCTTTGAGCGGCATCCCGATGTGAGGTGAGCAACGGTTCAGCGCATCGAGGAGTCTAGGAAGTCTGGCTATCAACAATTCAAAATCAGCGTCCAAATTCCTCATTTCAATCCTTTTTTGAAATTGCGGGTCTTGGGTTGCTACCGTGTGTCACTCCGGTGCAGCCTAGAATTCAGTTTGCGGCCTACGCGGTTCCTCGCTGGACCCCGGCCTTCGCCGGGGCTACGGCTTGGGTACTTCAAAACAATCGCATCTGCCCGCCAACCTCCGGCGGCCTGAACCGCGAGCAATCGAGCTCGAACCGGTGCTTCCCGATCCCCGCCTTCCGGCACGCCACCCGAAACCGGGCGCGCAGCAGGTCGGCCCACACGCCCTGCGGGTTCAGGCGCGAGAAGAACTCCGGGTCGTTGTCCTTACCGTCCCGGATTGAGCGCACGATGCTCATCACCTTGCCCGCGCGGTCGGGGTAGTGGACGTCGAGCCATTCGCGGAACAGCGGCGCAACTTCATGGGGGAGGCGTAGGGGGATCCAGCCGACGCTGGCGACGCCGAGCGCTCCGGCGCGGGCAATGATCGCTTCGAGAAATTCGTCTGTAATCGCCGGGATGATCGGCGAGATCGAGCAATGCGTCGGCACGCCCGCCTCGATCAGCTTTCCCAGTGCCGCCAGTCGCTTGGCAGGGGCGGCGCAGCGCGGTTCGAGCTTGGCGGACAGCACCGGATCGAGGCTCGTCACCGATATCGCCACCGCCACCAGCCGCTGTTCCGCCATCTCCGCGATCAGATCAAGATCGCGCAGCACCCGGTCGGACTTGGTGGTGATCGTCACGGGATGGCGCGCGTCCAGGCACACTTCGAGGCATTCGCGCGTGATGCGGTAATCGCGCTCGATCGGTTGGTAGGGATCGGTGTTGGTCCCCATTGCGATCGGGCGAGGCACGTATTTCGGCTTCGCCAGTGTCTCACGAAGCAACCGCGCCGCATCGGGCTTGGCAAACAACTGCGTCTCGAAGTCCAGCCCCGGTGACAGGTCATGGAACGCGTGGGTGGGCCGCGCGAAGCAATAGACGCAGCCATGCTCGCACCCGCGATAGGCGTTCACCGAACGGTCGAACGCGATATCGGGCGACTGGTTGAAGCTGAGGATCGTCTTGGGCCGTTCCTCGGTCACATGCGTTTTCAATTTGATCGGAAGGCCATCCAGCGCCTCCATATGGTCACGCCAGTCGCCATCAGTTTCCCGGCTCGCGAGCCCGAAGCGCGTCGGTACCGCCGCCGACGCCGCGCCTCGGCCACTCACCTTCGTTCGATTCGCATCTCGCATGCGTAAGAACATATAAGGAACATAAGCGCCGGTCTATCCCAGCATTACCTGCAATCCAGCCCCGCCTGTCCACAGCGCGATCAGCAGCACCGATTCCCACCCGATCCCTGCCGGACCTTGTCTCTCGCGGCGCAAGAGGCCGATCAGCAGGATTGCCGTCATCGCGATCACCAGAGCCATCCAGAACAAGGTCCGCTCGGAGATTGCGTGGTAGATGCTACCGTCGCGGTAGAACACGTCGGACGAAGCAATGAACAGCGCGTCAAACATGTTGCCGCCGATGATCCCGCCGATCGCGAGCTGCAAAGCCCCGCGCCGCACCGCCGCGATGGTGGTCACCAGCTCCGGCAGCGACGTGACGATGGCGGTTCCGAGCGCACCGACGACGCCCTGGCTGATGCCGAGCCGCTCGGACAGGATGATACCCGTTTCGCCCACGACCCACCCGGCGAAACCGACAATGGCAACGAACAGTGCGAACAGGCTGGCGATCAGCCACAGGGCGCGGGTGTCCGTGGTCTGATCATCCTCCTCGTCACGGGTGGCGTCGGTCTGGCGCACCAGCCACATCGGCTCCTCGTGAATGCGATGCGCGTTGTGCAGGCCGACCAGATACACGCCGACCAGCACCGGCGTCAGCGGATTGACGCCCCATATCGCGAAAGGCGGCGCGGCATAGGCGAGGATGGGTAGCGTGATCAGCAGGATCAGCACCGTCGCCTGCCCGATATTGACGAGGCTCGCGCCCGCGTGCTCCAGATTGACCTTGCGATAGGCGATGTCGGCAATGGCGAGGAACATGGTCTGCGCTGCGATCCCGCCCATCGCGTTCGAAACGCTGAGATCCGCTGCACCGCTCGCCGCCGTGCTGCTCGACGTGACGATCCCCGCAATGCTGGTTCCTGCGCCGAGCAGCACCGACCCGATCAGCGCTTCACCGAAACGTGTGCGATCGGCGATGACCTCGGCATAGCCCGCCATTTTCGTGCCAAGCCCCGCGATGACGATCGCACTGGCGAGGAAGACGAGCGCGATCGTCCCGGTGGCATATTGTTCGAGGGCGAGCACTCGGTCTCCGTTGCGTTTCCTGCACTTAGACGCCGGAGAGCGCGGTTTCGTTCCGCCTAGCGTTCGCTAAGGCGCGGCATGAGCTCGACGAAGTTGCACGGCCGGTTGCGGCTGTCGAGTTGCTGGGCGAGGATACCGTCCCAACCGTCCTTGACCGCCCCGTTCGAACCGGGGAGGGCGAAGATGTAGGTGCCGCGCGCGACAATGGCGCAGGCGCGCGACTGGATCGTGCTGGTCCCGATCGTCTGGAAGCTGAGCCAGCGGAACAACTCGCCAAAGCCGGGAATGTCGCGAGCACCCTCGATCCCGGCGAGCGCTTCGGGGGTTACATCTCGTCCGGTAAGACCCGTCCCCCCGGTGCTGACGATGGCGTCGATCTGCGGATCGTCTATCCATGTGTCGAGCTGCCGGGCGAGAAGAGGCGCTTCGTCCTTTACGATAGCGCGCTCGGCCAGCGTGTGACCCGCATTCTCGAGCCGTTCGACAAGAATGTCCCCCGAAGTATCGGTTTCCGGTGTGCGGGTGTCCGACACGGTGAGGACGGCGATATTGATCGGGGTGAAGGTGCGAGTCTCGTCGATTGCCATGCCTGCCAGGCCCTCAATTCAGACGGCGCGCATCGGGAAAGTCGGGCCAGCGCCCCTCCGCCAGCGCGCGGCGGCTGGGTGATGGGACGCCCGCGGCGCGCTCATACATCCAGTAATTGCGCATCACGATGGCGACATAGCCGCGCGTTTCCCAATACGGGATCGATTCCATCCACAGCAGCGGGTCGCCAAAATCGCGTATTTCGGTGTTCCAGCGCACCACCGGGGTTAGCCCGGCATTGTAGGCGGCCATGATCTTGGGCAGCTGACCGCGGATGGCGGGATGATCGCGCAGCATTTCCAGATTGCGCTGTCCGAAGGCAAGATTCACTTCCGGATCGTTGAGATCGACATAGGAGGCGCGCATGTTCAGCCGCGGGGCGTGCTGACGCACGGTGATGGGCGTGATCTGCATCAGACCGCGCGCATTGGCCGGGCTGACGGCGGCGGTGCGAAAGTTCGATTCCTGCAAAGCATGGGCGAAGGCGAGGGCGGGATCGACCCGCCAGCCGGTGCTCGGCTGCCAGCGCGCGACAGGGTAACGCAGCGCCGGATCGCCCGGCACGCCGCGGGGAGCGTTGTGGGCCATGAACAGCTGTGTGCCTGGCAAGCCAAGTTCGCGGGCCAGGCGAGCGAGAGCGCGATAGTCATCCGGGCGTCCGATGTGCACTTCATGGCGCAGCACTTCGTCCGCCAACGATAGCTCCCCGATCTCGACAAGCGCCGCGGCCACCGCGACATTGCGACGATCGCTCAACGTGCTCCAGTCCTCGCGTGAAAAGCGCTGCATTGCGCCGGTCGCCGGGAGCGATACGGCCAGCTGGTCGCTCGCCAGCATGCCGTATAAAGTATCGGCGTTGCGGGCCGCGCTGCGCAGGTGCCCCTGTGCTAGGCCCGGATCGCGGCAGCGAATGGCGGAACGGTGCGCCCAATAGTGCGAGGCTGCGGTTAGTTCGACATTGGCGGATGCGCCTGCCGCTCTGGCAAAGGCCTGCCCCGCCAAGGCGCAATCACCAAGCCGCCACGCGGCCAATCCCGCGACCCATTCGCCCTCGGCGACCCACGGTCCGGAGCCTTCCGACACAGTCTGCGCCAGCGTCAGCGCATTGCGGTCATCGTTCTCGATATAGAAGCTCCAGGCGACGCGCTGGCGCCATTCCGCTCGGGCCTGGGGGGTGAGCTGGGGGTCGATGGTCTGCAAGGTGGCGAGGGCGGAATACGGATCGTCGTTACGGATCGCGTCGAGAATATCGGCGCGGGCGCTTGCTGGGACCGACCCGTCATTTACGGTCCGCGGTCTGATGCGTTTCGAAGCGTAAGGCTGGCGGCGCAGGGGTTGTGTTTCGGGAAGGCGCGGTAGGCTTTCAAGGCCGCGGCGCAGGCCCAGACGACCGAGCTGCGCGGTTTGCGGCAGGTGAACACCGCTTGAAAACCAGAGACTTAGCTCATCCGCTTCGACGCGCGGGCTGTTTGCGTGAGTGTAATATTCGGCCAAGGCGATCTGATGCAACACCTCACCATCGCGCCCCGCCAATAGCAGCTCGACGCGGTCCCAGCGCTCATCCTCGATCGCCGCAAAAGTGTCGCGATAAAGGGTGCGCTGCTCTTGCGTCAGGATCGTTGGAACGGTGCTCTGCGCACTGCGGTCGTAACGCGCAACCAGATCGCCCGTACCTGTATCAGCCTGCGCAAAGAGGACCGAAGGGGTGCCTAAAGCGACAGACCCGGCGCACAGCGTGGCAGCAAGTCGTCCGAAACGCTTCTTCATGAGCCCTGCGACCATTCGATCCATCTGCGCCAGAATCGTCCCTTCAGCATCGGCATCGCCATCATCGCATCCAGCCCTTCGCTGATCAGCATCGGGGTCGAGCGCCATGTGCCATCGACCGCTCGCAAAGCACCCTCCTGATCCTTCGCATCGAGGCCGAGCAGCGGCAAGAGATCGGTGCCGAGTGCCAACAGCCTTTGCGGCGAGGCGAGTTCGATATGGTGCGAGACGACTGTGTCCATTCCGCCCGCGGCGATTGCCTCGGTGTCGGCCATCGGGGTGTGCCGGGGCAGGGCGGAGGCGATGTAGGTCTGGTCCGGCGTCAGGCCCATGGCGGTGAGGATGTTCGCAAGCAATCGACCTTGTGACCCGCCAAGCAGCGCCTCGCGATCCTGCTCCTCCGGGTGGACCACCAGCACCATCAAGACCGCCCCCTCGCTCCCGCGCGGCGCGATCCGACCGCGTGGCCCGATGGCATCCAGTCCGGGCGCTTCGAGCCACCAGCGGTGAAAGTCGGTGAGGGTCTCGGGCTTCGTCCCATCGAAGAGATCGGCCCGTTTCGCTGCGACGTCGGGCAATTTGTCATCGGGGCCGCGAACGGACGCGGAGGACGCCGCCTCGCGTTTCAAGGCAGGCGATGCGGTTGCCGCAGCAGCCTCCTGCGCCAGCCAATCCGTAGCGTCATCGCGGAAATCGCAATCGACGCCCGACAGGCTCCACCAGTCAAGGGCGGCCTCGACCTCGCGGATCAAAGGCGATGATTGGGCGGTCATACTGTCCATAGCGGCCCTTGACTGTCCTAATCCCGATTAGCAAGTGCAACGTAACTGATATGCACGCGCGGGGTTTGCGCGTGATGAACGAAAGCGAGAAAAGCGCATGACCGAACGCGAATCAATGCCGTGCGACGTCGTGATCGTCGGTGGCGGGGTCGCAGGCCTTTCCGCAGCGATCCGGCTGAAGCAGATCGACGAGAACCTTGAAGTTGTGGTCCTGGAAAAGGGCTCCGAAGTCGGGGCGCATATCCTGTCGGGCGCGGTGGTCGATCCCAAGGCGCTCGACGAACTGTTCCCCGAATGGCGCGAGATGGATTGCCCGATGGCGGAAAGGCCCGTCACCGACAATCTGCACTGGCGCTTGAGCAAGAAGAAGGCGAGCAGCATTCCGCACCTCGTCCTGCCGCCCTTCATGTCGAACGATGGCTGCTATACCGGCAGCCTCGCCAATCTCTCGCGCTGGCTGGGTGAGCAGGCCGAGGGGCTGGGCGTGATGGTCTTCCCTGGCTTCCCCGCTGCCGAAGTGCTGTTCGATGACAAGGGCGCGGTGCGCGGCGTCGCAACGCAGGATATGGGCATTGCCGAGGATGGCAGCCAGAAGCCCGACTATCAGCCGGGAATGGAGATCGAGGCGAAGTACACCTTCTTCGCCGAAGGCGCGCGCGGCAATCTGACGAAGAAGATGAAAGCACGCTTTGATCTGGAAAAGGATTGCGAGCCGCAGGTCTATGGCCTCGGCATCAAGGAATTGTGGGACATCGAGCCGGACAAGCACGTGCCGGGCCGGGTGATCCACACGCAGGGCTGGCCGCTGTCGGAAAGCGACAGCTGGGGCGGCGGCTTCATCTACCATCAGGCGAACAATCAGGTCGCGCTCGGTTTCGTCACCGCGCTCGATTACAAGAACCCCTATGTCAGCCCGTTCCAGGAATTTCAGCGCTGGAAGCAGCATCCGCGCATCCGCGAAATGCTCGAAGGCGGAACCCGTGTCTCTTATGGCGGGCGCGTCATCAACGAAGGCGGTTGGCAGAGCGTGCCCAAGCTTGCTTTCCCCGGCGGCGCGCTGATTGGTTGCGCGGCGGGCTTCGTCAACGTGCCCCGGATCAAGGGCAGCCACACCGCGATGAAGAGCGGGATGCTGGCCGCCGAAGCTGCTGCGGCGGCGATCAAGGCCGAACGCGAGCATGACGAACTGGCCGAATACGACGCCAATCTGCGCGAAAGCTGGATCGCGAAGGAGCTCAAGCTGGTCCAGAATGCCGAGCCTGCCGTTGCCAAATACGGCGAGGATATCGGCACGCTGGTCGCCGGCGTCGACATGTGGATGCGCACGCTCAAGATCGGCCTGCCGATCGCGATGAAGCACCACCGCGACCATGAACAATTGCAACGCGCCGACCTTCACAAGCCGATCGATTATCCCAAGCCGGACGGTGTCATCAGCTTCGACCGCCTGACCTCGACCGCGTTCAGTTATACCAACCATGCCGAAGACCAGCCCAAGCACCTCAAATTGCAGGATGCCGAGCTGCAACGCGAAAGCGAGCTGGCGGTCTATGACGGGCCTTCGACCCGATACTGCCCGGTCGGCGTGTACGAGTGGGTCGGCGTCGAGGAGAACGATCCCAAATTCGTGATCAACGCGCAGAACTGCATCCACTGCAAGACCTGCGATATCAAGGATCCGAACCAGAACATCGAATGGACCACGCCCGAAGGCGGCGGCGGGCCGAATTATCCGAATATGTAGATCCTCCCCGATACGGGGAGGGGGACCACGAAGTGGTGGAGGGGACTCGCCGCCAGGCTCGTCCTCGGCGGAGAATCCCCTCCGTCAGTCGCCTACGCGACTGCCACCTCCCCGTATTGGGGAGGATTGAATGCGCGAAACCGCCTACGCCAAGATTAATCTCGCGCTTCATGTGCGGGAGCGCCGTGCGGATGGCTATCACGCGCTCGAAACGCTGTTCGCATTCGTCGATGCGGGCGATGAGCTGACCGCGAAACCGGCGTCGGAAGACCGTGTGACGACGCTCGGCCCGTTTGCGGGCGGCATTGATGACCCGTTCGATAATCTCGTGGCGAAGACACTGGCCGCACTGCCGCGATCGCAGGGCCTTGACATCACCCTCGAAAAGAATCTGCCCGTCGCGGCCGGTCTGGGTGGCGGGTCCGCAGATGCAGGCGCGGTGTTTCGGATCGTCGAGGAACTCCACGGCCTGCCCGACGATTGGCCAGAGCGCGCTGCCAGGCTGGGCGCCGACGTACCCTCCTGCGTGCGCAGCGAGATGGCCACTGGGCGGGGTACCGGGACCGAGCTTGAACCGGTCGAAAACGATCTGGCGGGCACGCCTGTCCTGCTGGTCAATCCGCGCGAGAAGCTGGCGACCGGGCCGGTGTTCAAGGCGTGGGACGGGACCGATCGCGGACCTCTGCCGAGCGGCACTGCTCGGCAAATCGCGCTGGCCGGGCGCAACGATCTCACCGAGCCTGCCCTCGACCTTTGCCCTGCAATCGGGCAAGTGCTCGCCGCACTTGAAGGAAGCGACACCTGGTTTACGCGCATGTCAGGTTCGGGGGCGACCTGCTTTGCGCTGTACGACACCACGGCCGCGCGCGACCATGCGCTGCGGCAAATTACACAGGAGCGCCCCGACTGGTGGCTGCTCGCAGGGGGATTGCGATGATCGACGGACAGCCTTTCAAACAGATCGGAACACCCGAACGCGGCGGCATTGTGTGCGTTGCTGACCATGCCTCGAACTACGTGCCGGATAATATCGAGCTTGGCATTCCTGCGGAATTGCTGGAGCAGCATGTCGCGCTCGATATCGGCGTCGATGGCATTGCTGCGCGGCTTGCGCGAAGGCATGGGATGGCCGCGCATGTCGCGCGTGTCAGCCGCCTGGTCGTCGATCTGCACCGGGAGGAAGACCACCCCGCCGTCGTCCCGACCGAGAGTGACGGGCACCTCATCCCCGGCAATATCGGGGCCAATGTCGAGGCGCGTCTGGATCGGTTCCACCGGCCCTATCACACCGCGCTTGCCGACTGGCTCGATGTCGGCGCACCCGAATTGATCTTGTCGATCCACAGTTTCACGCCAAAGCTGGCGAACGGCGGGGAGGAGCGGCCCTGGGAGGTCGCGTTGCTCTATAACGAAGACGACCGCGCTGCCCGCCATGCGATCCGGCTGTTCGGCGATCTCGGGCTGAATGTGGGCGATAATGAGCCGTATTCCGGCCGCGAACTCAACGCGACGATGAACCGCCATGCCGAAGCGCATGGCCGTCCTTATTGCGCGATCGAGATCCGGCAGGACTTGATCGGGACGCGCGCCGAGCAGGCGCGTTGGGCGGCAATGATCGCGGATGTTGCGGGAAGGGTTGCGCTCGCCCTCGCATAACGGCAGGTCAGAGGCGAGGGAGGCCCGTCAATGCCGTTCGACAAGTCCAATCTGCCCAGCCGCCACGTTTCGGTCGGACCGGAGCGCGCGCCGCACCGCTCCTACTATTATGCGATGGGGATGAGCGAGGAGGAGATCGCACGCCCCTTCGTCGCGGTCGCCAGCGCGGGCAATGACAGCGCGCCGTGCAACACCACGCTCGATGCGCAGGCGAATATCTGCCGTGAGGGGGTCGAAAAGGGCGGAGGCACCCCGCGGCGGTTCAACACGATCACCGTGACCGACGGGATCGCGATGGGCCATCAGGGCATGAAAAGCTCGCTGGTCAGCCGCGAGGTGATCGCGGATTCGGTCGAGCTGTCGGTGCGCGGACATTGCTACGATGCGCTGGTCGGGTTCGCGGGGTGCGACAAGAGCCTGCCGGGCATGATGATGGCAATGCTGCGGCTGAACGTGCCGAGCATTTTCGTTTATGGTGGCTCGATCCTGCCGGGCACGCATCATGGCAAGGACGTGACGGTGGTCGACGTGTTCGAGGCGGTGGGTCAGCACGCGGCGGGGAATTGCCCCTTGCAGGAGTTGATCGCGCTGGAAAAGGTCGCCTGTCCGGGGCACGGGGCGTGCGGTGGACAGTTTACCGCCAATACGATGGCCTGCGTCGGTGAGGCAATCGGATTGAGCTTGCCAAACAGCAATATGGCACCCGCTCCTTACACCTCGCGTGAGGAAATTGCGCGCGCTGCGGGGGAGCAGGTGATGGTGCTGCTGGAGCGCAATCTGCGCCCGCGCGATATCTGCACTAGAGCCGCTTTCGAAAATGCCGCGCGCGTCGTCGCCGCCACCGGCGGCTCGACCAACGCCGCGCTGCACCTGCCGGCAATGGCGAGCGAGTGCGGCATAGATTTCGACCTGTTCGACGTTGCCGAGATATTCAAATCAACACCTTACATCGCAGACCTGAAACCCGGCGGGAAGTATGTCGCGAAAGACATGCATGAAGCGGGCGGGGTCTATATGGCGATGAAAACCCTGCTCGACGGCGGTTTCATCGATCCCGAGCCGATCACGGTCACGGGTCGGACGTTGGGCGAGAATATCGAGGAGATCACCTGGAATCCCGATCAGAAGGTATTCTATGACGTCAAGGCCCCGATCACCCCCACTGGCGGCGTGGTCGGCCTGCGAGGCTCGCTTGCTCCCGACGGCGCGATCGTCAAGGTTGCGGGCATGGAGCGGCTGCAATTCAGCGGCCCGGCACGCGTGTTCGAATGCGAGGAAGACGCCTTCGCCGCCGTCGAAGCGCGCGATATCGCCGAGGGCAGCGTGATCGTCATCCGCTATGAAGGTCCGAAAGGCGGCCCGGGAATGCGCGAAATGCTTTCCACGACCGCCGCGCTTTATGGGCAGGGCATGGGCGAGAAGGTTGCGCTCATCACGGACGGGCGGTTTTCCGGCGCGACCCGAGGCTTCTGCATCGGCCATGTCGGGCCGGAGGCCGCAGACGGCGGGCCGATCGCGCTGGTCGAGGATGGCGACACCATCACAATCGACGCCGAGAAGGGCACAATCGACCTCGAAGTGGACGCCAAGGTGCTTGAAGAGCGCAGGGGGCGCTGGCAGCCGCGCACCAACGATTATCAGTCCGGCGCGTTGTGGCGGTATGCGCAGAACGTCGGCTCGGCCCGGCATGGCGCGCTGACGCATCCGGGTGCGAAGGCCGAAACGCATGTCTTCGCCGATATCTGAAGCGCCCTCGCAAATCCTGACCGCCGCGCAAATGCGCGATGCGGAACAGAACCTGTTCGACAGCGGCACGAGCGTCGAAGACTTGATGGAAATCGCTGCGGGCGGCGCGGCAGAATGGGTGCGGCGCATTGCCGCGGGTCGCGCGGTCACGGTGCTGTGCGGGCCGGGCAACAATGGCGGGGACGGCTATGTCATCGCCCGCCGCCTGCGCAAGGCCGGCAACCGCGTCGAAGTGATCGCGCCCCTCAAGCCGACCACCGATGCGGCGAAGGCGGCACGTGAGAGCTGGGGCCAGGAGGTGCGAACATCCGGCGGCGGCTCGGGATCCGGCGTATTCGTCGATTGCCTGTTTGGCAGCGGCCTTTCCCGCCCGCTCACCGGCGAACACGCGCTGCTGCTGCGCGATCTTGCCGGGCGCAACGCGATCCGCATCGCGATCGACGTGCCTTCTGGCATCGAGAGCGACAGCGGCGAAGTGCTTAATGAGCGACTGCCCAGCTTCGATGTGACGCTCGCGCTCGGCGCATGGAAATTCGCCCATTGGTCGCTGCCGGGGCGCGAATTGATGGGCGAGAAGCGCCTTGTTCCCATCGGGATCGAGCCGGTCGAAGGCGCCGCCACGCTCGTCGCCAAACCTCGTTTGTCCCGGCCTGCATCCGACGCGCACAAATACACACGCGGCCTTGCCGCCATCGTGGGCGGGGACATGCCGGGTGCCGCGATCCTTTCCGCGCACTCCGCCCAGCGCGCCGGGGCGGGCTATATCAAGCTGCTGTCCAAGCATTCGCATCCCGCTGTCAGCGCCGATCTGGTGGTCGAGGATGCGCCGCTTGCCGAGGCTTTGGCGGACGACAGGATCGACGCCGTGCTGGTCGGTCCGGGACTTGGCCGGGGCGGCGCCGCGAAGGACGCGCTGGGCGCTGTGATTAAAGCAGGGCGACCAACCGTGCTGGACGCCGACGCGCTGATCCTGCTCGCGCCCAATGTCCTGAACCGTGATACGCCCGTTCTCGCCACCCCGCATAATGGCGAGCTTGAGGCGCTGTGCCGCAGTTTTCGCGTGATCGCCACGGGCCGCCGAGAGCGCGCGCAGGCGCTGGCAAAGGCGAGCGGCATGACGATCCTCGCGAAAGGTCCGGATACCGTCATCGCCGCGCCCGACGGACGCCTAGGCCTTGCTCCCCCGGCGCCGCCTTGGCTCTCGACCGCGGGAACGGGAGATGTGCTCGCCGGGATTGCCGTCAGCCGCATGGCGACCGGGAGCGAACCGTTCGAGGCCGCGTGCCAGGCCGTGTGGTTGCACGGCACGGCGGCAAGACGTTGCGGGGCCGCCTTCACCGCCGAGAGGCTCGCACATGCCATCGCGCCCGCCTTCGCAAGCTGCTTGTGAACGAGGGCGAAGCGATCATCCGCCTCGCCGCAAAGGGCGATGGCGTCACCGAAAGTGGGGGTCATGTGCCCCGCGCGGTGCCGGGAGATCGCCTCGCCGCCGATGGCTCGGTCATGCCCGGTTCGCACCATGTCGAACCGCCCTGCCGCCATTTCGATCGGTGCGGTGGCTGCCAGCTTCAGCATGCGGACGAAGCGACGCTCGCTACTTTTGTGCGCAGCCGGGTTGAGGGCGCTGCGAGGGGGCAGGGGATCGATGTCGGCGAATGGCTCGACACCCATCTCTCGCCGCCGCTCAGCCGCAGACGCGCGACCCTGCATGCCGGGCGGAAAGGGCGCAGCGTGATGCTCGGTTTCCGCGAGGCGGGTTCGCACCGTATCGTCGATCTTGCCGAGTGCCCGGTGCTGCATCCCGCGCTATTCGCTCTGGCCCCCCCCTTGCGAGAATTCGTCGCGCGCCATGCGGGGAAGGGCGGTGTGGACATCGCCATGGCTCAGGCCGATCAGGGCGTCGATGTCGGGTTGTCCAATTTCGAGCTGGACGGGCTGGTCGCGATGGAAGACGCGCTTGCATTCGCACAGACACACAGGCTCGCACGGCTGACCATCGATCAGGGCTACGGGCCTGAGGCCGTGTGGGAGCCTGATCCTGTCTCCGTAAGCCTCTCCGGAGTTCCGGTCGCCATGCCCTCCGGCGCGTTCCTGCAGGCGACCGCCGATGCAGAGCGGCGGATGGTTGGCGATGCGTGTGCCTGGCTTGCGCAAGACACCCTGGTCGCCGACCTTTTTTCAGGCCTCGGCACTTTTGCTTTCGCGCTGTCTGCCGAGAGCGCTACCGCCCGCAAGGTGTTGGCCGTCGAGGCCGAACGCGCGGCGCATCTGGCCTGCAAGGCGGCATCGAGCGGGGCGCGGGGCACGATCCATGCGCTGCACCGCGACCTGTTCCGCAATCCGCTCCAGCCCGCCGAGCTCGACCGGTTCGACGCCGCGCTAATCGATCCACCGCGCGCAGGCGCGAGAGCGCAAATTGCACAGATCGCCCAGAGCACGCTTCGCCGTGCCGTTTATATCAGCTGCAACCCATCGAGCTGGGCGCGCGACGCCGCGGTCCTGGTCGAAGCGGGTTTCAGGCTGTCGAAGGTGCGCCCGATCGGGCAGTTCCGCTGGTCGACCCATGTCGAGCTTGCGAGCCTGTTCGAGCGGGATTGACGCGCTTAACGTTCCGTCAGTTTGGCTTCGGAAAATGCGAGCAGACCGCCATAGGTTTCCAGCATCTCGCCATCGACGTCATCGTCTTCGATCACGATGTCGAGCCGATCTTCCATCTCGGTCAGCAGGCCCGCCACCGCCATTGAGTCGAGCTCCGGCATATGACCGAACAGACCACTATCGGGTTCGAGCGCGTCGGCCTGTTCGGAGTCAATTCCAAGAACGTCGGCAATAATCGCCTTGAGCTGGCGATCGAGCGCGGCGCGGCTGATCGCGGTGGCTTCCTTCGCCGGACGGTGGCTGGTGGCCGGTTTTGTGCTCATCTTTCGATGCAAATCCCATGTTGCGAACCGCTACGGCATTGCGATGTCGGCGAGCCGGTATGCGGCGGCGCTTACCGGGCGGCAAGCCCCGTGGCAAGCCGATTTGGCTGCCTCCCGCCGCGCGCAAGCAGGACTTGCCAGAAGGAGAGCGGGGCGTGATACCGCGCCCCCACCTATAGCCAAGGCCTATGCCCGACCCGATGACCGAGCAGCTCGACCCGTCCCCGCACCCGATCGACCACCTGGTCGAGCGAGCGGCGGAGCGCGGGCTGGCGGCGGCTCCGGCGCTGTTTCTGCGCGACCGGGTGCTGGACCACGCAGCCTTGCGACATCGCGTTGCGGTGCTGGCCGGATGGTTGCGCGGCCAGTGCCCCGACAAGGGCGCGCGGGTGGCAAGCTGGGCGGCGAAAGGCGAATTGACCTGTCTTCTGCCGCTTGCCGCAGCGCGGGCGGGGCTGGTGCACGTGCCGATCAATCCTCTGCTAAAGCGTGCGCAGGCCGCACATATCCTCGCCGATAGCGGCGCGAGCATGCTTATCGGCACGCCCACCCGGCTCGACAGTCTTGCGGCGGCTGATCTTCCTCAAGGGTGCGTTGCGTGGGCGGAGGACACTGCGCTTGGCGAAGCGGAGGCTGCTGGATTGTCGCTCGAACCATCCGGCGCCGATCCCGATGACCTTGCCGCAATCCTCTACACCAGCGGATCGACCGGGCGGCCCAAGGGGGTGATGCTCAACCATGCCAATCTGTGGCTCGGCGCGGTGAGTGTGGCGCATTATCTCCGGCTGCAATCGGACGATGTGACGCTGGCGGTGTTGCCGCTGTCCTTCGACTACGGCCAGAATCAGCTCTTTTCGACCTGGTATGCGGGTGGTTGTGTGGCCCCGCTCGATTTTCTGTTCCCCAAAGATGTGGTGAAGGCCTGCGCGAAGCATCGCGTCACCACGCTTGCCGCCGTACCGCCGCTATGGGTGCAATTGGTGGAGGCCGACTGGCCCGCGGATGCGACAAAGGGCCTGCGCCGCCTGACGAACAGCGGCGGCGCGCTCGGCAGTGAACTGGTTGCGAAGCTGCGCGAGACCTTTACTGAGGCCGATCTCTATCCGATGTATGGCCTGACCGAGGCGTTTCGATCGACCTATCTCGATCCCGCGCTTGTCGAGCAGCATCCGACCTCGATGGGCACGGCGATCCCGTTTGCCGAGGTGCTGGTGGTCGATGAGGCTGGGCAAACCGCAGAACAAGGCGAACTCGTCCATTGCGGGCCGCTGGTCGCGCGGGGATATTGGCGAGATCCCGAGCGCACTGCCGAGCGGTTCCGGCCAGCGCCTTCGCAATCGCGCTATGGCGGAACGGCGGTCTGGTCCGGCGACCGGGTTCGGCGCGATGCGGATGGCCTGCTTTATTTCGTCGGTCGAAGCGATGCGATGATAAAGAGCGCTGGGAACCGTATCAGCCCGCAGGAGATCGAGGAGGCGGCGATTGCCAGCGGTGCGGTGAGCGAAGCTGTCGCGCTCGGGGTGCCGGACGACCGGCTTGGCGCGGCGATCCACCTGGTGGTTCGTGGCGATAGTGGCGAAGGACAGAAATCACACCTTGTCAAACACTTGCAGAGAGAACTTCCCAACTTTATGCAACCAAAGCAGATCGAATGGCGCGAGATCCTCCCGCTCAATCCGAACGGCAAGCTCGACCGCGCCGCTCTCGCGCGTGACGTGCTCGAACAGGCGCAGCCGTGAAGGCCAAGCCAATCGGACCCATTCCCGATGACTGGGAAACCGTCGACGGCGAGCTCGGTGTCGCGGGTCGAAGCGTGAGCGATCTTGTCGCCGAAGCGGGTGGGACGCCGCTGTTCGTCTATTCGCGCGAGTTAATCGACCGCCGCATCGCAGCCTTGCGCGCGGCCCTGCCACAGCGGATCGGCTTGAACTACGCGGTCAAGGCCAACCCCTTCGCACCCGTTATCGCGCACATGATCCCGCTGGTCGACGGCTTCGATATCGCGTCTGCGGGCGAGCTTGAGATGGTGCGCGATGCCGGGATCGATCCCGCACGGGTCAGCTTTGCCGGACCGGGCAAGCGCGACGACGGACTCGAAGCCGCGATCGCGGCAGGCGTAACACTCAACTGCGAGTCCGAAGGGGAGGCTCAGCGAACCCTCACCATTGCGCAAAGGATCGGGCGCACGCCGCGCGTCGCGATCCGGGTCAATCCCGACTTCGAGCTTAGAGGCTCGGGTATGAAGATGGGGGGCGGGGCCAAACCGTTCGGCGTGGATGCTGAGCGCGCATCGGCTCTGGCGCGTCTTCTGATCGACCAGGGGGCCGAGTGGCGTGGCCTGCATATCTTCACCGGCAGCCAGGCGCTCAGCGCTGATGCGATTATCGAGGCGCAGGGCAATGTGCTCGACCTCGCCGCCCACTTGGCCCGCGAGATTGGTGTCCCATTGCCAAAGCTCAATATGGGTGGCGGCTTTGGCATACCCTACTTTCCGGGCGACGAACCGCTCGACCTCGCCGCCGTGGGACGCGCGCTGCAGGAACGGGTCGCAGACCTTCCATCGGAACTTGCAGACACCGAATTATGCCTCGAACTCGGACGCTATCTCGTCGGGGAAGCAGGCGTGTATCTGTGCCGGATTGTGGATCGCAAGGTCAGCCACGGCACCACATATCTCGTCACCGATGGCGGCCTGCACCACCAGCTTGCGGCGTCTGGCAATTTCGGAACGGTGGTCCGGCGCAACTATCCCGTTGCCATCGCCTCGCGCTTCGATGCCGAACCCATCGAGATCGCGAATGTCGTCGGATGCCTTTGCACCCCGCTCGACCGGCTCGCCGACCAGGCCCTGCTGCCACGCGCCGAGGTCGGCGATATCGTCGCGGTGTTCTGTGCCGGAGCTTATGGCGCAACCGCCTCGCCTGCTGCCTTTCTAGGGCATGGCCCCGCGCGAGAAATGCTCATCTGACCGATTGAGGAAGCACTTCGCGTTCCTGCCGCGGTGCCTAACACAATGTTCACCAATATGGCCGAATACCGACAGGCTTGGTCGCAGGCGCAACGACGCTGACATGGATGCCGTTCGCCGAAACCTGAGCCTCGTGAAGGAAGGGAACCATGGTGAACGACAGCACGACCGACTTTGGCGAAGGCATATTGCACAAAGCGTCCAGTCAGGGCGAAGCCGGGGAAACCGACGGATCTGCCGAGCGTATCTCCGAGCTGGAAGCCGCCATTGCCGGACTGCGAACCGCCAGTGGCCCCCGCATAGACGCCGTGCGCGCGACCCTCGCTGAAACATCGAGCGAGGACAAGCTGGCGCAGCTTGAAAGGCGACTCGATGAGCAGGAGCAGACGCTGCGCCATGTTCTGACCATGCTGATCGAATGGCTCGAGGAGGACGGCCCGCGAGAGGCCGCCTGACATGAACGCTTACGCTTCACTGGCTCACACCTCTCCCAGGATCGTCAACGGCCTGTCGGTCGATGTCGAGGACTGGTTTCAGGTCGGGGCGTCGGGCGGTGCCTTGAGTCGGGAAGACTGGGACGGATTGACCGACCGGGTCGCCGACAATGTCGAGCGGTTGATCGATCTGTTCTCACAGGCGCGAGTGAGCGCGACCTTTTTCGTTTCCGGATCGTTTGCGCGGCGTCGACCGGACATCGTGCGCCGCATCGCGCAGACGGGCCATGAAGTCGCCAGCCACGGCTGGGACCATGCCAGGGTATGGACGCAGGACCGCAAGGAATTCGCAAGCGATATTGGCAGCACGCGCGCAATCCTGGAAGATTGCACCGGACAGCGGGTCAATGGCTATCGCGCGCCGAGCTTCTCGATCGACCATCGCTGCCCTTGGGCGTACGAGGAGCTTGCACAGCAGGGATACCACTATTCCTCCAGCGTGATGCCCGTCGCACACGAGAATTTCGGTTGGAGCGGTGCCCCACGGTTCGCTTTCCGCCCACTCAGCTGGTCGGCTCTGGTCGAATTGCCGCTGGCGACCACCATGCTTCATCAGATGCCGGTGCCGGCGGGCGGAGGAGGAGCGTTTCGCAAGCTGCCCTATGGCGTGTCGCGCTGGGCAATCCGTCGATTGAACCGCCGCGAACGGCGACCCGCGGTGTTCTATTGCAACCCGCAGGAGATCGACCCGCAACAGCCGCGCATTCCGGGCATTCCCGCTGGCTCGCGGCTCCGGCGCAGCGCGGGGATCAGGCAGATGGCGGATCGCCTGCGTTATCTGGTCGAGGAATTTCACTGGGACCGGATGGATCATCTGGCGCGCAGCGAATTGCCAGGGGCCTGCCGCTTCCCGCAGATGGAACAGCAAGCCGGTTTCGCCGCCTGAGCCGGGTCGCCTTACCGACGACCGAGCGACTGGCTGCGATGTGCGTATTGTGCGTTATGCGCAATCAGCACTGTGTTCCATGCGCCAATCCGGGACGTGTTCTTGAAAAGATGTGAACTAGGCGATTGCCAACAATCCCGCACGTGCCTTAATACTGGCAACAGACGAGCCGAACAGGCCGCAATTCTCGAGCTGACGAAGGGGGATAATTTCGCAGCGCGAACAGGGTCGAGCGGGGTATTGCATAATGGATAGTGGCGTCAGCAGGGCGGTTCCCCTCACGGGTGAAGACGATCCCCTGATCGAAAGCGTGGTGCATGCGGCAATCCCCGATGGATTGTTTTCGCTGTCGGAGCTCGATTGTCTTTACGAAGATCGCGATGCGTGTCTGTGGACCTTCATGAACCCGGACGGACGGCCCAGCTTTACGCCATCCATGCTGAACGAATTCGAGGCCTGGCAAAACCTCATTGAAAGCGGATTTGGCGCCGACAAGGTTCCGCTGCGTTACCTCGTGTTGGGCAGCCGCGCGCCCGACGTGTTCTGCTATGGCGGTGATCTCGCACTGTTCCAGCGGTTGATCCGCGCCCGCGATCGTGCCGGATTGGTCGATTATGGCCATCGCTGCTGCGCGATCCTCGATCGCAATATCAACACACTCGGCATACCGATGCTTACCGTGGGGCTGGTGCAGGGCGCCGCGCTCGGTGGCGGGTTCGAAGCCTTGCTGTCCTTCGACTACATCGTTGCAGAGCGGCAGGCGACCTTCGGTCTGCCGGAAATCATGTTCGGTCTGTATCCCGGCATGGGCGCGCACGCGCTGCTTTCACGTAAGCTCGGAAGCGCGATGGCGGATCGCATCATCGTCTCGAACGAAAGCTTCACCGCCGAACAGATGTATGACCTTGGCATCGTCCATCATCTCGCCGAACCGGGCGAGGGGGTGGAAGCAACGCGCGCCTTCATCAAGAAGGCCGAACGTCGCCACGCCGGACTCGTGGGGTCGCGCCGGGCGATCAAGCGTGTCTGGGGGCTCGAGCGCGAAGAACTGTTTCGCATCACCGAGATGTGGGCGGACACCGCGCTGCAATTGCGCGAACAGGATTTGAAGGTGATGAACCGCCTCGTATCCGCGCAAGGTCGCGTGGCCGAGCGTAACGCCGCAGCCTGAGTGGGCGTTTTGCGGGCTGGTGCTTCAGGCATCGGCGCCGTGACCCATCGCGAGGTATTCGTCGCTCTGCATTTCGTTGAGGCGACTGGCCGTTCGCGCAAATTCAAAGCTGCCATCGCCGGCCTCGTATAATTCCTCCGGCGCGGCGGCGGCGGTGACGAACAACTTCACCCGGTTTTCGTATAAGGCGTCGATCAGCGTGACGAAGCGAGCCGCCTCGTTGCGCCTGTCCGGACCCATGCGCGGAATGCCAACGATGATAACGGTGTGAAACTCGCGCGCGATGGCAAGGTAGTCCGGCGCGCCGCGCGGCTCGCCGCATAGCCGCTTGAAGCTGAAAACGCCGACGCCTTTCATCATTTTTGGCACGTGGACACGGCGCGTGAAGCTGACTTCGACTTCGCCGGAGGGGACGTTGTCGGCATCTTCGGGCTCGAAATCGGTCAAGCGGAAAAAGGCCTCGCGAACCTTGGCGGTGGCTTCGTCGCCAAGGGGCGTGTGCCAAGTCGCCATATCGCCGATCCGATCGAGCCGGTAATCGGTCGGTCCATTCAAGGGCACGACGTCAAGCTCGCGCTTGATCAGGTCGATGAAGGGCAGAAAATGCTCGCGATTGAGTCCGTCTTTGTAGAGATCACTGGGAGGACGGTTTGAGGTGGTGACGATCGCCACGCCCTGCTCGCAAATGAGGTTCGTGAAAAGGCGGCTCATGATCATGGCGTCGGCGGAATTGTTCACCACCATCTCGTCAAACGCGAGAACGGCGGCATCTTGGGCAATATCGCGGGCGACGTGAGGGATCGGATCACCGGGTTCCGCCTCGCGCCAGGCGCGCAGCATCACGTGGATCTCCTGCATGAACGCATGAAAGTGGACGCGGCGTTTTTCGTCAATGTCGAGCGTCGCGTGGAACAGGGCCATCAGCATCGATTTGCCGCGGCCAACGCCGCCCCACATGTAGACGCCCTGCGGCCGCTCAGGCTTGCGACTGAAAAGCTGCGCCAGAAGCCCGCCCGGCTGCTCCGCCTCCAGTTCCTTTTGCAGCCGGTCGAGCCGGGCCGCGGCGCGGCGCTGATCGGGGTCTGCGCGCAGCTCCCCGTTTGCTATCAGTTTTTCATAGCGCGCGAGAATGCCCGTCACTGGCGCGGCTTCATCTTGCGTACGATGCCGGAATAGCTTGCGATTACCTCGTCGCCCTGGACGCACTGCCCTCGCAGAAACAGCATTCGACCGGTTTCGCGAACGATCTCGGTCACGGCATCGAGCGGGTTTCCGGGGTCGCCCGCTCCGATGAACTGGGTGGACAGCTCAACGGTGACTGACGGTCCGGCATTTCCGCTACCGATCACGTGCATGGTCGCGAACAGCGCAATGTCGATCAGCCCGAGCGTCGCGGCGCCGTGTATGTTGTCACCAAGGTTGGTGTGCCGCCGCTCCGGGAACATCCGCAGACGGCACGAAGCACCTTCTCCGCGCACCCGCAACTCGCCGAGGACGGCGGTGTTGTAGCGCGAGCGATCGGTGAGGTTCCAGCTATACCAGCCATCCTCTCCGTCCGCCTCTTGCGGACCGAGCGCACGGTAATCGAACGGAGGCGCGGCGTCGCTCACGCGCGGTGCAACCCGATCAGATCGCGCGTTCGGCGATCATCTTCTTGGTTTCGGCGATAGCCTTCGCCGGGCTCAGTCCCTTGGGGCAGACATTGGCGCAATTCATGATGGTGTGGCAGCGATACAGGCGGAACGGATCCTCAAGCTGGTCGAGCCGCTCGCCAGTCATTTCGTCGCGGCTGTCGGCGAGCCAGCGATAGGCCTGCAGCAAGATCGCAGGACCGAGAAACTTGTCGGAATTCCACCAATAGCTCGGGCAGGCGGTTGAGCAGCAGGCGCACAGAATGCACTCGTAAAGGCCGTCGAGCTTCTCGCGCTGCTCGGGCGATTGCAACCGCTCCTTGCCAGACGGGGTCGGGCTGACCGTTTGGAGCCAAGGCCGGATTGAGGCGTATTGCGCGTAAAAATGCGTGAAATCGGGCACCAGATCCTTGATCACATCCATATGCGGCAGCGGTGTGATCCGAATTTCGCCCTTCAGATCGTCAATCGCCGTGGTGCAGGCCAAGCCGTTCTTGCCGTTGAGGTTCATCGAGCAGGAACCGCAGATACCCTCGCGGCAGGAGCGGCGGAAGGTCAATGTCGGGTCGATCTCGTTCTTGATCTTGAACAGCGCATCCAGAACCATCGGGCCGCATTCGTCCAGATCGATCTCGAACTTGTCATAACGCGGGTTTTTGCCGCTATCGGGATCGTAGCGATAGATCTTGAACGACTTCACCCGGCCGCCGCCCGATGCCTTGTGCACCTGGCCGTTCTTGCGGATCTTGGAGTTCTTCGGAAGCGTTAAGGTCGCCATTGTTCTTAATATCCCTGGTGTTGCATGATCCCATTTAACGCTTGCCCGCTTCGTGACAAGTCGCGCTGGCTTGCGACCTTTCGGACGGGTGTTGCCTGGCTCGCAGCAAAGGGGGCGGGGCAGGGCCTGACACACCTGACACACTGCGCAGAGGCGAATATCTCGCCGCGTGTATTCAGCTCCGCCAGCAACGCGCCGAATGGCCAGAAATGCGGGAACTTCGCGATCATTGCCTCGCTCTATCGGGCATGACAGAAGCAGGAAAATGGCCCCGCACGGCGGCGGTCTTCGGCAGCACTGGCGGTATTGGCACGGCTTTGTGTGAACGTCTGGCGGCCAATGGTTGCGAGATTGTCCATGCCGGTTCGCGCTGCGGTGAGAAGCCTAGCGGCACCAACATCCGCCCCTTTGCCTTCGATCTCACCGAAGAAGCATCAATCGAAGCGGCGGCGAACGCGATGCGCGACGATCCGCCCGCATGGGTCATCGTTGCGAGCGGCGTACTGACGCTGGAGGACGGCACCGGGCCGGAACGAACCTACAAACGTCTCGACCCTCGTGCGATGGAGCGGGTGCTCGCCCTAAACACCATTGGCCCTGCGATCATCGCCAAGCATATGCTCGCGCTGATGCCGCGTGATCGCGCTTTCACCTTCGCCGCATTGAGCGCGCGGGTGGGCTCAATATCCGACAATGGGCTGGGCGGATGGCATTCCTATCGTGCATCGAAAGCGGCGCTCAACATGCTGCTGAAGAACTTCGCGCTGGAAATCGGACGGACGCACAAAGATGGTGTCGTCGTCGGCCTGCATCCCGGCACGGTCGACAGCGCGCTCTCAGAGCCGTTCCAGTCCAACCTGCCCGATGGCCAGTTGACCGAGCCGGATGAAGCTGCGGAGAACCTGCTCGGCGTGCTTGCGGGGCTTGACGCGGATGACAGTGGCAAGGTGTTCGATTTTGCGGGCGCGGAGGTTCCAGCCTAACGCGCAGAGCGTGCCGCTTCGGCGCGTTCGAGGTTAAGCGCGAGCAATTCGCCGTATCGCTGCCCCGCAAGTCCTTGGCGACCGCCGCGTTGCGGCATGAGCACGCCGGGCTTCGCGTTGCCTTCGATCAGGGCGGGGCCTTCGGGCGTGAACGCGACATCCCATCCGATCAAGGCGTATTCGGTGAAGGCGCGCGCATGGGCATCGTGCGCAAGCGCAACGGCATCGTTCCAGTTCGGCAGCACGAGATCAGAAAATCGCGCGCCGCTGACCGGATGACGGTGGTAATCGCCCCCACCATAACCTTTGCAGGCGGTGCCAGCCCGGCCGGTTTCGAAATCGAGCGGCGTGATGAGGCCACCCGCTTTCATGTTGTCGATGACCGGACCGCGCAAGGACGGCACGCGAAGGACGGTGCTGACCAGTTCGGGATCGCCTTTCTCATTGCGCATCGTCGTCAGCCGCGCGGTCGCCAGCGCATCGACCGCATAATCGGCGAGGGCAGGGTGGTTGCCCAGCGCGCGCTGAACGATCCACACTTGCTTTGAATCGACGTGGCGAGCGATGTGCCGTTCGACTTCTGCCTTATCGGTAACATGCGAAAGCTCGTCGGTGACCAGCGCCACGCCGCGCCCGCCTTCCCCATGGGTTGGCTTGACGATCAGCGACGCGCCGTTCGGAGCATGAAAATCGCGCAATTTGCCCTGCTCGACGATCCCGAAAACACGTGGATGGGCTAGGTCGTGTGCGCGGCAGCGTTCGTAGAACGCGGCCTTGTCGACCAGCGCGCAGTTGCGGCTCCATCCCATTGGATTGATGATCTTGTTGAAGCCGGCATCCTCGAACCGGCGGATGTAATCGTCTAGTTCCTCCGCTCGTTCGATCCGGAACAGCGCGATGTCGTTGGGGTCGACGAAGCGCGCTGTTGCGATCACAAGGGTCCGCTCCTGCCAGGCGACGTCCTTGCCGTATTTGGCGGCCACTTTCCGCGTGCGCGCCGGCAGCCATGCCAGGAACGCCCTCGCGACAAGCCGATCGAGACCGGCGCGAAGCCGCGATCGCGCTTGTCTGCGGCGTTGATAATGCTCGGCGAAGACCGGCGCGCTGATCGGATGGTCAACGCCGGGGAAGATCGCAAAGGATTTCTTCGTATAATACAGGATTTCGGCGGTATGCATTGGCGATAATCAGACGTGGATCGCCTCGCCGCCGATTTCGCCTGGATCGGTTTGCACTGTCATCTTGCGTCGCTCTGCAGTGATCACGCCCTGGCGCTCCATGCTGTAAGCGGTGATGTGTTCGATCAGCTGCGCATGGCTGAGCCCTGCAATCTTCGCGGCGCCTGCGACGGTCTTTTTCGACCATAAATTGCACGACAGGTTCACTTCCATGAACAGCACTTCGCCCGTGTCGGGGGTGTAGCGGAATTCGAACCGGCCGTAATCGAACGGCCATAGCTCGGGCAGCATGGCCAGCACCTGCTCACGGATCTTGCGGGTCATCACCGGGCGGCTCATCGCGACCAGCTTTTCCTTCGGCCCTTCGGTGAGTCCCCGCTTCTCTTCGTAGGATCGGAAATTTCCCTCATCGCCCGGCATTTCGAAGCGCATGGTGGAGAGCAGGATCGGCTCGTCACCGCCCAATACCGGAACCACCACGTCGTAGGCGCCTTCATAGCGCTCGACGATCACGTCGTGACCGTCAGCATGTAGCGCCGCGATCTCCTCTCTCGCCTGCGACCAGGTGGAGGGCATGGTGATCCCCCAGCTCGCTGAGGAGGCGTTGGGCTTTACCACCAGCCGCTCGAATGCGAAGTCGGGTCTGCGCGGCTCCGGTCCCCCGACCCGCGCGACCAGCCAGGGCGCGACCGGAACACCGCGCGCCTGCGCCGCCAGCTTCATCAGGTGCTTGTCGTCCGCCAATCCGCGGATGATCGGCGACGCCCCGAGGAAAGGCAGGCCGATCCGCTTCGCCATCAAGGGCCCCAGCATCTCGCTCATCGGATAACCTGCGCGGTTCAGCAGGGTGAAGAGATAATCGTGTCCGCCCCTTTCCAGCAATGCATCGAAATCGTTCGCTGGCGTTACATTCAGACCGATTTCACGCAGGGCCGTGAGAATCTCATGGTGATAGACCGCGTGGTTGCCGTCCTCCTCATGCGTCGCGCCGCCCGAAAGAGCGTGCTTGGCCAGAAACATGACCTTGAGGCGTTTTTTGTCCGCCTCCGAGATGGAGAAGATCGCGTGCTCGTTCATCGCGGCTTGCATTGCGCGCAAAGGCTCGCGGCTTCAAGCTTTGCGGACACGCATTTGTCGCCACGTGCCTTATAGACAAAACGCGATCCCGTTCTACGCTGGCGCGACATTTCATTGCGGAGTGGTTCGGTGGGATTGCAACAATGGTACGATTCTCAGATCATGCCGCGTCTGATCACCTGCGCGTGCAGCCAGGGCCAATTTATGAAGCGCCGCGCCGCGCTGGTGCCGCTGGCAAGGGGTGACGTTTTCGAGCTGGGCTGTGGCGGTGGGATAAACATCTCGTTCTACGATGGTGAACGAGTTTCCTCCTATGCCGGGATCGATCCCAATTCGAGGCTCCTCGACGGGTCGCGGCAGGCGGCGCGCGCACGCGGTTGGTCTGCCGACATTCTGGAAGGGGTGGGGGAGGCTATCCCGTTTCCGGACCGCCGCTTCGACACGGTGGTATGCACTTTCACACTGTGTTCGGTTAGCGATCCGGCCACCGTGCTGCGCGAAGTGCGCCGCATCCTGCGCCCCGGCGGGCAGGCCCTGTTTCTGGAACATGGGCGCGCACCTGATGCTTCGGTTGCGCGTTGGCAGGATCGGATCGAGCCGGTCTGGAAGCGTCTGGCCGGGGGATGCCATCTGACCCGTCCGATCAGCTCCGCCTTTCGCGGCGCGGGTTTCGAGGTCGAGCCGCTGGGCCAGGGCTATATGGCGAAGACCCCGCGCTTTGCAGGCTGGAACGAGTGGGGAATGGCGCGCCGACCCGGCATTTAGGCGATCACCATCCCCCAAGAACGAGAAAGGGCCGGAACATGTTGCTCCAGCCCTTTCTTGAACTGTAGCTGCGTGAATTATTCGCCGAACGTCCGCTGCCACCATCCGCGTTTCTTCGGACCCGAATTGGCTTCGCTAGGCGTTGCGGTATCATCGCCATTGCTGTCGTTTGCGGCCATCTTGGCTGCGGTCTGCGGGGCGTCGTCCGGCCCGGCGACCACGGCGGCGTCCTCTTGCACCTGATCGGCGACCTCTTCAGCCTTGGCAGACGGAGCGATGCCATCCGCAGCCGTGTCGGCGGCAGGCGCTTCCTTCTTTTTGCGCGGCGCACGCTTGCGCTTGGGCTTTTCCTCGGTCGCCGCGTTTTTCCCTTCGGCTTCGTCAGCCGCCTCCTTCTTTTTGCGCGGAGCCCGCTTGCGCTTGGGCTTTTCTTCCGGTTCAGCCTCGGCGTCTGCCGCCCGCTCGGCGGTTTCGGGTGCACCGTCGGGGCCGGCGACGACGCTCATGTCGTCCTTGACCTGCTCGGCGACCTCTTCGAGGTTTTCTGCGGGCAGGTCGTCCCCGCTATCGTCGCCCGAGGAATTGCTGTCGCCCTCCTCCTGCTTGCGGCGACGCCCACGGCCACCGCGGCGACGGCGCTTTTTGGGCTTGTCGTCGCTGTCCGTGTCATCATCGGAGCGCTCGTCATCGCGGTCGTCCGATGAATCATCCGCGCGGTCGTCGGAGTTCTCGTCTTGCCGCTTCTTGTTGCGGCCACGACCACCACGGCGGCGACGGCGCTTCTTCTTGCGGCCATCGTCTTCGTTATCGGCGTCGTCCTGCTCGTCAGACGCTTCCTCGTCGGGGAGATCGTCGTCTTCGGGCTCGTCGTCCACGATCGGCTCGAACCGGGGTGCCTCGGTCGGGCGCGGACCGGCGCTGGTTACCACCATCTTCGCGCCTTCGTCCTCGCCTTCGGGCGACACTTCGACCGTGACATTGTAACGATCCTCGATCTCGACCAGCTCGGAGCGCTTCTCGTTGAGCAGGTAAATCGCCGCTTCGGTGCTGGCCGCGAGCTGGATCACGGTGCCTTTGCCCTTCGCCGCTTCGTCCTCGATCAGGCGCAGCGCCGATAGACCTGCGGAAGAGGCAGTGCGGACCAGCCCCGTGCCATCGCAATGCGGACACTCGCGGGTGGTGGCCTCCAGAACGCCGGTGCGCAGACGCTGGCGGCTCATCTCCATCAGGCCAAAGCCCGAGATGCGGCCGACCTGGATACGCGCGCGATCGGTCTTGAGCGCGTCCTTCATCGCCCGCTCGACCTTACGCACGTTGGAATTGTGCTCCATGTCGATGAAGTCGATTACGACGAGGCCCGCCATGTCGCGCAGGCGCAGCTGCCGGGCGATTTCGCGCGCGGCTTCGAGATTGGTGTGGAGCGCGGTCTGCTCGATCCCGTGCTCCTTGGTCGAGCGGCCCGAGTTGATGTCGATCGACACCAGCGCCTCGGTCGGGTTGATGATGAGATACCCGCCCGATTTGAGCTGCACCATCGGATCGTACATCGCGCGCAGCTGATCCTCCGCGCCATAGCGCTGGAACAGCGGGACGGGATCGGAATAGGCCTTCACCCGGCGCGCATGGCTGGGCATGAGCATCTTCATGAAGGCCTTGGCGGATTTATAGCCCGCTTCGCCTTCGACCACGACTTCCTCGATCTCGCGGTTATAGATGTCGCGGATCGCGCGCTTGATGAGGTCGCTGTCCGAATGGATCAGCGCAGGCGCGGTGGACTTGAGTGTCGTCTGGCGGATTTCGTCCCACAGCCGGGCAAGATAGTCGAAATCGCGCTTGATCTCGGTCTTGGTGCGACTGAGGCCGGCGGTGCGCACGATCAGACCCATCGATTTTGGGAGCGAGAGGTCCGAGACGACCTGTTTCAAGCGCTTGCGATCGCTGGCGGAGCTGATCTTGCGGCTGATCCCGCCGCCGTGGCTGCTGTTGGGCATCAGCACGGTGTAGCGCCCGGCAAGGCTGAGATAGGTGGTCAGCGCCGCGCCCTTGTTGCCGCGCTCTTCCTTGACGACCTGGACGAGCAAGACCTGGCGACGCTGGATGACGTCCTGGATCTTGTAACGGCGACGCAGAGCCATGCGCTTGGCACGCACTTCGTCGACTTCCTTGGCGCGGCTGCGGCCTTTGTTGCCGTTTCCGCGGCCTTTGCCCTGCCGACGACGACCGCGACCGCGACGCGAACGTCGTGATGACTCGCCGTCGGAATCATCGGATTCCTCATCATCGTCGTCGTCATCATCGCTGTCGTCCGACGTGCCGTCCTCGATCGTGGCGACCTTGTCCTTGTCGGACGTGTCGATTTCCTCAAGACCATCTTCCGCGAGATCTTCGGCGAGCGCTTCGGCGCTTTCGTCCTCGGCGTCGTATTCGTCGCCGGGAGTGATGCCTTCATCTTCTTCTTCGGCGCGCAGGCGTGCTTCTTCTTCGGCGGCTTCGGCCTCTTCGGCGAGCAGCGCTTCGCGGTCCGATTGCGGGATCTGGTAATAGTCGGGGTGAATCTCGTTAAAGGCGAGGAAACCGTGCCGGTTGCCGCCGAAATCGACGAACGCCGCCTGCAGCGAAGGTTCGACCCGTGTTACCTTGGCGAGGTAGATATTGCCTTTGATCTGCTTGTGTTCAGCAGATTCGAAATCGAATTCCTCAATCCGGTTGCCTTTGAGGACCGCCACCCGCGTTTCTTCCGGGTGGCGCGCATCGATCAACATGCGCGTTGCCATGTAAGTGTCTCCAACCACCGATCCGCCGCGCGTCGTGGCGCGGAGTTCGGCGTGATATGTGTGAAAATGACGCCGGCACATCAGATGCGGCGTATGACGTGTTTGCGCGCGGTCGCAAATGCAGACGGAGCGCAATATTCGTGTCTGCTGCGTCGAGAATGCGGAAAAGCTCCGCGCTGCGATCCGCGTGGGTGCCGGCGCCGCTGTTGCGGGGGCTGGTCCCTTGCGAGAAGAAGCGTCTCGTCACTGCATCAACCTGTTGCGGGCCAGCTGCGCGAAATGCTGCGATGGCCCTGAAAGGGATCGGGCGACCTGCTGCGACCTTGCGCCGCACAGCACCCCCGTTCCAATCTCAAGGGCTAGCACCGTGGGTTTCTCTAAGCAACTCTATTGCGCATCGCACTCGCGCCATCCTAAGCCGCGCGGGTAATGTCGTTGCGTACGCTATTGTTGCTGGTTCTCGCCGTTCCCCTGCTCCTTGTCGCGGGTGCGATGGCGCTGGGCGTCGCTTTGCCGGTGCCGGAACTGGGCCGTGAGAACGTGCTGCGGTTTTCGCTCGACCGCGATGCGGTGGGCCGTGCCGACCTGCCAGAGATCGAGGGGCCGGACGATCCCTCACTACCGCTCGTGGTCATCGATGCCGGACATGGCGGGCGTGACTTGGGTGCGGTAGGACGCGGTCCTGACGGCGAACGGGTGTTTGAAAAGGAGATCGTGCTCGCGATCGCGCGGCGGGTGCGGGACGAACTGATCGAGGCGGGTGGCATTCGCGTCGCCATGACCCGACATACTGACGAACTGGTCCCGCTCGAGCAGCGCTCCGAGATTTCGCGTGCGCTCGATGCAGACCTGTTTCTGTCGATCCACGCGGATTCTGCCGGGCGTTACAGCGAGGTTGCCGGGGCGAGCATCTACACCCTGTCGCGCGAGGCATCGAGCCAGGCGGCAGCGCGCTTCGCCGAGCGTGAGAATGCCGCGGACGAGGTGAACGGTATCGCAGTCGCCGGTCAGTCCGAGGAAGTCAGCGCGATCCTGGTCGAGCTGTCACAGCAACGCACGCAGGCAGATGCGGCTGCTTTCGCCTCCCTGATAGAGCGCGAAGGCCGCTCGCGCATCGCCTTCCATCCGCAAGCTCGCCGCTCGGCAGCCCTGGTCGTTCTGCGCGCGCCCGACGTGCCCGGCGTGCTGTTCGAAAGCGGCTTTGTCACGAACGAAGGCGATCGCGCACGCTTGACCACCGAGGAGGGACGGAAGGACTACGCCGAAGTTTTGGCGCAGGCGATCCGAGTGTACTTCGCGCGCCGTGCCGAGCCATGAATAGCGGTCACATTCCTTCATCGCGGAGCAATGCCGCTGGCGCTAAGCGCGCATTGCAGGTAATCGGGCTGGCGAGCAACTCAAAGACACAATGACAGACACCGCTTCCATGCCTTTTCTGGCCTATTTTCGCCATCGCGTCGCGCGCGATATCGGCGGCGCTGCCACTTGGTTCGCCCAGAAATGGCGCGCGAGCACATTGTTCAAGCTGATCGCGCTCGCGCTCGCACTGGCGCTGCTGGTCTGGGTCGCCGCGTGGGCGTGGCTTGCGCGCGATCTGCCCGAAGCGGCGAGCCTGACCGAATATCAGACCCCGCTTCCCACCGTCGTTCGCGGTATCGATGGCGAGATCGTCCATTCCTACGCCCGCGAACGGCGCGTGCAGCTGCAGTACTCCGATTTCCCCGAGCCGCTGGTGCAGGCCTATCTGTCGGCGGAGGACAAGACCTTCTTCAGCCATGGCGGCGTTGACATCACCGGCACGGCGAACGCGGTGTTCGATTATGCGACGAAATACGGATCGGGAGAGCGCGCGGTAGGTGGGTCGACCATCACGCAGCAGCTCGCCAAGATCCTGCTGTTGGGCGATGAATATTCGGTCACGCGCAAGCTCAAGGAAATGATCCTCGCCAGCAGGATCGAGGACGTGCTGAGCAAGGAGGAAATCCTCGAGCTCTATCTCAATGAGATCCCGCTGGGTCGGCGTTCCTTCGGAGTGCAGGCTGCGGCGCGGGCCTATTTCGACAAGGATGTGGGTGAGTTGGACCTGCACGAGGTGGCTTTCCTCGCGATCCTGCCCAAGGCGCCCGAGCGTTATGGCCGTGCAGGCCAGGAACAGGCCGCGCTGGCTCGTCGTGATTTCGTGCTCGATCAGATGGAAGAGAACGGGTTCATCACCGCTGCGGAGCGCGATGCGGCCACCGCAAAACCCCTTGGCCTCGTTCAGCAACGTCGCGAGCGCAGTGTGGATGCGGGCTATTTCCTCGAAGAAGTGCGCCGCCAGCTGATCGACGAATTCGGCGAGACCGCTGACGAAGGCGAAAACAGCGTCTATGCGGGCGGATTGTGGGTCCGCACGTCGCTCGACCCGGAAATGCAGGCGGCCGCACGGGATGCTCTGCGCGCCGGGCTGATGCGCTATCACGGCAATCGCGGCTGGAGCGGGCCGATTGCCAATATCGACGTGAGCGAGGGCAATTGGGCGGGGCAACTGGCCAGCTCCTATCTCGGCATACGATACGAAGACTGGCGCGTGGGCGTGGTGACGCAGCGCAGCGGATCGAGCGCGACGATCGGGTTCTCCAACGGCGATGAAGCGCCGCTATCGGGCCTGCCGGGCGGGCTGGAGGCAGGTCATGTCATCGCGGTAAAGCCGCAGGGCAATGGTTACACCGTCGCCAATATCCCCGAGGTTTCGGGTGGCTTTCTGGTGCAGGCGGTGCAGACCGGGCGTGTGCTGGCGATGCAGGGCGGTTTCGACCACCGCCTGTCGGACTTCAACCGTGCCACTCAGGCCGAGCGGCAGCCGGGCTCGACCATCAAACCGTTCGTCTATGCGACGGGCCTTGAAAACGGCCTCACGCCGGCGAGCCAAGTGCCCGACGAGACCTTCTGTTACTATCAGGGCGCGAACCTTGGCGAGAAGTGCTTCCGCAATTTCGGCGGCAGCAGCGGCGGTGTGCGCACGATGCGCTGGGGGCTCGAGCAGTCGCGCAACCTGATGACGGTACACATCGCGATGGAAGCGGGAATGCCGCAGGTTATCGACACGTTCGAGGCGATGGATATCGGCTCCTACGATCCTTATCCCGCTTACGCGCTGGGCGCGGGCACGACGACGGTGATGAAGATGGTCAACGCTTATGCCGCGCTTGCCAATCATGGCCGACTGCATGATCCCAGCGTCATCGATTACGTGCAGGATCGCAACGGCAAGGTCGTCTGGCGCGCGGACAAGCGGCGCTGCCGGGGTTGCAACATGGCCGAATATGATGGCTCCGCGATGCCGCGCTTCGGATTGCAGGGACGCGAGGCGCTCGATGCTCGCACGGCGTATCAGGTGACGCACATGCTCGAAGGCGTGGTGACGCGCGGCACGGCAGTGCGGCTGCGCAGTCTGGACCTTCCGCTGTTCGGCAAGACCGGGACAACATCGGGGCCCAAGGATGCGTGGTTCGTCGGCGGGTCGCCGGATATCGTCGCGGGCCTCTACATCGGTCACGACCAGCCGCGGAACCTCGGCGGCTGGGTGCAGGGCGGAAATACGGCCGCGCCGGTGTTCAAACAATTCGTCGAAGAGACGCGCGAACAATGGGATGCCGAGCCCGCCATCGCGCCTCCGGGCGTCAGAATGGTGCGGGTCGATCGCCGCACGGGCAAGCAGGTGTTTGGCGGTCAACCGAGCGACGAGCCGGGGGCCGCCGTCATCTGGGAAGCCTTCAAGCCCGATACCGAACCCGATCGCGCGACCCGGCAGGACGAGATCGCGGCCAAGCGCGATGAAATTCTCGAACTGATCCGCGCCGGCCGACAGGGCGGTGCTAGAGGCGCGGGCGACAGGTCTCGCAATCCAGGCGATGATTTCGTCGAGGAGCAGGGCGGGATCTACTGACCTCCGCAGTGGCGTCTCTGGTAGGCACCGCGCCGTCACGGCGTCGCTCTACCCGGATCGAACGCGCCTATGCTTTACAATCACCGCCTCCGCGTTAAGCGGGGCGCCCGAACGCGAACGCCAAGGATTTGCCATGCGGGCCGAGGCCCAAGCCCATATCGACCGGATCGAAGCTGCTCTCGATCTCGTGCGCCAATCGCTTGACTGGGAGCGCGCTTTGCGGCGCCTGGACGAGTTGAATGCGCGGGTGCAGGATCCCGATCTGTGGAACGACCCCAAGGAAGCGCAGGCGATCAGTCGCGAGCAGAAGACGCTCGAAACCGCGGTCAAGACGGTGCGCGACATCACCGCGGAAAAGGAAGACGCGATCGAATTCATCGAGATGGGCGAGGCCGAGGGGGAGGAGAGCGTGGTCAATGAGGGGCTGAAGAGCCTCGAACGGCTCGCCAAGCGTGCCGACGCCGACAAGGTGCAGGCACTGCTGTCGGGTGAAGCGGATGGCAACGACACCTACCTCGAAATCCATGCCGGAGCAGGCGGCACCGAAAGCCAGGACTGGGCCGAAATGCTCTTCCGCATGTATTCGCGCTGGGCCGAGCAGCGCGGGTTGAAAGTGGAGACGGTCGAATATCAGGCGGGCGATCAGGCCGGGATCAAGTCCGCCACACTCCAGCTCAAGGGCGAGAACGCGTACGGCTATGCCAAGACCGAGAGCGGCGTACATCGCCTGGTCCGCATCAGCCCTTATGACAGCGCGGCGAAGCGCCATACCAGTTTCTCCAGCGTGTGGGTCTATCCGGTGATCGACGACGATATCGATATCGAGATCAACCCTGCCGACCTCAAGATCGACACCTATCGCGCAAGTGGAGCGGGCGGGCAGCACGTCAACACCACCGACAGCGCCGTGCGCATTACCCACCAACCCACCGGCATCGTCGTCGCCAGCCAGAACGATCGCAGCCAGCACAAGAATCGCGCGACCGCGATGAATATGCTGAAAGCGCGCCTGTTCGAGCGCGAAATGGCGGAGCGTGAGGCGGCAGCCTCCGGCGAATATCAGGAGAAGAGCGATATCGGGTGGGGCCACCAGATCCGTTCGTATGTCCTCCAGCCGTATCAAATGGTGAAGGATCTGCGCACCGGCGTCACCTCGCCTTCGCCAGACAAGGTGCTCGACGGCAATATCGACGAATTCATCTCCGCCGCGCTCGCTCAGCGCGTGACCGGGGAGACCGTCGAGGTGGAGGACGTGGAGTGAGCCTTTCGCGGCTCGCCACCCTTGCTGCGCTCGCGCTCACCATGCCGGCCTGCGATGAGCTGGCGAGGACGAGCGATCGGCCCGAATCCGCGCTCGATTTTCCGCGACCCAATCGTGAAGTGCCCAGCGTCGTCTCCAACCAGTTCTCCAACGAAGATGCCCGTGATGAGCGCGGCGAAGCGCGCGCTGTCATGGACCTCGCCGATATCGCCGATGGGATGACCGTCGCCGACATTGGCGCCGGCGAGGGCTATTACACCGTCCGCCTCGCCGAACGTGTGGGCGAGGATGGCCGCGTGCTGGCGCAGGATATCGATCGCGAGGCACTGCAAAGGCTGGGTCGCCGGGTCGAGCGTGAACGGCTCGAGAACATTTCCATCAAGCAGGGTGATGCCGACGATCCGCGCCTGCCCGCCGACAGCTTCGACCGCATTTTCCTCGTGCATATGTATCACGAAGTCACCGAACCCTATGCCTTCCTGTGGCGCATGTGGCCCTCGCTCGCGCGTGGAGGGCAGATTATCGTGGTCGATGTGGACCGCCCGCCCGCGCGTCATGGCATCCAGCCCCCGCAATTGTTCTGCGAATTCGAGGCGGTTGGCTACAGGCTGGTGGAATTCATCGAAAAGCCTGAACTCAAAAGCTATTTCGCCCGGTTCGAGCGCGGCGAAAAGCGCACACGGCCGCAGGATATCGAACCTTGCGCAAACGCATGAAAAGGCCGTAGCGGGCCACCAGAGGCGAGCCGGACGCCAACGAGCGATTGCCTAGCCACACCGGCGTTCTTATGTGAAAGCCAGATTATCGCGCACATATTCGCGCGCAAAGGGGACTATCATTGTTCAAGGGACTTGAGCCCATAAATTACGGCGGGCACGAAGTGTGGCCGCTGGTCGAAGGCGGCAAGGGCGTGTCGGCGACCAACCACGCAAGCTCAGGCGCATGGGCGGCGGCAGGCGGAATCGGCACCGTTTCCGCAGTAAACGCGGATTCCTACGACGAGGACGGCAATGTCATTCCGCAGGTCTATCACGGTCGCACGCGCGAGGAACGTCACCGCGAACTGATCGACTATGCGATCGAAGGCGGCGTCGCGCAGGTAAAGCGTGCGCATGAGCTTTCGGGCGGCAAGGGCGCGCTCAACATCAACGTGCTGTGGGAAATGGGCGGCGCGCAGGAAGTGCTCGAAGGTGTGCTGGAGCGCACCAAGGGCATGGTCACCGGCGTGACCTGCGGCGCAGGGATGCCTTACAAGCTGGCTGACATCGCCAAGCGGCATCAGGTCCATTATCTCCCCATCGTCAGCTCGGGCCGGGCATTCCGCGCGCTTTGGAAACGTAGCTACAAGAATGTGCCGGACCTGATGGCGGCAGTGGTTTACGAAGATCCCTGGCTCGCGGGCGGGCATAACGGTCTTTCCAACGCCGAAGATCCGACCAAGCCCGAAGATCCGTTCCCCCGTGTCAAAACCCTGCGCGAGATGATGCGCGCGGAGGGTGTGTCCGACGACGTGCCGATCGTGATGGCGGGCGGCGTATGGTATCTGCGCGACTGGAATGACTGGATCGGCAATCCTGATCTGGGCAAGATAGCTTTCCAATTCGGTACGCGCCCGCTGCTTACCCGCGAAAGCCCGATCCCGCAGATCTGGAAGGACCGTCTGCGCGAGGTCGAGCCGGGCGAAGTGCTGTTGCACAAATTCTCGCCCACCGGCTTTTATTCCAGCGCGGTGAAGACTGAATTCCTCTACGACCTGATGCACCGTTCCGAGAGGCAGATTCCGTTCTTCAAGCGCGGCGCGGAAGAGGGCACCGTCCAGCTTGGTGAAGAGGGCAAGGCGCGCAGCTTTTGGGTCAAGCCCGAGGACAAGGCCAAGGCCGAGGTCTGGATGCGCGAGGGCCATACCGAACCGCTCAAGACCCCTGATGGCACGGTGGTTTTTGTGACCCCCGACAAACGCGACACGATCCGCCAGGACCAGCAGGATTGCATGGGCTGCCTGTCGCACTGCCAGTTTTCGAGCTGGAAGGACCATGACGATTTCACCACCGGTCGCCTCGCCGATCCGCGCAGCTTCTGCATTCAGAAGACTCTGCAGGAGATCGCGCATGGCGACGACCCGGAGAACAATCTCGCCTTTGCCGGCCACTCGGCCTATCGTTTCAAGACCGATCCGTTCTTCTCCAACGGCTACACGCCAAGCGTGGGCGAGCTGGTGGAGCGCATCCTTACGGGGGATTGATGGAGATCCGCGCCACCGATTTTTCGGAAAGCGAAGTGGTGGCGCTGCTTGAACTTCATCACGGCGAAATGACGCAATTCTCGCCGCCGGGCACGTGTCATGTGCTCGACCTCGCCAGTCTCAGGTCGCCCGATATATGGGGCTTTGCGGCGTGGGACGATGCGAGCCTGCTGGCAATCGGCGCGCTGCGCCAGCATGAGGGGTTTGCCGAGATCAAATCGATGCGCGCGCATCCCGACGCGCGTGGGACCGGCGCTGGCAAGGCGATGCTTCACCACCTGATCGACCGGGCGAGGGCAAAAGGGAACGACACGATCAAACTGGAGACTGGATCAGGCGAGGTGTTCGAAGCCGCGCTAGGGCTGTATCGCAGTTTTGGTTTTGAGCCTTGCGAACCCTTCGCCGGATACACGCCGAGCGAATTCACACGGATGCTGGAATTGCGGATCTGAACGATGGCCGCAAACGGCGCCTCGAACGAGCAAACCGCGGCCAAGGCTCCGCCACTATCCCTCTGGCTGCGCGAATTCCAGCATGTCCCGCGCATTTGGGCCGCTCCGATCCGCCGCGTGAAAACCGAGCGTCAGGCCGAGGCCGATGGACGTCCAGTGCTGGTTCTGCCCGGCATCATGTCAGGCGATCATGCGACATCGCTGCTGCGCCGCTCGCTCGATGCGGCGGGATATCGCGCGCATGGGTCGAACTTCCGGCTTGTCACCGGCGTCACGCCCGAAACGCTGGCGAAGGCGCAGGGGCGGCTCGCCGAAGTGTGCGAGACGGAGAATCGCAAGGTTACGCTGGTGGGGCAGAGCCTGGGCGGTATCTACGCGCGCGTCCTGGCTCAGCGTCATCCCGATCTCGTTTCGATGGTGCTGACGCTGGGCACGCCGTTCTCCGGTGATCGCCGGGCGAATAATGCGTGGCGCCTCTATGAGGCGATCAACGATCACAAGGTCGATGCGCCAAGCCTGCCTGATGATCCGAGCATCAAGCCGCCGGTCCACACGGTTGCGCTATGGTCTCCGGTCGACGGCGTGGTCGCTCCACCGTGCGCGCGCGGAAATCCGGATGAAAGCGATGTCGCGATCGAGGTGCCGTTCAAGCACTTCGCGATGGCGGCCCACCGCGACTCCATCGCCAAAGTCATCGAAGTGCTTAACGAGCAGCGCGTCTACGCTGACTGAACAAGTGCCTCCAGCACCTGATCGGGCGGGCGGTGCCCATCCGCCCAGAAGCGGATATTGGCGATGACCTTCTCTCCAGAGGCCTCACGACCTTCCACGGTGGCGCTGCCGATATGGGGGAGGGTCATCACATTGGGGTGGTCGAGCAGACGCTGATCGACATCCGGCTCCTCAGGATAGACGTCGAGCCCGGCGCCTGCCAGATGGCCGTTCTGCAAGGCTGCGATCAGCGCGTCCTGATCGATCAGTTCGCCGCGCGCTGTGTTCACGATGCTGCCGCCGGGCTTCATCAGCGCGATCCGGCGGGCGTCAAGCAATCCGCGCGTTTCCTCGGTCAGCGGGCAGTGTAGCGTCAGAATATCGGCTTCGGCGCACAGCGCGTCGATATCCTCCACGAACCGTGCGCCGAGCATCTGTTCGAGCGCTTCGGGCAGCCGCTTGCGATTGTGATAGGCGATGTCGAGCCCGAAGGCGCGGGCGCGGTGCGCCACCGCCTGTCCGATGCGCCCCATGCCGATGATGCCCAGCACCTTCCCGCCCAGCTTTCGCCCCAGCAGCCCCGATGGCGCCCAGCCGGTCCAATCGCCGCGTCGCACCAGCTGTGTGCCTTCGCGGATACGGCGCGGTACGCCGATGATCGCGGCCATGGTGAGATCGGCCGTGTCGTCGGTGAAAACGCCGGGCGTGTTGGTGACGATGATGCGGCGCTTTGCCGCAGCGGCGAGGTCGATATGCTCGGTTCCGGCGCCGAAACTGGCGATCAGGCCCAGTCGGTCATCCGCAGCCTCGATCATGTCCGCATCGATCCGGTCGGTGACAGTCGGCACCAGCACGTCGCAGTCCTGCATTGCTGCGATCAGCGCATCGCGGCTCATCGGTTCGTCGCTTTCATTGAGCACCGCGTCGTAAAGCTCGCTCATGCGCGCCTCGACGCTTGGCATCAGGTGCCGGGTCAACACCACGCGCGGCTTGCTGTCGGGAAATCGGGAGGTGACTTGCGGTTCGGGCATGCGGTTCGCGCTAATGGCTGTGGGGCTTCGCGGTCAAGCAGGTTGGGGGAGAGCAACCGCTTCGCGCTTGAAGCGGAGCGGGGTAAGTGGCTAACACTAGGTCATGCAATTGCTTCGCCTCGTCGCCTCGATCGTGCTTGCGCTGACGGTCGCGCTGGGTCTCGCATTTGGGGATCTGCGGGCGCAGAACCGCGAAGTCCCTTACTGGGCGAGCATGCGCTTCGACGAAGTGCGTATGCGGGTTGGGCCAAGCCGGGAATACCCGATCGAGTGGGTCTATCGCCGCAAGGGACTGCCCGTGAAGGTCGTGCGCTTGCGCGAAGGGTGGCGGCTGATCGAGGATCACGAAGGCACGCGCGGATGGGTCGCCTCAAGCCAGCTGACCATAACGCGCCATGCGATGGTGCAGGGGGAGGGGCTCGCTGCTCTACGCGAAGCGGATGCGGCAGGATCGGCGCTGCGCTGGAGCGCGCAGCCGGGCGTAATCGGCCAGCTCATCCGCTGTGGGGAGCTGTTTTGCCAGATCGATGTCGCAGGCCGCGTCGGATGGGTCGCTCAGGATCGGCTGTGGGGTGCGAGCGAACTGACCGCCGGGGACTAGAACGGCGCAGGTCCAAGCGCAGGGTTCAGATCATCTCCACCGCAACCGCCGTGGCTTCGCCGCCACCGATACACAGGCTGGCAACGCCCTTCGACTTGCCGCGCTCCTTTAGCGCGCCAAGCAGGGTCACGATGATCCGCGCGCCGCTCGCCCCGATCGGGTGGCCGAGCGCGGTGCCGCCGCCGTTCACGTTGATCTTTTCATGCGGGATGTTGAGATCGCGCATCGCGAACATCGCGACGCAGGCGAAGGCTTCGTTGACTTCGAACAGGTCGACATCGTCCACGCTCCAGCCTGCCTGGTCGAGTACCTTCTGGATCGCCGGAATTGGCGCGGTCGTGAACTTGGACGGTTCGTGCGCGTGCGCGGCGGTGGCGACGATCCGTGCGACCGGTGTCAACCCCTTGTGCCGCGCAACGCTCTCGCGAGTCAGCACCAGCGCCGCCGCACCGTCGGAAATGGAACTGGAGGTCGCCGCGGTGATCGTCCCGTCCTTGGCGAAGGCGGGGCGCAGCTGCGGGATCTTGTCCGGGCGTCCCTTGCCCGGCTGCTCGTCATGCTCGACCATGTGCTCGCCCTTGCGGGTCTTGACTGTGACCGCGACCACTTCGCCATCGAACGCGCCGCTCTCGATCGCCTTGTTCGCGCGTTCGAGCGAGGTGATGGAATACTGGTCCATATCCTCGCGCGTCATCTGGTATTCGTCGGCGGTTTCCTGCGCGAACGTGCCCATCGCGCGCCCTTCCTCATAGGCGTCTTCCAGCCCGTCGAGGAACATGTGATCGTAAGTGGTGTCATGCCCCAGCCGAGCGCCCGAGCGGTGCTTTTTCAGCAGATACGGCGCGTTGGTCATGCTCTCCATCCCGCCTGCAAGCACGAGATCGACCGTGCCGCTCGCCAGCGCTTCGGATCCCATGATGACGGTCTGCATCCCTGATCCGCACACCTTGTTCACTGTGGTCGCCTCGACCGATTTGGGCAGGCCGCCCTTGATCGCCGCCTGCCGTGCGGGCGCCTGGCCCAGTCCTGCAGGCAACACGCAGCCCATGTAGGCGCGGTCGATATCCGCTCCGTCTGCACCAGAGCGCTCAACTGCGGCCTTCACCGCCGTCGCGCCCAGATCTGTCGCGGAAGCGTCGGCCAGCGCGCCCTGCATTCCGCCCATCGGCGTGCGTGCGTAGGAGAGGATGACGATCGGGTCTTCGGCGGAGAACTGGGCCATGGGGTGTGTCCTTACAAATGGGGAGGAAATGCTGCGTTCGGACCTAATGCTCAGGTGCAGGGATATCAATGTGGAGAAGGGCCGCAGGCGTATTTCCTTGCGCCGCACCCCTGCCATGCGCCAAGATCGGTCGCAAACCAAAACGCATTGACCGAATGGAGAGACACATGGCCGACGACAAACGCGACGAATTGGAACGTCTGCTGAAACTCCAGCGCGACGCCTTCACCGCCTCGCGCCCCGAAAGCATGAACATGCGCAAGGACCGGATCAAGCGCGCGATCGCGCTGCTGAAGGATCACGGCGAGGCGCTGTGCATCGCGATGAGCGCCGATTTCGGCAATCGCGCGATGGAACAGAGCATGGTGACCGATATTGCCGGGACGGTTGCGCTGGGCAAGGATACACTCAAGCACATGGACAATTGGGCCAAGACCGACAAACGCTCGGTCCAGTTCCCGCTCGGCCTGCTCGGGGCCAAGGCCGAAGTGCGCTATGAACCCAAGGGCGTGATCGGTATCCTCAGCCCGTGGAACTTCCCGGTGAACCTGGCTTTTGCGCCGCTGATGCAGGTGCTGGCGGCAGGCAATCGCGCGATGATAAAGCCATCCGAATTCACCGAGCGCACCAGCGGATTGATGGCGGAGCTGGTGGCGGAATATTTCACGGCCGACGAAGTCACCGTCATCACCGGCGGGCCCGAAGTGGCGGCGGCGTTCTCCTCGCTGGCGTTCGATCATCTGGTCTTTACCGGTTCGACGGAGACCGGGCGCCGGGTAATGCAGGCGGCGGCGGAGAACCTGGTGCCGGTCACGCTGGAACTGGGCGGCAAATCGCCCGTCATCATGGGCCGCAGTGCCGATTTCGAGAAAGCGGGTGAGCGGATCGCGCTGGGCAAGATGATGAATGCAGGGCAAATCTGCCTCTCGCCCGACTACATGTACGTGCCCGAGGACAAGCAGGACGAAGCGGTCGCGGGCGTCTCCAACGGAGTCGCCGCGATGTATCCCACGCTGCTGGATAATGACGATTATGCCTCAATCGTATCTGACCGGCATTTCGACCGCCTCAAAGGGTTGGTGGAGGATGCGCGCGACAAAGGCGCAGAGGTGATCGAGGTCAATCCGGGCAACGAGGACTTTTCGAGCGCCAACCAGCGCAAGATGCCGCTGACCATCCTCAAGAACGTCACCGATGACATGACCGCGATGCAGGAGGAAATCTTCGGACCCGTCCTTCCGGTCAAGACCTACAAGGCGATCGATCAGGCGATTGACTACGTTAACGAGAACGACCGACCGCTGGGTCTCTACTACTTCGGCCAGAACGAGGACGAGCAGGAGCGCGTGCTGAACCGCACGGTGTCGGGCGGAGTGACGACAAACGACGTGATCTTCCACGTCTCGATGCACGATCTGCCCTTTGGCGGGATCGGACCGTCGGGCATCGGCAGATATCACGCGCAGGAAGGCTTCCGCGAATTCAGCCACGCCCGCGCCATCTATCATCAGCCCAAGATCGACGTCGCCAAGCTGGCCGGGTTCAAGCCACCCTATGGCAAGGCAACGCGAAAGGCGGCGGCTGCGCAGATGAAATGACGGTGTGCCTCAAGCAGCGTTTGCTTTGAGCTTCTTCACGTCGTCCCAGAACTGTATGGGATCAATCATCGACATCGGGACGGCGCATTCCGCCACGATATTTGCCATCGTCAGCGGATCCATGTTTGGAGCGGCCTTGTCGAGCGCTTTGCCGATAGCAAAGCCCATCGCAGCGGGTCGGTAATCCACCGCGAGCTGGACCGTATCGAACGCATTTTCGGCTTGCGGCCATGCGATCCGGGCAAGTTCCAGCGGCGAAGCACCGGGCCTGTGTTCATCAGCGATGCGCGGCACGCCGAACTGCGGCGTTCCAACCGTCTGCATCGCGTGCGAAATGGGCTCGTGCAGGAAGTCATGCTCGATCGCGGCGCCATGCTTCATGGCATAAGGGAGCGCGATGTTGAGCAGTGAAATCTGGCTCTCGTAGAGGTAGCGGCTCGGCAGATCGCCACAAAAGTACTTCGTGCCGTCGACTTCCTGTTCAAGAATAAGGTTGCCGCCCACGGATTGCCTTCGCAAGAAATCCCATTCGATGAGAGACGTGGCGATGCAGGTCACACCGCCCGCGGAAGCCAGCAGGCCAAGAAAGTTTTCAATTCCGACCGCATCTCCGTTCTGCGCCAGTTGTTGGTAGCAGAGTTCGAAAAAGAACTCGCCAGCGACTTTGGCATGGTCGAGCGTTGCTACATAGCCTTGGTCCTCGTTGAGTTCCTCGAGCGTGGTTATTTTCTTTGGGGCAGGCGTGACCCCTTTGCGACCGAACATAGTGACCCCTCTTATCTTGCTGTGTATCGCCGTATTAGAAGACGGGGGGTGGTGAATCTTTCGTCAAAGCTGGGCGGCGGCACGCACGTCTTTTCGATTAAGATATGCCCGACCGCCCTTCGATTTGTTGCAACAAAGATGCGGTGCTTTGCCCGAGACGCGCCCTTGCGCGGCGGGCGTCTCACGCCTAATTGGCACGCACCCGCCGCGCAAAGCTTGGAAAAATCATCGTGATCGATCTCGAACAGTATCTGCCGATACTGATCTTCATCATTATCGCCTTCGGGCTGTCATGCCTGTTCGTGTTTCTGCCGATGGGCGTTTCGCGGCTCACCGGCTCGCACAATCCGAATGCCGACAAGCTGTCGGAGTACGAATGCGGCTTTCCTGCGTTCGAGGATGCGCGCAGCCAGTTCGATGTGCGGTTCTACCTTGTCGCGATCAGTTTCATCATCTTCGATCTGGAAGCTGCGTTCCTGTTCCCATGGGCGGTGAGCCTGGGTGAGACCGGCTGGGTCGGCTGGATCGGCATGATGACCTTCCTCGGCATCCTCGCCATCGGCCTCGCTTACGAATGGAAGAAGGGAGCTCTGGACTGGGAATGAGTACCGATCCGAACAAAGACCCCGCTTTTGTTGGCGAAACCTCGCTGAACCCTGCTCTCGATGGGCAGCGGATGCGCGATGCCGCGTTGCCGACCGCGAAGGGCGGCGAAACGCGCGCGCCGGATGCGGAATACTTCAACGCGATGCAGACCGAGGTGAATGACAAGGGCTTCCTCGTCACCTCGACTGAAGACCTGTTCCAGTGGGCGCGCACCGGCTCGCTGTGGTGGATGACCTTCGGCCTTGCCTGCTGCGCGGTGGAGATGATCCACGTCAACATGCCGCGCTATGACATGGAGCGCTTCGGCGCCGCGCCGCGTGCCTCCCCGCGCCAGTCCGACGTGATGATCGTCGCGGGCACGCTTTGCAACAAGATGGCGCCTGCGCTGCGCAAGGTCTACGATCAGATGTCGGACCCGAAATACGTCATCAGCATGGGAAGCTGCGCCAATGGCGGCGGGTATTACCACTACAGCTACAGCGTCGTGCGCGGCTGCGATCGGATCGTTCCGGTCGACATCTACGTCCCCGGCTGTCCTCCGACGGCGGAGGCGCTGCTCTATGGCGTGATGCAATTGCAGCGCAAGATCCGCCGCATCGGGACGATCGAGCGGTAAGGCAAACAAGATGACAGTCCTTCACTCCGCCCCCCGATACGCCTCGAACGAAGGCGTGCTCGACCGCGTCAGCGAAAGTATCAGCGTGTGGCTCGATCAGGCCGAAGAGCAGCACGGCGAGATCATTTTCACTGTTCAGCGCGATGCGATCGAGAATGTCCTGCGCACCCTGCGCGACGATCACGATTATCAGCAGCTCATGGAGATTGCGGGCGCAGACTATCCCGACCGGCCCGAGCGGTTCGAGATGGTCTACATGCTGCTCAGCCTGACGAAGAACCATCGCGTCATGGTCAAGTGCTCCACCGACGAGGCGACGCCGGTGCCGACCGTCACGACGCTATGGCCCAATGCTGGCTGGCTCGAGCGTGAGGTGTTCGACATGTATGGCGTTGTGTTCGACGGCAATGCCGATCTGCGCCGTATCCTCACCGACTATGGCTTTGAAGGGCATCCGTTCCGCAAGGACTTTCCGATGACCGGCTATACCGAGCTGCGCTATTCCGAGGAGGAGAAGCGGGTTGTCTACGAGCCGGTCGAACTGGCGCAGGAAATGCGGACCTTCGATTTTCTCAGCCCCTGGGAGGGTGCGGACTACACGCTGCCGGGCGACGAAAAAGCGGGCGATTTGACAAAGGGCGCGCCGCCGATCGACGATCCCAAGGTCACCGAAGGGCCGGAAGATACCGGCGCCGGCCCCAACGCAACAGACCGCGCCGAGGAAGGCACCGCCGCCGTGCCGCCCGACATGATCGAGCTCGACATCACCGACGACGACCGCGCGCCCGATCCCACCGAAAACCGCCCCGACCGCGAACCGTCCAAGGGCGACGTGCGCGGCACCAAGGCTGCGACCGAGCCAGCCAACGAATCCGGGGAGGGCGAGGACTAGACATGCAACTGGAAGAATCGCCGACCACTGACGGCAATGTCATCAACAATTACACTATCAATTTCGGCCCCCAGCACCCGGCCGCGCACGGCGTTTTGCGCATGGTGATGGAGCTGGATGGCGAAGTGATCGAGCGCGTCGATCCGCATGTTGGCCTGCTCCACCGCGGGACCGAAAAGCTGATCGAGGAGAAGACCTACCTGCAGGCGCTGCCCTATTTCGACCGGCTCGATTACTGCTCTCCGCTGTGCATGGAGCACTCCTACGTCCTCGCGATCGAGAAGCTGCTCAATATCGAGGTTCCCGAGCGTGCGCAGTATCTGCGCGTCCTGTTCGCCGAGCTGACGCGCATCTGCAATCACATGCTCAACATGGGCGCGCATGTGCTCGATGTGGGTGCGTTCACACCGAACCTGTGGATCATGGACTTGCGCGAAGACTGCATGAACTTCTTCGAGCGCGCGTCGGGCGCGCGGATGCACTCCGCCTGGTATCGTCCCGGCGGCGTCCATCAGGATGTGCCCGAAAAGCTGCTGGTCGATATCGGCGACTGGCTCGACAATCGGTTCTTCCAGCTGTTCGACGATGCGATGAGCCTCGTGCTCGACAACCGCATCTTCAAGCAGCGCAATGTCGATATCGCCGTGGTGAGCCGCGACGATGCGGTGGCGTGGGGCTTTAGCGGCCCGATGATCCGCGCGGCGGGCATTCCGTGGGATCTGCGCAAGTCGCAGCCCTACGACGTTTATGACCGGATGGAGTTCGACATTCCCGTTGGCACCAATTCCGACTGCTACGACCGTTTCATGGTGCGGGTGAAGGAAGTGCGTGAGAGCGCCAAGATCATCCGCCAGTGCCTTCGCGACATCCCCGAAGGCCCGATTGCCAGCATTGATGGCAAGGTATCGCCGCCGTCGCGCGGGAAGATGAAGCAGTCGATGGAAGCGCTGATCCACCACTTCAAGCTCTACACCGAAGGCTTCCACGTGCCCGCGGGCGAAGTCTACGTCGCGACCGAAAGCCCCAAGGGGGAGTTCGGCGTCTATCTGGTGAGCGATGGCACCAACAAGCCCTACCGCTGCAAGATCCGCCCCACCGCCTTCAGCCACCTGCAGGCGATGGACATGATGTGCAAGGGCCACATGCTCCCCGACGCAACCGCCATCCTAGGCGCGATCGATGTGGTGTTTGGGGAGTGTGATCGGTGAGAAGATGGTTGGTCCTTGCGGTAGCGTTGGCCCACGCAACCCCCGTAGTTGCGACACCGCCAGAGCTTATGGCCGTGCCGATCAGGACGGTTTACAACGACCTTCTTGATGCACTCGCTCTAGAGGGAGGAGTCGACCAACTTCAGCAGCTTCACCGATTGTTGGCGGAAAATGTTCGTATCCGGGAAAACGGTGAAGAGTTGTCGCGGGAAGAATGGCTCGAGCGTCAGGGCGGTGGTTATGTTTACAATGCCAGAATGACTATTCGCGATGTCTACTGGTCGGGAAATCGAATTATCGTTGTTCAGAAGAGCGAACCTCTTGAAACTCCGAAGCCCGGGCCATGTTGTCCTACAGAAAGCAGCTTTGTCACATCTTTCTTCGTTGACAACGGCTATATCGTCTCGATCGATGCATCGGGCCCAGTGAACCGGACCTTTGGAAGCAACGACTGATGGCTGACCGCACACCCGCACCCGATACGCCGGAACTCCGCGAGCGCTGGGGCGATTTTGCCTGGGCGTCGGAGAACAAGCGACAAGCCGACAAGCACATCGCCAAATACCCCGAAGGCCGTCAGAAATCGGCGGTGATGCCGCTGCTCGATCTGGCGCAGCGACAGGTGGGCGAGGAAACCGATACGCAGGGCTGGCTGCCCATGCCGGTGATCGAATACGTTGCCGACTATCTCGATATGCCCGCGATCCGCGTGCTCGAAGTCGCGACGTTCTATTTCATGTACAACATGACGCCGGTGGGCAAATATCACGTGCAGGTCTGTGGCACGACGCCGTGCATGCTGCGCGGTTCGGACGACATCATCGCCGCCTGCAAACGGCGCGGGATGAAGTTCGGAAAGGTCTCCGAAGACGGGTTGTGGACCCTGACCGAGGTCGAATGCATGGGCTCATGCGCGACCGCTCCGATGGTTCAGATCAACGACGACAATTACGAAGACCTGACGTCCGAACGGCTCGACGCGGTGCTCGATGCGCTGGCGAAGGGCGAGCAGCCCAAGCCCGGTACGCAGGAGCCCGGGCGGCACACGTCCGAGCCAAGCGGCGGTGTCACCACGCTGCCGGAAATGGTCGATGCGAACCATGATTATCGGGGCGAGTGGTGATGGTCTTATCCTGCCTCACTACTCGTCATTGCGAGGAGCCGCAGGCGACGCGGCAATCAAGTCCCGTCGGATCTGGATTGCTTCGCTACGCTCGCAATGACGGCAAAGTGAAGTCCCGCTGATGGAAATCCTCACCGTCATCGTCGCGCTGGCGATCGCCGTTATCGCGTTCAAATTCCTGATGGGCCTACTGCGCATCGGCGTGCTTGTTGCTATGGTGATCGTTGGCGCGATCCTCGCCACGCGAGGAGGCTTCGCGTGAATACCGTAACGCTCGCCATGATGGTCGCGGGACTCGCGGCCTTCGCCGCTGGCGCGATGCTGGCCGCGACGGGTGACCGGATGCTCGGCATCGCACTGATGGTTGCCGGGCTGGTTTTGCAGGTGCTGACGCTGCGGCGGCTCAAGAAGTACAAAAAAAAGGGTTCCTACGATGCTGGCAGATAAGGACCGCATCTTCACCAATGTCTACGGCTTTCAGGACTGGGGCCTGAAGTCAGCGCAAAAGCGCGGCGATTGGGACGATACCAAGGCGCTGATCGAGCGCGGGAACGAAGCGATCATCGAAGAGATGAAAGCCAGCGGCCTACGCGGCCGGGGCGGGGCGGGTTTTCCCACCGGGCTCAAATGGTCCTTCATGCCCAAGTCCAGCAAGGACGGACGCCCAAGCTTCCTCGTCATCAACGCCGACGAATCCGAGCCGGGTTCGTGCAAGGACCGCGAGATCATCCGCCACGATCCGCACAAACTGGTCGAGGGCGCGCTGATCGCCGGTTTCGCCATGCGTGCGCGGGCAGCTTACATCTACATTCGCGGCGAATATATTCGCGAGGCCGAAGTGCTGCAGGCCGCGATCGACCAAGCTTACGATGCCGGACTGATCGGCAAGAACGCCAGCGGTTCGGGCTACGATTTCGATGTATTCATGCATCGCGGCGCGGGCGCCTATATCTGCGGCGAAGAAACCGCGATGATCGAAAGCTTGGAGGGCAAGAAGGGCCAGCCGCGCCTCAAGCCACCCTTTCCAGCGGGCGCAGGGCTTTATGGCTGCCCGACCACGGTCAACAATGTCGAAAGCATCGCGGTCGTCCCCACGATCCTGCGGCGCGGCGCGTCGTGGTTCAATTCCTTCGGGCGTGAAAACAATCACGGCACCAAGCTCTTCCAGATCAGCGGCCATGTCGAACAGCCCTGCGTTGTCGAAGAAGCGATGAGCATTCCGTTCGAGGAGCTGATCGAGAAGCATTGCGGCGGCATTCGCGGCGGGTGGGACAATCTGCTGGCGGTGATCCCGGGCGGATCCTCGGTGCCGCTGGTCCCCGCCGAGCAGATCCGCTCCGCCCCGATGGATTTCGACGGGTTGAAGGAACTGGGCAGCGGGCTGGGCACGGCAGCGGTGATCGTGATGGACAAGTCCACCGACATCGTGAACGCCATCAGCCGCATCAGCTATTTCTACAAGCACGAATCCTGCGGCCAGTGCACGCCATGCCGCGAGGGCACGGGGTGGATGTGGCGCATGATGGAGCGCCTGCGCACCGGAGACGCGCGCGTCGAGGAAATCGACATGCTGCACGAAGTGACCAAGCAGGTCGAAGGCCACACCATTTGCGCGCTGGGAGACGCGGCGGCTTGGCCGATCCAGGGTCTCATCCGGCATTTCCGCCCCGAGCTGGAGCGCCGGATTGAGGAACACAATGCGAAGTTTGCGGAGGCGGCGGAGTGATCGGCTTAATTACCCGTCATTGCGAGCGTAGCGAAGCAATCCAGTTCCGCCGTGACTGGATTGCCGCGTCGCCTGCGGCTCCTCGCAATGACGAAATATACGCGGGAGCGGTGATATGACCTTTGGCGCTGGCATTATGTGGGTTTACCTTCTGCTGCCAATCGTCGGCGCATTTGTCATGCTCGCTTTACAATGGGCGATACTCAAGAGATTAAAAAAGCTCGAAGATAGAATGGACTATAAGGGCGTGACCGATGCCTAAACTCACCGTAGACGGCGAAGAGCTCGAAGTTCCGGCAGGCGCGACGGTCCTGCAGGCGTGCGAGCTTGCGGGGAAGGAAATTCCGCGTTTCTGCTATCACGAGCGCCTGTCCATCGCGGGCAATTGCCGCATGTGCCTGGTCGAGGTGAAGCCCGGGCCGCCCAAGCCGCAGGCTTCCTGCGCGCTGCCCGCCGCTGACGGTCAGGAAATCCGCACCGACACCAAAATGGTCAAGAAGGCGCGCGAAGGGGTGATGGAGTTTCTACTCATCAACCATCCGCTCGACTGCCCGATCTGCGACCAGGGCGGCGAGTGCGACCTGCAGGACCAGGCGATGATGTATGGCCGCGGCGGCTCGCGCTACAAAGCGAACAAGCGCGCCGTGACCGAAAAATATATGGGCCCGCTGATCAAGACGATCATGACCCGCTGCATCCACTGCACACGCTGCGTGCGCTTCTCCGAGGAGATTGCGGGCGTGGACGAAATCGGCGCGCTCTATCGCGGCGAAGATATGCAGATCACGACCTATCTCGAACAGGCGGCGGCGCATGAACTCAGCGCCAACGTGATCGACCTGTGCCCGGTGGGTGCTTTGACCAGTCGCCCCTACGCCTTCGAAGCGCGTCCGTGGGAATTGAAGCGCACGCTCAGCATCGACGTGTCGGATGCGGTGGGCGCGAATATCTCGCTGCATTCCAAGGGCCGCGAAGTCATGCGCGCGCTCCCGCGGATCAATGACGACGTCAACGAGGAATGGCTGTCGGACAAGGGTCGCTATCAGGTCGACGGGTTGATGAAGCGGCGGCTCGACAAGGTTTACGTTCGTAAGGCCGGGAAGCTCGCCGCGTCGAACTGGAACGAAGCGTTCGACGCGATTGCCTCGCATCTGGGTGATGACAAGAGCAGCATCGCGGCGGTCGCCGGCGATCTGGTCGATTGCGAGACGATGTATGCGGCCAAGAGCCTGCTGAAGGCGTGCGGATCGACCAAGATCGAGGCGCGCCAGACCGGCATGACCTACGACGTGTCGAACCTTGCGGCGGTGAATTTCAATTCGACGCTGAGCGGGATCGAGACCGCCGATTGCATCCTGATCGTCGGCAGCCACATCCGCTGGGAAGCCGCACTTGTAAACGCGCGAATCCGCAAGGCGGTGAAGCAGGGCGCGTGCGTGTTCGTGGTCGGCCCGGAATGGGAAACGACCTATCCGGCGCAGTTCCTTGGCGAGAAACTTTCGGTGCTGAACCGCGTGCCCAAGGCGCTCGGCGATGCGATGAAGGCTGCGGAGCGTCCTGCGGTTATTCTTGGCGCGGCGGCGCTGGCGCAGGGTGCGCTTGGCCCCGCGCTCAAGCTGGTCGACAAGTTCGGTCTGGTGAAAGACGATTGGAACGGGTTCAACGTGCTGCACATGAGCGCAGCGCGCATGGGCTCGCTGATGCTCGGCTTTACCGTCCCCGGCGGCATCACCGAGATCGCGGGCAAGACGCCGAAGATGCTCCTGAGCCTTGGCGCGGACGAGATGGATTACGAACCGTTCGCCGACAGCCTCAAGGTCTATATCGGCCACCACGGCGATCGCGGAGCACATGCGGCCGACATCATCCTGCCCGCCGCCAGCTATGCCGAGAAGGACGGAACCTACGTCAACCTCGAAGGCCGGGTGCAGTTCGCTGAGAAGGCAGTGTTTGCGCCGGGCGATGCGCGCGAGGACTGGACGATCCTGCGCGCTCTGGCCGATGCGCTGGGCGTTACGGTCGGGTTCGACAGCTTTGCCGAATTGCAGGCCAAGATGATGGGCGAGGTGCCCGCGTTGGGTGAAGAGGGGCTGGCGGACCTTGGTGCGTTGCCGAGGGCCGATGCGTCAGCGAAGGCGGAGGGCGAGATCACCTCCTATCCGGTTGCCGATTTCTATCTGACCAATCCGATTGCCCGGGCAAGTGCGGTGATGCAGCGGTGTTCGGCTGAATTGCTGCATGCGGACGAAATCAAGGAGGCCGCAGAGTGAGTTTATTTGCCCAAGATCTGAGGTTCGTCATTGCGAGCGTAGCGAAGCAATCCAGTCCCGTCGCTCACTGGATCGCCGCGTCGCCTGCGGCTCCTCGCGATGACGTAAGGGGCCTCGACGCATGACCGATTTCTTCATGAATCTCGGCCTCTCCTACGCCTGGGCCTGGTCCATCGCCACCATCGTCGGCATCCTCGTGATCTCGCTGCTGGTGATGTTCTCGGTCGCGATGGTGATTTTCGTCGATCGCAAGGTGCTGGGTGCGATCATGATGCGGCGCGGGCCGAACGTGGTCGGGCCGTTCGGGCTGCTGCAAAGCTTTGCCGATGGCTTGAAGGTCTTCCTGCAGGAAACCATCATTCCGAGCGCCGCGAACAAGGGCATTTTCCTGCTCGCGCCGATCATCACCTTCACCGTCGCGCTGGCGGCATGGGCCGTGATCCCGTTCGATGCGGGCGTCGTGCTGGCGGATATCAATGTCGGCCTGCTCTACATCCTCGCGATCAGTTCGCTCGGGGTGTACGGCGTGGTGATGAGCGGGTGGGCCTCGAACTCCAAATATCCATTCTTCTCCGCCATGCGAGCGGCGGCGCAGATGATCTCCTACGAGGTGTCGATCGGCTTCGTGCTGGTGTGCGTCGTGCTGTTCGCGGGCACGTTCAACATGAGCGGGATCGTGATGGCGCAGAAGGGGCACGGCCTTGGCATCATCAACGGGTTCTTCATCAACCCGCTGCTGTTCCCGATGTTCGTGGTGTTCTTCATTTCCGCGCTGGCCGAAACAGCGCGCGCACCGTTCGACCTGACCGAGGCGGAGAGCGAACTGGTCGCAGGCTACCAGACCGAATATTCGAGCATGAGTTTCGCGCTGTTCTGGCTGGGCGAATATGCGAACATTCTGCTGATGTGCTCGCTTTGCACGCTGCTGTTCATGGGCGGATGGTTGCCTCCGATCGACTGGGAGCCGCTTTACGTGGTGCCCGGGATCATCTGGTTCCTGCTGAAGACCTTCATGTTCTTCTTCATGTTCAGCTGGATCTGGGCGACCGTACCGCGCTATCGTTACGATCAGCTGATGCGGCTAGGCTGGAAGGTGTTCCTGCCGATGAGCCTGGTGTTCGTCGCGCTGATTAGCGGGTATCTGATGGCGACGGGACATTTCGGATGAGCGCGGCTATCTCTTTAACAGCGGTGCTTTTGTGCACGCTTGTTCCGGTTGGCGATATGACTATTCCAGCCGGGACCGTGCCAGTCGTCTCCATCACACTGTCTCCGGAGAACGCCGAGACCCTAAACGTTTCGCAAGATACTGATTTCGAATTCTCGGTTCCGAAGGAAAAATTCGGGGGGGAGGAACCCAGACGCGAATTGCTTCTCTTGGGAAGATCTCCGTTTGGTCCTGGCCGGTATCAAATCACTAGAATCTCGAAGCAACCTGATTTTCAATCGCCGCTGCTAATAGAGCGCGGACGTTTGTACTGGCTCGATTTTCAGCTGGGGGAGGCGGCATGGGACGAGGACAGAAAGGAATTTGAATTCACTCACCAGTTCGATGGTGCCTGCAAGTTACAGGATAAACCCGGTATGGCCGGAGAAGCTACCCCATGACTACCGCAACCCAGCTCCTCAAATCATTCACCCTGTGGGAATTCCTGAAAGCGCATGCGCTGACCTTGAAGTATTTCTTCAAGCCCAAGGTGACGATCAACTACCCGTTCGAAAAATCACCGCTATCACCGCGTTTTCGCGGTGAGCACGCGCTGCGCCGCTATCCCAATGGCGAAGAGCGCTGTATTGCGTGCAAGCTGTGCGAGGCGGTTTGCCCCGCGCAGGCGATCACGATCGAGAGCGAAGAGCGCGAGGACGGCAGCCGCCGCACGACGCGCTTCGATATCGATATGACCAAGTGCATTTATTGCGGGTTCTGTCAGGAGGCGTGCCCGGTCGATTCGATCGTCGAGGGGCCGAACTTCGAATACGCCACCGAAACGCGCGAGGAATTGCTCTACGACAAGGCCAAGCTGCTCGCGAATGGTGACAAATGGGAACGCGCCATCGCCGCAAATCTTGAAGCCGACGCGCCCTATCGCTAGGGCGTCGCGCGACAAGCGGAATCACCTCCGATACTGCTGCGCCTCGTCATTTCAGCGGAAGCTGGAATCTCAGGCTAACAGGCACAACCAAGGGGCATGAGACTCCAGCTTTCGCTGGGGTGACGACAGCATGATACAGGCCATCGCCTTCTACCTGTTTGCAGGCATCGTCATCGCGAGCGCGGTGATGGTTATCATGAGCCGCAATCCGGTGCACAGCGTGCTGTGGCTGATCCTCGCTTTCTTCAACGCCGCCGGGCTGATGGTGCTGGTGGGCGCGGAGTTCATCGCGATGCTGCTGGTGATCGTCTATGTCGGCGCGGTTGCGGTGCTGTTTCTGTTCGTGGTGATGATGCTCGATATCGACTTTGCCGCGATGCGGGCCGGATTCATCAAGAATTTCCCGCTGGGTATCGCGGTGGCGGTGATCCTCTTGGCCGAGCTGGTTCTCGGCCTGGGCGCTTATCAGGCGGGCGGGTTAAAACTGGGCACGCCGGATGGCCTGGCGAGCGAGCGGGCGAACGTCAGCAATATCGAAGCGATCGGCGCACTGCTCTACGGGCGCTATATCGTCCTGTTCGAGATCGCTGGGATCATCCTGTTGGTCGCGATGATCGGCGCGATCGTCCTCACCCACCGCGAGCCCAAGCCGGGCGCACGCGGGCGTCAGGATATCGGCAAGCAGATCAGCCGCCGCCCCGAAGAAGCAACGGTCATGAAGTCTCCGGAGTACGGGCAGGGGGTCGAGCTGTGATCGGCATTGAGCATTATCTCGTCGTCGGCGCGATCCTGTTCGTGCTGGGCGTGCTGGGCATCTTTCTCAACCGTAAGAACGTGATCGTCATCCTGATGGCGGTGGAGCTGATCCTGCTGGCGGTGAACATCAACCTCGTCGCCTTCAGCGCGTTCATGGACGATCTGGTCGGACAGGTCTTCGCGATGATGGTGCTGACGGTCGCTGCGGCGGAAGCGGCAATCGGGCTGGCAATCCTCGTCATCTACTATCGCGGGCGCGGCACGATCGCGGTTGACGATGTTAACCGGATGAAGGGATAGCCGCGTGGCGACGCAGATCCTCATCATCGTGTTCGCACCACTGCTCGCGGCGATCGTCGCCGGGCTGGGCAACCGCGCGCTTGGCAATACCATCACCAAGTCGATCACGACCGGCGCGCTGTTCCTGTCTGCGGCGCTGTCCTGGCCGATCTTCTGGGGCTTCCTGAACGGCACCGCGACCGCCGAAGTCGTGCCGGTCCTCCAGTGGGTGCGTTCGGGCGACATGAGCTTCGATTGGGCGTTGCGTGTCGATGCGCTGACGGCGGTGATGCTGGTGGTCATCAACACGGTCTCGGCGCTCGTCCATCTGTATTCCTGGGGTTACATGGAGGAGGATCCGGATCAGCCGCGCTTCTTCGCCTACCTGTCGCTGTTCACTTTCGCGATGCTGATGCTGGTGACCGCCGACAACCTCGTCCAGATGTTCTTCGGATGGGAAGGGGTTGGCCTCGCGAGCTATCTGCTGATCGGTTTCTGGTTCAAGAAGCCGAGCGCCAATGCCGCCGCGATCAAGGCATTTGTGGTCAACCGGGTGGGCGATCTCGGCTTCATGCTCGGCATATTCGGCACGTTCCTGGTGTTCGAGACGACCTCCATCCCCGAAATACTCGCCGCCGCGCCGGCGATGAGCGGGTCGAGCATCACTTTCCTCGGCATGCGCCTCTTCACGATAGATATTCTGTGCATCCTGCTGTTCATCGGCGCGATGGGCAAGTCCGCGCAGCTCGGCCTGCACACCTGGCTGCCCGATGCGATGGAGGGACCGACCCCGGTATCCGCGCTGATCCACGCTGCGACCATGGTGACGGCGGGCGTCTTCATGCTGTGCCGCCTCTCGCCGATGTTCGAAACCGCGCCGACGGCACTGGCGATCGTCACCGTTGTGGGCGCCGCGACCTGTTTCTTCGCCGCAACGATCGGGACGACGCAGTGGGACATCAAGCGCGTCATCGCCTATTCGACCTGCTCGCAGCTCGGCTACATGTTCTTTGCCGCTGGAGTAGGCGCATATGGGGTGGCGATGTTCCACCTGTTCACGCACGCTTTCTTCAAGGCGCTGCTGTTCCTGGGTGCGGGCTCGGTGATCCACGCGATGCACCATGAACAGGACATGCGCTATTACGGTGGCCTGCGTAAGGCGATCCCGTTCACCTTCTGGGCGATGATGGCGGGCACGCTCGCGATTACTGGGGTCGGGGTGCTGTATGTGTTCGGTTTTGCGGGCTTTTATTCGAAAGACGCGATCCTCGAAGCGGCATGGGCGCGGGGGACCGGATTGGCGCACTTCGCTTTCTGGACGGGCGCTATCGCGGCACTGCTGACCAGCTTCTATTCCTGGCGGCTGATGTTCCTCACCTTCTGGGGCAAGCCGCGCTGGATCGAGAGCGAGCATATCCAGCACGCGGTCCATCACGACCACGATGGTTCGCATGAGGAGGCGCCTGCCCGCCTCGAAGATGCGAGCCAGAAGGGTCCGCACAGCGTCCCCGATCCGGACGAAGGTGAAGGTACTGGTGGCTACAGACCCCATGAAAGCCCCGCATCCATGCTGATCCCGCTGGGCGTTCTGACTTTGGGCGCGGTATTCGCGGGCTATGTTTTCAAGTATCCGTTCATCGACAGCGTGTTGATCGGCACGGAAACGCAAGGGTTCTGGGGCGGCTCGCTGTTCTTCAACGAGGATCTCGTCAATGCGCTTCATGCCGTGCCGCTTTGGGTGAAGCTGACCGCGACAATCGCGATGATCGCCGGCTTCGCAGGTGCGGTGTACGCCTACATCCTGAAACCCGACGTGCCGGGCAAGTTTGTCGCAAGTTTCGGCGCGCTGCACCGCTTCGTTTACAACAAGTGGTATTTCGACGAGCTCTACGACCGCGTGTTCGTGAAGCCCGCATTCTGGTTCGGGCGGCAGTTCTGGAAGCTGGGTGATATCGGCACGATCGACCGCTTCGGACCGAACGGCGTCGCGGCGGTAGTCCAGCGTGGCTCGGCCGCGGCTCGCTCGGTCCAGTCGGGCTATCTCTATTCCTACGCGCTGATCATGCTCCTGGGCCTGATCGCGGCCACCACATACGTGCTGCTCTGAGGTTGGTTTAAGCAATGGACGGCTTTCCCATCCTCACGACCATGATGCTCGTGCCGCTCGCAGGCGCGATCCTGTGTCTGTTTACCGGCGGCGGTGCGGCGCGCGGCATCGCGCTCGGCGCTACGCTGGCGACCTTTGCGCTCGGCGTGCTGCTGTGGGCGAACTTCGATATCGGCGGCGCACAATGGCAGTTCACCGAACGCGCCGACCTGTTCGCAGGCTTCAGCTATGCGCTCGGGATCGACGGGATTGCGCTGCTGCTGATCATGCTCACCGTATTCTTGATGCCGATCTGCATTCTGGCGAGCTGGGATGCGATCCAGAAGCGTGTCGGCGAATACATGGCGGCGTTCCTGTTCATGGAAGTGCTGATGATCGGCACCTTCGCGGCGCAGGATATCTTCCTGTTCTACGTGTTCTTCGAGGCGGGTCTGATCCCGATGTACCTGATCATCGGCGTGTGGGGCGGAGACAACCGGATTTACGCGAGCTACAAGTTCTTCCTCTACACGCTGCTCGGCTCGGTCCTGATGCTGATTGCGATGTTCTGGATGGTAGCCGAAGCGGGCACCTCCGACATCCCGACGCTGATGCAGTATCCGTTCGAGGCGGGTCCGCAGACCTGGCTGTGGCTCGCTTTCTTCGCCAGTTTTGCCGTGAAAATTCCGATGTGGCCGCTGCACACCTGGCTGCCCGATGCGCACGTGCAGGCGCCCACCGCCGGGTCGGTGATCCTCGCAGGTGTGTTGCTCAAACTGGGCGGTTATGGCTTCTTGCGGTTCAGCCTGCCGATGTTCCCGCAAGCGAGCGCCGACTTCGCCTGGCTGGTCCTGGCGCTGTCGATGATCGCCGTTGTCTACACATCGCTGGTCGCGCTGGTGCAGCAGGATATGAAGAAACTGATCGCCTATTCCTCGGTCGCGCACATGGCGATCGTTATGGTCGGGCTGTTCGCATTCAACGTTCAGGGCCTCGAAGGGGCGATGGTGCTGATGCTCAGCCACGGGCTCGTGTCCGGCGCGCTCTTTCTGTGCGTCGGCGTTATCTACGACCGACTGCATACCCGCGAGATCGCGCGCTACGGCGGGCTGAGCGTCAACATGCCATACTACGCGATTTTCTTCCTGCTGTTCACCATGGCATCCATCGGACTGCCGGGCACAAGCGGCTTCGTTGGCGAATTTCTCGCGCTGGCCGGGATTTATCAGCTTTCGACTTTCGCGGCGCTCGTGTGCACGACCGGCATCATCCTTGGTGCAGGCTACATGCTGTATCTCTACCGCCGCGTGGCCTTTGGCGCTCAAACGAACGAAGACGCCGCCGCCATGCCGGACATATCGCCGCGCGAGTGGACGATGATGGTGCCGGTCGCTGCTGCGGTGTTGTGGATGGGCGTCTATCCTGAAAGCTTTATCGCGCCGATGCGCGCCGATATCGCTGCGCTCGACGCGCAATTGGCTGCCGCTGCTCCAGCAGGTGATGCCGACCTTGCCGCCGGGACACCGCGGTCCGAGATAGCCAATGCGGTCGTTTATGAAGGGGAGGGGGACCACTGATGGATTTCTCCCGTTCCTTCGCGCTTGTCGCACCCGAACTGCTGCTGACCGCAACCGGCCTGCTTCTGTTGCTCGTTGCGGCATGGGGCGGAGACAAGCAGGCGCGTCCCATCGCTATTCTGGCCGTGACCGCCTTGTTTGGTGCCGGCTTCCTGTTGGTGCCGGGTCTCCACTCGGGCGTCGAAGGGGTCGATACCTTCGCGTTCGGAGGGCTGATGGCAATCGATAGCTTCGCGTTGTTCGCAAAGGCCCTGATCTACCTTGCAGCGATCGGTGCGCTCGTGGTTGCGCCTGCCTTCTTCAACAGCGACGCCGCCGGTGCGGAGCGGGGCTTGCGGGCAGAGTTTTCCGTGCTGGTCGTCTTTGCGGTGCTCGGCATGAGCATCATGGTGTCCGCCTCGGACCTGCTCACGCTTTATCTTGGGCTCGAGCTGAACAGCCTTGCTGCCTACGTCCTGGCATCGATCCTGCGGCAGGACCAGCGTTCGGCAGAGGCCGGGCTGAAGTATTTCGTCCTTGGCGCGCTCGCATCGGGCATTCTTCTGTATGGGATGAGCCTGCTTTATGGCTTCACCGGCACCACCGATTTCGATGGCCTGCGCGTCGCTCTGAGCGGAGAATTGAGCACCGGGCAGCTGTTCGGTCTCATTTTCGTTCTAGCGGGCCTCGCGTTCAAGGTCGCCGCCGTGCCGTTTCACATGTGGACGCCTGATGTCTACGAAGGCGCGCCGACCCCCGTGACCGCCTTCTTTGCGACCGCACCCAAAGTCGCCGCAGTCGCACTCACCGCGCGGGTGGTGTTCGAGGTGTTCGGCGGGCAGGTCGCGGCGTGGCAGCAGATCGTGATGTTCACCGCGCTCGCCTCGATCGTATTCGGCGCACTGGGCGCGATTGGTCAGGACAATCTGAAGCGCCTGCTGGCCTACTCTTCGATCAACAATATCGGGTTCATCCTGCTCGGCCTCGCGGTTGCCAACGCTGCCGGGGCGAGCGCGATGCTGGTTTATCTCTTCATTTACGTTGCGATGAGCCTGGGCAGCTTCGTCGCGCTTTTGATGCTGCGCGGCGATGACGGCGATCTGTTTGAAACCTTCGCCGATATCCGCGGGCTTGCGGTGACGCAGCCAGCCATCGCGTGGAGCCTGCTGTTCCTGATGTTCAGCCTAGCTGGCATTCCGCCGCTGCTCGGCTTTTACAGCAAGTTCGTGGTTTTTCAGGCGACGGTTGAAGCCGGGCTGGTCGCGTTCGCCGCCATAGCGATCGCAGCCAGCGTGATCGGGGCGTTCTATTACATTAAATTCGTCAAGGTGATGTTCTTCGACGATCCGGTCGGGGTCGTGACCGGTAAAAGCGGCGCAGCGCATTGGACGGTGCTGTTCGTGACGGTCGTGATCATCTCGCCATTGGGCTACTTGCTGACGCCCTCACTAACCGATCTGGCGGACAAGGCGGCGGCGGCGCTGTTCGTTGCGGTTTGAGCCCTTCGCCGCAGATTGAGTGTGTCGCGCAGACCGGCTCGACCAACGCCGATTTACTTGAGCGCCTCGGTAACGGCACGCCGATTGAGGAAGGTTATTGGCTGCGTGCCGAGCGGCAGAGCGGTGGTCGGGGTCGCCTCGGTCGCCGTTGGGATAGTCCGGCCGGCAACCTTTATTGCAGCACCATCGTCAATTTGCGCGAGGATGACTCGCCCGCGCACAGCCTGTCGCTTGTGGCCGGCCTGGCGTCGTTCGACTGCCTCGAGCGCAGCCTTGCGCCCGGTAGCGATATCGCGCTCAAATGGCCCAACGACGCGCTGGTGCGTGGGGCGAAGATCGCTGGCATCCTGCTCGAACGCAGCAGTGACAGCGTCGTTGTCGGCATCGGTGTGAATATCCGCCACGCGCCTGATCTGCAGGACAGGCAAACGACCTCAATTTTGCGGGAGAACGGCGCTTATGCCGAGAGCGCCGAGATGGTGCTGTCGATCCTTGCGGAGCGCTTCGCAATACGCCTGAACCGCTGGCGGACCGAACCCCTTGCCGCAACCCTCGATGCCTGGACCGATGCAGCCCACCCGATCGGGTCGAGTCTTTCGGTCGGAGGCGAAGATGAGCGCGTCACTGGAACGTTTGCCGGGCTCAACCAGAACGGCGCTCTGATGCTGCGCTTGGCCGATGGCGCGGTGCGCACTATTCACGCGGGCGACGTATCGCTCATGGCTGAAAGGTAAACTCGCCCATGCTGCTCGCAGCCGATGTCGGAAACACCAATGTGGTCTTCGCTCTATTCGAGGATCAGGATGAGGGCGGCTACAGCCCGCGCGCACGCTGGCGTATCGCCAGCGACCCACGGCGAACTGGAGACGAATACGCAGTGTGGCTGCTCCAGCTGCTCGCAATCGAAGGGGTCGAGCGCGATGACATCACGCAGATCATCTTCGCGTCAGTCGTCCCGCGCGCGGACCACAACCTGTCGGTACTGGCACAGAAGTATTTCGGCATCACACCGCTGGTGGCGGGAGAAGGCGCGGCTGCGTGGCGCTTCGAAATCGACGTCGATCAGCCCAGTTCTCTTGGTGCTGACCGCGCACTCAATATTCTTGCTGCGCACCGAAAATATGGCGGCGATCTCATCGTGATCGATTTCGGAACGGCGACCAAGTTCGAGGCGATCGACTTCAACGGCACCTACAAGGGGGGATCAATCGCGCCCGGGATCAATCTCTCGCTCGACGCATTGGTCGGCAAGACCGCGAAACTCCCGCGCATTGCGATTCGCACCCCTGAAAGCGCGAGCGTGATAGGACGCAACACCGAAGATCAGATGCTGATCGGGGTATTCTGGGGCTATGTCGCGATGATGGAAGGCATTGTCGCACGGATGAAGGCCGAGATCGGTCGCCCGGCAAAGGTGGTTGCGACCGGAGGTCTCGCAATCCTGTTCGACGAGGCGACCGACATTTTCGACGCCGTAGACGCCGACCTCACAATCGAGGGTCTTGCGATCCTCGCGCAGCAGGCGAAGGCCTGATCTGCCAATTTTCCGCTCGTTAATTCGCGAGCCAAATCAAATCTTTCCAAGCGAGATTACGTGAAAAAGAACTTTAAACCGGAAAACGAATTGCTGTTCCTGGCGCTCGGCGGGTCGGGCGAGATCGGCATGAACGTCAACCTCTATGGCTGTAATGGCAAATGGCTGATGGTCGATCTTGGCATGACCTTTTCGGGTGGAGAGTATCCCGGAGTGGATCTGGTGTTTGCCGATCTCGATTTTATCGAGGAGCGGACCCGCGACCTGCTCGGCATCGTGCTGACCCATGCGCATGAAGACCATATCGGCGCCGTGCCGTACTTCGCCGGCGACTTGGGAGTGCCGCTTTACGCCACGCCCTTCACCGCCGACCTCGTCGCGCGGAAACTGAAAGAGGCCGGGCTGCTCGGCAAGGTAGAGCTCAATGTGATCGAGGAAGACCACGGTGAACTGACCATCGGTCCGTTCACTGTCACCTATCTGCCCCTCGCGCATTCGATCGCAGAGGGCAACGCGCTTTTGATCGACACGCCGCATGGTCGTGTTTTCCATACCGGCGACTGGAAGCTGGACGATGATCCGATTATCGGTGAGCCGACGACCGAAGAGGAATTACGCGAGATCGGAGATGAGGGCGTGCTGGCGCTGGTGTGCGATTCCACCAATGTCTTCAACCCCGAGCCATCCGGGTCCGAAGGCGCTGTTCACCGGGGGTTGATGGAAGAGATCGCGAGCCACGCAGGCAAGCGCGTGCTCGTCACCACCTTTGCCAGTAATGTCGCACGGCTTCAGACCTTGGGCGAAGTCGCGCGCGAAACCGGGCGGCAGGTGTGCATCGCCGGGCGATCGCTCGACCGTATACTCGAGGTCGCGCAGGACAACGGCTATCTTGAGGACTTTCCCGAAACAGTAGACTTCAACACCGCGATGCAATTGCCGCGCGGCGAAGTGCTGATCCTCGCGACCGGCGGGCAGGGCGAGCCGCGTGCCGCCCTCGCTCGCATCGCTGATGAAAACCACCCGCTGGAATTGACCAGTGGTGATGTCGTGGTCTTCTCCTCGCGTCAGATTCCGGGCAATGAAATCGCGATCGGCAAGATGCAGAACCAGCTCGCGACGCGGGGGATCGAGATGGTGACCGATCGGCAGAGCCTGATCCACGTGTCCGGGCATCCCGGCCGCCCTGAACTCGAAGCGCTGTATGATTGGCTTCGGCCCGAAGTGCTCGTGCCTGTGCATGGTGAAATGCGGCACATGCGAGAGCAGGCGCGGCTTGGCCGGGAGAACAACATTCCGCATTCCGTCGTCCAGTCGAACGGTGACATCGTGCGCCTCGCTCCGGGTGATCCGGGCAAGATTGCCGATGTGCGCCATGGTCGTCTTGTACTCGACGGAGATATCATAGCGCCTGCCGATGGCGATTCGGTAACGATGCGTCGGCGGATCGCGCTTGAGGGGGCAATGGTTGTCGTGCTTGCGCGGGGTGAAAAGCCTGCCATCGAGACGTTCGGCCTGCCTCTGGAAGAAGACCTGCCCGATTTCCTCGAAGAGACCAGCGAGGACGTGCTGAAGGCAATCGGCAAGCTCAAGGGACGCGACGCGAAGGATCCCGCTGCCGTGCACGAAGCCGCCCGATTGGCCGCCCGCCGTGCTGCGCGTCGCTGGTGCGGTAAGAGCCCGCAGGTGCGCGTCGTCATGCCGGGGTTGAGCTGAGGCGTCGATGCAGTGGACTTCGATCCTCGCGATCTATTTCCTGATCTGGGTGATGACGGCCTTCGTCATGCTGCCGTTCGGTGTGCGTACAGCGGAGGAGACCGGCACGAAAAAGGTGCCCGGTCAGGCTGAGAGCGCACCGGTCAATTTTCGACCCGGCCGCCTCGTAATTCGTGCGACGGCGATCGCAGCGGTGCTTACCACCGCTTTCGTGCTCAATTACGAGTATGGTTGGATCACCGCGAGCGATCTCGATATTTTGCCAGAGCCCGAACCAAAGCTCGGTGCGACCGACTAGCGGCTAGGTCCGAAAGCGCTCGAGAGCCTGTGCGAGCACGACATACAGCTTGCCGATATCCGATCCCAGAATGGTGACCGCCAGCGCATTGCCGTCACGGGTAGAGAGCATCGATCGCAGCATCGCCTCGAAGTCGTGAATGTAGCGATTGACCGCAGCGTTGAACGCATCATCACGCTGATAAAGCTCGGCTATTGCGCGGGCTTCCCCCTTGTCCACCAGGCGCACCGCACGGCGGGTAAAGATGCCGCGGTCGCCCTTCAGATAGGCGGCCCAGGCCGTGTCGGTGACTTCGGTCGAAAGCGCTGCGGCTATGTCGATGGCGTTTGAATTCAGGTTGTCGGTAATAAGCGCCATGCGCCGCGAGAAATCGTTGCCGACCTGCTCTTGCGCTTTTTCCTGTGCTCGCGCGATGCGACGCTCCAGATTGAGCGTCAGCTCGCTTACCTTGGTAAGTTGGTCTCGCAAAAGGGCAGTGGCCTCTTTCCCAGTCCCCGAAGCTTGCGCGGCGGCGGTTTCGAGCCGCTCGATGCTGGCCGCACTCTCATCCCGGAGTGTTCGTTCGATGTCAGCGACCACGTCCTTTGACAGCGAGGTGGCCAATATCTCGACTTTCTCACGCGCGTCCTCATCCAGCGTGTCGAAGGCGGCGCGGATCGCGTCCTCGAGAGCTGTCAGAGCGGCGCGCATTTGCTCTTGTGCGTGACTGGTGAAAGCTTCGCTCTCTTCGGCCAATTGAGAGAAACCGCCGCGCAGCCCGTTGAGGCGCGCCAAAGCTTCATCGGACTGCTCGGCAAGCCGCGTTTTCAGGTTCTGCAGCGATCCGTCCGTCGCTTCGATCTGGCGCTCGGTCTCGATGAGGTACTCGCCAAGGCCGTCGGCCTGTCCGCGGGTCTTGAACATGACCCCTGAAACCCGCTCGGCACGCTGCTCAACCGAGCCCAGACTTTCGCCTGCCCCTTCGATCGCCTGGCTCAGATCTTCGCGACTATGGCGCGCTCCAGACTGGATGATTTCAAGCAGGCGGATGCCGCTATCGGTCAATTCGGCGAGCTGCTCCTTCGTTTGATCGAGTTCCCCACGTCGGTCAGCGAGAGTGTGACCAAGCGCATCCAGACCTTCGGAAAGGCCTTCGCGCGTCGCGTCGCCCTGCTGAGCGACTTCGCCAATCAGCGTGCGGAGCGTCTCGATCTGCGCCGTCATTGCAGTGGAATGCGCGACCAGTCGCTCGGTATCGGCGATCTGCGCCTCGCGCCGTTCAGCTATGGCATTGTCGAGATCGGCCAGGCGCTGCGCCAAGCCTTCGCTCGCCTGCGCCTCGCGGGCGTCGAAGGCATCCTGGCGTTTTGCCATTTCGGCGATAAAGCGCTGATCTCGTTCATAGAGTGTCTCGTTGAAACGGACAGCTTCCGCCTGCAATTCGTCCATCCGCCGCTTGGAAGCATCGCTCGCTTCGCGGTCGAGCGTATCGAGCGATTCCACCGTCTTCGACACATCCTCGTAGAAACGATTTTTGGACGCTTCGAGCTGACCCATTGCATCGGTTTCCGCGCGGCGAAGTTCTGCAGCGATTGCCTTGGACTCCGCCTTCAGAGCATCGAGCCGTTCGCTCAGCCCGGCGACCGCCTGTCGTTCGGCCTCGTCGACTTCGCTCCGATACGTTCCGAGCTTGTCCCGCAAGGTATCGTAGCGGGTGCCCAGGACTTCCTCGATCTGCGCAAGGTTCGTCTCGAAACCTGCCAGCGTATCCGTAACCCGCTCACCGAGTGCGGACACTTGCGTCTCGCTCGCTCTGCTCGATTCCTCAAGCCGCTCGAAATCGCTCGCGAGCGCTTCCAGTTGTTCGTGCGCGGTTCGTCCGGCATTGCCGATCTGGTTTGAAACGTCGCGTGCCGAAGTCCCGATCACTGGAAGATCGTCCCGCAGGCGTTTCATATTGGCGAGCGCCGTTTCGCTAGCGCTGCCGATCTTGTCGACCTGCGCTCCATTGTCTCGGATAAGGCCCTGCAGAGTTTCGGCGTGTTCACCAATCCGGTCCGATGCAATCCGCCCGAGCGAGTCGAGTTCTCGGGATTGAGTGGCGAGAAATTCGCGTGCGAGGCTCAGTTCGCGGTTGACGATCGAAAGGCGGTGTTCAAGCTCGCGACTTTCGCGCGAAAGCATCTGTGCCGTGCGACCGAAACGCCTCGCTTCGGCGCGCGAATTGCGAAGGGCCAGCAGATAAGCCACGCAAACCAGCAGCACCGGCACCGACCAGTCGATGATCCATCGCGTCCAATCTGATGGACTGGCGCCCGACGCCGCCGCCAACTCGGTCTGGATCGACCAGCTATAAAGCACGGTCCAGGCAAGGATCGCCGCCGCCGCGAGAGCCGGCATGAGCCAGCTGCGCTCAGGGGTAGCTTCTTCGTCGGGATACTCGAGATCGTCTTCGGTGAGGGTAAGCTCGTCGGTCGCGAACGGTTGCGATGACAGGTCTTCGCTCGGGTCATCGGACGAGGTTTGCGCGCTGCGCTCGGCGTCCGGCCCGACGGCCCGGATGTGGTTTCCGCTAGACATGGTCGGACGATACCACAGCGGCGGCGAGGATAAACACTGCTTTAACTTTTCGCGCTGTAGATAACCAAACTATGGCTTATCAATCTGCTTCTCTCGAAGCCAATCTGGCGGCGGCGGCGGGCGACGATGCAGCTCTTCAGGCAGAGTTGCGTCAGGCTTTCGTCGAAAGCGCGCAACGGCAGCTCGATCTTCTTTCGCGCGCGAGATGCGATGGCAACTGGACTGTTGCGGCGATGCGCATCAAAGGGCTTGCTGCCAGTTTTCACGCACAGGATCTGCTAACCGCAGCCGATGATGCACTTGCTTGCGCTCCAGGAGAGCCGGTCGCTATCCGGCGCATTGAAACGGCGCTGAGTGAGCTCGCGCCAGCGACGGCCACCGCTCAGTCAGCCTGATATTCTAGGCGCATTCACGCGATTTTCCGGCTCCCACGTAACGCTGGTAAGCTCATTTCAGCTGATTTTTGCTAGCGCGTCGGTTTAACCTCAAGGAAAAGGCGCGCTTTACCGGCAATAGTTAGCTAACAAGTCCGTTCTTGACGCTGACTCAACCAGCACAATGAGCTAACGAGCCCTTAACCATGGGCCGCGTAACGCGGTGGGATGGGTGAGATGGCAATGGACGGGACCGGACAGACTGCGGTGGAAGCCGTGATGCGCGAACAGCTCGCCCGCGCCAATCGCGCGCTCGGCGGTGTTGCGCCCGTCCTCGCGCACAAGCTGGAGAGTCCGGGCCAGTCGCTGGTCAACGACGCGATCGTCGCGCGGCTGCGCGGGATGCTAGAGCACCTCGCGATTCAACTTCTTCTCGCTGCGCGTGAGGTGCCCACCCGCGATCCCCCCGATCGCGAGGCGGTGGATGCTCTGGCCGAGATGTTTGCAGGCGACACCGGCATTCTCAGCCACCTATACGCACTCGCGATGGAAGCGCACCTGGCAGAGCGGCTAGAGCGGCGAGGAGCGCTTGACCAAGTGCTTAGCCCGCTCTTGCAGGAACTTATCGCCTCCGACCGCCCTGCTACGGCCGAACTGGCGATGGAGGCTCTTGCAGCGCAATCGCGCTTTATTCAGGGTCAGCGGCGCATGCATTTGGCGATCGGCGAGTTGCCAGCCGAACTGTTCGCAAGCACCATCGATGACTTTTACAACGTCGCCGGCGCGTCCGATGCGCATACCATCGCCCGTGGACTTGCAACGCTGCGTGAGGCTTACGACGAGGCGACGACCCGGCTTGGCCTGTTGACGCGCTTGGTGTCTTCAATGCGCGGCGGGGCCGTCGCCACGTTGGAGCTCGAGCATGCGGGGCTCGCCCTCTTCGCCAGCGGGATTGCGACTTTGACCGAGCAACCGCGCGATCTCGTGATTCTCGCCTGTCACGAACGGCAGGCCGTGCGCCTCGCATTGAGCTTGCGCGCGGTGGGGCAGGGGGACAGCGCGATCGACCGGCAGCTTGCACTCCTCGACCCATCCGAATGGGTTCCGGCCGGCATATCGCGTATTCCACCCGAACGCGCGGCACTGATGCTCGATGGCGCAATCTCCCCAACCGCGAAGCGGCGGCTAAGCGAGCTCTGGCCATGAACCGCGAACAATCCATACTCACGTCCCGCGGGTTGACCGATGCGCGCGACCGGCTTGTTTCCGCCGATGAACCGCTCGCCTCGCTGCAGCGGGACGCGGGCGGCACGGTCCCGGGCGCGCTAGCCGTGCCGGAACTGCTCGATCTGGTGCGTCAGGCGCGAGAGATCGGGTTAAAAATTGCCAGAGATTTCAGCGCTTTCAACGGCACCGAAACGGTTCGCGGCTTTGCCCGCATCCACCCCCAGTCCGAAGCCAACGGCGGTGGGTGCGAAATCCTGGTTGAAAACTGGCAACGCAGCCTGGAACCGCTCGCGGGCGCCAAGGAGATCGCCGCCCTGCTCGACGAGATCGATCGCAGCGCAGCTGAAGTGACCGGCCGCTTGGATGCGCGTCAACGCGTGCAGTATCTCAACAGCGATGCTGCGGACGCCAAGGCGCTTTGCGAGGCGATAGAGGCCAAGCCTGGCAAGCTGTGGAGCGATTATCTCGACAAGGACGGCGCCGATATTCAACAACCGCTGCACTGGCGCGTGCTTGACGCGACGCGCTGCTCCATTCCCGGATCGACGCGCGATTGGCGGGTTAGGCTCATTCCCGTGGGCTCGGCGGAGGCGGCACCGCACGCTTTTGAACTGCTCTTGATCGCCGACCAGCTCTTGCCGGAGCCAAGCGCCTCAGACGATGCCGACACTGCGCATTCGCGCCTGATGGGGAGCGCGCTTACCCCGGTTTTGCGCGAGCCGATCGCGCGGGTCATCGCCAATGCCGAGACAATCCGCGCCCGGCTCGCCGGTCCATTGCGCGCCGAATACAGCGAGTATGCGGGGCACATCGCCTCGGCAGGACAGCATCTTTCGGCTATGCTCGATGATCTGGTCGATCTTGAGGTGGTCGAGGCGGCGGATTTCTCGACGGCGAAAGAGCGCGTCGATCTGGTCGATGCAGCCCGGCGGGCTGTAGGAATTCTCGGCGTTCGCGCGCAGGCTCGCAGCATTGAAGTGGTTCTGCCCGAGGATGCTCAAGACAGCGTGGCGATCGGAGAATTCCGCCGCGTTTTGCAGATCCTGATCAATCTTGTCGGCAATGCCATCGCTTATTCGCCAGAAGGAAGCACGGTCGCGATCGATATAGAGCCCGTCCACGACGGCGCGGTATCGCTGATCGTCCAGGACGAAGGACCGGGCGTCGATCCCGAACAAGCGAGGCGTGTATTCGACAAGTTCGAGCGGCTCGGACGCGACAGTGATGTCGCCGGTGAAGGCGGATCGGGGCTTGGCCTTTATATTTCGCGCAGGCTGGCGCGAGTGATGGGCGGCGACCTTGAATGTGTCGCACCATCAGGCAGCGCACAGCGGCGCGGGGCGACGTTCAGGCTAAGCCTGCCTGCCGCCCCGCCCCATCAAAGGGGTACTGAAGGGGGTCAGAAGCGACCCTAGCGCTTGCTCACCGGCACGTAATCGCGCTGGGTCGGACCTGTATAGAGCTGACGTGGGCGACCGATGACCTGGCCTGGATCGGAGATCATTTCGTTCCACTGCGCGACCCAGCCCACCGTGCGGGCAAGGGCGAACAGCGCGGTGAACATGGTCGTCGGGAAGCCGATCGCCGACAGTATGATCCCTGAATAGAAGTCCACGTTCGGGAACAGCTTCTTCTCCTTGAAGTAATCGTCATTGAGCGCGATTTCCTCAAGCTGAAGCGCGGTCTCGAATACCGGATCCTTCACCTTCAGTGCATCGAACACCTCGCGCACTGTCTTCTGCATGACAGTCGCACGCGGATCGTAGTTCTTGTAGACGCGGTGGCCAAAGCCCATCAGGCGGAACGGATCGTTCTTGTCCTTCGCCCGCTCGATATAGTGCGGGATTTTGTCCGGCGTGCCGATTTCGCGTAGCATGTTGAGCGCCGCTTCGTTGGCGCCGCCATGGGCCGGTCCCCACAGGCAGGCAATGCCCGCTGCGATGCAGGCGAAGGGATTCGCGCCCGACGAACCGGCGAGCCGCACGGTCGAGGTGGAGGCGTTCTGTTCGTGGTCGGCGTGGAGGATGAAAATCCGGTCCATCGCGCGCTCGACTTCGGGGATGACCTCATATTCCTCAGCCGGAACACCGAAAGTCATGCGCAGGAAATTGCCGGTGTAGCTGAGCGAGTTGTCCGGCTGCATCATAGGCTGCCCGACGGAATATTTATACGCCGCCGCCGCAATCGTCGGCATCTTGGCGATCAGGCGGTGTGAGCTGATCTTGCGATGCTCCGGATCGGAAATGTCGGTGCTGTCGTGATAGAACGCCGACAGCGCGCCGACCACGCCGCACATGATCGCCATCGGGTGCGCATCGCGGCGAAAGCCCTGATAAAACTGGCGCAGCTGGTCGTGCAGCATGGTGTGGCGCGTGATGGTATAGGTGAAATCGTCCAGCTCTTCGCGCTGCGGCAATTCGCCATTCAGCAGCAAATAGCTGACTTCCATGAAGCTCGACTGCTCGGCCAACTGCCCGATCGGATAGCCGCGGTGCAGCAGCACACCTTCGTTTCCGTCGATATAGGTCAGCGCGCTCTCACAGCTTGCCGTCGACTTGTATCCCGGATCGAAGGTGAAGGCGCCAGTCTGGCCATAGAGCTTGCGGATATCGACGACATCCGGCCCGGTGCTTCCTTCGAGCACGGGGAAGTCGAGGGTTTCGCTGCCCAGTTCCAGTTTCGCCTGTTTGTCTGCCACCGTTGAACTCCTGTGCGTGTTTGCTCCTGACATCGGCGTTCACGCGGCCTGCGCGTCGAGCCGTGCCAGGGATTCATCCCGTCCCAGAAGGACCAGAACGTCGAAAATGCCGGGCGAGGTCGTCGTCCCGGTGAGCGCCGCGCGCATTGGCTGCGCCAGCTTGCCAAGCCCCAGTTCGAGCCGCTCTGCAAGCGTTTTGGTAGTGGCTTCGAGTGCCTCGATTGTCCAGTCATTTTCATCGGCCAGAGCGCTCGAAATCTGCGCAAGACGGGTCCGCGCCTCTTCGTCGAGCAGCTTGGCCGCTTTCTCAGTCATCGCGAGTGGACGTGTAGCAAAAAGAAAGCCTGCTCCTTCAGCCAGTTCATCGAGGTTCTTCGCACGTGTTTTAAGAACCGGCATCGCGCGTGCCAGCAATTCCTGATCGATGCCGCCCTCCATCCGCGCCGCCACCAGGGCAGCGAGCGCACCATCATCGCTCTCGCGGATGTAGTGTCCGTTGAGGTTCTCCAGCTTTTTCATGTCGAAGCGCGAGGGGCTCTTCCCCACGCCATCGAGATCGAACAGCGCGATCGCCTCCTCGCGCGTGATCTCTTCGCGATCGCCATGACCCCAGCCCAACCTCAAAAGGTAGTTGAACAGCGCATCGGGCAGCACGCCCATCTCGTCCCTGTAAGCGTCAACGCCAAGCGCGCCGTGTCGCTTCGACAGCTTCGCTCCGTCGGACCCGTGGATCAGGGGAATGTGAGCGTAGATCGGATCGGGCCAATTGCCCTCGACCTTATCCATCGCGCGGTAGATCGGCAGCTGGCGAAAGGCGTTGTTCAGGTGATCGTCCCCGCGAATGACGTGTGTTACCTCCATGTCGCGATCGTCAACGACCGCAGCGAGCATGTAGGTCGGCGTGCCATCGGCGCGCAGGATGATGTAGTCGTCGATCTCCTCGTTGCGGACAGAGACGGCTCCCTGCACAGCATCATCGATCGTCGTTTCCCCTTCGAGCGGGGTTTTCAGCCGTACGGTGTAGGGCGCGCCTTCAGGCGCCTCGGACGGATCGCGATCACGCCAGCGCCCGTCATAACGCATCGGCTGCTTGTTCGCGCGCTGCTCGGCCCGCATCTGCTCGAGTTCCTCCGGCGTCGCGAAGCACTTGTAGGCATGACCTGTCTCGAGCAGCTTGTGCGCTACCTCCGCATGGCGTTCTGCCCGCTGCGACTGGAACACCGGTTCCTCATCATATTCCAGACCAAGCCAGTCGAGTCCGTCGAGAATCGCGTCGATCGCCTCTTGCGTGGAACGCTTCTTGTCCGTGTCTTCGATCCGCAGCAGCGCCTTGCCACCGTGGTGGCGTGCGAACAGCCAGTTGAACAGCGCCGTGCGCGCTCCGCCGATATGCAGAAATCCAGTGGGAGACGGAGCGAACCGGGTGACGACTTCACGTGCTGATGGGCTTGCCATGACGCAGTAATTCCTGTTCAATCTTAGGCCTGTAATCGGCCAAGCCCGAGGGGGGACGTGGGCCTTGGCCAATGTGCCATTCATTCCGATGGGCGAGCAGCCCGGGCGCGGGACGGGCGAGGGACGCCCGGACCCGACCAAAGGCGCAGGCGAAGGCGCCTTTGGGTCGACGCGCCTGTGGCAAACCGGCGGTCGCTTGTCCAGCATCGCCCGGAGGTTGGGCGGCGCGGCAGAAGAGTTTCTGGCGAAGGCCGGTTTCGATCGTGCGCCGTGGCTGGCGGTGTTGTTCGCTAGCGGAATCTTGACCTGGTTTGCGCTCGCCTCGCCGTGGCAGTGGATCGCGGCGATCGGGCTTAGCCTGATGGCCGCGCTGTTCGCTCTTGCGGCGTGGCAAGGCCATGACGATCGGGGCCAGCTTCGCCGTGCGATTATTGCATGCGCGGTGATCTTTGCGGCGGGCATTGCGGTCATCTGGTTGCGATCTGAGACCGTCGGTGCCGAGCCGATCAAGCGACCGGTGGTCGAGCGCGTCCAGGGTTATGTCCTCGACCGCGAAGACCAGCCCGCACAGGAGCGTCTGCGGCTGACCATGGCGGTGCGCGATGCGTCGACGGGCGAGGGCCGTAAGATCCGCGTGAATGTGCCCGCAGAGGCTGCTCGGGAGGCGCTCGCTGATCACGATGCGGACGCACTGGCAGAAGGCGCGGTGGTACGAATGCGGGTGAGGCTGATGCCGCCCGCCAGCCCCATGCTGCCCGGCGGCTATGACTTCGCCCGTGCCGCCTGGTTCAAGGGACTCGCCGCGACGGGCAGCGTGATCGGCTCGTTCGAGATCGTCGAACCCGCGCCAGGCGCGAGTGGTATTGCGGCGCTGCAACGCACGCTGTCGGCCCATGTTCGAGAGCGCGTGGATGGATCAGCGGGCACCATCGCGGCCGCCTTCGCCAGCGGCGATCGCGGTGCCATCCGCGAGGAGGATGAGGAGGCGATGCGCGATGCCGGCCTCACACACTTGCTTGCGATCAGCGGCCTGCATGTCAGCGCGGTTATTGCAGCGGCGTATTTCGTGACGCTCAAATTGCTCGCGCTCTTTCCGGCGTTCGCATTGCGCTTTCGCCTGCCGGTCGTCGCCGCTGCGGTCGGGGCGTTGGCGGGTATCGGATACACGCTGCTCACCGGAGCGCAGGTTCCCACGGTGCGCAGCTGCGTTGCCGCCATGCTGGTGCTGATCGCGCTGGCGATGGGGCGCGATGCCCTTTCGCTTCGAATGGTCGCCGTGGCGGCGATTTTCGTGCTTCTGCTGTGGCCGGAGAGCGTGGTCGGGCCGAGTTTCCAGATGAGCTTTTCCGCGGTTGTAGCAATCGTTGCCTTGCATTCCAGCGGGCCGGTGCGGGCCTTCCTCGCGCCGCGCGAAGAGAGCTCGGGACGTCGCTTCGGACGCAGTGTGGCGATGCTGTTCCTCACAGGGCTCGTGATCGAAATCGCGCTGATGCCGATCGTGCTGTTCCATTTCCACCGAGCGGGTGTGTACGGCGCGTTCGCCAACGTTCTGGCCATTCCGCTGGTCACTTTTGTTTCAATGCCCCTGATCGCGCTGGCCCTGGCGCTCGACGCGGTCGGTCTGGGCGCGCCGGCATGGTGGCTGGTGGAGCGCTCGCTCGATCTGCTGCTGGGGCTTGCGCACATGACGGCAGCGCAGCCCGGAGCGGTCAAGCTCATGCCGCAGATGAGCTGGTTTGCGATCGCGCCGTTCACCACGGGCGGCCTATGGCTCGCGCTGTGGAGCGGGCGGGGGCGATTGCTGGGTTTTGCGCCAGTGACCGTAGCTACCGTGATGCTCTTTGCAACGCCGATCCCGGACATCCTTGTCGGGCGCGACGGGCGGCATGTCGGGATCACCGCTCTCGACGAACACGGGGAGCGGCGCCTGATCTCCCTGCGCGACAGTCGCTCTTCCTATTCTCGGGACAATCTGCTCGAACTCGCCAGTGTTACCGCCGATCCGATCCCGCTTGCGGAATGGCGCACGGCCCGTTGTTCTGCCGAGTTCTGCACGTTGGCGATCGAGCGGGGCGGGCGGCAATGGAACCTGCTGCTCGCCCGCAATCGCGCGATGATCGAGGAGCGGGCGCTCGCCGCCGCCTGCGAAAGAGCCGATATCGTGGTCGCGGATCGGTTTCTGCCGCGATCGTGCAGCCCCAAATGGCTCAAGGCCGACCGCCGTTTGCTACAACGCACAGGCGGACTTGCAATCAACCTTGAGGATCGGCGCATCAACAGCGTCGCCGCATCCCAAGGTGAGCACGGATGGTGGCGCGGCGAAGAAAGGTGAGGCGCCCGCTGTCCGCGCACCTCGATCGCACCATCTTAATGGTAGCGCCGCAGCAACCCGGCGAGCTTGCCCTGGACCTGCACTTCTTCCGAGCCATAAACCTGCGCATCGTATGCCGCATTCGCCGGATCGAGGCGCACACGGCCGCCATCCTTGTGGAGGTATTTGAGCGTCGCTTCTTCACCACGCACCAGCGCAACGACGATTTCCCCATCGCGGGCGCTGTCGGTGCGACGGACCAGCGCGAAGTCACCATCGAAGATGCCCGCCTCGATCATCGAATCGCCTGAAACTTCAAGCGCGTAGTGTTCCCCCGGACCGAGCAGGGCTGCAGGGACCGGAAGCGAGCTCTGCCCCTCCAGCGCCTCGATCGGGGCGCCCGCCGCGATACGACCATGCAGCGGGATTTCGATGACGTCATTGGCCGGTTCGGGCGCACTCGTCATGGTCTTGGAAACCGAAGCCACCGCGTCATTTGCAGCCATCGTGGCGCGCGGCGTAGGCGTCGCGTCCTCGGGCTGACGGATCACTTCGAGCGCACGAGCGCGGTTTGGCAGGCGACGGATGAAGCCACGTTCCTCAAGAGCGGAAATCAGCCGGTGAACGCCCGACTTGCTCTTGAGATCAAGTGCATCCTTCATTTCCTCGAAACTGGGCGAGATGCCGGTTTCATCAAGGCGTTGCTGGATGAAGCGGATCAGTTCGTGCTGCTTCGCGGTCAACATGGGGCAAACTCCCTCGGCGCACCGATATGGTGAACGAATGCGGAACAATTAGGCAACCCGATTCGCCAAGTCAAGCCTCACCCTGTCGACAACCCGCGCGTTTCAGCCATTGCGGAGAGAATGCACGTCGACCAGTTCGCCTGCGGAGACTGACGGTGCGTTTGCGGGGCGGTCGATCAGGCAGTTCGACATGCCAAGGGCGCGCAGGGCGCTGGAATCCTGCGATGCCACCGGGACGACGCCCTCTCCGGTCGCATCAGCGCGCACGAATTCGCGGCGCGAACCTGTCGCAGGCAGTGACGCGAGAGCTTTTGATCGCGTGGATAGGGGTAACGGACGAGGTATGCCCATCGCGGCGCGCACCAGCGGCAGCGCGAACAGGAAAGCGGTGACGAAGCTGGAGACCGGATTGCCTGGCAAGCCGAGGACCACCTGCGGGCCCGCTGCACCGTCGCGCGTAGCCACCATCAGCGGCTTGCCGGGTTTGATCGCTACCTTCCAGAATGCGATTTGCGCGCCCCAGTCGGTCAGCGCCTGTTGCACCAGGTCATGATCGCCGACCGACGCGCCGCCCGACGTCACCAGAATATCCACACCGTCCGCGCGCTCCAATGCCTTCGCAAGCGCCGTCCGGTCGTCCGGCACCGGGCCTAACCGCTCGCAGCATCCCACAAGTGGCGAGAGCATCGCTGCAATCATCGCGCCATTGCTCGCGGGGATCTGGTTTGGCCCGCAATTTGCGGGATCAGCCGCGAGTTCATCTCCGCTGTCGAGCACCGCGACACGCGGCTGCCTTGCCACCTGCACAGCGCTATGGCCTGCGGCGAGGGCAAGCGCGAGCTGCGCAGGGCCGATCCGGGTTCCGCGTTCGAGCACTCGCCCACCTTCTGCAAAGTCGAAGCCGCGGCGACGCACATGGCGCCCGGGGGCAGGCATTTCACGTGCCTCAAGCTGCCCGCCATCCACTTGCGCATTTTCCTGTATCAGCACCCGATCAGCGCCATCGGGCATGTGCGCGCCTGTGGAGATCCGCGCCGCTTCGCCTGCCTGCAGAACTTGCGAAAATGGCGCACCAGCGCGGCTTTCGCCGGTCAGCCGCCACGGCCCGTCTCCGGCAATCGCGTACCCATCCATCGCCGAGAGGTCCGCGAGAGGCTGCGTACGCCGTGCCAGCAGGTCGGCAGCCAGTACCCGTCCGAGCGCCGCCTCTACATTGACTTGCTCTCCTTCCATCCGGGGTGCGAGTGCGAGCAGGCGTTCATGCGCACCCTCAAGGCTGAGCAGGCTCATCCCGCCGGAGCCTCCCAATCTCCCGACTTGCCGCCGCGCTTTGCGATCAGGCGCACCTCGCCGATGGCCATCGCCCGATCGATCGCTTTCGCCATGTCGTAGATGGTCAGCAACGCGGTGGAGACCGCGACCATCGCCTCCATCTCGACGCCGGTCTTGCCGGTCAGCGAGGCGGTTGCGGTGGCGCTCACACCGTCATCCCCGAATGTGAAGTCGAGCGTGACCGCTTCAAGCCCCAGCGGATGACACAAGGGGATCAGCTCGCCAGTGCGCTTGGCCGCCATGATCCCGGCGATGCGCGCGGTCGCGATCACATCTCCCTTGGGCACGTCGCCATCGCGGATCGCAGCCAGCGCCTCGCGGTTCATCACGATACGGCCCGAGGCCACGGCGACCCGATGCGAGGGCGTCTTGTCACCCACATCGACCATGCGCGCCGCGCCGCCCTCGTCCAGATGGGTGAGTCGGTTCATGCCCGCACCTCCACTCGGTTCGCCGCCCGTAGTGCACGGATGGACCGGGTGTTACACGGTCCTGAAGCGAAAACCGGTTCGATTACATTCTCAGCGGACGATCGCTTCCATTGACTACAGGGGGGCGGTGCGGGAGTGGTCATAGCCAGCTTCATGCCATGTTCGCCGTGCGTAGGACAGAGGTGGTCCGTGCACTTGCTATTCAAGTGCCCAGCAGTTCGCGTGTGGCGGCCGCGATGTCATCGGCTCGCATCAGGCTTTCACCGACCAGAAACGCGCGCACGCCGCTTTCGGCGAGCCGCTCGCAATCCGCATGAGCCGCGATGCCGCTCTCCCCGACCAACATGGCATTCGCCGGGGCGAGGGGGGCGAGGCGTTCGGTTGTAGCAAGCGAGGTGGTGAAGGTCTTGAGATCACGATTGTTGATGCCGATCAAGCGACTACCGAGCACACTTGCTGCTCGTTCGAGCTCTGCCTCGTCATGCACTTCGACCAGAACGTCCATGTTATGTTCGAGCGCGGCCGCCTCGATCTCTGCCATCGCGCCATCGTCCAGCGCCGCGACGATGATGAGGATCGCGTCCGCGCCGATCGCCCGCGCTTCGAGGCATTGCCACGGATCGACCATGAAGTCCTTGCGCAGCACTGGCAGGGTGCAGGCGGCGCGTGCGGCAATCAGGTATTCTTCATGCCCCTGAAAATAGGGCGCGTCGGTGAGAACGGATAGGCACGTCGCACCGCCCGCTTTGTAAGCGGCTGCGTGGTCGGCGGGATGGAAATCCTCGCGGATAAGACCCTTTGACGGGCTCGCGCGCTTTATCTCGGCGATCAGCGCAAAGCCGGTCTGCGCCTCGTTGCGCAGCGCATGCTCGAACCCGCGCGGAGGCGATTGCGCGGCGGCGGCAGCTTCCAGGTCGGCTTGCGGCTTCTCGCGCTTGCGAGCGGACACTTCCTCACGCTTGGTGGCGCAGATTTCGTCAAGCTTGTTCAAGGTCTTTCCCGGCTCAGGTCAAATGGCATTGAGAATGCCAACGCCTAAACTGCCATCGCGATCCAGCGGTCCAGCAGCGTCTTCGCCCGCCCGCTGTCGATCGCCTCGGCTGCCATCGCGGCACGATCCGTCCAGTCATCGCCCCGCCGCGCGACTTCGAGCGCTCCGGCGGCGTTGAACAGAACCGCGTCGCGATAGGGGCCGGGCGCGCCCGTCAGCAGCGCTTTCAAGGCGGCGGCGTTGTGGGTCGCATCGTCGCCGCGAATCGCTTCGATCGGGGCGGTCGGTAGACCGGCATCTTCGGGCGATGCGCGGCGCATCGTGACTTCACTCCCGGTGACGACTGCAATCTCGTTGCCGCCGGCCAGGCTCAACTCGTCCAGCCCCTCATCGCCCGACACGATTAGCGAGCGGCCCGTACCGAGCCGGGCGAGCGCGCCGGCATAGATCGGCACGTAGGCGGGCCGGGCAATCCCGATAAGCTGGCTTTCAACCCGCGCAGGATTGGAAAGTGGCCCCATCAGGTTGAAGATCGTGCGCTTGCCGATGCGCTTGCGAATGGGCTGAATGCGCCCCATCGCCGGGTGGTGGTTCTTGGCAAACAGAAAGCAGATGCCGAGCTTTGCCAGCGTCTGTTCCGCCGTGCGCCCGGCAGCGTCCATATCGAGCCCGAGCGCTTCCAGCGTATCCGCTGCGCCCGCCTTGGACGACGCTGCTCGGTTACCGTGCTTGGCGACCGGGACGCCGCAGGCCGCGACGACGAGGCTGACGGCGGTGGAAACGTTGAGTGTGTGGTGCCCGTCGCCGCCCGTGCCGCACACGTCGACGGCGTCGTGCGGCGCTTCGATGGGTATCAGGCGCGCGCGCAAAGCTCGCGCCGCGCCTGCGATCTCGTCCGACGTTTCGCCGCGGTCGGACAGGTCTATGAGGAAGCGTTCGATTTCGCCTTCCGAGGTTTCGCCATCGAGCAGGGTGCCGAAGGCGCGTTCGGCTTCGGTTTCGCTGAGCGGCGTGGCGATATCGGGCAGGGCGCTCATGCTGACAAATCCTCGGGTAGTCGCCCATCCATACCGCAAACCCGCAGAAAATTGGCGAGTAGCGCGTGGCCGTGCTCGGTCGCAATGCTTTCGGGATGAAACTGGACACCGTGAATGGGCAGGTCGTGGTGGCGGAAGCCCATGACGCTGGCGTGATCGCCGCCCGGTGTATCAGCATGCGCGTTGGCGATTAGCGCGTCCGGCACATCGACCACTTCGAGACTGTGGTAGCGGGTAGCGGTAAAGGGCGAGGCCAGGTCGGCGAACACCCCGCTCCCATCGTGCTCCACCGGCGAGGTCTTTCCGTGCATCAGCCCGCCGCGCACCACCTTGCCGCCGAAATGCTGCCCGATGGCCTGATGACCCAGACATACGCCTAGCAGCGGGGTGCCGCTGTCGGCACAGGCCGCAACAAGATCGAGGCTGACACCCGCTTCGTTCGGAGTGCAGGGTCCGGGCGAGATCAGGACACCTTTTGCGCCCGATCCCAACGCCTCGCTCGCGCTGAGCGCATCGTTGCGCTCGACCCGAACCTGCGCCCCCAGCTCCATCAGGTAATGCACCAGATTGAAGGTGAAGCTGTCGTAATTGTCGATGACGAGAATATCGGGTGTGCCGCTCACGCGTCCTTCCCCGCAAACTTGTCGGTCGCGCGCACCAGACCGTCGATGATCCCCGGCTCGCTCGCGCTGTGGCCCGCATCGTGGACGATCCAGAATTCGGCGCTTGGCCATGCCTTTTTCAGCTCCCACGCAGAGGTTGGCGGCGTGCAGATATCGTGGCGACCCTGTACGATGATGCCGGGAATGTCGCGGATCCGGTCGATATCGCGCAGCAATTGGCCCTCCTCCAAATAGAAATTGTCGCGGAAGAAGCGCGCGCAGATGCGGGCGAAGGGGACAGCCTTGGACGGATCGGCGAATTGATCGAGCAGCGCTTCATTCGGCAGCAGGGTCGCGACCGTACCTTCCCACAAGGACCACTCGCGCGCTGCGGCAAGCCGGGTCGCCTCGTCACCGCTGGTGAGGCGGGTGTGGTAGGCTTCGACCAAATCGCCGCGTTCGTCCTCAGGGATAAGGCCGGTGAAGCGGTCCCATTGCTCGGCCATGACCTCGCTCGCACCATAAGTGTAGAGCCAGTCCTTCTCCTTTTGCCGGGCAAGGAACACGCCGCGCAGCACCAGCTCGCTGGTACGCTCGGGATAGGTCTGGGCATAGGCGAGCGCGAGCGTTGCGCCCCAGCTTCCGCCGAAAACCTGCCATTTGTCATGTCCGCACATCTCGCGAAGCCGCTCGACATCCGCCACGATGCGCTTCGTGTCGTTATGCTCGATCTCTGCAAACGGGGTCGAGCGTCCACAACCGCGCTGGTCGAACAGCAGGACATCGTAGCTTTGGGGATCCCATTGGCGGCGATGATCCGGGCTCATTCCGCCGCCCGGACCCCCATGCAGGAACACCGCAGGCTTCGCACCTGGCGTGCCGCAGCGCTCCCAGTAGAGCGAATGACCCTCGCCGACGTCGAGCATGCCGGTCTCGTAGGGCTCGATGGCCGGGTAAAGCGTGCGTTCGTAGCTCATCGTCATGGTTTGCGCTCCACCACCAGCAGCGGGCCGACGCGCCCTTCGTCCATGCGCCCGCTGGCCGGGTCGAACAGCGAGGAGACGTTTCCGTCGAGGAACAGGGCATTGGGCGTTTTCAACTCGTCGCGATAGAAGCGCGCGAGCTGGCCGAAACTGAGTGCTTCGTCCGAGATAACAAAATGAGCGCGGCCCTCATCGTCGATACCGACACCGTTGCGGATCGCCTTGGACGGGCCATTTTCGCTGATGTCCGGGTGCAATTCGCCGTCGATCACCAGCATCGGGCCGCTCTGCGTGCCAAATTGCGGCCGCGTGCCGATGGTGCGCACGAAAGTCTCGCTGTCGAGCACGCGCCACTCGCCATCAGTGCCGAAAAACACACCATTTGGCTTGAGATAGAAGTTCCCATTGGCCGAGCGCTGGTTAAGTTCCACCAACCGGTCTTCCTCGCGCACGAAATAGCCGATGGGTCTGAGGTCATCGCCGTACATGCCGCCGTTGACCACGAAGGCGATATTGTTCCGCTCGCGTCCGGCAAGCCAACCTTCGATGCGGCCTGCGCCCTGGCCGCCATTGGGAGCCAACGCGGTGCCGATGCGGTGCTGCGCAGGATCGGCGATGCAATGGGTGAGCGCGATGCCTTCAAAGGAGGCAGGCTTGCACGCCGAAGCGAAGGGCGGGGCAGGGCTGTCGTCAGCCTCGCTCGGCTGTGGCTCAACCGAAGCGGGGCGCGCGCCGTCCTCCGACACCGGAGCCCGCACGACCGGCTCGCCCTCGGGGCGCTGATCGCAGGCGGTAAGCGCCAGCGCGGCTGCAAGGATGGCAATCAACCTCACTGTCCGAAGCTCGGCTCGGCTGCGACGCGCACGGCTTCGCGGGCCGCCGCGATCAGAGCTCCTGCTTTGGCACGGCATTCGGCAAGCTCGGCCTCCGGATCGCTGTCGGCAACGATACCAGCACCCGCCTGAACGTGCATCACACCGTCCTTCACCACTGCTGTGCGCAGGACGATGCACGAATCGACCGAGCCGTCGGGAGCGAAATAGCCGACGCCCCCGGCATAGGCGCCGCGCGTTTCCGGTTCGAGTTCGGCTATGATCTCGCAGGCCCGAACCTTCGGCGCACCCGAAACGGTGCCCGCCGGAAAGCCCGCGAACAGCGCATCAAGCGCGTCCCTATCGGGGCCGAGGCGACCCACAACGTTACTGACGATGTGCATGACGTGGCTGTATCGCTCGATCGTGAAACTGTCAGTGACTTCGACACTGCCTTGGCTGGCAACCCGGCCGACATCGTTGCGACCCAGATCCAGCAGCATGAGGTGTTCGGCGCGTTCCTTTGGATCGGCAAGCAGGGCCGTTTCGTTTGCCCGGTCCTGTGCAGGAGTTTCTCCCCGTGGCCGAGTTCCGGCAATAGGGCGCACGGTGACGTCCCCATCGCGCACTCGCACGAGGATTTCCGGGCTAGACCCGACGATCGCGAAACCGGGCAGGTCGAGGAAATAGAGGAACGGCGAGGGGTTCACCCGCCGCAGCGCGCGATAAAGGGCGAGTGGTGGCAACTCGAACGGGCAGGTGAAGCGCTGGGCGAGGACGACCTGGAAGATGTCACCAGCGGCGATGTACTCCTTTGCACGGGCGACGCGGGCGAGATAATCTTCGCCCTTCATCGTCGGGGCAAGCTGCTCTGGCGAAGGATCGGCCGAGGCGCGCGGTTCTGCCGGTGCCGCCTGCTGGAGGGCGCGCAACGTCTCGTCTATCGCTTCGCCCGCTCGCGCGAGTGCAGTGTCGGGGTCGATTTGATCCGGCCAGATCGGTGCGATGCAGAACAGATCATCGGTCAGGCCGTCGAACACCATGATGATCGTCGGCCGCACGAACAGCATGTCGGGCAGCGCAAGCTCGCTCGGCGCGGCGCGGGGGATTTTCTCGACCAGGCCAATGGTCTCGTATCCGAAATAGCCGACGAGGCAGGCCAAGGCAGGAGGAAGCGCGTCGGGAACGTCGATCCTGCATGCCTGAGCCAGCGCGCGAAGTTCGGTGAGCGCATCGCCTTCGCACGGCGTGAAAGCACCGCGGTCAGCGCGCCAGGAGCTGTTTATCTCGGCCCGCCCCTCGCTCGCCCGGAAAACCAGATCGGGATCGAGACCGAGCAGACTGTAGCGCCCGCGCACCTCTCCGCCTTCGACAGATTCGAGCAGGAAATCGCCGCGCCCGTCCTCGATCAACCGCCGCGCCGCGCCCACGGGCGTGTCGCTGTCGGCAATCACGCTGCGATAGACAAGCGTTGCCTCGCCGCGCGCAATCGCGGCGCTGGCTGCGGCGGCGTTTTCGGGCTCAGCGCCGGAGGTTTGCAAGGAAATCACGCGGGTTCGGCGTCAGGTCAGTTCTGGCCTGTGAGTTGACGACGAAGCTCTTCGATCGCCTCCGCATTGCGCTCAACCCCGACCTCGTTGCGGATCGCCTGCGAGAGCTGGGCATTGTATTCCGCGATCAGCGCCGGGGCGAGCTGCCCACGGGTCTGAGCGACGAGCTCGCTGTCGTCCTCGATTTCCTCGGTAGTAATGGCTTCCAGATCGACGACATACCAGCCGATATCGTTGCGATCCTCCAGCACCTTTGTCGAACCTTGCGCCATCGAGAACATCAGCACCAAAGGTGCCGGGATGCGCTGCTGCGGATTGTTCAGCAATTGGCCGCGCGAAAGGTCGATCTGTTGGACCTGATCGAGCGCGGCGTCCTCTTCGCGCAGGGCCGCGGCCAGATCGGTCCCGCCGCGCACGGCTTCGAGCACGCGGTTGGCGATCGCGCGCGCGGCCTCGCTGCCTTCCTCAAGCCGCCATGCCCGCACCACCGCATCGCGCACTTCGGCGATGGGCGGTGCGGCGCTGGCGGTCACGTCGCTGACGTCGAAAACCAGGAATTGCTCACCAGGCACCAGCGTTGCCAGTTGCGGTTCGTTCTCGTCCATCTGAAACGCCGTGTCGAGGATCGGGCGCAATTGCGGATCGATGCCCTGTCCGGGCGACGCGAAAAGTCGCCCGTCCGCCGTGACGCCCGGGATCACGCGGGTTTCGAGGTCGAACTGCTCGGCCACTTCGGACAGCGAAGTCCCTGTATCGACCAGCTCTTCTATCCGGCTGCTCAGCTCTGCGAGCGCAGTTACCTGCGTCTCGCGCTGCAATTGCCCTGCGATCTCCTCGCGCACCTGATCCAGAGTGCGCGCTGGCGTGCGTTCGACACTATCGACGCGCGCGACATACCACCCAAGCTGCGAGCGCGCCGGTTCGATGACCGCGCCTTCGTCGGCTGCGAACACGCGCTGCGCCAATTCGGCGCTGGTGGCCGACGCCAGGCTTTCGCGGTCGCGCAGATCGCCAGTGGAGACCTGAAAGCCAGCCTCTGCCGCTGCTGCCTCAAGCGATAGGCCCCCGCGAATGCGTTCGACCAGCGCTCTTGCCCCCTGCTCGGTGGGAACGACGAACGAGCTGATCGCGCGCTGTTCGCCTGCTCCGTAGCTTGCTGCATCGCGTTCATAGCGGGCGGCGATCTGGGCCGGGCTCGGCTGGCTGGCGGCTTCGACATCGGCCGCGCCGAAAGTCGCAACGCGGATGGTGCGGCGTTCGGGCAGGATGAAGTCGGCGCGATTGGCGCTGTAGAATTCGGTAAGCTGTTCGTCGCTTGGATCGCCCTCAGGAGCGAACTGGAGGCTGGGGATGAGAGCGATCTGGCCCTGGCGCCGCTCCAGCACCAGCTTGGCATATTGGCGCGCGGCAGCCTCGGGCAGGGTCGGGGCGGCGAGCGATGGGCGCAGGACCAGCTGGGCGAGCAGGCCGTCGCTGATATCCTTGCGCAGGATTGCATCGGTGATCCCCTGACGGCGCAGCGCCGCCTGATAGGCCTCCTGATCGAATTCGCCGGTGAGATTTCGGAACGCGCCGATCTGCAAGATCTCGCTGTTCACAAGATTGTCTCCCGCACGCAGCCCGTTCTGCCGCGCCAGCTCACCAACCGCGGCGCGATCAATCAGCAGATCGATTTCCCGGTCGAGCGCACCCTCGGCAATGAATTGCTGCATCGTAAGTGTGGGATCCTGCTGCCGCGCCCGGTCGAGTGCATTTCGCATCGCGCCCTGCATCTCGTTCGCGGTGATCCGCTGATCGCCCACCACCGCGATATCATCATCGCCCGAGAGCCCGCCAAACGTCGCCGAGCCCGAAATATCGGTCGCCGCAAAGGCGAGCGCGACGATGATCAGAAAACCGATGAAGATGGGCAGGCCGATCTTCGACTGAAAGAAGTTGCGAAACAGCGAAATCATCGTGTCAGTGTCTTTTGTCCAAGAAGGGCCAGCTACGCGAAGGCCGAAAGGGTGCGGGAACGCTGCTTCGAGCCAAAACGTTCACAGCGAAACGCTTTGCCCGATCCGATCCCGAAGCGCGCGCTTTATCGACCATGCGACCTGTCGGCAACAGGTTGGACGGGTTTTGACTGGAGGGAGATCCTCCGCTAGCGGACGCGACCCCGCGACCCTACATGGTCTGATCAGATTCGTTTCCGTTTTCGGTATTTGCAGGATATTTCAATGGCCCAGCGGCCCTACATCGTCGGAAACTGGAAAATGCACGGCACCAGAGCCATGCTTTCCGAAGCGCGCGCGATCGATCGCGCGGCCCAGCGGCTGATGAAGGTCGAAGTGGCCATTGCGCCGCCCTACACCCTGATCCACCCGGCCCATCGCGAAGCGGACCAGATCAGTGTGGGCGCGCAAGACTGCCATCACGCCGATGGCGGCGCGCATACTGGCGATATCTCTGCCGCCATGATTGCCGATGCCGGCGCGAAATTCGTGATCCTCGGCCATAGCGAGCGGCGTCAGGGGCACAGCGAAACAGATGCGACCGTGAAGGCGAAGGCGGAGGCCGCGCTCGAAGCGGGTCTGCGGGTCATCATGTGCTGCGGCGAAAGCGCCGATACGCGCAAGTCAGGCAATGCGGCCGCGTTCGTTGAAAACCAGCTACGTGGCTCCCTGCCCGAAACAATCGACAGTGCGTCTGAGCGATTGACCGTCGCCTATGAACCGATTTGGGCGATCGGCACCGGCGATACCGCGACGCCAAGGGATATTGGCGATATGCACGCCGCGATCCGCGCCCTGCTTGTCGAACTGTACGGCGAGGAAGAGGGCCGGGAAATTCGTATTATCTACGGCGGATCGGTGAAACCCGATAACGCTGGCGAAATCTTCGCGGTCGCCGAAGTGGGCGGGGCGCTGGTTGGTGGGGCGAGCCTGACTGCCGACAGCTTCATGAGCATTGCGCTCGCAGCGGCAGAAACCGTCGACGCCTGAATGCGCCTCGCAAGGTTGCCGCGCGGCTTCGCAATCCCTAAGTCGACCGGCAACTCTCCTCCTGAACAAAGTCTTTAGTCATGTCGCTTTTCATCATCCTCACCGTCATCCAGGCACTCGTGGCCGCTGCGCTCGTCGGCGTGGTGCTGATGCAGCGCTCCGAAGGCGGCGGTCTTGGGATCGGTGGCAATCCGTCGGGTGCACTTGGCGCGCGCGGGGCGGCGGACTTCCTGACGCGTTCGACCCGATGGCTGGCGATTGCGTTTGTCGGCTTGTCGATCCTGCTCGCTGCGGTCGCCGTCGGCGAATCAAGCGTGGGTGAGATCGACACGACGCTCGAACGCGGCAGCACGGCGCCGGGTGCGGACGATCTGCTGGGCGACCCACTCGGCGACGAAGTGCCGCTTGACGGCACGGGCGGTGGCGGCGCGGCTCCGGCGGATGACTTGCTAGCCGATCCTGCTCCTGCTCCGGCAGGCGAATAAATCCGACCATTCCTGTGGAAGGCGCGAATTTGGCGCGCAATTTCCTTGCCCCGAATCCGTTCGCGCGCTTAAGGCCCGATTCCCATGGCGCGGTACATTTTCATCACCGGCGGCGTGGTTTCCTCGCTCGGCAAAGGTCTCATGGCGGCAAGCCTCGCCGCGCTCCTTCAGGCGCGCGGGTACAAGGTGCGCATCCGCAAGTTCGACCCCTATCTCAACGTAGATCCGGGGACGATGAGCCCGTATCAGCACGGCGAGGTCTACGTCACCGACGACGGGGCTGAGACCGACCTCGATCTTGGCCATTACGAACGCTTCACCGGCGTTTCCGCGCGCCAGAGCGACAACATCACGTCGGGCCGCGTCTATCGCGACATCATCGCGCGCGAACGGCGCGGCGATTATCTCGGCGCGACGGTGCAGGTGATCCCGCACGTCACGGACGCGATCAAGGAGTTCGCGCTCGCCGACCAGGACGATCACGATTTCATTCTGTGCGAGATCGGCGGAACCGTTGGCGATATCGAGTCGCTGCCGTTCATGGAGGCGATCCGGCAGATGCGCAACGAGCTGGAGCCGTTCCAGACGTTGAGCGTCCACGTAACTCTTGTGCCCTATATAGCCGCAGCGGGCGAGCTGAAGACGAAGCCGACCCAGCATTCTGTGCGCGAACTCGCTAGCCTCGGGATCAAGCCCGACGTGCTGCTGTGCCGTGCCGAACATCCACTTCCAGACGGCGAGCGCCAGAAAATCGCAAATTTCTGCAACGTGCGCAAGGAAGCGGTGATCCCCGCGCTCGATGCGCCCTCGATTTATTCGGTCCCGTTGCAATACCACCGCGAGGGATTGGACGCCGAAGTCCTGCGCGGCTTCGGTATCACGGACGCGCCCGAGCCGGACCTTGCTTCGTGGAACGACGTGACCGACCGCTATTTCAATCCCGAAGGCGAAGTGACCATCGGCGTCATCGGCAAATATGTCGGCCTGCAGGATGCCTACAAAAGCCTCAACGAGGCGCTGGTCCACGGCGGAATGGCCAACCGGGTGAAGGTCAATATCCGCTGGATCGACGCCGAAGTGTTCGAAGGCGAGAACGACAGCGAAATCGTCTCCGAGTTGGAGCCCCTGCATGGCATCCTCGTTCCCGGGGGTTTTGGCGAGCGGGGCAGCGAAGGCAAGATTGCCAGCGTACGCTTTGCCAGGCAGCGCGATGTGCCGTTCTTCGGCATCTGCCTAGGCATGCAGATGGCCTGCATCGAAGGGGCGCGCACGGCGGGGTTCGACGCGGCCTCGTCCACCGAATTTGGCCAAACGCGAGAGCCGGTGGTCGGCATCATCACCGAATGGATGAGCGAAGAGGGCCTCCAGCAACGCGAAGAAGGCGGCGATCTGGGGGGCACAATGCGGCTTGGTGCGTATGAGGCGAAGCTGGCGGCAGGCAGTCGCACATCCGAGATTTACGGCGGAGCCGACGCGATCTTTGAACGTCACCGCCACCGCTATGAGGTCAATGCGGGTTACATCGAGCCACTCGAAAAACAGGGGCTGGTGTTCTCCGGCATGTCACCGGACGGCCTGCTGCCCGAAATCGTCGAGCGGCCCGATCACCCGTGGTTCGTCGGCGTGCAATTCCATCCTGAGCTGAAATCGCGACCCTTCGACCCGCATCCGCTGTTCGCTGGCTTCATCGCCGCTGCCGTTGCGCACTCGCGACTTGTATAGGACGTCGCGCACTCGCGACTTGTCTAACGAGTCGCGCTCTCGCGACTGGTGTAAAAAGGGGCGGCTCGCCTTGGAACCGCCCCTTTCAATAGTTCGGATTTAGCCCGATCAGGCAGCGTCAGCTGCGCGCTCGTCATCCTTCTCATCCGGAACAGCGGTCAGCGTTGGACCACCGTTCACGGCGATCTTCTTGGGCTTCATCGCATCGGGCACTTCGCGCACCAGATCGATGACCAGCAGACCGTCGGCGAGATCGGCATTCTCGACCCGGACGTAATCGGCCAGTTCAAACCGGCGCTCGAACCCGCGATTGGCGATGCCGACATGAAGCAGCTCGGCTTCCTCGTCGGTGTCCTCGCGCTTCTTGCCCTGCACGACCAGCAGGTTCGCCTGCGCGGTGATGTCAATATCCTGCGGACGGAAGCCTGCGACAGCGAGCGTGATGCGGTAATTGTCCTCACCGCGCTTGGCGATGTTGAAAGGAGGGTAATTGTCGCCCGAATTGCTGCGAGCCTGGCTTTCGAGCAGGTCGAAAAGCCGGTCGAAACCCACGGTGCTGCGGCGATAGGGGGTGAAATCAAGACGTGACATAATGCAAATCCTCTTTGTTTGAGCAATTTGAAGTCAGCGGGCCTGCCTCATGCAGCACTCGCCATATGTCGCCGGATCGTGTTCCCCAAGACTGGCGGAACGCGGCCACGCATCCTAATTAGGGCCAGCAGAACCGCTTTCAAGAGGTCCGCGCCCAGGCGCCGTGCGGCCTTGTTTTACAGGATGTTATCAGCGATGAATCACCCCCCGATCGACGTTTATACCAAGTTCGCCTGCCCCTATTGCGTGCGCGCGAAGCGCCTTTTGTCGGGCAAGGGGGCCGAGTTCAACGAATACGACATCACGATGGGCGGACCCAAGCGTGAGGAAATGATCCGACGCGCGCCGCATGCGCGCACGGTGCCGCAGGTATTCATCGGCGATACGCATGTCGGCGGGTCGGACGAACTTGCCGCGCTCGAGGCGTCGGGCAAGCTTGATGCGATGCTGGCAGGCTAGAGCAAATGCCGCGCGTCGCGCTGTTGCAGATGAATTCGGGCATCGACCCGCAAGCAAACCTCACCGCGGTCCTTGCAGGCGCGCGTGAAGCGGGAGAGGGCGGTGCGCAAATCCTGTTCACGCCTGAAATGTCGATCCTGCTCGATGCGAACCGCAAGCGCGCCGGTGCGACGATGGCAAGCGCGGATTATCTCGGGATTGGCGATGCGCTGGCGGATTGCGCGCGCGATACCGGCGTGAATATCGCCCTTGGTTCGATGCCGGTCCCGCTGCCCGATGGGAAAGCGGCCAATCGCGCGTTTTACTTCCCCGCCGACAGGATTGCACCGACAACCTACGACAAAATGCACATGTTCGACGTCGATCTTGCGACGGGCGAGAGCTGGCGTGAGAGCAATGCTTATCAGCCGGGAGGCCATGTGGTCGCCATCGAAGAAACGCTGGTTGGACGCCTGGGCTTAACCATATGCTACGATCTCCGCTTTCCCGCACTCTTCGACGCACTCGGCCAGCGGCGCTGCGATGCCATTGCCGTGCCCGCCGCCTTCACCCGGCCCACCGGCGCGGCGCACTGGCACGTCATGCTCCGCGCCCGCGCGATCGAGGCGAGCGCTTTCATCATCGCCTCCGCGCAGGTCGGGAGCCACGAAGATGGTCGCGAGACTTACGGCCACAGCCTCGTCGTCGATCCTTGGGGTGAAGTCTTGCTCGATATGGGTGGAGAGGCGCCGGGTCTCGGCTTTTGCGAAATCGACCTGGCCCGCATCGAAGAGGTGCGCGCGCAGGTGCCGAGCCTTGCCAACCGCCGCGAAATCCCCAAATCATAAGCCATCATGATCGTATTCGACCTGCATTGCGCACACGGCCACCGTTTTGAAGGGTGGTTCGGCTCCTCCTCCGACTTTGACGAACAGGTCGAACGCGGTCTGTTAATCTGCCCCGAATGTGGGACCGGGGAGATCGGCAAGGCTCCGATGGCGCCTGCCGTGTCGGCAAAGGGCAACTCGCGCGCGGTGGAGATCGCACGGCCCGACGTGGCACCGTCCGACGCCGATACCCCAGCGCAAGATGTCTCCAACCGCCCGGTACCCGCCGAAGTCAGCCGTGCGCTCGAAGCTCTGGCGAAAGCGCAGGCAAAGGCGCTCAAGGACAGCACCTGGGTCGGCAAGGACTTCGCCAAGCGCTCACGCGACATGCATTACGGCGAAAGCGATGAGGCCCCGATCCACGGGCAAGCGAGCCTCGAAGAGGCGCAGGCGCTGGTCGATGAAGGCGTGCCCGTTGCGCCGCTCCCGTTCCCGGTCGCGCCGCCTGATGAATTGAATTGAGATGGTGTCCCCGACAGGACTCGAACCTGTGGCCTTCGGATTAGGAATCCGACGCTCTATCCACCTGAGCTACGGGGACACGCGCATCGGCGTTTAGCAGTCTGGGATCGAGGCGCAATCCGGGATGCGGGTTGCGATCCTAATTGCGCTGTTTGCGCGCGTCGTTCCAGCTTCGCTGCGCCCACCACGACAGCGCCACCACGCTAAGCGAGAACGCCAGCAGCAGCGCGCAGGTGCCAAGCCATCCGGCTGCGTCGTAAACGCTGGTCCCCAGAATGCTGCCCGCCGCGCCGCCGATGAACATGCCGACGATGTAACTTGTGGTGAGGCGCGTGCGGATTTCCGGTTTCAGCGCGAGGAAGGTCATCCGCCCCGTCACGTCGATAGTCGGGCCGACAGCGTTGACGATGAACAAAGGGACGATCACGGCCCACACGTTCCAGCCCATCGGATAGAGCAGCGCCACCCCCGCTGTCTGGACCAGAGCCGTCACCAGTCGCGCACGGCGAGGACCGACCGCATCGGCCCAGCGACCGAGACGCGGTGTGGCGATGATGCTGATCGCAGCGATCCCCGCAAGGTACCCGACCGTATCGACGCCGTAACCCAGCTCCGAACTGGTCAGATGCAGCGCCAGCGCCAGCCAGGTCGCGGTGAAAGAAGCGAAGTTCAGCCCTTGGATCAGCGCCGAATAGAGCATGTCGCGGTTTGACCGGGCGAGCGCGAAGACCGACGCGATGAGATCGCGATAACTCACCTGCGGCACCTTGCGCGCCGCGCTTCCTTCCGTCCGCATTGCAATCGGCAGCAATGCCGTAACCCCGGCCATCAGCGCGAATGCGCACCAATAGACCGTGCGCCATCCGAAATTCTCGGCCACTACGCCCGCTCCGACCCGCGCGACCAGAATGCCGAAGATCACTCCGGCGGTGAGCAAGGCGGTTACCTGCCCCAGCCGCCCGGGCGCGACCCGCTTGGAAGCGAAGGCGGGGATGAGGTACGGCGCGATCGTCACGAAGCCGAGCAGGGTAGAGGCGGCGGTGAAGGCAACAAATCCCTCCGCCAGCGCCATGCCGAGCATGAAAACCGCCTGCAAGGTGACGAAGCCGATGCACAGCGACTTGTTCGAATAGCGATCGCCCAGCGGCAGCAGCAGCAGGATACCGATCGCGAGCGCGAGTTGATTGAGTGCGGGGACAATTCCGATCCGCGCATCGCTGACGCCAAAGCTCTCCGCGACCTCGCCGATAATCGGGTGAATGTAGTAGGCGTTGGCGGTAACGACAGCGACCGTGATGGCGAGCGCGTATTCCTGCCCGGTGGTCAGATAGGTCGGCGCGGCGGCACCGTGGGCGTCGCTCAAGCGAGGAAGCCCGCCTTTTTCGCGGTGTCGATCACCCCTTGCGCCAGTTCGACGGGCCGATCCTCCTGACAGAAATGCCCGCAATCATCGAGGATCGCGTGCGGCATCCCCTTCGCCCCCGCAATCCGTGTGGCGAGCGTTTCGCCCAGCCCGCCTGTCACCGGGTCGTCCGCGCCGAACAGGGTAAGAAACGGCTTGTCGTAAGCCGCGAGCCCTTCCCACGCTCGTTTGTTCTGTTCGATCCCGTCCATCCCGTCTTCGACCGGGACCAGCGCAGGGAATGCGCGCGCGCCTGCTTTGCTGGGTTCGTCGGGGAAGGGCGCATCATAGGCGGTCACTTCCGCCTCGCTGCGCACCGTTTCGGTCGCACGCTGGAGCAGCATTCCAATGCGAAAATCGGGCGAGGATTTGGCAAATTCGCGCCAACCAAGGAAGGCGGCGGAGGGGTTTCCCCCGGTCGGCAGGAAGGTGTTGCTGGCGACGACGCAGGCGAACTTCTCGGGCTCCTCGCCCACCATGCGCAGGCCCAGCAGTCCGCCCCAATCCTGACAAAACAGGGCGGCAGGCTGCGGAGCCACCGCCTCGCGCCATTGCTTGAGCCACGCGACGTGTCGGTCGTAGGTGTAAAAGCCGATATCGTCCGGCTTGTCGCTTTTGCCGAAGCCGATGAGATCCGGCGCAAGGCAGCGAAAACCCGCTTCGACAAGCGGCGGGATCATCTTGCGGTAAAGAAAACTCCAGCTCGGCTCGCCGTGGAACAGCAGTACGGGCGGTGCGTCCTTCGGCCCCTCATCGAGGTAGTGCATCTGTCCGCTGTGACCCTCGCCGAGATCGATTTCGACCCAGTTCTCCGCGAACGGATAGTCCGGCAGGTTCTCGAAACGGGCGAGATCGGCTTTCAGGATTTGCATGAGATTAGGTCCACCTTTCGTGGAAGAAAGGTAGCACAAAAAGACCGAATGCGAAGGGTCAGACCTCTTCGCCCGGTTTTTCGCCCATCGGCACCCGTTCCTTGAAGGTGTGGGTGATGTAGGGGAAAGGAATCTCGATCCCCGCATCATCCAGCCCGCGCTTGATTGCGCGCACGACATTGTCCTTGCTCTCCCAACCGCTGCGCGGCGTCGATCCGGCCCACCAGCGCACGAGAAAATCGACCGAGGACGAATTGAATTCCTGCGCGAAAATATCGATGCCCTTCTCGACGTCGATATTGTCCACCGCGCTTACAGATTTGCGGATCACCTCCGCCGCTTCGTCCAGGTCGGTGTCGTAGGACACTCCGATAACCACGTCGTGGCGGCGCTGATCCTTGTCGGTGAAAATTTCGACCGGGTTTTTGAACAGGATCGAATTGGGCACGACCGTCAACTCCCCCGACAGCGCGCGAACATGCGTCTCGCGAAGGGTTATGTGTTCCACCTTACCGATAATGCCCTCGCACTCGATGACGTCGCCGATGCGCATCTTCTCGCGCACCATGATGAGGACGCCGGCAAGGAAATTCTCGAATATGTCCTGAAACGCAAAGCCAATCGCGACAGCGCCAATACCGAGCCCTGCGACGAGCGTGCCGACCGTCAATCCCGGGAACACGACGATCATCGCGATCAGCAGACCCAAAATCCAGACCGCGAGCTTTACGATTGTCTCGACAAGATTACGCAGCGATGGCCGGAGGTTGCTTTTCCCGATCAGCCCATCGGTGATCTTGACCGCGAAATTCGCGATGATCGCCGTGACGATGAGGATGACCAGCGCGATCGCGAGCTGCGGCAGCGATCGTACGAACTCCGTACCCATCTGGTTCAACTGGTTGAGCAACGTGTCGAGCATTACAGTCTGGCCCCTTACAAAAATCAATAGCGCGTGGTCACATCCTATTACGCACAAAACCCGCGATGTGGCGCATTTCGCTTGAAAGCTATCCCCAAGTGTGATTCTGTCGGTTTCGTAAAGGGATTAACCACGATGCACAAACCGCCCCACGATCAGCTGAAACAGGCGCTTGCGCTTGCGGCGCTGCTCGTGCTCACGGGCTTTGCGCTGGGTGGCCCGACCGGCTTGCTTTCGTGGCGTGAGAACGCTCAGGCGCTGGAAGAGAACCGCGCGCGGATCGCAGCGCTGACCGAGAAGCGCGATGCTCTGCGCAATCGGGTTGAACTGCTGGATCCTGAAGGGGCGGACCCTGATTTGGTGAGTGAATTGGTGCGCGAAGATCTGGGCGTTCTGCATCCGGATGATGTGATCATAACGCTGGAAGACTGACCTTCCCCGCAATGGTGATCGCCGCGGCGCTTCACTTCATCAAAAACCGTATCTGCAAGGGCTGACTGGCGTTGCGCTATCGCCGGACGCACGCCTATAGGACGCGCCAGCAAGAGCGCGTTTCTCCGCGCATGATGATACGAAGAGGACCGTGACCTTGGCCAAGAAGCCGGCAGCGAAGAAACCCTCGGACAGCGCTGCGAAAACCGCCGCCCCGTCCGAAGATCCCGACTTCATCCTGCATTCGCTTCAAGAGGAATTTGAAGCGGCCAAGAGCTTCGATGCTAGCGATGAGCAGATGCTCGAATTCTATCGCCAGATGCTGCTGATCCGCCGGTTCGAGGAGAAGGCGGGCCAGCTCTATGGCCTAGGCCTGATCGGCGGGTTCTGTCACCTGTATATCGGTCAGGAAGCGGTGGCCATCGGGCTGCAATCGGCGCTGGACAATGACAAGGATAGCGTCATCACCGGCTATCGTGACCATGGGCACATGCTCGCATATGGCCTCGACCCGAAGGTCATCATGGCCGAGTTGACGGGGCGTGAGGCGGGCATTTCCAAGGGGAAGGGCGGCTCGATGCACATGTTCAGCACCGAGCACAAATTCTACGGCGGCCACGGCATCGTCGGCGCACAGGTTGCTCTGGGGGGCGGTCTGGCGCTCGCCCATCAGTACCGCGATGATGGCGGCATCTGCCTGGCCTATTTCGGCGATGGTGCCGCGAACCAGGGACAGGTCTACGAAACGTTCAACATGGCCGCCTTGTGGAACTTGCCGATCGTGTTCGTGGTCGAGGACAACCAATATGCGATGGGCACGTCGACCAAGCGCTCGTCCGCTGAAACCCGCTTCTATCGCCGCGGCACGTCCTTTCGCATTCCGGGTATGGAAGTCGACGGGATGAACGTCCTCGAAGTACGCGCCGCCGCCGAAGTGGCGTTCAAGCACGTGCGTGAGGGCAAGGGGCCGGTGCTGATGGAGTGCAACACCTATCGCTATCGCGGCCATTCCATGTCCGACCCGGCCAAGTACCGCACCCGCGAGGAAGTGCAGGAGCAGCGCGATCACCACGATCCGATCGAGCGCTTGAAAGCGACGCTGGTCGGGGCGGGGCACGGCGAGGACCAACTCAAGCAGATTGATAAGGATATTCGCAAGCGCGTGGCAGAGGCAGCCGATTTCGCCGAAAGCTCCCCCGAACCGGGGCCTGACGAGCTTTACACCGACGTTCTGGTGGAGCGCTACTGATGGCGATCGAACTCAAGATGCCCGCCCTTTCTCCGACAATGGAGGAGGGCACGCTGGCCAAGTGGCTCAAGTCTGAAGGCGACGCGATCGAACCGGGCGATATTATTGCCGAGATCGAGACCGACAAGGCGACGATGGAGTTCGAAGCGATTGACGAGGGCACGCTCGCCAAGATCGTCATCGATGAGGGCACCGAGAATGTCGCGGTTGGCACTGTTATCGCGATGCTCGCGGGCGAAGGCGAGGATGCAGGCGATGTCGCCGAAGCCGAGCCACACGAAACGCCGGTGAAGTCCGACGACAAGGGCCGCGTCGACGACGTGCCGGGCGAAGGCAAGGATGAGGGTCGGGACGAGCCGGGCGGTGTGTCCGGCCCGACCGAGGCTCCACGCGTCGAAGATCCCGCCATCCCCGAAGGCACGAGCTTCACCCAGATTTCCGTCCGCGAAGCGCTGCGCGATGCGATGGCCGAGGAAATGCGCGCCGATGATCGTGTCTTCGTGATGGGCGAAGAGGTTGCCGAATATGAGGGCGCGTACAAGGTTACGCAGGGCCTGCTTGACGAGTTCGGGCCGAAGCGGGTTATCGATACGCCGATCACCGAATACGGCTTTGCCGGGATCGGAACGGGCGCGGCGATGGGCGGCCTGCGTCCTATCGTCGAATTCATGACGTTCAACTTCGCGATGCAGGCGATTGACCACATCGTGAACTCGGCTGCGAAAACCAATTACATGAGCGGTGGCCAGATGCGCTGCCCGGTCGTCTTCCGCGGGCCGAACGGCGCCGCAAGCCGGGTTGGCGCGCAGCACAGTCAGAATTACGGCCCCTGGTATGCAAGCGTGCCGGGCCTCATCGTCATTGCGCCCTATGACAGTGCCGATGCCAAGGGCCTGCTGAAAGCCGCGATCCGCACAGAAGATCCGGTCGTCTTCCTTGAAAATGAACTGGTCTATGGCCGCAGCTTCGATGTGCCCGACCTCGACGACCATGTTCTGCCGATCGGCAAGGCGCGGATCGTGCGGGAGGGTAAGGATGCAACTATCGTCAGCTATTCGATTGGTGTCGGGCTGGCGTTGGAAGCGGCAGAAACGCTTGCAGAAGAGGGCATCGATGCGGAGGTGATCGACCTGCGCACCCTGCGCCCGCTCGACCGGCAGACCGTGCTCGAAAGCCTCGCCAAGACCAACCGCCTCGTCATCGCCGAGGAGGGCTGGCCGACCTGCTCGATCGCGAGTGAGATCGTCGCGATCTGCATGGAAGACGGCTTCGACGATCTCGACGCGCCGGTCCTTCGCGTGTGCAACGAGGACGTGCCGCTACCCTATGCGGCCAACCTCGAAAAGCTCGCGATTATCGATGCGCCACGGATTGTCGAGGCGGTGAAGAAAGTCTGCTACGTCTGAGGGCGCAGGTAATGCGCGTCACACGCCTTCGAACTTGTCGCAGGTTGAAGGGGATACCGGGGTGGGTCGAGTGAAAAGCCCGGAAAGATCGCGAGTGCTGCGAACGTTGAAAGCTGCTTCCGCTTTCAGATCGCTGACTCCGCCGAACTCAGCCGAGAACGCATTCCCGACGATCGGTTGATATTCATAGAAGATCTCGACATACATCACTGCTTCGCCAGACAGGGCGGTCAATTCCGCTCCGGTTGGGCCCATGCCTGGAAATCCGGTGCCGGAATCGCCGGTTCCTTCGGCTCCGTAAGCGCTGGCCATGCTCGCCTTACCCTTGCAGCGTTGCCAGTGAATCCATTGGCCGCCATCGGGATTCTGTTCGAGGCTGGTCAGCACCACTCGCCCGTTTTCATAAAGGTCGAGACCTTCACCGAATTGAACATCGACACCGATGAACAGGTCGTTGAGGTCAGCTTCGTAAACCCGCCTCACGTTGAGCGCGTCGGTTTCGCCAAGGCGCGAGGCGTTGTCCGCAACGTGCACGGCGGCCTGGTTCAGCCGCATCTGCACCATCGCGAAATTGGCTGCTTCGAGACCCGCAAACCCCATGAGCATGATGATCGGCGCGACGAACGCGAATTCGATCAAGGCGAGCGCGCTCGTGTCTTTGGCAAGCCTGGTGGAGAAGGCGGTCAATCTGGCAGAGCGCAGTTTCATGTGCAGTTCTCGATGGTTGGCACTCGCGTGCCCTGTTCGTTGTATGGCTGGTTGCGCAGAACGGTCGACGCTTCGATCACGACCTCGTTCGACATGGTGGGAATGAGGCCGGCCAGTGGGAACATCCGATCATATGTTGCGGTCGCCCGGAACAGAACGGCATCGCGCGCGCCGCCGAGGCCATCTCGGCCGCGGTCCTGATCCCATGAGCCATTGCCGTTCATGTCCTCGAATGGTTCGCCGTCATTGCAGACGCCATCGCCGTTTCCGTCGGTGAACTCCTCGGGCGTGACGATGTCCGTAAAGCTCTGGAAGCTGCGGCGGGTTACCGTGAGATCTGCGACTGGGATGATCGTGTTGAAGTTTTCCTCAAGATCCGCGTCGATCTGGTCTTGAAGCGAAAAGCCATTCTCCAGTGTCGCCTGCCGTGCCGAATTCTGCAGCGTACCCTGCAGGATCGACGTGGCATAAAGCTGGTGTCCAAGGTCGAACAATCCGACCACCAGCAGGATGAGTACCGGGCCAACGATCGCGAATTCGACAACGGTCATGCCGCCTTCATCACGGGCGAGGCGCGCGAGGAAAGGGTGCCCGGCCATCAGTTCACCAGCCTCAGTTCGGCGATAGAACCCGCGATCTTGCGGAAGGCTTCCCGCAACTCCACAGGATCATCGGTTTCGAAGGCGCGATTGTCTCCGGATGCGCATTGCTTCACCGGAAGCCTCTCGGCAGCTGTAATCGAGGCGCCGGGATCGAAGATAACGGACCAAATGGTTATCGCTTCGTTTTCGATCTCATTGCAGACCGCTGTCAGACGGGCATTGTTGACAGGGATTGTCTCAGCCTCGGACCACATGCCACTGCCTTTGATCCCCATGAAACGGCCGTCCATGCTGTAATTGCCATAGGCGGTGTAGTTCTTCGGATCTGCACCCATTTCACCGTCGGTCATGAAGATGATGTGGCGCGAAATCGGGTCGCCGTTTGGCGCATCTGTATTGTCGGCGGTGAACAAGCCGTTGGGAGTAATGAAACGGCCCGCCCAAATCATTCCGATATCGTGCATCGTACCGCCTGTCGGGCTCAGACTGTTGATATACGCTTCGAATTGCGGGTTTCTGGCACCCCCGGAAGAGGGGTATTCCTGCAATCTGCGCGCCGGGCTGGGGCAGTTGAAAGAGTGGGTGCCCCGGTCGTTGGTCGTGGTGTATTCATCCGGGCGCTGATTATTTCGATTTTGCCGCGAATAAGTAATTTGCGGCCATTGCGGTTTCCACTGGGTGTCGGGATTGGCCGGGTCGGGCACGAGATTGATATCGAGATCGAGCGCATCCGCCGGGATCGGATTGAAGGCCGTCACATCTGTCGTGGCAACAGTCTTGCGCTCTTCGATGCAGCCATTCCAGGTACTGCTCCGCCAGGCGCCCTGCGTGCCAGTCGGCGTTTGGACAGAAGCGAATGTCTTGAAGACGCTCGTATCGACCATGAAGCTGTCGCGATCCGCGGGATCATTAGGATTATTCGGGTCGCCTTGCTGGAAATGGCGATAATGTGAGAAAACATAAGTGACGGTGTCTTCAGTCCCATCCGACCCACCGGAATCGCCGACACCGACGTTGCGGTACTGATCCGGATCGTCGATCTCATACCGTGTTATGCGCAGATCGCACGCGCCGCGCTTGCTTCCCTCACCATTGGTGAAATGGTTACTTTTGTAGTTATCGCTATCGATCACCCAAAGTTCGTCACCAACGATGTATTCGCCGCCGTCGCTATTGGTGAAATCGTTGCAGTAATTGCTTGCAGCTGAATTGTTGGTGGGCCAACGCAGCGGACTGTTCCCTGGCACACTCGTGACGTTGTTGTTTTCCAGCACGCCGGGGATCTGCCAATCCATCATGTCGTAAGGCACAAGATAGCGCTTCCGCGGCGCAATTTCGTCACCGCGTTCTACAACGTTCTTTGGCACCTGCCGCACATCTTGCGGTTCGCGAGCTGGTTCACCGGGCGTAACCACCTCGTTGAATACTGCCTCGCGGGTCTGGTATGCCCAGGAATCCGCAATCCAGTCGGGGTTCGCATCATAGAGAATTCGCCCGACATTCACCGCACCCGAATAGGGTACGACACCTATGCGAATACGGGCGCCCGGTGGCTTCACCGCTTCGACCTCATCATAGAAAGCAAACACCGCCTGGCGCAGATCCTCCATGCGCGTGCCGCTGTTCATCGACCCTGACTGATCGAGCACCAGCAAGACATCGACGTTGGGCAGGTTCAGTTCGGCGCTGCAGTTTACCGCAATATCCAGCTTGTCGTATCCGAACAGGCCCATGAGCGACGTCGGCACATCGACTGTGGCCGTTCCGTCCATACGCGTGTCGGTGCCCGCCGTTAGCGTGAAGTTCAGATTGCTTGAACCGTATGAGCCATCGGCAAAGTTCGCGTCGAAGAAATTGTCGGCCTGTTCCTGCACATCGGCCGGGATTACGCCGCCCGAAATGGTGCCACCCTCAAGCTTCTTCCGCGCGGCGAGCGTGGCCGCGTCGCAGGCCTGCTGAACGCGGGCCTTGACCAGATAGGCGCGGCTCATGTCCAATCCGCCGCCGATCATACCGGCGAGCGGAATGATCGCCGCCGCGCCCAGCGCCAGAGTGTTACCCGCAGTGCTGCGTAACAGGCTGCGGAGGAACGATTTACGGTTCGATTTGTCGTGTACCATGCGTGAATGGTCCTCGTTCTCTACCTGCTGTCCACAACGGGATTTCCCCGAAGATTTGGGATCATCTAGCGCAACCGAGGTAAGCAAAATGCGAAGCATATTGGTAAACAAAAGGTTACCAAACGGCTTCGCGCAGATCGCTCCTTCAGAGACGGCCCACGCCGACGGTTCGCTTGACAAATGGGCGCAAGGCAAGGCTACGCGCCGTTCCGATGGACGAAGAACTCCTTGAACCACTCCCCGCCGAAGCTCAGCTGGCTCTTGCGCATTCGCCGCCCGCCACGAGGGAGCCGTTAAGAATTTACCTCGAACTCGACCGGCGACTGGCGCGGATCGTATCGGTGACGACCGAGCCGATGCTGGGCCAGATGCGGCTTGCCTGGTGGCGAGACATGCTGGCGAAGGATCGCGATGCCCGGCCACGGGGCGATGCGGTGCTCGATAGGGTGGGCGAGCATTGGCGGGGGGAGGAACGCGCGCTCATCGAACTGGTAGACGGGTGGGAGGAGATGCTCTCCGAGACATTCGAGCGAATCCAGGCCGAGGGCTTTGTGGCAGGTCGTGCAGCGCCGTTTGCCGTCCTTGCGCGAATGGCGGACGTGGGCGCAGACGCCGATGCGTGTTTGATGGCGGGGCGGCAGTGGGCGCTCGCAGACGCGGCGTCGCATATTGGAGAAGGTGCCGAGCGCGACGTGCTGCTCGATCTTGCGCGGAGTGAGCCCGCCACCACCGGCCTCCCTCGCTCCATGCGCGGGCTGGCGGTGCTGGAGGCCCTGGCCCGCCGCTCGATCGCCCGGGGAGGCCCTCCGTTGATGGAAGGGCGAGGTGCTTCGCTGGTTGCAGCGCGAGCGGCTATCATCGGCCGCTGATTGCGTGTAACCGCGTCACCGTTTGAGCGTGAAGGGGAGGGCTAGGTGCGCCAGGCAGTTTTGGGGGTATTCGTCGGGTTGATCCTGGCCGGTGTCGGCGTGTTCTGGTGGCAGGGCCGCGCACAGATCGAAACCTATGCTCCGCCGCCGCCCGAACCGCTAGAGACGATCGCTACGCCGGATGAGTTGCCGTTGACCGATCCGGGAGACCTCCTTGGTCCCGCGCCCCCCGAGGCGAGCGAACTGACCCGCGAGGAGCGCCGCTTCTTCCGCTACGATCGCAACCGCGACCGCATCATCACCCGCAATGAAATGCTCTCCAGCCGCTCGGACGGATTTCGTAAGCTCGATGTCGATGGCAACAATCTGCTGACCTTCGAGGAATGGGCGGTCACCACCGCCGAGCGCTTCGACGAGATGGACGAGGACGCCAATGCGCGCCTCACCCCAGCGGAATTTGCAACCTCGGCGCCGAAGCCGCGCGCGAAGAAGCCCGCCTGCCGCTGCTAGGCCGGGACGGGTTCGCGCGTTTCGTTCAACCAGCTTTGCAGGTCCGCCTTCGCGCGCGAAGTATACGCCTCCTTGCGCTGTTTCTTCTTTACCTCATGGAGCGGCGGAAACAGGCCGAAATTGACGTTCATTGGCTGGAACGTGTCTGCCTCGGCATCGCCGGTAATATGGCTTAGCAATGCACCAAGCGCGGTCGAGCGGGGAAGGGGGCGCCATTCGCGCCTGGCCAGTTCGCCTGCCGTCATCATTCCCGCGACAAGGCCGATCGCTGCGCTTTCGACGTACCCCTCGCACCCCGTTACCTGCCCGGCGAAGCGAACATGCGGCGCGGCCTTAAGGCGAAGCTGACGATCGAGCACCTGCGGCGAATTGAGGAAAGTGTTGCGGTGCAGCCCGCCCAGACGCGCGAATTCCGCGTTTTCCAGACCGGGGATCGTGCGGAACAGCTCGACCTGCGCCCCATATTTCAGCTTTGTTTGAAAGCCGACCATGTTCCACAGCGTGCCAAGCTTGTTGTCCTGCCGCAGCTGCACCACCGCATAGGGCCAGCGTCCCTGCGGGAACTCCTCATTGGTATCGAAGGGGTTGTCCAGCCCGACGCCCTTCATCGGGCCATACCGCAAGGTTTCGACCCCGCGCGCCGCCATCACTTCGATCGGCATGCAGCCATCGAAATAGGGCGTGTCCTTTTCCCATTCCTTGAACTCGGTCTTCTCGCCATCGACGAGGCCCTGATGAAACGCGAGATACTGCTCCTTCGTCATCGGGCAATTGATGTAGTCGCCATCTTCGTTCGAGGCGTCGGTCCGCTTGTTCCAGCGCGACTGGATCCAGCATTTCGACATGTCGATGCTGTCGCGGTGGATGATGGGCGCAATGGCATCGAAGAAAGCGAGCCGTTCCTCCCCGGTCGCGGCGACCATGCTCTGCGCCAGCGACTGCGCAGTGAGCGGGCCGGTGGCGACGATGGTGAGGCCCGCATCGGGAAGCCGGTCGATCCGTTCGCGCACGATGGTGATGTTCGGGTGCTCGGCGAGTGTCCGTTCGACCTCGGCTGAAAAGACATCGCGGTCGACCGCCATCGCACTGCCTGCCGGAACCCGCGCGACGTGACCTGCGCGCATGACAATGCTGTCGAGCTCGCGCATTTCGTGGTGCAGCAGGCCAACCGCGTTCTTGGTGTCATCGTCGGAGCGAAAGCTGTTCGAACAAACCAGCTCGGCCAGACCATTGGTCTGATGCGCGGGCGTGGTTTCGCCGCTGCCGCGCATCTCCGACAGACGCACTTTTACGCCGCGCCGAGCCAGTTGCCAGGCCGCTTCCGATCCGGCGAGGCCGCCGCCGATAATGTGAACGTCGTGTGTGGTGTGCGCGTTGGTCATGGCAGGTGAGGTAATTGCGTGCTAGCCGCGCCGCAAGTCAGGAAGAGGCGAGAGGAGGGGCGGATGCCGCGTCGTGCATTGATCGAACACCGTCCCTGGCTTCTTGCGGGCATTGTCGCGACCTGTGCTTACTACTTTTTGTGGAACAATCCGATCGGAGGCGTCTGGCTGATCGCCTTGAAGGGCGCCAGTGTCGGTTTTCTTGCCATTTATGCCCTGCGCCGGGGGCATGGAGTCGATGGGGCGCTGTTGGCGCTTGCACTGGCGCTATCGGCGGTCGGCACGATGGCGGTCGAGCTGTATTTTCGCCCTGGCTGGACGCTATTTGCGCTTTCCCATATTGTCGCGACGGTGCTTTTTCTGCGCAATCGCAAGCCCGACCCTTCGCTCAATCGCAAGGCGCTTGCGCTTGGTCTGCTCGTCGCAACGCCGCTCGCTACGTGGTTGCTGACCGGCGCTGTCAGCGCGACGATTTACGCTAGCGTTCTTGGCGTGATGGCAGCGACGGCATGGGCGAGCCTCTTCGCCCGGCGCCACGTCGGCGCCGGGGTCCTGGTACTGGTTTCGGGCAAACTGCTGGCGTTCAGCCGGATCAGCGGCTTCGATATGGGCGAGCTGCCCGAACTGCTGGGCTGGCCACTGTACTACGCCGGGCTGCTCGCCATCGCGACCGGGGTGGTCCAGACGCTGCGCCGCGAGCTGTTCGAGAACTAACGCCCTATTCGGGCGGATCGTCGTCGAGATTGTCGTCGGAGTGCAGGGTGGTGTCGGGCGAAGTCTCGTCCTCGCCTCCGCGCCGCTCGACCATTTCCTCGACCACCGCTTCCTCAGCCTCGTTTTCCGGCTCCGCCTGCTCATCGATCCGCACTGCGCCAACGATGTGCTCGCCTTTCGCGACGTCGAAAATGCGGATGCCGGAGGATGTGCGACCGTAAACCGAAAAGCCCTTGTGCTCGTCGAAGCCGCCCTCGACCAGATGGCGGAATTCCACATCCAGCCGGATCAGCTTTGCCTGATCGGTCACCAGCATCAGCTGCGATCCGTGCGTCACCGGGAAACTGGCGACCACCGGGCCATTTCGGTCGGGATTGCTATCGGGCGCACCGATATTGGCAAGGCCCTGGCCCCCGCGACCGATCGTGCGGTATTCGTAAGCCGATGATATCTTGCCATAGCCATTGCTGGTAAGCGTGAGGATGAACTGCTCGTGCTCCTCCATCGCCGAGTGCACGCCTTCATCGAGCGTATGTTCGGCATCGTTGTTCTTCCACCGGGCTGCGCGCAGATACGCCTCTCGCGTTTCCATATCGGCGTCGAGCTTGTCGAGCACAGCCATGGAAACGACCTTTGCCCCATCCCTGAGCGCCATGCCGCGCACGCCGATGCCTGTGCGGCTCTTGGTTTCGCGCGCGTCGGTCGCGGCGAAGCGGATCGCCTTTCCGGCATCGGAGGCGAGGAAGATTTCCTGATCCTCGCTCAGCAGTTTGACGCCGATCAGCCGGTCGCCGCTGCCATCGACGAAGCCCATGGCGTATTTGCCGTTCGAGGGGATATTCGTGAACGCATCCATGGAATTGCGCCGCACCATGCCCTGCTCGGTGGCAAACACGATATTTAGCGCGTCCCAGCTGTCCTCGTCTTCCGGCAGTGGGAGCACATTGGTGACCCGCTCCTCATCACCAAGTGGCAGCAGATTGACCATCGGGCGACCTTTGGTCTGTGGGCCGCCTTCGGGCAGCTTCCAGACTTTCAGGCGATAGACCCGGCCTAGGTTCGTGAAGAAAAGCACGGGGTTATGCGTGCTTGTTACGAACAATTCTACGACCGCATCCTCGTCCTTGGTCGCCATGCCGCTGCGACCCTTGCCTCCACGGGCCTGCGCGCGGAACGTCGCGAGCGGAGTGCGCTTGATGTAGCCGTCGTGTGTGACGGTGACGACCATGTCTTCCTGTTCGATCAGGTCTTCATCGTCCAGGCCGTCCCAGGCGGGCGCGATTTCGGACAGGCGCGGCGTGGCGTAGGTCGCGCGGATTTCCTCCAGCTCTTCCCGCATCACGGCGTAGAGCTTCACGCGGTCGGCGAGGATGGCGAGAAACTCTTCGATCTTGTCTGCAAGCTCCTTGAGCTCATCCCCGATCTCGTCGCGGCCCAATGCCGTGAGGCGGTGAAGCCTGAGGTCGAGGATCGCCTTCACCTGCCGCTGCGACAGGCGGTAGGTACCGCCCTCCTGGTCCGCGCTCGGCTCGATCGCTTCGACCAGGCGGATGTATTGCGCGATGTCGCCGATCGGCCATTCCTTAGCGAGCAGACGCTCGCGCGCGGTGGCGGGATTGGGCGCGCCGCGAATGATCGTGACCACTTCGTCGAGATTTGAGACCGCGACCACCAGTCCCAGCAAGATGTGCGCCCGGTCGCGCGCTTTGCCCAGCTCGTATTTGGTGCGCCGGGTGATGACCTCTTCGCGGAACTGGATGAAAGCCTGGATAAAGTCCCGCAACGCGAGGGTTTCAGGCCGCCCGCCACGGATCGCCAGCATGTTGGCGGGGAAGCTCGACTGTGCTGGCGTGTGGCGCCAAACCTGATTGAGTACGACTTCCGCCGTGGCATCGCGCTTGAGGTCGATGACTACGCGCACGCCTTCGCGGCTGCTCTCGTCGCGAATGTCGGCAACGCCCTCGATCCGCTTTTCCTTGGCAGCATCGGCGATCTTCTCGACCAGGCCGGACTTGCCCACCTGGAACGGGATCGAGGTGAAAACGATGCTTTCGCGGTCCCCAGCGCGTTGCTCGATCTCGTGACGGCAGCGCATCAGGATCGAGCCGCGCCCGGTCGTGTAGGCGGCTTTCGCACCGCTGGTGCCGAGAATCAGCGGCGCGGTGGGAAAGTCCGGACCCGGAATGTACTCGATCAGCTCTTCGGAAGTGATCGCGGGATTGTCGAGGAATGCCATGCACCCGTCGATGACTTCGCCCAGATTGTGGGGCGGGACGTTGGTCGCCATGCCGACCGCGATCCCGCCCGCGCCATTGACCAGCAGGTTCGGGAAGCGGGCCGGGAGAACCGACGGCTCCTGCTTGCGCCCGTCGTAATTGTCGACGAAATCGACGGTATCCTTGTCGAGATCGTCAAGCAGCGTATCCGCCACCCGCGCCAGCCGCGCTTCGGTGTAGCGCATGGAGGCGGGCGGATCGGGATCCATCGAGCCGAAATTGCCCTGACCATCGATCAGCGGCACCCGCATCGACCAGTCCTGCGTCATGCGAGCAAGTGCGTCATAGATGGCGCTGTCGCCGTGCGGGTGGAAATCGCCCATCACATCGCCGACGATCTTGGCACTTTTTACGTAAGGCCGACCGGCGATGAAATTGCCAAGCTTGCTGGCGTAGAGAATGCGGCGATGCACCGGCTTCAATCCGTCGCGCACATCGGGCAGCGCGCGGCTGACGATCACGCTCATCGCGTAATCGAGATAGCTCGTCTTCATCTCATCGACGATGTCGATGCGTTCGTAATCGCCGGAGGGGATAGGGGCGGTCGGTTCGAGGATGTCGGTATCGTCGCTCAAGAGGCTGGCCGTTTCTCGCTGTGTGTGCTTGCGCGGAGCTATCGCGGTAAGTCGTTACCGGATGTCGTCCGACTTCTTTATGTAGGCACGGACCACGGCTTTAGCCACATGGACACCAGAACGAATGCGGAACACCGGTGGTTTTTCCACACCTCGCCGGAAAAGCCGTCTTGTAACACCGTTCGGCCCGCTTCTGGCACCATTCAAACCCCGTTCAGCCCGGTTTGCCTACGTCTTATTGCAAATGTCGCGCATTATGTTCAGTGCATTTCCATGACATTGACCGACCGCGTAGCGGGTTCCACCCCTCGCGGCGCATTACATCTCAGGAGACCTATTCGATGAAAGCTCTTTTCTCGCGCAAGCGCGCCAGTTCGCTCGCTCTCGCCATCGCGCTCGCGACCGGCACTGCGACGATCGCTACCGCAGTTTTTCCGGCAGAGGCGAATGCGCAGCGCAAGCGTGACCGCGACAAGAAGTCGGAAGAAGCCGATGGCGGCGGATATTCCGATGAGTTCCGCGAAGCCTATGTCCCGCTCGACGAGGCTTTGAAGGCCGAGGGTGCTAACGTTGCCGCACTCATGCCGCAGATCGAGGCGCTCGTCCCGCTTCTGACCACCGCCGACGAAAAGATCGCCGGCGGCGGCCTGATCTTCAACGCCGGTGTTGCCTCGCAGGATCGTGCGCTGCAATTGCGCGGCATGGAAATGATGCTCGAAAGCGGCATGGTTCCTGCGGAAAATGCCGGGCGCTACACTTTCATGGCGTATCAGCTCGCCAACCAGCAGCAGGATTACGCCAAGGCGCGTCGCTACCTGCAGTCGGCGATTGATATGGGCTACACCTCGGAAGGCATCAGCGCCTCCGATCTGCGTATCGCGATGGCGGAGAGCTTCTTCAACGAAAACCAGTATGAGGAAGGCTACGCATACCTGATGGACGCCATCGAGGCACGCAAAGCCGAGGGCGCGCAGGTTGATGAGCAGTGGTATCGTCGCGGCGTCACCGTTGCCTATGAGAACGAGGCGGTGCCGGAAGTCTACGATTTCGCGACCATGTGGATCGCCGATTACCCATCCGCGGAAAACTGGCGTGATGCGATCAATCTGACGCGCAACCTCAACACGTTCGAAGGTGCTCAGATCCTCGACCTGTTCCGGCTCGGCCGGGAGGTCGATGCGCTGACCGAAGCCTCCGATTACGATTACTACGTCGAGGCCGCCGATCCGCGCCGCCTCCCGCGTGAGGTCAAGGATGTGATCGAAGAGGGCATGGCAGCGGGCGTGGTGAGCGCTGACAATCTGTTCATTTCCGAAGCGCTGGAAACCGCGACCGGACGGATTCAAAGCGACCGCGCGGACCTGCCCGCACTTGAGCGTGATGCCATGGCGGCTGATGCCCAGCTTCGCACGGTCACCGCCGCGGGCAGCGCATTCCTGAGCTATGGCGAGTATGACAAGGCTATCGGCTTTTACGAGCGCGCGCTAGAGATGCCCGGCGTGAACACCGACGAAGCGCTCACGCGTCTCGGCATCGCTCAGGTCGGCGCAGGCGACTACGCCGCCGCGCGCGAGACGTTGGGCAAGGTGAGCGGCGCACGTATGCCGATCGCCAAGCTATGGATTGCCTATGCCGAACAGCAGGACGGCGCGATGGGTTCATCCGCAGCGGTTGAGGCGGTCTCCGCCGCTCCGGAAATGGTCGGAAGCTAACGCCTACTCTGGTCTTCAAAAAAGGGCGTCGAACATGATGTTCGGCGCCCTTTTTGATGTCCGCGACTAACGCAGGCGCTTTACGTACACCTGATTGCCATTGTGTCGCTCGACCGCAAAGTTATCGAGCGTGTCGAACAGGTCGGACAGGCTTTTGAAGCCGTAATTTCGCACATCGAAGCTTGAACGGTTGCCCGCGATCTGGCCAACCTGTTGCAGTTTGGCGTAGCCCTTCTCGTCGCGTTTCGCCTCGGAATAGGCCGCGGTGATCAGTTCCATCAGGTCTTCGTCGACCGCACCGCCGCTTTCCGCCTTTGCAGACTTTCTCTGGCCCGGGCGGTCGGCGGCGTAATTGGCGATGAGTTGTTTGATATCGATAAAGCGCGTGCAGACCGACTTGAACGCCTGAGGCGTCTTCGCCTCGCCAAAGCCGTAAACCACAATGCCATCCTGCCGCAGCCGCGTCACCAGCGGGGTGAAGTCGCTGTCAGAGGTCATGATCCCAAACCCATCGACCTTGCCCTGGTAAAGCAGATCGATCGCGTCGATGACCATCGCCATATCGGTGGCATTCTTGCCTTTTGACACGTCGAATTGCTGTTGCGGGCGGATGCCGAACTTGTTTGTTATCTTGTCCCACCGCGACAGATTATCCTTGGCAAAATTGCCATAGGCACGGCGGATATTGACCTGGCCAAGCTCGGCCATGACGGTCAGGACCGGGTCGATCCCTTCGGGCGTCGTGTTGTCCGCGTCGATCAGCAGGGCGATATTGTTGAGTTCGGTTTCCGGCATCGGCGCGCTATGAAGACTGGAGTGGGGCAGAGCAAGTCACTCGACAACCTCAAACGCGCCCGTTTCTTCATCAAGCGCATAGAGCCGCCCCTCGACAATCGAGAAGTGGGTGCCGCGAAGCTTGAGCTGTCCCGCCCGCTCTTTTTCGGCGAGCCACGGGAAAGTACGCAAATTTGCCAGCGACTGGCGGATTGCAGCGAACTCCATCGCCAGTTCGGCGAGTACGCCCGACGTTCCGTGCGCCTCCACCACCGGTCCGCGCGCGTCGTCCAGCAACTTGATCCAGCCGCGCATAAATCCGCCGCTGCCTGGTCCCGCATCGGCAAGGCTCTGGTCGAGCGCGGCCTTGCAGCCCCCGCATCGTCCATGCCCCATGACCACGATCTGCGCCACTTCGAGTACCTGCACCGCGAATTCGACTGCGGCGGAAACGCCATGCTGGCCGGGGGTCGTTTCGTAGGGTGGAACCAACGCGGCGACATTGCGGACGACGAAAATATCGCCCGGATCGACATCGAAGATTTGCGCAGGATCGACCCGGCTATCACTGCAGCCGATGATCATCAGTCGGGGATGCTGGCCTTCGGTCGCAGCGCGATCGAAACGCTCTCGCTGGCGTGGATAGGTCTCCTCGCGAAAGCGGCGATACCCTTTCAGCAATTCGGCAAATTCAGGCAATTTCTGTGCGTCCTTTTCACCTCCGCCCGACGTTCAGAAGCGTTCGCCGCGGATTACCTGAACGTCCCACATCGACAAGATGAAGCCGAAGTCGGTCAGCATCGGGGCAAGCGCCTCGGCAAGCTCCATGGCCTTGTCTTCTGCCGCTATCGTCAGAACGAAGACCTTGTCCGTCCCGACCACGCTTTCCTCTCGCCACGGTCCCTCCCGACCCTTGCCGCTGCTGACGGGTAAGATCGTCCAACCGGTAATGCCGACCTTGTCGATAGCGCTGGTGACGCGCTTTTGCAGAGCGGTGTCGGCAAGGATTTCGATACGTTTGCGGGTGACAGTCTCGATCATTGCATCGCTCCTGTATCAGCCGGCCAACATTACAGCGAGGGCGCTGATCAGACCAATGTTGATGAGGACATTGAAAGGGAACGTAATCGACAGCGACATGGTGAGGTAGATGCCGGGATCCGCTTCGGGCAGGGCAAGGCGCATGGCGGCCGGTACGGCGATGTAGCTGGCGCTTGCGCACAATACCCCAAGTGCGGCGGCAGATCCGGTATCGAGACCGATCGCTATGCCGAGCGCGGTTCCAGCCGCGCCGTTAACTATCGGCAGGAAGATCGCGATCAAGGTGAGCCGCCAGGTCACTGCACGCGCATCCATAATACGGCGCGCTGCGATCAGACCCATATCGAGCAGGAACAGGCACAGCACGCCCTTGAACCCCGCTTCAAAAAACGGACTCACCGGGTCGAATCCTTCGGGGCCACCGATCATGCCGATCACGAATGCCCCCAGCAGCAGGACGATCGAGGAATTGGTGAACACCTCGTGCAACATCTCGCCTGAGGATTGCGTCCCGCCCTTGCTACCCATGCCCCTTGCGAGCAGCAGCCCGGAAAGGATCGCGGGCGCTTCCATCGCCGCCATTACCGCGACCATATAGCCGCCCGGCGCGTTCCCCTGCCCCTCGAAAATTTCGACTGCAGTGACGAAGGTGACGACGCTGATGGATCCGTAATGCGCGGCGACCGCGCCGGAATTCACCCGGTCCAGCTTGCCGAAGCTCTTCAGCACCGCATACGCGAAGAAGGGGAGGGTGAAACCTGCGATGATCCCTGCTCCGAGAGCCGACAGCACTGTCGCATCGATCCCGGACTTCGCCACGGCGACACCGCCTTTGATCCCGATAGCCGCCATCAGGTAGAGCGATAGCGCCTTGGCGATCGGTTCGGGAATGGTGAGATCGGACCGGGCGAAGGCGGCGGCAAGACCCAGAACGAAGAACAGCACCACGGGCGAGGTGAAGGTCTGGATCGCGGCGTCGAACATCAGCGGCGGCGTTAGGGCGACTTGCGTTGCATGAAAAGCAAAAGCCCATGCGCGCAAACCATCTTCTGTGGAAAGCGCCGAATATGCGCTGGTGCTTGCGGCCCTCCCGCGCGCTGCCTAAGTGGGCGATATGAACGACCTCACCAACACGCCCCGGCCCGGATCGGAAACGCCCCGCGCGCCGCGCCAGCGCAAGCCCGACTGGATTCGTGTGCGCGCGCCGGTGAGCAAGGAATATCACGAGACGCGCAAGCTGATGCGCGACCTCAGCCTCAATACCGTGTGCGAAGAGGCGGCCTGCCCGAACATTGGTGAATGCTGGAGCAAGAAGCACGCGACGGTCATGATCCTGGGTGATGTGTGCACGCGCGCATGCGCATTCTGCAATGTGAAAACCGGCATGCCGCGCATGGTCGATCCGATGGAGCCACAGAACACCGCGGTCGCTGCGGCTGAAATGGGGCTAAAACACATCGTCATAACGAGCGTCGACCGCGACGACCTGCCCGATGGCGGAGCTTCGCAATTCGTCAAGGTGATCGAGGCGCTGCGCCGCGAAACCCCTGACACGACGATCGAGATCCTTACTCCCGACTTCCGCAACAAGATGCGCCCGGCGGTAGAAGCGATCTGCGAAGCGGGGCCGGACGTGTACAATCACAATCTCGAAACCGTCCCGCGCCTCTACCCTACGATCCGCCCTGGTGCGCGCTATTACGCCTCGCTGCGATTGCTGGAGGAGGTGAAGTCACACGATCCGCTGATCTTCACCAAATCGGGCATCATGCTGGGGCTGGGCGAGGAGCGGCTGGAAGTGCACCAGGTGATGGACGACATGCGCAGTGCCGACGTCGATTTCATCACGATGGGCCAGTATCTCCAACCGACACCCAAGCATGCGAAGGTCGAGGAGTTCGTGACGCCCAGGGCGTTTGACGCCTATGGCTCGATCGCGAGGGCCAAGGGCTTTCTGCAGGTCGCATCGAGCCCGCTTACACGCTCAAGCTACCACGCTGGCGACGATTTCGCGGTGATGAAAGCTGCGCGCGAAGAAAAGTTCGCGAAAGTTGCGGGGTCGAGCGGCGGGAGCGCGGCCTGATGGTCGGCATCCGCGAAACCCGCCGTCTGCCATACAGTGCCGAGCAGATGTTCGATCTTGTCGCCGATGTCGGGCGATACAACGAATTCCTGCCGTGGGTCATCGCCACGCGGGTACGCTCCAACAACGAGACCGAGATGGTCGCCGACATGGTTGTGGGCTTCAAGGCAATCCGGGAGCGCTTTACTTCGCGCGTGACAAAGGATCGTCCGCGTGAAATCGACGTGCATTACGTCGATGGGCCGCTCTCGGACCTCGACAATGTCTGGACCTTCCGCCCGATCGACGAGAATGCGTGCGAGATCGATTTCGCGGTTGATTTTCAGTTCAAGAACCGGGTGTTTCAGGCGATCGCCGGCCAGTATTTCGACCGCGCCTTTCGCAAGATGGTCGCCGCGTTCGAGGAGCGCGCGCACGAGCTTTACGGCAGCAACAGTTCCAGCGCGCAAACCGTCGCCTGATGCCGGATCGCGGCGCGGCCTCCGGGTCCGTCGCCACCTTCGAAATGCCTGAGCTCGCCTTCGGGTTCGCCGGTCGCATCGCGGATTGCTCGGGCAAAGACGACCGTGCCGACCGGTTTCATCTGTGACCCTCCGCCCGGACCCGCCACTCCGCTGATTGCGATCGCCACGTCGGCATTCGAACGCTCCAGCGCACCCTGGGCCATGGCCCAGACGCACGCTATCGACACTGCGCCGAAGGTTTCGATAATGTCCTGCGCAACGCCGAGCGATTCCATTTTCGCTTCGTTCGAATAGGTCACAAAGCCGCGATCGAACACGGCGGACGACCCCGCAATTTCCGTCAGCGCGGCTGCCACCAATCCGCCTGTGCAGCTCTCGGCGGTCGCGACCTTGCGTCCGGCCGCGGCATTCTCTGCAATAACGCGTTCAGCCAGCTCGGTGATGTCGTCGGCGAGGAGATACTCGGTCATGGGGTGCGATCCTGTGACTGGGCAAGGGGGAGGTCAAGGCCATCGCTAGCGCGTGTGTCGGCGCGGTGCACAAATGGGCTGCGCGCGGTCATGACAATGCGCGAAGCGCGACGATGGCCTGCGCGGCAATACCTTCCCCGCGACCCGTAAAGCCGAGTTTTTCGGTTGTCGTCGCCTTGACGCTGACAGCACTCTCATCGGCACCTGCGAGGCGAGCGACCTCAGCGCGCATCGCAGCGCGATGGGGGCCTATCTTGGGCGCTTCGCAGATTATGGTGCAGTCGATATTCCCGATCCCGCAGCCTGCCTCACGCGCCAAATGCACTGCATGCTGGAGAAACTGGCCCGAGCGCGCACCCGCCCAACGCTCATCACTCGGCGGAAAGTGCGTTCCAATATCGCCTTCGCCGATGGCGCCAAGCACGGCATCGGTGATGGCGTGTAGCGCTACGTCGGCGTCGGAATGCCCGGCCAAACCGTATTCGTGGTCGATCTGCACTCCGCACAGCCACAATTCTTCGCCGCGTTCCAGGCGATGCACGTCAAAGCCCTGCCCGATGCGGAATGCCGCCGCACCGGCGGGCTGTTCTAGATCCTGCGCAAAAGTCACTTTTTTCAAACGCTCGTCTCCTTCGACCAGCGCTATCGATCCCGGTTGCGCGCCCAGCACTTGCGCATCGTCTCCTGCATCGGCAGCGCCTGACCACCTGCGATGCGCATTGAGGATGGCGGGGTAACGAAACGCTTGGGGTGTCTGCACCCGCCGCATGGCGTCGCGTTCTGCGGCACCAGCCATTGTGCCGTTCTCTCCAGCAATCGCGAGACTATCCACCACCGAAAGAGCCGGGATGGCCGCCACGTGATTATCAAGAGCCTTCAGAAGACGCGCGATCACGGCGCGCGGCAGATCGGGCCGCGCGGCGTCATGGATCAGCACGCGCTCGGGCGCGTCAGTCTCGAGCGCCTCGAGCCCGGCGCGCACCGAAGCCTGCCGGGTCGCGCCGCCGGTCACGAAGCGATAGCCCTTGCAGCCTGCGAGCGCTTGCTGTGCGTCGTCGTCCGCGCCCCCCGCAACCACCACGATCATGGGTTGGGCGCCCGCTTCCAACAGAGTCTCGACTGAGTGCCGAAGCAGCGGCCTGCCGCGCCATTGGCGAAATTGCTTGGGCGTGTCGCCGCCAACCCTGAGGCCTTTGCCAGCGGCGACGATAATCGCGGCGAACGAGGGGAGGGGGGCTATCTCGGCCATTGCCGGGCCGCGCTTAGGGTCTGGACTGACTTTGCGCAATCCACTATGCGCTGCCCAAGATTTAGGCAGTTATCCGCATGACCGCACTTCCTCCTTCCCCGGCGCTGAAGCCGATTGCCGTTGGTCCGGTAACAATCGACCAGCCGGTGCTGCTCGCGCCGATGACGGGCGTGACCGACATGCCGTTCCGCACGCTCGTGAGGCGCTACGGATCGGGACTCAACGTGACAGAGATGGTGGCTAGCGAGGCCGCGATACGCGAGACGCGTCAGTCGATCCAGAAAACCGCGTGGGACCGGACCGAAGAGCCGGTATCGATGCAGCTCGTCGGGTGCGATCCTGACAGCATGGCCGAAGCGGCCAAACTGCAGGAAGGTAACGGCGCGGCGATCATCGACATCAATTTCGGTTGCCCGGTTCGCAAGGTCGTCGGTCAGTTCGCCGGCTCCGCCCTGATGCGCGAAGTGCCACTGGCGACAAGGCTGATGGAAGCGACGGTCAAGGCGGTCGATGTGCCGGTCACGGTGAAGATGCGCATGGGTTGGGATCACGCCAGCCTCAATGCGCCCCAACTTGCGCGGATTGCGGAAGATCTGGGTGTGAAGATGATCACGGTCCACGGCCGCACCCGCAACCAGATGTACAAGGGCGAGGCCGACTGGTCCTTCATCCGCAAGGTGAAGGACGCCGTGTCGATCCCCGTGATCCTCAACGGGGACATTTGCACAATCGTCGATGCGGCGCGTGCGCTGGAAGAGTCCGGGGCGGACGGTCTGATGATCGGTCGCGGAGCATACGGGAAGCCTTGGTTGCTGGGGCAGGTGATGCACTGGCTGCGCACCGGCGTCGCGCTGTCATCGCCCAGCTTCGACGAGCAATACGCCGTACTCGTGGAGCACTACCATCGGATGCTCGATCACTACGGTCGCACCGTCGGCACGAAGATCGCGCGCAAGCATCTCGGGTGGTACACCAAGGGGATGCACGGCTCCGCCGAGTTCCGCAATCACGCCAACACCATCGACGATCCGGACCAGGTTCTGGGCGAGATCGCGCGTTTCTACGAACCGTTCCTGGGTCGCCGGGCCACATCCCAACCGCGCGCCAAAGCCGCCTGAGATGGCGAGCGAAGCGCCGACGTCTTCGGATCTAGCGACCTTCGATCCTTCGCGTCCTAGTGCCGAGGCGCAGCTTTCAGGCCTTTTGCTTGCCGTGGTGCTTGTGGATGAAAGCGGTCACCTTGCCGAGGCGAACCAGGCAGCCGAGACCCTGTTGGGACGCAGCGCGCATCGCTTGGTCGGTCAGTCGCTTATCGATCTGATCGGCCCACTCGATCCGCGTGTTGAAAACCGGCTGCGTGACCCCGAGGCCGCGTTGGTTGCGCGAGAGATCGCTGTTGCTGCGCACGCGGGGCCGCTCAGGATCGATATGACCGTCTCTCCCATCGCCAGCCATCCTGGTTGGCGCGTGGTCACCCTTTGCGAGGCCGGTCATCAGGAGATCGGCGCGGATGACGGGTTGGCGGCTCTGGCCGCGCCCTCGATCCTTGCGCATGAGATCAAGAACCCGCTGGCGGCGATACGGGGCGCCGGTCAGCTCGCCGCGCGCAAATTGCCGCATCACGACAAGCAGCTTGGCCGCATGGTCGTGGACGAAGTCGATCGGATTGCCCGGCTCGTCGACAGGATGCAGCAGCTTGGATCGGTTGCCCGCGATGCGGCGGAGCCTTGCAATCCGCATCTTGCGATCCGGTCGGCGGTTGCGACGGTCAAGGCCGCTCGATACGGCAATGTTACGGTTCATGAGGAATTCGACCCTTCGCTTCCGCCGGTGCTTGCTCATCGCGATGCGCTCGAACAGGTGCTTATCAACCTCGTTTCAAACGCCGCGGACGCGCTGGGTGATCAGTCGGACGGCGCTGTGACGATCCGCACCCGGTTCGTCACCGGCCGCGCATTCAGCGCGATCCGGTTCGGGCGTGCCGTCAATTTGCCGCTCGAAATCGCTATCATCGACAACGGTCCCGGCGTACCTGCCGATCTTGGACAGCGTATGTTCGAGCCGTTTGTATCCTCCAAGCGATCAGGGCAGGGCTTGGGATTGGCACTGGTGCGCAAGCTGGTGCGCGACATGGACGGCAGTGTCAGCCACGAGCGTGACGTCAGGCGCGGTCTCACCCTGTTTCGCATTCATCTGCCGGTCGTCGCGAATGAACAAGCCTAGAGGCGGCAGCGTGGGGGCGGCAGGCAGAATTCTGCTCGTCGAGGATGACGGCGCAATCGCGACTGTGATGACCGCGGCCCTTAGCGATGAAGGATTCGTGGTAGAGCGGTGCGCTGCGATCGCTGAACGCGATGCGAAACTGGCAGCCGAAACCTTCGATGCGATGGTGACGGATGTCGTATTGTCCGACGGCGATGGATTGGCGAGCCTCGACCAAGTGCGCGAGGCTGCACCTGCAATGCCGGTGATCGTGCTTTCTGCGCAAAACACGCTCGACACCGCGATCCGAGCCAGCGACAGCGCCGCTTTCGAGTATTTTCCAAAGCCCTTCGATCTTGACGAACTGGTGCGCGCGGTGCGCCAGGCCATCGGTCCGCGAGATACTGGCAGCGCCGTTCAAGATAGCGAAGAGCCGGGGGATTCCATGCCCCTGATCGGGCGTAGCCCCGAAATGCAGCGCGTGTACCGCATGATTTCCAGGGTGCTGCGGAATGATTTGACGGTGCTGCTGACCGGCGAAAGCGGCACGGGCAAGGAACTTGTTGCAGAAGCGATCCACGAACTCGGCGATCGGCGTACCGGGCCGTTCATTGCCGTGAACAGCGCCGCGATTCCTTCTGAATTGATTGAAAGTGAATTGTTCGGGCACGAGCAAGGTGCTTTTACCGGCGCGGTCGCACAGGCGATCGGCAAATTTGAACAGGCGAATGGGGGCACTCTCTTCCTCGACGAGATTGGAGACATGCCACCCGAAGCGCAGACGCGGTTGCTGCGAGCGCTCCAGGCCGGGAGTATTCGCCGCGTAGGCGGGCGCAGCGACATTGCGGTCGATGTGCGCATAATTGCCGCAACCAATCGCGATCTTGGTCCGATGATCGCGTCCGGCCAGTTTCGTGAAGACCTGTTCTATCGTCTCAATGTCGTGCCCATCGAATTGCCCCCATTGCGCGAACGCCGGGGCGATATCGCGACGCTGGTACGGCATTTTCTCGCTGAGGCGGCGAACGAGGGTTTGCCTCAGCGCACGCTGACGGACGACGCGATCGAAGCGCTTGAGCAGATGCGGTGGCGCGGTAATGTGCGTGAGCTGCGCAACGTGATCTTCCGCCTCGTTCTCATGGCGCGCGAGGACGCAATCGATGCAACTTGCGTGTCGGATGTCCTGAGTGAGGGCGACGCGGGCTGGGACAGGACCGGTATGGCGCGCGAGGGTTTCGGCGCCGCGCTCGACCATTGGCTCGCTGCAGAAAATCCAGCGCCCGGAACGCTCTATCCCCAAGCGATAGCAGCGTTTGAGAAACCACTGCTCGAACACGCTTTGTCCAAGACCGGAGGCAATCAGCTGCGCGCTGCGAAATTGCTCGGCATCAATCGCAACACTTTGCGCAAGCGGATTGGGGAGCTTGGGATCGAACCCCATCGCTTTGCAAAACCGGTTTGACGCAGATTGTGCGGAGAATCCGCACTTTTCCCTTGCACCATGGCAACACCGGCGTTGTAATCATGCAACGATGGAAGGCTCGGTAGCAGACAGGATGCAGGTCCCCGGTGCGCGAGCCGATCGGAGCCCCGCGCGACCGCGCAATGCGCCGCGCTGGTGGCGGCGCTTCGTGGTCGCATCGCGGCGCGCCAACGTTTTCCGCGCGCTTGAAGTGTTGTCGCTGATCGGTGTGATCGTTGCGCTTATCACCAACTACCTCGCTTATTCCGAACAGCCGGAGGAAGCAGGCGCGCTGCCGTCACTGCAGGTTTCGCTGCTGCTTGTCGCGGTCCTCGTCCCCGCGATGGCGCTGCTGGTTCTGATCGGAAGACGGCTTGCCCTGCGCCGCGCTGCTGGCAGCACCGCGCGGCTGCACGTGCGGCTTGTGTTCTTCTTCTCGATAGTGGCTGCGATCCCGACCCTGCTGGTGTCCGGGTTCGCTGCGTTTCTGTTTCAGACCGGTGTCGCATTCTGGTTTTCGGACGAATCACGCGGGCTCATGGATAACGCGAACGAGCTGGCCCAAAGCTATTACGACGCCAATCAGCGCGATGTTGAACAAAACACCATTACGATGGCCGTGGACATGCGCGAGATTCTCCAGCGTTTTCCAATCACGGATCCCGCCTTTCCCGACTTCTACCTATATCAGGCACAGGGCCGCGAAATATCCGAAAGCGTCATCCTGCAGCGCCTCGAAGATGACACCTTGCGCACCGCGGTTGCGCTCAACCTGCTAGAAGGCAACGACCCTGTCTCGTTCAGCGAAAGCGCGCTTCAGCAGCTTGATGACGGTGAACTGGTCGTGGTCGAGGGAAGTGCCCAGCGCATTGCCGCGGTGGTGCCGATCGATCGCGATGCCGGCATTTACCTCTACAACGCGCGCACGACGGAAGAGTCCATGTTCAACGCCTGGGAGCGGGCGCAATCGATTTCGACCGCCTATGAGACGCTGACACGTGAAGCGCGCACGCTTCAATTGCGCTTCAACATCGCGCTTGTCGCGGTAAGTCTGTTGCTGGTGGGGCTCGCCGTCTGGTTCGCGCTGCGCTTTGCTGACCGTCAGGTCGAACCGCTCACCGACCTTGTCGGCGCGGCACGCAAGGTGGGGCAGGGCAACTTCTCCCTGCGGGTCGATGGGAGGACCGGCGCTGATGAAATCGGGCTGCTCAACCGGGCCTTCAACCGCATGACGGCACAACTTGAGAAGCAGACCGATGCGCTGGTCAGCGCCAATCGCCAGATCGACGATCGCCGCGCGTTTATGGAGGCGGTGCTCGAGTCGGTGACCGCGGGGATTATCTCGGTCGACACGGCGGGGCGGGTGCGCTTGATGAATGGTTCCGCGCATGCGCTTTTGTCGGCGCAGGATGGCGATGAGGCCGGGGAGGATCTGACGGGCCAATCGCTCGACGAGCTATCGCCGGAAATTTGGCAGATGCTGCAGGAGGGCAAATCTCGCGCGATCGTCAGTCACGAGAAAGGCGCAGATTTGCTGACACTGGCGGTTAAGGCGGCGCCGGGAATGGATGGTCACGTGGTCACGTTTGAAGACATCACCCGTCAGTTGCTCGACCAGCGACAGGCCGCGTGGTCCGACGTTGCCCGGCGGATCGCGCATGAGATCAAGAACCCGCTCACGCCGATCCAGCTCGCGACCGAGCGTCTCAAGCGCCGTTATCGCAAACAGGTGGACGAGGGTGAGGATGCGGAATTGTTCGACGAACTCACCAGCACCATCGTGCGACAGGTCGGTGACCTGCGTAAAATGGTCGATGAGTTTTCCTCGTTCGCTCGTTTGCCCAAGCCCGTGTTCCGCAGTGAGGACGCACTCGATCTCGTGCGGCAGGCGGTATTTCTGCAAGAAGTCGCGCACCCGGCGATCGCATTCTCGGTTTCCGCAGAGGAGCTTTCCGACCGTCTCATCCGCTGCGATCGCCACCAGGTGGGTCAGGCGATGACCAACGTACTTAAAAACGCCGTCGAGGCGGTCGAGGCAGAGGGGGCGAGGCGCGCGGAGGATTATCGCGGTCGCGTGACCGTCACGCTGAAAGCCGATGTCGGGTGTATCGCCGTAACGGTCGAAGATAACGGTGTTGGTCTTCCCAGCGATCGTGAGCGCATCGTAGAACCTTACGTGACCACCCGCGAGAAAGGGACAGGACTAGGCCTCGCAATCGTGAACAAGATCATTGACGAGCATGGTGGCGATATGAGCTTTGCCAGCGAACCGGGAGGCGGCACCTGTGTGACCCTGCGTTTCGCCCGCGAGCCTGAGGCCGCGATGGAGATACTCGGCCGATGACCGCCTCCAGTTTCCCCGCACAGCGTGTCTGTGCCCAATCGCAATTCTTGAAATTCCATGGGAAGGAGGGCCGCGATGGCGCTTGAAATCCTGATTGTCGACGACGAGCGCGACATCCGTGAACTGGTCGCGGGCGTGCTCGGAGATGAAGGTTACGAATGCCGAACAGCCGCCGATTCCGCGAGCGCGCTTGAAGCCATAGATGAGCGTCGGCCCAGCCTCGTGCTGCTTGATGTGTGGCTGCACGGCAGCGATATGGATGGGCTCGAAACCCTCGATGCGATCAAGGTTCGCGAGCCGGACCTGCCCGTCATCATCTTTTCGGGCCATGGCAATATCGACACCGCCGTATCTGCCGTGTCTCGCGGCGCGATGGACTTCATCGAAAAGCCTTTCGAGGCCGAGCGGCTGTTACTGCTGGTCGAACGGGCAACGGAAACCGAACGGCTCCGGCGCGAGAATACGCGACTGCGCGATTCGAGCTGGAGCAGCGGTGACTTCACCGGCAATTCCTCAGCCATCAACACGGTGCGCGCGACACTCAAGCGAGTGGCCAATACGGGCAGCCGCGTTCTGATCTCAGGCCCGGCGGGGGCCGGAAAGGAAGTCGCGGCGCGAATGCTCCATGCATGGAGCAATCGGCCCGACGGTGCCTTCGTTCTCGTCAATTCGGCGCGGATCACACCTGAGCGTTTCGAGCAGGAACTGTTCGGTGAAGAAGTGGACGGCAAGCAGGTGCGCCAGGGCCTGCTCGAAACAGCTGATGGTGGCACGCTCTACCTCGATGAAGTCGCCGATATGCCGCTGTCCACGCAGGCGCGGATTTTGCGCGTTTTGACCGAGCAGAGCTTTGTGCGGGTCGGCGGCACTCGGCAGATCGGGGTCGATGTCCGGGTCGTTTCATCCACGACACGCGATCTTACGGTGGAAATGGAGGAGAAACGTTTCCGCGAAGACCTGTTCTATCGATTGAACGTGGTGCCGGTCACGATCCCCTCGCTCGCCGACAGGCGCGATGACATTCCCGCTCTCGCTGAACATTTCTTCACGCGATATTCGACCGATCAGGGCATTCCGCCGCCCGAGGTTTCTCAGGAGGCTATGGCCGCCTTGCAAGCTTATGACTGGCCCGGAAATGTGCGCCAGCTGCGAAACGTCATCGAGCGAACGATCATCATGGCCCCGCGCGACCGGTTGACGGTGGTCGAACCTGACATGATTCCATCGGAGATTACCGGCGGGCGGCTCACCGCATCGGGGGAGGGGCTGTCATCGATGATGGGCGTGCCGCTGCGCGAGGCGCGCGAAAGTTTCGAGCGAGAATATCTGACCATCCAGATCCGCCGTTTTTCGGGAAATATCTCGAAAACCGCGACCTTTATCGGCATGGAAAGATCGGCATTGCACCGTAAGCTGAAGCTGCTCGGCATGGCGGAGCGCCGCGTCGGACAACGCAAGGAGTGAGCGCCACTTCGATCCGCCATCGGGTTCTGTGAAGTCCCGTGGCGGTCTTTGCCCATTGCGCAATGCAGCATAGACCGGCATTGTGCCTCTTGGTGATGCGTCTCACGGGGTCGCGGACACATCGCCGCGCCTGCGGATCGCAATGGCGACCGCCAACAACCAGGAGCATGCAAATGTCCAGTGGCCGAACGCTTTCGATGCGCCCCAAATCCAATGATGCCGAAGACGCGCCCGAAACCGGCAAAGCTAGTCCAGCACCGGGGAAGGGTGGCAATTTGCAGGACGCTTTCCTCAACCTGCTCCGGAAAAATCGAACCCCGGTAACGATGTTCCTGGTCAAGGGTGTGAAGCTGCAGGGGATCGTGACCTGGTTTGACAATTTCTCGATCCTGTTGCGGCGCGACGGGCAGTCACAGCTGGTCTACAAGCACGCGATTTCCACCATCATGCCGTCCGGCGCGATTGATCCCGACCAATTCGGCAGCACCGCAGGCGGCGCAAAACACCGCGCCCTCCAGGACGTATTTCTCAGCCGGGTGAGGGAGGCCGGGGTGCAGGTCACCATGTTCCTCGTAAATGGAGTCATGCTGCAGGGACGGATCGCGGCGTTTGACCTGTTTTGCATGCTCCTGGAGCGTGACGGCGCTGTGCAACTTGCCTACAAACATGCGGTTTCGACGATCCAGCCGGCTTCCCACGTTGACCTGACCGGCGAAGCGGACGATGCGGACGAAACCGGCGGCGAGATCGACAACTGAGTTTCGATAGTGACCTGATGGACGAAGTGACCCGCGGCGCGCGGGCGCTGGTGCTGTGCCCGGATATCAGACGGTTCACTTACGATCTTGATGCGCAAGACCGCCTTGCCGAGGCGGAAGGGCTCGCCCTGGCGATCGGCGTGAAGATCGAGCATTCCGCCATCCTGCCGATCCGGCAGATGCAGCCCAACACGCTGTTCGGGTCGGGCCAGGTCGAGAATATCGCGACGTGGTGCGAGCAATATGATTGCGAGCTGGTCATCGTCGATGGCGCGCTGACCCCGATCCAGCAGCGCAATCTCGAAGATCGGCTGAAGCGCAAGGTGATCGATCGCACCGGCCTGATCCTCGAAATCTTCGGCGAACGCGCTGCGACGGCTGAGGGGCGGCTTCAGGTCGAACTGGCGCACCTCGACTATCAGCAGAGCCGCCTAGTCCGCAGTTGGACTCACCTTGAGCGTCAGCGCGGTGGCTTCGGGTTTCTCGGTGGTCCGGGTGAAACGCAGATCGAGGCCGACCGACGCATGATTGGGCAGCGTATGGCGCGGCTCGGGCGCGAACTCGAACAAGTGCGCAAGACCCGCACCCTGCACCGCGAAAGGCGGGGGAGGGCGCCGTGGCCGGTCATTGCGCTGGTCGGTTATACCAATGCCGGCAAGTCGACGCTGTTCAACCGTCTGACCGGCGCCGACGTCATGGCCGAAGACCTGCTCTTCGCAACGCTCGACCCCACGATGCGCGCGATCAGCCTGGCAGGCGTCGAAAAAGCGATCCTGTCGGACACGGTTGGTTTCATTTCGGACCTGCCGACCCAGCTCGTCGCCGCATTTCGCGCCACTTTGGAGGAGGTGACAGCAGCGGACATCATCTGCCACGTCCGCGATATGGCCAATCCGGCTCATGCGGAGCAGAAGAAGCAAGTGATGGAAGTGCTTGCCGATCTCGGTGTGGTCGATGGGGAAACCGGAGAGAGCGAGATCCCGATCCTCGAGGTCTGGAACAAAGCTGACCTTCTGGGCGAAGAGCGACTGGAAGAATTGCGCGAGGCTGCAGCGGTGCAGGGTGCGGTGGTCATGTCCGCACATAACGGCACCGGGATCGAGGACTTCGAACGGCGGGTCGCAGAAATGCTGACGGCCAAGGCGCGAGAGGTCACGATTACCATTCCCGCCAGCGACGGGCGGCGAATTGCGTGGCTACACGCGCATGGTGATGTTCTTACAGATGAGGAAGAGGCTGATGGCGAGGAAGGGCCGAAGCGCAAACTGACTGTGCGTCTCAACCCTAAGGAGCTGGGTCAATATTCGACGTTATAGGTTTGATATGGTGTAATTATTCCGCTCGCTTGACTTGCTGCCACCGGTTCTCCTGCTCTTCGAGCGAGAGCGTCGGGAAACTCTCACCGGCATCCTCTTCCATGGCGCGAAAGCGGCGTTCGAACTTCGCATTGGCCGCGCGAAGAGCGTCTTCAGCGCTGACACCATGTTTGCGCACAAAGTTAACTGCCGCGAACAGCAGATCGCCGGCTTCCTCGACCTTCGCCGCTTCGCAGGTTGCGCCTTCAAGCTCCTCGATTTCCTCGAATATCTTCGATTTGGCGCCTTCAGGATCGGGCCAGTCAAATCCGGTGCGCGCCGCGCGTTTCTGCAGCTTTTGGGCGCGCATCAATGCTGGCAGCGCGAGAGCCACTCCGTCGAGCGCGCCGGTTGCGCCTTTCTCCGCGCGCTCGGCTTCCTTGAGCGCTTCCCAGCGCGCTTCGCCCATCGTGCCGCTCTGCGATCCGAAGATATGCGGATGGCGCGTTTGCATTTTCTCAGAGATCGAGGCGGCAACGTCCTCGAAGGCGAAGTGTCCAGCTTCCTCGGCCATCCGGCTGTGGAACACGACCTGGAACAGCAGGTCGCCGAGCTCGTCCTTGAGGTCGTGCATGTTGGAGCGCTGGATGGCGTCCGCGACCTCGTAGGCCTCTTCGATCGTGTATGGCGCGATGCTGGAGAAGTCTTGCGCGCGGTCCCATTCACACCCGCTGACCGGATCACGCAGTCGCGCCATGATCGAGAGCAGCCGTTCGATGGGGTACTGGTTGCCGCGTTCTTTCAAATCGAAGGTGCTCCTGTCTCAATACGATAATATATATTATGTAAAATATACGACGATCAGCCTGGCAGTTGCGCACCGAACAGATCGGCTAGCAGGAACAGCCCGCCAAAGATCGCCAGCCAGACCAGGCCGAGCTGCGCCATCTTGCCCCAACCCAGCCGGAAACTGGCAAGCGCGCTGCCAGCCAGCACCAGCCAGCCGATCAGTAGAACGATAGAGAGCAACGCGCCTTCATTCATGCGGTCATCTCCAATCCATCATAACCCACAATGACATTCGCCGGGACTTCGCTGACGAGCGTACGATAATCCATGCTCTTGTCGAGGTGGCTGAGCACGACCTGTGATGCGTCGCACCGCTCGGCCAGATCGAGCGCCATTGCAAGATGCGCATGGGTCGGATGCGGATCGCGTCGCAGACAATCGCTCACGAGGATATCGACACCGTCAAACAGCTCGACCATCTCATCTGAAATACTGCTGAAATCAGTGGCATAGGCAATGGACTTGCCATCCGACTCAAAGCGGTATGCGGTCGTTTCCCCGCTGCCATGTTCCATCTGGCACCATTCAACCCCAAACCCTGCGACAATCTTGAGCCTGTCCAACGTGTCCAGACTGACGATCGTGGGATAGCCATCCTGCCCGGCAAAGACATACCCGAACCGTTGCCGGAGGCGGCGTACAGTCTCTGTCGAGGCGAAGCCTGGTATCGGACCCCCGCGGCCATAGCGCAGGACGCGCAGATCATCGATACCATGGCAGTGATCGGCATGGTCGTGGGTCCAGAAAACGCCGTCGATCCGGTCGATGCGATTGGCGAGCAATTGCGCCCGGCAATCGGACGACGTGTCGACCAGCAGGCGTTTGCCCTCCTCGCTTTCGACCAAGATCGATACGCGTGAGCGGCGGTTGCGCGGTTCGTCAGGGTCGCAATCGCCCCAGTCGCCCGCGCCATCCTCGCCCCCGACGCGTGGCACGCCGGTCGAGGTGCCCGAACCCAGCATGATGAGTTTCACAGATCCGCCTTCGAGAAAAGCGAGACGAAGTTTGCTGTAGTCGTCTCGGCCAATCGGTCCGGTTCCATTCCGCGCAAATCGGCCACGAAGCGCGCCGTATCGGCCACGAATGCTGGCTCACAGGGTTTGCCACGGTGCGGGACGGGCGCCAGAAACGGGCTGTCGGTTTCGACCAGTAATCTATCCTCGGGAATGGTCTTAGCGGTCGCCTGCAAGTCCTTGGCATTCTTGAATGTCACAATCCCTGAGAGCGAGATTGTCAGGCCCAGATCGAGCACCGCCTGCCCGAACTCGGCGGACGCTGTGAAGCAGTGAATCAGCGCCGGAAAGTCGCCGCGCTCAAGCTCGTCACGCAGGATTGCGAGTGTGTCATCCTCGGCGTCGCGGGTGTGGATGATCACCGGCAGTCCGGTTTCGCGCGCTACGTCGATGTGAAGGCGGAAGAGGCGCGCCTGTGTGGTTCGGTCGGAATGCTCGTAAAAGTAATCGAGACCCGTTTCTCCGATGCCGATGACTCGCGGGTCTTTCGTCGCGGCAAGCAGCGTTGTCCGGTCCAGATCGGCGTGATCGTCGGCATTGTGGGGATGAATGCCGACGCTGGCGTAGACATCGGGCTCGCGCTGTGCGGTCGTGACCACCTGATCCCACTCGGCGTGCTTGGTCGAGATGTTGAGGAAGGCCCCCACCCCTGCCTCGCGCGCCCGCTCAAGCGCGCCCGCCTGGTCGTCAACGAGACCCTTATATTCGAGGTGGCAATGGCTATCGACGAGCATCAGGCATTCTCCCCGACCGCTTCGGGCAATTCGAGGCGCGGGAAAATCGGGGTGGGCTTGCCCACGGTGAAGTCGCTTTGGGCAAGCCGGGCAAACCAATCCGCGTCATCGAGCGCGGCATAGGCTCGCTCTCCTTGCGGGATGCCGAGCTGATCGAGCAATGCGCCTGCCTTGGTAGGCACCACAGGCTGAATGGCGATTGCCAGGTCGCGCAACGCGACGAACAAGGTCAGCAAGACGACGCGCATGCGTTCTGGATCGGTCTTCTTCAGCGCCCACGGAGCCTGCTCGTCGACGTATTGGTTGCATGCGTTGACGGCTCGCATCCAAGCCTCGATGCCAATTGAGAAATTGAGGGCATCGAATTCGCGCGGGAGGTCTTCTGCACAAGCCGTGCGGACGGTGGTGAGCAGTTCGCTGTCAGGCTCCGCAGGCTCAAAAACCGCAAGGTCACCATCTAAATTCTTCGCAATCATCGAAAGCGTTCGCTGAGCGAGATTGCCGAAGCTGTTCGCCAGTTCCGCATTGGCACGCGTGACGATGGCTTCCGGAGAATAGCTGCCGTCCTGGCCGAAGGCGACTTCACGCATGAGGAAATAGCGCAGCGTATCAACCCCGAACTGGTCCGCCAGCTCAAGCGGGTCCGTCACATTGCCAAGCGACTTCGATTCCTTCTGCCCGCGATTGAGCAGAAAGCCGTGTCCGAACACCTTTTGCGGCACCGGAAGATCGGCGCTCATCAGGAATGCGGGCCAGTAGACCGTATGGAAGCGCACGATATCCTTGCCGATCAGGTGCAGGTCGGCGGGCCAGAAATCGCGCATTTCGGCCGTCTCTTCGGGAAAGCCAAGGCCGGTCAGATAATTGGTGAGGGCATCGACCCAGACATACATGACATGGGCGTCACTGCCCGGAACCTTCACCCCCCAATCGAAACTGGTGCGACTGACCGAAAGATCGCGCAGGCCCTGCTCGACAAAAGCGATCATCTCGTTCCGCCGACTTGTCGGCTCGAGGAAACCGGGCGTTTTCAGAAGCTCCAGCAGCCGGTCCTGATATTTCGAGAGGCGGAAGAACCAGCTTTCCTCGACAGTCCATTCGACCGGAGTGCCCTGAGGAGAAAGCTTTTGCTCTCCCTCGCCCGCGGTCAGCTCGCTCTCGTCATAATAGGCCTCGTCGCGAACTGAATACCAGCCTTCATAGCGGTCGAGATAGAGATCGCCAGCCGCTTCCAGCCGGCGCCATATCTCCTGGCTGGCACGATGGTGGTCGGGTTCGACGGTTCGGATGAAGCGATCGAACGAGATATCAAGTTTCTCGTCCATCTCGCGGAAATAGCCGGACATTTCGTCTGCGAGGTCGCGCGGCGAGCGGCCCTGCTCTTCGGCCTTGCGCGCCATCTTCAACCCGTGCTCATCGGTGCCCGTCTGGAACCGGACACGCCGCCCCCGGAGCCGCTGGAAGCGGGCGATTACGTCCGCCGCAATCGCCTCATAGGCATGGCCGATATGCGGGCGGCCATTAGGGTAATTGATCGCCGTGGTGACATAGAAGGGCGCGTGTTCGGGTTCAGCCATGGGCGTGCTCGCTAGCCGGGGCAGCGCGGGTGAGCAAGGTGCCGATTTCAAGCGACAGAAGGCCGCCATCGAAATTGTAGCGCGGCATATCCCGGCTGAGGGCGACGAGCTGCACATGGGTTTCGCTCAAGCGGGCGCGCTGGGCGTTGTCGGCGGCGCTGCGTGCGGCCTCGGCCACGATCCCCTGCGCCAGCTCCATCACCGCCGCCATCCGATCGCGATCGGCGCGCGGACCAATCAGCTTGGCGAGTTCGCCGCGCAGGGCCATCTTCGTATCTCCGCGCGCGATCAGGTTGCGGATGAGGCCGGAAATCGGCGCAAGATCCTGTTCGAGAAAGCGCAGTGCCGTGCCGAAAGACCCGTCTGCCGCGCGAACCGCCGCTGCGCGCGCGTCGTCACTTGCAGCCGCATCGGCCTCACCCAGCATGTGGTCGATCTGCGCATCGCTTAGCGTGGGTATCCTCAGCATTCTGCAGCGCGAGCGGATGGTCGGCAGCAAACGCGCCGGTCGATGCGCGACAAGGATGAAATAGGTGCCCGCCGGCGGCTCCTCGAGGCTCTTGAGCAGCGCATTGGACCCCCCGGTCTCCATATCGTCGGCCGGATCGACGATCACGACGCGCCTCTCGCCCAGTGTCGGACGTGTGGTGAGGCGCCGTTGCATGGTGCGGATCTGATCGATCCGGATGCTACGCGCGCGATCGAAAGGCTTGCCTTCTGCGGCCGCTTTCTCGGCTTTTTTGTCCTTGGGGCCGTATGTCAGTGTGATGATATCGGGATGTTCGCCCGGTGGATGACCGGCGGCGTCGCCCACCACCAATTCGCGCGCCGCAGCCTTTGCGAAGTCGCTTTTGCCAATGCCGCTCTTGCCAGCGACGATCCAGCCGTGATGCATCCGCCCCCCGGAAACGGCGGCGCGCCATTCACGCCAAGCGCCAGCATGGTTTGCCCATTCACTCCGCTCGCTCACGCCTCGATCTCCGTAAGCAGGGGACCAAGCGCTTCCATCACGCGCGTGTGCACGTCGTCCGGCGTGCCGGAAGCATCGATTGTGCGCCACCGCTCAGGCTCGGCGCGGGCAAGCTTGGCGAAGGCGTCTGCAACATCGCGATGGTATGCCGCGCTACGCCCGCCAATTGCATCGGTTGCATCGCCGTCTCGCGCGCTGAGTCTCTCCCGCAACGCAGCTTCGTCGGCCTCGAGAAGGAGCACGAGGTCGGGACGCAGTCCCCCGCTTCCGATACGATGCAGGTTCACGATTGCGTCGTCCCCCATCGCCCCCGCCCCGCCCTGATAGGCGCGGCTCGAGTCGATGAAGCGGTCGCACACCACCCAGCGACCGCTCTCAAGGGCGGGGTGGATCAATCGCGCGACGTGATCGGCACGCGCGGCGGCAAACAACAGCGCTTCGGCTTGCGGCCCCCACCCCTCGCCCGGCGGATCGAGGAGCAATTCGCGGATCGCCTCGGCCCCGGTCGTTCCTCCAGGCTCGCGGGTTGTCACTACGGCGAAACCCCGGTTGCGCAGGGCATTGGCGAGTAGACGTGTCTGTGTCGACTTACCCGTGCCCTCGCCGCCTTCGAAGGCGATGAACCGCCCCCTGCTCAAGCGAACCACGCTGCGATTGCATTGACGATCCGGGCAAACCATCCCGCCCGCTCCACCGTTCTCGCCGCCAGAAGCGGGAAATGTGCATCGTCGAAACCCGGAACCGTGACCTTCAATTCCGCGACCTGATCGCCGTCGGTGAACGGAGCCCGCAGCGGACCTTCATAAGTGACGTTGACCGCGATATCGCCATCATATCCACGTGGCACGTTGATGAATATCGGACGGTCGGTCCGAAGCGCGACGCTGCGTTGGCCTCCGCCCTGAACGCGCGCATTCTCTACGATCTCGCCTTCATGGAACAGCCGCCTTCTCTCGAGGCCACGGAACCCCCACTCGATATAGTTGCGTGCTGCTGCGTCACGGGCTCTGCTGCGCGGCGATCCGGCAACCACGAGGACGAGCCGCTGACCGTCGCGCACCGCCGTGCCGAGATATCCGAAACCCGCTTCGTTGGTGTAGCCGGTCTTGATCCCGTCTGCCCCCGGCGTGCGGCCGATCAGCGGATCGTGATTGTATTGCTCGATCCCGTTATAGGTGAAGGAGGGGCGACCGATGTAGCGCGCGAACTTTTTCGGATGGCGCGATATCATGGCCCTTGCGAGAGTGACGAGGTCGCGCGCCGTTGTGAACGTCGCGCCGTCATCGGGCCAGCCATTGGGTGTGCCGAAATGGCTGCCGGTCATACCCAGCGCGCGAGCGCGGGCGTTCATCCCGTCTGCCCAAGCCTCCAGCGAACCGGCCTGCCCCTCGGCCAGCACCACCGACCCGTCATTGGCCGACACGTTGGCGATGCCGAACAGCAGATTATCCACCAGCACCGGATCGCGAGCGTTCAGCCACATGGTCGAGCCTTTGCCTGCCCATTCGCGCCAGGTCTCGGGCTTGATCGTAAAGGATTGACGGGGATCGAGTGCGCCCTCTTCGATCAATTCGAAAGCGTGATAGAGTGTCATTGCCTTCGTGATGGAGGCCGGGACGAACCGGCGATCGGAGTTGCGAGAATGCAGCACCTGCCCGCTGGTGATATCGACCAGCATGGCGATCGGCGCGTCGTCGGCGTCGGGTATCGCAAACTCCGGCCTCGGCGGTGTTTCCGCCGCGGCAGGCGCGATCACGATAAGCAACGCCGCGAACCAGACGACAGCCCAGTGCGCCTGTTGGCCGACGACCGACATTCGTTTCAATTCTTCAAGCACACGTACGTCCATACGCCGCACCGTCCCGCTTGGCGAGGCGGCGCGGCGATCAGTTCACGACTTCGTCCGCGAGCAGTCCGACGCTCATGGCGTAATAGTTCGAGCAATTGTATTCCAGGATCACGCGGTAATTGCCAGTGAGCAGCCATGCGGGCTCGCCCGGTCCATCGGGCTGAAACAGCGACGCCAACGTATCGCCGGGCAGCGGACGCTGAGGTTGCACGCCGAGCGCGCGCCATTCGTCGACCGTCTTCCACTGGCTATGGCGCTCGTGCACCCTTGAACAAACGGGGGAGACAATCTCGGTACGGTAGGCATCGACATCGAACCCCCGCGGAACGGCGGCGCGCACGCCCCAGGGCTGCCCGGCTCGCCAGCCCGCATCGCGGAAGTAGTTCGCAATCGAGGCAAAGGTATCTGCGCGGTTGTTGAAGATGTTCGCCTGCCCATCCCCGTCGCCGTCAGAGGCGAGGCGTAGATACACAGACGGCAGGAACTGGGGATTGCCGAAGGCGCCAGCATAACTGCCCACCAATTGCTGGCGCGAATAGCCTTTGTCCGCGACTTTCATAAGCGCGATGAACTCGTTTTCGAACAATTCGCGCCGCCTGCCTTCCCACGCAAGCGTCGCCAGACTGCGGGCGAGGTCGAAATTGCCGCGAATGGTGCCGTAATTCGTCTCGTGCCCGAAAATCGCGACGATGATCTCTGGCGGAACGCCGTAATCTCGCTCGACCGCGCGCAGGTCGGCGCTATGCGAACGGTAGACGTCGCGCCCGCGTCGGATGCGGGTCGGGTTGACGTGCGTGTTGATATACGGCGCCATTGCCGGATAACCCCGCCGGTTCGGGCGACTTGGCTGTCCCTGATCGAGCCGTATGACCCGCTCATTGGGTGTAAGGCCAGCGGTCATGCGAGCGATCGTCGCTTCGCTCACGTTTTCCGCCCTTGCCCGTGCCTTGAGCAGCTCGACATAGGCGTCGAACGCGATGCCATCACGCGCGACCACTTGCGCCTGTGTCGGTGCGCTGGGTGCGAGAGCCCCGAGCCCGACGAAAGTTGTGCCGAGGGCGAGAGCGAAGAGACGTTTGGAGATCATTCGGGCCTTATCATGCAAAAGACGTGAACTAGGGGTGATCGATTTTGAACAAACGCCTTCTACCCGTTCTCTTTCCCGAATTCATCACATGGGTGACAAGCAAGGCTTGCGGCGCTAGCGAGCATTTCCGAGCGGACAGGTGGCAGAGCGGTTGAATGCACCGGTCTTGAAAACCGGCAAGGGTGCAAGCCCTTCGTGGGTTCGAATCCCACCCTGTCCGCCAAGGTCACTTTCAGTAGTGGATCGCCCTGCCCCACGCATCGAGCACGCTTTCGTGCATCATCTCGGACAGCGTCGGGTGCGGGAATACAGTCTGCATCAGCTCCGCTTCGGTCGTCTCCAGCACCTTGCCCACCGTGTAGCCCTGGATCAGCTCGGTGACTTCCGCGCCGACCATGTGGGCGCCCAGCAGCTCTCCGGTTCCGGCATCGAACACGGTTTTGATGAAGCCCTCCGCTTCGCCCAGCGCAATCGCCTTGCCATTGCCGATGAACGGGAAGTTGCCGACGCGCACTTCGTGCCCGGCCTCCTTCGCCGCCGCTTCGGTCATGCCGACGCTGGCGACCTGGGGGTGGCAATAGGTGCATCCCGGTATCGCGTTGCGATCGATCGGGTGCGGTGTGACTTCGTTGTTGCCAAGCTCACGCGCGATGGCTTCGGCGCAGGTGACGCCCTCATGGCTCGCCTTGTGCGCCAGCCACGGGCCGGGAGTGCAGTCGCCGATCGCCCACAGACAGTTGGTCCCGGTTCGCCCGTAGCCGTCGATCTGGATGAAGCCGCGCTCCATCTCGACCATGTCCTCGACGCCGATCTCTTCGGTGTTGGCCTGAATGCCGATGGCGACGATGACGTGGCTGAAGTCGGTGGTGGAAGTATCGCCCTTCGCGTCCTTAATCGTTGCGGTCACGCTCTTGTCGCCGACCTTCAGATTTTCGACCGCGGCGCCTGTCATGATCGCTATGCCCTGCTTGGTCAGCGACTTGGCGAGGAAGGCGGAGGTATCGGCGTCCTCGACGGGCACGATGCGGTCAAGCATCTCCACCACAGTCACGTCGCAACCCATGTCGTTGTAGAAGCTGGCAAACTCGATCCCGATCGCGCCCGAGCCGATGACCAGCAGCTTGCCCGGCAATTCGGGCGGGGTCATCGCGTGGCGATAGGTCCACACGCGCTTGCCGTCGGCGGGGGCAAAGGGCAAGTCGCGCGCACGAGCGCCGGTGGCGAGGATGACGTGTTTGGCCTCGAGCGTCTCTTCGCCGTCCTTGCCCTTGACCGTCAGCGAGGTTGGCCCGGTCATCCGCCCCTCCCCCATATGCACGGCGATCTTGTTCTTCTTCATCAGGTGACCGACGCCTTGATTGAGCTGTTTTGCCACCCCGCGGCTGCGCTTGACGATGGCGTCGAGGTCCGCCTCGATCTCACCCGACACCTTTAGGCCATAGGAGCTGGCCTGATCCATGTAGTGCTTGATCTCGGCGGAACGCAGCATGGCCTTGGTCGGAATACAACCCCAGTTGAGGCAGATGCCGCCAAGGGTCTCGCGCTCGACAATGGCGGTCTTTAGCCCGAGCTGCGCGCACCGGATTGCGGCCACATAGCCGCCGGGGCCGGAGCCGAGGACGATGACGTCGTATTGCTTGTCGGCCATTCAGTCTACCTATCGTCAAGCTGAACCGTGGACCGCATGTTACACGGTCCAGAGGGGAGAAAGTTCGAGGCGAATACTCGCCTTGCTCCGCGCGAATTCCACGACGAGAACGGGAAGTAAACCGGCAATGCTCATCGCCACCCTATGTCAGCAGACAGCGATGTAGGACAGAGATCGAAAAGGCGCGTTATTCGCCCCTGAGAAACCACGCTGACTCCGGATCCATTCCGTAGACCATCGCCTGATCGATCCATACCATCGCCAGCGGCTCCAGCTTTCGCGCGTTCACGAGCGCGCCGTAATCGATGGGGCGGAAACCGATCCCGGCGATCAGGTCGCTGATGGTTTCCTTTGCATCGGCGTCATCCCCCGCAACGAACTGGATCGGCCGCTCGGCGAACTCCTTGGCCTTCGCCATGACGGGTGAGCCGACCTGGTTGAGCGTCTTGACCACCGTGGCAGAGGTGCGCGCGGCGATCATCTCGGCGGCGGAATTGTCGAAACCCAGCGCCAGCGCGAGGCCGTTTTCATCGAAGGTCAGCGGGTTGTTGCAATCGAGCAGAATCTTGCCTGACAGGTCGCCGCAATCGGCCAGCGCATCGAGCGTGTGCTGCCAGTCCACCGCGAGCACCACGATGTCCGCACCCTGCGCCGCGTCCTTCGTGGTCGCGAGCGGGATGTTGTCATCCGAGGCGTATTTGGGATCGGCGGGGTCGCGCACGCCGAACGTCACGTCGTGCCCTGCTTTCGCAAACGCTGGCCCAAGAACGCTGCCGACCCGGCCTTTTCCGATCATGGCGATTTTCATCGCTTCGCTCCTTTCATCAACTCTTTTACTGATTGCTATTCATACCTCAGCCTTCGTCTCCCCATGAGGCGCCAGAGAATAGCCAGCTAAAGGGGGCTACCCGCCTTCCATATCTTACTTTCAATTAACCATCGTATTCGCGGTCTTAGAGCCAAAAATAGATTTAACTGTTTCCCTATTCCATTCGATAACGACCGCATCTGAAATACGAAAAAATTTTAGGTAATCGGAAAAAGGTATAATTACGTCGATTTGATAAGTATCAAATTCTCGATCTGGCGGCTGGTAGCAAAAGGTGGTGATATCAGGTTTTCCAACTACGAGTTTAGCTCGTATGTTTAAGCCTCGTTTTCTATACTCAAAAGATGCATAAACACTTGCACAATCATAAGTTTCCGTGCCATCCCTGGCTGCCGGTCCGTGAATGAATGAAACAGAACCCAAGGTATTACGTCCGCGCGCTTCCAATTGTCCTTCTAGCTGACCACTTCGTATTGACGGTACCGGAAGTAAAAATCCGAAGTGAGGACCGCGAGTTGCGACTTGATCTTTTTTTCATCGAGGCGCGTTACGGATATTCTGTTCCAAAACGAACGAACAGACTTCGTTTCATAAATCAAATGACCGTTTTCGAAGACCTCAGCCTTTGTCACACCACCAGCCCCATCGGGTTTTCGATCAGGTGCTTGATCGCCTCCATCAGCTGCGCGCCGTCCGCGCCGTCGATGGAGCGGTGGTCGAAGCTGCCCGAGGCCGTGAGGATGGTGGCGGGGACGATTTCACCGTCGACCACATAGGGCTGCTGCTGTCCTGCTCCGACCGCCAGGATCATGCCTTGGGGCGGATTGATGACCGCGTCGAACTGTTTGATCCCGTACATGCCGAGGTTCGACAGGCTCGCGGTGCCGCCCTGATATTCGTGCGGTTGCAACTTGCCATCGCGCGCCTTGCCCGCCAGCTCCTTCATTTCGCGGCTGATCTGGGCGAGGCCCTTGGTATCCGCTTCGGTGATGATCGGCGTGATGAGCCCCGACGGAGCAGCGACCGCGACCGAAATGTCTGCACGGGCGTAGGTCCGCATGGCATCGCCATGGAACGAGACGTTGCATTGCGGCACCCGCATCAGCGCGCGGGCCAGCGCCTTGATCAGCAGATCGTTCACCGACAGCTTGACCCCGTCAGCCTCGAGACTGGCGTTGAGCTGTTTGCGCAGGTCGAGCAGCGCATCGAGCCGGATATCCATCGTGAGGTAATAATGCGGGACGGTCTGCTTGCTCTCGGTCAGGCGGCGGGCGATGACCTTGCGCACGTTGGAGAGCTTATGCTCCTCGTAGGGCGCGCCGTGTTCGGGGGCTTCGCTGGGCGCGACCGGTTTGGGTTTCGTCTGCTCGCTTGAGGCATCAGTCTGCGCGGAAACCTGCGAAGGCTCGAAGCTTTCGACATCCGCCTTGATGATCCGCCCATTCGGGCCGCTGCCTGTGACTTGCGCCAGGTCGATCCCCTGCTGCTCGGCAATACGCTTTGCCAGCGGGGAGGCGATGATCCGCTTGCCATCTGCCTGGGCCGCCGGTGCCGCTTCGGGCGGTTGGGTGCTGTCGTCGGAGCTTTCGGTCGGAGCGCGGCCATAGCCTTTACCAGTCATCGACGCCGCGCCGCCACCGGTCAGGGCTTCCTCGACATCGCCCTTGGTAATCTTGCCCTTTGGCCCGGTGCCCTCGACCTGCGCCAAGTCGACGCCGTTGGCTTCGGCCAGCTTGCGCGCCGTGGGCGTTGCGGGCGGCCCGTCTTTCGCAGCGGGGCTCGGAGCAGAAGATGGCGCAGGAGCCGGTTCGCTTTCACCGCCTGCATCGGCCTCGGGTGCGCTCACATCGCCTGCATCCTCGCCCTCTTCGGCGAGCATAGCGATTACCGTTCCGACGCTGACATTCTCGCTGCCCTCTTCGACTTCGATCGAGGCAAGCGTGCCTTCGTCCACCGCTTCGAATTCCATCGTCGCCTTGTCGGTTTCGATTTCGGCCATGATGTCGCCCGAAGACACCGTGTCCCCGACTTTCACCAGCCATTTCGCGAGCGTTCCCTCCTCCATCGTGGGCGAGAGGGCGGGCATCTTGATTGCGATAGCCATGGCGCGTTTTCCTGTGTCTCACGAGGCGGTTTTGCAGCCCCTATTCGTATGCATTCGCTTTGGCCGATCGGCTTTTGCGGGGCAAGGCCCTACGCGGCCACCGACCGGACCTGGCCGCACCTGTCATGTCTCGAACTTGCAATATCCCGGCGATCGACAGATAGCGGGCGCTTACGGGAGAGAGGGAGGGAAGGCGTCATGCGCACATTCCTGGTCATCACCGACGAAACCGAGGAAGCGAGAAGCGCGCTGCGCTTTGCCGCGCGCCGCGCAGTGCAGGTCGAGGGTGCGGTCCACATCCTCGCGCTTGTGCAACAGCAGAACTTCAACGCTTTCGGAGCGGTTCAGGCAACGATCGAGCAGGAGGCGCGCGATCGGGCGGAGATGCTGGCGCACGGGGTCGCCGGCAATCTTCTGGCGGAAAGTGGGATCATGCCGACCATCTCGGTCAAAACCGGAGATGGCGACCGCATTGTCAGCGAGTATCTCGGGTCGCATCCTGAGGTCGCAGCGCTGGTTCTGGGAGCGGCGAAGGCGAAGAACACCCCCGGCCCGCTGGTTACGCACTTCGCGGCCCATGCGGGCGAACTGCCCTGCCCGCTCTACATCATCCCTGCCGACTACGATGAGATCGAGGTCGACCACGAGGCCTGATGCCTCAGGTCAGCGTGCCGCGCGCCGGGTAGTCGTTCTTCTTGATGAAATCGACCGCTTCGAGGAGCTGATCCAGCGGCGGGCGGGAGAACGGTGCGTTCTGAACGCTGGCGAAATACAGCGTTCCATCGGGACGGATGAGGAACAGGGCGGGCTCCGAGAACTTCTCCGGCTCATCGCTGCCCTCGCGCTTTTCCGAAATGTACAGGCCCCATTCGCGCGCGGTCTCTTCGCTCATGTCGTAGGCGAGCGGAACATCGCCCGTGTCCCATTCCTGGTCGATGACGCAGGCGCGTTCCTTGTCGTCCATCGAGACCGAGACGACGTTGACACCGCGATCGGCAAAGTCACGCAGATGCTTGGCGAGCTGGCCGAGATATTTCTTGCAGATCGGACAATGCTTGCCGCGATAGAACACGATCATCGTGAAGGCGTCGGGATGCTGCTTGGACAGCTCGTAGCGCGCATCGATGGTCAGCGGCAGATCGAGTTCGGGCACTTTCTGGCCGGGCTTGAGCATTCTTGGTTCTCCTTTGCCGAACCAATGAACGCGCCGCTCGCCTGTTCCGTATCACTTCTTACGGCGACCCTGATGGCGGATATTGCCTGGCCGACCGCGCTTGCCAGCGGCATATTTGCCCTGCTTTCGCGGAGAGCCACCGGCCCGCTCACGGCGATTTGACGGTCTTCCGCCGCGCGCCTCAATCGCATTGCCATCGGCATCGACCGGCACGAATTTGAGCGCGCCCGTCAGCGGATTGGCTTCGGCGAGCTTCAGCTCGAGCCTGTCTCCTGCCTCGTAGGTCGTGCCACTTTGCTCTCCGGTCAGCTTTTGCGCGGCTTCGTCGTGACGGAAATACTCATCGCCGAGTGTCGAGATCGGTACCAGCCCGTCCCCGCCCAGCCCTTCGATCGTTGCGAAGAAGCCGAAACCCTGAACGCCGGTGATGCGCGTGGCGAACGTCTCGCCCACCCGGCCCGAAAGCCACGCCGCGACGTAGCGGTCGATCGTGTCGCGCTCGGCCTCCATCGCGCGGCGCTCGGTGGTGCTGATGGCGTCGGAAATCTCCTGCAGGCTGGCGCGGTCCTTGTCCGACAGGCCCGTCTTTTCGGGTAGCTCACCCTTGGGCGCGGGCTGTTCGAGCCTGTAGGCATCGACCAGCGCGCGGTGGACCAGCAGATCGGCATAGCGCCGGATCGGCGAGGTGAAATGTGCATATGAGCCAAGCGCCAGACCGAAATGGCCGGAATTGGCGGGGCCGTAATACGCCTGCATCTGCGTGCGCAGCACGGCCTCCATCACCTGCGCCTTTTCGCTTTCGTCGGTAACGTCCTTTAGCATGCGGTTGAACAGGCTTGGCGTGATGACCTGACCAAGCGCGAGCTTGCGGCCCATGGTGTCGAGGTAGTCGCGCAGCGCGATCAGTTTCTCGCGGCTCGGCGTTTCATGGACGCGGTAGACCACCGGAGCGGTCTTCGCCTCCAGCGCCTTGGCCGCCGCGACATTGGCGGCGATCATGAAGTCCTCGACCACGCGGTGCGCGTCGAGCCGCTCGCGCACGGCGATTTCCTCGATCCGGCCATCATCGCCCAGCACCACGCGGCGTTCTGGCAGTTCGAGATCGAGCGGGTCGCGCTTGGCGCGGGCGGAGGCGAGCGCGCGCCAGGCTTCCCACAGATGTGCGAGGTGTTCGGGCGGGTCTCCACCATCGACCGCCGCCTGCGCATCCTCATAGGCGATGTTGTGATGGATGCGCACGATGGCGCGGGTGAAGCGGTGGTTCGTCACCTTGCCCTGCTTGTCGATGTGCAAGTGGCAGGCCATCGCCGCGCGGTCCTCACCTTCGCGTAAGGAACACACGTCGGCGGACAGCACTTCGGGCAGCATCGGGACGACGCGGTCGGGGAAATAGACAGAATTGCCGCGCTTTCGCGCCTCGCGGTCGAGTGCAGAGCCGGGGCGGACGTAGAAAGACACATCGGCGATGGCGACCAGCGCGTCGAAGCCGCCCTTGCCATCGGGCTTAGCCCAGATCGCATCGTCATGGTCGCGCGCATCGGCGGGGTCGATCGCGACGATCGGCAGGTCGCGCAGGTCTTCGCGCTTGTCCTCGGATAGGGTGAGTTCAATCGCCGCCTCTGCTTCTTCGATAACCTCGGGCGGGAAGGTGTGCGGGATGCCGTGTTTGGCGATGGCGATCATCGAGAAGCTGCCGGGCGCGAGCGGGTCGCCGATTACCTCGACGACTTTCAGCCCAGCGCGCTCGCTGCGTCCGGTGCGTTCAGCCAGAACCAGCTCGCCCGCTTCCGCTTCGCCAGGATCGCTGATCGGTGCGGAGCGGCGCACGCTTTTCTCGATCGGCGCGAGCCACGGCTTGCCGCTTCCGTCGATCTCGACCACGCCGAGCAGACCTTCGGAGCGCGCGGGCAGCTTCTTGATCGGATGCGCGACCCATCCGCCATCGCGTTGTTCGGTGCGCGACAGCACCCGATCGCCGCGCTTCAGGGCCGCAGTGCGCTTGCCGCCCTTCCCCTTCATCTCCTTGACCGTCAGGCGCGGAGGCTCGCCCGGCGCATCGGGCGCCCAATTATCCGGCACCGCGATCGGCTCACCGTCCTCGACCGCAACGATGCGCAGCACCGTTACCTTGGGGATGCCGCCCATCCGGTGATAAGCGGTTTTCTTGCCGTCGATCAGACCTTCTTCGGCCATGTCCTTGAGCAATCGCTTGAGCGCGATCTTCTCCTGGCCCTTAAGCCCGAAGGCCTTGGCGATTTCACGCTTGCCGGCGGGCTCGCTGGAGGACTGGATAAACTCGAGGACTTGTTTCTGAGTAGGCAGGCCTTGGGGATGTTTCTTGGTCATACTGCCCCCTATCCATTCGGTCCCGGCTTGTCGAAGGGCGTGGAGCGTGAGAGCGAGACTTTAATCTTGGTCCTCGCTGATAGGCTCGAAGGCGCCGCCCGGCACCGCGCTGGCTACGGGTGAGCAATACTCACCGTTGCACGCGGCTGCCCCGAACAGCCAATCGTCACCGCGCACTGGCAGGACCGTGGTAGCCACGTAATCGTCGCCGATTTGACTCGATACGCTTTCCTGTATCGCGTCCGGGAGCGCCTCGCCCACGCGCGACCAATAGGGCGCGTCCGTCCGCCTCATATAGACCGTAAAGTCCGTCTCGGGGTTCGGGAGGATGATCTTGATTCTCGTATCCACCCGCACGGCCGCATCCGCAGTCACCTTTGGCGGCATCGGGGCCATCGCCAGATGGTGCAATGCGCGCACGTTTAGGACGCTCGCTCGCGTGAGGTAATCCCAGTCGAGTTCATCCACCGTATCGCCGTATTTCACGCCGTTTTCGGTGCGCACATCCTCATGCTGGTGCTCGTAATCCTCTACCGCAACCGTTACGCGCACCGCCGAATAGCCGCGGTCCAGGAACGGGATCTGATCCCCGCCTCGCCCCATCCGGTCGGTGCGCCAGATCTGGCGCACCTGCATCCCGTCGGGATATTCCGCCGCCAGATTGGCCAGCCAGCGCGACAGATTACGCCCCGGCGCATCGTTCTCACCGCCAAAGCGCCGCTGGCGGGCGCGCAGTTTCTCGGTCGAATCCGCACGCAGCCCTTCGGAGAAGACGCGCACATGGTCGGCATCGCAGAACCCATCCGACCCGCACGAATTGCCGATCATATCGTTGTTGAGCACAGCCTTCACGGTCATGCCCTGCTCGGTCACCCAGTCCGCGAGAATGCCCGCGCCGTAAAGCCCCTGCTCCTCGCCGGTCAGAAGGGCGTAGATGATGGTCGAGGGATATTCGTTTTGCGACAGGATGCGCGCCGCTTCGAGCACCATGACGCTGCCCGAGCCATCGTCGTTCGCACCCGGAGCGGTGCTGGTGCCGTCGAGCGGATCGGTGACGCGGCTGTCGTAATGCGCCTGCACGATGATGACTTCGTCGGGGCGCTCGGTCCCGCGCTGGATCGCGACAGCATTGCGGATAAGGGTGGGTTCGGGAATGCGGCGGCCATCGGCTTCGACCACGCGCTCGACCAGCGGGATTTCGAGGCAATCGCCGCACTCCGCACCGATCCGCGCAAACTCGGCCTTTGCCCAGTCGACCGCCGCGCCAATGCCGCGCTCGGAATCGTCCTGCGTGGACAGCGTGTGGCGCGTTTCAAAGCCAACGATCGTGTCCATATCCGCGCGCAGGCGCTCTTCGGAGACCTGTGCGCCGGGATCTTCGTGGTTGTCGGCAGAAAGCGGTGCGGCGATGAGGGCGGCGGCGAGCGCGAAACGTTTTAGCATGGCGGCTTTGTTGCGGGATTTGAGCGGCAACGCAACTCTTCGCCATCCCGGGCTCGATTCCGGCTGGCGAGAACGGTCAATACGCCCGCGCCACCAATATCCGCTCGACCGCCGGTTCGCCGGTGAAGATGCAGACACCATCGGCGGGCTGTGCGTTGCTGGGCACATTGCGGATGGTCAGCTTTTCGCCTTTCAGCTGTTCGACCACCTTCTCCAGCGCCGCGCCGGTCGGCTTCGCCCATTGCACCTCGACCCAACCGGGATATGGGCCATTATCGCGGTAGAAGGCAATCACCTCGTCCCATTTAGCCAATCCGCGCGTGATGTTGGCATCGCGGTTTTCGCGGGCCTGATCGAACAGGCTCGACTGGATCTTGGCGAGCAACGTCGCGATGTCGGCAATCAACTCGTCGCGCGGGGCGAATTGTGTCGCAAGCTTGCCGTTGTCGAGGTTCCACAGCGCATCGCGGCGGATCATCGCGACCTTGCCGCCCTCCATATCACGCGGCCCCACCTCGCAGATCACCGGCGCGCCCTTGCGCACCCAGTCCCAGCGTTTCGCCGAAGCCTTGCCTGGCGTCTTGTCGAGCAGCACGCGCACCGGCTCGCCCAGCGCCGTCTTGCTCGCCAGCCCGGCGCGCAATTCCTCGCAATAGGTCAGCAGTGCTTCGTCCTCGGGCTTTTCGCGCAGCATCGGCAGGATCACCACCTGATGCGGAGCGATGCGCGGGGGCACGCGCAGGCCGTCGTCGTCACCGTGGGTCATTACCACCCCGCCCACCAGACGGGTCGAGGTGCCCCAGCTTGTCGTATGGCAAAGCTGCTGCGTGCCTTCGCGGTCCTGATAGCGAATGCCAGCGGCCTCGGCGAAATTGGTGCCGAGATAGTGCGAGGTACCCGCCTGCAGTGCCTTGCCGTCCTGCATCATCGCTTCGATCGACCAGGTCTCGTCCGCACCGGGGAAGCGCTCATTCTCCGGCTTTTCCCCGGCGATCACCGGCAAAGCGAGGTCTTCTTCGGCGCAGGCGCGATACATTTCGAGCGCGCGATGGGTTTCGGACAGCGCTTCTTCGCGCGTGGCGTGCGCTGTATGGCCCTCCTGCCAGAGGAATTCGCTGGTGCGCAGGAACATCCGCGTGCGCATTTCCCAGCGCACCACATTGCTCCACTGATTTAGCATCAGCGGTAGATCACGCCACGATTGCACCCAGCGTGCCATCGCGTCGCCGATGATCGTTTCCGAGGTCGGGCGCACGACCAGCGGCTCTTCCAGCTTCGCCTGTGGGTCGGGGATTAGCCCACCGTCGCCATCCGCGATCAGGCGGTGGTGCGTGACGACCGCCATTTCCTTCGCGAAGCCCTCGACATGGGCCGCCTCCCGCTCGAAATTGGCGAGCGGGATGAAGATCGGAAAATAGGTGTTCTGGACGCCCGCCGCCTTGATCCGGTCATCCATCAGGCGCTGGATGCGCTCCCAGATGCCGTAACCCCACGGCTTGATGACCATGCAGCCACGGACGCCCGATTCCTCGGCGAGGTCGGCCGCGGCGATGACGGCCTGATACCATTTGGCAAAATCGTCCGCGGGCTTCACGTCGAGCGCGTGACGAATGTTCGGCTTTTTGTCGGACACGAATGTTCCCTGCTGGAATTGGACCGGGAGCTTGGCGCCGTGCGCCTACTTGTCGAGGTCGTCGATCTTCTTCTGCATCGCTGCCATCTGCTCACGCAGAGCGGCAATGTCATCGGACGAGGCGCTCGGTTCGGGTGCTGGCGATTGCGGAGATCCACCGGGCATGAAGCTCTGTGCGGCGGCGCGCATCATCGCCATGTTGGTTTCGTGGATCGCAGCGAGTGGGTTGTTCGACATGCCGCTCTCGAACGCTTCACGAATTTTCGTCTGGTTTTCCTGAAAATTTCGCATGCTCGCTTCGAGGTAGGACGGCATTACGCCCTGCATCGATTTGCCATACATCCCGATCAATTGGCGCAGGAAACTGACCGGGAGCATCTGCTCGCCGCTGGCTTCCTCATCGACGATGATCTGGGTCAGGATTGCGTGAGTGATATCATCGCCGGTTTTCGCGTCGAACACCTGGAAATCGATATCCTCACGCACCATCGACGCCAGATCGTCGAGCGTGATGTAGCTTGAAGACGCGGTGTTGTAGAGTCGGCGATTGGCGTATTTCTTGATGACGACAGGTTCGTCGGACGATGTCGCCGAACCCTTCTTGCCCGTGTTGGCCATGATTGTGTCCCGAAGCTGTTTGAACCGGCGCATTAGCACCTGCACAATGTGCAGCGCAATATCTCCCGGAGTAGGCACTCGTGCGTGTCTCAGGAGCGGAAGCGGCGACCCAGTGCGGTCAGCAATTCATATTGCGAAAGAGCGCTTTGCTGCGCAGCATCGCGCAGATCGTAGGGCACGGTGAGCCAGTCGCCTTCCTCGAGATCGGGCGCTTGGCTCAGGTCAACGACGACCATGTCCATCGACACTTTTCCGAGCAGGGGCAACGCTATGTCGCCATGGAGCAGCGCCCCGCCCGGCCCCCGACTGCGCAAGAAGCCATCGGCATAGCCAAGCGAGACGGTGGCGACCGGCATGTCGTTCTGCGCCACGAACTCGCCATTATAGCCGACCGCGTCACCGGCTTGCAGTGTTCGGGTCTGGAGAATTGCCGCTTCGACGAAAGCAACCTGTCGGAGCTGCCCGGCCATGTCGGCACGAGGAACGCCGCCATAAAGTGCAAGGCCAGGCCGGGTGAGGTCGAACGCATAGTCAGGCCCGAGCGCGATGCCCGCGCCGTTGGCGAGACTTGCCGCACGATGCCGGACTTGTGGAATCACCGTGCGAAAGGTGGTCAGCTGGAGCCTGCTGACAGCGTCATCCTCTTCGTCGGCGGACGAGAGATGGCTCATCAGCACGTCGATATCGAGCGCGGCAATCGCTTCGTCGCCCACCTCGTTCGGTGCAACGCCGAGCCGATTGATGCCGGTATCGACCATCAGGTGGCATGGCCCTCCTCCACCCGCGCGCCAGCGCCGTGCCTGGTCGAGCGAATTGATCACCGGAATCGCGCCAATCGCCTTCGCATAAGCGATCTCTTCATCGCTGATGACTCCGTGCAGCACCGCGACCTGCTCGGGATCGATGTGGCGGACAACGTCGGCAACTTCGCTCCAGTGTGCGACGAAGAAGGCGCGCGCTCCGGCATCGCGAAGGACCGGGACGCACGTCTCGACACCAAGGCCGTAGCAATCGGCCTTCACCGCCGCACCCGCATCCGCGGTGCCCGACATCGTATCGAGCGTGCGCCAGTTCGCTGCCAGCGCCTCCCGGTTGACCGTCAGCCGCAGCGTCGACGGCGGTTCAACGATCATGCGTTGCGGCGACCTCATCCGCGAAATCCCGCGGTGGACCGCCCGGAAGACCCCACCATGCGACCAGAACCCCGAACGCGACGACGCCCCACGTGTACCACAGGCCGGAATAGATATCCCCGGTGCTCGCCACGATGACGCCCGCGATCAGGGGAAGAAATCCGCCGAGATAGCCCGCGCCGATATGGTACGGGATCGACATCGAGGAATAGCGGATCCTGGGCGGGAACATCTCCGACAACAGTGCCGCGACCGAGCCGTAGGTCAACGCCGACAGCAGGCCGAGGCCAAGCAGGATTGCGATAATCCCGATGAGGTTGGGCAGATCAGGCTGCTGTTTCGAAAAGTCGAAACCATAGGGTGCAAGAGCATTCTGTATCCCTGCGACGCGCGCCGCGCCGCTTTCGAACCAGGCGGGCTGGATTGCGATCGGCTCGCCCGCTACAATCAGCGACAAGTCATCGCCCGGTGTAAGCTCATACGGCACCCCCGAAGCGGTCAACGTCTCGAGTATCTTGCCGCAATCGGATTGTTCACGGTCGAACAGTTCCGCGAAGGGATCGGTGCTGCATTCCGGCCCGGACACCGCGATTGGTGTGCGCTCCGCCGCTTCGGCCAAAGCGGGATTGGCGAGGTTCCCCAGCCCCCAGAACGCCGGGAACAGCAGCACCAGCGTCGCCAGCGCACCGATGATGATCGGCTTCTTGCGCCCCACGCGATCGGACCATTTGCCCACGAAAATATAGAACGCCATCGCGATCGCACCCGAGATGAGCAGGATCAGCTCCACCGTCAGATCATCGACATGCATTGGCCCGCGCAGAAAGCTCATGCCGGAGAAGAACGCAGTGTACCAGATGGTCGTGAGAACGCCGGTGACCCCGAACAATGCGACGAAGATACGCTTCTTGTTTCCGGGATAGGTGAAGCTTTCGATGAAGGGATTGCCAGCCGTCTCGCCCGCTTCCTTCATCGCCTGGAAAACCGGACTTTCCGACAGCATCAAACGCATCCACAGCGATATCGCGAGCAGCAGAATCGACAGCAGGAATGGCACGCGCCAGCCCCAGCTGACGAAGTCGTCTTCAGGGATCAGGAAACGACAAGCGAGCACGACGATGATCGACAGCACGAACCCGCCCGCGACGCTCGCCTGGATGAAGCTGGTGTAATAGCCGCGCTTGTCCGGCGGGGCGTGCTCCGCCACATAGATCGCCGCGCCACCATATTCTCCCCCAAGCGCCAGTCCTTGGATCACGCGGAGCAGGATTACGATGATTGGCGCTGCCACGCCGATCGTGTCGACCGTGGGGATAAAGCCCACCCCGGCGGTCGCGATGCCCATCAGAGTGACAGTGACGAGGAAGGTGTATTTGCGCCCCAGCTTGTCGCCCAGAAAGCCGAACAGGATCGCGCCGATGGGACGAAAGGCGAAGCCGACCGCAAAGGTCGACCAGACCAGCAGCAGGCCAAGCGTGGGATCGTCGACGTCGTAAAACGCATCTTTGAGGATGTAGGCCAGCGTGCCGTAGATGAAGAAATCGTACCACTCGAACACGGTCCCTGCGCTCGATGCACCAACGACAAGGCGGATTTCCTTGGTGGTCGGTTCGCGCGCGGCGAGCGCTCCCGCCTCGCTTCGCGCCGGTGCGTCGCCGCCAGAACCTTCGATCGTCGTCGCCATTCGTGTGTCGTCCATCCCCTGCTCCGCATTGTGCGGAGACGCCGTCACCCTCGACTAGCGCGTCGCTGCGCTCGTTGAAAGCGCGCGATTGATAGCTTCCCACGGCAAGAGCAGGGCGCCATGCCTGCCGGAATGCGGTTGGGCCGCCAGAAGTGCGTCGAACTCGGGCCAGTCGGGCGCCGGGCCTGTGCCCGCCAGCCATGCGTCAATGCGGCCCAACGCGGCGGAGAAATCCTGCGGCTCGCGTCCCTTAGCGTGGCCAACCATGATCGCCGCGGATCCCTGCCCGACAGCGCAGGCCGTTACGCGGCAACCGATCCGATCAACCCGTCCGTTCTCATCAAGATCAAATCCAACTTCGAGTGTGCTTCCACATGTCCGCGAGCGCGCCTCGCCGAAGTGGGTGAAGGTTTCGTCGAGTGGAAAGGCGGCGAGCTGAGTCGATAAGGCGAGCAGGTGGGGCGAATAAAGTTTTTCGGTCGCGGCGGCGCTGCCCTGAGTCATTCGCCTGTTTCGTCGGCCCGGTCTTCAGCTTCGCCACGCAACCTTGCGCGTCGCTCGCCGATCATCTGCACCAGTTCCTGCGAGAATGCGTCGGCCGCAGGATAAGTGCGCGCGGTCGTGATCCAGTCGGGCCGGCCCTTGTATCCCCAGACGGTATCGAAGCCGAGGACCAGCACGGAGAATGCGAATACGACGATCAGCGCGCCCTTGATCGCGCCGAAACCGAAGCCGAGCACGCGGTCGATCGGGCCAAGTAGCGAATTGCGCGATGCCTGTCCGACATTGTTGGCGATCACCTTCATCGCGGCATACGGAATGAGCAGAAGGATGGCGAAAGCAAGGATCGAGGTCGCGGGCTCGGCATCGTAATAGAGGCGCAGGAAGTCGGTCAGCGTGCCGTGCAATGCGTACACCGCAAAGGCAGCCAAGCACCAGGACAGCAGGCTCAATACCTCCTGCACCAGCCCGCGCAAGAATCCCCCTACCGCCGCAACGCCGACGATGATGAACACAATGATGTCGAAACCCGTCATGCGGAGAGCGATTATTCGTTAGGCATCACGTGGTCAACGAGGTTAGCCAGTTGTCCCAAACCGCGATAATCGAGCGTGGATGACCCATTCTTCGCATCGGATGGTCCATAGCCGCGTGTAAAGCCGAGCTTCGCCGCCTCACGCAGACGCAGCGGGGCGTGGGCGACGGGGCGGATTTCTCCGGCGAGCGACACTTCTCCAAACCACGCAGACTTGTCGGGCAATGGTCGATCCGCCAGCGCGGATATCAATGCCGCCGCAACCGCAAGATCGGCCGCCGGATCGGACAGGCGATAACCGCCGGCAATATTGAGATAGACCTCGGCGGAGCTGAAATTAAGCCCGCAGCGCGATTCGAGCACGGCGAGCAGCATCGCGAGCCGCCCGCTATCCCAACCCACCACCGCCCGGCGCGGGGTAGCGCCCGATTGCAGCCGCACGATCAGCGCCTGAATTTCGACCAGCACCGGCCGCGTGCCCTCCAGCGCGGGGAACACGGCGCTGCCCGCCAGCGGTTGATCGCGACCTGACAGGAACAGCATCGACGGATTCGACACCTCATCGAGCCCCTCGCTCTCCATCGAGAACACGCCGATCTCGTCGACTGCTCCGAAACGATTCTTTAGCGCGCGCAGGATGCGGTATTGGTGGCTGCGCTCGCCCTCGAAGCTCATCACGACATCGACCATGTGTTCGAGCACGCGTGGCCCGGCGATATTGCCGTCTTTGGTGACATGCCCGACCAGGACCAGCGCCGTTCCGCTCGCCTTGGCATAGCGGATCAGCTCCAGCGCGCAGCCGCGCACCTGGCTGACGGTACCGGGCGCGCCTTCGATCGTGTCGGAGTGCATCGTCTGGATCGAATCGATCACCAGCAGGGCGGGCGGTTCACCGTCGCCCAGCGTGGTAAGGATATCGCGCACGGACGTTTCCGATGCGAGCCGGATCGGTGCGTCGCCCACGCCTAGCCGCTTGGCCCGCAGGCGCACCTGCCCCGCCGCTTCTTCCCCGCTGACATAGACAACGTCGTTTCCGCCACGCGCAATCGTCGCGGCAGTCTGAAGCAGCAGTGTGGACTTGCCGATCCCCGGATCGCCGCCCATCAGCACCGCCGAACCTGGCACGATCCCTCCCCCAAGCGCCCGGTCGAACTCGGCCAGACCCGTCGACTTGCGCACCGGCAGCTCTGCAGGTTGATTGAGCGGCACAAATTGCAGCGCGCGCCCGCCGCGCGAAAGGTCGTGCTTTTGCGAAAAGACCGTCGCGGGCGCGTCTTCGGTGAGCGTGTTCCACTCACCGCAATCGCCGCACTGCCCCTGCCAGCGGGGCGAGACAGCGCCGCAATTCGCGCACACGTAACGTCGTTTTGACTTAGCCATTGCGGCGGCGATGTAACCGGAACAGATGCTGAACGCAATTGCATGTTCAGCATTCCCGGCTATGCCTCCACCGATGCGTCAGAAGGAACTCAGGCTGGCTCTGGTCTGCTATGGCGGCGTGAGCCTGGCGGTCTACATGCACGGCGTGACCAAGGAGGTCTGGCACCTAGCGCGGGCGAGCCGCAGCTTCCATGCCAATGACGGCCCGACGCTGACCGGCGTGGCTAAGGTTTATCGCGACCTTCTCGCCTCGATCGAGCAACATCATGCGCTGCGATTGCGCGTCCTGCCGGATATTCTCACGGGAGCGAGCGCTGGCGGGATCAACGCCATCTTCCTCGCGCAGGCGGTTCATTCGGGCCATAGCCTCGAACCATTGACCGATCTGTGGCTCGAAAACGCCGATGTCAGCGAGCTGACCGATCCCGATGCCGAACCGATGTGGCGCTTTGCCAAATTCTGGGCGCAGCCGATCGCGGAATGGTTTCTGAACCGCCCCGGCAATGCGGTGAGCGAGAGCGTTTCGCCCGAAACGCGCGGCGAAGTGCGGAACAAGGTGTCCAAGTTCGTGCGCGGTCGCTGGTTCAGCCCACCCTTTTCCGGCGAGCGCTTCTCAGCCATGCTGTTCGAGGCGCTGGAGGCGATGGAAGCGCGATCTTCACATCGTCCACTACTGCCACCGGGTCACCCCATCGACCTGTTCGTCACCGCAACCGACTTTCGCGGCCATGCCGAGATGCTGCGCCTCAATTCGCCGCCCGTCGTGCTCGAGACAGAGCATCGCATGCCGATTGCGTTTCGTGGCCGGATGGGACGCGCCGGGGGCGAGGATGCCCTGCCGCTCGGCGATCCGCTCGAACTGGTCCTGGCAGCCCGTGCGACCGCCAGCTTTCCCGGTGCCTTTCCGCCATTGACCCTGAATGAGATCGACCGTCTCGCTGCTGCCGAAGGACGCCACTGGGCATCGCGCGGAGCGTTCCTTTCGCGCATCATGCCGGTCCACGTGCGCGATCAAAGCGTCGATGCGGTCGCTCTCATCGATGGGTCGGTGCTGGTCAACAAACCTTTCGGCGCAGCGCTGACAGCAATGGCCGGGCGCTCATCCCAGCGTGAAGTCGACCGCCGCTTCGTCTACATCGATCCCCGCCCAGACCGCTCGAATGCCATCATGAATGGCGATCCCGAGCGCCCGATCGGATGGTTCGGTGCCATCTTCGGCTCGCTCTCCACGATCCCGCGCGAGCAGCCGATCCGCGACGATCTGGAACGGATCGAACAGCAATCGCGCGATGCCGAGCGGCTCCGGCGGATCGTCATGGGGCTGCGTCCGGAGATCGATCGCGCGGTGGAGCGGCTGTTCGGGCGAACCCTGTTCCTCGACCGACCAAGCCCGCGTCGGCTCGATATCTGGCGCAAGCGCGCGCAGAACGCGGCGGCGCAGGACGCAGGCTACGCATTTGGAGCCTATGCGCAGACCAAGTTCAGTGCGATCATCGATCGGCTAGCCGCGCTGGTGCACGACGCCGCACCTGAATTGGCCCTGCCCGATCCCTCACCGATAGGCGCGGCTTTGCGCGCCGAACTTGCCCGGCGAGGACTGGATACGCTGACCGATGACAGCGGCAAGACACGCGATGACGCGGTGGCATTCTTCCGCGCGCACGACATTGGCTTTCGCGTGCGTCGCCTGCAATTGCTGGCACGCAGGCTGTCGCGCGACTGGGAGGTCGATCCGGACATTCCGGACGATGCGCTGGATCTGGCGCGTGAGAAGATTTTCGAGATTCTCGCTCTTTACCGCCAGGCAGAGGGTGCCTCGCTCACATCCGATGAGGCGGGCAATTGTCCGTGGCGCGATCTGGCGCGCAATGCGTTGAACGATCCGGGCGCGGTGCTCGACCATCTGGCCGCCACACGGTTGTTGCCCGAAACCGATGTCGCCGCAGAGGAGATGCTGGCGCATGCGCTGGAAGTTATGCCCAAGAACCTCAAGCGCCGGATGCTGCTCACCTATCTCGGCTTCCCGTTCTACGATGTGGCCACCTTGCCATTGCTCCAGAGCGAAGGGCTGGACGAATACAATCCCGTCAAGGTCGATCGTATCTCGCCTGAGGATGCGCGCTCGATCCGCGAAGGCGGCACAAGCGCGACCCTGCGTGGGATCGAGTTCTACAATTTCGGTGCGTTTTTCAGCCGGTTCTATCGCGAGAACGATTACCTTTGGGGCCGCTTGCACGGGGCGGAGCGGATGATCGACCTGATCGGCTCTACCGTCGCGGGCGGGATGAAAGAAGCCATGTTACAGGCAGCGAAGCGCGACGCTTTTCTTGCCATCATCGAAGAGGAGCGGGCTGCCCAGCGATGCCGGTCGACGCTTCTCGATGACGTGCGACGCGAGATCGAAGCGCGCCTGCCGTGATCAATCGCGTTCGCTGTTCCAGATCGCGGTAACAAAGGCATCGGCCCCGACGAAGCCCTCCCCGCGATCGAAATCGGCCAAGGGGTCCGCGGCGACCGCCTGCTCCAATGTCATTCCCTGCTCGCGCGCTTCCTCCACGCGCGACACCGCTTCTCCGATCATCGCGCGATAGGCGCTAAGCTCCGCCTTGTCGGACATGGGACCGTGGCCGGGGATTACCTTGGTCTCATCGCCGATCGTCGAAAGAACAATGTCGAGCGAGCGTATGGCGTCATACACATTGCCGCCTGATGCGACGTCGATGAAGGGATAGCCCGGAATATTGAAATAGAGATCGCCCATGTGAATGACGTCGGCCTCCTCCCAGATGACGACGCTGTCGCCATCGGTGTGCCCGCCGCCGAAATACATGAGGTTCATGGTATCGCCGTTGAGGTGTACGCGCAGTCCCTGCGCATAGGTGACGATCGGCAAAGCTTCGGGCGGCGCGGGCGGTGTCTCGTTTCCTCCCACGGTGCCGCCGGCCGCCATGCGGACCCGGACATTGTCATGAGCAAAGATCGTCGCGCCCGTGCCGCCGAAATGTTCGTTGCCGCCGGTATGGTCGAAATGCCAGTGGGTGTTGACGACGTACTTGACCGGGCTGGCCCCCAGATCGGCGATTGCGGCCTCAATCTTGGCGGAAAGCGGCGCGAACTGATCGTCGATTATCAGCGTCGCATCCTCGCCGTGGCTGACGCCGATATTGCCGCCAGCCCCGAACAGCACTGCGACGCCTGGAGCGATTTGCTCGGCGGTGATTTCGACATCGTCGAAATTGCGCTGGGCGAAAGTGGGCGTGGCAAGCAACGGAAGCGCGGCAACCAGGGAAAGGGCGGCAAGGCGGTTCATCACGGTTCTCCTCAGGTTGAGAACAGCTAACCTGCGATGAACACGCTGTCGAGTTGGCTTAGGTGCCGAACGCTTCCTTCAGCTTGGAGAAGAACCCCTTGCTTTCGGGGCACTCGTCGCCGGTCTCGGTCTCGCGGAACTCTTCGAGGATTTCGCGCTGTCGGCGGCTGAGCTTGGTCGGAGTTTCAACCGCAATCTCAACCACCAGATCGCCGCGACCGCGTCCTTGCAGCACCGGCATGCCAGCGCCGCGCACGCGCAATTGCTTGCCCGACTGGATGCCAGTGGGAATGTCGACGCTGTTGGTTCCGCCGTTGAGATCGGGAATATCGACGTTGCCGCCCAAGGCGGCGGTGGTGAAGCTGACCGGTACGCGGGTTGCAAGCGTGGTGCCTTCGCGCTCGAATAGCGCGTGGCGCTTGACGTGGACGAAGATGTAGAGATCGCCTGCAGGCGCGCCGCGTTGACCGGCCTCGCCCTTGCCAGACAGACGGATGCGAGTGCCAGTGTCGACACCGGGCGGAATTTCAACCGCCAAATTCTGAACCTTGTCCACACGGCCCTCCCCGCGGCAATCGCCGCAGGGGTTCTCGATCACGACTCCGCGTCCGCCGCAGGTCGGGCACGGCCGCTCGACCACGAACAGGCCCTGCTTTGCGCGCACCGCGCCCTGGCCGTGACAAAGATGGCAGGTGCGTTCCGATGTGCCGGGCGTCGCGCCCGTTCCATCGCAGGTCTCGCAGGCCTGCGAGACCTCGATCTCGATTTCGGTCGATTTGCCGTGAAACGCCTCTTCAAGATCGACCTGCAGGTCATAGCGCAAGTCGGCCCCGCGCCGCTGCTGCTGCTGACGGTGATGACCCGCCGCGCCGCCGAATGCGCTGCCGAAGATGGTTTCGAAGATATCGCCGATATCGGCAAAGTCACCCGGATGAGCGCCCCGACCGTCACCGCCATTCATGCCTTGAGTGAAAGCCTCGTGTCCGAAGCGATCATAGGCCGCGCGCTTTTGCGGATCCTTGAGGCATTCATACGCTTCGTTGCAGGCCTTGAACTTCGCCTCCGCCTCCGCGTCACCCGGATTGCGGTCCGGATGAAACTTCATCGCGAGCTTGCGATAGGCGCTCTTCAGCGTGGACCCGTCGGCATCGCGCGACACCCCGAGCGTTTCGTAATAATCAAGTTGTGTTGCTGGCATAGATCCCGTCCCGCATCGCTATCGCCACCGATACATCGCTGCATCGGTGGCGATTTGCGTTTTCATCAGGACATCAGCCCTTCTTGTCGTCGTCGACCTCGGAGAACTCGGCGTCAACGACGTCTTCGTCGGCGTTGTCTTCCGCGGAGGTATCGCCACCTGCATCTCCACCTTCAGGGGCCGCGTCCTGCTCCTGCTTGTAGATCTGCTCGCCCATCTTCATCGCCGCCTGCGTCAGCTCCTGAGCCTTGGCGTTGATTTCGTCCGGGTCGTCGCCTTCCAGCGCGGTCTTGGTCGCGGCGAGCGCTTCCTCGACCGAGCTCTTGGTTTCTGCGTCGATCTTGTCGGCGTTTTCTTCCAGCTGCTTTTCAGTCGCGTGGACGAGGCTGTCGGCCTGGTTGCGCGCTTCTGCGGCAGCCCGGCGCTTCTTGTCCTCTTCGGCAAACTTCTCGGCATCCTGGACCATCTGGTCGATGTCGGATTCGTTGAGACCGCCCGAGGCCTGGATCTTGATCGTCTGCTCCTTGCCGGTGCCTTTGTCCTTGGCCGAAACGTTGACGATGCCGTTCGCATCGATGTCGAATGTGACTTCGATCTGCGGCACGCCGCGTGGTGCGGGCGGGATCCCGACGAGGTCGAAATTGCCCAGCAGCTTGTTATCCGCGGCCATTTCGCGCTCGCCCTGGAAGACCTTGATCGTCACCGCGTTCTGGTTGTCCTCGGCGGTCGAATAGGTCTGGGTCTTCTTGGTCGGGATCGTCGTGTTGCGATCGATCATGCGGGTGAAGACACCGCCCAGCGTTTCGATCCCCAGTGAAAGCGGCGTCACGTCGAGCAGCAGCACGTCCTTTACGTCGCCCTGAAGGACACCCGCCTGAATGGCAGCGCCCATCGCGACGACTTCATCCGGGTTTACGCCGGTATGCGGCTTGGTCCCGAAGAACTTCTCCACCACTTCGCGAACGCGCGGCATCCGGGTCATACCACCGACGAGGATCACTTCGTCGATCTCGTCCTTGGAGACGCCCGCATCGGCCAGCGCCTTCTTGCACGGGTCGAGAGTACGGTCGATCAGCTTGCCGACCAGCTTTTCCAGATCGGCGCGGCTGATCGTTTCGACCAGGTGCAGCGGTGTGGACGAGCCACCTTCCATGCGCGCCGTGATAAAGGGCAGATTGACTTCGGTGGTCTGCGAACTCGACAGCTCGATCTTGGCCTTTTCCGCAGCTTCCTTGAGACGCTGGAGCGCGAGCTTGTCGCTGCGCAGGTCCATGTTTTCTTTCTTCTGGAAAGCATCGGCGAGGTGTTCGACAATCGCATTGTCGAAGTCTTCACCGCCAAGGAAGGTGTCGCCATTGGTCGACTTCACTTCGAACACGCCGTCCCCGATCTCGAGGATCGAGACGTCGAACGTGCCACCGCCAAGGTCATAGACGGCGATGGTCTTCCCATCGTCCTTGTCCATGCCATAGGCGAGCGCGGCCGCGGTCGGCTCGTTGATGATGCGCAGCACCTCGAGGCCGGCAATCTGCCCCGCATCCTTGGTCGCCTGACGTTGGGCGTCGTTGAAATAGGCGGGCACGGTGATAACGGCCTGCTGCACATCTTCGCCAAGATAGCTCTCGGCGGTTTCCTTCATCTTTTGCAGGATGAAGGCGGAAATCTGACTGGGGGAATATTCCTCGCCGCCCGCTTCGACCCAGGCATCACCATTCTTGCCCTTGACGATGTCGTAGGGGACGATCTCCATGTCCTTCTTGGTGGTGGGATCGTCGAACCGGCGGCCGATCAGACGCTTGATCGCGAACAACGTGTTGTCGGGGTTGGTGACCGCCTGACGCTTGGCCGGCTGGCCGATCAGGCGCTCGTTATCCTTGGTGAACGCGACGATCGAGGGCGTGGTACGCGCCCCTTCGGAATTCTCGATGACTTTCGGCTTGCCGCCATCCATGACCGCCACGCACGAATTGGTGGTGCCAAGGTCGATACCGATTACTTTACCCATTGTGTCCCCATTCCTTGGAGTTTGCTCAACGCTGCGCATTGCATTCCCCGCATCGCGGCAAAACAGCTCGGCAGCTCGATTATGTTGGCGGATATAGGTGTGGTTTCGCTTGGCACAAGAAGCGGCAGGGCCTAGTTTTCGGCAAGTAGGCACCACGCCTTAGATCAACAGGGAAACACGACATGATCCGATTGACCACCCGCCACACCGGGCTTTCGCTTGCGCTTCTTGCAAGCCTGCCACTTGTTGCCTGCGGAGGTGAAGCCGAGGCCCCAGAGGCACCGCCGGAAGGCACCGTGCCCGGCATCGAGATCAGCGACGCGCGTCTGGTTCTTCCGCCGGTATCGGGCAATCCGGCCGCGGTCTACTTCGACATCGCCTATAGCGGCGATCGCGGCATTTCGATCACCGGCGCCGAGGTCGAGGGCGCGGGCAGGACCGAAATGCACGACATGATGGAATACGATTTCGAGATGACGATGGCGCAGGCGAACGACGTCGCGCTCGCCAATGGAACCGAGGTATCCTTCGAACCCGGAGCGCTGCACGTGATGGCGTTTGATCTGGATGAGGGGCTTGCAGCGGGCGACACGACCGAGGTGACGCTCAAGATTTCAGGCGGCGGGCGGCACAAGTTTGACGCAGATGTCCGCGCCGCCGGGGAAGAGCGCTGAGCGAAGGACTTGTTTCCAATGCGACCGCGCCGCCGCCTGCCTGCCCGGTGGGCGGCGAGCGGACGCTGACGCCGGGCGAGGTGGAGCTGGCCCGCACCATTTTCGGCAATGCGATCGACTACGAGTCGGTGCGGCTGCGGCGGCGCAAGTGGTTTCCGCTCCAGCCGCGCAAGGTGACGATGGCACCGCGCGGGCATCTGCACTTCCATCCCCGCGGCACCGCCTATTGTGACGATTTCTCGACCGAGAGCCTCGCGCGGCAGGGTCTGCTGATCCACGAACTCACCCATGTCTGGCAGACCCAGACGCGCGGGCAATGGTACCTTGTTCTCAACCGCCACCCCTTCTGCCGCTACGACTATGCGCTAAAGCCGGGTCAGCCGTTCAAAGCCTATGGCATCGAGCAGCAGGCCGAGATCGTGAAGCACGCGTTCTGGCTGCGGCACGGCGCGAAAGTCGCGGGCGTCGCCGCGCGCGAGGCCTACGATGTCCTGGTGCGATTCGAAGGCGCGACGCGCTAGCGCGTACGATCACCGCGGATCGTCGGGGTAGCCTTCTTCGCCGAAGCAGTCTTCGTCGAGATAGCCGTTGTTTCCGTAACCGTCGCAATCGTCGTCCTTGTCGACGAAATATCCGGCGAGCCCGCCTGCCGCCGCGCCTGCAAGCGCATAGGTTTCGAGGTCTTCGCCCGTAACGGCAGCCAGACCGGCTCCGGCAGCCGCTCCGGCGAGCCCACCTTCGACAGCATAATTTTCCGAGCAGGCGCTAAGGCCGATACTGCTCGCGATAAGCGCGGTGGCGATAAGGACGTTTTTCATTTCCAAGTCTCCGTCTCTCTTGTCTGGATCAGCGAATATCGGAGATATCGATATCGGTCCCCGCGTTTGCGACGATCAGCCCGGCTTCTTCGCCACGCCGACCATTGCCGGGCGCAGCAAGCGGTCCTTGATCATCCAGCCGGACTGCATTTCCTGCACCACCGTGCCTGCCTCGTGCTCATCGGTCGGCACTTCCATCATCGCCTGATGCTGGTTGGGGTCAAGCGGCATGCCCTTTGCCGCGATGCGTTCGATGCCGTGCTGCTTGAACACCTTTTCAAGCTCGCGCTGCGTTGCTTCGATACCGGTCACGAGGCCCTTCATCTTTTCCTCGCCGCGCAGGCTTTCAGGGATCGCCTCGACTGCGCGGCTGAGATTGTCCCACACGCTCAAAATATCGCGGGCAAAGCCGGTCGCGGCATAATTGCGCGCATCGGCCACGTCCTTCTCCATGCGGCGGCGCACGTTCTGCGTTTCCGCCTTGGCGTAAAGCACTTCCTGCTTGGCATTCTCGAGATCGCCACGCAGCGCCTCGAGCGCTTCGGAAACGTCGCCGCTTTCGGGCGGTTCGAGCTCGCCTTCCTCGTCGAGAAACTCTTTCGGAACGCCCTTCAATTCTTCGTCTTTCGCCGCGTCGGCTTGCGGCTGATCGTTGTCGTTCATGATGTGCGAATATCCATTCAAGCGATGAGCTTGCCCAGCGAACGCGAGAGCGAGCGGGCCGTGAGGTCCACCATGGGGACCACGCGAGCGTAATTCAACCGTGTCGGGCCGATCACCCCCAGCACACCTACCACCCTGCCCTCCAAATCGCGATAGGGCGATGCGATGACGGACGAGCCGGAAAGACCGAACAGCCGGTTCTCGCTGCCGATGAAGATGCGGGTCGCCTCCGCTTCCCGCGCGCTTTCGAGCAGAGTGGAGACCGATTGCTTGTCTTCCAGATCCTCCAGCAGCGAACGCACCCGCTCGATATCGTTCAGCGCCTCGTCGTCGAGCAGGTTGGCTGCGCCGCGAACGATCAGGACCGGGCGCTTGTCGGCATCCTCGCTCCACACCGCAAGACCACGCTCGACCAGATCGCGGCTTGCATCGTCGAGCTGGCTTTGCCCGGCATCGATCTCGGCGCGCATGGCCTGCGCCGCTTCGGCGAGGGTTCGCCCGGCGAGGCGCGACGTGATGTAATTGCTGGCCGCTTCGAGCGATCCGGTGGCGGCGGTGTCCAGCTCCAGCACCCGGTTCTCGACCCCGCCATCCTCTCCGACCAGCACTGCGAGCGCTCTGCCCTGCCCCAGCGGTACGAGGCTGAATTGCGCCAGCCGCTGCTCGCGCGTCGGCACCATCACCATGCCTGCCGCCCCGGAAAGCTCGGACAGGAGCGCGCTGGTCTGCTGCAACGCCTGTTCGACTGGCCCGCCTTCGGACAGTCGCGCCTCGATCTGCGCGCGCTCCTCTTCGCTCGGCTCGGCCACGCGCATCATGCCATCGACGAAAATGCGCAGCCCCGCATCGGTCGGCATCCGCCCTGCGCTGGTGTGCGGAGCGGCGAGGAGGCCCAGCCCCTCAAGCTCGGCCAGCACGCTGCGGATCGAAGCGGGCGACAGGTTGAGCGCGCCACCCGCTGCCAGCGTCTTGGATCCGACAGGCTGACCGTCTTCCAGATACCCCTCGACCACACGCCGAAAAATATCGCGCGCGCGATCGGTCAGTTCGATGATGGGGGGAGAGGTCATGGCGTTAATCCTAGGTGGGAGTATCGTGTTCGCCAAGCCTTGCCCCTGCCCTGCATCCCCGCCACACGCGCCCTAAGCTCCCGAATCGCAAAACAGGACCAAGACCATGCGCCCATCCGACCGCACGCCCGACGAAATGCGCGCCATCTCGATCGAGACCGGCTTTACCAAGCATGCCGAAGGGTCGTGCCTCGTCAGCTTTGGCGATACGCGGGTGCTGTGCACCGCGAGTGTCGAAGAACGCATTCCGCCATGGCTGCGCGGCAAGGGTGAAGGATGGGTCACGGGCGAATATTCGATGCTTCCGCGCGCCACGCATACTCGCGGAAGCCGCGAGGCGGCGCGGGGCAAGCAATCGGGGCGTACGCAGGAAATTCAGCGGCTTATCGGGCGTTCTTTGCGCGCAGTGGTCGATCTTGAAAAGCTTGGCGAGCGGCAGATCACGCTCGATTGTGATGTGATCCAGGCCGATGGCGGCACACGGACAGCGTCGATCTCTGGCGCTTGGGTGGCGTTGCGACTGGCGGTCAATGGTCTGTTGGAAACAGGTGTAATTGCGCACGATCCCATCACCGCAAAGGTCGCCGCCATTTCCTGCGGGGTGTACAAGGGCACGCCGGTGCTGGACCTCGATTACGACGAGGACTCCAGCGCCGACGCAGATGCCAACTTCGTCCTCATCGAAGGGGGGCAGATCGCCGAAGTTCAGGCCACCGCCGAGGGCGCGACCTATGACGAGGAAGCGCTGCTGCGTCTCCTGCGTCTCGCCCGGATCGGATGCGACCGCATCTTCGCAGCGCAGGACGAAGCGGTAAAATGACGCGAAAGCTCGGCGGCGGTTCGCTGGTCATTGCGACCCACAATGCGGGCAAGCTGAAAGAGATTTCCGCGCTGCTCGAACCGTATGGCATGAAGTGCCTGTCCGCCGGATCGCTCGGCCTCCCAGAGCCGGCGGAAACCGGCACGACCTTCGTCGAGAATGCGCTGATAAAGGCGCGCGCGGCGGCGGAGGCTTCGGGAATTGTCGCGCTCGCCGACGATAGCGGGCTGGCGGTCGATGCGCTCGATGGGCGGCCGGGCGTCTACACCGCCGACTGGGCGGAGCGGCAGTGGTTCGAGGGCGAGCCTGGCCGCGACTGGTACATGGCGATGGGCAAGGTCGAGGGAATGCTGCAGGAGTTGAGCGCAGATGCGGACCGTTCGGCGGCGTTCCATTGCGTGCTGGCCATTAGCTGGCCCGATGGCGAACACGCGGTTTACGAAGGGCGCTGCCCCGGCTCGCTGACTTGGCCCCCGCGTGGAGAATTGGGCTTTGGGTACGATCCGGTGTTTGTGCCGCAAGCGCGCGAAGGCTCTGAAACCTTTGCCGAAATCGAACCTGATGAAAAGCACCGCATCAGCCATCGCGCGGACGCTTTTGCCAAGCTGGTCAAGGATCAGTTTGGCGTTGCCTGATAAGTAGCTACATTGCGCCCCATGGCGCGCGCCCTCTACATTCACTGGCCATTCTGCGCGAAAAAGTGCCCGTATTGCGACTTCAATTCGCATGTTCGTGAAAGCGTGGATGTCGCAGCCTGGCGCGCGGCGCTGGTGGCTGACATGCAAGCCGAGGCGCAGGCGACGGGCGGCGAGACGCTGACATCGATCTTCTTCGGCGGCGGCACGCCTTCGTTGATGCCGCCCGAACTGGTCGAGACACTGCTGGAAAAAGCCGAGCGTTTGTGGGGGTTTGCGCCCGATATCGAGATCACGCTCGAAGCCAATCCCTCCTCGATCGAGGCCGCGCGGTTCGCCGCTCTGGCGCAGGCCGGGGTCAATCGCGTCTCGATCGGAGTGCAATCGCTCGATGACGACACGCTTAAATGGCTGGGGCGACTGCACGGCGCCAAAGAGGCACTGAACGCGCTCGAAGTGGCGCAGAAGGCGTTTGAGCGGGTCTCGTTTGACCTCATCTATGCCCTGCCCGGTCAGACCGCATACGAGTGGCGCGAGCAGCTCAGCCGCGCGCTTGATTTCGGCACGTCGCATCTCTCGCTCTACCAACTCACCATCGAGCCGGGCACCCGGTTTGCGACCGACGTTCGGCGCGGTGTGTTCGATCCCTTGGGCGACGATGCGGCGGCCGACCTTTTCGCACTTACGCAGGAGCTGACCGAGCACGCCGGACTGCCTGCCTATGAAACCAGCAACCACGCTCGTCCGGGTGAGCAAAGCCGCCACAATCTCACCTACTGGCGGTATCAGGACTATGCCGGGATCGGGCCCGGAGCGCATGGGCGGCGCGGCGGGTTTGCGACCATGCGCCATCGCAAGCCGGAGAACTTCCTGAAAGCTGTTGGCGAGCGCGGGCATGGTATTGCCGAGCAGCGTGTGCTTGTGCCCGCTGAGCAGGCGTCGGAGGCGCTGCTGATGGGGCTGCGACTGGTCGAAGGGGTGGAACTCACCGACCTCGAAATGCGTTTCGGTATCGCCGCGAATAAGCTGATAAATAAGAGCAAACCCACGCATCTTCAGTCGATTGGCCTGATGTGGCGCGAGGGAGATCGCATCGGTCTTACCCGGGCAGGCCGCCCCGTGCTCGATGCCGTACTGGGCGAGCTGGTGGCGGACGATCTGGTGCAGGCATGAGCGCCGCCGACCTTCTCGGCGCCTGGCGCGCGCATCTCACCGACGCCCGCTGCCGCTCGCCCCACACGGTGCGCGCCTATGTTGCAGCGGCGCAGCGATTGCTTGCCAGTCGCGACCTCGCCCAATGGGACCACGTCGCCACACTCGAAGCGCATGACCTGCGCGCTCACCTCGCCGCGCGCCGGGCCGAGGGTCTCGCCAATGCGAGCGCCGCGCGCGAACTCTCCGCGCTCAAGGCCTTCATTGCCTTTGCCCGCGCCGAAAGCGGCGATCCCGACCCCGCACCGCCGCGCATCCGAGGTCCGCGCATCAAGAAGGGCCTCCCCCGCCCCGTAACGCCCGACGAAGCGGTCAACCTCGCCGACCTGATCGAAGGCACTGCGAGCGAGGACTGGATCGGCGCGCGCGACCGGGCGGTGCTGCTGCTGATGTACGGATCGGGCCTGCGCATCGCCGAGGCGCTCTCGCTGCAAGGCCGCGATGCGCCGCTCGGCGAAACGCTTCAGGTCGTCGGCAAGGGCGGGAAGGAGCGCATCGTGCCAGTGCTCCCCATCACCCGCGCCGCCGTCGCCGCTTATGTCGAGGCGTGCCCCTGGCCGCTTTCGGCGAAAGAGGCGCTGTTTCGCGGGGCCAAGGGCGGTGCGCTGTCGCAAGGCATGGTCCAGCAGGCGATGGCAAAGGCCCGCCGCGCGCTCGGCCTGCCCGACACCGCCACCCCGCACGCGCTGCGCCATTCCTTCGCGACGCATCTATTGGGCGCGGGTGCGGATTTGCGGTCTTTGCAGGAACTGCTCGGCCACGCCTCGCTCGGTTCGACGCAGATTTATACCAAGGTCGATGCGGCCAGTATGCTGGAGACCTACCGCGCGGCCCATCCACGGGCGGGCAAGGGCTAGGCCCCCTTCGCGCGTGCCGGTTTCCATGTGACAACCCGGTAGATGTAATATGCGACGCCCAGCACGAACATCGCGATGATCGCGATGCCGACAATCTCCTCATACTGCGCGATGAAGCCCGACAGCGCACGCCCGCCAAGGATCAGCGCACCGTTCCAGAACAGCGATCCGGCGAAGGTGAACAGGCAGAACCGCCACAGTTTCATGTGCGCGAGGCCCGCGGGAAGCGAGACAATCGTGCGCAGGAACGGTGAGAAGCGGAACAGGAAGACGATCCAGTCGCCGTATCGCAGAAACAGGCGTCGCGCCCGCACGAAACCGCGCCATTCGAAGGTCAGCCAGCGACCGTAGCGCATGACGAAGAAGCGCAATTGCGCCTCGCTCCAGCGGTGTCCCAGCCAGTACCAGAACAGGTTGCCCGCGACCGTCCCCGCGGTCCCGATCAGCAGCAGCGGCCAGAACGCCATCTCTCCGCGCGCGACCAGCACGCCGCCAAAGCCCATGATGATCTCGGAGGGGACCGGCGGGAAGACATTTTCCAGCGCCATAAGAATGAAAATGCCGAGATACCCGCCCCAGCGGATCACATCGAGGATTAGTTCGGTCATGCGCGCTTAACGCATGGCACGCATCATTCGTTCATCGCCGCGTGACGCGCTTCGATCGCGTCCCAGATCATCCCGGCAAGATCGGTGCCATCGAACTCGGAGATCGCGACGATGCCTGTGGGTGACGTGACATTGATTTCAGTCAGCCATTCGCCGCCGATCACGTCGATCCCTACGAAGGTCAGACCGAGCCGCTTCAGGTCCGGGCCCATCGCTTCGCAAATCTCACGCTCGCGGTCGGTCAGCGTGGTGGCTTCGGCGCTGCCGCCCATGGCTAGGTTCGAACGAAACTCACCTTCGCCCGGTATCCGGTTGATTGCACCTGCTATTTCGCCATCGATCAGCACGATGCGTTTGTCCCCCGTGGCCACTTCAGGGAGGAAGGGTTGGACCATGTGCGGCTCGGGCCAGGTCTGGTTGAACACCTCGAACAGGGCGGTCAGATTGTCGCCATCGGCGGGCACGCGGAAGATCGCCTTGCCGCCATTGCCGTGGATCGGCTTGACCACCACCGCGCCGTGCTCATCCATGAACCGGCGCACTTCGTCGACGCTGCGGGTGACGAGCGTTGGCGGCATGAACCGGCGGTAATCGAGCACCATCACCTTTTCCGGCGCATTACGGACACTGGCGGGGTCGTTGACCACCAGCGTCTCGCCCGCGATCCGCTCGAGCAAATGGGTCGCGGTGATATAGCCCATGTGGAAAGGCGGATCCTGCCGCATGAGAATAACGTCGATGTCCTTGCCCAGATCAAGGCGGCGGTATTCACCCTTCTCGAAATGATCGCCTTCGACCCGGCGCACCGTCACCGGAGCGGCCTCGGCAATCAGGCGGTCGTCCGCATCCAGCGTCAGGCTCTCGACATGGTATTCGAACACCTCATGCCCCCGCTCCTGCGCGGCCAGCATCAGCGCGAACGAGCTGTCGCCCTTGATATTGATGTCCTCGATGGGGTCCATCTGGACGGCGACACGCAAATTCATTCTTCAAATCCATTCGTCATTGCGAGCGAAGCGAAGCAATCCAGAGCCTCGCACATGATCGCTCTGGATTGCTTCGTCGCTGCGCTCCTCGCAATGACGAAGTGAAACGATGCTCAGGGCATCCAGGCGTTTTCGATGTGGCGCGGGCGGGTGCCGGGTGCAAGCAGGATGACGTCGATCCGCATGTCTTCGCCCGGCTGCGCGTATTCGTGGCCGACCGCCTCCACCGCCGCGGCGACCCGCGCGAGGCGGCGTTCGTCGATCGCCTGACCCAGCGCGGCGGCATTCTTGCGCCACTTTACCTCGATGAACGCGACGAGGCCCTGTTTGCGTGCGATCAGGTCGATTTCGCCGAGCGGCGTCTTCACACGCTGCGCCAGCACCTCCCAGCCCTGCACTGCGAGCCATTGCGCGGCCTGCGCCTCGCCTTCACGACCCTTGCGCTCGGCGATTTCGCGTTTCGCGCTCACTGCGATTTCAGCTCCACCGCGCGGGTATAGAGCGTCTGTCGGTCAAGCCCGGTCGCCCTGGCCACACGGGCCGCCGCCTTGCTGGGACTCGCATCGACAAGCGCCTCGCGCAGCAGCGCGTCGGGATCGGCATCGAAAGCCTCCTCCCCCGGCGGACCGACCAACAGCACGATCTCGCCCTTGGGCGGATGCGCGGCGTAGTGGTCCGCAAGCTCCTGCGCGCTTCCGGTGCGGCATTCCTCGTGCAGCTTGGTCAGTTCGCGCGCGACCGCGACTTCGCGCTCCGGCCACAGCTCGGCAATCGCACGCAGCGAGCGTTCGAGCCGCGGGCCGGTCTCGTAGAACACCAGCGTTGCCGCCACCTCTCCCAGTTCCCCCAGCACATCGCGCCGCGCCTTGTCCTTCACCGGCAGGAACCCGGCGAACAGGAAGCGATCGTTCGGCAGACCCGACACCGTCAGTCCGGCAATCGCCGCGCACGCGCCCGGAACCACCACGACTTCGATACCCGCCTCGCGCGCCTCTTGCACCAGCCGATAGCCGGGATCGGACACCAGCGGCGTGCCCGCATCGCTGACCAGCGCGACCGGACCCGCTCCGGCGGCATCCAGCAGCCGGGCGCGCGTTTCGGGCGAGGCGTGATCGTCATAGCGCTGCATTCGGGTGTCGATCTCGTACGCCTTCAGCAGCCGTCCGGTCACGCGCGTATCCTCGCAGGCTATCAAATGTGAACGACGAAGCACCTCGATTGCGCGTATCGTCATATCGCCGAGATTGCCAATCGGCGTGGCGACAATATAGAGGCCGGGCGACAGGGCGTCTCCGGTCTGGAGATCGCCTGAACCGGATTTTTGGGACGGCACCTTCACGGCGTCGTCTTTGAAGCAGCAATCGAGGGCCGGCAAGAATGATGAATGCAACACTCCCGCATTTCGTAGGCGCGCGCGTGCGCGATCTAACCGTGGCGGTGGCGAAAGGGTTTAACCGGCGCAACATCGCGATCGCAGGGGCCGCGGCGCTGCTGGGCGGGTGCCAGCTCATCCCCAAGACCGAGCGGGTTCCGACGACCCCGGCACCCGCACCCACGCCCGAACCCAGCGCAACCGCGCTGCCTAGCGACCAGACCCGCCACCGTATCGCGCTGCTCGTACCGCTTTCGGGCAACACTGCGGGCATCGGGCAGGCCCTGGGCAACGCAGCGACGATGGCCCTGCTCGATACCGATGCGCAGAACATTCGCATCACGAAGTATGACACAGCGCGCGGGGCAGGTGCCGCGGCGCGGCAGGCGATCGCTGATGGCAATCGCCTGATCCTCGGCCCGCTGCTGGCCGACAATGTCCCCGCCGTGCAGGCCGCCGCGCGCCCAGCCAGCGTGCCTGCGATCGCCTTTTCCAATGACGCAACGGTGGCAAGCGCCGATGTGTTCGTCATGGGTCTCATTCCCGAACAATCGATCCGCCGCACGATCGAGCATGCGCGCGAGAACGGCTCGACCGAATTCGCCGCGCTCCTGCCAGAAGGCGACTATGGCCAGCGCGCTTACAATGCGCTGCAGAATTCGCTGCGCGATTATGGCGGCACGCTTGCCGGGTTCGAGCGGTATGCGCGTGGCAACACCTCGATCGTCGGCGCGGCGCAGCGGCTGCGCCAGCGTGGCGGGTACGATGCGGTGCTGATCGCCGATGGCCCGCGCCTCGGGATCCAGGCAGCGGGCGAATTGCGTGATGAAGGCGGTGCCAATACCCAGATCCTCGGCACGGAATTGTGGAGCGGCGAAGGTGCGCTTACCCGTGCGCAAGCCACCGAGGGCGCGCTGTTCTCCGCGGTTTCCGACAGCCGGTTCCGCCGGTTTCAGGACAGCTATGAGGCCCGCTTCGGATCGAACCCGCCGCGTATCGCGACGCTCGGATACGATGCGGTGCTGTTGACGTTGCGGATTGCGCGCGACTGGCGGATCGGGCGGGATTTCCCGACCCGTCGGCTGTACGATTCCGGCGGCTTCCTCGGCGTTGACGGCGCGTTCCGCTTCGATCGCGGCGGCGTGGCCCAGCGCGCGCTCGAGGTGCGACAGGTGCGCGATGGCGAAATCGTCGCGGTCGATCCGGCTCCCGCCAGCTTCTAGGACCGAAAGCCGAGCACAAATGCGCCCCGCGCGCTTGTGAGCCCTGGGAACGCATGCCTATAGCGTGACCATGGCTGATGACCTGTTCGAAAACACGCCCACTTCCAGCGGTGACTATGATTCCACCTCGATCGAGGTGCTCGAAGGGTTGGAGCCGGTGCGCCGCCGCCCCGGCATGTATATCGGCGGCACCGATGAGCGCGCGCTGCACCACCTTGCCGCAGAAGTGCTCGACAACGCGATGGATGAGGCGGTCGCAGGCCATGCGAGCCGGATCGAAGTGCGTCTCGAGGAAGGCAACCGCCTCAGCGTCGCCGACAATGGCCGCGGCATTCCGGTCGACGAGCATCCCAAGTTTCCAGGCAAATCGACGCTCGAGGTTATCCTGTCGACGCTGCATTCGGGCGGCAAGTTTTCGGGCAAAGCCTATGCCACGAGCGGCGGTCTCCACGGCGTGGGGGTCAGCGTGGTCAACGCGCTGTCATCCCACACCCGCGTCGAAGTGGCGCGCGACAAGCAGCTTTACGCGCAGGAATTCGCGCGCGGCGAAACGCTCGGCCCCATCGAGACGGTCGGCGCGGCACCCAATCGCCGCGGCACCACTGTCAGCTTCGTGCCCGACACCGAGATATTCGGGGATCGCCAGTTCAAGCCCGCGCGCCTGTTCAAGCTCGCACGCTCGAAAGCCTATCTGTTCGCTGGCGTCGAAATCCGCTGGAAATGCGCCGAGAGCCTGACCAGCGATGATGTTCCGGCAGAGGCGGCGTTCAAGTTTCCCGGCGGGCTGGCGGACCATCTGGCCGAGCAGATCGGCGCGCGAGAATGCGTCACCGCCGAGCCATTTACCGGCAGCCAGGATTTCCCCGACGCCGAGGACGGGATTGGGCAGGGCCGGGTCGAATGGGCGATCGCCTGGCCGCTCTATTCCGACGGTTCGACAAGCTGGTACTGCAACACCGTGCCGACCCCTGATGGCGGCACCCACGAACAGGGTCTGCGCGGCGCGCTGACCAAGGGACTGCGCGCGTTCGGCGAACTGACAGGCGCGAAAAAGGCGAAGGACATCACCGCCGACGACGTGATGACCGGCGCGGACGTCATGCTGAGCGTCTTTATCCGCGACCCGCAATTCCAGTCCCAGACCAAGGACCGGCTGACATCCCCCGAAGCCGCGCGGCTCGTCGAAAATGCGATGCGCGACCATTTCGACCACTTCCTAACCGACAATATGGATCGCGGCAAAGCGCTGCTGGGCGAGGTGATGGAGCGCATGGACGAGCGCCTGCGCCGCAAGCAGGAACGTGAGGTCAAGCGCAAGACCGCGACCAATGCAAAGAAGCTACGCCTGCCCGGCAAGCTGACCGATTGCAGCGGGGAGGGAGACCGCGAGACCGAGCTGTTCATCGTCGAAGGCGACAGCGCGGGCGGCAGCGCAAAACAGGCGCGCGATCGCAAATCGCAGGCAATCCTGCCGATCCGCGGCAAGATCCTCAACGTCGCCAGCGCCACCGCCGACAAGATCCGCGCAAACAGTGAAATCGCCGACTTGACGCTCGCGATGGGCTGCGGGACGCGGAAGGACTGCGATCCCGAAGATCTGCGTTATGATCGTATCATCATCATGACCGACGCGGATGTCGACGGCGCGCATATCGCCACGCTGCTGATGACGTTCTTCTTCCAGGAGATGTCGGCGATCGTGCGCGACGGGCGGCTCTATCTGGCGCAACCGCCGCTCTACAAGCTGACGGCGGGTAAAGAGAGCCGCTATGCCCGCGACGATGCCCACCGCGCCGAGCTGGAAGAGACGGTTTTCAAGGGCAAGAATGTCGATGTCTCGCGTTTCAAGGGGCTGGGCGAGATGAACCCGCAGCAATTGCGCGAAACGACGATGAACCCCGACACCCGCTCGCTCATCCGCATAACCCTGCCCGCCGAATTCGAGGAGCGCGCCAGCGTCAAGGAACTGGTCGATCAGCTGATGGGCCGCAATCCGGAACACCGCTTCAACTTCATCCAGAACCGCGCTGGCGAGATGGACCGCGACATGATCGATGCCTGACCGGTTTCCCGACCCGCGCGAAGAGGACATCATGGCGGGCGACCGGCGCATCTCGCGGCCCGACGCCTCGCTGCCCGATTGGGAGGTGCCCGATACCGCCTATCGCCCGATCCCGATCGTGTGGTTTACCGGCGCGCTAATCACCGAGCTTCTCACGCTCACTCTGATATCGGCTGCCCTCGCGTCGCAAAGCGGGTGGTTCACCATCGCCCTCGCCAGCCTGGCCACCGGCGCCATCGGAATGTGGACATGGGAGCGCGGGATGAAGCATGCGGCGCGCGGGTGGCAGGTGGCGACCGTTCTGATGCTGGCCGCGCAACTGGCTTTCGTCTGCATCGGTGCGGGTGAGCGGATCTAGCCGCCTTTCATCTTTTTCGTGCCAGCCTGTAAGAAATCCCGTTGGCGGCGGACTAAGGGGGCATGACGAAACGCGCAGATGAGCTTTATCGGCAGGCAGGCGAGCAATTCGCCCCCGCCCTCGCCCGTCTGGCGCGAGCCGTGGAGCGCAATCCCGACAAGGCGCGCGATCTCGAACAGGAGATGCATTGCGCGCTGTGGGCCAGCCTCCAGCGGTTTGAAGGGCAATGCACGCTCAAGACCTGGGTTTACCGGGTCGCGCACAATGTCGCCGCCGATCATGTTGCGCGGGCGGCGGGGGGTCGACGCATGGTGTCGCTCGAAGACATCGAAGCGCTGCCGGACGTAGGCGACACCGAGGTTAAGACCGCCGAGGCGCTTGTCATGGCCCAGGTCACCGAACTGGTCGCTCGCCTGCCCGCGCTCGATGCACAGGTCATCATTTTGTGGCTCGAGGGCGAGACAGGCGCGGGGATAGCCGAGATCACCGGGCTTTCGCCAAATGCGGTCAGCGTTCGGGTGCACCGGATCAAGACGCTCCTCGCCAGCCATTTCACCCAGCCCGCCAGCCAAGGAGAACAGCGATGACATCCCCTCCCCTGCCCTTTTGGCAAACGCTTGACACCGATGCGGTGTTCAACGATCCGCGTGACTGCGCACGGCAGGCGACCCGTTTCGAGCGGCAAATCCGGCGCCGCAACATCATCGAATATGCGGTTGGCGCTGTCATGCTGCTCGCGTTCGGCTCATTCGGCATCGCCGCTGGCGCTTATGGCGAATGGACGATCGCGGGTGCGATGGCGTTGACTGTTGCAGGGATCGCGGTGCTCCTCTGGAACTTGAAGCAGCGCGCGAGCAATCTGGAACGCCGTCCCGAAGACCCATGCGCCGCTCATCTTCGCCGCCAATACGCGCGCCAACACGAGGCGCTGCGTGCGGTGCCGCTGTGGTATATCGGCCCGCTGGTGCCCGGCATTGTCGCTTTCTATGCCGCGGTCACCGCGCGCTTGGCAGAGGCGGTTGGCTGGGCGAGAGCGCTCGAAGGGCTGATCTGGCCCGCATCGGTGACGTTCGGGCTGCTGGGCATCGTCGCGCTCGCAAACTGGATTGCCGCACGCGCGCTCTCGCGCAAGATTGCGCAGCTCGATGCCCTGACTGGCAAGCCGCGCGACTGATATGCCCACCGCCCCGTTAGGAGAAACCGCATGATTTTCGCCCCCCACACCGTTCGCGCCGCCCTGTTGCTGATGGCGGGAGCCGCGCTACCTCTGGCACCTTTGTCCGCGCAGGAGGCGCCGCGCGAAATGTCTTCTTCCCCAACCGCTCAAGCCGAAGAGCAAAGTCCGCTGCGAATGCGCGCCGAACAGGTGGTCGCGCTGATCAATGGCGAGCTCGATGCTCCGCTGACGGACGTTTTCACGCCACGCTTTCTCGCCGCTGTGCCCGAAGCGCAGATTGCGGCGATTTCCGAGCAATTGAGCGGGCAGTACGGCGCGGCGCTGAGCGTCGAGGAACCGGGCAGCTCGGAGGCGCTGAGATCGGCTCTGGCGATCCGAATGGAGCAAGCGATCGCGCGGGGCGGCATCGCGATCGACCCGGCGAACGGCAACCGGATCAGCGAGCTGCTGTTCCAGACCTTCGAACCGCTCGACGATAGCGCGGAGAAAATTCGGGCGGACTTGGCCGCGCTTCCCGGCACGACCAACGCGTTGTTCGTGCGACTTGGCGATGACGGCGCGGTGGAGCCGGTGTTTGCGCACAACGCCGACACGCAACTCGCGCTCGGTTCCGCGTTCAAGCTCTACGTCCTTTCGACCCTGTCGCAGTCGATCGAGCGCGGCGAGCGCTCCTGGGATGACGTTGTGCGCCTGTCCCAGCGATCCTTCCCCAGCGGCCAGATGCAGGATTGGCCCGAAGGTGCGCCGGTCACCCTCCAGACGCTCGCGACGATGATGATTTCGATCAGCGACAACACCGCGACCGACCAGTTAGTCGCCGAGCTTGGGCATGAGACGCTGGAAGCGGAGTTGATTGCAAGCGGGAACGCCGATCCGTCACGCTCCATCCCATTCCTCACCACGCGGCAATTGTTTGCGATGCGCGGTGTGCCCGACGACTTCATCACCCGCTACCGCGCCGCCGATGATGATGGTCAACGCGCCATGCTCGACGGTTTGACCGAAGCCGATGTCTCGCAGGAGCAGATCCAGCAGACCTTCGCCAGCGACACGCCGGGCGCGATCGACATCGAGTGGTTTGCCGCCCCTGCCGACCTTGCGCGTTTGATGAACCGCTTCGTCGCCGAGGAGGCGGAAACGGCGCGCGCCATCATGGCGGTCAATCCGGGCCTGCCCGCGCCGGTCGCGGAAAACTGGGACTATGTCGGGTTCAAGGGCGGATCGGAGCCGGGCGTCATCAACCTCACCTGGCTGCTGCGCGATGAGGCGGGCGCATACTGGATCGCGACCTTCGGATGGAACGACCCTCAGGCCGGGGTCGCCACCCCCACGCTCCAGACGATTGCACAGCGCGTGCTGGCCCTGCCGCGCGACTAAGCCCCTCACCCCTTGCGCACAGCCGACCCGCCCCGTATCGCTGCGCGCGCATTATCAGTCTCGAAGGGAAACCCATGAGCGACGAAAACACCGGCACGCAGCGTTTTGAAGGCACCAGCGACTACATTGCGACGGAGGACTTGAAAGTCGCCGTCAACGCCGCCGTGACGCTGCGCCGGCCCCTGCTGGTGAAGGGCGAGCCCGGCACCGGCAAGACTGTCCTCGCGCATGAGATTTCCAAGGCGATCGACGCGCCGCTGATCGAATGGAACGTCAAGTCCACCACCAAGGCGCAGCAGGGTCTGTACGAATACGACGCGGTCGCTCGCCTGCGTGATGGTCAGCTGGGCGATGAGCGGGTCCACGACATCTCCAACTACATCAAGAAGGGCAAGTTGTGGGAGGCCTTCACCGCGCCCGAACTGCCCGTCCTGCTGATCGACGAGATCGACAAGGCCGATATCGAGTTTCCCAACGACCTGTTGCAGGAGCTCGATCGCATGAGCTTCGACGTTTACGAAACGCAGCAGCGGATCGAGGCGAAGGAGCGCCCGATCGTCGTCATCACCTCGAACAACGAAAAGGAATTGCCCGACGCGTTCCTGCGCCGCTGCTTCTTCCACTACATCAAGTTCCCCGACCGCGAGACGATGCAGGCGATCATCGACGTGCATTATCCGGGCATTCAGAAGGCGCTCGTCAAGAAGGCGATGGATATCTTCTACGAGCTGCGCGACGTGCCCGGTCTGAAGAAAAAGCCGTCCACCAGCGAGCTGCTCGACTGGCTAAAACTGCTGCTGAATGAGGATATGCCGCTGGAGGTGCTGCAGGACAGCAATCCGAACAACGCGATCCCGCCCATGCACGGTGCGCTGCTCAAGAACGAGCAGGACGTGATGCTGTTCGAACGCCTCGCCTTCATGGCGCGCCGCAATCCGGGCTAAAACCGCGCTATTAATCTTCGAGCAAGTGCTCGTAACCGCCCAGCATATAGGCGAATTTCAGATCGCCCCAGCGCTTGCCCTTGATGAACAGCGGCACATAGACGCTGCGCACGATGAAATACTGGCTGCCGTCCCCCTCCTGCCGGAAGACTGACATGCGGTAGGGTTCGGTGCTCGCGAGCGCGGCTTTGTCAGCCTGATCCATGACGATGCGCCCGTTGCGGCAATAGCGTGTGTCGTGCGCGATATCTCCGGTCGGGGCCTTCGCGAACTGGTCGATATGGGTCGGCATGAAGCCATTGGTGTCCGCGCATACGGCGGCAACGCAATCGCCGACCTGATTGGTGATTGCATTGAGGATCGGTCGCCACTGCGTATCGGCAAAGATGGTGAATTTGGTGGTGAAGCGCTCGGGTTCAGAGCCGGGGATCTTCTGGTAGTCGTGGTCGAAGACCGCCGCGCTCGACAGCTCGCCGCGTGCAATTGCGCGTTCGACCACCGCGATCAGCTCTTCCGCCGTCGCCTGCGCATGATCGACCATGACGCTGTCGCGCGGGGATAGTCCCGCCTGCACCAGCCCATCGAACATGTCGTTCGCGGTCATTTCCAGCTCGTTGATGCGCGTCTGCGCCGATTGCAGCTCGCCTTCATTGGCGCGCGTCGCCTTGTCATAGCCGCCCAGCACGTCCTGCACTTCGCCCACCCGCCTGCTGATCGTGCCGGTCGAGCGGGCGATCACGTCGTTCTGCTTGTCGACTTCCTCGACCAGTTCGCCAACGCTCGCGATCGTGTTTTCGATCTGGGCGACGGAGGACTTCGCCTCGTCGCTCGCCTGCGCGCCCGCTTCGATCCGGCCGATCACCATGCTGGCTTCCTCTCCCAGCTTGTCGATCGTGGTGGCGATTTCGACGGTGGCATTGCGCGAATCGTTGGCGAGGCTCTTCACCTCGCTTGCGACGACGGCGAAGGTGCGCCCGGCATCGCCCGCACGCATCGCCTCGATCGTGGCATTGAGCGCAAGGATATTGGTGGTCTCCGCGATATCCTCGATGTCCTTGGCGCTGCGTCGGACCTGCTCCATCGCGGCGGAAAAGCTGGTGACGTGCTGGCCCAGCGTATCGACCAGATCCAGCAGCGATCCGATCTTGCCGAGCGAGGACTCGATCAGGGCCGTGCCCTCGCTGAGCCGCTCGATCGCGCGTTCGGACAGCAGCCGCGCTTCGTCGCTTGCTTCGGAAACCTTGGCCTGATCCGCTTCCAGCGCGGTTACGGTGCCGCGCAGGGCCTCGTGCTCGTGGCGCAGGGCTTCGGAGGACTGGATGACCTCCTCGACGATCCCGGCGACATCCGAACAGCCGACCGTGACCGCGCCGCACTTCTCCGGAATACGGTCCAGCGCCGATGCGTCGGCAATGTCGATCGTATCCTGCTTCATCGGCTCGCGCGTCCCCTGTTGCACGACGCGCAAATAGCCAGACGATGGTTAGGGAACGCTTAAGGAGGCCGGGTTTTCCGACGCGAGGGAAGAGACTGGAAAACACCGCGCGTCGCAGGTAGACCCACGACCATGTTCTTCAACTTCATGGACGAATTGCGCGAAGCGGGCATCGGCGCCAGCTTCAAGGAGCACCTGACGCTGCTGGAGGCGCTCGACAAGGATGTGATCGAGCAGACGCCCGAGGCGTTCTATTACCTCAGCCGCGCGACTTTCGTGAAGGATGAAGGGATGCTCGACCGGTTCGATCAGGTGTTCCAGAAAGTCTTCAAGGGCGTGATGACCGATTACGGGCAGAACCCGGTCGACGTGCCTGAGGATTGGCTCAAAGCCGTGGCCGAGAAATTCCTGTCCGAAGAGGAAATGGCGGAGATCGAAAAGATCGGCGATTGGGACGAGCTGATGGAAAAGCTCAAGGAGCGCCTGGCCGAGCAGGAAAAAAAGCACGAGGGCGGCAACAAGTGGATCGGCACCGGCGGCACGTCGCCCTTCGGCAATTCGGGCTACAACCCCGAAGGCGTGCGGATCGGCGGGGAAAGCCGGCACAAACGCGCGGTGAAGGTGTGGGAAAAGCGCGAGTTCAAGAACCTCGACAACACCAAGGAGCTGGGCACCCGCAACATCAAGATGGCGCTACGGCGACTGCGGCGTTTCGCCCGCGAAGGTGCGGCGGACGAGCTGGATATCGATGCCACGATCGAGGGCACGGCCAAACAGGGCTGGCTTGACATTCACATGCGGCCCGAGCGGCACAATGCGGTCAAGCTGCTGCTGTTCCTGGACGTCGGCGGATCGATGGACCCGTTCATCAAGATGGTCGAGGAGCTGTTCAGCGCCGCCACGGCTGAATTCAAGAACCTGGAATTCTTCTACTTCCACAATTGCCTCTACGAAGGGGTGTGGAAGGACAACAAGCGCCGCTGGCAGGAGCGGACGAAGACCTGGGACGTGCTTCATAAATACGGCCACGATTACAAGGTGATCTTCGTCGGCGATGCCGCGATGAGTCCCTACGAGATCACCCATGCGGGCGGCAGCGTCGAACACATGAACGAGGAAGCGGGCGTCACCTGGATGAAGCGCGTCACCGACACCTACCCCGCGACCGTTTGGCTGAACCCCGTGCCCGAAAAGCAGTGGGGCTATTCGCAATCGACCAAGATGATGCAGCAGCTGGTGAATGACCGGATGTATCCGCTGACTTTGGATGGGTTGGACGACGCGATGCGGGAGCTGAGCCGGAAAGTGGGGCATTGAAGGGGCAGCGAATTCCTTGAAACCGGACGGTTCGCTTTACATCGACAGTAGGCTTTACACTTTCCTACAGGCACCACCCCAGCTACTTCTCCGTCACCAAATTTCCCGCTCTTTCAAAACTGAATCCTCGCCAACCCGAAAGCCCCGCCCACCCGGCGGGGCTTTGTGCATTTCGGCCTGATACGGAGATACAGCGCCGTCGCCGCGACTGTATTTCGTCAACTTGCATCCGCTGCAACCAGGCACAAAAAAGCCCGAGTGGTCCCCACCACCCGGGCTTTCTCCTGACGAAACTTGGTCCTTTACGCCGCCGTGGCAAACGCCTCTTCCGGCAGCTTCATCATGTTCTCGCTACCCGCTTCCAGCTTGCGACGCAGCGCGCCGGCATCGGGCAGAAAGCGTTCGGCGTAGTAGCGAGCCGAGGTCAGCTTGGCCTCATAGAATGCTGCGTCCTCAGGCGAACCTGCCAGCGCCTCGGTCGCCTTTTTCGCCATCTTGAGCCACATCAGGCCAATCGATACGATCCCCATGATGTGCATGTAATGATGCGCGCCCGCGCCCAGATGGTTCGGGTTCTGCATCGCGTTCTGCATGAACCACATGGTCGCAGCCTTTTGTTCGCCCAAAGCTTTCTCGAGCTTCCCGGCCATGTCGGCGAGGCCATCGACCTGCTTGGCGCTTTCGATCTCGTCGTCGATCATCGCGAAGAACGCCTGTACCGCACGGCCGCCGTTGCTGGCGAGCTTGCGCCCGCACAGATCCATCGCCTGCACGCCGTTCGTGCCTTCGTAGATCATCGCGATCCGGCTATCGCGCACGAACTGCTCCATGCCCCATTCCTTGACGTAGCCGTGCCCGCCATAGACCTGCTGCATGTTATTCGCGATGTCATAGCCCTTGTCGGTGCCGTAGCCCTTGATCACCGGGGTCATCAGGCCGATCAGATCATCGGCAAGCTGGCGCTCTTCCTCGGTCTGGGCCTTGTGAGTCAGATCGACTTGCAAGGCGCCCCAGAGGCACAGCGCGCGCATCCCTTCATTGAAGACCTTGGCATCCATCAGCATCCGGCGAACGTCCGGGTGGACGAAGATCGGATCGGCCTGTGCTTCAGGCTCCGCCGGGCCAGTCAAAGCGCGACCCTGACGACGGTCGAGCGCATAGGTAACGGCGTTCTGATAGCTGACTTCCGCCTGTGCCAGACCCTGCAATCCGACACCAAGCCGCGCGGCGTTCATCATGATAAACATGGCGGCGAGACCCTTGTTCTCCTCACCCACGAGCCAGCCCTTCGCGCCGTCGTAATTGAGAACGCAGGTGGCGTTGCCGTGAATGCCCATTTTCTTCTCGATCGAACCGCAGGTGACGCCATTGCGCTCCCCTGGCTCGCCGTCGTCATCGAGGATGAACTTGGGAACGACGAACAGGCTGATCCCCTTCGAGCTGTCCGGCGCGCCCGGTGTCTTCGCCAGAACGAGGTGAATGATGTTGCTGGTAAGATCGTGCTCGCCCGCCGAAATGAAGATCTTGGTGCCGGTGATGGCATAGGAGCCGTCGGCCTGCGGTTCGGCCTTCGTGCGGATCATGCCGAGATCTGTGCCGCAATGCGGCTCTGTCAGGTTCATCGTGCCCGACCACTCGCCCGAGATCATCTTGGGCACATACATCTGCTTCTGCTCGTCACTACCCTTGGCAAGCAGCGCAGAGATCGCGCCGGTGGTAAGGCCGGGATACATCGCAAACGCCTGGTTGGCGGTGCTCATGTATTCCTCGACCACGAAGCCAAGCACATGCGGCATTCCCTGCCCGCCGAATTCCTCCGGCGCTGCGATGGTGCCCCAGCCGCTTTCGACGTAAGCGTTGTACCCTTCCTTGAAACCTTCGGGCGTCGTGACCGAGCCATCATCGTGGTGCGTACATCCCTGCACGTCGCCCACCTGATTGAGCGGCGCGAGCACTTCGGCGCAGAACTTGCCCGCTTCGTTGATGACGGTGTCGATCATGTCTGACGTGGCGTTCTCGAAGCCGGGCAGATTGCCGTAGCTCGCAAGGTCCAGCATCTCGTTGACGACGAAACGGGTGTCACGGGTGGGGGCGGTGTAGGTCGGCATCTGGAGATCCCTTTCAGATGGAGAGTATCGGTCGGATTGCGGGGGATGTCAGGCGAGGTCGAGTTCCTCGATCTCGCTGACAAATTGCGTGAGTTCCTTGATAGAGGAATCGATGTCGGCGCGCTGCGCCTTGAGCTTGGCGATATGCGCGCGACATTTCTCGATCGTGACGCGCCGCTGCTCGACCCGGCCATCATCGAGGTCGTAAAGGTCGATCATCTCGCGGATTTCGGTAAGGCTGAAGCCGACGTTTTTCGCGCGCATGATCCACGCGAGCCGGGCGCGATCGCGCTTTGAGTACACGCGGGTAAGACCGACGCGGGCCGGATTGATCAGCCCTTCGTCTTCGTAAAAGCGCAGCGCCCGGGCGGTACAGTCGAACTCGCTGGTTAGGTCGGAAATGGAGAACTGCTCGCGGCTCAGCTTGTCCGGGCGATCGAGATGCGCGCCGTTGCGGCGCTTCTTTTCTGGAACGCCATCTGAGGTAATCGTGTCGTCGCGGTTCTTCGGTGCGGATGCCATGTCCGTTTAGTACCTTACCTTTACGTCAGCGTCAACTCTTGACCCTTACGAGAGAACGCGGCTCAGCGCTTCAGCATCGTCCGCCTCCGGATCAAGCCTGCGGTAGAAGCAGCTTCGCGCACCGGTGTGACAAGTCGGCCCGGCGGGCGTTGCATGGATTACCAGCGCATCCTGGTCACAATCGACCAGGATTTCGTCCACCGCCAAGGTGTTTCCAGAGGTCTCCCCCTTCATCCAAAGTGTCCGGCGCGAGCGAGACCAGAAGTGCACCACACCGCTGTCGCGCGTTGCAGCGAGCGCTTCGGCATTCATATGCGCGACGACCAGCACTTCCCGAGTATCCACGTCCAAGACCACCGCAGTAAGCAGTCCTGCTTGGTCGAATTTCGGCGCAAAACGTGAACCTTTCTCGCGCTCGGACGCGGTCAAAGTTGCGGGGTCGGGCATGGATGTTCCTCGATAGTGGCTGGGTCGATTTTGATAATTACGACCAAACGTGCGGTGCGAAGGATCAGTTGTTGCACGATAACAACATATGACTGCGAAAATCTACCGAAGCACAGGTTTGCCCTTCAATTCGGCGGATCGGAATGGAACAAGGCACCCATCGAGTGCAACAGCATTCGACCACCCACACCGGCCCGAAGCGGTCAGGTTCAGGGGGTGCCGATCGTGACCCAATACGGGGGTATCGGTCCGGTCGGCGATACGATGAAGGACATAGGTCCTGGCGGCAGATCGGGGGATTGCCGCCTGAGCTCGAAATCGAGCGGACCCATTTGTTTCGTCACGCGGCGCCCGAGGTCTTTGCGGCCTCGGGCGTTTCGTTTTAACGGTGCCTGAGAGCACTGGCAGAAGCGCCCTCATGAAGTCGATCCCGCGTCGACCACCCGCGCGAAGCAGACAATCCGCACAGAGGCAGCACCCGCGTCAAGCAGCGCATTCACACAGGCATTGCTGGTCGCGCCGCTGGTCAGCACGTCGTCGACAAGCAAAACATGGCGGTCGGAAATCTCGCTTTTAGCGCCAGCCCGAACCGCAATGGCTCCGGATAGTGCCCGCTCGCGCGCTTCGCGGCTCAATCCGCCAAGGCTTGGCGTGCGTTTGCGGCGTATCAGCGCATCCACCAGCAATTCGCCCTTGCCCTGAGTCGCAATTTCGCGTGCGAGCAGCGCCGCCTGGTTGAAGCCGCGCTGCCAGATGCGCCATCGGTGCAGCGGTACGGGCACCAGCAATGGAGATTCATCCGCCGGCGGAGCAATGCGAGCCGCCATCAATCGCCCCAGCAGTGGGGCGAGGGCGATCTTGCCACCATGTTTGAAGCTCAAAATGAGCTTGCGCGACGCATCGTCGTAGATCGTCGCGGCGATGACCCCTGAATGGCGTGGCGGATCGGCGGCGCAGGCGAAACAAGTACCTCGGCGGGCGCGCACGGTCTGCCCGATTGGCCGCTGGCACGAAGCGCACGATGGCTCGCCCGGCACTTCGAGGTCGCTCCAGCATTCGGCGCAGAGCGCGCCTTGCGCCAGGATCGCATCCCCGCACAGGGGGCAACGCGGCGGATAGACGAGATCGACGATGGGCTGCATGCCATCACCGACAATATACGCGACATTCCTGAGGATTTGCGGCCCTGGTCCCATCACGTGCACCTGCCATGGCTTGCGCCGTGTAGGCAAGCACGGCAGGGGGCACGGGATGACCGAACAGCGCGTTCCTCACATTTTCGACGCCCGCAGAAGAGCCTTGCGATGGTCGCGCGCGGTTCAAGCGCGCAAAAGCGGTGGCGCTGCGGATTATCTCCATGTCGACATGGTCGAGGATGCGCTCGACCGGTTTGATTTCATGCAGATGGCCGAGGGTCGTGCCACGGTTATCGGCGATCTGACCGACCGCATGTCCCCCGCCCTCGCCCGGCGTGGCTTCGCAGTCGATACCGCCGCGCCCGATACGCTCGATGAGGAGGCGCCTTGGCCTCGCGAGCCTCGCGAGCTCATCGTCTCGCTCGGCACGCTCGGCACGCTTAACGACCTGCCTGGTGCCCTCCTTCACATGCGCGCTGCTCTCGCCGATGGCGGGTTGTACATGGCTCAGATGCTTGGCGCCGGTAGCTTGCCCACCTTGCGCCGCATCATGCTCGCCGCCGATGGTGACAGCCCCGCCGCGCGGCTCCATCCGCAGGTCGACAACCGCTCCGCCGCCGCCCTTCTCCAGCGCGCCGGGTTTAAGAGCCAGGTGGTCGACAGCCGCTCCCTTACAGCGCGCTTCTCCAGCTTCGAGCGGCTCATTGGAGACCTGCGCGAACAGGCGTTAACTGGCGTGCTGGCCGATCGCCCACCTACCCTGACCAGGGCCGCCCTCGCCCGCGCCAGAGCTGCCTTCGATGATCTGCGCGACGACGATAGCAAGGTCGCGGAAACCTTCGAAATCCTGGCACTGACGGGCTGGCGCTAACCCTGCTCCTTCAACGCCGCCTGCGCCGCCGCGAGCCGCGCGATCGGCACGCGGTAGGGCGACGCGCTGACGTAATCCAGGCCAACCCGTTCGCAGAACGCGATGCTCGCCGGGTCGCCGCCATGCTCCCCGCAAATGCCCAGCTTGATGTCGGAGCGTGTTGCTCGGCCGCGCTCGACTGCCAGTTCGACCAGCTGGCCGACCCCGTCGATATCGAGGCTGACGAACGGATCGCGCGGGAAGATGCCCTGGTCGACATAGGCGTTGAGGAACCGCGAGGAGTCATCGCGTGACAGGCCCAAAGTCGTCTGGGTCAGGTCGTTTGTGCCAAAGCTGAAGAACTCGCCCTCCTGCGCGATTTCGCCCGCCATCAAGGCTGCCCGTGGAAGCTCGATCATCGTGCCGACCAGGTATTCGACGCGCGCGCCTTTCTCGTCGAACACGTCCTTCGCCACCCGGTCGACCAGAGCGCGCAGCAATGCGAGCTCGCGCTGCGTCGCCACCAGCGGGATCATGATTTCGGGCAGCGGAGCCTCGCCGCTCCGGGTCTGCACATCGCACACCGCCTCGAAGATGGCGCGCGCCTGCATTTCGTAGATTTCCGGATAGCTGATTCCAAGCCGGCAGCCACGATGGCCCAGCATCGGGTTGAATTCGTCCAATTCTCCGGCCCGGCGCTTGAGGTGATCGGTGCCCAGCCCGGTCGCGTCCGCCAGCTCCTCGAATTCGTCGTCGCGGGTCGGCAGGAATTCGTGCAGCGGCGGGTCGAGCAGGCGGATCGTGCATGGCAGGCCCGCCATCTCCTCGAAGATGGAGACGAAATCGCTGCGCTGTTCGGGCAGCAGCCGCTCGAGCGCGCGCCGCCTTCCCGCCTCGTCATCGGCGAGGATCATCTCACGCACGGCAAGGATCCGCGCGGCATCGAAGAACATATGCTCGGTGCGGCACAACCCAATTCCCTCAGCGCCGAAACTGCGCGCCATGCGGCAGTCTTCGGGCGTCTCGGCATTGGTGCGCACCCGCATCCGGCGCAGCTCGTCGGCCCATTCCATCAGCGTCGCGAAGTCGCCCGCAAGCTCAGGCTCCACCGTGGGGACGATGCCGAGCATGACCTGTCCGTTCGCCCCGTCGAGGGTAATCTCATCGCCCTCTTTCAGCTCCTCAGAGCCAATTCTGAGCGTGCGCGCGTTACGGTCGATCGAAACGCCGCTTGCGCCCGATACGCAGGGCCGCCCCATCCCGCGTGCGACCACCGCTGCGTGGCTGGTCATGCCGCCGCGTGCGGTCAAAACGCCTTGCGCGGCGTGCATTCCGTGGATGTCTTCGGGGCTGGTTTCGACCCGCGCGAGGATCACCTTGTCACCGCGATTGGCCCATAGCTCTGCCGTATCGGCATCCAGCGCGATTTTCCCCGCCGCCGCGCCGGGCGATGCAGGCAGTCCCGTGGTGAGGACATTGCGCTGAGCGTCGGGATCGAGCGTCGGGTGCAGCAATTGGTCGAGCGCCATTGGATCGATCCGTGCCACCGCCTCCTTGCGGTCGATCAGTCCTTCGCTCTCCATATCGACGGCCATTTTCAGCGCCGCCTTGGCCGTGCGCTTGCCGTTGCGGGTCTGCAGCATCCAAAGTGTGCCGCGCTCAACGGTGAACTCGATATCCTGCATGTCGCGATAGTGATTTTCGAGCAGGTCGAACACGCGCGCCAGCTCGCTGTATGCCTCGGGCAGAGCCTCTTCCATGCTGGGCTTGTCCGCACTGGCCCGCTCGCGCGCATCCTTTGTCAGATATTGCGGTGTGCGGATCCCGGCGACCACATCTTCGCCCTGCGCGTTGACGAGATACTCGCCGTAGATCGCCTTTTCGCCGGTGGAGGGATCACGGGTGAAGGCAACGCCCGTGGCGCTGGTGTCACCCATATTGCCGAACACCATCGCCTGCACATTGACGGCCGTGCCCATATCATGCGGAATGTCGTTCAAACGGCGGTAGATCTTGGCGCGTTCGGTATCCCAGCTGTCGAACACCGCGCCGATTGCGCCCCATAGCTGGTCCTGCGGATCCTGCGGAAAGGGTTCGCCCCGCTCGCGCTCGACGATCTGCTTGAACTCGGCGACCAGAGCGCGCCAATCGTCGGCGGAAAGCTCGGTATCGGCGTAGTAGCCGTTGTCTTCCTTCACGATTTCCAGCGCTTCTTCGAACAGGCCGTGATCGAGGCCGAGCACCACGTCGGAATACATCTGGACGAAACGGCGGTAGCTGTCCCAGGCAAAGCGTTCGTCCTCGCTTACCTTCGCCAGCCCTTCGACCGTCTCGTCATTGAGCCCCAGGTTCAGCACCGTGTCCATCATTCCGGGCATCGAGATCGCCGCGCCCGAGCGGACCGAGACGAGCAGCGGGTCTTTCGGATCGCCGAAGCCCTTGCCCACGCTGCGTTCGATATGCTCGACCGCCCTGGCCACCTCGGCGCGCATCTCCGTGCTGAAGGTCTTGTCGCCGCCGAGATAGCGCAGGCATTCCTCGGTCGTCATGGTGAAGCCGGGAGGCACGGGCAGACCAATGCTCGCCATCTCCGCAAGGTTCGCGCCCTTGCCCCCGGTTACGGTCTTGTCCCGCTGGCGGGGATCGTCGTGCGGGGCATCCCCGCCAAAAGTGTAGACCGTGTTATGCGACATGAAATTTCCTACTTACCTGACACATCCGACAAGGTGTCACCCTGCGATTTTTAGGGTTTAGACTTTAATTTTCAGAAGTTTGCGCCTTGTAGGGCACACCTGACACTTATCCAACACGCTTCAACCCTCGATCCGGCTGAAATCGGCGACGCGGTGGACGGCATCGCGGAAGCGGGCGAGCAGGTCGAGCCGGGCTTCGCGCTTCTGAGGGTTTTCATCATTGACGGTCACATCCTCGAAAAACGCATCGATCGGCGCGCGCAGGCTCGCAAGCGCCGCCATCGCCGCTGCAAAGTCCTCGTTTTCAATCGCCTGCGCCGCTGTCGGTTCCGCCTTCGCCAGAGCATCGATCAGCGCCTTTTCCGCCGGTTCGGGCGAGTAGGAAAGGGATTTGCCGTCCGGGTGACCGGTTTCGCGGATCGCCGCGTCGAATTCGGGCTTTCCGGCGAGCGCGAGCGGGTCTTCCTCACCGGTCTGTTCCAATTCGTCGTCATTCCCGCGAAGGCGGGAGCCCAGTTGGCCGGGTTGGTCCTCTACATTCTGGGCCCCAGCCTGCGCGGGGGTGACGGAAGAGGCAGCGTCCCACCCCTCCTTCTTGAGGATATTAGCCGCGCGCTTGTACCCGGCGAGCAAGTTCTCGCCGTCCTCGGTTTCGACGAAGGATTGCAGGGCCTTCACGCGGGCGAGTAGGCGAACGAGGTCGTCCTCGCCCCCAAGCGCAAACACAGCGTCGATCAGGTCGTGACGTACGCCCGCCTCGCGCTGCTGGACCTTGAGGCGGTCGGCGAGGAAGTCGAGGAGATTCCCTTGCGTCTGAGGTAACGACAAAAGTTTGGCGTCTGTAATTTGAGGACGTTCTCCGTCAGCGACCTTCATGTTTCGCATCAACACAAGGGGCTCGCCGCCATATCTTCCAATCTGATCAGGAGTAACGACCGCCATGTCTTTTAGCCGGGAACTCACGCGCGCCGTCAGGAAGCGATAATTATCCTTCCAGACCGACAAACCCATCATTGCGTGTTTGACTGCATCATACACGCCAACGCGAAGGTTGTTGCGCTCGAGCAGCATCAGAACTGCAATGCTGGCGCGTCGAAGCGCGAACGGGTCTTTTGATCCGGTAGGCGCCTGATCAAGAGGGAAGAAACCAGCAGCAAGCGTATCCAACTTATCCGCCAGCGACACCGCCACGGTCACCGGCGCAGTCGGCACGTCATCCCCCTGCCCCACCGGCTTGTAGTGGTCGCGGATCGCGTCGGCGACTTCCTGCGGCAGGCCTTCCTTCTCGGCGTAATAGCCGCCCATCACGCCCTGCAATTCGGGAAACTCGCCGACCATTTCGGTAACAAGATCGGCCTTGCACAGACGCGCCGCCTGTTCGGCGAGATCGGCTAGATGCTTCTTCGTCATTCCAGCGGAAGCTGGGATCTGCTGCTGGCCGGAGGAGCCTCCAACGGCGGTCCCAGTTTTCGCTGGGACGATGACATCGGATTCAACCAGCCACCGCGCCAGCTTGGCCACCCGGTCAACCTTGTCGGCGACCGTGCCCAGCTTCTCGTGGAAGGTGATCCGCTCCAGCCCCTCGGCGTGCTGTTCGAGCGTCTTCTTCTGGTCCAGTTCCCAGAAGAACCGCGCATCGGAGAGTCGCGCGGCGAGTACCTTGCGGTTGCCATCCACCACCACGTCCGGATTGGCGGGGGCGATGTTGGCGGTGCACACGAAGGCGTTGGCGAGGCGGTTTTCGCCATCATTCGCCGCGTCCTCGCACACGAAATACTTCTGGTTCACCCGCGCGGTGAGCTGGATCACCTCGGGCGGCACATCGAGGAAGTCCTCGTCGAAACGGCCGAGCAGCGGCACCGGCCATTCGGTCAGCCCGGCATTCTCGATCGCCAACCCCTCGTCCTCGACCAGCGCGAGACCGGCGGCCTGCGCGGCCTCCTTGGCACCGGTACGGATACGGTCCGCGCGTTCCTCGTGATCGACGATGACGGAGGCCTCGCGCAGTTTGGTCGCGTAATCGTCCGGATTGTCGATCGCGATGGGTCTGGCGGAGTGGAAGCGGTGCCCGTAGGTCTCGCGACCACTGGCGAGCCCATCCAGCACCACCGGCACCACTTCGCCATCGAGCAGCGCGACAATGCCGGACAGCGGCCGCACCCAGCGCAGGCTTTCCGAGCTGATCGACCCCTCGCCCCAACGCATGGATTTGGGCCAGGAGAAATCGCGGATGATCGCGGGGATCGCGGCGGCGAGTAGGTCGGCAACCTGTTGCCCGGGCTTTTCGATCACCGCGAACCAGGTGTCGCGCCCCTTCACGTCGCGCTTCTCGAGGTCTTCGCGAGCGACGTTGTTCTTGCGGCAAAAGCCGTCCACCGCCTTGTCCGGCGCGCCGACGGGTGGACCCTTAGCCTCCTCGCGCGTGGCTTCCGTCGCCACGGGAAGGTCGCGGGCGATCAGGGCGAGGCGGCGCGGGGTGGACCAGACGGCGATGTCGCCCGGCGTCACGTTGGCTGCCTCCAGCTCGCGGCGGAACAGCTTTTCCAGCTCGCCGCGGGCGCCCGCCTGCATACGGGCGGGGATTTCTTCGGAGCGTAGCTCGAGGAGGAAGTCAGGCATGGGGGCTTCCGTTCACGCCGTTGCAAGGAGCCGCAGGTGACCTGGCAATCCAGTCCCGCCGGTACTGGATTGCTTCGCTTCGCTCGCAATGACGGCTAAATTGGGTCACAGCGTCCACCCCGGGAACTTCGCTTCCCATTCCGGCGCCATCATCTCGGCGTATTTCTCGCAGGACGAGCGGGCCAGATCGCGCACTCGGCCCATGTAGCTCGCCCGCTCCTGCACGCTGATTACCCCGCGTGCCTGCAACAGGTTGAAGATGTGGCTCGCGTCGATCGCCTGCTCATACGCGGCAATCGGCACGTCGCTGTCGAGCGCATTGCGGCATTCGGCCTCCGCCTTGGCGAACAGGTCGAACAGGCCATCGGTATCGGCGACCTCGAAGTTCCATTTCGACATCTGCCGCTCGTTTTCCAGGAACACCTCGCCATAAGAAACGCCGCGTCCGTTGAAATCGAGATCGTAGACGCTGTCGACGCCCTGAATGTACATCGCAAGCCGCTCCAGCCCGTAGGTCAGTTCGCCCGCGACCGGCTTGCAATCGAAGCCGCCCATCTGCTGGAAATAGGTGAATTGCGTCACCTCCATCCCGTCGCACCAGACCTCCCAGCCAAGACCCCATGCGCCGAGCGTTGGCGATTCCCAGTCATCCTCGACGAAGCGGATGTCGTGGCGCAGCGGATCGATGCCGATGGCGCGCAGGCTGCCGAGGTAAAGCTCCTGAATGTCGCCGGGCGAGGGCTTCAGGATGACCTGATATTGGTAGTAGTGCTGGAGCCGGTTGGGGTTCTCGCCATAGCGCCCATCGGTCGGGCGCCGGCAGGGCTGGACGAAGGCGGCGTTCCACGGCTCCGGGCCGAGCGCGCGCAGGGTCGTCGCGGTATGAAACGTCCCCGCCCCCATCCGCATGTCATACGGTTGCAGGATAACGCACCCCGCCGCCGCCCAGAAATCGTGCAACGTCAGGATCATGTCCTGAAACGAGCGCGTCGGATCGCGCCGCGGCGTGGCGGTGTCGGAAGCGCGATTGAGGGTTGGCGGTGTAGCGGGCGTCATCGCGCGCGCCATGACGGATGGCGGTTTCAGCGTCAACTCGGTGGGCGCTTGCACAGTTGAGCATGGTCATCGAAAGAGAGGTGGTCTGTTCGCGATGCGCGTCAGCACAGTCTCGATTGCAGGCGTTCAACATTGCGTCACGAAATGGCTTTAGAACACTAGGTTGAAAGGAAACCGCACATGAAACTCACTCCCTTCCTTACGTCCTCCACCGCAGCTTTCGCCCTCTTCGTTGGAAGCCCCGCCCTTGCCGATGCGCATATGGACGCGTCTGCCGACGTTGCCGAGGACATGGCCGAGCTGCCTTCCGGTCCCGAAGGCCCGGCGCTGTGGAAGGTCGCGGATGATGACACGACGATCTATCTGTTCGGCACGGTTCATATCATGCCCAAGGAAATCCAGTGGTACGATGCCGAGATCGCAGAGGCGCTGGCCGCTTCCGACACCGTCGTCACCGAGCTCAAGATGGACCCTGCAAGCGAAGCCGCGATGCAGCAGCTCGCCATGCAGCAGGGGATGTTCACCGACGGCACGACGCTGCGCTCGCTTTTGAGCGAAGAGCAGGTCACGGCTTACGAGGCCGCGCTGGCGGGCCTCGGTGTCCCCGCGGCTGCCTTTGACGGGTTCGAGCCTTGGATGGCCGGCCTCACGCTTTCCATGCTTCCGGTGATGCAGCAGGGATACGATCTGGAATCAGGCGTCGACAATGTGATTCTTGGCAAAGCGGGTGAAAAGCCTGCGGACGCCTTGGAAACAGCCGAATTCCAGCTCGGCCTGTTCGATGGGCTGCCGCAGGAAAAGCAGGTCGAATTCCTGATGGAAGCGGTGGAAGCTGTGCCCAGCGCAAAGGAGACGATCGACGCGATGGTCGCCGAATGGGTCGAGGGCGATGCCGATGGACTGGCCGTGGTGATGAACGAAAATCTCGACGACCCGGAACTGGCCGAGGCACTGCTGTATACCCGCAATGCGAACTGGGCGGACTGGATCGCCACGCGGCTGGACGAACCGGGCACGGTCTTCATCGCGGTCGGTGCCGGGCATCTGGCGGGCGAGCGCAGCGTGCAGGACTACCTTGCGCAGCGCGAGATCGAAACGACACGCGTCCAATAACATAAGCAAACACGCCGGGGCGGCGGACCGCGTCGCCCCGGCAAATTGCTTGCCAAACTTCGCGCGCCGCTCTAATGACTGCGCGCTTCGGCGCTCTGGTCATCCCTGGAGGCGGCGCGCCGGTGACTTTTTTCAAACACGCATTCGAAAGGCACTGATATGAGCGATGCTCTGACGTTGCCGGCCGAACGCCGCGAACGGGCTGGCAAGGGAGCCGCCCGAGCACTTCGCCGCGAAGGTCGGATCCCCGCTGTCATCTATGGCGGCAAGGAAGAACCCACCCCGATCCACCTCGAGGAGAAGGAACTGGTCAAGCAATTGATGACCGGCCACTTCATGAACTCGATCGTTCAGGTCGAAGTGGACGGCAAGCCGGTCCGCACGATCCCGAAGGACGTGGCGCTCGATCCGGTTAATGATCGCCCCATTCACGCCGATTTCTTCCGTCTGTCCAAGGACGCGAAGATCGAGGTTGAAGTGCCTGTCGTCTTCCTCAACGAGGAGGGATCGCCCGGCCTGAAGAAGGGCGGCGTGCTCAACGTCGTGCGTCACGAGCTCGAGCTGGTCTGCCAGTCGGACAAGATCCCCGACCAGATCGAAATCGACCTTACCGGCAAGGAAGTGGGCGACTCGATCCATATCAGCGAAGTCGACCTTCCCGACGGCAGCGAGAGTGCGATCACCGATCGCGATTTCACCATCGCCACCCTCGTCGCCCCGTCCGCTCTCAAGAAGGAAGAGGAAGAAGGCGACGAAGAGGAAATCCCAGCAGACGGCGTTGCCGCGACCGAACAGGGTCCGGACGACGACGCTGCGCAGGAACAGGAAGACAAGGCGCCCGACGGCGAATAATCGCGCGCTCTTCGACGTTATCACCAAGAACGCCGGGCTGGAGAACCAGTCCGGCGTTCTTGCTTGTGGATAGCAGGTTCAGTCCGCTGGACGGTCAGGCGGAGATGGTTCGTGAAGCGGATAATGATCGTAGGTCCATGCGGAAGCGGGAAATCGACGCTTGCCGTGCGTCTCGGTGGCCTGCTCGGCATCCCGTCCTTCCACTTGGATCAATTGGCATGGTCGCCGGGATGGAGAGAAAGTCCGGAAGCCGACTGGCGACCGGAGCTGCAACGGATCGTCGCGCTCGATCGATGGATCATAGATGGAAACGACGCGGGAACCATACCCTTGCGCCTTGCCAGAGCGGACACCGTCATTTTCCTGGAGTTCACGCCGATGGTGTGTCTGTGGCGGGTGGTGAAACGGATCGTATCGAACCGGGGCAGGACGCGTTTCGACATGGCTCCGGATTGCCCCGAGCGGGTAGATCTTTCCTTCCTGTATTACGTTGCCACCTGGAACCGAGGCCCTCGCAAGCGGGTCGAGAAAAAGCTCGAAGAGGCTGACCACGAAATCGTGCATTTGGCGTCCCCGCGCGCTCTTGAGGATTGGCTGCGCCGGACTATCGCCGACTGAGCCAATTCTTTCCCGTCCTTGCTCACGCAGTATCAGGCTTTATGGCGCACCCCATGCAAATCTGGACAGGCCTTGGAAATCCCGGACCGCGCTATGCGATGCACCGGCACAATGTCGGCTTCATGGCGATGGACGTCATCGCCGAGATGCACGATTTCGGTCCCGTCCAGAAGAAGTTTTCCGGCTGGGTGCAGGAAGGGCGGATCGGTAATACCAAGGTGCTGTTGCTGAAGCCCGCGACCTTCATGAACGAAAGCGGGCGCAGCGTCGGCGAAGCGATGCGGTTCTACAAGCTCGAGCTGGATGCGCTCACCGTCTTTCACGACGAACTCGACCTCGCGCCGTTCAAGGTCAAGGTGAAGCAGGGCGGCGGAACGGCCGGGCACAATGGCCTGCGCTCGATCGACAAGCATCTCGGAGCCGACTTTCGCCGCGTGCGCATCGGGATCGGCCATCCGGGGCACAAGCACCGGGTGACCGGCCACGTGCTTGGCAATTATGCCAAGGCCGAGCAGGACGATCTGGTCGCGATGCTCGGCGCGATCGCGGCGGAGGCGGAATGGCTCGCGCGCGGCGATGATCCCCGTTTCATGAGCGATGTGGCACTGCGCTTGCAGGGATAGGCACGCTCACTTCGCAACTTCCGCGGCCCCGATGCGTTGATCGATCAGCATGAAGACAGAGATACGTTCCAACTGGTCGCACGCAATTCTGGTGTGCAAGAAGTGCAGCAAGAAAGCAAAAAAACGCGGTGCTCATTTCGGCAGGCAAGGCGACACCCTGCCAAAGGCGCTCAAGAAGTCGTTGGGCGCGAAGAAAGGACGCAAGGCCCCGCTCGGGCTGGTCGAGGTTTCATGCCTTGATATCTGCCCAAAGAACGGCGTCGTCCTCGTCGACACCCGGACGCCTGGCCAATGGCGCATTATCCGCCCCGACGCCGATATAGACGAACTTGCGCGCCAATTGGAAAGCGTCGAATAAGGCGGTTGAACCGTCCCCAGTCTGCTGTTCGGAGACTCCGCCATGCCCGACCTCAATCGCCGCACCCTGCTTGCCGGAGCCGCCGCCACCGGCGCGCTCGCCGCGACCGCCTCCTTTGCGCAGGCCGACATGGTGGAGGCGACGCCGGACCTTTCGGGCAAAAGCATCCTCATCACCGGTTGTTCGAGCGGATTCGGGCGGTTGGGTGCGGAACACTACGCGAGGCTTGGGGCCAAGGTGTTCGCCACGATGCGCAATATGCCACGCCGGGAGGCCGACGAACTGCGGATTATGGCGCTCGATGAAAAGCTCGATCTGCAGGTGATCGAAATCGACGTCACTTCCGATGAGCAGGTCGAGAACGGCGTCAGCGAAGCGCTGATGGCGGCGGGCGGATCGCTGGATGTGATCGTCAACAATGCGGGCATCGGCCTTACCGGCCCGATCGAGGTGCAGGACATGGAGGCGACGCGCCTGATGTTCGACACCAACGTCTATGGCCCGCACCGGGTGGTTCGCGCCGCCCTGCCCGCGATGCGTGAGCGCGGCAGCGGTCTCATCATCCCGATCTCCAGCCAGTTGGGCAAGGTGATCGTGCCGTTCTCGGGCCAGTATTCGCCGACCAAGTTTGCGCTCGAAGCGATGAACCAGGCAATGGCCTATGAGCTGGTGCAGCATGGCATCGACGTCTCGATCGTGCAGCCCGGTGGCTATCCAACGGAAATCTGGCGCAACCGCAATCGTTACACGTCCGAGCTCAAGGCCCGCGCCGACGAGGAGCATCTGGCGGGCTATCCACAAGTGGTCGAGCGCATGGGCGAAGAGGATGGCACAGGCCGAAGCGCAGATCCGATGGACGTGCCGCGCGCGATCGCCTCGCTCATCGCCATGCCCTGCGGCACCCGCCCGATCCGCGTGCCGGTGCATCCCGGTCGCAAGCCGCAAATCGCCATCAACGAGGTAATCGATGCGACACAGATCGATTGGCTGGGCGGTTCGCGCTATGGCCCCTTGATGAGCGCGGTTCACAGCGCGTGAGCGGGCTGGCTATTGCGCCGCCCTGACGCTATCGGCGCGGGGTCTCACCAATATCGAAAGAGTTTTCCAATGGGTTTCCGTTGCGGGATCGTGGGCCTGCCCAATGTCGGCAAGTCCACCTTGTTCAATGCACTCACCGAAACGCAGGCCGCGCAGGCCGCGAATTATCCGTTCTGCACGATCGAGCCGAACGTCGGTCAGGTCGCCGTGCCGGACGAGCGGCTCGACAAGATCGCCGCTATCGCGAAGAGCGCGAAGGTGGTCGCGACCCAGCTCGCCTTCGTCGATATCGCAGGGCTGGTAAAAGGCGCGAGCCAGGGTGAGGGTCTGGGCAACCAGTTCCTGGGCAATATCCGTGAGGTCGATGCGATCGTGCATGTCTTGCGATGCTTCGAGGATGACGATATCCAACACGTCTCCAACACCGTCGATCCCATCGCCGATGCCGAAGTGGTCGAGACCGAGCTGATGCTCGCCGACCTTGAGAGCCTCGAAAAGCGCGTGCCCGCCGCCGCCAAGCGCGCGACCGGGGGCGACAAGGAAGCCAAGGTGCTGGCTAGCGTGCTGGGGCAGGCGCTCGACCTGCTACGCGATGGCAAGCCCGCGCGGTTGACCGAGCCGAAGGACGACGAGGAAGCACGGTTGTTCGCGCAGGCACAGCTCCTCACCGCCAAGCCCGTGCTCTATGTCTGCAACGTCGCCGAAGAGGAGGCGGCGAGCGGTAATGCGATGAGCGAGCGTGTCTTCGAGAAGGCCAAGACCGAAGGCGCGCAGGCGGTGGTCGTCTCCGCTGCGATCGAAGCCGAATTGGTCGAGATGCCGCAGGAAGACCGCGCCGAGTATCTGGAATCGCTAGGCCTGGAAGAAAGCGGCCTCGCCCGCGTGATCCGCGCCGGATACACGTTGCTAGGCTTGAATACCTTCTTCACCGCCGGCCCCAAGGAATCGCGCGCATGGACTTTCCCGCAAGGGGCGAAGGCCCCGCAGGCGGCAGGGGAGATTCACACCGATTTCGAGAAGGGCTTCATCCGGGCCGAAACCATCGCCTATGACGACTATATAGCCTTGGGCGGCGAAGGGCCTGCGCGCGAGGCGGGTAAGCTGCGGCAGGAGGGCAAGGAATACCTTGTGCAGGATGGCGATGTGATGCTGTTCAAATTCAACGTCTAACAGCTTTTTCCCGGAACCCCCCGTCGCTTGCATCCGTTGCATCGGCGACATCAAATCATTGCAGGCAACTCAGGGGACAGCGCGTGGTCGATAAATCCGAGAAGTTTAACTGGCTTGTGCGCGTAGGCTATCTCTCGCGCGCCATTCTTTACATCATGCTCGGCTATATCGCGCTCACCAGCGCGAGTGCGATCAGCGAAGGGACCGAAGGAATCTTCCGCGCGATCGAGAACCTTCCTGCGGGCACGGCGATCCTCTGGATCATGGTTGTCGGCCTGGTATTCTATGCACTCTTTCGCCTGTGCTCTCTGCTGTTCGATATCGAGAATAACGGCTCGGATGCCAAAGGCTGGGGCAAACGGGTGGGCCATGCAGGGTCTGCCGTCGGTCACTTCGCGCTGGCATGGTCGGCATATCAGCTCGCGAGCGGACCGGGCGGCGGTTCGGGCGGCGGTTCGGGCGGAGGGGGCTCTGGCGGCGGCGGCGCTCAGCAGGCAGCAGCGGGCGTGCTTACAGTCGACTTCGGCGGCACGGTGCTCGGCATTCTGGGTTTGATCTTCTTCATCGTCGCGCTCTTTCAGATCAAAAAGGGCATTTCGGGCGAATTCATGGCCCGCATCTCGCCATCTGCTCCCGATGCGACACGCTTGCTCGGCGGGGCAGGTTTTTGCGCGCGCGGCGTCGTTTACGGCATCATCGGCTGGTCGCTGATACAGGCTGGCTTTCTGTCGCAGGGCGCGAGCGAGATCCGCTCGCTGGGCGATGCCCTGGCGGAACTGGCCGGACAGGGCTGGATTTTCACTGTCACCGCGATTGGCCTGCTGTTGTTCGGCGTCTTCAGCCTGATCCTTGCCCGCTATCGCATCATTCCCGAACTCGACGAAGATGCGGGCGTGCCGGCATTCCGCACAAGCTAAGACTGTAACGTGTCGCGACCTGCCAGCGGGCGGGTCGCGACACGATTTTGCAGGCTAGAAACGGACGGATGCCTCGACCCCATATGTCCGCGGAGCACCACGCGTCAGGTAATCCTGGTAGAACGCGTTCAAATTGAGACCGTAGACGTAGTAGAATTTGTCGGTGAGGTTGCGGCCCCAGACCGACAGCGAAAAGTCGTCGCGCTCATACGTCACGCGGGCGTCGAACAGCCAGTAAGCAGGGTTGCCGCAGGCCAGTTCCGGCGTTGCGAGCAGCACGTTCGACCCGGCGACCGGCTGATCGCACGGATCCTGTCCGTAATCGCCAAATGGATCGAAGAAGTACTCACCCATATAGCTTGCATCGCCGCGCAGGGTCAGCTTGTTGCGCCCGTCATCGAGCGGCACGAGCTCCAGCCCGGCGTTGAACGTCAGTTCAGGCGCGTTGGGGAAATCGTTGCCGTTGATGTTGAGAGTAAGCGCAGACGGCTCGTCGGGATCGATCTCGTTGCCCTGATATTCGCTGTTGAGATAGCCCAGCGCCGCATCGAGGCGGATGAAATCGGCGGGCTGCCAGGTCAGCTCCGCTTCGCCCCCGAACAGCCGTCCGTCCGCTGACCGCAGGAAGCTCGTTGCGCCAATGATCTGCGCGATCTGCTGTCCGGTGTAATCGTAATAGAACCCGGCGGCATTGAACTGCAGCGTGTTGTTGGCGAACTGGCCCTTGAAGCCGATTTCGTAGGCATTCACCTCCTCGGGATCGACGAAATAGACCTGGCTGATGTCCTGATAGGCTAGTGCGTTGTACGTGCCTGCCCGGTAGCCGCGCGAGTAGCTCGCATAGAGCAGGATGTCGTCGGTCACTTCGAAATCGAGGATGATGCGGCCCGTGATCTCGCCGGTGCTCTCTTCCTCATTCACCCGTTCCGGTCGGCCGGTCAGTGGAAATTCGTATGGCACCGTGCTGGCAAAAGCGTTTTCCCCGCCGAGGTCGAACAGCACAGACGAACCGTTTTTGAAGCGCACCGCGTCATCGGTGTAGCGCAGGCCGACCGTAAGCGAGAGCTGATCGGTGATGTCGAGCACGCCTTCGCCATAGACGGCGATGCTGGGCCGCTCGATCGTGAATTCCTGCCGCGCCAGGATCGGTCCGAAGGGCGGAGCGCCCGCCGCTGCGCAGGCCGTCTGCACCGCCGTTCCGCCCGCGCTGTTGGTCGCCGCGACATCGGCGTTGAAGGCGATGAGTGAGCGCGCATCGAAAAAGCCGTTGGGATTGACGACCACCGGCGCGCAGAAGCCCGGATCGGTTATCGCAAGGGTTGGATCGAGCGCGAATGCTGGCAGCGTGCCGATCGAATTGCCCACCGCGATCGGGATATTGTTGAACTCCGCCGGCACTCCCGCGCCCAGCAGGAGGGGCCGCAGGAAGCCGAAGAAATCGGGCTCGTTCACCGTATCGATCGAATCCACGCCGAAATACCCGCCAATGATGGCGCGGAAAGGTCCGCCATCATCGAAGCTCAATCGGGTATCGAAGTTGAGGTTGGAGCTTTGTGAATTGTAGCGAATGGCACACACATCATTCGGCGATCCATCGCAATCGAAGGGAGAGAGGTCGAAGGTCGCCTCATCATACCCCACGATGCTGGTGAGCGTCAGATCGTCGGTGAGCCGCCCCTCGACCGTCAGCGCCGCACCATAGCTGTCGGTGAAGTAACGCCCCGCCGTATCGGCCTGAACTTCATCCTCTTCGAGCAGACGGCCTCCCAGTTCCGGACGCGGTGCAAAGCGCGAATAACCTGCCGCGTCGGTGCGCCCTTCGAGATAGCCGATGCCGTAGGGCAGATCCTGGCGCGGGTTTGAGCGCGCGCCATAGAGCTTGAGCGTCATCGAGAAGTCGGGGATTGGTTCGAGCAGAAACGTGACGCGTCCGGCGAAGCTGTTCGTCTCGGCGAAATCCTGGTTCAATGTCGGGTTGAAGGTGTAGCCATCGGCATCGACGTACGTGCCCGCGATCCTGACGCCGAAAACGTCATCGACCAGTGCCGTTTCGATCGCCCCTTCGGCAAAGACGCGGTTGAAATTGCCGTAGCCGAGCGTGAGGTAGCCGTTCGATCCGCTCAGCTCGGGTTTGCGGGTGATGAAATTGATCGCGCCGCCGGTGGTGTTCCGACCGAACAGAGTGCCTTGCGGGCCGCGCAACACTTCAACCCGCTCAAGGTCATAGAGCTGCTGTCCGTGACTGGCGCGGAACGACTGGTAGACCTCATCGACATAGACACCCACCGGTGAGGCGGTTGCGGCGGAAAACTCGTTAGCGACCCCGATCCCGCGCAAAGAGAAGTTGGGCTGGGTTTCGGAATAGGCGCTCGTGACCTGCAAATTCGGCAGGGTTCCCATCAGGTCGCTGGTGTCGGTGATGCCGCGCGCGGTCAGTTCGTCTCCGGAGATCGCTGAAATGGCAATCGGGACTTTCTGCAGGTCTTCGGTCCGCTTCGTCGCCGTCACAACGATGGTCGCGATGCCGGTATTCGCGCCCTCCGGGTCAGCGTCGTCGATATCGGTAACAGTCGCATCGCTGGTCTGCGCGAGCGCCGCGGTTCCTACCAATTGGAACGCTGCGATCGATCCGCCCATCAGCAGGATCGCACGGGCTGCTCTGATTGTCGTGTTCATAGTTTCTCTCCCCCGGATTTCGTCCGTTTCACGTTTCTTCGATGGGTCTCACGCCGGTTCTCCCTGCCGGATCGGTGCGAGATGCGCGGTCTCGTTGATGCTGACGACGCTCAGCCGGTCGAGTGCGCCGCCGGTAAGGCGCGTGATCGAGCCGTAATCGGGCACGAAATTGGCGATACCGGTCAGGCCGAGCGCGTGGCTGAGAAGAATGTTGATCGGAAAGCCATGGGTGAAGATCACGGCGGTCTTGCGATGATGGCTGGCGAAAATCTCATCGAACCCGCCCAGTGTCTCGCTGACGAAACGGTCCGCATCGATGTCGAAATAGGCCAGTGGGTCGGAAAGGAATCTGGCCCATTCGGCTTTGCCACGTGCCTTCACGATTTCGGTATTGGCGTAATCGCCACCATAGCGATCGATTTCGCCGATCGCGTCGATCACGGTCGCGCTGCCCTGCAATCGGTCGAGCAGCGGACGCGCCGTCTGTGCCGCGCGATCAAGCCCGGAATGCACGATCAGGTCGATCGGCTCGCGCGCCAGGAAATCCGCAACGTGGGTCGCCTGACGATGGCCAATCTCTGCCAGCGGCGGATTGCCAGCCACGCGCCCCGATGCGTTTGTGTGACCGCTATCGGGTTTCCCGTGACGGACGAGGATCAGGCGCATGTCAGGCGGGCTCCATGACGGAGCGAAACGCGTGATATCCGCCATCGACCTTAAGATCGGTGCCGTTGATCCAAGCCGCGTCGCGGCTGAGCAGGAACGCGATAGCCGAAGCGATCTCTCGGGGATCGGCGTGCCTCCCGGTTAGCCGTGCCGCCCCGGCAATGCGGTCCGCTCCGATCGATTCCTCGAAATCGCGCAGTATCGGGGTTTCGACCGGCCCGGGGCTGACGGTATTCACCCGGATCGAGCGAGGTCTGAAGTCCGAGGCCGCGCCCTGGACCCAGCGATTGAGCAATGCCTTGGAATGTTCGTAAGCCGCCTTTCCGTCCTCGATACCTGACTTGCGCATAAGGTCATCCAGCGGCGCGTCGAGCAGCGCGTCCTTCTCACCGTCGGTCAGAGTGCATCGCGCTGCGGTGACGCTGGAGACGGCTACGATTGCTGCGCGATCATCCAGCTTGTCCGCCAGTGCTTGCGTCAAAATGCGCGGAGCGTTCACATTCACTGCGAAGATGGCATCGACCGACGCGGTCCCAGGCAGACCTGCCACATGCGCAAGACCCGCGAGCGGACCGTCCAGCCGTGCGGCTACGTCTGCGATTGCGTCTGGATCGCAGAGGTCGCAAACAATGTCGCCGCCTGCCCGGTCCAGTCCGATCACTTCATCGTCCGCCTCGCGCAACATAGTTACCAAGGCAGCGCCAATGCCGCTGGCCGAGCCGGTCACGAGGATGCGCCGCGTCACTCCCACTGGACCCTCATCGCGGTCCAGCCGGTGAACCAGTTGGAGGGGAGGCGCTCCGGATCATCGACGATCTCGACCTTTGAGAAAGTGCCGAGGATGGCCTCGAACAGCAGCACACTCTCGCGCCGGGCGAGGTGAGCGCCGAGGCAGAAATGCGACCCAACGCCAAAGCCGACATGCGGATTTGGCGAACGGTCGAGCTTCAGTTCGTGCGGGCTCTCGAACACCGCCTCATCCCGATTGGCGCTGGCGAACCAGAGGACAAGCTTGTCACCCTTCGCGATAGGTGTGCCTGCCAGCACGGTGTCGCATGAAGCGGTCCGCCGCATGTGCGTGACCGGGGAAACGAAGCGGCACATTTCCTCGATAGCGCCCTGCACCAGAGCGGGACTGTCCCGCAGGTCGGCATATGATCCCTGCTTCACCAGCTGATGAAGCCCGCCAGTAACGAGGAACCGCGTTGTCTCGTTCCCAGCCACGGTGATGAGCATGAAATATGCATCGAGCAGCTGCTGCTCCAGCGGCGCATCGTCGAGCGAGGCCTCGACCAGTCGGGTCGCGATATCATCGCCGGGCGCTTTGCGCTTGGTGTCTGCCAAGCCCCGAAAATAGTCGAACAGCTTTGTGCGAGCTTCGGCCTGCTCGGTATCGCTGGCGCGCATGTCGCTCATCAGATTGGCCCAATCGACTAGGCCCGGCGCCTCGTCTTCGGGAACGCCCAGTACATCCGCAATGACCAGCATCGGCAGGCGAACAGCAATCTGCTCGACGAAATCGAACACCTCCCCGCGTGGCGACTGCGCAATCAGGCGATCGACGATCTGTTTGAAGTTATCCTCGCGCGCGGCGATTTCGCGGCGCGACAGGCCGGGCATCAGGATCGCGCGCAATTTCCCGTGCAACGGCGCGTCGGCGTTATGGACACTAGGCGCGCCGTGTCCCTCGGCGCGGCGATTGCGGATCTGCGTGCCTTTGCCGGAGATGAAGGTCTGGTGATCGCGCGCCGCGGTAACAACGTCTTCGTAGCGCGTGGCCGACCAGAACCCCGGGCCGTCCTCTTCCGGGTTGAAAAACAGGCCCGGTGCGCGGCGCAATTCGGCAAACACCTCGTGCTCGCGGGTCTCCTCGAACGGTTCGAGGTCGAGTAGGTCGACGCTGCTCACCCCGCCTCCCCGCTGATCGTGCGATACCAGATAAGACCGCAACTCCTGCCCAACCGCTCTATCTGGCGGTCATCCGGGTCATCGTCCGCCAGACCGACCTGGACGTAGGCTAGTTGCTCCGTGAGCGCGCTCAACCCCTCTGCCACCATTGGCACATCGTCGAGATCAGGCGCCCGGCCCGATGCGACCAGCCGTTCGAGCCAGTGCTGCGTGCGATCGACGAAGCGTCCGCGGATATGCAACCAGATGGCACGGAACCCGCTGTCCTCCTGCTGCGCGGCTGCTTCGCGTGCGACCCTAAGAAGGAGCCGATTGCGGCGGTAATCGGTGAAGAACTGCACGTGCCGCTGCTGTAACCGTTCGAGTGACAGCGCATCGGCTTCGCCAACCGCGCGACTGGTGGTGCGGCGCAAATCGTCGTTCAGGCGCTCCAGCACGGCCAGCAGAATCGCATCCTTGTCGGAGAAGTGGCGGTAGAACAGGCCGTGGCTGATGCCCGCCTCGGCGACGATGTCGGTGATGCGGACGGCGTTGTAACCCTTCTCGCCAAAGGTCGTCGCTGCCGCTGTAAGCAGCTTCTCGCGCGTCGCCTTGCCCTTGCGGGTGGGCGGTGCCGCCATCTGCGCAGGCTGAGCGGCCTTCGCCACCATCGATCCACTCCCGACACCATCTCATCGATCCGATGGAAAGTGTCAACGAATGCAAAAGTGATGTCAATGTCAATTCCTGGTGACAAGACCGCAATCGTGCGGCATTGTCCCGGTCGGCGGCGGCGCCCGTGATCCGGCCTGGCATTACTCGGAGCGTCGACAAGACCATGTTTGGGAGAGAGATATGGGAAGACTTGAGGGGAAGACCGCTATCCTAACCGGCGCGACCGGGGGGATAGGCTCGGCAACAGCGAAAAAGCTGCTTCGAGAAGGTGCCAGCGTCATGATTGCAGGACGTGACGGCGGGCGGCTTGAAGAAACCGCGAAGGCGTTGGACAATGCCGATCGCGCCGCCACTTGCACGGGCCAGCCAGCGGTCGAGGCCGATGTCGAAGCGCTCTTCGCCGCGACAAAAGAGCGCTTTGGCAGCGTCGATATCGTCATCGCCAATGCGGGTGCGGAGGGCAAGGTCATGCCAATCCACCTGACCAGCGTAGAGGATTTCGAGGCGGTGCAACGCGCCAACGTCACCAGCGTCTTCCTCGCGATCAAGCACGCCGCGGCCGCAATGGACAAGGGCGGCGCGGTGATCGCCACCGCCTCGGTCGCGGGAGAAGTCGGGGTCGCCGGGATCGGCGCCTATTCCGCCAGCAAGCACGCGATCAACGGTCTGGTGAAGGTCGCTGCGCTCGAACTGGCGCAAGCGGGCATCCGGGTGTGCAGCGTCGCCCCCGCCCCCATCGACAATGCGATGATGCAATCGATCGAGGGACAGGCGAGCCCCGATGACCCCTCCCTTGCCCGCAGCGGCTTCACCTCACTGATCGCGATGGGCCGCTATGGTACGAACGATGAAGTCGCCAACATGATCGCTTTCCTCGCCAGCGACGAGGCGAGCTATTGCACCGGATCGGCCTTCGCGGTCGATGGCGGATTCCTCGCAGCATGAGCGGCACGGATACGGAGCCGCAGCTCGCAACCATGCTGGAGCAACGCAAAGCGCGCCGCGCCATGCCGCCCTACATCCCGCAGCGCGATGCCGATGTGGCGAAACTGCTCCAGAGCTTTTTCGACCGCGAAAAGACGGGGAGCGAAGTGCGCGATGTTGCCCGCATTGGCGGCGGTGCATCGAAAGAGCAGTTCATGTTTACGCTGGCGAGGTCGGGCGAGGAGACGCGCTACGTTCTGCGCATGGACGCGCTCGAGGGCATAACAGAGACCAGTCGCGAGCGGGAATTCGAGATTCTCAAGGCGTTCCACGGCGTTGTGCCGGTGCCCGAGCCGATCTGGCTAGATGCTGACGCGCAGCATTTCCCGACCCCCGCGATCATCATGGAATTTGTCGATGGCGTGACCAAGCCGGAAACGGAGGGAGTCAGCGTCACCGGGCTTGGCACCGTGCTGGGCGATCCCCTGCGCGGGATGCTGGCGGACCAGTACTTCGTAAACCTTGCGGCCATCCACAATTTCGACTGGGCGAACGCGGAGCTCGAACATTTCACCGCCCCAAACAGCGATCCCAAACAGGCGACGCGCTGGCTGATCAATTTCTGGAAAGGACTGCTCGAACAGGACGCCGTCACGCGCGAGCCGGTTCTGCGATTGGCAACCCAATGGCTTGAGGACAACATCCCCGATTGCGACAAACTCTGCGTCGTCCATGGCGATTATCGCACCGGTAATTACCTGTTCGAGGAGGAGACGGGCAAAGTGACCGCGATCCTCGACTGGGAGATGAGCTATATCGGCGATTTCCACGCCGACCTGGGCTGGCTGCTGCAACCGGTGTTCGGCAGCCGGATCGACGGCGTTTTCCGCGCCAGCGATATCGCCCCACCCGATGAGATGATCGCTCGCTACGAGGCGGCAAGCGGCAACGCCGTTGACCCGGCGAAGCTCCACTACTTCACAGTTTTCAACGCTTGGAAAAGCTACATCCTGGTCTCAGCGCTCGGGATGCGGGCGGCGCGCACCGCGCACAACCATCAGGACGTGCTGCTCACCTTCCTCGCCGCGACCGGCCCGCTGTTCGTGGACGAGCTCGCGCGGCTCTTGATGATGGAGGAAAGCCAATGAACCCCTCGGTCAACGATCGCCTGAACTCGGTGCTGCGCGCGCTGGAGACCGTGGTGCTCCCGGCCCTGCCCGAACGCGCGAGCCTGGCGCGCGAGCAAGTGATGCTATCGATTGGGCATATCCAGATCATCCAGGCGCAAATGGACGCGACGCCCGCGTTCGAGCATGAGGAAATGGACGATATCCGCGCAATGGGCCGCGCGATCCTCGAAGCTGCGGATGCACCGAGTGCCTGCGCTAACGAGGCCGCGCGGCTGAAGGAGGCGCTGGACCAGACCCACTCCACCCCGCGCGAAACCACCGACGCCATCCGCGAACAGATCGACGACTTGCTGATCGCCGCGCGCCAATCGAGCGAGGTGGCGTATCACGAAGCGTTGTCGCGGATCATCCTGCCGCTGGGCCGCGAGCGGGCGCGTAAAGACCGCGAATGGTTTGCGGTGATGGGATTCGATATCGAGCTTAGTGGCGGTTGATCGACGCGAATACTGGCGCGACAGTTGGAGGCGTGTAGCGCGCGCTCCGAAGCTCCGCGCAGGCTATCAGGTTAGACCCCCGCGCCGCATTCGACCCGTCCGCCATGCTCGAAAACGATGCGATCGTATTGGTCGCGGACAGTCATTCGGCCGATGAAATAGGCAAGGTCTGGGCCGGCAGACGTTTCGGTGCGCGGATCGACAGACAGTTCGACCGTGTAGGACTGGCCGGTGAAGCGTCCCGCTATGTCATGCGGAAGCGGCTCGTCGGATGAGGTCGGGCTGAAGCGCACGTTCTCTCCGCGCAGCCGCATCGCGCCGATCGATGGGGTTGCGACGAACAGAACCTCGCGCTCCGCTTCACCGGCGACCACGCAGACGAATGGGCCAATTCCGCTCAATTCAAACGCCTTGATCGGTTCGGGCTTAATTTCCTTCGCGGGGCCAAGGGCTCGCAGGTTCATCGAATGATAATCGACCGTGCTTTGGCGCCTCTCGCTTTCCGATCCACATCCAGCGAGCAGCGCGATTAAGAGTGGCAAGGCGATGCGCATCAATGCCGCCCGAACAGTTTTTCGACGTCTTCCATCGACAGCTTCACCCATGTCGGCCGCCCGTGATTGCATTGGCCGGACCGCGGCGTTGCTTCCATTTCGCGTAGCAGGGCGTTCATTTCCGCGACGTTGAGCACGCGCCCCGCCCGCACCGATCCGTGGCAGGCCATAGTTGCCAACACATATTCGAGGCGTTCGGCCAGCAACAGCGAGCCGCTATTCTCCTGCGGCCCGTGCTTTGCGATATCGTCTGCCAGGTCGCGCAGGAGCTTTGCAGTGTCGACTTTCGCGATGGCGGAAGGGACGGCGCGCACCAGCATTGCTCCCGGCCCGAACCGCTCGACCGTGAGGCCAAAGCGCGCCAGTCCTTCGGCAGCATCTTCGAGCCGGTCGCAATCCGCTTCGTCCATCTCGACCACGTCCGGCACCAGCAATGCCTGCGAGCGCTGGGTCGCCTCCCCTGCGCCGGCGCGCTTGAGCCGTTCGAGCACAAGGCGTTCATGCGCCGCGTGCTGATCGACCAGGACCAGCCCATCGGCACTTTCGGCGACGATATAAGTGTTCGCGACCTGCCCGCGCGCGATGCCGAGCGGATATTGCGCGGCGTCTTCGGGAAGCGGTGCAGCTTCCTCGGCGCGGCCTGCTGGCAACGCTTGCTCGGACTGCGGCCCGCCCCACTCCGCGCGCGCTTCGGCAACGCCGGAGCCAGATTGCGGAGCCGACCAGTCACGCCCGGCAAAAATCGAACCGAGCGCGGGCGAGGGTTCCGAGCCCTCCCCTTCCCGCTTCCACCGTTCCATTGCCTTGCGATCCGGGCCTTGCGCGCTGCGGCGATCACCGGTCGCCAGCGCCTGTCGCAAGCCCGATACGATAAATCCGCGCACGCCACTGGCATCGCGAAAGCGCACTTCGGTCTTGGCGGGATGGACATTGACGTCGACGTCCTGCGGCGGAATGTCGAGAAACAGCGCGAGCACCGCATGCCGGTCGCGCGCGAGCATATCGGAGTAGGCCCCGCGCACCGCGCCGGTCAGCAGACGATCTTTGACCGGACGGCCATTGACGAACAGATATTGGTGATCGGCGACACCGCGATTGTAGGTCGGCAACCCTGCAATCCCTGTTAGTCGCATGATGCCATGCGCGGTTCCACGCTCCAACTCGATCGCAACAGAATTGTCGGCGAGTTCGCGCGCCACGATCTGGGACACTCGGGTCGGCAGAGCTTCATCGGCCTGCGTTGAAAGCGGCTTGCGAGCCTTGCCGCCCGCGCAATTCTCCAGCGTGAAGGCGATATCGGGCCGCGCCATCGCCAGACGCCGCACGATATCGAGGGATGCGATGTACTCGCTTCTCGGCGTGCGCAGGAATTTGCGCCGGGCGGGCACGCGGGCGAAGATCTGCTCGACCCGGACGCGCGTTCCGACCGGCAGCGCAGCGGGCGTGTCTTCCACCACCCCGCCGTGATCGACCACCCGCCGCCAGCCTTCATCCGCGCCCGCAACCCGGCTCTCCAGAGTCAGCCGCGCAACGCTGGCAATGGAAGGCAGCGCCTCTCCGCGAAATCCCAGAGTGCGCACCAATTCGATCGCGCCATCGGGACCAATCAGCGTGTCGGGCAGCTTCGAGGTCGCGTGGCGTTCGAACGCAAGCTCCATCTCGTCCGCGCTCATCCCGCAACCGTCGTCGGTCACCTCGATCCGGGCGAGCCCGCCATCGACCAGCGCCACGCCGATTCGCCGCGCGCCTGCATCGATAGCATTTTCGACCAGTTCCTTGAGCGCGGCAGCGGGCCGCTCAACCACTTCGCCAGCGGCGATGCGATTGACCAGTTCGCCCGGCAATCGGCGGATCGAGGCGCGTTCTGGAGCCATTGGTCGCACCCTAGCCGTCATGCATCGCGTTTTCGAGAAGGCCCGGGGAAAATCCCGGGGACGTAAAACAAAAATTTAGCCTTTTCCGCAAGGTTTCGCTAGGCGCAATTCGAGTTGCAACCTTCGGGCGGCGGCAGTCGGGATTCCTTCCCATGCACGGCGCGCTCCACCACGGAAAAATCACATAATGAGCTTCTTTGCCAATCTGTTCAAATTCGGTTCTCAGAACATGGCGATCGACCTTGGGACTGCCAACACGCTGGTCTATGTTCAGGATCAGGGCATCATTCTTAACGAACCCTCGGTGGTTGCCATCGAGACGATCAACGGGATCAAGCGCGTCAAGGCCGTTGGCGACGATGCGAAGATGATGATGGGCAAGACGCCTGATACGATCGAAGCGATCCGCCCCCTGCGGGACGGCGTCATTGCCGACATCGAAATCGCCGAAGAAATGATCAAGCACTTCATCCGCAAGGTGCATGGCAAGCGCAACCTGTTCCGATATCCCGAAATTGTAATCTGCGTTCCTTCCGGCTCGACCTCGGTCGAAAAGCGCGCGATCCGTGATGCGGCGTCCAATGCGGGCGCTTCAGAAGTTCACCTGATCCTCGAACCGATGGCGGCTGCGATCGGTGCCGACATGCCCGTCACCGAGCCGGTCGGTTCGATGGTCGTCGATATCGGCGGCGGTACGACCGAAGTCGCGGTGCTCTCCCTGCGCGGCCTCGCCTACACCACCAGCGTGCGGACCGGCGGTGACAAGATGGACGAAGCGATCGTTTCCTATGTGCGCCGCCACCACAACCTGCTGATTGGTGACGCGACCGCCGAGCGGATCAAGAAGGATTACGGCATTGCCGTCACGCCCGAGGATGGCGAAGGCGAAACCATCACGCTCAAGGGACGCGATCTCGTGAATGGCGTTCCCAAAGAGATCACCATCAATCAAAGCCACGTCGCCGAAGCGCTCAACGAACCGATCGGCGCCATTGTCGAGGGCGTGCGCATCGCTCTCGAAAACACCGCGCCCGAGCTGGCTGCCGACATCGTGGACCAGGGCATCGTGCTGACCGGGGGCGGCGCGCTGATCCGTCGGCTGGACGAGCACCTGCGCGAGGAAACCGGCCTGCCGGTCTCGATCGCGGAAGATCCGCTCACTTGCGTTGCCATCGGCACTGGGCGAGCGATGGAAGATCCGATCTATCGCGGCGTGCTAATGACGGCCTAATGTCCGTATTATCGCAGCCGGGCTACCGGAACTGGAGTGCCAGGAAGGGAAAGTTGTAAGCCATGGCGCCGTCATCATCGCGTCGGACAGGCTTTTCGAAGAAGCAGCAATATTCGGTCTTCACCGGGTATCTGTTCGCCTCGCTCGGCGCGTTGCTTGGACTTGGTCTGCTGGCGCTGTCGCTTTGGCAGCCTTCGACTTTCCAGCCCCTACGCGGTCCTGCGACCGATGCCGTCGCACCGGTTGGTGAAGCGACCGCAGCGGTGCGCTCTGGCGGCAACAGCGTATGGGACACGATCAGCGGTTACTGGAGAGCGGGCAGCCAGAACGCGGACCTGAGGCGCGAGGTGAAGCTGGCCCGCATCCGCCTCGCCGAGGCAGAAGCGCAAGCGGTCGAGAACCAGAGACTTAAGGCCCTGCTCAGTCTGTCGCAGTCTGAAGCGGAGCCGATTGCCGTTACTCGTCTTGTGGGCTCCAGCGCATCGAGCAGCCGCCGATTTGCCTATATCGGCAAAGGTTCGAGTGACGGCGTCGAGATCGGCATGCCCGTGCATTCCGAACGCGGTGTCGTCGGGCGCGTGCTCGAAGTGGCGCGCGGATCGGCCCGCGTGCTGCTTCTGACCGACAGCGAGAGCGTGCTGCCGGTGCGTCGCGCATCGGATCAGACGGTCGCGTTTGCGGAGGGTCGCGGAGATGGTCTCCTGCGCATCCGTCTCATCAATCTCGGCCTCAACCCGCTCGAAGAGGGCGATGTCTTTGTAACCAGCGGCGCAGGTGGATATTATCGCCCGGGCGTTGCTGTCGCGGTGCTTAGCGAGTTGACGCCTGATGGTGGCATCGCGAGACTGATTGCGGACCCATCGTCCACCAATTACGTCATGATCGAGCCGATCTACGAGCCGCTCGCGGTCGAGGCGGCGGGCGTTCGGGCGCGCGATGAACTGACCGATGAAGAATTGCGCGATTGATGGAACGGCTTGCTTCATCTGCCCGGCGCGATCCGTATGGCAGTCGCATCAACCGCGTCAAATCGCCGCTGCGCGAATACACGGTGCCGTATGCCTCGATAATGCTCGGCTCGCTGCTGCCGATCCTGTTCCTGGCCGACGTGATGCCGGTCGTCCCGCCGCTCGGATATTTGTTCCTGCTCGCTTGGCGCATCATGCGTCCGGGCGTTCTGCCGCTGTGGATCGGCGTGCCGCTCGGTGCTTTCGACGATCTGTTCTCCGGGCAGCCCTTTGGCAGCGCAGTGCTGCTGTGGTCACTTACCATGATTGCTCTCGAAGCGCTTGAGCAGCGCTTTCCTTGGCGCGGATTCTGGCAGGATTGGTTCACCGCCAGTCTAGCCGCCATCGTGTATATCCTTGCCGCGATGGTGGTTTCGGGCGCAGATTTATCCCTCCCGCTTCTCTTGGCGTGCCTGCCGCAGATCGTGCTTGCGATCCTGCTCTATCCGCTCGTCTCGCGCATGGTCGCATGGCTTGATCGGTTCCGTTTGTCGCGTACGCGGAGGATCGGCTGATGAAGTGGCTCCCCTGGCGCAGCGGTGTGCAGCGACGTGGGCCGCTGATGAATGCTTCGACGCTGAAGAACACATTTGACCGGCGCGCCATCGTTATCGGCGGAATCCAGGGCGGCATCGCGGTGCTGCTCGCGGTCCGAATGGGCTACATTGCGATTGCGGAGAACGAGAAGTACGAGCTCGAGTCTGAAAGCAATCGAGTCAACCTGACGCTGATCCCTCCGCGCCGTGGCTGGATCCTCGATCGCAATGGCGCACCTCTCGCCTCCAACCGGGCCGATTTCCGCGTCGACGTCATCCCGGAACGTCTGGCCAATCCTGAAGGTACGATCGACCAGCTCGGCGAGCTGCTGGAATTGGAGCCGGACCGCATCGCCGATATCAAGACCGAGCTTGAAACCTCGACAGGCTTTACCCCGGTCGAAGTCGCGAGCGGGCTCGATTATGAGCAGTTCGCATCGGTCAGCGTGCGCCTGCCAGACATGCAGGGCGTCGTCCCGCAGCGTGGCTTTTCGCGCTTTTACCCAACCGCATCCTCCGTCGGGCACCTGATCGGCTATGTCGGCCCCGCGTCTTCCGAAGAATACGAGGAAACGCCCAACCCGCTTTACATCACGCCGGGCTACAAGATCGGCAAGGATGGCCTCGAAAAGCAGTTCGAGGACGACCTCGCCGGTATCCCTGGCGCGCGCCGGGTTGAAGTGACCGCTGGCGGGCGGATCGTTCGCGACCTCGAAACGCGCGAGGACATTCAGGGCGATCCGGTCAAGCTGACGATCGACGGCCCTTTGCAGGACTACGCCGCGCGGCGCATCGGGCTCGAAAGCGGATCGGTTGTCGTGATGGATTGCGAAACCGGCGACTTGCTCTGCATGGCCTCGATGCCCAGTTTCGATCCGAACAGCTTCTCCGACGGGATCGGCAGCGTCGAATACGCCATGCTGCGCGAAGACCAGCGCGTGCCGCTGCGCAACAAGGTACTCAAGGGCCTCTACCCGCCCGGTTCCACGGTCAAGCCGATGCATTGCATGGCGTTCCTGCAAGCTGGCGTGAAGCCGGAGGATTCCATCACCTGCGGCGGCGGGCGGCGGATCGGCAACCGCTTCTTCAATTGCTGGAGCAATCACGGCCGGGTCGACATGGCCAAGGCAATCTATCAAAGCTGCGACAGCTATTTCTATCATTTCGCGCAGGCCGTCGGCTTCGACAAGGTTGCCGAGATGGCCAAGAGCCTCGGCATGGGACAGGAATATCCGCTTCCCGTAACCAGCCAGTTCTACGGCACTGTCCCGGACCCGGAATGGAAGTTCAACAAGTTCGGGCGGGAATGGCAGCCCTACGACACTGTCAACGCCTCGATCGGACAGGGCTATTACCTGGCAAGCCCGCTTCAACTGGCGGTGATGAGCGCACGACTTGCGACAGGAAAGCGGCTGAAACCGCGCCTGGTGATGTCCGGCGACGCACCGAATCCGACCGACTACAACTTCGCCGACAACGAGATCGCCTATATCCGTCAGGCCATGAGCGACGTGGTGAATGGCCCCGGGACGGCGGGCCGCGGGCGGCTGCCGTTCGAGGAAATCCAGATGGCGGGCAAGACCGGCACCGCGCAGGTCGTCTCGCTGAGCGTGTCGGACGGGCGCAGCGGCCCCTGGAAATATCGCGACCACGGCCTGTTCGTGTTCTTCGCTCCGACCGAAAACCCGCGCTACGCTGGCGCGGTCGTAATCGAGCACGGTGGCGGTTCAGGCGCTGCCTATCCCATAGCGCGCGACGTGATGACCTTCATGTTCGATCCGGCCAAGGGGCTCGACGCGCTGCGAACGCTCGAAGAGCAATGGGGCGGTACGGCGCAGGAGCGACTTGACCGGCGGTATGCTGCCTACGCCTCCGAACGCGGCGAAACCGTGCCGCCATCGCGGCGCCGCGATGAAGAAATCTTTGACCGGGTTGAGGCCGAAGCGCGGCTTGCCGCCGAACAAACGCAGCAGGTCGGCGAGGAGTTCGTGGCCCCTCGGCCGGTCGCCAATCCGTCGGGCACGCCTCCGCCCGGCGCCTTCGATCCCGCGGCCTCGGATGCCAGCGACGGGACGTCACAATGAATACGGCACGGCGCGGCATAATTCCCGATCCCATCGCGCGCCAACCTTGGGGAATGCTCATCCCGCTGTTCATGCTCGTCGCGTTTGGCGCGGCGGTCCTGTATTCGGCGGCTGGGGGCAGCATGGACCCCTATGCTTCCTCGCATCTCACGCGTTTCGGGGTGTTTCTGGTCATGGCGGGGGTGATCGCCAGCCTGCCCCGTCCGTTCGTCCAGATCATGATCTATCCAACATACATCGTCGTGCTGCTGATGCTGCTGGCGGTGGAAGTTATGGGCCAGGTCCGCGGCGGGAGCCAGCGCTGGTTGAACCTCGGGTTCATGGAGTTGCAGCCGTCGGAATTGATGAAGCCGATGATCGTTCTGACCCTCGCATTGTATTTCTCAAAGCTGCCGGTCGGCCTTATCACAAGCTGGCGCGCGCTGCTCGTACCCGGCGCAATGATCGCGTTGCCGATGGGGCTTGTGCTGCTCCAGCCCGACCTTGGCACCTCCCTCGCGCTCGCCTTTGGCGGAGGCGTAGTCATGCTGCTCGCCGGACTGCCGCTGCGCTGGTTCTTCGGCGCTGGTGCCGCGGCGGCGGCGGCGGCACCGCTCGCCTTCTATTTCGGTCTGCAAGAATACCAGCAACGCCGCGTGCTGACGATGTTCGATCCCGAAGCCGATCCGCTCGGCGCGGGGTATCACATCACCCAATCGAAGATCGCGATCGGATCGGGTGGCCTGTTTGGTAAGGGGTTCAACAACGGATCGCAAAGCCACCTGCAATACCTTCCCGAACCGCACACCGACTTTGTCTTTGCGACGATGGCGGAAGAATGGGGCCTCGCGGGCGGAATATTCGTGATCTGCATGTTCACGATCATCCTGCGCTGGGGAATGCGTGTGGCGTATCAAGCGAAAGATCGCTTCGCCAGCCTGGTTGCCGCCGGGATGAGCGCGACGATTTTCTTCTACATCGCGGTCAATCTCCTGATGGTCATGGGCTTTGCTCCGGTCGTCGGCATACCACTGCCGTTCATGAGTCATGGCGGATCGTCGATGCTGACCAACATGATTTGCATCGGCGCGCTGATGATGGTGAATCGCTGGAACCGCGACGCTCCGCGCGGAGGGCTCGCGAGCTAACGCGGCGTCAGATTTTCACCAGCCCGTGCTTCAGAGCCTTCACCACCGCCCCCACCCGGTCGGACACTTCGAGCTTGCTGTAGATGCGCCGCGCATAGGTCTTGACGGTGTCTGGCGACAGATCGAGTATGGTTGCGATGCTCCAGATGGATTTGCCATGTGTAAGCCATTCGAGCACCTCAAGTTCGCGTTCCGACAGATCGTATTCGGTAGCCGCTGATTGAACCAACACACAGATGCGCTGGTGGGCGGCCTGGGCAAGTGCCCGGACCATGCCGATATCGGTGTCGCTTACCTCGTCCAAAGGCACGCCGAAATCGAAAGCTGAGTACGCGTCGTGTGCATGGGGGCCGTACAGTGGCAAGCCAAAACCGTGCAGCAGACCGTGTTGTCGCATGGCCGCGAAATACTCGAGCTGCTCTTCACTATTGGGCTCGCAATCCATAGCGTCCTGCCAGGTCATCATTGCCCCGCGAGCGAGGATACGCGCCGGTATCGGATCTTTCGATCGAAAGTCCTGCTGCTGGTAGAGCTTCATCCATTCATCCGGAAAACCGTCGGCATGGACCTGTGTGCTTACCGAGGTCGGATTTTCGAACACCGGCGTGGCATGGTAGCTCTGTCGGATGACCCCTTGTTCGGAAATCATTTCGCAAGCCGTGTGAACCACCTCACCGACGTCGCTAATCGTTTCTAGTTTCGCGAAATATCGCTGCATTGGCTCGCCCTTGATGACGCGCCCAACACAAGTGTCCCCCGATTGGGCGACTATGGGAATAGCGCCTTTGGGTCCAAAGCTCCAATCGTTTCGCAAGAAGCCGGGGCGTTCGGGTCGCTGCCATTGCTACGGTGAAGGCAAAGTTGGACGCCCCGCCCGGCGGGGGTGGTGCCCACCCCAACGGGTATCACGCTCCGCCGGGGACGGGAGCCGATTCCAGTCGCTCAGATAGGCGATCTCGCGATCGCAGCGCGATTGGATAAGTGCAAAGCCGGTTAACCCCTTCCCATCTGGAAAAGGCACGCTATATGCAGCGCTCCGCGCGATTCTGCCACCGCTCAGCGGTGCGCCAGGGCGCGGTTCGATCGCTCGATCGGTGTGGACGCATAGCTCAGTTGGTAGAGCAGCTGACTCTTAATCAGCGGGTCCTAGGTTCGAACCCTAGTGCGTCCACCATTTTGTACCATTCAATTTGCAGGAAAAGGGGCCAAGGTCTTCGATCCGCGGCTGTCCGAGGGAAATGGCGTAGCTTTGCGAGTGGATAAAGGGCGCGAGAAGCATGAACGCGGTCAGCACATACGCTTGCGCTCACACGCCAATGTGATATCACTTTGCCATGAGCACATCGGTAATCACACGGGTTCTTACCTTAATCGACAGCGGCGACATGACCCGCGCGGGTTTGGCGCGGGCCGCGGGGCTTCACGCCAACACATTGCGCGATGCCGGTGCGGCTGATTGGAACCCGACAGCGGAAACACTCGCGAAACTCGAGACGTTTCTGGAGGCCAACGATGACCGCCCTGTGCTTGTCGGGATCGAGGAGATCATCGATGAAGCGCGCAATGGGCGAATGTACATCTTGGTTGATGACGAGGATCGCGAAAACGAAGGCGACCTCATCATTCCGGCCCAGATGGCGACCCCTGCGGCGATCAACTTCATGGCAACCCACGGGCGTGGTCTGATCTGTCTTGCGCTCGACAAGGCGCGGGTCGATGCGCTCGCGCTCGAACCCATGAGCCGCAACAACCGCGAAAGCATGCAGACCGCCTTCACAACCTCGATCGAGGCCAAGGAAGGCGTCACCACCGGCATTTCCGCCGCAGACCGCGCGCGCACTGTCGCGGTCGCGATCGATGCTGGCAAGGGACCGGACGATATCGTGACTCCCGGCCATGTCTTCCCCTTGATGGCACGCGACGGCGGCACGCTGGTGCGTGCGGGCCATACAGAGGCGGCGGTCGATATCTCGCGTCTCGCGGGGCTCAATCCCAGCGGCGTGATCTGCGAGATCATGAACGAGGACGGGACGATGGCCCGGCTCGACGATCTGGTGACATTCGCGCGGCGGCACGACCTGAAGATCGGCACGATCCGCGATCTGATCGCCTACCGAATGCGTAATGATCATCTGGTCGAACGGCTCGATGAGCGCAGCTTTACCTCCGATTACGGCGGGCAATGGCGCCTGATCACCTATCGCGATCGCGTCGCCAACAGCGATGCCTATGTCCTGCAAAAGGGGCATGTCTCGCCCGACGAACCCACCCTCGCCCGGGTCCACCCCATCTCGGTATTTGACGATGTGCTCGGCGCACCGGGACCGCGCAAGCGGACGCTGCAGCGAGCGATGGGCGTCATCGGCGAACACGGATCGGGCGTTATCGTCATCCTGACCCAGCGCGTGGGATCGGCCGGCGAATGGACGCAGGACGAGGAGATCCGCAATATCGGCATCGGGTCGCAAATCCTCGCCGATCTCGGCGTACATAAGATGGTCCTTCTGTCCAATTCACGCCCCGATCTCGTCGCGCTCGAAGGGTACGGTATCACCATCACCGATCACCAAGCTATCCCGGAGTAAACGAATATGGCCAAGTTGCTTATCGTCGAAGCGCGCTTCTACGGCGCGCTCAACGACATGCTGCTTTCGGGCGCGCAAGCCGTCATCACGGCGGCGGGCCATGAAGCGGACGTCTTGACCGTGCCCGGCGCACTCGAGGTTCCGGGCGCCATCGCTCTGGCGGCGGAAACCGGCCAATACGATGCGTTCGTCGCGATCGGCGTCGTCATTCGCGGCGAGACATATCACTTCGAGATCGTGGCGGGCGAAAGCGCGCGCGCGATCATGGCACTGACCATGGACGGCATCGCTATCGGTAACGGCATTCTGACGGTCGAGAACGAAGCACAGGCACTTGAGCGCGCGGATCCGGGTCAGAAGGACAAGGGCGGCGAGGCGGCGAAAGCAGCGCTTGCCATGCTCGACATCGCGCGAAGGTTTGACCGCTGATCGAAGTGGTAACGCTGGACAATACAACCAGCCAAGTATTTGCCCGTAAAGCCAAACATTAGGTTACCGCCTACTTAACGCTGTACGGGGAGCGAACACTGACGGCGAGGGGTTGCCGTTGTTTACCCGGCCCCGTGTAAGCAGGGGCTGTGTCGGTGATATTCAACAGATCATGCCGAATCCGAGTGGGTTCTTTCCGGGGTTTGGCGGTTACAGCCGAGCCCTCTGGTAACTCCAATGCGAAACATCGGTTCTTGGCATGAGCGAAGCAAATCGCTCGCCGTTTCGCAAACTGGCCAGTGAAGACTTTGAGCAGGGCGAGGGATCGGGCGAGCCCGACTTGCGGCCAATCGCGGATCAATTGATCGGGATTGCCGAACAGCTGCGAAGCGGCGCCGCGGCAACTACGCTCCGTTCCGAAATCTCGAATGACGATGGCGTTTGCGAGGATGGCCTCGCGAGATGGGACCGTCGCACCCGGCTTGAAGCGGTCGGCTCGCAAGCCGCGAATCCCTCGCGCACTCATGACGCGTCAGGTTCGCGCCAAGCCTATGGCAAGATGGCTATCCGACAATATGAGCGGCGGCGGCGGCGCACGGCAATCTTCGGCAATGCAGAGCTGTTCGGGGAGCCGGCATGGGATATCCTGCTCGATCTCTACATCGCTTTTATACAAGATAAGCCAGTGTCGGTGTCGAGCGCCTGTATCGGGTCTGCCGCTCCGCCGACGACCGGCCTTCGCTGGCTTGGCGTGCTTTGCGATCAGGGGCTGACGCTGCGCGAACACGACCCGAACGATCAACGCCGCGTGCTCGTGCGTTTAACCGATCGAGGGGTTGCAGCAATGGACGCCTATTTCGCGAGCGCCCGCGACGCCGGATGATCCGCTCCAATCAATCCGACAGCGCGCCAAAGCACGCGCGCCCCGCATAATCGGCGCTGTCGCCAAGTTCTTCCTCGATCCGGATCAGCTGATTGTATTTCGCCAGGCGGTCGGACCGAGCGAGCGATCCGGTTTTGATCTGCCCGCAATTGGTCGCAACCGCGAGATCAGCGATGGTCGCATCCTCGGTTTCGCCTGAGCGGTGGCTCATTACCGAGGTAAAACCGGCCCGCGTTGCCATGTCGACTGCTTCGAGCGTCTCGGTCAGCGTACCGATCTGGTTGACCTTGACGAGCAGCGAATTGGCGAGCCCCTGCTCGATCCCTTCGGCAAGCCGCGCCGGATTGGTCACGAACAGATCGTCACCGACCAGTTGCACGCGGTCGCCCAGTTCCTGCGTAAGCGCTTTCCAGCCCTCGAAATCATCCTCGTCCATCCCATCCTCAATTGAGCGGATGGGATAGTCGCGGCACAGCTCCGAAAGATAACCGACCATGCCTTCGCTGGTCAGCTCGAGGTTTTCTCCCGAAATATTATATGTCCCGTCGTGATAAAACTCGGTGGCGGCACAATCGAGCGCTAGGGCGATGTCCTCGCCCGGCTTGAACCCGGCCTTTTCGATCGAGGCCATGATGAAATCGAGCGCGACACGGGTGCTGGCAAGGTCCGGCGCAAAACCGCCTTCGTCGCCGATGCCGGTCGACAGTCCCTGATCGGAGAGTCCTGCCTTCAATGTATGGAAAACTTCCGCACCCCAGCGCACCGCTTCGGCCAGACTGTCGGCCCCGATCGGCATGATCATGAATTCCTGAATGTCGATCGGATTGTCGGCGTGCTCACCACCATTGATGATGTTCATCATGGGCACCGGAAGTCGGTGCGCCGACACACCACCGATGTAAGAATAAAGCGGCAGACCGCGCGCATTCGCCGCGGCCCTCGCCACAGCCAGACTCGTGCCCAGAATGGCGTTCGCGCCGATCCGGCTCTTGTTGTCGGTGCCGTCGAGCGCAATCAGCGAGAAGTCGATATCGCGCTGATCCTCGGCATCGAACGCTCCGGTCAGGAGATCGCGGATTTCGGAATTGACCGCATCGACCGCTTTTAGGACGCCTTTGCCTTTATAGCGGGTCTTGTCGCCATCGCGCAGCTCAACCGCCTCGTAAGCTCCTGTCGAAGCGCCCGAGGGAACTGCGGCGCGCCCGAAGCTGCCGTCGTCGAGCAGGACGTCCACTTCAACGGTTGGATTGCCGCGGCTGTCGAGAATTTCTCGTCCATGCAGATCGATAATGGAAGTCATGTATGGCTCCGGTGAAGGCGCAGCGATGCGAGTGGTCGGAAACGGCTCGAAAAAACCGACGAGAAACGCCGTTTGCGCCATGTGTCGCGGCACCCCTATTCTCCGGAACGGACTGGCGCAAGGAGCGTTGGTTGCACAAAATACACTCTCTCTCGCTGTGCAGCGGGGGCAACCGCAATGGAGGGCTAAAAAAACGCCATGGCCGATACGAAAACCACCAAGACCACGAAAACCGCCAACAAGACCGGGGCGCGCAAGACGACCACCAAAAAGACTGCGGTTTCCAAGAAGACCACGGGAACGCTCGAGCCCGTAACGGAGCCTGCGACCGGGACTCCGGGTGCAGGTACCACCGAAGCAAAGAGCCGCTTCAATGCCGCGCTTGAAGAAGCGAAGGCTGGTGCAGCCGCGCTCAAGACGGAGGCAAGCATCCGCGCGAACACCTATCGTGAGCAGGCCAAGACTCGTTCGGACGATTTGAAAGGCGACGCGAAAGACTACACCGAGAAAGCCAAGGGCCGGGCATCCGAACTCGCCGGCGAAAGCAAATCGGCAGCAAGCGATGCAATCGCTTCGCTCAGCCGCACGGTCGGTGAAACCGCGACCGACATTGATGAACGTTTGGGCGAACAGTATGGCGATTATGCCCGTTCGACATCACGCTACCTTGCGGAAACGTCTGCAAAGCTTGAAGCAAAAAGCGTTGAGGAAATAGGCGAGGATACCCGCGAAATGATCCGTAAAAGCCCCGCGGCAGCGGTGGGCATCGCGGCTATCGCTGGATTTATGATTGCACGTCTGTTTGGCGGATCGCGTCGCTGATTAAAGCGCAAAGTACGTGCCCGCTTTTCACAGGGGCGCGCGCAAAAGCGTGGAAGCGCAGGTCGAGGTGATAACAAATGAATGATCAATGGCGGCAGTCGGACGCCGGGCGCGGCGACGATGTCGCGACCGATCCGCGTCCCTCGCCTGATGGGGTCTCCGAGGCCGATCCGATTGGACCGGCCTCTGCGGAGAACGACCCGGCCCCGCCCCCGCCCAAGGATGATCTTTCGCCCGAGCCGCACTTCGAAGAGGGTGTGGTCGACGATTTGTCCAATCTCATCGACGATGGGATCAGCTACGCGCAGGCGGAAATCGCGTTTCAAAAAACGCGCGCTGCTTTGGCTGGGAAATCCGCGGGTTTCGCAGCGCTCTATGTCGTTGTCGCGCTGTTCCTGTTGCACATTGCCTTGCTCGCGCTTGCCGTTGGGTTGGTAATTGCCCTTGAGCCATTGGTTACGATCTGGGGGGCCATCGCAATTGTCGTGGGCGGTCTGTTACTGCTCACCGCATGGCTGGGCCTCAAGGCTCGAGGCCGTGCGCAGCGCATTTCGGCTCTGTTCTCCGGCAATTCCAATGGAGATGGCGCATGAGCAATCTCGAACGCCGTTTGCAAGAAGACCGCGCAATGCGTGATGCGGCCAAGCAGAACTTCCTCGCCGACATCGCACACACCCGCGCTGCCCTCTCGGGCTCGGGCATTGCGAACCGCGTTGCGGGGCGTGTGGGTGAAGGAGCGCGCGACGTTTTTGAGACCGCCAAGGAACAGGCCGACGACAATCGCGGCATCGTCGCTGCGCTGATTGGCGCGCTAGTCTTGTGGCTCGGTCGCGGGCCGCTGCTAGAATTGCTTAATCTCAACGGGGATCATGGTGAGGAGGAGGATGTCTTTGATAGACCTCCCTCGGACACAGGCCCCCAGCATATAAATGAACACTATCCTGATGGAGAATACGATGACGACCGAAACGAGCGATAAAGTCCCTCAAGCACCTGAAGTCCCGCCGCCCCCCGGTTCGGGCCACACGCCGAGCGCCGCAGACAAGCGGGATGCGTTGCGGGCAAAGATCGAAGCGAGCGAGCGCCGCATCGCAGAGCGCTCTCTTGCCGACCAGGCGAGAGAAGCGGCGGGCACCGCGAAGGACTATACCAAGGAGCATCCCTTCGTCGTGATCGGGGGCGCGCTCGCTGCAGGCCTCGCGATCGGTCTGATGACCCGTCCCGGTCGCCGCGTCGCGCGAAATGCCGCGATCGGTGCCGCTGGGCTTGCCGGAACCGCCGCTGCCGAAACGCAGCAGGCCGGACGTGTTGCCAAGGAAAAGACGTCGCGCTTCGGCGATCTCGTCAGCGACGCAATCACGGCGTACGGCATCAAGCTGATGGACGGCGCGGTCGATGGTGCGCGTGCTGGTCAAGATGCCTTCGAGGATCTTGGCGACAGCGCCGCCAGACAGGCGCGATCGTTGAAACGCGATGCCGACTACATTGCCGGAAGCACCGCCGACAGCGCGCGCTTCGCTTCACGTCGCACGCGACGACGCGCAAATCGGGCTGTCCGTGACATCAAGGGGCGTTAGGCCGCGCCCCTAAACTGACAGCGGGTTGCCTCCCTGATGCGACTTGGTAAGGGGCGCAGGATTTCCGCACCTGCATGCCCTTGCCAAGGACAAATACGATGGAAGAAACGACCTCCCCCCAGCGCTTGCATCTCGTGATGGGTGGCCGCGTGAAAGACCCGCGCGGCCACGAATTTCAGGATCCGGAAAGCGTCCATGTGGTCGGGGTTTACAGCTCTTACGACAACGCTGTCGAAGCCTGGCGCGCACAGGCGCAACGCACTGTCGACGATGCGGAAATGAAATATGTGGTGGTGCACATCCACAAATTGCTGACGCCGGAAGAGTAGCAGGCGAAGCGTGGCACAATGGCCTACGCGCTCCGCCGGTTCCGCACGAGCGACGCGCCTGCGCTGGTTGAACCGACGCTTGCCGCAATCCGTGCTCTCGGCACACAGGCTTATACATCCGAGCAGTTTGCTGCATGGGCCGCACGCAACACCGAACCCGATCGGTTCGTCGAGCGCGTGCGCGATGGTGCGGACATCATAATCGCTACCGATAGCGGTAATCGTCCGGTAGCTTACGCGCTACTGAAATGCGACATAAGGGGCGCGCATCTTGACATGCTCTATTGCCACCCCGACCACGCTCGGCGGGGTCTGGCCGCACGCCCACTCGCAAAAGCCGAGGAACGCGCCCGGAATCTCGCGCTTGACCGCCTGTTCACCGAAGCGAGCGAACTCGCCCGGCCAACCTTCGAGCGCGCGGGTTACAGCGTCCTAAACCGCCGCGACTTTAACATTGAGCACCAAGGTCGCGGCGTCCCGATACACAATTACGCGATGGAAAAGCGCCTAGCGTAAAGTGCGCGGCTTCGCTTTCCTGGGAGCCCCCGCGTTCAGACGAATACGATCTTGTCGACCAGGTAGAACTTGTCGCCCGACGGCACGGTAACTTCGATCTCGTCGCCGACCTGTTTCCCGATCAATGCGCGAGCGAGCGGCGACGAATACGAAATCCGCCCCTTCGCCGCGTCTGCTTCGGTCTGGCCGACAATCTGGTACTTCACCGGCTTGTCGTCCTCATCGAGCAGAGTGACCGTCGCGCCGAAGATGATCTTGTCGCCTGAGAGGGTCTTGGGATCGATGATCTGCGCGCGGCTGACCTTGTCTTCGATATCAGAGATTTGCGCCTCGACCTGCCCCTGGCGCTCCTTCGCCGCATGGTATTCGGCGTTTTCCGACAGATCGCCGTGCGCACGCGCTTCCTCGATTGCGTCAACGATCTTCGGGCGTTCCTCGCGCAGCGCCTTGAGGTCTGTGGTCAGACGCTCATAGCCTTCTGCCAGCATCGGAACTTTTTCCATCGTAGCCATCCCGTCTCTTTCTCAACTGGGCCGTTCCCCGTGAATTTCACTATCGTCATTTCGAGCGGGACCGCGTCTTGCGCGACGGCCTTCAACCAGCGAAATGTGGGGGAAGCGGACGTGAATACCTAGGTATAATAGTCCTGCAACGACCGGACTTCAAGCTGGTCCGGTGCGATGGCCGCAATCGCCGACGCGGCCGCGCGCGAGGCAGCGGCGGTGGTGTAATACGGCACCTTCTTTTCCAGCGCGGCCTGCCGGATCGATTTGGAATCGAGCAGCGACTGCCATCCTTCGGTGGTATGGAAAATCAGCGCGATATCGCCATCGATAATGCGATCGACGATGTGCGGCTGCCCTTCCGCGACCTTGTTCACCCGTTCAATCATCAGACCCTGCGCGCTCAGGAAATGTTGCGTGCCGGCGGTCGCGACGAGATCAAAACCATTTTCTCTAAGTTGCCGCGCCGCCTCGATGATACCGGCCTTGTCCGAATCCTTGACCGAGATGAACACCGTTCCGGCTTCCGGCAGGTCCATCCCGGCGCCGATCTGCGATTTCAAGAAGGCTGCTTCGAAAGTCGCATCAATGCCCATCACCTCGCCGGTCGATTTCATTTCCGGGGATAGCACCGGGTCGGCGCCCGGGAAGCGGGCAAAGGGGAAAACCGCCTCTTTCACCGCCATGTAGCTGAGGTCGCGGCGGAAATGATCAAAGTCCGCCAGCGGCTCACCAGCCATGACCCGCGCGGCGATCTTGGCGACCGGCTGACCGATCGCCTTGGCGACGAAGGGGACGGTGCGACTGGCGCGAGGGTTCACCTCGATCAGGAAGACGTCCGCGCCCTCTTCTGTCTCTTTCACCGCAAATTGCACATTCATCAGCCCGCGCACGCCGAGAGCGTGAGCCAGCTCGGCTGTCTGGCGCTCCATTTCCTCGATGATTGCAGGCGCTAGCGAATAGGGTGGAAGCGTGGAGGCGCTGTCACCGGAATGCACCCCCGCCTCCTCGATGTGCTGCATGACGCCTGCGATGCGAACTTCTTTTCCATCGCATAGCGCATCGACATCGACCTCGATCGCATCGCGCAAATACTGGTCGACCAGGACCGGGCTGTCGCCGGACACATTCACTGCGGTCTTGATGTAATCGTCGAGCTGCGCTTCGGAATCGACGATCTCCATCGCCCGCCCGCCCAGCACGAAGGATGGGCGCAGCAGCACCGGATAGCCGATATGTGCCGCGCGTGCAGCGGCCTCGTCACGGGTGTAGGCGATGCCATTCTGCGGCTGCTTGAGCTTCAGCTTATTCACGAGCTTCGCGAACCGCTCACGGTCCTCGGCATGGTCGATCGCATCGGGCGATGTGCCCAAGATCGGGACGCCCGCTTGCTCCAGCGCGTGTGCCAGCTTGAGCGGGGTCTGCCCGCCGAACTGGACGATGACGCCGACGACTTCGCCCGATTGTCGCTCGACCCGCAGGATTTCGAGCACGTCTTCGGTGGTCAAAGGCTCGAAATACAGGCGATCGGAGGTGTCGTAATCGGTTGAAACCGTCTCCGGGTTGCAATTGACCATGATGGTCTCGAAGCCCTGCTCGGCCAGCGCGAAACAGGCGTGGACGCAGCAATAATCGAACTCGATGCCCTGCCCGATCCGGTTCGGCCCGCCGCCAAGGATCACGATCTTGCGCCGGTCGCTGGGCGCTGCCTCGTCCTCGGCTTCACCGAAGCTGGGGGCCTCGTAAGTCGAGTACATGTACGGCGTCACCGCCTCGAACTCCGCGGCGCAGCTGTCGATCCGCTTGAACACTGGCAACACGCCAAGCTTCTGGCGCAAGGTGCGGACTTCATGTTCGTCTGTCGCGCCGGCCATCGCCTGAAGAGCGGTGTGGAGCAGGCCGGAGCTCTTCGCCTTCGTCTCCGCCAGTCCGCCCGCGACGCCGACCGATCGCACGGCCAAAGTGGCGAGGCGGCGGTCGGAAAAGCCCATCGCCTTCAGCCGACGAAGCGCGTCCGCATCGCGAGGCAAGCCATCCGCCTGCACTTCGCGCTCGGCGGCGATGATCGCTTCGATCTGACGCAGGAACCACGGATCGTAGCCGGTGACGTTCTGGATATCGACGACGCTCAGCCCTTCGCGGAACGCCTGTGCGACTTTCAGCAGCCGGTCGGGGGTGCGGCGCGAGATCGCGGCGGTGATGACATCTTTCGACACACCTTCGAGCTCGGTCACGCGGTTGAATCCGTCGAGCCCGGTTTCCAGCCCGCGCAGCGCTTTTTGGAGGCTTTCCGCAAAGTTGCGCCCGATCGCCATGACTTCGCCGACCGACTTCATCGCGGTTGAAAGCAGCGGTTCGGTGCCCTTGAATTTCTCGAAGGCGAAGCGCGGAATCTTGGTGACGACATAGTCGATCGTCGGCTCGAAGCTGGCGGGCGTCGCGCCGGTGATCTCGTTCGTGATCTCGTCCAGCGTGTAGCCAACCGCCAGCTTCGCCGCGATGCGCGCGATGGGAAAGCCGGTGGCTTTGGAGGCGAGCGCGGAACTGCGCGAGACACGCGGGTTCATCTCGATCACGATCAGCCGCCCGTCCTTCGGATTGACTGCGAACTGCACGTTCGACCCGCCCGTTTCGACCCCGATCTCGCGCAGCACCGCGATGCTGGCGCTCCGCATGATCTGGTATTCCTTGTCGGTCAGCGTCAGCGCGGGCGCGACCGTGATCGAATCGCCGGTATGCACGCCCATCGGATCGACATTCTCGATCGCGCACACGATGATCGCATTGTCAGCGCGGTCGCGCACGACCTCCATCTCGAACTCTTTCCAGCCCAGCAACGATTCTTCGATCAACACCTCGTCCGTGGGCGACGCGTCGATCCCTTCGCGCACGATCTGGTCGAACTCGGCCTTGTTGTAGGCGATGCCCCCGCCCGTTCCGCCAAGGGTGAAGCTGGGGCGGATGATTGCGGGCAGCCCTGTGCGTTCGAGCACTTCGCGCGCCTGATCGACGGTGGTCGCGACTCCGCTGCGCGCGCTCTCAAGCCCGATCGCATCCATCGCCTCACGAAAGCGCTGGCGGTTTTCGGCCTTGTCGATCGCGTCGGCTTTGGCACCGATCATCTCCACGCCATGCTCGACCAGCACACCCATCTCGTCGAGCTTCAGCGCGCAATTGAGCGCGGTCTGCCCGCCCATAGTCGGCAGCAGCGCGTCTGGCTTTTCCTTGGCGATGATCTTGGCGACGATGTCGGGCGTGATCGGTTCGATATAAGTCGCATCAGCGAATTCGGGATCGGTCATGATCGTCGCCGGATTGCTATTGACGAGGACGACGCGATAGCCCTCCTCCTTCAGTGCCTTGATCGCCTGCGTGCCCGAATAGTCGAACTCGCACGCCTGTCCGATGACGATCGGCCCCGCCCCGATGACGAGGATCGAGGATATGTCGGTGCGCTTGGGCATTACTCTGAGGTCTCGCTTTCGTCGGAGCCGTCTTCGTCGGGAGAACCGGTTTGCATCGCGGCCGCTTCGATTTCGAGCAGGCGCATGTTAGCCTGCTGGCGTTCGCACCCGGCGCTCACTATCTCGCCTGCCGGCTTTGGCGCGCCGCGCACGCGATACAGCGCCGGGTCGCGACCCATGAAGAAGACGCCTTTTTCATCGACCGGTCGCTTCATGAACGCATCGACCGCCGTGCGCGTATTGGCGCTGACCCTGCGGTCGCGCGTTCCTGCGGTTTCGTCACTCCCCTCGACCGTCAGATCCTGAAGTGCCTCGAGATCGAGCTTGGTGATGTCGTAAGTGTAGATCGGCACCCACATCGCGCCTGGAGCGGCGGAGTCCTCGCCCTCGTCAAAGGCAATCTCACCGGTCAGCCGTTCGACACATTCGTCAACCGCTTCCTCGCCTTCGCGCGGGTCTTCCGGGAAGAACAGCGAACAGCCGCCAAGCAGCAGGGCCGATGCGATAGCAAGAACGGATTTCATCCCTCACTCCCGTTGTTGGGTTCGAATGCATAGGTGAATTTGGTGTAGCGCAGGACGTAAGGCAGCGGGTCGATCCGGCTGATTCCGTCGCCGTGAATGAAGGTGCAATTGCGGCGAATGTCCACCAACCGCTCACCATCGCGCACGAGGATGTAGCTTAGGACATAGTGCTGATGCGGCGCGTTGCGTCTGCCAACGACGTCGAGACGGCGGATGTGGTCGCTGTAATCGCGCAGCACGTCCTCGTCGCGAAAGCCCTGCCGCTCGCGCGCTTCGAGTGCGGCATCGTGACGGGCGCGGGGATCGAAGGCGTCTTCGGCAAAGCGTCCGTCGGCGGCGACCACGCGGCAATCCATGCGCCCCGCGACCGGCTCGTCGGTTTCCTCGCGAAACAGGATCGGCCGCCAGAACGCGAGCACCGGCACCCCGCCCTCCCCCGCTTCGAGCGTGACCGAGCCATCGCCCTGGAAGGCAACGCCCTCGACGATCTCTGCGCCGGGCCATTCGGCGGACGGCGGCGGGGTTGTCGCCGGGTTTTGGGCAAGTACGCTCGCCGCTAGAAAGAGTAGGTATTTGGAAACACAAATGCGAAGAATGAATGGCATTATTCCCACTCACATCTTGAAATAAAGAGCGTGGCACGGCCTTGCAGCATGCCTTGCGGCTTATTTGAGGTCCGTAAATTGTAGATTTGTCCATCAGAACCAGTCGTTAAGTTATGTGTTTCAACAATTCCGCTCCTTGGATACCGCACTGTCCAGATGCTATCTGGGCCGCCACTAGGCGCAAAGTCGCGCGTGATTTCTACTTGATAGTCATTCGCTGAAACCATCGACTTGAGCGCGTCTCGATGAACTATGTTAAGTTCATCATTCTCGGAAGCCCCGAACGCTATTATGCCCTCCCCTATTTCGTCCGACACAAATCCGTCGTCCTTGTCGTCAAGAAAGAATGTCTGTCCCGACGAAGGGCCGCAGATCGCTACCAATCTGAACTTATCTCCTAGAAATGTCTTTGCGTCGGATCTGGCGGCTGCGAGATCGATCCCGGTTAATGCAGCGGGCTCTGATCCATCGGCGCCACACCCGCTCAGCAGCACGCTTAAGCTGGCGAAAAAAAGCCGAAGAGACATCACCCCAACCCCCCGACAAACTTCTCGAACAGGTAGAAGCTATCCTGCGGCCCAGGTGATGCCTCCGGATGATACTGCACTCCGAACGCGCGCTTGCCCTTTACCGCGATGCCGCAGTTCGAGCCGTCGAACAGGCTTACATGGGTCTGCTTTACTCCATCGGGCAAAGTCTCGCCATCGACCGCGAAGCCGTGGTTCATGCTGGTGATTTCGACCAGACCGGCGCTCTCGCCCCAGCCCTCGCCGACCCGCTGGACGGGGTGGTTGGCGCCGCGGTGGCCCTGGTGCATCTTGCTGGTCTTCGCGCCCACCGCCAGCCCGAGCAATTGATGGCCAAGGCAGATGCCGAACAGCGGCACGTCGGCCTCCAGCAGCGCCTTGATCACCGGCACCGCATATTCGCCCGTCGCCGCCGGATCGCCCGGTCCGTTCGACAGGAACACGCCGTCGGGCTTCAGCGCCATGATATCCTCGAAGCTCGAGCGCCCCGGTACCACCGTCACCTTCGCCCCGGCGCGGACCAGCGTGCGGAAGATGTTGTCCTTCGCCCCGAAATCCATCGCGACGACGTGCGGGGTATCCTTCGTGCCCTCGGTATAGCCAAAGCCGAGTTGCCAGTGCCCGCCGCGCCAGTCCTCGCGTTCCTTGCGCGAAACATTGGGAACGAGGTCCAGCCCCTCCAGCCCCGACCATTCGCGCGCCTGCTCCAGCAAGGCCTCCACATCGAACGCGCCATCGGGCGAATGCGCGATCACCGCATTGGGCGCGCCGTTCAGGCGAATGCGGCGGGTGAGCGCGCGGGTGTCCACGCCCGACAGGCCGATCTTGCCATGCGCCGACATCCATTCGATGAATTCCTCGCGCGCGCGGAAATTGGAATGTGGAGTCACTTCCTCGCGCACCATGCACCCCACCGCCCCCAATCCGCGCGACTCCACGTCTTCCTCGTTCGCGCCGACATTGCCGATATGGGGGAAGGTGAAGGTCACGATCTGGCTGTCGTAAGAGGGATCGGTCATCACCTCCTGATACCCCGTCATCGCAGTGTTGAAGCACACCTCGCCCACCGCCTCGCCGATATGGCCGAAACCCTTGCCCCAGATGACCGTGCCATCGGCAAGGACGAGACACCCGGTCGCGCCTTTCGGCTGCGCAGGGGTGGTGGCGGATGGGGCCATGGAGCGCTCCGTCGATCAGGAATTGCCAGCAATGTCGCTAAGACCCAACGGCTAGACCTGCCCCGCGGCTCCGTCAACCTAGGCGCGGGCGGTCCGATGAGTTAGAGCGCCCGCCAGCATCAACCCATCCACAGGAAAGACGTTTTCAACTCATGATCCGCGACGACATCAAGGCCGCCACCGTTACCGCCATGAAGGCCAAGGACAAGCAGCGCACCGCCACGCTCCGCCAGATCAGCGCCAAGATTAAGGACCGGGATATCGAGCAGCGCACGGCGGCCAAAGAGGTGCCGGATGACGAGCTGGTCACCGCCGTCCTGCAAAAAATGGCGAAGCAGCGGCGCGAATCGATAACCATGTATGTTGAGGGTAATCGTGAAGAACTTGCCGAGAACGAGCGCGCCGAACTCGCGATAATCGAGGAATTCCTGCCGCGCATGATGAGCGAAGAGGAAACGAAGGCCGCGATCGCGAACGTGAAGGCAAGCATTGGCGCTTACAGCGTTAAGGATATGGGTCGGATCATGGCGGAACTGAAAAGCCGCCACGGCGCTGAAATGGATATGAGCCGCGCGAGCGCTCTTGTGAAAAACAGCTTTTAGGACGCCCTTATGAACCGCCGCACGATCCGCCATTCGCTTCTCTTCGCGCCGCTGCTGGCGCTCGCCGCGTGCGCCGACGAAGAGGTCGGCGATGACACCGCCGAGCTTGAAACCGCCACCACCGATGGCGAAGCGGCGGCGATGGCCGCGGCGGTGGCTCCCATCGACTTTGCCGACCTTAGCCTTGGTCCGAAGATCGTCGGGCCGCAGGGGCCGGAGGTCAAAACCACCCTGTCCAACGATGCGGGCGTGCTGGCCGACATCACCTCCTATGTCGCGTGTCCTGCCGGAATGGAGGAATGCGATCCGGCCACTGCTCCCGACGGCACGATCTACACCTACGTCCACATCGTCTATCCGGGCGAGGACATGGACCCGACGACCGGCGCGGGCGACGGAACGGACGACGTGGATGTCGAGGCAGCGACCGCCTTCTTCATGAACGCGCCTGCTCACGGCTTCATGGGCCATGCCGGATTTTCCAAGGCCGAGGCGATCGCAGCTGCGGGTGAGGATCTGGAGGTGGTCGTGACATGCGATGATCAGGGCGCGCTCGCCTGGACGGTCAATCCCGGCGATGGCGGAAACCAGTGGGAGGACGCGGAGCCGCTGACCTTCTTCTGGCAATCGACCCTTCCGCCCGCCGGTCCCTCCGCCGCTTACGAGATCCGCGCGAACGATGTGACGGCGAGCGGCCAAGGCCCCTACCCCGCCGCCGATGACGGCGCGATCAACATGTGCACGCACATCCGCTCGGGCACTATCCCCGATACTATGCCGGAAAAGGCAAACACCGTCGCCTTGGCCTCTTGATTGATCGCTTCGCCGGGCGCACTCTTTGCGCATGGCGATAACCCCGCAATGGAAGGACGAGCTGCGCGCGCGGATTACGCTGTCGAGCATAATCATGCGCACCGACAAGCTGACCAAAGCGGGCCGCGAGTGGAAGGGGTGCTGCCCGTTTCACGATGAAAAGACGCCGAGCTTCTACGTCAACGATCAGAAGCAGTTCTACCATTGCTTCGGCTGCGGCGCGCATGGCGATGTCATCAGCTGGATGACCGAGCAGCGCGGGCTGTCCTTCATCGACGCGATCAAGGAGCTGGCGGCGGAAGCCGGGATGGAAGTCCCCGCTCCCGATCCGGTCGCTGCGAAAAAGGCCGAAAAGCGCGCCGAGCTGGTCGACGTGACCACCGCCGCGCAGGAGTGGTTTGCCGACAACCTCCACACCTCCGACGGGCGCGAGGCGATGGCCTATCTCGAACGGCGCGGATTGACGGCGGAGACGTTGCGCGAATTCGGCTTTGGCTACGCGCCGGAGAACAAGCAGGCGCTCCCCCGCAACCTCGCGCGCTTCGATGAGGAGATGCTGGTCGATACCGGAATGCGGATCGCAACCGAGGATGGCTCGCATTACGACCGCTTCCGCGGCCGCATCATGCTTCCGATCCAGGATGCGCGCGGGCGGGTGATCGCATTTGGCGGACGCATCCTGAAGGACCGGGACGGGGTCGCCAAATATCTCAACTCTCCCGACACGCCGCTCTTCGACAAGGGCCGAACCCTCTACAATCTGCATCGCGCCGCGCCCGCTTCGCGCCAGACCGGCCGGGTGGTGGTGGTCGAGGGCTATATGGACATCGTCGCGCTCGCTCAGGCCGGCATAGGTGACGTTGTGGCCCCCTTAGGCACAGCCTTGACCGAGATGCAGCTCGAAATGCTGTGGCGCATGGTGGAGGCGCCGGTGCTGTGTTTCGATGGCGATGCGGCGGGTCAGCGGGCGGCCATGCGGGCGGTGGAACGCGCGCTTCCGATGCTCGGTCCGATGCGCTCGCTATCGATCGTGCGCCTGCCCGCCGGAATGGACCCCGACGACCTCGTCAACCGTGAGGGAAAGGACGCAATGGAGGCATTGCTCGACAGGGCGAAAAGCGTGCTCGACATATTGTGGGAGGCCGAAAGCGACAAGCTGCCGCTCACCTCACCTGAGGCGAAGGCGGGCCTGAAAGCGCGGCTGATGGCGCATGTCGACACGATTGCAGATAGCGATGTGCGCGCGCTCTACCGCCGCGAGCTGCTGGATCGCTTCTCCGCGTTCGCTTACCCTCCGCGCGAAAAGCGTGGCAACAACGGCAAATCCGGGCCGTGGCGTCCGGCGCGTCTTACCCAGAAAGGCCTCTCGACCGACGCGCGGGTGAGGCTCACATCGGCCATGGCGGGGGGCGCTCGCGATACGCTTCTTGCCGCCGTGATCGCTGGATTGGCCCGGCATCCCTCCGAAATCTCGCGCCACGCCGAGGCCCTCACCCGCCTGGCCGATGCGAACCCGAAAGCCGCACCGCAGATCGAATCGTTGATGGAGCTGTCCGAAACGCTTGATTCGCACGGCACAAACGCCATATCCGTAACCCAAGGCTATCCTGCCCTACCGGAACACAACCGTTATGCCTTCCTCAAGGAGGCCACACCCCCCGGTGAAGCGCGCGAGGAACTGGCCGAAGCTGTGTCGCTGCTGGTCCGCAAACCAGCGCTCGAAGCCGCGATGGCGGCGACGGTGGCGAAGTTCGATGACGATCCGGAAGGGTCGCTTGCCGAACAGGATCGCTTGCGACAGCAGCTTACGACAGTTGATGAGCGCCTGAAAGCATTCGGGCGTCGCAGGGCCGGGGCACCGGTCGAACAGGATTAGTCGGCAGACCACATCGCCGGCACGGAATGAAACGGGGCGAACCTGCCGGGCCATCACGCTCGGCTCGGCATGGAACTCGCCCGGCAATGGATTGTAGAACTGCACATGGCATCGACCGCGAAAACCGCCGGCAGCGAAGACGCCCCGCTAATCGACCTGAACGAAGCTTCGGTAAAGAAGCTTATGACCAAGGCGAAGAAGAAGGGCTACATCACCTATGATGAGCTGAACGCCGCCCTTCCCTCAGGCGAAATGAGCCCCGACCAGATCGAGGACATTCAGACCGCGCTGTCCGAAATGGGCGTGCGCATCGTCGAGAATGACGAAGAGGCGGAGGCCGAGGCCGAGCAGGATGCCGAGGTCGAGGAAATCGCGGTCGACGACGACAAGAAGAAAGACGTCAAGAAAGACCCGAAAGCGCCCGCGGCCAAGAAGACCGGCACCGGGGATCGCACCGACGATCCGGTCCGCATGTATCTGCGCGAAATGGGCGCGGTCGAGCTGCTCAGCCGTGAGGGCGAAATCGCGATTGCCAAGCGTATCGAAGCTGGCCGCGACATGATGATCATCGGCCTGTGCGAGAGCCCGATCACCTTCCACGCGATCATCCAGTGGTCTGAAGCGCTCAACAACGAGGACATGCAGCTGCGCGAGATCCTCGATCTCGACGCGATGCTGTCCAAGGAACCTCCGCCCGACAAGATGGAGGAAGAGGCCGAGGACGACAGCGGCGAAATCTCCGAGGAAACCGCCGGTCCGACGATTCGCGACGATGACGAAAGCGATGATGACGACGAGTCCGAAGAGGGCGAGGACGGCGAAGAAGGCTCCTCAAAGAAGGACGACGAGGAAGAGGAGGACAACACCCTCTCCCTTGCGCAGATGGAAGCCGCGCTGAAGCCTGACGCGATCGAACGCTTCGCGCGCATCACCAAGCTGTTCAAGACCTTCGAGAAATTGCAGGGCGAGCGCGTCGATACTCTTGCTGCGGGGGACGAGTTCCCCAAGGCGAAAGAGAAGAAGTACGAAGCGCTGTCAGATGAGCTCACCGCCGAGGTCGAGAGCGTGCAGTTTCACGCGGCCAAGATCGAATTCCTGGTCGACAACCTCTATGCCTTCAACCGCCGACTGACTGCGCTTGGCGGGCAGATGCTGCGCCTGGCCGAGCGGCACAAGATCAAGCGGATCGACTTCCTCGATTCCTATCTCGGCAACGAGCTCGACGACGCCTGGATCAAGGACAAGGCGAAGAAGGACAAGAAGTGGGCCGCCTTCGCCGAGAAAGAAGAGGCTGCGATTGAGCGCATTCGCGCCGAAATCACCGACATTGCCGCGCAAACCGGAATGGCGCTGCCCGAGTTTCGCCGCATCGTGAACATGGTGCAGAAAGGCGAGCGCGAGGCGCGCATTGCGAAGAAGGAAATGGTCGAGGCCAACCTGCGTCTCGTGATTTCCATCGCCAAGAAATACACCAATCGTGGCTTGCAATTCCTTGATCTCATTCAGGAAGGCAATATCGGCCTGATGAAGGCGGTCGACAAGTTCGAGTATCGCCGCGGTTACAAGTTCTCGACCTATGCGACGTGGTGGATCCGGCAGGCGATCACCCGCTCGATTGCTGACCAGGCGCGCACGATCCGCATTCCGGTCCATATGATCGAGACGATCAACAAGCTGGTGCGCACATCGCGTCAATTCCTCCACGAAGAAGGCCGCGAGCCGACGCCAGAGGAAATGGCTGCGCGTCTCTCAATGCCGCTCGAAAAGGTTCGCAAGGTGATGAAAATCGCCAAGGAGCCGATCAGCCTCGAAACGCCGATTGGCGATGAGGAAGATTCGCATCTGGGCGATTTCATCGAGGACAAGAACGCGGTGATCCCGGTCGACGCCGCGATCCAGGCCAACCTCAAGGAAACCGTCACCCGCGTACTCGCCAGCCTGACGCCGCGCGAAGAGCGTGTGCTGCGCATGCGCTTTGGCATCGGGATGAACACCGATCACACGCTCGAAGAAGTCGGCCAGCAGTTCAGCGTGACCCGCGAACGTATCCGGCAGATCGAAGCGAAGGCGCTGCGCAAGCTCAAGCACCCGAGCCGCAGCCGCAAGATGCGCAGCTTCCTCGACCAGTAGGATCTATTGACGTTTCGTGGCGGACTGGAAGCTGAGGCGCGTCGCGGTCAGTAGCGTCGTCCCGCGTCATCGTTGTAACTGCGCGCGTTCAGGCCATATCGCAGGCGGTATTCGCCGGGAATGACGGGCGCGGGGCCTGCCTCCAGATCGGCAAAGCGGCGACGCACCTTGTCCAGCTTTTCGTACGGGATCTGCGACCATTCAATCGTGTTGCGGGCGGTCAGAACGTAGTCGCCCGCATAGGTCAGCGCATCGGGACGCACCTCGAATGTCGGCGCAATCGCGCCATAACCGCGACTTGGGCGCGAAACCTCCTGCGTGCCGTTCAGACCGCGACGTTCGACCAGACAGCGCTCGTCTTCGGCAGGCACTTTCGGACAATTCATTCCGTGCGCGACCAGGCGATAGGTGCCGACGGGCAATGCGAACACCCGCACCTGGTAACCCAGCGTATCGTTACCGAATGCCAGCGCGCCTTGTCTTCGTCTGAAAGCAAAGACCGAACTGTCATCCGTCACCTCTCCGCCTTCGCGCAGGAAAAAGACATCGAGCGGCTCGTCGAGATAAAGCTCACTGCGAATGGAAATCACAACCGCGCCCCGGCCCTCGGCAAGCGCATCATCTCTCGAAACGCGCTGTGGCGGAGTGCCAGGATCGGCGTATGCGACACTGGCAAGATGCGCGCCTAACAAGGCGAGCAGGCATTTCAAATAGATGGACCGCATGGTCGATATTGCTCCGGTGAAATGTGCTCGCCGGGGCTACGCCCAATTGACTCTTGACCGCAAGAGCATCGGGTTTGGCGGGCCGGTCCATCGACACGCATAGGGCCGACAATCCTTGCAGATTGTCGGCCCTCAGCAGGTCGTCCAAGCGACGCTTGGATCAGAATGGGTTGAAGCGTGGCGGCAATATGGGCGTCGCGTCGCGCAGGCTGTCCCCAAGATCACTGGCGAAGTTCATGAAGGCGCCAAGCATCAGGAATTGACCGACCCATGGGAGGCTTTCCTCAAGCGAGGGCATTTCGCTGCCCGGCCCGTATTCGCGTCCGATCCGCGTCGCATTCAGGTCTTCCTGGGTCGCGACAGCGCCGGTGTGCTCGGAGCGCCAGCTCGATCCGGTCGCATTCTCATGCAGCACGTAACCGTCGCGGTGCGCGGCATCCACGCCAAAGCCATCATTCGACATCGTCATCGACAGATCGCCAAGCTCGTTCTGGCTGATCCCATCGACCACAAGCGCGTTCGATCCCTTGGTGATGACCACCTGGCTCGCGACGTAGGCGTTGGGATTGTTCCCCCATGGTTCGGTATTGATGGTGATCTTGGTGCCGTTCTCGAGCGTGAAGGTCGTCGTGCCCCAGAAATCGAACACGCGCTGGCCATCGACGTCGACATGCGGATCCCCCCAGATGCGGGTGTGCTCGCCGGTGTTGGCGTTGAATATCTCGATCTCGCTCGAACGCTCGTTGAACTTGAGGCTATAGCCGTCGCCCAGATCGACTTCGGCGCGGCCCTCCCCGGTTGTCTGCGCGGTCCATTGCTGCACCGGCTCGGGTCCACCGGGCAGGCACGGCATTCCGCAGCTTGGCGGCAGGAAGGGCACCTGCGGATTGCAACCGGCAAAACAGCGCAGCATCATCAGCTCCGGCATGACAGCCGCGCCAAAGCGCCCGGCGCCCAGCGGATTGAGAAACTGGCCCATGATCCCCGCTGCAACTTGCAAGGCGAACCCGGCGGTCGCAGGGTTCTGAAGCAGGGCGGCGGTGGCAAGAGATGTGGCAGCTGGATTGATCATCGTGGTTTCCCCTTTGCTGAACACGCCCACCATCGCTCCGATCGACGTCAAGATCACTCTACGTTTTGCCGAGTTTGCCTATGCAAAACGCACAGATTCAGGTGCTGTTGTCGAAAATTGCTGGCGCAACCCTAGCCAGTCCCGGGGGGATGGCTTAAATCGACGCTCATGCGCATCGCCATAGCCTCCGATCACGCCGCCACCGACCTGAAGGCAGAGCTTGCCGAATGGTTGATGGATGAAGGCCACGAAATCGCCGATCTCGGCCCCGATCCGGGCGAGAGCGTCGACTATCCCGATTACGGCTACAAGCTTGCCGAAGTGGTCGCGGAGGGCACTGTCGATCGTGGCATCGCGCTGTGTGGATCAGGTATCGGCATCTCGATGAGCGTCAATCGTCACCCTGCGCTTCGCTGCGCGCTTGTGTCAGAGCCGCTCTCCGCCGCTCTGGCGCGCGAGCATAACAACGCGAACTGCATCGCGATGGGCGCGCGCCTGACCGGCATCGAAATGGCGAAATCGTGCGTAGCTACGTTCCTCCACACCGATTTCGCCGATGCGGACGATCCCAAGGGGCGCCACCAGCGCCGCGTTGCGAAGCTCGGTAACCCGCCCGTCGCCCACGACCATATCGAGACCCACCAATGAGCACGCAACCTTCCGATATCGCCACGCCCATGGACGGGTTCTGGAACGACAGCCTGGCCGAGGCCGATCCCGAAATCGCCGAAGCGGTCGACAACGAACTCGCCCGCCAGCGCGACAAGATTGAACTGATCGCGAGCGAGAACATCGCGAGCCGCGCCGTGCTCGAGGCGACCGGCAGCGTGTTCACCAACAAGTACGCCGAAGGCTATCCGGGCAAGCGCTATTATGGCGGCTGCGACTATGCCGACGTGGTCGAGCGGCTCGCGATTGATCGGGCCAAGCGGCTGTTCGGCTGCGAGTTTGCCAATGTGCAGCCCAATAGCGGCAGCCAGATGAACCAGGCTGTCTTCCTCGCGCTGTTGGAGCCGGGTGACACCTTCATGGGGCTAGACCTCAATTCGGGCGGGCACCTGACGCATGGCTCGCCGGTCAACATCTCCGGCAAATGGTTCAACCCGGTCAGCTATGGCGTGACCGAAGGCGACGAGCGGATCGACATGGATGCGGTCGCCGCCACGGCACGCGAGCACAAGCCGAAGCTCATCATCTGCGGGGGCACGGCCTACTCGCGCACCTGGGACTTTGCCGCATTTCGCGCAGTCGCCGACGAGGTTGGCGCGGTACTCATGTGCGATATGAGCCACATTTCCGGCCTCGTCGCGGGCGGCGCGCACCCCTCGCCCTTCCCGCATTGCGACATCGTCACCTCCACGACGCACAAGTCGCTGCGCGGACCGCGCTCGGGCATCATCCTGTGGAACGACGAGAAGTTGACCAAGCCGCTCAACATGGCGGTGTTCCCGGGACTGCAGGGCGGCCCGCTCATGCACGTGATTGCGGCCAAAGCAGTTGCGTTCCGCGAAGCGCTGCGCCCGGAATTCAAGACTTATGCCCACCGCATCGTCGACAATGCCCGCGCGCTGGCGGCTAGCCTTGAGGAGCACGGACTTCGGATTGTGTCGGGCGGCACGGACAACCATTCGATGCTGGTCGATCTGACCGCGAAGGACGTGACCGGCAAGGACGCCGAAAAAGGCCTCGATCGCGCCTGGCTCACCTGCAACAAGAACGGCATTCCGTTCGACACCCGCTCTCCGTTCGTGACCAGCGGCATCCGCCTCGGCACGCCGGCGGGCACGACGCGCGGTTTCGGGCCGACCGAGTTCCGCGAAGTCGGCAGGCTGATCGCGGAGGTGGTGGACGGGCTTTCGAAGCACGGTGCCGAGGGAGACCCGCAGGTCGAAAAGCAGGTGCGCGCGCGTGTCGCCGAACTATGCGCCGACTTCCCGGTTTACCCCGGCCTGTAGATCAGCGCCTGACAAGGACAATTTGCACCAATGCGCTGCCCGTTCTGCGCCAATGACGACACGCAGGTAAAGGACAGCCGTCCGACCGAGGACGCCACCGCGATCCGGCGGCGGCGACAATGTGGGTCGTGCGGCGCGCGCTTCACTACGTTCGAGCGAGTCCAGCTGCGCGAAGTCACCATCGTCAAGGCCGGCCCGGACGGCAGCGAGGCGCGCCGCGAGGCCTTCGATCGGTCGAAGCTCGAACGTTCCGTCGCCCTTGCCTGTCGCAAGCGCGACGTCGCGCAGGAGCGGGTCGACCAGCTCGTCTCCGGTATACAGCGACAGGTTGAAACGGCGGGCGAAGCCGAAGTGCCCTCTGCGCGCATCGGCGAGATGGTGATGGAAGGACTGAAGCAGATCGATTCGGTCGCCTATATCCGCTTCGCCAGCGTCTATCGCGACTTCTCCGAAGCCCGCGATTTCGAGGAATTTGCCAGCACCGTCGCCGACGCGGCGAAGGATTGAACGCGTGGCAGCGAACCCCGCAAAACCCATCATCGTCCTCGTCCGCCCCCAACTGGGCGAGAATATCGGGAAGGCGGCCCGCGCAATGCTCAATTTTGGGCTGACCGAACTGCGTCTGGTCAACCCGCGCGATGGGTGGCCCAATCCTTCTGCGGGGCCTGCGGCGGCGGGCGCCGACATCGTGCTCGACCAGGCAAAGGTGTTCGCCACCACGGCCGAAGCCGTCGCCGACTGCCAGCATATCTACGCGACCACCGTGCGCAAACGGGGCGTGACCAAGCCGGTGGTCGGCGCAGATGGGGCAGCGCGGCTGATGCACGCCGAATCCGGTCGCCACGCCGTGCTCTTCGGGTGCGAGGCGGCGGGATTGGAGACAGAGGACGTCGCGCTTGCCCGGCATATCCTGACCGTGCCGATCAATCCCGAATTCGGCTCTCTCAATCTAGCGCAGGCAGTGATCCTCGTCGCCTATGAGTGGTCGCGGATCGGACGCGAGAGTGCGGGTGAGACCGCAGCGTTGGTGCAGCCAACCGCCGATGAGGATACCCTTCCCCCCGCTCCGCAAGAGGATCTCGATGGTCTCATCTCGCATCTGGAGAACATGCTCGAACCCAAGGGGTATTTTCTGCCCCCCGATCGCGCTGAGGCAACCCGGCGAACCCTACGCAGCGTGCTGACGAAACCGGGGTGGAACCACCTCGAAGTGCGCACATTGCGCGGCGTGCTGTCCTCGCTCCGGCGCCCTGACCGACAGGACTAGCAAAGCGCAGCTTGGGCTTGATTTTCCCGCACGCGCCGCTATTTGCACGACCTCGTAAATGGGCTCCGCATCCCGGTGAAGCGGCGGCCGCGCAGGGCATATTGGGCTCTGCGGTGCGATACCGGGTTGAATGGCCGCCAGCGGGGCGGCTCAGCATATTTGAAGGATACGACTTATGTCGAAGCGCAAGAGCGCCAAGTACAAACTCGACCGCCGGATGGGTGAAAACATCTGGGGTCGCCCGAACTCTCCGGTCAACAAGCGCCAGTACGGCCCCGGCCAGCACGGCCAGCGCCGCAAGAGCAAGATGAGCGATTTCGGCCTGCAGCTTCGCGCCAAGCAGAAGCTGAAGGGTTATTATGGCGACGTGACCGAGAAGCAGTTCCGCTCCACCTACAAGGATGCGACGCGGATGAAGGGCGACACGGGGCAGAACCTGATCGGCCTGCTCGAACGTCGCCTCGACATGATCGTCTATCGCGCCAAGTTCGCGCCGACGATTTTCGCCGCGCGCCAGATCGTCAATCACGGTCACATCTATGTGAACGGCGTGAAGTGCAACATCCCCTCGCGCCGCTGCGATGTTGGCGACGTGATCAGCCTCGGCAACAAGGCGAAGGAAATGGCCCTCGTGATCGAAGCGCAGAGCCTGCCCGAGCGTGAAATCCCCGACTACGTCGCGACCGATGGCGATGACAAGGTGAGCTTCACCCGCGTGCCCAAGCTCGACGAAGTGCCCTATCCGGTGACAATGGAGCCGAACCTCGTGGTCGAATTCTACTCGCGCTGATCCAGCGGTAAGCTATATACGAAAAGGGCGGTCCGGTTTGGGCCGCCCTTTTCGTATCAGCGCTGTGATTCGCCAAGCGGTTGCAGGTCTTCGGGCCATGGTGCGCGTGAAACGAGTGCCCACGATTTCGGATTGGCGAAAGAGGCCCGCGCCTCGATCTCTATCAGCAATTCAACCGTGGTATCCGCGTCTGCACCAATTGACGCCGCCAGCGCATCGATGCTGCGCCACTTGTGCTGCTTGCCGCTCAGCATGCCGCGCAGGCGCGCGCGCCGTTTATCCGCAAGCGAGGTGGCACGGCGTTGCTGCACCCAGTGCGTCATCGGAATACCGGCCAGCGAAGCCAGAGCACCGACAAGTGCCCCGAGGATTGCCGCCCAGCCTGCATCGAGAGCCTTCGATTACCCTTCCCAAATCCCGCGAACGGTATGCAGGCTCCATCATGAAACCGAAGCGGTGCGAGCCTAGCTGCGAGCGGCGTCCCACTCATCGAATTCGTAAGCTATGGAGCCTTCGACAAGCCGCTCCCAGATATCGGCGACCACCTCTGCCGGTATTCCGCGCGCTTTCGCGTCGTCCACTGCCGCGGCGATCACGCTGGCCTTGCGCGCTTCATCGCGAACGGCTTCGCGCATCGGCTTGATACGCGCAGCAGCGCGCATGTAACCAAACCGGCGATCGAGCAGCGCGACCAGCTCGCGGTCGGTCGCATCGACGCCTTCGCGCACTTGGGTCATGGTGTCGCAGTCTTCGGGCCGCTTGAAATCGTTGTCAGTCATTGCCTGCGCCCTTGGCCCGGCGCGCCGTGTTTGTCGAGTGGCGAGACGGACCAATTCGCAACTGGCGTGGCGGCTCACCCTTCGAATGCGGCGTGAAGAAACCGGTCTATGTCGTGGAGCATGTCTGACCGCATAACGTTGTCACCCAGATCGTGTTGCAGATCGTCGACCTCCACGTATTCGACCGGTTTGCCCGCATTCTTCAACGCATCGGCCATCGCGCGCGAGTGGCGAACGTTCACGTTGAGATCGAGCGTTCCATGAAACAGCGCGACGGGAGCGAGAAACCGCTCGCCATAGGGCCACCCGACGATGGCCAGCCTTTCGGGATCCGCAGTGCCGTCAGCATCTCCAGCATATGGCGCAGGGGGTTCGAATCAACGGTTAAGTTTGCAGATAATCGTCCCTGAACCGTCGCGCGAAATCGGTTAAGGTGCCTTCGCTGATAGCTTTGCGCATCGCCTGCATCAGCGACTGGTAAAATGTGAGGTTGTGCTCTGTCACCAGCATCGCGCCGAGCATTTCCCCGCTCTTTTGCAGATGGTGAAGATAGGCGCGTGAGTAGTGCGCGCAGGTCGGGCACGGGCAACGCTCGTCCAGCGGTCCGGTGTCCTCGGCATGGCGCGCATTGCGCAGGTTGAGGGGGCCGTTCCAGGTGAAAGCCTGACCGTTTCGGCCCGAGCGGGTCGGAAGTACGCAGTCGAACATGTCGATCCCGCGCTCTACGGCTCCGACCAGATCGTCCGGCTTGCCGACCCCCATCAGATAACGCGGGCGGTCTTCGGGGAGCTGCGATGGTGCATAGTCGAGCACACCGAACATCGCCTCCTGCCCCTCCCCCACGGCCAGGCCGCCAACGGCGTAGCCATCGAAGCCGATATCGATCAGCTTGTCTGCACTTGTCCGGCGCAGCTCTTCGTCCAGAGCGCCCTGCTGAATGCCGAACAGTGCCGCGCGCGCGGCGTGTTCCTCGCCGCTATCGAACGCATCGCGACTGCGCTTTGCCCAACGCATGGACATTTCCATGCTGGCGGCAATCTCGTCGCGCGGACGATCGGCGCGCGGGCACTCGTCAAACGCCATGACGATGTCGGATCCGAGCAGGCGTTGTATCTCCATCGAGCGTTCGGGCGTGAGCATATGCTTTGACCCGTCCAGATGGCTGCGAAATTCAACGCCTTCCTCGGTGAGCTTGTTGAGATCGGACAGGCTCATCACCTGATAGCCGCCGCTATCGGTCAGGATCGGGCGGTCCCAGTTCATGAAGCGATGCAGCCCGCCGAGCCGCGCGACCCGCTCCGCGCCGGGGCGCAGCATCAGATGGTAGGTGTTGCCCAAGATGATATCGGCACCGGTCGCGCGGACGGCTTCGGGCTTCATTGCCTTGACGGTGGCCGAAGTGCCGACCGGCATGAACCCAGGCGTACGGATTTCGCCGCGCTGCATTCGGATCGTGCCGGTGCGCGCGCGTCCGTCGGTCGCGTGAAGGTCGAATGCGAAGCGATTGGTCATGACTTTCGCCCCGCTAGCGAGGGCGGGGCGCGCTGTCACGCTTTGCGCGAAAGTGCACGAAAAAGGGGCGATGCCGCATGCGTCACCGCCCCCAATTTCGGTCGATTGCTGAACGCTCGATCAGAACGTCAGGACGTAACCTGCGGTGCCGCGAAGCGAATCGAAGGAAATCGTGTCGACATTGACACGGATGGCGCCCGCACCAACGGGGAAGTCACCGCCGATGCCAACGAGATAGTCGCCCTGCGTTGTGTCGATGTCGTCGAAATCGTCGAAATCATCGAGGTCGACATTGGCGATCTCACCGATATCGAAATCGACTTCCTGATAACCGCCGCGAACGTAGAACTTTGAACCGTTCGGGTTGACGAAGCCGAGACGGGCCGATGCGCCGTACTCGTTGTCGATCACATCGGTGCCGAGGTGAAAGTTGGCTTCGACGCCTGCGAAGATTCGTTCGCTGAGCGGGAAATCGACCCCGGCGACCACGCCGATGATCGGGCTGCCGCTGTCGATACCGTCAATATCAACGTCATCGTCGATGTCGAATTCATGATAACCAGCGGACACGCCGACAAACGGTTCAGCTTCGCCGCCGGTCTGAGCCATTGCGACGCCCGGGGTTGCAAGCGCAACCACGCTGGCGAGGCCAATGAAAAGTGATTTGGTCATTAAATTGTTCCTTCTTGAAAATGACGTTTGCGCCTTTGCGTGTAATCATCTTTCAAGAAGATGAACAAATCGAACGAGAATGGCAAAACGGCATCATGTGTGGCACAAAGATCACTCGCGCAGTCGCCACCCGGTTTTGAAGATAAACGCGATGATGGCGACGCACAGCGCGAGGAATCCCAGCGTCAGGCTGAGCGACACCCAGATCGACACATCTGAGGTGCCGTAGAACGTCCAGCGCAGGCCGCTCACCAGAAACGCGATGGGGTTGGCGAAGGCGACAGTGTTCCACGGCGCGGGCAGGTCGTCGATCGAATAGAACGTGCCACCCAGAAAGGTCAGCGGGGTGAGGATCAGGAGCGGAATGATGCCCAGCTTCTCGAAACTGTCGGCCCAAATGCCCAGGATAAAACCGAACAGCGAAAAGCTCGCTGCAACCAGCATGATGTAGCCTATGGCAAACACCGGGTGCGCGATCTCGTAATCGACGAACAGGGTGGCGGTGGCGAGGATGATCGCGGCGAGGATCAGCCCCTTTGTCGCCGCCGCACCGACGAAGCCGATCAGCGTCTCGGCAACGCCCACGGGCGCGGACAGCAGCTCGTAGATCGTGCCGGTAAAGCGCGGCATGTAGATGCCGAAGCTGGAATTGCTGGTCGTCTCCCCCAGCAATGTCAGCATCAGCAGGCCGGGAATGATAAACGCACCGTAGGGCACGCCATCGACCGGCTCCATCCGCGAGCCGATCACCGATCCGAAGACGACAAAATACAGTGAGGTCGTCAGCACCGGCGACAAGATCGACTGGAACGCTGTGCGCATCGCGCGCATCAGTTCGCGCTGGTAGATCGACCAGGCGCCTCTCGCGTTGAAACCGCTCATGCGGCCTCTTCCTGCGATACGAGATCGACGAAGATATCTTCAAGCGAGCTGTCGGCGACGTCGATACCGGTATAGTCGATGCCATGCGCGATCAGCGCCTTGGTCAATGCCGCGACTTCGGCGCTCCCACTGCCCGACCCATCGCCGCCGCGATAGCATAGCTCGCGCCCGTCCTCGGACAGGGTCACGGGGTATTCCGCGATCGCGGCAGGCAATTCGCTGAGCGGTTCCGCCAGCGCGATGGTGGCCTCGGTCGTGCCCAGGCGCTGCATCATCGCGTCCTTGTTATCTACCATGAGAATCTTGCCGCCCCGGATGATTCCGACCCGATCGGCCATCAGCTCGGCCTCTTCGATGTAGTGGGTGGTGAGGATGATCGTCACGCCGCGCTCTCGCAGAGCGGCAACCTGTTCCCACATCCCCTTGCGCAGCTCGACATCGACGCCCGCGGTGGGTTCATCGAGGAACAGCAGGTCGGGCTCGTGCGCCAGAGCCTTTGCGATCAGCACCCGCCGCTTCATCCCGCCGGAAAGCTCGCGGATTTCGCTTGAGCGCTTGTCCCATAGCGAGAGGCTGCGCAGCACCTCTTCGATCCGCACCTTGTCCGGCCCGCGACCGAACAATCCGCGCGAATAGGCAACCGAGCGCTCGACCGTTTCGAACATGTCGGTGCTCAGCTCTTGCGGGACCAGCCCGATCCGCTCACGCGCGCTGCGCCAATTGGTCGATAGATCCTGCCCGAACGCAGTGATCGTGCCCGATGTCGGTCGCACCAGCCCGCAGACTGCGCCGATCAGCGTGGTCTTGCCCGCCCCGTTCGGCCCCAGCAGCGCGAAAATCTCGCCCTTGCTTATGTCAAGGTCAACGTCGTCGAGCGCCTTGGTGCCCCCGGCGTAAACCTTCGTCAGATTGCGGATGCTGAGGATGGGATCGCTCACGAACAGCCATGTGGCACAGCACTGCGCGATTGCAAGCGTATCGGCGCTTCTCAGGGCAGAAGCAGCGAAGAATCGCCGTAGGAATAGAAGCGGTATTCGTTCGCGATCGCATGACTGTAGGCCGCCATCATCCGCTCGCGACCCATCAGCGCGCTGACCAGCATCATCAGCGTCGATTTGGGCAGATGGAAATTGGTCATCAGCCCATCGACGGCGCGGAAACGATAACCCGGCGTAATGAATATATCAGTGTCGGCGGCGAATTCGCGGATCGTGCCATCCTCGCTGGCAGCACTTTCCAGCAGCCGCAGCGCCGTGGTGCCGACCGCGATCACCCGTCCCCCGGCAGCGCGCGCCGCGTTGAGGCGCTCCGCCGTGCCTGCATCGATGCGCCCGAACTCGGAATGCATCGCGTGATCCTTGGTGTCCTCGGCTTTGACCGGCAGGAAGGTGCCAGCGCCCACATGCAGGGTGAGAACTTCGCGCCCGATCCCTCGCGCATCGAGCGCTGCGACGAGGCGATCGGTGAAATGCAGCGAGGCGGTCGGCGCGGCGACCGCTCCGTCCTTTTTCGCGAACATGGTCTGGTAGTCGGACTGGTCCTGCTCATCCACACCACGCTTCAGCGCGATATAAGGCGGGAGCGGCATGGTCCCGGCGCGGTCGAGCAGCACCTCAACCGGCTCGCTGCCTTCGAACGCGAGAGTGATCGAGCCATCGGGACGCCGCGCCTCAGCGACTGCGGTGACCCCGCCGCCGAAGACGATCCGGTCCCCTTCCCTCACTCGCTTGGCATTGCGCACAAAGGCCTGCCAGCGGCGCAAGTCGACCCGCTTGTGTAATGTCGCACCAATCCGTGCGCCCGTCTGATCGGGACCGCCTTCGCGTCGCCCTTCGAGTTGGGCGGGGATCACGCGGGTGTCGTTGAAGACCAGAACATCGCCGGGCTCAAGCAGGTCTGGCAGGTCGAGCACGCGTTTGTCTTCGAACGGCGCCTCATCGCCGCGCACGACCAGCATCCACGCCGCGTCGCGCGGGCGGATGGGGCGCAAGGCTATCCGGTCCTCTGGGAGATCGAAATCGAAGAGATCAACGCGCATACCGCGCTATTAACGAGTTCGCGCGCAGGCGGGAAGCTCCAGCAGATGTGGATGATGACCGTAGTAAACCACGCAACCACCGGGCTCGCGAGTATCCTATTGCTGCTCCAGCGGCGCGTTGAGCAGATCGGCCGTAATATCTTCCTGCACCGGCTCCGGCGCGGGCGGTGGCGGAGGCGGTCGGTTGTCGCTGGCAAGCGAGGCCTGCAGAATCCGCGTAGGCTCCTGCGGCGGTTCGCCCCGGTTGATCTCGTCCACCGCAGCCATGTTCTCGATCACCCGGCCAAAGTTGGTGTAGCGCTTGTCGAGGCTAAAACGCGGGTAGAACACGATGAAGAACTGGCTGTTGGCGCTGTCTTCCTCGGTCGCGCGGGCCATCGACACCGTGCCGCGCACATGCGGCATCGGGTTGAATTCTTCTTCGAGGTCGGGAAGTTGCGAGCCGCCCTGCCCCGTACCCGTTGGATCGCCGCCCTGCGCCATGAAGCCGTCGATCACGCGGTGGAAGATCACACCGTCATAAAAGCCCTCGCGCGTCAGGGTCTTGATCCGCGCGACATGATCAGGCGCCCATTCGTCCATCAGGCGGATCATCACTCGCTCACCGGTGGACAAGTCGAGCACCCAGATATCATCGAGGTCTTCGGTTTCATCGTAATTGATCGGCGGGAAGGAGCGTCGATCGACTTCCTCCGCCATCGCTTCGGCATCGCCGCTGGTGTCCACGTCGCCTTCGTCAGTCTGCGCCAAGGCCGTTGCAGGAAAGGCGACAGGTAAGGCGAACAGCGCCATCGCGGCGAACGCGCCGAATGTGGTCTTGAGCATATCGATCTTCATGGATTGTCCCGTGTCAGGGGGCGGCGTTTAGCCGGGAGTGCCTGACACTTCAATGAATGGTTGGGGGCCGTCCCACATCGCGCGTTCATGGTAACGATCAATAGTCGCCCTTGCGTCCTACCTTTTCGACCCGCGCATTGACCTCGCCGCGCACCGGATCGCTGACGAACGGTGTGATATCGCCGCCGTAAAGGGCGATTTCCTTCACCAGCTTGGAAGCGATTGGTTGCAGCGACACATCGGCCATCAGGAATACGGTCTCGATATCGTCATCGAGCTGCTGGTTCATGCCCGCCATCTGGTATTCGTACTCGAAGTCCGCCACCGCGCGCAGGCCCCGGATGATGACATTCGCGCGCTGCTTTTGGGCGAACTTCACCAGCAACGCGTTGAAACCGACGACTTCGACATTGGCAAGACCCATCGCAGCGACCTCGCGTTCGACCATGGCGAAGCGTTCCTGGTTGGAGAACATCGGACTCTTCGATGGATTGGTGGTCACGCCGATGATCAGCCGGTCCACCAGCTTCGATCCACGCCGGATTATGTCGGCGTGCCCGAGCGTGATCGGGTCGAAAGTGCCGGGGTAGATGCCGATGCGATTGCTCATGCCGAAACGCTCATTCCTGTATCCTCTCCCAGATGACTTCACCCCCGTCGCTCGCGGGGTTTTCCGCCATCGTCAGTCTTTCACTGTAGCCATCGCCGAGCCGCGCGACCATCGCGTCTTCCTCGACAGCGAATCCACGTTCGCGAGCGGTGGCTTCAAGGCGGGCGAGACATTCGGCGGAGACGGCGTAGGCGGTGTAGTGCATTTCGCTGCCCCGGCGCTGTTCACGCATCGCGCCGAGAACTCTTGCATCATCGCATTGGGAGGCGTCGAAGGCCTGTGCCAGGCATCGCACATTGCCCTCGATGCCGCGCTCGCAGGTCATTGGATCGAAGTCTGACTGGCCGTCGCTGCTCTCGGCACCGCATCCGGCGAGGCTCAACACGGCGGCGCAGGCCGCGATTGCCGCTCTCACCGGTCACGCTCGACAATGAAACGGGCGAGCGCGCGGAGCATGTCGGCCTCGCTGCCATGACTGCCCAGATGCGCGATTGCCTGGTCGACGAGCGCGCGGGCCTGTTCGCGTGCCTTGTCCGCGCCCATCAGCGTGACGAACGTCTGCTTGCCTTGCGCCTCATCCTTGCGCAGCGCCTTGCCAGCCTTGTCCTGATCGCCTTCGACATCGAGCAGATCGTCGGCAATCTGGAAGGCGAGACCGATATCGCGGGCATAGGCGCGCAGATGCGTGCGGCCCTCAGGCGGCACCTTGCCCAGAATCGCGCCCATTTCGACACTCGCGGCAAGCAATGCGCCAGTCTTGAGCTGTTGCAGGCGGGTGACGGCATGAAGATCGTAATCGACGCCTTCTTCATCTGCGACGATATCCATCATCTGACCGCCCGCCATGCCGTTCATGCCGCTCGCCGTGCCAAGCGTTGCGATCAGTTCGCTGCGCACGAAAGGATCGGTGCTGGTTGCAGTGTCCGCCAGCATGTCGAACGCCAGCGCATGCAGCGCATCGCCTGCAAGAACCGCCGTCGCTTCGTCGAACTGATGGTGAAGCGTCGGCTTGCCGTGGCGCAAATCGTCGTCGTCCATGCAAGGCAGATCGTCGTGGATCAGCGAATAGACATGGATCGCCTCAATCGCCGTCCCGGTCTGGATCGCCGCATCGCGATCGACGCCGAACATTTCGGAGGTGCTGGCAACGAGCAGCGGGCGCACCCGCTTGCCACCACCGATCGCGGCATAGCGCATCGCCTCGACCAGACGCGCGCGGGTGTCGGCCGGCACAGGCAGGAACGCATCGAAGCACGCATCGACCTCTTCCTGCACGCGCTTCAGCCCATCGCCGAGCAGGTCGCTCTCTACCCCCACAAGCATCGCCTCAGGCGCCCTTGTCGAACGGTTCGGTACCTTTAGGCACCCCGTCAGTCCCGGTTACGATGCTCTCGATCCGCGCCTGAGCCTGATCAAGGCGCTGCTGGCACGCTGCGCGCAGCTTCTCACCGCGTTCGTAGAGTGTGATCGACTGGTCCAGCGGCACATCCCCGCGCTCGAGCCGTTCGACCACGTCCTCAAGCGCCGCGAGCGCCTGCTCGAAGCTCATTTTGTCGACCGGGATCTGCCCCTGTTCGGAACTCATTGCCTCATTCATGGCTTGGAGCATTGACCGGGGCGCGGTGCCCGGTCAAGGCCATCCGGGGAGCGATGCGAAGGATAATATCCTTGGCGTTGCGAACAGGGACATCGCGAACAGGGGACGCACGGGGCATATGTTTATCGGTCATTTCGCGCCCGCTTTCGTCGCCGCGGCTGCCTATTCGCGCGGACCGCGCCTCGCCACCTATTTCATCGCCGCGCAACTGGTGGATTGGGCATTCTTCACCCTCGCGCTGTTCGGGATCGAGGAGATGCGCATCACGCCCGGCGCGACTGCGATGAACCCGCTCGACCTCTATTTCATGCCTTACACCCACAGCCTCGCGGGCAGTGCAATCTGGGCCGTCGCCTTTGGTATCATCGTCGCAATATGGAAGCGCGACCAGCTGGGCGGCCTGGTTGCTGCCCTTGTGGTCCTCTCGCATTGGGCGCTCGATTGGGTGGTGCATCGCCCGGACCTGACTATGGCGGGCGGCGAAGAGACCTATGGCCTTGGGCTGTGGAACTATCCCGCGATCGCCATGCCGCTGGAGATTGGCATCACCCTTGCCGCGTTTGCCTATTATATGAAGCGCTCACGCGGACCGATCGGGCAACCGCTCATCATGATCTTCATTCTACTGCTGCTGCAGGCGGTGAACTGGTTTGGGCCGGAGCCTGTCGAAGCGGGCGCGCTGCTTTACCTTCAGGCGCTGCTCGCCTTCGCGCTTGCGACCGTCTTGGCCGGCTGGACTGCGCGTAATCGCAATTTCCCCAAGCGCGGTGGCTTGGCGGCGCCGAGCGCGTGACCTAAAGGGGCGCGCATGAACGACAGCGCTTCCCAAATCACCCCAGAGATCGTCGAGCAGCACGGCCTTTCGCCGGACGAATACGAGCGCGTGCTCGCCGCCCTTGGTCGCGAGCCCAACCTTGTCGAGCTCGGCATCTTTTCGGTCATGTGGTCCGAGCATTGCAGCTACAAAAGCTCGCGCCTGCACCTGAAGAAGCTTCCGACTGAGGCACCGTGGGTCATCTGCGGACCGGGCGAAAACGCTGGCGTGATCGACATCGGCGAAGGGGCGGAGGGGCAAAAGCTCGCTGCGATCTTCAAGATGGAGAGCCATAACCATCCGTCCTATATCGAACCTTATCAGGGCGCTGCGACGGGCGTTGGCGGCATTTTGCGCGACGTCTTCACCATGGGCGCGCGTCCGGTCGCGAATCTCAACGCGCTGCGATTCGGTCGTCCCGAGCACCCGAAGATGAAGCACCTCGTCCAGGGCGTTGTCGCTGGGATTGGCGGATACGGCAATTGCGTCGGCGTGCCGACCGTGGGCGGCGAGACCCATTTTCACTCGGCCTATGACGGCAATATCCTGGTCAACGCGATGACAGTGGGCGTGGCCGACGCGGACAAGATCTTCTACTCCGCAGCGACCGGGGTCGGCAATCCGATCGTCTATGTCGGTTCAAAGACAGGCCGCGACGGAATTCACGGCGCCACCATGGCCAGCGCGGATTTCGAGGAGGATGCCGAGGCCAAGCGGCCCACCGTGCAGGTCGGCGATCCTTTCACCGAAAAGCTGCTGATCGAGGCATGCCTGGAGCTGATGGCTACCGATGCGATCGTCGCGATCCAGGACATGGGCGCGGCAGGCCTCACCTCCTCTAGCGTCGAAATGGCAACGAATGGCGGAGCGGGAATCCGGCTCGACATGAATGCCGTCCCGTGCCGCGAAGAGGGCATGACGCCCTACGAAATGATGCTGAGCGAAAGCCAGGAGCGAATGCTGATGGTGCTCAAGCCGGGCGCCGAGGCACAGGCGCGCGCGATTTTCGAGAAGTGGGAGCTCGACTTCGCGGTCATCGGAGAAGTCACCGATACGCAGCACATGGTGCTCGAATTCGATGGCGAGGTGGTTTGCGATATTCCGCTCGGTCCTCTCGCCGCGGATGCACCGGAATATGACCGGCCCTATCTCAGCCGCGAGGAATACCGCGAATGGGCGGAGATCAAACCGCTCGATCATAAGCCGGAATGCGACGATCCCGGCGCGGACCTATTGAAATTGCTCGCCTCCCCCAACCTTTCCTCGCGCCGCTGGATTGCCGAGCAATACGACAGCCAGGTTATGGCCGACACCCTCCAGACCGGCGGCGATGCGGCGGTGGTGCGCATCCACGGAACAGGTCGTGCGCTCGCCATGACGACCGACTGCACGCCGCGTTACGTCCACGCCAATCCCTATGAGGGTGGCAAGCAGGCGATCGCGGAGGCCTATCGCAATCTTTGCGCGGTCGGCGCACGTCCGCTCGCTGTCACCAATTGCCTCAATTTCGCGAACCCGCAGCGGCCCGAAATCATGAGCCAGTTTGTCCATGCGCTCGAGGGAATGGGCGATGCCTGCCGCGCGCTCGATTTCCCGATCGTGAGTGGCAATGTCTCGCTCTACAACGAATCGAAAGCGACCGGAGGCGGCAGCGCAATTTTGCCCACCCCGGCTATCGGCGGTGTCGGCGTGATCGACGACACCTCGAAAATGATGACCCCCGCGTTCAAGTCCGCAGGCGATGCGATCTACCTGGTCGCGCCTGAATTTTGGGCGCGGCCCGATCCGACCCGGTCGCATCTCGGCAAGTCGCTATGGCTCGACGTAGTCAAAGGGATCGATGCGGGCCGCGCGCCGCCGGTCGACCTTGCCGCCGAGCGCGGGGCGGGCCAGATCGTCCGGCGGTTGATCGACGAGGAATTGCTGAACGCGGTCCACGATGTCTCGGATGGCGGTCTCGCCGTGACGCTGGCGGAGATGGCGCTGGCTGGCGGTATCGGGGCAGAGATAACGACGCACGACGCCTACACGACGGCGCAATGGTGGTTCGGCGAGGATCAGGCGCGCTATGTCCTGACCGTGTCTCCGGAAAAGGCGGAAGCCTTCAACCGCATCGTCGCGGAAGGACCGGAGACGCGCGAGGCGGAAATGGTCGGCTTCCACCGCATCGGCACGGTCGGCGGCGACAGCCTGCTAGGGGTGACACTCGATCAGATGCGCGAGGCACATGAGAGTTTCTTCAAAAACTGGATGGAGAGTTAAGCCGCAGCCTGCCCGCCGCTCAGCGTCAGATCCTCGCGCCGCTGGCCCTCGCTTTCGAGGATGCGCAGGCATTCGCGATAAACGACCGGTTTTCCGATGCCTAGCCTCGCCCGCGCCTCGGTCAGATCCTCGCGCATCAGCGCTTCGATATCCTGATGCGCGATCTTGGCCGCTACCTTGCCCAGACGCTGACCTTCGCGGACGGACGCAAACAGCGGCGCTTTCGTGCGCGACACTTTCTTGATCTGCCGAGCGCCCGCATACGCGATAAACAGGATGCCGCGATTGAAGTTCTGCGCATAGGAAAAGCCCAGCAGGCTCGCCTCGCCCAGCGCATCGCGGCCATAGCCGGTGAGCACGTGAAAGAGATCATGGGTATCGCGCAGCCGGTCGAAATACCATTGCGTTAGATCCTGCGGCAGGCTTTCGGGCGGCGCCCATTTGTGGCTTTCGGCGACCAGACCGGCAGCCGTCAGCCCCTCGCGCTTCATGAACGCGACATAGGTCCGCCCCACAGTGCCTTCTGGCAGTTCGGCCCAGCGAGCGTGGTCGTCCAGCATGGTCGGGATATCGACCTCGTCCTGAAGAAAACGCTGGCCTTCGGGTGAGCGGATGAAGTCCCATGCCTGGCGATGGCTCGCGCGCCCCTTGGTCGCTTCGATGATCTGAAAGACCTGCTCAGTGTCTTCCTTGTCCTCGACCAGTTTGCCGAAGTGACGCAGCACCTTGAGCGGACGGAACCCGGAAACGCGGCGGTCGGGCGTTTTAAGCGGCAGGTCGATCAAAGCCATGCAAACCTCCATCAGAAGATCCTTACTTACATCAATGTCAGTTAAGTGTCCATACTGGAAAGTTGCCCACAATCAGGCGATAGCAGGCCGCATGCGCGACCACGAAACCGTCCCCTACTCACTTGCAGCCATGTCCGATGAAGAGAGCGTTGCTCGCGCCCAGGCCCTGCGCGACCGGCTCAAGCAGCGGCGCAGCTGCCGCTACTTCTCTGATGCGCCGGCCCCTCGTGAGGCGATCGAAGCCGCCATTGAGGCTGCTGGCACCGCGCCCAACGGCGCTAACCACCAGCCCTGGCACTTCGCTGTGGTCGAGTCGCTCGAACGAAAGCGCGCCATCCGCGAAGCAGCCGAAGCCGAAGAGCGGCGGTTCTACGGTGCGGATGGCGATGATCCAAAGGCGAGCGAGGAATGGCTCGGTACGCTGCGCGATCTGGGCACCGATGCCGACAAACCGTTCCTGGAGACAGCGCCTTACCTCATCGTCGTGTTCGCCCAGCGAAAGGGCGGGATCGAGGAGGATGGGCAGACGCAAAACTACTATGTCAACGAAAGCGTCGGGATCGCCTGCGGAATGCTGATTGCGACTTTGCACGAGGCGGGTCTCGCCACGCTGACGCATACGCCCTCCCCCATGGGCTTTCTGCGTGAAGCTTGCGAAAGGCCCGAATGGGAAAAGCCGGTGATGATCGTCGTCGTCGGACGCCCAGCTATCGACGCCACCGTCCCGGCCAAGGCAACCCGCAAGAAGCCGCTGAGCCAGATCGCAAGCTGGCTTTAAGCCGCGAGCGGTTCCCCTGATTCGTCCGACGTCGCGAGCAGATCGTAAGGGTCGATTCCCTCGGCGCTCCATACCCGATGGCATTCGCGATAGAGCGTGGGTTCGGGGATATTCATTACGTCGCGCACCACGTCGAGCGGTTGTTTGAGCAACTCGCGGATCGGTTGCTCGATCAACTTCGGCGCACCGCGACCCGTACGCTTGGCCTGCCGCACCGCACCGATCACCGGCGCCTTGCTGCCCCACGTCATCTTGCGGATATTCGCCGCACCTGCATAACCGATCAGCAAATGCCCCTGCGTTGGCGACTGGCCGTGCGTGAACAGCAGCACGCACTGCTCGCCAAGCGCATCACGGCCATAGCCGGTGAGCACGTGGAACAGATCATGCGTGTCGCGCGAACGCTCAGCAAACCATTGAACGAGATCAGGATATTTCGGCCGCCCGAGCCGCTCCGCCTCGGCCACCAGCCCGGCGGCGGTCAGCCCTTCGCTTTCCATGAAATCGCAATAGGCGTGCGCGAGACTGCCCTTGGGCGTTTGCCGCAGAGCCGCATGGTCGTCGAGAATTTCAGGCAGCTTCGGCTCGGTCCGGCGAAGGTATTCGCCGCGCTCGGACAGGGTGAGCGCCTTCACCCGAGGCATGAATGTGCGTGAGGGCAGCGATTCGTAGATCTTGAAGACGAGGCTGGTGTCTTCCTTGTCCTTCATCAGCAGGCGAAAGTTCTTCACCGCGCGTCGCAACGAATAACGCGGCGCCGGCCGGTCCGGGTGTCGCAGGACGGTGCCATCGGCGGCAAATGTGTCGGAATATGGCATTGCGGTGGTCATGGTCGGCTCGCTTGCGTGGCTCAATCGCGCGGATAACTTCGCGATGTTACTCTTTCGCTACTTACACAAGTGTTAATAGCACGATCCGTTCCGCCGTTCCAGGTCGGCGCGCCTGGTCGCCTCAGCGCTGGGTCCAGTCGCGGCGCGTTACCCCGAACAGGGAGAGGATCGCGGTTAGATCGCCGACGTCGATCCGGCCGTTCGCGGCATTTCGTGCCGCGGGCTTGGCGCGATAGGCAAAGCCGTAATCCGCCGCTTCGATCATGGGGATGTCATTTGCGCCATCGCCCGCTGCACAGATGCGCGCCGCGTCGCCAAGCCGCTCCGCCTCGGTGCGCAAGGTCGCGAGCTTGGTGTCGCCATCACAGATCTCGCCGATCAGTCCACCGGTAAGCTTGCCATCCACGACTTCGAGCCGATTTCCGACCACATGATCGAACCCGAGCATGTCGCCGACCACATCGGCAAAGTGATGAAATCCTCCGGTGACCAGCACCGTGCGGCATCCATGCGCCTTGAGCGTCGCTACCAGCACTGCCGCGCCCGGTGTTGCGGAGATCCGTTCTTCCAGACAGCGTTCTATCGCGCTCTCCTCGAGACCTTCGAGCAGCGCCACGCGCTCTCGCAAGGCCGCTTCGAAATCTAATTCGCCGCGCATCGCTCGTTCGGTTATGGCCGCGATCTGCGGTTTCAGTCCGGCGTAATCGGCCAGTTCGTCGATGCATTCCTGACCGATCATGGTGGAGTCCATGTCGGAGACGAAGAGATGCGGAACGACGATGTCGCCCTCGCTTACCAGGACATCGGCGGGCGCGAAGAAGCGGTCGATCACGTCGAGCGTCACATGCGAGCGACCTTCTGCGAACCGCATCTCGATCACAGGCGCGCCGACATCTATTATCGTTGCCGAAGCAAGCGGCGTCTCAAGCGCCTTGAATGCCTCGCTCGCCGCGTCGAGCCGCTTTTCCAGATCGACCGTTTTTTCTCCGGAATGGTCTGCTATCAGGCGCGCGATGAGCACCAAGAAATCTCCTCAAGGCGCCGCCGATGTGCGGCCTGTCGCGCTCATTGCAGGGCCGACGGCAAGCGGCAAGACCGCACTCGCCGTCGCGCTGGGTCAGGCGCTCGAAAAGCAGAAGCGCCGCGCGGTCATCATTAATGCCGACAGCGCTCAGGTCTACGCCGATCTGAAAGTGCTCTCTGCGCGGCCTGACGACAGCGAAACGGGCGGGATCGAACACCGGCTGTTTGGCGAATGGGACGCGGACGATCCCTGTTCCGCAGCTGACTGGGCCGCGCGTGCGAAGGATGAGATCGCAAAGTGCCACGAGGATGGCGCGGTTCCAATCCTGGTCGGTGGGACGGGCCTTTATCTCAAGGTGTTGATCGAAGGGATCGCGCCGATCCCCGACATCGAACCCGAAGTGCGCGAAGTCGTGCGCGCGATGGAAACGCCGCGGGCCTATGCCGCTCTGCAGATCGAGGATCCGCACCGCGCGGCCATGTTGGAGCCGGGCGACAGTCAGCGGATCGCGCGGGCGCTTGAGGTGAAACGCTCGACCGGGGTGACGCTTGGTGATTGGCAATTGGCAAAGACCGGTGGCCTGGGCGAAGAGGTTACGCTGCATCCGCTGGTGCTGATGCCGGATCGCAACGTCCTGTATCGCTATTGCGAAGAACGCTTTGCAGCGATGATGAAACAGGGCGCCGTCGCCGAAGTTGAGGCGCTGATCGAGCGCGAATTGTCCCCCGCCTTGCCCATAATGCGCGCGATCGGCGTCGCCGAAATCGCGGCGCACCTTCGCGGTGAGTTAACACTCGAAGAGACGATTGCCGCAGGCACCCAGGCCACGCGTCGTTATGCCAAGCGCCAGTTCACCTGGCTGCGCAATCAGGCGCCTGAGGATTGGCCCCGCGTTGAATTTGGCTCAGGCAGCGAAAATATCGACTTTCTTGGCTATTTTGCATCTTTATTGCGCAAATAGCGGTTGACGCATAATTTAATATGCGTATTGGACGCAGTGGAAGTGCGTGTTACCACGTTGCCAACTGATCGAAGAGGATCGCAGATTTTGCTTACTGTAATTATCGTAGAGGAAACCGGCTGATCTGAGCGTCTCATAGACAACGCCCAGACCGGCCCGACGCGTTTCATCGCCTCGGGCCGTTTTCACGTGAAGGAGGTTAAATGGTGACGCAGCGTTCGGGCGCCGCCCTGCTGGTCGAAGCCCTGATCGAACAGGGGGTCGAATTCGTCTTCGGCTATCCCGGCGGTGCGGTTCTGCCGATATACGACGAGCTGTTCGGCGATGAACGCATTCGCCATATTCTCGTGCGGCATGAAGCGGGTGCAGCCCATGCAGCCGAAGGCTATGCCCGCGCGACCGGCAAGCCTGGCGTGGTTCTCGTGACCAGCGGCCCGGGTGCGACCAATGCGGTCACGGGGATTGCCGATGCGTGGATGGACTCGATCCCGCTCGTCGTCATCACCGGACAGGTGCCCACTGGCCTTATCGGTACGGACGCGTTTCAGGAAGCGGACACGGTCGGCATCACGCGCCACTGTACGAAGCATAATTATCTGATCAAGGATCCCACCGACCTCGAAGCGACTATCGCCGAGGCATTTCGCATCGCCACCACGGGGCGTCCCGGCCCGGTCGTGATCGACATTCCAAAGGATGTGCAGATCGCGGTGCCGTCCGAAAGCCGCGCCGCCATCGCGCCCGGCTCGCACCGCTACGCGCCGCAGACCGTCGCGCCCGCCGATCAGATCGCCGAAGCGGTCGAGATGATCGCGAAGGCCGAACGCCCGATCTTCTACACCGGCGGCGGCGTCATCAATTCCGGTCCCGAAGCGAGCGCGATGTTGCGTCGCCTGCAAGACCTGACGGGCGCCCCCGTCACCTCGACGCTGATGGGCCTCGGCGCGTTTCCAAGCACCCATCCCGATTGGCTCGGCATGCTCGGGATGCACGGCACGCTCGAAGCCAACATGGCGATGAACAAGTCCGATGTAATGGTCTGCATCGGCGCGCGCTTCGATGATCGGGTTACCGGGCGGTTAGACGCGTTCTCTCCCGAATCGACCAAGATCCACATCGATATCGACCGCAGCTCGATCAACAAGAATGTCGGCGTCGATCTCGGCATTGTCGGCGACTGCGCGACCGTTCTCGAACAATTGATCGAGGCTTGGGGAGAGCGCCGCGGGCAGGATCTGGGCGAATGGAAGGCACGGATCGCCGGATGGCGCGCGCGCGAATGCCTGGCCTATCCCGACTCTTCAAAGAAGGAGCCGAACGCGATCATGCCTCAGAAGGCAGTCGAGCGGCTGCATGCCCTCACCCATCACCTTGCGCCGATCATCTCGACCGAAGTCGGCCAGCACCAGATGTGGGCGGCGCAATATTACGGCTTCGACGATCCGAACAAATGGCTAACCAGCGGCGGCCTTGGCACGATGGGCTATGGCCTGCCCGCCGCGATCGGTGCGCAGCTCGGCCATCCGGAGGCGCTGGTGATCGACATTGCGGGCGAGGCGAGCATCCAGATGAACATTCAGGAACTGGGCACCGCCGCGCAATACCGCCTGCCGGTCAAGGTCTTCATCCTCAACAATGAATATATGGGCATGGTCCGCCAGTGGCAGGAACTGACCTATGAAAGTCGCTACTCGAACAGCTATTCCGACAGCCTGCCCGATTTCGTCGCGTTGGCCGAGGCCTATGGCTGGAAAGGCATCCGGATCGAGGACGAAGGCGATCTCGATGCCGGGATCGAGGCGATGATGGCGCATGACGGCCCGGTCATGGTCGATTGCCATGTCACGAAATATGCCAATTGCCTGCCGATGATCCCGAGCGGCGCGGCGCATACGGACATGCTGCTGTATGGCGATGCGGTCGACGGCACGATGGACGATGCGGCGAAGGCCTTGGTGTGAAAATCGAAAGTGCGCAGACTGAGCGCCACGTCCTCGCCGTCACGGTCGACAATGAGCCGGGCATCCTCGCCAAGATCACGGGCCTGTTCACTGCGCGCGGCTACAATATCGACTCGCTTACTGTCGCAGACATCTCGGATGATCATGCGATCAGCCGCATCACCGTCGTCACAAACGGTCCGCCACAAGTGATCGACCAGATCGAGGCGCAGCTTGAGCGGTTGGTGCCGGTGCACAAGGTCGTCGATCTCACCGCTGCGGGTCCGCATGTCGAGCGTGAACTCGCTCTCATCAAAGTCGCCGGCAAGGGCGAGGCGCGAGTAGAGGCGCTGCGTATCGCCGAGCTGTTCCGCGCCAAGGTCGTCGATACGACCACGTCCAGCTTCGTGTTCGAACTCACCGGTACGCCCGACAAGATCGACAGCTTCATCGTGCTGATGCGCGAGTTGGGTCTGGTCAGCGTCGGTCGCTCGGGCGTGGTCGGAATGATGCGCGGATCGGGGACGACTTAGAAATATAATCGTCACGCCAGCGAACGCTGGGGTCTCCATTGAAAACGTGCGACAGGGGAGCACGAAATCCTGGCTGTCGCCGGGAGGACAAAGAGGATTGCAATGAAAGTCTATTACGACGCCGATGCCGATCAGCAGCTTATCAAGGACCGCAAGGTCGCCATCGTTGGCTATGGCAGTCAGGGCCACGCCCACGCGCTGAACCTGCGCGACAGCGGCGTTGGGGAGGTCGTCATCGCTCTGCGTGAAGGTTCGACCAGCGCGAAGAAGGCCGAAGATGCGGGCTTCACCGTGAAATCCGTCGCCGACGCCGCCGAATGGGCCGATCTCGTGATGATCCTCGCTCCCGATGAGCATCAGGCGGCCATCTACGCCGACGAGATCGCGGGCCGGATGAAGCCGGGCAGCGCCCTCGCGTTCGCGCATGGCCTCAACATCCACTTCGGCCTGATCGAACCGCCGGGCGATATCGACGTCATCATGATCGCGCCGAAGGGCCCCGGACACACCGTGCGCAGCGAGTATCAGCGCGGCGGCGGGGTGCCTTGTCTGATCGCGGTGCATCAGGAAAGCAGCCAGTCGGGCGGCAACGGCTTCGCCAAGCAACTCGCCCTCTCCTACGCCAGCGCGGTCGGCGGTGGACGCAGCGGGATCATCGAGACCAATTTTCGCGAGGAATGCGAGACCGACCTGTTTGGCGAACAGGCGGTCCTCTGCGGCGGGATCACACACCTCATTCAGGCCGGGTTCGAGACGCTGACAGAGGCGGGATACGCGCCCGAAATGGCGTATTTCGAATGCCTTCACGAAACCAAGCTGATCGTCGATCTGCTGTATGAAGGCGGCATCGCCAACATGCGCTATTCGATCAGCAATACCGCCGAATATGGCGACATCACCACCGGTCCGCGCATCATCACCGATGAAACCAAAGCCGAGATGAAGCGCGTGCTCGCTGACATTCAGGCCGGGCGGTTCGTCAAGAACTTCGTACTCGACAATCGTGCTGGCCAGCCTGAACTAAAGGCTGCTCGCAAGGCCGCCGAAGCCCATCCAATCGAGAAGACCGGCGCGGAGCTGCGCGCCATGATGCCGTGGATCGGCAAGAACAAGCTGGTCGACAAGGATAAGAACTGACGCCATTTCGGCTTGCGTAATGGAAGATGTGCGCACCTCCCGGCCGAGCGCCACGACGATCGTCTTCGCCCTGTGCGCCATCGCATGGGTCGCGATCGTATGGCGCGGCGTCTCCAATGTGAAAGGTCCGGACGCGCTGGTTGCCACGGCCTCGCAGGAGGAAGTGCAACGCTTCGCCCGCCAGCAACTCGATGCCTTGCAGCCAAGCTCCTTCGCTTCCGATCGGGAATTGTGCGGCATTATCTTCGAAACCAGTGAGGGCGAGCTTGGCGTCTCGCGCCCGACCAGCGGCGATGAAGCGAGCTGCGACATCGCCTTCTTCGATGAGCCGGGCATGGTGCCGGTCGCCAGCTTCCACACGCATGGCCGCCACAGCCGCCGATATGATGGCGAAGTGCCGTCTTTGATCGACATTCAGAGCGATGTTGCAAGCGGGATCGACGGATATGTCGCGACACCCGGCGGGCGGTTCTGGCATATCGACCACGATGAGGCGGAAGCGAGACTGATCTGCGGACCGGCCTGCCTTACGCAGGATGAGAGCTACGAGCCATGCACGGGCGACCTGATTGAAAGGTTCTACACCTATGAGACGCTGAGCCAGCGTTTCTCGAACGGCGGCGCGATTTGCTAGGGCACGGATTTTCCGCAGGTGCGAATTGAGTGGGAACCGGTGCGCGCCTGACCTATTGATACGCCATGTCCAAGAACGCTCTTTCCGCCATCTTCACCCTCGCTTTCCTCGCCCCGCTCGCGGTCGCCTGCGGCAGTGCGCAGGATGCCGGGTCCGAACCCAATCCCGCGACCCCGGTTGAAGTCGACGATTTCGAGCGCGATCTGGCGGAGGTCGAGCCCGTTCCCGAAGAGGTTGGATCGGTCGATGCGGCGTGCCGCGCGAACCTTGCCCAACCTTTTGTCGGCGAAACGATGAACCTGGAAACGCGCCAGGCCCTGCTCGATGCGGTCGAACCGCAAGTGACGATCCGTTTCGTTGAACCTGACGAAGAGATTTTGGACGATGACACAGTCGCGGATCGCTTGAATGTGCGCACCGATGAAAGCGACGAAATCGTCGAGGTCTATTGCGGCTGACGCTGGTCGACCCTCAACTACGGAGACATAGTGTGACAAAGAAGTTCCTGATGGCGGCCGTTGCCACCACCGGCATCGTGACCGGCGGCATCGTTGCAGCGCCGACCTTGTTCGCGCAGTCGAACGAATTGCCAGGTCAGATGGAGCTCTCGCGCGTCACCGCGGGAACGTACGCGCTCGACCCGGTGCACACGCTCGTTCAATGGGACGTCAACCATTTCGGGTTCAATGATTATTTCGGGCTGTTCGGTGATGTCGAAGGCACGATGATGATGGATCCGGCGGACATCGAAAGTGCCGAGTTCGAGATCATGGTTCCGATAGCGCAGGTCACCGTCGCCAGCGAAGCGTTGAAAAACCACCTGCTGCGCCCGGGTGAAGACGGCGCAGACCCCGATTTCTTTGGTCCAGAACCGGGCATGGCAACCTTCACGTCAACCAGCGTGCGCCGCACAGGCGAGACCTCTGCCGTCGTCAGCGGGATGCTGGACATGAACGGCCAAAGCGGCCCGGTCACGCTGGCGGTCGAGTTCGTGGGTGCCGGTGAGAATCCGATGAACCAGAAGGAAACCGTCGGTTTTCACGCGCGCGGCACAATCGATCGCACGGACTGGGGCATCGATTATGGTCAGGGCCTGATCGGTAACGAGGTTGGACTGACGATAAGCGCGGCGTTCGAAAAGCAATAGCCGCAACCTCGACAGGCCGAGCGCGATAGGACACACAGCGCCCCGCGATGCGCCTATCCGACTGCCACAACATTGATGACTTTCGCCAGCTCGCAAGGGCGCGGCTGCCCTTCCCGGTGTTCGACTATATCGACGGTGCCGCCGATGACGAGCTGACCAAGACGCGCAACACGACAAGCTATGATGCGGTTGATCTCGTGCCCGATGTGCTCGCGGGTGTGGCCGAGATCGACACGTCCTGCACGATCCTGGGTCGCGAGAGTGCGCTGCCGCTTATGCTGTCGCCCACCGCGGTCCAGCGCGCGTTTCACTGGCAGGGCGAGACGGCGGTGGCGAAGGCGGCGGGCAGGTTCGGGCTGTGGTTCGGCATCAGCAGCCTTGCGACGCGCAGTATCGAAGAGATCGCAGCGCTGACCGACGGGCCAAAGCTGTTCCAGCTCTACGTGCACAAGGATACCAGCCTGAACAATCACATGATCGAGCGCTGCCAGGCCGCAGGCTTCGACGCGCTCGCGCTGACGGTCGACACGATCGTTTCCGGCAAGCGCGAACGGTGCCTGCGCTCGGGCTTTACCACCCCGCCCCGCTTCACCCCTGCGAGCGTGTGGAGCTACGCTACGCGTCCACGCTGGACGCTCGACTACCTGTTTCGCGAACGCTTCCGCCTGCCCAATCTCGATACGCACGTAAGCGAAGGGTCGGGCAAGGCGGTGAGCATCGCGGACTACTTCAATACCATGCTCGACACCTCGATGGACTGGTCCACCGCCGCCGCGATCCGAGAGCAATGGGGCGGGACGTTCGTGCTGAAAGGCGTGATGAGCGCCGCCGATGCGCGCCGGGCAGTCGAAATCGGAGCGGATGCGATCATGGTGTCGAACCATGGCGGCAGGCAGTTGGACGGCAGCCGCGCGCCATTCGATCAGCTTCCCGAAATCGTCGAAGCCGTCGGGGGCGAGATCGAAATCATCTGCGATGGCGGCGTGCGACGCGGGACGCATGTGCTGAAGGCGCTCGCCAGCGGGGCGAATGCGGCCTCGGGCGGAAGGCTCTATCTCTATGCGCTCGCCGCCGCGGGACAGGAAGGGGTGGAGCGCGCGCTTGGTATCCTGAAAGATGAGATTGAGCGCGGGATGCGCCTGATGGGGGTCACGCGGATCAATCAGTTGACCGCCGACCGACTGCGCAGCCGGCCAATCTGACCAAGCGCCCCTCGTCATGCCTCGCCAAGTCTTGCACGCGCAACGGATATCGCTAACACTGCTCGGCATGACGCTTCAGATCGCCCTAGCTCTACGACTTACGCGCCCCCGGGCGCTTCATCGGCTCGCGCGCTAGGCGCGCCGGGCCGGGCGCACGGGGGTCTTCACCCGCACACAATTTCCTCCGCGCCCACACAATTGACTGCGCCCGAGCGAGCGACACCGATCCCATGCTGACCGACCCTTCTGCAAAATACCGAGCCTTCCCGCCAATCGACCTGCCCGACAGGCGTTGGCCCTCGCGCACCATCGACGCCGCACCACGCTGGCTCTCGACCGATCTGCGGGACGGCAATCAGGCGATTGTCGATCCGATGGACGGGGTAAAGAAGGCGCGCTTCTTCGATCTCCTGGTCGAGATCGGGGTTAAGGAGATCGAAGTCGGCTTTCCCAGCGCGGGCGCGACCGAATTCGGCTTCATCCGGGGCTTGGTCGATGGCGGGCAGATCCCCGACGACGTGATCGTTCAGGTGCTCACGCAAAGCCGCGAAGACCTGATCCGCACCAGTTTCGACAGCCTCGATGGCGCGCGCGCGGCGATCGTTCACCTTTACAACGCCGTCAGCCCGACATGGCGCGACATTGTCTTCCGCATGAGCCGCGAGGAGGTGCGCGAGATCGCGGTCGCGGGGGCCAAGGTGATGCGCGACGAAGCGGGGAAGCGCCCGAACACCGACTGGCATTCCCAATACAGCCCCGAGACTTTCTCGACCGCCGAACTCGACTTCTCCATCGAAGTATGTGCGGCGGTCATGGACGTGCTCGCCCCCACGCCGGACAAGCCGATCATTCTCAACCTGCCCGCCACGGTCGAAGCGGCAACGCCCAATATTTACGCCGACCAGATCGAGTATTTCTGCCGCAACTTGCCGAACCGCGAGGCGGCAGTCATCTCGCTCCACACACACAACGACCGCGGCACGGGCGTGGCTGCGGCCGAGCTGGGGCTGATGGCGGGGGCGGACCGGGTCGAGGGGTGCCTGTTCGGCAATGGCGAGCGGACCGGCAATTGCTGCCTCGTCACCATGGCGCTCAACCTCTACACGCAAGGCGTCGATCCCGGCCTCGATTTCTCCGATATCGACCGGGTGATCGAGACGGTCGAATATTGCAACGACCTGCCTGTCCACCAGCGCCATCCCTATGGGGGGGAACTGGTCTACACCGCTTTTTCCGGCAGCCATCAGGACGCGATCAAGAAGGGCTTCGAGGCGCGCGAGACGCAGAATAACCAGACCTGGCGCGTGCCTTATCTGCCTATCGACCCCGCCGACCTTGGACGCAATTACGAGGCCGTTATCCGGGTCAATTCGCAGAGCGGCAAGGGCGGGTTCGCCTGGGTGCTGGAGCAGAAACAGGGCCTCAAACTGCCCAAGCGGATGCAGGCCGATTTCTCCAAGCATGTCCAGCGCCTCGCCGACAGCTCCTCACGCGAGCTAAACGCCGACGATATCTGGGAGGCGTTCAAGGCCGCGTATCACGTACAGACGCCGGACAAGCACTTCCAGCTCGTCGATTACGAAGAGGCACGCGCTTCCGATGGCACGCGGGTGTTTTCTGGCAAGATCGCCGTCGAGGGGCGCGAGCAGAGCGTATCCGGGCGCGGATCCGGCCTCATCTCCAGCGTCATGGCGACCTTGCGCGACGCCTTCGAGGTGGAGCTGGAGGTGGTCGACTACAGCCAGCAAGCGCTCGGCAGCGGGACCGATGCGACCGCCGCGACCTATCTCGAATGCACATCGGCTGACGGACGCACCGTTTGGGGCTGCGGTATCGATGAAGACGTCGCGACAGCCAGCGTGCGGGCGGTGCTGAGTGCGGCCAATTCGATGGTCGGAGGATAACGCCCGGTTGTCCTCTCCGGCTTACACACAGATGTAAGCGGGACTTGACATCACCTGCCCTCACCACCGATCACCAGGTGTCTCGCATATCGAAAGGCACCGATCGTGACCGCTGCCATCGAAGGGTATCTCTTCTACGAGATTGCGGCGCTGCTCGTGCTTGCGGCGGGCGTCGGATTTGTCGGCCTGATGCTGCGGCAGCCGCTGATCGTCAGCTTTATCGCGGTCGGGATCATCGCCGGTCCCTCGGTCCTCGATATCGCGCAGTCGGATGCGCAGATCGACCTGCTCGCCGAACTCGGCATCGCGGTGCTGCTGTTCTTGGTCGGGCTGAAGCTCGACTTCAATCTCGTGCGCACGCTCGGACCCGTGTCGCTGGTGACGGGACTAGGGCAGGTGCTCTTCACCACCGCGTTCGGTTTTCTGATCTCGCTCGCACTCGGGTTGGACCCCCGCACGGCGATCTATGTCGCCATTGCCCTCACCTTTTCCTCGACGATCATCATCGTCAAGCTGCTGTCCGACAAGCGGGAGATAGACGCGCTGCATGGCCGGATCGCGCTGGGTTTCCTGATCGTGCAGGACATCGTGGTCGTGATCGCGATGATCTCGCTTTCGGCCATCGGCGTCGGCGGCGCAGCGGAGGGCGACGGAGCGCTATTCGATGTGCTGCGGGTGCTTGGCTACGGGCTCGGCATGCTCGCGTTCGTCGTGCTGTTCATCCGCTATATCGCGAACCCGCTGGTGGAGCGCTTGTCCCGCGCCCCGGAATTGCTGGTGTCCTTCGCGATCGGGTGGGCCGCGCTGCTCGCAGCTGTTGGGCACTATCTCGGCTTCGGGAAAGAGCTTGGCGGGCTGCTTGCAGGCTTCTCGCTCGCATCGACCCCGTTCCGCGAAGCGATCGCCGCGCGCCTCGCTTCGCTGCGCGATTTTCTGCTGCTGTTCTTCTTCATCGCGCTCGGTGCATCGCTGGACCTCTCGGTGCTGGGCGCCAGCGTCGGCCCAGCCATTGTGCTGTCGCTGTTCGTGCTGATCGGCAACCCGCTCATCGTTCTCGCGATCATGGGGGCGATGGGTTATCGCAAGCGTACCGGGTTCCTCGCCGGATTGACGGTGGCGCAAATCAGCGAATTCTCGCTCATCTTCATGGCGATGGGCGTATCGATCGGCCACGTCATGCCCGACGCGCTCGGGCTGGTAACGCTTGTGGGCCTCGTGACCATCGCCGCATCGACCTACATGATCACCTTTTCGCACGAGCTATACCGCGTGTTCGAGCCGGTGCTGGGCGTATTCGAACGGCGCGGCACCGAAGCGGAGCCCGAAGGCGGCGCAAAGCTTGCCGAGCCGCATGACGTTATCCTCTTCGGCCTCGGCACCTATGGCCTGCAGATCGCCGCGGCCCTGCGCAATAGCGGCAGCCGTGTGCTGGGTGTCGATTTCAGTCCCGAAGCGGTCCGCTATGCTAGAGCCAACGGGTTCGAAGCGGTGTTCGGCGATGCGACCGATCCGGAATTCGTGGCCCATCTGCCGCTCAAGGATACGCGCTGGCTGGTCATGGCCGTGCCAGAGCATCACACCGGCCTCACGCATACCGACCCGCGCCATGCGCTTTTGCGGGCGATGCGCGATTTCGGATATCAGGGGAAGATCGCGGTCGCCGCCCATCACGAGGATACCGCCGATCGCCTGACCAAGGCTAACGCCGACCTCGTATTGATGCCCTATCGCGATGCTGCCTTCGCCGCCGCTCGAATGATTGCGCAGGACGAAGCGGCCCCGCACCCCGGCACAGGTGATCCAGAGGGGCAACGCGAACTGCCGGCATGAGCCTTGGCGCTTCGTGGAAACACCTAGGCCCCGGCTTCCAAGATCGACTGATCTTGCGCGCAAAACGATGCGGACACCCGCACCGCAACCACGAGCGCCGAACCGATGTTGAAGCAGATCCCCTTGTCCGACCTCGAGCTTGGAATGTTCGTCCACAAGATGCAGGGCAATTGGTTCGATCATCCGTTCTGGAAATCGAAGTTCCTGATCGACGAAGAGGACAAGCTACGCACACTGAAAGCCAGCCAGATCGAAGGTGTGGTCATCGACACTACGAAAGGCAGGGACGTGTCGCCAAAAACGGTCGAATGCGAAGCCGCTAACGACCGAGCCGCGCCGACATCCGCGGGACGCATCAACAAGATCAAATCGCGCAGATCGATCGACCGGCCGGCCGATAAGCCCACCAGCACCCAGCAGGAAGTCCACGCCGCGCAGGCCATCGCCGCGCGGGGGGTCGAGCGACTGCACAAAACCTTCATCGCAGGCCGTCTGGGAAAGGCGCTCAATGTGCGCGCTGTGGAGCCGGTCGTCAGCGATATTCTTGCCTCGGTGCGCCGCAATCCGCAGGCGTTTGGCGGGTTGATGCGCTGCAAGCTCAAGAATGAGCTGGTCTATCGCCACGCGCTCGCCGTCAGCGCTCTGATGGTCTCGCTCGCAAGGCGGATGAAACTGTCTGAAGCAGAGGCCTATGAGGCCGGACAGGCGGGACTCCTGCTTGATATCGGGACCAATTATCTGCCTCAGAATGTCGATCCGCCGGGCGGCGACTATCGCAATCTGGGCGCAAAGATATGGCAGCAGCACGTGACGCTCGGCCATCGGGCGCTTGAAAACGATGACGGCCTGCCCGCGGCTGTGCTCGACGCCTGTCTGCAACACCATGAGCGCCTGGATGGCGGCGGTTTTCCGAATGGCCTGGCAGGGGACGAAATCAGCAGGATCGCGCGCATGGCGGCGATTTGCGACACCTTCGACTTCCTGTTGACCAGTACCGACGCCGCTGACGCACTCGACCCGGCAATGGCTGTGCAGAGGCTGAAGGCGATGGACGGTGCATTCGACCCCGATATCCTGCGCGCCTTCATCGAATCCGTGGGGCTATATCCGGTCGGCTCGTTCGTGCAGCTTCGCAGCGACAAGCTTGCCATGGTCATCGACGAGGATCCAAAGGACGCCGCCAAACCGATCGTGCAGGCGTTCTATTCGCTCGAACGTCGCGAACGGATCGTGCCGCACACTATTGCGCTGGCGCGATGTGGCGGAGAGGACGAGATCGTCGCGATTGCGAACCTTGCCGGGCACGACCTGCCGGACGAAGCGCAATTGCGCGAGCTTGTGTTCCTGAGCGCGCACAAGCTGGCGGCGTAGCAGAGCGGGCGCGTTTCCTACTTCGCGCAGGCAGCCTATGGCGCGGGCATGGTCCGCGATAGACTTCTCTCATTTTCTTGCTTGCAGGGGTCGAGCGCGTGCGCTTCGATGAGCTTGCAGTTTTTCGGCCCTGGACCGTGTAACATGCGGTCCATCCGTGCTGCACGTGCGACGAACCGAGGCCGACAAACGGACCTCTCCGGGAGAGCCTTACGCGATGACCGAAGCCATCCTCGAACCCGACCTGCCGATCATCGACCCGCATCATCACCTGTGGGACTTGCGCGCGATGCTGCCCATGTTCCCCGAACCGCGCCATCGCTTCCTCGAAACGCTGGTCCCGGTTGCGCACTACACGTTCGAGCAATTCCACGCCGATGTGACCAGCGGGCACAACATCATCGCATCGGTCTTCATGGAATGCGGCGCGTTCTACAACGCGGCTTATGGCGAAGCGCTGAAGCCTGTGGGCGAGGTCGAGTACGTGAACGGCGTTGCGGCACGAAGCGCCAGCGGCCTGTATGGCGACACGCGGCTCTGCGCAGGCATCGTCGGCCACGCCGACCTCACATTGGGAAGCGCCGTCGGCGACGTGCTCGATGCGCTGAAAGCCGCGGCGCCTAACCGGTTTCGAGGGATCCGGCATCAGGGCGCGTGGGACGCCGATCCCGACGTGCTCGGCTCACCGTTCCACGCCCCGCCCGAGCTATACCGCGATACCAAGTTCCGGGAGGGCTTCGCCGAACTCGGCAAGCGCGCCATGAGCTTCGATGCCTGGATCCTCGAACCGCAGATCCCCGACGTGATCGATCTGGCGCGGGCGTTCCCCGACACGCCGATTTGCCTCGACCATTGCGGCACCCCGCTCGGCAACGCGAGCTATGATGGCCGCCTGGAGGAACGGTTCGACACTTGGTCGGGCAATATCCGTGAACTCGCCTCATGCCATAACGTAGTGGTGAAACTGGGCGGCCTCGCCATGCACAATTGCGCGATGCCAGAGCGTGGTCCGGCGGCGGGCTGCGGGTCGGAGGAGCTGGCGCAACTTTGGAAGCCCTACATCGAAACCTGCATCGAAGCTTTCGGCCCGGAGCGAGCCATGTTCGAGTCCAACTACCCCGTCGATCGCTGGGGCGCGACCTACCCTGTGCTGTGGAACACGTTCAAGCGCATCACTGCCGATGCGAGCGCGGATGAGAAGGCGGCTCTGTACTCCAGAACGGCGGCGCGGTTTTATGACATTGAAGAGGTGCTTGCCTAGCTGCGCGCTGCCACGTACCCGCGTCGATACACGCATCAGGAGACCGCCATGCCGCTTCCCGCCCCGTTCGATCGCCTTCGCCTGCCGTTGATCGGCTCTCCGCTGTTCATCGTGTCAGGCCCCGAACTGGTGATCGCGCAATGCAAGGCGGGCATCATCGGCAGCTTCCCGGCGCTGAACGCGCGGCCGCAAAGCCTGCTCGATGAATGGCTGCACCAGATCACGGAGGAACTGGCCGCGCACAATCGCGCAAACCCGGATCGGCCCGCCGCGCCCTTTGCGGTCAACCAGATCATCCACAAAACCAATGATCGGGTCGAAGCGGACATGAAGTCCTGCGAGAAATGGCAGGTGCCGATGATCATCACCTCGCTCGGCGCGCGGACCGAGGTGTTCGATGCCGTGCGCAACTGGGGCGGGATCACGATGCACGACGTCATCAACAATCGCTTCGCCAACAAGGCTATCGAAAAGGGCGCGGATGGCCTGATCCCGGTTGCTGCCGGTGCCGGGGGTCATGCGGGCGCGCTGTCGCCTTTTGCACTGATGCAGGAAATCCGCGAATGGTTCGACGGTCTGGTGGCGCTTTCCGGTTCAATCGCGCACGGCGCTTCGATCCTCGCAGCGCAGGGTATGCGTGCAGACTTCGCCTATTCGGGCAGCGCCTTCATCGCCACCGAAGAAGCCAACGCCGATGCCGCCTACAAGCAGGGCATCGTTGAAGGCGACGCCAGCGGGATCGTCTACACCAATCTGTTTACCGGCGTGCACGGCAATTACCTGCGTTCCTCGATCGAGAATGCCGGGCTCGACCCCGACGACCTGCCACAAAGCGATCCGTCGAAGATGAACTTCGGATCGGGCGGCAATACGAAGGCAAAGGCATGGAAGGACATCTGGGGCTCGGGCCAGGGCGTGGGTGCGATCAAGTCGGTTGGTAGTGTCGAGGATCTAGTGGCGCGCATGGAGCGTGAATACCACACAGCGAAGTCTCGCATGCTGGAAAACTCGAACTACACATCTTGGAACGCAATGGCGGAGGCCGCAGAGTAACGCGCGCTCAGAACACGCCTAGCGATATGCCTTCAGCCAGCCCCTCGCCCAACTCTCGGCATCGCTTGAGCACATCCTCTGGAACCGTTTTGTCGGCCATGATCGCCTCTGGGGTCTGCGCATCGAAGTTGACGATCATCGGCTCGGCCACTCGCTTCAACCGCCAGCCCTTAGCGATCCGGTCGAGCTGCTTTTGCGCATTCTCACCATCCGATCCGGCGGCGATGATGGTGGCGTAGGGGCGACCCTCGATCTTGCCGAGCACCGGGTAGTAATTGCGGTCGAACATCTCCTTCATCCCGCCGCTCAGCGCGGCAAGGTTCTCCGGGCAGACGAACAGATAGGCGGATGCGGCGAGCAGGTCGGCGGGCTCGACATCCCCGGCGGGCATCAAGCGCGCGACCTCACTCACTGCCGCGGCGCGGGCCATGGCCTCGCTCGCACCGGTTCGGCTATGCCACGCGATGAGCAGCGTGGGTCTGGACCCGTCAGCGTTCATGAGAGCGTGTCTCGCCAAGCAAGGCGCGGATTGTCAATGGCTGTCGATTGTCGCGGGCGCGCACCTGTCGGTCAGCAGCTATCTCAGCTACAGATATGACATGGCAACCAAATCCCTGTCCCACGTGCTCGGTGTAACGCAATCGCTGGCCGGCAGAGCCTGGCAATGGCGTGGCGGAACGATGGATATCGACAGAGAAACCCGCGCCCTTGGCAGCGAGATCGTCGCGCAACTGCTGATGACGCGGGGCGTGGCGCGCGAGGACATCGAGCGCAACGCGAGCCCGACCATGCGCGCCTTTTTGCCAGATCCGTCCGAATTTCGCGACATGGACCGCGCGGCAGAGCGGCTAGCCAGCGCCGTCCTCGGCAAAGAGCGAATTACGATCTACGGCGATTATGACGTGGATGGTGCGACCAGTGCCGCGCTGCTCATTGACCTGTTGCGGTCCTTGGGTGTCGAGGCCGAATATTACATTCCCGATCGCCTGCTCGAAGGCTACGGCCCGAGTGGCGAGGCTTTGGTCAAGCTGGCCGAAAACGGATCGAGCCTGATCGTTGCGGTCGATTGCGGCGCGATGGCGCACGAGGCGCTTACGATGGCGCGTGATGCTGGGGTCGACGTGATCGTGGTCGACCACCACAAATGCGCCGCAGAGCTTCCGCCGACCGCCGCATTGGTCAACCCCAATCGCCTTGATGAGAGCGATCTCGCTGCCAGTCACGGACATCTGGCTGCCGTGGGCGTGGCCTTCCTGCTCGCCATCGCGCTGGTTCGCACACTGCGTTCGCGCGGGTTCTTCAATGACCGGGACGAGCCGGACCTGATGGGTCTTCTCGACCTGGTCGCGCTTGGGACTGTGGCGGACGTTGCGGCGTTGCATGGACTCAATCGCGCTTTCGTGGCTCAGGGCCTTAAAATACTCGCCCGGCGTGAGCGGATCGGGATGGCCGCGCTGCTCGATGCAAGCCGCCTGAAGCGCGCGCCGATTGCGTCCGATCTCGGCTTCGCTCTCGGCCCGCGGATCAATGCCGGCGGTCGGATCGGCGAGTCGACACTTGGCGTGCGATTGCTGACGACGCGCGACCCTGACGAAGCGTGCGCTATCGCCGAACAGCTCAGCGCCCTCAATGAAGAACGCCGCGTGATCGAGGGCGAGGTGCAAGATGCAGCGGAAGCCCTGATTGCCGGCCAGCACAATATGGCGGTGCAGGTGCTTTCGGGCACAGGCTGGCACCCGGGGGTGATCGGCATTGTCGCAGGCCGCATCAAGGAGAAGACCGGCAAGCCCGCTATCGTCATCGCGATCGAGGAAGCTGATGGCACGGGCAAAGGTTCGGGTCGATCCATCGGCGGCGTCGATTTGGGCGCAGCGATCATCGCAGCGCGCGAGGAAGGACTGCTTGAAGCAGGCGGCGGACACGCCATGGCCGCCGGTTTGACAATACGATCGGACAAGCTCCCCGCCTTTACCGAATTCCTCGATGCCCGGCTCTCGCGAACGGTCGAGAAAGCTCGTGCGGCGAGCGCAATGCAGCTCGATCTTTCGCTCGCCCCTGGTGGACTGACACCCGACCTCGTCGACGTGCTCGAGACTGCGGGACCGTTCGGAGTGGGCTGGCCTGCACCCCGCGTCGCTGTTGGTCCAGTACGCATCGTCAAGGCCGATATCGTGGGCAAGGATCACCTGCGTCTGATCGCAAGCGGCGACGATGGGCGCTCTTTCAAAGCGATTGCCTTTCGAGCCGCCGAAACGGAAATGGCGCAGACCCTGATTCATCGCAGTGCTGGAAGACGCTTTTACCTCGCCGGACGGGTGAAGATCGACGATTGGGGCGAGCGCCCTGCCGCCGAACTGCACCTTGAGGACGCCGCCTTTGCCGATCGATCCGATGCGGCGGAATGAATTCTGCGCGAGTTCGTGCCAAGGGGTTGACCGTGCGGGCACGCGCCCTTAGATGCGCGCTCTCGCAAACGAGCGTGGCCCCTTCGTCTAGCGGTTAGGACGCGGCCCTTTCACGGCTGAAACACGGGTTCGATTCCCGTAGGGGTCACCACCTCCCTGCCCTTTTTAAAGGTGGCAGGTCTTCGCGTAACCATTCAATATTTGACGTCCACTCGCTTGCGTCTAGAGCGGTTAGCCATGGGCAGTATCAAGACGATCCCCGTGGCAGGCATCTTGCTGGCGCTGCTTACTTCGCTCGCGCTGTTGGGCCTGGACGTTGACCCGATCGTGACGGCCACCGTGCTGCTGGTTTGGATTGGATCGCTTCTGATCGCGGCGGGCCGCCCACCCGAAGTCCCGCAACGCAAGGTCGAACAATCTCTGAGCATCGATTCGATGCGAGGTCTGATCGAAAGCGCCTCCACCCCCCTGCTCGTTACCGAACGTAACAAGATCGCCATCGCCAATCGCGCGGCGCGCCGGATGATGGGCCAGCACATGATCGGCCAGGATGCCCGGGTGGCCTTTCGCCAGCCTGAGGCGATTGCCCTGCTTGGCGCTGACCGGACTGGCAAAGCCATCGTGCGCGGTCTCGTGCGGCGACAGGACATCTGGCAGATCAATCGCCAGCGGGTGGACCAGAACATCGCTGTGATAGAGCTGATCAATCGCACCGCCGAAGCGGATATCAGCCGCGCCCACACCGATTTCGTCGCCAATGCCAGCCATGAACTGCGCACACCCCTAGCCTCGATACTCGGCTATGTCGAAACGCTCAGCGAAAGCGGCGACAGTCTGGATTCGCCGACCTCTAAGAAATTCCTCGGCACGATTGAGCGCGAGGCACAGCGGCTGCAAAGCCTGATCGGCGATTTGATGAGCCTGTCACGCGTTGAGGCGGAAAAGCACGATTTGCCGCAACAAATTGTGGAGTTGCGCGCGCTGGTGGAGCGCGCCGCACGCGATGCTGCTGGACCGCAGCGAGTGGAGCAGCTCGAGTTCGATATCGCGGCGGACCCCAATGTGCGCGGCGATCGCCAGCAGCTGGAGCAGGTCGTGCGGAACCTCGTCGACAATGCGTTGAAATACGGCGCCTCAGACGGCACGGTTACGGTCGGACTCGATCTGACGCAGGACGGTCAAGCCCGGATCGTCGTGCACGACGAAGGCGAAGGCATCGCCCCCGAACAGATCCCGCATCTCACCCGCCGCTTTTATCGGACCGATCCGGGTCGCAGCCGCGCTTCCGGCGGGACCGGACTGGGCCTCGCGATCGTGAAGCATATTGTCGAGAGGCATCGCGGACGGCTCGATATCGACAGCCATCTTGGCAAGGGCACTCGCGTCGCGGTGCGGATGCCCACCGCTGATCCAATACCGGCCGCGACCACCGCGCCAACGACAACGGATCAGGCCACAAGAACGGAGGCCACGAGCCGTGATAATGCCTCGATTGCATCCTGAAGCCCGGGCTGTCGCGGTGTTGTCTTATTTGTTCAACATGCGCTTTCAAGTGCGAATTGCATCTCTCGCGAAGCAAGCCCGGCGGTAATCGAGCGCAAGCGAGCAGGTCAACGCCAAGCTTTCACCGGGGGAAACAGGTCCACTTTCATGTCGCCTATCGTGCTTATCCTTATAGCGATCGGGCTCGGCGTTGCCGGATGGCTGGCCGGGCGAGCGAAGGCGTGGAGTTTTCAGACCGGCGGGGACTCCCAGCGCCCTGTGGCGCGTCCAACCTACCACGCATGGTATGTCGCGGTGTGGATACTCATCCCCGTGCTGGCATTCGTAGTGATGTGGTCTTTCGTCGCCCCACAATTGGTGACCCAAAGCGTTCTCGCATCACCTGCAGCCGCCAATCTGCCCGCTTTCGGTTTTGAGCGGGAAAGCTGGCTGTCCGAAGCCCGCGCCGTTGCAAACGGCAGCGCTCCCGGTGTTTTCAACGACGGTGCAGAAGGTCTCATCGAACCGTTTCGCGAGGCGCAGGGGCGTTACAGCATTGTCGGCTATGTCCTCACGGTCCTGATCGCCTTCGCCGGGGGTGCCTTCGCCTATATGCGAGTCGGACCCCGGTTTCAGGCACGCACCAAGGTCGAGCGGACGGTGATGGTCATCCTTTTGCTCGCTTCGCTGGTCGCAATCCTCACCACCTTTGGCATTTTCGCCAGCCTGGTGTTTGAAACCGTGCGGTTCTTCTCGATGGTGTCGCCTGTCGATTTTCTATTCGGTACGTTCTGGGGTCCGGACCCGATGAGCAATCCGAACAATCCGGATGGTTCGCGCTACGGAGCGATCCCGCTGTTCTGGGGTACGATCTTTATCGGCGCGATCATCGCCATGATCGTTGCGATTCCACTTGGATTGATGAGCGCGATCTACCTTACGCAGTATGCCGATCCCAAGCTGCGAACCTGGATCAAGCCGGCGCTGGAAATTCTCGCCGGTGTTCCCACCGTCGTTTACGGCTATTTCGCCGCTCTCACCGTCGCCCCAGCCATCCGCGATGCCGCGGTTGCGGTGGGCTTCGACAGCGCATCGACAGAAAGCGCGCTCGCTGCGGGCGTCGTCATGGGCGTGATGATAATCCCCTTCGTTTCCTCGATGGCAGACGATTCGATCGCCGCCGTGCCAAGCGCCATGCGCGATGGCAGTTATGCGATGGGAGCCACCAAGTCGGAAACGATCAGGAAGGTGCTGTTCCCCGCCGCCCTGCCCGGAATTGTTGCTGGTGTCATGTTGGCCGTGAGCCGCGCAATCGGTGAAACGATGATCGTTGTCATGGCCGCTTCAACCGCCGCCAATCTCAGCGCCAATCCGCTCGAACGCATGACGACGGTCACGGTGCAGATCGTCAAGATGTTGACCGGAGAGGGCAGCTTTGATCACCCCGCAACGCTCAGTGCTTTCGCTCTTGGTTTCGTGCTGTTCCTCGTCACCCTCGCGCTCAATTTCATCGCCTTGCGCGTCGTCAAACGCTTCCGGGAAGCCTATGAGTAGTTCCTCAACCATGACCGCCGAAATGGCCGATGGTCCGCGCAGCAAAGCCGCGCTGGGTCCAACGCGCACGCCGGAATTCGAAAAGCGCCTGGCGAAGCGCTATCGAGCCGAACGCAACTTCAAGCGGATGGGACAGGGCGCGATCCTTTTTTCGGTCGCGGTCCTCATCTTCCTTCTCGGCAACATGCTGATGAACGGGATCGGCGGGTTTCAGCGCGCGGAACTTGCAGTGCCGATCGACTTTGCGGAAGCTGGCGTGACGGGCGACGAGGTTTCACTCACCGCGCCAAGCGCCCCGCAAACCCTCGAAATGCAAGGCTTGCCCGAAGTCGTCGAATTCTATGCCGAAGAAGCGTTCGGGGAAGCTGGTGCCCGCGAAGTCAGCCGCGATGCCTGGCGCGACGTCGTGGCCGCGCTGGCAGAAGATCCGTCGCTGATCGAACGCGAAGAAACCTTCCAACTCGCCGCGTCGTCCGACCTGGCTGAGGGCCTGGCTGGCGAGGGGTCGCCGGAGATGCAGGCGCTGGCAGAGCGGCTCGAAGCGGACGGACACTTGTCCCAAAACTGGGACTTCGGCTTCCTGTCGCGATCGGATGCGACCAGTCCGCAACAGGTCGGCATCTGGGGGGCTTTAAAGGGCTCGATCCTCACGATGTTAGTGACACTCGCCCTCGCCTTCCCGATCGGCGTGCTGTCAGCGCTCTATCTTGAAGAATACGCGCCCAAGAATCGCTGGACCGACTTGATCGAGGTTTCGATTAACAACCTCGCAGCGGTCCCTTCGATCATTTTCGGCCTGCTCGGCCTTGCGGTGTTTCTTTCTATCTTCCCTAACTTACGCTCGGCTCCTTTGATCGGTGGACTGACGCTGGCATTGATGACCATGCCAGTGATTGTGATTTCGGGGCGCAACGCGATCAAGGCCGTGCCGCCTTCGATCCGCGACGGTGCGCTCGCGGTAGGCGCTTCGCCAATACAGGTCGTGTTTCACCACGTTCTGCCGCTTGCGTTGCCTGGCATGCTCACAGGGACCATTATCGGCATGGCGCGCGCGCTGGGCGAGACCGCGCCGCTGCTGATGATCGGGATGCGCGCTTTCGTGGCAACGCCCCCCGACAGCTTCACGTCTCCAGCGACGGTTCTCCCAGTTCAGATCTTCCTCTGGTCGGACGAGATCGATCGCGGTTTCGTCGAACGCACAAGCGCGGCAATTATCGTCCTTTTGCTATTCCTGCTGGCCATGAACGGTCTCGCCATCTATCTGCGCAACAAGTTTGAGAAAAGCTGGTGACCCTGATCCACGAGAAAATCGAGCGCGATAAGAACGCTAAGATGATCGCGCGCGACGTTTCGGTCTATTATGGATCGAAGAAGGCGATTGACGAGGTTTCGATTGATATCTCGCCTAATTACGTCACCGCTTTCATCGGTCCGTCAGGCTGCGGCAAGTCGACCTTCCTGCGCTGCTTCAATCGAATGAATGATACCATCCCCGTGGCCAAGGTGACGGGGCATATCGAGCTGGAAGGCGAGGATATCCACTCAGACGCAATGGACGTGGTCCAGTTGCGCGCGCGTGTAGGCATGGTGTTTCAGAAACCCAATCCCTTCCCGAAGTCCATCTACGACAACATTGCCTACGGTCCGAAAATCCACGGACTTGGCGAAAAGAAAGCCGACCTCGACGTAATCGTGGAGCGTTCGCTGACCCGGGCCGGACTATGGGAGGAAGTGAAGGACAGGCTGGAAGATTCGGGCACCGCGCTGTCAGGCGGGCAGCAACAGCGGCTGTGCATAGCCCGCGCCATTGCGGTCGATCCCGAAGTGATCCTCATGGATGAACCCGCGTCCGCGCTTGACCCCATCGCGACCGCCAAGATCGAGGAACTGATCGACGAATTGTCGGGCCGCTATGCCATCGTCATCGTCACCCACTCGATGCAACAAGCCGCACGCGTCAGCCAGCGCACAGCGTTCTTTCATCTTGGAAAAATGGTTGAATACGGTCCGACCTCGGACATCTTCACCAATCCGATCGAAGAGCGCACCAAGGACTATATCACCGGGCGATACGGCTGATGGCTGACCACACAGTCAAGGCTTTCGATGAGGACATCACCCGCCTGCGCGGTCTTATCGCGGAGATGGGCGGCCTCGCCGAAGTCGCTATTCAGGATTCGCTCGAGGCGATGATCCGGGGCGATGAGGAGTTGGGCAATCGGGTCGTCGCGAGCGATCGCCGGATCGACGCCCTCGAAAGCGAAGTGGACAAGCTCGCCGTGCGCATCATCGCCCTGCGCGCGCCGATGGCGGACGACCTGCGCGAAGTGATCGCCGCGCTCAAGATCGCGGGCGTCGTGGAGCGGATTGGAGATTATTCGAAGAACATCGCCAAGCGTGTCGGCATGATCGAAGGGCGCGACCGGTTCGAGCCGCTCACCCTGCTCCCTGCCATGGGCGAGCTGGCAGGCGAAATGGTGCATGACGTGCTCACCGCCTACGCTGCGCGCGACCCCAGCCTGGCGCGTGAGGTGATCAGTACCGATGCCAAAGTAGACGCATTCTACAATAGCATTTTCCGTAATCTTGTCAGTCATATGGTCGAAAATCCTGCCACCATTTCGAGCGCGGCACAATTGCTGTTCATCGCGCGCAATCTTGAACGGATCGGTGACCATGCGACCAACGTGGCCGAGATGGTGCATTTTGCAGCGACCGGCAGCTATCCGCCCGAAGGGGATCGCTAACTGCCAGCGGGGGAGCAGGCGATGATGGGAAAATAGCCGACCCGCCTTTCATCAAACTGTAGCCGAAATGAAACACGCATAGCTGTGCGTCGTCTCGACCGGGGGATTGGGACGAAGAGGAGGGAGACGAGTAATGTCCGCCGCCAAACTGCTACTGGTTGAAGACGATCCGGCGCTTTCGGAATTGCTCGAATACCGCTTCCAGAACGAAGGTTATGACGTGCGCTGTACGGGCGATGGCGATGAGGCGATGGTGCTCGCCTGTGAGGACGTGCCAGACCTGATCATCCTCGACTGGATGCTCGAAGGGACCAGCGGGATCGAGGTGTGCCGCCGCCTGCGCCGCGACAAGGAAACCGCGCATGTCCCGATCATCATGCTCACCGCGCGCGAAGCTGAGGATGATAGGGTTCGCGGCCTCGAGACCGGTGCCGATGACTATCTGACGAAGCCATTCAGTCCGCGTGAACTGCTTGCTCGCGTCGCCGCCGTCATGCGCCGCATCCGCCCTGCTCTGGCCGGTGAAACGATCGAGGTGGGTGACATCAGGCTCGACCCGGTTGCCCATAAGGTTCAGCGGCGGGGCCGCTCACTGCAATTGGGCCCGACCGAGTATCGTTTGCTCAAATTCTTCATGGAAAGTCCGGGCCGGGTTTTCAGCCGCGGACAGTTGCTGGACGGTGTGTGGGGCACCGGCTCGGATATCGAACTGCGCACCGTTGATGTTCACATCAGACGACTGCGCAAGGCGATCGGGATTGATGGGGCGAAGGATCCGATCCGCACCGTTCGCTCCGCCGGATACGCGCTCGAACCGGCCTAGCGACACACCCCCGTCCAGTTACCGCCCTGATCGAAGTGGAAATGATCGGCGTGCGCGGCGTTGTAGTCGGGTGAAAGAACCGTGGCGAACACGCCGCATGCGCCATTGCGCACCTCACGCAGGAAACGCGTTTCGTCCGCGTCGCCGTCCCAGTCGCTCAGGACGCTGATCCGCCGCCCATCTTCCAGCACGAATCCCGCAATATCAATGGCATTGGCGGTGGCGTGCTGGCTCCATGCTCCTTCGTCGCGACCGTAAAGGCGGCGGCAGGAAAATGCGCCAAGGTGTTCTATCCGTGCGAGTTCGCTGCCGAAGATCGCCCGCGCGGCAGGCTCGACGCTCTTCATGCGCCACAACTCCAGTGCGGTTGCGACAGGACATGTGACCGGCGGGCTGCCAGGCGCCAGCGGGAAATCGGTCAGCTGCGTGCGGTCGGGCCTGGCGCAGGCTCCCTCTCCCGCAGGATCGAGCGCAGCGTAGGCAACGTCGCTGCGATCAAGCACGGCGCGGCATTCGGCCATATCGCCGCGTAAGGATACAAGCTTTGTCGCGGTCGCCATGCCGATCGGGTCGCGCAGGTCGAGCGGCGCGGTTGGATCATGCTCGGGGTGCGCCTTGAGCCAACTCCATCCGGCGAAAACGATCAGCGCCAGGATCGCGAGCAAGATCAACCGTCGTTCGGTTTGAAACTGGCCGACACGGCGGGAGATACGACGCTTTTTGCGTGAGCGAGCCATGCTCAGTGAAAGTCGCGTGAGTTGGGAAGTATCCGGACATCGCGCGGATGGCGATTCGTCGGCGGTGCATTGTGAAGGTGGCGTTTGGGTGCGCCGCTAGCATCGGGGAGCTGGTCGATCAGGTCACGGGGGCGGATCGCATCGCAGTCTTCGGCAAGATCATCGCATGGATTGGGGGCTCGCTTGCCTCCGACCTGCGAGGGCAGCGGAGAATTGACATGGTCAGCGCGCGCAATCGGTGCGTTCAGTATGTCGTCTGATAGCGAATAGAGCTGATCAGTCGCGTCGGTCATGTGATGGGCGATGACATGGATCACCTCGTCATCATATTCGACCCGACCCCGCACCTCCATCAGCCGCGCACCCATCACCACACGGCGCTGTTTTTCCTTGAGGTCCGGCCAGACGACCAGATTGATGACGCCGGTTTCGTCCTCAAGCGTGATGAAGCACACACCTTTCGCACTGCCCGGTCGCTGGCGGATCAGCACAACGCCTGCCACCTGCACCATGGAGCGGAACTTTTTCGCACGCAGATCGCAGGCACGCACGAAGCCGCGCTCCCCCAATGATGCGCGCAGAAAGGCCATGGGATGCGCTTTCAGGCTGAGGCGCGTGGTCTGGTAATCGGCGACGACTTCTTCGGACATGGCCATGGCGGGAAGCTGCGTCCTGGCCCGCTCCGCCCCCTCATCGCGCGCGTCGGCAGCGCGAAACAGCGGCAGGTCCGGTCCCGCAATCAGGCTGCGCGCATCCCACAGGGCCTGACGACGTGAGAGGCCAATCGAGGTGAACGCGTCGGCCGACGCGAGCCGTTCGACATGAGACGGCGCGATTTTCGCCCTGTCCCGCAATGAGCGAACATCGGCATAGGGTCCGTACGCTGCTCGCTCATCGACGAGTTGCGCAGCCACGTGCTCGGGCAGTCCGTCGATCTGTCTGAGACCCAGACGCAGAGCGATATGTTTGTCCTGTAAACCCCTGTCTTCCTGGTCCGGAGCCGCCTGCCCGATCTCATCATCGAGCGCTTCCAACGTGCAGTTCCACTCGCTCGCATTCACATCCGCTTGCAGCACCTTCACTCCATGTTCCGATGCATCGCGCACGATTTGTGCTGGTGCGTAAAAGCCCATGGGCTGCGAGTTCAAAAGCGCCGCTGCAAAGGCAGCCGGGAAATGGCATTTCAGCCAACTCGACACATAGACCAGATGCGCAAAGCTCGCCGCATGGCTCTCCGGGAAACCGTATTCACCAAAGCCCTTGATCTGGTTGAAGCAACGCTGGGAGAACTCAGGGTCGTAACCACGATCCATCATCCGGCCGACCATCATATCCTGAAGTTCGTCGACCATCCCGCGAGAACGAAACGTCGCCATGGCCTTGCGCAACCGGTTCGCTTCTTTCGGTGTAAATCTCGCCGCATCCAGAGCGATTTTCATCGCCTGCTCCTGAAAGATCGGCACGCCATACGTGCGCTCCAGAATCGATGACAATTCGTCTGCTGGCCCCTTCTCTGGTGCAGGGCTCGGCAAATCGAACCGAAAATTCTCGCCCATCTCCCGCTTTCGGCGGCGCTGCTTGAGATAGGGGTGCACCATATCGCCCTGGATCGGACCGGGGCGCACGATCGCGACCTGAACCACGAGATCGTAAAATTCACGCGGGCGCAGACGCGGGAGCATATTCATCTGCGCCCGGCTTTCGACCTGGAATACGCCCAGAGAGTCACCTTGGCACAACATATCATACACCGCTGGATCCTCAGCCGGGACACCTGCCATGGTCGGCTTTCGGTTGTGATGCTTTTCAAGCAGATCGAGGCCTTTGCGGATGCAGGTGAGCATGCCGAGCGCCAGCACGTCGATCTTGAAAATGCCTAACGCGTCGATGTCGTCCTTGTCCCATTCGATAAAGCTGCGATCGGGCATGGCGCCGTTCCCGATCGGCACCGTCTCGGTCAGCGGGCTGTCGGTGAGGATGAAGCCGCCGACATGCTGACTTAGGTGGCGCGGCATGCCGATCATCTGCTCGGTCAGCTTGAGTACGCGCCGCAAATGCGGATCGGCGAGGTTCAGGCCAGTCTCCGCGGCATGCTTTTCATCGATTCCTTCACCCCATGAGCCCCAGACCGTTTTCGCGAGCGCGGCAGTGACATCTTCGCTCAAACCCATCGCCTTGCCGACTTCGCGGATCGCCATGCGCGGGCGGTAATGGATCACAGTGGCGCACAACCCGGCTTTGTCGCGGCCATATTGCCTGTAGATGTGTTGGATCACCTCCTCGCGCCGTTCATGTTCGAAATCGACATCGATATCAGGCGGTTCGGTGCGTTCTTCTGAAATGAAACGGTCGAACAGCAATTGGTGCTTGGTGGGATCGACTTCCGTAATGCCAAGACAGAAGCAGACCGCCGAATTCGCCGCACTGCCCCGCCCCTGGCACAGGATCGGCGGTTCCTGCGCACGCGCGAAATCGATGATCTCCTTGATGGTCAGAAAATAGCGGGCGATTTCAAGCTTGGCGATCAGCGCCAACTCTTTCTCGATGGTCGCGACGACCGCTTCAGGAACACCCTTGGGGTAGCGCCATGCGGCACCTTCGTGAGCCAGCTGCGCCAGATAGTCCTGCGCCGACATGCCGCCGGGATAGCTGCGGCTCGGATATTCATACCGCAGTTCATCGAGGCTGAAATCGCACGCATCGGCCACGTCGCGCGCGGCCTGAATTGCATGAGGCCAGCGCGCAAACAAGCGGCACATGTCGTGCGGAGATTTCAGGTGTCGCTCGGCGTTGGCATGCAGCAGATGCCCCGCTTCGGCAACTGTGGTCTTGTGCGCGATCGCGGTCATCACGTCCTGCAGCGGACGACGCTCCGGTGCGTGGTAATGCACATCGTTGGTGGCGAGCAGGGTAAGACCGTTCTCGCGAGCCAACGCATCGAGCCGGTCGATCCGGGCAACATCATCGCCGCGGTAGAGATAGGATGCGGCGAGGTGACGCAAGGTAGGAAGTTTTTCGATCAGCCAGGGCAGGACAATTCGCAAGCTTCCAACCGGTGGCGGTTTGGGCACCAGACGAAGATACGGCCGCTCGCTCGCCTGCAAGCCTTTGCCGTCATCCCCTCCTTCGCGGAGATGACGAGATAAATCGAACTCTGCTGTCAGATCCTCGGGTGGTAAGAGGATCAGCTCCACATCCTCGGAATGCTCGGCCAGCATCGCCAAGTCGATCTCGGACACACCTTTTTCCTGCCATTCGCCGCTAAGGGTCTGCATACGGCCTGCGCTGATCAGGCGGCAAAGGCGACCATAGGCGGCGCGGTTTTTCGGATAGGCGAGGAAGGCCAGTCCTTCGACCGTCTCGATCCTGCAGCCGATGACGGGGCGCAGCTTGAGCGTGTTCGCCTCCGTATGGATGCGCACCACGCCGGCAAACGAGTTCGCATCGGCGATCCCGATTGCGTCGTAACCTTTGCTGCGCGCGGTCATGACCAGGTCTACCGCATCGGACGCACCGCGCAGGAAACTGAAACAGCTCACCATTCCCAGTTCGACAAACGGAGCGCGCGCAGGAGCATCGATCAGGTCGGGATCGATCTCCAGCGTGCGTTTGTCGGGAGTGAGCGGGGCGTCGGGCATTTCACCCGGTCAACTCCGCTACCCGCTCCTTCACCGCAGCCAGGTCCGCCTCGAACAAAGCGGCCTGCTTGTCACGCGCTTCGCCGTCGAGTCGCAGCAGGTAGGAGGGGTGCGCGGTGACCCACAGTTCGCTGCCATCCTCGATCGCGATGGGTTCGCCGCGCACCTTGGAAATGCTCACCGTCTTGCCCAGCATTCCGCGCGCCGCGCTGGCACCGAGCGCTAGAATCACACGCGGTTTGACGATCGCGCGCTCGGCTTCGATCCACCAGCGGCAGGTGTCGATCTCCTTCGCCGCCGGGCTCTGGTGGATGCGCCGCTTGCCGCGCTGGACGTATTTGAAGTGCTTGACCGTGTTGGTGACGTAAGTCTCGCGCCGCTCGATCCCAGCGCGCTCCAGATATTCATCGAGCAGCTGGCCCGCCGGACCGACGAATGGGCGGCCCTTCTGATCCTCCTGATCGCCGGGCTGTTCGCCGACAATCATCAGCGCCGCATCTGCGGGGCCCTCACCCATCACCGCATGGTTATCGAGTTCGCCGATCGGGCATTTGCGGCATTGATGGATCGCTTTGTCGATCGCTTCCAGCGTCTCGGGTCGTTCTTCGAATTCCAGCGTGCCTGCGCTCACCATTCCTGCTTCCCTTGCTTGCGCTCCGGCGATCAGCTCAGAAATGAGCTCCGCTTCGGGCATGTTCTTCCAGTATTTGCGAGGCATTTCGGACAACATCGCCCCGACTTTCAAACGCGCAGGGTTGAAAATGGATGCGTAATAGGACTTCCACAGATCCTCGACCGGGTCGCCATCGGGCGCATCGGAACGCTGAGCGGGGCCGGATTCGCGCATGGTCTGCCCGTCCCAGTGGATGCATCCGCGCGGAGACAGGATCGACCAGTTCATGTTGGCAAAGCGGCGCATGAAAAAGCCCGCATTGGCGCGCACGATATGATGATCGGGCTCGAACCAGGCGACATAGTGTTCACCGCCCTCACCATCCTCGACCTGTCGGAAACGGACGAAAGCATGCATCTTGTGGCTGTCGCGTCGCACCGCCTTGTCCAGTTCCTCGATCCGACGAACGTCCGGGTCAGCTTTATCTTCCATGCAGCGCGGATTCGACTGATGCCGCCAGAGCAGGCGATAGAGCAACGCAAAGCGCTCCGGATCGGAATGCAGCGCAGCATTGCGCGCGAGCTTGAGAAACCGCTTGGAGGCGCGAACGGAAGGCGCATCCGCATCGGGCAAGGGAAAGCGCCGCTCGCCGTGCGCAAACAGATTGCCCGATCCACCCGGCTCGACCCACGCGACCCAGTCCGGCGGAACATCGCACTGAACCAGCCCCCGCGCTCGCTCGCGCCAGAAGGCGAAATCGTCAGGCTCGGGAAGCTGCACGACGTAATAGGTGCCGAGCTTCGAACCCTGAAGATCGCGCTGAGAACATGCCATCAGAACAACTCCAGCTGCTCGGATTTGGGCGCCAGCAATGCCCGCAAGTCCGCTCGGTCCGTCAGCGTCGTCGGGCGCCAATCCAAAGTCACGAGAAAAGGGCGAACCTTTGAGATAGATTGCGTGAGCCGCGCCACATCGTCGAGCCGCAAGGTTCGGTGCCGCCGCGCTGCCAATATCCGCGCCACCGATGTCGCCCCAAGCCCCGGCACGCGCAGCAATTGCTCCTTCGAGGCGCGGTTCACATCGACCGGGAAGGATTCGCGAAACTTCAGCGCCCAGGCGAGCTTAGGGTCGATGTCGAGCGGCAGGTTGCCATCCGCTTCGGTCGCCTGCTGCACTTCCTTGGGTGCAAAGCCATAGAACCGCATCAGCCAGTCAGACTGGTAGAGACGATGCTCGCGCATCAGCGGCGGACGCTTAAGCGGCAGCACGGCAGACGCATCGGGGATCGGAGAGAAGGCGCTGTAATACACCCGGCGCAGACCGAACGCGCCGTAGAGCCTGCTCGCCTTACCCATGATGTCGGCATCACTCGCCTTGTCGGCGCCGACGATCATCTGCGTCGATTGCCCCGCCGGAGCGAAGCGCGGCGCGTGCTTGAAGCGCTTGCGCTCATCCTTTGCCTCCACAATCCGCGCTTTCGTCTTGCCCATCGCGCCTTCGATCTGACGTTCGTTCTTGTCGGGCGCGAGCCGGGTCAGACCGCTTGTGGTAGGCAGTTCGACATTGATCGACACGCGGTCCGCATACAGCCCCGCCTGGTGGATCAGTTCGGGATCAGCTTCGGGAATGGTCTTGAGGTGGATATAACCGCGAAAATCGTGTTCTTCGCGCAGGATCCGCGCGACTTCGACCAGCTGCTCCATCGTGTGGTTCGAGCTTTTGACGATGCCCGAGGAAAGAAACAGCCCTTCGATGTAATTGCGGCGATAGAAATTGAGCGTGAGATCGACGATTTCCTGCGGGGTGAAGCGCGCGCGACGCACATTCGAGCTCTTGCGATTGATGCAATAATGGCAGTCGAAAATGCAGTGATTGGTCAGCAGGATCTTGAGCAGCGAGATGCACCGACCGTCGGGCGCATAGGCATGACAGATGCCCATCCCCTCAGTCGAACCAAGCCCTTTGCCGCCCAGCGAATTCTTCTTCGCCGTCCCGGAAGACGCGCAAGAGGCATCGTATTTCGCGGCATCGGCGAGAATTTCGAGTTTGTCGCGGAGAATTAGCTTGGTCATCAGAGTATCTTTCATGTTCTTTATATGTTCCAATGTTGGAATTGCCAACCGCAAAACTTGCAACATCGGCGGAACCAAGCTTATATTGCGATGTAATAAGGACACGGACCGGGCCCCTCTGGCGAGCATCCTGCTCGTGATGTCGGACGTGCTGCGCAGTTTTTTGGCGCATATGCGAACGGGGGCCGATCAGGCTCCCACTCAGGGAGAAATATCCATGTTATCTCGACGTTCCATGATCGGCACTGCCGGTGCTGTCGGCGCAGCAGCCGTCGTCGGAGGCGCCGCCAATGCAGCTCCTGGCGAAACGCCACGCCCCCCTGCACCGCCCGCTTCCGAACTGACCCCGGCGCAGGCCTTGGCACTTCTGCGCCAAGGCAACGCCGATTTTCTCGCCGGACAGATCACAACTGTTCTGACCGACAGCCAGCGACGGCTTGAACTAGCGCAAGGTCAAAATCCATTCGCCGCCTACGTCACCTGCTCTGACAGCCGCGTGCCGCCCGAATTGCTGTTTGGCCGCGGCCTTGGCGAACTGTTCATTATCCGCAATGCGGGCAACACGGTCGACACCGTTGCGCTAGGCTCGATCGAGTATGCAGTGGGCATTCTGGAAGTGCCGCTGGTCGTAGTGATGGGTCATGAAAAGTGCGGTGCGGTCGGTGCCGCGAAAGCTGTTGTCGAAGAAAATGCCACCTTCCCCGGATCGATCGGCCCGATGGTCGAACCGATTATTCCAGCGGTGCTCGCCGCTCGCGGCGAGGAGGGCGACTTCCTCGACAATGCAGTGCGAGCCAATGTCCGCCGCGTGGTCAAGTTCCTGCGCGAAGATGCCGGTCCACTTATGCTCGAGCCTCAGGAATCGGGCGATCTGCGTGTGGTCGGCGCTTATTACGATCTCGATCAGGGTATGGTTGATTTCTTCGATGTGCCAGACGATCTGCGCACCTAACCGTCAAAACCAACACGATGAAGCGGGTCGGAACCTTGGTTCCGACCCGTTCTCACATCGTTTGACGTGAGCGATTGTTACGCGGAAAAATTAACGCTGTTCTGCGAGCATATGTAATCGATGATCGCCGGATGCATTTCACCGTCGAATTCGACCCCGGCGACGCGATCCTCAACCCAGGCAATCTTGCCGAGCGGGGTATTGATCCCGGCGACCTTCATCGTGACGCGATCGCCCACCTGCGCGAAACCCAGAGTGCCACGGATCTTGCAGCCGGCTTGCGAAATGTCCTTCATGTGAACAAAGATCAGGCGTGAGTTCAGCCGGCTTCGAAGCGTAAGTTCAAGCGGCCGACGGTGAGTGCGGCGAAGATCAGTATTTGGCGTCATCGGCTGATCATTGCATCGAATCCCTAAAGCTCGCTTAATCATGCTGGGCGTTAGGCATACAGGCCTTGCAGATACCAATCGGGTGCCCCCCCGCGCCCATCGCCCGCCAGACCGTGGCGATAGATCCAGTAACGCCGTCCTCTCGCATCCTCGATCCGGTAATAGTCGCGCAGGCGCGCGGTCGATTTCTGCCGCCACCATTCGGGCGCGATCCGCTCCGGCCCCGCAACACGAACGACTTCACGCACTTCGCCGCGCCAGCGGAAGCGCTGTGGATAGCCGTCGGGTGTGGCATAGAGCACCGCGATCCGCTCGGCCTGATCGAGCAGTTTCAATGGTCTTTCGTGGAATTCGAGTGCGTGTTGCATGACCGGCAAAGGCTCAAGCGGGGCCCGCCAGCGCACCGCGCGTTCGGGCAGATAGCTGGCGTGTGGCACCGGCCTGCGCACAGCCTCGGTACCAAGCCGCACCGTCAGCCGGTCGATACAGGCTGCCAGCGAAGTGCCATGGCGCTCCGCCGCCTGCTCGACATCGCCCTGCTCCATCCCGAGCGGCTCGGCCCAGCTCGCGCGCAGGCGCACCGTCTCAATCCCGAAACCTGCATCGATGTCCTCGAGCCTGTCGGCGAAAAGACGGGTGATATGCTCGGGCTCACGCATTGCCGCCGCCAGTTCGAGCCGCCGCACGATCACTTCGCCATCGACCCGCCACAGGCCAAGCTCCAGACGCCGCGCACCCTCGCCTCGCCCTTCGAGAACATGCGCCATATCGGCGGCGAGGTCGGCCAGAACCTGATCAAGCAGAGAACGGTGGCGGATCGGCTCGAGCAGTCGGCGCTGGACCAGCGGAGCTTCATGCGGAACCACAGGAAGCAGCGGTTCGGACACCTTCCCGAGCAATTGGTCGAGCCGGACCAGCGGATTGGCGGACGGCGACTTGCGATTGCGAAACCGGCGATGAAGCGCATCACGCCCGGCGGCTTCGTTTGCGGTTTCGCCCGGCTCTCTCGCCCCACTGGCGACCCCGACGAGATCGCCCAGACGCTTGAGCCCCAAACGTCGTAGCACCGTCAGCACGTCAGCATCGAGCCGCAGGGCCGCCACGGGTAGATCGGCGAGGCGGCGCATCGCATCTTCTCCCGATGCCAATATCGTCCGGGGCGGGCCGTAATGCGCCAGCGCCCAGGCCGCTCCCGCCGTCGGAGCGATAGCGGTGCGTACGGCGAGCTTGCGTCGCGCAAAGGCGGCTTCGACATCGGCCAACAATTGCTCTTCCCCGCCGAACAGGTGAGCGGCGGAGGTTATGTCGACGAGCAAACCATCAGGTCGGTCGAGCGCGCTCCACGGCCCCCAGCGCTGTGCCCACACGGCGAGTTTTTCGAGAAAAGCGAGATCGCCTGTGGGATCTGACGCAGCGGTTTGGATCAGCGGGCACAGCGTGCGGGCATCGGCCAGCATCATGCCCGGCTGCGCACCGGCCTGCGAACCCGCCGCATTGACTGCGTCGATCCGTAATCCGTGCGCGGTTTCGGTAATCAGCGCGAGCGGTTCGGCATCAGCGCGCTGGCCGGCCTCAAGCCCTTGCGACAGCCGCCAGCGATCGACCGACAGTCGGGCGCACCAGATCGCCAGGATTCGCCGCCCGCTCCGCGGGGTCGTTGCCGGATCGGTGGGCTGACAGGTGTCCGTCATCATCGTTCAATATCCATTTTCCGGGGGCATGGCCACGCGCCCGGAAGAGTTCAGCTTTCCATGTCGGTTTACCGGGCGCTGCGGCGTCCCAGCGCGGTGGGGGTGACGGCATGGACTCAACCCGCCAGCGCATTCGCGCCGAGGATAGGTCGGGTCGGGCCTCCAGGCGCACCAGCCAAAGTGCGATTCCGTACTTCTCCGCTGTCAGGCTGAGTCGCCGCGAGGCGGTAAAGTCCAGCGCGCGTGGATTGCCGACCATCTCCCCGATCACGCAGGCGAGATCGCGGCAGCGCAAGCCCTCTTCCAAGGCGAACAGTGCATCTTCAGGCGTTTTCGCCTCAACATGGATCAGCCGATCGCGCAGCTCGGATGGCAGACCGTGGACGTAGGGACGACCGCCGCGCTGCACTGCGCGCGCATCCTGCACCCACAACACCTGACGCAGATCGTCGGATTCGGCCAGTGAATCGTCCTGCCGCGCCTCCACAGCCAGTGCATCGCGCGCCAGAGCCAGCGCCAGCCCTGCCCCGCTAGCGTCGAGGGAGTCGGCGAAGATTTCGCTATGCAGCGGCTGATTGCTCAGCCCCGGACGCCAATGCACCTCGCGTGCTTTCGATAGCGAAGCGATCTCGCTGGGGCTGAGGGCTGCGTCAGCGGACAGCTGCGCAGCCGCACTGCCGCGCCTGTGTGGCGCTGCAATGGGAGGAGCTTGCAGCGCTTTCGCGCCGCCGGAAGAAGCGACATCGGACATAGGAACAACTCGAATAGAGACTCGCAGGAGTCCCTTTTGTTCCATTTATGTTCCATATTCGCGGATCGATTGCAACGCCGCTCGTGAGCGCGGTGTTGCGCTCAGCCCATCAGGCCAACAACCATGATCACCGCCAGTACAGCCGGACACGCGAACCGGACGAGAAACAGCCAAATCTGCTCCAGACCACCCGACAGGCCGTTCTCGCTGTCGATCAGCCGCCGCGACGCGATCCAGCCGACGAACACCGAAGTCAGAATCGCGCCCACCGGCATCAAGACCTTGCTCGTCGCGGTATCGAGCACATTGAACAGGTCTTGTTCTTCGAACAATGCCATCGACGAGACGCCCGGAACCGGCACGCCCCAGAACCAGGCTGCCAACGCGCCCAGCACCAGAGCACTCCCTGCTACGATAGTCGTTGCTACGGCACGCGGCAGGTCGGCACGATCCTTGAACCAGGCGGTGGGCGCTTCAAGCAGTGAGACCGAACTGGTCAGCGCCGCGAAGAACACCATGATGAAGAACAGCAGCCCAATCAGCGATCCGAACGGCATGTCGCGAAACGCGATCGGCAGGCTCTGGAACATGAGACCCGGTCCCGCATTCGCCTCCAACCCGGCCGCGAATACGATCGGAAAAATGCACAGCCCCGCGATCAACGCGACCGCCGTATCGGCGCTGGCGATGATGCCGCTGGTGCTGGCAAGGTTCACGTCGCGCCCGACATAGGCGCCGTAAGTCATCATCCCCGCCACCCCGAGCGAGAGTGAGAAGAACGCCTGACCAACTGCCGCCAGCATCACCGGGCCGGTCAGTTTGGAGAAGTCGAAAGTGAACAGATAGGTGATCGTTTCGTCAAACCCGCCGGTGCTCGCGCCGTAGATCGTGATCCCCAGAAACAACACGAAGAAGGTCGGCATCAGCCACGTCGCAACCCACTCGATCCCGCTCGATACACCGCGCGCGACGAAGAACAGGGTGGTGGCGAGGAATGCCACGTGCAGACCGACCATGAGTGCTCCATTGCCGAACAGGCCGGGTAGCAGCCCTTCGATCTCACCCGCTGGTCGTCCCTCAAAAGCCCCGCCCGCAAGCCCTGTGGAGACGAGGTCGGAGGCAAAAATACCAATATAATACAGCACCCAGCCGCCCACGACGCAGTAGAAGCTGAGTACCATGAACGCGCCAAGGACGCCGAAATCCGCCAGGATCGCCCACTTGCTCGATTTGCCGCTTTCCGCCGCGATCCGCCGGACGCTTTCGGGGGCGTTCGACTGACCGTGACGACCAATCAAAACCTCGCTCAAGAGTACCGGGAGACCGATAAGGACGACACACAGGATATAGAACAGGACGAAAGCGCCCCCGCCATTCTCTCCCGCCTCAGCCGGGAAACGCCACATATTGCCCAGACCAACCGCCGATCCGACAGCGGCGAGAATGAAGGCGCTACGCGAAGACCAACCCTCGTGCGGGGTGATCCCGTCCGACCCTGTTGTCACAACCATTCAGCAAAATCCCGTGCAAATGCGGCGCAGCGCCCCTCGCGCCGTCTGATGCCGAGCGCTTAGTGCAAGAAAAGTGTCATCGCGCCAAGGGCCATTTGCGCAAACGCTCGCACACGGTAGAAGCGCAGGTCATGTCCACAACCTACAAACTCGACACGAGCACCAGCCGCGCCAATCCCACGCCCAAGCCGATGAAGCGTCTCACCGTGCCGCGGATCCGCGCGCGCAAGCAGGATGGCGAGACTAAAGAACCGCTGGTGATGCTCACCGCCTACACCGCACGACAGGCACAATTACTCGATACCCATTGCGACCTGCTGCTGGTCGGAGATTCCCTGGGGCAGGTGATCTATGGCCTGCCCTCTACCATTCCGGTGACGCTGGAAATGATGGCAAATCACGGGGCTGCGGTGGTGCGCGGCAGCTACCATTCGGTTGTGGTGATCGACATGCCCTTCGGATCCTATGAAGCGTCGAAGGAACAGGCGTTCGAGAGCGCTGCCCACCTGCTCAAAGAGACCGGCGCTGCAGCCGTGAAACTTGAGGGCGGCGAAGCGATGGCGGAGACGGTCGCGTTCCTGAACGCGCGCGGCATTCCGGTAATGGGGCATGTCGGGCTCACCCCGCAGGCGGTCAATGTGCTCGGCGGCTATGCCGCGCGGGGGCGGTCCGACGCAGAAGCCGACAAGATCGTAAGCGATGCAAAGGCGCTCGACGACGCTGGCGTTTTCGCCATGGTGATCGAAGGCGTGGTCGAACCGATTGCCATCACCGTGACGAAGGCGGTTTCCGCGCCCACGATCGGCATTGGAGCCTCTGCGCAGTGCGACGGGCAGGTGCTCGTCACCGAAGACATGCTCGGCATGTTCGAGCGGGTGCCGCGCTTCGTCAAACGCTACGAGGGCATCGCGAGCGTTATCGACAAGACCGTCGCGACATATGCCAGCGAGGTTCGCGACCGGTCATTCCCGGGCGAAGACCAGACCTATCAGCCCAAGGACTGAAATCGAGCCAACTTCTGTGCGAGCGGGGCCGCTATCACCAGTTGCAGCAGATGGTAAAGCAGCAACGGTGCGATGACGAAACCGGCAGTTTCGACAGGAAACAGAATCGCAGCAAGCGGCGCGCCGATGGCAACGCTCTTTTGCGCCCCGGCGAACAGAAATGCGATCCGGTCGGCGCGGGCGAGGCTGAGGAAACCGCCTATCAGCCACGCACCCAATGTCCCGAGCAACAAAAACACACAGACCAAGGTGATTAGCCCCGCCCACTCGCCGGGGCCGAAGCGTGTCCCCAGGCCCTGCTCGACCGCTCCGGAAAAGGCGACATAAACGGCGATTGCGATCACCACACGGTCGAGCCACGCGACCTTAGCCTTGCGCGCCTCTAGCCAGTCTATCGTCCAGCCTTGCAGCACTTGGCCGATGGCAAAAGGGAAGATGAGGATGACGCCGATCCGCACGATCGCGTCGGTCCCGAGTTCTGCTGCCTCGCTTCCGGCCAACGCTGCGAATAGCGGCGCAGTAACGAATACGCCTGCGATATTGAGCAGCGCCGCGCCCACGACAGAGAGCGCAACATTGCCGTTCGCGAGGCTGGTGTAAGAGGTTGCGGACTGCACCGTTGACGGTAACGTACCGCAGTAGAGGAAGCCCAGCGCCAGCATCGGCGGCATGATCGTCGCAGCAATTGTCGACAGCCCTAGCCCCAGCAACGGCATCGCCCCGAACACCCACAGAAACAGCGGCGCGAAGAAGCGCCAATTGGCCAGTCCGCGCGCAATCTCGCCGCGTGCGATCCGCATACCATTGACGAGAAACAGCACGAAGATCGCCCCGCTCGAAACTATCCGCGCGACCTCCTGCGCCTCGCCGGTGGCCGGAGCCAAGACTGCAAGCGTGGTCGCTCCCACCAGCATGGCAATCATCGGGTCGGAGAAGAAGGCAAAGCGACGTGGCATGAACAGCGCCCCGTGCCGTGTCGCTCACCTCATGTCGAGGTGTCGAGGTCGTATTGCTTGATAAGATCGTAGAGCGTGGGGCGACTGATGCCGAGCAACTTGGCGGTACTGGAGATGTTGCCCTGGCTGCGCGCCAGAGCATGGCGGATGACGCGCCGATCGGTCTGTTCGCGTGCCGCTTTCAGATTGAGAACATCGTCAGGCTCGCCCTCATCGTCGTCGAAATCGAGATCGCCTGCATTCACCAGCTTGCCGTCCGCCATGATAACCGCGCGTTTGACCCGGTTTTCCAGTTCGCGAACATTTCCCGGCCATTCGTGAGCATCGATCGCCGCCAACGCATCAGGCGCGAACCCGGTGACCGAGGGATTCATTTCGCCAGAGAACCGCTTCAGAAAGGCTTTGGCGAGCAGCACCGGATCCCCGTGCCGCTCTGCAAGGCCTGGAATGCGCACGACAATTTCGGCGAGGCGATAGAACAGGTCTTCGCGAAACGTGCCCTGCCCGATCATCGCTTCGAGATCCTGATGAGTCGCGCACACAATCCGGGTGTTCACCGCGATCGGCTTGCGACCCCCGATCCGCTCGATCGTGCGCTCCTGAAGGAAACGCAGCAATTTGACCTGCAACGGGAGGGGAATATCACCGACCTCGTCGAGGAAGAGGGTGCCGCCATTGGCCAGTTCGATCTTGCCCTCGGTGGTTTTCACCGCACCGGTGAACGCACCCTTCTCGTGGCCAAACAGTTCGCTTTCCAACAGATTTTCAGGAATCGCGGCGCAGTTGATAGCAACGAATGGCTTGTCCGCACGGTCGCTTGCGTCGTGGAGGCCGCGCGCGAGCAATTCCTTGCCAGTCCCGCTTGCGCCGAGCAGCATGACCGAGACGTTGGTCTGGGCGACCCGTTCGATGGTGCGTGCGACCTTCACCATTTCCGGCGCGCCGGTAATCATGCGGCCAAGGACCGTCTTGTCCTTTCCGCTGTTCGCGAGCAGCCGCCGGTTCTCCGCTTCGATCTCATGCAGATTGAATGCCCGCCGCACGATCAGGCCGAGCGCATCGATATCGACCGGCTTTTGATAGAAGTCGTAGGCCCCACGTTCGATCGCATTCAGCGCGCTTTCGCGTGCGCCATGCCCGCTGGCGACAATAACTTTCGTATCTGGTTTCAATTCCATGATCGCATCGAGCACTTTGAAGCCTTCGCTCGTGCCGTCCGGATCGGGCGGCAATCCAAGATCAAGCGTCACGACAGAAGGCGCTTCGCTGCGCAGCGCGGCGATCGCGTCTTCGCGCTTTCCGGCTATGACAACGTTGAAATCGTCATAGGCCCACTTCAACTGCGCCTGCAGTCCCTCGTCATCCTCAATGACCAGCAGCGCGGGTTTCTTGTCGGCCATCACGCGGCCCTTTCCTGTTGTAGGGAAGCATTGTCCGGACGTGAACGCGCAACGACGGCGCGCGGAATGGTAATGCAGAAACGAGTGCCGATGCCTTCGCGCGATTCGACCGCGACGCGCCCGTCGATTGCGCGGATCAGCTCGCGCGCTTCCATTGCGCCGATACCGAAACCATTTTCTTTCGAGGAGACAAACGGCTTGAAAAGGCCTGTTCGCACGAACTCGGGAGTCATGCCTTTGCCCGAGTCGATGATTTCGATGCGTCCAGTCAGCGCATCGGCATCGACGCCAAGAAGCACCGCGTGATCCGGCTCACTTGCGTCGATCGCGTTCTGGATCAAATGCACCAGCGCCTGCTCCAGGCTCTCTGTGTTGGCCAGAACGATGACCTTCTCGGCATGGGTCAGTTGGACCGGGTGAACCGCCCTGAAGCGATCAACCAATGCGCGCAACAGCATCGCTAAGTCGACCTCAACGAGTTCCTGCGCCTGCGCCGATCCATAACGACCCAGGCGCGCAAGCAGGCTCGAAAGCTTTTCCGAGGAATTGCGAAGCGTGATCAGCATGTCCGCGCGAAAGTCGGGGTTGTCGGCATGCTTTTGCGCATTTGCGGAAAGCAGCGACAGCTGGCTCGCGAGATTTTTGATATCGTGCATGACAAACGCCATGCGACGGTTGAATTCGTCAAACCTGCTTGCGTCCATCAATGCCTGCTGGCCCGCTTGCTCGGCGAGATAGCTTGCGAGTTGCTGACCGACCACGCGCAGCAGGTCGAAGTCCTCCCAATCGAGCCGCCGCTCGATCCGGGGCCGGGCAAGAACGATGGCACCGATCAGCCGATCAAAGTGTATCAGCGGAACGAGTGCCCACGCATCCTCGGCTTCGCTCAGCCATTCGGGCACATGCTCCAGTTCGCCGTGGTGATCGGTGCGCGCGCGCACCTCGTCGAGATCAAGAATATGGGCATGGCGTTCGAGCAAGCCGGAAAGCGCGTAGTCTCCCGCGATCGCCGGCACATCGAGCGTCGCCCAGTTCCACCGTGCGCTCAGTTCAAGGTTCGCGCCCTCGTCCGGAACCAGCAGCAATCCCGCAGGACTGTCGGTGATGTCTGCGATGGCCTTAATCGCGCGTTCCGAGAAACTTGCATCGTGGATCGACCCACGGCCGATCGTGCGGGTGAAGCGTAGCCATTCCTCGCGATAGTCGTAACGGTGCTGAAACAGATGTTTGGCGGCAAGTACCCTGACCCGGTCGCGCAGGCGCTGCGAAGGGAGCCAGATGAGCGCAGCCAGGAGCGCGAGCACGAGCAGCAGCGCCTGGGCAGTCCTCGCGATATCGCCGCCGAGCAGGGCCAGGGATCTGGTCGCAAGCGTCATGATCAGTATGTAGCTCCCGATCACGAGTAGAGAGAGCGTCTGGAACGTCACGGCGCGCGAGGGGCGGAAGTGAAGCTCTCCCGCCGCACGGCTGGCCCCAAAGGCGATCAGCGCCGCCATGAGGCCCCCGAACGCTCCGTGCAATGCCAAGAGGATCGGCGGATATGCCCCCGCGAGCCAAGCGATTGTTGCCAGGTTGAGCTCGTATGCAAACAACCCCGCCAGCCCGACTGCGCTGCGCCGAATAATGTTGCGCGAACTCGCTGCAGCGCCCGCATAGAGGTTGTGCAAAAGTACGAGCGCGCCGATCGCCACGAGCATCTTGAAAAGGACCGCAATCTCGAAGCCGAATTCTGGAAGGAAGCCGAATTGCGCCTTGATGATCAGCAGGGCCGGTTGGCACAGTTGAACAAGGACAAGCGCGGCGACGAGCGGGCGTGTGGGCTTGAGACTTTCGTCGCGCCCGTCGGCCGCGAACAGACTGAAAATCAAGGTAATTAATGCGAGATTACGCAGCGTAGCCGCAAGCTCGACCGGTGCCGCGCTGACCCCATATATCACCGCCGCGAGACACCACACCGCTATGGCAGCGCATGCGCTGATCATGGCGCGCCAATCGGCTCTCGACCGATCGCCGTAGCGAACCACGTACAATCCCGCCCCGGTGCTGAGCACTGCGCCGATCAGATGCGCAGGAAAGCCAGCGTTTACGCCAATGATCTCGAGACCGAGCATCAGCGCAGCCCTACGCTCTCGCCATCCTGCGCAGGATTCGTAGACGCGACCTGAGCGGTACCTAAGGGGTACTGAAGGCGATCAAAGCTGAGTTTCATGGGCCCCAGGTGTGGCTTGCAGCGTATAGCAAACACCGCTTTAAGCACGAGAGCTTAAGTGTCGGTAAACTTTACACTCACCCGCGAAGCTTATCTGCAAAAACCTGCATTTTGGTTCACCGCACCATCCGCCCCGTCGCTGGTGTCAGGCAATCGGCGCGGCCGCAGCGTGGGCAGCCAATGCCCAGCGGAACCGCGTCCTGCGGATCGAGCGATACGCCTCGCGCCTGCGCCAGCTCGGACGCGAACTGCGCTTCGAGTCCGAGCACGATGGCGCGCCGGGCGGAGCAGGCTGCGCCGTCGACCTCCACCGTTCGCGCGATCGTGAACCAGTGGCGGGGGGCACCCTCGCCTTCGCCGAAAGTCACCGACTGGACCAGCATCTGCCCGCGGCTTTCGAATGCGGCATATGGCGCCCAGGCAGGCCAGCGTGCACCATCGAGCGGATAGGCCGCCGCACTCGCTCCCGCGCTAAAATGCACCATTCGCCCGGTGCGCCCGAACCGCGCGCTGAAAAACGGCAGCCCTCGTTCGCCGACCCGCTGCAAAGTCGTGAGCCGCTGGGCGAGCTGGTCGAAGCTCACGGCGAAGCGGCGCAGCAGCACCGGCAGGTCGTAGCCCGTCTGCTCACAGGCGCGCAGCAGGCGGCGGTAGGGCATCAGCAGCGCCCCGGCAGCGTAGTCCGTCACATGTTCGCGAAACCTGTCGCGTGCCTCGTCCGAAGACAGCCGCGCCCCGGCCACCAGCGTATCGATCGCATCGCGTTGTTCAAAGGTCGCCACCTGCCGCGCGATCTGGAACCGCCGTGCGGCACCGGGCAGCATTTCGGAGAGTTGCAATTGCCGGGCATGCAGATCGAGCCGATGGACAAGTCCCGGCATGACCTCAGCGGGCAGGATGCGGACCGAAATGCGATGCGTTTCGCGCAGGCGTTCGGTCAGAGCCGCGCTGATATCTCCGCGCGCAAGGCGCAGCTCGTCCGACAGGTCTTCGGCGGCATGATCGAGGTCTGGAAAGTGGTTCTTCCATCGCGCAACCGCGTCGCGGACTTCGCGAGCCGGATCGGGCGCGCCCTCGTCCACCCCTTGCGAATTGTCATACAGCCGCGCGAACGCAGCGGCGGCCTGCGGGGCGGCGGCGATGAACTCCTCGATCTCTTCCCGGTCGATCGCGAGGTCGCCAAAGCGCGGGTCCGCCATGCGCCGCGCCAGACCGTCGACCCCGCCAATCGCTTCGTCCTCGCGCAAGGACTGTGGATCGAAGTCGAACCGCTCGATCACCTGCACCAGCACGCGCGCCGATAACGGCCGCTGGTTGCGCTCGATCAGGTTGAGGTAGCTTGGCGAAATGCCAAGCGCGGCCGCCATGGCAGCCTGCGTCAAGCCCTCCCGCTTGCGCAGACGACGCAGCGAAGGACCGGCAAGGAGTGCGTTTTCGGACATGCCTTGCGTGTAAATATGTTTACAAGCTTACACAAGCATATCGGCAAAAGAAGCGATAGTGACAGGAATTTCTGTAACTTTCTCTGTTCGCCCCACCGCGCGCCAGTCAAAGCCAAGTCATCCCCTCCCCAATTGCACGGAGACGCACATGACCTACCAGAACACGATCAGCCAGATGCGCGATACGATTTCCAAAGGCGGGCCAAGCTGGGCCGCGATCGACGCACAGAACGCCGCGCGCATGGCGATCCAGAACCGCTTCGCCACCGGCCTCGACATCGCGAAATATACCGCCAAGATCATGCGCGAGGACATGGACGCCTACGATTCCGACCCCGCGCAATACACCCAGTCGCTGGGCTGCTGGCATGGCTTCATCGCACAGCAGAAGATGATCGCGATCAAGAAGCATTTCGGATCGACCAAGCGCCGCTACCTCTACCTGTCGGGCTGGATGGTCGCCGCGCTGCGCAGCGAATTCGGCCCGCTGCCCGACCAATCGATGCATGAGAAAACCAGCGTCCCCGGTCTGATCGAAGAGATCTACACCTTCCTGCGCCAGGCCGATGCGCGCGAGCTGGGCGGGATGTTCCGCGCCTATGACGATGCGCGCGAGGCGGGTGATGAGGTCCGCGCAAAGGACATCGAAAAGCAGATCGACAATTACGAAACCCACGTTGTTCCGATCATTGCCGACATCGATGCAGGCTTTGGTAACGCCGAGGCGACCTATCTGCTCGCCAAGGAAATGATCGAAGCGGGCGCATGCGCCTTGCAGATCGAAAACCAGGTTTCGGATGAAAAGCAGTGCGGTCACCAGGACGGCAAGGTTACCGTTCCGCATGAGGAATTCTTGCAGAAGATCCGCGCGATCCGTCACGCTTTCCTCGAGCTTGGCGTCGAAGACGGCATCATTGTCGCGCGCACCGATTCGCTGGGTGCCGGGCTGACCAAGTCGATCGCCTATTCCACGGAGCCGGGTGATCTTGGCGACCAGTACAACAGCTTCCTCGATGCAGAGGAAGTCGATCCGGCCAACATCACCAACGGTCAGGTCTTCATCAGCCGCGATGGCAAGCTGATGGCGCCCAAGCGTCTGCCGTCGAACCTTTACCAGTTCAGCCCCGGCACCGGCGTCGATCGCGTGGTCCTCGATTGCATCACGTCATTGCAGAACGGCGCGGACCTGCTGTGGATCGAAACCGAAAAGCCGCATGTCGAACAGATTGCCTCGATGGTCGACAAGATCCGCGAGACGGTGCCGAACGCCAAGCTGGTCTACAATAACTCTCCTAGCTTCAACTGGACTCTCAACTTCCGCCAGCAAGTCTTTGATGCGTGGGCGGAAGCGGGCAAGGATGTGTCGGCCTATGATCGCGACAAGCTGATGAGCGTCGATTACGATGGCACCGATCTTGCGGTAGAAGCTGACGAGAAGATCCGCACCTTCCAGGCCGATGCGGCAAAGCGGGCGGGCATCTTCCACCACCTCATCACCCTGCCGACCTACCACACCGCGGCGCTCAGCACCGATAACCTGGCACGCGAGTATTTCGGTGAGCAGGGAATGCTCGGCTACGTCAAGAACGTGCAGCGCGAGGAGATTCGCCAGGGGATCGCCTGCGTGAAGCACCAGAACATGGCCGGCAGCGACATTGGCGACGATCACAAGGAATACTTCGCCGGGGAGGCCGCGCTGAAAGCGGGTGGCAAGGACAACACGATGAACCAGTTCGAGGCTGCGTAAGCGCGCTTTGAAGGTTCCTGTGAGGCATGACTTGCGTCCAGCCTTGCGGGAACCTTCGCTAGCCGCCATGGACTTGGTAACCACAACAGTCGCACTCAGGGAGAGAGACCGATGAGCGATACCCAGACCCCGAACCGCGAACCTGGCCGTGCTCGTGCGCTGCTTTCCACCGCCGACATGAAGCTGCTGCGCCGCGCGCTCGAAAGCCATGCCCGCGGGACCGAGGACCGCGACGAGCTCGCCAAGATCAACGCGTTGCACCATCGGCTGGGCACCTACGTCCCCAATCCGGAATAAGCCTGCGTCCCACGCCAGAGCGCAAGTTCAACAATTCTCCTGGGGAGGAGAATACGGCCGTCGCAGCGGGTTCGCGCCTGCTGCGGCGGCCGTTATCCTTTTAATCCAGATGCGGCCTAGCCGCCGCTTTTCGGCATGAGGTCCAGCGTCGCGGCTGTCAGCGCCTCGGTCGCGGTGGCGATGACGACGGGCGCATCGGGCGCCCAGAATGGCGAGTGCAGCGAAACCAGCTCGACCTCACCGCGCTGCGCCGCTTCGTAGCGCTCCTCCGGGACGCCGCCGACCCAGAAGATCAGCGATTCGATCGTTTCGGGATCGGCGCGGCGGAACTGGCCGAAATCCTCGCCGCCCATGACGCTGGGCACCTCGAACACGCGGCCCTCAAAGCGGGTGCGCAGGTTGGTCATCACGGTCTCGGTGAACTCCGGATCGTTGTAGGTGGATGGGGTGTAGGGCTCCTGCACCGTGACTTTCGGCAGCATGTCCTCCGCCATTCCCGCCGCCAGCGCCTCGCCCCGCGCGATCCGGGCAATCCCTTCGAGCAGCTGCGCGCGCGCTTCATCGGTGTAGCTGCGCACGGTGATCTGCAGACGCGCTTCATCGCTGATGATATTGTGCTTGGAGCCAGCCTGAAAACTGCCAACTGTCACCACTGCCGGATCGAGCGGGTTCAACTCGCGACTCACCAACGTCTGCAACCGGCTGACGATATTGGTGCCGATGATGATCGGATCCTTGGTCGTATGCGGATAGGCACCGTGCCCGCCGACACCGGGGATCACGACGTCGACGCTGTCGACATTGGCGAGCGCAAACCCCTTGGAATACCCGATCATCCCCGCCGGAGCCTGAGCCGCGTCGTGAAAGGCGAGGACATAATCGGGCTTGGGGAAACGCTCGTACAGGCCATCCTCGATCATGGCGAGCGCGCCTTCGCCGGTCTCCTCGGCGGGTTGCAGGATCATCACCAGCGTGCCCGACCATTCGTCGCGCCGCTCGACCAGCAGCTGCGCCGCACCGACCCACGCGGCCATGTGGGTGTCGTGCCCGCAGGCGTGCATGACGCCGGTCTCAACGCCGCTGGCAGGCACGGCAGTCCGGGTCGAGGCATAGGGCAGCCCGGTCTGCTCGATGACCGGCAGACCGTCCATGTCAGCGCGCAGCATGACGGTCGGCCCCTCGCCGTTCTCCAACACTGCGACGACGCCGGTGCGACCTACGCCTTCGGTTACCTCAAAGCCCAAAGCGCGGGCGCGTTCGGCAAGCTTGGCCGCGGTTTCGACTTCCTGAAAGCTGAGTTCGGGATTCGCATGGAGGTCTTGATAGAGCTCGACCAGGCCGGGCATGTCCTCGGCCACGGCATCGCGCAATTCGTCCGCCTGCGCCGCTCCGGTCCATAGCAGCGCCAGCGCCGCTCCTGTCATCAATCGCTTCATCATTACCTCTCGTCCCCTATCCAAACGTTGGTTCAAACACGATCACAGCCCGTACCATAGCACCAGCAACACCGAGAGCGTCGTGACCATCAGCGCCACCAGCGGCACGCCGGTGCGGATGTAGTCGCCAAACTCGTAAGAGCCCTCCGCCATGATCAGCATGTTGGTTTGATAGGCGATCGGCGTTGCGTAACACAAATTGCAGCCGAACAGCACGGCAAGGATCAGCGGCTCGGCAGGCAGGCCCAGCTGCGCCGCGATGCTGACCGCAATCGGCGTGCCAACGGTGGCGGCGGTCGCGTTGGAGGCGAAATTCGTCAGCACCGTGACGAAGGCCATGATTGCTGCGAGAACGAGCGCTGGCGGGAGATATTCGAGGCCGAGCGAAAGCGTGGTCCCAAGCCATTCGGCCGCCCCGCTTTCATCGATGACTCTGCCGATGGCGATGCTGGCTGCGACAAGCACGATAACCTGTCCCGATAGCGCGCGCCCGACCCGGTCGAACTTCACGCAGCCGGTAACGAACATCAGGATCGCGCCCGCCAGTGCGGAAATCGCGATCGGGAATATTCCTATCGCCGCGGTAAAAACCGCAAACGCCATGATCGCTGCCGAAAGCACCGCTTTGGATCGGCGGGGAAGTTCGCGCGCGCCCTCGAGCATGAGCAGCGAGTCATTGCGGGCAAAGGATAGGAGATCCTCCTCAAGCCCCATGACGAGCAGCACATCGCCTTCCGACATGCGCAGATCGCCGCCTTCGGAATACTGGTTCTTTTCGCCCAGCAGACGATCGGGCCGATGGATGCCGAGCACCGCTACGCCGTAAAGATCAGCGATGCCCGAACTCGGCAGTGTGCGGGAAATCAGCCGGGAATCGGCGGTGACGGTCATCTCGACCACCGTGACGTCCGCATCCTGTGCAGAGGCTGCGCGTTTGATCCGGTCGAGCACCCAGCTTGGCGCAAGCTCGCCTTTCAGCGTTCGCGTGGCATCTTCCAGATCTTCGTGACTGCCTGACATATGCAGACGCTGTTGAGGCTGAAGCGGGCCGACGGGCGCGCTGTGGAAGGTGATGCCGGCCGGCAGTTTGTCGCGGATCGTGTTCAGCTCCACACCTGCGAGCATCGACTGGTTGCCGACCCGAAGCCTGGTGTGAAATCGCCGGTGGGACACCTGTTCCTGCGCGCGGTTGTCATTGAGCAATCGCGGCATGACCAGCCACATGTAAGGCAAGGCCACCACCGCTGCGATCAGAACGATCGGCGTGAAATCGAACACCCCCATTTCGCGCATGCCCAGGTCGACTGCGATCGATACGACGAGGATATTGGTCGAGGTGCCGATGGTCGTCGCCATTCCGCCGATCAGCGATGCGGCGTTCAGCGGCATCAGCGTTTTCGACGTCGACATTGCGCCCTTGTGCGCCAGCGCCGCGAAGATCGGTATCATCAGCACCAGCACCGGCGTGTTGTTCACGAACATCGACAGCACGAGCGCAATCAGGAGCGAGACCAGCAGTCCCAGTTGCAGGTTGAAGCGAAACATACGCCCCAGAATGCGCGCTGCCGGCTCCAACGCGCCAGTAACCACAAGGCCGCGGCCCATGATCATCAGCGCGCAAATCGTGATGAGCGCGTAATGCCCGAACCCTCCGAATGCGAGCGCAAGGCCATCGATCGGGCGTGTTCCTTCAAGTGGGAAGAAGTACAGCCCCACCGCGATGACCGCGATTGTCAGCAGGGAAACAATCTCGATCGAGAGACGACCACGCACGAATTCCACGAACATTCCGATCGTGACGACCATCGCGGCCATGGCATGGTAGGATGGCATTTCGATCATCGCGTGTGCGGCTCGATTTCCCAGAGGTGCGCGGGCTTGGCAAGCGTTTTGATACGCTGTTGCGAGTAATCCACCCTCATTTGCAGATCAGGTCGCCGCCCCGGCGTGCCCGGCGGGCGAGCGCCGCATCCTCGCGGTCCTGCGGATCGACAAGCGGTGCAAGGGCGCGGCCCTGTGTCAGCCACGACGCTCCGAACGCCACGAGGATCAGCGCCTCCATCCAGAACGTCATGTCGTTGTCAGTCCACCAGTCCCCCGCAATCTGGTGACCGATGCCAATGGAAATGGCGCACACCGCAATCACCACTCCGGATGCGATGTAGATCACATTTCGGCGCCGCTTCGCCGGTGAGGGAGCCTCTTTTCTCATCGCCTCGTTCATCGGCACCTTGGTAAAGACAAACAGGCAGAAAAAGGCGAGGATCGCAAACAGCACTCCGGCAGCGCCCGCATGGACCCAATAGCCGATGACCGGATACACAACCCGGTCGAGCGCGCATGTCCCGTCATCGCCAAGCCGTTCGCACCCGACTACCCAGCCCTCCATCGGAACGAACGCAACCACAAGCGCGGCGATACCGGCCAGCGTCGCCAGTTGTGCGACCTTGGGGGTCCATCCGCGATAGGTCATCAGCAGCGCCCCGATCGCGACAAGACACCCTACGAACAGGTCACCCAGCACGATTGGCTCGTAGTAATACTCCGACAAGGCGATGCGAAATTCGCCCAACGCCTCTCCGCCCAACCCCACAACGATCGGCATTCCCAGCGCGATCACGCCGACCACGCTCGCCAGCCTGCGCTGATCGAAACGCAGCTTTGGATCGCGGGCGTATGGATAGTCGCGCGGAGCCTGATAACGCCCCGGACCGGTTTCGAAGGGTGTTTGCATCGGCTGCTGCGCTAGCTCGCCAGCAACATCTTGTGCAAGCCGCCAGCGCTCGCTAACAGCGCCGCTCTGTAACAGGCGTGCCCCTGTGGTGGAATTGGTAGACGCGAGCGACTCAAAATCGCTTTCCTTCGGGAGTGCCCGTTCGAGTCGGGCCAGGGGCACCATTTTCGCTTCGGCGAAAATTATTTCTTTTGTTTTTCGAAGCCGCATCCGCGGCTTCGTCCCCGGTGCTGTTCCTCCGCTGCGCTGCGGGCACCTGCGGGCGGGCGGTCGCCCTAGCGCCTCGCTGCGCTCAGCGACCGACTCACGAAATGCGGCCATTTCCAAGCCAGTACCTCGGTTCGGCGCGGCTCACCGGCCTGATCCTGTCCCCCACCCACTGGCTTGGAGGCGGAGCACGGACCCGCCAGGGTCCGCAAGCGCCCCCACAGCGCCGAAGGCGCGAGGATATCGCACACCGGATGGAGTGCGAAAGAAAAGACTCAGCGAAGCGAACCAGCCAGCAGCTTGTGCAGCTTCGAATGCAAGGTCTGGTTCGCCGCGAGAATCTGCGCTGAGTGGATCGGGTTCGACCGCCCGCGATAATCGGACACGAACCCGCCTGCCTCGCGCACCAGCAGACATCCCGCCGCCGTGTCCCAATCGTTGAGATCGCTTTCCCAGAATCCGTCGAAGCGCCCTTGCGCGACGTAAGCGAGATCGAGCGAAGCTGCGCCGAACCGGCGGATGCCCGCCACTTCCGGGCCGATTGCTCCGAAAATGCGGCTCCATTCGGCAAAGTCGCCATGACCTGAAAACGGGATGCCGGTCGCGATCAAGGCGTCCGTCATGTTGCGCCGGGCCGAAACCCGAAGGCGCGCATCCATGAGCCACGCGCCGCGAGTTTTTTCCGCCCAGTAGGTCTGGTCGTTGATCGGGTGGTAGATAAGGGCTGCGGTCACCTCGCCCCAGCCTTTCCCGTCGAGCTTGGGCTCCTGCACCGCGATGCTGATCGCGAAATGCGGAATGCCGTGGAGGAAATTAGAAGTCCCATCGAGCGGGTCGACGATCCAGCGCGGCTTGCCCTCATCGCCTTCGATCACGCCCGCCTCTTCCATCACAAAGCCCCAATCGGGCCGCGCATGAAGCAGTTCGTCATAGAGTGTGCGTTCGGCGCGCATATCGGCCTTGGACACGAAATCCGCCGGCCCCTTGCGGCTGACCTGCAAGTGTTCGACTTCGCCAAAGTCACGCCGCAAGCGCCCGCCCGCTTTGCGCGCGGCGCGCTCCATCACGCGGATCAGGCCTGAAAACATCGACATGTGGTTCTAACCCGCCTTCCCCACATAAGTCTGCTCGTACACGTCCACCACGATCCGCGTCCCGCTTTCGATATGCGGGGGGACCATGATGCGCACGCCGTTGTCGAGAACGGCGGGCTTGTAGCTGGAGGACGCCGTCTGGCCCTTCACCACCGCATCGGCCTCGACGATTTCGGCTTCGATCTGGTTTGGGAGCGCCACGCTGATCGGCTTTTCCTCCCACAGCTCCAGCTGCACCTGCATCCCGTCCTGCAGGAACGGGCGCGCATCGCCGAGGAGGTCGCTGGGCAGACTGATCTGTTCGTAGGTCGCCTTATCCATGAACACGAGCATATCGCCGTCTTCATAGAGGAACTGGTATTCGCGGGTGTCGAGCCGCACTTTCTCGACCGTATCGGCGCTGCGGAAGCGCACGTTGGTCTTGCGCCCGTCCTGCAGGTTCTTCATCTCGACCTGCATGTAAGCGCCGCCCTTGCCCGGCTGCGTGTGCTGGATCTTCGCGACTTTCCAGATGCCGCCCTCATATTCGAGGATGTTGCCGGGACGAATATCGACGCCGCTGATTTTCATGAAACTTCACGCTTTCTGTGTGGGGGATAGCCGCATCAGGTGAGCCGAGGATGGCTGAAGCGGCGGGGACTGGACGCGCCAATAGCCGCTCGTCACCCGCGCGGCAAGGCGGGTGCAAGGCCGCGGTTCATTGCCCGTGCAGCGAGATGGTGCGATAGTCCCGGCAATGGGAAAGGTGGGATCGGGCAAACCATGAGACGCAAGCGTATCGCTTTGGCAGCAACCATCGCGGCCGTAGCCGTGGCGCCAGTACTCGCAGCGCAGGCGCAAGGGAGGGCCGGCGGTGATCCGGGCGGGATGCTGCGCACGTTGCCGCGCGGCACCTATCAATGCGCGCTGCCGGGCGATGCGGGCGGCGACGCTTTCGTAGTCGTTCCTGAAGAGGGATTTCGCGTCAGCACCGCGTCACGCTTCGAAAGCGCGGCGGGCGATGGCACCTACATCCTGCGCGGACGCGAACTCACTTTCACCCGCGGCCCGCGCAAGGGCGAGCGCTTTATCCGCGTCGGCGACAATCAGGTGCGCAAGCTCGATGCGGAAGGCAATGAGACGCGTCTGCTTTGCACACGCCTGGGGTCGCGTTGAAGGGCATTGCCGCTCACTCGCCGAACAACCAGAAGTGATGGACGAAATAGGTCTCGCGCAGCAGGAACGGCGGCTAGGTCGATCATGAGCGATAGGCGCGCAAGCCATTTCACCCCTGCGCAGCCTCGATCGCTTCGGCGAAAGCCTGCACCGCGGTCACCTCGTCAGCCCCCCACACCGCGCCACTGACCGCGAGGAAATCCGCGCCAGCTTTCACCAGAGGGCCGCAATTCGCCGGAGCGATCCCGCCAATCGCGACGCACGGGATTTCGAATACCGTTGACCACCATTCGAGGATTTCCGCCTCGGGCCGCTCGGCATCGCCTTTGTCTTTGGTGGTCGAATCGAAAAACGCCCCGAATGCGACGTAGTCCGCGCCCGCCTCGCCCGCTTCCATCGCGAGATGGCGGGATGCGTGGCACGTTACGCCGATCTGCGCCTCGCGGCCCAACGCTTCGCGCGCCTCGCGAGGGTCGCCGTCCTTCTGTCCCAGATGCACGCCGTCTGCGCTAAGCCGCTTCGCCAAAGGCACGCTGTCATTAACGATGAAAGCAACGCCGTGCGCGGCGCATATGGCCTGAAGCGGCTCGGCCAGCGCGGCGGCTTCATGCTGCTGTTCCGGTCTGTCGAAGCCCTTCACGCGGAACTGAAAGGCGGTAACAAGACCCTTTCCCGCGACCAGCGCGCGTTCGAGCCGCTGAGGAAACTCGCCGCCCACATCGAGCGGGGAGATCAGGTAAAGCTGCGTGGTCGGATCGGTCATGGCGCGCGCCATAGCGCCCGCTCGGCTGCGCGACAAACCCCCTCTTACCCACCGTCTAACCTCCACCCAAAGCGCCCCGATACGGAACAGCGCGATGTGACGTTACAGCGGATGCCCAGCGCTATGGTATACAAACGGTAAAGGAGATCTGCCTCATGTCGATCCGCACCGCCCTTGCCCCCGTCGCCCTGCTCACCGCAGCCATCTCTGCACCCGCTACGGCGCAAGAGGATTACGCGCCCGACGTCGCCTTTTTCGAGCGCGTTGCCGTCGGCAATGTTGAGGTCACGCCGGTCGCGATTTTTCGTGACACGCGCTGCGCCGATATCCGGTTCTGCACTCGCGAAAACACGCTCATCATATCGGTCGTTCTGCATGATTATCGCGGGCTTAGCGAAGTCATCCTCGAACTCGACGAACCCGCCTACGTGCCCGGCGGCTTTCTAGTGCTGCGCCGCGCAGGCACGCGACCGGCGGCGCGCGGCGCGATCCCGCTTTCGGCCTATCGCCTTGGTCTGGAATACGTGCCGCTGCGCTTCGATGAAGGCTTCTAAGCCGCGTGGTCAGCCTGCAACGCTGGCGCAGTAGATTTCCTCGATCGCGTGTTCCAGCGCTTCATTGAAACGGTGGTCGTCCATCTCCGCGCGCAGTTCTTCGAGCAGCGCGCGGCTGAAGCTTGCTACCATGCCGGTGTTCTTCTCCAGCTCGGCGCACGCTTCATCGCGCGAATAGCCTCCCGACAACGCCACCACGCGCAGCACCTTGGGGTGATCGACCAGCGCCTGATAGGTGTTCGGCTCGGCAGGCAGGGTCAGCTTCCACATGACCTTTTCGCCATCTGGCACCCGGTTGAGCTCGTCGATGGCATTGGCCAGCACCATCGCTTCGGCGGCGCTGCGGCTCTCGCTTTTCAGGCTCACTTCGGGTTCAAGGATCGGTGTGAGACCGTGGCTGAGAATTTCCAGCCCGAAATCCATTTGCTGCGCGATATTTGCGGCAACGCCCTTCTCATCCGCTTCGTGGATGACTGAGCGCATCTTGGTGCCGAACACGCCCAGCTCTTTCGCCCGCGCGCAGTTTTCGGCGAGCTGCGGCATCGGCTTCATCAACTGCGCGCCGTTTTCGGGATCGTGCATCCCCTTATCGACCTTCAGGAAGGGAACGATGCCCTTGCCTGCGAGCCGTTCGGGGATGGGCATTCCTTCCGGGTTACAGCCCTCCATTGTGCGCTCGAACAGGATTGCGCCGAGCACCTTGTCGCCGGTGAAAGCCGGGCTTTCGACGATCCGGCAGCGCATTTCGTGAATCTTGGCGAACATCTCTTCTTCGCCGTCCCACTCGCTGTCCTCGACACCGTAGCCGCGCAGCGCCTTGGGCGTGGAGCCACCCGACTGGTCGAGCGCTGCGATAAAGCCCTTGCCGGTGGCGATCTTGGCGGTCATTTCCTGTCTGTTCATGGCGGCGCTCCTGAGAGGTATCGAAGGGATCGTTTATGGTTGCGGCGCGCTGTAACCGGGCGCTGGCGGTGCTGCAACCGACGCGGTTGCACAACCCACTCATAAAGCTGGAGAAGAACACGGATGCTCGACGAAACCCAGGCCCGGCTGTGCGATGAGAGACCTGCCGATTACAGTGACCTCACCGCGTTGTTCATCAATTGCACGCTCAAGCCGTCGCCGCAGGACAGCCATACCGATACGCTGATGGAGATGAGCCGCGCGATCATGCGGCGCAACGGCGTGACGATCGACGATATCCGCGCGGTCGATCACGGTATCGCGCCCGGTGTCTATCCCGACATGACCGAACACGGCGCCGACGCCGACGCCTGGCCCGAACTGTGGCCACGCGTGGAGGCTGCGGATATCGTGGTTCTGGGCACACCGATCTGGCTGGGCGAGAAAAGCTCGGTCTGCCAGCAGATCATCGAGAAGCTCTACGCGCATTCGGGTCAGCAGAACAATCGCGGGCAGTATGTCTTTTACGGCAAGGTCGGCGGCACGCTGATTACCGGGAACGAGGACGGCATCAAGCATTGCGGCATGGGCATTCTGTATTCGCTGCAGCATGTCGGCTTTACGATCCCGCCACAGGCTGATGCCGGATGGATCGGTGAGGCCGGCCCTGGCCCCTCCTATGGTGACGAACTGGACGATGGCAATCGTGCGGGGTTCGACAATGAATTCACCCGCCGCAACACGACCTTCATGACGTGGAATCTGTTGCACTTCGCGCGTATGCTGAAGGACGCGGGTGGCATCCCGGCGCACGGCAATTCGGTCGAGCTGTGGCGAGAGGGTCGACGCTTCGACGCGCCCAACCCGGAATACCGCTGAACCTCAACTGCGCTTGGTGAGCCGCCGAATGATCCCGGTAAAGCTGAGCGCTGGTTCGCTATCCGCCGTCACCAACCCGCGCACGAAAATCGTCTTGCCTCCGCCGCGCGTGACCTCGCCGCGCGCCTCCAACAGCGCGCCCGGCCCCGCCGCGCCGAGGAAATCGCCCGAGAGGTTCATGGTGACTCCGGCATCCTCACCCAGCGCATCGGTCGCGATTGAAAAGAGGGCGAAATCGGCGAAGGTCATCAGGCACCCGCCATGCAGGAAGCCCGCGCCGTTCATGTGGCGATCCTGCGTGCGGAAGGCACTGGCGTAGGAGCCATCCGCTTCGCGTCGCATGTAGAACGGCCCGGATTGGCGCTCGAACGGGTCACCGTCCCAATACCGCCACCCGGCGAATTCGCCGTTCTCGCACTGCGCCATGCCGTCGTAGCCGGGATAGTCCTGCGTGATTTCGCTCATCGTAATGCGCCCCTCACCGCCACAATTGCAGCGCGCGGATCGCAGCGGACAGGCTCTCGTCGCGATCAAGCGGGGCAAGACTGCGTTCGGCGAGCTTCCACCGACGTTTCAGGCGCGTTTTGGTCCACAGGTCCGTCATCAGGAAACTGCCGCGCCACTCGGTCCTGCCAAGCCGCAATTCAAGCTCGACATCGCCGGTGAACCAGACGGAGCGTTTGTGCTGGCGCGCGGTGACCGCTCCGAACCGGAACGCCTCGCACACAAACCCGCGATCGATTGCGGCGACGAAACTCGGGCGATCGAGCAGGGTCGGAGGAGTTGTGCCGAACATCATCAGGCAGTCCGCCGCGACCAGCGCTTTCAACTCACGCGCATCACGCGCCATCCAGCTGCGCATCAGGCGGGTTTCGAGCACTTCGATATCGGCGGCGATGTCAGCCATCGGTGTTTTCGAGCGCCGCGACGCCGGGCAGATCCTTGCCTTCCATCCATTCGAGGAACGCGCCCCCGGCAGCGGAGATGTAGCTGAAATCCTCGGTCACGCCCGCCTGGGCGAGCGCCGCGACGGTGTCGCCGCCACCAGCCACACTGGTTAGCGAGCCCTCCTGCGTAAGCGCCGCCGCGGTGCGGGCGAGCGAGACGGTCGCGCGGTCGAATGGCTCGGTTTCGAACGCGCCGAGCGGGCCGTTCCACACCAGTGTGCGACAGGTCTTCAGGACATCGGCCAAGGCTTCGGTCGCCTGTGGGCCGATATCGAGGATCATCTCATCCTCGCCGACCTCATGGACGTTGCGGGTGCGTAGGGACGCCGGGTTGGCGGCGAACTCGGTGGCGACCACCACGTCATATGGTAGATGCACGGTGCAGCCCGCATGGTCCGCTTCGTCCATGATCCGGGTCACGGTGTCGGTCAGGTCATGCTCGGCAAGGCTCTTGCCCACATCCACTCCACGTGCAGCGAGAAACGTGTTGGCCATGCCGCCGCCGATGATGAGATGCTGAACCTTACCGACAAGGTGCTCCAGAACCGCCAGCTTGGACGACACCTTAGCCCCGCCAACCACCGCTGCAACTGGCGCTTCGGGGTTGCCGAGCGCGGTGTCGAGCGCGCGCAATTCGACCTCCATCGCGCGGCCCGCATAGGCCGGGAGGAAATGCGCGATGCCTTCGGTGCTGGCATGGGCGCGGTGCGCAGCGGAGAAGGCGTCGTTGACGTATAAGTCCCCATGCCGCGCGATCGCCTGCGCGAGATTGGGGTCGTTCTCCTCCTCGCCCGGCCAGAAGCGGGTGTTGTCGAGCAGCCCGATATCGCCGCTGCGCAGAATGCCAACCGCCTGATCGACGATCGGCCCGGCGATCTCCGGCACGAACATCAGCTCCTTGCCCAGCACCTTTTCGACGTCACCCTGAACAAAGCTGGTCGAAAGGGTCGAGGATCGCTGACCACCCGGCCGCCCGTAATGCGCGAGCAGCAGCACCTTCGCGCCCTTCCCCGTCAGCTCCAGCACGGTGGGCTTGATCGCCTCTACGCGCGTGACATCGGTCGCGGACCCATCCTTCATCGGCAGGTTAAGATCGACGCGGACAAGCGCCACTTTCCCGGTCAGGTCGCCGGGCAGATCATCGAGGGTTTTGAAGTTCGGCATCAACTCTCCCCAATCCTCCCCAGCGACGGGGAGGACGCACGCTAAATCAGCTTCGCCATCACTCCGGCGGTATCGATCATGCGGTTGGAGAAGCCCCACTCATTGTCATACCAGCTCACCACGCGGGCGAGTTTGCCTTCGAGCACAGCGGTTTCGAGGCTGTCGACCGTCGAGCTGGCGGGCTGGTGATTGAAATCCGAGCTGACCAGCGGCAGGTCGGTGTAGTCGAGCACGCCCTTCATCGGGCCTTCGGCAGCGGATTTGAGCGCGGTGTTCAGTTCTTCGATGCTGGTGTCCCGGCCCGGCTGGAACACGAGGTCGATCAGGCTGACATTCGGCGTCGGCACCCGCACGCTCGACCCGTCGAGCTTGCCCTGAAGTTCCGGCAGCACCAGCCCGACCGCGCGCGCCGCGCCGGTGGTGGTCGGGATCATGTTGGCAGCCCCTGCCCGCGCCCGGCGCATGTCCGAGTGAATCTGATCAAGCATGCGCTGATCGTTGGTGTATGAGTGGATCGTCGTCATGAAACCGCGCTCGATGCCGACCGTATCGTTCAGCACCTTGGCGACCGGGGCGAGGCAATTGGTCGTGCAGCTCGCATTGGAAACCACATCATCCCCGGCGGTCAGCGCATCGTGGTTGACGCCATAAACGATCGTCTTGGACACGTTCTTCGCCGGCGCGGAGATCAGCACCCGCTTGGCACCCGCCGAGATATGCGGGCGCGCCGCCTCGTCGGACTGGAAGAAGCCGGTGCATTCGAGCACGATATCGACGCCCATATCCTTGTGCGGCAACTTGCCCGGCTCGCGCTCGGCCGTGACGGCAATTTCGCGCCCGTCGACCGTGATGCTGTTCTCACCAGCGCTCACCTTCCCGGCAAAGCGACCGTGCACGGTGTCATGCCCGAACAGGAGCGCGTTCGCTTTCGCATCGGCCAGATCGTTGATCGAAACGAGTTCCAGATCGTGATCGCTCCGTTCAAGGATGGCGCGTGCAACCAGACGCCCGATGCGTCCGAAACCGTTGATGGCAACCTTTGTGGCCATATGAAAAACTCCTGCTTAACCGTTTAATTTGTTCTGAATTTGCGGGACGATATCGCCCGCGGTGAAACCGTAATGCGCGAACAGATCCTTGCCCGGAGCCGACGCGCCGAACTGGTCGAGACCGATGTTGAGACCATCCCTGCCGGTGTAGCGCTCCCAGCCCAGCGTCGCGCCTGCCTCGATCGAGACGATCAGCGCATTGTCGGGGATCAGGTCCGCGCGATAGTCATCTTCCTGTTCGTCGAACAATTCCATGCACGGCATCGACACCACGTCGACGCCCACCCCATGGTCTTCGAGCCGCCGCGCGCATTCCACCGCTAGCGACACTTCCGATCCGGTCGCGAGAATGACGACCCGCCGCTCGGCCTCCGCCTCGCGGATACGATAGGCGCCGCGCGCGCAGCGGTTCGTCTCGCCGGTCCAGTCCTCATCGCCCTCCCCGCGCAATTGCGGCAGACCTTGACGCGAAAGCGCGAGCACGGACGGCGTTTCGGACGTTTGTAACGCGAGCGCCCAGCATTCGGCAGTCTCGATCGTGTCGCATGGGCGATAGACGTTAAGGTTGGGGATCAGCCGCAGACTCATCAGCTGCTCTACCGGCTGGTGGGTCGGCCCATCCTCGCCCAGCCCGATGCTGTCATGCGTCATCACGTAAACGACGTTAATTTTCTGTAAGGCCGAGAGCCGGATAGCATTGCGGCAGTAATCGCTGAAGATCAGGAAGGTGCCGCCATAAGGCACCACTCCGCCATGCAGCGCCATGCCGTTCATCGCCGCCGCCATGCCGAATTCGCGAATGCCGTAATAGATATAGCGGCCCGACAGATCGTCGGCGGTGATCGGTTCCGTACTTGAGGTCTTGGTGTTGTTCGAACCGGTCAGGTCCGCCGATCCACCGATCAGTTCCGGCAGCGCCTCGGTCAACGGTTCGAGAGCCATTTCCGATGACTTGCGCGTCGCGGCATTGGTCGGGTCAGCGGCGAGCTTCTGAATATGCGTCTGCAAGGCGGAAGCCGCATGATCGCCGATCTTCTCAAGCCGACGCTCATAGGTGGTGGCGTGCTCGGAATCGTCGAGCCGCTTTTCCCACGCGCCCAGCGCATCGCGCCCACGATCGCCGGTCTCACGCCAATGGCTGAGGATTTCACCGGGAATGTCGAATGGGTCGGCATCCCATCCAAGGGTATCGCGAGCCGCAGCGATCTCCTCCGGCCCCAATGGGGCGCCATGCGTCGCGCTCGTCCCCTGCTTGTTCGGGGCGCCCTTGCCGATCACGGTCCGGCACGCAACGAGCGACGGCCTGCCGTCGGCCTTCGCCTCTTCGAGCGCGCGATCGATGTCTTCAAAATCGTGGCCGTCGCAATCGACGACGTGCCAACCGGTGGCCTCGTAGCGGGCCTTGACATTTTCGCTCGTCGAAAGGTCCGTGCTGCCATCGATCGTGATCGTGTTGTCGTCCCACAAGACGATCAGACGGCCCAGATTGAGGTGCCCGGCAAGGCCGATCGCCTCGTGATTGATGCCCTCCATCAGGCACCCGTCACCGGCAACGACCCAAGTGCGATGATCAACCAGATCATCGCCGAACTGCGCGTTGAGATGCCGCTCGGCAATCGCCATGCCCACCGCCATCGCCAGGCCCTGACCAAGCGGGCCGGTGGTCGCCTCCACCCCTTCGAGCAGAAAGTTTTCCGGATGCCCCGCGCAGGGACTGCCGAGCTGGCGGAAATTGCGTATGTCCTGCATCGTCGGGCGCGCATAGCCTGACAGGTAGAGCAGCGCGTAAAGCAGCATTGAGCCGTGGCCCGCCGACAGGACGAAGCGGTCTCGGTCGTCCCAATCCGGGCGCGAGGGATCGAACTTCAGATGCTTGGACCACAGCATGGTCGCGACGTCGGCCATTCCCATTGGCATTCCGGGATGGCCGGAATTGGCCGCTTGCACCGCGTCCATCGACAGGGCGCGGATGGCATTGGCCATGGGCTGTAGACGATCTGCATCAATGCTCATGTGCGCGGCGAGGCTCCTGCTGATAGCGCCCGTTTGGCGCAGGCTTGGAACGGAACCAGGACGCTCGCGCGAGCGCCAGGCGCCGCGAGTCGAACGCCCCCGTTCGTTGCGCCAACGCCATTGCCGAGCGGTGTGGCAAGGTCAACACTTTGCCCTTGCACATGGCGCCGACACGGGCTGCACAGACCACTTATCAACAGCGCCGCCCAACGCTTTGCGAATGCGGGCAATCTTGGTAATTCTGACCGGATTATGAGCACGGCGCGGATCGAGACAGCGATAGCCCGGATCGAGGCCGCGATGGCGCGGATCGACGCGGCGCAATCACGTGCGGCTTCCGCTGGCGACGCGAACGTTACGCTTGAAGCGCATGCGAAGCTGCGCGACGAGGTTGCCCAAACGATCGGGCAGATCGATGCGCTGATCGCCGAGCTTGAGGGATGAGGACGGCAGGGAGGCATCTGGGGGCATGAGCGAAGTACGAATTACGGTGGGTCCGGCAAATTATGCGATCCGCTGCGGACCGGGAGAAGAAGCGAAGGTCGCCCGCCTCGGCGCGCTGATTGACGAGCACTATGCGAAACTCGGAAGCGCACGCACCACGTCGGAGGCGCATAATGTCGTTTTCGCGGCCCTGCTGGTCGCCGACGCACTCGAAGAGGCGCAAGCTGAAATCGCTCGGCTGCGCGAGAACGGCGCGAGCGATCGTGCGGGGCCGCTCGCGACACAACTCGAAGCGCTGGCCGAACGCGCTGAGCAAATGGCCGAGGTCGCGGAGAGGGCCGCGCTTGAAGGCGGGGCACCGACGGCCTAGATGCATGGGCGGCGGGACTGCCCGGCACGAGCCAAACGAAAATCCCTGCGGCTATAAGCAATCCAAGGGAGCTGTCCCTGTCCCGGTCCGCCAGTTCGGCTGTGGGGCCAGGATATACGGCGCCCACCTGACGTTTTTGTCGTCAGAGGATTTCACGGCAACGACCCATGGTGGTTCCGCCACTTTATTGTTTGCGCGCGCTATCCGGCGTGCGATGTCCTCGCTCACACGACCTGAAAGTCGCGTCGCTGCGGACGGGCGGTTGCCCTTGCTGCCCTTTTGGCCGTCAACTTCCCGCAGAGCAGTAGAGGAACGATGAACGGTAAAGCACGCCTCCGCAAAACGCTCCGCCGACAGCGGTCCGAGCATGTCGCCGCGCAGCCTGCGGCGATCCGGGCGTTGCTGTTCAATCGCCCGCCGGTTCCGCTGGTCGAGACCATTGCGCCCGGCGCGGTGATCGGTCTTTACCATGCGTCCGCCGAAGAGGCCCCGACACGGGGCTATGCGCAGTTCTTTCTCGAGGCTGGACACATTATCGCCCTACCCCGCTTCGACCATCCCACGGCCTCGATGGCCTTTCACCGCCACACCGATCCCCTCGGCGAAAGCGACCTCGAAACAGGCCCGTTCTCCATCAGGCAACCACTTGCCAGCGCGCCGATCAAAACGCCGGACGTCCTCTTCGCCCCCCTCATCGGCTTCACGCCCGCCGGCGACCGCCTGGGCCAGGGCGGCGGGCATTATGACCGCTGGCTGGCCGATCATCCGCAGACCCGCGCAATCGGGCTTGCCTGGGACGTGCAATGCGTCGACACCCTGCCGGTGGAAACGCACGATCAGCGACTGCATACCGTTGTCACTCCCACTCGTATCTACGACATGAAACGCGAAGGCATCGACAATGCGTGAAACCCCGACATGGCGCATTCCCGTCGGCATCATCGGCCTGTTCATCGGTCTGATGGTCTACGGCATCCTCATCGCCCGCTACGCGCCAGAGATCATCGGCAATTGGCACGGTCTTGCGCAGACGATTGTCTATCTCGTGCTCGGCGTGATCTGGCTGCTGCCGCTCAAGCGGTTCCTGATATGGATGGAAACCGGAAGCTGGTCTGCTCCGCCTGCATCCGAAGACTGATCCTTCGGGCGGCTAGCACCATTCCAGAATGTAGGAAATGGCGCGAGTGACGGGACTCGAACCCGCGACCTCCGGCGTGACAGGCCGGCGCTCTAACCAACTGAGCTACACCCGCGCATGGGTGGTTTTCCGAGGCACGCCATAAGGCGTGTGCCGATCGGGAAGCAGCGCCATTAGGCCCCGTGCGAAAGGCTGTCAACGCCCGACCCGCCGCTGCAACAAAACTTTATCCGCAGATCAATCCGACAGCAACAGAACCGGCGTTTCGATCAGCTTCTTGACCTCCTGAATGAAGCTCGCCGCGTCATATCCATCGACCACGCGGTGATCGCAAGAGATCGAGATATTCATCAGCTTGCGCTTCTCGATCCGCTCGGTGCCGTCCGGGCCCGTCACGAACATCGGGCGTTCGATGATGCGATTGGGGCCGATAATCGCAACCTCCGGGCGATTGATGACCGGCGTGGTCGCTACGCCGCCCAGCGGCCCCAGCGATGTGACCGTCAGCGTCGATCCGGAAAGCTCGTCAGACTTGGCAGAGCCATCTCGCGCAGCCTCCGCCAAACGCCCGATCTCGCTCGCAAGCTGCCACAGATTGCGCGCCTGTGCATCGCGAATGACGGGCACCATCAATCCGTTATCGGTCTGCGCCGCCATCCCCAGATGCACGCTTCCGTGACGCGTGACGACATTCGCCTCATCATCGTAGCGGGCATTGATCATCGGAAAGTCGGGGATCAGCTTGCAGATCGCGGTGATCAACAGCGGCAGCATGGTCAGCTTGGGCTTCGACCCGCGCGCTGAATTGAGGTCGGCCCGCATCCGCTCCATCTCGGTAACGTCGCATTCCTCGACATAGGTGAAATGCGGAATGTTGCGCTTGGCCGCGCTCATGTTCTGGGCGATCCGCTTGCGCAGGCCGATGACCTTGATCGCCTCGTCCTCGCGGCTCGCGCCCGCAGGCGAGAAGCCGCCGCCGGAATTGTAGGCGAGGAACTGGTCAAGGTCGCCATGGCGCACCCTGCCATCCTCGGCAGGCTTCACTTCGGCGAGGTCGATGCGGAGATCCTTCGCGCGCTTGCGCACTGCGGGGGATGCAAGCACTTTTTCGCGCGTGGTGGAGGGAGCGGGATCGACCGGTTGTTCGGGTGCAGGCTCGGGATCGGCTGCCATCGCATCGTCTGCATCACTGGGATCGGGGTTTTCGACCTCGATCCGCTCCTCGATCTCCTCATCCTTCGGCGCAGGCGCTGGAGCAGGCGCAGGCGCTTCTTCCTCCACCTCGTCCGGCACTTCGCCTTCCACTTCGATCACCAGCAGCATCGATCCGACCGCGATGGTGTCGCCGATTTCACCCGCGACTTCGAGCACCTTGCCATCGACGGGGCTTTCGATGTCGATCGTCGCCTTGTCGGTCATCACGTCGACGAGGTGCTGGTCCTCGGACACGGCATCGCCGACCTTGACGTGCCATTCGACGACTTCCGCTTCAGCCACGCCTTCGCCGACATCGGGCATGTTGAATGTGAACTTGGCCATGGGTGCGTTTCAGTCCTTAAAGTTCGATCGGTGCGCGCCGCTTACTTGACACACCTGACACTGTGTCAGGTCAGGTTTTCACCTGTAGCGCGTTGATAATACGAGTATTTCGGGCAAATATGGCTACCTGACACTTTTCCAACCCGCTTTCGCTGCGACTCGCGAAAACCGCTTTGCCCGTGCCTGATGCGGGGCATGTAGGAAAGGCTGGAATTCGAGCGTCCGCCAACCCGTTTTCCGTCATCGCGAGGCCTGAAAGGCCGTGGCGATCCAGTCCGTGCAGAACTGGAATGCCACGTCGCCTGCGGCTCCTCGCAATGACGGAGGAACGGACCATCACTCTGCCAGAATGCCATCGATAGCCTCACCGATGCGGACGGGGCCTGGGAAATAGGCCCATTCGAGGCTGTGCGGATAGGGCGTGTCGAAGCCGGTGACGCGTTCGACCGGCGCTTCGAGATGGTAGAAGCAGCGCTCCGTCACCAGCGCCGACAGCTCCGCGCCAAAGCCTGACGTGCGCGTCGCCTCATGGACGATCAGGCAGCGCCCGGTCTTGCGAACCGAGGCCTCGATTGCCTCGATGTCGAGCGGGACGAGCGTGCGCAGATCGAGTATCTCGGCATCCACGCCCTTCGCCTCGCACACGGCCTGTGCGACGTGGACCATCGTGCCATAGGTCAGCACGGTCAGCGCCTCGCCGCGCGTCACATGCCGCGCTTCGCCGAGCGGGATGCGATAATAGCCTTCGGGAACGACGCTGTCGGGATGCTTCTTCCAAGGTTCGACCGGCTTGTCGTAAAAGCCGGAGAATGGGCCGTTATAAATGCGCTTTGGCTCGAAGAAGATGACCGGGTCGTTGTCTTCGATCGCAGCGATCAACAGCCCCTTGGCATCGTAGGGCGTCGCCGGGATCACCGTTTTCAAGCCCGAGACATGCGTGAAGATGCTTTCCGGCGATTGCGAGTGCGTCTGCCCGCCAAAGATCCCGCCGCCGAACGGGGAGCGCACCGTCATCGGCGCGATGAATTCGGTTGCCGAGCGATAGCGCAACCGCGCCGCTTCCGAGATCAACTGGTCGAGGCCGGGATAGATGTAATCGGCAAACTGGATTTCCGGCACAGGGCGCAGGCCATAGGCGCCCATGCCCACCGCAACGCCAATGATCCCGCATTCGCTGATCGGGGTGTCGAAAACGCGGGTCTTGCCATGCTTTTCCTGAAGGCCCGCGGTGCAGCGGAACACGCCGCCGAAATAGCCGACATCCTCGCCCATCACGATGACATCGTCGTCGCGCCCGAGCATGATGTCGAGCGCTTCGTTGATCGCCTCGATCATGTTGATGCGGCGTTCGGTTTGGGCCTCTGCCGTCGGCACGGTCTGGCTGTCGGCGTTCATTCGTAGGGCCTTTCCGTGCCGAACTTCGCGATCCGTTCGGCCGTCGCCTGCTCGGCCTGCTCCTTGAGATGCCAGGGCAGCTCCTCGAACACGTCTTCGAACATGGTGTGGAAGGGGTGGTGCAGACCGTGGCCAAGAATGCCGTTCTTCTCGGCTTCCTTGGTGGTCGCCTTGACCCGTTCGGCGCATTCCTTGTCCATCGCGGCCTGCCGGTCCTCGTCCCATTCGCCCAGCGCGATCAGGTGGTTCTTGAGCCGCATGACCGGATCGCCCAGCGGCCATTCCTCGCGTTCCTGCGCGCTGCGATAGCCGCTCGGATCATCGGAAGTGGAGTGCCCCTCCGCGCGATAGGTAAAGAACTCGATCAGGGTCGGTCCCTGATTGGCCCGCGCCCGGTTTGCCGCCCATTGCTGCGCCGCGTAGCAGGCGAGCGCATCGTTGCCATCCACCCTCAGACCGGCGAGCCCGTATCCCAGCGCGCGCGCCGCGAACGTCGTGCGTTCTGCACCAGCAAAGCCGGAGAAGCTGCTGATCGCCCACTGGTTGTTGATAACATTGAGGATTACCGGTGCATTATAGACCGTGGCGAATGTGCAGGCGCTGTGGAAATCGCCCTCCGCCGTGGACCCCTCGCCCACCCAGGTCGCCGCAATGCGGCTGTCGCCCTTGATCGCGCTCGCCATCGCCCAGCCGACCGCCTGCGGGGTTTGTGTCGCGAGATTGCCGGAAATGCTGAAGAAGCTGTGTTCGCGGCTTGAATACATGATCGGCAGCTGGCGGCCCTTCAGCTTGTCGCCCTTGTTCGAATAGATCTGGTTGATCATTTCGAGCAGCGGATAACCGCGCGCGATCAGCACGCCCTGCTGGCGATAGCTGGGGAACACCATGTCATCGCTCGCCAGCGCCATCGAGGCGGCCACGCTCGTCGCCTCCTCGCCGGTGCATTTCATGTAAAACGAAGTCTTGCCCTGCCGCTGGCCGCGAAACATGCGCTCATCGAACGCGCGGACCAGCGCCATGTGGCCGAGCATGGTGCGCAGGGTTTCGGGATCGAGCTTGGGATCCCAGGGTCCGTGCGCCCTGTCGTCCTCGCCCAGCACCCGCACGAGGCTGTAGGCGAGATCCTTCATATCCTCCGGCTTGGCGCTTTCATCGGGACGCGGCTGAGCACCTGCTTCGCCAACATCGATATCGGAGAAATCGACCGTGTCGCCGGGGCGGCATTTGGGCTCGGGCACGTGGAGGGCGAGCGCGGGACGGTTGTCGCCTGCGGGTGGGGTGTGGTCGGCCTGATCGGCCATGAATACGCTCTCCCTTTCGGCCGATGACAGCCGCGCTTTGTCGTTTTCTGGGCGCTGGTTATTTCAGCGTCCAAGGGGGGTCAAGCGTTCCCGAGAGGGTATAGATCAGACCGCAACAGGGGCCTTGATCGGGGGGTGCGGGGCGTAATCATGCACCACGAAATCATCGATCCGGTAATCGAATATTGTTTCGGGCTTTCTGACGATTTCGAGGAGAGGGCGCCCGGTCGGCTCACGGGTCAGCTGTTCCTCGATCAGATCGGCGTGATTGAGGTAGAGATGCACATCGCCGCCCATCCATACCAGCTCGCCAGGCTGCATGTCGGTCTGCTGCGCCATCATCCGGGTGAGCAGCGCGGCGGACCACAGATTGAACGGCAGGCCCAGCGCGACGTCGCAGCTGCGCTGATAAAGCAAACAATTGAGCCGCGCGTCCGCGCCCTCCCCCTCGACATGGAACTGGTAGGTCTTGTGGCACGGGGGCAGCGCCATGCGGTCGAGCTCGGCGACGTTCCAGCCCTCGATAATATGGCGGCGGCTGGCGGGGTTGGTGCGAAGGCTGTCGACCACCTGAGCGACCTGATTGATCCCCTCGCCCGGTTCATACAGACCGTCGGGGCGATACCGGTAGGTCGGCCAGTCGACCCATTGCTTGCCATAGACCGGGCCGAGATCGCCCCACTTTTCCGCGAACGCTTCGTCATCCGCAATCCGCTGAACGAACGCGTCGAGCGGCAGATTGTCACCGGTTTCGCGGACATAGCGGGCGTGTGGCCACTCGTTCCAGATCTTGACGCCTTGCAGCACGAGCGGGCGAATGTTCGTCTCGCCGGTCAGGAACCACAGCATCTCGCGTGTCGCGGTCTTCCAATAGACCCGCTTGGTGGTCAGCAAAGGCATCGCGCCGTCGACGAGCGAGAAGCGAAGCTGCGCCCCGCACACGGATCGTGTGCCAATCCCCGTCCTGTCTAGACGTTTGCTACCCTGCTCCCATATCTTCCGCATCAAGCGAAGATAGTGATGCTCAGGATGGTTCGGATCTTTCGTTTCCGGAACGAAGAAATCTAGTTGTGCCTGCTCCATCGGCGCACCCAGCCAAGCGGCGGTCACCTTGTGAAATCCCGTTGCTTTGCTTTTGGCATAGCCCTGTGTCCCTCTCCGGCAAGACCTGTGAATAACGCTGGAAAACTATCAGAGTCTCGTGGAATATTGAGGCTTGAAGTTAGGGTTTGTGAGGGTTAGAGCGCCGCCTCTGTCTCGTATTGGGGAGTTCTCCCCGAACATCGGTCGGGGAGTAGCTCAGCCTGGTAGAGCACTGTCTTCGGGAGGCAGGGGCCGGAGGTTCGAATCCTCTCTCCCCGACCAGCATTTCGCGACTCAAAACCATCCGGGGGATGGTTTTGGCCGAAATGCTCCCAAGCGATAGCGCGGGAGGCCGTTTCGCCCCCAGCCGCTAAACCAGCCGCACCGACGCAAAGCCCAGGGCGATCGTCAGCAACCCCAGCCCTACCGAAAGCTGCACCCGCAGCATGAAAAAGTCGCGCGCCGCGTAGCCGAGCGCTCGGTCGACCAGCGGCGACAGAAGGATCAGCGCGCCAAGATACAGCAGCGCAGGCGCGGGCCATTCCCACCCGAACGTCCAGGGCAGAAACAGCGCCACCGCCAGCAGGCTCGGCATCACGGCGACGAGGTATACGCCTGCCCCCGCGCGCCCGCTCGCAATCGCCTGCCCCCACCACACTCCGCCGAGAAAGCTGAAAATCGCCGCCGCATAGGCAAACCCTCCGGCCAGCGCGTCGTAGGCATATTCGTGACCGGTCAGAACCAGTGCGAGACAGAAGATCTGCGGCAGCAGCCCGGCATAGCCGAGCCAGCGCGCGGCGGGGGTAAGCGTATTGGTCCCATCCATGAGGCGACAAACCATGACGGACGGCGCCCGGTTCCCGCAATTGCTTGATCCTTCGCCGCATCGCCGCCAAGCTCACCCGATGAACCTGTTCGATCTATCGGGCCGCGTTGCGGTCATCACCGGGGGCAATGGCGGACTCGGCCTTGCTATGGCGCGCGGGCTGGCGAAGGCGGGCGCGCATGTCGCGATCTGGGCGCGCGATGCGGACAAGAATGCGGCGGCCATCGAAGAACTCGGCAGGCTCGGCGCGGGAGAAGCGCGCGCAATGATTTGCGATGTGACGCAAGGACAACAAATCGAAGCGGCGATGGCCGCAACGCTCGACGCCTTCGGACGGGTCGATGTGTGCTTCGCCAATGCAGGGCGGTCTGGCGCGGGGACGCGCATCCCGGAGATGAGCGTCGAAGGCTGGGACGCGGTCATGGCGGTCAACACGCGCGGCGCGGCGCTGACCTACAAACACGTCACACGCCATATGATCGAGCGGGCGGAGAGCGGCGATCCGGGCGGAAAGCTGATCGCGACCTCATCCGGGCAGTCGATCATGGGCGTCAACAAGAGCTCTGATTATGCCGCATCCAAGGCTGCTCTCAACGGACTGACGCGCGGGGCGGCGTTCGAGCTGGCGCGTTATGGCATCACCGCCAATGCGCTGTTGTTTGGGTTTTACGAGACCGACATTACCGCCGCGGCCAATCCCAAATTCGCCGAATGGATGGCGCAGCGCATTCCCTTGCGGCGGCCCGGCGATCACGAGGGGCTGGAGGGTGTGGCGGTGTTCTTCGCATCGTCACACAGCGACTACATCACCGGGCAATGCCTGCCGGTCGATGGTGGATTGTCGATCAGCTAGCGCCTGCGGTAGGCTTTTCTCAACACCGAGCCAAGCTTTTGGTTCCATTCGCTTTTTCGGAACGCAAACGTGCCTGACCCCGTTGATTGGGCAGAAGCGGCGATGATGATAGATCCCCGGCCGCAAAGCGAACCGAAGACAAGGAACCATACGAGATGCTCGAACTCATTACCCTGATCGCCACGATTCTCATTCCCCCGCTCGGCGTTGCGCTGAAGAAGGGTCTTAGCACCGATTTCTGGATCAATTTGATCCTCACGCTGCTGTTCTTCATCCCCGGCCTGATCCACGGTATTTATGTGAACTACCTCAAGGGTGGTGACCGAGCGATCGCCTAACACAACACACAATCTGACTTGATCGCACGATCGAGCGGCACGGGCCCGGGACATTTCCCGGGCCCGCGTCGTTTGTGTGCGGGTTTCGAGTTGCGGGGCCGCCCATGCGTGCCCACTTGGAGTGACGATGGACGACAACACATTCGATAACGAGCCTGGCGAAGATGGCGATGGCGGCTTCCGCGATCGACCCGAAGACAAGTCCCGCCAGCGCGCGGTTCCGTCCGGCCGCATGGCGCGTATCGGCACGTTCGGGCGTCTGGTCGGCGGTGTCGCGGGCGGCATGGCGGCCGAGGGCGCGCGGCGACTACGAAGCGGCGAACCGATCAATCCGCGCGATCTCGTCCTGACGCCGGGCAATGTGCAGCGCATGACCGATCGCCTCTCGCATCTGCGCGGTGCGGCGATGAAAATGGGGCAGACGATCAGCCTGGACGCAGGAGATTTCCTGCCTGACGAGCTGTCGAAAATCCTCGCGACCTTGCGCGATCAGGCGAACTTCATGCCGACCAAGCAGCTCGACAAGGTGCTGAAGGCGGAATGGGGTGCGGACTGGCGCAAGCAGTTCCGCTGGTTCAACCCCCGCCCCATCGCCGCCGCCTCGATCGGGCAGGTGCACAAGGCGCTGACCCGCGATGGCGAATTGCTGGCGATCAAGGTGCAATATCCCGGCGTTGCCAGAAGCATCGACAGCGATGTCGATAACGTGATGACGCTATTGAAGGTCGCAGGCTTCGCCCCGCCCGAAATCGAGGTCGATAAGCTGCTCGCCGCGGCCAAACGCCAATTGCACGAGGAAGCCGACTACCAGCGCGAGGGCGAGCAGATGCAGCTCTATCGCGAAAAGCTCGCCGATACCGAAGGCTTCGTGGTGCCGCGCCTGCATGAAGGTCTGACGCGCGGTTCGATCCTGGCGATGAGTTTCGAGGAAGGCGTCTCGATCGAGGCGCTGGCCGATGAGCCGGACGAGCGCCGCGACGAAGTCTACGCCCGCCTGCTGCGGCTGGTGGCGCGCGAATTGTTCGAATTCGGGATCATGCAGACCGATCCAAACTTCGCCAACTTCCACTTCCGCCGCGAAACGGGCGAGATCGTGCTGCTCGATTTCGGAGCCTGCCGCCCGGTCGATCCGGCGGTCGCGAACGGGTATCGCGCCATGCTCATCGCCGGATTGAAAGGCGACCGCGAAGAGGTGCTTAAGGAAACGATCAACGCCGGTTTCATGATGCCGATCGTGGCCGAAAAGCACCCCGAGCGGGTCAATCGCATGATCGAGATCGTGATCAGCGAAATGCGCGAGGACAGGAAGTTCGACTTCGGCGACCGCGCCTTCGTGCCGCTGTTGCGCGAGGAAGGTTATGCCATCGCGCAGGACAAGGACACCTGGGCCTTCCCACCGGTCGAGACGCTGTTCGTCCAACGCAAGGTCAGCGGCACCGCGCTGCTGGGCGCGCGGCTCAAGGCGAAGGCGAATGTGCGGCGAATTACCGAAGATGTGCTGGGCTATACCGAGCCGTTTCCGGTGCCGCAGCCCTAGCCTTCCGATTGTTCCGAGGCGATCCAGCGGTCGATATGCTCTTCCAGGACTGACAACGGGATGGAGCCGTTCTCCAGGACAGCGTCGTGGAACGCGCGCAGGTCAAAGTCCGCGCCCAGCGCCTCCTCCGCACGGGTGCGCAGTTCGCGGATCTTCAACTCGCCGACCTTGTAAGCCAGCGCCTGCCCCGGCCAAGTCATGTAGCGGTTGACCTCGGCATCGACATTGCCCGGCGTCAGCGCGGTGTTGTCGAGCATGTAGTCGACGGCCTGCTGTTTGCTCCAACCTTTGGAATGCAGTCCGGTATCGACCACCAAGCGCGTGGCACGCCACATCTCGTAGCTTAGCCGACCCATCTGCTTGGCGGGCGTGTCGTACAGCCCCATTTCGATCCCGAGCCGCTCGGAATACAGCCCCCACCCTTCGACGAAGGCGGTGAAGAACGTGCCGTTGGCGCGCAGCGGGTGGATGTCGAGCTCCTGCTGAAGCGCGATCTGATGGTGGTGGCCGGGCACCGCTTCATGCACGCCAAGCGCAGGCAGCTCCCACAGCGGGCGCTGATCGAGCTCGGTGGTGTTGATGCGATAGATGCCGGGCTGGCCGGTATCGAGCGATCCGGGTTCGTAATAGGCGGTCGTGTTGCCCGGCGCATTGGCGGCGGGGATCGGCTCCACCGTATAAGGCTGGCGGGGCAGCGTGCCGAACAGCTTGGGCATGTAGCCGTCGATCTCTTTAGCCAGCGCTGCGACGTATTCGACGTATTCGTCGGCGTCGGTCATGTAAAATTGCGGATCGGTGCGCAGATGCTCGATGAAGGCTTCGCGCGTGTCGAACCCGGCCTCGGCCGCAACCGCCTCCATTTCAGCACGAATCCGGGCGACTTCCGACAGGCCGAGCTGATGCACCTCGTCAGGCGTCATATTGGTCGTGGTGAAGCTCTTCACGCGATAGGCATAGTATTCCTCACCTCGCGGCGTCGCGAGAATGCCGGGTACGCCGGTGCGACAATTGGGGGCGTAGTCCTCGGTATAGAACGTGAGGAATTCGCGGTAGGCGGGCTGCACTTCGTTTTCGATCGCGGTTTTCGCGGCGAGGCTCAATTCCTCCCACTTGTCCGCGCTGATCGACGCGGGCTTATCTCCCGCGAAAGGCTGCCAGAACGGCGACTGTGTGTAATCATCGACGATCTGTTGCGAGATGCGGTTTTCGAAGCCCTCCATCGGCTCGCATGGCTGGGTCAGCCCACGCGAAACCGCCTCGCGGCTACGCTCGATCCCTTGCGCATTGATCGCGCGAAAGGCGTTCAGCCGATCGATATAGCTCTCGTAATCGGCGAGCGTGAAAAACGGGGAGCGATAGGGCAGCGAGGCGAAACCGGAGAACCAGCCACCGCGATTGGTGAACAGGATGTAGCGGGTGTGCGGATGCTCGCTCGCGGCCAGCTGATCTTCAAAACTGGTTTCCAGCACCGCGTAATCGACCTGCATGTCCAGCGGCAGAGCATCCTCGTCAATCGCCTGCAACCGCGCCAGATATGCGCGGGTTTCGGCAATCTGCCGGTCATATTCGGCGAGCGAGAGATCGCCCAGCTTCCCGTCCCCGCGCCGATCCCCGATGCTGGTCGCCAGGGTCGGCGCCACATCGAGCGTCGATTGCCACACCTCTTCGCGCAAAGCCTCGTAATCCTCGACCGGTCCGGCGAGAGCAGGCACCGCGGTTGCGAGAACAAGGGCTGAAACGAGATAGCGCATTGATGACCACTCCAGTGTAAACTCGGCGTTCGTTGTGTTTTTCACACGTGCCGCTAATCACGCCTAACATGGTCGACGCCAAAACCACCAGACCCGCCGTGCTGTTCGTTTGTCTCGGCAATATCTGCCGCTCGCCCATGGCGGAAGGCGCGTTTCGGCAAATGGCTGACAAAGTGGTGTTGCCGGTTACGGTCGCTTCCGCGGGGACAGCGGATTATCATGTCGACAGCCCTCCGGACCCGCGCGCGATAGCGACCGCCAGCGCTCACGGAGTGGATATTTCGAGTCTGCGCGGGCGGCAGTTGGAACGCTCCGACTTTCACGACTTCACCCACATTTTCGCGCTCGACAATGCGAATATGGAAGGGATCAGAGCGCGCGCACCCGGGCACGGCACTGCTCGTGTCTCCCTTCTGCTGGATGCACTCGATGGTGCGAAGGGCGAACCTGTGGTCGATCCGTATCATGGCGACGAAGCCGGGTTCGAAGCTTGCTGGGAGACGATCAGCGAGGCGGTCGATGCGTTGGTGGCACGCTTCCAGCGAGATGGTGTCGACGCGCGGTTCTAGCCTCTGCCCTCATCCACCGCGCAGCAGCTGCACACCCCAGTCGCGCTCGAACAGATAGAGCAGGATCCGCGCCGCCTCGCCCCGTTCGCTGGTCAAGCCCCCATCCCGGTCAATCAACAGCCGCGCATCGGCGTGGGCGGCGGGGAGCAGCCGCTGGACCTGATCGAGATCGGCGATGCGGAACGCCGCCTCCCCCGATTGCCGCGTGCCGAGCAATTCACCCCCGCCGCGCAATTCCAAATCTTCCTCGGCAATGCGAAACCCGTCCTGCGTTTCCCGCATCAGGGCGAGGCGCTTGCGGCCTGTTTCCGACAATTCACCGCCTCGCAGCAGCAGGCAGACCGACTTCTCGCTCCCCCGCCCCACACGTCCACGCAATTGGTGCAGCTGGGCGAGGCCAAAGCGCTCGGCCTGCTCGATCACCATCAGAGTGGCGGAGGGCACATCGACGCCGACTTCGATGACGGTGGTCGCCACCAGCAGCTTCGCATCGCCCGCGGCAAAACGCGCCATGTTCGCGTCCTTCACGTCCGGGGTGAGTTGTCCGTGAACCATCGTGACGGCATCTCCGAACCGTTCCTTCAGCGCCGCGTAACGCGCCTCGGCCGCCGCGATATCGTCGCTTTCGAAGCCGCCATTGGTTTCGCGCACCATCGGGCACACCCAGTAGGCCTGCTGTCCGCCCGCTAGATGCCGTTCGACCGCTGCGACGACATCCTCCATCCGATCCTGCGGCACGACGCGCGTGTCGATCGCCTGGCGACCGGGAGGCAATTCGTCGAGGCGACACACATCCATTTCGCCATACTGCGCCAGTGTCAGCGAGCGCGGGATCGGCGTTGCGGTCATCGCCAGCGTATGCGGCGCCCGCCTCCCCTTCGCCGCCAGCGCGAGCCTTTGCGCAACGCCAAAGCGATGCTGTTCGTCGATCACGACGAGGCCCAGATCGCGGTAGGATACGGTGTCCTGAAAGATCGAATGCGTGCCGACCAGAATGTCGATCGAACCATCGAGCAGCCCCAACAGAATGCCCTCGCGCTCGCGTCCCTTGGCGCGTCCCGTCAGCAGCGCAATCTCGACCCCAGTGGGCGCAGCCATCGCTCGCAGCGTTTCGAAATGCTGGCGCGCGAGAATTTCTGTGGGCGCCAGCATCGCCGCCTGCTTGCCCGCTTCAACGGCGATCAGCATAGCTTCGAGCGCTACGACGGTCTTGCCTGCGCCAACATCACCCTGAAGCAGGCGCAGCATCGGCGCTTCCTGTTGCAAATCGCCTTCGATTTCGCTGATCGAGCGGCGCTGTGCACCGGTCATCTCGAACGGCAGATCGAGCCGGTCGCGCAAGGCACGATCGCCCACCAGCGCCTGGCCCCGCCGCCGCCGACTGTCGGCCTTGACCAGCAGCAGCGCGAGGCTGTTCGCGAGCAGCTCGTCATAGGCGAGCCGGTCGCGCGCGCTCCTGTTGTCATCCTTGTGCGCCAGATGCAGCGCATCGCGCCATTGCGGCCAGCCCTCCCGCTCGAACTGGCCGGGTTCGATCCATTCGGGCAGCTCGGGCAGCCGCTCCAGCGCCTGCGAAATCAGAGATGCGACGCGCGGCTGGGTCAGCCCTTCGGACAGCGCGTAAACCGGCTCGTTCATGCGCGCGAGATGCGCTGCGCTGTCCTCTTCCACATGGTCGGGATGAACGATCTGGAGCATGTCACCATAACGGTCGAGCCGCCCCGCGACCCAGCGTTTCTCGCCCACCGGAAGCTGCTTTTTCGCACTGTAGGAGGCACGCCCGAAATAGGTGAGCGCGCAGATATTGCCGATTTCGTCCTGTGCCAGCACCCGATACGGCCCGCGCCCGGGATTATAGGGCGCGCGGTGTTCGGTCGGGGTCAGCGCGACGATGATCTGCTCGCCCTCCGCACCATCGTCGAGATTCGCGATCGCGCGCCGGGCGACGAAGCGTTCGGGCAGGTGGTAGGCCACGTCCCGCACCCGCTCGAGCCCGAGCTTGGCCAGCGGTTTTGCCATTTTCGGCCCGACACCATCGAGGGTGCGGGTTTCGGCGAACAGGGGGTTGAGGATTTCGGGGCGCATTTCCTGAGCGGGCTATCACCGTGTATCCGTCATTGCGAGCCGAAGGCGCGGCAATCCAATCCAACCGCTGCACATCGCATGGGGCTAAAACTGGATTGCCACGTCGCCTGCTGCTCCTCGCAATGACGAGTTGAATGCCGCGGTTGCAGAGACTACCTCGCCCGGATGATCGACCGCCCCACATTCGACCAACGTCTCGCCCGCGCAAAATTCCGCGCCTGGCATCGGGGCACGCGCGAGGCGGACTACATGATCGGCGGGTATTTCGACCGTTACCACGCCAGTTGGGGCGAGGCGGAGATGGACTGGTTCGAGGATCTGCTGGCCGAGGATGATGTCGACATCATGGCATGGGGCCTTGGCACGCAGGAAGCGCCCGAACGGTTCGACGGGCCGATGATCGAAAAGATGCGCAAGCTCGACTACGTCAACATCCCGCGCTAGGCGCGCGCCTCCCGAAAGGATCGGGAACAGCCGTCGCCCCCGACCTTTGACCAGAAAACGCCTATGCCCGACCTCGACCGTATCCTGAAAGCGGACGCACCACTGACGCTTTCCTCGCTGCCGCGCGGTGCGCAGCCGCTTGTCATGGGCGATCTGGCGCGGGCCGCGAAGCAGCGCGCGGTCTTCATTGCGCCCGACGACGCGGCAATGCGCGGGCTTGCCGATGCGGCGCATTTCTTTGCGCCCGAAGTCGAAGTGATCGAGTTTCCCGCGTGGGACTGCCTGCCCTACGACCGCGCCAGCCCGGCCCTTTCGGTCAGCGCGCAACGCCTGTCCGCCCTGTTCCGCCTGCAACGCCCCGCCTCCGGCTCGCAATTTCTGGTCACGACCGTCAACGCCGTGCTCCAGCGCGTCCTCACCCCGTTCCGCATTCGCGAAAGCGTGCGCGAGTTCAAGCCGGGCACAACGATCGGTCACGAAAGCCTCGCGTCACTACTCACACGGCAGGGCTATTCGCGCACCGATACCGTGGTCGATCACGGCGAATTCGCGGTGCGCGGCTCGATCGTCGATATCTTCCCCTCATCGCTCGATTCCGGCCTGAGGTTGGACTTCTTCGGCGATGAATTGGAGAGCCTGCGCCTGTTCGACCCGGCGACCCAGCGATCGACCGGGACGCTCGAATCGCATCTGCTACTGCCAGCTTCCGAAGCGCTGCTGGACGAGGATTCGATCAAGCGCTTCCGCTCGCGCTATCGCGAACGGTTCGGCGCGGCGGCGACGCAGGATCCGCTCTATGAAGCGGTCAGCGACGGACGGCGTCTCGCAGGGATGGAGCATTGGCTGCCCTTGTTCGAGGAGAAGCTGGCAACGCTGTTCGACCATCTGGGCGACGATGATGTGGTGGTGATCGATCAGGCCGCGCTTGGCGCGGCGGAGGAGCGGGTCTCCGACATATCCGACTACCACGATCAGCGCGCCGCGCTCGGGTCGGACAAGTCGGGCAGCTACCGCCCGCTTGCGACCGATGCGCTGTATCTGGACAGCCAAGAATTCGACGCCGCCCTCGCGGATGCGCCTGCCCATCGCGCCAGCGTCTTCGCTGCACCCGATAGCGAACAGGCGCTGGATTTCGGCTTCAAGGCAGCGCGCGATTTCGCCCCGGAGCGTGCCCGCGGCGACAATGTCTACGAAGTCGCGGCGCAGCATCTAAAGGCCGTCGCCAAAGACAAGCGCAAGCCGATGCTCGCCGCCTATTCGACCGGCAGCCGCGCCCGGATCGCCTCGATTCTCGAGGAAGCGGGCGCTCCCGTCGCGCTCGCGGACAGCTGGCAGGAAGCGCAGGGGCTGGCGACAAAAGGCACGACCGCCGCAATGGTCCTGCCGCTCGAAGCCGGGTTTGCGAGCGACGACCTCGAGCTGCTGACCGAGCAGGATGTGCTGGGCGACCGGCTGGTCCGGCGCAAGAAGAAGCGCAAGGATTCCGACGCTTTCCTTGCCGAATTGCAGGCACTCGCGCGCGGCGATCTCGTCGTCCATGTCGAGCATGGGATCTGCAAATATCTCGGTCTCGACCCGATTGCGGTCGGCAAGAGCCAGCACGATTGCGTTTCGCTGGAATATGCGGGCGGCGACAAGCTGTTCATCCCGGTCGAGAACATCGACGTTCTGTCGCGCTACGGTTCGAGCGAGGACAGCGTCGGGCTCGACCGTCTCGGCGGCGAAGCGTGGCAGAAACGGCGCTCGAAGCTCAAGGAGCGCATCACGGCCATCGCAGGCGAGCTGATGAAGGTCGCTGCCGAGCGCTCGCTCAAGAAAGCGCCGGTCTTCGAAGCGGAAGAAGCGAGCTACAACCAGTTCGTCGACCGCTTCCCGTGGGAGGAAACCGACGATCAGGACGCCGCCATCGCCGATGTGCTACGCGATCTCGAAAGCGGACGCCCGATGGACCGACTGGTGTGCGGGGATGTCGGCTTCGGCAAGACCGAAGTTGCCCTGCGCGCCGCCTTCGTCGCGGCGATGAACGGGCAGCAGGTCGCGATGGTTGCACCGACGACCTTGCTCGCGCGCCAGCACTACCAGAACTTTGCCGAGCGGTTCGCCGGGTTTCCGCTCAAGATCGGGCGGCTTTCGCGGCTTGTGTCCTCCAAAGAAGCCGCCGAAACGCGCAAGGGCCTCGCGGATGGGACCATCGATATCGTCGTCGGCACCCACGCGATCCTGTCGAAATCCACCGAGTTCAAGAATCTCGGCCTCGTGATCGTTGATGAGGAGCAGCGCTTTGGCGTCACGCACAAGGAGAAGCTGAAACAGCTGCGCGCCGATGTGCATATGCTGACGCTCACCGCGACGCCGATCCCGCGCACTCTGCAGATGGCCATGACGGGCCTGCGCGAACTGTCCACCATCCAGACCCCGCCGGTCGATCGCCTCGCGGTGCGGACTTACGTGATGGAATGGGACGACATGGTGATGCGCGAGGCGTTGCTGCGCGAACACCATCGCGGCGGGCAGAGCTTCATCGTGGTGCCGCGCATCGCCGATATGGCCGCTGTCGAGGAATGGCTGCACAAGAATGTGCCGGAAGTGAAGGCTATTTCTGCGCACGGACAGACGGGCGCGGGCGAAATCGAAGAGCGCATGAGCGCATTCTACGAGGGCAAGTACGAGGTGCTGCTGTCGACCACCATCGTCGAATCGGGGCTCGACCTGCCCAGCGCCAACACGATCATCATCCACCGCGCCGACCGCTTCGGTCTCGCTCAGCTTTACCAACTGCGTGGCCGCGTGGGCCGCGCGAAGCTGCGCGCTTACGCCTATCTAACCTACGAGAAGGATACCCAACTTTCCGAAGTCGCGGAGAAGCGGCTGAAAGTGTTGAGCGATCTCGACTCGCTGGGTGCTGGCTTCCAGCTTGCGAGCCACGATCTCGACATTCGCGGCGCGGGTAATCTGCTCGGCGATGAACAGTCCGGTCACATCCGCGAGGTGGGGTTTGAACTCTACCAGTCGATGTTGGAAGACGCGATCCTTGCCGCAAAGGCTGGCGAAATGGGGCTGGAGAAGCCACGCGACGTGGTGAGCCCGCAAATCACGGTCGATGCGCCGATCATGATTCCGGAGGATTACGTCCCCGACCTCGCCGTTCGCATGGCGCTCTATCGCCGCCTCAACCAGGCGGCGGACAAGGCGGAGATCGAGAGCCTGGCCGCGGAAATGATCGACCGGTTCGGCGAGCTACCGCAGCCGACCAAGAACCTCATCCGCCTGATCGAAATCAAGCACCAGGCAATCGAAGCCAATATCGCCAAGATCGACGTGGGCGCGCGCGGGACACTTGTGACTTTCCACAAGGACGATTTCCCCGATGGGCCGGGCCTTATCGCCTATGTCGATAGGTTGAAGGACACCGCCAAGCTGCGCCCCGACATGAAGCTGGTCATCAACCGCGCCTGGGGCGACCCGCAAAGCCGCCTCAACGGATTGTTTCAGCTTACCAAGGGATTGTCGGGAATTGTTCGCAAGGCAAACAGGAAGCGCCACGCGAAAGAACCGGCCTGATACTCAGCCGTGCCCCTGCCCGCGCGCGGTGCGGGCAAGAGCCAGCACCGCATCACTTGTCATCGGTTGCGCGCGCAGGAACCCCTGCCAATAATCGCAACCTTCCGCCGTAATAGCAGCGCGCTGCACGTCGCTTTCGATCCCTTCGGCACAAATCTCCAGATCGAGCGCGCGCCCTAGCGCGATGATCGCCCGCAGCACCGCAAGGGCCTTCACATCGCCCGGAATGCCATCGACCATGATCTTGTCGAGCTTTATCGCATCCAGCGGCAGTTCGCGCAGATAGTGGAAGTTGCAAAAGCCTGCGCCGAAATCGTCCAGCGCCACGCGAAAGCCCAGATCGCGCAACACCCCCAAGGCAGCGCCTGCCTGTCGGAGATCGTGCAGCAGCAGATCCTCGGTAATCTCCAGCGTCAGACGCTCGGCGGCGATATCGCTGTGCCCGATCAGCGCGGAAAAATCGGCGGCGAAACGCGGATCGCCCAGTTCCTCCGGCGTGATGTTGAGCGACAGGCGCAGCGTTCCCGGCCACCGGCTGGCATCGTCGAGCGCACGGGCAACGATATGGCGAGATAACGGCGCCACCAGCGCGGCTCGCTCTGCAATTGCGAACAGGTCGCGCGCGCCGATCTCGCCCAGCGTCGGGTGCTGCCAGCGTGCCAATGCCTCCGCGCCCACCACCGCACCATCGGCGCAGGCGAATTGCGGTTGAAATAGCACTTCGATCTCGTTCCGGTCGAACGCGCGCAGAAGATCGCCCTCCAGCGCGCTGTCGCGCACACCGGGAAAGCGCCCGCGCCCCTGTTCACGCAAAGAGCGTGGCAACACCGGCGGCTTCGGCTGATCCGATGAGGTGCGCCCCTTGGTCATGGGACTATCGCTAGCGGCTTTGGCTCACGAGGCTCATCCTGTTTGCAATGCGACCGCTTTTGGAACATCAGTATGGTTCTCTAGCCCGGTGGCACGCGGTCGGCCAGCGTGACGAACCCCGCGGCCGGGGGATAATGGGAGTATCGATGGCGACCACAATGCAAAAATCTCCCGCCGATAAGCCGATCGTCGGGGAGACAACCCCGAACCGGTTCGAGCACGTGGCGCTCGTCGCGTCGGATACACCGCGCGCGCAAGAGGCATATGACATTCTCTCCGAGCAGCGCGACTGGGCCCCGCTCGAGGACGCCGATGCGGTCGTCGTTCTGGGTGGTGATGGGTTCATGCTCCACACGCTGCATGGCATGCTCGATTCCGGCCGTATCATTCCCGCGTACGGGATCAACCGCGGCACGGTCGGCTTTTTGATGAACCGGTATGACAAGCGCGCGGCGATCCTGTCGCGCCTGGCCCGCGCCAAGCACAAGGCCATCGCGCCGCTCAGGATCACTGCCACCACGCAAGATGGCAAAAAGCACGCCATGTGTGCGATCAATGAGCTGTCGCTGCTGCGTGAAACGCGCCAGACGGCGAAGATCTGTGTGAAAGTCGGCAGCCGGGTGCGGATCGAAGAACTGGTCGGCGACGGCGTGCTGGTGGCGACGCCCGCAGGTTCGACCGCCTATAATCTGTCTGCCAACGGCCCGATCCTGCCGCTCGATAGCGAGATGCTGGCCCTCACCCCGATCAGCCCGTTCCGGCCCCGCCGGTGGCGCGGTGCGATCCTGCCCGATCGGATGCCGATCACATTCACCGTTCTCGAACCCGACAAGCGCCCTGTTGCGGCGGTTGCCGACCAGAAGGAATTGCGCGACATCTCCGACGTCACGATCGAAATCGCGCGTGATACGGAGCTGGAATTACTGTTTGATCCCGGCCAGTCGCTGGAAGAACGTATCGTGTCGGAGCAATTCAACTTCAACTGAAGCCACCACGCGCGAGCGGTGAGATATGCCGCAAAGGCACTTGCATTGTAGCGCGCGCGCCCATATAGGCGCCGCTCGCCTCCGGCAGAAAAATCGGATGGCTGCTCCCCGATAGCTCAGCGGTAGAGTAGGTGACTGTTAATCACTTGGTCGTTGGTTCGAATCCAACTCGGGGAGCCATTTTCTCAACTTCTTGTTAACTAATCGCCCGCGCACTTTCCCGGAATGGGACTGGGCGGCCTTCGCTGTATCGTTAACGAAGGGTTATCGGCACCGCTCGGACGTCATTACAAGGAAGTCCGAGATGTCGAAGTATTCGTTTCATAGCAGTGGCCCAGATAGCTGGAGCTCCCCGCGCCCGGTCCGTGATCCATGGCTGCGCCAGATTCATTACGGCAAGATTCAGCCGATGGAAGGCGCGCGCGAAGGGTTTCTGGCAAGGTTGCTGCGCGCTTCCTGAGCGCATCGCCACACAGCTCTAACCGAGCAACAGCCGCAATCCCACCACAAGCACCAGCGCCGCCGTCAGCCATCTGATCCAGCGCAGCGGAAGCAGACGCGCGGCCATCAGGCTGCCGATCTGTCCGCCGATTGCGACCGCGATCAGAAGCGGGAGCGCATCGACCATCGCGCCCGCGAACAGGTCGGGGCCGCGCTTTGCCAGCTGTCCCGCAAGCCCGAAGAGCGAGTTGACGAGGATGAACAGGCTCGCTGTGGCGGCGATGGCGCGCGCACCGTTCCAGCGGGTAAGGTGCAGCAGGGGGGCGAGAAATATGCCGCCGCCGATGCCGACCAGTCCTGCGAGAAAGCCGAGCGGGGCCGCAGCGAGTGGCACAGCCCGCGCAAGAGCGGTCGGCTGATCCGCATCGCTCTCCCGCACCGGGATCAGCATGCTGAGCGCTGTCAGCACAAGGCTGCCGCCCAACAGCGTCAGAAAGGCGTCGCGCCCGATCGGGACCAGCCCTCCGAGAAACGCGGCAGGTGCGGCCAATGCGGTGAGAAGCAGCGCACCGCGCCACGGGGTCAGGCCCGAGCGCGCAAACCGCACGCTCGCCCCGGAAACCACGATGATGTTGCACGCCAGCGCAACCACCGGCAGCACTCGATAATCGAGCCCCGATAGCGCCAGCAGCGCAGCGTAAGTCGAGCCACCCCCGAAACCGACGCTGGCATATAGCAGCGCGGTAACGAAGAATGCCGCCGCTAGCGCGAGGATCAGCGGCATGAAAGCCGCCCCACCCGCGCAGGATCACCGTGCCTCACGCAGTCTGGCGCGCAATAGTCGCTCCGTGGCAATGCTTGTACTTGTTTCCCGAGCCGCACGGACACGGCGCATTGCGGCTTATCGCCTGGCCTGCGTAGGGATTTTCGGACGAAGCGCCTCCCGGCCCTGACGCCGCACGCGTTGATCCGGCGAGCGATCCGAACAGTTCGGGATTCTTGCTCGACCCGTCGCCATCGTCCGAATTGTCGCGCCCCGTCAGCGGATCGATATGACCGGTGAGGAAATCGGGCAAATCAGGCAGCGCCTGCGGTTCGGGCTGAGCGATCCGCAGCTCGGATTTGAACAGCAGCTTCGTAACTTCCTCGCGCAGATTATCGAGCATTGATTCAAACAGCCCGAATGCCTCCTGCTTGTATTCGTTGATCGGCTGCTTCTGCGCAATGCCGCGCATCCAGATGACCTGACGCAGCGCATCGAGCGTGGCGAGGTGCTCCTTCCAATGGAAATCGAGCTGGCGCAGCAGCACATCCTTTTCGACCATCCGCCAGATCGAGGCGTCGTTTTTGGCGATCTTCTCTTCCATCGCCTGGTCAGTCTGGGTGCGTACGCGCTCTTCGATAAGTTCGGGTTCGACCTGATCTTCCTCAAGCCAGTCGTCGATCGGAGGCTGGATCGCGAAAACCTCTTCCAGCTTTTCTTTCAGCCCATCGACGTCCCACTGCTCGGGATAGGAGCCGGGCGGGCAATGCGTGGTGACGATCGAGGTGATCGTGTCGTGGCGCATATCCAGCACCACGTCGTCGACTGCTTCTGAGTCCATGATTTCCGAGCGCTGCTCGTAGATCACCTTGCGCTGGTCATTCATTACATCGTCGTATTGCACGACCTGCTTGCGGGTGTCGTAATTGCGCGCCTCGACCTTCTTCTGTGCCGTCTCGATCGCCTTCGAAAGCCATTTGGACCCGATTGCCTCCCCATCTTCGAGGTTCGAATTCATCATCTTGGCAAACAGCGTGTCCGGCCCGAAGATGCGCAGCAGATCGTCTTCGAGACACAGGTAGAAACGCGACAGGCCGGGGTCGCCCTGCCGCCCTGAGCGACCGCGCAGCTGGTTGTCGATCCGCCGTGATTCGTGCCGTTCTGTGCCGAGCACGAAGAGTCCCCCCGCCTCCAGAACCTTGCGCTTTTCCTCGGCGATCTCTTCCTTGAGCTTGGAGATCGCCTCGTCCTTGGCCGGGCCGTCTTCGAGATGCGAGAGCTCGTCGCCGGTGCGGAATTCCAGGTTGCCGCCGAGCTGAATATCGGTCCCTCGCCCCGCCATGTTGGTCGCGATGGTCACCGCGCCAAGCCGTCCGGCCTGCGCCACGATATGCGCCTCGCGCTCATGCTGGCGGGCGTTCAGGACTTCGTGCTTAACGCCTTCCTTGTCGAGGAACTGGCTGAGCAATTCGGACTTTTCGATCGAAACCGTGCCAACCAAAATTGGCTGGCCGATCTCGTATTTCTCCTTGATCGCCTGTGCGATGGCCTGAAACTTATCCATCGTGTTCTTGTAGAACTCGTCTTCTTCGTCGATCCGCTGAACCGGGACGTTGGTCGGAATCTCGACGACATTGACCTTGTAGATGTCCCAGAATTCCGCCGCTTCCGTCGCAGCCGTCCCGGTCATCCCGGAAAGCTTGGGGTACATGCGGAAATAGTTCTGGAAGGTGATCGAGGCCATCGTCTGGTTCTCGGGCTCGATCTTGACGCCCTCTTTCGCCTCGATCGCCTGGTGCAAGCCGTTTGAAAGGCGGCGGCCATCCATCATGCGTCCGGTAAACTCATCGATCAGGATGACCTTCTCGTCCTTCACGATGTAATTGTCGTCGCGCTTGAACATGTGGACGGCTTTCAGAGCCTGGTCGAGGTGATGGACCACCTGCGTGTTCTCGACATCGTAGAGATTGTCGGTTTCCAGCAAACCCTTCTCGATCAGGATCTTCTCGACCTCGTCCAGCCCCTCTTCGTTGAGCTGGATATTCTTGCTCTTCTCGTCCTTTTCATACCATTCTTCGGGAATTTCCTTCGCCACCTCGTCCAGCTTGACGTAGAGGTCGGACTTGTCCTCGGTCGGGCCGGAGATGATGAGCGGGGTGCGCGCTTCATCGATCAGGATCGAGTCCACCTCATCGATGATCGCGTAATTGAACGGGCGCTGCACCATCTGCGCGCGGTCGTGTTTCATGTTGTCGCGCAGATAGTCGAAGCCGAACTCGTTGTTGGTGCCGTAGGTTATGTCGGCGCTGTAGGCGTCGCGCTTCGTCATCTCATCCATGTTCGGCACGATCACGCCAACCGTCAGGCCGAGCCAGCGGTACAGTTGTCCCATCCATTCCGCATCGCGCCGGGCGAGATAGTCATTGACGGTGATGACATGGACGCCCTTGCCTTGGATCGCGTTGAGATAGGTGGCGAGCGTCGCGACCAGCGTCTTGCCCTCACCGGTGCGCATTTCGGCGATCTCGCCGCGATGAAGAACGATACCGCCGATAAGCTGCACGTCGAAGTGGCGCATGCCGAGCACCCGCATCGAAGCCTCGCGTACCGTGGCAAATGCCTCGGGCAGGAGGTCGTCGATGCTTGCCCCATTATCGAGTTGCTCGCGGAACTTCGATGTTTGCGCCTGCAGCGCTTCATCGGAAAGCTCTTTGATCATCGGCTCGAGCGCGTTGACCTTGTCGACGATCTTGCCGAGCGATTTGACGTAGCGGTCGTTCGAGGAGCCGAACACGGATTTGACGAGAGTGTTGAACATGATGGAGCGCTGACCTTTAAGAGGGCGCGACACGGCAGAACGTTGCCCGAAATGGAGCTGGGTGTCTGCGGTCGCCTGAATAAAAAGAGAAAGTGCCGCCGCCTGCTATCGGCGCGGTCTATTCAAAACGGGGATCGCCACAGACGCTATTCCAGCGCGCGCTCGCTTCCAAAGATAACCGGGGGATTGAGCACGTCGCGCAGCCGCGCGGGAAGCGCATGAGGTTTGGCTTTGGTGCAGCGCGCGGGACGCTTCTCATTCTGCTTGGCGCAAACGCACGCCTTTGCCTGACCGCTGTCGTTGGCGCGAGCGAATGCGCGCGCGTCGAACACCATCGTCTCCAGCGCCGAAGCGTTGGCAGGCGCATGGATCGCGGCAAGGCCCGTAAACAGGGCAAACAGGGTGAGCAGATGGCGGCGCATCATGGTGTGTGACTTAATACAAAATACGCGTTTCGTCTACCTTAACGCCCGGGAATGGCCGCCAAATCGCGGTTGTGGCCAGTTTACTATGTGCCGAGGCATGGATAATCGCAGGCGCATGGACCTGACACCCTCACCTCTCGCTCTGCCTTTCCCCGTCATGCCCACGATTGCTGGCGTCGAACTCCAGGCTGTCAAAGCAGGATACAAAGATTGGGACCGAGCCGACCTCACTCTCGTCACGTTGTCGCCGGGAACAGCGCTCGCGGGAGTGTTTACCAGGAGCGCCTGCGCCTCCAGTGAAGTCGAAATCGGGCGCGGGCAGGTGAAGTCCGGCGTGGCGCGGGCTCTTGTCGTCAATGCGGGCAACTCCAACGCCTTTACCGGCCAGCGCGGGCGTGATGTGGTTGAGGCTATCAGGACGCGGGTCGGAGAAGACCTTGGCTGCGAGCCGGATGAGGTTCTGGTGTCCTCGACGGGCGTGATCGGCGTTCCGTTGCCGATCGACCGCGCGCGTGAAGGGATCGGGGCCGCTCTGAAGGCGGAGCCTTGCGATTGGGAAGAAGCTGCGAAGGCTATCGGCACCACCGACACCTTCGCGAAGGGCGCACACGCCTCGGCGATGATCGGCGATACTCGCGTCGAGCTGGTCGGAATTATCAAGGGTTCAGGCATGATCGCGCCCGACATGGCGACCATGCTTGGTTACGTCTTCACCGATGCGCATATCGCTCCTGCACTTCTTCAGGAGATGTTGGAAGCGGCGAATGCCCGGACTTTCAATTGCATCACCGTCGATGGCGATACCTCGACCAGCGACACGGTGCTCGCCTTTGCAACGGGCAAGGCCGCAAATCACCCGATAGCGGGCTGGGATAGCCCCGGTGCGGACGCTTTCGCCGCCGCGCTGAATGATGTGTGCCGCCAACTCGCGCAATTGGTCGTGCGCGACGGCGAAGGGGCGAGCAAGTTCATCGCCGTGCGGGTTTCGGGTGCGGCAAGTGACGAAAGCGCACGCCACGTGGGGCTGGCGATTGCGAACTCTCCGCTGGTTAAAACCGCGATTGCAGGCGAGGATGCCAATTGGGGACGTGTCGTTATGGCGGTGGGCAAGGCAGGCGAACCGGCAGACCGCGACCGGCTATCTATCGCATTTGGCAGCGTGTGGGCTGCGCGCAATGGACAGGCCGTGCCGGACTATGACGAGGCACCCGTCGCCGAACATCTCGGGGGCGAAGAGATCGACCTGGCCGTCGATCTTGGCATCGGGGAGGGCCGCGCCACCGTTTGGACCTGCGATCTCACCCACGATTACATTTCTATCAACGCGGATTATCGTTCGTGAGCGGCGAGGATTTCACCGCGCTTGACGCAGAAATGCGTGATCTGCTGCGCTTCGCTGCGCAGCGTTCGATGTTGCCGCGTTTTCGCGCTCTCGCTGACAACGAGATCGAGATGAAAGGCGCAGATGACCCGGTGACGGTGGTCGATCGCGAGGTCGAAGCCTTCCTGACAGAAGGGCTGCAGAAACTTGCGCCCGGCGTGGCAGTCGTGGGCGAGGAAGCTGTCGCGGCGGATGAAAGCATGCTTGAGCGCTTGAACAGTTCGTGCTGGATCATCGATCCGCTGGACGGCACGGCGAACTTTACCGAGGGCAAGGAACCGTTCGGCATCATCGTAGCCCTCGCCGATGCGGGAGAGGCCGTGGCCGGATGGCTCTACGATCCGAACAGCGATCGGCTATGCCATGCGCGGCGCGGCGAAGGCGCTTTCCTGAATGGCGAGCGGATCAGCGCGCGCACCACAGGAAACGAGCCACCGGTCGCCGCGATCAGCCGCATATTCCTGACCGATGAACAGCGGGCGATGGTCGATGCGCGGCTCGCCGACCACTACAGTCTCGTCGATATTCCGCGCTGCGCTGCCGAACAATATCCGCGCCTCGCACTCGGCGAAAATGACGTGTCGAGCTTCAAGCGGACCCTGCCCTGGGACCACGCAGCGGGCGTTTTGTGGCTCAACGAGGCAGGTGGCAAGGCGGCACGGCTCGATGGAAGCGCTTACCGGGTTGACGAGCGCGACAGGCCAGGTCTGGTCGGCGCGTCGAGCCCCGCAATCTGGGACGCGTTCGTCGAGCGCGCCGTGGCGCAGTAGCGAGCCCTCATGTAAAGCGAGGGCTCACCGATGCGAAATCAGACCGCGCTTTCAATCCATTGCTTGAGCTGACTTTTGGGGGCCGCGCCCTTTTTCTCGGCCACGACCTCACCGTTTTTGTAGATGGCCAGGTAAGGAATGCCCTGAATGCCCAGCTTCGTAGCGATGTCGGTGTTGTCGACGATATCGACCTTTGCGATCTTCACCTGATCGGCCAGTTCCTCGCTGATCTCTTCCAATGCGGGGGCGATCATCTTGCACGGGCCGCACCATTCCGCCCAGAAATCGACCAGCACAGGCTTGTCGCTCTCCAGCACGTCGGATTTGAAGCTCGAGTCGGTTACATCGATAGTGGCCATGTTGTGATCTCCTGAAAGTGTCTTGCCTATCATGTAGGTGGTTGGCTTGTTCACTCAACGCGCACAGGCGCATAGCTTTCCTGCGCCTCGCCCAAACGATCCTTCTGCGCAGCAAGCATGTCTTGCGGAAGTTCGAACAGAACCGGGGCGTGGGTATAGAGAATTGCAGCGCTGATCGCGCGTTCGGGATATATCGCCTGGAGAGCAGCGGCATAGGCCGCCATCTGTCGCATACTGCCCGCCGGTATCGCCCCGACGCTTTCGGGCGGACGGCGCGTGGTCTTGAAATCCACGACCATCACCGCGTCGTCAGTCACCAACAGGCGATCAGCCGTCCCTGCGACCACGATGCCGTCCACTATTGCCGCAAGCGGCACTTCGGCCAGCGCATCGGGTGCGAAAATCGCCGAAAATTTCGGATCGCTCAGAACTGTAAGCGCATCTCGGACCATCTCGCTGCGCGTCGCATCGTCCAGATCCCCCGCCTGTCTTTCGAGCCAGCTGAGCGCTGCGTCCTCTCGCGCATCAGCAGGCAGTTCGGGAAGCCGCTCGAGCAACCGATGAAGCAATGTCCCACGCCGCGCAGCGATCGCCGCATTTTCAGGCGATAAAGGCGGATCGGCACTGCTGTCCTCGCCCGCGCGGCTCGGCGCAAGCGGGCGCGGGGGCGAAGGTTCCGGCCTGACCGGTTGCTGCGCCCATTCCGGCAGAGCGGGAGCGGCATTCCTCGGCTCTTCGGCATCGGAACCAACCGGGGCATCCGCGCGCGTGCCGAATTCGCGGCGTTCTCCCCATATATCGTCCTCCAGGACGGGCGTGTCGAATAGCGGTTCAAGGCGCGCATGCCAACTGTCCTCGGGCACACCCCTTTTCGCCTGCATCGGCGTAAGCGATCCGCCGATGAACAGAGCCTCCTCTGCACGCGTCATGGCGACATAAAGCAGCCGCCAATGCTCCTGCATCGCGGCAGCCTCTGCACGCTCCGCTGCAGCCTCGACCGGTCCGGCGCGCTGATCTTTCGAAAAGGATGGCACCGGCACGCGCCGCGCGCCTTCAGACCCTTGTTGGAAGGGGTCTTCGGCCAGATCGAGCGAACCACCCTTCCCCGGTCCATCCGCCGCATCGGCGAGGATCACGATCGGAGCCTGCAAACCTTTCGAGCCGTGCACCGTCATCACGCGCACTTGGCCCGTGGCCTCGTCCGCATCGCGCTTGAGCTCACCCTGTCCTGCGTCGAACCACTCGATAAAGCCTGCAAGACTGGGGGTGTGCGATGCCTCGTAGGCGAACGCCGTATTGACGAGCTCGTCGATCGGATCATTGGCCTCGCGACCCAGGCGAGCGACCAATTTCGCGCGCGCCTGCCACGGACCGGTCAACATCCATGCGAGTAGCGCTTGCGGCGTTTCGTAGTCGGCACGCGCGAGCAAGGCCTTCAAAGTATCGACGGTGTCGGCCACCTTCGGATCTTCAGCTGCGCGCAGGTGATGCCAGAGGCGGGCTATCTTCAGGCGCGGGACATGCGCGAGCAGGTCATCCTGGCTCCACCCGATGATGGGGGAGCCCAGCAGGTTCGCCAGCGACAGGTCGTCGAGCGGCTGCGCGGCAAAGCGCAGGGCAGCCATCAGATCCTTTACCGCCAATGGCGCGCCGAGCCGTAACCTGTCGACCCCTGCCACCGCCACCCCCTTGGCGTGCAGCTTGCCGACGATCTGCGCGGCGAGTTCTTTACGCTTGCGGACCAACACCATGACATCGCCGGCCCGCGCATGGCGAGGCTCGTCTTTTTCGAGTACGAACGGCTCCTCATCGCTCACCCAGCGGCGCACCTGTTCGGCAATCCTGTCGGCCAGCAATGTGTCGTGGGCGGGCAGCCAGTCCTGTTCATCGCTTTCGGATTCCTCATCTGAAGAGGACGTCACCGGCTGCCACAAGGCTACCAGTCCTGCCCGATCCTCGCCGACATGGGCTTCGGGCGGTTTAACCAATCCGAACTGTTCGTAACCGATTGTCTCGATCGCCTGATTGACGAAGCCGAGCACCGGTGCCGACGTCCGAAATGACTGTCCGAGATCGAGATCCGCCCAGCCCGGCAACCTGCGGTTTTCGCGCATCTCGCTTGCGTGCTCGCGCGCTGCTTCGATGCGTGTACGCACCCTGTCTTTCGCCCGCTCGAAATTTTCCGGGCTCGTTCCCTGAAAACCGAAGATCGCTTGCTTGTAATCGCCCACGGTGAAGATCGTGCGCAGCCGGTTGCCGCGCGCGCCCTCACCGCTGAAGAAATCGTCGATCAGCGCGAAGACGATGTCCCATTGCGCCTCGTTGGTGTCCTGCGCCTCATCGATCAGGATATGGTCAAAGCTGCGGTCGAGCTTGTAACGAATCCAGGCCGCCGCATCGCTATTGCCCAGCAGCCGGGCGGCCTTGCGGATCAGGTCGTCGAAATCGAGCAGCCCTTCGCGCGCCTTCGCTTCCTGCCACCGCAGCGCAAATACCCTTCCCAGTTCGAGCGCTGGAACGAGAAAGTCCGCAAGCGCGAGCAGAGCGCGGCGCTCTTCGTAAAGAGCGACGGCGTCGGCGATCTCTTGCTGGCGGTCAGGCAGGGCGGGATCGCTTTTTGCCGGTTTCTTCATTTGCCGCGGTTCGCCATCCCCTTTTAGGACCGTTTCGTAGAACGAGATGACACGCTCGCTGCGGTTTCCGGCGGGACATCCCAGCCATTCGTGAATGAACTCCGCACAAGCTTTGCCCGTCTGCGTTTCCCAGCCCTGCATGAGCGGGAGCATCACGCGCAATTGGTCGTCGGGAAAGACGTCCGGATGCAGCACCTCGGCGGCCCAGTCTTCTCCCGCATCGGCAGGAATACCGAGCAGGCCGCAAACCCTCGCTCGCATCGGTGGCTGCCAGCTTGCCGGACCGGTCCACAGATCGGCTGCACCCGCACACCGCATAAGCCATGTGCGCAGCGCCTCCGGATCCTTCTCGCGCGAGAAGCGGCTGACGGCGTTCAGGGTCGCGGTGTCACCAATCTTGTGTGCATTTTCGAGCATTTGCGAAAGCGTCTCGCGCGCCAGCAATTCGCGCTCGCGGTCCTCCATCGGTCGCGCCCCCGGCGTGAGGTCTGCTTCTTCCGGAAAGTTGGCCAGCAGCCATTGCGAGAAGGCGTGGATCGTATCGATCCTGAGACCTCCGCCCGGACAATCGAGCACGCTTGCAAACAGAGTGCGCGCTCTGGCCTTGGTGTCGGGATCGATGTCTGCACCAAGATATCCGAGCTCTTTCGCAAGCGTTACCTCATCAAGCCGCACCCAGCGCGCGAGCACGTCGTTGATGCGGTTCGCCATCTCCGCCGCACCTGCTTTCGTGAAGGTGAGACACAGGATCTGCGAAGCCTCGACGCCCGGTGTCAGAAGCAGGCGCAACACGCGCGCGGACAGCACCTGCGTCTTGCCCGTGCCCGCCGAAGCGGACAGCCAGACATTGTCCGCCGGATCGGCCGCGTCGAGCTGATTGCCCTTCAGCGGATACACCTTACCCTTCATGCGCCACCCTCCGCATCAAGAGCCCGGTCGCTCAACCCCACGATCCATTCCTCCAACCGCATCAGCTGATCGTAATCGGAATAGCCGGGATAATCGGGGTTCTCCTTCGCCCGGAAGGGTGCATCGCCCAACAGATAGGTTTGGATCGCTTGGTCTAGATACGCTTCATGTCGGGAGAGGAATTCGTCGGGCGTGAGGCCTGCTTTCTTGTTACCCACCTTCATCGGCACATCGACATGGCCGAACTCGCCCTTGGCTTTCCCCAGAGACCAATATTCGTAAGCCACAACTTCACCGCTAAGCACACGACCACCATCTTCGAACCCGCCATCACGCGCGATCAGGCCGAGCAGTCCCATTTGCAGCGCATAACCCGCTTCGACTTGTGCAGCGCTCGGTGGTTTGCCCGTCTTGTAATCCACCACCGCAAGGCTGCCGTCGGCGAGCCGATCGATCCGGTCGGCCCGACCGCGCACCTTCACTCCATCGACCACCATCGCCCCGCTCGCTTCGGTTGCGATGACCTCGCGGCCAGTGTCCCCTGCTTCGTTCACCCATTGCTCGAACCGCTCGAATGCCGCGAGAATGCGCGGTTGCCATAATCCGCGAAACAGTGGGTGGACCTGACGCTGTTCAAATTGGCGCTCGGCGAAGGGTACGATCGCCATCGAAGGGTCGCCCGCCCGGGCTTTGTGCCAGGCGTCGAGCACATCATGGACCAGCGTGCCGCGCTGCGCGGGATCGTCGAAGGGGTCCGGCACCAGCGGATTGAGCTTGCTCAGCCCGAGGATTTCCGCGGCGTAAAACTGGTAGGGATCGCCCAGCAGCCGGTCGAGCGAGGTAACCTTTATGTCGACCCGCCGCTGCTCGGAAGAAGGGCGCGGAGCGGGACGTGGATAGGCGGGGGCCTGTTCGGGCGCACGATCCAGCGCGGGCAGAAGCTGCGGGATCCGGTCTTCGCGATACTGCTCTGCAAGCTCGCCCAGCAGCGCCTCGACCCGCAGCACGAAGCGCGAGGCAAGCGTTGGCCCTGCGGCATCGCGCTGCGCCCGGCTCAGCACGACTTCGGGCGCGCCCATCGCGCTGGCGAGATCGTGCGCGGCGAGGCCGATGCGAAACTCCGCGCCCGGCACGCCCAGCACTCGCAGCACGCCCGGCGCAAGCAGCGCGTCGGCGGAGGGCGCTTGCGGCCAGCTGCCCTCATTCAATCCGCCACAGATCACGAGGTCCGCGCGGGCCATGCGAGACTCGAGCAGGCCATAAATCGCAACGCGCGGATGACCGCCGTAAGGCGGGCGCACCGCAACTTCGTCCATCGCATCTCGCAGCACCGCCGCGAGGTCGGCGGGTGCCAGGCGCGTCCCGGCAGTGCGGGCGTGCAGCCGCAAATCCTCGACCAGTGAAGCGAGCGCGCGCCCATCTTCACGCGCCCAGATCGCGTCTCCCGAAAGGCGCTCGGCTGCTAGTGCCAATTGGTCGAGCGCGTCGGCCAACTCCAACTCGTCCGCCTCGCTCGCCAGTGGGGCGACAGTCTCTTCCACCACCGCCCACCATTCGCCGACACCCGCCTTCAGCGCGACTTTGGCAAACGGCTCCAGACCGGGAGCAAGCACCGTCCCGCGCAGTTCGCGGTCAAACTTTCGCAGCGCCGATAGCCATGCCCGTCGCTCGTCATCATCCTGAGAACGGACCAATGGATGGGCGAGCGTAGCGATAAGCGTCGCAGGTTCGGGGCCGTGTGAGATAAACTCAGCCAGCAAACCCATCAGCCGTCCCGCCGCTGTCAGTGGCAGCGCGCGCCCCGCCGTGTCGTCGGCGTCGATGTTCCACCGCGACAAATGCTGCGCCACGCGCCGTGCGAGCGTGCGATCCGCAGCGACCACCGCAACGCGCTTCTCCGGCACCTCCAATGCTTCGCGCACCATCAAGGCGATCGCCTGCGCCTCCTCCTCAATCGTCGCGCTGGTCATCAGGCGAACGCCGGAAAGCCGCCGCTTGCTCGCATCAAGGTCGATCCAGGATTGGCTCGCTTCGGGCGGTAGAAACAGCGAGCTGATCGCATGGCTGCGCGCCGGTGCCGCCGCACCGATCCCACGCCGATGCCAAGGCCTTACTTCCTCGCGCGCGATAGCCATCCGGCCCAGCAGCAGCTTGAGGTGATATTGCGGATGGGTGAGCGCGTCCTTCGCGCCGAAAATCTCGCCACCCGGTTCGCTTGTAGCGCCGGCACGCCCCAGCTCATCCCATGCCTCGTCGCTCAGCGTCAGGTCGAGATCGGGCAGGATCACCGCACCATCGGGCAGATGCGCAACCGCGCGCAGCATCCGGGCGAGCGCGGGCGCGGCGCTGTTTACACCGGCGGCCACGATCGGGGTCGCAGGTGGATCGGAGCGCCACTTCTTCGCCGCGCGATCGAACAGAAGATTGCGCCGGGTCGCGGTATCGACTTCGCCGCGCTCATTGAGCCGCGATCGCCACCGCGCCTGTACGCCTGCGAAAAGTCGCAGCGAATCCTGCCAGTGGCCGGAAAGGTCGCCCAGCATGTCAAGCACCGGGTCGTCGATCAGATCCTCTGGCGTTTTCTCTTCGACCAGCAGCCGGTCCATCGTCCGCGCCAACTCGCGCGCCAGGCGCAGTCGCGCAGCGCCGGGCAGCGGATCGCGCCCCATTTCGGCGCGCTCGACCGCGATAAGCTCCGCCAGTTCGAGCCATCGCCGCATTGGCTCGACCGCCGGAGGCACCTCGCTCGCGCCCAGTGGATCGAGCAGCACGCCAAGCTTCTCATCAAGATCGAGATCACCCACCGGGACCATCCGCGGCATCAACATCCCCGCCCGGCCCTGTTCACCTGCATGGCGAATGAAAGCCTCGGAGATCGTGCGCGCCGCGCGGGTGCTGGGGACGATCAAGGTCAGGTGCGCAAGGCCGGTCGGGCCGTCGGAATAGCGCGGCACCAACCCCGCCACCAAAGCATCCGCGAACCCGCGATGCGCCGCGATCGAATACACGCTCGGGTCGCGGCGCCCTTCCTGCCCTTGGGTCATCCGAACGCTAACCTTCAGCCAAGGCCGCTTCGGTCGGCGCGATCGCCGCTGGCGTGCCGACCTCGAACCAGCGCCCGGTGAAGGCGACGCCGAACAGACGCTCTTCCTTTAGCGCCCGGTTCCACAATACGTTGGTCGAAAATTTGCCGTCCGGCGCATCGCGCAGCAAGCGGTGGGAGACGAGCTGAATGCCGGTGAAGATGAAGGGAGCAATGCGTCCCGGTCGGCGGCGCGAAAGCTGGCCGAGCGTATCCATGTGGAAATCGCCAACGCCTGTGAAATTGCCAGCGCCCTTATGCCCCACCAGCAGCAACAGCGCGTCCATGCGATCTGCATCCCAGCGGGTCGACAGATCGCGAAACCCGCTGCTGGGGCCATCAAGCCAGATATTGTCCGAATTGAGACAGAAGAACGGATCGGGCAGATGTTCCTGCGCCTTGATCATCCCGCCGCCGGTTTCCAGCAGCTTGTCCCGCTCATCGGAGATAACGATCTGCGGGCGTTCGCGCTCTTCAAGATGGGCTTCAAGCGCGTCGGCGAGGTAATGGACGTTCACCACCGCGCGCGCCACGCCTGCCTCGGCAAGCCGATCGAGGGTGTGATCAACCAGAGGCTTTCCCGCAACCCGCACCAATGGCTTTGGCGTGGTTGCGGTGAGCGGGCGCATCCGCTTGCCGAAGCCAGCGGCCATCACCATCGCGGTATCGCTGGCGAGTTGCGTTCGCTCGGTCATGCGAGTGGCCCTCCGCCGAGTTCGCGAAGCTCTGCTGGGATATTGGCATCGAACCAGCTCGCCACCGGCCCGAGCGCGGGGTGGGCAAGATCGCGCTCCATCGCCTGCCAGACGCGCGGGATGAGCGAGAGGTATCTTGGCTTTCCGTCGCGGCGGTGAAGGCGCGTGAAAATGCCAACGATCTTGGCATTGCGCTGAGCCCCAAGACGCGCATAGTCGGCGGCGAAATCCCCTCTCGGCGCCGCTTTGTCCCGGTAACGCGCAAGCATCGCGTCTTCCAATTCGGTCGAGACCTCCCGTCGCGCATCCTGCAAGAGCGATACAAGATCATAAGCTGGGTGTCCGACCAGCGCGTCCTGAAAATCGATCAGCCCCTGCGCATCCGGCTGCACGTCATCGTTCGTGCGGCCGGAAAGCAGCATGATGTTCTCGGCGTGATAATCGCGAAGCGCCGTGACGGGTGCAGCCTGCCGTGCAATCACCGGTTCCAACACCTCGCTCCAGGCGGCGCCATACCCGTCGACGTCAACATCGAGCCCGGCGGCAGGAGCGTACCAGTCGACCAGCAATCCGACCTCACGCCGATAGGTCGCCATATCGTATTCGGGGAACGGGCCTACGGGTTTGCGATGCAGTTCGACCAGCGTATCGATTGCTGCTTCGTAGGCGGCTCGCTCATGCGCGGGATTGGCATCGACCCATTCGCGCATCCGACTGTCGCCGAAATCCTCGGTCAGCACCCAACCTCTCGCCGCATCCTCGGCAAAGATCGCCGGCGCGCGCAGGCCATGATTCGTCAGCCAGTGCGCGACATTAAGAAACGGTCGCGGATCCTCCTCGGGCGGCGGGGCGTGCATAAGCATCGCGGTACTCGGCTCGGCTCCGCTGCGCCCACCGTCATCGCGACGCAGGCGGAAGTAACGGCGGAACGAGGCATCGCCCGGGATCGGCTCGATTTGCGCATCCGCCCAGCCCGCCTTGGCGACAAAGCGTTCAAGTCCATCAGGATATTCGTTCATGGCCACCGCCCTAGCCAATCCGCACCCGCACGGGCAATCGCAATCCGGCCGTTATCCGGCCCTTCAGGCGCAATCTCGATCCTGAGCGACAAACAGGCCGGTTCGTGCGCAAAGCCGCCGACGCGATCGGGCCATTCCGCGATCAGCGCAGCGCCCTCGCGATATTCGTCGAGACCAATTTCTTCCAGCTCAGCTGCCGTTTCAAGCCGGTAGAAGTCGGCGTGGACGACAGGCATCCGCAGGGGCGGCGAGTCATAGGCTTCCACGATGGTAAAAGTCGGGGATGGCACCTCCCCTTCGTGACCCAAGGACGCAATGATCGCGCGCGCCAGCGTTGTCTTACCTGCACCCAGCGGCCCTTCAAGCGCGATCACATCGCCTGCTCGCAACAACTCCGCGATCCTCCCGCCGAAGTCGCGCATCGCTGTAAGGTCGGGCAGTTCGTGACGGGTTGAACCTGTCATGGCAGGCAGATCGTGGCGATTGTTCCGCCGACCCGTCCGTTCGCCAATTCCAGCGTGCCGCCATGCGCCTCGATCAATTCGCGCGAGAGCCGAATACCGAGGCCGCTTGCGACGCCCCCTCTTTCATCCGCTCCGTTCGGTTTGCGCGAAGCAGACCGCGGTTCGATCTGCCCAAGCGCGCGGGCGAGCGCTTTCTTGTTCATCCCCGGACCGGTGTCGGTGATAACGATCGTGGCTCCCCATTCGTCCCCTGCGCGGGGCTTCGGAAGGTCAATCTTGATCCGGCCGCCCTTCGGCGTGTGCTCGATCGCGTTGTCGAGCAGGTTGCCCACCGCCCGGCTCAACTGGCGCGGGTCGGCTTCCACCACGCGCCCACGGCGGCCCTTCAGATCGAGGGTCAGATCGCTCGAAAGGATCGCCTGCTCGCGCCCGCGCACCTGCTTCGACAGGAAAGCCAGGAGGTCGATCGGCTCCTTCTCAATCGGGAGCAAACCCGCTTCGCTTTGCGAGAGGTCGAGCACGTTTTCGACCTGCTCGGTCAATCGCTCGGTCGATGCAAGGATCGCCTCGACATATTCACGCGCCTGCTCGCCAAGCTTGCCCGCCGAGCCACTCGAGAGCAGTTCCGCGAACCCACCGATCGTGGTCAGCGGCGTGCGGAATTCGTACGACATATTGGCGAGGAAGCGAGCCTTGACCGCGTCCGCCTCCTCCAGGGCAACGGCCCGTTCACGCAGCGCCTGTTCCGCTTTTTGAGAAGCCGTAATGTCGAGGACAGTCAGCAGACCGTTTCCGTCCGGCAGCGGCACACCGGCAAAGCGCAGCGTGCGACCGTCAGCGAGGACCACCTGTCCACCCTTTTCCTTGCGGTCCAGCGTAGCGGCACGGACCACCGCACCGATGCGCTCCGCCTCGGCCGGATCGGCAACATTCTTACCAATCGCGGCTACCAGCTTTTCCGCGCTGGGATGGGTATCGAGCAATTCGGCGCTGAGCCCCCAGGTGCCAGCGAAACTCCGGTTCCAAAGCTGCATCGAACCATCGGGCGCGAAGATGGCGAGCGCTTCGAACAGACTGTCGAGCGTGGCCGCGCGGGTTCGCAGCAGGGTATCGCGGGTGGCGGAGAGTTCGAGCTGCTCGGTTTGGTCCTCCGCGATCAGCACCAGGCCGCTGTCGGGCATCGTCTGCGCGACGATGCGCATGTGCGTGCCCCCGGTAAGCGGCCAGTTCTCTTCCTTCGTTTCGGTCACATCGAACCACGCGCGGCGCTCACGCCGCCATTCGGGAAAGTCGCGCACTTCGGGGGTCGAGCCATGCTCGCGTGCTTCGGCGAGGAATCGTTCGAATGTAATGCGATCCTCGATCGCACCGTCGCGCAGACCGAACTGGCGGCGAAACGGGCGGTTGGCGAAAACCAGGCGTTCTTCGATATCGAATTGCGCCACACCGATGGAAAGCTGATCGAGCATCGCGCGCTGCGCCTTGCGAAACGCGCGGAATGCGCGGGTCACGCGCTGCTGTTCCTCGATGTCGATCGCGTAGCCCGCCACGCCTTCCCTACCCAGCGGCAGTTCGGTGACCTTGAGCGAGCGACGCGCGCCGTTGATCGTAACCGCGTCGATCCGTTCGCGCGCTTCCTGCTGCTCCATGACCTCGCGGGCGATTTCGGGCGGGGAGCGGGTGCCCTCCGGTTCAAGCAGTTCCACCTGTTCCTCGATGACCGTGTCGAGATCATCTGCTCCGACCGCCCCGACATAGGCATTGTTGACCAGCCGCAACCGCATCTCCGCGTCGCGAAACCACATCGGCATGGGTGCCGCATCGATCAGGCCGACCAGCGCCGCAAAATCGTTGCGTGCCCGCGCAGTCTCGGCACGCAGCAGCGCCAGCTCGCTTTCGCTGCGAGTGAAGTCGAACACCCAGACGATCACGGCGCCGCCGGGCGAAACCTTGGGATCGGCGAGCGTGCCGAAGAACGCAAGACTGCGGCTTGCGCCCGGCGGAGTGAGCACAATCTCGAAGGGGTGCGCGCTTTTCTGCGTGATCTGCACATGGCGCGACAACCGCTCGATCTGTTCGCGCGACAACCCGCCGCCCGCGCCTGTCTCGAGGTCCGCAAGATAAGTCGGCAGCGCATCGAGGCCCAGCCAGTTCGCCAGCCGCGCCGGGGCCTCAATCCGCCCATCGACCCTGACTGACATCGGGATCGCGGGAGCCATGTCAATCAGGCGCTGCATCCGCGAAAGCGAGGTCTGCAGCGCCTTGAAGCGGCGTACTTTCGCATTGGCGCGAATGATGACCCAGGCCGCCGCGATCGTCCAGCCGGCCAGCAGCAGCGCGATCATGAGCAGGGCGAGCGGGGTCAGTTCCATCACCCGTCAGCTATGCCCGTCACGCGCCGCTTGCAATGGCCGGCAGAGGCCCGAGCGCTGCCCATCCCCGTAGGTTTGCTCAGTAGCGGTAGTGATCCGGCTTGAATGGGCCTTCCGCTGGCACACCGATATAATCCGCCTGCTTCTTGCTGAGCTGCGTCAGCTCCACTCCGAGCTTTTCGAGATGCAGCGCCGCAACCTTCTCATCCAGGTGCTTGGGAAGGACGTAAACGTCGTTCTCATACTCGTCGGACTTCGTATAGAGTTCGATCTGAGCCAGCACCTGGTTGGTGAAGCTTGCGCTCATCACGAAGCTGGGGTGGCCGGTCGCGCAGCCCAGGTTTACAAGGCGACCCTTGGCAAGGATCAGCAGCGAGTCTCCGTCGGGGAAGGTGACCATGTCGGTCCCTTCCTTGATTTCCTTCCACTCGTAATTGTCGAGTGCGGAAATCTGGATCTCGCTGTCGAAGTGACCGATATTGCACACGATGGCCATGTTCTTCATCGCCTTCATGTGCTCACCGGTGATGACGTCTTCGTTTCCGGTTGCGGTGACGAAGATGTCGGCGCGCTTGGTCGCCTCCTCCATCGAGACGACTTCAAAGCCGTCCATCGCCGCCTGAAGCGCGCAGATCGGGTCGATCTCGGTGACCACCACGCGCGCTCCGCCGTCGCGCAGAGATGCGGCCGAGCCCTTCCCGACGTCGCCGTATCCCGCAACGCAGGCGACTTTGCCGGCCAGCATTACGTCGGTCGCGCGGCGGATCGCGTCGACGAGGCTTTCCTTGCAGCCGTAGAGGTTGTCGAACTTCGACTTGGTCACCGAATCGTTCACGTTGATCGCGGGGAACGGCAGCTTGCCCTGCTTGGCGATCTGGTAGAGGCGCATGACGCCGGTGGTGGTTTCTTCCGAAACACCCTTGATGTTCTGGACGCTCTTGGTGAGGTAGCCGGGCTTTTCCTTCACATACGCCTTGAGCGCGCGCTGGAATTCGATTTCCTCGGCATTGGCCGGATCGGGCATTTCCTCACCCGCTTCGATGCGAGCGCCCCAGAGCGCGAACATGGTCGCATCCCCGCCATCGTCGAGTATGATGTTGGCGGTCTGGTCGGGATCGCTTTCGGTCGACCAGTCGAAGATGCGCCCGACATAATCCCAATAATCGGCCAGGCTTTCGCCCTTGATGGCGAAGACCGGAATTCCCTGATCGGCGATGGCAGCTGCAGCGTGGTCCTGGGTCGAGAATATGTTGCAGGTCGCCCAGCGCACGTCCGCGCCCAGCTTCACCAGCGTTTCGATCAGCACCGCGGTCTGGATGGTCATGTGCAGCGAACCGGTGATGCGCGCACCCTTCAGCGGCTGGGAGGCTCCGTACTCCTCGCGCAGAGCCATCAGGCCGGGCATTTCGGTTTCGGCAATGGCGATTTCATCTCGCCCGTATTGCGCAAGGCCGATATCCTTGATGATGTACTGCTGCTCTGCGGTGGCGGTGGCCATATCTGTCTCCTGGGAAAAGCGTTGCCTGCCGCCTAGCGACCGGGCGGCGGCGGCGCAAATATAAAGTTATCTTTATATCTGTAATTCTTGCGTGCGTTGCAACCCGGACTATAGCGTTTCCGGATCATTCCCCCCTAGAAAAAGGATACGCGCTATGACGATCTCGGTAGGCGACACGATCCCCGATGTGACGATGGTAAAGGCGACGCCGCAAGGCCCGCAGCAGATCCAGTCCGGCGAGTATTTCAAGGGCCGCAAGGTTGCGCTGTTTTCCGTCCCCGGCGCGTTCACCCCGACCTGTTCGGCCAAGCACCTGCCCGGCTATGTCGATAAGGCGGGCGACCTGAAGGCAAAGGGTGTCGATGACATCGCCTGCACGGCGGTCAACGATGCGTTTGTGATGAATGCGTGGAACGACACGGCAGGCAGCGAGGAAATCACCATGCTGGCCGATGGCAATGGTGAATTCGTCGAGGCAATCGGGCTGACGATGGACGGCTCGGGCTATGGCATGGGTCAGCGCGGCCAGCGTTTCTCGATGGTGGTGAACGACGGCAAGGTCGAACAGCTCAACGTCGAGGATCAGGGCGATTTCAAGGTGTCCAGCGCGGAGCACATGCTCGGCCAGCTCTGACGCAAGGAAATTTCCTACTTTATTTGACACATTGGACACGGTGTCAGGTGGGATTTTTGGCCCGAAAGCGGCGGGAAACCGCCATTGAAGGCGCATAAGGCTTACCTGACACTTTTCCAACTCACTTGCAGTTGGATGATGACGACGACCGACGATAACAAAGAGCATGAGCGCCGTTCCTCAGCAGGTTCGGCGCTCGTGTTTTTCTATGCGATCGGTCCCGAGTAGGAAAATGCCGCGCGGTCGCGCCTGCACACAAAGCGCGATCAATAGCCCATCAGGCTCATCACTTCCTTGCGGCTGCTCTGGTCGTCGAGGAAGCAGCCATGCAGTTTTGACGTCACCATATTGACGCCCGGCGTGCGCACCCCGCGCCCGGTCATGCAGCCATGCTGCGCCTCGATCACTACCGCGACCCCTTGGGGCTCCAGATGCTCCCAGATGCAGCCCGCGACTTCCGCCGTCAGCCGCTCCTGGATCTGAAGGCGCCGGGCAAAACCGTGCAGCACGCGCGCAAGCTTGGAAATGCCTACCACCTTGCGATGCGGCAGATAGGCGATGTGCGCACGGCCGGTAATCGGAGCCATGTGATGTTCGCAGGCCGACTGGAAAGGAATGTCTTTCAGAAGCACGATCTCTTCGTACCCGCCGACGTCTTCGAACACGCGGGTCAGATGGATCGAGGGGTCTTCCTTGTAGCCTTCGCAATATTCCAGCCACGCACGCCCCACCCGCTTGGGCGTGTCAAGCAGCCCTTCACGCGACGGATCATCGCCCGCCCATTCAATCAGAGTGCGGATGGCATCCTGCACATGATCGGGCACGTCGGGCTTGTTCAATGGGTTTTGGTAAGCAAGATCGTCATGGTCATGCAGATCGTTCATGCGGTTGTCTGGCCTTTTTTCTGGTCGCGACGCGTCGCCGGTTCGATCCCGGCGAAGCCCATCGCTCATTACGCGAAGCTTGGCAAATCGGACGCATGCTCGCCGGACAGGCGCTGAAAACAAAGGCGCGCCGGGCAGGTTCCTCTGCTCGGCGCGCTCGGGTCTGCCTTTGTATGAGGTTGACCTATTCCTTGGCGTTCTCGGCCTTTTCTGGAGTGACTTCGGCCTGCTCGCGCTCGACTTCTTTGCGATTATCGAAGGTCTGCGTCATTTCCTTATCCATCGCGTCGTCGATCTGCTCGGCGAAATCGGGGAAGTGATCGTCTTCTTCCTCGTTGATGTGGTGGCGATAGCGCTCGTCGAATTGCTTGAACTTCTGCAGCCAGCCAGGCGAATCCATATCGGTCGCAGCAAGATCGTTGAGCATTTCGTCAATCTCGTGGTGTTCGGCGACCGAATGGCGGGTCTCGCCGCTCACTTCGGGTTCGGCGAGCATTTCGGAATAGACTGCCTGCTCTTCTGCCGCCGCGTGGCTCTTCAGCTCCTTGGTCAGCTGCTGGAACAGCTCGCGGCGCTCTTCGCTGTCGCCGGACGTGTCGGCGATCTTGTCGAGCAATTCGCGCTGACGGTCGTGATCGGTCTTGAGGCGCTTGAGGACTTTCGTATCGGTTTTCATGGGGGAGCTCCTGTTTTCCTTTACCGAATCAAGCCGCGAGCGCGCTCCAAGTTCCGAATTGTTGCGGGCAGCCGCGCGAGCCACCATATCTTCGATGATGGCTAAAGCCCCCTCCCCGCTGGAATTCGAACAGGCCGCCAAAGCGGCGCTGGCGCGCATGCCGGACGAATTTCGCGAACAGATGACGGGCACCGTCCTCAAGATTGAGGAGTTTGCGCGGGACGAACAGCTTGCCTCGGTCGGGCTGGCGAATCGCTGGCAGCTGACCGGCCTTTATGAAGGCACTCCGCTGACCGAACAGAGCGTGTGGGACCACGCGCCGATGCCCCCGATCATCAGCCTGTTCCGCCAGCCACTGCTGCGCGAGATGCAGGAAACCGGCGTGGGTTTCGAGGAACTGGTGCGCCACGTCGTCATCCATGAAGCGGGCCACCATTTCGGCTTTTCCGATGAGGATATGCACGCTCTGGAGAAGATGGTGCGGGATTGACGCCTTTTGCCGAGGCGCAAAACTTCAGCCCAGAACCAAAAAAACCCACCCCCTCACGGGATGGGCTTTTTTGGCGCGCCAGGAAGGATTCGAACCTCCGGCCGCCTGATTCGTAGTCAGGTACTCTATCCAGCTGAGCTACTGGCGCGCTTGGAGAGGGGCACATAGGAAACGACACCAAGCTTGGCAATCCCTTGCGAGCGCAAGATCGACGCTTATTCGCCTGCGAAAAGCCGCGCGGCCAGATCGCGATCCAGCGGCGGCTTGGCGAGCGTGGGGATCGCCTCCGGGCGAAACCAGCCGACCTTTCCCCCTTCGAGCGCTCGTGGAATACCGTCCCAGTCTCGCACAATGTAAAGAAGGATGACAATCGCCGGGCGCCCGCCAACGGCCTGTTCTTCGGCGAACGAAAACGGCGTGCAATTGTCAGCATGCACACCGATCCCGAGCTCCTCGTGCAATTCGCGGATCAGAGATTGCGCTGGAATTTCAGTGTCCTCGACCTTCCCACCCGGAAATTCCCATAGGTCGCCATGATGCTTTTCCTCAGGTCTTCTGAGCATCAGCCAGCAACCATCGGGGTGCGCCAGCGCTCCGGCGACGACCAGCATCGGCGGACCTGTCATGTCGGAATAATTTTCATGTTCATGCCCCGCATCAACCATTCCTTAACGTGGCGGCCGGATTTTCAGGGTCATCAGGAACGTAGGATACAGGTGAACACATGATTTCCAATTCCAACCTTGGAAAGCTCGGAAAAGACGAATCGGGTGCCACCGCGGTGGAATACGGCCTGATCGCTGCTCTTATCGTTATCGCAATGATCGCCGGCCTAAGCACGCTTGCCGGATCAAACGATAGCTTGTGGGGCAATGTCGAAACCAAGAGCGTGGCTGCGATGGGAAATTAAGCCTTTTGAAAGGCTGGGGGTTAGGAAATCTTCAAGAGCTCTCATCTAGAAACGCATTTGTCGGCCCACTTCCAACGGGGCGGGCACGGGTACCGAAGACTGATTAAACCAGGAGACTACAATGACCTTTTTCAACAAGCTGGCTCGTGACGAGCAGGGCGCCACCGCCATCGAATACGGCCTGATCGCCGCTCTGATCGCCGTCGCCGCCATCACCGCGATGGGCGTGCTCGGCAACAACCTGAGCGCCACGTTCGACAACGTCGCTACCGAAATGGAAGCTGGTACCGCGACGCCTGAATAAGGCCGGTATCATCTGAACAAGCGAAGCGGCGGGGCACGTCCCCGCCGCTTTTCTTTTGCGCGCTGTAAATTTGGCGCACTGATCGGTTTTAAGTGACCGCCGCCCGGTCGGCGGCGGGCGCAGGTTTAACGCCCGCGCACCACCAGCTTGACCTGTTGGCCTACGCGCAAATCCTCGTTCGGACCAAGCGCATTGAGCACCCGGAAGCGATCGATCTGGCCATTGTCGTAGGCCATTCGCCGCGCGAGGCTCGCCACGGTATCGCCGCGCTGCACGGTGACGACATCGATCCGCCGCGGGATGACCTGCGCGGCTTCGGACTGACTGATCCGGCGCATCGACTGGAACATCGAACCAAACGTGTTCGCCCGGCCCGCCGGAGTGATCGCGGCAAAGTGATACGCACGATCGTTCGAAAACTCATATGCGAACACCGTCACATCGACCTGTTGCTGGCCATTGTTTACGCGCGCCTGGCCGAAAGCCGCCGGCAACCCGTTAACGGTCGTGCGCTCCAGCGACTGCGGAGCAAGCTGTTGCTGCTCGCCGCCCAATGCCGCGAATTGCTGGCGCACATAACTCGACAAATCGCCGTTATATGGCGCGAGGCTCAATTGCGCCTGACCGCTTTGCCCGTTGATCGCGACAGCTCTGGTCGAATTGACCATGTAAAAGCCCTGCGGCGCGGTGAAAGTCAGCATCAGTTCGGGATGGATGAACCGGCTCCCCTCGATCACGCCCTGTTCGGGATCATCGGCATAGAGCAGGCCATCGATTCGCGTGAGGAAGGTGTCGCGATTGGTGACACTGCCACCAAGACCCTCTGCCTTGGCCAGTGCCGTGCGCACGCGCTCCGCCGAATTCGGGTGAGTCGAAGCCCATTCCGGCGCGGTCGCATTTTCGCGGCCCTGCAACCGTGCATCAAGGTTATTCTGGGCCGCGAGGCTCGCCAGGACAGTGCCCATCGCGCGCGGATCGTAACCCGCGCTGGTCAGATACTGAATGCCAAGTTCGTCCGCCTGGGTCTCTTGCGATCGCGAATAACTTAGCGTAAGCAATTGCGATCCTTGTAGAAATCCTCGCGAAACCGTGTCGGCAAGGCCGGTATCACCAAGCAGGATCGAGCTGCCGATGGCGCCCAGAACGCCAAGGATCGAGTTGCGCTGCGCATTGCGCTGGCGGCGCTGCGAATGGCGCGCGGCCACGTGACCGACTTCGTGGCCCAGCACCGCGGCCAGCTCCGCTTCGTTGTTCATCAGCGTGACCAGCTGGCGGGTGGTGTAGATATAGCCGCCAGGAACGGCGAAGGCGTTGTTGACGGGCGAATTGAGCAAGCTGACCGTGAAGCTGTCGCGCGCACCGGCAAGGCCGGATTGCACCGCGATGTTCTTGCCGACCTGCTCGACATAATCGGCATGGCGCCCGTCCATCGCGCCGCCGAATTGCGAGAGCAGCTGCGGGTGGTATTCCGCACCCTGCTGCGCCTCGGCAGGTGTAATCGGCGTCGAGGCGGAGGGAATCGGCCCAGTGGCGCAACTCGCCAGTGACAGCGCGAGTGCGGAAACCGCAACGAGGCGGGCGGCGATTTTCTTCGATTTCATGGTCTTACTGGCTCCCTCTGGCACAAGGCCGAACGTTTATTGCGTTTGAGGGATCAATACGTTGCGCGTGCACTTGTTCCGTGCGCACTTAGTGGACCTCCGATTTCCGGGGGGTACCGGCGTCAGACCGCGCCATCTCCGTTCAGTGCGAGAAAGCGCTCTTCACGGCGGCGTATCAGTTCCTCGCTTTCAAGGCCCGACAGCGCCTCAAGCTCTTCTCCGAGAGCCGTGCCCAGCGCGCGCGCGGCCTTGCCGGGATCACGATGCGCGCCGCCAAGCGGTTCCTTCACGATCCGGTCGATCACCTTCAAACGCTTGAGATGCTGAGCGGTAATCTTCATCGCCTGCGCGGCTTCGGGCGCCTTGTCCGCCGTGCGCCACAGGATCGAGGCGCATCCCTCGGGCGAAATGACCGAATAGACCGCATGCTCCATCATCAGCACACGTTCGGCGCTGGCCAATGCGACAGCGCCGCCCGATCCGCCCTCGCCTACCACTGCCGCGACCAGCGGAACGCCGAGCGACAGGCACGCTTCGGTCGAGCGCGCGATGGCCTCAGCCTGCCCGCGCTCCTCCGCCTCTACTCCCGGAAAAGCACCGGACGTGTCGACCAGCGTGACGACCGGCAGCCCGAACCGCCCGGCCATCTCCATCAGGCGGATCGCCTTGCGATAACCCTCCGGCTTACCCATGCCGAAATTGTGCGCGATCCGGGTTTTGGTATCGTGCCCTTTTTCATGCCCGATCAGCATGATGCGCCGCCCGTCAAGCTTCGCAAAACCGCCCATGATGGCCATGTCTTCACCGAAATACCTGTCACCACCGAGCGGCAGAAAATCGGTAAAGGCGTGTTCGACATAATCGCGAAAATGCGGGCGCTGCGGATGACGCGCGACCTGCGTTTTTTGCCACGGAGTAAGCGAGGCATAAGTGCTCGCCAGCAGCTCGGACGACTTTGCTTCGAGCCGCTCGATCTCGGCCTTCACGTCGACCGCGTGATTGGTATCGAGACCGCGCAATTGGGCGATCCGCTCTTCGAGGCTTGCGACCGGCTTCTCGAATTCGAGGTAGGAAATCATCTGCGCTCGCTAGGGCGTCGGGACGCGGCGGGCAAGGGGCAGCGCGCGGCGTGGTGGTGGTTAAGGTGTGCGCTCAATCCTGCTCTCGTCCAAGCGGATGGCGCGCATTGACCAGCTCTACGAGCCGCGCAGCGTCCACGTGGGTGTAGATTTGCGTCGTCGCGATATCGGCATGGCCAAGCAGCGTCTGAAGCACACGCAAATCCGCCCCGCCCTCCAGCAAATGCGTCGCAAACGCGTGGCGCAGGACATGCGGGCTGATCCCGGCCGGATCCAGCCCGGCGCGCGCGGCCAGTTCCTTGAGCATCTGATAAAGCCGCACGCGCGAGAGATGTTTGCCACCCCGCGATGGAAAAGCGTAGCGCGACGGCGGCTCAGCCGGGCGCAATTCGAGCCAGCGCGACAGGGCAATGCGCGCGCGCTCGCTGACCGGCACCATTCGCGCCTGCCCACCTTTGCCTGTGATTGTGACGAAGGGCGCATCGCGTACCGCGGCGGAAAGCGGGAGGGAAACCAGCTCGGTCGCGCGCAGGCCCGAACCATACAGCATCTCGAGCAGGGCAAGCTGGCGCACTGCCAAAGGTTTTCCGCCGTCTGCCTCAAGCTCGGCTCGCTCGAACAGCGCCGCAATCGCCTCGTGGCTCATCACCTTGGGCAGCGGACGGCGGGTGCGCGGGGCGGGCAGCGCTCCGGACGGATCATCGCTTCGCCAGCCTTCATCCAGTGCAAAGCCGAAGAATTGGCGCAACGCCGATGCCTTTCGCGCGATGGTGGCGGGCGCGAGCGCCGACCATTCGCCTGAAAGCTGCGCGACCTTGGCGCGCGGCACGCTGGCAAGGTCGCCCACCACCTCCTCCGCCCCGGCAAGGTCGCGGGCATAGGCGGCGAGCGTGTTCTGCGCCGCACCGCGCTCTGCGGCGAGCATTTCGAGGAATGCCTGGGTCGCGGCGGACATGCGCGAAGGAGCCGCCGAGGTGGCGGCTTAACCCCGCGCGACCGCTTCGGCGGCAATCATCCGGGCCTCGGCCTCAAGCCCGACGCGATTGAGCGCCGAGACGATATGGTAGAGGTGGAGCGGCGTCATCTGCTGCCAGCTTTCGCCCTGCATTCCCAGCCCGGCCAGCATCGCGACCAGCGCCGGATTATCGACTTCGGCCGCGCGCGCGATCATTTGCGTCCAACGCGTGCGCCGCGAGAAATCCACTTCGAGACGGCTGGCGAAAGAGGTGAAATCTCCGTCCGACACCCGCTCCAGACCGGCCAGGCCAGCCACAAGAAACGCCGATTTGCGCGCGCCCGTGCTGCCATCTTCGTCCACGAAGGCGTCAAGCGCATCTTCGTCGACCACGCGGCCTTGCGGATCGGCAAGCGTGATCATCGCCCAGCCCAGCGAACCGTCGTTCACCGCGCCGCGCCACGCCGCTGCGTCGCGGTCCAGCCCGGCGGTGAGCATCGAGGCGATGAGGTCGTTCGCTGCAAGCGCGAGGTCGCGATTTGGCGGGATGCGCGCGGCGGCATTGGCGGTCAGCACCTGCGAGGCGAAGTCCGCGCTTTCACCGCTCCACAATTCACGCATCGCATCGACCCGAGCGATCGGATCGGTCGCGATATAGGCCTGGCGCAGCAGAACCGCCTGATCGGCGATATCGCCCGAAATCGAGTCGTCGGCATAGACCTGGCTGTAAAGATCGACCAGCGCGTTCGATGACAGCACTCCAGCGCCCGCCGCGACGCGCGCGTGCATGGTGCGCTTTTCAAGGCCGAGCATCGGCGCGGAGGCTCCGGCCAGCGCATAATAGCGATCGGCCTCGCCCGTAAGCACCGGGTCGAGCAAATCGTCAGGCAATGGCTCGCCGACCGCATTGGCGAGGCTGAAGCGCCACGGGGTGAGTTGGTCCACATCTTCCCATTCGATGGCGACCGCCCGCCGTGAGCGCCCCGCCGCCCCGGCATAACGCTGCGCCAGAAGGACATCGATGTCCGGCGCAATTTCCTGCCCCAGCGCGCGATCGAGCTGCGAATTGGCTAGCGCTGCTTCACCCGCATAGGCGTTGCAGATCGCCTCCAGCATGGTCCAGCGCGGCCCCTCGCTCGTCGTTCCGCCTTCCGCCTCGCTCAGACGCACCGCCGGGCAAGCGCCGACCAGGTCGGACGATGCGATATAGGCTCGCACCGCCTGGCCCGTCAGCGCGGTGCCCCAATTGCTGGTGTCGACATCCTGCGCCAGAGCGCGCGCGACAGTGAATTCGCCCATCGTGTTGAGCACCGCCACGCGCAGCGCGGCAAAACGCACCGGGTCCATGCCCTCCGGCGCGGCCAGACGGCTGGCGAGCGTGCGGCGCAACAGGATATGTCCCCAGCGCGAAACCAGCGGTCCCTCGATCCCGCCAAGCACAGCATCGACCAGCGGCGCAGGCTGGCGCGCCAGCCCACGTGTCGGCAACCCGCCCTCTTCCGGCGCGAGCAACCCAACCTGCGAAAGTGAACGGCGCGCGGCGGGCGGAATGTCGAACTTCGGTTTTAGACCCAGCCGCTCGTCAAGCTGATCGACCGACATTTCTTCGAGCTCTTCCAGCGTCGGCAATTCATCCAGCTCCGCATCGGAAATCCGCGGAGCCGGTGGCAAGGGCTGGACTGTTGCGCCACCGGTTGACGGCGCCGCCGGTGCACTAGGCGCAGCGGGTGCTGCCGTCGCCCGCGGTGTCGGAGTGGGACTGGGCGCCGGCGTCGGCGCGGGCTCAGGGTCGTCGAAGCCGGGCGGCAGAATCGATTGCGGCCCGTCCTGCGCGGTCAGTCCACCCGCCGCAAAAGCACCTGCCAAGGTGCCGGCAAGAGCGATCGCAGCAACTCCTGCGTGCCATTTCGCGCGGCGGTTCATGCAGGGTCTCCCGCCTCGGGCACGGCGACCGGCTGGACGATCGGGCGCAGCGGCTGCTCTCCGCCATCGATCCATGCCACAACCAGCACGATGCCAAGACCAATCATGATGAGCAGCCACCAAACATGGCGCGATCCTTTGCGGCGACGCGGCGTTGAACGGGACAGGATAACCGGGCGGCGTGACATGTCAGACATATTGCGCGCGCTCTACCCCATCTATAGGCCCTGCGGCAATGACCGGCGAGAGCACTTTGACCGACGGCGAGATAGCGCGCATCGCGGGCCGGATCGACCGGCCAGTCGTGCTCGTCGGCCTGATGGGCGTGGGCAAATCCACCGTGGGCCGCCGGCTTGCCGCAATGCTCGGTCGCAGCTTCGTCGACGCGGACGATGCGATAGAGGAAGCGGCGCAGCGCAGCATCGCGGAAATATTCGAGGAGTTCGGCGAGGCGTATTTTCGCGATGGAGAACGCCGGGTGATCGCACGCCTTATCGAGGAGCGCGCCGGGGTCGTCGCGACCGGTGGCGGAGCGTTTGTCGATCCGCAGACGCGCGAGCTGATCCTCGATCGCGCCATAGCGGTGTGGATCGATTGCGACGTGGATACTCTGGTCGAGCGCACTTCGCGCCGCGATACCCGTCCGCTGCTGCGCGGCGGCGATCCGAAGGCGATCCTGACCGATCTGCTCGAAAAGCGCGAGAGCCTGTACGCTCAGGCACAGGTGCGGGTGCAAAGCGTGGACGGCCCGCATACCGGGACCGCGCGCGCGATCATCGAGGCGGTGGACCGATGGCTGTGATCCCCGTCGCGCTGGCGGGGCGCAGTTACGATGTGACGATTGAAGCGGGCGCGCTGGAAGCGCTCGCCGAGCATGTCGGACCATTCCTGCCGACCCGCACCGATGCGGCAGTGCCTTTCGTCGCCGACACCAACACCCACCGGCTCTATCGCACAGCGGTCGAAACCGCGCTCGCCGACCGAACGGTCGAATGGTTCATAGTCGAACCGGGCGAAGGGGCCAAAAGCTGGACGGTGCTCGAGCAACTGACCGACTGGCTGCTGGAGCTTGGCATCACCCGTGCCGACCACGTCTTTGCACTCGGAGGCGGTGTGGTCGGCGACCTCACGGGCTTCGCCTGCGCCATATTGAAGCGCGGATGCGGCTTCGTGCAGATCCCGACGAGCCTGCTTGCGCAGGTCGATAGCTCGGTCGGCGGAAAGACCGCGATCAACACGCGCGCAGGCAAGAACCTGATTGGCGTATTTCACCAGCCCGCGGCAGTCCTGATCGACCCGTTTGTGCTGAAAACCCTGCCGCCCCGCGAAATGCGCGCGGGCTATGCCGAAGTGCTCAAATATGGCGTGCTTGGCGATGCGGCATTTTTCGAGTGGCTGGAGGAAAATGGCAGCGGCGTTCTGGCACGCGATCCGCACGCGATTGAACACGCCATCGCGACCAGCATCCGCGCCAAGGCCGCTATCGTCGCCGAGGATGAGCGCGAATTGTCGGGCCGGCGCGCGCTGCTCAATCTCGGGCACACATTCGGCCATGCGCTCGAGGCGGAGACGGGATTCTCGGACACCCTTCTGCACGGCGAAGCGGTCGCGCTCGGCATGGTGCTGGCCGCGCGCTACTCGGCCCGGCGCGGCGACTTGTCTGACACCGACGCCCGGCGCATCGCGCAAGCGGTCGAGCGATCCGGGCTGCCGAGCGAAATCGCGGCCCTCGGCATGGATTGCGACGGCGCCCGGCTGGTCGATCACATGCGCCACGACAAGAAGATGGAGGGCGAGACGCTGCCCTTCGTGCTTCTGAACGACATCGGAGAGGCGCATCTTGCGCGTGATGTGACCCTCGCAAACGTCGCTGCATTTCTTGACGGCCAATTGCAAGCGCATTGAGGCAGGCGAAATGGCGGCGCGCACTATCCTGTTGAACGGAGTCAGCAGCGCAGGAAAAACCACGCTGGCCAAAGCGATCCAGTCAGTCGCTTCGGAGCCGATCCTGCACATCGCGCTAGATGATTTTATTGCGATGCTGCCTGACGGAACCGAAACACAGCATGGCTGGTTTCCGATCGAGCCCGTCGACGTTTTCGGTGAGAGCCTGCCCCGGATCGGCACCGGTCCAAAGGGCGAAAAGCTGCTTTCCGCGATGCGCAAACTCGTCGGCGAATTATCCGCTCACGGTCTGCCAGTCATCGTCGACGACGTATGCGATGCCGTCGCGGTCGCGGATTACCGTGAGCAAGTGGCGTCAGACGCGCTGATCGTCGTGAAGGTCACCGCACCGATCGCGGAAATCGAGCGGCGAGAGCGGGCGCGCGGGGATCGACTTGCCGGCACCGCGCGCGAGCAGGCGCGTCGGCTTCACAAAAACATCGCCTACGATCTGGAAATCGCCACCCACGCAGCATCGCCGGACGATTGCGCCCGGCTGATTCTGGCGCAATGCGGCATATCGCTCAACTGTTAGGGCGGGCAGGACGCTTGTTGAGGCGGCGCGTAATGTTGGTCAGGCTCGGGCCGCTGCCATTGCTCCATGACAGGTCGACATCGTGGTCTTCCCCGTCCTCATCATGCTGATCTTCGTATTGCGCAAGGGTCGCATTATCGGCGAGGCGCTGCATGGTGCTGAGTTCAAGCGGTTCTTCTTTTTGGTCACGCTCGGTTTCTTCTGGCCGTTCGACGGTCTGCATCTTCGCACTCTCAGCCGACGCGGCCTTGTCGTCGGCCCGGTTGCCGAACGGCCGCGGCTTGGAGCGAAGGGGATTGCGCCGTTCAAGCGATTCGCCAGCATCCGCGCCAGCGCGGCCCTCGCCGGTTTCGGCGGCTACCATCTGGTCGTGCTCGGCAAAGATCTGCTCGATCTCGGCGCGGCGCTCGAACAGGACGTGTGCAATGCTGCGCTCGATGCTTTCGTCTTCGTCGATGCGGCCAAGCAGCGCGGCGATATCGCTCTGCGTCGCATCCTCCGCGCTTTGGAAGTAGTGCCCCTGGCGATCGAAATAGCCAAATCCGCGTTTTGCCACGATCAAAGTCCCCCAACATGCGGTTTGGGCGCGCGCCACCAACCGGGCGCGAGCCTCACCAAACCTGTCGGAAATCTACGGAGGAAAGGGTTTAGGTTGTGTGAAGGCCAGCGATTACCGCGGAATTAACCCTCTATTCCAGTTCGAGGATGACAGCATCCACCGCCAGGCTTTCACCCTCTTCGGCGTTGATGGTGGCAATCGTGCCTTCCTTTTCGGCGCGCAGGATGTTCTCCATCTTCATTGCCTCCACGGTGGCGAGCGGCTGGCCGGGCTGAACCTCCTCGCCTTCGTCCACATGCAGTTTCACCAGCATTCCGGGCATCGGGCAGATCAGCAGCTTGGAAAGATCGGGCGGTTCCTTCTCGATCATCAGCCCCGCATGGTGCGTCAGCCGTCGCGGCAGAACGAGCGCGCGGGTGGTGCGCCCGCGCGTGGTGATATGCCAGTGCGCGCCGTCGCGTTCGACGATGAGGCCGAAGGTCTCGCCCTCCTCGCTGGTGTTGCCCCCCGTCGCAGTCGCCTGCACCATTCCGGGCCACCAGTCGCACGATCCTTCGACCCGTTTGCCATCGACCATGGCGTGATCCTCGCCCAGCGTCACTTCGTGCGTGCTGTCGGCGAACTTGACCAACCAATCGCACGTCACGCGGTTCACGCCTGCGCGTCCATCGTCCCCATCAAGCTGGCCGGAAATGCGCCGCGCCCGGTTTTGCCAGGTGAATTCGTTGCCCGCGCAGATCGCGGCCAGCCTGCGGCGCATGGCATCGTCAATCGGCGCGCCTTCGAAGCCTTCGGGATACTCTTCGGCAATGAAACCGGTGGTGAGATCACCTGCGCGAAAGCGCGGATGCTGCATGATCGCGGAGAGGAAATCGACATTGTGGCCGAGCCCTTCGATCCGAAACCGGTCGAGCGCCTCGATCTGCAAGTCCGCCGCTTCCGCTCGCGTGGGAGCCCAGGTGATGAGCTTGGCGATCATCGGGTCGTAGAACATCGAGACTTCGCCGCCTTCGAACACGCCATCATCGATACGGACACCGCCTGAACCGTGTGAAACCCCGCGTCGGGGCTCGCCCGCGATCTCGCCATCATCGGTCCAGCCCTCGACCGGGGGGGAATAGTGCACCAAACGCCCGGTAGAGGGGAGGAAGCCGCGATAGGGATCTTCGGCATAGACGCGGTTCTCGATGCTCCAGCCGTCGATGCCGATATCGTCCTGCGTCATTGCAAGCTTCTCGCCAGCGGCGACGCGGATCATCTGTTCGACCAGATCGATCCCGGTGATCGCTTCAGTGACCGGGTGTTCGACCTGCAGCCGCGTGTTCATTTCGAGAAAGTAGAAGCTCTCGCCTGTCGGGTCCGCCCCGCTGACGATCAGCTCGACCGTTCCAGCAGAATGGTAGTCCACCGCACGGGCCAGCGCGACGCATTGCTCGCCCATGCTTTTGCGCATTTTGTCGGTGACGAAGGGCGATGGCGCTTCCTCGACCACTTTCTGGTGGCGCCGCTGGATCGAGCACTCGCGCTCGTTCAGATAGAGAATGGTGCCGTGCTTGTCGCCGAGAATCTGGATCTCGATGTGGCGCGGGTTTTCGATGAATTTCTCAATGAAGACGCGGTCATCGCCGAAACTCGAAAGCCCCTCGCGCTTGGTCGCCTCGAATCCTTCGCGCACGTCCTCTTCGGACCAGGCAAGGCGCATCCCCTTGCCCCCGCCCCCGGCGCTGGCCTTCATCATGACCGGGTAGCCGATCTCGCCGCTGATCTCGACCGCGTGCTCGGTGTCGCGGATTTCGCCGACGAAGCCGGGGACGACATTGACGCCCGCCTCTCTCGCCAGCTTCTTGCTCTCGATCTTGTCCCCCATCGCGGCGATCGCTGGCGCGGGCGGGCCGATGAAGGTGATGTTCTCCGCCGCCAAAGCCTCAACGAAGCTCGCGCGCTCGGACAGGAAGCCGTAGCCGGGATGGACCGCCTCGGCGCCGGTTTCCTTGCACGCCGCGATGATCTTTTCCGGCAGCAGATAACTTTCGGCGGCGGGTGAAGGCCCGATGTGCACCGCCTCGTCCGCCATCTTGACGAACGGCGCGTGGCGGTCGGCATCGGAATAGATCGCAACGGTGGCGATGCCCATGCGCTTGGCCGTCTGGATCACGCGGCAGGCAATCTCGCCGCGATTGGCGATCAGGATTTTCGAAAACAAGTGGACCTCGCATATGGCGTCACAAAGTGTTGCGGTGCCTATGCCGGGCGGGTGCAGCGGGTGCAACCTAGCTGATTTGCGCTGGCGTCAGAACCCCTCGGTCAGCTCGCGCAATTGCTGTGTGCGCTGGCGGGTGAGCTGCGTATTGCAGGTCGATACCAGCAGCGGCTCAAGGCTGCCGCCGCGCGCGTAGTAGCCCTCAGACCGGCAATGCGCGTCTCGGAATGCAATCCAGGCGCGCTGGGCCTCCAGCAATGTGTCGAAATAGCCGGGGCGATCGTCGCGCGCGGGGTCGATGTGGCCCTTGGTGTTCGCATCCATTTTTCGCATGTGCTCGCGAGTTTCGATCCACTGCGCGTTCAACTTCTCGTCCGCCGCCAGGTATTCGCGGTGCGCGCAGATATTCATATCACTTTGCACACCGCGATCCGCGGCTTCCTGATCGCATGGCGGGAGGCTGGTAGCCTGGGCAAGTAGGATGATGGCAGCGATCATGGGCGCTCCTTCGCGCGGCGGCAGGCTTTAGACGACAGGCTCCGCATCATAGCACGCCCGCGCCGGTTCTTCGCCCTTCAGCGCGGTCATCCCCAGTTTCGCCAGCAGCGCGCCGTCGCTGTCATCGCCCGCGTTGGGCGCGGTGAGCAGCTTATCGCCGGTGAAGATCGAGTTCGCACCCGCGAGGAAGCACAGCGCCTGCGTCGCCTCGCTCATGCTTTCGCGGCCCGCCGACAGGCGTACCATGCTCATCGGCATGGTGATGCGCGCGACCGCGACGGTGCGGACGAATTCGATATCGTCGATCTTGGCCATCGGCGTGTCGGCTAGCATATCGCCCAGCACCGTGCCCTCGACCGGAACCAGCGCGTTGACCGGCACGCTTTCGGGATGCTGCGGCAGGGTGGCGAGCGTGTGGACGAAGCCGACACGATCCTCGCGCGTTTCGCCCATGCCGACGATCCCGCCGCTGCACACGTTGATCCCGGCGCCGCGCACGTGGTCCAGCGTATCGAGCCGGCACTGGAAGTCGCGCGTCGAGATCACCCGCTCGTAATATTCCGGCGAGCTATCGATATTGTGGTTGTAATAGTCGAGCCCCGCCTCGGCGAGTTGTTCGGCCTGATGCGGCTCCAGCATGCCGAGCGTCATGCAGGTTTCCAGACCCATATCGGACACACCCTTCACGATCGCCGCGATCTTGGGCATATCGCGATCCTTGGGATTGCGCCACGCCGCACCCATGCAGAACCGCTGGCTCCCCGCATCCTTCGCCTGTGCGGCGCGCTGAAGCACCTCCTGCACATCCATAAGCTTGCTCGCCTCGACGCCGGAATCCGCATGAACCGACTGCGAGCAATAGCCGCAATCCTCCGGACACCCGCCGGTCTTTATGCTGAGCAGCGTGCAGAGCTGGACCTGCTCGGGCGGATGGTTCTCGCGATGCACGCTGGCCGCGCGGAAGAGCAGTTCGGTGAAAGGAAGGTCGAACAGTGCCGCGATTTCCTCGCGGGTCCAGTCGGTGCGGGGGTGGGTCACTTAGCGAATAGCTTTCTGAATATCTGCCATAGTAAAATCCCAAACACGATGTTGCCGATTTGGGATATCGGAAAGTACCAAAGCTCCTCAGCTAGGCTCCATTCGCAATTCGTCTTGCTAGAGAATGCTGGGCACGGCCCCATGTATGAAACGAACAAGTGAAGCAGCATCCAAATCGGAGCGAGGATCCAATAGCCCGTAAGGATTGCTACACACCACGACGGGAGCGCTGATTTGCGCGACTTGCTCATGCCGCCTTCGGAGCTGGGGCGCCGCGAAGCAAGCCTTCGGTGCTTAGGTCTTCATCGATTTCCGGCCAGTGTATGCCATAGCCACCGCCTGCCGTTTCCCAATTTTCAAGCTGTTGCGGTGAAGCGCCCTGCAATCTCGGATACCAAGCCAGCGGCACCGAAATCGTGCGCCCATCCATGAGATCGACGATCAGACACGCATCATCGAAGCGAACGCCAAGCACCCGCTCATCTGTCACACTAGTCGAAAAATTCATGCCATGCCTCTGTCATTCGATCCCGATTTTCTCTGGTTGTAGCGATAATGGCATTAATCTCATGCGCGCGGAAGCCATGACTTCTGGCTACCGTGCAATCGCCAAGCCAGATTTTGATCGTCGCATCGCCGCGGTCAACGTGGACGTGGGGCGGCTCGTTGGGTTCGTGACTGTAGAAGTAGAAGCGATAAGGGCCACTGCGAAGAACCGTTGGCACTACTCCGCCGCCTCGTCCATCACGCTCTCCGGCGGCGGCATGTTGTGGCCGAGCAGGGTGAGGATATCCGCCGCGCATTCGACCACGTTGGTGCCCGGCCCGTAAATCCCTTGCACCCCGGCTTCGCGCAGGAAGTCGTAGTCCTTCTGCGGGATCACCCCGCCTGCCGTCACCTTGATATCGCTGCGCCCGGCGTCCTTCAGCAGGCGGATCAGTTCGGGGATCAGAGTCTTGTGCCCTGCCGCCAGCGAGCTCGCGCCAATCACGTCGACATCGTGCTCCAGCGCCATGTCGCGCGCTTCCTCCGGGGTCTGGAACAGCGGGCCGGAGACGACCTCAAAGCCCATGTCGGAGAACGCGCTGGCAATCACGTTGGCGCCGCGGTCGTGGCCATCCTGGCCCATCTTGGCGACCATCATGCGAGGGCTTCGGCCAAGCCGCCGTGCTACCGCCTCGACGCCGCTGGTCACCTGCTCCCACCGGCGGTCGAATTCGTAGGCGCTCGCATAGACACCCTTAACCGGCGATGGCGTCGCGTCGTGGCGGCCGAACACTTCTTCCATCGCCGCGCTGATTTCGCCGAGCGTCGCATCCTGTCGCGCGGCGTCGACCGCCAGCGCGAGGAGATTCGATCCTCCCCAAACCGGGGAGGTGGCAGACGCGTCAGCGTCTGACGGAGGGGATTCGCCGGGTGCGGCAGCGTTTGTGGCGGAGTCCCCTCCACCATGCTGCGCATGGTCCCCCTCCCCGTGCCGGGGAGGATCTTTCGCACCTTCCTTCAACGCCCTCAAAGCCCTCTGACACGCCGCTTCGTCCCGCTCCGAACGCACCCGTTCGATCCGCGCGATCTGGCCCTTGCGGACCTTGGCGTTGTCGATATCGAGCGTGTCGATTTCGTCTTCCTTGTCCTTGCGATACTTGTTGACCCCGACGATCACCGTCTCGCCCCGGTCGACATTGGTCTGCTTTTCCGCCGCCGCGCGCTCGATCGCGGCCTTGGGCGCGCCAGTTGCGACATAGGCGGTCATCCCGCCCGCTTCGTCGACTTCGGCGATCAGCTTTTCGGCTTCGTCGACCAAAGTCGCGGTCAGGCTCTCGATGTAATGAGAGCCGCCCAGCGGATCGACGACATTGGTAATGCCGCTTTCCTCCTGCAACACCAGCTGCGTGTTGCGCGCGATGCGGGCGGAGAAATCGGTCGGCAGCGCGATCGCTTCGTCCAGCGCGTTGGTGTGCAGGCTCTGCGTCCCGCCAAGCACCGCCGCCATCGCCTCGACAGTAGTGCGGATGACGTTGTTGTAGGGATCCTGCTCCTGCAAGCTCACACCGCTGGTCTGGCAGTGGGTCCGCAGCATCTTCGACTTGGGTTTCTGCGCCCCCAGATCGTCCATCACCTTGTACCACAAAGTCCGCGCGGCGCGCAGCTTGGCGATTTCCATGAAGAAATTCATGCCGATCCCGAAAAAGAACGACAGGCGCGGCGCGAAGGCATCGAGGTCCAGCCCGGTCTCCATCGCGCGGCAGGCATATTCCTTGCCGTCGGCGATGGTGAAGGCGAGTTCCTGCACCGCCGTCGCCCCCGCCTCGTGCATGTGATAGCCGCTGATCGAAATGCTGTTGAAGCGCGGCATGTGCTCGGACGTGTAGGCGATGATGTCGCTGACGATCCGCATGCTGGGTTCGGGCGGATAGATGTAGGTGTTGCGGACCATGAACTCCTTGAGGATATCGTTCTGGATGGTCCCCGAAAGCTTATCGGTCGGTATGCCCTGCCGCTCGCCCGCAACGATGTAGAACGCCATGACCGGGATCACCGCCCCGTTCATGGTCATCGATACGCTCATCGTGTCGAGCGGGATCTGGTCGAACAGGATCTCCATGTCCGCGACCGTGTCGATCGCGACCCCGGCCTTGCCGACATCGCCGGTGACGCGCGGATGGTCGCTATCGTAGCCCCGGTGCGTGGCGAGATCGAAGGCGACGCTCAGCCCCTTCTGCCCGGCGGCGAGGTTGCGGCGGTAAAAGGCGTTCGATTCCTCGGCGGTGGAAAAGCCCGCATATTGCCGGATCGTCCACGGGCGCCCGGTGTACATCGAGGCGTACGGCCCGCGCGTGAACGGCGCGAAACCGGGCAGGCCGGGATCGAAGCCTGCGTGATCCTCGGCGGTATAAAGCGGCTGGATCACGAAGCCTTCGGGCGTTTCGACGGTCAGGTCGCGGCCCTTGGTTTCCTTATCGGCGGCGGCTTTCCAGTCTTTGCGGGTGGGTTTGTCAGTCATGCGAATGCTCTAAGCACAATCGTCATGCCAGCGAAAGCTGGCATCGCTTGCTGCATGAGACCCCAGCTTTCGCTTGGGCGACGCCCTCAACCTCCCTTGAACTGGGCTTCTCGCTTTTGCAGGAAAGCCATCCCGCCCTCGCGCGCATCGTCACTCGCGCCTGCAATCCGCTGCGCTTCGGCTTCGGCGAGCAGCACGCTCTGCACATCGCCATCGAGCGCGGTGGCGATGTTGCGCTTGATATGACCGTAGGCGAGCGTCGGGCCGTTGGCGAGCTTCTCCGCCAGCGCGCGCGCTTCGTCCATTAGCGCGGCGTCATCGACGCATTTGTAGATCAGGCCCCATTCCTCGGCCTGTTTCGCCCCGATCTTCTCGCCCAGCATCATCATGCGCGTCGCCCGCGCCCGACCGATGGCTCGGGTAAGCATCCACGTCGACCCGCCATCGGGGACCAGGCCGATATTGACGAAGGCCTGGAGGAAATAGGCGCTTTCCCCCGCCAAGGTGAAGTCGCCCGCCATAGCAAGGCTGCACCCCACGCCCGCCGCAGGGCCATTGACCGCGCAGATCACCGGCACTTGGCTGCGCAGGATTTGCGCGATCATCGGGTTGTAATGCTGAACGAGCGACTGGTGGCTGCCACCCTTGCCCTGCATGACGCTGCCCTTCTGCCCGATCGACAGATCCGCGCCCGAACAGAAACCCTTGCCCTCGCCTGTTATCAGCACCGCGCGAGTATCGCCGAGATCGTAGAACACCTGCCCGATCTCGTGCGCCATGTGGGTCGGCATGGCATTCAGCCGCTCGGGCCGGTTAAGTGTCACGGTCGTCAGTGGGCCGTCGCGCTCCACCCGGATGGTTTCGTAGTCGGACACGTTGTTTTCTCCAGCTTCGCGGCGCGCGGGTCAGTTCGACCAGTCCGCGCCTTCCTTGGGCGTTTCCATGATCTCGGTAAGCATGCCCTGCATATCCTTGGGATGGACGAAAAAGATAGGCGTGCCGTGCGCGCCGATACGCGTGGGGCCGAGAATGCGCTTGCCCTTTGCGTCGAACTCGGTGCGCGCTTCGGCGATATCCGGCACCTCGAAGCAGACGTGATGCTGCCCGCCGAGCGGGTTCTTGGCGAGGAAGTTGCGGATCGAACTGTCTTCGCCGAGTGGTTCGATCAGCTCGATCTGGGTGCCGTTCATTCCGCTGTCGGTCGGGGTGTCGACGAAGCAGACCTTGACGCCCTGTTCGGGCAGGTCGAATGGTTCGTGGATATGCGTCGCGCCCAGCGTGTCGCGGTAGTGTGCGATGGAGTCCGCGATGGAGGGTGTGGCGACACCGATGTGGTTCAGGCGGCCTAGTTTCATTGTGGTGGCTCCTCACAGGCGTTGAGTAATATCTCACCCAAGCCCGTAATTGAGTAACCACTCAGTGCAACTATTGCCTCACCCCATTGATCAGATTGATGGTCATATGAAAAGGGTTCAACCAGAAGTTGTCTCTGCAAGATTAGATAAGAAAGGGCCCTAGGATCACGTCCCAAAGTAGCTCCGTGCGAATTCGGATTATCGAAACGTACCACAACCTTCATCAAGGCATCCACAAAATGCGTGTCGACAAAATCGTGGACTTGATGTGCAAAGCTCATGGCATTATTGCTACGGGAAATATCCCCGGATTTCAGCTTTACAGGTTCCGTACAATGAGCGCTGAACGACCTTGGAAAGTTATCGAGGTCCTCCTCGAGAAAGTCTCTTTTCTTCTGGGCGAATTTTCTGAGAATCTGTGCTTCTTGTCCGCTTATTTGTGAGAGAATATCCACAAAGATCGCGTGGTGAGTTTGGAAACCAGAAGCAGCGTTCGCCAATAGCCTTGCCCACATCTCAGTTAGATTGTCGTCATCTTCAGAAAACGAAGCTTTACGGACAAGTTGAACAACGAAACCGGGCGGAAGAGCATGCAACTCCTCGCCTGCAATTTCCTCAGCTCGGGAGAAGATTGCAGCCAGCCGCTCACTACTAAAAATGCGCAGCTGCTCACCTAACGCGTCGGCAGAAGGGCCAAGTATTCGATCCAAAAACCAAGCCGATGCTCCGACAAGGGCGGCTCCTGTCGTGATTATGGGTTCCATCCATCACCTCACAACGGAATATTATCATGCTTCTTCCACGGGTTCTCCAGCTGCTTCGTCCGCAGCTTGCGTAGCCCCAGTGCCACCCGCCTCCGCGTCGCCCGTGGGTGGATCACCTCATCGATATAGCCCCTCGACGCCGCCACGAACGGGTTGGCGAACCTGTCTTCGTATTCCTTCGTTTTCTCTGCGATCTTTTCCGGATCGTCGCGGTCTTGGCGAAAGATGATCTCCACAGCGCCTTTCGCGCCCATCACGGCGATCTCGGCGGTGGGCCAGGCGTAGTTCAGGTCACCGCGCAGGTGCTTTGAGGCCATGACGTCATACGCGCCGCCATAGGCCTTGCGCGTGATGATCGTGATCTTGGGCACGGTCGCCTCGGCATAGGCGAACAGCAGTTTCGCGCCGTGCTTGATAATGCCGCCCAGTTCCTGCGCGGTGCCGGGGAGGAAGCCGGGGACGTCGACGAAGGTGACGATCGGGATCTCGAACGCGTCGCAGAACCGCACGAAGCGCGCCGCTTTCTTGCTCGACGCGATATCGAGCACGCCCGCGAGCACCATCGGCTGGTTCGCCACCACGCCGACCGTGCGCCCCTCGACCCGGCCGAAGCCGCAGATGATGTTGGCGGCATGGGCGGGCTGGATCTCGAAGAAATCGCCCTCGTCCAGCACCTTCGCGATCACTTCGTGCATGTCATAGGGCTGGTTGGCGTTGTCGGGGATCAGCGTGTCGAGGCTCGGCTCCTCGCGGTCCCACGGGTCGTTGGTGGGGACGTGGGGTACCTCCTCGCGGTTCGACAGAGGCAGATATTGATAGAACCGCCGGGTCGCGAGCAGCGTTTCGATATCGTTCTCATAGGCGAGATCGGCGACGCTGGTTTTGGTCGTGTGGGTGATCGCCCCGCCGAGTTCTTCCTGCGTGACGACTTCGTTGGTGACGGTCTTCACCACGTCCGGGCCGGTGACAAACATATAGCTGCTGTCCTTCACCATGAAGATGAAGTCGGTCATCGCGGGGCTGTAGACCGCCCCGCCCGCGCATGGCCCCATGATGAGGCTGATCTGCGGGATCACGCCGCTGGCCAGCACGTTGCGCTGAAACACCTCGGCATAGCCGCCAAGGCTCGCCACGCCCTCCTGAATGCGCGCGCCGCCTGAATCGTTGAGCCCGATGACCGGCGCGCCGACCTTCATCGCGGTGTCCATCACCTTGCAGATCTTCTCCGCATGGCGCTTGGACAAAGAGCCGCCGAACACGGTGAAATCCTGCGAAAAGACATAGACCAGCCGCCCGTTGATCGTGCCCGATCCGGTGACCACCCCATCACCCGGGATGCGCTGTTCGTCCATTCCGAAATCGGCGCAATCGTGTTCGACGAAGGTATCCAGCTCTTCGAAGCTGTCTTCGTCGAGCAACACGTCGAGCCGTTCACGCGCGGTCAGCTTGCCCTTGGCATGCTGCGCGTCGATCCGCTTTTGCCCTCCGCCCATGCGGGCGGCTTCACGGCGGCGTTCCATCTCGGCAATATTGGCGGACATGCGCGTCTCCCCTTGTTTGGCGGTTCGGTTAGGCGGGGGGAGCGGCGCGCGTCAACGTGTTAGGCATGCGCAATCACAGCTTGACGATGCCATTCTGGACCAGGCTGCGCGCGGTCGCCTCGATGCTGTCCTTGGCCGGGATGTAGTGGATGCCCAGCACTTCGCGCGCATGAGCGCCCGACACATCACGCGTGCGGCCCAGCTCCGGGGCGATCTGCTTGAGGTCCGGAACGAAGGCGGCACCGGCCTTGACCATTATATTAGGCAGAGTGCGGCGCGGCACCTTTCCGGCATAGGCGGGCACCCGCACGCGCAGAATCTCGGCGATGTCACGCATCCACAGGAAGCGATCGGACAGGGCGAAGCGCTCGCCTTTGACCTTCTCCGCGGGTGCATCGAGCGCGGTGACATGCGCCTTTGCCACATCGCGCACATCGACGATGCCGAAACCGACCTGCGGCAGAGCCGGTATCTCGCCGGTCATCAGTTTCAGGACCAGTTCGATTGAGGTCGAGACATCGTCGTTTGCGACCGGCCCGAGCACCGCGACCGGGTTGATCGAGCAGAATTCCATGTCCGGCGCATTGTCCGCGACCCATTCGCGCGAGGCCTTCTCGGCGACGGTCTTGGAGCGATGGTATGGCGGGACATTCGGGTTTTCCAGCACCGTCCAGTCGCTTTCGTCGAAGGTCGATTTGCCCGGCGGATGGCCATAGGCGATCGCGGCCGAAGAGCTGGTCAGGACGAACCTCTTGATGTCCGCTCCATGCGCCGCACTAAGGACACGCAAGGCTCCGTCGCGTGCGGGGATGACAAGATCGTCGGGGTGGTCGGGCACCGACAGCGGAAACGGCGATGCGACATGCGCGACCGCGTCACACCCGTCGCAAGCCTCGGCCCAGCCATCGTCGCGTTCGAGATTGGCCTGAAACACCTTCAGCCGCTCGCCTGCTTCGGGCCAGCGTTGGTGCAGGCGGCTCTCACTCTTTGCCTTGTCGCGAACCGTGGTGTGGACGCTTTTACCCGCGTCCAGCAGCTGATCGATCAGCTCTCCGGCGATGTAGCCCGTCCCGCCGGTGACCAATATCGTGTCCGCCATCTTTCCCACCCTTTTTTCACGTTTGGCAGGCAGCGTAGCCCTTTACCGCAGCAGCACAAGCTCCTCGGCGACCGTAGGATGGATCGCGGTGGTGGCGTCGAAATCGGCCTTGTTCATGCCCGCCTTCACCGCAACAGCAGCGGCCTGCATGATCTCCGGTGCGTCCGGTCCGATCATGTGGATACCGAGGATCTTGTCGTTCGCCCCGTCGCAAATCATCTTGATGAGGCTGCGCTCGTTGCGGCCTGCGACGACGTTCTTCATCGGGCGGAAGTCGGACGTGTAGGTCTTGACCTGCCCGTACTGATCCTTCGCCTCGCGCTCATTCAACCCGACCGAGCAGATCGGCGGGTGGCTGAACACCGCGCTGGGAATGCAGGTGTGGTCGACCGCATAGGGTTCGCCATCGCCGAACAAGCTGTCGGCAAAGGCCTGACCCTCGCGGATCGCGACTGGGGTGAGCTGCACCCGGTCGGTAACGTCGCCCACAGCGTAGATATAATCGACGTTGGTCTTGGAGAACTCGTCGACCTTGATCTGGCCGCGATCGCCCACTTCGACGCCCGCGGTCTCCAGCCCCAGCCCTTCGGTGTTGGGCACGCGGCCCGTCGCCGCCATGACGAGGTCGAACGTGCGCTCCTCCACTCCGGTCATCTTGACCGCGAACGTGCCATCCTCGCGTTTCTCGATCCGTTCGATGGTGAGGTTGAACAGGAATTCGATCCCCTTGGTCATGGAAATCTGCATCAACCGATCGCGCAACGCGAAATCGTATTGCCGCAGGATCGTGTCGGAGCGGTTGGCGATCACGACCTTGGCGCCGAATTCGTTGAAGATACCGGCAAACTCATTGGCGATGTAGCCACCGCCAAGAATCAGAATGCAGCCCGGCACCTCGTCAAGATGAAATGCATCGTTCGAGGTGATGACATGCTCGCAACCGGGGAAATCGGAGATATGCGGGCGTGCGCCGCTGGCGATGAGGATTTTGTCGGTGGTGACGACTTTGCCGCTCGCCAGCGTAATCTCATGGTCGCCGGTAATCTCGGCGTGTTCGTGGAAGATTTCGACGTCGTGCTTTTCCAGCGTGTCGGTGTAGACGCTCTCGATCCGCGAAACGTCGGTCATCACATGATCGCGCAGCGCCGCCCAGTCGAAGCTCTTGCCCTCGATCGTCCAGCCGAATTTGGTCGCGTCTTCCAGGTCTTCTGCGAACTGAGCGCCATAGACCAGCATCTTCTTGGGGACGCAGCCACGAATAACGCATGTGCCGCCAACGCGGTGTTCCTCTGCCGCAGCAACACGCGCGCCATGCGCAGCGGCGACCCGGCTCGCGCGGGTTCCGCCCGACCCGATGCCGATGGTGAAGAGGTCGTAGTCGTATTGCTGGTCGGCCATGCGCGCGAGTACTCCTTGATCGAAGCGCGCCATATGAGGGGTGGCGCTGCGATTGCCAACCACCCGCCGCCTTCTCGCCGCGTCAGCTTTCGAGGAAACGCCCGTAATTGCGCAGAAGTTCGAATGCCTTCATGTCTTCGAGCGTCAGCAGTCCGTCATCCTCGATACCGGTCAGCCGGTGGATCAGACGCAGGATCGCCTTGCGCTCGACATCGCCGATATCGACGAGGCTGATGAGCATGTCGGGATTGTCGTGTTCCAGTTCATCGAACAGCATGGCGACATTCATCGGATCAAAGCCGAAGCCGAGGAAGCCGATGCGTTTGCCGCGCGTCATCTCGGCGCGCAGGAAGCTGCGGAACTGGCGCGAGGCGGCGCGTTCGCTGGCGGTGTAGATCTTCTTGGCCAGCGTGATGATATTGTCGGGATCCTGCGCGCCCCAGGCGGCCTCGTAATCCTCATCCATGCGGTAGGGGAGCTGTCCGGCGACGCCGTATGGATGGACGATCTGCAGGCGGTTTGCGACCAGCTCCTGCGATTCCTCGATCGTCATGCCGAACGCGCGCTCGATCACATAGGGGAGGTAGTGTTCGATCGCGCGGTCGTAGTTGAAGCACACGATGGAGAGTTTCTCGAAGCACTCCTCTGCCTTTGCGCGCGGTACGCCCTTCACGATCAGCTGGCCCAGTTGGAACAGCCAGTTGTCGGTCCCGCGCAGCGGCAATTCACCGGGCGCGCGTGGCTCTGGCGCGAGGGTCGATTTCGATTCGGCCTGCAGCGTGTAGAACACAATGGCGAGCTTGCCCGCGGCGAGCACCGCGCCATCATGCCCGTATTGTTCGAGGATTGCGTCGATCGACGTGCTGACCAGCGTCGCATCGCGGATGGCCATCGCACCGCGGACGAGTTCCTCATAGGTGGTGCCAAGCGGCTCGGCCACGCGCTGGAAAAGCTGCGAGAATGCGACGAGATCGCGCGATTTTACTTCGGAATCGAGCCGCTCGAACTCGAAGCCGCTGGCAATCTTGCTCAGCAGCTCTTGCCCGTCCGGCATCTCGATTTCGCGATTGGCCCCCGCCCCAACGATCAAGGTGGTTTCGGTTCTGATCATGGGGCGCGCCTTGGTCCTTCGTGTCTATCGGGTGCGCTTTCCCGATAGACACCTTGTGCTTAAGTTTGCGTTAGGGTGCCGTCAGCCTTGCGCGGAACGCGGGGCGTTGCCCTGCCCTCCAGAGCCGCCCTGGCCACGCCCGCGACCGCCACGGCGCGAACCGACGCCTGGTTTGCCGCCGGGCCGGCCGCCGGGGCGTCCCTTGCGTGCAGGATGCTTGCCCTGCGGCTTGCCCGGACCATCTCCCTGCGGCTTGCCACTACCGGCAGGCCGGGGCTTGAACTTCTTGCGCGATACCCGGGTCTGACCCTTGGGCGGCGGCTTGGTCGGGCCGACGCCTTCGACCACGGCGCGGAAGTTTTCCGGCAGGGCCAGGCGATCCAGCTCCGCCTCGGTCACGCGGCGGATATCCTTGAGATACGTGCGCTCATCCTCGGCGCAAAAGGCAATCGCCACACCGTCCTTGCCCGCGCGCGCGGTGCGCCCGATGCGGTGGACGTATTGTTCGGGCACGTTGGGAAGCTCGTAATTGATGACGTGGCTGACACCCGGAATATCGATCCCGCGCGCGGCCACGTCGGTGGCGACCAGCACGCTGGTCTTGCCCCGGCGAAACTCGTCGAGCGCGCGCTGGCGCTGCGGTTGAGACTTGTTGCCGTGGATCGCATTGGCGGAGATGCCGCGCTGCGACAGCTTCTTGACCACGCGGTCCGCGCCATGCTTCGTGCGGGTGAAGATCAGCGTGCGTTCGAGATCGCCCGGAATGTCGTGCCGCCCGGACAGGATCAGTTCGAGCAGCGCCTGCTTTTCATCCTGCTGGACCATGAAGAGATACTGGTCGATCCGCTCTGCCGTGGTGCTCTCCGGCGTGACGCTGACCTGCACGGGATTACGGCAGTAATTGCTGACCAGCTCCTTGATCGCCTTGGGCATTGTGGCGCTGAAGAACAGCGTCTGGCGATCGGCAGGCACCAGCTTGTTGATGGTGCGCAGTGCGTGGATAAAGCCGAGATCCAGCATCTGGTCGGCTTCGTCGAGCACCAGCACTTCGACCGCGCCGAGGTTGAAGGCCTTCTGGTCAACCAGGTCGAGCAGGCGGCCAGGCGTCGCGATCAGTATGTCGGTGCCGCGATGCAGCTTGTTGCGATCCTTATTGACCGAGGTGCCACCAACGATGGCCTGCACCTTGAGGCCCGCCAGCGCGCCGTAATCCTTGGCGGACGCAGCGATTTGCATGGCGAGCTCACGCGTCGGAGCCAGAACCAGCATACGGCAGGACTTGAATGGAATGTTGTTGTCGGACGCACGCAGCCGGTCAATCGCGGGCAGCATGAAAGCCGCCGTCTTGCCGGTGCCGGTCTGGGCAATGCCCAGCAGATCGCGTCCGTCGAGAACCGGCGGGATCGCCTGTTCCTGGATCGGGGTCGGCGTCTCGTAACCCTTGAGGTCGAGCGCCTGGAGAACGGGCTGAGACAGCCCGAGGTCGGAAAATTTTGTCATTGAAACTCGCAATATGTGCGGTGCGCACGCGCGAAGATGCACGTGCGAGCGCAGGGGTAAGAACCGCCCGCGTGAAAAGGGAAGCTGTGTGATTGGATCGAGGCGTAGCCGGGGCCGATGCGTTGCATCTACCGCTTCACGCTGGCTGTAACGCCTCGCTTGACGATTAAATGGAGACCTGGAGCCAGAAAGTCAAAGAAATTGTGCGCCGCGGCACACGACGGCTGCCAGACGCGTCACTTCACGCGTTCGCGCAGGTCCATATACGAGATGCGCGCGGTGTATTCGCTCGGGACCGGCTGCCCAGACGCGTCATGAGCGGGTTCGAAAGCGTGGTGATTGACCAGCACTTCGCAAAGCTTTTCATTGACATAGGTCCGCCGAAACTCGTTGAAGACCTTGCAATCGGTTGCCTTGCCCTCCGCGTCGACCTCCAGCTGGTACGCCAGATGAGAGCGCCAGACCCGCAGGCGGCGCGAAGTCTTGAGCAATTCGAAATCGCCGTCCCACGACACCAGCCGAACTTCGTTTGCCTGACCTTGCTGCGCATCGGCACCATCGCCAAGATCGTCGCCTACGGCCTCGGAGTGCATTTTTTCGTCCATTCCCGCGTGCCCGTCTTGCGCCATTGCCGCTGGAGCAAAAGCCATGGCAGCAATCAGAGCGGCGGGGACGAAGCAGCTTTTCATGAAGGCGGTTTCCTATAATTGGGACGCGAGGGAGGCGCGATATTAAACAAACGTTCGTGGAGAGCAACGCGAGGGCGGCAGGCGCTCTCGGCCGTCGCACTGAATTGCGGGAGATGCGCACCACATCGGGGCGATGCATGGCGCGCAAGGCCGCGCCGATATGGCACGGTGTGAACCTTATACCTCTTGCGGCTGAACGCGCCGTGAAGTGCGCATTCAACGAAGACCAGCAACCTCCATCAGCCGCGTCGTACTTGGGTCGAACTCGCCCTCGCCGCTGTCGATCTGCTTGGCGATATGCTTGCCAAGCTCGACACCGAACTGGTCGAAGGGATTGATTCCCATCAGCACCGCATTGGCGAAAACGCGGTGTTCGTGAAACGCGATGAGTGCGCCCAATGTCGCCGCATCGCAATCGTCGAGCAGGAAAGTGGTCGAGGGCCGGTCGCCGGGATAATCCCTCGCGAGATCGTCAGACGCCTTGCCCGCCATCAGCGCGGCGCCTTGCGCGAGGCAATTCATCAACAGGTTGCGATGGTGAGCGGGGTCGAGCTCGTCGCCCGGCGCAATGCTGGCGATGAAATCGACCGGCACCATGTGCGTCCCCTGATGCAACAGCTGGAACACCGCGTGCTGCGCATCGGTCCCTACCCCGCCCCAGGTCACCGCCGCTGTTGGTTCATCGACCGGCCTGCCATCCGCAGTCACCCGCTTGCCGTTCGATTCCATTTCGAGCTGCTGGAGAAAATCGGGAAGCAGGGCCAGCCGCTCGTCATAGGCGAACACCGCGCGGGTCTGGCAGCCGCGCGCCCGAGCATAATATCGATCGGCGAACGCGGCAAGGAGCGGCAGGTTCGCGCGACCCTCTGCCTCGCGGAAATGCACGTCCATCGCCCGCGCCCCGGCGAGCAGCGCGCGAAAGTCCTCCATGCCGACCGCCAGCGCCACGGGAAAGCCGATGCTCGACCATAGCGAATACCGTCCCCCAACGCTTTCGGGAAACGGGAGGATGCGCGTCTCGTCGACCCCCCATTCCACCGCGCGCTCAGGATTGGCGGTGAGCGCGACGACGCGCCCACCCGGATCCGGGACACCGTTCTCGCCCAGCCATTTGAGCGCGCTGGCCGCATTGGTCATGGTCTCCGTGGTGGTGAAGGTCTTCGAGGCCACCGCGATCAGCGTCGTGGCCGGATCGCAGGCGTCAAAAGCCTGCTCCAGCGCAAGCCCGTCAATGTTCGAGACGACATGCGTGTCGACGAATTTGAGATCGCGGGTCAGCGCGTCGATCGCCAACGCCGGGCCGAGCGCGGAGCCGCCGATGCCGATATGGATGAGGTGCTTGACCTCGCCCAGCGCTCCGCCGTGGATAGCCTCGACCAGCATGTCCATTCGCGCCAGCAGCGCCTCGCCTTCCTCGACATCGGCGGGTGTACCGCTGCCGCGCATCGCCGCGTGCGTCGCGGGCCGGCCTTCGCTCGGATTGACGATCCCGCCCTCGAACAGGGCGGAGCGCGCCGCATCGAAGCCGCGTGCCTTGGCCAAAGCCTCAAACGCGTCGAGTGCGCCCGCGTCCAGATGCGTCTTCGCGAAATCGACCAGCATCCCGACCTGCCCAAGCTCGCCGAGATCGAATTCGAGCCTGTGACCCATCGTTTCGGCGCGGTCATCATCCTGCTCGAAAAGCTGCTGCAAGGTGGGCTGCGCCAGCGCCTCCAGGCGCGTCCAGGCAGCTTCGATATCGGCGTTGTCGGTCATTGTCGGCCAAACCCTCTTTGCGCAGTTCCGGTGCGCGCGTAAGGGGAGCGGCGATGGATGTTAAGAGGCAATCTTCCCCGGCCGCAGCCGCAACCGCGAGGCCCGCAGCCCCGCGCGCACCGACCGCGCCGGAAGAAAGTGGCGATGGCGACACCGGCACAGCGAAGGGCGAAGGCCTGCTCGGCTTCGCCTGGTTTCTGCTCAAACTGCTGCTGGCCGTCCTGATTTTTCGCACCTTGGTCTTTTCACCCTTCTCGATTCCGTCGGAAAGCATGTTGCCGCGATTATGGAACGGTGATTATCTGCTCGCCGCAAAGTGGCCCTACGGCATCTCGCGCCACTCGCTCCCCTTCGATGCACCGCTTTTCGAGGGACGCATTCTGGCGCGCGAACCCGAGCGCGGCGACATCGTTCTTTTCAAGCATCCGATCGACAAGACCGATTACATCAAGCGCGTCATCGCCCTGCCCGGCGATACGATTGCGCTGACTGGTGGCCGGGTCGTCCTGAACGGCACGCTATTGCCGCGCGAGCAGATGCCCGATTTCGAGATTTCGCTGTCGCCGAACACCTCGTGCGCCTGGGGCGGTGAGGAAGTGTCGAGCGCCGATGGGCAGGCCGTTTGCCGATACCAGAGATTTCGCGAGACGTTGCCAGGCGGTCGCAATTACGAAGTGCTCGATTTTGGGCCGACCCGCGGCGACGTGCTGACGCCGACGATCATTCCCGAGGACCACATGTTCGTGATGGGCGACAACCGTGACAATTCGCGCGACAGCCGGTTCGAGGCGCAGCGAGGCGACGCGGTGGGCATCGTACCGCAGGATAACCTGGTCGGGCGCGCGAGCATCATCATCTGGTCGTCCGATGGCACAGCGGAGCTGGCAAAGCCGTGGACATGGTTTGCAGGCCTTCGGTCCGACCGGATCGGCACCGGGCTGTGACGGTGCGGTTGTGATAGGCCTCTCCCCGGAAACTCGCCAGTGGCTGGAGCAGACCGGGTTTACGGTGCGCGATGAGAAGGTCTGGATCGCGGCGCTGACTCACGGAAGCGTCAATTCCGGCAATGGTGCTCGCAAGGCCGAGGCGCGCGACTACCAGCGGCTCGAATTTCTGGGCGACCGCGTGCTGGGTCTGGCGGTGGCGAACTGGCTCTACGCCGCCAGCGACAAACCCGAAGGGCAGCTATCGCAGCGCCTTAACGCGCTCGTCAGTGGTGAGACCTGCGCGCGCATCGCCCGCGCAATCGGCGCGCCCGATCACATCGTGCTGGGTAAGCAGGCGCGCGAGGACGGCGGGGCGGACAGCACCAACATTCTGGGCGATGTGATGGAGGCGCTGATCGGCGCGGCCTTTCTCGAACATGGCTTCCAAACCGCGCGCGAAGTGGTCTATTCGCTGTGGGCGGAGGAATTCGCTGGCGAAGTCGGCCGCGCCAAGCATCCCAAGAGCGCGCTGCAGGAATGGGCCGCGGGCAATCGCCGCGCAATGCCGCATTACGAAATTACCGACCGCTCCGGCCCCGATCACGCGGCGCGCTTCACAGTTAAGGTCAGCATTGCCTCGGTCGGCAGCGCGCAGGCAACCGCGACAAGCAAGGGCGAGGCAGAACGCCTCGCCGCACAGGCATTTTTGGAGGAATACGGGTGAGTAACACGAACCAGCCTAACCCGACGCAATGTGGGGTCGTCGCCGTGCTGGGCGCGCCCAATGCGGGCAAATCGACGCTGGTGAACCGGCTTGTCGGCCAGAAGGTCGCGATCACCAGTTCCAAGGCGCAGACGACGCGCGCCCGGATGCTTGGCATTGCGTTGTTCGGGACGGTGCAGATGATCCTGGTCGATACGCCCGGCATCTTCGCGCCCCGGCGTCGGCTCGATCGCGCGATGGTCAACGCCGCGTGGGAAGGCGCGCAGAGTGCCGATGCGATCCTGTTGATCGTCGATCCGGTCAAGCAGCGTCGCCACGAGCTGGAACCGCTGCTTGAGGTGTTGGCAAAGCGCCCGGAGCGAAAGATCCTGGTGCTGAACAAGGTGGATACCGCGAAGAAGGAACCGCTGCTGGCGCTCGCGCAGGAGCTTGGCGAACGCGCGCAATTCGAGGAGATTTTCTTCGTCTCCGCACTAACCGGTGACGGGGTCGAGGAAATGAAGGAAGCGCTCGCGCAGATGATGCCCGAAGGCGTGTGGATGTATCCCGAGGATCAGGTCTCCGACGCCTCCGAACGCCTGCTCGCCGCCGAAATCACCCGCGAACAGCTCTACCAGCAGCTTCACGAGGAACTGCCCTACGACACCGCCGTTCGACACGAGCAATACAAGACCCGCCCGGACGGCAGTATCGAAGTCCACCAGCAGATCCTCGTCGCCCGCGAAAGCCAGCGCCCCATTGTGCTCGGCAAAGGCGGCCAGCGGATAAAGGCCATCGGCGAAGCGGCGCGCGGTGAGCTGGCGGAGATATTGGGCGTGAAGGTCCACCTGTTCCTGCACGTAAAGGTCGCCGAGAACTGGAGCGAGGACCGCGAGGTGTTCGAGGAGATGGGGCTGGAATGGGTGAAGTAGCAATCAGGGGTTGCCGTTCGCTGGAAGCGGCTGCTTAGCGGGGACGTGAACCGAAAGGAGCCTTTCCGCTTGCGACCTCGAAGCTGCCCGTCCGTTCATCGCGCTGTGGACTTCTTTGCAAGCGTATGTCTGGCAACTAGGGCCCACCAGGCGCTGCCGGAAGTGAACCCTCCAATTGTAAACGCAGACGCCAGGAAAAAGTACTCCTCAGCGGGTTGGTCAAACTCGGGGAAGGTGCCCTCGGTGATTGTCACGAATAGAAACAGCAAGCTCCACGCACCCACAACGCTGACCAGCAGTTGGGCCAGCAGGCCGATGCCTTGACCCTTTCTATGCCAAAACAACTTAGGGCACTCGACAAAGAGGCCGAGCACTAGCGCAAACGGAAGCGCTACGAACGTCCCATAGAAAGCGACCACAACAACAGGTTCTGCGTGAAGTGCGATGCCCGTCTCAATTGAATAGAATGCGGCGAACCCCGCCGAAAATAGGAGAGGCGAGATCAATCCCGTAAACGCCACCGCTGCGATCGCTCGCAAAAATAGGATCATCTGAGGCTTGGTTCCGTTCGCACCTTTGTCTTGAATTTCAATAGAGATCTTTGGGATAGATAAATTCTGCTCACCACCCATAGTTGTTCATACGCTTCGATCCGACGAAGCCCTAAAAGCCGACAAGAGCTTCGCCGATGGATGGCGCAGCTCCGCGGTAGGACAAATACGACGAAGGTGGGCAGCGACCGCAAACCGCAATCACCCCCGCCCCAGCTTCTCCAGCTTCGCTTTGAGCGCATCTTCGTCGAACGGCTTGACGATGTAGTCGTCCGCGCCCGCTGCGATGCCTTCGTGAATGTCGGAAGCTTCGCCGTTCGAGGTGCAGAACACGATTGTCGGGCGGTTGGCCGTAGGGATTTCGCGCAGTTTGCGAACGAATTCGATGCCGTCCATTTCCGGCATGTTCCAGTCGGTTAGCACCAGATCGGGCATGGACTGCTTGCAACGCGCGAGCGCCTCTTCGCCGTCCTGCGCTTCGAGCGGAACGTAGCCGAGCGATTTCGCGATCTTGGTCGAAACCTTGCGGATCACGCGGCTGTCATCGACGATCAGGCACACGAGCGCGGCGGCTTTTTGCGCGCCTGCCTCCTCGCGCCGCGCCTTCGCCGCTGCGACGATCGCGTCGGTATCGCCCGTTCCTTCGGCGCTGTCTCCGGCCCGCGCCTCGGCTTCGCCCGACACCGGGTCGATTACGTCCTTCACGTCCTCCGGCGGCTCGATGGGCGTGCCGTCGGGCAAGGTCTCGCCCTGTTTCGACCTGCTGTGACGGTGCGGCCCGGTCGTCCTCTTGATCAGATTTTGAATGGCTCGAACTCCCCTGACATTTCCGCCATCTGACCCATCATGTCCGGCTCGCCCTGAAGATCGTGCTGCGGCCCGTGATCGAAGCCGTTCTGCGCCCCGCGCCCTTCGGTTTCGGCACGCTCACCCGGCGTCATGCAGACGTGGATGTAGGGCATCCAGATGTCGCCGTACTCGGCCTTCTGATACCATACGTCGAGCACGTCGTAGCTCGCCCAGATACCGTCCGGCTCGCGCAGGCGAAGGCCCTCGCCGATGCGCGGCACCGCGGCAAAGCGAATGCGCTCCTGCGTCTGGTGCGTTTCGTTCTGGACTTCGATCTCGATCACGACAGTCTTCCCTGGTTCGACCCAGGGGGATACGCGTCAAAGTTAAACGATTTACCAACGCCGCGCACTGGTGCCGCGGCAAGAGCCTTTGCCAGAGCCTACTTTTCGCCGCGCTTGTCGACCATGCCCATCACATCGGCGGCTGTGCCCTCGGGCGCCGGAACCTCGACCACGCGCTCCTCGACATCATCGTATTCGAGCTTGAGCGCCCGGCTCATCACCGCGTGCATCATGTAGGTGCAAGTGATGTAGGTGAGTTCGATAATCTCGGCCTCGCTCAGGTGCTCCTTGAGCGCGTTGAACACCCCGTCTGGCACCCTCCCATATTGCAGCACCAGCGCATCGGTATACGCCAGCACCGCGCGCTCCTTCGCATCGAAGCAATCCGCGATGTTCCAGTGTGCGATCGCCTGCACCTGCTCCTCCGAAAGCCCGGAAAACCGCGCTGCCTTCATGTGCTGGGAATAGACGAATTGCGATCCGACGACGTAGCCAGCGCGGGTCTGGCCCAGTTCGCGAAGCTGATCGCTCAGCACCCGATTGGGCGAGCGGTAGAAGGCAAACCCCTCCGTCGTGTGCTTGAAGGCATCGGGAACCTGCGCAAATACGGTCCACCAATTGCCCGGCGTGCCCGTGGCAGTGCCCGGTTCGGCGACAGGATCGCGCTCCCCGAACAACGTGTTGTAGAGCGCAAGGATATACTCGTCTTCGACCTCGTCGCGCGACATCTGTTTGAGACGTGGCATGTTCCCATCCTCTTGCATGACCTCGACGCCCGGTCAGCAGGTGCCGGTCGAAAGCGTGAGGCTAGGCACGGTTTGACACACTGGCAAGCAGGCGACGAACTCCGCCCTCTACCGAGAAGACTTCTCCTGATTGGGCGAACGCAGCGAGCATGTCAGAAGGCGCATTGAGCGGGGCGACATCTCGCCGACGAACCCGACCGTCTGCCGAGCCGCGGGGGCCTGTCGATCGGAGACTCGCTGGCGCAACTTATGCGTGCCTCGGCGCGCTGATGGCGTTGCACCATCGCCACCATACAGGGCTCGGTCACGTGATGGACGCGGCGATTTCCTAAGCGGCCCTTGCCAACATGGAGGCGACGCTCGCGGAATACAGCGCGACAGGCGCTGGTCGATGTGCCGCACCCGGAATTCGGCGAGCTGACGATGCAGAATGTCGCGCCGAAGCCGTCGGAACCGCCAGGCGCGGCTAAGACAGTGGGACCGGAGCTAGTTGAGCATTACGCACGTTTTATGGCGAGCTGCTCGGCGTGGACAACCGCAAGCTCGACGATTTGCGCAAACGCGGGATCGTCTAGGACCGTGCGGCGGCTTCAGTCCTTGGCTGCCGCCTTTTTCTTCGCAGGGGCTTTCTTTTTTGCCGCTGCCTTCTTCTTCGGCGCGGCTTTCTTGCGCTTTTTCTTGGCTGGCCCCTTCGCCGCGCGCGCATCGATCAGCTCGATAGCCTGCGCCTGCTCTACGTCTTCGGGTTTTACATCCTTCGGGATGGTCGCGTTCGTGGTGCCGTCGGTCACATAGGGTCCGTAGCGGCCCGGCATGACCTTGATCTCACCGCCGCTGGTCGGGTGTTCGCCCAGCGTCTTGATCGGTTCGGCCTTTTGCCGCCCGCCGCCCTTGCGATTGGCCGCTTCGGCAAGCAGCGCGACCGCCGCATTCATGCCGGTGTCGAACACGTCTCTGGTCGATTGCAGCTTCGCATATTTGCCATCGTGGCGCAGATACGGGCCATAGCGCCCGATCGCGGCTTCGATCTCTTTGCCCGTTTCAGGATGCGCGCCGACGATGCGCGGGAGGTCGAGCAGCTTGATCGCCCATTCGAGATCGAAATCGTCGACATCCTTGGGGATGCTGGCGCGCTTCTTCTTGTCGTCCTCTTCCATCTCGACGTAAGGACCAAACCGACCGGATTTGCGATGGATTTCGGCCCCGGTTTCGGGGTGCGTGCCCATCAGGCCATCGTCTGCCGGGTCGGACCCATCCGCGCCCGGCTGCGCAAAGCGGCGGGTGTACTTGCATTCGGGATAGTTGGCGCAGGCGATAAATGCCCCAAACCTTCCGCCGCGCAGCGCCAGCCGTCCACCTTCGCGACCTTCTTGTTCGCATAAAGGACAAAACCGGGCATCCTTGCCGTCTTCGCGCGGTGGAAAGAGATAGTCGGAGAGGTATTCGTCGAGCACTTCGGTGACTTCGCTCGGCAGCTTCTCCATGACCTCTTCGGTCTTGGGCTTGAAGTCGCGCCAGAACCGCGCGAGCAGCGCCTTGTAGTCCTCGCGCCCGTCGGAAACGACGTCGAGATCGTCCTCCATCCCGGCGGTGAAATCGTAGGCGACGTAAGTCGGGAAGAACCGTTCGAGAAACGCCGTAAGCAACCGTCCGGATTCCTCGGCAAAGAACCGCTTGCTCTCCATCCGCACATATTCGCGGTCGCGCAGGGTCTGAATGGTCGAGGCATAGGTCGAGGGTCGCCCGATCCCCAGCTCCTCCAACCTCTTGACCAGGCTCGCTTCGGAAAAGCGCGGCGGTGGCTGGGTGAAGTGCTGGGTGGCATCGACCTGCTTCTTGGCCGGAGTGTCACCTTCTTTCAACGCGGGTAGCAAGCCGTCCTCATCCTCATCGGACTTGTCGTCAAACCCTTCCTGATAGACCGCGAAATAACCCGGAAACTTCACCACCTGACCGGTCGCGCGCAGTTCATGCTGCCCGGTCGCATCGCGCAGCGTTACGGTGGTGCGCTCGAGTTGGGCCGTCGCCATCTGGCTCGCCATCGCGCGCTTCCAGATCAGCGCATAAAGCTTGGCCTCATCGCCGCTGCCCGCCTTGTCGTTCGAGAAGTTCGTCGGACGGATCGCCTCGTGCGCTTCCTGCGCATTCTTGGCCTTGGTCGCATAATAGCGCGGCTTTTCAGGCAGGTAGGCGCTGTCGTAGCGCTCGCCGATGGCATCGCGGCACGCAGCAATCGCGCCAGGGTCCATCTGCACCCCGTCGGTCCGCATGTACGTGATCGCGCCCGCTTCATAGAGGCGCTGTGCGCTGCTCATCGTCTGGCTGGCGGAAAAGCCGAGCTTGCGCGCCGCCTCCTGTTGCATGGTCGAGGTCGTGAAAGGCGGCGCGGGATTACGCTTGAGCGGCTTGGTCTCGACCTGCTCGACCGTGAAGCGTCCCGTTTCGACGGCGGCCTTCGCCTCCAACGCCGCGCCTTCATTGCCCAGGCTAAGCTTGTCCAGCTTCTCGCCCTTGTAGCGCACCAGCCGCGCATCGAACTCGGTCGCATCGTATTCGAGCTTGGCAAGCACCGACCAGTATTCGTCCGGTCGGAACGCCTCGATCTCGCGCTCACGCTCGACGATCAGCCGCAGCGCCACCGACTGGACGCGGCCCGCCGATTTCGCTCCCGGCAGCTTGCGCCACAGCACCGGCGACAGGGTAAAGCCGAACAGGTAATCGAGCGCGCGACGACCCAGATACGCGTCGATAAGGTCGGTATCCAGCTCGCGCGGAGATCCCATCGCATCGGTCACGGCCTTTTTGGTGATCGAGTTGAAAGTTACCCGGTCCACTTTTGTCGGCAGCGCCTTGCGCTTCTTCAGCAGCTCGCGGACATGCCAGCTGATCGCCTCGCCTTCACGGTCCGGGTCGGTCGCGAGCACCAGCCGGTCCGCGCCCTTGGCCGCGTCGGCGATTTCCTTGAAGCGCTTCTGCTTGTCGCGATAAAGCTCCCAATCCATCGCGAAGTCCTCATCCGGGCGAACGCTGCCATCCTTGGGCGGCAGATCGCGGACATGGCCGTAGGAGGCGAGAACCTTGAAGTCCTTGCCGAGATATTTCTCGATGGTTTTGGCTTTCGCCGGCGATTCGACGATGACGAGCTGCATAGTGTGAGCAATCCTTACGTGCGTATGTACGCGCGAGGGTGGTGCGGGTTCGACGAAAGCGTCAAGTAAGATTGTCGGGTGAGATCGAAGAAAGTCCTACTCGAACACCTCGGCAATGTCGCCCATTGAAGGGCGCAGCAACGCGTACACCGCGATACCGATAGCCGTCAGCGCAGCGCCCGCAAGCGACAAAGCAAGATTTGCAGCAACCGATGGAAGCACCGGAACGGCTCCGTATTCATCGGTTGCGAAATAATAGACAGACAGGGAGCATGCATAAAGCGCCAGCGGAACCAACGATGCGACGAAGATGGCAGTAAATTGGCCTTCGGTCGCTTGCCAGGCTTCGCTGAACGCATCGCCGATGCCGCTTCCCTCGACCAGTCCGAAACCGTAGAGCGGCATCCATCTCACGAACAGGATCACTCCGGGAATCACCAGCAACAACACACCCAGACCGATCGCAAGTCCGCTTAACAAAGAAAGGCCGAAATACGTTCCGAACCCTGCGGCAAGCCCGACATGTGCCAGCTGCCCGCCCTTGAGCATACTCGTTACCACCCAGAAACGGAGCGCCACTTCGACGATGCTTACAAAAAAGGTCGGCCCCGAGAAATCCTCAAGCTGATCGACGTAGCTCCAGCCAAGCGTCAGAGCCACGACATAGGCGAGAACACTTGGCCATGCAGCTATGCAGAGCCTTATCGCTTCGTCGTGGATTTCAGCCACAATGGCACTTAACGGTCTTTCGCGGTTCATGTGCTCATCCTGCCAGGCTCACCATCCCACCGTCATGCCGCTCCAGCTCTCCCGCGAGTTCCAGTTCGAGCAGTTCCATCTGCACCACCGCCGGGCTGGCGCCGGACTGGCGGATAAGTTCGTCGATCGCGATCGGAGCCTTCGTCAGCAGGCGCGTCACCACGTCCCCGCCCTCGCCGCCCTTCGCTTCGCCCCATTCGAGCTTGCGCAATTCCTCATAATCGAAGTTCGCGCCGTTCTCGTTGACGCGAAAAGTTGAGCGCGGGTCTCCGGTAAAGCCTTCCAGCAATTCGACAACCTCGTCGGGCGAGCTTACCAGCACCGCGCCATCGCGGATCAGCTGGTTGCAGCCGTGCGAGCGGGTGTCGAGCGGGCTGCCGGGGATCGCCATGACCTCGCGCCCTGCCTCGCCTGCCAGCCGTGCGGTTATAAGACTGCCGGACTTTGGCGCCGCCTCGACCACCAATGTCCCGCTCGCCAGCCCGGCGATGATGCGGTTGCGGCTGGGGAAGTGCCGCCCGCGCGGCTCGGTGCCCGGCGGCTGCTCGGCGATCAGCAGCGCTTCGTTCGCGATCCGCTCTTGCAGCTCGACATGCTGCGGGGGATAGGCGATGTCGATCCCACTCGCGATCACGCCGATGGTCGCCGGGAAAGCGCCTTCGTGCGCCGCGCCGTCGATGCCGCGCGCAAGACCGCTGACGACCGTCAGACCCGCTCGCGCCAGTTCGGTGGCGAAGTCGCGCGCCAGCTTGACCGCCGCCGCGCTCGCATTGCGCGCGCCGACCATCGCGACACAGGGTTTGGTGGCGAGCTCCAATCGCCCGCGGCAGGTGACGATTGGCGGCGAGCTCTCGATTTCGGCGAGCAGCGCGGGATAGTCGGCCTGGTCGTGGAAGAGATATCGCGCGCCCGCCTTGCGCACCGCCTCGATTTCGCGTTCGATCCGGTCAGCGGGCGCGGCGCGGTATGCGGTCTTTCCACGGCTGCCGAGGTCGGGAAGCGCTTCGAGCGCTGCGACCGCATTGCCGAACCGCGCGAGTAGCTGGCGATAGCTCACCGGTCCGATATTGGGCGAGCGCAGCAGGCGTATCCTGGCAAAAGCCTCGGCCTGCGACAGCGCGGGCGGAGCAGTCACGTCTTCTTCTGCCCCACACGCGGCTCCTCGCCCTTCGCCAGACGCGCAATGTTAGCGCGGTGAAGGTAGATGATGACGACCGCGATCGCCGCCATCACCGGGAAGAATTGCGGATAGCCAAACAGCGGCGCAGCGGCAGCCGCGGCGACAACCGCGCCAATTCCGGCGAGCGAGGAAATGCGGAAGGTTGCCAGCAGCGACAGCCACACCGCCGCGTAAGCGAGGCCCATCGGCCAGGCGAGCCCGAAGGCGACGCCCGCATTGGTCGCCACCCCCTTGCCTCCCTTGAACCCGAGCCACACCGGGAAACAGTGCCCCAGCACCGCGCCGCCAGCCGCAAACGCCTTAGCGACGTCCGATGCCTCGCCCACCCAGATCAGCCCCGCAGCGAAAACCGGTGCGAACCCCTTGAGCAGATCGAGCAACAAAGTCGCTGCCGCGAGTGCCTTGTTTCCGGTGCGCAGCACATTGGTCGCGCCGATATTGCCACTGCCAATACTGCGCACGTCCCCCAGCCCCGCCGCGCGCGTCAGCAGCAGGCCGAAGGGGATTGAGCCGGTGAGGTATCCGAGCACGGCTGCGAATATGGGTTCCATATCGCCCTCATAGCCGTGCGCCGCGATTCGTCTAATTCCCTGTGACAAGAAGACCGCGTTCGGATCGAAGTACGGTCTAACCATACTTTCGCGTGCTCGCCGCGGCGTTTAGACTTGTCGTCATGGATGCTGAACCGACCACGGCGAAACTGACCCAGCGCGAGAAGGAAGCCCTGCGCGGCTGGTTCGATCGCAAGACGGCGAAGGAGATCGCACTCGACCTCGGCATTTCGCACCATGCGGTTGAGAAGCGCCTCAAGATGGCGCGCGTGAAGCTGGGCGCCAGTTCATCACTCGAAGCGGCGCGGATACTGGCGCAAGCGGAGGGGTACGGGCACGCCGTAGCTCGGACGTCGGAGGTTTCTGCCATAGCTCATGTCCGGCAGTCGAAAACGCCTCTACGATTTACTGTTGGAGCTGTTGCCATGATCATTCTCGCCGCCGCCAGTCTCGCCCTCTTGCAACCGGGCAGCCACGATCCCCGCCCTGCTGACGCGGAGGAACGCGCGCTCGATACCGCCGTGAACGCGAACGAAACGAAGATTGCCCAGTCCACTCGCAGGGCGTTCAACAGCCTCGATGAAGATGACTCGGGTTTCCTAGAAAAGCCCGAGTCGGCCCTGCGAAAGGTGGTGATGCTCGGGCCGGACGATGCCGTCTATCCCAGCGGAACGGTTGCGCGCAGCCTTGAGGCACAACGGGAAGAAACCCCCGATCCCGGTACCCTTGCGGAATTCTACCGAGAGGTTGATCGCGACGGCGACGGAAGAGTGTCTTACGCCGAATATCACGATTGGGCGATGCCACAACTTGCCGCAATCGGTCTCGAGCTTGCCGCGGGCCTGAAGTCTCAGGATTGACCAAGCGCAGGAGCTCGGCCATCCGCTCGCGCTGATGGCCGATCCTTCCTCCCCAATCCTGATCTTCGACAGCGGCGTTGGCGGTCTCACCGTTTACGATGCCCTGCGCGAATTGCTGCCCGATGCGCCGGTCATCTACGCCGCCGATCTCGCGGGACTGCCCTATGGCAGCAAGTCAGAGGCCGAGATTGCGGCGCGGGTTGCGGGCCTGCTCGGGCGGATGGGGGAGCGCTTCGCCCCGCGCCTCGCCTGCATCGCCTGCAACACCGCAAGCACCATCGCGCTTGGCATGGTGCGCGACGTGCTTGAAATCCCGATTGTCGGAACTGTGCCGGCGATCAAGCCCGCCGCCGCCCAAACCCGGACCGGCGTGATCGGCCTGATCGGGACCGAGGCGACCATCCGTCAGCGCTATGTCGACGACCTTGAAGCCCGATTTGCGCAGGGTAAGAGCCTTTTACGCGTCGCGGCGCCGGACCTTGTCGCCTGCGCAGAAGCCAAGTTGCGCGGCGGCCGGGTCGACACCGTCGCGATCGATCGCGCTGCGTCCGATCTGCGGGCCAAGACCAAGGGCGGATCGATCGACACGCTGGTGCTTGCCTGCACCCACTTCCCCTTGCTCGCCGATGAGCTTTCCGCGGCGTTCGGCGAGGGTGTGGCTTTGGTTGATGGGGCGCAAGGGATCGCTCGCCGCATTGCGGATCTGGTTGAAGGACAGCCAATGGCGCGCCCGCAGGCCAATCGCTTCGTCATTACCGGCCCTCTCGATGCAGCGGCGGGTCTCAAACAAGCGCTTGAACGGCGAGGTTTCGGACAGACCGAGAGCTTCTGACCAGCTCGTCCAGAAGCAGGAAAAGCTGCGATTTGTTCGCAAAGATCGCGGGTGGTCAAGCTCGCGGTGAATGCCTAGATAACCCGCGAAAGCTTTGGGCCATCCGCCGCATGGTATGGTTCGTAACTGTATAGGAAGAGGACGCCGCCAGCCCTCCGCAAGGGGCCGTCCGCCAAGACAAAAGCGTGGAGCCGATGAATTACGACCAGATCTTCGACGCCGCGATCGACCGCCTGCACGAAGAAGGCCGCTACCGCGTCTTCATCGACATCATGCGCAACAAGGGCGCCTATCCCAACGCGCGCTGTTTCCACGGGCATAATGGTCCAAAGCCGATCACCGTGTGGTGCTCCAACGACTACCTCGCGATGGGTCAGCACGATGTTGTGATCGGCGCCATGGAAGAGGCGCTGCACGATGTCGGCGCGGGTTCCGGCGGCACGCGCAATATCGGCGGCAACACGCACCTGCATGTCGAGCTTGAGCGCGAACTCGCCGATCTTCACGGCAAGGACGGCGCGTTGCTGTTCACCAGCGGCTATGTCTCCAACGACGCGACGCTCTCGACGCTAGCCAAGCTGCTGCCGGGCTGCGTGATCTTCTCCGACGAACTCAATCACGCCAGCATGATCGCAGGGATCAGGAATTCAGGCTGCGAGAAGCGAGTGTTTCGACACAACGATCTGGCGCATCTCGAGGAGCTGCTGGCCGCCGAGGCTCCCGAAACGCCCAAGGTCATTGTCTTCGAGAGTGTGTATTCGATGGATGGCGACGTCGCACCAATCCACGCGATCTGCGACTTGGCCGAAACCTACAACGCGCTCACTTATATCGACGAAGTTCACGCGGTCGGCATGTATGGCGCACGCGGTGGCGGTATTTCTGAACGCGATAATGCGGCCCATAGGATCGATATTGTCGAGGGCACATTAGGGAAAGCGTTCGGCGTCATGGGTGGCTACATCGCCGCCGACACACGCGTGATCGACTGCATTCGCTCCTATGCGCCGGGGTTTATCTTCACGACCTCACTCAGCCCGGTACTGGTCGCGGGCGTGCTCGCCTCGGTCAAGCATCTCAAGTCCTCCAGCATTGAACGCAACGCCCAGCAGGCCGCCGCCGCGACGCTAAAATTGAAGTTTGCCGAAGCGGGTCTGCCCGTGATGGACTCGACCACACATATCGTCCCGCTGATGGTTGGTGATCCGGTGCGCGCAAAGAAGATCAGCGACATTCTGCTCGCCGAATACGGCGTTTACGTGCAGCCCATCAATTTCCCCACCGTGCCGCGCGGGACCGAGCGCCTGCGCTTCACGCCAGGTCCGCATCATACAGAAGACATGATGGACGAATTGACCGAAGCACTGGTGGAGATCTGGGACCGGCTGCAGATGGACTTGGCCGAAGCGGCTTGAAGACCTGTCCCTGACCGGGCACATCCCTTCCGCAGCAACGGGAAAGAATGATGGCCGGAGCGCCTGACCAGACTTACTCAGAAATCGTCAGCGACCGCCGCTCGATCCGCGGCTATCTCGACAAGCCCGTGCCGCGCGAAGTGATCGAGGAGGTGCTGGCGCTGGCGATCCGATCGCCGTCCTCGATGAACACACAGCCCTGGCATTTCCACGTAATCACCGGAGAGGCGCTCGACCGCATTCGTGAGGGCAACACCGAGCGCATTCTCGCAGGCGAACCCGACAGCCGCGAATTCCGGCGGGGCGAACCCTTCGCGGGCGTTCACCGCGAGCGGCAGGTGGGCGTGGCCAAGCAGCTCTTTGGCGCGATGGGGATCGAGCGGGAGGACAAGGACGGGCGGCAGGACTGGGTGCTGCGCGGCTTTCGCCAGTTCGACGCGCCGGTCTGCGTGATCGTCACCTACGACCGCGAACTGTCAGGGAGCGATGACACCGCCTTCGACTGCGGCGCTGTAACGACCGCACTGGTCAACGCCGCCTGGTCGCGCGGGCTGGGCTGCGTCATCAATTCGCAAGGCATCATGCAAAGCCCCGTGGTGCGCGAACACGCCGGTATCCCCGACGATCAGATCATCATGAAGGCTATCGCGATGGGCTGGCCCGACCCGGACTTTCCTGCCAACGCCGTGGTTAGCGAACGCAAGAGTGTCGAAGAAGCGGCGCGGTTTGTGGGGTTTGGGTGAGAGCAGCTCGTGGTCGCTTTAGGGGTGGTTTGCTGCCGAGCAAAATGCCTGTCGATCTGCTATCTTGCTCGAAGGCTCTGTAGCTCCGCGATCATTATTTCCTGATCGCGCCATGCGATGTGAGCGATCAAAATCTGCCTGCCATCGTCTGACAATCGAACTTCTCGGCAAAATGGAGCGCCTTCGGATACCGAACTTGAGATAGTGCGTGGCGAGGTGACGCACAACTTGTTCTCTTTGGTAAACCATCGGCCAGAAAATTGGATGGGGCCACGGCTGTAACGAATACCCCGCCATTCACCGCCCTCATGAAATTCTTCGTGAACTCCTGCGTCGGCCCAACCGGGTGGCGAATAAGTAATCATTTTGCCGGTCAGCAGCTCATTGATTTCGCGCGAGCTCAAGGGGGCGCTGCTTTCGACCACCTCGCTCTCCTTGTTTTCTGAATCACTGGATGCAGTTGAGAGCCTCACAGCTTCCGCCTGAGGTTGTTGAGATGCTGCATTCTCATTCTCGCATGAGATTAAAAGCGCTGCGGTGAGTAATACAAAGCGTCGTGTCATGGTAAAGGAATAATCCGTCCTTGATCCGTCTGATATAGGGGTCGCAAACAGACGTTTAAGATGCACCCCAAGTCGGCGCCCCCTACCCCTCCGCCCTCTTCGTGTTCACCACCAGCATATCCGCTTCGACGAAGCGCAGCAGGTCGCTTGTCACGCTGCCGATCGCGGCCTGGCGCCAACCGCTTGATCCGTGGCTGCCGAGCACGACCAGAGCGTTCGGATCGCGTCCGAGGCCGTCCCTGATCGCCTGAATCGGGTTGCCGCGAACCAGTTGCGTGGTCGCCTCTGACAGACGAGGCTCTTCGGCGGTGAGCTTTTCGAGGAAGGCATTCATCTTGCCGGTCTCACCCTCTACCATTTCGTCCGCGACATAGGCGTCCTTGTTCCATCCTTCGAATGGCACGTGCCAAGCGTGAACGATGTGCAGCTTCGCATTAGGAAACATGCGCGCTGCCTTGACGATGGCATAGGCCGAGGCCTCGGAAAAATCGGTGCCTGCGACAATATTCTCGTAGGCTCCGCGAACACGGTTTTTCACCACCAGAACCGGCCGGGTCGTGTTGCGCAGGACGTAGTCTACCGCGGTGCCCAGAAAGTAATCGCCAAGCGAATTATATCGTGCCGGGCCGACCAGCAGCATGGCTGCGTCGCGCTCTTCGCTGACCCTGCATATCGCCTTGGGCGCCGAGCCTTCGGGATAGACGAACTCGATCTCGCCCGCTGTTTCCCCGCTGCCGACCGTCGCGCGCATCTTGCGATCGAGTTCCGACCAATCCGCTTTGTCCGCGTCAATCACATCGAGCGCATGGAGGACGCAAAGCTTGTGGTCCTGTGACTTGCTGATCTGCAACGCGCGGTCGATCGCGCGATCGGCGCGGGCGCTGAAATCGGTGGCGACGGCGATGCAATTGTCGGGCATGAATCATCTTTCGAGCCAGGGGAAAGGAGCAGCTCGACAATTGAAAATTATGCATTCTGTGTCAATTCGATTTGACACGCCTGCTTGAGTTCAGAGCACTAACCGGGCCCCCCCTCCGAGTGCTAACGCAAGCTAACCACATTGTCGCTGGCTTCGCGTCGGCGGCTGCCGTCGAACAGGCTCATCATCGGCTCGTCCTCGACGATGACGCATTGTGCATCGCCAAAGCCATTGAACCCCGTCTTCATCGCCGCGCCATACGCGCCCAGCATGCCGATCTCGATGTAGTCTCCGGCTTGGATGTCGCCCGGCAGCGGGAACGGACCGGCCATGTAATCGGCATCGTCGCAGGTGGGGCCATAGAACGCGAAATCCTGCTCGCCATCGCGCAGATCGTCTTCAAGCGCTACAACCGGGAAGCGCCAATCGACATGGGCAGCGTCGTAAAGCGCACCATAGGCGCCATCATTGATGTACAGTTCGGTGCCACGCCGCTTGTCCACACGCACGATCATGGAGGAATATTCCGCCGCCAGCGCCCGCCCCGGCTCGCACCACAGTTCGGCATTATAGGCGATCGGAAGCGCGTAGAAATGCTGGTGGATGATCTGGAAATAGTCCTCCAGCGGAGGCGGCTCGAGATCGGGATAGATGCTGGGGAACCCTCCGCCGACATCGACCATGTCGATAACCACGCTCGCCTCCGCAATTGCGGCGCGGGTTCGGTCGAGCGCCTGCACGAACGCGAACGGGCTCATCGCCTGACTGCCGACATGGAAGCATACGCCCAGCCAGTCGCAGTGCTGGCGCGCCTGTTGCAGCAATGCGGGCGCTTCGGTCAGATCGCAGCCGAACTTGGCGGCAAGGCTGAGCTGCGCATGTTCGCTGGAGACTCTCAGCCGCACACACAGGCGCAGGTCGCTGGCCGGATCGCCGGTTTCGGGATCGCGACAGGCATCGACGATCTTGTCGAGCTCCTCGAACGTGTCGAGGCTGAACGTCTTCACGCCGTGCTGGTGATAGGCTTCCGCAATCGCGCTGCGCGTCTTTATCGGGTGCATGAAGCACAGAACGGCATTGGGCAGCGCCGTGCGCACCAGACGCACTTCGGCGATCGAGGCAACATCGTAATGCGTGACACCCGCATTCCACAACGCTTCGATAAGGTCGGGCGCGGGGTTGGCCTTGACCGCGTAGAGCACCTTGCCCGGAAACCTGTCCACGAAAAAACGCGCCGCGCGCCGGGCAGCGTGCGGGCGGTTGAGGATCACCGGCTCTTCGGGCTCGAAGGCCCTGGCTACGGACTTGGCGTCGGGAAAGGTGCGCAATTCAAGGGACCCCCAAGGGTTTAGTCAGTTGAACCAAACGGTTTGAGGCTGCCTTGCGGTTAATATGTCCCTTGGGGCAGCGGAGCGGCGCATATAATCGCGCAGCGTCGCCGCGCAAGCGGAAATCAGACGAGCCGCACCGTTTGGCGGTTTCCCAACCAACGAAGGACGCGCAAATCGTTCCGGATCAGTCCTGAAACGCGACCTGTGGCACCTGATCGACCTTGCCGCGCTCGCTATCGTCGAGGCGGTGAAAGTCGGCTTCGTCAAAGCCGAGCGCGCCTGCAAACAGCACGGCGGGAAAGCTCTCACGCGCTGTGTTGAAGCGCGAGACGGCGGCGTTCAGCGCGCGGCGCGCGGCGGCAAGCTTGTCCTCGATATCGGCGAGTTCGGTCTGCAATTCCTGGAAATTGGCGCTCGCCTTCAGGTCAGGGTAGGCCTCGCCCAGCGCGAGCAGCTTGTCGAGTGCGACGCGCAGGCCCTGCTCGCTGCCGCTGTCGGGCGAGCCGCGCGCGGCATCGTTGCGTGCGGCGATGACCGCTTCGAGCGTTTCGGCTTCGTGCCCCGCATAGCCCTTTACCGTCTCGACCAGATTGGGCACCAGATCATGCCGCTGACGCAGCTGCGCATCAATATCGGCCACGCCTTGCTTAACGTTCTGGCGCAGCCCGACGAGGTTATTGTAAATCCCCACCACCAGGATCGCGAGCAGCACTGCCACTCCGATCACCACAATGAATCCCAAGTCCATCGCCCACCACTCCCTCATCGATTTGCAGGTATGTTAACACGGATTGGTTAAAGGACTACGCTGGCGAGCGGCTGACAGGCGTTTGGGGGTAGGAATGCACGCGGACGTGCAGCAATTGATGGACGGCGAGCTAGGGCAATGGCTCGGCGAGCGCGAGACAACACGCGCCGCGGCCAAAGCCAAGGCGCACAATCGTTGGTTCTACGGTGGGATCGCGCTGTTGCCGGTGCTCGCCTTCATCTGGTTCGCGCCCGCCTCGCTTGGTGATTTCAGATTCTTCCTGACCGCGGTGGCAATCGGCGGGGTCTATGCCTGGGGTCAGCAACCGATCTCGAAGGCAAAGCGCGAGGTTAAGATCGGGATCAATTCCGCCATCGCGAGGAGCCTCGGCATTTCTTACGAGCATGATGTCGATCCCGATGCGGCCTTCGGGTTGGTAAAGCGATACGAGCTGGTCCCCGGCCACGATCGCAGCGATTTCGAGGACCGCTGGCACGGGGCGCTCGATGGCCATGGCTTCGACCTGTTCGAGACGCACCTTGAGAAGCAGCGGGGTTCGGGCAAGAACCGGCGCTGGGTCACCGTTTTCCGCGGCGCAATCGTTTCGATGCAATTCGGTCGCCGGTTCCATTCGACCACCCTGTTGCAACGCGCAGGCAAGCACCGCAGCTGGCTGGGCTTCGGATCGCGCGCCGATCACGCGACATTCGACGGTCATCGGCTCGACTACGTCGACCAGGTGCACCCTGCGTTCGAAGACGTGTTCGAGGTGTGGAGCGACGATCAGGTCGAAGCGCGCACGCTCATTCACCCCTCTTATGTCGAACACCTGCTGGCGCTGGAGCGGGCATTCGACGGCGACGCGGTGCGGGCTCTGTTCAGCGAAGGCGAAGTCGTCATTGCAGTCGAGAGCGGCAATATGTTCGAAAGCGGATCGATGAAAGCCAGCGAAGATCGCGCGCGGGTGGAGGAAGCGGCGCGACAATTCGGTGCGCTTGCTGGGCTCGCCAAAGCGATCAACCAGAACGAGCGCGGGCGAGTGACCGGCGAAGCCTAGCCCCGCCATTCAACTCAGACGATTGCGAAAATCCTCGTAATCGAAGCGCTTCACGCATTCGAGCGCGTCGGTCTCGCTGTCCCACAGCCAGATGCTGGGAAGCTGCACCCCGTTGAAGGTGTTGGTCTTCACCATCGAATAGTGCGCCTGGTCGAGAAACGCGAAGCGCGCACCCGGATCGGCCTTCACGGGCAGGCGATAGTCGCCGATCACGTCGCCGGCGAGGCAAGACGGTCCGCCCAGCCGGATCGGCACGCTGTCATCCTGCAGCTCGCCGAGCATTGCCGGGCGATAGGGCGCCTCGATCACGTCGGGCATATGGCACGTGGCGGAAATGTCGGTGATGCCGATCGGCACCTCGTTAAACCCGGTATCGAGCAGAGTGCCGACCAGGATGCCCGCATCCAGCGCAATCGCCTCACCCGGTTCGATAATGATCTCCGCGCCCGTATCCTCGGCAGCATCGCGCAGGAATTCAACCAGTTCCTCGCGGCTGTAATCCGCGCGCGTGATGTGGTGGCCGCCGCCCATATTGATCCATTTGAGCTGACCGAACCACGGCTCGATTACGTCGAACACCGCGTCCCACGTGCGTTTGAGTGGCTCGAAATCCTGCTCGCACAGATTGTGGAAGTGGATGCCTTCGACGCCTTCCATATGCTCTTCGGTCAGCTGGTCGATTGGAAAACCGAGACGCGATCCGGGGCTGGAGGGATCGTAGCGCGGTACCTCTCCGGTCGCGACCATTGGGTTGAGGCGCAGGCCGACCGAGACATCGCCGCCAGTAACCGCGGCCTGATCGAGGATCAGCGCGGCGCGCTTCATCTGGCCGGGCGAGTTGAAGATCACATGGTCGGACAGGCGGCAGACCTCCTCCAGATCCTCCGGCTTGAACGCGGCGGAATAGGTCGCGATCTCGCCGTCGTAGAATTCGGATGCGAGCCGCGCTTCCCAAAGGCCGGATGTGGACACGCCATCGAGATATTCACCGAGGATATGGGCGGTCGACCACATGCTGAACGCCTTGAGCGCGGCGAACACCTTGATGCTCGCCCCATCGCTCACGGCGGTATCGCGGATATCAGCCAGCATCTGACAATTCGCTCGCAACTTCGCCGCATCGACCACGAAAGCGGGGCTGTCGACGCGGGAAAGATCGAACTGCGCGAACGCGCCTGGGTCGCCGGCTTGGGTTTGCATTTGGTGTGCTGGTCCTTTTCGGGGTTCGCGCAGGGAACGCAAGGGAGCAGAGGACGCGGAGAAGGTTAGTCCGGCCGATAATTGTTTACCATTCGCCTGATACCTTCCTTCATGGTCGCAGCGGAAAAATTCATGAGCAGCCCTACGGGCTGATCGCTTAGTCGAAGATAGGTCAAAAGCTGTTTGGCGTGTGCCTTGCTAAGCATTTCGACTGATTTGATCTCCAAGATCAATCGCTCTTCTACCAATATATCAATCTTGAAAGCCGCGCCGAAGGCGTGGCCATCAAACTCAATTGGCACCGAAACCTGCCGTTCCGCTCGAAGCCCTCGTCGCTCAAGCCGTCCTGTTAGTACCGTTTCGTAAACGGTTTCAAAAAGACCGGGGCCGAGTTGGCGATGAATTCCGATAGCCTCCTCAATAACGATTGAGGACATGTCGTCGATCGAAACTCGCCTACTCTGCGTTCTTTGCTCCTCTGCGTTCTCTGCGCGAACCAAAGCCTCACGCTCCACGCTCAAAATTCCACCGGTCCGTCCAGCTCCTTCACCTGCCACGGCAGGCCGTGTTCGTTCAGCATCTCCATGAATGGATCGGGGTCCATTTCTTCCATGTTGAAGACGCCCTCCCCTGACCATTTGCCGGTGACCATCATCGCTGTGCCGATCATCGCGGGGACGCCAGTTGTGTAGCTTACCGCTTGGTTTCCGGTTTCCTCATAGGCTTTCTCGTGGGAGCAGATATTGTTGATGTAGAACGTCTTTTCACCCGACCCATCCAGGGCTTCGCCGGTCGCGATCACGCCGATATTGGTCTTCCCCTTGGTCGTTTCGCCCAGCGTCTCGGGCTTCGGCAATACGGCGGCTAGGAATTGCAAAGGCACGATCTCACGGCCCTGATAGCGCACCGGCTCGATGCTGGTCATGCCGACATTCTGGAGCACGGTCAGGTGCTTGATGTACTCACCGCCGAACGTCATCCAGAACCGCGCGCGTTCGAGTTCAGGGACGTGCTTGGCGAGGCTCTCCAGCTCCTCGTGATACATCAGGTAGGCGTTGCGGGTGCCGACTTCCTCGAAGTCGAATTCGGTCTTCACCTGCATGGCGGGCGTCTCCACCCACTCGCCGTCTTCCCAATGCCGGGCGGGCGCGGTGACTTCGCGGATATTAATTTCGGGATTGAAATTGGTCGCGAACGCCTGCCCGTGATCGCCGCCATTGCAATCGAGGATGTCGAGCTGGCGGATGGTCTTCAGCTTGTGCTTCTTCAGCCACATGGTGAACACGCTGGTGACGCCCGGATCGAAGCCCGATCCGAGCAGCGCCATCAGCCCGGCCTCCTTGAACCGGTCGTGATAGGCCCATTGCCATTTGTATTCGAACTTCGCCTCGTCTTTGGGCTCGTAATTGGCGGTGTCGAGATAGTGCACGCCCGCCTCGAGGCAGGCATCCATGATCGGCAGATCCTGATAGGGAAGCGCAAGGTTGACGACATGCGTCGCGCCGATCTTCTTGATGAGATTGACCATCGCGGGAACCTCTTCGGCGTCGATTTCGTAGGTCGCGATGCTGATCCCGGTGCGCTCCTTCACGCTCTTGGCGATGGCATCGCATTTCGATTTCGTGCGGCTGGCGAGATGGATTTCGGGGAAGGTCGAGGCGCTACCCTCTTTTTGCACCTGAGCCATCTTGTGTACGCAGACCGAACTCACGCCGCCCGCTCCGATCACCAGCACTTTCGCCATATTCATACCTCTTGAATTCGGATTTCGCGCGCGTCCCTAGAGCAATGCGCGCGCCGCCTCAAACGATCCGGGATTTCCTACGATGCCGTGTAGGAGTATGGCGCGGGCTATGAACTTGTCGAACCTCCTTTCGCGCCTGTTTTCCGCCGGTGATGAGCCTGTTGAAACATTCCCCCCTGGACTGTGTGTCAGGTGTGTCAGGGCGCTGCACAGATGACCCGTCCGCCCACCCGCGAAGGCGTGATCGCTGCTGCGCGCTCCATCGCCGCCATACTGCCGCCAACGCCTCTCCTCCCGGTCGAAGTCAGAGGCGTTCGCTGTTGGATCAAGGCGGAGAGCCTGCAACCGATCGGCGCGTTCAAGATCAGAGGCGGCTGGTGGCGACTTTCCAACCTGTCCGACGTAGAACGCGCGGCTGGCGTGGTTGCCGTATCCTCGGGCAATCACGCACAAGGTGTCGCCTGGGCTGCGCGGCGGCTTGGCATCGCCGCGACCATCGTGATGCCGCGCGATGCGCCGACTGTGAAGCTGGCCAACACCCGCGCTCTTGGTGCCGAGGTGGTGCTATATGATCGACCTGGAGAGGACCGCGATGAGGTGGCCGCGGGGCTGATCGAGGACCGTGGCGGCACTCTGGTCCACGCCTTCGGCGATCCGTGGGTGATCGAGGGACAGGGCAGCGCAGGCGTCGAAATCGTTGAGCAGCTAGGCCGCGAACCCTCCCGCATCGTCGCCTGCTGCGGTGGCGGCGGGCTTGCCGCTGGCCTCGCCCTCGCCTGCCCCGCCAGCGCGATCCATGTGGTCGAACCGTCAGGGTGGGACATGGTCGGGCAGGCCATCGCTGCGGGTAAGATCGTCCATGCTGGCGGGCAAGCGCCCGCCACCATCTGCGACGCTCTTCAGCCGACCGCAACCAAGCCCATCAACCTCGCAGTGCTGAAAGATCGCGCCGAGCCGGGCGTCACCGTCACCGATGACGAAGTGCGCGCTGCCCAGGTCTTCGCCTTCACCGACCTGCGCCTCATCCTCGAACCGGGTGGTGCGGCAGCATTGGCGGCAGCGCTGGCGGGCAAAGTCCCGGTGGGCGAAGGCACCGTCCTGATGCTGACGGGCGGCAACGCGGACCCGGCACGCTTCGCCGAAACGTTGCTTGCGCATGGCGAGACGCTTGCCGACTTGACGCGAGAGCGTCATGCGCGCGACACGCAGCCGGGATAGACTGCATTTTTTTGAACATGAGCAAAGCACCCCAACCCATGGTCGCACAACCCAAACGCATCATCGAAGACGCCGTGGTCCGCAAGGACGCACGCGCGAAGGACAAGCTGCTCGACAAGGCCTTCGCCCTCGCCTTCAACGGCCTTGTCTACGCGCAAATCTGGGAAGATCCGGTGGTCGACATGGAGGGCCTTGCGATCCAGCCAGACAACCGCATCATGTGCATTGCCAGCGGCAGCTGCAACGCGCTTTCCTACCTGACCGCCAACCCCGCGCAGGTAACGGCCGTCGACCTCAACCGCGCGCATGTCGCGCTCGGCCAGCTCAAGATCACCGCGATCAGGCACCTGCCGAATTACGAGCGGTTCCACCGTTTCTTCGGCCACGCCGATCACGGCGAGAACAAGGCGGTCTACAAGGAGATGATCGCACCGCATCTTGACGCTGAGTCCCGCCGCTATTGGGAAAAGCGCGATATCAAGGGGCGGCGGCGCATCAGCTACTTCACCAAGGGGATCTATCGGCGCGGGCTGCTGGGCAATTTCATCGGCCTCGCTCACCTGTTCGCGAAGCTCTACAAGGTCGATCTCAACAAACTGCTCGAAGCCGAGACACTGGAAGAACAGCGTGCCGTGTTCGAGCGCGAACTGGCTCCGGTGTTCGACAAACGGTTCGTGCGGTGGCTGACCGACCAGCCCGCCTCGCTGTTCGGCCTTGGCATTCCGCCTGCGCAATTCGACGAGCTTGCTGGCGATGAGCGCATGGCCGAAGTGTTGCGACGGCGGCTGGAAAAGCTCGCCTGCGATTTCGAGGTGAAGGACAATTACTTTGCATGGCAGGCGTTCGGTCGCGGCTATGACCGCAAGAGCGACGCGCCGCTGCCGCCCTACCTCCAGCGCGCCAATTGGGAGGCGATGCGCGAGCGGATCGATCGGCTGGACGTGGTGCGCGCCAACATGGTCGAATGGATCGGCGCGCGCGAGGAGGCCTCGCTCGACCGGTTCGTGCTGCTCGATGCGCAGGACTGGATGAACAATGCGCAGCTTGATGGACTGTGGAGCCGGATAACCCGCGCAGCCCGACCGGGCGCGCGCGTGCTGTTCCGCACTGCGGCCGAGCCGACCATGCTGCCGGGTCGGCTCGACGATGCGATCCTGTCGAAGTGGCGCTATCTGGAGGACAAGTCCGCCGATTTGACCGCGCGGGACCGCTCTTCGATCTATGGCGGCGTGCACCTTTACGAGCTCGTCTGATGGTTCAAAATCCTGCGCGCGGCGCGGCCCACGGGGCGCTTATGGACAGCGTCTACAAGGGCCAGCGCCATATCTACGACCTGACACGAAAATACTATCTGTTCGGGCGCGATACCCTGCTCGAGGGTCTGGATGCGACGCCCGGAATGCGAGTGCTGGAGGTCGCGTGCGGTACGGGGCGCAATCTCGCAAAAGTCGGTCAGCGCTGGCCGGGTGTGCGGCTCTACGGTCTCGATATTTCGAGCGAGATGCTGAAGAGCGCGCGCAAGGCTCTGGGCGGAGAAGCGAAGCTCGGCGAAGGCGATGCCTGTGCGTTTGATCCGGTAAAGGTTTTCGAGGAACCCGGCCTAGACGAGCGCAGGTTCGAGCGGATTGTGCTGTCCTATTCGCTCTCCATGATTCCCGATTGGGAGCGCGCACTGGATTACGCGGCTAGCCAGCTTGCGCCGGGAGGGGAGTTGCACGTCGTCGATTTCGGCGACCTGTCCGGGCTTCCAGGTCCACTGGCGAAGCTGCTGCGCGGATGGCTTGCGAGGTTCCATGTGGCCACGCGCGACACGCTCGGCGAGGCGGCTCACCGTATTGCAAAAGAGCGCGGCCTGACACTCACATCCCGACGGGGGCGGTTCTCCTACTTTCAGCTTCACGTACTCGCAGCCCGCGGTGCCGATTGACAAGTTGAGACCGCTTTCGCAGGGAAAGGCGGAACGAGGGGGAGCTTTGATGCAAGCGCAAATGCTCGCGCCAGCCGCCATATTGGTGGTGTGGACACTAATAGTGATGTTCTGGATCATCCCGTCGCGCTTTGGTGCGGTGGCGAAACTGAAAGACAAGTCGGCCCTGCCCCGCAAGAAAGGCGCGCGCGGGGGCGATCTCGAAGGCGTTATCCCGGACCGCGCGAACTGGCCGGCGCACAACCACACCCACCTGCACGAACAACCGACGCTTTTCTACGCGGTCAGCGCGATCCTGGCGATCGTGGGGGCGACCGAAGTCGACGTGCTCGCGGCATGGATTTACGTCGCGCTGCGGATCCTGCATTCGCTCTGGCAGATCCTGTTCAACGCCATCCCGGTGCGATTTGCGCTGTTCCTTGCAAGCACGATTGCGCTGATCGTGCTCGCCATTCGCGCCATCATGGCGACCGTCTTCGCCGATCCGGGAGCCCTGCCGACATGACCGACCTTTTCGCTCTGTTCCAGCCCGCAGTCGCGTTGATGATCTGGACGATGGTTATGTGGGTCTGGATGTACGCGACCCGCTTGCCTGCGATCCAGAAAGCCCACATCCCCGCGGACGAGGCGCAGGTTCCGGGATCGCTCGACAGGAAGCTGCCGGCTCAGACACAGTGGAAGGCGCACAATTACAACCATCTGCACGAACAGCCGACCGTGTTCTACGCCGTCGTCATCGTGCTGGCGTTGGCAGGCGGCGCAACCGGCGCGAATGCGTTTCTGGCGTGGATCTACACCGGGCTGCGGGTGGCCCACAGCGTGGTGCAAGTCACCGCGAACAAGGTCATCGCGCGCTTCGTCCTGTTCGCGCTGTCGAGCATTGTGCTAACCGCGCTCATCGCGAAGGCCGCGCTAATCGTGTTCGCCGGCAGTACAGACCTTGAGGGAGTCACCGTCGATCCGATGGCGGTCTAGGCGGACTACTCTGCCGCTTCCGCCTGCTCCTCCATTTCGCGCGCCTCGTCCAAGGTCGCGAGGAACCGCTCTCCGTCGAGCGCGGCCATGCAGCCCATTCCCGCAGCCGTCACCGCCTGGCGATAGACATGGTCGGTTACATCGCCTGCCGCGAACACGCCGGGGATTTCGGTCTTGGGCGTGCCGGGTTCGACGTCGAGATAGCCCGCATCGTCCATCGGCAGCTTGCCCTTGAACAGCTCGGTCGCGGGCGCATGGCCGATCGCAACGAAAGCACCATCGACTTCGAGCGTGGAGGTCTCACCGGTCTGTGTGTCCTTGAGCACTAGGTGATGCAAGGCCCCCTCCTCGCCCGCTTCGAAACTTTCGACCGTATTGTTCCACAGCCTTGATATCTTGTCCGATTTGAACACGCGATCCTGAAGTATCTTCTCCGCGCGGAACTCGTCGCGGCGGTGGATAATCGTGACGTCGTCGGAATGGTTGGTGAGGTAGAGCGCCTCTTCGACCGCGGTGTTGCCGCCGCCGATCACCGCGACCTTCTTGCCGCGATAGAAGAACCCGTCGCACGTCGCGCAGGCCGACACGCCCTTCCCGCCCAGCTCCTGCTCGCCCGGAACGCCCAGCCATTTGGCCTGTGCGCCGGTGCAGATGACCAGCGTGTCGCCGATATACTCATCGCCGCTGTCCCCGATCGCGCGGAAGGGAGGGCCGTTTTCGAGATCGACCGAGACAATCGTGTCCCACATCATGCGAGTTCCGACATGCTCGGCCTGCGCCTGCATCTCTTCCATCAGCCACGGGCCCTGAACGACGTCGCGAAAACCGGGGTAGTTTTCGACATCGGTAGTAATCGTCAACTGGCCACCGGGCTGGAGGCCTTGCACGACGATCGGTTCCAGCATGGCGCGCGCGGCGTAAATCGCAGCGCTGTAGCCTGCGGGGCCGGAGCCGATGATGAGCATCTTTGTGCGGTGGGTCGCCATGTGATCAGTCTTTCGCGTCGGTGTGTTCGTTCACCACTAATATGGGCGCGCGCGAGCACTTTGTCACGCCAGCAAGCGCTCTCGAAGGCGGGCTTTCCGCCCGTCATCCACACCCAATGTCTGTGCCAGATAGGCGTCGATCGAGCCGTGTTCGCGGGTCACCTTGGTCCAATAGGTTTCGATATAGTCCGACCGCACACCCATCAGATTGCGCAACGCCTCGCGCTCGATCGTGCCGTAATGCTGTTCCATGCGCGGAAGGGACTGGCGCTCGAGCACCTCCTGCGTCGGCGCATCGTTGGTGCGCAAAAACTCCGCGACGATATCGTCGTGATGCACGCCAAGCACGTGCAGCAGCAGGCTTGCCGCGATACCGGTACGGTCCTTGCCGGCAAAGCAGTGCACCAGGCTCCCGCCCTCGCGCGACGCCAAGGCTTCGAAGTAACGCGAAAACATGTCGATCATGGCCGGGTTGTCTGGCATCCTCGTATAGACCGCGATCATCCGGTCGCGGGCCTTCTCCGCCGTCATCTCCACGCGCCCACCGCCTCCCTCGTGCGGGGGCGAATTGCTGGTTTCCCCGTCGAAAGCGATCACGTCGGCGGCAAAGTCCGGATGGCGACGACACGGAAAGCCGGTGCGCTCGCTCACGCCGCGCAGATCGATCACGGTGCGAATGTCGAGCGCGCGGATGGTCTCGAGATCCGCGTCGCTTGCGTCGATATGCTGACCGGAGCGAAACAAAAGCCCAGTCTTTACTCGCGCCCCATCGACAGCGGCATAGCCGCCATAGTCGCGCAGATTGTGGATGCCTTCGGTCGGGAGAAACGGATCGGAGCTGGTCATGGCCCAAAGGTGGGAGCGCGTAAGCCGGCGCACAACCACCGCCGCACCGGCTCGCCGTTTATGGCATAGGGAAAAGTGCGGGGGTGCCATAAAACTTCGCTTTCCAGGACATAGGTTAAGAGCACCGGCTCAGACCTTAACCACACTACAGCAACCATGCGGGGGCCCATGGCTCATATTCTGATTGCCGACGACGATGAGTTGATCGCCGAACTTGCGTCGCAGACCCTGATCGATGCCGGGCATGCGTGCGGCTGGGTAACGAGCGGCGAAGCGGCGTGGCACCTGCTGGGCAAGCGTCGGCCCGACATTCTGCTGCTCGATCAGGACATGCCCGGAATGTCCGGCGTCACGATGCTGCGGAAGATGCGTGGCTCGCCAGAATATTACGACCTGCCGGTCATCATGTTCACAGCAATGAGTGGCGCGCAGGATGAAAGCCAGGCGATCTATGCGGGCGCGCAGGACTATGTGCGCAAGCCCTATGATCCCACCGGCCTTATCAATCGCGTGCAGCGCGTCCTGTCGCGCCATCGGGACAGGCCGCGCCACACCGATCTCCAGACCTATCTGGCGCGAAGCTCCGGAATGGAGCGCGAAACGCTGCCCCCCGCCCGTCGGTTTATCTAAAGCTGATCTGCCGCAAGATCGCTGCAGAACCCTTCGGTCCAGGCCTCGATATCGTCATTGCGCACTGTTTCGATCATCGCTTCATAGCGGCGCTTTCTCTCGTCCAACTGCATGTCGAGTGCGCGCTTGATCGCGCTGGCCAGCACGTCGGGACTGTGTGGATTAACCAGCACCGCGCCACCTTCGCTGCCGTCGGGTCGCTCTATGCCAAGCTGTTGAGCGGCTCCCGCGAACTCGGACAGAATCAGAACACCCGGATCCTCGGGATCCTGCGCCGCGACATATTCCTTGGCCACAAGGTTCATGCCGTCGCGCAATGGCGTCACCAAACCGATCTTCGCCGCACGAAAGAACCCGTAGAGCTCCGCGTGACTGTAACCGCGATTGACGTATCGGATTGGCACGATGTCGACGTCACTGCGCGCGCCGTTGATCTGCCCGGTCTTCTGTTCGAGCGTTGCGCGGATCTGCTGGTAGCTCTCCACATCCTCGCGGCTTGGCGGCGCGATCTGGATGTAAACGAGATCGCGCGTGCTCTCAGGATGCTGGTCGAAAAACCGCCCGATCCCGTCGATGCGTTCGGGCAGGCCCTTGGAATAGTCGAGCCGGTCGACGCCGATCATGGCGATGCGCTCCCGGGTTGAAGACAGCAGGCGCTGTTCGCTTCGACGCGCCTCTTGGGTATCGCGCTGCTTGTGAAAGTGGTCCCAGTCGATCCCGATCGGATAGGCGCGCGCTATCGTCGTGCGCCCGGAATGGGTGATGCGCCCGGTCTCCCGGTCGACCTGTGCGCCAAGTTCGGTCTCGCAATAATGCACGAAGCTCGAAAGCCATTCGCTCGTTTGAAAGCCGATGACGTCGTAAGCCAGCATCGTCTCGACCAGACGCTCGTGGAACGGCAGCGAGGTAAGCAGGCGGGTCGGCGGCCATGGCGTGTGGAGGAAAAACCCGATGCGGTTTTCAGCGCCGCGCTCGCGCAATCGCTGGCCGAGCGGAATGAGATGGTAATCGTGTACCCAGACGAGATCGTCGGGCTTCATCATCGCGGTCAAGCTGTCGGCGAAGCATGCGTTGACCCGCTCATATCCGCGACCGGTGCGCTCCTCGAACCGGGCAAGGTCGATGCGGTAATGGAACAGGGGCCACAGCGTCGAATTGGCAAAGCCGTTGTAGTATTCGTCAACGTCGCGGTGGGAGAGATCGATCGTCGCGATCGTGAAGCCATCGACGCTTTGCGTATGGACCTCGGCACCGGTCTGTTCCGCTTCTTCGCCCGACCATCCGAACCACAATCCGCCACGTTCGGCGAGCGCCGCGTTCAGCGCCCCGGCCAGTCCTCCTTGCGCACCCTCCGCCCCGCGAGCCTTTGGCATGGCGACACGGTTGGATACGACGACAAGGCGGCTGGCTGAATGGCTTATCGCACTTCGCTCCAGGGTTTGGACAACAGACCGGCGCAGTTGATTACTCCTACCAGCGAGTAGGTCTGGGGGAAGTTCCCCCAAAGCTCGCCCGTATCGTAATCGAGATCCTCGCTCAGCAGGCCGGATGCGGTCGTGTGGCTTAGCATCGTGCAGAACAAAGTGCGCGCCTCTTCGCTTCGCCCGGCGAGATGCAGCGCCTCGATCAGCCAGAAGGTGCAGACGTTGAAGGCGGTCTCAGGCGCGCCGAAATCATCCTCCGCGGCGTAGCGCAACATGTGATCGCCGCGCCGCAGCTCTTTCTCGACCGCGGCAAAGGTGTGCTTGAACCGATTGTCGTCCGGCGACAAAAAGCGCAGCTCGAGCATTTGCAGCAGGCTCGCATCGAGATAGTCGGACTCGAAGCTCGCCTTGTAGTGCCGCTTCCCCTCGCCTTCGTCCTTCCAGGCGTGCTCCTCGATGGTTGCCGCAACGGTATCCGCCCGCTCACGCCAGAGCGTTGCGCGGTCGGGTTTGCCCATATGCTGCGCAACGTTCGCGAGCCGGTCGCACGCCGCCCAGTTCATGATCGCGGAATAGGTGTGAACCTCCTGCCGGGTGCGGAATTCCCACAGGCCGGCGTCGGGCTGATCGTGCATCGCCCAGGCCATCTTGCCGACCTGTTCAAGGTTTTCGAAATCGCGCTCGGTCGCCGGGCGTAGCAATCGAGTGTCGAAGAAGCCCTGCACGCTGGGCAGCACGATCTGACCATAGCAATCGTGCTGGATCTGCTTGTAGGCCGCATTGCCGCGCCGCACCGGGCCCATGCCGCGATAACCCGCGAGGTCGGGGGCAGCGCTCTCATCCAGCTCGCCTTCGCCCATCACCGAATAGAGTGGCTGGATATTACCACCCTTCGCAGCATCAACGATATTGCGCAGGTAGGAGAGGTATTTCTCCATCACATCCAGCGCGCCCAGCCGGTTGAGCGCCTGAACCGTGTAGTAGGAATCGCGGATCCAGCAGTAGCGATAGTCCCAGTTGCGCTGGGAATTGGCCGCTTCGGGGATTGAGGTCGTCAGGGCGGCGACGATCGCGCCCGTCTCCTCGTGCTGGCACAGTTTGAGCGTAATCGCACAGCGGATTACCTCTTGCTGCCATTCGAGCGGGATCGCCAGCATCCGCACCCAGTTCTGCCAGTAATTGCGCGTCGATTGCTCCATCGAGCGGACCTGTTCGCGCAAGTTTCCGACAAAGGGTTCGTCCGGGCCCAGGAAGAAATGCGTGTCGGCCTCGATGCGAAATGTGCGGCCTTCGAGGATATAGCCGACTGGCGCATCGGTAGAGAGACGCAGGGCCTGTCGGCCGACGAGATAGCGGATGTGGTTCGTGCCGTTGGTCGTTTCAGCCAACTGCGCACCGTAATCGCGCATCGGCTTCAGCACGACGCGAATGCGCGGATTGCCGCGCAGGGGACGCACGATCCGCACATAGGACACCGGGCGGTACATCCGGCCTGAGCGTTCGTAGCGGGGGCAGAAATCGAGGATCTGCACCGCGCTCCCGTCCTTCGCCTCCAAGGTGGTGATGAGGTTGGGCGTGTTGCGGATGTATTCCTGGCTCGCGCTGACCTGCCCGTCGAGTTCGAAGCGCCAGATACCTTCGTCGCGCTCCCCGCCATCGAGCAATGAGCAGAACACCGGATCGCCATCGACACGCGGCACACAGCCCCAGACAAGCGCGCCTTCGGAATCGACCAGCCCGGAGACCTGACAATTGCCGATCGGCCAGAGTTCAAGGTCAGGCTGCGCGCGTTGCGTCACAGATCGAGCCAGGCATGCACGGCGTCGACGTCCTCGAGGCGGAAGCGCGCGCAGGTGTTCTCGCGCTCGCCCACTAGAACACCGGCGCCGCCCAAGCCTTCGCACATTTTGAAGCCCGCCTCATCCGTCAGGTCGTCACCGATGAAGTACGGACGCGCTCCAACAAAGGGCGGCTCGTTCATAAAGGCGAGTACCGCTTCGCCCTTCCCCGCATTCTCCGCCACGAGCTCGATCACGCACTTGCCCTCCTGCACCGCCCAGCCGCATGCTCCGGCCAGGTCGCGGGCAAATTCGCGTGCCTCTTCGCCACGCTCAGGGCTTTGGCGGTAATGCAGCGCCCCGCCATGCGGTTTGTGCTCGTATTCAAGCCCATTGTGTGCCGCATAGGCACGCAGTCGGGCCTCGATTGCAAGCGGCAGACCTGTCGGTCCGGGGCCGAGCGCTTCGCCATTGGCACCACGTCGATCCGATCCGTGCGATCCCGCGGCAGCGGTTGGAAGCGCACCGAGATGGCGTTCAATATCCTTCACCGCGCGCCCACTTATTAGCGCACAGCGCCCCTCAAGCCGTTCGGCCAGTTTCTGGAGTCGCCCGGCAAGATCGGGGGCTGGTTCGATAGCGTCCGGCCCTGAGGCCAGCTCAACCAAAGTGCCATCGAAGTCGAGGAACAGCGCGACCGGTCCGCCCTGAAGCATCGAGACAAGCGGTGGCGGACGCCGGGAAACGAGGCTCGAATCCATGGCGAGGCTCAATAGACGCCTGCTCGCCAGCGTCAATCACGCGCGCAGCCGGGTTGCAGGCTCTTCAACCAATGCTTTCTGGCGCGCCTGCAACAGCCCGCGCGCGATCACCTGCGCCTGAATCTCCGCTGCGCCTTCGAAGATGTTGAGAATGCGCGCATCGCAGAGCACCCGGCTGATCGGGTATTCGAGCGCATAGCCATTGCCGCCGTGAATCTGCACCGCCTGATCCGCCGCGATCCATGCGCTGCGGGCGGCGAGCAGCTTGGCCATTCCCGCTTCGATATCGCAGCGCGCGCCGCGATCCTTGGCCCGTGCAGCGCTGTAGGTCAGCTCACGGCTCATCACGATATCGCACGCCATCAGCGCCAGCTTGTCCGCGACGCGGGGGAAACGGATCAGCGAACCACCAAATTGCTTCCGCCCCTGCGCATAGCCGATCCCCAGATCAAAAGCGTTCCAAGCGACGCCCACGGCCCGCGCCGCGGTCTGGATGCGCGCGCCTTCAAAGGTTTGCATCAGCTGCTTGAACCCCTGCCCCTCGGCCCCGCCAAGCAGCGCGTTTTGCGAGACGGCGAACCCATCGAAACCGAGCGCGTATTCCTTCATGCCCCGGTATCCAAGCACTTCGATTTCGCTGCCCTCGATACCCGCATCGGGGAACGGGTTCGCGCCGCTTCCGCGTGCCTTCTCGGCAAGAAACATGGAAAGGCCGCGATAGCCCGGTGCATCGGCGTCCGTGCGGGCGAGCAGCGTCATCAGATCGGCGCGCGCGGCATGGGTAATCCACGTTTTCGCCCCGTCAATGCGCCATCCTTGATCATCCGCGCGCGCCCGCGTGCTCACGCTGGCGAGATCACTGCCAGTATCGGGTTCGGTGAATACAGCCGTTGGCAGGATCGTCCCGTCGGCGATCCGGGGGAGGAACCGAGCCTTTTGTTCATCCGTCCCATTCGCCCCGATCAGCTCGCCCGCAATCTCCGAGCGGGTGCCCAGCGATCCGGCGCAAATCCATCCGCGCGACAATTCCTCCGACACCACCGACATGGCAAGTTTGCCCAGCCCCAGCCCGCCATACTCGTCGGCGATGCAGACCCCGAACACGCCGAGCTGCGCCATCTCGGCGATAACTTCGTCTGGGATCAGCGCATCGTCGAGGTGCCATTGGTGCGCGCGCGGCGTGATGCGGTCGGCAGTGAAGGCACGAAATTGCTCGCGGATCAGGTCAAGCGTTTCATCGCCCAGCGTCTCCGCCGGGCGTGCGCCGTTATCGAGCAGGTCGGCAAGCGCGGCGCGGGTTTCGCGCGTGTTGCCATTGCGCAGGAAGGCTGCGACCGCGGTAGTTTCTAAAAAGCGCGCCGCGCTGTCCGCAGCCGCGAGGTCGGGCGGACGCACCACCTCGCTCGCGCTCATCGCGATACCGTGGACCAGCTGCGCGCAGTAATCGCCAAAGCCGACACGCAGCACCAACTCCTCGATCTCGCCAAACTCGCCAGCAGCCTGTGCCCGCTCGGCCCAATCCACCGTCGCCTGCAACGCCGCGCCCGTCGCCGCTATCCAGGCGGCTCCGTGCGCCGCGTGCTGTTCGCGTGTCAGTGCATCGGGGTCGATACCTCCGCTGTCCGTGCAAAGACGGGCTGCGAGTATGTCCAGCACGTCATCTTCGAAATCGCGCGCGGCGCGGACTGCCTCACGGGCATTTGCGATCCATTCACTCATGCGCCGGGTGGTAGCAGACCTGTCAGCGCATCGGGAGCAATTCATTTAGGTAGCGAGCCGACGCGAGAAGTTCTCATCACCGTCGGCTCAAAATTGACACGGGAGCGGAACCGTATCCAAGCCGAGCAGAAAGCGTCTATCGCGGCGCGTTTGCTTCCTCGACAATCTGCATCCACTGATCGGCAATCGCTTCGGTGTTGAAGCGCGCAGACGCCTCCAACGCCGCATGCGCCAACGCGCCCCTGAGGGCGCCATCTCTCATCACGCTCGCCAAAGCGTCAGCGAGAGAAGGAACATCGCCCTGTTGGACAAGTCTGCCAGTCACACCGTCGTCGATCATGTCGGCGACGCCGTGTTCACAATCGAAAGCGACAACAGGCAATTCAGCGGCCATCGCTTCCACAATGACGTTCGGCCAGCCTTCATATGCCGAAGACAGCACAAACACGTCGGCTGTTTCAATCCATTGTCCCGGCTTCTCCGTAAGGCCAGGCATCGCGATACGGTCATCCAATCCGAGCCGAGAGCGCTGTTGTTCAAGTTCCGCCCGCGCCGCGCCTTCCCCCCAGATGACAAGGTTCCAGCTCGGAAAATCAGCCGCAATCTTGGCGAAGGCATCGATAAGCAGATGGAACTGCTTTTGTTCGGTCAGCCGTCCGACCGCCGTGATCGTATTGCCCTTGCGGTGGTTGTCCCACCCGTCCGGCAAATTCACGGGATTGGGAATGATCGACGTGCGAGGCCGCTGGCTTTCCGGATAATATTCCGCCGCGCCCCTCGTCATCGTCACGAATGAAAACGCTTTTGGATAAGCGTACGCCCGCGCCATCCGCCAGAAGAGATTGAAATGCTGAAGCGTCGGGTTGTTGCGTTCGGAGATGATCACCGGCACGCGCGATGGACTGGCTGCCAGAAGCGCCATCACATTGGCTTTCGTCAGGAAACTGATGACCACGTCCGGTTCGAACTCGCGATATATTTGCATGAGAGCTTTGACGCGGCGGCGGGTCTGCAGGATCTGACTGGGAAGCCTCCCGGAGGCGGCGGGCAGATCGAGACGAAAGAGATCGACTTCGGGCGCAAGCGAGTAAAACGGGCTGAACGCGGCTTCGTCGAAATTCGCGATCCCGACTTCGCGCCCCTGCCCCGCCCAGAAATTTGCAAGGGTGGTAACGACCCTCTCGCTGCCGCCGGCCCCGAGGGAGGGCAGCACGAAAAGCACGCGGGCATCGTGTGCGCGCTGTTCGGAAGCCTTGTCAATTCTGGTTATTTCCATTTCCCGCCCTCGCGCTGGCCTGCGCTATTTCAGCTCGGCTGTGCGATTGTGTTGGATTGCGCTGGTTTCAGTTGAAAGGTGGCGCGGCTGAACCGTTAAACGCCCCGCGGTCGACGCTGATGAGGCTGATTGCTTGAGCATGGCATTGAGTTACCAGCCTGCCTGCGCGCGCGCAGTTGGAAAAACGGACTAACTCATTGTGGATGCTGATCGACATTCATTGGTCCAAATGAAAGCGACCAGGCTCATGATGAGAGCAAGGGAGATTTTGCTCGCAGCTGATACTGCCAAGGGCAATTTGCGTAGCAGCGTATCATCTAAGTGAGCCATGCTCACTACCCGTCGGAGTAATTGCAACGCGATCTTGTCTGGGCCATCCCACCGCCGACGAAGCCGGCGGCTTCCGCCAGTTGGCGAGAAAGCATGCGGCAGTGTGTCTCGACGCATCAATTGTAAGGTGCCAGAACCCAATGCAATTCAAAGACATCGACTTTCTTATCATCGGCGCCGGGAAATCTGCGACGACCTGGTTGCAGACACAGCTTCAGGCCGATCCCGCAGTGTACATGCCGGACCCGGAACTTCACTATTTCTCCAGGGAATACGACCGCGGAGAAGATTGGTATCTATCGCAGTTCAGCGATGAGGGGATCGGGCGGACAATTGGCGAAAAATCCAACTCTTACCTTTACGAGCCTGAAGGCCCCGCCCGCATCCACCGCGTCTTGCCCGACGTCAAACTGATTGCGCAACTGCGCAACCCTGTTGAGCGAGCCTATTCCAATTACTGCATGCTGTTCAGGCGCGGCGATGTTGGAGATGACATCGAGACCTACCTCGATCCCTCGCAGGGAGAGAACCTCCGGCTGCTGGTCGCTGGGGAATTTGCCTTGCATCTTCAAGCGTTTATCGACCTGTTCGGCCGCGAGAGGCTCTTGATTCTCTTTTTCGAAGGGGTCAAGAATGATCCGGTCGGGCAAATGTCGCAGGTCCGTGCCCACCTCGGCCTGCCGCCGCGTGCGCTTGCTCCGGATGGACTTGATAAAGTAAAAGATAGAACCGCGCCCGCAGTTCCCACTCACATCAGCAAGCGTCTTGCCTGGATGAAACCCGTCGTGCGTCCCCTGCGAGGCACGTCTGCTTTCGAAGCGGTCCGGGGATCGATTGCGCGCAAAACCCCATATCCGCCGCTGTCCGAAGATCTGCGAGAGCGTCTCTACGACTTCTTCTGGCCCTCTATCGAAGCCTTGGAGCAGATGAGCGGTCAGTCGCTCAATCACTGGTATCGGCCGCGAAATAGCACCGAGTGACGCGGCACCATACGGCCCTCGCGTTTCGCTGCCCGCGAAATGGCACCGGGATCGACGGCGAATGTGTAAGGTAGTTAATCCACCGGCAAAGCTGGGCCGCCCCGCATTCGGCATTCACCTATAAGCCTCAGTCCGCCCCCACTGGTGCCCCAACAGATCGATAACGTGTTAGTCCTTTTGCGCAGATGCGGCGCGGTATTTTGGATGGTAACTCGTTCAATACACGGCTCGTGATGATCAAGCATGACCGCGACGCCGCCGAGCTCCAGTTCTGGAGCGGGACACCTTAGACCATCACCGTGGTCCAGCGTCAGTATTTGCGAGGGAGCGAACGTATCGTGGTTTCTGCGAAGAGCGTGAATATCATCTCCCATGAGATGGAAACTCCAGCCATTGGTAAGGACAGGCAAAACGCGCGGAGGACCGCATCGTTTAGATCTGCGGCGCGACCTTCGTCGTTAAACGACCCGTTGCCGCAAGATGAAACGGCTATTGAGGAGGCGAGAGGACGAAAGAAAACATTTGTCGTCACCGGCATACAAATGAGAAACAAAGGGTCTCAGGCCATGTTTCTCTCATTGTACTATGCCCTCAATTCCATCTATGATGATTGCGAGGTCATTGGTTTCGCCTTCAAGACGGATGAACTTGAGCAGTATGCTTTCAAGCTGCTACCGCACGACGACTTCACTCGACTGGTATTCAAGCACCGCCTGAATGACGTACCATTTCTCGCGCCCCTGCTGACACGTCTTGCTGGTTTTTGGAGAAAAACCGACAAGTGGGACGGCAAGATCGCGGAGATGGAAAAAGCGCTTCGCGATGCGGATGCGATTTTTGATGCAAGCGGTTACACTCTGGGTTCCGGTTGGAGCAAGAAAGGCGGGGCTAATCTCCTCGAGACGATTAAGACCGCGCGGCGCTACGGAAAGCGGATAATCTTGATGCCGCAGAGCTTTGGTCCGTTTGACTGGGGCGAGGACGACGATGCGGAATTCCTCGAGGACGTCAAAGAGCACCTCAGCTATTGTTCGAAAATATATGCTCGCGAGAAAGAGGGGTTCGATTGTTTGAAAGCTCTCGGCTTGCAAAACGTCGAGCTTTCCGCGGACATGGTTATCCGAGAGAACTTCTTTCCGACAGCCGCTGAGATCTTGGCTTCAGGCGACCGCGACGAAGTCAGCTATCCGGTGGAGGGCTCAGTTGGTTTCATCGTGAATGAAAATCTCTTCCGGATTGGCGATCCTGACTCGGTTGGCGAACTATATGCGCGCATATTGGAGAGGCTAATCGAAAGTGGAGAGACGGTTTACGTCCTGAATACGTCAACCGCTGACACCGAGATCACAGAGCGAATTCTGAAAAAAATTAAAGGTCGGGACAAGATTGCTGTAATTTCTGGTGAGTACTCGAGCCCCGATTTGATCGATATCATCGGCAAATTCAAATATGTCGTAGCGTCACGGTATCACTCGATTGTGTTCGCTTACAGAGCTGGTGTTCCGGCGATCATATTTGGATGGGCAGCAAAATATTTCGACCTGGCAGAGCATTTTGATCAGCAAGATTACGTGTTTGACGTCAGATCTCCGGATGTCGACGAGCTTTTCCAGAAAATCGATGAGATAAGCGTACGACACGAAAAGGAGTCGCGACGTATACGAGAGTGCCTTCAGGTTATTCAGGAAGACTCCGTTGTTCGTGATGCAGCAGACGCTCTGCAGATTTGAAGTTATTATTGCAAGAGCTTCCCCCTTGATCAACAGCAATGATGTCGACGAGATACTTTACCACGCGGCAGATGGAACACTGATGCGATCCTTTTCCGATCGTGAAATTCACAAGTTTATGGAGGCGATTTCCAGATGAATTCTCTAGTGAAAAAGATCTTGCCTGAGGCTCAGGTCGATCGGCTCCGCGACGCACGCCTCTTTTTCAGGGAATCTGGGGCGGGCCGCTTGGCGAGTTCAGCGCAAACCGCTGGTTTCAAGTTCGCCTCGCAGGTCAAGCCACTGGCCTCGGCCTACTACTCACTGCTTTCCGCCAAATTTCAGCGTGAGGAACGGGCGGTCTTGCTCGGTATGGCGAAGTATCATCAGGAGCTTCAAGAGGACGACGCCAACATCTTTCTAATGCGAAGAAATGTTCATCGCCTGGAAAAAGGCCTGCTGATGAGGCCTCGGCGTCCCGTATTCGCAAAGGACTACATCCTCGAAACGGTCAACGTCTATCGCAAAATCGTTGCGGAGCCTGTGCGCTCTGCCGAGAGCTCGCTGGATTCCCTCCGCTGGGGCTACGACGTCCTGAGTGAATACTTCAAGGCCGCTGCCGCCGACCCGGTGGTAGACCACGCGCGTGCGGTTTTCGAACAATGTCCCGCTCCCGATGGCAACTGTGTACAAGCGGCGAAGCGGATCCCGTATCAGCGCAACCTTGATGATCATCCGGTTTCGTACGAGCAGCTGGAGCAGTTGGCCATCAAGCGACGATCAGTGCGGTGGTTCGAAGAAAAGCCCGTCCCTAGAGAATTGCTTGACAAGGCCTTCACGCTGGCCGGTCTGTCGCCGAGTGCATGCAACCGGCAACCCTATCGGTTCTTGGTCTATGACGACCCTGAAACGATCGACAAGGTGGCTTCACTTCCGGGCGGGACCATCGGCTTCAAGCACAATATTCCGGTCATTGTGGTGATCTTGGGCACCTGGGACGCCTTCTACAGCGAGAAAGATCGGCACGTACCCTACATCGATGGTTCGCTAGCCGCGATGTCGTTTTCCTACGCGCTCGAAACGCTCGGATTGGGCGCGTGCATTTTCAATTGGCCAGACATCGAGGCGCATGAGAGAAAAGCGGAAAAGGTGCTCGGCCTGAATGGATACGAGCGCCCCGTGTTCTTCATGGGCGTAGGCTACCCAGAGCCAGATGCGATGGTCGCGTACTCCCAAAAACGCCCCTTGGACGTGATGCGTGAGTACAATCCGCCCATCAATCCACTCTAGGTTTTTGATCTTGAGACGGTGGCCTGACTTCAGGTGAGTTGACTCTGCTGGAACGCACCCATCGATATCTCATGTTCAAGGGATTGCCGTGATCTCAAGCTCATCTAAAGAGGGGATGGCATAATCCGCCTCCTGCTCGGCTTTGCTTGACGTTGCGATGTGGATCCGTGCCGGCCGAACTACCTGCACAGTCTGCCACCCCAGCTTGCGCGGAGCGATGAAATCCTTGGCAATGTTGTCGGCGATATAGACGATATTGCGCCTTGACGCGTGAGTGACACTTTCGATCAATTCGAAGGCTCTTGGATGCGGTTTTGAGTAGCCGGTTGGCCACTCTCCGGTGACTACAATGTGATCGATCATCTCGTGAAGTCCGAGCGCGTTGATCTTCGCACGCTGTGCCTCTTTCGGCCCGTCCGTGATAAGCCCGGTGCAAACGTCGCCAAGCCGACTGAAGAAGCGCGAAGTGTCTGCGCAAAATTCAATGTCAGGCGGATGGGTGCGATAGAAAGTTACAAGCTCGTCGATAAAGTCCGGCATGGTTTCTATCTGACAGCGCGACAGCGCACGATTGAAGATATTCCCCCTCGCGCCGCACTCGAGCAATTTACGGCATTCTACTTCGAAACGTTCGCCTCCGACGCGTTCGCCGAATTGTCGCGCAAGAGCTGTGAAACCGCTCTCCGCGAAATCCTTCTCCAGATAGAGAGTATCATCCAGATCGAATACGACAACCTTTGCTTCAATCTCAATCAAGGAAGACCGCCGCGTCGTATCGAAGCATCTTCACGCCCTCCTTCCACTCGTTTTCGATCCAGTCTGGTCCCTCGATCAGCTGGTTGAGCAAGCGCTCCGCATATCGCCCTCCCGCCTTATCGGCCAAGGGGTAGCCGCCTCCGAACCGAGCGTTGATTTCGAACACGCGTGGTCCGTAACGTGCATCGTCGATCAACTGAAAGCACATCACGCCTTCGGGGTCCGGGAGTGCGTCAACGATCTTGGCAGCGATATCGTCGAAATCCGATCGACGGACTGTCATGCCCTTCTCCACTTCCCCGGCACGCACCGCCAGGCGCAGATGAGGGATGGTCGTGCTAAGCTTACCGCTCGCGTCGATAAATATATTGATCGTATACTCATCGCCTTCAAGAAATTGCTGAATAATCATCGGTTCTTCATACGTGTCTGAAATCGAGTCCGGACTGCCGATAACATCTATCCCTCGGCTCGCGCTTCCACCCGATGGCTTGATAAACGCGGGCCATTCCCATTCTTCGGGGCATTTTCTGACCGACTCAACGGTGCCCGTTTTGGGAACGGGCACGTCATGATCACGCAACACTTCAATTGTCCTGGCTTTGTCCCGAACGATCGCGATCGTTTCCGGCCCGCTGACATGCACTTTGGTTCCGATGTCTTCAAAGCGTTTCTTGGCGAGGGCTAGGGGATACAGCTCGGGATCGATTGTCGGGATAAGCAGATCAATTTCTTCGCGGGCGCAATAGTCCAGGAGTGTTTCGATATAATCCGGAGCATTGCACGATGGAACCTCAAACGCCTTCGATGCGACTTGGCAGGCAGCGCTCAATTTGGGCCTGAGATCGCAGGCGTGCGTCGCCAAAGCGACTCCGATCTGCTGAGCTGCCGCAGTGAAGCAATTGACGAGCTCAACGCGTCGGCCAGCGGACGTAAAAAGAACCGAAAGAGGCTGTGAGTTCATCGGACTAAAGTCCCCTTCAATTCATCGACACGAGCTTGGCTGGCTTCGGGCTTTGGTTGTCGAAAGAGCGTCTCATTGACGTTCACGCGGTGTTAGCTCGTATCTTCTCACCCGCAATCATCACGAGAACCGTCCGCGCCAATATCTTCAGGTCAAGAAGCACGCTGCGATTATCGATGTACCAAAGATCGAGTCCAACCTTCTGGTCGAGCGTGAGCAGCGTGTTCCCGTTGACCTGAGACCAACCAGTAAGGCCAGGCTTGACTGCGCACCGCCTCAGGCCCCGCCCTCCCAATTCATCAATCGTTATCGGCAGTAGCGGTCGCGGTCCGACAAACGCCATCTCGCCGCGCGCGACGTTTATGAGGCCGGGCAACTCGTCCAGCCTCGAGCGACGCAGAAACGTCCCAATGGACGTCACACGCTGCCTATCGGGAAGAAGATCTCCGTTATCGTCGCGCAAATCTCTCATCGTTCGGAATTTGAGCAGCTTGAACGGGATCATGCCCTTGCCCGAGCGATATTGCCGAAACAGCACCGGGCGCCCCTGCCCGATCGCGCAGATCATCCACAGCGCAATTAGCACAGGCGATAGCCCCACAAGCAGCAAGAGGGCGGAGACGCGCGAGATTAGCGAAATTGCAGTCACGGCGCCGGTCGCACGATACGCTCGCTCAAGACAAGCCGATAAGGAACGACTTCGTCGAAATCATTGCAAAGCGCCTTGTGGAGAGCGCATGGCGACGGCGCGACGGAAGAAAGCATTTCGCTGCTCATTGCGATTGGTTCGCCTTGCCCAATCTTTCGCTACGCCGCGTACGATTCAGAAGAGGAGCGACGAAAGGCACGCATCATTCTCTCCCGTAAGGTATATTTTGCAGGCACACCTTCGCTGAAGTAATCGGCAGCATCATAATAGAATTGGATTGAGTCGCCGTATTTCCGACGAGCATGATCGGCATAGTCCACCTGATTATAGACACAGCCGGCGACATTGCCGCTGCCGAGCATCTCCAAGGTCGCACGGAATTGCTCGATGGTCGTTTCACCCCATCTCGCAACCAAAATTGTATCATCGGTATAGTCGCACATTGAGCGGGCATCGCGTACCGCCAACGCCGCAGGGGCATTGACGACCACGAGATCAAAGCGCGCTTTGAGCTCGAGCACCAGTTTGCGGAACCTGGACGAACCGAGGACGGCGGCAGGCTCCGCGACGGGTTGAGAAGCGCTGAGCAGGGTAAACCGACTCAGCATGTCATCGATATCGGCTTGGATGACGAGGTCGGTGTCATCTTGATCTTCATTCAGCTCGCCCTTGTCCTGCGGAGCCGCGAGCGCATGAAGATCAATGCTGCCACGAACCACATCCATAAGTTCAGGGGACTCGATGTCCTCCTGAATTTTTTGGAGAATGCCTGAACGCCGAAGGTCCAAATCCAGAATAACAGCCCGTTTGCCTGTAGCCACTGCAGCAGCCGCGAGCGTTAATGCGATCACTGATTTGCCGTCGCCGGGCAATGGAGACGTGACAAGCACGCTTTGTGATTGATTAAGTGGCGTGAGCGCACTGACCTCCGCATGCACTGAGCGCGCAACCTCGGAAAAGAGTGACTGCGGCTCGTTGAATATGGGCGATTCGCGTAGTTTCGGAGAAATACCATTCTCCAAGGCGGGCAGCATGCCAAAAACGGGCAGGCCGAAATACTTCCGCACTTGCGCCACGGTGCGCAAACGATCGTCGAGAACATCGATGATGAATGCAATGATCATTGCGAGAATCGCTGCGCCGATCATGGCGACCAGGGTAACCTTGAGCGGTGAGGGTGAAACGCGCTCACCATTCGGGATTGCCGGTGATATGATGTTTGAAGAAACGCCTTCAACGAGCTTCTCAGATTGAACGCTCATCATCTGATCAGCGATCTCCGCCACAGCCGCAGCGGTCGTCGTCGCCTCTCTTTCTAATTCCTGCAGCAGAGGTGTCTTGGCTGTATTCTCGTAAGCGCGGGATGTGAGCGAAGCGACGACCGATTGCAGTCTACCGGCGCGTGCAGCATCTTGTGACGCTTCGGCGCGCGCCATTTCACGCATCCGTTCTGCTTCCGCGTTTGCCTGCGCCTGCGCCGTCTGCCGCGCGGCTTCCTGCTCACGAGCGAGCGCCGATCGAACGCTCTGCAATTCGGTCTGCACCCTTGCGAGATCAGGGTATCCGCTGCCATAAGTCTGGGAAAGTCTGGCGTATTCAGCGCCCAGTTGCGCCTCTTGGCGCTGCAATTGCTGCACTGCCGCCGATGTCGCGCCGGCGGTCGAATTGATACTGGCTGCGCGAGAAATCCCGGCGCTTCGTGCAGCCGAACCGGACTCCAGTGCCGCGACCGACATGGCCTCGCTGGCAATCCGGTTGATCTGGGCAAGCTCTTCAACTCCCCCAGCACCAACCAGCATGCGATTCTCAACCCTGAACTGCGCAAGCTCTTCCGCCGCTTCGACGGCGCGTTCCATGCGCTGGTCGCGCTCGGCGCTCAGCTCGTCCAGCAATTGCTGCCGACGCGCCGAGCTTCGCGAACTTTTGAGCTCCCGAACCGCTTCGGGGAATGAGTTTGCTATGCTCGATGCGAGTTCAGGAGAACGGGCAACAGCTGTCAGTTCGATCAAGTCCGAACCATCCTCTGACTGAACTTTGGTCATGCTCAACAATTTCGAAATTGCTGCACTCATGCGCTCCGTCTCGCTGCCGCTTGGTGCGCCACCCAGTTCGCGCAAAAATTGCGGATTTTCGAGCAGTTCCAGCGTTTCGATCACCTTTCGCGCGGAGTTTCGCGAACGGTAAAGCTTGCTCTCATTGGCGATGCGCTGGGAATTGCGCGCCAGCACATCGGCCTGATTAGTACCGGTCTCATCGATCAGTTCGACCTGAATGTTGGCCGTCGAACGATAGAGATTGGGCGATGTAAGCTGCCAAGCGAGCACTCCCAAGGTTGCCGCAACCACCATGGCAAGCACGAGAAACTTGTGACGCTCGAACGTCCTTATAAGGTCCACCAGGCCGAACTGATCAGGCGCGTCCGTCTGCGCAGAATGCGGATTGTGGGCAGACAGATAATTGCGGGGCTGGGCGGGGAAGCCATCCCTGGGATGATTTAGGGCGATGTCGTTCACGTTAAATTCCCCCGCATGCCATTCTGCAGCCCTCTGGCAGCAAAAGCTCTTGCAAGTTTAGAGTAGAGGCGGTGCGCACGATATAGGTTATTGCGGAGTCCTGGCCTCTCTTTCGGCTACCTCTTTTGGGGCATGTCGCGAACGGCTCAGCGTTGCGATTCTGCTCGCATAAAGATCTCTGTGTTTCGCAGCTGTTCGTTCAATCGAGAACTCGCCGCTCTTTTCGATCGACCCGGCCGAAAGCCGCAAATAGAGATCGTCATTTGTGAGGATTTGCGAAATGGCCCGTGCGATCTGATCAGCATCGCCCAAAGGCGCTTTGGTCCCATTAGCCCCATCGTCGACCAATTCCCTGTTTCCAGGAACATCGGTGGCCACGATGGGCAATCCACTCGCCATCGCTTCCAGCAGGGTAAGTGGCATACCTTCGTAAAGAGAGACGTTCAGGTACAGATCGCTGCTCTGCATAAGCTCCGGAACATCAGACCGCTCTCCTAGAAATTCCACCATGCCATCGATGCCATTCTCTACAGTCTTGGCTCGAAGCGTCTGGAGAGCCGAGCCACCACCGGCAATGAGGAAGTGCGGCAACGGCTCAAGACCACCAAATGACTGCAACGCCGCCGCAACATCAATCAGAAGCTCGTAATTCTTCTGGCGGCTGATCGCCCCGACCGACAGGATAGTCTTGCGATCGGAGGGGAGCGACCGGGGCTCTCCCGCTTGAAATTGACGGCTGGCGGCGTTCGCGATCCGAACGATCGGCTTTCGGGCGTGCTGACGCAGAATTTTCTCAACATCCGAGCCGATAGCGACATAGCCCTGCGTCATCAGATCGCAGACCCTGAACATCCAGGGAGGAAACGGAAGCCGAGTGTTGTGATGCGTCAGCAGGATCGGCACCTTTACTCGCGCAAGCGCCAGCATGGGGAGCGCACGGACGGTGTGGGCATGGATAATGTCGGGCGCGAATTCGCGCAGCGCTGCTTTCAGGCTCTGCGCGCCCACAAGCGGATTGCGACCCGCAGAAAGTTCCAGTGAGGCGAATTCGCTGCCGGCCGCGCGGATTTGCTCCACCATCCGTCGCTCGGTTTCCTGCGAATTTCCGACGGTTTGTGCATCGCATAGTGCGATGGCAAGAGGCTGGTCGCCTCGCCGCGCAAACTCGGCTGAAAGGGCGGAAACCAGAACCTCCGCGCCGCCAGTGGTGAGGCTGTTCACGATGGAGCAGATGCGCATGGTCTCCCCTTTCCGTTCGGGATAACAAACAGGGCCGATCCGACCGCGCGGAAAGGACGGGAGTTCATGATACCGCCGCCTCGCGTCTTCCGTTGGACGTGTAGGAAACCCGAAAACCGATCTCGAGAAAGATCAAGGTCATTCCAGCGAAAGCGATGTGAGCATAGTTTGCTCCGATCGCTCCCGCGTGCGGAATGAAAGCGACAGCGGTCGCAAAGAAAACAGCGGTCGCCAGAACAGCGATCCACAACACTATCCCCGGCCTGTTCATGGCGAGCATGGTCGATCGCGTGGGAGCAGCGATCAGGATCAGTGCGACTGCGATCAATTGTGTGATCAGCAAGGGGTAGACCATGTCGAAACCTCCCCCGAACAGCCATTCGACACCTGGCCGACCCAACACTGCGGCGGCCGCGATGATGCCCAGCCCAATCGAAGCGAGGGCAAGTTGCACCCTCAACTTCATGGAACGGACGGCATCGAAGCGCTTGCGGGCCCACATCCGAGATAGGTCGGGATAGATCACTGTCTGTACGTAAGCTCCGACCTGCTGGGCGACTTTGGCGAAACGCTTGGCAATATGATAAGCGCCGGCAGCTGTGGGACCGGCAAACGCGCTGACAAGCAATGTATCGGCTTCGTGGGTAAGCGTGCGAAGCGCACTCGAAGCGTTGGTCTTCCATGCAAAGCCCATGAAGCCTGGAAAGCGCTTTGAGACCCCTCTGACTTTGGCGCGCAAAGGGTTGGAAACGCCCAGTTTCTTGAGCGCGCCAGCGCCAAGAAGCGCAAATATCGCGGTGTCGATTACCTGAGCTATGGTCCAGATCGCCAGAAAGGCCGGGAGCGGCGCATCTATCGCCCATGCCACTCCCGCCATAACCAGCCGCAGGGTGGCGGAGAATAGCTGAAAGTAAGCGAGCAATTTGAACTGTCCGGCCATGCGCAATGCAGCTGTGGGTGCCCCACGAATGTTCAATGCGATTGCAGGCGCGAAGATCAGAAGGAGGTAAAAGTCTGATTGCTCAAGTCCGATCAATGGGAAGATCAGAAATCCACCGATAAGCATCGCTGCTGCTGCGATCAGGGCACAGGCGACGTCGAGCAGGAGGCCAAGAAGAAAGAGTTCCCCCATGGCCTTCGGGTTGCCCTCGATATCTTCCTGCGAGCCAAACCTGATGAGAGGTTGCCAGCTTTCGAACCGTATCAGTCGCTCGCAGATCCGCCCGATCGTGAGAACGAGGGCAAGCACCCCGAACGCTTCTGCTCCCAAAGCTCTGGCGGCGACCACTGTACTTAGAGCCATGACCACCGCGACCGCCATGCTACCGCTGAGGAGATGTGCGATGCTGCCGAGCCTCGAGATCAGCATCGAGTTAACGCCCTGGGGCGGCAGCGCGGTCGAAGTGTCGTCGCTCTTCATCGAGACACTACGGCTTGACCGAGGGGGCGGTAAGGTGTCGATCGGCGAGCGAAATAAGTGCTGAGCGCCAACAAGACTGGGAGCACCCACACGCGCGAATACATATGCGGGATCGAGAACGTGTAGACGTTGAAGACAACGACGACGGACAAGATCATCGCTCCTTCGGCCCTACTTCGGGTGACCACGATGAAAGCCGCGGCGAACATGGTCAGAAGAATAATCACCAGCCCGGCGAGAGCTACGACCCCGCCCTCGTTCCAGATCAGCAGATGAAGTTCATGGACGGGGGCGCCGTGACCGCTCACCACTCTGAACTGGTCGACACCCAGACCGACAAGAATATTGTCATTGGCCATTTCCCAAGCCTCTTCGATCAAGGCAGAGCGGCCAGTGTAAGTCCCTGCCTGAGCGAGATCGCCGGTCGTCAACGCCCCCGCCACTCGGTTTTCGAAGGCCGCCGGCAGAGGAATTCCTGATGCCAGGAGCAGACCTAAAGCGACCGCTGCGACGAGTGAGGCGCGCATGAGCATCCGAAGACCCGATACCCCAAGGTAGACACCAATCGCGATCAGCGCCGCGGAAAAGCCGGTGAAGGAACCGCTCGCAAGCAGACCCCAGGCCAAAAGCACCCCGCAGAGCAGTCCGATGCCCGGCGGCATTATCCCCCGACGGACCGAGTAGAGAAGCATCGGCAGGGAAAACGCGATCATCGCCCCATTTGGATTTGGTTCGCCGGTCATCGCGCCCAAACGCCCGTTGCCGGTTAGAAAACCGTCTCCCATCAAAGCCTTCGTATCAGAGTTGTCGAAGAGCATACTGGCGGAGATGCCGATGAGCTGCGAGACCGCGATTCCGAGCACGAACAGCGCTGGCAAGGTGCGCGTCAGCAGGACATTTTGTCCCGTGATGAGCACCGGCATGAGGAAGAAAGCGAATAAATACTGAGTTCCGACGATGAGCCAGCGATCGACACTGCCGTTGATCAACGTTGAGACCAGCAGGCCAAGAAGCATCAAACCCAGCCCGCCAAACCAGAAAATGGTGAGGTTCCCAAAAGGCTTGCTGTTGATTTCGCCGCGAAACAGCATCGCGATGAGGACTGCGGAGAGCAGGATATCGCTGAGCGTTAGATTGATCTGGCCGAACCGCAAGACGGACCATCCGCAGAAGAATACCGCGATCACGAGCATCGCCCTCGTCACGCGGTTTATCGGTCTAGTGAAGGAGTTCACGCTGCCGCTCGGCGCGGCGACGAAGGCGAGATCAGCCCGCCCGCGACCATGCGCGGTTGATAGACCGGGGAGCTCCTGTTCCGGTATGATGTGCTAATCCCCTTGTTCGCTCGTCGATCATTTTTGCCAGCCGAGCCGCGTGCGGACAACGGCTTATATGTCCAGTCCGAGGCGCATTGGGGCTATGCGAGCCTCACAGGAATTGGTCGATTGAGTATACCAAAGATACCTTGTCGCAGCGCCAGACCAGTGGGAAACTCTGTATCTGTCCACAACTGGGTAAGGCGATGCCGCGACAAGATCCCCTGAAAGTAATCTTCATCGCCGGCTACGGCCGCAGCGGGACCACTTTGCTGGACATCGCGCTTGGGCAACAGAGCGGGGTGTTTGCTGCCGGTGAGATCACGGCGCTTCCTCGCCACGTCTGGAGAGAACGCGAATTTTGTGCGTGCCGCAATCAGGTCGACGCGTGCGACTTTTGGCGGCCGGTCATCGACGCATGGCATCATCACCAATCACCCGATACGCTAGACGCTCACGGTCGGCGTGCGGCCCGGTTGGAATGGTTGTTTGACCCAAGGCGCCTCTTCGCAAGCATCGTCGCTGGCAAGGAGACGCGAGCCTACCGCGAAGGCACTTCGGTGTTACTCCACGAGATAGCCGCAGCCTCTGGAGCATCGGTCATCGTAGACTCGTCGAAGCTGCCGGGCCGCGCATCCTCGCTCATGTCGATCAAGGGGATTGAAGTCTTCGTGGTGCACATGGTGCGCGACGGGCGCGGCGTCGCCTGGTCCATGATGAAGCCATACCGGCGCTCGGTTGAAGCGGGGATTCAAAAGGAACTCAAACCCAAACCATTGTGGTATACGGCAGCCCGGTGGTTTGCAGTGAACCTCGGTACGGAACTGGTGCGTGCACGGCTCCCGCGCAAGCGGAGTATGCGCGTGCGATACGAGGATTTTGTCGCCGATCCGGAAGGCACGGTAAGGTCTATTCTCGCTCTGGTAGGTCAGGAATACGTATCGCCGGACCACGGACCCGAAGTGATGAGGCCACAACATCAGATCGCTGGGAGCCGTCACCGCATGCAGGACGAAATCACGATCAACAAGGACATCGGGTGGACCTCGCAGATGCCGCGATGGATGCAGAACGTGTTTACGGTTCTGACAGCCCCGCTGCTTGTAAGGTACGGTTATCTTGCATCCGTTCCAAAGAAGCAGAAACCCGAGCGGGAAAGCGATCCCCGGATTCCGAGAGAAGTTGCATGAAGATGCTAATCACAGGCGCATTTCGAACAGCTTCTCTTCTCGCTCTGCTCGGGTCTAGCCTGCAGCTGACGTCCTGCGCAGACTCAGTCGAGGCAGCACCACCGGGCAATCCACAAGAGGCCCCCGGAACGCGAGCCTTCCCGGATGCAATTGGTCACGGCGCAGGCGCTGTTGGTGGTGCGCAAGGACGAATTATCTATGTGACCAACCGACGGAATTCGGGGCCGGGATCCTTGCGAAATTGTCTAGAAGCGCAAGGCGAACGGGTTTGCGTCTTCGCTGTGGGCGGCGTTTTTCGCTTCACCACAAAGCCTCCCATAGTCCGCAATCCATATCTGACCATCGCCGGGCAAACCGCGCCGGGGGGAAGCGTCGTCGTTACCCATGCTGGCGGCTCATCCGCGCGCACGCCGATCGTCATCAAGAATACTCATGACGTCATCGTTCGCCACATCAGGGTGCGGCTCGATCGCTTGAGTGGGAACCGCAAGAGCGACGATGCCTTCACCATCGAAAACAGCCGTAATGTCATAATCGATCACGTCAGCGCCAGCTGGGCAAGCGATGAACTGATCAATGGTTATGGAGACAACGACGCGATCACGATCAGCAACTCGATCTTCTCTTATGGGATTCCCCGACACGACAAGTGCGCCCTTTTGGCCAGCGACCCCAAGGGGCCTCAGCGTCTAAGCTTCATCGGTAACGTCTGCGCGCATAACGGCGACCGCAATCCCGACATCAACTTTCCGCCAGACTCCTGTGTCGAAGTCATCAACAATGTCCTTTACAATGCGCAATCCCAGTTTGCAGAAGTTTGGGAGAGCTTTGGCGGGAGTCCGGTCTCGATTGTTGGAAACACCTTCGTGGCGGGGCCGAATTCAAATAGTCGTACCCAAGGGATTGCGCGCAACACCATTGGATCGAGCGGCACGGCGCAGATCTATCTCTGGGACAACGAATTTCGCGGCAATTTCGATCATGTGTCCAGTTCAGCCCGAACTGCGCTGGTCGAGAGTCCTCCATGCGCGATGACCATCCAGCCGCAGCAGGCTGGGCGAGCCTATGACGACGTACTCGCGAAAGCAGGTGCGTGGCCCAGGGATACAATCGATACAAAGGTTATCAGCGACATCAGAAACCGCTCGGGGAGGATCGTCAAGCAGCCCGGCCGCATATCCGCGCTACCAGGCGGCAAACCTTATTCGGATTTCGACAAGGACGGCATGGACGACAATTGGGAGGTAAGCCACGGCGCCAACCCGCAGCTTGCCGACACGTGGGCTGATAGCAACGGCGACGGCGTGCCAAACTTCGAGAACTTCCTGTCCTATCGCGAAGACCTGCTGCTCGGGCTGAGCGATCGATGAGCGTTGCCGGGCTTTCCGCAGGGACCGCCGCGCCGGAAAGCGTGAAGGCTCGATCGAAGCGGGCGACGATTTGCTATCCCTTTGCCGGAGACAGCGTCGGGGGCAGTCACTTCTCGCTCCGCGGCCTGCTGGAAAATCTCGACCCTGCGCGATACCGCGTACTTCTCGTCCCGGAGATCCCGAACGGTAAGATTGCAGCACATTTTTCAACCTTTGAGCAGATTGCCGATCCCGGTCGATCGGGCGAAGGCTTCACGCCGGGCGAGCAATTCAGCGTGGCTAAGTATCTCAGCACTTTTGCCGGCCTCCCCCAACGCGTCCGTTTCCTACGCGAGCATGATGTGGATGTCGTTCACACGAATGATGGGCGCAGTCACGCCTCGTGGGCACTGGCCGCTCGTCTGGCGGGTGCGCAACTCGTGTGGCACCACCGCGCCGATCCGAACGCCATGGGGTTGCGCATTTTGGCACCTCTACTCGCGAGCAAAGTCCTCACTGTTTCAAGTTTCTCGCTTCCCAAGGGAAGAATCTGGAGCGCTGCCCACAAGGCAGAAGTCGTCTTCAGCCCGTTTGACACGTCAATCACTGCCGATCGCGAGCAGGCGCGTCAGCGTATTCTGGAATTTGCCGACCTACCCAAGGACGCATTGCTGCTCGGAATTTTCGGCAGCTTCGTCCCTCGCAAGCGGCCGCTCCTGTTCGTGGATCTGATCGCTGAACTTCGCTCGCGACTGGATCGTCCAGTCTATGGCCTGATGTTCGGGGAGGCGAAAGTTCCGGAGATGGACCGCAATTTGCGCGCCCATATCGAGCAGACGGGAATGGGGGACTGGGTCAGGCTCATGGGTTTCCAGACGCCGGGGCACGAGTGGATCGCCGGCTGCGACCAACTCATTGTCCCCGCGGTCGGAGAACCTCTTGGCAGAACCCTCGTCGAGGCAATGCTCGTTGGAACACCGGTCGTCGCCACACGCTCCGGCGGAAATGGAGAAGCGCTTGCGGGCGGATGCGGCGTCCTGGTTGAGCCGGAAAGCGCGAGCTCTTTGGCAGAAGGAGTGGCCAAGGTGCTTGCAGACCCCGCCGAAACCGCGCGCATGCTGGAGCGTGCGGAAAAATCAGCACGCGAAAGGTTCGGTAAGGAACGGCATGCCGCATCGGTAATGCGCGTCTATGACGAATTACGCCAAGGCTGACCGCGAACCTGTTAAAAGCGGAAGAACGCCGAAATCGTCGCCCGAAACCGATCGAACTCCTCCGTCGGATCATCACTCGCGCGATCAGTCGCATCAAGCTGCGCGATAAACGACACCCCTCTGCCGGTCAGAAATTCGAGCGCTATATTGGAGCCGAAAATTCTCTCCTCGATGCCGCTGCCGATGAAGCGGTTCCGAACCCATCTTACGCCTGTTCGCGCGTACAGATTGTGCCGAACTTCCTGCTGGCCCGTCAAGGCGATGCGCGTATCGGTGCGTGCCTGAGCGCCGCGGCGGAAAGTCGCAACGTCGCCATTAAACGCCTCCAGGATAAACGCAGTCCTTCGGGTGGGAAGGTAGGTCACCGCCACGTCAACAGAGAAGCCAGTGCGGGCATCGAAGCTCACATCTTGTGGGTCGAAGCGGAACACACCCAACCGGGCCCGGCCACGAAGGCGTTCGCTTTCGACGAAATTGACCCCGATCTGACCGCCATAGGTGGTCGCATCGCGGTCGGGATCCGTTGGCGTGCCTTCCAGTCGGAAATCTCTCACGTTAGCGAAACCGGTCAGCGTGGCGTAGACCGGCCCGCTGACCCTGTACCCGACAGTCGCGCCGCCCGAGAAGGTTTCGAAATCCCGGTCATCGTCAAGCGGCGATACGGCATCAAGCTCGCTGTAGGCGGCTTCGAGGGTGAGCAGAAAGCGACCTCCCGTTCGGCGATAATCCGCCTCGGCGAAGACCGTGTCGATAAGCCGCGGTCCAGGCTCCGCCAAGTCGCGCGCTTCCGGGTCGCCGCGATTTTCTTTCAGCCGGGCGTAACCGGCATTGAAGTTCAATTGGTTGCCCAGACTGGGGCTATATGCGAGCCGTCCGCTGGCTCCGTAGGTATCCGAATTCTCGCTCGTGAAATCCGCGAACCGCGAGAATTCGCCGTAGCCCTCGAACGTGAATCGCAAATTCTGTTCGCCGAGGCGTGCGACCAATTGGGGCCTCAGGATGAATTCGACATCTTCGATTTCGGAGCCGTCTGGCTCGGCAAGGACATTATCATCATAGGCCGCATTGGCCAGGAGCTGCGGCGAAAGGCGCAGCGGACCAACGGCGATGGGATCGATCTCGTATTCAGGATCGTCTCCCGCGACTAGCGGAGCGATGGTCGTCTGCCCTACCGCGCTGGTCGGCAGTAAAGCCAGCGCGCTCAACGAGAAGGCCAGACCGGTCTTTTGCCGACCAATCACGGTGCGCATCAGAACCAGCGTTCGTATACGCGGATGCGATCACCGGGCAGGATCACGCTGTCTTCGGTGGCAACGGCAGTGGTTGACCGATCTCCCGCTATGCGAGTTACCGCCACCTCACCGGTCTTTGCCCGATATGTATATCCGCCAGCCATGGAAATTGCCGCGAAGACCGTCAAACCCTGGCGATAGGCATACTCGCCTGGCTGCCGAACTTCGCCCATGATATAGATCGGCCGAAGCTCGAGGGGTTGGACTGTGACGTTCGGGTTCTTCAGGACGTCCGCCTCGATCAATTGCGCAGCAATGGCGTTTTGCATCTGAGCATAGGACAGGCCGGCGACCTCGATCCGGCTGATCAGAGGAAGCGAAAGGGATCCGGCTTCATCGACAATGTAATCCCCAGACAGCGTCTCTAGATCTTGCACTGCGATGCGGACCTTGTCCCCAGGTGCAAGTTGCACCTCCGTGACGCCGACGCTTTGCAGAGGAGGAAGGTCACCCACACCCGTCGAACATCCTCCCGTCAAAGCCATGCAGGTCGCAGCTGCAAGGACCGAAAGTTGTTTATGGAAATTTATCATGGGTAGCCCCTCTACTCTACTCAGTCTCATTTTTATCCGTATTTTTGCCTTATGCTCTTTCGACCTTATCCCGACCACGGTCGACTTTTTACGACAGAACGACGGCGAATGAACAACCCGCAGTCACTGCGGTTTTGAATATCTACTAATGACTTCCAATAGGCAACGCCCGACGCGAGCGGTCATGGTGGGGGAAAGGGTGTGGTCTACCTGGAACATGATCGTTTCCTGCGCGAGCCGATGGGCATTGGGGAGATTTCCGTCACGTTTGACATCCAACCGGCTGAATGCGCCTTCTCGGCTCATGTCAGGGCACGAGCCGCTCCCGCAAGTAACGCCTTCAGCCATAAGCGCGGCGATAATGTCCGAGCGCGAGACGCCGGTCGAAAGACGGCTCAAGTCGAGCCGGAGATAGGCCTTGTAGTAAGAGTGCTCCACAGCCTGCGGAAGTCGCATCTGCGAGACAGCCGGGTGCTTGCAGGCTTCTGCGAACAATGTTTGCGCATTCTCGCGACGTTGCAAAAGCCAGCCGTCCAGCTTTGCCAACTGCCGTCGCCCGATCGCCGCCTGCATCTCGGTCATCCGAAAATTGCTGCCGAACCCATCGTGCAAGTATCGAAATTCCCCTGGCGCCGAGTGTGAAGGAGCTCGCATGCGAAGCGGATCCTTGCCATGATCCTTGTAGGCGAACGCAGCGCGCCAGACTTGCTCATCGCGCATCACCAGCATGCCGCCCTCGCCGCCGGTCGACATGATCTTGTCGGTGCAAAACGAAAACGAACCTGCATCGCCGAACGACCCGACCGGGCGACCATTCCAGGTCGCGCCGTGAGCCTGGGCGCAGTCCTCGACCAGACGAATGTCGTGCGCTGAAGCAATGTCGCAGAGCCGGTCCATATCGCAGGGCTGACCGGCGAGATGAACGCATATGATGGCCCGGGTGCGCGCTCCTACCAGCCGCTCGACCGAGGATGGATCGATATTCTGGGTATCAAGCTCAACGTCGGCAAATACCGGCTGCGCGCCGACGGCCACGACCGCGCTCGTTGTGGCAAAGAAGCTGCGTGCCGGGACGATGACTTCGTCACCGGGTCCGACCCCAAGCGCACGGAGAGCGAGCTCGAGCGAGACCGTCCCGTTGCTCAGAGCGATCGCATGCGGAACACCGACGTAACTCGCGAACTCTGCTTCGAATGAGCGGTTTTGCGATCCGTGAACCAATGCGTTGACTTTGCCCGATCGCAGAACCTCCTTGACGGCGTCGATCTCGTCCGCATCGTGCCGCGGCCAAAGCGACGGAGCTATCGCGGGCGGACTCGATTCAGTCACCTGCAAGGCGGGCTTGGCGGTGGCGATCTGCGCCATCAATCAGCCCTCCTCGACCGTCAGGAACTTGCGTCCCCACAACGATTTCGAGTTTGCGACGAAGCCGGCAAGCGTTGGTGAGCTGCTCGGCAGACTTGTCAGATGGTGCGTGATGCGCCGGACATCGCCGCCATTGCCCTTCTCGATTTCAAGTCCGATCTGCTCGATCGCACGGGTGATGAGCGGCAGCGGAATGGGATGGGACTGCGCCTCGAAGATGCCCGGAATCGAAGAGGGCTCCTGCACCTCGCAGCTGTCGAACAATTCCTCGAACAGCTTCTCGCCCGGGCGGAGGCCAGTATACTTGATCTCGATATCCACATCGGGCTCAAGCCCGTGGAGCCGGATCATCCGCTTCGCCAGGTCGACGATCTTCACCGGCTCGCCCATGTCCAGCACCATGATCCGCCCGCGCGGTGTATCGTCCTGCAGCGCGAGCGAGCTGCTCTGGAGTATCAGTTGCACCGCTTCGCGCACCGTCATGAAGAAGCGCTTTATGTCAGGGTGTGTTACCGTCAGCGGGCCGCCGGCCAATAGCTGGCTATTGAACAAGGGCACGACTGAGCCGGACGAGCCGAGCACGTTACCGAAACGGGTCGTCATGAAACGAGGGGCGTCGGGATCATCGATGCCGCAAAGGTCGAGTGATTGCGCGTAAAGCTCGCCCACGCGCTTGGTCGCACCCATGATACCAACCGGGTTTACAGCCTTGTCGGTGCTGACCTGGACCATGGCGCGGGCACCGAATTCGCACACTGCATCAGCGACATTCTTCGTCCCGATGATGTTGGTGTGGGCACCTGCGCAGGGATTTATCTCCGCGATAGGCACGTGCTTGATAGCCGCCGCATGGTAGACGATTGCAGGTTTCTCGCGCTCGAAAACGCGCCTGACTTCCGCGAAATCCCGAACGTCGCACAGTGAAATGGCGAGAGGCACTTCGGGGAAAGCCTCTCTCACCTGTCGTTCAATCGTGTAGAGATTGAACTCGCTGTTATCGAGCAGGACAAGTTTGGCTGGCGCGAACCCGGCAAGCTGCCGTGCCAGCTCACCTCCGATTGTGCCGCCCGCCCCTGTCACGAGGATCGTCTCCCCAGCCACCTGCTGCGAAATGGCCGCTTCGCGCAGCTCGAACTCCTGCCTTCCAAGAAGTTCCGCAGGGGAAAGCTTATTCAGCGTCGATTGGCTCGTTCGTCCGAGCAGGTGACCCCAGTCGTCGCCAACGCGAACAATCTTGATCCCGAGATCCTGGGTCCGACGGGTTATCGAGATTACGTCGCGGCGGCTCAAATTGATCGTGTCATCGCACATGATAATCATGTCCGGTCGGCGACCGCGCTCTTCCAATGCGATGACAGCGGACAGAAGGTTCTCTGGAAATCCGAGGACGGGAACTCCGCGGATTTGAGAGATCGGCCCATCTGCTTCAGGCAGGAGACTGCCGACAACCGCAATGGGAGAATCCCTGTCTGCATGGCTGATCCTAATAATGGATTCGACCCAGCCCGCTCGACCGACAAGGATGGCCTTCTCGCGGTTGGCGATGACAGATGTTGAGGGAACACGGGCAAACGAGAAAACCGGCAGACGAACGATTGCACGTCGCGCAAGCCGCATGACCTGCATGACCAGCAGGGACAGACAGAAATGGAGGACCGCGAGAATAAGAAATTGCGCAGTATCTGCTGGCTTGAACAAGACCCAGATAGCGGTCCACAAAAGCCCGGTTGCGAATGCAATATTAAGGCCCAGAACGAAGCAATCAGTGAGCGAAGTGAAGCGCCAATTCCGCCGGTACAGACCACCCGCAAACAGAATGAGGACCGCGGTCGCGCTGCTCAGAAGCGCGAAGAGCGGGAGGGTGATCAGGTCTGTCTGCTCCTCGATCTGGTTTTGAAGAAGAGGCAGCAGCAAGAAAAGCGATCCGACAATGGCGATGAAATCGAGCACCATCACGCCGGTCAGGCGAATGAACTTTTTCCACCGATATGCCGACGCAATGCCGAAGCGCAGAGCCAGAAAGCGCGACAGCCGGGTTACGCGCCCAGCTCCATCAACGGCGTAGTGTTCGGCCTCCTCACCGACAGGTTCGTCGGCAACATCGGCATTGCCTGTCATCGCTTGCGCCATTTGTCGCCCCTCTCCCCTTCGCCAAACAGAGCTTCGAAAGCTCGGCAAAGGATTGACTACCGGCGCTCAGACACAACCGCACTTGCGCATCGTAACATCAACCATAAGGGTCTGCGGGCGGATAGATCGCCCCACCAAGAGCCAGCGATTGCACCAAAAGGGTAGCGTTCGCGTTCTCGAAAGGGGAGCGCGCTGCTCTACCAAAACCTATCCAACCGCCCATCATCGAAGCGGCTGATCTTTCGCGTATTCGACCAATTACAGTTTTCATTCTACGCATTTAGCGGGCAAAGCCCGGGCGTGACTGCAGTAGTTTGGCGTGATTGAGGGGAAACTGCCTTGAAGGTTCTGGTACTTTCGAGCCTGGCATTCTCTCTGGTGAATTTCCGGGGTAAATTGCTCGAGGAAATGCGAAAGGCAGGACACGAGGTGGTGGCGGTCGCTCCTGACGATGACCCCGGGGTCCGCGCCAGGCTTGAAAAGATCGGAGCAGAATACCGCACCGTCGCGATGGCGCGAACGGGCACAAACGTGTTTTCCGACCTCGGCACCATCTGGCGATATGTGAAGCTACTTCGGGAAGAGCGTCCGGATGTCGTGGTCGCCTACACGCAAAAGCCGATCATCTACGGGGGGATCGCGTGCCGGATTGCGGGCGTGAAGCGCTTCTATGCCTTGATGTCCGGCCTTGGTTATCTGTTCAGCGAGGCGGCGTCGGATCGGCGGATGTTGAAACGCGTGTTCTGCCAATTGTATCGCTCCGGCCTGAAAGGGGCCAAGCGGATTTTTGTGTTCAACTCCGATGATCGCTCGGACATGATCGCGGCGAAAATTGTCGATCGGTCCTCGCCGGTATTTGAGGTGCCGGGCTCAGGCGTCGATCTGGATCGCTTTGTGCGTGCTCCGCTACCGCACGGGCCGCTACATTTCCTCATGATCGGACGCCTCATGCGAGATAAGGGCGTGTGGGAATATGCTGCGGCGGCTGCGATGATCGCATCCCGGCATCCAGATGTCCGCTTTAGCCTGATCGGACGCCCCGAGCCGGAAAACCCTACCGGACTTGGCGATGCGGACCTTGCGCGATTGAGGAAAGACTTCCCGGTCGAGGTGATTGATGAGACTGATGACGTCCCATCCTTCTTGGCCAAGTGCCACGTTTTCGTTCTTCCAACTTACTACAGAGAGGGGCTTCCGCGAACCATCCTCGAAGCGCTCGCTGTCGGCCGCGCGGTAATCAGCACCGATACTCCCGGTTGCCGCGACGCTGTGACAGATGGAGGCAACGGCTTCCTCGTTCCACCTCGCGACGCGAAAGGCCTTGCCGAAGCGATGGAGAAACTGGTCTGTGACCGAGAGCGCGTGAAGCGGATGGGCGACCGATCGCGCGAGCTTGCTGAGACCGTATATGATGTAAGAAAGGTCAATGCGCTTTTGATGAAAGAGATGGATTTGATTGGCCACAGCCCGGAACAGGTCGATACGTTGGACAAGCCTTCGACTGGTGGGATGAAGTCGCCTGCCGCAATCGAGGGGGCGGCCTAAGCCGATGAAAATCGCACTTGTGGGAGCGGTGGAAGGGTCGTTGTGGGCTCTGCGTGCGATGATTGCCGAAGGTTTTCCGCCGGCTGTGGTCGCGACCTTGTCCGACGATTTGTCTGGGCGGCATTCCGATTTCGTAGATCTCGAACCGCTGGCTCGGGACCACGATGTCCCCGTGGTTCGGGTCCGAAATGTAAACGAGCCTGAAACGATCGAGGCTATTTCTGCCGCGTCTCCCGACTACATCTTCATTATCGGATGGTCTCAAATCTGCGGCCCGGAATTCATGCAGATCGCGCCGGGGCAGGTGATCGGCTATCACCCGGCAGCCTTGCCGCGCATGAGGGGCCGCGCAGTCTTGCCATGGACCATCCTGAACGACGAGAAGATCACGGGAGGCACGTTGTTCTGGATGGACGACGGGGTGGATACGGGCGACATACTCGAGCAGCGCTTCTTCCATGTGGCGCCACGCGAAACTGCGCGAACCCTTTACGACAAACATATGCTGGCACTCGATTCGATGGTGCGCGCCAGTTTGAAACCGCTAGCATCAGGCACTGCGTCTCGCACGAAGCAGGACCAGGCGTGCGCAACCTATGCGGCCAGACGCCGCCCGGAGGACGGGCAGATCGATTGGACTGCACCAGCGCAGGAGATTGACCGTCTCATTCGGGCCGTCGGAAAACCATACCCAGGGGCGTTCACCACTCATGCCGGAAAACAACTCGTGGTCTGGGAAGCGGAGCACTCTCATCAACACAGCTATCACGGCATCGCCGGACAGGTTGTCGACGTGAACGAGGCAACATTCGATGTTATCACGGGTGACGGGTTGCTCCGCGTTTACGGATGGGAAGGGGAGGAAATTTCCTCGATCCGCAACCATGTGGTGCTCGGGCGATGATGCAGAATGGCTTGGCTCACCTCGGGAAAACCCTCATTGTGGCCCCTCATCCCGATGACGAGGTTCTGGGTTGCGGCGGAACGATGGCGCGTCTCGCCGACGACGGACAAGAGGTTCATGTCGCGATCGTGACCCGCGGATACGAGCCCGCATTCTCGGAAGAGATGGTTCAAAAGGTTCGAACCGAGCTGGCCGAGGCTCACGAGATCCTGGGCGTTGCGAGATGTCATTTTCTCGACCTGCCAGCGGCCGCTCTCGACACGCTGCCCGGTGCGGAGATCAATGCCGCCATTGGCCGATTGGTAAGCGAGATTTCGCCCGATACCCTGTTCTTGCCATTTCTCGGCGATATCCATCGGGATCATCAGCTCGTCTTCAATGCGGGCCTTGTCGCCGCACGACCTCGAAGCGCAGGCGTTCCGCGCCGAATTTATGCTTATGAGACGCTTTCGGAAACGAATTGGGCGGCACCTGGGGTTAACGAGACTTTCGCGCCGAATGTCTTTTTTGATGTCAGCGATACCATCGAGCGAAAGCTGAAAGCGTTTTCTCGCTTCGAAAGTCAGGTGAAAAGCTTCCCGGATGAACGGTCGCTCAAGACGATAGAAGCTCTCGCGACCGTAAGAGGATCAACGGTTTATCGATCCTCGGCCGAGGCTTTCGTACTCGTGAGAGAGATCAGCTGACGTCCATCTCGTGGTTAAAAACCGCCAATGGCAAAGTGTCCAGTTTTTAGACTCGACGATCAGCGGCGTTGCGGTTACTCTTTAGCAATCATAACAGAACGTTCGCATGTCCGTTAGGCAACAAAGGTAACACGCAAGATGGTTACCAACTAACGGCATAATTCTTTTGGGTCGTCGGCGAACCGCTCAAAGGGGGAATGTATCATGGATAATCGATCGCCTGTCTCTGTTGCTTTGGTCAGCGATAATGCGCTCGCCAGAGAAGGATTGAGACGTATTCTCGATGGTGAAGAACTCACCGTCGTCGAATCTCACGAATCAAGTCGTAGTCTGGCCAACCTGCGGGAACGCCGGAGCAGCCCTGACATCGTCATCCTCGATATCGGCGATGACCAGAACAGTTGCGCGGAAGTGGAAGCGTGTCAGCGCGCCCTTTCCGATGCGAAGGTTGTCATTCTGAGTAACGATTTCAATTTCGACCTCATGTTCGAGGCATTCAAGGCCGGCGTGGACGCCTACATCGTCAAACGCATCGACTGCGAAGCTTTGATCGGGTCGCTGAAACTCGTGCATCTTGGCGAAAAGGTGATGCCCAGCGAACTCGCGTCCGGCTTCCCAGCGCGCTGGTCGGGACGGGTTCTGCCTTCCATGCCGGAGCGCGAAGCGGTTTCCCTGTTGTCGGAACGCGAGATCGAAACCCTGCGATATTTGATCCTCGGATCCCCCAACAAGGTTATTGCGGGTCATCTCGACATCAGCGAAGCGACCGTGAAGGTTCACGTTAAAGCGATCCTGCGCAAGCTAGGTGCCCAAAACCGCACACAGGCGGCGATTTGGGCAGTCAATAACGGGATTGAGTTGAACCAGGCAGAATTGCTTGCCGCTAATGAGGCGGATGGAGGGAGCTCGCACGTCAGGACAAGCATCGCGACAGTGGGATAAGGTCAATCCGGTACGTTGCTGGCGTGGCCGATCGCAAGGCTGGTGCAGGTAATTGAATTGCTCGTCTCATCCAGCGGATGGGCTGGACGTCGCACTTCGTGAACTTGGACGAGAACCGACGCCGGTCGGAATGCGATGGTGATCGATTCTGGGCGTGAGGGCAATCAGAGCCCGGCGGTTTACCGGCGTGTTGGGTCAATTGCTTTTGCGCACCAGTGCGTAGACCATCCCGCAATCCGACCTCCGGAAGCCGAGCAATTGATCCCCGCTGATGCCTTTTGTCTTTTCGAGCTGATCCGCCCACATGGCGACGTCGTCACGCGAGGGATCCACTCCTACGGCCACCTCCTCGATACCGGTCTCGTTTCCCGAAGTCGGCGGATCGTTTAGTTGACGAAGCGGGGTAACGCTCAAAGTAGCTTTTGGTCTTGGCTTCACAAATCTGGTCCGTGGGAACTAGCATTGACCGAGACAATGCAGGTCTTTTCAATACCTTGAATGAGCGGTTTAGCAATCAGCCTTTGTCCTAAGCAAAATCCACTATCGCTCTCAAGTCGCAGGCTCTCTCGGTAAGACCATTCGATCGAAGGCCGTTCTGCATCAAATTTGCTGGCCAAAGGCTTAGGACGGAGAATGGCGGCACCTGTCGAGCCTCGTTGGTCCCACACGATCTGAGCATAATCCGGCTGGCGATGCGCTGGCATTGAACGATCCGACCTCTGCCCCCGGAGTATGGCCTTGCATTGGGTTCATAATCCCTGATGTCCAAGCACGTAAAGCATGCTCATCGTTAATCATGCACGCCCCGGCAGGATCGTTGGATGTGGCACCGATCTTATGGATTTTCAGCCAGCGTGAGCACGTCGGTTCTGGCGAAACCTGTGCAACAGCACCTCCCTTCGTCGGGAATTGATAACGGTGCCTAGATAAAGAAGGCGGGGCCAATCGCCATCGGCGACCCATGAGCCGCACTCGGGAAAGCCCAATAGCATTAGGCATCTGGGCATCTAAGAGCGTAGGCCAAACCATACGCATCCAAGATTGGTAGCGGAGGAGGGACACGCATTCGTCCGATAGCGAGTTGTTATTAGGCACTTTTTCCCTCTTTATTCGGTGCGATACCCCCAACCATACCCCCATCTGCGACGAACCGTTTTTTAATCTCGCCCAGCCGCTGGAGAGCAGCAGAATAGCTTATGAGAAATGTAATTCCGCTTCTATGTCTGCTTCGCGCCCCAATTTCGGTCATTCGCGACGGCGCAGCGTTTGCCGGAAAGCCGCCATTCGTTCAGGCCCCGGTCGAGTGCTCAAGATATCGACTTTGCCGCCGTCCCCGCTGCTTCATCAGTCAGCCGCGCTAGCTGGATCCAGTTTCAATCACATCATGCTGCAAGCAGTCAGGACAGAGAAGCGAATTTCTTAGCCCAGCTTTCCGTCGTGCTAGATCGGTAGCAGCGGGGCTGGCTCGTTTCCCTCGCAGAAGAGCCTTAGAAGTTTCTACAAAATTTGAAGATCTTTCTTGAGATGCGGTTCTGGCATCGAAGCGCGGTTCGTGACCGGCCCGGTCTCGTGATTGATGACTCTGTCGATCCGAGCTAGTCACCTTGCGATGACAGTTCCCACACGACCGCTGCTCGCACTCTACTTGGCTTGGCACCCTTCGTTTACTGCCGGAGATGCGATGGCGAAGACGCTGATGTCGCACTTCAGAAGGGAATTGTTCGACAGCGTTGCCGGAGGTACGGGGCTCAGCGTTCTCTTCCGCTCTGAGGCTGCACCGGGCGAGCCGTCCCCACTGCCCATCGATCCCGAAAGCGCGGAGACGACTGCGGTGATCGTTCTCGGTGACGAGCACATGGTCGACGATCCGGAATGGCGTCGCTATGTCGCGGGCCTGTCCAAAGGCGCCGAATCGCGGGGTCTGCGTATGCGGGTGCTACCCGTCGCCTTCGAGCGTCCGGCGACGGCGCTGACGAGTGAGCAGGCCATCCGCTTCGACAAGTTCACGGGTTCGAGTGAAGCCAGAACATCTAGACTCATTTCCGAGCTCACGCTCGAGCTGTGTCGGATGCTTCGCCACTACCTGGTACGGATGGAGCACGGCGACGACAGCGAGGAGGCGCTCGACGCCTACCTCGAAAAGGTGACGATCTTCATCAGCCACTCCAAGCACGCCGGTAATGGTGAAGCGATCGCCAAGGCGCTCCGGGGCCACCTCCACGATGGAAAGGGTCTTTCGTCGTTCTTCGATGTCAATGACATCCCCGCCGGCGTTCCCTTCGACAGGGTGCTTCTAAACAGGGTGCGACAGAGCGCGGTCGTCGCCATTCATACGGACAGCTTCTCATCGCGGGAGTGGTGCCGTCGCGAGATCATAGAGGCGAAGCGCCACAACGTGCCGCTCATCGTGGCGAACTGCATCGGGGACCGTGACGAGCGGGGATTTCCGTATCTCGGCAATGTCCCGATCGTCCGCATGGATCCGGTAGGCATGGACCGCCTTGACGATGTCATCGGGCGGATCCTCGACGAGGTCTTGCGGGATTTCCTGTGGAAGTGCCGGATCGAAGTGACTGGAGTGAGCGACCCCGGGGTCACGTTCATCCCGCGGCCGCCCGAACTCATTTCCCTAGCCGGGCTTCCGAAGTCCGGGATGGCAGGGGACCCGATGATGGTGTATCCCGACCCTCCGCTCAGTCGAGAGGAGCAGAGGCTCTTCGAAGCGGTTGCACCGCAGGTGGAGCTAAGGAGCTTCACCGAGTGGCTGGCGGAGAGGGCGTGATGGCATATAGTGAAGCTATCTCAGACCAAGCGGTCGCGATCTCCGTTTCCGAGAGCCCTGACCTCGGTGCGCTCGGCATGGGAGAGGCCCACCTGCTGGATGCCACCGCGGAGATGGCGCGCCATCTCCTCGCCCTGGGCGCACGCGTTGCCTACGGTGGCGATCTGCGGGCGGGCGGGTTTACGGAAATCCTGTTCGAGCTCGTCGCGCGGCATCGCCGCGATGCTGACGAGGGCGACCAGCGTGCGGCTGTCCTGAGCTACCTCGCATGGCCCGTGCACATCTCGAAACCATTCCACGATCTCGAGCGGTATTCTCAGGAATTGCAGGGCATGGCCGAATTGCTCTTCCTCGCTCAGGACGGGACCCCGCTGGCGACGGATCAGCGCCGCGACCTCCAGACCCGTGAGGCAGAGCCCGGCGAGTGGATCGAAGGATTGACGATGATGCGGCGCCGTATGGGTCGCGACACTTCCGCCCGCATCATCGCAGGCGGGAAAGTGGATGGATTTCTCGGTGCGATGCCGGGGATTGCCGAAGAGGCGCAGGTGGCCCTGGAGGAACGCCGACCGCTCTACATTCTGGGCGGCTTTGGAGGCTGCGCGGCGGATATCGCCTCGACCTTGGGCCTCGCTGAGGTCCCCGGTGTCACGGCGCGCGACTGGGGCCAGCGCGACATCTTCGCGAATGTTTCGACGGCTGACATGTCGAACGGATTGAACCCGGAGGAGAACCGCACGCTTGCGGTCACTCCTCACATCGACGAAGCGGTTGCTCTCGTCCTTCGCGGACTTATGCGTCTGCGCCGTGGCCCGGCAGCTCTATGAGCGGGTTTCTGCGCTCATCCGCCGCCTGATGCGGTCGCCTCCGAATATTCGATGCTCCGTTTGTGAAGGTCGACTTCGACCGTGCCACCGCGGTTTCGCTTGAGATCGCGGAACACGGAGAACCCTGCGAGAATGGCCTCCTCCCACATCCAGAGGGGACGGTCATTCACTTCGTATTCGCGCACCATCTCCTGCACGGTCTTGAGGAGCGCGAAGTCCAGACTGTCGACATGTTCGAATGCACCATGGCGAAGGCCATGCGCGAATATCCAGTTGGAGATGCCCTCTTCCGTAATCTGAGCCCTTGCGCCGTCCTCGATCTCGTCGATCCGACCATCGCTCTTGCGCTTGACCTTGAGGAGCGAGCGAAGGACGGGCGACCAACCAAGGATGCCCGCGAATGCGAGATGGAAGACGTCGTGGAAGCGATAGTCGTCGCCCCCCGCGCTGTTGTCGGTCAACCGATCACCTAGGTTGACGCCGTTGATGGACTGGAAAGCATAGGTTGTACCGCCTACCTGCCTCTCCCGGAATTCCAACGCGAAACGTCTAGGGATCTGCTCGTCGGGATGAAAATCCTCGTCGTAGAGCTTCCCGTGATCACGCGTTATCGGCCAGCGACCGAGCAGTTTCGAAAGGTTTGCGGTCGCGGCCCCCTCGATACTCACATGCGCCTGCTTAGCCGCATTCACCATGGCGGCGAATACCAAGGCCAGTCTAGCTTGTAGCTCGCTTCCTGCGGGTCCTTCTCCGAAACGTGACACGATGTCCCCGGTGCGCGCCGCCAGGACCAGCAGCGCCTCGTGGACTGCGGCATTCGACGCGGGCTCCTCGAACAGTGCTGCCTGCGGTTCGAGGTCGGCAAATGTCGTCGCCGCGCCTGAGCCGGTGTCGAGCTCGGTTGTCCCGGCGAGCGCAGACAAGGGGATCCCAGCGACCAGCGCTACGTTGGCGAGGTACCACAGCACATCGCCCGTCTCTTCGACTGCCGACCGCGAATAAGCCACGTAGGCACTTCGGTCGCGCTGCTTCTTCTTCAGTTCACTGAGAAGGCTCCCGACCTCGCCATGCAGGCCGAGGAGGAGGAACCGGAACAGTTCCTCTCCGTCGAGATCCCCCTTGTATGTTCGCCGTGCGAATTTCTGGTACTCGTCAAGCGCGAGCGGCCCGCTTGCCCCGTTCTTGAAATCTGATCGGATCGTATCGAGTTCAGGCATGGATCGTCTCGCTCAGCATGCGTCCTCCATCATCGCGACCAGGTCGCGGGGCGTCGTGAGGTCTTCGGGGACGTTCAGGTCCCAGCGGGTGGGAAACTTCGGTCTGGGCAGCGGGTTGGGGCTCGGCCTGTAACTCTGCTTGATCCTGGTGCGGCCGCTCACCCCCGCGATGTCGGGATGGGCGGCTCGTGCGTACTTGGATATCTCGCAGAAGAGGTTCTGGCAGTCTATCGGCATGAGCGGCCGCCCAAACAGTCCCGGGAACTCGATCCCTCGCTGAGAGAATTCGCGATCTTGATTCTCCGTGACCCAGAATATGACTTCTTCGGGACCGGCCCCGCCAAGGTCGGAGAAGCATTTTGAGATGCCGTCGATCGCCCCAGGCCCGGCGACGACAAAATCCTCTTCTCTGAAGTCGAGCAGCGCTGAATAGTTGAGATCGATGGCGTACTGGAACGCGAGGAACCGCCCGATACCTGGATAGGACAGGAGCAATTCGAACACTTCCCCGAGCGAGTGCGCCGACATCATGCGACCCGGCAAGTCGTCATCCATCATGCGTCCGATCAGTGCGAGGTGGTTCTCGTGCTTGCGCTTGTAGCCCAACGGCGGTGAAGGCATGATGTAGGCCGCCGAATAGAGCCGGTGACCCGCTCCGAATGCGTCATCCATCACCTTCGTGATCATCGCTGGCGGGGTGGCTTGCCATGAAAGCGGGCCCAATTTCCGCTCGAGGAGAGCCCAAGTGTCGATCCTGTTGAAGATCTTGAATAGGATGGTCCTGTAGAAGAGTTCAGCGGGTGCCTGGGAACGGTGTTCCGAATACTGGACCTCATTGATGAGGAACTGGCTCACCCGGTCACTGGCCCGGTAGACATTGGTGAACCTGTAAGTCCGAAGGACCGGATCAGTCGTCCAGGGCCCTTCCCTCCCGGTGAGCCGTCTCAGGTAAAGTGCCTGGCGCTCCGCAGCGAACCGCCAGTAGGTATCGAAGACCTCCGTCGGCTTCATGGCCAGTGATTACTCCACTCGAAAAGGGGTTGGGTCTGTCTGCATACCCCTTTTAGCGGCCGGCGACACCTTTTAGCCGGTGGCTTACCCGGATTTCTGGAGAGCGTATCGTGGTTCGAGGTGGCGTGATGTGATTAATTGCGCTAACCGAGGGAACATTACGTGAATCCTTGGGGAGCATCATGTCGGACAGGGTCTGCAACGTCTTCGTCAGCCACATCCACGAGGATGATCATCGGTTGCAGCCGCTGAAAGACCTTCTGAGGTCCAAGGGTTGCGAGGCGCGCGACAGCTCCATCACATCGGAGAAGCCGAACAGGGCGAAGGATCCGGATTACATCATGGACGGTATCTTGAAGCCGGCCATTGATTGGGCCGGCACCTTGGTGGTCCTGGTCACGCCCGACACCAAGGATAGCGACTGGGTCAACAAGGAGATCACCTACGCACACGAGCAGGGAAAGAACATCGTGGGCGTCTGGGATGATCAGCACACCGGGTGCGAACTGCCCGACGCGCTAGAGCAGGTGGCCGACCATATGGTGCCGTGGGACGGTGACCAGATCGTCGATGCGATCTTCGATCGGATGGACGGCTGGCGGGACCCTCAGGGCGATCCTATGACCCCGCGGTCGATCCCGCGGTACAGGTGCTGATGTGGCCCTCTACAGCTACGTAATCGATCACGACTTCGGCTTTGCGCCCAATCCGTTCTTCGGGGCATGCACCTTGGCCACCTGCAAGCCGCAGATTCGCGAACGGGCCTCCTTGGGTGATCACGTCATGGGGACGGGATGCGCCAAGAGGGGGAGATCCGGCAGGTTCGTCTACATAATGCGGATAGACGAGATCATCGAGTACGACGATTACTGGGCTGACGAACGCTTCAAGAAGAAGCGGCCGACCCTCCATAGAGGTATCGCGCATGGGTTCGGCGACAACATCTATCACCGTGACGCCGATGGAAGCTGGCAGCAGGCGAATTCGCTTCACACCTTTCCCGATGGCAGTCCGAACCCCTACAACCGGGAGCATGATACCCATTCGAGGAAAGTGCTGATCGGAAGGGAATTCGTCTACTTTGGTGGAGACGGCCCTCTCGTTCCGGCCGAGTTCCGCGATTGGAAAGGTGACGATGTCTGCGGCAAGAGGGGGTATCGCAGACATTTCGAGGCGGGGCTGGCGGAAGCGGTGATCGAATGGGGAATGGGGTTGGGAAGCGGCCTCAAGGGAACTCCGGCGGACTGGACGCGGCTAGATCAAGTCAAGGCTTGATCGGCGCCATGCGATTTCACCCGGAGCGCTTAAGCGCTCCGGGCGTCATTTGTCCTGGAGGAGCTCTGCAATCTCGTCGGCAATCTCACCCACCATGTGCATTCCGGTACTGCGGGCGACCTTGTTAGCCAGCGACGGACTGAAGTCGATCACCTCCTGCTTCGTGATATTGGGCCAGATGGGGAGAAGGATCTGTTCGCCGGAGATCGTCCGTGTCACGATCCCGCCAAGTTCGTAGTTGGTCCAGCCCTTGTCGACGAACGGCGGCGAGAAGACCACCAACCCGACCCTGCTGCGTGCGAGACCGGCGTCGATCTTCTGCCTCAGGCTGTCGCCTATACGCAGCGTGAATTCGTCGTACCAGACCTTCAGGCCGCAGACGACCAGTTCATCGGCCATAGACCGCACGATAGATTCGTTGTCCTCGATGGCGTGCGAGATGAAGACGTCGTAGGTCTTGCCGGACTTCTCGACCGATGGCGCGGGCTCATGGACCAGTGCTGGGACGGTGGACAAAGGAGGGAGCCTCGCGGATTTCCGGAAGGGCGCCCGGCTTCACGCGGACAGACTCTTTCATACTGCCCTGCAGGCAGTTGCGTTAAACAACCAAACGCAAGCGAGCCGACCCACGTGCTGGGATAATTTCGGCGCGAGGCTAGTCATCTAACGGTTCTTTTGATTATGAACGAACCAAGAAATCAGGGGGCCGGCTTATGGCGATCGTGCGCCGAAAGTGTTTCATTTCCTATCATCATGCCGACCAAGAGGCGGTCAATCAGTTCGTTCGTGAATTTGATCATGCTCATGACTGCTTCATTGCTCGAGGGCTTGGCGAGGAAATGCCAGGCGATATCATCAATAGCAATAACACCGATTACGTCATGTCGAAGATTCGAGAGCGGTTTTTGGCCGACTCTACTGTCACCATTGTCTTATTGGGGAGATGCACTTGGGCTAGGCGATACGTAGATTGGGAAATTCAATCGTCGCTGCGGCGGGGGCAGTACTCTACACCCAACGGCCTGCTTGGAATCAAGCTTCCCTCTTACAGAGGTAGCTTTCCAGATCGGTTCAACCAAAACTTATCCTCCGATTATCCTCGCATTGATTGCTACGCGCGCCACATGGAATATCCGTCCACGATCGCCGCTTTGGTCGACGCCATCGAAGCTGCCTATCAAAGGCGGACTACACATCAGAAACTTATCGTCAATCCGCGAGCACGGATGTCTTACAACAGGCAGTGCCAGTGACGACGACGGCCAATCAATCCGCTGAGGACTCTTCACTCATATCTTTCGTTCTGTCGGAGGATTGGGAAGTTAGCCTACACTTGGACACGCTCCCGTTAGTGGCAGTGGTTTTGGCTATCACCATCGCGTGGTTCTTGGTCCGATGGTGGATGGGTCGTAGGTTTCCCCAGTTCGAGATCGACGCGGCGGAGTTTGGTTTCGGTGACCAGAAAATGTCGTTCAAACCAAACAATGTGGATCGTCAAATCGCTTATTCCATCTGGGTCGAACTGAGTACACGAAAGGTCGGCCTGCCGATAGACCTGGACGATGACGTGATCGCTGAGGTTTACGACTCTTGGTACGCATTCTTTGCCGTGACGCGCGAACTCATTAAAGACATTCCCGTTTCTAAAGTTCGACATGACAGCACTGGAAAGATCATCAGTCTTTCAATCGAAGTGCTCAATGAGGGACTCCGGCCCCATCTGACAAAGTGGCAGGCTCGTTTTCGCCATTGGTATGACCTGAAGATGGAGAGCAAGGGCGATATATGTCCGCAAGATGTTCAGAAGGAGTTCCCCAGCTACGACGCACTCAGTGCTGATCTACTTGAAGTAAATCAGCGTTTGTGCACCTATCGCACTCGTATGTACGAATTGGTTACAGGCAAGCGCGAGCAAGTTAGTGATTGAGTTTGCTACGAGAGATGATCTTGTTGGCTTCGCAGACAAGATCGGGATTGATGAGCAGGCATCTCTCCGCAAACGTGCCGAGGGTCGCGCTCCGGCAGGTGCGACATTCCTTTCGCATTCCAGCAAAGACAAAGACCTTGTGACAGGAGCCATACGCTTATTGGAGGGGCATGGCGCGACGGTCTACATTGACAAGAAGGATCCTACTCTTCCGCCCTACACCAACAAGGACACAGCCAAGGGCCTAAAAAACCGAATTAATCAGAGCGACAAGTTCGTTTTGCTAGCTTCGGAAAATAGCAAAGAGAGTAAGTGGGTGCCGTGGGAGTTGGGCCTTGCCGACGGTTACAAGGGTCTAAATAGGACAGCTATTCTTCCGGCAGTCGAAAATCAGCGCGATACTTCGTGGACGAATTGGGAGTATCTCGGCCTGTATGATAGGGTCGTGTGGGGCGACCTTGAGGGCCACGAGAAGAAGGTCTGGATGGTCCTTGACCGAAGACAGAATACGGCAGTGACCCTTTCAAGCTGGCTAGCACGCTAAACTCAACTCAGAGCTCGCGTTCGAATTATGCGCCCTATTGCCTTCGAGGGCGCATCTACGAGAGTTTTACGGAAGCTCTCGTAATCAGTGAAAAATGATCGACTCAGCTGGGTTCGAACCTAGGATTTGCTGATAACGGGTCTGCTGCGCAATGGCAGCTTATCGCTGTTTTAAACCTGAAACGCGACATTCAGTAATCGGCCCAATTCGCGAACCAGCAAACCTTTGCTTCAAGAAAGCCGAGCGAAGTTGGCTACTCCTGGCGATGGTGAGCGCAGCGGGGCGGTCGTTCCGCTTCGCAGCACCAGACCGCCGACGCGTTCCGCCAAGTCGGCGAGCTTTTCTTCTCCGAGACGATAGTAGACAAGCTTGGCTTCCTTGCGGGTCTCGACAAGTCCCGCTTTTCGTAGGACGCCCAATTGCTGGGAAAGACCGGGCTGGCCAATCTTGGCTGCGTCCTCGATCTCGCCGACATTTCGCTCACCTTCCCGCAACACCTCGAGAATGCGGAACCGCAGAGGGTGTGCAAGCGCCTTGAGTTCTTCGATCGAACTGTCGCTCATTTGCTCTTTCCTTTTGGCATCTCGCGAAGAAACCACGTCGTTTCTTCTGTGGCGCTGTAGACTTCATCGAGGTCCTGCGTCGGCGATTGGAGAAGCGCATCGCCCGCCTGCCAGTTCGCGGGTGCCAAGCCGTCCTGTGCGTCGATGGCCTGAAGTGCATCGAGCGTCCGCAGCATTTCGGGAATCGAACGCCCGACGTTGGCCGGGTAGCACGTCATCGCGCGAATGATCCCTTCAGGATCAATGAAGAAGGTCGTGCGAACCGTCGCGCTATCATTGTCGCTAGGCGCGACCATTCCGAATGCGCGGCCGATGACCAATGTCGGATCCTCAACGATTGGGAAGCGCACTTCGATGTCGAAACGCTCCTTGATCATGCGCAACCAGGCAAAGTGGGAGAACAGGCTATCGACCGACAAAGCCATGAGCTGACACTTGCGCTTTTCGAAAGCCTTGGCCTCTTTCGCCAGTTCGACAAACTCGGTCGTGCAAACCGGCGTGAAGTCGGCAGGGTGTGAAAAGAGGACCAGCCACCGCCCCCGATAGGCAGATAGCTTAACGGGCCCGATAGTGCTCCGAGCCTCGAAGTCGGGCGGCGTGTCCCCAATACGCAGGCCAGCACAGGGTGCGGCCGAGTGATGCTGTTCCGTGTCCATCCGTCACTTATAGCGCTTGACTCTGAGAAAGCAATACATATACACGATTTATGTAAATGATTTGGAGTTATGTCATGAGTCGCGATGATTTGGCCTTGCAGGCCGCCGCCGAACAGATTGCGCGGGCACAAGAAGACAAGGCGCGTCGCCCTTCTATCGCAGGGTTCTTCGACGAAGCCACTAACACGGTCAGCTATGTGGTGCATGATCCTGCCACATGCGAGGCCGCGATTATCGATTCGGTTCTCGATTACGAAGCGGCTTCCGGTCGGACTTCGAACAGCTCTGCCGACTTGATTATCGAATACGTGAATTCGCATTATCTGAAAGTGATATGGCATATCGAGACGCACGCCCATGCCGATCACATCTCCGCCGCCCCTTACCTTCAAGAGAAGCTCGGCGGAAAACTCGCGATCGGGAAAGAGATAATCCGGGTCCAGGAAGTGTTCGGGAAGCTGTTCAACGCTGGCACCGATTTCGAGCGCGACGGCTCGCAGTTCGATCACCTCTTTGTCGATGGTGAGACATTCAAGCTTGGAGAGATTGAAGGGATCGCCCTTCATGTTCCCGGTCACACTCCGGCAGACATGGCCTTCATTATCGGTGATGCTGCGTTTGTCGGGGATACGATCTTCATGCCGGACTTCGGGACGGCCCGCGCGGACTTCCCCGGCGGCGATGCCCGCCAACTGTTCCAGTCGATCCGTCGCCTGCTTTCGCTGCCGGACGATACCAGGCTGTTTCTTTGCCACGATTACAAGGCGCCGGGCCGCGACGATTACGCTTGGGAAACGACTGTCAAGCAGCAGCGAACAAGCAATGTGCACGTCAAAGACGGAGTGACCCAAGACGAGTTCGTCGAGATGCGCACATCGCGTGACAAGACGCTGGCCATGCCTAACCTAATCATGCCCTCGGTGCAGGTGAACATCCGGGGTGGTCGCTTGCCTGACCCCGAGGACAACGGCGTCAGCTACATCAAGATTCCGGTGAACGCGGTATGACGCTCCCCGGATTCCCGGACGCCGCGCCGCTGGCTGGCCTCGCCGGAGGTGTTCTCATCGGGCTAGCAGCGGCGCTGATGCTGCTCGGGATCGGTCGGATTGCGGGCGTTTCCGGACTAGCTGCTCGCGCAACAGGTATTGCCGATAGCAGCCTGCCGCGTATCTCGGCTTGGGCATTTGTAATCGGGCTCCCTGTGGGCGCTCTAGTCGTGTTGCTCGCAAGAGGTGGGCTGCCAGCGAACTTCGCATCGCCGGTCTATCTCGCGGTAGCCGGCCTCATCGTAGGCATCGGAACGCGATTGGGCAGCGGCTGCACAAGCGGGCATGGTGTCTGCGGAATGAGCCGCTTCTCGCAGCGCTCGATCGTTGCAACGCTAACCTTCATGGTAACCGGGTTTGCGACGGTCGCGGTGATGAATGCGAAGGGATTGGAGGTGCTCCCATGAGCGGGCGCATCCTTATTCCGGCTCTCTCCGGTTCGATATTCGGAGCGGGCCTCGCGCTTGGCGGCATGACTGACCCTGCACGCGTTCGGGGTTTTCTCGATATCTTTGGTGACTGGGATCCGACTCTTGCTTTCGTCATGGGCGGGGCTGTTCTTGTGATGGTCGTCGCCTGGCAAATCCAGCCAAGGCTTACTCAACCCCTGTTTGGTGGCGGCTTCAACCTGCCAGGAACTCAGGACCTGACGCCGCGCCTGATTGGCGGGTCGGCGCTGTTTGGAATTGGATGGGGCATTGCAGGCCTGTGTCCGGGTCCCGGCATTGCCGCACTTGTGATCGAGCCGGTGTCGGCCGCGATCTTTGTGGTCGCCATGCTGGCAGGCATGTTCCTCGTTCGCATCTTCGAAGGGAATGCCTGATGGACATCCGCGATGTTACACCGAACTTTGCAGTCGCGCCGCAGATTCAGCCTGCGGATGCGGCAGAATTGGCCAAGCGAGGCTTCGTGGCCGTCATCTGCAACAGGCCGGATGGCGAAGAGGCGGGCCAGCCCGGCGTGGCCGAAATGCGCGAAGCAGCCGAAGCCAACGGACTGGCTTTCCATCACATCCCCGTTTCAGGCGGTCAGTTCCCCGAAGCAGCGGTTACCGCCTTCCGCGCGATCCGACGGGGCACTGAGGGACCGCTGCTGGCCTATTGTCGAACGGGTACGCGCTCAATCACGCTCGATGCGCTCGCAAACCCGGATGATATCGACCCGTCAGAACGCCTCATTCGCGCAGCTGATGCTGGCTACGACCTTACCAATCTGCGCGACAAGCTCATTTGAGAATTCTGGGAGAACAAAAATGTCTGCTTCACACAAGGTGGTGATCGTCGGCGGCGGTGCTGCTGGGATCGCCACCGCCTCTTCACTTCTCAAGCGCCGCTCAGGCCTTGACATCGCGATCATCGAGCCCGCCAAAACGCATGCCTATCAGCCGGGCTGGACGATGGTTGGTGGCGGCATATTCGAGCCCGAAGTCACTCGCCGAACCATGGCGAGCGTGATGCCCAAGGCGGTCACCTGGATCAAACAGGCGGCTAAGTCCTTCCAGCCCGATAACAACGAAGTGACGCTCGAGGATGGTTCGAACGTCCGTTATGAGGCGCTCGTTGTCGCCCCCGGTATCCGCCTTGCGTGGGAGAAGATCGATGGTCTTGAGAAGGCGCTCGGCAAGAACGGTATCACTTCGAACTATCGCTACGACCTTGCTCCTTACACCTGGGAGCTGGTCAAGAAGCTTAAAAGCGGCCGCGCCATGTTCACGCAGCCTCCCATGCCGATCAAATGCGCTGGCGCGCCGCAAAAGGCAATGTATCTCTCCTGCGATCACTGGCTGCGCGCGGGCGTGCTTGACGATATCGACGTCGAGTTCTGCAATGCCGGCGGAGTGCTGTTTGGCGTGGCCGATTACGTGCCCGCACTGATGAGTTACATCGAGAAGTATGGTGTTCATCTTGATCTCGGACACACGGTCGTATCGGTCGATGGCCCCGGGCAGAAAGCCGTTTTGAAAACCGAAGACGGCGAGGTCACCCGCGATTTCGATATGTTGCACGTCGTGCCGCCGCAAGTCGCACCACAATTCCTTGCCGACAGTCCGCTGGCTGCCGAAAGTGGCTTCACCGATGTCGACCAGCATACCTTGCGCCACAACCGATACGACAACGTCTTTGGGCTCGGCGATGCGGGCTCAATGCCCAATGCAAAAACCGCAGCGGCGGCGCGCAAGCAGGCGCCCGTTGTGGCAGTCAATGTGCTGCAGCAGCTCGACGGTCATGGGCCGAAGGCGGGATATGACGGCTATGGCTCGTGCCCGCTGACAGTTGAGCGCGGCAAGATCGTGCTCGCCGAATTTGCCTATGGCGGCAAGCTGGCACCAAGTTTCCCGACCTGGCTTATCGACGGAACCAAACCACAGCGTTTGTCCTGGATGCTCAAGGCTGACGCGCTTCCCTGGATATACTGGAACGGGATGCTCAAGGGCCGCGAATGGCTGGCCGGTCCGGGCGGCCTGATTGCCCAGTAGGGCGACGGTTTAGGGGCCTTCAAGAATGCTTTCGCGCTATCTTCCGATCCTTGAGTGGGGACGAAACTATAATCGGGGCGTCCTGACAGATGATCTGATGGCGGCGGTGATCGTCACCATCATGCTGATCCCACAGAGCCTCGCCTATGCGCTGCTCGCCGGGCTCCCTCCAGTCGTCGGTCTGTATGCTTCGATCCTGCCGCTCGTTCTCTATGCGATCTTCGGAACAAGCCGGACGCTCGCAGTAGGGCCGGTCGCGGTGATCTCGTTGATGACGGCATCGGCTGCTGGTGCAGTGGCACAGCAAGGCACGGCGGAATATCTCGAAGCCGCCATAACATTGGCGATGCTTTCAGGCGTGATGCTGGCCATCCTTGGCTTTCTGCGTGCTGGTTTCCTGGCCAATCTGCTGTCACATCCGGTAATCAACGGCTTCATCACGGCATCGGGCATTCTCATTGCCACCAGCCAGTTGAAACACATACTTGGCATCCAAGCAGGAGGCGACAATTGGCCGGACATGCTGGGCTCGCTCAGCGGCGCGATTGGTGACACCAATGTGTGGACGCTGGCGATCGGTATTCCGGCAACGCTGTTCCTTTTCTGGGTGCGCAAAGGCGCAAAGCCTGCCTTGCAGCGCATCGGACTGCCGGAGCGTGCAGCAGACATGACCGCGAAGGCGGGGCCGGTCGTTGCAGTTGCGCTGACCATCCTTGCGGTTCTTGCGCTCGATCTAGGAGCGAAGGGTGTCGACCTGGTCGGCGCGATCCCGCAGGGCCTGCCGCCTTTTGCGCTACCGAGCACCGATTTGTCGTTGATCGAGAAGCTCTGGGTCCCCGCCCTGCTCATCTCGATCATCGGCTTTGTGGAGAGCGTCTCGGTCGCGCAGACACTCGCCGCCAAACGCCGCCAGCGCATTTCGCCGGACCAAGAACTCATAGGCCTCGGCGCGGCCAATGTCGCCAGCGCTTTTTCAGGCGGCTACCCAGTGACGGGAGGCTTTGCCCGCTCGGCTGTCAACTTTGATGCGGGAGCGCAGACTCCTGCGGCAGGAGCCTACACCGCCGTCGGCATCGCGCTCGCGACACTGTTCCTGACGCCGCTTCTTTACAGCCTGCCCATCGCCACGCTCGCCGCGACCATCATCGTCGCGGTCCTGAGCCTCGTGGATTTGAAGACGCCGGGACGGCTCTGGCGCTACTCAAAGGCTGACTTTGCAGCGCATGTCGCGACCATCGGGATCACCCTGCTCGCGGGCGTCGAGATGGGCGTGATCTCAGGCGTCGCGGTGGGCTTGCTCCTTTATCTTTGGCGAGCAAGCCGCCCGCACGCAGCGATCGTGGGGCGCGTCCCGGAGACAGAACACTTTCGCAATGTTGAGCGGCACAAGGTCATCACGGTTCCGCACATCCTGTCGATCCGCATCGACGAGGCTCTGTCCTATCTCAACGCGCGCTGGCTCGAAGAGTATGTGCTGGAAGAAGTCGCAGATCGTCCCGCCGTGCGCCACGTGATCCTGATGTGCAGCGCAGTGAACGAGATCGACGCATCTGGGCTGGAAAGCCTCGAAGCAATCAATCACCGGCTCGGGGACGGCGAGATCGGCCTGCATCTGTCCGAGGTCAAAGGACCGGTGATGGATCGCCTGAAACGCTCCCATTTCATCGAAGAGCTCAACGGAGAGGTGTTCCTCTCGCAGTCGAAGGCTTTCGAGAAACTGGTCATGGACGACGGAACCCCTCCAGAACCACACGATCACTATCTCGCGCGAGGTCTGATCTGATGGCTGCGATCGCCAATAAAGACGAGAAATGCCGCCGCATCCAAGCGTTGATCGAGAGCGGCAGGGGAGTTTGCGAGAGTTGCCGCGAAATTGGCATCTCAGAGAAGACCTTTTATCGTTGGCGGAAAGCACAATCCTTGGGGGGAGGATCGAAATGCTGAAATCGATTGACGCCTTGCTCTCGCCTTCGGAGCGATGGTCGCGCATCGCCGAACTGATCTTCCGTTTCTTCACCAGTCTGATCTTCATCATCGGCGGCTTGGGGCATTTCGGCCGTCATCAAATGATGCTTGACCGTATGGCCGGTTCTCCTTGGCGTGACACTGTAAACTCGATTGGTGATCCCTCTGTGCTCTTGTGGCTGAGCGGAGCGGCATTTGTAGTGTTTGGCATCGCGCTAGCTTCGGGCTTCATGACGCGACTTTCTGCTCTGATAATTCTGGTCACGCTAATACCGATCACATTCTTAACCCATGTCGCCCCTGGTGGGACCGGGCCGCTGTTCAAGAACATTGCGATAATGGGCGCGCTCATCTTGCTGATGGCCAAAGGCGGCGGAGCTTATTCGATTGATCTGGTGCGCGAGCGCGCGCCCATAGCGAGACAGTGAAGAAGGAAAGGACCTATCTATGGATATCGACATTGGGATCGATGACGCAGGACGTGAAAAATCATCGAACGCGCTGAAAAAGCTGCTTGCGGACACATACACGCTTTATCTCAAGACCCATGGCTATCACTGGAATGTGGAAGGGCCGCATTTCCAACAATTGCACCTTCAATTCATGGAGCAATATACCGAGATGTGGACGGCGGTCGACGAACTGGCTGAGCGCATCCGCGCTCTTGGGCATTATGCGCCCTCGTCGTACTCAGAAATGAGCGGTCTCTCATCCATAAAGGAGGAGGCCGGCAGTCCGGATTGGCAGGAGATGGTGACCAATCTTGCCAAAGGTCACGAGCAGGTGGCGAAAACTGCACGTGAGGTGCTCAGGGTTGCCGAGGAAATCGGCGATGAGGCAACATCCGACGTGGTCGCTCCGAGGCTGACGTTACATGAGAAGACGGCATGGATGCTCCGCGCGACCGCGCAATAGGCCAGTCCTCAATATGCAAAAGGTGTAATTGTGGGCGTCATATCGACGATTTATCGGCGCATTTCCTCGGTTAATCGGTTGTTTAAAAATATCGATTAATGTAAGTGCGTAAATGAATTGGAAGACTCGGCTCGCTTTGCGTAGCTCATGGCCATCAAATCAAGGAGCACAAAGATGAGTTTGCATATTGGCGATACCGCCCCCAACTTCACCGTCGCCACGACTAAGGGTGAGATCGATCTCCATGACTGGTCAGGCGACAGCTGGGTCTTTTTCTTCAGCCACCCGGCGGACTTTACCCCTGTCTGCACTACCGAAATGGGCATGACGGCCAGGCTTGCCGCTGAATTCGAGGCGCGCAATGTCAAACCGCTCGGCCTCTCGACCGACACGGTCGAAGAGCACCTGGAATGGGTGAAAGATGTCGATGAAACGCAGGGGGTCACCCTCGACTTTCCTATCGTCGCAGATCCGGACCTCGAGATCGCGAAGCTCTATGACATGATCCACCCGGATCAGAGCGAAACCGCAGCCGTGCGATCGGTGTTCATCATCGATCCGGCAAACAAGATCCGTCTGGTGATGACCTATCCAATGAGCGTTGGCCGCAATTTCGATGAGATCCTGCGCGTCATCGACAGCCTCCAGCTTTCCGACCGCGCTACTATCGCAACTCCTGCCGATTGGCGGCCCGGCGATGACGTGATCATCCCGCCTTCGATCAACGATGATGACGCGAAGACGATGTTCCCACAGGGCTTCACCACCATCAAACCATACCTACGGACGACCAAAGTCGCCTGAGGGTCGCGGGGCGCGTTCGCAGCAAAGCGGACGCGCCCTTAGCCTTTTGATTCAAGATTATCACAACTGAGGGATCACGCTTTCCACCATGTTTGATCAGCTCGATGCCCTGCTGCTGGCGCGTATCCAGTTCGCCTTCACGGTCAGCTTCCACTTCTTCTTTCCTGCCTTTTCTATCGGGCTCGCTAGCTACCTCGCCGTGCTCGAAGGCCTGTGGCTGAAGACCGGCAAGCAGGTCTATCTTGATCTGTTCAAATACTGGCTCAAGATCTTTGCCATCGCGTTTGCCATGGGCGTCGTCTCGGGCATTGTGATGAGTTATCAATTCGGCACGAACTGGTCGGTGTTCTCCGACGTCGCCGGACCGGTTATCGGGCCGCTCATGGCCTATGAGGTACTGACTGCCTTCTTCCTGGAGGCTGGTTTTCTCGGCGTCATGCTGTTCGGCATGAACAAGGTCGGGAAGAAGCTGCACTTCACCGCCACCCTGATGGTCGCGATCGGCACATTCGTGTCGGCCTTCTGGATCCTCTCGGTGAATAGCTGGATGCAGACGCCGGTCGGGCACGTGATGGGCGACAATGGCCAGTTCCTGCCCGGCGATAGCTGGTGGGACATCGTCTTCAATCCCAGTTTCCCCTACCGCCTCGTGCACACCGTGATGGCGGCCTACCTCACCACGGCTTTTGTGGTCGGAGGTGTGGGTGCGTGGCATTTGCTCAAAGACAAGGCCAACCCGCATGCGCGCAAGATGTTTTCGATGGCGATGTGGATGGCTGCGCTCGTCACGCCACTGCAAATCTTCGCCGGTGACATGCACGGCCTCAACACGCTCGAGCACCAACCCGCCAAGGTCATGGCGATGGAGGGGCATTTCGAAAGCCATCCCGATGGCGCGCCCTTGATTTTGTTCGGTATCCCGGACAGCGAAAGCAAAACGGTGCGCTATGCGATCGAGATTCCGAAGCTGTCTTCGCTGATCCTCAAGCACGATCTGAATGCGTCGATGGACGGCCTCGACACCATCCCGGATGACGAAGAGCCGCCAGTTGGCATGGTCTTCTGGTCATTCCGCATCATGGTCGGGATTGGCTTTGCGATGCTCGGTATCGGTCTTTGGAGCCTCTATGCTCGTGGCCGCAAGCGCCTCTACGACGCTCCTTGGCTCCACCGTGCAGCGATCCTTATGGCTCCTTCCGGCTTCGCGGCGGTCCTCGCCGGCTGGATAACAACAGAGGTCGGCCGACAGCCCTACGTAATTTACGGCTTGTTGCGTACAGCCGATGCGGCCAGTCCGCTTGACGCGCCTGCAGTCGCAGCTTCTTTGCTGGCCTTCATCATCGTTTACTTTACCGTCTTCGGGATCGGCGTTTGGTACATCCTGCGCCTCATGAGCAAAACTCCGTATGCTGGCGAGGTCGGCGTCAAACGTGGAGACACAGGGCCAATCCGGACGGCTGGCATCACACCGGGACCGACGCAGAATCCTGGCCACGACGAACCCCTTCCAGCTGAAAAGGAGGACGTGTGATGGACCTGACCGTCATCTGGGCCTTTATCATCGCCTTCGCCGTCTTTGCCTATGTCGTGATGGACGGGTTCGATCTCGGCATTGGCATCCTGTTTCCGACAATTCGCGTCGGCCAAGGGCGAGACCGGGCAATGAATTCGATTGCTCCGGTTTGGGATGGAAACGAGACATGGCTGGTACTCGGAGGCGGCGGATTGTTTGCGGCCTTTCCGCTGGCTTACGCGGTCATCCTTCCCGCCACCTATCCCCTGATCATCGCCATGCTGCTTGGCCTTGTGTTCCGGGGCGTCGCCTTTGAATACCGTTGGCGTGATCCCAATCACCGGGCGTTCTGGGATGCCGCGTTCTTCGGTGGCTCGCTGGTAGCGGCCATGGCTCAGGGCATGACGCTTGGCGCTCTGCTGCAGGGCATCGAGGTCGTTGATCGGAGCTATGCGGGCAGCTGGTTCGACTGGCTCACGCCATACACCCTGCTTTGCGGACTGGGCGTTGTCGCAGGCTACGCTCTCCTTGGCAGTACTTGGCTGATCTGGAAACTCGAAGCCGGCGCTCAGAAGCATGCGCGTTACCTCGCCTTGCGGGCGGCTATCGCGACGATTGTCTTTATGGGAGCGGTCAGCCTCCATAACATCTTCCTCAACGCAGAATACGCCGAACGCTGGCTCACAGCCCCCGAGATCTACTTCGCGGTACCCGTTCCGATCCTCACGGCAATCATCGCGCTGTCGATGGTCCAAGCCATCAGGAAAGACAGAAACAGCAAGCCGTTTTGGCTTTCGATTGCGCTCTTCTTCTTCGGAATGGCGGGGCTTGGTGTCACCATGTGGCCCTACGTGGTGCCGCCAGGGGTCACGATCTGGGATGCCGCTGCACCTGAGAAAAGCCAGGTCTTCATGCTGGTTGGTGTAGCGCTCACCATGCCACTCATCATCGGATACACTGCTTGGGCATACTGGGTATTCAGAGGTAAAGTGGCCGACGAGGGATATCACTGATGCTCGTACCACCTGAACCTCAGCAACCGCTTTGGAAACGGCTCGCGTGGATGGCCGGAATTTGGCTGGCAAGTGTGACAGTACTTGGCATCGTGGCAATGGTCATTCGTTTCTGGCTGAAATCATAAGCCAAGGAGACGATTATGAACTCAGCTACATTTCGGAGCGTTCTTCTAATCACAGGGATGTGCGCGTTAGGCGCGTGTTCGCAAGGTGAGATGAGTCCGCCGGAGGAGGCCGAGTTCCTACGGCAATCGGAAGAGTTGACTGCTCGATTTCAATCCGAGCTTCAGATGGAGCTTTCTACGGCTCTAAGCGAGGTCGGACACGTCGGCGCGATCGGCGTTTGTCAGTCAGCGGCGGCCGCAATAGGTGAGCGCCTCTCGGAAGGCAGCGGTCTTGCTGTCAGCCGCATTGCACGTCGCAACCGCAACGCAGGGAATGGGATCTCGCCAGACCTTAAGCCGCTCTACAGCGAGCTAGAGGCATCACCAATGCAGGATGGCTCGCCTCGATCCGTTCACGGGACAGTCGGCGAGCGGTTGGTCTACCTCAGGGCCATTCCCATGCTGGAGCAACCATGCTCGACTTGCCACGGATCGAATATCGATCCCGCGCTCTCGGAAGTCATCTCGCAAAGCTATCCAGACGACCGTGCTGTCGGGTTCGAGCCAGGCGAGCTTCGCGGGGCCTTTCTCGTGGAGCAGTCGACAGAACGATAGCCCCTCTGCTGCCCAGATTGGAACCCGATCTCCCCCGAACACATTGAGAGAAAAAGAAAAAAGGAATTCCCTTATGCTGCTCGAAAAGATCAAAACCCCCGGTCTGTCGCACCTCTCCTACCTCATAGGTTCTGGCGGGAAAGCGGCTGTGATCGACCCGCGCCGCGACTGCGAAATCTATGTCGAAAAGGCACGCGCCCAAGGGCTGGAGATCACACATATCTTCGAGACACATCGCAATGAAGATCTGATCACCGGGTCACCGATCCTTGCACAGATGACCGGGGCGACTGTTCTGCACGGCCCTAACCCGGCAGGCGAAGTCACTTTCGCCAAGACGGCGAATGAGGGCGACACGTTCGAGATCGGACAGCTTACTATCGAAGTCCTTGAGACGCCCGGGCACACGGACGATCACCTCGCCTTCGTGATCCATGATCGCGAATATCCCGATGGTCCAGTGGTCGCTTTTACCGGAGACGCGCTGTTTGTGGGCGATGTTGGACGCACCGACTTCTATCCAGACCGGAAGCGTGAAATGGCCGGCCTTCTCTATGACTCGCTTCAAAAGCTGCTCTCGCTCGGCGACCAGGCCATCATCTATCCCGCGCACGGAGCGGGATCTGTCTGCGGCTCGGGCATGGCTGAGCGTGAGTTCTCGACGATAGGGCATGAGCGTCGCAACAATCCGCGCCTCCAGTTGGAGGACCGCGATGCCTTTATCGAGGCGAAGGTTGCTGAGAACCACAATCAACCGCCTTACTTCCGGCTGATGGAGCGTGTGAATCTCGTGGGCGCTCAGCCAGCGCCTCGCGTCATCCGTCCTAAACGGCTTACTACGCCGGAGATGCGAAACACCACAGCGGACCATGTGATCGATGTGCGTGAACCGCTTGCTTTTGCATCTGGCCATTTCTCGGGCTCGATGTGCCTTCCCGTGGGAATGATCTCGGCGTTTGCGGGGTGGTTTATCCGCGAGGGAGAAACGATCGTGCTGGTAGGATCGGAAGAAGATCAGCTGTCCAGCGCCATGTCGCACCTCACCCGCATCGGACTCGACAACGTGATTGGCGGATACAATGGTGTTGTGCCGGCTGCTGCAAACGGGGTCACAATGAGTTCTTTGCCAATGGTCGATACGGACACAGTGAAATCGCGGCTCGACAAGGCCGAGGGTGACTGGACATTGCTCGACGTTCGCGACGCCGACGAGCGAGAAGCAAGTGCCATCGAAGGCTCCGAGCACATCTACGTTGGGGAGTTCAACGAGCGGTGGTCACAGCTTGATAAGGACCGTTCCTACACGCTGATGTGCGCAAGCGGTATGCGAGCAACGGTCGCTGCGGGCTGGCTCGCGAGCCGCGGGTTCAGCAATCTCGATATCTATCTCGGATCAATGGGCGCATGGAAGGCAGCCAATGGCTGACGCAATCGACGGTCAAGAGTTCTGGGACAAAAGGTTCGCAGGCGACGACTATGTTTTCGGCACTCAGCCCAATGCCTTTCTGGTTCGCGAGGCCCATCGCCTGGAGCCGGGGTCTCGGGTGCTTGCTGTTGCCGATGGCGAGGGACGAAACAGCGTCTTCCTCGCCAAGCACGGGCACAAGGTTGTCGCGACCGATATCTCGGAACGCGCGCTGGAAAAGGCTGACCGGATTGCCGCGAAAAGTGGCGTCGAGGTTCAGTTTGTCCAGGCCGACTTGGCTACTTGGGCGTGGCCCGAAAACGCCTTCGATGCGGTCGTGGCGATATTCATTCAGTTTGCAGCACCGCAAATGCGCGAACGTATCTTCGAGAAGATCGCCAAAGCACTGAGGCCGGGTGGTCTCCTGCTGCTTGAAGGGTATCGTCCCGAACAGCTGGCGTTCGGAACCGGTGGTCCGCCATCGGCTGAAAACATGTACACCGAAGCGATGCTGCGCGAGGCGTTTGGAGCGTTCGAAATCGAATTGCTCGAAAGCTACGATGCCGAGATCAGCGAGGGAAAGGGGCATGCGGGCATGTCAGCGTTGATTGATCTGGTTGCTCGTCGTCCGAATTAGATCGATAGATAGGTCAGGATAAGAGATGAAACTGCTGATACCCCCACCGATAATCGCCTTGCTTTGCGGCTTGGCCATGTGGGGAATTGCGGAAGCATTCCCGCAGACGCGGTTCGCGTTTCCGTTTCAATCGTTTCTTGCTGGCGCATTCGTTGCCGTTGGCCTTGCCATCGACTTGATCTCGATCGGTGCCTTTCGAAAAGCCAAGACCACCGTAACCCCTCTCGCCCCAGAGAAAGCTACGAGCCTCGTCGTAACAGGCCTCTACCGCTTCACAAGAAACCCGATGTACCTGGGGCTGTTGCTGATCCTGAGCGGGATTGCGATCTGGCTTGGATCGGCCGCAAATGGCGTAATACTGATTGCATTCGTCGGCTACATTACCGCGTTTCAGATCGCACCCGAAGAAGCACGATTATTGGAACTCTTCGGCTCTGATTATGAACGCTACAGAGCGCGAGTCCGCCGCTGGTTATAGGCATAAGGCTGGTCGCATTCCGAAATCGTTGCAAGGTCGAAAGGGGGGGGCTTTGCGGAATGGCAGCTTTGCCCGCCTCTGGTGCCAGAAGCGGAATTTCCGCAGTCGGCCCAGAACCTGACGCCAACATGAAGGGATAGAATGATCATGATCTCGACATTTGTTCTACCGGCGCGCACTGGATCTCAAGCATCGGCGCCTCCGCCCGACGTTCTGAAAACATGGACAATCGAGAGCAACAGTTGCAGTTTGCCCGACCGGCCATTCGCTAAACTAGGTTTAGTTCTTCCTGCTCACTTTAAACTCGACATTGGTTTGACAATAGCCTATAACGCAAAGTATGGCTACGCGTTCGGACAGTAAACTAAACCAGCTTCTGCAAGAGCTCCCTGAGGGCCTCTTGGTTGATGCCGCGTGGTTGGGGGCAAAGGGCTATTCGTCGGCCCTGCGCAGCCATTATCTCAGCTCAGGCTGGCTCGATAGCCCGACCCGGCGAGTCTATCGCAGATCGAGAGGCAACCTCACCTGGCAACAGACCGTGATCTCCCTTCAGTCGTTGCTCGACCTTCCACTCACGGTCGGCGGGCGAACAGCGCTCGAAGAGCAAGGCTATGCCCATTACATCACGACTGTCTCCCAGCGCGTCTATCTCTACGGGCCGGAAAAACCACCGACATGGCTGGACGATTTGCCCCTAGAGACTGAATTTGAGTGGCGAAACAATCGCCGCCTGTTTCCCAAAGACGCAGAAGCGCCGCCGCTTCCGACCCCGGTGATGTACAGCGCATCCGGCATGCAGCTGCCCATACGCTACTCGACTAAAGAGCGAGCGGCCTTCGAGCTCCTCGATGAATTGCCAAAGCATGAAAGCTTCCATCAAGTCGATATGCTGTTCGAGGGGATGAGCACTCTTAGCCCACGCAAATTGCAGCCACTTCTTGAGCACTGCTCCAGCGTGAAAGTGAAGCGCCTGTTTCTCTTTTTTGCTGACCGGCACAACCACGCATGGCGTTCACATCTTGACCTCTCGAAAATCGATCTCGGTTCAGGAAAGCGGGCGCTGGTCGAAGGCGGAAAGCTCGACACCCGCTACAAAATCACGCTGCCAGCAGAGCTGTTCGAGTAGCGACCCGTGGCTTTCTCAGAATCCTATCGACGGCAGGTTGAGCTGTTGATCCGCACCATGCCCCTTATCGCCGAGGAAGACGTTTTCGCGCTTAAAGGTGGTACCGCAATCAATCTCTTTGTCCGCGACCTGCCCCGCCTCTCGGTCGATATAGATCTGACCTATCTGCCGGTCCAAGATCGAGCGACTTCACTTGCAACCATTGACAGCTCTCTAACCCGCATAAAGGAGCGGATCGAACAAGAGATACCCGGCGCGGCGGTCACAGGCCTGCCCTCCCCAAAGGACAAGATCCTCACTAAGCTCGTCGTTCGCGCAGATGGCGTCCAGATCAAAATCGAAGTCACGCCCGTACTGCGCGGAACGGTCCAGGGCCCCGCCTTGCGAAGCGTTGCGCCGGCGGTCGAGGACGCCTTTGGTTTCGCCGAAATGCAAATCGTTTCCTTTGCAGATCTCTACGCTGGCAAGATTGTCGCAGCACTTGACCGCCAGCATCCGCGCGATCTCTTCGATGTCCGAGACCTGCTGGCCAACGAAGGGATCGACGATGCTCTGCGACAGGCTTTCGTTGTCTATCTCATCAGCCACAACCGCCCCATGGCGGAAACTCTAGCGCCGGTCCGCAAGCCGTTAGAAGAAGAATTCAAGCGCGGGCTGGTTGGCATGACGCAAGAGCCAATCGAGCTTGCCGCACTCGAGGAAACACGCGAAGCCATCGTCGCCCAGATGGTCGATGGCATGCCGGAGGAGCACCGAGAATTCTTGATCGGCTTCAAAGCCGGCGACCCTGATTGGCAGCTTCTGGATATTCCCCATGCGAAGGACCTGCCGGCGGTCTTGTGGAAGCAGCAAAATCTGGACGCACTCCCTGCGACCAAACGGCTGAGGCTAGTCCGCATTTTGGAGGACGTGCTGCGGAAATAGCGAACCTCGAACTCGGTTTTCGCAGATTCTCACGCGACTTAGAGGATGGAAGGCTTTCTCTCAATCTCCTGCCCGTCAGGAACGGGGAGGAGATGCAGTCGAATGTGACGTCGCTTCGAGGTCACTCCGGTGCGATTGGTGCCCGTCTCGAATGCTCTGGAACCTGATACCGTGTTGGACCGTATTTCTCTTTAATACTTGCGGCAATCAAACAAGAGATATGAAACAGGTGGGTAAGACAGTGAATGGGGCAGTATGAAGACTTGAAGCGCCTTGTAGAGGCGGTCCACGCTTATCGGACCAAGAGAACCATCCCAGCGGACGCTGAAGAGCTCGATGCAATTTGCACGCGCATTCTGGAGAATGACACCTTCGATGAGACGGCGATCGAATGGAAGCGGATCAGCGAGTACGAGAGGGAAGTTAACGGCGGCAGTTGGCCCAAGCCCGATTGATGACCGCAACCAGACTGCTATCATTTAACCATGAGTGAAGGAGTCGATCAGCTATACCGCGTCGCCATCGAGAAACTGGCTAAAGCTGCAGATTCCGAGATCGAGACCTTCAGGCGAGCAATTGCGCAAGGCGAAGGCATTCCGCTCACCCCCTCTCCCAAAGCCTTGGCGAAAGCCGCAGACAAAGACCTCGCCTGGGGCGACTATGCCTTTGGAGAGCTCCGCAGTTTCGGGTTCATCCGCACAAACATCACCAAATTAGAATGGTATCGCCCGACAGAGACACAGCTCTGGGAGGAACAGACTGCGCTTGCGGGGATAGAAGCGACTGCCATCGTCCGGCTCTCCTCGATGAACTGCACCCCTGCGATCCCTGAATTGCGCAAGCGGGTTCGAGCGTTCGAGACCGTCGCCGGTTCCGGGAAACCATTAGCAGCCCTCCTCGCTCACCAGAAGATGATGATGGCTGTTGTCGCTGCGGTCGGCGAGCGCCGCATGCTCGAAGAATATGCGAAGAGAGCGAGCATCGCACAGATCTACGCACGCTCGTACAGGCTAAGCGAGCGTCATTTGGATGGAATGGCGCAGTCTGCGCAGACGATGTTTCATCACCTCTGCGAGATCGAGGTCAGGACCTGCGCCGCCGCAGCCGTAGCCATGCGATTGCATCCGTCAGATCCATTGGTCGTGAAAGCCGCCCAAGTGTGAGGCCAGGCTTAGAACGAGTGAGCGTCGCATTTTCGTTCGCCGAGCGGGCTTAAAAGGGGAATCATAGCCCTTGAGCTGCCGGCATAGGTCGGGGCTCCGGTGATCTTTGGCTCAATCGTATGAAATCCATCGTGCCTGTCTTTGGGCGGGTATGATCTCGCAGCCATTTCATCGACCAGTTTGTGCAGCGCCGGCGCAGTCCCATCGAAGAAGAAACGGCTCGCTTCTCTAACACCCTCCAAGTCCTTCGCCCGCGCCGCTGAAAGATAACGATCGGAGGCTTCCACCAGATACCCGGTGCGCTCAGCGTAGACATCCGACAACCACTGAAGGCGGAAAAACGCCTGCGGGATGAACTGCTCGACCAGCCCTGAGAGTGTGCTGCCCCTTCCTCCCAGAATGATGTTCGTGAAGGCGACGGCTCCAAGGAAGAAGTCCTCTTGCCTGTGAGAGATGTCGCGAACATTAGCGTCGAGAAATTGCTCGGCTGCATCCAGCGTTTCACCACCAACAAGGGCCAGGCGCAGCGCGCCAATCTCCACGATGGCCCCCAGCGCCAGGCGCCATTCCTCAACCTGTTCGTTTGTGAATGACGAAACGACATGCCCTCTGCCGCGCCGAGTGAGATAGCCGCCCGACCCCAGTGAAAGGATGAGCTCGCGCGCCATAGATGCCGAGACCCCGGTGTGCTCGATTATATGCTCGAACGTCATCGGCGAGCCGGGCTCAAGTTCGCCGAACAGGATCTTCTCGCGCAACTCTATATAGGTCGCATCGATCTTCGATTGCATTGTGTCCAAACGGCCTGCCTTTTCGACATGTTCCGCCCCCTCGAGTTCCTCAACTTACCATACCGGTCGAACTTGGTATCAGCCCGATCCCCTACACACTCCTAGTCTTTTCGCAGAATTCCGCCAGTAATTGTGTTTGGTGCCCGGAAATGGTATGAAATCTTTAGGAGAAGTGAGATGGATGACTTCGATCCATACAAGTTCGACACACCAGATACCTATGCGCTGAAGACCGGCGATCCTTCGACCGGCGGACTGGAAGATCCCGCAAAAGGAGCGCTTCCCAAAGGCTCCAGCGTTGATCTCCCGGATGGAAGTGAAGGTCTCAGCCTTGCGGAGAAGATTGTTGCTCTCGTGGGCGGATTGGCGCTGCTTTTCGTAGCAATTGCGAGTTGGTAGCCTACTTCTCATCACCGCGAAGGCTACGATGGAGCGGGTTCCGCATGCGTTGGTCTTTGTCGTAGAAACGCTCGTCGAACCTGTCGTCAGCCCCACCTAGACCTTCGCGGCCCCGATTGAACTCCTCGCGCCGCTCGCCATAGCGCGATCCATTCCTTTCATAGCGGTCACCCAATCCTTCCGCGCCTTCATCAATCCGCTCGCCTATCGAACCGGCATTTGAGCCGCTTACGAGGTTGCGCGGACCTCCATGCGAGCGCTGAGGGTTGCTTGCGCGCAGGTCCGCCTCGCTGAATTGGCCGGGGCCGGACACATTGCCAGCCACGCTGCCTTCGTCAGGGATAAGATCCCGGTAGGGAGCGACGCGCTCATCATAATAGTCAGAGATGATGTCGCGGGCGACGAGCTCATAGGCGGCCTGCTCATGAGGAGCGTAATCCGTTCTGGCGAGGCTCGGCGCGGTGATGCCCAGTTCAGCCGCCTTCTCCTGATAGCGGCTCGCGACGATCTGGCTCATATCGAAACTTACATTCGAACCATAGCCATCGCGCGTCGAGGTGTTGTTGCTGAGCGAAGTGGACAGTTCATCGATTTCGGCAATGCGCTCGTCAATGCGGCGGACGTCCTCAAGCGCTCGCTCATGGGAGAAAGAGCTGTCCGAGTATCCTTCGCTTCGGTTGAAGCTTCCGCTTTGGGAATAGCTACCAGCGTCCTGCGTGGCGTTCGAGCCATTTGAGCGATTGTCAGAAGTCGAGGACTCGTAGCCCTGAATCTCATCTCTTCGCTGCCCTTGATCGACAGCGTCTGTTCGATATCGCCCACCGCTTATTCCAGACTGCGCTCCACCTGTTAGACCGGCACCAGATCCACGACCTGTCCGTCCCGTAGAGTTTCCCCTTCCCACCGTTTCGCCGACGCCGAGGTTACCGCCGCGTGTGGTCTCCATACGATCAGTGTTCGTCTGCTGATTACCCCGTGAGCTTGTGACCCGATCACTTTCGCTCACCCCATCGCGTGAATCCAGCGACTGATTGTCGAAGCGCTGCAGGTTTTCACCGGACCGAAAGCCAGACGTGCTCTCGCTCCCGCTTGAATTGCGCACGCCGCTTGTCTGACGACTCGAAGTGCGGTCGAGGAATGACAAGGCGCGCGAGCGCTCCTCGCTGAGCGTCGAGCGAGCGGTTTCCAGCTCGGAGAGTGTTTGCTGGCGCTCAGAATTGTTGAACTGGCTGAGCGAGGCGCCAAACGCCAGGCGGCTCATTCCGGGCGATGTATCGAAGACTGTTGAGCCATCAGCGGTTCGCTTAATGAATGTGCCGTTGTCGTTGACCGTGCTCATCATAGCCGACCCGCCCGTGTAAGACGGCGCGGTGTTCCATTGGTTCGACTGCCTGTTGAAGCTTGAGAGGTTCATGAAGCTCTCATTGCCGTAGGAATAATTGCCGGTCGTGCGCTCGACCGCCGCCGCTTCCGCAGCCGCCTGAGCGGGCGCCAGCATCGAGGTCGCTTGGCTTGATACCGCCATTGCGCCGCGCGCCATGCCGGCGGCGAGAAACGGGATCGACATCATCAGGAAGCCCGCAATGGTAGCGGTATCCGCGTTGACCGCATCGATGCCCGCCATGCCGGCCATGGTGATGCCGCCGGGCGCGGTCGCGTTCAGCGAATCCGCAGCGCGGTCCATGATGAACATGTGCAGGACCACATAAAGCGGTCCCCAGGCGGCGAGATAGAAGAAGCCCGTGACATAGCCTTTAAGCGCCGTGACACCTGTTCGCGGAAAGAGGAAGAGCGGGAAGATGACCGGAAACATCGCATAAAACACGACCGTCAGCACGATGTTGAGAAGCGGCACCCAGGTCATCGCTTGTTGAGCGATCGAGCTGTAAGTGTTGCGAGCCTGTTCTTCGGCGCGGAGCATGGCGAACGTGTCGCCATCGGCTGCGGAGAGGTTGGCGCGGGCTTGAAGGAACGCATCGACAAGCGAGCGCTGCTGGAAAACTTGCTGCGCGGTTTGCGAGCTGCCGTGGAAATGGTTTGCGATCACCGGCATGTCAGCCACCAATTTCGCTTTGGCTGCGGCCAGCGTGAGACCGGGGAACATCTTGCGCCCCTCATCTTCAAGTCCCAGCTCGGTGTAAGCCGCCATCGCGCTCTGCAATTCGGTGTATCCGGCCTGGCAGGTAACGATGGTGGATGGCCCGGAAACCGGTATCTGCGTCATAGCGCGGGCGGGAGATCCCGGGCCCATATCGACGAGAATGTTGTCAGAATTGGCGATCGTGTCGAAGTCTTCGAACCCGAGGAGAATATCGTAGAAAAGACATTGGCGAAAATACTCGTCGAGATTCGCGCTGATACGCGGATCCTTGATCCGAAAATCCCGTGTGCGATCCCAGAGCCTGGCGCCATAGATGATCCCGTTGTTCGACATCTGCAGCGAGTTCGGCATGACAAAGACGGTCTCGGCGGTGCGCGTGAGCCAGTCCCCTGCAGTCGAGCTGATTGATGCAACAAGGGCCAGCCCCACCGGAACATTGGCGACGGTGGCGGGCGCCAGAGACGGATTGAGTCGATCGGTGACTTTGACCGTGGTGGTGGGAACGATGAGCGCGCCGAACATCAGAGTCGCGCCAAGAAACCAGTTGAGCCAGGCACGCCAATTCAGGCTGAACGCAACAACCAGAAGGCTGTAGATCAGGCCCATGACCATCACGACCGTCAACAAGGAGCGAAAGCCCCCTCCCCCGGTCCAAGCGCTGACCGCGTTGAAGACGTTGACGACGTATTCGCCGCCACCGGTCGTGAAGATTTCCAGCATGGCCTGCCGTCCTTATTGAATGCCCTGGTTCGAAAGCGCGGTGCTGAAGGAGAGCGCCGACGACATTTGCGGGGAGATGTTGTTGCGCAGCGTGCTTTCGAGGAAGACAGCGCGCTCGACGATCATCTGCGTGCGGCTCAGCCGCGCGGTCATCTTCTCCGAGTTGTCGCGCAAAACCTCGCCAGCCACAGCGATCTGCTCGCGCCACTGTTCGACCGCATCTTCTTGGCCGTTCTGGAAGGTGCCGACACCGCGTATCGCCAGATTGTAGTGCTGCTGAGCGAGCGTCTCGAGCAAGTCGACCGCGACGACTTCGGCGAGCTCGTTCATGTCGTTATTCGTCATCCCGCCAAGCGTTGCCGCCGCATTCACCGTCATGATCTTGTAGAGGGGGATGGTCGTTGCACCGAGCAGTCCGATCTCGTCGCCGTTCAATGCAGCGTTGGTGCGGATCTTGGTGTTGATGCCCTTGATCATAGTGCGCACACGCGGCTTCAGCGCCTCAGAGCTCGATATCGTGAGGGTCTGCTTCGTCGGGTTGAGGCACTTGTCAGGCGTATCGCAATCAAGAATCTCAACCGCGCTTCCGCCATCAAGGAGGGCCGTCAGTAAGTCACTGTTGGCGTTTCCGACGAATTGATACCCGGTGTTCCCGCTTGGATCACCATCCTGGTAGAAGATGATCGTCCCGACGAACGTCATGAGATATTCGCGGAATTCGACCGAGAAACTTGGATAGCTCTCATCAAGCATCTCCCAAGTGAAGTTATAGCTTTCAGCCGGGATATCGGGGTCGCTGTTCGCCTGGATGGTCGATGAGCGCTGGCCTCCCGTGCCACACTCATGGCGGCTCTTCGCCCAATCAGAGAACAGGCCCTGGCTGTTACCAATGGACTTACAGATTTCCGAGGACATCCGGTCGGACTTGCCCCAAAGGCCACCAACGAGGTTCTGCGCCACTTCGCAGCTGTTCATATTGAACTGGTTCATCTGCTGGGCTTTCTGCGCCATTTCCTCAATGGTCGCAGCAATCTGCGGACTGATCGATTTGATCGCGAGCTGAAAGGCGAAGCCGAGCGCATTGTTGGCGGTCGCCTTCAGCATCGCCACAATCTCGTCGGTGTTGATGAAAGAGAACGAACCCGAAAAGACATCGATGCCCCCGCAACCCGCTTTAATCGATGGGAGCTGAAGATTGACAGGGTCCACAGTCTTCTGCGGAAACCGGGTCCAGATGTTTCCGCCCGAATAATAGCCCGCTTGCTGACCCTGATAGGCAACGGGCCCGGTTACATTGGCCGCCGCCCCCATGTCATCGAAGAAGTCGTTGAGTTCGCCGCCGACATTGGCGCTCAAAGGAGCGGCCGCCATGCTCGCAGCGGCCAGCGCCGAGAGAGCGACACTTCCTCTGCAGAATGCGCGCTTTGCGATCCGGGCGGCCAGGCCGCCTCTGCTTTGCTGAGCCATCAGTAGTCACTCCCTGGTTCGAGCTGGGTGAGAGAGAAAATGCGCTGCATCACATCGTCGGCAGCCATGACGCCGTATCCGATCGGGATCGGCTGTTTGGTGTGCGTGTCGAAGAGAACCGTCGCCGGCACCGTGCCGCCTTGCAGCCCCATGCGTTGGTACTGGCCCTGGTCGATAACGAAGTTCGGGAAATGCTCGTTGGGGCCGCCATCCATCGAGACCGCGAGCACCTCCAAACCGTACCGGTCGGACAGAGCACGCATGACGGGCGAAAAGGTCCGGCACGCCGAACAGGTCGAAGAGTAGAAATAGAAAACGCCGTAGCGCTGCGTCAGGGCCTCCATTGAGCCGTTCCGCTGATCGCGCCGGTCTTCGAGCCAGGTTTGCTTGGCAAGCGTCCCTACAGGCCGCTGAAGCGTGTAGTCGAGCTCCGGGTTTTGCCAGAGCGCCCGGCTCCAGACATCGGCAAAGGTGGACGCGCGATCGAGCTGCTGGCGCTGAAAGCGAATGTAATTGACGATGTTGTCCTGCGTCGGATCAAGAATGGCCCGGGCCTTCAACTCATCGAGCTGCTGCGTGATCGCCTCCATGCGCTTCACCGCTGGTTCTGGCGAGGACGCAGCTGCGGCAGCGCGTTCGCGCGCCTCGCGCTTCGCCTTTTCCGAGTTGCAGTAGAACCAGCTACCGAGCTTGCGCTCTTCGCAATAGAACTCATCGCGATCCTTGTTCGCGACAGTCTGCGCGAGCGAGGGTCCGGTTACGACCGCTGTGATCGCGGCGAGGCTAAGAACAGCTAGTTTTTTCATGGGCATTTTCCTTTTTCGAGATCGAGCATCTGGAGGAGAAAGGCGGTCTTGAAATACCCCTGGCCGCAGTCGATCATGCGGATCATTCCGCCGGACAATGTCGTGGCGGCCTCAACGCCGGCCTCGGTGAGGCAGAAATCGAGCCCATCACCGCTCGAGCGCTGGATCCAGCCTTTGCCCTGCAGCCGGGCAAGCGAGGCGCTTAGCTCGGAGCGGCTCGCGGGCCGCAAAAACCACGCCCTGATCAGAGCGAGCAGTTTCTCCTCGCTGGTCGCAAGCTCGCGCCCGATCGCGACGCTCACCGCAAGATCGAGCACTTGAGCGGGCGGAAAAGGATCGCCGCTTTCAATGGCAAGGATTTCGGCACGTGGCACGATCAAACGCCTCCGTGAAGGTTGTAATAATTCTCAATTCTTTGTTGGATCTGGATCGACATCTCGATCTCATCAGGCAGCTTGGCTGCGTCCACGAACTCGGCGTAGACCTCGCCGAAATCCATTTGGCTCAGATCGAGCTGTTGGAACTGGTCGATCAGAAACCCTTCGCAATCCGGGTCCTTGGGTTTGCCCCATTGCATGCCGAGCTGGGCCTTGCCCTGTTCATTGAGGATCCGAACAAGCTTGCTGCCGTAGCAACAATAGGACTGCTTCTTGGTGGTGCAGACGCCGAGGATCTTGTTCGAGCAATAGGTCCCGACATTGTAGCAGAGACCCTCGTCGTCCTTTGTGTCGACGTCGCGATCTTCGCTGCTGCACAAGAACGGTGTGAGGAGCGGAACGCCTTTCCCGCTGCAGCAATTGGAAAGCCCGAAGAGCTTCTTGGTGCATTTGAGGTTTTCGCCGCTGAAGATCTTCAGCGCGCCCGGATCGAACTCATCGCGCAGCTCGCCCATGACGTTCATGGCGACCATCGCATCCTTAAATTCAGTCGAAGCCTCGCGCTCGATGCTCGTGCATTCGCCATCGATACAATAGAGATCATCCGCGCAGACATAGGCCGATGGAGGCGGCGCGCCGTTGCTGGGTGTCGTGCACTGATACCAACGGTCGTAGACGTTGCAGGTGACACCGTCAGGCTCATAGCTCAGGCAATCATCATGGCTGAAGGTGCATTCCGGGCGGGCGTCTAAATCGCCACAATCGTTGGCGGGGCTAACGCCTTGGCACTGATAGGTGCGTTCCCATTCCCAACAGGGCCGGAGGACGTCCAGACCATTGATATTGCGCGTCTCGTTCGGCGACACACAGACTTCAGTGTCGAGCGTGCAAGTCGCATTTCCCTTCGCGCTCTGACAAATGCTCTCGTCAACGCTTTCGCTAGCGATCGACAGCGTATTGCGCTCGCGATAGCCCCAACCAGACAGCGGCTCGTTGCAAGCGAAAGTGTCGATCATTGTTGGCTCGGGTTCTGTGCAGTCGTTTATCGTTCCCTGCAGGCAAATAATGGGGCCGGGGCGACTGCTTTCGCGCCGACAGTTTGCCCCTTGAGAATTCGCATCCGTGATGAGCGAGGTGCAGGCCTCAGGAATGTAATTTACGTGGAAGATCGAATAGCTCGTGCACTCGTGCAAATAGTCTATTCGTGCGGTAACCTGGACATTGAGCGGCGCCGAACAGGTCCTGGCTTCATCATAGGGCTCAGACCCCTGATTGCAGCTTTCGAGATAGGTGGTGGTACCGCCGCCACCCGGAGGGAGCGGATCGCAAGTGCCGGCGGAACCATCAGGGGCGACCCCGGGCCCCAGATAGGTGTCGGGATCAGCCTCGATGGCCTGAGCGGACGATAAGTCGATCGTCGCCGGATCAAAGGTTGTCCGATAAGGATCAACTACGGTCCTGTAATCGTCTGCGTAGCGCTGCGCCTCACCGGCCGTGCTCAAGCCAACCGGGTCTTCGACATAGTCCAAGTGCGGAAAGTCGCTGCCGCCATAGGTGGGCACTTCGGCTTCAGCGCCGGACGCAAGAATGGAATCACTCGTGCTGTCCCGCACCCCCTCGCCCAGCGCTTCGCCTTCGGCGCGCGCTTCCGAGGATGTCATTTGGGCATAGGCGACATGGCCGGTGGCAAGCAGCGCAGCGCACACAACAGGCAAGCGAAGGCCATTCATCGCGTCCCCCGAATATTCGACAGCGCGAGGCGCGAAACGGGAGCGCCAGGACCATTGGCATCCGCAAAGGTCTCCAGAACGTAAGAGACGCTGACATTTCCAGCAATGCGATCATGCGGCGGCGGCGCGGTGACACAATCGAGCTGGTCGCACGGTTCAAAATCACTCGAAAGCGCGACATAGGTCGGCACGCGGTCCACGCCGAATGATCGAAACAGACGCGGATCGATCGCGACATTGCTTGCGCCCGCCTGGTCAACCACTTTGCGAATGCCAGTGATGAAATGCTGAGGGTTGTCGGCCGCAAAGCCCCGAAAGACGACAACACCGCCGGCCTTGGTGGTGTCCGCGATCATTTGCGACAACGCCTCTTCAGGCATGGAGAGGCTGGCAAAGGCGATAAAGAGCGGCGCGCCCTTGGGGCTCGCTATGCCGGTCTTGGCGCCAGCAACCATTTCGTCGAAATCGAATGGACCGTCACCGCCTGCGATATCGGAGACGTCGAGGTCCTCGATCGCAGCGTAACCGTCCTGGACAACCGTCTCGGCTTCCTCGCGGTGCGTTTCGCTGTTCTTCGTGGCGTAGTCGAATAAGTCTTGTGCGTCCTCGCGAAACTCATCCGCGCGCGCTTCGATCGCCTCGGGATCGAAGCCATCAACACTTTGACCGAAGACAACGGTGACACCGCCGATGCCGACCAGACCAGCAGCCGCGAGTGCAAGTTTGATGTTCATGTCAGCCCTCCCCTCAAAGCACGCAGCAATTGCGCTTGCGCCACAGGAGGAAGCCGACATCTTCCCCCTTCACCGGATAGACCTGGCCCGACTTGGGCAGGATGGTGGTGGCGCCGATCGGTGAGCAGCTCTCGCGCCCGCTCACCATCGGGGTCGGATTGACCTGCTGAAGCCGGTATTGGCTCTTTTTCAGGATCGGCATGATGTATTTGCTGCACAGCGCTTTTGGGCCGCTGGTGCCCCAGGCCAGACCCTGACGGTGCATCTTGAAGACCATGCGCTCGGCTGCGAGGCGTGAGGATTGCTTGATCCCGATATTCGCCCCGATATTGCCGTTCATCGGGTACATTGGACCCTGGCAACCCGAGCACCAGAACAGCTCGTCGATCGGCAGTTTGGCGGTGGCAGAGATGCAATCGGCCGAGCAGGCAGCCTGCGCAATCGGCGAGGTGAACAAAGCCGCTTCAGGATTGAGCAATACGGCGAGCTCGTCATCCTGCCACAGCGGATCGATTTCGCTCATATAGGCGATATCAAACGAACTCGCTTCAAGGCACAGGAAGTCGGTGACCACTTCGAGCCAGTAGAGCAGCGGATAAATGTAATAGTGTACGTGGTACTTCGCCGTCATCTGCGATTGGCCGCCGATCTGCGATACATTCGAGGCGTAGCCGTTGCCGATCGGAAAGCCGGGATCGAGCTTGATGCCGCCGAGATTGGGGAAGCACCAGGGCTTGGTCGAGACATCGATCAACCGAACAGGCTCCCAGAAGCCCATGGCGAGACCGATGCGCGGGACCGGCGTGCCGCAGGCGCAGATGGGGAGGTCAGGGTTCTTGGTGTCCGCACGCGAGCTGGGCCAGATCTTGAGCGAGCCCAAGGACAGCGGAAACATACAGCCCCAGCACACATCGGTAATCGGATTGACGAAAGAGCCAGAGCAACGCCCTGGCCCCGATGGCAGCCCCTGAGCAGCCACAGGCACGGAAAAAGCGAACGCCGCCAATGCGGCCAGAAAGCCAAGGAGCTTACGCCACATCGTCACTCTCCCGGTAAAGCCAGGCATCATCCGCCGCGTTCTTGGCTTCGATCCAGAGCCAGCTCTGAACGATCGAGTAGGTCGCAGCCGCAACCAGCACCGGAAGCGCAAACGAGCCGAGAGCAGCATGAAGCGGCTCGAAAAACAGGACAAACGTCGCAACCAGCACGCACGAAACCATCGTGAGATAGCGCGCGCGCCGAAGCCCGGCAGTCTCCGGCGCGGCCAGGGGCACCGGCATCATGTCACTGAGCCAGCTCATTCCCCCTTCCCTTTCCGCGCAATCACCTGCTCGGTCACGAGCAGGATCTCGCCTTGCTGTTCGACCAGCGCGGGGGTGCGCGTGATCCCGAAATGGCTGGTGAGCCTGCCTTCCTGGTCGAAGTAGAACCGGCGTTGGTGCACCTTCATCAATTCGAAGGGTGAGCCGTCGACGAAGATGATCTTGGCCTGGCTGTCCGAACCTTGCTGCAGCGCCCATTCGACCTGATCGGCATCATCGCCATTGACGAAGACGAGGCTTTTGCTGAGCACTGAAGTGGCAAGCGGGTTCACACGCTGGCCAGCAGCCGCGATGAGATTGCCCTTGTGATCGCGAATGTCGTTTTCAACGATGATCGAAGGATCGAACACCCAGCTGCGGGTTACCTCCGCGCGCGCGATACCGCTTACAGGAACCGGCCGCATCACACGCTCTTTGACCCTCGCTGCGAAGCGCTCGTTGAGCTCGTCGAGCTTGCCGGTAGCCTCCGCGCGATCAAGCCGCGCCTTGATAACCGACATCAGATCAGGCTCGATCACGGGCCAGGTCTGACCCATCTGCCCATGATCCACCGCCTGCGAAATCGGTGAAGGAGACGCACTCTCCGAAGCGCCCAGCGCCATCAGCGCGGCAAGAGCAATACGGCGGGTCACAGGATCGGCTGCCCGGTGCCGACCAGTCGGTCACGGCACACAAATCCGATGTGCGAATACCGGCTGTCGAACCCATCCTTGTGCGGAGTGGCCGCGAAAACGCAGCCTTCGGGGACAGCGCCGACAGGCCCTTTGGTGAGTGGATCACCGTTTTTGGTCAGGGGTTTGAGCGATGCGATACGCTTGCCATTGACCATGACGTCGCCGCCTTCGCGGGTCACGACGTCGCCCGGTATGCCGAACGCGATCTTCGCAAAAGCCTCTGGTTCATCACCGAAGTACTTCTTGGTGACCGGGTCATAGCCTGGATGGAAAATCACGTAATCGCCGCGCTTGGGGAAACCACCGCTCTCGACAAGGAAAGCCCAGTTGGGCAGCGAGTCCGTCGCATTAATCATCAAGGCGTGGTTCTGGGACCATTCATCGAGCGCGCTGACCGCGCCGAACACACCGAAGAGCGCTACGAATGCGAGAAGCTTGCCCTTGGTTGAGAGACGCTTGGTCTCAGGCCGCTGGGCCTTAGCGCGCGCCATCGCCTTCGCCTCCCTCATTGGATGCCATGAAGGCCTGCATTTCGCCCTGGACCCGCGCGGCCTGAGATGGCCGAGAAGCACTCGGCGCCTGCGCGATCTGCGGGCGCGGGACTCTGGCGTAGACAGCCGCCTTCACGCTTTCGGTCACATCGGGAATATCCCCTCCGATAACGGCTTCATGAACCAGGATGACTTTGCCACTTTCAGACAGGCCAGCGACCGTCCGATCCAGTGTGGTCATGAAGATGCCGGTTTGCTGCGCTGCGGTCTGCTCATCGGCGCTCGAACGCGCCTGAGCCGTCAGATATTCGCTGATGATCGACTGCAACTGGAGTTGCACGAACTCTGGTTCGCCGGCATCATCAGAGACAAGGTTCTTGGTGACCCACGCTCCCCAAATGAAGATCGCGATGGCAGCACCCAGCATGATGAATTCGCGCGGCGTCATTCCGACAAATCGACGGATTTTGGCACGTGGCCGAGCACCCGTGCTGGGGTCTGGATCGAGTTGCATGCCAGCATTCTCGAACAGATCAGTCATGGTCACCTCCCGTGACATCGAAGGCAGCGCGAAAACTCGCGCGGCGGAAAAAAGCGATGAAACCAAAAGAGAGGCCGAGGACGGCGCAGATGATCGAGTGAAACTGCGCTCTTCGCGCCACATCCGCTTCGAGATAGCGCGAAGTGAGATTGTCGAGCTGCAGCATTGTGCCGGGCAGTGTGAAGCTGCCGAGCAGCCAGAAGAAGAGCGTCGCGACGCCGAGCGTTGCCATCACGCTCGTCGCAAGCCAACCAGCAAGCCGGAGACCCACAAGCAGCGCGTCTTGCCTGCGTTCTTGGTGGCCTGCGCGGGTCTTTGTATGAGACAGGGAGTTCATTCCGCAGCCTCCCGCAGAGGTGCCACATCAGGGAAGGCGACCGCTTCGATGGCCTCCTGCATGGTGCAGCCGCAGTGCACGAGGTCCTCGATCTCGGCGAAGACGTCGGGACTCGACGAATAAAGCGTCCCTGAAAACCGATCGAGTACGAGGCGACCAACGCTTTCAGTATCGGGCCCGCGGATAAAGATATCCGAATAGTCGATCCCGTTGCGCTTGAGGCTTCGCAGCAAAGCCTCGGTCATCCCGTCCATCTCGAAGCGATCCGAGTTCCGGAAGTCAGAAATCGTCTCGCCCTTTTGCTGGAGGATCAGGAACCAGTCGGAGTTTTCAAGCGCCGCGCGCGAACCCTCCGACTTGTAATAATCGTGGATCGATTGGGTCGCGGTGATGAGCGAGCCGCCATATTTGCGGCAGGTGCGCGAATAGGTCTCGACGAAGTCGGCCATCGCCCCGCCCTTCAGCATCTGCCAGGCTTCATCGATGATGAGCGGTTTCGGGATCGCGCGGTCCATTCGGCGCATGACCTGCGAAGCGATGAACATGATCGAGGTCAGAACAACGCCGCGCAGTTCCTCGCGCGTCGCAAGATCCGAGAGTTCGAACACAGTGAGATCGGCCGAAAGATCGAGGTTAGCTTCACCTAGAAAAAACCGACCGAATGTGCCGCTCGCAGCAAATGGCAGAAGCGAGGTCGCAAGATCGTAAGCGTAAGGGTGTTCGGCCCCTTTGAGCGCGTCGATCACATAATCGACCGTGCCGTCACGGCCGTGGGCGTCCCAGACCAAATTGACCGCCTGATCGATCAACCCGCGCTCGGTGTCGTTCAATCGCGTTTCATTCCGCGCCATCTGCGAAATGATCGATTTGAGCATGGCGAGGCAATCGACGAGGTAATCGTCATCGCCGTCCGCAAGTTTTTCGTCGATCATGCGGAAGGGATTAATTGAGATGCCCGAGGACAGTTTGAACTCGGTGAAAGTGCCGCCAAGCGCCTTGGCCATATGTTCAAAGCTGCGCCCATCATCGATGACGATGGTCTTGGCCCCGACCCCGGCAAAGCTCGCGGTCAGGTCTTGGAGCAGCACCGATTTGCCTGAACCTGACTTGCCCGCAATCGCGACATTGTGGTTGCCGGCCGAATTCTGGAACGGCGACCAGAATTGCGGCTGTCCTCGCCTTCCGATGAACAGGCAATGCGGGATGTTGCCGCCAACATACTCGCCCTGGATCGGCGCAATCGCGGCCACATTCGCTGAGCGCATCGTCTTGAGCCGCTTCATGCGTTTCAGATCACGGTCGAGCCCATCCGCGACCATCAGCGGAAAATGCGACATGAAAGCCGGAAGCTGGATATGAGTCTCATCGATGAGATCCCACCCGCTCGCCTTGTAAAGCGCCTTCAGCGTGCGTTCGCAGGGCTCTCCCCTTCCCTTCGGAGACAGGATCGTTACTGCATAATAGCATTGGATGAGCTTCTCGCCCTGCTTGACGCGGTCCTGGACAAACTCCCATTCGCTCGCTTCGGTGCGCAGCTTGGGGACGAGCTTTACGCCCTTACCTTCCGCAAGCGAGCTAGTGCGCGCGAACTTGTAGCCCGCTTTGCCTTCGGAGGATTCCTGGCTCGGGATGATGCCGCAAACGGTCTGCAAGACAGGGCACGGCAGGCTGAGCTTGGGATTGAAGATATCGCCGATCATCTTCTGAGTATCCCAAGGAGCCCAGCGATCGGGGAAATTGCGCACAGCCATCGTGCGAATATCAAAACGCTCCGGCACGAAATCCTTCATTTCCGGCACGCCTTTGACGCTCGCCCCAGTAGGGCGCAGCGATTGCGCCTGAAGGATCACGCGATCCTTTTCGACGTGGGTCACGAGGTCGCGCCGAACGCATTGCTCGTTAATCGGATCAAACCGATTGTAGCCGGGCACCTCGTCGCCCGCCCCTGTTGAAGGCGCGAGCATTTCATCGAAGAAACGAATGAGATCGGTCGGCTCATATTCCTTGACCGGGATATCGATCGATTCCAGCGCCGAGATAATGCCATCGCGCATGGTCAGCAGCTCTTCGCTCGTAAGCGATGATCCATCCGTAACCCCGACCGACATGATGACCCGAAAATTGCGCACGAAGAACGGGCCGTCGCTAGCGAGTGTGGACCACGCGCCGCCCGTAAGCTTGTCGAGCCGGTGGCGAGCAAGGGTCTGAAACACGCCAGAAGCTTTGAAACGCGGCAACGCCCAGGCCTGCAGCTTCTTGGCAACGCGCGGACTTGCATAGTTTGTCACGCTGAACTTGGTTCCGGGCAACAGGATATCGGAGAAGATAGAGCCGATCATGTCGCTGACGCGATCGTTCGCACCGACCAAGGGAGCGAGCTCAAGAATGAAACCCTTGGAGCGGACCTGATGGAAGATCCGCCTGTTCTCATCGAAGGAACGATAGCCGAGATAATGCGAGAGCATCGGTGTCGCCGCTGGCTGTGCATTTTGCTCCGGTTTGCGGCTGTCTCCCACGACGAGATCGACAATGTTGCTGAGGACGTTGCCCATCGCGCTTTACTCCACGGTGCCTGGAAAGGAGGCGGCCTCTCGGCGTGCCTGCTGCTGAGCGGACAGGCGCTCTTTCACCTCGTCCTCGATCTCCTCGATGGGATTGGGGCGGTCGGCAGCAGCCACCTGCGCGGTAACTTCGTCGCCTGCTGGAGGAAGCCCTGCACTCAAGACTCCGGGAGCGATGGCCAGAAACGGAGGCGCGCTTTCAGCAGCCGCCAAGAGACCGCGATTGCGCGAAGGCTGAGCGCCGCGTTGGGCCATCGCATCCATCGCATCCCCGCGCCCCGGCAAGCCCGCTTGTGTGCGAACCACGCGTCGAGCGTGAGACGTTCCCGATCCGTCGGTATAGGCGGGGAATACGACGGACAGCTCATAACTCGGCGCAGGACGCGACACCGCCGGAGCATTCGCAGCAGCGATGATGTGAACGGGCGTGTCGATGCCATCGTCCATCTGGTAGGTGCCAGCAGAATTAAGCAGATCGGTTGAGCTCGTTTCTTCAATCCTTGCGAGCGCGTTATCATCGATAACCGTCGAGGGCGCGCAAACACCGTCCGGAGCGTCACATCGGAAGCTGCCGTTGATGTTCGTCCCGAAGGTCGTGCAACCTCCAAGAGCTGCGGCGAGCGCTGCAAGCGCGACAGGCGGCTTCATCGTCATGAGGCATTCCCTTTGATCCAGTTTTCGAGGAATTCGCGCGGGCGGTAGCCGTGAACCACAGCGCCATCCTCGCGAACGATGACCGGGGTGCCGGTGAAACCGTGTTTGCGTGCAAACGCTTCATTGGCATCGAGGCCCGAAGTGTCGCAGTCGCCGCCTGTCGTGATCGACCCGCCGTCATAGGCTTGGTTCACCGCGCGCTTTTTGTCGGGCGAGCAGATCACCGCTTCGGAAATCGGGCGGGTACCAAGGACTGAGATCGGGCGCTCGACCACCTTCACATCAAGCGTTTCAAGCGTTTCGTGGAGACGCTTGCAGTACCCGCATCGAAAATCGCTGAAGACGGTCAGGGTTTTGGAGCCTCGCCCCAACGTAACCGCGCCGTTCTTCGGCAAAGCTCCAAGCGCAGCTGGATCAACTTGCGCATCGATCGTGGGAGCGGCACCCTTTGGCTGAGCACCTGGTCGACCAGGCGGTGCAGGCGCATTGTCAGCAGCGCCCCCTCCCCCGACAAGCATATCAGGGTTCATTTCGAGGAGGCGCGCGGCGGTCAGGTCCTGCTTGGTTTCCATGTCATAGACACGGCCGATGATGAGATATCGTGCGCCTTCGTCGACATAGAACAGGTTCTGCTTGGCCTGGACCTCGCAGACGCCATCAATTCTCGCGCAATCAACCGCCGTGATCTCGGTTTTGGGCAGCCTATCGGCGAGCGCTTTGGCAACGGTGCTGTCAGCCGGGGAAACAAGAGCAGCGGCGGCGACCGCAACGCCGCTTCCTGCGGCAAGGGTTGCGATACCGCCGGTCACTTTGGCCAGGGGCGTATACTTCTTCATACCATTACTCCTCCTCAGTTTCGGATGAACGTGCCGTCGAGGAAAACGACCTCGACCTCCGCCCCGGTCGGCATTTCGACCACCGGCTGATATTGTTCGGCTCGCTCGATCAGATATTCAGACAAGGTGTTGCCGGCATTGGCCGCGCCGCCGCCAATAGCCTGAATGCCCACATCCTCCGCCGAAGGCAGAACGGGTTCGTTGGCGATGCGCGGGATCTGATTGGCGCCTTGGAAGGCGTTGCCGACGCCGCCGAAGAGCCCGGCGATAAAGGCCTGCGTAGTCAATCCGCCTTCACGGCTGACGACCCGTCCGCGAACCCCGACTTTACCGCCAAAGGCGATGAAGCCTTTGACCTCGGAGACCGCGAAACGCCCGCCCGGCTGAGCGCAGGTCATGCGTTGGAGTTTGACATAGACCTTTTCGCTGGAGAGATCGCCATAAGCAGCGCCATTGACCATGCAGCCCTGGACGCGGGTGGCGAGGAGCTTTCCTTGCCCATAGACGGACCGTGCCGGACCCGTGACACGCAGAAGGACAGGTAGCGGATCGCTTTGGCTACGCGTGTTCGTGGTCGCATCAACACCGACCACCACGGTGGCCTTGGCGATTGAATTGGGCGGGAGATAATTGGGAGAGTCGGTATAAACGGCAGGTGAGTTCGAGGGATCGATGCGCGATGCTGTCCCACCCTCAGCCGCGAACGACACCATCTGGACATCATTGGAGCGGCGAGGAGGGGTTGGCGCCGCCGCAGCAGAGCCTTGGGCGGGGGGCACGCCCAAAGCCTGCGCGGCGGCGACTGGACCCGGCGCTGTTGGCCGAGCGTTCCCGCGCTGCACCTGTTGGCGCAGTTGCTGGTTCTCACGTTCATAAGCTTCGAGGACACGCTGACCGTCGCGCGCCATCTCAGCGTTGGCGCCTCTTAGCTGTTCGACTTCGCTCTTGAGCTCGGCCAATTGAGCGCCCTGGGCTTCGGTGCCTTTGACACGAGTGTCGAGCGTGTTGATCTCACCCTCGTACATCGCAACCCACTCTTGATCGACACGCTGACGGTTCATCAAGGCATCGGTCGACACGGTTGTTTCCGTGCCATCAGCCATCGCCGCATCAATCGTGTCATCGGTGTCGAGGACATACATCGCGCCAGCGATCGCAATTACGCCTCCGAGTCCAAACATAAGCATCTTTTGACGCTTCTGCGTCTTCGAATTCTCGGCAATCGAGCCCGTCGCATCAAGAGTATCGTGCTGGTCGACTTCGGCCGCATCGAGGTTCTTTGGTTTGCGCTTCAGAAAATCCATGAGCTTTACCTTCCTGAGGGGACCACGACGTAAGCAGCGGTGGCCTGCCCGCTTTCGAGGTTCGGATTGGAAATCGTCACAGCGATCGCCCCATCGCCAGCGATCAGCTGTTCATTGAGAACGAGCGGCGCGTCGCCCGTGTTTTCGATGCGGAGTACCTTCCCCGTCATCGTCGGGCTTCGATATTCCGTGACCAACTGGACCTTGAAGTCGCCGACATTCACCGGAGCGCGAGCCGCGTCGCTGATGTCGAAGCCCGTGACAGGACGCTGCTCGAACATCGCCCGGACAAGGCCCACAGCACGGTCTTCAAGAGGCGCAAAGGCCTGAAGCGTTTCAGCCGGAGGCTGCGGGTTCTCGACATCCGCATTCGCGACAAAAACCTGGAGAGCGCCCTCCCCACCTACCCGGCAATCAAACTTGTAGACGAAGCCCTTTTGGGTGGTGCCGAAGAACGAGATGTTCGGCTTGGAATAGCCCTGCGGGACAGAGAGATAGAGGTCGCCGCGCGTCGGCTCGTGCACGATGGAGAAGTCTTCGGTTGGCACGCCTGATTGGACACGCGAGACGGACACGAATTGGTCATCCTTCAACGCGATGCGCGTGAGATCAGACTTGGACGCCTGGCAGAGGACCTCGCCATTATCCACAGTGAGGATGTGTTCCTGGGCAGCAGCCGGAGCAACTGAAACGGTGAGCGAACCGGCAATTAACGCGCTCCCAGCAAGGCGGGTAAGCTGGCAATCGATCCGCGAAGCAAGAACAGCGCCAGTCGCGATCATAAGTGAAGAGACAAATAGGCTCATTTGTCCTCTCCCTCTTTTACGACCACGCCAAAGCCTTTGAGGCGAAGCGACACACCGGTGTATTTCCAGTGGAACTCGAAAATCTTGTGCTCGCGGCGGACATCGCGCGAGCCGACGATCGTGTGGAGCACGCCGCCGACCTGACTAGTGAGGGCTTCCGGATCGGTCTTGATCCAATCGATCGTGACGAACTGCGTGACCTGCGAGCCCTGTTGCTCCTGCATGATTGTCATAAGATCGGCTTTGAGCGCGCCGCGCGATTCCGGCGCAGCTATCGCGACGATTCCATCGAGCCAATATTGCAGGGTTTCAGGAGAGCGATTGAGCGCAAGCTGCGCTGTGTCGCGGGTCACCGCCTCGAGATATTCGGGCGTAACGGCAGTCGAGCTGAGCGCCATCTTGCTGGGAAGGATCGGCTGCAGCACGATCTCGCGGTCGCGGGTCGACGCTGCGGTGAACATGACCACGACCAAGATACCGAGGACAATGCAGATCAGCGCGAGGAGATTGCGTTGTTTAAGCGTCTTTTGCGACGCTTCATGAGCAAGAGATAATTCCATGTCAGCCCGCCATCACACGAAGATGAGAGGGCGGAGCGACCTTCAGACCAAAGAAACCACCTGGCAAATGCCAGTAGCCAAAATGCAGCACCCAATACATTGAACGCCCGGCTTTGAGTTTGCGATACCCAAACCACGCAGCGATGGCCAAGATAAGGCCGATGACAATATGCTGTGCGAGAATTCCCCACGCGAAGGGAATAACCATCACGAGGAATTCATCGAGCGTCCAAAATCCGATTAACTCCGGATCATCAAGATGCTTTGGGATGGAATATTGGTCCAATGGTCAGCTCCGCCAAAAAAGGAGGTGGCCGTCATCTGAAAAGCAGACAGCGATGCACCCCCTCGATGAAGGTTCGATCGCCAGATCAGACCGTGCCGGTGATCGTCGAAGTGACGATCGGCACACCGGTGCCAGCACCAACGCCGACGCCGACCGGAATGGCAATCTGACCCATCGAAAAGCGGCCTGAGGCGAGCGCGACGATGCCGCCAGCAAGCGACAAGACGGTAATGATCTTACCGCCCGAACCCTCGAGGAAGTTCGTGAACGTCGTCAGCGCTGTATCGAAGGTAGTGTCGGTGCCGGCCAATGCAGCATCCACACCCAGGACGCTCATTCCGGCGACCGCGGCTGCGGCCACGGCGAGAGTCGAGCCGGCCTTCTTTAATTCCGGTTTTTTCAAAGCGTGTGTTTTCATTGTCTTTCCCTTCTGGTTTGACGAGAGACGCTGATGGCGTCGCAATCAAAAGGGCAATTTCGCGGGTCTTTTCTCAAGTGATTGATCGCAGCAACTTAGAATTAACTTGCCCGAATCACTGTTTTTGGACCCGGCTGGCACGAAATTCGTAACCAGGTGGCTTCACCGGCGTAGCCAAGTGGTGTCGTATTCAGACCCGGGCGGTCATGATTATCGACCCACGTGGGTATTATTTCTTGCCGCGTGGTTTGCGGGCATAACCAGTCCGAAAATTTTTCGAGTCGGAAGGCTCGACCAGTGATGGGCTAAGTGCGACAGACGCTTCGGAAAGAACGATAAGACTGGAGGAACTCGCCAATGGCCGCCGAGCCGAGCGTCAATCATAAGCTGATGGTCAGCAGAGAGGGTCTCGAGGTCATCGCGGAAGCCGTAAAAGCTCTGACCCTGCGAGAAGAGCGCTTTCAAAGACTTAGCGACGTCATTACGACCGCTCTGGAAACAGTGGAACCCGAGAGCGCAGCGCTGCCTGAAGGCTTCGGGGAAGACCCGCCACTGGGCGGCCCAATTCCTATCAATCTGAGGCTGGCCAAGCCTCTCAACGACGAGCTTGACATGTTTCGAGCCAGCTTGTGCCAGCGCGCGGGAGACCATTGCGGCGTGCGAGAAACGGTCATCTATTGCTCGATGCAGATCGCAAAAGGGTAAATTTTCTCTTGCCAAACCCTTGAAAAGTTATCCACAGTATGCGTGTGCATAGGCTGTGTATAAGGAAGGATCATGTATCAGGGGTCAGGGAGTGTTGAAGAGAAATCGTGCGCTCAGGTGCACCGTGAAAACGCCATTCTCATAAAGCTTCAGATGAAAAAGCAGGGTGTGAGCATCAGATGCCTCGTGAGTGAAGGGATCGTGAAGACCAGCCACCGCCATCGGTTCTATGAGCGCATCGAGGAAGGCAAGCTGGAGTTCGATGAAATCGTCAAGCTGAGGCAGAGGTTAAAAATCGACCCGGTCCGCGCGGAATTAGCGATGCGCTGCTTTGATAGCCCGGAATCCTATGAAGACCCCTGCTGCGAGACCACGGCCCATGTTGCGACTGCTCTGGCCGTTCAACTCTTCGAAGTTATGGCGGCTTGTGAGGGCGAATTCGAACCTTTGAAGGAGGGGCTTTGCCAAGGTCTTGCCAAGCGCGCGACTACGGCGATTGCCGAGAATCATGCGCGCATCGAAGCTCAACGTGAAGCGATAGGTGACGCGGACCGCGCGTTTGGGTGACTGCCGAGCGCTACCGGCACGCAATCACGGAATGCATGCGGATCGATCAAGCGATCCGCCGCCAAACCCAAAATTCACGGACGACAAGGGGCGCAGATTTCGATATTCTGCGACTATGAAGCACGAAGCCCTGATTGCCTGGACGTCGCTCTATATCGCTGTGGGTATCATGGCGCTGATTTGCGCGGTCCTGTCCGTGCTGGTTACTGCGGATGATTGGCGCGCTGGTCGATGGCGTCCAGCCCTTGAGACTGGCCTCGACAAAGTGCTGTTCCTGCCCAAAACTTGGCTGAGATGGCAAGTGAACTACATGCACGGGGCTCCGGTGATCCTAGCGATCTCGGCTTATTATGCATCGCATGTCGGCTTCTCAGTCTTCTGGGATCTGTAAGAAGTCTGAATTTCGGACAGAGGCCGTCGGCGTACCTCTGCGTGGAATTCGGATGCTTGCGCCTTCTGAAAAAACTGGTCCGATGAGGCCAGGGTACAAGATCATTTACCAAATTTGATTGCCAAACAGCGAACAAAGCGACATATCGTCGTCGTCCATGACACGCGCACTAATCTCTTTGGCAATGATTGCCACGCTTGTTCTTTGCGAGCTTCTGGTCGCGCCCGATGTGCATGCGGATGAGCCGTTTTCGGGCACTCACGTCGCTGATCATCTCGCCGCACACGGGTCAGAGCACTACGCTGATGTAGATCACAACGACGATGCCGATGGCCAATCTCATCCTGATTTGTACCATCATAGTTGCAGTTTTGATGTACCGACCCTGGCTAGATTGAAAGACATCAGCGGCCTTACGCTGGCGCTGCCTGTACTTCCTTTGAGCGATCAGGCGCCACACAAGCGCGCCCAAGACGTTCTGAAAGAACCACCGAAAGCCTGACACGAAGCCATGAATGGAGCCGTCCGTGCTTCTTTCGTCCCTATCTGTCAGGAGTTTCCAACATGTCGTTTCGACATTGGCCTATGGCTGTTGCAGCCTTGGCTCTCGCCTCTCCCGCCTTCGGGCAGGAGACCCTTTCCCTCGAGGATGCACTCGCTCGTGCCGGCCTGTCTTCCGAGGCTGACACTTCAGCGTCGTCTGATAATCCGCGCCTGATCGGCCCGGTTGCCGAGGCAGACGCCGCACAGGCGCGTATCGATCAAGCGCGCCTCCGGCCAAACCCTCAACTGTCGGTTGAAGTCGAAGATTTTGCGGGCTCGGGAGCCTTCACAGGGCTGCGAGCAACCGAATACACTTTAGCGATAGGCCAACAGTTCGAGCTTGGCGGGAAACGTAGCGCACGGATCGAAGCGGCAGAAGCGCTGGCTTCAGTAGCCAACACTCGAACCGACCTGACGCGCGCTGACCTGGCTCTTTTTGTCCGCACACGGTATCTCGCTGCGGTCTCGTCCGAGGCTCGCTTGAAACTGGCCGCGGAGGTGGTTGAGCGCAATCGCGAATTGGCAAGGATAGCCCAAGCCCTAGTCTAGGCGGGGCGCGAGCCTCCCCTGCGCGCCATGCGTGCGCAAGCGGCATTGGCTGAAGCAGAGGCTGATGAACAAGCAGCGAAAGCTGCCAGCATGGCTGCACGGACCGCATTGTTCGCGCTCTGGTCTGATGAGCCCGGCTCGCAATCTATTCCTTCGGCCTTTCCCGCCATCGCGATACCGTCAGATGAGATTGGGCCTGAAAACGGCCTGAGCTATCGCTTGGCACGTGACGAACGTGAAGCCGCGCGAGCCATGATTAGCCGTGAGCGATCACTGGGCGTTCCTGACCCGACCTTTTCAGCAGGCATCCGGCAGTTTGAGGAAAGCGGTGACACTGCGTTCATCGTGGGTGTTTCGATCCCGCTCCCATTCTCGAATCGCAACCAGGGCAATGTCCGGGCTGCCGAGGCCGAGCTGCGCGCAGCGACCGCTCGCGAAGCGGTAGTGCTCGCTGAACTGCGCCAGCGGATAGCGCAGGCGCGGTCTGACTATCTCGCCGCAGACTCGCGTGTCGAAACGCTCTCTCAGGCGTCCCTACCTCAGGCTGAGGAGGCTCTGCGGCTTGTGCAGATCGGATACCGCGCTGGCCGATTTCCTCTGATCGAAGTGTTGAATACTGCCGAAGCTCGCGATGCAATCCGCGCGTCTTTAATCGAAGCCAAGGAAGAACGCGGTCGAGCTGCCGCACTTCTGATCCGATTGGCAACCCAATCTCAAGGAGCGGGCCAATGAGCCGCAACAAAACAATTATTGGCGTTGTTGCCGCGATGTTGGCCATAGCCCTAGCCTTCTGGACTTTCGGATCGCCTGATGAAGATGTCCACGATGAGCAAGGCGATGAAGCCGTCTCCGCTGGCGAAGAAGGCCTGATTTCGCTTTCACCTGAACAGATCGCGGCAGCGGAGATTGGGATTGTCGACGTCTCGAATGGCGGGGTGGCGGAGCTGGTTTTGCCCGCAACTATCGCCGCCCGCCCTGACAGCATAGCAATCATTGATGCGCGCGCATCCGGTGTCGTTCGTAGCTTGCGCAAATCTTTGGGCGAGAATGTTCGTCGCGGCGAAGCGGTTGCCGTGATCGAAAGCGCAGAAGCTGCCTCATTGGCGGCTGCCCGGTCTGCGGCGCAAGCCCGCTTTAATCAGGCGCAGGCATTTTTTGAGCGTGAGCAAAGGCTGTTCGATCAGAATGTCACGGCTCGGCAAGATTTGGAGGCTGCTCAAGCCAATCTTTCAGTCGCACGCGCCGAACTCAATCGGGCGAGTGCCGCAGCATCGGCAGCAGGAGTGGGCCGCGATGGACGCTCAATCGCCGTCATTAGCCCAATCTCAGGCAGCGTGACCGCAGCGCCCGCCACGCTGGGTTCTTTCGTCAATGCCGGGGAGGAGTTGTTCCGCGTGGTCAACCCGAATGGTTTGCAGATCGAAGTGGCGATACCGGCATCCGACATTGGGAGAATACAACCCGGAGATGTAGCGACATTTGATCTTCCCGGTGGTGGCTCAGCCACTGCGCAAGTGCGCTCCGTAGCGCCCGCACTCGACGCTGAGAGCCGGACCTCGATTGCGGTTCTGCCATTGCCGCGCGCTCTGGCAGGCCTTCAGGCTGGATCGTTTGTTGAGGTCAGGTTGCAGAGTTCTGGCGAAACTTCCCCCAATCGCATCGTTGTCCCCGAAAACGCCGTTCAAACCATGGATGGGCAGACTGTTGTTTTCGTCCGAACCAAAGAGGGCTTCAAGATTCAACCCATCCAAACTGGCGACCGCTCCGCTGGAATTGTGTCAGTCCTATCAGGGCTAGAGCCAGGTCAAACCATCGCGTCAGACAATTCCTTTCTCTTGAAGAGTGAGCTCAAAAAGGATGAGGCTGGCGATGACGACTAACGAAGCTATGGGGCCAAGCGAAGAGGCCGACAAGGGCGGTTTGATTCCAGCCATTCTCAGTGTTTCGGTCCGGTATCGCTGGGCGGTGATCGCAATCACTCTGCTGATCTCTGGATGGGGGGCGCTCAATCTCTTGCGCCTTCCCATCGATGCGGTGCCCGACATTACGAACACGCAGGTGCAGATTAACACTGTCGCGCCCGCGCTTTCGCCGGAACAGGTCGAAACGCAGGTAACGTTCCCGATTGAAACCGGACTGGCGGGAATCGAAGGGCTGGAGCTGACCCGTTCGATTTCTCGCAATGGCTTCAGCCAGGTGACTGCGATTTTCGAAGAAGGCACCGACATCTACTTCGCGAGGCAGCAGATTTCCGAGCGATTGGTGCCTATCGGCGCCGAACTGCCCGAAGGCGCAGAAACCACCATGGGGCCGATCTCGACCGGGTTGGGTGAAGTTTTGATGTACTCCGTCGAGTTCACAAACCCTAGAGGCGAAGGCACAGAGACTGACGGCGCGACCGGGTGGCAAGCCGATGGAAGTTTCGTCAATGAGCGCGGGGAGCGGCTTTCCAGTGAGGTCGAGAAAGCGGCCTATCTGCGCACCGTTCAGGATTGGATCGTTGCGCCGCTCATGCGGTCGGTGGACGGTGTTGCCGGTGTCGATTCTATCGGGGGTTTTGAAAAGCAGTTTCTGGTCCAGCCCGATCCGGCCCGTATGACAGGATATGGCGTCGGTTTTGAACAGCTCATCGATGCCTTGAACGCGGCCAATCTCGCTGAAGGAGCCAATTTTGTAGACCGGGCGGGCGAGGCTTTGCTGGTTCGTGTCGACGCACGACTTGGGGGTGTCGAAGACATCAGGCAAGCTGTCGTTACGACGCGCGAAGCCGTTCCGGTGCGCGTGGGTGACATAGCCGATGTGGAAGTGGGCGGCGATTTGCGCACGGGCGCTGCATCGCTGAACGGCGAAGAAGCCGTGATCGGCACCGTTTTGATGCGCGCGGGCGAGAACAGTCGCACGGTTGCCGCCGGAGCAGCGGAGCGGCTTGAAGAAGTTCAGGCCTCTCTCCCGGAAGGCGTGGAAGCCAAGGTTGTCTACAATCGGTCTGCCTTGGTCGATGCGACGATCAGCACCGTGCGAACCAACCTGGCCGAGGGCGCGCTGCTGGTGATTGCCGTGTTGTTCTTCATGCTCGGCAATATCCGTGCCGCTATCATCGCTGCGCTCGTCATTCCTGTTTCCATGCTGATGGCAGCCATCGGAATGAACCGGCTTGGCGTATCAGGCAACCTGATGAGCCTTGGTGCGCTCGACTTTGGTCTCATCGTCGATGGCGCAGTGATCATCGTCGAGAACAGCGTTGCGAGGCTTGCTGAGCGGCAAAAGCGCGAGGGGCGTTTGCTCACACTGCGCGAGCGCCTGTCCGAATCTCAGGCTGCTGCGCGAGAAATGATCAAGCCGACCGTTTACGGTCAGGCGATCATTCTGTTGGTCTATGCGCCGCTGCTGACGTTTACCGGCGTGGAAGGCAAAACCTTCTCACCCATGGCGATTACCGTGATGTTGGCGCTCGCTTCAGCCTTCGTTCTGTCGCTCACCTTCGTGCCAGCGATGGTCGCAGTGCTTCTGAACAAGGAGATTTCCGAGAAGGAAGTGACGCCTGTGCGGCTGGCGAAGGAACGCTATGGTCCAGCGGTCGCACGTGCCATCGCGCGCCCGTGGCCTGTAATCGCTACTGGGGCAGGCCTGTTCGCAGTCTCCATGCTGGTGTTCACCACGCTTGGCAGCGAGTTCACACCTCAGCTCGATGAGCGCGACGTGGCGGTCCAGTCGATCCGAATCCCCTCGACCTCGCTGGAACGCTCATTGACCATGCAACGGGGGGTTGAGGACCGCTTGGAAGACTTCCCGCAGGTTGAACTGATCTTCTCGCGCACGGGCACCGCCGAGGTAGCGACCGACCCGATGCCGCCAAACATCTCGGATGCTTACGTCATTCTCAAGCCGCGCGATGAATGGCCTGATCCCAGTCTTCCCAAAGATGAGCTGGTCGAAGAGATGGAGGAAGCGCTCGGTGGTTTGATCGGCATGAATTACGAGTTCAGCCAGCCCATTGAGCTTCGCTTCAACGAGCTTATCGCAGGCGTGCGCGGGGACGTCGCGATCAAGCTTTATGGCAATGATCTTTCTGCGTTGAGCGATTCGGCCAATGAGGTGGCCACATTGCTGCGCGGGATCGATGGCGCGGGCGATGTAAACGTCCAGCAGGTAACCGGCTTTCCCACACTCGACATCGCGTTCGATCGGGCCACGATTGGGCGCTACGGCCTGACAGTCGAAGAGGTGGCGCAATCCGCCGCCATTGCCGTTGGCGGGCGTCCTGCGGGATTGGTGTTCGAGGGTGATCGGCGGTTTGAGATTGTTGTCCGATTGGACGATGCAACCCGCAACGATTTCGATCAGCTGGGAGCGCTGCCTGTCCGGCTCAATAGCGGGTCCACAATCCCGCTCCGGCAATTGGCGGATTTTCGCGTCGTTGATGGACTTGCCGAAGTACGCCGTGAGCAAGGGCAAAGGCTGGTCATCGTTTCAGCCAATGTTCGTGAACGCGATCTTGGGTCCTTCGTGGATGAGGCCCAGGCGGTGGTTGAAGACAATGTGACGCTCCCACCGGCTTCATTCATCGAATGGGGCGGGCAATATCAGAACCTGCAAGCTGCCCAGGCTCGGCTCTCCATAGTGGTGCCTGTCTGTTTTGCGATCATACTCCTGCTGCTTTACGTCGCACTCGGCGGATGGGTGCCAGCCTTTGCGGTCTTTAGTGCTATTCCAATGGCACTGGCGGGCGGGGTCTTCGCTTTGGCCCTACGCGGTATGCCGTTTTCGGTTTCGGCTGCGGTAGGCTTCATCGCCCTGTCTGGGGTTGCCACTCTCAATGGGTTGGTGATGATGACCGCAATCCGGCAGCGGCTTGAAGCCAAAATGCCGCTGATTGAAGCGATAGCTGATGGCGCTTTGGCGCGCTTGCGCCCGGTTCTTATGACAGCGCTGGTGGCCGCGCTTGGCTTTGTTCCGATGGCTCTCGCCACTGGTACGGGTGCAGAAGTTCAGCGTCCTCTGGCAACGGTCGTTATTGGCGGCTTAGCTACGGCCACGGCGCTGACGCTGTTTGTACTGCCTGCGATTGCCCGTCTTGTGCTTAACGGGTCTGACGACGAGAGTGACAGAGAGGAGAGTAAGGTTGTCGATAGCCGAATACAAACTGAGGGGAGCGCCCGATGAGCGGTGACGACAACATCAGCCCTGATACTCCGGAGAAGCGCAAGACGTTGTGGATCGTTCTTTGGTTGAACGTGGCGATCGCGGTCGGCTTTTTTGCTGTCGGCTACTTTGCCGATTCCAATGCGCTGCTTGCCAACGGACTCGACAATTCGTCGGATGCTATCGTCTATGCGCTGAGCCTACTTGCACTCACCCGTTCGCGGACATGGAAGCGGGGGGCGGCACGCTTTTCTGGCATTATGCTCCTCGTTTTTGCGGGTGGTGTCATCGCCGACGCCATTCGGCGCTTCCTCGAGGGATCTGAACCTGGGGGCATCATGATGATGGCGATGGCTGCGGTGGCCGCCGTAGTCAATCTGGTGTGTTTGCGATTGCTGCAGAACATGCAGGCGAAGGACGTAAATCTGCGCGCAGCCACAACCTTCAGCTTTAACGACTTCATTTCCAACGGAGGTATCATCTTAGCTGGCGCTATTGTTATGCTGACCGGCGCAAATTGGCCTGATCTGCTGGTTGGCATCGCGGTCGCAGGAATCGCGCTATACGGCGGCATCGACATCTTGCGCGATGCGCACATGGACAAGCATGATCAGGAAGGCACCGAGCACTAAAAAGATGGCGGATTTAAAAGATGAGCGCACTTAGTGAAAACGGGTGCAGAGGTTCAGCGTCCCCTGCCAACGGTCGTTATTCGCGACTTAGTTACGGCCACGGCGCTGACATTGTTTGTACTGCCTGCGATTGCCCGTCTTGGACTCACTGACAGCAGAAAAGCTGAATCCAGCTTAGACGGCGCTGGACCAATTCCGCGCGAGCTTTGACAGAGATCAGGGGATACAGACTAAGCCAGCGGAACTCTGCGTCCTGCTGGACTCGTTTTCTGCGCCTTAGTTTTTGCAGCCATTCTTGTCGCAAGTTATCCGTGAGGAAGTGTTCACCCAGTGGTCTGCATTAACAGTTGTATCGAAACCGCAGCCAGTCGTGCCACCCTTCGTACCACTATGTACTTCATTAGTGGGTGTATGTTTTACAGCCATGATTATTCTCCTTGGTGAGCCAGTAGTGTGACGGTAGGCGAACAGAAAAACAACCGAGCAACTAAAGAAATTTGGTCGTGTCGGCCCTTTCGACTCTCGTGTGCCATTCAATGATACCAAGGCTCCAACTGATGATGTTCATCACCGGGGCTGCACGCGGATGTCCAGTTGTTCATGCTGGTCACTGATGCAATGCTCGTGATCAGCAAGGCTTTCCATGATCGCGCACTGCTCGATCTTTCCGCCCCGACATTGGTCGAGCATCCGCTCCAGCTCGTTTTCGAGTGATCGAAGTTGCTCAATCCGGTTTCGCACACCGGTAAGGTGGCGGCGTGCAATCCCATCAACATGACTGCAATCCTGTTCCTCGCTGGATTGCAGCTCGATAAGCTCCCGGATGGCGTCGATCTCGAAACCTAGATCGCGCGCATGCCGAATGAAACGCAGCCGCTCAAAAGTCTCTTTGCCATAGACGCGGCGACCACTCTCGGTGCGCTCAGGCTCCGCCAGTAGCCCAATGCTTTCATAGTAGCGGATGGTCGTCACTTTGACATTTGTAGCCTTGGACAAGGCTCCGATGCTCTTCAAATCCCGCTCCATTTTTTTGTTGTTGCTTCTACAGTCGCTGTAGATTGTATCATGGGTTCATTGGTAATCAATGAGTCGAGTTTGAAATGAGCGAATGTTGCGAAAACAAATCATTTGACGGCGTGTCACCGGCCTACAAACGGGCCCTGATCGCTGTCATCATCATCAATGGGATCATGTTCGGGGTCGAGTTTGCAGCTGGGTATCTTTCCGGTTCGCAGGCTTTGAAAGCCGACGCGCTGGACTTTGCCGCAGATTCCGCAACCTATGCGATCAGCCTGGCTGTGATCGGCTCTGCCTTGATCGTGAGAGCGAGGGCGGCTTTGCTCAAGGGGCTTTCCCTCTCGGCAATGGCCATCTTCGTATTGATCTCGACCGCGATCAGTTTCTTCGATGCCACGCCGCCTGAGGCCTCTACCATGGGCTGGGTCGGTTTTTTGGCGCTGGCTGCCAATCTGTTCTCGGTGGTGATCCTGCTGCGTTGGCGCGATGGAGACAGCAATGTGCGCTCCGTTTGGCTGTGCTCACGCAATGATGCCATCGGCAATATTGGCGTCATCATAGCAGGTGGTTTGGTTGCAGTGACGCAATCTGCCATTCCTGACCTGATCGTCGCTGCGATCCTTGCAGGTCTGTTCTTCCGATCCTCCTATTCAATCATTGGCCAAGCGCTGGAGGAAAGCGGTGGCTGGCGAAACGCTGTGGGTCTGTCGCCAATGGGAGAGAGCAAATGAAGCTTCGCATCCCACCGTTGCTGCAAGCCGCCATTTTTGCACTGATAAGCTGGGCATTGGCCGCCCTAGTGCCACAAGCCTCGATCTCACTTAACTGGCTAAACCTTGTTGCAATCGGATTGCTAATGATCGGCTCGGCGATCTTGCTTGCTGCCGTGCTGGACTTCTCGCGGAATGAGACAACCGTCAATCCGCTTGAGCCTGAGCAAGCGGAAACGCTGGTCGTATCTGGTCTATTTCGCTTCACGCGAAATCCGATGTATCTCGGGATGGCACTCTTACTATCCGCTTGGGCGCTCTACCTAGCCAATGCTTTGGCGATCATTGGGCCCGTGCTGTTTGTAGTCTCCATCACGGCCCTTCAGATCAAGCCGGAGGAAGAGGTGCTTGGGAAGATATTTGGCCAAGATTACGCTGAATATCGCAAACGTGTGAGGCGCTGGCTGTGACTTGGTTGGGACTATCCAGCACCTACTCGCTCGCTGCGTTCGGTATGTCGTTTCTCGCCGTGTCAGCGATCTTCACACTTGCCGCCTTCTCCAAGTTATCGGGTCGCTTTGAGTTCTGGCCGCCCCCGGCACCGAAGAGCTGGCAACATCGCACGTTCTTGGCGCTCTTCCGGTTGTTTCTCTACCCGCTCGTTGTCCTATCGTTTCTGGAATTCCAGATAGCCAACAATGCCACCGGATTGTCGCGACAAGCCATAGGCGGCTTGCTTCTTTTGTTGGGTTTTGGGCTAGCTCTTCGCATCACTCTCCAAATGGGTTGGCGCAACGCATTCGGTGAAAAAAAGGGCTTGGTAACAGACGGTTGGTTCGCGATCAGCCGCAACCCGGTCTACGTGGCAACTTGGGCTGGTCTTTTGGGCTGGGGCCTAGTCCTCGGTCAGTCGAGTGTGACTGTCCTGCTTACGTTGTGGGCTCTCTTGTATGTGCTCGCGCCCTTCCTTGAGGAGCGCTGGCTGGAGCGACAATATGGCGATGAATTTCGGCGCTATAAATCATCAGTTGCGCGGTTCGTATGAGGGCGGTGAGGATTTCGACCGTTGCAGAGGTGATGGTGGCAGGCTCAGGCTTACTTCTTCTAATCTTGGGCGTCTGGTCGTTTGCCGATCCTGAGGTATTCACGGACTTGTACGGTATCGATGCTGCAAAGCCGTCCGCGGCCATTGCTCTGCGCTCAATGATCGGAGGCGGCGAAATTGGTCTCGGACTGTTCTTGTTTCTCGGCAAAAAATTCGGCGTCCCGCTTCATTCTCGGCTTTGGCTAGCGGTCTCTTTGTTCGCGTGCGTGTTCTTGGCGCGTGCCGGTGCAGTCATCTTGGCTTGGCCTGAGGTGTCGACTGGAATGATCAGAGAGCTAACAATCGAAGGCGTTTTGGTAGGCGCTTTTGCAACTCTTCTTTTCCTATATGATCACATGACTCGCGATCGCTATTAGACCTTTGACCTCGGACTAATCGCTACACGCCATCTGGCGAGTACCTACATCTGCATCCGGGTTTATGGCCAAACACGCGCTTCTAGTTGCCTGAGTCACAAACCGAGCGGATATCGACCGACCCAGTTTAAACCACTAGGGACAGTGGCCCAAACCCCTTCAATGCCGTGGCCACATACCCCCGTCCTCAGCCAACTCGCTCCGGCTACGGCTACTTGGCAGTGACGCGGGCTTTGCGCCTGCGAAACATAAGAATGCAGCCAAGAATACTCGCGAAGACACCAAGCGCGGCGAATAGAATTAGTATCGGGTGGCTCGTGTCCTCTCGTGACCGCAGATCCATGATATGAAGCCCCCACATGAAATCAAACGCGCGCCACCAACGTGTGCGGACCGCCTCGATCTGACCCGTGTCGCGGCCGACATAGACATGTGTTCCCTCGTCCAAAACGACCTGCCAAACAGGTAATGGGCGGCGAAAGTCGAAAGGCGCGGTATTGGCTTCAAACTGGCGCACCGTACTGATATTGCCACCTCCGACGATCTGCTCGGCCACAATTGACCGAGCTAGAGCTTCGTCCACTGGCGGCAAGGGCGTACGGCTTTCCCAATCAAATCGGGTGATGCTTCCATCCATCGCGGTCAGCATCATGATGGCTCGCCCGTCCTGCATGAAAGCGCGCATCTCTTTCAGAGGCTGATCGATCTCTGGGACCACATCGGACGGCAAAGCGAGAGCAGACTGATCAGAGGCAATGTGCAGATGATTGCCGCGCACCTCTTCGATCGGGCGAGCGGCCATGAACAGGCCGCTCGCCATCCACATCAAGATCGGAATTCCCACCAGCCAACCAAGCCAGATGTGCCATTTGGCGAAGCGCAGCATCACGGGTTTTGGCAATTTAGCATCTCCATTCCTGGGGTTGGCACTTGGTGGGTCGGCTCACTTGACCTTGGTCATTGCGCTGTGATCGAAGTGACTGTGTTGCCTTCTTCGCCGGTGCTGAATTCGAACGTGACAGTGTCGCCGACCGCGACGTCGCCGCGAACTTCCTCGGTGGCGTCAAAAGCCATGACCATCTCGGGCCATTCGAGCTCTGGAACCGCCGCATGGTCGATCGTGACTGTGCCTGCTTCGGCGTCGATGGCAGTCACAGTGCCAATAGCGCTAGCCGTCTTGGGGGTGACGCCTTGATCCATGCCGTCATGCATGCCTGGCATGGATCTCTCGTCCATTGCCATGCCTTCGTGCTCAGCCATTTCTGCATTGCTGTCGCACGCGGCCAGCATCAATGGCGCAACCAGTAGGGTTAAGCGGGTTGTGGTACGCATTCGTCTTCTCCTTCGGATTGTGATGGCCGTTCAGGCCGGGGGCGCCGCATCAAGAGGTAAGCGGCGGGTAATACGAACATGGACAACAAGGGTGCGGTGATCATGCCGCCGATCATCGGCGCGGCGATCCGGCTCATAACTTCCGAACCTGCCCCCGTGCCAACCAGGATCGGGAACAGGCCAGCCAGAATGACGGCAACGGTCATCGCCTTCGGCCGAACGCGAAGAAGCGCGCCCTCCCTGATGGATTTGGTAACGGATTCCGCAGTTGGCTCACCCGAATGTCGCTCCATCGCGGCCTTCAGATAGATCAGCATCACGACGCCGAATTCTGCGGAGACCCCGGCAAGAGCAATGAAGCCAACCGCTGTTGCGACCGACTGATTGTAACCCAAGAGGTAAAGCAGCCAGAAGCCGCCCGTGAGGGCAAAAGGCAGAGTTCCCATAACCAACATCGCTTCATCGACGCGGCGGAAGATCAGATAGAGCAGCAAGAAAATGATGCCGAGCGTGGCCGGAATGACAATCTGCAGACGCTCATAGGCCCGAGTGAGATATTCAAATTGTCCCGCGTAAGAAAGGCTTACGCCTGCAGGCAAATCGACACCGTCGGCCACGGCGGTCTGCAAGTCGCCCACTACTGAAGCGAGGTCGCGCCCGCGAACATCGACATAGACCGCACTGACGAGACGGCCTTGTTCGTTCTTGAGCATTGGTGGGCCATCGCTCACGCTCACCTGCGCAACTGTCCCCAATGTAATCTGCTGACCAGCGGGAGTAAGCACTGGCAGAGCACGGATTTCGTCTACACTGTCGCGGATTTCGCGAGGATAACGAACGTTGATTGGATAGCGCGCCAGTCCCTCGACCGTGCGCCCGATATTAGCGCCGCCTATGGCTCCGGATACGATCTGTTGGACATCGGCAATATTGAGGCCGTAGCGGGACGCAGCGATCCGGTCGATGTCCACATCGATGTAGCGCCCTCCTGACAAACGCTCTGCAAGCGCTGAGCTCACGCCCGGAACTTGTTTGGCAACATTCTCGATCTGCAACGCGACGCGCTCGATTTCTGCCAGATTCTCACCTGAGACCTTGACCCCGATCGGGCTTTTGATCCCGGTGGCCAACATGTCGATACGGTTGCGTATGGGAGGCACCCAGACATTTGCGAGGCCGGGTACCTGAACGGCCTTGTCCAGCTCATCGACCAGCTTTTCGGGAGTCATTCCAGCACGCCATTCCTCGCGCGGCTTGAACCGGATAGTGGTCTCGAACATCGTCAGCGGTGCGGGGTCGGTTGCCGTATCCGCGCGGCCAGCCTTGCCGAAGACGGTCTCGACTTCTGGCACTGATTTGATGAGCCTGTCCGTCCGCTGAAGCAGCGCCGATGCTTCCCCTGGCGATAGCCCCGGCAGCGCGCTTGGCATGTAGAGTAAGTCCCCTTCATCAAGCGGTGGCAGGAACTCGCCGCCCAAGCGGCTGAACGGGACCAATGCGGTGAGGAAAACCAGCCCTGCGATTACCAGCGTCGCTTTTGGGCGTTTCATGACCCAGTCGAGGCCGGGGCGGTAGGCTTTGGTCAGCCAGCGGTTGAGGATATTGGAATCTTCCGACGGTATCTTACCCCGGACGAGCCATCCCATCAGAACCGGAACCAAGGTCACCGACAGGATCGCTGCCGCCGCCATCGCATAGGTCTTGGTAAAGGCAAGCGGTGCGAAAAGGCGTCCCTCTTGCGCCTGCAGGGTAAACACCGGCAGAAAGGAGAGGGTTATGATGAGCAGACTAAAGAACAGGGCCGGCCCAACTTCTTTCGAAGCGTCAGCGACGAGGCGCCATCGTTCCCCCTTTGAAAGTTCGGAATCCGGATTGTCGCGTTCCCAGTGTTCGATGTGCTTGTGCGCGTTCTCGATCATGACGATTGCCGCATCGACCATTGCGCCAATTGCAATCGCGATGCCGCCCAGCGACATGATGTTCGCATCCACTCCTTGAATGCGCATAACAATGAAGGCGGCGAGGACACCCAGTGGCAGAGTGACAATCGCAACCAGAGCGGAGCGCATGTGCCAAAGGAACAGCGCGCAGACGATTGCAACTATAATGAATTCAGCAATCAGCTTTCCGGTGAGGTTGTCGATAGAAGCATCGATCAGCTGTGAACGATCATAGGTCGTGACGATCTCGACCCCTTCGGGCAGGCTCGCCTTGAGCATCTCCAGCTTTTCTTCGACTGCCGTGATCGTGGCGCGCGCATCTTCGCCTTGGCGCAGCACAATGATGCCGCCTGCGACTTCGCCCTCTCCGTTGAGCTCCGCGATCCCGCGGCGCATTTCAGGGCCCAGCTGGATCGTTGCAACGTCAGAAAGGGTGACTGGAATCCCATTGCCGACCGTCTTCAGCGGGATCTGGCGAAAGTCGTCGAGTCCTTCGATATAGCCCGACGCGCGAACCATGAACTCGGCTTCCCCCGTCTCGACCACCGAACCGCCGGCCTCCTGGTTGGCCGCCTGTATTGCGCGCACAACCTGGCTGTGGGTCACGCCAAGCGATGCCATGCGATAGGGTTCAAGAACCACTTGATATTGTTTCACCATTCCGCCCACGCTCGCCACTTCGGCGATGCCGGGAATGGTCTGAAGTTCGTAGCGCAGGAACCAGTCCTGCAGGCTCCTGAGGCCCGCAAGATCATTGCCGCCCGTGCGGTCGACCAGAGCGTATTCGTAGATCCATCCCACCCCAGTCGCATCGGGTCCGAGCGCTGTGGTCACACCTTCGGGCAACTCGCCCTCGACCTGATTGAGATATTCGAGAACACGCGACCTCGCCCAATACAGATCGGTACCGTCTTCGAAAATGATGTAGACATAGCTGTCACCGAACATCGAATAGCCGCGCACCGTTTGCGCTCCCGGAACGGAAAGCATGGTGGTGGCCAGCGGATAGGTCACCTGGTCTTCGACGATGCGCGGAGCCTGACCCGCATAATTTGAACGCACCACGACCTGAACATCGGACAGGTCAGGAATGGCATCCACCGGGGTTGCGCGCACCGCCCAGAAACCGGCGAGCGTGACAGCGATTGCAGCCAGAACGACAATAAACCGGTTGGCGATCGAGAGGTCGATAATCCGGGCGATCATCGGCCCACCTTTCTGATCGACACGATGCGCGGACCGGTATCGTGCTGTGTGAAGGTGAATTCGACCTCATCTCCAACTTCGACAACGGCGGTCAACGCCGCGTCTTCCAGCTCAAATGGCATGACCATACTCGGCCAACTCAACTCCGGCACCGGAGCGTGATTGAGCGTGATCTTTTCACCATCGATTTTCGTCACACGGCCCGTGGTCTTGTAGCTCTTGCCAGCCTGTTCGTTTTTAGACGCATCAGGCATGACTCCATTGATCGAACGGATTTCGATGCCTGAAAGACTTGCTTCGGAATCGAGCAGGAATTGACCGGAGATCACGACCTGTTCGCCTTGTGTCAGACCAGCAAGCACTTCGGTTTGGCCATTCGCTTCGCGTCCGATCTCGACTTCTGCGGGAAGGAATGCGCCCTCATCTTGCTTCAGCATCACGATGTTGCGGCGGCCGGTGCGGATGATCGCTTCGGACGGGACAAGCAGAGCGCGGCGAGTGTCTGGCGTGAGGGAGACTTGCGCGAACATACCGGGCTTAAGCCTCCCGCTCGGATTTGGAAGCTGTGCCCTCACAGTGATCGTTCGGCTCGCACTTTCGGCGCTGGGCAGGATCGCAATGATCCGGCCTGAAAACTTTTCATTGGGAAACGCTGCCAGATTGGCGCTGACGGTCTGGCCTTCGCGAATGTCTGCTGACTGTGTCTCAGGAACGGAGGCCTCCAACCAGATCGGTGAGAAGCCCGTAATTTCTGCGAGAGTTTGCCCTTCCATAACAGTCATTCCGGGCCGCACCTCCAACGAGGTGATAGCGCCTCCAGAAGGCGCGGTGACCGTTATAACCGTCTGAGCACGTCGCGTCCGTTCAACAGCCGCGATGATACTGTCGGGCATGCCGAGCAAATGCATCCTTTGCCGCATCGCATCGGTGAGCGCTGCGTCGCCAGTATCGAGAACAGCGAGGAATTCGCGCTGGGCTCCGCCCCAGCTGGGCACAAGTATATCGACCAAAGGAGCGCCTCGCGCCACCACGTCGTCTTGTGCTAGCCCATAAGTCCGCTGAACGTAGCCTCCGGCACGCGGTTGCACCAAAGCGACACTGCGGTCGTTATATGCAAGCGTACCTGATACAGTAATCTCTGGCTCGAGGGTTCCGAACTCGGCAGTCGCCGTCCTCATCCCGAAATTCTGAACCAGCCCCGGATCGATTTGAACGCCTGCCGTGGCAGATTCGCCCGCACATTTCGGGACAAGCATCATATCCATGAACGGAGATTTCCCTGGCTCATCGAAGCGTTGGCCGGGAACCATGGGGTCGTACCAATAAAGCACGTCCTCGCACTCGCCCTCAGCGACGTCGTCGGACATAACTTCGCTCTCGCCGCCAAGCGTCGAAAGGCCATATCCGGCGGCCAGGCTCACAAGCGCGATGGCCGCCATTGCGCCGTAAGTGCGCTGCTTCGGCGTGAAACGTTCTTTTTCGTCGGTCATCGCCGTGCCTCCCCATAATAGAGTCTGATTTTTACTGCCATTGCGACCGTGGCGGCCTCTCGCTCGAGAATCTCCAGATCGAGCAGCGCGAGATCAGCTTTGGCTGAAATGACATCAATGAGATCGGCACGCTCAGCTGCGAAACTGGCGGTCTCGAATTCCACCCGGCTGCGTGCCAGAGGTAGGAGCTCATCCCGCGCCCGCTCCCATTGACGCCGGGCGCTTCGCCATGCGGCCATATCCGTTTCAAATTGGACCCGCAGCGCCCGCAAACGGTCGGCGCGTTCAGCCTGGGCCGCAGCGGCGCCGGCTTCGGCGGCCCGGATGCGAGGTTGTTGTCGCTTTCCAGAGAAAATTGGCAGAGTTACGGACCCCATCACCGACAGTGCGTCACCAAACCCAGGGTCGCGCCGGCCATAATTGACGCTCACGCCAAAATCTGGCCGCAATGCAGAGCGAGCCAGGTCAACACCCGCATCGGCGCGGCCGCTCTCCGCATCGGCCAGTTGAATTTCCGGGTTAAGCTCAAGCAGGTTCAGCAGAGCCTCGCGGTCAACCTCGAACGCGGGTGGACTGCCCGACGCCGAGGGTTCACTGATATTTGTATAGCTCGAAAGTGCGGCCTGCGCTGCGTCCTGTTCCGCTTCAATCCGCGTAACGGCATCTTCAATTGCGAGAAGTTCGCGGCGGATAGCCAGGCTTTCGGCAGGCCGCGCGGAACCCGAAGCGACAGCGGCGTTGGCAACAGGCAAGAGCCGGCGCAAATCGCTCAGAGCCGCATGCGCCAGCGCAAGCTTGTCCTGAGCATAATAGAGGTCAACCCAAGCGAGGGCGGTGGCGACGTCGATCCTGCGTTCCGCAACACCCAGTTGCCCTTCCGCAATACGGGTATCAGAGCTGGCAACACCCAGTCGCGCCCTGCGCCTTGCCAAGTTTGGTATGGGTTGTTCGATCCCCACGCTGAGTTGGGTGGGGAGCTGGCGATCCAATTCGAAGGCAACCGGTCCGGTGATCGGTAGATTGGCAATTCCGCCGCGCAGAATAGGGTCCGGAAGTGCATCTGCGGCTTGTGAGGCTTCGCGCGATCCCCGGACACGCATTTCACCGGCCTGCAAAAGCGGCTGATCTTCACGCGCAGCGCGCAAGGCTTCATCATATCCAAGCGGCTGCGCACATGCGATGTGTGTTGGCAATAGAGCCGCGACGAGGGCTCCGCCTATGAACCATTTCATGAAGTATTCTCACTCGAAAAGAATGCTGCGCGCCAGCAAGCTGATTGATGCAACTAAGGATGCATCGATACGCTCAGGCAACGCTTAGAAAGGGCGCAATGCGCCGCTATTCTCTGTAATCGAGTTAGAATCGGGGAGGCGGACTGTCCGGATCTGACACCCGGCTGCCGAATTGCGGTTCGCTTCCTCTTAGATACGTCAAGTCTTCGCCAATCGGCTTCTCTAGAGAAATTCCCTGATCGGTTCCAATCCAAACGGGAGAAATCGCGTTCATCGAAAGAAGGCAGTCGATCGACATTTGTTGGCACGCGCCGTTAGCATCCTCGCCAGCCCTATGGTGCCCTTCTTCCTCCGATGCATGATGCTGCATTTCGGCACAGTCAGACGCAAGCATCGTCTCGGATTGCGGCATAGCCGATGCCTGGGCAGACACCTGAAATACAAGGCCGATGCATAACGACATAAGTGCAAGGGTGCGAAGAAAAGACACACGAATTCCCTAGATGACCCAGTGCAATTCGGCAACAGGATTGTGTCCGCAGTCGAACGCTTTCGCAGTCATATCGTTTGAACTACTGAGAATCATTCATCCATGCTCCCATCGAGCCAAGGTAGATATCGAGCTGCTTGAAACCTTGACTGGCAAGCCAGCCCGCCGCGACGCTAGCTCTCATCCCGCTGGCGCACATAAGCGTGAAATGGCGCTGCTTATCGAGTTCCGTCCAGCGCTCGTTGAGTTCCCCGACATAGATGTGCTCCGATGTCTGGATTGCCATATTTGCCCGCTCCTCTGCATCGCGAACGTCGAGCAAGGTCCAGTTGGCTTCTTCGTTCTCGAGCCTTGATTTGACGGCGACGGTGTCGATCATCGCGATAGAGTCCATTCCGATGCCGTTGGCTGCCGCTGGAACCACCCCATTGTAACCGCCGAGAATGTTGTCGACCCCGATGCGCGTCAGATGCGACATCGCCTCGGAGAGCTGGTCTTCGTCGGCCCCCACCAAAACCACCGTTTCTCCCTCGCGGATAAACCACCCAGCAAAAGCGGAGATCATGCCAACAGGCAAACACATTGATCCGGGAAAATGACCCGAAGCATAAGCCATCGGCTCCCGCACATCGACTAAGTGATCCGTCTTGACGTCACGCAGCTCCGATAGACTCAACCGGCGCGGGCGCATGATACGAGGGGCGGCCGCCGTACCTTGGAGGTTGAGGCGTTCCATAAGTCGGAAATAGGGAGGTTGGTAATGGTGCTCCGCCACCTTCGCCTCGATAAAGGCCTCTCGATCTTCGATTTGCAAGCGCGGATTATTGCGGCGCTCGTGCCCGATGGTCGAGAATTCGCGCTCCGCCATTCCCGATCCACAGACCGAACCGGCCCCGTGCGCAGGATAGATGATCGTCTGGTCTCCAAGCGCCTTTAGCTTTTCGAGTGAGTCGTAAAGCGATCCTGCGACTTCGCGCTCGCGATCAGGATAAAAATCGGTCCGCCCGACATCGCCAACGAACAAGGCATCGCCGGTGAATACCCCGACAGGACCATCAGGATAGGCGTTGTCATGGATGATGAATGCAAGATGGTCGTCGGTATGGCCGGGTGTTTCAAGTGTTTCGATTGTCAGTTGGCCAATTTCGAATTTGTCGCCCTCTCTCACGGTTTCGGCAAATCTCACTGCGCCTGCTGCGTTGGGACCATGGAAGACCTTTGCTCCCGTCATTTGGGCGAGGATCGGCGAACCGGTTACGAGATCCTCGTTACGATGGGTCTCGAAGATATGGGTAATCTCCAATCCATCGGAACGCGCCCTTTCGAGATACACGTCGCAGTCGCGCCGCGGATCAATCACCGCCGCTTTTCCTCCGGAACCGATGAGATAGGACAGGTGTGACAGGCCGGATGTTTTGATCTTTTCCAAAAGCATAGTCTTTTCCGTCTTGATTTTGCCGAACGAACAAACCGCGTCTCGCGTGGTCACGCGAAGACGCTAGAGGTCGAGCTCCAATTCTGATTTGACCGCAGCGAGATTTTCAAATTCGTTTGCCTCCGGCTTGCCGATCGCTGGTTTGGCTTGGAGCCAGCTGTTTTCGCAGATGAAGTCGAGGAGGCATTCGGCCAGATCGGCATGACGACAGCGAAAGCAACCTTCGGCCAGCCTCTCGTCCGATACAACCGCCTCACCTGTGAATGGTTCGTCCAGCAACCAACCCGGGCGCGCCGCAGTCCATTGTAGGTGTTCATGGGCTTGCAACATCGCTTCCATTGCGCGCATCTGTTCGAGGATATTAGCAAGCGCCGGCTGGGCGGTGAGTTCAAACCAAGCTGGGACGCTCGGTTGATGCGCGACAAAAGCGGCGGATATGACTGCTATGCGCTTGGCCTCCAGCTTGTCCATAGCCTTTACGATGTTCCTTGTACCCTCGGTGTATAGGGGAGGAGGATCGATGGCGGTTCGCGGCCCGAATGCGACGCCGAGCGCCGAAATGACAGCATCGCAGCCCTCAAGGGCCTCGCTCAGATCGCCTTGCAACACGTCGCACTTGACATACTCAAAGCCAGCAATGCGTTCGCTTTGCTCCGGCAGGCTATGTTCAAGTGCGCGAATGCTGAGACCGCGTTTTCGCGCGCGCTTCAGAACTTCAGTTCCAGTGCTGCCACCGGCACCAAAAACGGCAATCTTGTTTGGTTGGCTCATATTGTGTGTCCGGCGTGAGCGCGCGCGCGGAAGGCGCGGGCGCATTGGGGTAGCTGACCGATAATCAGGATACTCGGTCGGCCATTCGACATTAGGTCTGGTCGTTTCCGCAGGTCGTGTAGCCCCAAAAGCCGAACTCGTCTTTGGCGCGCGGTGCGACAACGATCATTTCCTGCATTTGTAAACCGGCCGTTCCTTCATCATCGAGCATGCGTGTTTTGATGCGAAGCTCGCCACTTGAATAGCTGTCCGGCCCATCGGCTGAAACGGGGATCAGTTTGCCGTTGATCTTTATCGCTCCATTGCCATCGACACCATAAACGAAACTTGGGAACGCAATCTCGGTGAGGCGAAACTGGCATAATTTCTCCGCACCCAATGCAGCAAGATCGGCGTCCGTCATCGTTTCCGGAAGCATCAGCCCAGGACTTACATTTGCAAGCGCCGCCTCGGCAGGTTCAATCGGCGCGGCAGAGGCTGGAGGGTCCAGTGCGGCCTCCCTATCGTTGCCCGGTGCCGTGTTGGAGTTGCAGCCCGCCAGCGGAAGCGCTGTAAGGGTTATGATCAAGATCTTCTTCATTGCTGCATCTCCTCGGGCAGACGTTCTTCGGTTCTGACACCGTTTTCTTCGATATCGTCGATGAGATATTTCATTTCGGCAATTTCGCGGCGCTGGGCCACAATGATGGCCTTGGCCAATTCACGTACGCGCGGGTCTTTGAGACTTGCTCGTTCGCTGGTCATGATCGCGATCGAGTGGTGGGGGATCATGGCGGCCATGTATTCAGTGTCATCAACGGTCGTCTGACTGCGGACGAGCCAGAGAGCGAGTGCGATCGTAAGCGCGCCTACTCCTAGGATTACAAAATTCTTGGTCCGATCTTTGTACATGCCCCACATAAAAAGGAGCATCACGATCATCATCATCCCGCCCATCACAAACGTCATCCAAAAACGTGTTTCGCTCCAGAAAATATCGTCGGCATCGAATGTGTTTGAATACATCAGAAAGAACATGATGACGGTGGAGGTCGAAACCATCGCCATGAAACGCCAGTAACTACCGCCCCCGCCTCCCTCAGAGTGATGTGTGCTGTCATTCATTCCTTTTCTCCGTTCGTCATCATTTTCCAGAATAGCTGCGCTGAACAGCTGATTAGAGCGAAGCCAGTGAGAGCTTCGATGCCAGCAAGGACTCTCAGGTGGTGTGTGGGATAGATGTCTCCCAGACCCAGGGTCGTCACGTTGATCAGCGAAAAATAGAAATGATCCATCCATCCCATCGTGGATGTTTTGTCAAAGCTGCCCAGATCAAACTCGATCCCAATCCAGAAACCGACCGCGAATAGCGCAGCAACGAAAAGATGTGAGAGAAGAACCAGCAGTGACACAGCAAGCTTCGCGATCAGGTCGTTGCGCCTATCCAAAAGCGAATGGGCAATGCCAAGAATACCCAGATGAGAAATGATCGATAACAGAAACAAAACCGTTGCGACTGATAGGGCGAGGAGCATCATTGCATGGGCCCCTGCTCCAACTTTCGCCCGTGCCCCGTGTTAGTGCAAACGGACCAATAGAAAATCCCGAACCAAAAATTCTTACGCCGCTCTTCCTCAAGAGCCCGCGCAGCCGCCTTATCCGGTCGAATTGAAAGGTGTTTTCGCTCTATATCGCACGGCTTGTTGATCCAGATGCCGAGACGCACGAGCCAGTCGGGCCAGTTCTCCGGTTCCTGTGAACCAAGCAGGCCCAGACGCGTACCCTCAGGCATCTTATGGGCAAAGTCTTCGACTATGCGCTCTGCACCTGGCACGATATCCAGACCGAAAGTCGAGATCGCCGCGCGCATCGTCGGAGGTGGATCGTAATCGGCCACATCAGCCTCGATGAGTTCGACGTTCTCCCACCCCTTTTTGTCGATCAGCTCTCGCGCGATCGAGAGCATGTTGCGAGAAATGTCGACGCCGATAAGTCGTCCGCTTGCACCGATGCGCCGCTGAAGTTCTGCGAAATTTTGTCCCGATCCGCAGCAAAGATCGATGACAATATCGCCTTCTTGCAGCCGAAGTGCGTCGATCATATGCCTTCGCTGCCGGGCAACACCGGTGACATAAAAACCAGCCGCCATAAGGGTGTAAAATCGTGCATTGGCATCATAAGTCTGACGCCACGAAGCGGTATCTTCTGCAATTACAGTATCGGAGGTTTCGGAACGATCAGACACTGATCCAACCCAGCGCCTGCGCTCCCATCCACAAGCCCATGGCGATCATGAACAGGTTCTCGGTCAGTGATACGAATCCCAGCGGCACATTGCTGCTTCCGCCGACACAGGCACATTTGAGTTCGCGTTTGTCGATGTAAACGGCCTTGAATACGCTGACGCCTCCAACCGTGCCAATAAACAGCGCAAGCGGCGCAGACAGCCACACTAGTGCGCCTGCGGTCATTAGAATACCGGCCGCAGCCTCGCCGAAGGGATAGACGAACGAGTAAGGCACCCAGCGCTGAGCGAGCAGGTCGTAATTGAGGAACATTGTCGAGAAGCTGCGCACATCCTGCAGCTTTTGGAGAGCAAGCAGAGTCATCGACAAACTGACGAACCATTCTCCAGCGCGGATGGTGAAGGGTGTGCCAAAGAACGACCAGCTTAACCCGAGCCCAAGTAAAAACGCGACCAAGAATATAGCGACAACAGGCTGATAGCTGGTCTCGCCTTCTTTAGGCTGGGATCGGCTTTTACCAAAGTGTTCACGAACGTCGTCATATCCGCCGATCCGCTTGTCATCTATAAAGGTCTGTGGCGTCGTTTCGACGTCGTGCTTCTCCTTGAAAGCGTCGGTCTGCTCTCTGGTTGTGAGATGGTTGTCGTCTACTGTGAAGCCTTGCCGCTTGAGCAAGTCGACGGTCTTTATGCCATAAGGACAAACATGGTCCTCCATAACCATCCGATAGACCTGAGCTGTTTTCGTTGCCATGTAGTGTCTCTTTTTGCGGTTTTTCGCGTGCCTATAAGTTACAATGCTTCGGCCTATTGGTTTTCTAAAAGATGGACGGCCTGCGGACAAACCGACAGATTAGCAGGGCTGTCAGTTAATCTCCCGCCGCCTCATGCTCGGTCATTTCTTGAGGGTCTTCGGGCTTCCGTGACAGATAGAACCACTCGGCCAAGAAGACCGTGGCGATCCCCACCGCGGCATAGGCTACAATCGCAGGATCGCTTTTCAGTTTCACCGAGGTGAAAGCGGCCAACACAACGGCGTCCGCGGCCAGAGCGGCAAGCAGGATGGATGCGCGTGCGCCCACCTCTTTGCGAAGATTGCGGAAAACGCCCCAATGGATAAGCATGTCCATTACGAGATAAAAGAAAGCTCCCAACGAAGCGATCCGCGAAAGATCAAACAGGACGGCGAGTGTTCCCGCGATCACAACCGTGTAGACAAGCATATGGCTGCGGATTCCGCCGGACATGCCGAAGTGGCTATGAGGGATCATTTTCATTTCGGTCAGCATCGTCAGCATCCGGGACACAGCGAAAACACTCGCAATGACGCCCGACGTGGTGGCAGCAATTGCGATCGTCACGGTGAAGTAGAAGCCCAGATCGCCCAAAGCGGGCCGCGCAGCGGCTGCAAGCGAATAATCACGCGCCTTGACAATCTCTTCAATGCTCAGACTTGAGCCAACAGCGATCGCGACAAGAAGATAAACGACGATGCAGACTGCGATCGAAATCATGATCGTGCGGCCAACATTCTTGTGCGGATCGACCAACTCACCGCCGCTATTGGTGATGGTGGTGAAGCCCTTGAAGGCTAGTATGGAAAAGGCGACCGAAGCAAGCAGCGCTTCCACTCCAGTCATTGAGACCGTTTGCGAAAAAGCGCCGGAAGAAAAGCCGCTAGCCCATATGGCCGCTACGGCGAAGAGGACGATCCCGCCTATTTTGATCGCAGACATTATGACCGAGAATCCGCTTACCGATTTGTTGCCGGCGGCGTTGACGAGGTAGGCGAATACTATGAGTGCCAATGCTGCAAGAGAAACCAACCACCCGGTAGTTTCGAGGCCAAACGGACGCAGCGCGTATGTGGCGAAGGTTCTGGCAACAAGGCTTTCATTGATAACCATCGATAGAGCCATCAGCAAAGACGCCGATGCCGCAACCACGCCGGGCCCATATGCCTTCTGAAGGATCATCGCGATCCCGCCAGAAGATGGCCACTTGTTTGACATCTTGATGTAGCTGTAAGCTGCGAGCGACGTTACCAAAGCGCCCGCAACAAAGGACAGCGGAAACAGGGGGCCGGCAAGTTCGGCAATCTGGCCCGTCAGCGCGAAAATTCCAGCGCCAATCATCACGCCAGTTCCCATCGCAACGCCGCCCAAAAGGCTTATCGATTGCTTGTCGCTCGGCTCGTCGCGGTGCTCGTTTGTAGGCAAAGTGTTCCCCATTACCTGAATTCTTGGAACAAGAGGGCGCTAATCGTCAGTACGGAAGGATCGACGTCGCCCCTCAAAAAAATCCATGTTTGCGGTGACGCACATCTTCCGCGAGGTGAGGCGACACTAGATCAATGTGTCGCCCTTCCCTTGGATCAATCGAGCCTAAACCAGTCATAGGTTCGCACTTCGCAGTCGCAGGGAATTCACCACAACTGAGATCGAGGAGGCGCTCATAGCGAAGGCAGCGAACATCGGGCTGATCAGAATTCCGAAGAATGGATAGAGCAATCCTGCGGCGACTGGCACGCCGGATGCATTGTAGATGAGCGCAAAAAACAGGTTTTGCCGAATATTGCGCATGGTTGCGCGCGCCAGCTTCCGAGCCCGAACGATCCCATCAAGGTTGCCTCTGACCAGAGTAATTCCGGCGCTCTCGATGGCCACATCCGCGCCAGTTCCCATGGCGATGCCGACATCTGCCTGCGCTAGTGCTGGCGCATCGTTGACCCCGTCGCCGGCCATAGCAACTTTCGCGCCTTCCGCTTGCAACTGAGAAATGAGCCTGGCCTTTTCTTCGGGCAGCACTCCAGCTTGGACTTTGTCGATGCCGAGCCGACTCGCGACCGCCTTTGCAGTGCGTTCGTTATCGCCCGTGGCCATGATGATGGTAAGGCCGAGCGCGTGTAGCGATTGAATCGCGGCCGGTGTTGTTTCCTTAACTGGATCAGCTACCGCTATGAGTCCCGCGATCTGGCGGTCGAAGACGACAAACATGACGGTCTCACCTTCGTCACGCCTGGTATTTGCTATTTCGTTCAGCGACCCGCTATCAAGGCCCATATCCGTCACCAGCGCAAGATTGCCTAGAGCCACCGACTTTTCGGAGACCCGTCCTATCACGCCCTTACCCGTAATCGCTTCGAAGTCTTCAGCGCTTGTCAGTTCAATGCCACGCTGTTCTGCGCCTTTCACAATAGCTTCGGCAAGGGGATGCTCTGACCCTCGCTCAAGCGAGGCTGCCAGTCGGAGTATCTCCGTTTGGTCGAAGCCTGGCTCGGCCATCACGGCCATTAGTCGCGGTTTGCCTTCGGTAAGGGTGCCTGTCTTGTCGATGATCAATGTGTCGATGGTCTCAAAGCGCTCAAGTGCCTCGGCGTTCTTGATTAACACACCAACTTGCGCGCCGCGGCCCGTCGCAGTCATGATCGACATCGGCGTTGCGAGGCCCAGAGCGCATGGACATGCGATAATCAGCACTGCAACCGCGGCGACCAGTGCATAAGCCAAAGAAGGCTGCGGTCCCCAGACGGCCCACGCGATAAATGCCAGGACCGCAATCGCAATGACTGCTGGGACGAACAGTCCGGCCACCTTGTCGGCATATTTCTGGATTGGTGCGCGCGAGCGCTGAGCAGCTGCAACCATATCGACAATCTGGGAAAGCATCGTGTCAGAGCCGACCCGTCTTGCCTCTATCTCGAGGCTACCTGTGCCATTGATCGTCGCGCCAGTGACACTTTCGCCTTCTACCTTCTCAACGGGCACAGGTTCGCCAGTGATCATGCTTTCATCGATCGAGGAGCGTCCTTTTAGCACGGTGCCGTCCACAGGAACTTTTTCACCCGGGCGCACTCGAACCCTGTCGCCCACCGCAACATGTTCGAGCGGGATCTCCTCTTCTGATCCATCGTCCCGGATCACCCGGGCAGTCTTGGCGGCTAGATCCAGAAGCGCTCGAATGGCTTTGCCGGTGCCTTCTCGAGCGCGCAGCTCCATGACCTGCCCCAATAGGACCAGCGTCACAATCACGGCTGCTGCTTCGAAGTAGACGCCGACATGACCGTTAGCGTCGCGAAAGCCATCCGGAAAGACGCCGGGTGCAATGATTGCAACGACGCTGAATAGCCATGCCGCGCTTACGCCCATTGCGATCAGAGAGAACATGTTCAGATTCCAGGTTCTGAACGAGTTCAAGCCGCGCTGGAGGAATGGCCAGCCGCACCACAAAACCACGGGTGTGCCAAGAACGAATTCGATCCAGAGCGTGCTCCGCTCGCCAAATATCTCGCGCACGCCTGACCAGCCCAGAAAAGGCCCCATAGTGAGTATGAGCAGCGGCAGTGTAAGAACCGCGCCGACCCAGAAGCGTCTGGTGAAATCGACCAGTTCGGGATTCGGCCCGTCTTCAACCATGGCGGCGGATTCAAGCTCGAGGCCCATCCCGCAAATCGGGCAGGACCCCATCCTGGTCTGCCGCACTTCCGGGTGCATTGGGCACGTATAGACGGTCCCACTATAGTCAGCCGGGACCTTGTCATATCTCACGTCACTTGAGATAGGGGCGCTGGCGTGGTCGTGATCGCAATGAGAGTGGTCCATCGCTTGCTCCATTTCGTTGTGATGCCATCCCTTGCTCGAAAGCCTCCGGCTGCGATGGAAATGCCGTCGTTGTTTTCAGATTACGAAGGCCGCCGGCTCTTGCTGAAGAAGCGATACAGCGGCACCGCGAGAATGGCGATGTACCACCCGTACAGGAAGCTTCCGACTGCACCGGCGAAGAAACCGGGCCAAGTCAGCCACTCAAATCCTGGCAGCAGCGGCTCCCAAGCTTCGTGCATGTGAAATTGCGTGGGCGCGAGAAGGCCGAACGCCACGCACACTATGAAACTGATCAGCAGGAACAGGCTTATCGTCCATCCCCAACGTGTGATTGCGGCTCGCAGAGTTCCATCAGTCATCAAATTTCTCCTTCACATATACCATAGGGGGGTATAGTATATATCGCAAGATTTGCAAGTGGCATCGAAATCGGGAATGGGTCTCGACAACGGAGAAGCGACGATGGACGAAGAGAATGTGAGCAAGTTTGCAGACCCGATCACTCGCATGCGGCGGGTTGAAGGCCAGGCCCGAGGCATTATCAAAATGATGGAAGAGGACCGCTACTGCGTCGACATCCTCCAGCAACTCATCGCGCTTGAGGCCGCTGCCCGGAAAGCACGGATTAAGGTCCTCGATATTCACGCAAAACACTGCATCCAAGAAGCTCTCGCTTCTAATGACACAGTCGACCAGTCGGAAAAGGTCGCTGAGCTTATCGCGCTTGTTGAGAAGATGGCAAAATGATCCGATTGAGGTCATAATCAAGGCTTTCTGCCTTGGGAAATCGAAGTCTCGGCTTCGGATCATGAGCGGGGTTGAAAGCAATATCAGGGGTAACTCGCGAAAACGCGCTGGCCGATGCTGCCGAAGGCGATGACTTGATAGGGTTGGACGCGCTTACCGGCTTCCATGCCGGGCGAGCCAAGCGGCATACCCGGTACAGCAAGGCCCGTTACGCCTTCAGGACGTTCGCGCAGAAGCTTCTCGATCGCCGCTGTAGGAACATGGCCTTCGATGACATAGCCTTCGACCTCCATGGTATGGCAGGACCACAGCTCGCGCGACACGCCTTTGTCCATTTTGACTTCCGCCATATCGGTGCTGTTCGTCGTCGTGACGTGTGCGTCCATGCCCTCTTCGAAATGTTCCGCCCATTTCACGCAGCATCCACAGCCGGGATCACGAAACATCGTGTAGCTTGCCGCCTGCGCGACGCTTGAACAGGCTGGAAGCGCGAGAAACGCTGTGCCCAGGAGCGACTTGCGAAGACTTCGATTATGGGGTGTGCGGGTCAATTCCCGGCTCCTTTCTTGGTTGCGCGCCAGAGCGAGATCGCCCCGGTAGCGGTCTGAAAAACCTGCAGGCATTCGGTGCTTTCAAAGATGTCCTGAAGGTGACGTTCGATCATCCCATCCGCATTGGGCTGGGTGTCCTCGCGCCCATCGAGCTGCTGGACTGTCATGCGAAAAAGCTTGCGCATCAGCGGGCTCTCCTGATGCTTGTAGTCGGCAATTAGGGCCATTCCGCCTGGCACCAAAAGGGCTGAAATTTGCTCAAGAATCAATCGCTTCTGCTCAACCGGTACCTGATGAAGGACAAGGCTGCTAACAACTTTGTTTGGCCGCCAGCCCACGGGAAGGCTCAGGGTGTCGAGGAAGCCATTGTGCCATCGGATCAAATCTGAGGCATAGCCAAACTTACGGCGTGCTATTGCCAGTGCATCCGGATCAGGTTCGACGCCAGCCAGTTTGGTGGGCGGGCAACTCGTCATTAGCTGGCGCAGCAAGCTGCCGGTGCCGCTTCCGACGTCGATCACTTTGTCACCGGGCTCCAAGGCTGCGGCGCGAACCAGCGCGCCGCGCCATGCCTGTTCGCGAGTGAGCAAACCGATGGTAGCGTCATAGAATGGTGTCAGCCAGCCTTTGCCAAGAGCGGGTGTGAAGGTGCGCGTATTTTCAGACTTGGCGCCATCGCTCATCACATGACCCCCAAGTGGTTGGGGCCACGGGCCATCTCTCCGCCATAATAGCCCTGGACGAGAATAGCTGCCGCGATGATCGCCAGAAAAATTCGCAACCGTGTACGACCGCCATCGCGGACTGCTAGTGTCCAAGCCGCAATGCCAAGCACAGCAATGGCCGTCCCATTCCAGCGATGAATTGCGAGATTAGCCGATTGATCGACGAGCCTCCAGCCTCCTGCAAACCAGCCAAAGAGGACCGCGATGATTGCTCCGATCGTTCCGAAGGCCACGAGAAGTCTGACGATTGTTTGAAGGCCAACACTTGGAGACCATTTCATCGCAACCTCTGCAATTCCAGCAAGGAGAAGCAGCGCGATTGGAAAATGGACGACTGCGGGATGCAGCCTCGAAATCAAATCACCGAGAGAGGACAGTCGATTTTCTTCGATCCTTTGCTGCATCACCTGCGCCGGCGTCATTGCTTGCGCGGGATCGGCAACACTCGGGTTAGCCCCGGGGGATGCAGCATGGTCTGCGGCATCCATGTCCCCGACGTCGGTCGGACCAGCTTCCATCATTATCATCTCTTCATCGGACATGTTCTTCTGATGCCCCTCGTGCGCGCTAAGCGGCACGGCAAGGACAAGCGCGACCAGAAGGGCAAAGATGCTTAGGTGGGAGGCTTTGATCATACCATTTCTACGCACGCTCTCGTTCTACCCCTCAAAAATTTCTAAGGGCTTGGAGGAAGAACCGCGTATAGAAATGCATACAGCTATTCAGAGTATAACATGACCAAGCATCCATCAGTCGACACAACCCTTGCCTCTCTCGCGGCCGAGACGAGTGCCAGCCATCCCGAAGGCTTCATGGATGGGGTCTGGCAACGTGCCGGGCAGCTTGGAGAGATTGCTGATCGGCGGCGGCGCGCTGCACTCTTTTCTGGCCTATTTGTAATAGGACTGGGTAGCGGCGTTGGCACAACCGCGTGGCCAAACGGTCTCGCCTCAAGTCCTCAAGTTGCTGCATCTGATTTTGACACAAGTCACACATTGTCTCCGTCAGCGCTTCTCGAGGGCGGGTATTGAGCCTTGAAAACACATCATATAATATTCGCCGTACTGCTTGCCGCACTGGCAGGTTGCCTGGGTTCGCTTGCAGCAGGGCAGTGGTACGCAGAGGAGCGCACTGGCGGTCTCCACCAATTCGTGCACGATGAATTGGAACTGTCAGCCGAGCAGTCTTCCAAGCTCGATGCACTCGAAGCGCGATACGCAATCCAGAAGGCAGAGCTTGAGGCTTCGCTTCGCGCATCAAACGCGCGCCTTGCCGAGGCGATGGAAGCGGAACACGATTACGGTCCAGCGGTTAGCGCGGCTATCGATGATGTGCATGAAAAGATGGGGGCACAGCAGAAAGCGACGGTGCGTCACGTTTTCGACATGCGCGAGTTGCTCAGTCCAGAGCAGCAAGAGCAATTCGACCGGCAGGTGTCAGAAGCTCTCACCCGCAACCCACGCGACTGATCGTCAATGTCTTCGCTAGAAGGCGATAGTCAGCCGACACTAGAACAGCAGGCGGCACTAGGGAGCCGAACAGCCTTCAGCTCTTTGGTTGACCCCCATCTTGGTCGCCTCATTGCACTTGCTACGCGCATGCTTGGTTCGCGGCATCAGGGCGAGGACGCAGTGCAGGATGGGTTAGCATCTGTATGGCTCGCAAGGCATCGTCTCGATCCGGACCGGCCGATTGGGCCCTATCTAACAACGGCGGTTCTCAATAAATGTCGTGATCAGCTGCGAAAGCAGAAAGCGAAACGCTTCTTCGGAATAGGGGCAAGCGAAGACGCCTTTTCCATTGCCGACGACAAGCCTAACCCCGAAGAAGTGGCGGTCAAACGAGAGGAGCTAAGGCAGATTCAGGCTGAGATCGAACGGTTGCCGATCCGATTGCGCGAAGCGCTTGTGTTGGTAAGCATTGATGGCCGAAGCCAAGCCGAAGCGGCGAGCCTGCTCGGCGTGAGCGAGAAGGCCATCGAAACCCGAGTCTATCGCGCCCGGCAGCGTTTGCGGGAGAAGCTTGAGAAATTCTGAGGGGTTTGCCTGCCGAGGCCGTATCCGAGGTACATATTCCCCCTTGGAGCTCTCAAACCATGACATCTATCAATCGACGCAAATTTCTTGGGGCAAGCGCAACGGGAATGGGTCTTGCTGGCATCACCGGGGCCGTCCCTGCGTGGGCGCGCGGTGCGGCGGGCGGAACCGTCGCTCGCCGCGGCAGCGATGTCCTGTCAGGCGAGCACCTCACGATGACGGTTGCCGATACGACCTTCACAACCGGATCACGGCGCGGTCCGGGCGTCGCGGTAAATGGCACGATCCCAGGTCCGCTTGTGCGGCTCAAGGAAGGCCAGAACCTCGCGGTCGATCTCTTCAATCGCAGCGGTCACGGCACCTCGATCCATTGGCACGGACTGCTGGTGCCCTTCCTGATGGACGGGGTTCCGGGCGTAAGCATGTCAGCGGTCGAGCCGGGCGAGACATACCGCTATGAGTTCCCGATCCGGCAATCAGGCACCTATTGGTGGCATGCGCATACGCTGCAGGAGCCGCTTGGCCATTACGGTCCTCTTATTGTCGATCCAATCGAACCCGAGCCATACCAATACGATCGCGACTACGTGGTGATGCTGTCCGACTGGACGACGATGAGTCCCTACACGATCATGAAGAAGCTCAAGGTCGGCGAGGGCTATTTCAACTACAACCAGAATAGCTGGACCGACGATTACGATCTGAGCGGCGAGCAGCGCCGTATGTGGGCAAAGATGCGGATGATGCCGACCGATATCTCGGATGTCAGCGGCGCGACCTATACCTACCTCATCAACGGGCATGGTCCCGCCGATGATCTCGAATACCTCTTCAACCCCGGGGAACGGGTGCGCCTGCGCTTCATCAACGGCGCGGCGATGACCTATTTCAATATTCGTATCCCGGGCCTCCCGATGACCGTCGTTCAAGCTGACGGGCAAAATGTACAACCGGTCGAGACCGATGAATTCCAGATCGGCGTGGCCGAAACCTATGACGTTATAATCGAACCGAATGGCGAAGCGCACACGATTGTCGCGGAATCAATCGACCGTTCGGGCATGGGTGTTGCCACACTGGCGAGCCGCCCGGGCGCACGAGCTGGTGTGCCAGCGCTTAGGAAACCGCCGGTTCTGACCATGACCGATATGGGCATGGCCGGCATGGACCATGGTTCCGAAGGCGCGGGCACGATGGCTGGTATGGATCACGGATCCGGCGGTGGAGACGCGATGGCCGGCATGGACCATGGTTCCGAAGCCGCAGGCGCAATGGCGGGTATGGGCGCCATGAAGATGCGCGACACCTCATTGCTTCCGCCCAATGTGAAAGTCGGTCCAGGTATCGATTCTGTGGCGGCCAATCCTATCGACCGGATGGATTTCCCTGGCCTAGGGCTCAACGATGTCGATCACCGGGTTCTCAATTATGGTCAACTGGTTGCGGAAAAGCCCAACAAGGACAATCGTCGCCCAAGCCGGATGAAGACCATTCATCTCACCGGCAACATGGAACGGTATATGTGGTCGTTTGACGGCAAGAAGTTTAACGAGATCACCGAGCCGATACAGTTCGCTTACAATGAGCGTGTGCGCGTCAAACTGATCAATAACACGATGATGGTGCACCCGATCCATCTACACGGGCATTTCTTCGAGCTTGTCAACGGTGCCCCGGATGGCCGTCAGCCGCTGAAACATACCGTCAACGTTCAACCGGGCGGCAGTGCGCAGTTCGATCTGACCGCCGATGAGCGCGGCGATTGGGCGTTCCACTGCCACCTGTTTTACCACATGCACACTGGGATGTTCCAAGTTGTCACGGTCCGACCGCTCGAAGCGGGAGGGGCCTGATGAAACATACAAGCATCATCTTTGCTTTGCCCCTGCTTGCCCTGCCAGCCTCGGCGCTGGCGCAAGACCAAAGCCATGCGGCCCATCAGGATCAGGAGGCGAAAAGCGAAAGCGAGCCGTCTTCAGAGGAAGAGCAGCCAGCTGAAAGTGCCGATCATCAGATGATGGACCATTCACAAATGGGTCATGGGGCAGAGGCCGACCATATGACTATCCCCGAGGGCCCTCCCCCGCCCGAAGCGCTCCAAGGCCCGGCCTTTGCCGCGGACGCCTTTGTCGGCGCCGAGGAAATGGCGGCCTCGCGCGAAGCGGTGACCAAAGAGGTTAGCGGTACGCCCGTTTTCTGGTTCCAGGGCGACCGGTTCGAATATCGGATGCGGGACGGCGACGACGGCTACCTTTGGGACGTCCAGGGCTATTACGGCGGCGACTACAACAAATTGTGGTTCAAGTCCGAAGGCGAAGGTGGTTTCGGCGAATCAATCGAAACAGCCGAGGTGCAGGCTTTATGGAGCCGGGCAATCGCGCCGTTTTTCGATTTCCAGGCCGGTGTCCGGCAGGATTTCACTGGACCTGAACGGACACATGCCGTCGTCGGGATCCAGGGCCTTGTCCCGTATCAATTCGAAGTCGATGCTGCGGCATTCCTGTCGACTAAGGGCGATCTGACTGCCACGATCGAGGGCGAAGTGGATCAGCGGATTACCCAGCGTCTAATTCTGCAACCCCGCGGCGAAATCTCGCTGTCGGCTCAGGATATTCCCGAGCTCGGCATCGGTGCAGGCATCGACACGATCGAGGCGGGCATCCGCCTGCGCTACGAATTCGCACGCGAGTTCGCGCCCTATATCGGGATCGAACAGGAATGGAGGGTCGGCAACAGTCGCGATTTCGCGCGTACAGAGGGCGAAGATTCGAGTGTAACAAACTACGTCATTGGCGTAAGATTCTGGTTCTAGGGAGACAAACATGTCCTATTTTTTGAATACTCTGCTGGCTTCAGCCGTCTTGTTGGCTTCGCCCGCGGCCGCGCAGCACCATGATCAATACAAGCCCGAAAGCGACCAACAAGCACACCATCAGATGCATGCAGCTCCCATGGCAGCGTTGACGGCATATCGCGATGCGCTGACGCAGCGTGATGAAGGTGCGATGATGGCACTGTTCGCCGATGCGTCGCTTGTCGTCGAGAACGGTAAGGTCGAAGGCACCTTTGCCGAGTACATGGAGCACCATCTGGGCCCCGAGCTCGACGCGATCAAAACGTTCGAGTTCTTCGACACGCAAACCGAAATCGAGATGCTTGGCAAGCATGCCGCTTTGGGCCGTGAAACGTATCGCTACCGGATCGAGTTGACCGACGGACGTGTGTTCGACCGGAAGGGCGTCGCCACATCGGTATTGACGCATGAACCCGGTGGAAACTGGAAGATCCAGCGCTATCACTCCAGCTCGCGCGCTCTCTAAATCAGCGCAGCCCCTGATGGGTGCTGCACCGCATTGATTGTTTGGCTGGCGGGCGGAGAACGCCTTTAACTGTTTTCGCTCGCCGCAATTCCGACGCTGTGTCCGTCTGCGCTGTCCGGTTTGGAAGCAAACCGGGCAGTCGTGATCAGTACCCCTGAAGTGGCGATAACGGTGCCGATGACAATGAGCAGCGTGAGACGTTCTCCGAAGAAGGCGCTGCCGATGGTGAGTCCGAAAACGGGTACCAGAAAACTGAACACATTGGCTTTCGATAGTTCGAGGTTGGACAGCGTGACCTGCCAAAGCCAGAACGCAATAGCGGTCCCAGGAATGCTCAAGCCCAACAGGCTCAGGATGAATATCAGCGACCATTCAATGTCGCTTGGCGTTTCGGTCAGGCTGGCAATAAGGCCAAGTGGCAGCGCCCCGATCAGAAGTTGCAGCCCCATCGCCATCGCAGCGTCCACGCGCCCAGCCAACTTTTTGATCGCTATATTTCCGACCGCGACGCCGCTCGCCGCAAGGACCACGTAAAACAACCCGGTTGTCATGGAGATCGGTCCTTGAAGCATTTGCGGTGCGGCGATGGCCAAGATGCCGACAAATCCAAGCAGAAGACCAACCCAGCCCCATTTTGAAAGCCGCTCTCCCAAGAAGAGAAAAGCCAACACCGCCGCGATCAGGGGCTGACTGTTAGCAATAACCGTTGCCAATCCGGGCGATACGAATTCGGCGGCGTGGAACATTCCATAATAGCCCAACCCTGTCATGCCCAATCCAGCAAGGCCTATCCAACCCCAGCTTTCCAGATCCACCGGGAAGGTTCGCCGCAGCATAAGGGCCACGCCGAGAAGAAGCGAGCCGGCGATCACAGCGCGCATCACAGCAAAGGTGAGATGCGGAGCGCTGTCGAGACTTATCGTTATCAAGGGGTAGCATGACGCCCAAAGGGCCATGACCAGAATTGCTGAAAAGCGTGGTGGCAGATTACGGATGTCGCTTCCCTTTTTCGCAAGGTGTTAATAGATCGAAGATATCGAAGTTGGTATCTTCTAGTCTGCCATTTATTGTTCTGTCGCTCTATATGCCTTGTCAGATTGTTAGCAGGGCTGGCAGGTCTTCGCGCGACAGCGAGAGAACGAGACTCGCATAAAGCTTATGCAGAACCAACATTGCGGTCGCGCCTGTCTACTTCCCCAAAGATGTTTTTTCTCGATGGTTTTGAGATTTTGATCGACGTCAGCAGGCATCAGCGCCAAAATCCGTTGCGTCGCTGCCCGTATCGATTATCGTAACCTTCGCTCTTGTCGTACGAGCTCTTGCGAATGCCGACCTCAACGCGGTCGCCTCCAAGATTGCGGATGTGCAGATCTCGCAAGTCCACCCTGTTGCGATGCGCCCAGTCTTTCGCTTCACGTTCGCTGCCGAATGTGCCGGCGTCCTCGTAGTCAAATGCCATGGTTTGATTCTCCTTCAGGCTCGATTGCTGGCAAGAAATGTTTTGGGAAGACCGTGTAAACGCGATGTTTTCCGACCGGCGCTGCGAGTTTGGTGACGAGGTTGACGAAGGTGACCGCCAAAGACCCCACGATCACGGCCATAAGGATAGCAAGGCCCAGCGCTGCGCACTCGGCGGCGATCTGCTGGTGCGATGCGGCTTCTCGCTTGTCTGCGCATTCCTGGGCGCCTTGTACGCTCACATCGCATACGACATAATCCCGCCCCTCCACTGTATAGGCGATTTCCTGAAGACCGGCCTGCTCTACGATGCTTGAGAGTATCGGCTGATCGGCGTGCTGCTTGGCGAAGGTCCCGCCTTCTTTTTCACCTTGCGTCGCGCGGTGCGATTGGTCGCTCATCGTGGTCCTCCTATCGACTGCGTTCGAGGTTGCGTTCGAGAAGCTCGATCTGTGGTACGGCGCGCAGGCTGTCGCGATCGACACTGGGGTGCGGTGATAACTTGTCGTCGCTGCTCCGCAGATGATCGGGAATCTTCGGATGAAAGTCGCGAGCCGGTCCACCCTCTTTGGGCAGTTCGACCTGCTTTTCGCCAAGTGTTTCCAATGCGCTGGTCTTGTCTCCAGGGTTGCGCCCGATTTGGGCGAGCAGCCGGTCTTTGTCGTTGGTGATGATCGTGATGTCATCGCGCACCCGGGTCATCATCACCAGCGCCAGTCTTTGGTTCGACAGGTGGCGCGCAGAGGAATGCATCTCGCCGATTGCCATATCGCGAGTATCCCCTTGCGCCTGGTGCATGTTGAGCGCGTAGGCGAGCCCCATGCGTTCAAGCATCCTGTCGCCCTGTTTCAGTTCGACCGTGTCGCCATTTCGGTTTTCGACGGTGACAACGCCGTCCTTGATTTTGAGCACCTTGGCTTCTTCGGACTTCATCAGCTTGCGGGCGTCGTCCTTCTCGGTCCAGCGCACCTTGTCGCCCTCAAAGACCATCTCTTCATGCTTTTCTGAAAGACGCAGAGCATCGCGCTTGTCGGCAGGATCGATCCTCGACGGGTCAAACCTTTGGAGTTTTCCATTCTCGTTGCGCAGCAGCACTCTTCCCTGTTCGTCTACTCCTTCGACATCGTATCGTCCTCGCAGGAGATCACCCGGAGCGTTATGGCGCATGACCTCGAGGAGTTGCCCCTCTCGGTAAGTTCCGGGATAGCGTAGCTCTTCGCGGGTTGCGTGGGCCGGCAGAAGCGTCGTCAGCGTAAGCCCCTCGCCGGTGACCTTGCCTTCTGCCCTCAGGCCGTCTTGCACCATTCGGTTCACCAGAGAGCGCGCGTCACGACCCGACGAATAGATCGCGGTGCGATCGCGGTCTGCAGCTGAAAGATCGAGCCATGTTTTGGCGGTCACCTCCAAGTGGTCTTTGCCCGCCTCTACAACCCTTTCTCCAAGCCTCTCGAAGCTCTCCTTGAAGTTTCCAGACCGGGCGAGCCCTGCCGCTTCCTTCATATGCTCTGTGCGCTGCCTCAGGCTTGTATCGAGACGCGCCATCGCGGGATTATCCGCCTGGATGAGCGAGAATGATTTGCCCGCCTCGATCGGCTGCAGCTGGGCTCTGTCGCCGATCATGATGAGCTTTTCGACACCGAGCTTGTTGGCGATGGTGAGGAGATCATTCATTGGCTTGTTTGCGACGAGGGACGCTTCATCGAGGACGAGTATCTTGCCCTCCAACACTGCGCGCGAGGCTTCGTATCGTGGTCCTGAGCCGTGGAGTGCACCGCGCAAATGCTGGTTGATGAAGGACGAAACGGTCTTCGCTTCAATCTCGCTTTCAACCAGTTCGCCTCCTTGCCTGCGGATTTCGGTGTCGCTGCGAAGATCGTTGACCATCTTGTTGGCAAAGGCGAGGCCAAGCACCTCCCTGCCCTCCTGATGCGCGACGCTTGCAATGGCAGAGATCAGCGTCGTCTTACCCGCCCCGGCAACCCCTTGAATGACGATGGTGCGGTCATCGCTTGACAGCGCAAGCGTGCCGGCCGCTATCTGCTCGGCGGTGAGTTCGCGGCCCCCGGACACTTCCTTCAGCCGCCCCGGCGCTTCGGACGCTTCGATCATGCCGGGGCTGGCATTTTTACCTGCCGCGACATTCTTGAGCGTCGCCCGTTCGATCATTTGGTGTTCGGGCGTGGTGTATTTCTCAATCTGCTTATCGAGCCGCGTGGTGGCTCCCTCGAGCATCTTGCCATCTTGAATGAGACTGTCGATGCGCGCCTCAACACCGTCTGCGGTGACACCTTTGAGGCCCACGTCGAGCGCCGTCTTGACCAGCTCGGCTTGGGTCCAGGAGGTTTCACGCTCCCCGATGATCCGAACAGCGGATGCAGTCGCCATCTCAGTTCGCAACTGTGTGGGGGTGAGCAGCGTCCTCTTAAGGCCGTTGGTTGTCAGCGCGTCCGCTGGACGGGTGTATATCTTCGCTGTCTCGCGGATTGTTTTGATAAGAGTCTGGACGTTCGCGGGTGAACCTAGCGGCCTTTCCCCTGCAGTGGGTGCTCTGGCTATTGCTGCTGCCACAAGCTCTTTTGCATTGAAGCCCAGCGCTGCTGCGCGCTCTTTCCATTCGGTGCGCAACTGCTCCTTGTCGTCGGCGTTTAACTTGGGGTCACGGGTCGTCTTTGTAATTCTTCGAAGGGCCTCTGGCTCGTTTATCCCTTTCCCCTGTTTCTGCGCTTCGGCGAGAATGTCTTGGCGTCGCTGGCTAAAGGCTTCGATGACCTCGCGCGGGACGCCTTTGATTTCGAACTGGCCGTGTTTCCCGGTGATTTCGGTCTGGTATCCCAGCCTTTCCAAATTGGTCCTGAGAGCCGCATTGTAGATCGATCCGAGAACGGAATTGTTCCTCCAGATCTCTGTGTTCCAAAGCGCCTTCCAGTTGCCGTTCTTGTCTTGCGTCATCGCCGCGATCACGGCGTGGGTGTGGTTCTGAGGATCGAGCTTGCGGCTCGTATCGTGCTGAAAAAGAGCGTAGAGCAGCTTGCCGGTCCCAACCGGCTCGCCTTTCGGATTGCGCGAATAGTCTCTCGCTTCTGCAAAGTGCTTTTCGAGATAGCTCATCACTGACTTAACAGCCGCGTGTTGAGCACTCACCACCCTCTTGTCGCCGCCCAGTTGAGCCATGAGGCTCGCCGTCTTGGGCATTGAGAATGTCAGATCGATCCCCGCGCGCCGTCTTTCGCTTGCGTTGACAATCGTGCCGTCCGGAAGCTTCCCGTCGAGGACCTTCTCGAAGTCTTCCTTCGATACCTGTCCGGAAAGACCAAGCGCCTCGGCACCCTTCCCTCCCCACTCGCTGAGCTCTGCCGGTCCATCGCCAACGTAATAGTCGTCCTTTGCAAAGTAATTCGCCGCGCCGCCGGCAGATGACACGGAGGCAACCGACAACATCTCAAGCCGCCTTGGCTTCATGGTGCGCAAACATGGGGCGAGAGGCATCGCCAAGGAGCAGCCAACCCGCGTCGAGGGCAAAATCGTCGCACAGTCGCTTCAGGATGCGGCTAGGTATCTCGCTGCGACCATTTTCATAGGCAATTAGGGTTTGCCGCGCGATCCCGAGGTGTTTGGCGAGTGTCTCTTGCGTTTGACCAAGCGCAACCCGGACGCATCGAATTCGTCTTCCCAGACCCGCTCTAAAGTTTGACGAATTGTCCTTGCTGCGTGGAGAGTGTTTCACCGCCCAATCTCCTGGTCGTCGTCCTCAATGCCGAAGTCGTCGCGGTCTTTCAGCTCGGAACCGAAGCCGCGCAGATTCTCCTTGGCCAGCTCGCTTTCCTGCCCGTCTTGACGGCTCCGCAGGTCGCGCGAATGCGCCGCTTGGTCCTTTTCGTTTGATCGTTCCTCGACATCGCGCTGGGCCTGTTTCTGACGCTCTCGATAGTCCTTCTCACCCGTTTTCTTGAACCTGAACTGGTCAACGTGCCCATCGGCGTCCTTAGCGGCATCCGGATTGATGCGGCCGTCCTCGTTTTTCGCAATCTCGCGCTCCGCCTCGTCGACCGCATGTCCCAAAGCCCCTTCGACCTCGTTGCGCAGTTGCTCCGCCGCAAGCTCGGCATCGCTTCGCTCAACATCTGCTTCGATCACCTTTTTGGGCTTGTCGTCCGGACCGCCACCCTCACGCCCATCGACTCCCATTTCCGCGGCCTCTTCTTCGCTTGGGGTGTAGTCGGCGGCGCGCATCTCGCGCACACGCTGAAAGCCTTCGGCGACGGTCTCATAGTCGCGCCAACACAGCTTGATGCGCGCAGCGGGGAATCCATCGGGGAATTTGATAAAACCGTGCAGGCTCGGGAGATCCTTGATGTCTTCTGCCATAACCAGTTCTTCGATCTGTTTTCGCGGCGTGATCGTCGATGCATCACGGCTGTTATTGTACCCGTAAGAATAGGCTTCATCCATTTGGCGCACCTCGCGTCTGCCGATGAACTCGGAGCATTGCTCGGCGGTTTCGTGATCGGCGAGTTTGAGGATGAGCTTGGTGCCTGCAAGCGATGTCAGATGTGTTGCGCCGTTTTCGCCATAGGTGTCCTTCAGAGCGCCGAAGGAGTGCATTCCAAGCACGAAAGCACCGCCTACGGCCCTGGCCGTTTGAAGCCCATGCTCGATGGCAGGCAGGCGGTGCAGCGCATGGACCTCATCAATCAGGAACCACGTGCGAAGATTCCGGGTGCGGCCCATGCGGAAGAGCGCGTTGACAGCGAGGTCCATCCATAGCGTCAATAGCGGACGATTGAGGACAAGATCAGGGTGGCTGGATGTGATAAAAAGGATCGAGCCCTCCTTAACGTCCTCGGTCATCCACTTGTTGATCGAGAACCCCTTCTCACCCTTTGGAGACTCGGGAAGGAAACGGAAGACGTTGGCGTTCGCGTTAAAGGTGGCTCGGATCGATTCAGCCATCTTGGCGGCCGACGGAGACATGAGCGGACCCGCAATCGTTCCTTCAAGCTGTCGGCTGATCGTCTTGAGATCTGAATGCATAAGGAAATAGGCAAGGCCACCGTTCGATTGCACGCCCAGTTTGGTCATTCTCATGCACATTTCGACGAACAGAGTGCGAGCGGCCTTCTGCCAGAAATCGTCCTCAGCGTTGTGGCCACTGGGAACGAGCGCAGCGGCCGCGCTCATGAACTCAGCGTAATTGTCGCAATCATTGAAAATCGACCAAGGTTTACAGCGTTCATCCATGGGATTCAGGATGACGTCTGTGTCCTTATTGAAGAAGTTTTCGACAAACCCTCCCGTGAGGTCGAACACCACGCAGCGATGCCCTCGCTCCCGCGCTTGCACAATGATCTTCTTAAGTTCGGTTGTCTTGCCAGCGCCGGTTGTTCCGACGAACATGGCGTGGCTTTGTTCCAGGCGCCAGGGCACCGGAAGTCCGGCCATTGTATAGGGTTGGTGAAAGCCGCGCCGGATACGACTTTTGAGGCCCTCCTCAAGCACATCTCTCGGGTCTTCGGATGGCTCGCGTTCGAGACATTCCTTACTGTGCTGGGTCCAGTTGTGGCGCGCAATGGCATCCGCCAGTGTTTGTCTGTCGTTGACCAGAACGGAGCCGCGTTCGTGCCGTTCGGTGAGGATAGCCGAGCCGCGCCGATTGGAAAAATCCACGAACCAAATGGTCAAAGGAACACAGATGAACGATGCCCCAATGAGCGCAGACACTGTTACCTGAATTGCGCGCGCCCACGCGGCTTCAACCGCTGGGTGAGAGGGCACCATTTGCATCGTCCCGCGAACCACGTGGCCTGTTGGTAGGGTAAGATTGACAGCCTTGGTTGGATCGAGTGACATCCAGTTCCAGCTGACCGCCATGAGACGCATCAAGACGAGCTGCACTTCATGGTTCTTGAAGGTGAAAAACCCGAGGCCGCAAAGCAAAATAAGTGCTGTTGCCGCCCAGATAATCAGGGGCAGTCGTACCCCTGCCCAGGTCATCAGAACTTCGTGATGAAAGAGCTGGGATCCGCGTGTGAAATTGGTCGCGTTTCGCTTCACTCTCCCCCGCGCAGAATCGTGCGCAAGCGTGGCTGCGTTTTTGCTGAAACGGATGTCTTCACGCATGATATTCACGCACGTTGGACAACGCCTGATTGATAAGCTCGTTGACGTCTTCGGGGTATTGCCGCTCAACCAGAAGAGAAAGCGCAAGCTGCGTGTGTTCGAGGATGGTGAGAGCGCGTTCCGTATTCAGCGCCATACCGAGCTTCAGGAGCGGTAAGCCTATATCTACGGAAATCCGAATGGCTTCGGAGCGGGACACCCCGCGAGCCTTTGCAAGCTCATCAATCTGGTCAACGGTGTGGGGACTAAGTGTAACCCCGACACTTTGTAATTTGGTAACCATACATAACCTTCAAGGCTGTGCATGGTTTGGGTATCGCCGGATTAGTATAGCGCGAATAATATTCATTGGAAGAGGTTTTGCGCCTGCAGCCGGCTGCAGCGCTAACGTACTGATTTCCAATGAGTGTTAGAAATTTGCCGACTAGCTGCAGCCCCCTGCAGGTTTGAGAACAAGCAAAAGCTTCTGACTAAGCCATTAATTACAAATGATAAACTGACTGCAGCAACCTACGGCTCAGCCGTGTTCGGTGTGCTAAGCAGGGACTTGGCGGCCTGTGCTTGAACTGGGATTGTGGGTGAGTCCCGAGTTGAGGTGGAATTCTTCCGGAGAATGACGGCCGAAGGCCGAACGCAGCCTCGCTGGCCTTCTGAATTGAACCTCAATCCCTCTGCCTTCCCTCAAGCGATCGTCACCCGAATGGGCCGAGACCCTCGACGAGCGAAGCGAGGCGGGAGGCTCGGCGAAGCTTGGTGAGGAGCGCGCAGGCGCGACGAACCTAGCGCAGTAGAGCGCGGTCCCAAGCGAGACAGATGGCTCGTTTGGGATGGGGCCAGCTGTTCAATCAACGACAAGAAAACGAGCGCAAGACTTGGCATCAAATCCGACCAAATTTGCATCCAATTCCATCTGGAAATCGGGGCGCGGATGCGCCAGCATTCGCGCCCCGATTGGAGCGATTGAGGAAATGCGCATGGTGACGAAAGTGGAGCGCGAAAAGGCGGCTTTGGCGAAAGCCGAAGCGGCGGTTGCTGAGAAGAAAATGCTGATAGCGAAGCTGGAAGCCGAAGAGCTCGAAAAGAGTCTCGACAAGGCGATCAAAAAGATAGGCCCAGCCAACGCGCTTGCGATCCTCGAAGCGGCCGAAAAGGTGAAGCCCGAGACCGCAATCAAGCGGCTTCAAGGCGGTTGATTGCAACCTGAGCTTTGCCTGCATAGGCAGGCCGTCCCGATCGGCGCGGCAGGGGTTCGATGCCCCTGACGCGCCGCCCAGCGCTACAAAAGAAATACGCGCTCCTTCGGCAATGAAGCGCGCTCCGTTCCAGCACAAAAATGGGAGACCTCGGCGATGCGCCAAGGCCTCCCGAAAGAAACGCTCAGGCGGCAGCCCGCGCGCTTCGCTGATCGGCGATCCGTCGGATATGCAGCGGCACACCCGCAGCCCGGAGCCGCTGCGCGAGATTGGCCTGGACGCCCGAACCTTCGCACACGATCGCCTCGACCGGGCGCATGTTGACCAGCTTCTCGTTGCGCACAAAGGCTGCTCGCTTGCCCAACTTGCGATCCGGCACAAACAGCACCGCGTTGACAGTATTCGCTTGGGCCCAGGCACAGGCCATCGCATCGACGCCCTTGCGCATCCCTGTGGTGGCGAGAACCATGTTTGGAATGCGCGCTTTCACTTCGTCGAGCATGGCCCAGACCATGGTGTGATCGTGCCAGCCCTCCTGCCCGCCCGATACCACGACCATCGGGCCTTCGGGTTGGAGTTGCGCCCGGCGTTCCTTGGCGCGTGAGGCGAGAAAGTCGCGCGCCTGCACCTGGCTTGCGGTGACCCCGTTCTTGCTGACCTGGCTGCCGCGCGTGGCAGTGAAAGGCTTGCCGGTTTCGACGCGGTAGACATCAGCGGCATGGTCGCGCATCGCTTCCAAGGCTTCGCGGCATCCTTGCAGCGTCTGGCACAGCATCTGGGTTTCTTCGAGCTCGTTGGCGTAGATTTCCGATGGATCGTAATTTCGCGCCAGCTCGCCCAATTTCTTGGCCGCTTCGTCTTCGCGTCCTTCCACAATCCGGGCAGTCATATGGAACGAATTGACCATGCCCCAGGCCAGCTGCCGCGCGAATTCTTCCATGCGTGTATCCTTCAGGACATCGAAAATCGTGCCGATCGCCATCTCGACCGCGCGCCGCGCCATGTCGGGATCTGGCATCTCGGTCGCAGACGGTTCGTCGATGACCGAAAGCTTGGCCATGTCGGATGGTTCGACAAAGGCGCCGTCATAGCTTTTAATTGTGCTGGAACGCTCATCGGCCTGAGCAATGCGTGCGTTGGCGAGTTCTTCGAAAGATGCAAAAGTTGTCATGGGAATATCCTCAACGTTGAAATCGTCATCTTCTTGATGACATCCAATTTCCGGCACGCGGCGGGCAGCGAGGTCAGGGACGCCGGCCAGAGGCCGGCGCCGCGAAGCGGGACGTGGGGGAGCCGATTTTTTCGGGAACGGACGCGCCAGCGGGAGTGGACGCAAAAATTGGGGGAACCGCGGATCCTTGACGGAGCGCCACACCCCGCGTGCCACACTTGGACACTCAGTGAGAGTATCCCCCTCCCCTCTCAGGTGGAGCGCAGGTTCATCTGACCCGCTCCAGTTCCTCCTGACAATACAAGCGCCAAGACTCGTACGAGCTATTGGGTTAGCTTAGCGCTGAAAAGGAGAACTCAATGAGAGGAGAATGCGCGTGCGGAGCGGTCAAGGTCATGATCAATCCGAAGCCTGACTTCATTCATGACTGCAATTGCTCGCTGTGCCGCAAGGTCGGCGCCGCATGGGGCTACTTCCCCTCCGCAAGAGTGAGCGCCGAAGGCGCAACTCATCCCTACAGCCGGACCGACAAAGGCACGCCCGCGGTCGAAGTGCATTCGTGTCCGACATGCGGCTCGACCACGCATTTTGCGCTCACCGAGAGCTTCAAGGCGGACAACCCAGACGCCGATCAGATGGGCGTCAATATGCGGCTGTTTGAGCCCGAACAGCTCGGCGGGATCGAAGTGCGCTATCCCGATGGGCGCGCCTGGAGCGGCGAAGGCGCGTTCGTTTATCGAGCCCCGTCTCTGGTAATTGGCGAAAGCGCGCCCTGGTAGGCAAAGCAATCGCGAGACTTGATGTTGGCTCGGCGTTGGCGGTTGGTGCCAACGAGGTGGCGCGCACCAGCCATGCGATCATAGCAATTGCGCGCACCGCGCGCGCTCATTCTCCACCAGGTCTTGCGCGTCCGCTCCCATATCGGAACCATCATAAAAACCCAGCTCGCGCATCATCATGAAGAAGCCCGGTGCGGGCAATCCCGCTCGGGCTTTCGAGACCACAAAGCTGGCGAGCTGCGGCTCATCCTTTGCCGCCTGATCACGCATTAAGTCCTCGAGCAAAAGCCCGGTGCGGTGGATCGTATGCGGGGGTTGAAGCGCAAGCTGCTTTGCAAGCTTCGCATAGGTCAGTGTGCGGCCATTGCGCGCTGCTGACAAAAGAACGCTGCGAAGGATATCGCGCATCACACAGGCCAGGTTTCCAGACGATAGGCGCTGTCCCATAACATCCATTCGAGCTGCGCCGAACGCCGATAGGCGTGGTGCATGCGCTTGAGGCTGCGCGCCGAGCATTCGGCGGCTACCTCGTCGAGGGTCGCAATGACTGCATCGACGGCTTCGGCGAAATCTTCGCCCGCATAGGTTTCGATCCAGGCGCTGTAGGGGTTGCCAGGGTGTGCATTCGCATGGATGGCAGTGCAGACTTCGCGATAGATCCAGAAACACGGCAGAAGGGCAGCCAGCCCGACTTCAAAGGACTCCTGCGCGCAGGTGGCTTTGAGGTAGCTTACATAGTGATTGCAGGCCGGGCTGAGTTCGGTCGTCGCAAATTGATCAGGCGTGACCCCGAAGCGCTCGAAATACTCGGCGTGAAGCTCGCGTTCGACAATGATCGCAACCTCGGCGGCCTTGGCGAACTGCACCACTTGATTGGCATTCCAGCCCTTGGCGCCAACCAGCGACAGACTGCGCGCAAAACCTTCAAGGTAATGCGCGTCCTGAATCATGTAATGCCGGAACTTCTCTGTCGACAACGATCCTTCTGCGAGCTCGCGGTTGAACGGCATGTCGCGGGTGGTCTCGAAGAGCGGGAGACTGGACGCCCAAAGCTCTTGACTGAAGCGGTTCAAAGTATGGTCCTTTGCTTTCCAGTGGGTCGGTCTAGGGGGCACCTGTGGTTTAACGACGCGGCGCAGACCAAGCGACACCTGATTGCGCTTTCAAAGTGACTCTCCAAATCCAAGACCGAACCATGAGACCGCATTGGTGGCCTGCAGTAGACTGTAACGCGAAGCATTACAAAATACTTGACGCCATCTGTAACCCATGGCATTACGAAAGCCGTGGAAATTGAGAGCATTCGGCACAAGGCTTTGCGGCGGTTTGCCGAAACCGGCAAAGCCAAAGGCGTGATCGAGCCGGACAGAATTCGACGGATGCTGGCCTTTGTGGCGGCGGCCGAGAGCAAGGCAGATTTAGCGACGCCGCCGAATTTCGGGCTCCACGCCTTGAGCGGTGATCGCGAAGGCACTTTTGCCATGACCGTCACCAAGAATTGGCGACTGACATTCACCATGATCGACGAAGCGACCATCGCCGATCTCGACCTAGAGGATTATCACTGATGGCGATTCAGCTACATGAAAGCTTCGCAATCCATCCGGGACCTTTCCTGTTTGAGGAAGTGATCAAGCCCTACGGCATGAGTGTTACCGCGACGGCCGAGCATCTTGGGGTAAGCCGCCCGCCTTTGAGCCGGGTTCTCAATGGTCGGGCTGCTTTGTCGGCCAAGCTTGCACTGCGCTTCGAACGTGCCTTCGGTGTCCCTGCGGCGACACTGCTCCGCATGCAGGCGCGCCACGATCTAGCCCGCGCCAAGGACAACGACGAAACGTTCGACATCAAACGCCTGCCGGAGCCAGCTTAAGCGCGAGAGTCGCCGGTCAGGCTGGAATTCGCCAATCTCGCGCACGGGCTGCGCGAAGCCTTTATCAAAGGCCGCCGAGATGCTCCGCGGCAACGATTAGCCGTTGGTTCTAATAAGAGGTTCGAGCAGTCGCTGCGCACGCGCCGAACCATAGTCGCGGACCGCGCGGGAGAGACGCACTGCGTCCATCTCTTCCGCGCGCGCCAGCGCGCGAGGGACGAGTTCTGCCTGGTTTTCGGCCAGCCTGTCCGCATTGTGCAGAAGATCGACGAGCAGAACCTCGGTCGTGAGCTTGCGCGGAACAGACGGCCGCATCCTGAAATCAAATGTGCGACTGCCGAGCTTGAAGCGGCCATGCCGTTTGTGATTATAGACCACCGGTTCGTTGTAGAGCTGTGTCGTGCCAACGCCCAAACCATTAAAGGCATTGGGCGAAACCACGAGAAAGCGATCATCGCCAAGAAACGTCTCGACCAGCTTCTCATCTGATGCAGGCGCTTTGCCAAAGCGCGTTTTACGCGGGACCATATAGACACCGCGCGATACCTTCGTGAGCCGTCCTTCATCGACCAACTCGCGCAAATGCCGGTCAACGGCTTTGGTTAGACGCGCAAGGTCCTTGCGCCGATAGACCTGTCCGGGCCGCAGATGCTGGTCGAGTTTGGTGCGCGCGTTCATGGTTCCGCCTCCGAAGTAGTTCTAACATCCGTCATCGCTCCATGCAGGATTTCTTATTAACGTTTCATGCAAATGCCAGTAGCAACAAAAAGGCCCGCCTCGCTTGCGCGAAACGGGCCTTCCAAGGTGCCGGCGCGGGAGGAACGCCGGCCGGGGGATGCGGTTCAGGCAGCCTGTTGCTGCTCAGCACCGTAAGTGCTTTCGCCCAGGCCATCGCCTGCGGGGCGCTGCTCTTGCTCGCCCTCTTCGTCAAAGCCGGGCAGCGACGGAAGCGCGCTTTCGTCATTGGTCGCGGTCGGCAGGCTGCGCTTGGCTTTCGGACGCCGCCAGGCGATGTTGTAACTGCCATCGTCCTGGTTGAAGAGCGCGATGTCGAGCGGCTTGTCGAGGCTGGGATCATCGATCCGGCCCGACAGGAACATCTCGCCGGTTTCGTTCGATGCGTACTCCCACAGCGCGCCGACCTTCACCCAGCTGCGGCGGTCAGCCGAGAGCGCCATGACGTCGTAAGCGGGTGCCTTGTCGTTGTTCGAGGTGAACTCGCGCAGGGCCACGGTCGCCGTGAATGCGAGAGTGGTGATGCGACCGACGAAAATGCCCTCTTCGTTGGTCTTCAGATTGCCGATATTCATTGAAACGTCTCCTTGGTTCGTCCGAGCCCACTGCCCGGACCACTGTCTTTCATCCCCCTCCCCACCCGGGCCGCCCGGCCCGGCAGCGCGCGCTCGCCCGCGCGCCATCCGTGGACCTGAAGCGGCAGCGCAGGGTCTGCGTGGTTCTTGTTGGGGAAGCAGGTCACGTGATCCGCTTGGTTGGTCGGAACTCCTCGGGCATTTCGATGAGCTCGTGCGTGTGGTCCTCGAGACAGAAGGCCTCGCCGCGCTCCGCATAGGCGTGCTTGTCAACGAGTGCGTAGCGGCGCTCTTCGCTGTAACTCGCGTTGCCGAGGTGATCGACGGACAGGACCTTGCAGGCGACGACACCCGTCTTACCTTCCAGCACCCAATCCGCCCAATCGCCCCAGGCGGCGGTGACGCAATGCTTGCCGATTGCGGCAAGGTAGGCCGCGCGCTGGCGCAGCACGCGCGACGCGTTCTCGAGCACGGCCTCGCCGGTGAAGGCTTCATAGCGGTCGGGATGCCAGCAGCGCACCGTATCGACAGCGAGCTGAAGCCAGGAGGCGCGATCAGGCCGTGCGACTTCGAACTCGCCGCGGAACGCGAGCACGGGCAATGCCCAGTCGCAGTCTTCCTCGTAACTGGCTGTGCCGAGCCGGAGGGCTTCGGGCATGGCCGCCTGTCGGGGTGCCGACAGCATTATCCCGCCATGCGAAGCGGTGGTCACCACCCAGACGCCGGGGAGGAACTCTTCGGCCATCTGGATAGGCCCCCAGATCGAGTTCGTGGGTCTGGGTGAGGATGCGAAGCAGGTCATGACGTAATCTCCTTACGTCCATGCCCCTCCCCCTTCTCTTTAGCCGATCATGGCCTCGAGACGGGCGAGCAGCCCGTCGCCTGTAAGCTCGTCTGGCGTGATGCTGAGCACAGGTGCGAATTCGGCGATGCGCTGTCGCTCTTGGGAATGCGCTTCGCGGCCTTCCGGCGTATCGTCATCGATCAGCTGAAGCGCGAACTGGTCGTCTTCGCCGGTGCTGTAATCGCGAAAGGCAATGATAGCCTCCGGCCTCACGAACCCTTTGTCAGTGAGAATATCGAACAGCGGCCTTTTTGTCGCGATTGCGACGCGCCTGGCGCGCATCAGATATTGGAACCGCGTGAGCAGCTCGAACAGCCGCCGCTCGGAGGCGCGTTCTACCGGTACGAACTGGTTGCCCTTGAAGATCGGCTGCGCATAGGCGCGCAACGCGAGATAGCCCTCGCGCTTGGAATGCTCGCCGATCACGGCGAGCGCCAGATAGGGGCCGCCTGCCCCGCCGTCACTTGCACCCGCTCCAGCGTGTTGGATGCGGTTGCGGATGGCGACATCGCCAAGGCCTGTGGTCAGATTGTTTGACCGCACCGCGCTCGCTTCGAGCAATAGGAAGGCCTGCGGCGCGTAGCCGACTGGCCAGTCCTTCGCAGCCTTCCGCAGCCGAGCATGGATGCGAGTGCGCTCATAGTCGACCGCATTGGTGTAGAGATGCGAAGCGAGCGGTATGCCGGGCGCGATCTCGAAGCGCCGCGCAGCCTCGCGCAAGCGGGCAAGTTGCTTCGCGATGCCGAACACCGGTCTGCCTTCACTAGGCAGGCTCTCGATCACATTGGCGCCCGTGGCCTCGATCAGCATCCACAAGAGCTTGCCGAGCCTCGGAATGGTGACACCGCGGCGGCGATCATCAGGCTCCGCTTCGTCGGGCTTGGTCGCCAGCTTCTCGGGCGCATCCTTATGCGCGTTGAACAGCCCGCGCGGATAGTCGATCTCGAAATGCGCACCATCGGGTTTCTCGCGGATGCGGTCGGGCGCCTGCGGCAAAAAGAACGGGCAATCGCGTCGGTGCTGCGGCCTGCCGGTGAGGCGCCTCAGATAGTAGGTTTCTTGCGAGCTGAGATAGGCAGGGCTCAGCAGCGGCGGCGCGTCGGCTTCGCCCAGGCAATCGCAGGCAAGCCATTTGCCGTTCTCGCGCGTGGTGACGACCAGAGAGACCGAAGCCCGGTGATCGGCCTCACTGCCCCGCCCCAAATACCAGCGCACCAGGCCTTCCCGCAGATTGGCGGGAACCTCGACGCGGGCCGTCAGGCCACTCGTATCCTTAGGGACGAGCCACATGCCTCAAACAATTGCGTTCGAGCCATTCGATGGCAAGACCGTAGTTCCTGTTGGATTCTGGCCTTCACTTCCAAGTTCAGGCATCGATCATTGGCGTAATCTGGGCCGATCGCGGACCGTCTGTTGTTGGGTAAGGAAAGCTTGAAACGGAGCCTGTTACGAGAGCAAGATAGATTAGCAATAAATCAAAGCGAATGGCGAATGCGATTGCGCAGGAACCGTAAGACTTTCTGAATCTGCGGATTGCCAAGATACGTCCGCGGATAGACCGCGAGCAGCGTGAGCGAGGGCGGCGCATGGTTCGGCAGAACGTGCTCGAGCCGGCCATCGGCAATTTCCGACCGGACCCGCACCCTCGGGAGGATTGCCAGGCCGCGCCCGGCAACGGCGAAGTGGCGCATCGCAATGCCGCTGTTGAAGCGGGCGCGCAGCGCGACGTCGACGGTCTCCTTCTTCTCGCTGTGCGTGAACTCCCATTTGCTGGGGATCCAGTCGTGTACCGAGGGTTGGAACATATAACCAAGGCACGCATGCGCCCGCAGGTCTGCGGGGCAGGTCGGGTGCCCGGCTCGCTTGAGATATTCGGGCGCGGCATACAGACCGCATTCCACCACCGCGATCTCCTCAACCTTCAGCTTGCTGTGGACGATGCGACGAAAATGGATTGCCATGTCGAAGCCGCGATCGAGCGGGTCGACCAGATCGTTGCCGACCGATAGGCTGATATCGGCTCCGTTGTTCTCCCGGCAGTATTCGGCGAGCACCTGCGCGACCTCGACCGCGCCCACATCGGTCGTGCTCGCGATTCTGAGCGGTTCCGCGACAGGCGTGTCCGCGCCGATCGCTTTTTCAAGAGTGCGCATGTGCGCCGCGGTCTTGCGAAACTCGCTGTAAATTCGGCGACCCGCGGCGGTTGAAGAAACCTTGCGCGTCGAGCGAGCGATAAGAGGTTCGCCCACCAGATGTTCGAGCTGGGCGAGCCGTTCGGAAACGGTGGACTTGGAAAGATCGAGGGCACGAGCGGCATGTGAAATGCTTCCCGTTTCAACGATTTTTATAAAAGCCTCCAGACATTTGAACCTATCCATCGTATTGTCCTGTTTTTCCGAACGGTTGGTTCTGTATATCGGACTTTCAAAACGCGCGCCATTGCCCTTACCATCGGACGATCATGGGGAGGTTCTGAATGCGTGTCTTGAATCGTGTCTCGTCCGTAGGCGGTTCGGCCGTGGCCATCGCGGTCGCGCTGGCAATTGCTCCGCAGGGCGCCGCAGCCCAGAACGCGAGCGATCCGGCTGACGATACGCCCGCGACCGCCGAGCGACCCGAGGACGCGATCATCGTGACGGCGCGTCGCCGCGAGGAGACGTTGCAGGATGCGCCGGTCGCCGTCACCGCGTTCCCGGCGGAGCGTCTGTTCGATGCTCAGGTCGAAAACCTCGTCGATCTGAGTGGCAAGGTGCCCAACCTCAACGTGTCCTTCATTACCTCGGCTACCACCGCGATCATCTATCTGCGCGGCGCGGGGCAGGACGACACCAATCCGCCTTCGGAACAGCCGATCACCATCTATCTCGACGATGTCCCCTATCTGAAAGCGCCAGGCGCGGTGTTCGACCTGATCGCGCTTGAAAGCGTCGAAGTGCTGAGAGGGCCGCAGGGCACGCTTTACGGCCGCAACGCAACGGGCGGCGCAATCAAGCTGCAAACGCGGCGACCCGATTTGGACGAGACGACCGGTATCGCGCGTGTGACCGCAGGATCGTTCGGACAACTCGATTTCGCAGGGTCATTCTCCACGCCGCTGTCCGAAAGCTTCGCGGTTCGCGTCGATGCCGTGTCACGCTCAAGCGACGGATTTATCCGCGATGCCTTCGCCGACGAGGATCCGACACGCCCCGATCGCTACAACGCGATCGACACGAACACCGGGCGGATCGCGGCTTTGTGGCAGCCGACCGACCGGCTCGAAGTCTACGCGGCGGCTGACTACACTGAAAGCAATCCTGGGCCGTTCACCAACACGCCCGCCGCTTCGGACGCGCTTGAAGACAATTTCGTCGATGGCGAGTTCGTGCAGAGCCCCGACCTGTTTGGCGATCCGTTTCTCGCCGCCCCGACGCTGTTCGGAGAAAGCGCCTTCACGGGCTATGGCGGGACGCTGCAGGCGCGCTACGACTTTGACACTTTCGATGTCCGCGCGATCTTCGGATATCGCGGATTTCAGCAGGACGATTCCTTCGATACGGATGGCGGGCCGAGCGTCGGCACATTCGAAGGCGAACCCTTTACCCGCACCGGCAATGGCTTCGATTTCGTTCGCGACTGGGAGCACGATGCCTACACGTTCGAACTGAGAGCCGCATCGACCGATAGCGAGCCTTTGTCGTGGGTCGGCGGCCTGTTCCTGCTGCGGGAGGACAACGTCGCGACCTCGGTGCTGGGCCGCTTCACCGATCCGGCCAACCTGGAAAACCCGAACGCCACGGGGCAGGATCAGGACCAGACGACCGACAGTATCGCCGTCTTTGGCGAGGTGTCGTATCGACCGATCGACCGGCTCGAACTGACTGCCGGGCTGCGCTACACGCGCGATGAGAAGGAGCTGACGGTCGAACAGTTCGGCGCATTCGATCTGCCATTATTCTTCGGCGCGTTCTTCCCCGCTTTCGGACCCCTTGAAGCCGAAGAGAGTTTCGAGAAGTTCACGCCGCGCTTCATCGCCAATTTCGACGTGACCGAAGATGTCATGCTCTATGCGAGCTATTCGCAAGGGTTTCAGGCCGGCGCGTTCCAGGGCTTCCAGCTCACCGCTGCGAACGCTGTCGTTCCGATCGATGAAACCGTGGTCGATTCCTACGAGGTCGGTCTTCGCAGTTCATGGTTCGACAATCGACTGATCTTCAACGTGACTGCGTTCCAGGCGGATTACAACGAACTGCCGACAACCCAGTTTGAATCCAGCTCCGGCTTTCTGGAAGCGCGCACGTTCGATGCCACGATCCGCGGGCTTGAATTCGATATCGTTGCCGAGCCGGTCGATGGCTTCACGCTGACGGCGGCTTTCGCGTTGACGGAGGATGAGACGCCCACCGACGATCCCGACACCATCGCGCCCTCGCTGGTCCCCGGTGTGATCGAGAATCAGTTGAAATATGTCTCTCCGTTCAACGGATTTTTCAGCGCGCAATATGAGCATTCTCTGCCCGGCACGGCCGGAAGCATCAGCGCAGTTGCCAACCTCACAGTGCAGGACGAATTCTTCACGTCCACGGTCAATGATCCGTTTGCTTATGAAGACGGCTACGCTCTTGTCGGCGCGCAGGTCGAATATCAGACTTTCGATGAGGCATGGACGGCGGCTTTAGGGGTTCGAAATCTCACCGATGAGGTTTATGAGTTGCGGTCATCGAATGGTGGCGGCGGTGGACGCAATTATGGCGCCCCTCAGACCTGGTATGGCACCGTTCAGTACCGGTTCTGAGCGCGTTAGGGCCTAGGGCAGAACCACACATGGCGAGCGCCGCAATCGAGCAAGAGGGTGCCCGCTACCCGTCTTCCCGCGCCGGATGGCTAATGGTTGCGCTGCTGACGCTCGCTTACGTCTTCAGCTTCATTGACCGGTATATCCTCGGTCTTCTGATCGAACCGATAAAAGCCGATCTGGGCCTGACCGATGCGCAGATCGGGTGGGTTCTGGGGCCGGCATTTGCGATTTTCTACGCAACGATGGGCCTGCCACTGGGCTGGCTGGTGGATCGCAAGCGTCGGACATGGATCGTGGCGGCCGGCATCTTCGTCTGGTCCTTCGCCACCGCGATTTCCGGTCTTGCACGCAGCTTCCTGCACCTGTTTCTCGCCCGCATGGCGGTGGGCGTGGGCGAAGCGACCTTGAGCCCCGCGGCCATGTCGATGATCAGCGACAGTTTTCCCCCTGAGCGCAGGGGAAAGCCCATTTCCGTTTATGTCGCTGCGCTTTCGCTGGGGGCGGGCATCGCCTCGCTGATCGGTAGCGCAGTGCTGACCTGGGCGAAAACGAATGATGCCATCGTACTGCCGCTGCTCGGATCGGTCCTCCCCTGGCAATTCACATTCTTCATTGTCGGCCTGCCCGGCATCCTACTCGCCGGCGTGTTCCTGCTGGTCCGCGAACCGCCCCGCCGCGCGCATGACGCGCGGCAAGATGGCGTGCAGGGCAATGATGTTCGCGATGCGCTCAAATATATCCGCCGCAATGCCGGTGTCTACGGCGGGTTTATCTCGCTCGCCTGCGTCATGGCGATCGTCGCCTACAGCCAGAGCTTCCTCGCGCCCGTGTTCGAGCGAACATGGGGTTGGCCGCCGGAGAAATATGCGTTCGTCAACGCCATCGTCCTGCTTTCGGCAGGTCCGGCCTCGGTCTTCCTGAGCGGCGTTGTCTCCGACCGTTGGGCGCAGGCCGGACGCAGCGACGCGCCGATCCGGCTGCTGGTCATTGGCTACGTGGTCATGCTTCCCACGGCGATCGTGCCGATGTTCGTGGCGACGCCCGAGATCGCTTTCGTGTTCCTGTTCGTCAACACCGCCGCCGTCGGGATCATCTCCGCGATGGCGGTGGCTGCGGTGCTGGCGATCACGCCGTCCGCGATACGCGGCCAGATCGTCGCGCTCTATTATATGTCGATCAGCATGGCCGGCCTGTTCCTGGGTCCGCCAACGGTCGGATACCTCTCCACCCATGTCTTCGGCGAGCAGGAATTGCGCCTCGCCTATGCCGCGACCTGCGCGATCTATGCGCTGGTGCCGACCCTATTCATCGGCGCCACCCTGCGCGCCTATTCCCGCCAACTCGCCCGAGTTTCCTGAGCCGTTAAAGGAGGCCCCGATGCCCGCCTACATGATCATCGCCTGCCGCATTCACGATCGGGAGGCGTTCGTCTCCGGATACGGCCAGGCAGTGCCGCCACTCGTCGAAAAATTCGGCGGCGAATACATCGTGGTCGCTCCCGGCGCGGACCTGCTCGAAGGCACGCTGCAGGGATACGGGTCGATCGCCATTTCGAAATGGCCCGACAAGGCCGCGGCCAAACGGTTCTGGCAATCCGATGAATATGCCGAGGTCAAGCAGATGCGCCAAGGCCTTGCCGATGCCGAAGTGCTGCTGGTGGAGGCGGATTAGCTTGCGGCGCGCCGTTGTCAGCCGATCGCACCTTCGGCCTTTATCTAGGAACACGCATATGCAGGATATCTTCGTACCGCAAAGCGCACCCGGCGACGCATTGGTGAGCCCGCTCCATACAGTGACCTACGTCACTTCACAGGCGGAGACGATGGAGCGTGCTCTGGTCGAAGGCTACGGCCTCACCGATGGCGGCTGGAACGCGCCCGGCGATACCATCGCGCGATATCTGGGCTTTGAAAGCGATCACACCGTGCGCATCAATATTTTCGCCAAGCAAGGTGATGGCGCGAATGTTCGCGTTCGCGTCATTCACATCGCGGATGACGTGCCGGAAGTACGCCCTGAATATCTGGGGCTTTACGCCGGCGGCGCGACCTTGAGCTTCCCGATGAACGACCTGCGCGCGCACGAAGAACGCATGAACGCGATCGGGATCGAATCCACCATCGGCGTCAAGGAGATGGACTTCACCAGCCCCGTCGGAGAAGTCTACACCTCCGCCGAGATCGTCTACAAGGCGCCCGACCACGCCTTCCTGATGGGAGTCACCCGCCCCGACATCTTCGTGCCCACCGGCCCGATCGACCCCGCGACCGGCATTGGCGGTCCGTCCTATTCCGCGCGCTGCCTCGTCAATGCGCAAGCGACGATGGAATTCTTCCGCGATGTACTCGGGTTCGAAGTGCGCCGGGACACGGTGTTTGAGGTGGGCGAACGTTCCGCGCTGCTCATGCCCGAAGGCACACGAGAACGTTTCATCCAGTGCTTCGCCCCCGGATCGCAGACCGGCTATCTCGTCCTGATGGATCATCACGAAGCGACGATACCCAGCCCGGCCCCCGGTTTTGGACCACCCAATCGCGGCATCGTCATGTGGTCGTTCCTGACGAGCGACTTCGACCAGGTGAGGTCGCGCATCGCCGAGGCCGGGCTCACGATGCTGCAGAACGAGGCTGAGCGGTCCAGCCCGGGATTGCCACCGGGCCGAACCATGATCATCGAGGAACCCGATGGCTTTCCGATTGAGATATGTGAAGCCTAGCGAGCAGTGTAGCTCGACCATTGCGTCATTCCGACCGGGAGGCAAAGCCAATCCGATGACCACGCCCGACCTCACCTCGACCCTCGAGATACTTGACCGCCTGATTGGTTTCGACACCACGTCCCGGCATAGCAATCTTGCGGCGATCGCCTGGATCGAGGATCAACTCGCCGCTCATGGCGTCGAAAGTCGGCGGATCGAAAGCGCCGATCGCACGAAAGCCAATCTGTTCGCGACAATCGGGCCGAACGTCGAGGGCGGCGTGATCCTGTCGGGGCACAGCGATGTCGTCCCGGTCGATGGACAGGCCTGGAGTTCAGACCCCTGGAAACTGACCGAGCGGGGCGGCAGGTTCTACGGTCGTGGAACGGCCGATATGAAAGGCTTTCTGACATTGGCTCTCGCGCATGTGGCGGCATTTGCGAAGGGGAGCAGGCCCGTCCACCTCGCGATCAGCTATGATGCGGAGATCGGTTGCCAAGGCGCTCCCGCCATGATCGCCCGGATGAGGGACGAATGCCCCGCTCCCTTAGCCGCCATTATCGGCGAACCCTCGCTGATGCAGCCGATTGACGGCCACAAGGGTATCGCTCTCTATGAGGTGGAGGTCGATGGCATCGCGGCGCACAGCTCGCTGCCGCAGCTCGGTGTTTCCGCGAATATGGTCGCCATCGAATTGATGTGGACTCTTCAGCGTCTGGCAAAAGACCTTGCGCAAGTCGGCGACGAACAAAGCGGTTTCGAGCCTGCGCATGCGACCCTGACCGTAGGCCTGATGCAAGGCGGCACCGCTGCGAACATCCTTGCAGAGCACGCATCGTTCACGTTCGATCTACGCGTGCCTCCTGGCCAATCCGCGCAATCAATTCTCGCCCCGTTTTTCTCCAAATGCGAAGATATGAACAGCGCTCTCGCATCGGGGCATCCGGGGGCCACCATACGTGTGACTAATATCGCCGATGCCCCGCCGCTGACCTCTGATGGCAGCGAGGAAGCTATCGCGCTCGTGCGCCGATTGGCGCGCACCAATGCACCCGCGCAAAAGGTGTCCTATGCTGTGGAAGCCGGGCTCTTCAGCGATGCGGGTTTTGCTGCCGTCATTTGCGGACCCGGTTCGATCGAGCAGGCCCACCAACCCGATGAATGGATCGCCCGGTCTCAAATCGAAGCCGGAGCGCAATTCATGCAACGACTGGCTGAGGAATTGCGCTGACATGGAGACAGAGTCTTTTGACGCGGCATTGCTCGCTGACGTGGCATGCAGCGCAGCCGTCGGTGTGCTCGATCGCGACTGGATCTGCCACGCCGTCAATCTGATCGAAGCCGATTTCCATCGGTCCGCCGATACCCATCTGCTGAAGCTGCCGCTTTCGGCCTTTCCCGATATCGACATCTATCTGAAAGACGAATCCACCCATCCCACCGGCAGTCTCAAGCATCGCCTCGCCCGATCGCTGTTCCTCTATGGGCTGTGCAACGGCAAGATCGACCGGACCACTCGAATCGTCGAGGCCTCGTCCGGATCGACCGCCATATCCGAAGCGTATTTCGCGCGGCTGCTCGGTCTGCCGTTCACCGCAGTCGTGCCTGAGGGGACGAGCGCGCGAAAGATCCGGGAAATCGAGTTCTTCGGCGGCTCATGCACCTACGCGCCGAGCCTTTCGATCTACGAACGCGCCGAGCAGATCGCCCGCGAGAGCAACGGCTATTACATGGACCAGTTTACCTTCGCCGAACGCGCGACCGACTGGCGGGGCAACAACAACATTGCAGAAAGCCTGTTCGATCAGATGCAGCGCGAGGTTCACCCCGTGCCCGAATGGATTATCGTCGGGGCAGGAACCGGTGGCACGTCGGCGACGATCGGCCGGTTCATTCGCTATCGGCCCGATATCAGCGCGAAGACAAAGCTGTGTGTTGCGGATCCGGAGGGATCGGTGTTTCTCGAAGGTTACAGAGCGCCCGCCAGCATCCCCACGAGTTGCAAAGCCTCACGGCTGGAAGGCGTTGGCCGGCCACGTCTGGAGCCCTCCTTCATTCCCAGCGTCGTCGACCGAATGATCCGCGTCAGCGACGCCGCCAGCATCGCGACGACACACTGGGTGTCGGACAAACTCGGCAAGCGTGTTGGCGGATCGACGGGCCTGAACCTTTTTGCCACGCTCAAGCTCGCTGATGAGATGCGTGGCCGGGGCGACACTGGAAGCCTGGTCACGCTGATATGCGATATCGGCTCGCGCTATTCCGAGACGATCTTCGATCAGGCTTGGGTGCGAGCAGAAGGATTGGACCTCGGGCCGACGAAAGAGCTTCTCTGTTCTTTAGAAGATTGACCGGAACGGTAGCTGTCGCCTGCGTCGATGTCAGCGTGCTTTAGGCGGCATCACAGAAGGGGTTAAACCGGACACGCATGCGCTGCTTTCAAGAGGGCTTGCGCTAGAGCTCGGCCGAAGCGTGCCCAGATGCAGTCTCGCGTTGACAGCTCGAACATGGCAGGCGCCTCGCCTTGCAAACGAGTGTCGGCTTTTGGGAAGCAAACCAAGCGGATCTTATGCCCGACTTTGGGGCGCAAAGCAGCCGAGGTGAACCTAGCGCTTTGCGGGTTATGATTTGTCAAAGCACAATGACCGTCAGTGCTATGAGAGCTCCTTCGGCCTCGTCGTGCGGGCATACGCGGAAAGGCTGCAGCCGCTCGCGCGTGCGGGTGACAATATGATCGCGCGAGGTTTCTTCGGTGAGGCGCAGCGCAACTCGTGCGGCATGGACGGGTCCGCACAGCTGGTATCGTCGGGGATCAAGCAATGGCACGGCACGCTCCTCAGCCGTCTGCGCTCGGAAAGACCGTGCGCACCTGCATCGGTTCGCGAATGATCTCGAAAGCCCGATCCATCAGCTGCGAGACGCGATAGCGCCCTCGCCCGTCCGGATCAGTCAGCACGATGCGGCGTCCTTCGCGCTGAGCGCGAAACTCCGAATGCTTGGACCCGTCGGTGAAGGTTATCGCTTCCGGCAAGCGAATGAGCGCGCCATCCGGCAGCTTGCGGGCGCGCAGCCGAGCGAGCGTGTGGCAGCGGCGCCGCCAGTCAAGCGCGTAAGGCTCGCTGGTGCTGGTCAGCAGATCGAGGATCCGCTGCGGGCACGCGGCCTCGCTCGGCCCGGCCGTTTCGTCCATATCCTTGTATCCGAGTATGAGGTCGTCTTTGGCGCGCGGGTTCCATTTGACGAGGCAGATACCGGCGAAGACGTAGACGCCCCTGCCGGCTTCATCATAGCGCTCGATCGCGCCGTACCATGTCCGGTTGCCAGGACAGGCGCTGTCGAGCACGCGCAAACCGATGAACTCAGCGTCGCCGCACGCTACGCGCTCATAGGTGAATTGCGCATCGAGATAGGCCTTTGGTGTCGTGTGTTCGCCCATCCCGGTGCGGGTCATAAAGAGCCAGCCCATAGCGGCCTCCTCTAAGGTGTGGGTTTTGACTTTGATCTTGGTGCCGATTCAGGCGGCGAGCTTTTCGGTTGGTGGTGTTTGCGCTGCTACTTCGGCATCATCGGCCTGTTCTCCATATCCCGAATGCGCCGCCAGCCAGGCAAAGGCCTGTTCGGACTTAGCCGCCGCGGTGATGATCGCCGATTTGTCGGCCTTTAGGATCTGCAGCCAGTGATCGACGTAGCTGGCATGGCTGTCATGCAGCTCGGACGGCAATTCGAGTTCGTAGCAGATCCGCCCGCTAGTGATCTCGGCGACAAGCTCTTCGAACGCACAGGCCTTGTCGCCAAAACGCTTGCCAAAAGTTCGATCGAGCCGATCGGGATGTCCCGTGGCATGGCCTAGCTCGTGCCCGAGCGTCGCCGCGTAGTGATCTTCCGAAACGAAGGCGGTCTTCTGGGGAAGCTGCACATAGTCAGCGCCGGGAGCATAGAAGGCGCGGTCGCCGCCATGGCGCACGTCTATCGGGATCGGCTCGAAGAAGGCCGCGATCGCTTCGCGTTTGGCCGACGGCGCCAGCGGCGCCTTATCGCGGTCATCGGGATAGAAGTGTAACGGCAGGCCGTCGATCTGCTCGCAATTGAACACGCTGTAGCTGCGCATGAAGCGGATCGTCCGAACCGTATCCTCGCCGGTCACGTCGTCGCGCTCTTCCTTCTTCACCGAGGTGAAGTAGACGCTGGGCTGCGAGGTCTCCCCCCCTTCGGACCTGACCGCCGAGCTTTTGAGCTTGCGCATAGGTCATCCAGCAGCGCGAGCGATATCCAAGTGTGTCAGCGACCGCCCAGAGATAGAGCGCATTGATGCCCGAATAACGCATGCCGTTGGCGCGCAAGGGCGCCCCGTCCCCGCCACGCTTTGTCCAGAGCCTGCGCCAAGGCGGCGTGCCCTCCTCGATTTTGCGGATGATAAGATCGGTGATCGCTTGCGCGGCATCGCGCCGGGCTTTCTTCGCCATGGCGACGTCTCCTTAAGCTGAAACGAAAAGGGCCCGGGACGCGTTGCCCGGGTCTTGTGGGTGGATGGTGGTGATGGCGCCGGTCAGGCGGCGAGCGGCTCGGCCTTGTCGGCTTCCGGTTCCTTGGCCTCGCCGTCGTCGGCACCGAGATCATCGGTCGCGGTCTCGTCGGCCGGATCGTCCACATCATCGGGCGCGTCTGCTTCGGCCTCACCGGCCTCAGCTTGATCTGCCACCGGCAGCTCGAACCGCATGGGTGCCGGGACCCAGCGCATCGCGCGCTCCTTGATGTCCTCTTCGACAATCGCATCGCCTGCAAAGAGGCGCGCGCAGGACGTCGAGAGCTCAGACTTCTTCGAGGCGCCATAGCGCGCAGCCAGTTCGCTGCCGCCAATCTCGGTCAAGGCGGCGAGGCACGAGGCCTTGCTGATCCGATCGAAGAAGTTCTCCGAGGTCGGCCGCCACAGCGCCGCAACGTCGATATCGAGGATCGTCCCGAGCAGCGCGTGGATCGGATGGTGCTCGCTAGCATAGCCTTTCTTCGCTTCGAGCGAGATCGCCACGCAATAGGCCAGCCAGGCAGCCTTGGCCTCGTCGTTGAGCGCGCGGAAGGCGAGGAAGCGGTCCGTTATGTCGCTTTCTTCCTGCCAGGCGCGCTCAAGCGCGTCATGGGCATCGACCAGGATCTGATCGGCTTCGCCGGTCGGGCAGTCGCCGCGCACCGGATCATCGGCCTTTCCGACGCGAATGGTGGTGCCCTTGGGATCGTAGCCGCGCGCATCGGCCAGCGCGAATATCGCATAGTCGAGCGCCAATCCGGGGTCGCCAAGCAGAGACGCAGCCAACACGTTGCGTCGCTGCACAGCGAGCTCATCGAACAGGCGCGCGGAGACCGCCTTACCGCCCGGCGCTTCAGCCTCTGGCTTGGCCGGCGTCGCGGCTCCGCCCGACTTCGTGGTCGGAGCTTCGAACGCGCCGCCGGTGATCTGGCCGTTGTCGTCTTCCTCGAAGCGCAGCTCCTTCTCCGAGTAGTAATCGGGATCAAGCACCATCTCGCCTTCGTTGGTGAGGATCAGGAACTGACCGACCTCTCTCTTCCATTCCTCAGGCAGCTCGCGCTTGGGATTGGAAAGCGTACGGCGTTGTTCATCGATCTCTTCGTATTCGGTTTCAAGCGCCTCGATATCGATCTCGTCCGAAGGCTCGACTTCGTAGGCCTCGAAGATATCGCCAATGTCGCTCATGCGCGCTTCGATTTCGTCGATCCGGGCCTGCGCCTCCTCGCTGATCGGCGCGGGCGGCAAGCGTACCGGATGGACATCAGCCTCGCTGCGCGCGTGCCAACTTGAGGTGGCAGCCACCGGCCTTACCCAAGCAAGACCTGTGTCAGAGACAAGTCTGGTGGCTTCGGCCTCCATCTTCGCTGCGGCGAGTTCGTGCGCGATGGGGATGTCGAGCCAGCGGTCTTCGGACGCTTCGCTGAAGAGATCACGTTCGACCCGGCCGCCTTTGGCGACATAGGCTTTTTCGCTCACAAGCAACGCGATCGGATCGCTGCCCCGAAGCGAGCCTTCAGCAATCATGCGGCGGATTGCATCGGCCTTGAGATAAGAATTGTAGCGCGCCTGCTCGAACACTCGCAGCTGCACTTCGCGCCGATCGGTCGAGGCATAGGCCTTGGCAAGATCGAGTGTTATATCACCGGCTTCGAGCGCTTCGAAGATCGGCTCGGCGAGACTGGCAAGGCGCAAACGGCCTTCGACAAACCGCTGGGTTAGTCCAAAGCGTCTGGCAACGGCCGCGCTGTCGCCATCCTCGGTAACGAAATGCTGGAAAGCGCGGCATTCTTCGGTGGGTGTCATGGCCAGACGCTGGAAGTTCTCGGCGAAAGACACCTCTCCCACATTGCTGGTCTTGCCGTCGATCACGAGACATTCAACGTCATGGGTCTTGTCCCACGCGCCGCGCTCGACGATCATGTTCATGGCACGCAGGCGTCTGCCGCCCGCAATCACATCGAAGCGCGTGCGCTTCTTCGACTTGGTGACGATTAGGTTCTGAAGCTGGCCGTGCGCTTCGATGTCGTGAGAAAGCTGCTCGTCGGCCGTTTCATCGATCACCTTGCGCACATTGCTGGGGCTCTGATCGAGCTTGCAAAGAGGAATTGCCGTCATGGGAGGTCTCCATCTGATCGCCCGTCCAATTGACGGACCATCAAACCTCCCTCCCCCTTCTCTTTTGCTTGTGGAGGCGCCTAAAGCCGCGAAACCTCAGTTAGGGCTGTAGGCTGACCTTCGCATGATAAGCAGATCTGTGCGATCGCGGCGACCTCGGATTCTCACCAGCTGTGTGGCAGAGTATGCGGCAGCTGCGCGCCCTCATCCCTGTCATTCGAGCGCTCGCTCTTGCGACCCGGAAGCTGCCGTTCGTTCAGATCAGCGACAATGGCAGCTTGGCGCTCCAATCCAAGACATGGGCATCTAAGATCTTAGTTCCTGAAAGCGGACATTCCCCAAGGCCATTCCGGCCAAGGAGAATGTCAATGACCCACTCACACTTTGACCCTGCTGCTCATAGCCGAGTGCCGTGGAACTTCGGAGCGAAGATTGGCCCCAAGCGGCCGTTCAATCAAAAGCAGATCTGGGCGATCCGTTTCTTCCTTGATCGCGAGGAGCGCATTCGGGATCGAGCGCTGTTTGATTTGGCAATCGACAGCAAGTTGCGAGGTTGTGACCTTGTCGAGCTCAAGATCGCAGACTTGGTTAGTGGGCCGGAAATCAGAACACGGGCCACGATCACCCAACGTAAAACCGGGCGCCCAGTTCAATTTGAGATAGCCTCAGACGCGAGAGCGAGTTTGTTCGCCTGGCTTGAACGTCGAGCGGGCTCCATTGAGGACTATGTCTTCCCAAGCCGCGTCGATCACAAGCGGCATCTCAGCACGCGGCAATATGCTCGACTGGTTGATGAATGGGTGGGAGGAATTGGCCTCCGAACGGAGGAGTATGGAACACATTCGCTTCGCCGTACGAAAGCTTCGATCATCTATAAGGCCAAAGGCAACATAAGGGCGATCCAAATACTACTCGGTCATTCCAAGATCGAAAACACCGTTCGCTACCTTGGCGTGGACATTGAAGACGCACTGACTCTCGCCGAGAAGACAGAAATTTGACTGCTGTTGGGCGCCAGCTCGATGTGGGCTGGCGTCCGCTTTTAGGGTGTATTCTGTTGAAAAACTCGCACTCGGCACGGTAAGCCCCAATTTTCAGCAACAATGATTCAGCGAAGGTCGAGTGCGCGAATCTTTAGTTTTGCCTGGCAAGCTACCCGCGCTAAAATGTTGCTGACGGAAAGCGGCCGCGGATTTTTTCAACACAATAAGGGTCAGAACCAGTCATTCAGCAAGTGCGCTCAATACGGCAATAGAAGGGTCGAAATAGGAACTTCTATCCATTAATAATCACAGCGGAATTGCTGCAATCGTCGCTAACGATATCGATTGTTCTTGGCTTTAAATGATGCATACGGCCCGAGAGCTGATGGCACACCTAATCTGAGAAGTCTTTTGCTACCGGTTTTTCTAGCTGCCTCGATGCCGGCGACCGCGAAATTACTTCGCTTGCAGATTACCAAGTCTTTCCGCCAACCCAGTCCCCAGCGACTGCACCAAAAGCGTTGATTTGAATTTGGTCCCACAAATCAGCTTTAAAGTACGGGTCCATTTCGAGAAACGACCGCGCATCCGCTTCGTCCTCGGCCTTTACGATAAGCAATGATCCTGCAAATTCGCCTTCCTCGTCACGCAGGGGGCCGGCGACAGACAACCGATCCAAATGGCGTTCGACATGTGCTATATGCATTTCCAGCAGATCCATTCGCAGAGAGCCAGCATCGGACCTGTCAGTCGTGATGATTGCGTATAGATTGGACAATTCGGTTCTCCAGATTGTTTTAGTTCGAGAAGCCAATGACACCGGGGTTTATCATCCCCTTGGGATCCAGTTGGTCCTTGATCCCCATCAGCAATGAGGCCGGCCCAGGTGTGAGGGCGCTAAGATACGGATAAGTGCGACCGATCTGGTTCGATGCTGCCCCCATCGTCTGGAACAACGAGACGGTTTCTTGCCGCAAGTCATCAACCAGCGCGCTCGCACGCGGATTGGCGCTCGGTTCAGTGAGCACTGAGGACCTCTCCTGCGACAGATGATGCCGGTGAATCGGCAACCAGGCGTCGTGCCAGTGAAAGACCGTTTCGAAGCTGAAGCTTTGGTTGCCAAGGGTTGATGCGAGATACGTCAGACGCACCCCGCGCTTCGCCATTTCTGCTGAATAGGGTGCAATCATGGCTTCGAATGCGGCGATAAGTTTCTCTGCGTCCGTATGTGCAACTTTGGCATTAAGAGCGGCCCATCTCCCGCCGTCGGCATTCAGAACGCCGTCAAGGTTCGAAAACCGCGTGGCACGGGCCACCCGCGGGACAGTGGGTGCAATTTGCTGCCCACCACCAGCAAGCGCAATTCGAGCGGCACTGTCCAGATCATTATTTACCGCAGACCGGGTGCGTCCGGCAGCCACCATGTGCAAGGAGAAGCTACCGCGCGGAAGCGGTTTTGACCCGCCGCGTGCCAGCGAGGCCAAAGCTTTGATCGCGCGCAGATAGCCACCCGCTTGCCGAGCCACGGCCCAAGCCGATTGCATCGGTGCAGCTGCCACCTCATTGGCTGCAGCAGGATCGAGAATATAGACTTCCTCTGCCAGTTCGCTGCGTGCGATTTCGCTAAGGACCTTTGCGCTGCTGGTTAGGTCATCGAACGCGAAACTGGCGTAACCTTCTTCCTTGGGTGTCCGGATCATACGCAGGCTCGCAAGGGTTTTTATTCCCAAAGCGCCGCCATCATGCACAAACAGCCCGGTAAGATCGGGGCCAAATCCGCGGAAGAAAGGCTTACTGCCCGCCTCAAGCGCACCTTGGCCGGTTTTCATCAGTGTCCCATCCGCCAATGCCACTTCAAGCTCCAGCACTATTTCAGCCGCAGAGCCGTAACGTGCCGATCCAAAAAATAATGCGCCGTGGCTCAATCCCCCGCCGATTGTCGCACCCGCGCCAGAAAAGGTGCCAAAAAATGGAAGACGTAGTCCCAGCGGACGCAGAGCATTGTCGATCTGCTTCCAGGTCACGCCTGCCTCAACCGTCACGACCAAATCGTCCTTGGATATCTCAACAATTCGGTTCATCGCGCTTAAGTCGATAATGACTGTCTGCGGGCTCGATGACGCATAACCGCCGGTATAGCTGAGCCCTCCACCGCGCGGGATGACTGCATAGCCATGATTGACCGCCGCAGCGACGCTGTCAGCAACCGTTTGCGAGGACACCGGCCGCACGACGGCAACAGGTTTGTGACCACCAACGTGCAGATCGGACGCCATGAGCGTCAGGCTCTCGTCATCGGTCAAAACATTTTCCGGTCCTGCCGCGGTGCTCAAGGCCTCGAGAACTGCTTGATCACTCACATTGGTTTCCAAAGGCTCAAGACTACGATGGCTGCGATGAATATCCAAAGCAGAACGAGTATTGCAGTCGCCTTGACGTAGGTGCTTCGGATAATGTCATTGGTTTCGGCGCTAGGACCCTCCTTCGCCATTACTGCCCATGTCCGAAAATGCGCGATAAGAGCGATGCGAATCCCAACCCCGCACGCCATAACGCCAGCAAACAATGCCAGTTTCCAGCGCAGCCAAGCTGGCATCGGCCAGGTCCCTCCAACCAGACCCAGAGCCAATGCGAACAGCAACAGCATCAAAATATAGCGGGACTGGCGATCGAGTGCGCTTAACGTATTTCCAATCGGCGCCTGCCTGAGGCGGTGAACAGCCTCGATAAATGCGAGCCAGAGGCAACCAAGCAAACCTGCTGTCCATGCAAGGCGCTCGCCCCCAGGTATATAACCATAGAGCGCGGCCAACGCGGTCCCTAGAATGGCCTGTAGCGCCAATGCGTATCGGACATGCTGGTCCACGTGCATAACATGATCCATCAGCCGCGCTCGCTCTGGAAATGGCATCTCATCGGCATATGAAACATAGCGATATGTGCTGTTGATGACGAGTTCTGAGCCAAACCAATAGCCCAGAACCGCGATGTGGATCACAAGGATGACGTTGGTGATCACGTTTCAGCTTCAGACCGCTCGCAGGAAACAAGTTCGTAAGCAGTTTGCATATAGCCCGTCACGCGAGCCTTCAGGAGCACATAGTCTCCATCGGCAGTGCACCACAGATCGTAGGGCGGATGATCCTGCGGCAAGCCAGGGATATCAACCATGCGGAAATGCAGTGCATCGAAGACTCCTGCAGAAACCTCAATTTGCTCCTTGCCGACGAACTGAAGGGCCAAATCAACCGCAAATAGCATGGGGCCGGTAGCGCCGCGATGATCGGGAGACGATAGCAACAGCTGTGGGATAACCTGCGTCCCCGGCCCTTTATCTAAGTCATATAGAGAAAGCAGGAAGCCGTCGTTGATCATGGCATGATTACCAAATGCCGGCAGCGGTTTAGCCAGTGCCATGCTCTGCGAAATTCGACCTTCAACCGAGGTAAAGGCTTCACAAGTGGCTTTATCGGTAGCAAAGTTGAACCACGCTGAGCCCCTGAAAGTGCCGCCGACGAAAATCCGCACGAAACACTCCAATGGGCGGCGGTCGGGCCCTACTCTTAGGTTGACATCACGCACAACTGTGGGGGCATCATCGATCTCGCCATGCGCAGCAATCGTTCGACCGCCATCTGCATGGATGTCGATCCTAAAGCTTTCTCGTCCGCGCGTTGCGCCCATCCGTTCTGGCTGGGTACTCGTGTATGCAATAGTTCCGCTAATGCTTCGGGATACCGTCATTCTGTTACGTCCTTTAGGAAGAAGCCGGGTCGTTGGCCGTGTCAGACGAGCGCCCACCGCTTAGCCGAACCTCGGGTCCTCGAGGGTGGTTGCGCAGGAAAGCCGGATCATCGAACTTGCGCCAATCGCGCGTTATCCGGTTTTCATTGATCACAGTGCGCTGGAACAATCGCCCCTTACGATACCAGTGCCAGGTACGGTTCTTGGCCTCACCATCCTCGGCCACCGTGATCATTTCATAGTATCGAAAATCTGGCTCGTGCGCGCGTGTCCAACCCACCATGATGGTTCGTCCGGTCGGATCCAGTCCTACTTGCCCGGTCCATCCGTCGATAAGCTCGTTGGAGATCCACACTCTGTCGCCGCGGAATGTCCCGTCGAAGTAGCGGAGCTCCTGGGTCCCATCTGCCCAGGTATAGATGTTGGTCTGGCTGAGTTTTGCTACCCCATCGGCACCATCGCTGAGCCGACAGATCAGCCGCGACTTGTGTCGGTCAATGATTCGGTGGCTCGCGTCCAGATGAACGTATTCACCCTCCCAAACCCCAGCCTGGTCGGCCACCAGCGGCAAACTCTCTGAGATAATGCCCAAATGCGCTCTCCAATCTTCGATTTACCTTTGGTGAGCGCACACTCCATTTCCAGCAAACACTTGTATTTTTAACCAACCAATGGTTGTGTTTCTGAATGGAAGCCCAAGTTGTTCGTCATTTCCTCGCCGCGTTCGAAACGGGGACGTTCACTGGTGCTGCCGAGAGGTTGCATTTGACCCAGCAGGCCGTGAGCAAGAGCATTTCCCGGCTGGAAAACCAGCTGGGCATCAGGCTTTTTGAGCGGGATGGGCGCAGACTCAGGCCGACTGTGTTTGCCGATATGCTGCTGCCACATGCGCGCGCCATAGCTGCCGAAACGGATCGGTTCCGGGCTGACCTTCAGGACATGCTGGGCGAGAGGGCGGGCCAAATACGGATCGGGGTCGGCCCAAGCGCGGCCACAGGCCTGATCGCCGAAACGCTGGAGAACCTGAAACCTAGCAGAAAGGTACGTTTTTCTGTTTCTGCTGGCATCTATGAACGCATGCTCGACGAATTAATCTGTGGGCGCTTGGATCTATTGGTTGCATTGCGTCAAGTGGACCGACCGGAAGTGCTGATCCGTGAAGAGGTTCTGAGCGATATTGCATATGTGGTCGTGGCTGGCGCAAACCACAGGTTGGCCCACAGCGGCAAGTTGACACTGGCTGATATTGCATCGGAAAGATGGGTGAGGGGAGCGGATATCGGTGCCGTAGAGGACGAATTTTTAGCGAGCTTCGCAGCTGCTGGCGCGCCGCTCGTGCATCCGGAGATCGAGACGACCTCGGTTCTGTTTGCCAAGGCGATGCTGCAACAGGGCACACACCTTTCAATCCTGCCCGAGTTACTCGTACTTAACGAGATCAATCGCGGTCATCTTGCCGTTCTTCACGTAGAAGCTCCACGTTGGACAAGACCTCTGGTTATCGCGACGCGCGCGCGCGCTCCAACTCCTCCTCTCGTTTCCTCAATCGTCGAGCAGCTAAAGCGCTTAACTGGGTAGGCGGCAAGCGCGGTAGTCTATCGCTCTTACAAAGACGCACTGTCCTCCTTCGATATTGCGAGGAACAGGTGAATTGCAGCATGTGCTCAATCCGCGATTAGGCCGTCCGCAAATGGGCCGTTAGCCGTAGGGCAGCTTTGTGCCTTCTCCTCAACGAAAGCCGCCAGTCCGCTATCGGCCCAACATTTGACAGTGTTCAATGCACCGCAAGCAGTCTGCCGAAGATCTCGCAAGAGCGCGCTTTGGGCACAAACACCCGCGTCTTGTACTGAATGATCTCGGTGAAGCAACCGAGACTCTTGAGCCATTCGAGCTGTGCACAGATCTCGCCGCAAACCTCGATCCGCTGCTCGCCGGCCACGAGCGAGCGCTTGATGGTCATTGGGAATGGTCGCTCGACGTTGATGGCCTTGCCCTGTTTGACCGAAGAGAGGATCGAATCAGGCGTCAGCTTGAACTCGGCCTCGACCCCAAACGTCTTCAGCAGTCCTGGAACATCGGTATCATCGACAATCCGCCCAAGCCAGCTCTTCCCTACACCATCCACAATCCTGTGAACCGCAAGGCGATCTTTGGGCAGCGAAGACCAGATGGGGAGCAGCAGTCCTGTCGCGAGATAAACGATTTCAGCGCGCGACTGGTTCGCGACATCTTTGGTCTCGGCCTCCCAAAGCCTTTTGAACTCACCATCGCCGCACAGCTCCCATGCGCTTTCGTCCAGATCGGCCAGCATTCGATACTGCCGACGGGTCGGTCGGGTGAGCAAGACGCGCGACACTACTGTGCCGTCGTCTTCCATGAAGCTGCGTGCGTCTTCAGCCAGCGCGACCCGCCCGCTCTTGGCGTTGCGCAACAGGCGTGGGTTGGTTGCCCATTCACGCGTGTCCAACACGCGCGCGAGCGGTGTGGGCTTGATCTTGCTGGTCAGGGAGAGGGTAAGGAGATGCGAGGTCGCTCCCGTGCGCTCATCAGTCCGTAAAACCCGGTCTTTTTCGACGTGCGCGCTGTCGACCTGCACGGTCTCCACCCCGACATCAAGCGTGCCGGCCTCGCGTGCGGCGGCGACCCGCGCTTCGACCAGCCCCAGAAACTCATCGAAGATCGCGTTTTGCATCCCGATCGGCAGCGCAAGGATGCGGTTGAGCCAGCGCTGGATCGGCGGCAGGTCCTCAACCAGCACCCCACCCTCGCCCGTGAGTTTGAGCCCCGAGCGGCTTTCAAAATCAACCAGCGTCGTGCTTGCGAGCTTGCCGCTGCTGAGCAGATGGAACCAGGTGACGAGCGCGGCCCTGGCGTATTCGCTTTCGAGATTATCAGCGGGATCGAACAGGTTCTGCCCACCTGTTTGACGCTGACCGCGCGTCAGCGCGCCCAGGCTATCGAGGCGGCGCGCAATCGTGCTGGTGAACCGTAGCTCGCCTTTGCAGTCCGTGGTGACCGGGCGGAAGATCGGAGTCGCGGCCTGATGCGTTCGATGCGTGCGCCCCAGCCCTTGGATCGCGCGATCGGCGCGCCAGCCCGGCTCGAGCAGAAAATGCACCCGGCGCTGCTGGTTCTTGGCATCGAGGCTCGCATGATAGGATCGCCCGGTGCCGCCCGCATCGCTGAAGATGAGGATACGCTTTCGACCGTTCATGAACTGCTCGGTCTCGGATTGGTTGGTGCGCTTTGAGCGGCTTTCGAGTCTTTGCGAACCATCCGATTGCGGCACAAGTCGCTTGGTGCGCCCGGTCACCTCGGCAATGCGATCAGGGCCGTAATGCTCAATCAGCCCATCGAGCGCTGGCTTGATCGACGGCATCGCACAAAGCTGTTCGACAAGCCTTGCGCGGCTTTCGAGCGCGATCTGGTTGTGGATCGGCCGGCCATCCGCGTCGAACATCGGCGTTGAGCGTTCCTTGCCGTTGTCATCGACAAAGGTCTGCATCTGCTGCGTTGGAAAGGCGCGCTCGAGATAGTCGATGACGTTTTCGCGTGGGGACAGGTCGATTTCGAGATGCGCGCGCTCTTCGGGCGACAGCGCATCCAGGCGGCGGTCGAGAATGCTCTCAGCGGTTGAGACCAGCTGTATCACCACAGACATTTCCTCAGCCAGATGTGCGTCGACCGCGACAATCAAGCTCGGCAGCTTCATCGACAGCAGGACCTGATTGAAGAATCGCTGCTTGCAGCTTTCAAAGCGCGAGCGCGCCGCGGCCTTTGCGCCAGAATTGAGCGTCTCACCATACACATCGTCGACCACGCCGGTCGCTTCGAGCGCGGCTTCCATGTTCTGATGTATGATCGCCCAGGCATCGGCGTAGGCGTCGTAGATGTGAGTCTGTTCGGGCGTCAGCTCGTGCTTGAGCACCTCATACTCGACTCCGGCAAAGCTTAGCGCGCGGGCCTGGTAAAGGCCGAGAGCCTTGAGATCGCGTGAGACCACTTCCATTGCGGCGATTCCCCCACCACGGATTTGGCCGATAAAGTCTTCGCGCGAGGCAAAGCCGGTTTCGGGACCCCACAGGCCCAGACGTACCGCGTAGGCGAGGTTGTTGACGTCGGACGCGCCGGTGGCCGAGGCGTAGAGGATGCGCGCCTTGGGCAGGTGGTTCTGGAGAAGCACGCCAGCGATCCCCTGCTGCGAGCCGCCTTGTTTGCCGCGCATGCCCTCGCCGCCCGCGACGCCGCCCATCTCATGGCTTTCATCAAAGGCAATCACGCCGTCAAAGTCCTCGCCCGCCCAGGCGAGCAGTTGACCGAGACGGGTAGCGTCCTGCCTCTGGCTGCGGAGGGTGGGATAAGTGACGAACAGGATGCCTTCCTTGAACGGCACCGGCTGATCGATCTTCCAGTTCGACAGCGGCTGAATGTCGGCGGGCAATCCGCCGAGCGCCTGCCAGTCGCGGCGCGCGTCTTCGAGCAGGCTTTCGTTCTTCGAGATCCAGATTGCACGGCGGCAACCGGCCAGCCAAGAATCCAGAATGCAGCCTGCGATCTGCCTTCCCTTCCCTGCCCCCGTGCCATCGCCGAGAAAGTATCCCTTGCGGTAGGTCGCGCCATCCTCGGCGAGCGTGAGGCCGACGCCTTCTTCCGAAGGCTTGAAGCGACCGGGTAAGAATTGCTGCCACGCGCTCCCAGCATAGATCACCGTCTCGAGTTGGGCTTCGGAAAGCGCTTCGCCTTCGACAAGCCGCTCGGGCAAGTTCGGAATGTAGTCAGGGATCGGCGCTGGAATGGAACCCATCGCAACCGACTCCACCAGAGGTGTGGGATGCTCTCCTGCGTCCGCAATATCGATCCGGCTCGGGCGGTAAGGCAGATAGACACCGGCTTGTCTGCCTAGGGCGCGCGGCGTCTGGAGCGTTTTGTAGTCGAGCGCTGCGACCTTAGAGGATTTGCTGTCTGGCTTGGCCCTTCCGGGACTTGGGGTACGCTGTTTGGCAGAGCGGACCGTTTTGAATAGCGAGTTGCTGGGTCTGCGCAGAGCAGCGACAGGTGGCGGAGCTGGCCTCGCTATTTTCGCTCGCGGGGCAATGTCGACGGTCTCGCAGAGCTCTGCAACCGTATCGCGGCTGATCACCGATGGCTTGATATACCCGGGGCGTTTGTCGATCACATAAAGCCGAACCGCCACGCTCGTGCCCTGCTTGCGATAGCAGGAAGCGAGCCGACACGAAGTGACCACCGTGCAGCCCTCCAAGGTCTCGTCGTAGATAGCCATCATCTTGGCCGACGTGGTGAATCCGTCGGGCATGATGGCGACGATGCGTGCGCCCGGCGCAGCCTTGGCAATCGCCGAGCGCAGATGCCGCACGGCTGCCTGCGGATCGATGCCCCTTCCTTTCGAGCGAACAAAGGGCGGATTCATCAGAACGAGGCTGGGTCTGAGCGTTAGTGGCAAAAGCGAGGTGAGCATGGCGCCGTCATGGCCGCTGAGTGCAGCTTCGGGGAACAGCGCGATCAGCTTGGTTCGACGGTTGTGATCGATCTCGTTGAGATGCAACGCCCCGACCGGCGGCAGCATCGAAGCGAGCATCCCGTGCCCTGCGCTTGGTTCAAGCACCACATCCTCGGCGCGCGGCTGCGCAACTTGGACCATCAGCGCCGCCAAATCGGCGGGCGTTGAGAATTGTTGCCAGCGGATCTGGTTCTCGCTGCGCACGGTCTGAGTTGGAAGGGCTTCGACAAGCTTGGAGATGCATCCAATGTCGTCGAGCGTGCGAGGCGCTGGACTGTCCATTAGGTGCCGCACCAACCCCGCTTCCATAAGGTCATAGGCGTCACGCTGGGACCACTTGCCATCGGCGGCATCGCCGCCATTGAGCGCCCGCATTGTCTCGAACAGGGCGGGTTTGTCGAGGGTATGAGAGGCGATACGTCCGGCGATGGTGCCGATGGCGTCGCTTAGGCTGATGCGAATGGGAGTGAAGAGATCGTTCATGGCGCTGCTCCTGCGATTGGACACAGCACCCCTTCCTCCTTCTCTTTTCAGGAGGTCAGGTACGCTCGGGCAGCCGCAGGAGAGGGCTTAAGCGGTGGGAACGTCTGGCGACTAAGCGTGAGCAGCGCAAAACAGTGCTTGTTCGCGTTTGCTGGCTTGGCTAGGATCACGATGCGATACCCAAACCACGCCGAAAGGTGTGGTGATGAAGAAATTGATTTTGACCGCGCTGGTCGCTCTTTCCGGTCAGGCAGCAGGAGCGCAGGAAGCTAGGCTTGAGCGGTACACGCTGCAAGAGCCTGCATCTTTCCGTTTGCTTGTACCCGGACAAGCGCCAAATCCAGAGACCGATGAAAGTCCGACGATCGCGGACGCGCAGTCCCCATCTTCGAGCGATCCGAATGAATTGACATCCATCGATTTAGGCACCCTGCCGGTGCGCCCCTATGTGCCAGCGTGGATGAGAGGAAGTCGCTCAGCGTTCGAGGCGAAAAGATCGGCTACACTGGCGCATGTACCCATTCCTGACTGCCTTACACATGGCTACTTTCCGCGGTTCGATATCTCCGAAGAAGCGGAGGCGCGCCGACGCTTGTATTTCGATCACATCGTCAAAGCCGCCTGCGAGGCCGGCGTCCCGGTTCCCTTGTTCGATGCTCTGGTATCGCAGGAAAGCCGGTATCGACCCTTTGCCAAAAGTTATGCCGGTGCAATGGGCATGGCGCAGCTGATGCCCGGAACAGCGCGATATCTCGATGTGTCCAATCCCTGGGACCCGCTGGAAAACCTGCGCGGAGGGGCGCGATATCTACGCGAGCAGCTCGACCGCTATGGCTCGTGGGATTTGGCTCTCGCGGCCTACAACTCTGGACCAGGGCGGGTCGACAAGTATGGCGGCATTCCGCCGTTCCGTGAAACCCGGAACTATGTCCGCGCGATACTCGCAAGTCTTAGAGGCACCAATTCTCGTTTCGCAGCTCTAGGGTCAAATGAACTCCGGAACCCGTCTCGGAGAGCTCAACTGGCGTTCTTTGCGGTTCCAACAGAGACCCCGGCAGATTGAGAACCGCCGGTATTGGGAAAGCATGACAGGCACACACTTCCCCTTATTGGACGTCAAGTGCGCTCGCAAAGTCGCTCATTCATCGCTGCCCAGTCCTTGAAGGGTCGGGGATAGCGGGTATCAATCGCGAGGCCTGGCCGATAATAGGCGGCTTCGGCTTTTCGCGCCGCGCGCCGCCCTGCCCTGTCATGGTCTGGCGCCAGTATGAGCTGATCGATGTCGTCGGGAAGCCTAAGGAGCGGCAGGCGTTCTCCGCCCAGCGCAGCCCAGCAAGTGATGCCGGTTAGCTTCGCAAACGCGGCGGCGTCCTCGAAACCTTCGGCGAGCGCCAGCGTCTGTGCTGAGCCCTCTGCCCGCCAAGCCGCTCTCCCCGGGCTGCCCAGCAGCATCTTGCCGGTGCTCCGCGCTGTATCGGCATCAAGGAAGATGCGCTGAACAGCCTTGAGTTCATCCCCCTCCCGTAAAGCGATTAGCAGCGCTGGAAGGTAGCGCGTGCGCGGCTTGGGTCCGAGCGGACAGCGTAGATGGAAACGGATGTCGGGAAGGTCAGTCGGAAGATGGCGCGCGGTGAGATATCGAACACCTAGCGTGCCTAAGACGGGGACACCGCTGTCCCAAAGGCGGCGGGGATCGCCGCGAGATTGGGTAAAGTAGCTATTTGAATTCGGCACATTGGGACGGCCACCCGCAGGCAAGCGCGCAATCTCGCGCAGCACATCTTTAGGTTCACAACCGGCGAAGCAATGAACCAGAAGGCCTTTGTCGCCTTGCCGGATCGATAAAGAGGGCCTGCGATCATCATGCGCTGGACAATGGCATATCGCGTAAGCGCCGTGCCATTGGCCGCGCAGCGCAGCGACGATGTCCATGGAGTTCTGGGTTGGGCGCTTCGCGACATACATAGGCCGCTCCTTTGATCGCCTTTCGCTTCCCTCTCTTCTTTCCCCTCAATCCTGGCTTCTCCACTGGTAAGGGGATTGGTTGAGCGGACAAGCCGTCTCCAGCCAATAAGCGAAGGTCTACCTTATTATCTGGGCGAGACCAGAAGTGGACAGTGTGCAGCTGGCACGAGTCGTTATGGAGCGAGACCTAAACTCTTCGTGTCCCAACCATCGCGGGATCTGTGCTTATGAACGCCCATCATCGATAACCCGGTTCACCCATTCATCGATTTCTGACTCGACCCAGACTGAGCACCTAGGACCAAGCGATCGCGGTTTGGGAAACGCACCTTCTCTAACGCGCTCGTACACCGCGGTTCGCCGAAGACCAACCCGATCCATCACCTCAGGTAAGCGAATAAGCCGGGGCGGTCTGACGCGTTCAGGATTGTCCGATGAACTGCTATTAAGACTGTGATCATGCATGACATTCACGTACGTTCGACCAGGCCAGATTTGCAGGTGCATTGACGTCCTCAGGACATTGGCGCTCGACCGGAAGCCAAAGCGCAAATTGCGTATGCTGAAGGATCGTGAGGGCGCGTTCGGCGTTGAGCGCGATAATAAGCTTACGCAAACGCAGGTCAGAACCCACGGAAATCCGGTTTGCTTCGGAGCGAGAAACGCCAGGATTGGCGAGCTTGCCAATCCTATCGACTGTCTGCGGGCCTAAGTTAACCGCGAGACTTTTCAATCTGGTAACCATACATGACTCCTAAAATCGTGCATGGCTTGGATATCGCATTAGCAACATACCGCGACAAATCCTAATTGGAAGCGATTTTCATCCCGAAGCCCGCTACAGCTCGAAAGTAGAAGTAGAGATTATCTTACGTTGTTGTTTCATAAGTGTTTTTGGCCGCATTAAACCTCAGCTAGACCGCATCGAGTGTCCATGCCACACACGAACTTGGATTTATTAACTCTTTCGCCAAGGGCTATTAGTCATTTGAAAACAAGTTGGAGCCGATGAAACGGCGCAGATTGTACGACGTAAGATCTTTGGTCCTGTCTCAAACTCGCAAGCTTAAGCTACACGAGCGCCAATTGTTCTGCGATTCGGCTTTTGTCGTCGGCTACGCATAATCTCTCTCGATCAAGAAAGTCCGCCCAGTCTTGGAGCATGGATCGTCGAGGAGCGAGATACTCAGCTGCATTGTAAGCCCCGCGCACTTGGTTTTCTTCACTATGCGCTAGCTGCAGTTCGACCCAATCCGCATGGTATCGGCGCATCCAAACGGCAGGCTTACCCGATTGGACCATTTGCTCGTTTGCCCATGTGCTAGCCAACCCCCTGAATCCATGAACGGTCTGCCTTGAGTGAAAGCCGAGGCGGTAGAGAGCATAGATCATGGTGTTTTCCGATAGGGGTTGATTGGGCTTTATTCCTGGAAACACATACTCACCTTCAGTTAGCGCAATCAGCCTTGCAGCGATTTTTGCGGCTTGCCTCGACAATGGCACGAGATGCTCGCGGCCCATCTTCATCCGGTTGGCACCAATTCGCCAGACCGGCGATGGTCCACCCAGACCTTCAAATTCATCCTTCTTGGCAAAACGCAGCTCCTTGGTCCTGACCCAAGTGAGCAACGCAAACATCAGAGCGGCCTTGGTGATTTCCGACCGACGCTGCCCCTCCTCTGAATAGTGATAAATTCTTGAGACAAGCTCAGGGAGCTGTGCAAGAGGCAGCTTCGCCATGTGTTTAACTCGCGGTCGCGGCTTTAGAGCGCCACGAAGATGAGCGGTCGGATCACTGCTGCACATGCCGCTCGCAATGGCGAACTGATAAATCTGGCCGATACTCTGCTTGGCGCGTCGGCTTATGTCGAGCGCACCGCGATCCTCGATCTTCCTAATGACGCTCAAGACGACCGGCGGCGAGATATCCTCCAGCATCATATGACCGAGGGTGGGAAAGACATCGCGTTCCAAACGTGACCAGACTCGTTTTGCATGTGCAGGATCAAGACTGCATTCTCGGTTGCGGTGCCATAGCGTGGCTGCACTCTTCAGTGTCTCGCCATCACGGGCGTCCTGTCCTAGCCTAACGAACATCGGGTCTTCGCCCTTAGCCAGCGTACCTTTCGCAATCGCACGCAGTTCTCTCGCCGCAGAAATTCCGATGTCGGGATATGCACCGAAGGAAAGCAGTTTTTCCTTTCCCATGAATCGATATTTCAGACGCCAGAGTTTCGATCCATTCGGTTTGACGAAGAGGAAAAGCCCCTCCCCGTCCGCGAGCTTGTAAGGGCGGTCTTTTGCCCGGGCATTCTTGATCTGGATTTCCTTCAAAGCCATTGGGGGTATCGCTCCATTTGCTGACCCCGGAAAAGTACCCCCAAAATACCCCCACACCAAATCCGACTGCACGCGAATGCAAGCGAACACACGCGGACCGAACCCAGAGATAGGCTACTGATTCGCTTCAATTTTTTGGACTTTTCCGAATGACCACGAACCCATGAGGATTCGGGAATGGTAGCGGAGGAGGGACTTGAACCCCCGACACGCGGATTATGATTCCGCTGCTCTAACCACCTGAGCTACTCCGCCACTCAAGGGCGCATTTGGCGCACCTGCGTTCGGCTCGCAAGGGAATAAAGACCACATACGCAGCCTGCCTCCTCACAGCGAGCAGCGCGTTTAGGGTGCGGCCTCGCAACGGTCAACCTCGATCAGGCCTCGCTTTGCCCCGAAAGCGATGATCGCGCAATTTGGTCCATGGCCCGCCTTCATAAAGGTGCAGTTCGAGACCGGGAAAGGCAAACGCCTCCCGCTCGATCCATGGCTGCATCTGTGGCTCCAGCGAAGCCTGCAAGGCCTTTGCATCGTCCTTAGAAACCTTGTTCTGGACGGTGATGTGGAGGCGCGGCGTGTGCTTGTCCTGATCGGTCAGGCTCCCGTGAAACCGATCGGCAATCATTTCGCGAATGCCCATCAATTCGCGTGATTCCAGCCGGATGGCCGTGCCCCTGCCCATGTCCATCAGTCCGGTGACCCGCCCCACCGGCGGTGCGAATTCGGCGGCCACCTGTGGAAGAAAGCTCGCCAGTTCCTCACGCAGGGAAGGCGCGAAGGCATGGAATAGCGTCACGTGAGCGTGAAGGAAGTTGCGCTCGGGCGGGAAATGCGCACGCCGCAGACCTTCGGCCCATCCGCGCAATGGCTCGGGTATGGTGGCGGTTAGGATGAAGGGCTGACCCATCAGTCCAGCTCTCCGCGCTGCCTTCTGATCTCGAACCATTTCGCGACCGCCTCGTTGTGTTCGGCCAGCGTCGCGTTGAACTCGTGCCCGCCCGTTCCGTCGGCAACCATGTAAAGGTAGCCGTGATCCTCGGGATCCAGCACCGCTGCGATGCTCTCCCGACCAGGATTGGTGATCGGCCCCCGGGGCAATCCGGCCATAGAATAGGTGTTGTAATCATTGACGGCGTCGATTTCGGAGCGGCGGATGCGGCGTCCCAGCGGCTTGCCTTGCGTGATCGGATAGATGATCGTCGGATCGGCCTGCAACATGATCCCTTCGCGCAGCCGGTTCGAATAGAGGCCCGCGACGGTGCGCCGTTCTTCGGGAACGCCGCTCTCTTTTTCGACGATCGAAGCGAGGATGATGGCTTCTTCCGGGCTGTCCACGGCGATATCCGGCGCGCGATTGGCCCAGGCTTCTGCCAGATAGGCGTCCATCGCCTCCTGCATCTGCGCAACGATTTCGCCGCGCGGTTGCCCGCGTTCGTAGGCGTAGGTGTCGGGCAGGATCGAGCCCTCTTCGGGCACGTCGATCTCGCCAGTCAGCAATTCCTCCGCCATCAATCGCTCCCAGACAAGGATCGAGGGCAGCCCTTCAGGAATGGTGACGAAGCGGCGAATGACATCGCCCGACTGGAACGCCGTCAGGATCTCACCCTGGTCCATGCCCGGCTCCAAGCGAAACTCGCCCGCCTGGATCGGATCGTCCGACCCGAACAATCGTGCACGCAACAGAAAGCCGTCGGCCGAATTGATATGGCCCTGTTCCTCCAGGTTCGCCGCGACCGCACTGAGCGAAGCGCCGCTCGGGATGATGAAGGGCGCCGGCTCCTCGATCGTCGCCTCACCGAGGAAGGATTGCGCCGCAACCAGCCCGCCCGCCGCCAGAACGAGAAGGGCGACCAGAACAAGTCCCAGCCGCTTCACCGGATCAGCCGACCTTCTGCATGATGAGCGATGCGTTGGTGCCGCCAAAGCCGAAGCTGTTGTTCAACACCGCATTCACTTCGCGCTTCTTCGCTTCGTGCGGGACGAGGTCGATGCCTTCGGTCCCCTCGTCCGGATCGTCCAGGTTGAGCGTGGGTGGCACGATACCGTCGCGCATGGCGAGCAGGCAGAACACCGCCTCGACCGCGCCCGCGCCGCCCAGCAGGTGACCGATGGCGCTCTTGGTCGAGCTCATCGACGCTCCACCCAGATCGTCGCCCAGCACGCGGCGGACCGCAGCCAATTCGATTGTGTCGGCCATCGTGCTGGTGCCGTGGGCGTTGACGTAGTCGATATCGCCCGGACCGAAGCCCGCTTTCTTCAAGGCCATGCGCATCGCCAGCTCCGCACCTTTGCCCTCGGGATGAGGGGCGGTGACGTGATAAGCGTCGCCCGACAGGCCATAGCCGGTGACTTCGCCGTAGATCGTTGCGCCGCGCGCTTTCGCCCGCTCATATTCCTCGAGCACGACTACGCCCGCGCCCTCGCCCATGACGAAGCCCTCGCGCGCCTTGTCGTAGGGGCGGCTCGCTTCGGTAGGGCGATCGTTGAAGCCTGTGTTGAGCGCGCGCGCTTGAGCGAAACCGGCAATGCCGAGCGGGTTCACGGTGGCTTCCGCCCCGCCTGCCAGCATAACATCGGCATCGTCCATCGCGATCATCCGTGCGGCGTCGCCAATCGAGTGCGCGCCGGTCGAACACGCCGTCACGACCGCGTGGTTCGGCCCCATGAAGCCATATTTGATCTGCACCTGCCCGGTGACGAGGTTGATGAGCCGCCCGTGGACGAAGTGCGGGCTGACTCGGCCCGGCCCGCGCTCGTGCAAGTTGACGCTTTCCAGTTCGATACCTGGAAGCCCGCCGATACCCGCACCGATCGAACAGCCGGTGCGCTCCTTCTCGGCATCGGTCATGTCGGTAAGGCCGGCATCTTCGAGCGCTTGCCCGGCGGCATCGATGCCGTAGACGATGAAGGGATCGACCTGGCGCTGGATCTTGTGATCGACCCGCTTGTCCGGATCGAAGCCCCATTCGTGATCCTTCGGCTTTACCTCGCAAGCGATCTTGCATTTGTGCGCTTCGGCATCGAACCGCGTGATCGGGCCCGCGCCGCTTTTCCCGGCGATAAGGTTTTGCCAAGTCGTCTCGACATCGCCGCCCAGCGGCGTCACGAGGCCCAGTCCGGTTACGACAACCCGCCGCATACAATTCTCCAAATGCAACAGGGCCGAAGAGAAACAGGCCCAGACCCGTCGGGGCTGAGCCTGTCAACGCCCCGTTCTGTCTTTACGCGCTTGTCGACAGGAAAACGCCTTTCGACAAGGCACCCCTAAGCTTCGCTATCGGCTCAGGGTGAACGGTTCTGATGGGAACAGGGAAAGCTTAGCTCTTGTGTTCCTCGACATACTTGGTCGCATCGCCGACCGTGGTAATCTTTTCCGCGGCATCGTCGGGAATTTCTACACCGAATTCCTCTTCGAATGCCATGACCAGTTCGACGATATCGAGGCTGTCGGCGCCCAGATCGTCGATGAAGCTCGCATCCTGCGTGACCTTGTCGCTCTCGACGCCAAGGTGTTCGACGACGATCTTCTGTACGCGGTCGGCCGTATCGCTCATGTGGTTCCCTCTCAAACTGGGTTTTCGGTTGGCCCCGGCCCTAATGGCCGCTTCGACCAAGCGCAAGTCAAGATACGTTCACTTTCCCGCGCACCCGAGAGCCTGCGCGTGACAAAAACCCGCCAAGTTCCGCCAGCGATGACTAACGACGGCCAATCAATGGGCGAAATACTGTGAAATCAGCGTATTATTCGGCATTACTGTCAGAACACCGCAGCTGATGAACGGTTCACCGACCAGAGCGGACCGATCAGCTGGTCAGTCCGTTATGTTATTGAAAGCACGGCGCACTCGGCGTCGCAAACGAACAAGAACTATTTAGGAGTACCATGACCAACATCAACACTTTCAAGACGCTTACACAATACACTTTTGATTCGGTGGAAGGCTATCGCAACGCGATGGAAAAGGCAGACAGCCCCACACTTCGCAGCGCGCTTGAGCGCCGCCTTAGCAGTCGCCAGCAGACCTTTTCGAAGATGAATACCGCACTCACCAATCTGGGTGAGGAACCAATTTCGAGCGCCAGCACCGTCGGCTCGGGACATCAGGTATGGCTCAAGGTCGTCTCTGCATTCGAAAACAATGACGAAGCAGCGGCCGAGCATGTCGAAACAGGCGAAGATTATCTCGTCGATCAGTTCCGCGATGCGTTGAAGGATAACGAATTCGATGCTGCCCTACGTCCGATCGTGGAAGATGCCTACAACGAAATCAAGGCAGGCGAGCGTTTCACCGATATGCTTGAGAAGCAATACTCGTAACGCATAGATTTGGTTGGGTAAGCCCTGACAGGTGAACCAATCTCGCAAGCGGGGACTTGCGACCAAGCGTAGAGCGCGGATCGGTCTGGAAAGCTCAAGGCAGCTACCGCCGTTCACGCGCTCCGCTCGGAAAGTCCTACAACGGCAGTTCCCAATCAAAAGGATGCTCACCTCATGGGGTCGGGCATCCTTTTTTCATGTCGGCACATCAGGTTTCGGCGTCAGTCGACTTCGTAAGATCCGGCGTGGGCTGCGCCTTTTGTGCGGGCTCCATCAAACGCAGATGCAGCTCACGCAGTTGCTGCGGCTCGGCCTTGGACGGCGCACCCATCATCAGGTCTTCGCCCTTCTGGTTCATCGGGAATGCGATGACTTCGCGGATCGCCTCCTCACCAGCCAGCAGCATCACAATGCGATCGATCCCAGGCGCGGAACCACCATGCGGCGGCGCGCCCAGTTTGAACGCCTCGATCATGCCAGAAAACTCGCGATCGACGTCCTCCTTCGCATAGCCTGCGATCTCGAACGCCTTGTACATGATGTCAGGCCGGTGGTTACGGATCGCGCCGGATGACAGCTCATATCCGTTGCACACGATGTCGTATTGCCACGCCTTGATCTCGAGCGGGTCCATCGTCTCCAGCGCATCCATCTCGCCCTGCGGCATTGAGAAAGGATTGTGGCTGAAGTCGATCTTCTTCGCCTCATCGTCATATTCGTACATCGGAAAATCGACGATCCAGCAGAACTTGAAGCACCCTTCCTCGATCAGGCCGAGCTGCTCGCCAACCTGTGTGCGCGCAGCGCCTGCGAGACGCGCGGCGTCCTTCTCCTTGCCCGCAGCGAAGAACAGGCCGTCATTAGGGCCAAGGCCAAGCTCGTTATAGAGCTCTTCCATCCGCTCCGGACCGTGGTTCTTTGCGATCGGCCCGCCGAATTCGCCGCCCTTTCGCGTGACATAACCAAGGCCAGCAAAGCCTTCGCCGCGTGCCCAATTGTTCATGTCATCGAAGAACTTGCGGCTCTTCTCGTTGGTCTTGGGCGCCGGGATCACACGGACCACCCCGCCCCCGCCGACGATCTTTTCAAACAGGCCGAAGCCGGATTTCTCGAAGTGACCCGTCACATCGTTGATGATGAGAGGGTTGCGCAGGTCCGGTTTATCGCTGCCATATTTGAGCATCGCCTCGGCATAGGGAATGCGGGGAAATTCACCCGCGGGCGTCACGGTCTTGCCGCCCGAGAATTCCTCGAACGTGCCCGCCAGGACGGGTTCGAGCGCCTGGAACACGTCTTCCTGCGTGACAAAGCTCATCTCGAAATCGAGTTGGTAGAATTCGAGGCTGCGATCGGCGCGCAGGTCTTCGTCGCGAAAGCATGGCGCGATCTGGAAATAGCGGTCGAACCCGCTGACCATCAGCATCTGCTTGAACATCTGCGGCGCCTGAGGGAGCGCGTAGAAGCGGTTGGGCTGCATCCGGCTGGGCACGAGGAAATCGCGCGCGCCTTCCGGGCTGGAAGCGGTGAGGATCGGGGTCTGGAATTCGGTGAATCCGATCTCGGTCATGCGGCGCCTGAGCGAGCCGATAACTTGGCTGCGCAGAACGATATTGCGATGCATCGTTTCGCGTCGAAGGTCGAGGAAACGGTATTTGAGGCGAATATCCTCGGGATAATCCTGCTCGCCTGCAACCGGCATCGGCAGTTCTTCCGCCGCACTCTGCACCGTGATCGAGCGCGCAAACACCTCGATCTCGCCGGTCGGCAGGTCCGCGTTCACAGTTTCCGGCGTGCGCGCCTTCACCTCGCCGTCGATCGTGACCACGGACTCGGCCCGCAGCTTCTCCAGCGTGGCGAGCGCCGGGCTATCCTCGTCCGCGACGACCTGCGTGATGCCGTAATGATCGCGCAGATCCACGAACAGCACGCCGCCATGGTCACGCTTGCGATGCATCCAGCCCGACAGGCGGACGGTCTCGCCAACATTTTCAGCGGAAAGCTGCGCGCAGGTGTGGGTACGATAGGCGTGCATCTAAACTTGTGTCCTGTTCGAAGATAAGGCGCTAGGGCGTGCCGGCTTTGGTAAGCGCGCCGCTCGTCGCAGCGGACCGCCCGGCATGGGCGCGCTAACAGGCTATGCCTCCCGTTTTGTCAAGGCGTGCGGGCGGAAATGGGGAGCGATCCCGATGGGCGGCACTCCGCCTAAGCAGCGATGGTAGACGATGAAAATCCACGACCTGATTACAACAACCGATGCTCTGACCGACCTTTGCGAGCGGCTCGCCAAATCCGAATTCGTCGCCGTCGATACCGAATTCATGCGCGAGAACACCTATTGGCCAGAGCTGTGCCTGGTCCAGATAGCCAACACGGAGGAAGCCGCCGCAATCGATCCGCTGGCGGACGGGATCGATCTCACTCCGCTGCTCGACCTGATGACCGACAATGAGGATGTGCTGAAAATCTTCCACGCTGGCGGGCAGGATATCGAGATCATCGTCAATCTGACCGGCAAGACGCCGCATCCGGTCTTCGATACGCAGATCGCGATGATGGCGGTCAGCCAGTCGGAGCAGATCGGCTATGCCAACCTCGTCGATGCGTGGCTCAATATCCAGATCGACAAGGGCGCGCGCTTTACCGACTGGAGCCGCCGCCCGCTGACCGATCGGCAGATCGAATACGCGATCGGTGATGTCACGCACCTGTCGAAGATCTTCCCCAAGCTGCTGAAAAAACTCATCAAGACCGGTCGCGGCGCGTGGCTGGATGCGGAGATGGAGAAGCTGGCCGATCCGTCGAATTACGTGATCGACCCCGACACGGTGTGGAAGCGCATTCGCTCACCAGGTCGCAATCCGCAGGTGCTCGGACGGATGAAGGCGCTCGCCGCGTGGCGCGAGGGAGAGGCGCAGCACAAGAACATTCCGCGCGGCCGGATCGTGCGCGATGAAACGCTGGCCGACATCGCCAGTCATCCGCCCAAGAAACAGGCGGACCTGGCGAAGGTTCGAGGCCTCTCGAATGCCTGGAAGGACAACGATATCGGCAAGCGCATGATGCAGGTGATCGAGGACGCGGAGCCGCTGCCCAAATCGGAAATGCCCGCGAAGATGAAGCGTGGCGCGCCGCTGGGCAAGGAAGGCGCGCTGGTCGCCGATCTGCTCAAGCTGCTGCTCAAGATCCGCGCGCGCGAGATCGACGTTGCCAGCCGCCTGCTGACCCGTGCGGACGAGATGGAAGCGCTCGCCGCGGGAGTGCGCGACCTCAAAGTGCTCAAGGGGTGGCGCTATGATGTGTTCGGTCGCGACGCGCTCGAACTGGTGGAAGGTCGTCTGGCCTTTGCCGTGAAGGACGGCAGGCTCGCCATGACCCATATCGACGACATGCAGGCGAGCATGGAAGAGGGGATGGCGGAAGGGTGAGCACCTACCTTCCCACGATCAAGCAGCTGCAATACCTCGTCGCGCTCAGCGAACACGGCCATTTCGGGCGCGCGGCTGAGGCGAGTTTCGTGTCGCAATCGACGCTGTCGGCAGGCATTCGCGAGCTTGAGTCGCTGCTCGGCGTCACCCTGGTCGAACGCTCGCGCCGGGTGGTGCGCTTCACGGCTTTGGGCAAGCAGGTGGTGGCGAAGGCCAACAAATTGCTGCGCGAGGCGGAAGAGCTATCCGACCTCGTTCAGGCTGCGGGCAAGCCATTGTCGGGCGAGCTTCGCATGAGCGTGATCCCTACGATCGCGCCATTCTTGCTGCCGCGCATCCTGCCGCGCCTGCGCGCCGAGCGGCCGGATCTCGAACTGCTGCTGCGCGAAGAAACGAGCCAGGACGCGCTGGAATCCCTGCATCACGGGCGCTCGGATTGCGTGCTGCTCGCCCTGCCCTTCGATACCGGTGACGCCGCCTTCGAGCATATCGCCGACGATCCGCTTTACGTGGCCTTCCCGAAGGACGATCCGCGCGACCCGCCTGCCTCGATCCCGCCCGAGATGATCGATAATGGGCGTCTGCTGCTGCTGGAAGACGGACATTGCCTGCGCGACCATGCGCTTGCCGCCTGCAACCGCGCCGAATTGCGAGCGAGCGCGAGCATGATCGCGACCAGCCTGCACACGCTCGTCCAGATGGTCGACAATGCGCTGGGCCTCACCATGCTGCCCGAAATGGCGATCGAGGCCGGGATACTGGAGGGAACCGACGTGGTTGCGCGGCCGGTGGAGAGCGAAACCGCCAAGCGCGAGATCGTGCTGGTCTGGCGCAAGAACTCCCCGCGCGAGGCGGACTTTCAGCTGCTCGCGGAAGAGCTTCGAGCGGGGTGACCCGTGCAAGCGCCGCTGCCCCCAGCGATTGAGGCCTATCTGGGCCGGGTGGTCGAACGCTTCGAAGGGGTGCTCGGCGAAAAACTGACCGGACTTTATCTGCATGGTTCGGCTGTACAATCGGATTTTCAGGCGGATCGCAGCGACTTGGACCTCTTGGCCCTGGTTTCTAACGCTCTGAGCGAAAGCGAACGCAGCGATTTGATTGCTCAGCTTTCCCACAGCGCTCACACCGTGCCAGCCGTAGGGCTGGAGCTTATCATTTGCCGTTCGGAAGCCGCCCGCGCGCCGATGCTTGAGTATCCGTTCGTGTTCGCGCTTTCGACAGGCCGGGTCTGGGGGGCGCAAGTCGAGGCGGCAGGCACGTGCAGCGATCTCGTCGTCCACGCCGAGCTTTGCCGACAACAGGCGCGGGCACTGGTGGGACCGCCCGCAGCAAAGATTTTCGCGCCCACCCCCCGCAGCCTCTTGCACAGCGCGATGATCGCAGAGCTGCGCTGGCATCAGCATAACCTTTCGGAAAAAGCCGCTGCGCTTTGGGATGCGAACGCCGTACTGAACGCCGCGCGATCGGTGCATGCGGCGAATACGGGCCGGATCGTGTCGAAAACGCAAGGCGGTCAATGGTGGCTGGAACGCCATCCCTGCGACGATCTTGTGACCAAAGCGCTCGCCCGTCGCGGCGGAGCGCGAGCCGAGCCGCTCGCACGTGAGTACGTGCGCGCATTTCTTGACCGTGCAATCTGCGTGATCGAGCGCTTGTAGGCAACGCCGCCCATCAGTCGAATCAAGCGGGGACAAAGAAAAGGGGCGAGCCGTCACCGGCCCGCCCCCTTCCTCGATAATCGCGTGAATTAGCCGCCCGGTGACTCAATCCCTTCGACACTCTTGCTGACCAGCACGTTCACCGCGACGCGGCGGTTCTGTGCCTTGCCCTGAGGCGTCGTATTGTCCGCTGCCGGATCGGCTTCGGCCATGCCGGTCGGGGTCAGCATCCGCCAGGGCTTCCATCCGCATTGCTGCTGCAGGAAGTTGGTCACGCGGCCCGCGCGCTTCTCGCTCAGCTCTTGATTGATCTCGTAACTGCCGGTCGAATCGGTGTAGCCGACCACCAACAGCAGTGCGTTATCGGTCGATTCAGCCTGAGCGGCGGCATTGCACAGCTCGTTGCGAGCCTGCGCCGAGAGTTGATATTCGCCCGTGTCGAAATAGACGTTGGTGGTGCCCATCACGTTATACTGATCGATATCGCCGAAACGACCACGTAGAGCCTGCGTTGCAACCGCATTGCGTTCGATCGCCGCGCCCTGCTCACCGAATTTCTGCGAGGTGCCGGTCTGGATCATCCGTGCTGTTTCCAGATCGCTCGACTTCATCTTCACTTCGCTGGCGACAAGGCCGTTGTTCCACGCCACGGTCTCGATCTCGACCGGCACGCCGTTGAGCAGTTCATCAGCGGTGAGCATGTTGCGGGCAAGGCCAAGGAAGCCGCCGCTCGACTTGATTTCGGTCCCGGCGCTCAAAGTCACCAGAGTGCTCGTCCCGTCAGGCGAAGTCACTTCGATCTTCGCGCCATCGCGCGCGGAGATGAAGCCTTCGACATCTGGCCCTTCGGCCATGCCGGACAGATCGGCAGGCGCATCGCCATAAACCGTGGTGAGAACCTGCTCATCCGTGCCATCCGCATCGGTGGTCCAGTCCTGTTCCTGCGCGATGGCCGGGGTGGTAAGCAGCGCTGCGAGCGCAAATGACATGGGAAGTCTAGACATAGGTTTCATGGGGGATCCTTTCATTTCAGGTGATCGGCACGCCGGGATTGTCGGGGGTTGCCCAGCGCGATTGAGACGGACATTTTCACAACTCGCTGTCCGCCAGATGAACGATCGCCATTTTCTGGCCACTTTTAGGGGCCGTTAGCAACCTGCCCGCGACGAACCGTTTTTCGGAGGCGGTCGCCGTGCCCCTTTCAGCTTGTCGTGAGGGCTCGCCCGGCGCTCAATCCATGTGTTTGAGGCCGACGCGCAGGTAATCCCATCCGGTCACGCAGGTCAGCACAGCCGCTGCCCAAAGGCTGACGAGGCCCACCAGATGCACCCAGCTTTCCGCCACGGTCGAACACGTTTCCTCGAGCGACTGACACGGCTGCCCATGCACCGCCCCGCCCAGGATCAGCGCCCCCAGCGAAACGAGCTGAAACGTCGTCTTCCACTTCGCCAGCCGCGAGACGGGGACCGAGACCTGAAGACCGCCGAGAAACTCGCGCAGGCCCGACACTGCGATCTCGCGGATCAGGATGACCAGCCCAGCGATCACATGCGCATCGCCGACATATGGCCCCCGCAGATAGCCCTGCGCGGTCAGGATCAGGATGACCGCCGCGACCATGATCTTGTCCGCGATCGGATCGAGGAAGATGCCCAATTTCGACACCGCACCCTGCGACCTGGCCAGATAGCCGTCGAAATAGTCGGTGAACCCGATCACGCAGTAAAGCACAAAGCCGATCAGATAGCCCAGCTTCCAGTCCGGCCACCACAGGAAGAAGCCCAGCAGCGGAACGGCAAAGATGCGCGAAAGCGTGAGGATGTTGGGCAGCGTCAGCATGGTGGCCCTCGCCTTAGCCGGGTTAAGCCCAGCGCAAAACCTTATCGCCTATGGCGATACACATATGCATTGCGCACGTTCATCCCGCACGCGCCTTCCTATGGCTCACTTTGCTGCCCGCTGCCCTTGTGCGCGCGTCTGCACCCGCTATGGCGGCCCATGCCCGCGCGACGAATAGGAAAGCGCCCCTCCCTGCATGACGACATCGACGAACCTGCTGCGACAGAAGCGCTTCGCGCCGTTGATGGTCACGCAATTCTTCAACGCGTTCAACGACAACCTCTACAAGACCGCGCTGGTCCTGTTCGTCGTCTACTCGGTCTACAATGACGAGCAGCAGGAGGCGCTGTTCAGCGGTCTTGCCTCGCTGATCTTCATCATCCCCTTCGTCATCCTCTCCGCGCTCGCCGGGCAATTGGCCGACACGCGCGACAAGGCCGCGATCATCCGCAAGGTGAAGCTGTGCGAGATCGGCTGGACCTCGCTCGGCGCCATCGGTCTGTTCATGGCGTGGCAGGGGATCGCGGTGCACACCATCGCCATCCCGCTATTGCTGCTAGTGGTGTTTCTTGCCGCCGCGCAATCGACGTTTCTCGGACCGATCAAATACGCAATTCTGCCGCAGCATCTGAAAAAGGACGAGGTGCTGCCGGGCACCGGGCTGATCGAGGCAGGGACGTATCTTGCAATCCTTTCAGGCACGATCCTCGCCGGGTTCATCGCGGTCGAAGTCGCAATGGTCCTGATCATCGCGACCGCCATTGTGGGATATCTCGTCAGTCGCAGCGTGCCCGACGCGCCGCCGCAGAGCGATTACGAGATGCACTATCCGCTGCTCGAACCCTTCGCCGCCAAGCAGCAGAACCCGGTGAAAAAGTGGCTCGGTTACATACCCGTCGCGATTGCCGATCAGGCGGTGATGAGCTGGCGGCTGGTGCGCGATACGATGCACAATCGCGAAATCTGGCTCGCCATAATCGCCATCAGCTTTTTCTGGACCATCGGCGCGGTGCTGTTCATCCAGTTCCCGCCGCTCGCCAAGAACGAATTGCTGGCGAGCAAGGAAGTGGCGAGCCTGTTCCTCGTCATCTTCTCGATCGGGATCGCGATTGGATCGGTCGGCATCAACGCGCTGCTCAAGGGCGAGGTCAGCGCCCGCTTCGCACCGGCTTCGGTAGTGGTGATGGGGCTGTTCGTCCTGGGCTTTTACATCGTCGCCAAAAGCTGGACGCCCAATGCCGGCGGTGAATTGCTGCCGGTCGAAGCCTGGGTGCTGGAACCGCTCGCGATCCCGCTGCTGCTCATGCTGCTGGGCATCGCAACCGCCGGAGGGTTTTTCGTCGTCCCGCTCTACGCCTTCCTCACGACCCGCTGCGCACACGATGCGGCATCGCGCACGATCGCGGCCAATAACATTGTGAACTCGCTGGCGATGGTCGTAGGGTCGCTGCTCGCGATCAGCCTCACCGCGCTCGGCATTCCGGTGGTCGAGCAATTGCTGCTGGCCGCCGCGATGAGCCTGGTTTCGGCTTGGCTCGGCAGACAATTGTTCCATGCCGAAAGGGAAGCGAGTGCGCGCCTATCGGCTGAATTGTCTGGCAATCCGCTGCGCTGAGAACAGCCTCACATCAGGAAGACAAGGATGGCCGCCGTCGCCGCCACATAAGTGCTGGCAAAGCCGCGCACATCGGCAGCGGTCAGGCGCCAGATGCTTTCCGCAGGGATGTCGAACAATTCGGCCTTCACCCGCGGCGGCAGGATCGCGCGAAACCAGTGGCGGGCGGTTTCTTCGGTCAGAACAAGGCTGCGACGCATCTTCATCCTCATGCTTGTTGTCGTTTTCGCCAGCGGGTTTTAACGAATTGTTTACCTTTCGTCACCGTGGGCTTTCCCCTGACCCGAAACTGGACAGTTAACAAAGTGTTATCGTTAATGCGGGAACCCGCCGGGGAAGCGGTTTGCTTCGCGCGGCGGCGGTGGCTAACGCGGCTGGTGAAAAGAAGGATTTCCGCTCGTGACCCCGCCCGAAATAAAGCCCGCCCGCACCGCCGCACAGCTTCTGGTCGACTGTCTGATCGAGGAAGGAACGGACCGGATCTTTACCGTGCCCGGCGAAAGCTTTCTCGCGGTGCTCGATGCGCTGCACGGGCAGGACGGGATCGAGACCGTGACCTGCCGACAGGAAGGGGGCGCGGCGTTCATGGCCTGCGCCGACGGAGCGATGACTTGTCGGCCGGGCGTCGCCTTTGTCACGCGCGGTCCGGGCGCGACCAATGCCAGTATCGGCGTCCATGTCGCGCATCAGGATTCGCAGCCGATGATCCTGTTCGTCGGCGACGTCGCGCGCGGGATGCGTGATCGCGAAGGTTTTCAGGAAATCGACTTTCCCGCCTTCTTCGGACCCATCTGCAAGTGGGCGGCGCGGATCGACGATCCGGAGCGCGTGCCCGAATACGTCTCACGCGCCTATGCCACCGCTATTTCCGGGCGGCCCGGCCCTGTCGTCCTCGCGCTGCCGGAAGACATGCTGTGCGATCAAGTGCCCGCCGACCTGTGCCCCCGCCCTGCTGCCGTGCGACCCGCCCAGGCGGCGTGCCCCGACGCAATGCAGGCGCTGTTCGCGATGCTCGGCGATTCGGCAAGTCCCATCGCGATTATCGGCGGCGCAGGGTGGAATGCAAAGGCGCGCGACCATTTTCAGTTGTTCGTCGAACGGATCGGCCTCCCGGTCGCGACTGCGTTCCGCCGACAAGATGCCATTTCGCCGACCTCGCCGGTCTATGCCGGAAATCTCGGCTATGGACCGAATCCCAAGCTGATCGAGCGCGTGCGGGAAGCCGATCTGATCCTCGCCATCGGCGCGCGCCTTGGTGAAGCGACAACGGACGGTTACACCCTGCCATCGCTTGAGCATCCCGGTCAGTCGCTGATCCACGTCCATCCCGACCCCGAGGAACTGGGCCGCGTCTATCGCACCGATCTGCGCCTCGCCTGCGCGCTCGACGAATTCGCCGAAGCCGCCGCTTTATGGGAGGACGACAGCATCATTTCCTTCGACGCCGGGGCCGAGGCGCATCGCGAGTGGGACGTGTGGGCAAGCTACGCGCCGCCCGCCGACGGTTCGGCCCCCGCGCTCGACATGGCGCGCTGCGTGACGTTGATGCGCGATGCGCTGCCGGCCGACACGATCATCTGCAACGGCGCGGGCAATTTTGCCGGGTGGTGGCATCGTTACTGGCGGTATGCGGGATATCCAAGCCAGCTGGCGCCGACCGCCGGGGCCATGGGCTACGGAGTTCCCGCCGCCATTGCCGCCGCCTTGCGCCATCCGGACCGCATGGTGGTCGCGGTCGCAGGTGACGGGGACTTCCTGATGAACGGTCAGGAGCTGGCGACCGCCGCGCAATATGGGGCGAACCTGCTGGTGCTGGTCGTCGACAACGGCGTATACGGGACGATCCGGATGCATCAGGAACGCGACTATCCCGCGCGCGTGTCAGCCACCGATCTAGCCAATCCTGACTTCGCGATGATGGCCGAAGCGTTCGGGGCATGGAGCGCGCGGGTCGATACGACCGAGGCGTTCAAGGATGCGCTCACGCAAGCGCAGGGACGCACCGGGCTGCGGCTGATCCACATGGCCATCGATGTCGAACAGCTTGCGGCAAGCGGCGCGACCGTGAGCGGCCTGCGCGGCCGCGGCTAGTTCCACGAAAAAGGGCCGCCTGAAACCAGACGGCCCTTCATCTTATTATATTCGGCGCGGGTCAGATGTCGTTGCCCATCTTGCCCTTCACTTCGCCCTTGGCCTGATCGCCCTTGCCTTCCAGCTCCTGCGCGCGGCCTTCGGCCCGCGTCTCGGGATCGTTGGACTGCTGCTTGATCTTGCCGGCGGCTTCCTTGGCGTTGCCCTTCACCTTGTCTGTAAATTCACCCATGATCGCATCTCCTTGATTTTTATTGGTTTGCTTATACCAACTCAACGGAGAGATCGGTCGAAGGTTCCGGATACCGGCGTCCCGGCAAGGCGGCTCATCGCAGGGTCATGCCGCCATCGACCATATATTGCGATCCGCTGACATATGATGCCGCATCGCTGAGCAGAAACAGCGCCACTTCGGCGACCTCCTCCGCCTCGCCCAGACGCCCCAGCGGAACCTGCGACTTCACCTGTTCGAGAAATTCTTCCTTCTGATCCTCGTCCATCCCCGTGCCTTCCATGAAGCTGGTGTCGATTGGCCCCGGCGCGATTGAATTCACCCGCACGCCGCGATCGGCCAGCGCCATTGCCCAGCTTCGGGTCATGGCGTTCAGCGCGCCCTTCGTCCCGCCATAGACGGTGCCCTCGGCCTGGCCGAGATAGGGCGAGACCGATGACGTGACGAGAACCGCGCCCTTGTCGGAAATGGCGTCCATCAATTCCGCCATCTGCAGCACCGGCCCGCGCACATTGGTGTTGAACATGTGATCGTAGAACTCGGCATCGTTTTGTTCATTGGGCCGGAACTTTCCATAGCCCGCGTTCAGCCACAATCCGTCGATCGTGCCCATCTGGTCGCGGACCTTTTCGCCCAGCTCCTTGGCCGCTTCGGGATCGCTTGCGTCGTTGCGTAGCACGAGCGAACCGGACGGCAGCGACCGGCCCGCTTCGTCGAGGTGGTCCTGACTGTGACCGGTGACCGCGACCTCGCCGCCCTCCTCGACAATCTTCTTGGCGGCGGCGAGGCCCATGCCGCTGGTGCCGCCGGTGATGAGGATGCGCTTGCCTTCGAACCTGTTCATGCGTGTCTCCGTCGTTTGGGGGAATGCTTTTGCCCCTCAACCAAGCCCGCACCCGACCCGTTCCATGCTTTAGCGCGCTCTGCCCTATTCCTTGCTCATCTGGCAGATGATGTCCCATTCCTCAGGCCTGATCTCAGCCACCGACAGCCGCGACAGGCGCACCAGTTCGCAATCGGCAAGGCGCGGGTCGGCCTTGATTTCCTTGAGTGTCACCGGCCGGTCGAGCTTGCGCTTGGGCTTCACCTTCACCGCCGCCCACTTTCCGGTTTCGTCGGTCGGATCGGTGATCCCGGCGACCGATACCTCGCAGATACCCACGATCTCCAGCCCCTCGCGCGAGTGGTAGAAGAACGCCTCGTCGCCCACCTCCATTGCCGCGAGATTGTTCTTGGCGCGGTGGTTGCGCACGCCGTCCCACACGCCCTCTTTTTCGGCAACCAGATCGTCCCAGCCATATTTGAACGGCTCGGATTTCATCAGCCAGTAATTCGCCATGGTCGGCACCCCTTGTGTCCGTCTGTGTGTCTTTAAGAGCCCCTTGTGTATCCGCGATAGGACCGGCGGGTTCAAGCGGCGAGCCCTCGCCATGCCCAACGCAATTAACCGTATTTTCAACATCATCACCCAAGACCGTGCGGCTAATGCCGGATTGACCAGTTCGGGTCGCACGGAATGGGGGAATAGCGGGTGCTGAACGAGGAAGATCGCCAGGGCCTTGATACGCCGGAAACGATTGTCCGTGCGGATCGCGACCTTGTCGCTCTGGGCATCGCGGTTGCGGCCATACTGCTATTTGTCGGCCTTGGCGGCTCCGTTCTGCCCAGCGCGCTAAGCAGCGTTTTCAGTGACGGGGAGGCTCCCGATCCCTCGCATGCCAGCGCTTTGCTGCTGAACATCGCTCTCGTCATTTTCGGCTGGCGGCGGTATCGCGAACTGAAGGCCGAGATTGCCGAGCGCCGCCGGGCCGAAGAGCATGCGCGCAGACTCGCGGAAATCGATCCGCTGACCGGCTGCCTCAATCGCCGCAGCATGGCCAAGGCCAGCACGGCGATACGCGCCGATGCAACAACGCGCGGGCTTGGTCTTGCCTATTGCATGATCGACCTCGATAATTTCAAGAAGATCAACGATCTGCATGGCCATGCCCTTGGCGATGCAGTGCTGGTCGAATTGGCCTCCCGTATTCAGGCACGCCTGCCAGATGCCGCCAAACTTGCGCGGCTGGGAGGCGACGAATTCGGCTTCATCACCAGTTTCGATCCGGCCAATCGCGCCGGGATCGACGATGTCGTCGCTCGGCTATACGAACAGGTGTCCAAGCCTTTCGAGCATGACGGAACGCTGATCGACGCCTCGATTTCGATCGGCGTGGCGTCGGATCACGATGAGAATGGCTTCAATCTCGACATGGCGGATATCGGCGCTCTGATGCAGCGTGCCGATATCGCGATGTATCATGCGAAAAAGCAGGGCAAGAATCGCTATTTCTGGTTTGAGCCAGCGATGGAAAACGAGCTGCGGTTCCGCAACGAACTTGAAATCGGGATCCGCAATGGCCTGCGCACCGGCCAATTCGTGCCCTATTACGAACAGCAGGTTGATCTCGACAGCGGCAGACTGGTCGGCTTCGAAATGCTTGCCCGCTGGAATTCGCCCAAGATGGGGATGGTCAGTCCCGAAATCTTTATCCCGATCGCTGAGGAAATCGGCGTGATATCAGACCTTTCGGAGCATTTGCTGCGGCAGGCGCTGGTGGAAGCCATCGACTGGGCCGACGACCTCACGCTCGCCGTCAATATCTCGCCGGTGCAGCTGCGCGATCCGTGGTTCGCGCAGAAACTTCTGAAGCTGCTGGTCGAGCACAACTTCCCGCCGCACCGGCTCGAAATCGAAATCACCGAAAGCTGTCTGCACGAGAATATCGGCCTCGTCCGCTCGCTCATCGCCAGCCTGCGCAATCAGGGCGTGCAGGTCAGTATCGATGATTTCGGCACCGGTTATTCCAGTCTCGAACAATTGCGCACGCTGCCGTTCGACCGGATCAAGATCGATCGAAGCTTCATCGGCGAGCTCACCAATCCCGAAAGCGGATCTCAGATTGTCGATGCAATCGTCTCGCTCGGGCGCGGGCTGGACCTGCCGATCACGGCGGAAGGTATCGAGGACCGCGCGATCCTCGATGCGCTCAAACAGATGGGCAAGCTGAAGGGTCAGGGCTATCTCTATGGCCGCCCCGAAACCGGAGAGCAGGTGCGTCAGCGTCTGGCGGCCAGCGGGCAGCTTTCCAAGCGTGCGCAATCGATCCGCGAAGACGCATCGTCTGCCAAACACGCCCACTCGCTCGCGCCGGTAGAGCCGACGGAAATCGATCTTACACGCAGCGCTTCTCTCGGCTCCTGACCGGCGCAAAATGATCGTTCCGATCGACCCGCTCAACGCCTGACCCACTGGACGGGCGGGTCCGTGCGGCATAGATGCGCCGCACCATGCGCGTCCCCTTCATCAAAATGCACGGACTGGGCAACGATTTCGCCGTATTCGACGCGCGCGAGGCGCGGCTGCCCGCCATGACGCAAACAGCCGCGCGCGCCATCGCCGACCGGACGCGTGGAGTAGGCTGCGACCAGGTCATCGTGCTCGCACCGAGCGACAAGCACGACTTTGTCATGCGCATCTTCAACGCCGATGGCGGAGAAGTGGAGGCATGCGGCAACGCAGCGCGCGCTGTGGCGATCTTGCACGGCAAGCCGGCACGCATCGAAACGCGCGGCGGCGCTATCTCGCTCGATCTGTCAGGCGATGGGGCGAGCGTTGATATGGGAGAGCCGCGCTTCGATTGGGAGGCGATACCGCTCGCCTATGCGATGGACACCGCTTCGATGCCGGTCGGGTGGGACGCGTTGGAAAACCCGGCCGCGGTCAATGCCGGCAATCCGCATGTCGTGTTTTTCGTCGAGCCCGATACCGAAATCGACCTTGCCACCCTTGGCCCGCAGATCGAGCGCGATCCCCTGTTTCCGCAAGGCATAAACGTGAATGTCGCGGCGAAAGTGGGCGACGACCATCTCAGGCTCGACGTCTGGGAACGCGGCGCTGGATTGACCCGCGCCTGTGGCACCGGTGCCTGCGCCACCGCTGTCGCGGCGATCCGGCGCGGGCTGGTGGGTGAACACGTGACGGTGACACTTCCCGGCGGTGATCTGAGAATCGAATGGCGTGAGGGCGAGACGATCCGCATGACCGGCCCGGCCACCGAAGCCTATCGCGGAGAGCTGGAATGGGAGGACTACGCGTGAGCGCGGCACCTGCCCCTGATGTGATCTCACTCGGTTGCCGCCTCAACATCGCGGAGAGCGAGCGGATGAAGGCCATGCTCGCCGATGCGGGCGACGTGGTGGTGGTCAACTCCTGCGCGGTCACCAGCGAGGCCGTGCGACAGACACGGCAAGCGATCCGCCGTGCCCGGCGCGCGCGGCCCGATGCGCGGCTGATCGTCACCGGCTGCGCGGCGGATATCGAGCGCGAGCAGATCGCCGCGATGCCCGAAGTCGACGGTCTGGTCGCCAACACCGCAAAGCTCGACCCGCGGGCGTGGAACGCGCCGATGCCCGAGGCACCCCCGCCCCCGACCCGCACGCGCGCTTTCATCGCGGTGCAGAACGGTTGCGACCATGCCTGCACCTATTGTGTCATCCCGCAAGGACGCGGAAAAAGTCGCTCGCTCCCCATCCCGCAGGTGCTGCGAGAGGTCGAAAGCCATCTGGCGCAGGGCGCGCGTGAAGTCGTCCTGACCGGTGTCGATGTGACAAGCTGGGGTCATGATCTTCCCGACCAACCGCCACTCGGCAGGCTCGTCGGCGCGATCCTCGATGCGTTTCCGGAGCTTGCCCGCCTGCGCATGTCATCGCTGGACGGGATCGAAGTGGATGACACGCTGTTCGACCTGTTCGCTTCCGAACCGCGCGTGATGCCACACCTGCACCTTTCGCTGCAGCACGGTCACGATCTGATTCTCAAGCGCATGAAACGCCGCCATAGCCGCGCCGACGCGATCGATCTCGTCGCGCGGCTGAAGGCGCGGCGCCCGGACATCGCCATCGGTGCGGACCTGATCGCTGGCTTCCCGACTGAAACGGCGGAGCACCACGCAGCCAACCTCTCGATCATCGAAGAGCTCGACATCGTCCACGGCCACATCTTCCCCTATTCGCCCCGCCCCGGCACCCCCGCCGCGCGAATGCCGCAGGTCGATCGAGCGACAATCAAGGCACGGGCCGCCCAGTTACGAGAGCGCGTCGCCGCCCGCCGCTCGGCCTGGCTGACCGGACTCGTGGGCAAACCGGTGCCGGTCCTCGCCGAACGCGATGGCAGCGGCTATGCGCCGTGCTACGCCCGCGTGCGGCTTGCGGATGGAACACCGCCGGGCGAGATCGCCACCATCACCCCGCGCGCCATCGAACAGGGAACTCTTATATGAGCGAGACGAATTGGAGCGACCGCCTGCTCGGCGGCTTTCGCAAGACGTCTGACCGGCTCGGCTCGAATCTCGGCGGGCTTGCCGGAGGGAGCGGTAAGCTCGACGATGCGACGCTCGACGATATCGAGGATGCGCTCATCGTCTCCGATCTTGGCCCGGCGGCTGCCACGCGGATTCGGGCAAAACTGGCGGAGAAGAGCTTCGGTCTCGAAATCACCCAGCGCGAATTAAAGGAGGCGGTGGCAGAAGAGATCGCCGAAATCCTGCGCCCTGTCGCCAAACCGCTCGAAATCACCGCTTTCCCCCGCCCGCAGGTCATTCTGGTGATCGGGGTCAACGGATCGGGCAAGACCACCACCATCGCCAAACTCGCGCATCTGTTTACCGAGGACGATTACGGCGTCCTGCTCGCGGCTGGAGACACCTTTCGTGCGGCGGCTATCGGCCAACTTGCCACCTGGGCGGAGCGCGCCGGGGTGGAACTCGTGCGCGGAGCCGAAGGGGGCGATCCGGCCAGCATCGTGTTCGATGCGGTGAAGCAGGCGACCGATACCGGGATCGATGCGCTGATTGTCGATACCGCTGGACGCCTGCAGAACAAGCGCGAGCTGATGGATGAGCTGGCGAAAATTCGCCGCGTGCTCGGCCGCCTCAACGAGGACGCGCCGCATGATGTGGTGCTGGTGCTCGATGCGACCAACGGGCAGAACGCGCTTTCGCAGATCGACGTGTTTCAGGAGGTCGCGGGCGTCACCGGCCTCATCATGACCAAGCTGGATGGCACTGCGCGCGGCGGCGTACTTGTCGCCGCAGCCGAGCAATACGGCCTGCCCATTCATGCGATCGGCGTGGGCGAGCAGATGGATGACCTGCGCCCGTTCGATCCCGATCTGGTCGCGCGCGTGATTGCCGGGGTGGTGTGATGAGCGAAGCCGAAACCAAATCCGCCGGATCGTCCTGGCTCAATGTCGTGGTCGATTACGGCCCGCTGCTGGTGTTCCTGGCTGTCTATCGCTTGAACGCGCCCGACGATCCCAACGCGGCAGGAGAGCTGCTGGCGATCATATACGGCACCGGCGCGTTCATGGTCGCAGCAATCGCCGCGCTCGCGATCAGCAAGTGGCGGCTGGGCAAGGTATCGCCGATGCTGTGGTTCTCGACCGCGCTGATCGTAGGGTTCGGTGCGCTCACCATTTTCTTCGGCGATCCGGTGTTCGTGCAGCTCAAGCCGACGATCATCTACAGCGTTTTCGGCGTCGCCCTGCTGGCAGGGTTCTTCGCCGGACGCGCGCTGCTCAAGATCCTGCTCGAAGCCGCGTTCGAGGGGCTGAATGACACCGGTTGGCTGAAACTTTCCCGCAATTGGGGCGTTTTTTTCCTGGTTCTGGCCGCTCTGAACGAGGGATTGCGCGCACAGCTCGATTTCGAAGGCTGGTTATGGGCCAAATTCTGGGTGTTTCTTCCCCTCACCTTCCTCTTCACCTTCGCCAATATACCGATGCTGCTGAAGCACGGCCTTTCGCTCGAAAGTGCAGACGACGTGGTGAAAGACGAGCCACCCACCGGCGCTTAAGCCATTTCGGGCGCGTCCTCGTATCTCCTATTTTACGAATTAACTGAAAGATATTGAATGATTATTCGACCAAAACCGTTTGCCCTTATTCTTGCCACCTCCGCCCTTCTTGCCGCCCCCGCCATCGCGCAGAATGCGGACGATCAGAATTCCACCATCGTCGTCGAAGCCCCCGCCACCTTGAACGACAAGGATACGATCAGATGGAACAAGCTGAACCGCGAGGCTATCAAGCTGGAAAAGCGGCTTTCCAATCTGCAAGAACGCCTCGGTGAAGACAAAAAGGAACTTGCGCGGGCAGAAAGCCGGCTTGAGCGCGCGAGGGAGGAACACAGGGACGAGGAAAAGGATCTGGACAAGACCGAAGACCGGATCAAAGATACCCAGGACGATCTCGAGGATCTTGTGAAAGACCGGCGTAAGCTGTCCGCTGGCTGACAGCATAATACACTCGCGAGCCGTGCATCCATCGCCCTAGGCTGCGTCACGGTCCGCGAGTTATGAAGGGAGGGGGCGTGCCGAGCTGGATTGCTGCGATCACGGCAGGCGCGGGAATCTGCGCGATGGCCGCACTGGCGCTTCCCTCAGCCACGTTGGCTCAGGCCATACCGGTCACGGCTGTGCGGATGAGCGAGACCGAACAGGCGCGCCCACCGCTCCCAGACCTCCTCTCGCAACGCGAGCGCGCGCAGGTGGTGAACCGCATTCTCGAAGAGCGGCTGGAAACGATCATCCCGCAGATTATGCGCGAGGAAGGCGTCGATCTGTGGGTGCTGATGGCGCGCGAATATTTCGAGGATCCGGTGACCGCTTCGATGCTCGATGCCAAGAGCATGAGCGCGCGACGCCGCACGATCCTGATCTTCCACGATCCGTGTGACGCCGATTGCGAAGGCGAGCCGATCGAGCGCCTGACAGTCAGCCGCTATGGCCTTGCCGACCTGTTCGAGCCTGCGTGGAATCCTGACGAGCAGCCCGACCAGTGGCAGGCCGTCGCCGACATCATTGCCGCGCGCGATCCAGAGGCGATCGCGGTCAACGTCTCCGACCTGACAGCCTTCGGTGATGGCATGACGCACAGCCAGTATCTCGCGATGACTGACAAGCTCGCCCCCGAATATCGCGAGCGGATCGTCTCCGGTGAAACGCTGAGCGTGCGCTGGCTCGAAACGCGCACGCCGGGCGAAGTCGCGCTCTATCCCGGCATCGTGCGCATAGCCCACGCGATCATCGGCGAGGCTTTTTCTCGAGACGTCATCACGCCGGGCGAAACCACCGCGACGGACGTCGAATGGTGGTACCGCGAGCGCCTGTCGGGCCTGGGCCTGATCCCGTGGTTCCACCCGAGCATCGGGATCCAGCGCGAGGGCGCCGAAGAGATGCTGCGCGGTGACGAAGTCATCCAGCCCGGCGACCTGCTATGGACTGATTTTGGCATCACCTATCTGCGCCTCAGCACCGACACGCAGCACCTCGCCTACGTTCTGAAACCGGGCGAAACCGAAGCGCCCGAAGGCTTGCGACAGGGGCTTGCGAACAGCAACCGGGTGCAGGACATTCTGCTGGAAAACTTCGCGGTGGGGCTGAGCGGTAACGACGTGCTGGCGAACTCTCGCGAACAGGCGCTGTCAGAAGGGCTCGACCCGTCGATCTACACCCACCCGATCGGCACACACGGCCACGGCGCAGGCCCGGCAATCGGCTTCTGGGACAACCAGAATGGCGACCCGCGCGGCGCAGGTCCGATCCGCGCAAATACGGCTTGGTCGATCGAGCTGACAAGCTATTCCGAGGTGCCGGAATGGGGCGGGCAGAAGATCGATTTCCGCACCGAGGAGGACGCGTTTTTCGATGGTGAAACGGTGCAGTTTCTGGACGGGCGGCAGACAGAGATCACGCTGATCGGGGCGGAGTAAGCGGCGCGAGTGCGAGAACGGGGCTGAACACAGACCATTTTCCTACAGGCGCACCTTTCCGTTACATCGGGCGCGGTTCTTTCACATCGTAGCCCCGGCCTGAAGCGCATTTCATGTTGGATAAGTGTCAGGCGTGCCCTACATCGCGCAAGCCTTTGCTTTCATTGATGGAATGCACGTTTTAGTTCGCCTGACACACTGTCAGATGTGTCAAGTATTTCCAACATCGTGGTCGCACCAACCAGCGCTCATATTTCCACCTGACTCCCCAGCTCCACCACGCGGTTGGTGGGCAGTTTGAAGAAGTCCATCGCGCTCGCCGAATTGCGCAGCATCCAGGCGAAGATCTTCTCGCGCCAGATCGGCATTCCCGGCTTGTCACTCGCCAGCAGAGTCTGGCGCGAGAGGAAGAAGCTGGTGTGCATCATGTCGAACTCGCCGCCGCAGCGATCCATGCGGATCAGCCCTTCGGGCACGTCGGTTTCCTCCATGAAGCCGTAATGCAGCACCGCGCGGTAGAACCCGTCGCCCATATCGGTAAATTCGCAGCGCTCCGCCGGGTCGACATAGGGCACATCGGCAATGTCGACGGTGAGTATCACGACCCGCTCATGCAGCACCTTGTTGTGCTTGATATTGTGAAGCAGCGCGGAGGGCACCCCGGCCGTGCTCGATGCCATGAAGATCGCGGTGCCGGGCACGCGCAGGGCGGAATTCTTGGCGGATTTGGCGAAGATCTCCATCGGCAGCGCGACCTCGCTCATCCGCTCGCGCATCAGCTTGCGCCCACGCGCCCAGGTCGTGAGCAGGCCGAACGCAATAAGGCCGACCAGCAGCGGGAACCAGCCACCATCGGGCACCTTGGTGAGGTTCGCCGCGAAATAGGCACCGTCGACGATCAGGAAGACCAGCACGACGGGTGCAGCATACCACCACTTCCACTTCCACACGCCCACCAGCAGCACCGCCATCAGCAGCGTGTCGATCGTCACCGCCCCCGTCACCGCAATCCCGTATGCGTTGGCGAGGTTCGATGAGTTCTGGAACGTCAGCACCAGGATGATGACCGCCACCATCAGCGCCCAGTTGACCGCTGGAATGTAAATCTGACCGCCCTCGGTCTCGCTGGTGTGGCGGATGTTCAGGCGCGGAATATAGCCCATCTGGATCGCCTGCTGCGTGATCGAAAACGCGCCGGAGATAACAGCCTGGCTGGCGATGAAGGTAGCGACCGTCGCTAGGATCACCAACGGCAGACGGTATTCCTCGCTCGCCAGGAAGAAGAACGGGTTCTGGATCGCCTCGGCCGCCTCGGCAGCCGGAAGCCCGATAACCATCGCGCCTTGCCCAAAATAATTGAGCAGCAGGCATGGCATGACGAAGCCGAACCACGAAAGGCGCATCGGCCCTCGCCCGAAATGCCCCATGTCGGAATACAGCGCCTCCGACCCGGTAACTGCCAGCACCACACTGCCAAGCGCGAGGAAGGCGAACCACCCATCAAGCACGAAGAAATTGACCGCGTGATAGGGGTTGAGCGCCCACAGGATCGTCGGCGTCTGAATAATCTGCCATGTGCCCAGGGCAGCGATCACGGTGAAATAGACGATCATCACCGGGGCGAAGAGCGCGCCGACCTTGGCCGTTCCGCGCTTTTGCAGGACGAACAGAAACACCAGCAGGGCAAGCGCGATCGGGATAACGAAGCGTTGGAAGCCGGGATCGACGACGGTCAGCCCCTCGACTGCCGAAAGTACGGAAATCGCGGGCGTAATCATCGAATCGCCATAGAACAATGAGGTCGCGAACACGCCCAGCAACACCGCAATCCAGCCATATTTCGACTTGGACAGGCTGCGGCTGATCAGCGCGACGAGAGCGAGCGATCCGCCCTGCCCCTTGTTATCCGCGCGCATCAGTATGGTGACGTACTGGATCGCGACGACCAGCGTCATCGACCAGAAGATCAGGCTGATGACGCCGAGCACGTGCGCGGTATCGAGTTGAACGGTCGAGCGCCCGACAAAGGTTTCGCGAAAGGCGTAAAGCGGGCTGGTCCCGATATCGCCGAACACGATCCCGATCGCTCCGACCGCGAGCGCGGTGTTCGACGCGCTATGCCCCTTGCCACCCGCAGGCGGGTGGTGCGCAGGGCTTGGATCAAGTGCTGGGGTGTCGCTCATCAGATGCGATTATCCCGGTAGCGCGAAGGGCGCGAGGTCCGCAGCAGGCACGCGATATTGCGGCAATTCGCCCACGCCCCGCTCAAGGCCGCGCGCTTTAGCACCCCGGCTTCGCACTCGCAACATCGCACGCTCATCGTGATTTTACTGCAACATCGGAGCATCGGCGATCATCTGGTCGAGCCGGGCGAGCCGCATCTCGATCTCGCCACGCCAGGGCGCCTCGTCCGGAGAGCGTTCCAGCAACCGCGCCCACGCCGCACGCGCATCGCGAACCTGCCCGGTCTGGAGCAATGCGGTGCCGAGGAAGAAATCAGGACCAGGATTGGCCGGATCGATCGCGCGCGCCTTGCCATAGGCAAATTCCGCCGCCGGAGTGACATAGCCGTCCGCATGGCCCGTCAACGCCATCGCCAGCGCCAGCCACCCTTCGAGATGATCCGGATTGTCGTTAAGCCCGCGCCGCAACATGCCCGCCGCCTCATCGAATTGGCCACGGCGCGCAAAGCCATCCGACAGCATCAGATAATCCGGTTTCGGGCGCGTTTCATCGAACAGAGCGCGGCGCGCATCGACCATCGCTTCGCCCGATTGCGCGATGTCGGCAGCAGGCGCTTTCGGACTGGCTGGCTGTCCGGGCGAGCCTTGCCATGCATAACCCGCCAGACCAAACAGCAGCGCGGCGGCGAACAGCGCGTATCCCTGGCGAGGCAGCCGCAGCAGCGAAATCGCAAGCGCGAACGCGGCGAGCGCGAGTGCAAGAACGGCGATCCAGCCCCCCATCAGTCGGCGCCAGAAGCTGCATCGGACCTTCGTTTCCCCAGTCTCCGCAACAGGACCAGCGCAACGATCGCAAGCAATGCCAGCGGGATGGCGAAGAGCGGCCAGGTCGTGGCGCTCACTTCGGGCTGATAGCTGACGTAATCCCCATATCGACGCGTCAGCCAGGCGCGAATTTCGGTCGGACTTTCTCCCGCTACCAGACGGGCGCGGACCTGGTGGCGCATGTCGCCCGCCATCGGCGCATCGCTGTCGGCGATAGACTGCGATTGACAGGTCAGGCAGCGCAGGGTCTCCATCAGCGCGGTCGCCTCCGCCTCGAGCGCGGGATCGTCGAGCTGGGTATAGGCATAGGGCGCAGGCGGCATGGTCTGCTGGGCGAAAACAGGCACCGACAGGAATGCGAGAAGGAGAACCAGAACCCTCACGAGCGTGCCCGTTCAAGCTGTTCGAGGAGCACCGGGATCGTGTCCGCTCGAATATCGCCGATATGCTGATAGCGAATGTTGCCATCGGCATCGATGACGTAGGTTTCGGGCACGCCCGATGCGCCGATCTCGATCATCAGTTCGGAGATATTGTCTGCGCCGATCCGGGTGTAGGGATTGCCATAACGCGCAAGGAAATCCGCGACGTTCTCAGGTTCATCACGCACCGCGATGCCGATTATCTCGACCCCTTCATCGCGCAAGGCTTCGAGCTGCGGGGCCTCGGCGATACAGGGCAGACACCAGCTCGCCCAGATATTCAGCAGCCTGGGTTCACCGCCCACGAAGTCCTTTCGCGACGCTCCCGGTATGCCGTCCGTTGCTGGCGGAAGCGCAAAATCGGGCAGGGGCTGTTCGACCATTTGCGAAGGGATCGCCTGATCCTTGTCCTGTGTCAGCATGTAACCAGCGAGACCCGCGAAGAACGCGAACAGCGCCAGCGGGGCGATGTAGATCAGGCGGTTCATTCGGCTGGCTCGGGTAATGGTCCATTGTCGGACACCCGCCCGTTCAGCGCCTCGAGGTCGGCGCGCTCTTCGTCGCGTCGCCGGATCGCATGCCGCTGCCGCAGATCGACTTGCAAGCGGCCAGCAATCGATATCGTGCCCCCGAGCGCTATCAGGAGACCGCCATACCAGATGAAGGTCACGAACGGCTTCCACCAGACGCGCAACTGCCAGCGCTCATTGCCCGCCGCGTCCACGCCCGCGCGATCGCCGATCACGGCGTAGAGCTGCCCATCCCAGCGGGTGACAAGCGCGCTTTCGCTCGTTGCTTGCGAAGGTGCCCAGAAATTGCGCGATTGCGGGGCGAGCATGACCGGCTCCTCGTCTCCGCGCGAGGCGGCGATGCGCGCTTCGACGGCAGTCCAGTTCGGCCCCGCCACCGGATCGACGCTTTCGAGGCGGATGGTCCAGCCTGCGACTTCCTCGGTCTGGCCCGGCGCGACGGCGGCAAGCTTTTCAGAGGTGAATGCGCTTTCGCTGGCCATCCCGAACAGCGCCACCGCGACGCCGAAATGCGCACACACCATGCCCCATGTCGCGATGGGCACGCGGGCAAGCTTGCGACCGCGCAGGGGCAGGAGCGCTGCAACGCCGAGCGCGGCGGCGAGCGCGAGACCCAGCACTGGGAGCACGTCGAAATCGCCCAGCACCGCCACCAGCACGATAACGCCGATAGCGATCGCGGCGAGAAGCGCCAGCTCGAACTGAATGCGCTTGGGCTTGTCGTCCTTCCACCGCAGCAGCGGACCGACCGCCATCACCATGAACATGGGGATGGCGAAAATCGCACCTGCCGGGTTGAAGTATGGCGGGCCGACGCTGACGCGCACATCGAACGCCTCGGTCAGCAAGGGGTAGAGCGTGCCAAGCAGGACGATGGCGAGGATTGCCGACAGCATCACATTGTTGAACACCAGCGCGCCTTCACGGCTGGTCGCTGTGAAGCGCTTACCCTCAGATATGCTGGAGGCGCGCGCGGCGAAAATCGCGAGCGCTCCACCGATATACAGGCCTAGCAGGACGAGGATGAACGTCCCCCGTTCCGGATCGACAGCGAAGGCATGGACGCTGGTCAGAACGCCTGAGCGCACCAGGAAGGTGCCAAGCATACTCATCGAGAATGCCAGCACGCCCAGCATGATCGTCCAAGTGCGCAAGGCATCGCGCGCAGCCAGCACGCTGACCGAATGCAGCAGCGCCGTCGCGGCCAGCCACGGCATGAGCGAGGCGTTCTCGACCGGATCCCAGAACCACCAGCCGCCCCAGCCCAGCTCGTAATACGCCCAGTAGGAGCCTGCGGTGATACCGAAGGTGAGGAATACCCATGCGCCCAGCACCCACGGGCGCAGCACTTTGGCAAAGTCAGGATTGACCTGCCGGGTCAGCAGCGCGCCCATCGCTAGGCTGAACGCGACCGACAGCCCGACATAGCCGATGTAGAGCGTAGGCGGATGGATCGCGAGGCCGATATCCTGCAACAACGGGTTCAGCCCGCTTCCCTCGACCGCAGGAACAGGAAGCCTTTCGAAGGGATTGGAGCTGAGAAGCAGAAAGGCATAGAAACCAAGCGCGACGAAACCCTGCACCGCCAGCGTCGCCGACATGGTCCGCTCCGGCAGTCGCCGCTCCAGCCCGGCGAGCAATCCGCCCGAAATCGCCAGCACCGCGACCCACAGCAGCATCGAGCCTTCGTGGTTTCCCCAAGTGCCCGTGAGCTTGTAGATGAATGGCTTGGCCGAGTGCGAATTGGTCGCGACCAGTTTGATCGACAGGTCGGTAATCGCAAAAGCGTAGAGCAGCAGCAGAAAAGCAAGGGTCGCGAGAAATGCCTGCACCACCGCAGCGGGGCGAGCGTGGATCGCGTAGGCGGCAGCAGCGCCGCCTCCAGCACGCAAGCCCAAAGCGCCCGACACCATCTGCAAAACAGCGAGCGCGGCGGAAAGCCACAGGGCGGCAAGTCCAAGTTCGGCGATCATCGGTGTGCCCGCCCGCCTCTAATCCAGCCCGGCGACGGTTTCGCGGGCCTGCTGCGCTGCGTCTTCGCCGTGTAGCCCTTCGAGCTCGCGCGGAACGTAATTCTCGTCGTGTTTGGCGAGCAGGTTCGAGGCCTGAAACACACCGTCCGGGCCAAGGCTGCCCTCCGCAACCACGCCGGAACCTTCGACAAACAGGTCGGGAAGGATACCGCTGTAGCGTACAGGGACGGTGCTGGCCGTATTGCCGGTGACGACGAACCGCACGCTCACCCCGTCAGCCAGCGTCTGGATCGATCCGGGCTGCACCATTCCCCCAAGCCGCACGGCCTGGCCCACGGCGGGTGGTTCGCTTGCCATCTGTTCGGGCAGGTAGAAATAATTCGCCTGATTGCGCAAGGTCCAAGCCGCGATGAGCCCCGCCGCAACGATGGCGACGAGCGCAAGGACGACGAGCGCCAGGCGTTGGTGCTTCGCCTTCATCGCCGTTTGAGCTCCTCACGGCGCTTCTCCGCCCGCGCCATCGCGCGCCAGCTTGATGCGAGCAGCCAGCCGAGCGCGATCAGCCCAACGGCATAGGCCGCGACGACGTAATCCCACTGGTCCAGACCTTCATACATCAGGCCGTCTCCATCGCCGGCCCGGCCCGGGTCGGTGCTGGCGTGTCGTCGTCGAGCGCACGGCGGCGAAGGCGCGCTTCGACCTGCGCTTCGGCGATCAAGGCTCGCATCCGCATCAGCACAAGCGCGCCGAACACCAGCGAGAAACCGATCACCGCAGCCAGCAAGGGCCACAGGAACACGGGATCGATCGAACTTTGACCCGCAGTGATGCTGGGCGGTTGGTGGAGCGAATTCCACCACACTACGCTGCGGTTGATGATGGGAATGTTGATGGCGCCGACCAGCGCGAAGATGGCAGCGATTTTCTGGCTCCCGCCCTCGCGCGCGGTCGCCTGCGACAGGGCGATGTAGCCTGCATAGAGAAACAGCAGCACGAGCATCGAGGTCAATCGCCCGTCCCACACCCACCAGGTGCCCCATGTCGGACGGCCCCAGATCGAACCAGTAGCAAGACAGATCGCGCAAAATACCATGCCTGGCACAGCGATAGCGCGCGCGGCGATGGCGGCGAGCGGATGTTTCCAGATCAACAGAGCGGCGCTGGCAATCGCAAGCGCGCCCCAGCCACCCATGCCGAGCCATGCGGCAGGCACGTGAATGAACAATATCCGCACCGTCTCGCCCATCAGCCGGTCCTGCGGCACCGCGAACAGCCCCCACGCGATCGCGCCAGCCGACATGGCGAGACCGCTCCAAAGCATGAGCGGCATCAACCAGCGCGCGAGCGACAGGAAACGTTTGGGATTGGCGTAGATATGCACGGTCTATCCTCGCCTGTTGTTGTAGTGTCACAAGTCGCGCTCGCCAAGGGCGCAAAAGCCGCAAGCGCGGATGGCGGTGGCGCAACTCGTGCGCCGCGCCCGATTGCTCAAGCCCGCCCGATCAGTTCCTGCGCCATCCGATCGGCAACCACATCAGGCGCGGTCGCCTCAGCTTCACTTGTGCGCCAGACCTGTTCGAGCCGCGCGGGGATCTTTTCGATCAGCGAGTGAACTTCCTCCACCCGTCCGATCCGGCCCTCACTGCGCGCGAGATATTCGGTTGCCACCGACATGATCCCACCAGCATTGATGACGTAATCAGGGGCGTACAGGATACCGCGCTCGAACAGCGCATGACCGTGCCCCGCGCGCGCCAGTTGATTGTTCGCACCGCCTGCGACGATTTGGGTGTTCAACTGCGCGATCGTCTCTTCATTGAGGACCGCGCCAAGCGCATTGGGACTGAGGACATCGCATTCGGTCCGAAGGATCGCGTCGGGATCGACCACCTGCGCGCCCAGCTCGTCGGCCAGACCTTTCACCGCATCGCGGTCTATATCGGCGAGGGTCAACTGTGCCCCGTCCTTGGCCAGCCAGCGCGCAACGCCTGCGCCGACGCTGCCTGTGCCCTGCACCGCGACATGGACACCGTCCATGTTGTCGGCGCCCAGCTTGTGCTTCACCGCCGCCTTAATACCCAGATAGATGCCATAGGATGTGAACGGTCCCGGATCGCCACCAGCATTGTCCTCGCCCGTCACCGGAAGACCGGAAACATGCGCGGTCCGCTGCGACACCGCGACCATATCGGCTTCGGCTATCCCGACGTCCTCTGCGGTGACATAGCGCCCGCCCAGCCCTTCCACCGCATCGCCGAAAGCGGCGAGCAATTCGGGCGTTTTCGTCCGCGTTTTGTCAGCGAGAATCACCGCCTTGCCGCCACCCATCGGCAGGCCCGCCATCGCGTTCTTGTAGCTCATCCCGCGCGACAATCGCAGCGCGTCGCGCAGCGCGTCCTTGGGTTCGGGATAGTGCCAGAAACGCGTGCCGCCAGCGCCCGGACCCAGATGGCTGGAATGGACCGCGATGATCGCCATCAATCCCGATGCGCGATCGCGCACGACGTGCACCATCTCGTGGTCGTCGTAATCGGGTTCGGTCCAGAAAGCTGTCATGCAATAGCCTCAAAAGCGCACGCGCGAATGGCGGATTGGCAAGGCTTTCGCGGGAGAAAATGGGGCGATCGAGGGGTCTCGAACCCCCGACCTCCGGTACCACAAACCGGCGCTCTAACCATCTGAGCTACGATCGCCATATGCCCCCGCCTGCCGCCTGGCCTTGCGGCCATCGCATTCGCGCAAGACGCGCGACTTACAGGCACAGCAAGGCCGGTCAAGGCCGCCAACGAAGGCGTTGCGCCTGTTGCACAAAGCGCGGCTGACGAAAAGCGAAAACTGCGTGAGACGCCCGTGAACGCAAGATAATTTCGCGCGCCGATCCGCACCTTGTCTGAGGCCGAGCGCACCTTAAGGTTTAGGGATATGCAAACCACGACCGATTCCGTTGCGCAGCGGCTTTCCCAGCGTGAAGGCGTCCGGAGCGTGCCGCATTCGAAGATCGAATTGTTTCACGCGCGCGATTTCCTAAACGACGCGCTTGCGCGCGACCTGATCGCGCTGATCGACGCCGACCGGCGCCCATCGACCATCGCGGATGCCAATGGCGATGACTATTTCCGCACTAGCGAGACCTGCGATCTCAGCAGCGGGGAGCCTGCGGTAAAGACGCTTGAGGCGAAGCTATACGCTCTCAACGGGATCGATCCGGCGCTCGGCGAGCCGATACAGGGCCAGCGTTATGCCGTTGGTCAGGAATTCAAGGCGCATACCGACTATTTCACGCCTGGCGGCGCAGACTACGAAAGGTTCTGCGCTGATAGCGGCCAGCGGACCTGGACCTTCATGGTTTACCTGAACACCGTCGAAGCGGGCGGCGCGACGCGGTTCAAGGTTGTCGGCAAGACCTTCCAGCCCGAACTCGGCAAGCTGCTGTGCTGGAACAACGCACGGCCCGACGGCAGCGTGAACCCCAATACGCTTCATCACGGAATGAAGGTCCGCAAGGGCGTTAAATACGTGATAACCAAATGGTATCGCGAGAGGCCGTGGGTAGCATGATCATCGTACAGGTCCGGTCCGCCAATGCGCGACGCTCCGGTTCAGTCCGAAGGCGTTGAACGAAAAAGGCGGCCCCGTCGGACCGCCCTTCCCTCCACGCCCCGAAGGGCGCAAAACTGTTAACACGCCCCGAAGGACGCGAAGCTGGTAAAGCCGCTTAGCGCTTGAGCTTGAGCCCGCCGAACCGCTTGTTGAACGCCGCCACTCGGCCGCCTTCCTGAAGCTGCTGCTTGCCGCCGGTCCATGCCGGATGGCTCGTGGGGTCGATTTCGAGCGTCAGCGTATCGCCTTCGCTGCCCCAGGTCGAGCGGGTCTGAAATTCGGTGCCATTGGTCATCTTGACCGTGATGGTGTGATAATCGGGATGCCCTTCGGCTTTCATCGTCTTGGTCCTTGTCAGCTTTCGCCGGTACCAACCGGCGGTGCTATGAAATCGGGGAAGCGGCGCCCTTAATGCGTCGCGACTGAATTGGCAAGCGGTGTGAAACTTGATTTGCGAGCGCTAGGCCCCCGGCGGATCGGCGATCATGGCGGTGAATTCGACTTCGCTCGCGGTTTTTCCCTCGACGCTTGCGCGCCCCTTGAACTTGTAGACGCGGCTGCGTTTCTGGACGAATTCGACTTCGAGGTCGAGCAGACAACCCGGCGTCACCGGCGTGCGGAACTTGGCGCTGTCGATCCCCATGAAGATCACCAGCTTGCCGGTGCCCGCCAGCTCCAGCGTCTCGATGCCGAGGATCGCCGCGGCCTGCGCCAGAGCCTCGATCTGAAGGACGCCGGGCATGATCGGGGCACCGGGGAAATGCCCCTGGAAGAACTCCTCGTTCATGCTCACGGCCTTCACCGCGTGGATGCGCTCACCCAGATGGATCGAGCGGACGCGGTCGACCAGCAGCAGCGGATAGCGGTGCGGCAGGGCGGAAAGAACCTTATGAATGTCGTAATCGGTGACGGGCGTCTCGCCGCCATCGCCCTGTTCGCTCTCGCTCATGTGCTGCCCCTGCGTCCTGCCGCCCGTATCCTAGCGACCCTCGGGTGCCTGCGCTGCGGGCTGCTGACCGTTCTGGGCGGCCTGCTGCTGGTTGATGAGCTGCTGGCGGATCAGAAGCTGCTGGATCTGCTGGTACGCCTGCGCCGCTTCGCGCGACGGACGCCAATCGGCCGGGGGCACGATTGCGGCGGTGGGCACCTTGGTGTTGAGCGAAGTCGTGATGAGGCCGGTAATGTCCGCGCCTTCCGCGACGAATTGCAGCACTTCGGGCTGCACGACCATCACCACCTGCTGCTGCGTCGTCACCTCGGTCAGCGAGGCGGGATATTGCGCCAGCACCTGCTCGACGGCGTAGATACGCGCCGCATTCACCTGGCTGCTGATCGCCGCGACTTCCTGCTCCAGCGTCTGGATCTGCGCGAAATTGGGCGAGGCCTGGACCGCGGGCAGCTCGGTATCATCGAGCTGGCCATTGCCATTCGCATCGAAAGGCTGGAGCAGCGTCGAAAGCTCCTGCTGCTTTGCCTGGCGCTGTTCGATCTGCGCCTGATACGTCGTGCCGATCTGATTGAACGCGGTCTGCAGAGCGTTGGTGTTGATGATCGCGCGGCTGACATCGGCGGTGGCGAGCCGTCCATCGACCTGCGCGGTGGCAGGGACTGACATTGCTGCGAGCGCGAGGCCGGCGGTTGCGAAAAGGTTGCGTGAAAAAGTCATCAGAATTGAGTTCCTACATTGAACGTTAAGAGTTTGTCGTCGTCACCCTCGACCTTGCGGATTGTCTGGGCGAGATCGATGCGGAACGGGCCGAAGGGCGAGTTCCAGTTTACGCCGATACCGGCGGTAATGCGCGGGCTGGGCGAGTCGCCGAGGAAAACCTCGCGAATGGCGCTGCCGTTTCGGATGAGACGTCGGTTCACCGTCCCATCGGGCTGGGTTGGCTCGATCGTCGTCTCTCCGGTGTCGATGACCTGATACAGCTGGTTGCCCTCATCGTCGAGGATCGGAATACCAGTCGGATTATCCTGAAGGACTGGCGTTTCGACACCCCAGAGTGCGCCGACATCGACGAAGATCGAGGGGCGCAGGCCGAGCTCGCGCGCGCCGGAACCTAGCGGAATTTCCAGCTCCGCACGGCCGAGATAGTAATTGCGTCCACCGATCGCGTCATCGCGAATGCGGTTGCGATCTGTGAGCAAAGTTGCGTTGCCGTCATCATCGAGGATCGGTTCGCGCGTCACCGGGTCAAGCTGGTAAACCTCCGTCAGAATGCGCGGGCCGACGCCGCGAATGTCGAAGCCGCGAAACTGCGGTTCCCCAAGGAAGAACCTGTCGGTCAGGAAAACGTCATCGACGCCTTCTCCCTCACGTTCGCTCAAGGGCACAATTGTTCCGCCTTCGAGCAAGACCGAGAAGATGAAACCCGAATTGCCAAGGTTCCAGAACTGCTGCCCGCGACCACGGAACCGGATGTAGTTCACATCTCCGCCCAATCCGGCGAATTCGGAACTGACCGTGAGGGTCCGCCCGCGCGTCGGTCGAAGGCGGGAATTGAGCGAGTTGTAGTTGACGCTAAGGCCCAGGATCGAGCTCAGCCGGTCGCCGATGGAATCGCACAGGAACCGGCCGGCAAGCAGCGGATCGCATTCGCGCGTGCCGTCATTGTCGAGATCGGAGAAGAACAGGTCTTCATCCAGGCTGACCTCGTCGTAATTGAGTACATAGCTACCAACGAGCGACATGTACTCGGTCAGCGGCACACCCAGCCGGACCGAGCCGCCGGTGGTGGCCTGTTCGAAGGTGGTGTTGCGCTCGCTGCCGAAGCGGTTGAAATTGTTGAAATCGCGCCGGTAGATATCCGCGCCGATCTGGATATTGCGATCGAACACATAGGGCTCGGTGAAGCTCACTTGAGCCGAACGCTGGAATTGCGAATAGTTGAGGCTCAGCCCCACCGTCTGCCCGCGCCCGCGGAAATTGCGCTGGCGGATGGAGCCGGCGAGAATGAACTGCTCGATCGAGGAGAAGCCTGCGGAGAACTGCAATTCGCCGGTCGGGCGCTCTTCGACGTTTGCTTCGAGGATGATGCGATCGGGCGCACTGCCCTGCACTTGCGAGACCTCGAAGTTTTCCTGGAAGTAACCCAGCGAATTGATCCGCGCGGTCGTGCGCTGAACGCCGAGCGAGTTGAACGCATCGCCCTCCGACAGGCGGAATTCGCGGCGGATGACCTTGTCCTGCGTCAAAGTATTGCCGTTGATATCGACCTGCTCGACATAGACACGCGGGGCCTGGCGCAGGATGAAGGTGATATCCATCGTCAGGTCTTCGGGATTGCGTTCGAACCGCGGCTGCACCTCGGCGAAGGCGTAGCCGAACCGGCCCGCAAGCTCGGTCAGCTGCTCGACCGTATCCTCGACCGTTTGCGCGTTGTAGAATTCGCCTTCGTTCACCGAAAGGCTGGCAGTCATCTGCTCACTGTCGAAGTCGCGCAGCTGGCTTTCGACCTCGACATCGCCGAAGCTGTAGCGCTCGCCTTCCTCGACGACATAGGTGATGATGAAATCGCGCTGATCCGGCGTCAGCTCGGCAACGGCGGAGACGACGCGGAAATCGGCATAGCCTTCGGTCAGGTAGAACTGGCGCAGCTTCTGCTGGTCGAAGGCGAGCCGGTCGGGGTCGTAGCTGGTGTTGGAGCTGAAGAAGCGGAAGAAGCGCGCCTGCTTCGTCACCATCTCGCTGCGAAGCTCGCTGTCGGAAAACTCCTCATTGCCGAGGATGTTGATCTGGCGAACCTTGGACTTGGGCCCTTCGCTGATCTCGAACACGACATCGACGCGGTTCTGCGGCAGCTGCACCATTTGCGGCTCCACCGTAGCGGCGAACCGGCCCTGACGCTTGTAGAGCTCGATAATGCGCGCAACGTCGGCACGAACCTTGGAACGCGTGAAGATCTGACGCGGGGCAAGGCGGATTTCAGGCAGGATCTTCTCGGCATCGAGGCGATCGTTGCCTTCAAGGACGATGCGGTTGATGACCGGATTTTCAACCACGGTGATGACGACGTTGCCGCCATCGTTGCGGATCGAGAAATCGGCGAACAGCTCTGTCGCGCCGAGATCCTTGAGCGCCTGGTCGGCAGCGGCGGAGGTGTATTCCTGCCCGACGCGAAGCCGAATGTACGAAATGATGGTCGACGGCTCGAGCCGTTCTGCCCCGGCGACACTGATCGAGCGGATGGTGTCGGTGGTAGGAGCGGGCGCCGGTGCGGGTTCGGGCGTCTGTTCGGGCTGGGCGGTGGTTGCCGGGGGTGTCTCCTGCGTCGGTTCCTCACCGGTTTCCTGCGCGCTCACGGCATAGGGCACACCCGCCAGCATCGATCCGCATGTCAGCGCATAGGCCAGGTGGCGCGCCGCCATGCGCGGGCGCAGGCCGGGCTGGCGCGCATATAATGAAGTGCCAGGCTGAGCGCCCGTCTCGCTGCATCGGTTCATGTAGTTAAAGTTCCCGTCCAACCCGTCTTACGCGCGCCAGCCCCCGGCGCTGATCTGGCAAAGCCATCCGAGGCTCTGCCGGTTGCTATTCGATCGCCCGCGCCAATGCCCCATGCGCGAGGGCCGGGTCAAGCGGCCAAAACGCGTCAAATCAGCCACGGCGTGCCCTTTCCCCGGCAAACCGCCGGGTTTGTCCACTAACCGGCGGACCGGATCGCTAACCGCCGATGAATGGCAGCGAGATGACGTCGTTCACCGTCACCACCACCATGAACACCAACACGATGGCGATCCCCGTGCGATACGCCCATTCGGTCGCCTGCGGTCCAACCGGTTTGCGCCGGATCGCTTCGGCGGCGTAGAACGCGAGGTGCCCGCCATCGAGTGCAGGGATTGGCAAGAAGTTGATGAATGCCAAGTTAAGCGAAATCAGTGCGGAGAAATAGACGAACTCGGTCGCCCCCATGCTCAGCCTTTCGCCGGAATATTTCGCGATCTTGATCGGTCCGCCCAGCTCCTTGATCGAGCGATCGCCGACGATGATCTGCTTGATCCCGGTGACCATCATTTCGAGCATGTCCCAGCACGACGTCAGCGCCAGCGGGATGAGCCGCATGACTGATACGGCCTCCTGACGATATTCGAGCGCTTCGGGCCCGATCCCGATCCGGCCCAAGGTGCTTTCATTGCCGAACCGATCCTCTTCAACTACGCTCGCGGTCGTCATCGAAAAGCTCAAATCGCGCCCGTCGCGGACTGCATCCACCGTAAGATCCGAGTTCGGATAGAGCGCGACCTGGCGCACGATGTCCTGAAAGCTCTCGACCTCGACATCGTTGATGGCAACGATCCTGTCGCCGACTTGCATTCCGGCCTCGCGCGCCACCGATTCCTCGGCGAAAACGCCGACCGTCACGGATGCTTCGGGGTTTACCGCGACGCGCTCTCCATAAATGGCGAACAATCCGGCGAGGATCGCGACCGCGACGACAAGGTTCGTCACCGGTCCCGCCGCAACGATCAGCGCGCGTTTCCATAAAGCAGCGTTCTGGAAGCCGTCCGGTTCATTCGGGGCATCGGGATCTGGCACGCTGGCGGGGTTCATATCGCCCTTGAACTGGACATAACCGCCCAGGGGCAAGGCCGAGAGTTTCCAGCGGGTGCCGCGTTTATCCGTGAACCCGGCGATCTCCTTGCCGAACCCGACCGAGAACGCCTCCGCCCCGACGCCGAACCAGCGACCAACGAGATAGTGGCCAAGCTCATGCAATGTCACCAGCGGACCGAGCAGCAACAGGAAGCCGACGGCATACATCCAGAAAGGGGGCGATTCAAACAACGGGCTGTTTCTCCAGAATGTGGCCTGCCTGCCTGCGGCCTGCGCGGTCGACGCTCAGAACCTCGTCCAGCGTTTGCGGACGCGGCGGCAGGTTACTCGATTGCAGGGTTTCTTCCACCACTGCCGCAATGCGCGTGAACCCAATCTGACCGGCGAGGAAGGCCGCGACCGCGACTTCATTCGCCGCATTGAGCGTTGCCGGGGCCGATCCGCCCGCCGCAATCGCCTCGCGCGCCAGTCGGGTGGCGGGAAAGCGATCCTCGTCGGGGGCGAAGAAGGTCAGCTCGCCAATCGCGGGAAGATTGAGCGGCTCGAGCGGGGTCTCCATCCGCTGAGGCCAGGCGAGGCAGGATGCGATCGGCACGCGCATGTCGGACGGGCCAAGCTGGGCGAGCGTCGAGCGATCGCGGTATTCGACCATCGAATGAATGACGCTTTGCGGGTGGATCACGATGTGCAAGCGCTCCAGCCCGACCGGGAAGAGGTGGTGCGCTTCGATATATTCCAGCCCCTTGTTCATCATGGTCGCGGAATCGACACTGATCTTTGCGCCCATCGACCAATTGGGGTGCGCGACGGCCTCTTCGGGCGTCGCCGCGGCGAGCCGGTCGGCGTCCCATGTGCGCAACGGACCTCCACTCGCGGTCAAGGTGATGCGCGCGACATCGTCCAAATTGCTGCCCGCAAGGCACTGAAATATCGCGTTGTGTTCGCTGTCGGTCGGAAGCAGGGTCGCGCCGTATTCGGCGACCGCCGCGATCAGGACTTCGCCTGCGGATACCAGCGCCTCCTTGTTGGCGAGCGCGATGGTGCCGCCCCGCTCAACCGCTGCCATGACCGGAGCAAGCCCCGCGCAGCCAACGATCGCGGCAATGGTCATGTCGACCGGGCGCGCCGCCGCTTCGCACAGAGCCTGCGCGCCGCCAGCGCTTTCGATCCCGCTGCCGTCCAGCGCCTCGCGCAATTCGGGCAGGCAACCCTCATCGCCCACCACCGCGAGCTTTGCCGCGAACTCGCGCGCCAGCGCCGCCAGCTCGCGCGCGCTGCAATTCGCGGTCAGCGCCTCGACCTGCCAATCGGCGCGATTGCGACGCACCAGATCGAGCGTGGAGGCACCGATCGAACCGGTCGCGCCAAGCAGGGTGAGAGTGCGGGACATTTGCGCGTTATCCCACGAAACCGGGCGCGACGGCAACGCAGAACAGCACGAAGAACACCGCGACGAAGCCATCGAGCCGGTCGAACACGCCGCCATGGCCGGGAATGAGATTGCTGGAATCCTTAACGCCGGCGCGCCGTTTCATCCAGGATTCGAAGAAATCGCCCGCTTGCGCGATAACCGCGATCAGGGTGCCGATCAGCACGGCCAGCACGATACCCGTAACGCTGAGGCCCGGGATCGATCCGGGCAATACGTCGCCAGCCTCTATCCCGAGCGCGACGATACTCGCCGCCAGCGCCCCGCCACCCAGCCCCGCCCAGGTCTTGGACGGGCTGATCCGGGGCGCTATCTTCGGACCGCCGATCGTGCGTCCGGCAAAATAAGCCCCCACATCGACCACGACGACCGGGACCAGAAAGGCGATCAGCACCGTCAGCATGTCATAGCTCAGTCGGACCTGCACCATCGCCAGCGCCGCCGCGCCGACATAGAGCGTGCCACACAGCGTCCAGATCAGTTGCGGCGTAGCTCCGATGCCGAAGCAGCGCACCAACCGGTTCCACTCCCACAAAACGATGCCCGCGCCCAGCGCCACGAAACCGATCCACACCCATCCGCCAAGCCACAGCGCGGCGATCGCCAGCGCCGCCATCGCGAGCGCCGACACGAACCGAACCAACAGGTCGGCCATGCCCGAAACTTGCCTACCTTCCGCCATAGCGGCGCTCCCTGCGGGCAAAATCGTCGAGCGCCTGGCCAAGGTGTTCCGGCTTGAAATCGGGCCACAGCGTGTCGACGAACAGCATTTCGGCATAGGCCGCCTGCCACAGCAGGAAGTTCGACAGGCGGATTTCTCCGCTGGTGCGGATCAGCAGGTCGAGCGGGGGAAGGTCATGCGTATCGAGCCGCTGGCTGATTGCGTCCGGCGTGATCTCGCCCTCTGACGCCGCCTGCGTCGCGGCGCGCGCAATCTCGTCCTGCGCCCCGTAATTGAGCGCCACCGCGAGCGTCTGATGCCCGTTTGCGGTCTGCGCCAAGGCGTCTTCGAGCATGGCGACGATATCGGGCGCAAGCGCACGCCAGTCGCCGATGATCTTGAGCTTCACGCCGTTCTCGACAAATTCCGGCAGGTCCGATTTGATGAACCGGCGCATCAGGTTCATCAGATCGTCGACTTCGTCTTCGGAGCGCTTCCAGTTTTCGGAGCTGAAAGCGTAAAGCGTCAGGCATTCGAGCCCCATCGGCTCCAGCCCCCGCACCAGCCGCCGGACCGCTTCAACCCCGCGCTGATGCCCGATGGCGCGCGGCAGTCCGCGTTTCTTCGCCCAGCGGCCATTGCCATCCATGATGATGGCGACGTGGCGGGCGCGGTGTTCCGTTTCAGAACCCAATGTCCCCACCCCGTTCACGCCGAGCCGATAACAGTCTGACTGCGCAGAGCGTCACTGCGTCAGGATTTCCTGTTCCTTCTTCTCCGCCGCCGCATCGGCTTCGGCGACATGGCTGTCGGTCAGCTTCTGGACCTCTTCCTCCATGCGCTTGCGCTCGTCTTCGGAGATTTCCTTCTTCTTCTCGTCGGCCTTCAGGCTTTCCATCGCATCGCGGCGCACGTTGCGGATCGCGATCTTGGCCTTCTCGGCATATTGCCCGGCGAGCTTGGCCAGTTCCTTGCGTCGCTCCTCGGTCAGGTCGGGCATGGGCAGTCGCACGGTCTGGCCGTCGGTCATGGGATTGAGGCCGAGATTGGCTTTGGTAATGCCCTTCTCCACCGCCGATACGTTCGCCTTGTCCCACACCTGCACCGCAAGCATCCGGGGCTCGGGCGCATTGACGGTGGCGACCTGATTGAGCGGCATCATCGCGCCATAGACATCGACCTGCACCGGATCGAGCAGGCTGGTGTTGGCACGTCCCGTGCGCAGGCCGCCAAGATCGCTCTTCAGCGCCTCCACAGCCCCCGCCATGCGTCGTTCAACGTCGGCTTTATCGTATTGAGCCATCGGTCAGTCGTCCTTCTGTACTATTGTTTGTGTCCCCTCGCCCGACAGGACGCGGGCGACATTGCCGCGATCGCGGATCGAGAACACCACTATCGGAATGTCGTTCTCCCGGCAAAGCGCGATCGCGGTCGCATCCATCACCTTGAGGTTCTGCGTCAGAACATGGTCGTAAGTAACCGTTTCGAAACGCTGGGCATCCGGATTGTGCTTGGGATCGCTGTCATAGACACCATCGACGCTGGTGCCCTTGAGCAGCGCATCGCAATTCATCTCTGCCGCGCGCAGGGCCGCGCCGGTATCGGTGGTGAAGAATGGATTGCCGGTTCCGGCCGCGAATATCACGATCCGACCCTTTTCCAGGTGTCGCTCCGCCCGTCGGCGAATATAGGGCTCGCACACGCTGCTCATCGGGATCGCGGATTGCACCCGCGTCTGCACGCCGAGCTGTTCGAGCGCGTTCTGCATGGCGAGCGCGTTCATCACGGTCGCGAGCATTCCCATGTAATCGCCGGTCGTGCGGTCCAGCCCCTTCGCCGCGCCGGCAATTCCGCGGAAGATATTGCCTCCCCCGATTACGAGGCAGACTTCAAGGCCGGTGTCTTTCGCCGCCTTAACCTCTTCGGCCAGCCGCGCGACATAGGCCGGGTCGATCCCGTATTCCTGCTCTCCCATCAGCACCTCGCCCGACAGCTTGAGCAGGACGCGCTTGATTTCAGGCAGGGACATAAGGGGAGCTCCGGTGGATCAGGATCGCGCAGCCTCTATCGGGGCCTCGCAATACTGCCAAGGGTTTAGCGTCGATTGCGTCCGGCAACGCGCACAAAAAAGCCACCCAGACCTACTGGCCCGGGTGGCTCTCGAACATTCTATGAAAGGGCGCGCTCAGCCGCCGACGGCAGCCGCGACTTCCGCTGCGAAATCGCTTTCTTCCTTCTCGATGCCTTCGCCGAGCTGATAGCGAACGAAGTCGACCAGCTTGATCGTGTGACCAGCTTCCTTGCCGACGCGGCCGACATATTCCTCGACCGTGGCCTTGCCGTCCTTGACGAAGATCTGGCTGAGCAGCGCGTTTTCCTTGGCGTATTTCTTCACCGCACCTTCGACCATCTTTTCCTGCACGTTTTCCGGCTTGCCGCTTTCGGCGGCCTTTTCGCGGGCGATCGCGCGCTCGCGTTCGATCACGTCCGGGTCGAGCCCGTCGGCATCGAGCGCCTGGGGGAACATGGCAGCAGCGTGCATCGCGATGTCGCGCCCAAGCGGCTCGAGCACGCTGGCAGGCGCATCGCTTTCAAGCGCGATCAGCACGCCGATCTTGCCCAGATCGGAGGCTTCGGGAGAAACCGCGTTGTGCATGTAAGGCACGACGGCGCCCTTCGACACGGTGACGGTCTTCATCCGGCGAAGCTGCTGGTTTTCGCCAATCGTCGCGACATTGTCGGTCAGCTTGTCCGAAACAGTGCCGCCGTCGGGATAGCTTGCCGACTTGAGCGCCTCGACATCATCGCCCTCAATCCCGAGCGCGACCTGCGTGGTCTTGCGCACGAAGTCCTGGAACTTGTCGTTCTTGGCAACGAAATCGGTTTCCGAATTGACTTCGACCGCGACGCCGCGCGTGCCTTCGACCGCAACGCCAACAAGACCTTCGGCGGCGGTGCGGCTGGACTTCTTCTGTGCGGTAGCGAGGCCTTTTGCACGCAGCGCGTCGACGGCGGCTTCGATGTCGCCGTTCGCTTCGGTGAGCGCCTTCTTGGCGTCCATCATGCCCGCGCCGGTTTTCTCGCGCAGTTTCTTGACATCGGCGACGGTGAAATCGGCCATGTTCGTTTCCTTTATGTAATTGGAGGCGCCGGGCCCGTATTGCGTGCCCGGCGCGCTAATGTCTGTTTGTGACGCGCGAGCGACGCGCGCTCACGTCATCCGCCAGGCGCGATCAGGCGCTTTGGGGAGCCGGGTCGGTCTGGGTCTCGTTGACCGGAACCTGCGGCGTGGCGTCTTCGGACGGAGGGGTATCCATCGCGCCGAAATCCTCGCCCGACTGCTCGACAGCCTTCCCACGGCCCGCATTGGCGGCGGCCCCGATGGCTTCGCAATAGAGGCGCACCGCGCGGCTCGCATCGTCATTGCCCGGAACCGGGAAGGCGATGCCGGTCGGATCGACATTGGTATCAAGCACCGCGATCACCGGAATGCCGAGCACGGCGGCTTCCTTGATCGCGAGGTCTTCCTTGTTCGCGTCGATCACGAACATCACGTCGGGCGTGCCGCCCATGTCGCGAATGCCGCCGAGCGACATTTCCAGCTTGTCGCGCTCACGCGTGAGCTGGAGGACTTCCTTCTTGGTGAAGCCGCTGGTGTCGCCCGAAAGCTGCTCTTCGAGAGTCTTGAGACGCTTGATCGAACCGCTGATGGTCTTCCAGTTGGTCAGCATCCCGCCGAGCCAGCGATGGTTGACGAAGTGCTGACCCGAAGCGCGTGCGGCGTCCGCGATCGGCTCCTGCGCCTGACGCTTGGTGCCGACGAAAAGCACCTTGCCGCCTGCGCGCACGGTCTGCTCGACGAAATCGAGCGCACGCGCAAACAGCGGCACGGTCTGCGACAGGTCGATGATGTGAACACCGTTGCGTGCGCCGAAGATATACGGCTTCATCCGCGGGTTCCAGCGGTGGGTCTGGTGGCCGAAATGCGATCCGGCCTCGATCAATTGCTGCATGGTGACGGTGGTGCCCGCCATAGATAATTCCTTTCCGGTTGGTCCTCTGGAAGGCTGGAACCGCGCTTGCGAGCGAACCCGCATGCGGCACCGGTATGAGCGCCTTCCATGTGAATTTCGCCGACCCGGTCCCACGCGGAACCAATAGAGAATCGACGATTGCGGGCGCTTAGCGGTTTGGGCGGCGGAAATCCAGCCCCGATCCGATCCAGAACGGAAGATCAGCTTAGCATAAGGGAAACCACTTGACGTGGCGGAACAGGTAGTGAACACGGGCATCGGAACAAACGATGAACTTGTGACCCTGCCGCCAGAAGGATGCCCGCCATGATCGCCGCTGCCCTCATCTGTCTTTTCGCTCTGGCCACCACCGCCACCCTTCTCAGTCTCGCCGATAGCTGGCTTCGCGCACAGGGTGCCTATCGCTCTTTGATGCGGGAGCGAGTGTTACTGGAAGCGGGGTTTGTGCCGCAGGTCGATGCCTGTGCACTTGCACTGCGTCAGCCCCGGCGTGCGGTTGGCTTCACCGCGCAAGGGCGCATGCACCGCGCTGCGCCTGTCAACTCCCCGATTGTTCCGCCGCTCGTCGGCGACGCCGCTTGATCCGGCCGTATTTGAACAAGGCGTATGGCATCAGCGCGAGATAGGTCACGCTGATCGCGGTCAGCGACCACCACGGCTCCAACAGCAGCGCCGCGACAATCAGCGCGGCAATGGCGATCAGGCCCAGCCGAATGTTGCGCCGCGGACGGATCGCGTTCCAGCTGAGCGTCGCCATGTTCGAAATCATCAGCACCGCGATCGCCGCCATCCACACGGTCAGGATCAGCGGATCGCGGAAAACAGCCTCCCCCGTCTCGATCCAGAGATAGGTGGGCAGGAACGCAAGGCCCGCGCCGACGGGAGCGGGCACGCCGGTCAGAAATCCGGCCGATTTATGCGGCTGATCCTCGACATCGATGCGGGCATTGAACCGCGCGAGCCTGAGCGCGCAGCAGATCGCGAAAGCGAGAGCGGCAAACCAGCCAAACCGCTCGAGATCCTGCAGCGCCCACATATACATGATGAGCGCCGGCGCCATGCCGAAAGACAGCGAGTCGGCCAGGCTGTCGAGTTCGGCGCCAAAGCGCGATTGCGCGTTGAGCAGCCGCGCGATGCGCCCGTCCATCCCGTCGAGAACGCCTGCGAGCGCCACGGCAAGAACCGCGTAGGCCCATTGTTCCTCAACCGCGAACCGCACACCCGTGAGACCCGCGCATAAAGCTGCAGCGGTAATCGCGTTGGGCAGCATCGCCCGTAGCGAAAGACCCTTGCGATCGGCTGGCACCTCGGCATCGTCATGTTCGGCCGCTTTTGGCCCGACCCGCGCGGGGACGGTCGGCGAGGGTTCGACCCGCTCCTGACCGCTCACCGCGAGCGACCTGCCGACGGCTTGCAACGCATCACTGCGACACACCTTCGAGCAGGCTCGCCTGCCCCAATTCGGCCAATACCGTTTCACCAGCGATGATCTTCTGGCCCATCAACACCTTCGGCTCCGTCCCGGCGGGCAGGTAGAGATCGACCCGGCTGCCGAAGCGGATGAGGCCGATGCGCTGCCCCTTCGCCACCGTATCCCCGGGTTTGACGAAAGGCACGATCCGCCGCGCGACCAGTCCGGCAATCTGGGTGAAGCCGATTTTGACGCCGTCGCCGCGCTCGATCAGCACGTGCTGACGCTCGTTCTCCTCGCTCGCCTTGTCGAGATCGGCGTTCACGAACTTGCCCGGCACATAGACCACGCGCTGCACCGTCCCCGCAATCGGAGCACGATTGATGTGCACATCGAACACGCTCATGAAGACCGAAATGCGCGTCATCGGTTCGGCAGGAAGGCCCATATTGCCTGCGCCATCGTCGCCTTGCAGCTCCAGCGGCGGCTCGACCGTCCGGATCAGCGTCACCATGCCATCGGCAGGGGAGATGATCGCGTTCTCGGCCTGCGGAATGACGCGCTCGGGATCGCGGAAGAAGGAAAAGACCCCGACAGCCAGAAACAGCAGCGGCCAGCCGATGATCTCCCAATCGAAGATCAACAGCGGCACAAGCGCGATCGCAACCGCGATCAAGCCATATTTGCGCCCCTCGGGATGGATGGGCGGCCAGCTCCAGCTTGCTTCGCCCCGCCCCTGATTATCGAGTATTTCACCTGCCATGCGCCGCCATTTAGGGTGCGTCCTGCTCCCCCGCAAGCGACGCGCAGCGCAATCCCCGGTCCTCAGCCCGCTTTGCGCACGAACACCGCGCCTGCGGAATAGCCGGCGCCAAAGCTGCAGATGAGACCGTCGTCTCCCGCCTTCAAATCATCGCTGTGAAGGTGAAACGCGATGATCGATCCGGCGCTCGACGTGTTGCCGTAAGTATCAAGCACGGTCGGGCTTTCATCCTCGTCGGCCTCATGCCCCAGCACGCGCTGCGCAATCAGGCGGTTCATGCCCGCATTCGCCTGATGCAACCACAGGCGCCGCAGGCCTTTCGGATCGATCTCCAGCCGCTCAGCCTCATCGACGATCATCTGCGCGACCATCGGCACGACTTCCTTGAAGACCTTGCGTCCCTCTTGGACAAACAGCTTGTCGGGATCGCCCACACTCTCAGGGTGAGCGCGGTTGAGGAAGCCGAAATTGTTACGGATATTGTTGGAAAACACTGTCCTAAGCCGGGTTCCGATGATGTCCCAGTGCCCTTGTGGCGCAAAGCCCGCATCTTCGACCAGCACCGCGGTCGCGACATCGCCAAAGATGAAATGGCTGTCCCGGTCCCTCCAGTTGAGGTGCCCCGACGTGATCTCCGGGCTGACCACCAGCACGCTCTTCGCATTGCCGGCGCGAACATAATCCGCCGCGGTCTGGATGCCGAACGTGGCGGAGGAACACGCGACGTTCATATCGAAGGCAAAGCCATCAATGCCGAGCGCCTGCTGAATTTCGATCGCCATGGCGGGATAGGCGCGCTGCATGTTGGAGGCTGCGCACAGAACCGCGTCAATATCGCTGGCCTCGCGCCCGGCGCGCTCCATCGCCTGACGCGCCGCGGCAACGCCGATCTCGGCCATGATCGAAAGCTCATCGTCAGGGCGCTCGTCCAGCCGCGGCTCCATCGTCGCAGGATCGAGGATCGGCGCCTTGCTCATCACGTGGCGCGCCTTGATCCCGCTCGCCTTTTCGATGAATTCGACCGAGGAATAGGTCAGCGCCGCGATCTCACCGGCTTCGATCCGGCCTGCATTCTCGGCGTTGAAGCGATCCACATACGCGTTGAAACTTTCGACCAGTTCAGCATTGCTGATCGTCTCGTCCGGCGTAAACAATCCGGTCGCGGAGATGACAGGCCGTCCGGGCGTCTCGTGCGTCCGACGCGCCGACTTGGTGCCGTGTTGAGAGTCTTGGTCTTGCATGAGGCGCACGGATAGGAGGCCATTTCGCGTGTCGCAAGCGCAACTGGCATTTGGCGCTTCGCATGACTCTGCGATACGGCAACACCTCGTCGACAGTGGTGCACTTTACGTCGCACCCATTTCGGTCTAGCCAACTGAATAATGTCAGATTTGCAGAGTGTAATCGTCGTTGCCGGGGCTTCTTGCGCAGGTAAAACCACGTTTCTCAGAACGCTTCGCACGGGCTATCGGCCACACCTGCCGGACGAACTGCAAGCGCTCGATCTTTCTGCATTCAAGTTCGCCAATGCGATGGATCTGACGGATTCACGAGGTGTAGACACATGCCCGTCGAATCTCATCTTGCACTACGATATTTTCAGGCCGATCACATTCTATGGCCAGCTCGACTTTCGCATCGATCCGGTTCTTCATCTGGTCATGCAAGCGGTAGATCGGACAGTCCTAACTCTGTGGGAAGAACCAGGGGTTCTGCGCGATCGTTCGGTGGCAAGGCGGCGCGCACTCTGGACCAAAGTTGTCCGGCGCTCGTCTCTGCATTCCCTGCGTCGCAATCTCAACGAATATCGCGGCGCGAAGCAGCGACGAGACGCCATGATACCGTGGTTCGCCGACCGTCATCGACTGTGGCGGCTGTACGAAACATGGTTCGAATTCATTCGCAAAGCCGGCGTTGATCGGCACTGGCTGACCAAGACTTCGGATGCAGTCGCATTTGAACAGCTTGATGGGGCTGGTCCGCTACAACCTTTATGGTCGCTGGAAGCAGAAGACTCAGCACAGGATTGCGATCCGGTCAAATAACAGGTGTAATTTCGCTGTTGGATGCCATCGGCAGGTGGGAGAGCGCATACTTTCGCCTGAGTGTGCTGCGCGTTGGCAATATCGAGCGGTTGGCTTGAAAATCCAAGCTTTCCACCAAATCCGCTTTGCTGATCGCTTCGATCGGAGTGAACAACCCCGCTGAAGACACAACGGGACACCCCATTAGACCGCGCGGCGCGGAACTTGCCGCGTCAAAGATGGTCTTACGGCCCGCATATCAACACACACACCTGGCAGCGGTACAGATAGCTTGGGTTTGCAGCCCCCCTTTTTTTGACGATTCAATGGACCCAAATTCTAGGTGTCGCGAAATGGCCAACCGGGAGGCGTGTATCGTCTGGTACCGTCAGCGTCAGGACCGAGACGCCCGCTACCTTCGGTGAAATTTCGAACCGAGCCAAAGGTCCGCAGTGTGGGCGTGGTAGAAGTCTGTTTTGTCGTGAACGATATGAACGAACTCCTTCGGCCTCAAAGCGTCCTCTGCCGCGTAACATTGCTCTACGGGAGCCTGCTCGGAAAGTCGTCGGAATAGGTGAGTTATTGTCTCCGATCTGAAAAACGCTCCACCGATCGTAGATTAATGGCCCTTCCCGACTGACTTCCCACCAGTGGTTATAGGCGACAATCACAGGAAAGCATGAGCGCGACGCTAGAGAGATCTCACGATCACATCATTTCCTACTTGTCAGGTCGCCATTACGTCGCGCGTGGCCTTTCTCGTTCTGAGAAGGAGCCTGTCATTGATGATGATCCGGCCCGGCGTCGTGTTGGATAAGTGTCAGGTAAGCTTTTTGAGTTGATATCCGTGATATATCAAGATTTTACTCTATAAAATTGAACATGACACGATGTCCAATGTGTCAAATAATGTTGGGAATGTGCGAGGTTGCCGCTCGCACGCGATCAATGCGCCGATAGATGCTGAAACATCTGTAATGTCGAGGGAATATGGTGGACAGGGCTGGATTCGAACCAGCGTACGCTTGCGCGGGCAGATTTACAGTCTGCTGCCTTTAACCACTCGGCCACCTGTCCACACGAGGCTTGAGATTGGCCGTTCGCGTCGTGAAACGCCGCTGCCAACCGGGCGCGGGGGCACAGGCCCCGCTGCCGAGAGGCGCCCATGTGGCGAAGCGATGCTTGCCTGTCAATGGGGTCGCTGGCAGGGAGCGAACCTTGCGATCAGGCCGCTTCCGGCACGATCGGTTGAAGGGCAAACGCGGCATGGCGAAATCGGAACGAAAGCGCGCATTGCGCGGGCGCGCGGGACGAATGAAGGGCGGTCGGGGATCGGGGCGCGGCACTGCGGCGCACGTACGCCTGTGGGGCCGCCACCCGGTCGAAGCCGCGCTCAAGAACCCGGCCCGAAGCCATCGCAAACTGTGGGCTACGCGCGAAGGTATCGACAGTCTCGACGGCGAACTGCCCGACAATTTCCCCGTCGAATATGCCGAGGTTACCGACCTTGCCCGCCTGGTTGCCAAGGACGCACCCCATCAAGGCTTGGTGCTCGAATGCGAACCGCTCGACGATGTGTTTCTCGACGCCGTGGCGAAGGGTGAACCGGATCGTCCCGTCGTCGTGCTCGACCAGGTGACCGATCCGCATAATGTCGGCGCGATCCTGCGCTCGGCGGCGGCTTTTGGCGCAGCTTGCATCCTTACGCAGGACCGCCATGCCCCGCCCGAGAGCGGCGTGCTCGCCAAATCCGCTTCGGGAGCGCTGGAGACGGTGCCGTGGGTGCGTGTTGTCAATCTTGCCCGCGCGCTCGATGAACTTGCGGATGCGGGATATTGGCGGATCGGCATGGCTGGAGAGGCCGAGGCGACACTGGGCGAAAGCATGCCGCGCGGCGCCATTGCGCTGGTGATGGGCGCAGAGGGTGACGGGATGCGGCACAATATCGCTGCGCATTGCGATGCGCTGGCGCGGCTGCCGATCACTTCGGCGATCGAAAGCCTCAACGTCTCGAACGCGGCGGCGATCGCTCTTTACGCGGCGGCAACGCGTGGAGACTAATGTGCTATTTGAACGGACCGTGGGGGAAATCCAATGAGCTACCAAGCATCCAAGCGTATGGCGGCGGGCGCAATTGTTGCCGCACTATCGCTGTTCCTGGGCAGCTGCTTCATCATGCCCGGCAAGTTCGAGGCTGAATTGCTGTTGATCGACGACGACCGGTTCACCTTCACCTATGATGGCGAGATCCATTTCCTCGGATTGTCGCAGGGCGATGCGGCCAGTCAGTCGTTCGAAGCTGGCCCCTGCTTCGATGAGGGGACATTCGACGAGCGGGCTTGCACGGAAGAAGAGCTGGCGGCTCAGCGTGAGGAATGGGAGGCGGGCGCCGAACAGCGCGCTGCCGAAACAGCGCACGAAGCAGAACAGATGGCCGCGATCATGGGCGGGATCGATCCGTCCGATCCCGAAGCGACGGCCAAGCTTGCGGAGCATCTGCTGCGGCAGAAGGGCTGGCAGCGTGTCGAGCCGATCCGCGATGGCGTGTTCGACGTGCGCTACGTCATTGAGGGCGAGTTGAGCCACGACTTCCTGTTCCCGATGATCGAAGGCTCGCCAGTCATCAGCCCGTTCGTCCAGATCCACCTGCGCGATAACAACGTCGTCAGGGTGAACGCGCCCGGCTTCTCGGCCCAGAACGAGAGCAATCCGATGGCGGGAATGATGGGCGGCATGGCGGGGCTGGCGCAGATGGCGGGTGCGTCGGAAGGCGAAGAAGGGGAGGATGGCGAGCCCTCGATGCCTCCGATCCCCGTGGTCGAAGGGACGTTCACTATCGTTACCAGCGGATCGATCCGCGCCAACAACACCGATGAGGGTCCGGAGGACAGCGCCCGCGGACAGGTGCTGACCTGGGATATCTCTCCCGCCACGACCAGCGCGCCCATGGCGTTGATTGACCTGGGCGGATGAGGTGATTTGGTCGTACGGCGCGATTGAAGAGAGATACCAAAAACCCCGCCTGGCCGAAGCCGAGCGGGGTTTTCGAAAATTCAGGCGCGAGGCGCTGCGCCCTCGTTATCGATCAGTTTAGTTAACCGCGTCCTTCAGGCCCTTGCCGGCCTTGAACTTCGGCTGATTGGAGGCCTTGATCGTCATTGGTTCGCCGGTGCGCGGGTTACGGCCGGTCGAAGCCTTGCGCTTGGCGACAGAGAAGGTTCCAAAGCCGACCAAACGCACTTCGTCACCACTCGCCAGCGTTTTCTGGATGGCGTCGAAAACGCCTTCGACCGCATTGGATGCGTCGCTCTTGGAAAGGCCGCTGGAATCGGCAACCGCGCTGATCAGGTCATTCTTATTCATATGGGATACCCCCTCAATTTTCTCTCTGGCATGTTTCGGTGAATCGCCTCGCCGAAAGACGCGAATTGAGACGGTTTTATGAGTTGTGTCAAAGGCAATCCACGCAGAAAAGCGCCGTTTTGAGGCAAAGTGGCGCTTTTTTTGCGGCGTGACGCGCAAGCGACACGGTTTTACCCGGACAACGCCGTCCGCAGGGCGTTTGCCCGCGGACGCATGGAAATCTCGCAAACGCAAGGCGAATCAGTGCGCGGTCGGCCCGCTGGTCGATCCGGTAGGCAACACATGCTGCGCGCCCGGCTGCGACGCGAGATCGTCGGCCTCGGTCCACTCGATCGGATCGGGCATGTCGATCATCGCATGTTCGAGCACTTGGTCGACGTGACTGACCGGAATGATCTCCAGCTCGCTCTTCACGTTGTCGGGTATCTCGGCGAGATCCTTCACGTTCTCCTCTGGGATGAGGACCGTTCCGATCCCACCGCGCAATGCCGCGAGCAGCTTTTCCTTCAGACCACCGATCGCGAGTACCCGCCCGCGCAAGGTCACCTCGCCGGTCATGGCAATATCGGGCCGGACCGCCGCGCCGGTCAAAGCCGATACGATCGAGGTCACCATGCCGATCCCCGCGCTCGGCCCATCCTTTGGCACCGCACCTTCGGGCAGGTGGATGTGGATGTTCTTGCGCTGGATCAGCGAAGGCTTGATGCCATAGCTTGGCGCGCGGGCCTTCACGAAGCTGAAGGCGGCGGCGACGCTCTCGTTCATCACATCGCCCAGCTTGCCGGTCGTCTTGATCTCGCCCTTGCCGCCGGAATAATTGGGCGTCGTAACGCTTTCGATGGTCAGCAGCTCGCCGCCGACCTGCGTCCAGGCAAGGCCGGTGACAGCGCCGACCTGCGCATCCTTTTCGCCCTCTCCGTGCTTGAACTTGCGCACCCCGGCAAAGTCACCCAGATTATCCGCCGTGATGGTGAGGCTGGTCGCTTCCTTTTCCAGGATCTTGCGCAGGCTCTTGCGCGCCAGCCGCGCGATTTCCCGCTCCAGCGTCCGCACCCCGGCCTCGCGGGTGTAGTAGCGGATCAGGTCGCGCAGACCCTCTTCGGTAAGCTCGAATTCGCCTTCTTTCAGCCCATGCTGTTCGACCTGCTTGGCGATCAGATGGCGCTGCGCGATCTCGACCTTCTCATCCTCGGTGTAACCTTCGAGCCGGATGATCTCCATCCGGTCGAGCAGCGGCTGCGGCAGATCGAGGCTGTTGGCGGTGGTCACGAACATGATGTTGGACAGGTCCAGATCCAGCTCCAGGTAATGATCCTGAAACTTGCTGTTTTGTTCAGGGTCCAGAACCTCGAGCAGGGCCGAGGCCGGATCGCCCCGGAAATCCTGGCCCAGCTTGTCGATCTCATCGAGCAGGAACAGCGGATTGCTGGTCCCGGCCTTCTTCAGATTGGCCACGATCTTGCCCGGCATCGATCCGATATAGGTACGCCGATGCCCGCGAATTTCCGCTTCGTCGCGCACACCGCCAAGCGACTGGCGTACGAATTCGCGACCCGTCGCCTTGGCGATCGATTTGCCCAAAGAAGTCTTGCCCACGCCGGGCGGACCCACCAGGCACAGAATCGGGCCTTTCAGCTTGTTGGTGCGCGCCTGCACGGCAAGATATTCGATGATCCGGTCCTTGACCTTCTCAAGCGCGTAGTGATCGGCGTCGAGGATCTCCTGCGCTTCGGCGATGCCCTTCTTGATGCGGCTTTTCTTGCCCCACGGAAGGCCGAGCAGCACATCGAGGTAATTGCGGATGACGGTGGCTTCCGCGCTCATCGGCTGCATGCCCTTGAGCTTCTTCAGTTCGCTTTTCGCTTTCGCGCGCGCTTCTTTCGACAGCTTGGTGGTTTCGATCGCTTCGGTCAGTTCGGATAGCTCGTCGCCCTCCTCACCGTCGCCACCGCCAAGCTCGCTCTGGATCGCCTTCATCTGCTCGTTGAGATAATATTCGCGCTGCGTTTTCTCCATCTGACGCTTCACACGCCCACGGATCTTGCGTTCGACCTGCAGGACGGAGAGCTCGCCTTCCATGAAGGACATGACGAGTTCGAGCCGCTTGAGCGGGCTCGCTTCGGTCAGCATCGCCTGCTTGTCCGAAACCTTGGCATTGATGGTGGCGGCAATCGTGTCGGCGAGCGCCCCTGCATCATCGACGTCGGTCAGGTCGACGCTGGTTTCATCACCCATTTTCTTGTTCAGCTTCGCGTATTCGCCGAACTGCTCGGTCACTTGCCGCATCAGCGCAGTGACCTCGCTGCCGCCCACCGTTTCCGGTTCGACGATGTCGATTTCTGCGAGGGTGTAATCGTCCTGCTCGTGAAGCGCCACGCGCTTTGCCCGCACATTGCCTTCAACCAGCACGCGCACGGTGCCATCGGGCAGCTTGAGCAATTGCAAGACCTGCGCGATCACGCCCACGTCATAAAGGTCGTCAACGCCCGGATCGTCACATCCCGGATCGAGTTGCGCGAGCAGGACAATATCCTTGCTCGCCTCCATTGCTGCCTCGAGCGCGGCGACCGACTGGTCACGCCCGACGAAGAGCGGCACCACCATGCCGGGGAACACGACGATGTCGCGCAGGGGGAGGAGGGGAAACTTCTCGGTCATATATCTTGTATCCACGGCCGCCATAGGGGCGCACCTTTGCCGAGATATATGGGAAGCGGGTCCGGTCCCCGCAACATGGGTGTCACGATAGGCTGTGGACGGCTCCTCCGCCGCGGGTGCCTCACCCCATTCCGGGCAGGTTGAACCCTGGCGGAAGGCCCATGCCGCCCTGCATTTCCTTCATGTGCTCTTCGGAGACCCGGTCGGCCTTGTCGCGCGCATCGTTGAATGCGGCGGTGACGAGGTCTTCGAGCATTTGCTTCTCTTCCGCCTTCATCAGACTGTCGTCGATCGCGACGCCGAGGATGCGGCCCTTGGCGGTCGCGCGCACCTTGACCAGACCGCCGCCAGCGGTGCCCTCGACTTCGATATTGTCGAGCTTGACCTGCATCTCGTTCATCTGGTTCTGGATCGTTTCGGCAGCCTGCTGGGCGGCGGCCATCATTTCTTCCATCGATTTCATATTGTTACGTCCTTTCGTTCAGTTCCATTTGCCGCCGGCTTTTGCGGAGCTTGCGACATTATCTTGCGCATCGATCAGTTCAGCATCCGGGAAGGCGTCGAATGCAGCCTTCACCAGCGGATGCGCGCGGATCCTATCGTGCGCCGCTTCAGCGCGCGCCCGTTCCGCTTCGCGCAAGGAAGGGCGCGCCTCGCCGGTGCCGCGTTCGACCTGCCAGCGCTTGCCGGTAAGCTTGAACAGGGCCTCGCGCAGTTCGGGGATGGGGTCTTCATTGAACGCATCGGCCTGTTCGAACACCAACCGCTCTGGCGCGAGGTCGATCACCCGCACCCGGTCCCGCATGATCTGAGCCACGCGCAACTGGCCTGAGTTTTCCACGCGGTCGACAAGTTCGGCCCAATCGAGCGCGGTTTCAGGTGCGGGCGTCGTGCCTTGCGCCGATACGCTCTCGCCCGCTTGTCCGGTAGATGGAGACGCGGCTGGCGCAGCGTTGGCCAACTCCTCCATTCGCCGCACGAGTTGACCCGGATCGGGCAATTCGGCGGCGTGCAGCACTCGCAGCAGCGCCATTTGCAGCGAAACCAGCGGATCGGGCGCAAGGCGAACCTCGTCGTGACCCTTGAGCAGCAATTGCCACAGGCGATGGAGCTGCGAAGCGCTCAATCGCTCGGCGAAGTCTGCGAGCGCTGCGCGTTCCTCTTCGCTCGGCGCGTCGGGTTCTCCGCCCGAGACCTGTGCCAGCGTGATGCGGTGCACCAGATCCATCAGCGCGCGCATCAGCGCCAGCGGCTCCACGCCCAGCGCATATTGCTCGTCGATCCCGGCCAGCAGCGCCTCGGCATCGCCTTTCAGCAGGTGCGAGAGCAGCCGCCGCTGCGCGCCTTTGTCGGCGAGACCAAGCATGTCACGCACGCGCTCCGCCGCGACCACGCCGCCGGTTTCCATATCGGCATGGGCGATCGCCTGGTCGAGGATCGAAAGCCCGTCGCGCACCGAACCCTCGGCGGCGGAAGCGATGATGCGCAGCGCCTCCTCTTCGGCCTCGACACCCTCCTGTTTGCATACATTGCCGAAATGTTCAGCGAGAAGCTCGGACGGAATGCGACGCAGATCAAAGCGCTGGGTCCGGCTGAGCACCGTCACGGGCAGCTTGTCCACTTCGGTCGTGGCGAACAGGAACTTCACATGCGCGGGCGGTTCTTCCAGCGTCTTGAGCAGCGCATTGAAGGCGCTGTTCGAGAGCATGTGAACCTCATCGACGATATAGATCTTGTAGCGCGCAGAGACGGCAGCGTAGCGCACCTGTTCGATGATCTCGCGTACATTGTCGACGCCGGTGTTGGAGGCGGCGTCCATTTCGATCACGTCGATATGGCGACCCTCCGCGATCGCCTTGCACGGCTCGCACTGCCCACACGGATCGATCGTCGGGCTACCCTCCCCATCCGGGCCGATGCAATTGAGGGCCTTGGCGATCAGCCGCGCGGTCGAGGTCTTGCCGACCCCCCTCACCCCGGTCATCAAAAACGCATGCGCCAGCCGGTCGCGCTCGATCGCATTGGCGAGCGTGCGGACCATCGGATCCTGTCCGATCAGCTGCGAGAAGGTCTGCGGGCGGTATTTGCGGGCAAGAACGCGATAGGGCTGGTTCGGCGCGGCCTCGGGGGTGGCCTCAACCGGCGGATTTGGGGACGCGGGATCGGCCGGAGGCGCGGGCGGTGCATCGCCGAACATCGTGTCCTGCCCCGCAGCTTCCAGCTCGGCCGCGGTGGGCGCTTCGTCGGTTTCGGCGCCGGAGTCGGTCTGGGCATCAGGCAAAGTGGGATCGGAATCGCTCATCGCCATGCAATGTATGCTGCGCTACCGGCTTTGTCGAAACCCAATGCCACGCAAAGACGGAAACTGATGCACTTTGTCCTCCACACCCTCGCCTTCGCGGGCATAATTGCCGGGTCGACCGGCCTGCCGGATGCCCGCAACCTCAGTGAAATCGAGCCGCAAACCTTGAATGCGCTGTGCAATTTCGAAGGCGGCGTTGCGGGCAAATTCGGGCGCTCGGCGGGAATTGAAAGCGATACGTATCTCAACACGAGCGGCGATCCGGAATGGGCTTTGGCCCCACCGATCGGGCCATTCGACACCTATTCGCGCTGGCGCATCCGTTCGAGCGATGAAGTGCACACCTTGCGCTACATCAGTCCGACGACGGAGCACGCCTCGAAGGAGACACTCGCAGCGCATCTCGCGATTATTGCCCCGGCTGCAGACTGGCAGGGCGCGGGCTATGTCTGGACGAAAGCAATCGAGCGTGCCGGGGAAGAGAGCAGCCTTATCCTGCTTGTCGATGGCGGGATCGAGCGCACATCGCTCTACTGTATCGATGCAGGTCTGAAAGCCCGAAACGATGCGGAAGTCCGCGCACGCCTCGAGAGTTTGCGACAGCAGCTCAAACCTTAGGGGCACTGCGGAATGTGGGAAAAAGGAGCCGAGCGACCCGTCGCAATTCACCTGGGCTGCTTCCTTCCGGACCTGACCCGGTGAGCGAACGCAAACGTCCACCCGACTCCCGATGGGCGATATGGCGGCGGTGCCTTAACGAATCAACCTATTTGAAGTTGTCCGCATAAGCCTGAAGCTTGAGCGACTTCGGCGGGGTCGCATGCACGCGCGCCGTGATCTCATATTTCTCGGCATAGGCCTTGGCCGCATCCTTGCTCGGAAAATTGAGCTTCACCTGAGATTGCGTGTCTCCGCTGCCGGTCCAGCCCATCAGCGGATCGGGCCGCCGCGCCTCGCTCTGCTCGAATTCGAGCACCCAGGTATCGGTCTTCGCGCGACCGGATTGCATCGCGCTTTTGGGCTGCTGATAAATGCGGGCGGTCATGGTCGTTTCGGTTCCTGTCGGATGCGGTCTGTGGGTGGTCTGTATCAGTTAGGTTCTTTTCAGCCCCTGTTGAAGGCGTTTTTCGTCTTCAGGCTCGGCTTTTCGGTCCAGGGTTGCTCGGGCCATCGATGTTTTGGGTAGCGACCCTTCATCTCCTTCGCGACGTCACCCCACGATCCGCGCCAGAAACCTGACAGGTCGCGCGTTGCCTGGATCGGTCGTCCCGCAGGACTGGTGAGCTTCAGCAACAGTGGCGTCTGCCCTTCGCCGCGTCCTATGACCGGATGCTGGTCGAGCCCGAACAGCGCCTGCACACGAACTTCAACGCTTGGGGCGTCATCACCAGCGTAGTCGATCGGGTGGCGGGTGCCAGCAGGCGAAATAATTTCGCGCGGCGCCGCTTCATCCAGCCGCTGCCGCGACGGGTAGTCGAGCATGGCGAGCGCCGCTTCGGCGAGACGCTGCGGCGCGAGATCGAGATCGCGGCGACCGTGCAGCAGCGGAGCGAGCCATAGCTCCCCGGTTTCCGTCAAATTTGCGATGGAGAGCGGCTCCACGCCAGCAAAGCGTGCGCGCTCGAGAAAGCCGGGCGGGAACACGCTCGACAGGTTTTCCAGCGCCTTGCCCACAAGCATGTCCACAATTGCTTGCTCGTCCGGCTGCGGGTCGGGTCCGCTCGCGAGCACAATCGCGCCAAGCCGTTTTTCACGCCGGACTTCCACGCGCCGATCTCGTTCCGACCAACGCGCAATCGAACGCTCGTCGATCCGATCCGCAAACAATTCTTCGATCCGCGCTTGATCGAGTTCGATGCCGGCGGTGATGCGCGCCCCGCTCGCCTGCCCCTGCGCGTCGCCGATCACGATCCATTCCGCCCGCGCCAGGGAGCAAGCGGGGTCGAGACGAAAACCGCGCCCGCCGACACTCAGCCAATGTTCGCCCGAGACGTCGCGGCGGCGGGCGACGAAATCAGGTCGCGCGAGAGCAAGGCACTCGGCTGGAGCCAAGTCGGCATCGTCCGGCGGTGTGACCAGCTTTGCAGCCGATTTCGCCCACCCTCTCGCAATCCGTTCCGCCCCTGCCGCGCGCTTCGAGCGGTCACTGCGCCAATGCGTGAGGCGTGCGGCGAGGTCTTCGCCACGTCCGCCAAGGCCGCGCTCCTGCAGCAGCATGACAAGCCGCGCTGTGTCCCCCTCGCACCCCGCTTGCGCCCCGTGAAGCACCGCTGCTGCATGATCGGGCGCCATCGGCATCGCCGCGACTTTCTCGCCCCAAGCGGTAATTCGGCCATCGCAATCAAGCGCGCCGAGGTTCTCCAAAGCCGACCGCGCCGCCGCGACCGACGCGGCCGGAGGCGAGTCGAGCCAGCGCAGGCTGTCCGGATCATTCGAACCCCATCGCGCCAATGTCAGAACGAGCGGCGCGAGATCCGCAATTTCCATCTCCGGCGGAGCGAATTCGGGCCGCCCAAAATGCCCGCCCTCCTCCCACAGGCGATAGGCAACGCCCGGGCCCTGCCGCGCCGCGCGCCCCGCCCGCTGCGCCGCCGCCGCCTGGCTCGCGGCACGCGTCACCAAATGCGTAGTGCCAGCCGCGCGGTCGTGCTGCGCCATGCGCGCGAGGCCGCTGTCGACCACGTTCGAAACGCCGTCCAGCGTCAGCGACGTTTCCGCAATGGCGGTGGCCAGCACCACCCGCCGCCGCCCGTCCGGATTGCGCCGGATCGCCGCCCGCTGCGCCGCCGGGGCGACTTGACCGTGCAGCGCAAGGATCGGGGTATCGGGTAGCTTCACCTCCAGCCGTTCGCGGGTCCGCTCGATTTCACCGACACCGGGTAGAAACGCCAGGATATCGCCGGGCCCTTCGCGCCATGCAGTCATCACCCCCGCCGCCACGCGATCTTCCATCCGCACGTTCGGATCGTGGCCGAGATATCGGATGTCGAGCGGATAGCTACGCCCCTCGCTCTCGATCACCGGCGCGTCATCCCCGAGCAAGCGGGCGAACCGCGCGCCATCAATTGTCGCCGACATCACCAGCACGCGCAGGTCTTCGCGCAGCACGTCACGCGTCTCCAAGGCGAGCGCGAGGCCAAGATCGCTGTCCAGATGCCGTTCATGCGCCTCATCGAACAGGACTGCCGACACACCCGGCAATTCAGGATCCGCGACCAGTCTGTTGACCAGGATCGCCTCGGTCACGATCAAGACACGCGTACGATTCGATACGCGACTGTCGAGCCGGGTCATATACCCGATCGTCTCGCCCGGCTTCTCGCCCAGCAATTCCGCCATCCGCTCGGCTGCGGCACGGGCTGCGACGCGGCGCGGGGAGGTGAGAATGATCTGCCCGTCGCACCACGGCGCGTTCAACAGATCGGGCGCAACGGCGGTGGTCTTGCCAGCGCCAGGCGGCGCGATCAGAACCGCGGCGCCATTATCAGCGAGCGCTGTGCGCAGCGCGGGCAGCGCCGCGTGAATGGGAAGTTCGGACGTCACAACGCCTTCAGGCCCAACACCCGAACCGCGCGGATCAGTAACCCCGCGCGACGGCGAATTGCGCGGCTTCGGCCATTGCGGCGCGCGCCTTGCCATCGGGGAAGATCGAGATCGCGTCTATTGCGCGATGGGCGAAATGGCGGGCACGTTCGCGGGTGTCCTCCAGCGCGTCGTGCTTCTCGATCAGCGCGACCGCTTTCGCAAAATCCTCATCCGACGAGCGATGCCCGAGGATCGCGTCCTTCCAGAACCGTCGTTCCTCTTCGTCACCGCGGGCGAAGGCGAGAATGACGGGCAGGGTCATCTTGCCTTCGCGGAAATCGTCGCCGCGATCCTTGCCCATCTGCGCTGCATCGGAATCGTAGTCGATCGCGTCGTCCACCAACTGGAACGCGACGCCGAGATTGCGACCGTAATCCTCCAGCGCGCGCTCCTGCTCTTCGCCGCACTCTGCGACGACGGCGCTGATCTGGCTGGCTGCGGCGAACAAAGCCGCGGTCTTGGCGCCAATTATATGGAGATAGCGCTCCTCACTGGTTTCGATCTGGCGCTGCGCGGTCAGCTGCGAAACCTCGCCCTCGGCAATCACTGCGCTTGCATGGCTGAGGATCTTGAGAACCCGCAGGCTCCCATCCTCCGTCATCAGCTCGAATGCTCGGCTGAACAGGAAATCACCGACCAGCACCGTCGCCGGATTGCCGAAGATAATGTTGGCCGCCGCTTTGCCGCGCCTGAGCTCGCTGCCATCGACCACATCGTCATGCAGCAAGGTTGCAGTGTGGATGAATTCGACGGCAGCGGCGAGCTTGTGATGGCGGGTGCCCTGATATCCGACCAGCTCTGCCCCGGCGAGCGTGAGCATGGGGCGCAAGCGCTTACCGCCGCCGGAAATCAAATGACCGGCGAGGCGCGGAATGAGCGGGATCTCGCTCTGCATGCGTTCGAGAATGACGGTGTTGACCGAATTCATCCCACTCGCAGTGAGCGACAACATTGGCTCGAGCGTCGGGGTCTTGCGCGGCAGTGGAACGACGTCGGCTGTCATCCATCCGCCTTACGGACCTGTGCTCGCGCTTGGCAAGCGTGCATTTGCTGCTAGTTTTGCGGGCCATGTCGCAAGAAACGCAAAGTCCGCCCGCCGGGGCCGCTGCGGAGGACCGCGTGCTTGCGACCTTTCGCAAGAGCATCGACAATATCGACGCGGCAATCATTCACATGCTGGCGGAGCGTTTTCGCATTACGCAGGCGGTGGGCGAGTACAAAGCGCGCGCCACCCTTCCCCCAGCCGATCCTCACCGCGAACAGCGCCAGATCGCGCGATTACGGGCACTGTCTGAAGAGGCGGATCTCGACCCGGAATTCAGCGAAAAGTTCCTGCGCTTCATCATCGAAGAAGTGATCCGCCACCATGAGAAAGCTCGCGGCGGCTGATCCGGTTGAGGCAAAAGAGGGCGCGGAAGGGGTAGGTTCCGCGCCCTCAGGTGCCGGGCCATTCGGTGGGAACAGCCGCGGTCCGGCGCGGCAGGCATCGGGCCTTTCGCCTGCCGCGCTGGAAAATATCAGCGCGGTCGGCGCGACTGTCTGCGGGGCTTGAAGCCCTGCTTGCGGGTGCGATCGACAGTGCGATTAACCTGCCCATTGCTGCGCGTGGTGGTGCGATTGCGGTCGAACACTCGTTCGCCAGCCGAATTGGTCACGCTCTGGCTCGCGCTCGAATTGCCCTGGCCATCGCGGCTGCGTTGCCCGGAGAGGCCATATGTGTTCCCCGCACGGCCCGTCGCGGTGCCTGAGAAGGTCGATCCATTGTCGGTCCGAACGCGCTCTCCTTCGAACGAGCGCGTGCGTCCGGCGGGGCCGGTTTGCGATCTGCTGACCACTGCGCCGCTATCGGTGCGCTGGCGATCGAAGGTGCTCGAGGCGGTGTTGCCGGTGTTCGTGTTGGTTGCCGTGCGATCGCGGCTGATCGTTCCCGCCTCGCGATCGACGGTGGTTGTCTGCGAAGCGCTGACATTGGGGCCATCGAAGGTTTTTGTGCGGGTCTGTTCCTGCGCGGTCGCGGCGGAGGCTGTGGCGAGAGCGGCGATGGCCGCGAGGGTCAGTTTCGTGTTCATGACTTGGCTTCCTCGTCTCATCTGTTTCGTCGGTACGATGTCGAACCGGCCTTCGATCCACCTTTCAGGCCGGTGACACATCATCAACGCAGCTGAGGCCGCGACCCTTCGCGGAACGCCGAAATTTATTCGGGCTGATCGATCGGAGCATTCGGCGCATCGACGAGCGCGTCCGCGCTTTCGTCGGCCAAACCTTCGCCTTGCCGGTCGAGCTGCTGCTCGCGACGTTCGCGCAGGCGCTCGATCCTTTGCTGGCGCTGCTCCGGAGACATATCACGCCACCGCTGCACCCGGCGCCGCATTGGCCTTTCGCCAGCCTCGCCGCGCTCGTTGAGCAGCAGATCTTCGCGCGTGAGTTTTTCACCACTTTCGAGGCGTTCGCGTAAGTCCTCGCGTCGCTCCTCCAGCCTGCCCTCGACACGGTCCTCGCGGCGTTCGCGAAATTCGCCGAGGCGCTCCCTGAATTGCTGTTCTTCCTCGGGCGTGGGCGCAGGAAGGCCCTGAGCTCGGCGGTTTTCAATGAATTCGTCGATCCGCCGGTCGACTCTCCCCCGCCTGTTCTCGGATCGCGTTGAGCGGACTTCGTCAACGCGGCGGAAGGCTTCTTCCAGCTCCTCGGTCGTGTCGATTGACCCTTCGATGACGACCGGCGCGGACCCGGAAGGGGCAGGCGCTACATTCGCCGCCGGCGCAGATGTGCTCGCGGGATCGGGCGCCGGGTCGTTGCCGGTGATCCTCGACCACACCTGTTGCGGCGATGGCAAGTCCACACCCAGATCCTCCAGTACACCCGTCGCCGCCGCAGCAGTACCCAGCGCGCCTGCGACCAGCACGCCGGTTCCCACCCGCCGGACGGTCCGCCAGCGTGAGGTCGCAGGACGCGAAGTGGGCAGTCGCGCGGCGCGGTCGTTTGTCGCACTGACCACCCGATCGGCGAAGTCGGGGGGCAGTTGCGGCACGGCATAACCGCTCAGCACCTGACCCAGCGGTTCGTCTGGCGTGATCGGGCGCGTGTCGTTTTCAGCGTTGCTCATGCCGCCCCTCCCCGCCCGATCTCGCCGCCCTCACCCGCCGCAAACGCTTCGCGCAAGGCGGCGCGGGCGCGATGAAGTAGCGACTCGAAGGCCTTGAGCTTCATGTCGAGCACCCTTGCCGCGTCAGCGTTGGGCAATTTCTCGTAATAGGTCAGCACGATCGCGGCGCGTTGGCGCTCTGGCAGCGTTTGCACCAGCGCCCGCGCAGCCTGCTCCGCCTCACTCGCCTCCAATGCAGCGTCGGCAAGCGCCTCTTCATCCGCGCGTTCCGGCACCTCAGCCTCTGACATGCGCTTGCGAACCCGCAAGCGGTCAAGCGCAAGGTTCATCGCCACCCGCGTCAGCCACGCGCCAAGGTTCAGCGCGCCGCGACGCGCTTCGAGCTTCGGAGCATGGTCCCATAGTCTCAACATGGCTTCCTGCGCGATATCCTCGGCTTCGTGAGCATCGCCCGTCATGCGGTAGGCGATGCGATGGAGCGGTGCGGCGTGAGCGCCGATAGCCTCGCGAAATGCGAACTCATCGCGCACGGCGATCCGCGCGACGAGCGCGGTGTCATCGGCGCGGCTCTCGCGGTCTGGCCCGCTGACATTCGTCATGATCGCTCGCGCAAAAGCCCCGTTTGCGTGTGATGCTGTGCCTGTACAACGAAGCGGCTGACCAAACCCTTCGCCAGTTCGCGGATTTATGCGCGGGGCAGGCGCAATTCGACCAGCAGACCGCCCAGATCCTCGCTCTCGCGCAATTCGACCGAGCCGCCGTAGATTTCCGCAACATCTCGCACGATTGCAAGGCCCAGGCCGGTGCCGGGCTTGTCCGTGTCCAACCGCGCGCCGCGATCGAAAATGCCGCTGCGATCCGCCTCGGGAATGCCGGGGCCGTCATCCTCGACCCAGATATGGCACATGTCGCTATCGGGCGTTTCGTCCAGTGTGACGAAGACGCTGCCCCCGCCATATTTCGCCGCATTCTCGATGAGGTTGCCGAGAATTTCGTCCAGATCCTGCCGCTCGATCGCGACCATCGTGTCCTTGCCGCCAGCAATATCGAGGCGGCCCTCGGGATAAAGTCGCTCGACCGCGCGGCGCACGGCTTCGGCGCTCTGGCGGACATCGGTTCGGGCCTGTCCGACGGCGCGCCGACCCACCGCGCGCGCGCGCGCCAGATGGTGATCGACATGCCGCTGCATCGTCCGGGTCTCACGGAACACCGTGTTGGACAGATCGGTCGCCCGCGCGGTCGCCGCATTCGTCAATACGGTCAGCGGGGTCTTGAGCGCGTGGGCGAGATTGCCCGCATGGGTGCGCGCTTCCTCCGCCTGGCGCTCGGTATGTTCGAGCAGCGCGTTAACCTCCTGCACCAGCGGTTGCACTTCGGAGGGAAGCGGCTCGGTAATGCGGTTCTCCCCGGTCGTGCGCAACTTCTGGATTGCCGCGCGAACACGTCGCAGCGGCGAGAGACCATAGCGGATCTGGAGCAAGGCCATGATAATCAGCCCAAGGCCCAGCACCGCGAAGCTCCAGATCAGGATCAGGCGAACGCGCTGTATCTGCGCATCCCGCTCACGCGTCGCACTCGCCACCGCGAACGTCCAGCGCGTATCGCTTCCCGGCAGTATCAGCGTGCGTTCGGCAATGCGCAGCGGCTCTTCCTCGAACTGATTGGAATCGTAGAAGATGATATCGCTGTCGAACACGTCGCCGACCTGACCGGTCCCGCGCAATGTCAGCGTGCGATCCCACAGGCTGCGCGATGGCCACGGTTCGTACCCATCGCCGCTGATCTGCCAGTAAAGCCCGCTGTTCGGCTCGAAAAAACGTTGATTGCCGAGGCTCCGCTCGAACCAGACCTCGCCCATCGGATCGATTTCGGCCGAGGTGATCATTGCGGTGAGTTGGTAGTCGAGCTGTTCGTCGAAATTGTCCTCGACCTGATTGGTCAGGATGCGTTCCAGCGCGAGCCCGCCGACCAGCAGCAGCAGGATGATCCATGCGGTCGCGATAAAGCCCATGCGCCGGGCAAGGCTCGCACCGTCGCGCTGCAAGGGTGGAAGGACGATTGCGGGCGCATCGGCGTCGGATGCAGGACCGCCGTCGCCTGATGGCACGCCATCGCGCAGCGCGGCGGACGCGCCGGCGCGATCAGGCGCGCGGGGCGTCTGCGGGGTCGTCGAGGCTGTAACCGAGGCCACGGATCGTAGTGATTACCTCTGCGCCGAGTTTCTTGCGGATGCGGGTAACGAACACCTCGATCGTGTTCGAATCGCGGTCGAAATCCTGATCATAGATATGTTCGATCAGTTCGGTGCGGCTGACGACCTTGCCCTTGTGGTGCATCAGGTAGCTCAGCAGCTTGTATTCCTGCGCGGTCAGCTTGACCGGCTCGCCATCGAGCGTGACGCGGCCCGATCGCGTATCAAGCCGCACCGCGCCTGCCGTCAGTTCGGACGACGTGTTGCCCGAAGCGCGGCGGATGAGCGCGCGCAGCCGGGCGATCAGTTCCTCGGTCTGGAACGGCTTGGCGAGGTAATCGTCAGCGCCCGCATCGAGCCCGGCGACCTTGTCCGACCAGCTATCGCGCGCGGTCAGCACCAGTACGGGAAAGTCGCGACCTTCCTTGCGCCACATGCCGAGTACCGAAAGCCCGTCTATCTCCGGCAGGCCAAGGTCGAGGATGCACGCGTCGTAATCCTCTGTGCTGCCCATGAAATGCCCGTCCTCGCCATCGGTGGACAAGTCGACGGCATAGCCGGTCTGTTCGAGCGTGGTCTTCAGTTGCTGGCCGAGCGTGGGTTCGTCTTCGACGATCAGGATGCGCATGTTCCACCGTGACTTTGCATGTAAGTTGCCAGCCGCTTGCGCGTTTGCCGCGCTCGCGTCAAGCAGGGGCCATCGGGCCTCAATTGGAGCGTTTGATGATGCGGCCGGTGCGTGCATCGACGTCGATATAGGTCACCCGGCCATCCTTGATGAACTTGAGCCGATAAGCCCGCGCCCGGCTGTCATAAGACGGCCCGAGATACTCGGCGCCGCGCATCTGTGGAAGGATGCGCCGCTCGATCTCGCGCAGCGACAGCTGGTTGCCCGCCCGCATTTCCTTGCGCGCCTCGCCCTGATCCTGAAGCGACTGGACCTGCGCCACCGCAGCCGAGGCGGCAGACGCGGTAAAAGGCCCTGCGCCGAGGCCGGCCAGAGTAATTATTGCAGCCATCACGGCCAGGGAAATACGCATAAGTGTCATTGTGGCGTGGTTTTATTGCCTTTGTATTGAACCCGTTGTGAATGGCCGTGACGAAAGGACTGACGGCTCGAACCGCGTTATTCCTCCGCTTGGGCTTCGGAATCGACCATTTCGTACTTTATCGTGATGTTGACACCGGTGCTGACGCGTCCGGGCTGGACCGGGGCGCTTTCGGCGACTTCATCCATTGCGATGCGGCTGGCCGTGACCATGATCTGCTGAGGTCCGCTACCCCGAATTGCCTCGCTGATCGAGAGCACCTCCACACCGTCATAACCGACAAGCTGCGCATAGGACTCGGCGCGCGCCTGTGCCCGCTCGATCGCGCGTTCGCGCGCGGTGTTCTTGGCCGCCTCGTCATCCTCAATGCTGAAGCTGGGGCCAGACAGATTGGTCGCGCCAGCCTGCACCAGCGCATCGAGCACTTCGCCGGTTTCATCGATCTCCCGCAGCTTCACGTTCACACGGTTCGACACCTCGTATCCGCGAAAGACCTGACGCTGATTCTGCCGCTCATAATCGTAGCGGGCATTAAGATTGATGCCCGTCGTCTGAATGTCCTCCTCCGGCACGCCCAGCGCGAGTATCCGGTCAATCACCTGACGCATTTCCGTCGAATTCTGCCGCAGGGCCTCGACGGCGGTGGGGGCCTGCGTCGAGACGCCTGCGCCGATCGTCACAAGGTCGGGTTCAGCATCCACGCTCTCAAACACCGACAGCTCGATCACCGGGCCATCCGCGTCGATTTCCACCTGCTGCGCCACGGCGTTTGAAGGCATTGCGAGCGCCAGGCCAGCGGCGGCAAGGGGAATAAGGGATCGGGTCATAGTGTGGTCTCCTGTTTGGCGTGCCATGCGACGGCGCGGCTTGATGCGCACTGAACCGCCTTGGCAGCCGGTGTGCAAGCCCCTACGTCGCGCGTCCTATGGCACAACCACCGATCCTCAGCCTCGAAGGCCTAGCCCTGCAACAGGGCGGGCGCTGGCTGTTCGGCGGCCCGCAACCCGATCAGGGAGCCGAACCGATCGACCTGCACGTCCTGCCCGGCGACCGGCTCGCGCTGATCGGGCGCAACGGCGCGGGCAAGACAACGCTGCTCAAGCTCATCGACGACCGGATCGAACCGGATCGTGGTACCCGCCGGGTGAAGCCCAACATGCGGATCGTGTTTCTCGAACAGGAACCCGATTTCGCGCCGTTCGACACCTTGATGGACTTTGCGCTGGCCGGCGATCACGCCCCTGCCCCGCACGAGGTGGAGGCGATCGCGGGCCAGCTCGGCATCGATATGTCGACCGATGCGGCGAGCGCCAGCGGTGGAGAGCGTCGCCGTGCCGCCATTGCCCGCGCGCTGGCGCAGGATCCCGATCTGCTGCTTCTGGACGAGCCGACCAACCATCTGGATCTCGGCGCTATCGACTGGCTGGAGGACTGGCTCTCCCGTTACAAGGGCGCATTCATTACGATCAGCCACGACCGGACCTTCCTCAAGCGCCTGACCCGCGCAACCTTGTGGCTCGACCGCGGAACGCTGCGACGCAAGGAAGTCGGCTTTGGCGGCTACGAGGCGTGGGAAGAGCAGGTGTATGCAGAGGAAACGCGGGCTGCAGAAAAGCTCGATGCCAAGCTGAAGATCGAGGCGCACTGGCTCGAACGCGGCGTCACCGCCCGGCGCAAGCGCAATCAGGGGCGGCTTGAAAAGCTCCACCAGATGCGCGCTGCTCGCGCCGCGATGATCTCCGACAGCGGCGCGGCGAAGATGAAACTCGCGAATGACGAGGAGTTCAAGTCGAAGTCCGTCATCGTCGCGGAAAACATCACCAAGTCCTACGACGGACGCGCTATCATCAAGCCGTTCACCCTGCGCATTCAGAACGGCGATCGCATCGGCATCGTCGGCGCAAACGGGGCGGGCAAGACGACGCTGCTCAAGCTGCTGACCGGAGAGACCGAACCCGACAGCGGCACCATCACCCACGCCCGGACGCTGAGCGGCGTGATGATCGACCAGCAGCGCAAGCTCCTCGAACCCGATGCGAGCGTGCGAGACATTCTCGCGCAGGGCGGAGACTGGATCGACGTTCGGGGCAATCGCAAGCATGTTCAGGCCTATCTCAAGGACTTTCTGTTCGATCCCAAGATCGTCGACACCAAGGTCGGCATCCTGTCTGGCGGCGAGCGGTCGCGGCTGCTGCTTGCCCGCGAATTTGCGCGCACCGCGAACCTGCTGGTGCTCGATGAGCCGACCAACGATCTCGATCTCGAAACGCTCGACCTGTTGCAGGAAGTGATCGCCGATTTCGAAGGCACGGTGCTGATTGTAAGCCATGATCGCGATTTCCTCGACAAGACGGTGACGGTGACGCTGGGGCTGGATGGATCGGGCACGGTGGATATCGTTGTGGGCGGATATGCCGACTGGGAGGCAAAGCGGCAGCGGCGCAACGTGGGAGCATCGCGCACATCTAAGACTGCCGTCGCGCCGTCTCCGCCCCCTCCCCCGCCGCCGAAAACCGACAAGCTCTCCTACAAGGACCAGCGCGATTTCGAGCTCCTGCCCGACCGGATCGAGGAGCTCGAAGCGGCGATCGAGAAGGCGCAGGCGATCCTTGCCGATCCCGACCTGTTTCAGTCCGACCCGAAGCGCTTCGCCACCATCTCCAAGGGTCTGGAGAACGCGCGGGTCGAGAAGGACGCCACCGAAGAACGCTGGCTCGACCTGGCCGAGCAGGTCGAGGCCAGTGCCTGACGATCCCGTCGCACTTCACCGCGAGATTGCCGCCTGCACGCTGTGCGCCGAGCACCTCCCACTTGGCCCGCGCCCCGTCGTCCAATTCTCGCCGACCTCCCGCATCCTGATCATCGGACAGGCGCCGGGGACCAAGGTTCATGCGAGCGGCGTGCCGTGGGACGATGACAGCGGGGACCGGCTGCGCGGCTGGCTGGGTCTGGGCAAATCCTTCTTCTACGATCCCGCACTCGTCGCGCTCATGCCGATGGGCTTCTGCTATCCCGGCAAGGCCAGCGGAGGCGATGCCCCGCCCCGCCGCGAATGCGCGCCGCAATGGCATGACCGCATCCTCGCTCTGCTGCCACAGGACCGGCTGACCCTGCTCGTCGGCGCCTATGCCCAGCGCCATTACCTGCCCGAAACCCGAAAGCTCACCATGACCGAACGGGTCCGCAAGGCCGCCGGGTTCGCACCGCTCTTCCCGCTGCCCCATCCCGCATGGCGCTCTCGCCTGTGGATGGCGAAGCATCCGTGGTTCGAGGCAGATGTCCTTCCTACCCTGCGCCAGGCGGTTCAAAGGCACCTCAACGCATGAAAATTTCCTACTTTATTTGACACATCGGACAGTGTGTCAGGTGGCAGTTTTTGGTTCTACACCATTGCTTTTCCTATATTTTCCCGTCCGGAACTTTACCTGACACTTGTCCAACACGCTTTCAGTTTTCGTCGCGATAGCGCCATAATCCTGCCGTAGTTTCGCCACGTCAAAAACCGGGAGAGCAACCATGTCGATCGATCAAATTGCCAAGGACTTCACCCAGGCCGTCGCGGACGACAACGCCGAGAAATACCAGAGCTACTGGGCCGACGACATCGTCAGCCTCGAACCGCAGGATGGCCCCATGGCACGCGTCGAAGGGCGCGAAGCTTTGCAGCAAAAGCATCAGTGGTGGGAAGAGAACACCGAGGTCCACGATACAACGACAGAAGGCCCCTATGTTTTCGGCGACCAGTTCGCTGTGCGCTATGGCATGGACGTCACCATGAAGAATGACAGCGGTGAGGCCGAGCGCTCACAGATGCAGGAAGTCGGCGTCTACACCGTGAAAGACGGCAAGATCGCCGAGGAGCGCTTCTTTTACGGACAGGGATGAGCGGTAACTGGTCTTTCAAAATCCCTCCGCTGCACTCACTTGGTAAGATGTTAAGTTTCTACGGGTAGTCCCGACCTGATAAGACAGGAGGGATATGCATGTCGAGTATGACGAAAGCGTTGTTGGGCATGATCGTGCTAGGCATTTGGGGGCCTTACCTGCTTTATGTATGGACCATGCCCGACGCGGTGCCTTCTTGGGCACACGCTCCGGGCATGCGCAAGGCACTGATGCTTGGTCGTGACTTTGAACCAACCTTCTTTACGCTTATGTTCGGGATCGGCTTCACGGGACTCCTTCCATACGGGATATACCGGATTGCGACCGGAAAGTTGTCCTGAGAAAAGAAGTATTTAGGCACCGCCTCCCTCACCCGATCCGATAAAAATCCGCCACCCGGTCCAGCGCGAGTTTCAGCACCAGCTTGCCGCTTCTCGCTGGCCAGCCGAGCGCCTTTTCCGCATCGGGCAGACCTTCGCCTGCGCACACGACGCGCCACAGCACGTCTTCCAGCCCTTTGCCTGCCGCTGACAGCGCATCGTCGAAGCGGCGCTTGGCTGCGACCTGTTTCTCGCTGGCGGTCAGACCAGTGTCTCCGGTGCTCTTCACCCGCACCGGATCCCAGCGCATCGTGACATTGGCCGATAGCTGCGCGCGCTCGTAATCCCGGCGCAGAGCCTCTCCCGCCTCGAACAGCCGATCCTCCAGATGGCCGCGCGAATGCAGCCAGGCGATCGGCGATTCGCCGGTGTTGACCTTGACCGAGCGGCGCGCGCCCTTCGCCGTCCCCGCGCGCCGCGGACCTTCGCTTGTCAGTTCGTGTTCGACCAGATGACGCGGCATGGCTGTCTCCTTTTCAACGCGAGCAGAGCGGCCCGCCTGTCCACGCAGCTCTTGCCAAAGCCGGTAAACTGTAGGAAAGAGAAAACCTATCTGGTTCGTCACGCAATCACTTGGGGGGGCGCCCGAGGAGACATTCGCGCATGATCAATCGCATCCGTGAAATTCGCAAGGCCATGGGGCTGACCCTCGCCGACCTTGCCGCCGCGTGCGATCCTCCGACGACCGCGCAGACGATCGGGCGGCTCGAAACCGGGACGCGCACGCTCTCGATTGACTGGATGGACCGGATCGGATCGGCCCTCGGCGTCGATCCGCAGGTTCTGGTTCGATCCGAGAACGAGGCACGCGCGCAGATTGTCGCGGAACTCGGAAGCGGCGAACCCCATCCGCTCAGTTCTCCTCGCGACGCCGTGTTGCCTAGCGAAATTGCAGGCAAAGGCGGCGAAGACGGCGCGACGATGGTGGTCGAAGTCACCGCGCCGGTAGGCGAATACCGTGCCGGTGATACCGTCTGGCTCCAGCGCCTTTCGCCCGATCAGGCGGGCAGCGCGATCAACCGCGACTGTCTGGTCCCACGCCCGGGAGGTCGGTTCGCGTTCGGTCGGCTAATCGACCGGCGAGACAGGCTGGTGGGAATACTGCCGCCCCAATCGGGTCACAAACAGCAGGTGATCGACGATCCGGAGTGGATCGCGGTCGCCATTATGCTGGTGCGACCGCTGTGAAAACGGCGCCCTTTGAGGTCGATCGCCGCGCGGGTGATCGGGAGCCGCGCGGGTGAAACACGTCGTCTCGCTCAGCACGCTCTATCCCAATCCGGCGCAGCCGCGCAGGGGTGCCTATGTCGCCCGGTCGCTCGAGGCGCTGGCCCGGCGTCACCGCCGCGCGATATCGCAGAGCGGGAGCGGGGACGACGAATGGCGGGTTACTGTCATCAATCCGATCGGCATTCCGCCCGTTGCGCTCGGCCAGTATCGCGACCTCGCGCAGCTTCCCGAGACGAGCGAGGAAGGCGGCATTACCGTCCATCGCCCGCGTTACACCCTGATCCCCAAGGTCGGTGCGCGCCGCGATCCCCGCGCCCTTGCGAAGATTACCCAGCCGCTCATCGAGCAGATTCACGCCGAAGTCCCTGTCGATCTGATCGATGCGCAGCTTTTCTTTCCGGACGGCCCCGCCGCAGCCTGGATCGCGCAGCAAATGAACCTGCCCCTTTCGATCAAGGCACGCGGAGGGGATATCGCGCACTGGTCCGGTGTCGATTTCGCCCGCGAACAGATGCTCGAAGCCGCAAGACGCGCCGATGGAATGTTGGCGGGAAGCGAGGCGCTGAAGCGGCAGATGGCGGCGCTGGGGATGGATGAAGCGCGCATTGCCGTGCATTACACCGGCCTCGACCGTGACCGCTTCCGCCCGCTCGATCACACCCGTCTGCGCGCGCAACTGGGCAGCGTGCTGCAGTTCGACATTCCCGACACCGCGCCGCTGCTGGTGTGCGTTGCCACTTTGAGCGAGCGGCGGGGACAGGACATCGCGATAGCGGCAATGGCGCGGATAGACGGCGCGCGGCTGGTGCTGGCTGGCGAGGGCGACGATGAACAGCACCTGCGCGAGCTTGCGGCCGATCTGGGCCTCGCCGAGCGGGTGCATTTCGCAGGCGTTCTCGACCATGATGTGCTTCCGCTGGTGCTGTCTGCGGCCGATGCGATGGTGCTTCCCACCGCAAGCGAGGGCCTGGCCAATGCCTGGATCGAAGCCATCGCCTGCGGCACGCCGGTGGTCACTACCAACACCCCAGGAGCGCGCGAGATCATCACGGGCGATGCGGTCGGTCGGCTGGTCGAACGCAGTCCGGAAAGCGTGGCGGCGGGCGTGAACTCGCTGCTCAACGATCCGCCGCTGCGGCGCGAGGTGGCGGCTGCAGCGCAAGGGTATAGCTGGGAGCGTAATGCGGACGAGCTGGCCGCGCACTACGACCGGATTCTCGCCCGGCCGCAATAACGCCTATAGCTGGCCGAGCGCCTTCTTCTCCTGCCGGTCCGCTTCGGTTTCCTTGGGCACGAAGCTGTCGGAATTGACCCCCATCCAGATCAGCAGCGGCGCGGCGAGATAGACGCTCGAATACGTACCGATGAACAGGCCCGCCGTGATCGCCGCGACCAGGCCGAACAGGCTCGCCGGGCCGAACAGAAGCAGCGGAAGCAGCGCGACCAGCAGCGTAAGCGAGGTCATCACCGTGCGCGCAAGCGTCTCGTTCACCGACAGATCGAGCAGCTCCGGCAGCGGCATCTTGCGGTATTTCTTCAGGTTTTCGCGAATGCGATCATAGACGACAATCGTGTCGTTCAGCGAGTACCCGATAATGGCGAGGATCGCGGCGATGATCTGGAGGCTGAATTCAAGCTGGAAGATGGCGAACATGCCCAGTGTCACCGACACGTCGTGGAACAGCGCGAACAGCGCGCCAACGCCGAACTGCCATTCGAACCGGATCCAGATATAGAGCGCGACGCCGACCATCGCCAGCGCCAGCGCAAGCACCGCGCTCTGGCGGAATTCGCCCGCGACCTTGCCCGATACCGTCTCGTTCCCGTCGGTCCGCACGCCGGGATATTCGCCGTCGATCGCGGCGATCACCTCGTTGCCGATCTCGGTTGCGGCACCGGGCGTTCCCTCGACTTCTTCGGGCAGGGGCACGCGGATGGAGACCGCATTGGCCGCGCCGAATTCCTGCACCACCGGCGATCCATAGCCGAGATCGCCGACCAGCTGGCGCAGCTCGCCCACCGGCGCTTCCTCGCGCTCCTCGAAGGTCAGACGAACTTCCTGTCCGCCCGCGAAATCGACGCCGTAATTGAGCCCCATCGTCAGCACCGCGGCCCAGCTCCCCACGATCAGCAGCAGGCTGAGGATGAAGAACGGCACGCGCAGTTTGAGGAACTTTATGTTCGTGTCCTGGGGCACGAGCTTGAGCAGTTTCATATCTCGTCTCCCTTCGTCAGATGTTCAGATCGGCAGGACGCTTGGCGCGCAGATAGCCTGCGACCCACATCTTGGTGAGGATCAGCGCGGTGAAGACCGATGTCGCCAATCCGATGATCAGCACGACGGCAAAGCCTTTAACCGGCCCGGTGCCGAACTGGAACAGCAGCGCGCCGGCGATGAAGTTGGTGATGTTCGCATCGTAAATCGCCCGGCTCGCTTCCTTGTAGCCGTTCTCCGTCGCGGTGACGACGCGCCGTCCGCGCTTGCGTTCTTCGCGGATGCGTTCGTTGATGAGCACGTTGGCATCCACCGCCGCGCCGATAGTCAGAACGAACCCGGCGATGCCCGGCAGGGTCAGCGTAAAATTGCCGATCGCCATCATGCCGAGCAGGATGAGGACGTTGAAGACGAGCGCCACGGTCGCATAGATGCCGAACCGGCCATAGGTCGCGATCATCAGCGCGATGACGGCGAGACTGCCGATCAGCATCGCGATCAGCCCGCGCTCGATCGAGTCCGCGCCGAGCTCCGCGCTGACGGTCCGCTCCTCTATCACGGTCAGCGGCACCGGCAGCGCGCCTGAAGACAGTTGGATCGCGAGCTTGTTCGCGCTTTCGGCGGTGAAATTACCCGAAATCTGTGCCGATCCGCCCAGTATCGGCTCGTTGAAGACCGGCGCGGAAATCACTTCGCCGTCGAGGATGATGGCGAACCGGTCCCCGACATTGTTGGTGCTGAGCTGCGCGAATTTCTGCCCGCCCTGCTGATCGAAAGTGATCGAGACGATGTTTTCGTTGTTGCGGCTGTCGATCCCGGCGCGCGCATCGATGAGACTGTCGCCGCGTATCCCGCCCAGCCGCTCGACCGCTTCGAAACCTCCGGCAAAGTTGGACTCCGGTGAGTACGGGAAGATCTGACTGCCCGGAGGAGCAATACCCGCCTGCACGCTGGTCGGCAGCGCGTCTTTATCGACCAGCTTGAATTCGAGCTGCGCCGTCTCGCCCAACAATTCCTTGAGCTGTTCGGGGTCTTCCAGCCCCGGCACCTGCACCACGATCCGGTTGTCGCCCTGACGGATGATCGTCGGCTCGCGCGTGCCCAGCCCGTCGATCCGGGTGCGAACGACCTCGACCGCCGCCTCCATCGCGGTATTGAGTGCAACCGCCTTGCCGCTGTCGGTCGGTTCGAGCACCATGCGTTGCCCGTCGACGACGCTCAGATCCCACTCGCGCCGCAGACCTTCGCCCATCATCAGCGGCTCGAGCACAGCGCGCGCACGGTCGATATCCGCCGCGCTGTCGAGCATGAAGGACAGCTCTCCGCCGGCGCGCGACGTATCGCCGAATTCAATCGCCGGACTGGCGTCTTCCAGAGCGGCCTCAACCGCCTCTTCCATATTCTCGACGCGCTGCGCCGTGACCTCATCCGGATCCGCTTCGAGCAGCAGGTGCGATCCGCCCGCGAGGTCCAACCCGAGATTGACCTGCGGCGCATCGCCATCTGCAAACATGCCATCGACCGCGGGTGAGATCAGCGAGGGTATCGCCGCTGCCGCCAGTGCGAGGGTTATCGCCCACAGCGCAATCTTTTTCCAAAGGGGAACTTCAAGCATTGCCGCTCAATTCGTAAAAATGGCTGATGTATTGTGGATGACCGACCGCGCGCGATGCACGGACGGTTGCAAGGGTCAGTCGTTCGCCGGCTTACCGCCCGGCGGCACCAGATCGGCGATGGTCTGCTTCACGGCCTTGACCCGCACGTCGCGCGCCAGCTCGATCTCGGCATAGGTATCGTCGACCTTGATCACCTTGCCGACCAGTCCGCCCTGCGTGACGACTTGATCGCCCTTCTTGAGGTTCGCGACCTTCGCCTGGTGTTCCTTCTGCCGCTTCATCTGCGGGCGAATGATGAGGAACCAGAAGATCAGCACCATGCCAAGGATCGGCAGCCATTGAATCCAGCCCGGGGGCGCTTCGGCCGCGCCGGCACCGGCGGCGGCGATGAGATACATCATGATCGTCTAAAGCCTGCTCTTGGGATTTAACCTGTTATCGGGAGGGGTGGACATACGCACGGCACGAACTCGCCGCGCGGACCTCTCCCCCTGTCCCGCATAAGTGGGCGCGCGTAGCAGCAAAGCAAGCGGCGGGCAATTCATCGCGCGCCGATTGGTTCCTTCAGCCAGCAATCCGTTTTCTGTTGGCCGAAAACCCAAGTCGCTTGCCCCAGGTCGCTTGCCCAAGCCCCTTGCGCCGTTCGGCACCCGCTCCTATACGGCGCGCCTCCACTGGATACGGGAAGTAGCGCAGCCTGGTAGCGCATCACACTGGGGGTGTGGGGGTCGCAGGTTCGAATCCTGTCTTCCCGACCAGTGGAAACAAGCTGTTATCAGCTTTCGCATCGTCCGAGCGATGCGCTCACCCGAACGCATGAGCCGACTTGGCGACCGCCCCTGCCATGCGCCATCATACCCCCGACATAAGACGCTCCCTAAACATATAATTAACCCTGAATCCTTATCCGCAGACCGCAGGATTTGGAGGGCGGAATGCTCGAAGGAACGAGTTTCGACGTTGCCGGGGTCGGCGGCAATGTGCCGCTGGTCTCCATCGTCGTGCCTGTCTTCAACGAGCAGGACACAATCGCGCGCTTCATTTCCGAGATCGAGGCGACAATCGCCTCCGCATGGGATGAGGCCGCAGGCGACAAACCGCCCTGCTTCGAGATAATCTTCGTTGACGATGGCAGTCGCGATGACACCAGCCGCGTCGTGCGGGAATTCTGCCGGACAAACCCGCGCATAAAGCTGATCTGCCTGTCGCGAAATTTCGGCAAGGAATCCGCGCTCAGTGCCGGAATGAGGGTGGCGACGGGCGATGCCGTGATCCCGATGGACGTGGACCTTCAGGATCCGCCCGATCTCCTGCGTCCCATGATCGATCAATGGCGCGCGGGCGCGCAAGTCGTCAATGCCCGCCGCGTTGACCGCAGTTCCGATACGGCGATCAAGCGATCGAGCGCGCGCGCTTTTTACAAGGTCATCAATTCCCTGGCCGACCACCCGATCGAGCCGGACGTCGGCGATTTCCGCCTGCTCGACCGCGCGGCGGTGAATGCGCTGAACCGGCTGGGTGAGCATAACCGCTTCAACAAGGGACTGTTCTCGTGGATCGGCTTTCAATCCGTGACGCTGGAATATACCCGGCCAGCGAGATCGGCCGGAACCAGCAAATGGAAGGCCTCGAAGCTGGTCGGCCTCGCTCTTGACGGAGTGATCTCCTCGACGACGCTTCCACTGCGGATATGGACGGCAATCGGCGCTTCGATCGCCTGCATTGCCTTCATCTATGCGGGCTATCTGATCGTAAACACGCTCGTCTGGGGTGCGGACACGCCGGGCTATGCCTCGCTGATGGTGGCAATCCTGTTCCTGGGCGGCCTCAACCTCGTAAGCCTCGGCCTGCTGGGCGAATATATCGGCCGTATCGCCACCCAGGTGCGGGGACGACCGCTTTACATCATCTCGGATTCGGTAGGTTTTTGAGGTGGAAGCCGTTGCTTACACCGCGCTCAAGACGCTTCAGGATCGTCACTGGTGGTTCGATGGAAGGCGTCAGATCCTCTCCGCCTTGATCCGTCGCTTCATTCCTCACCGCGGCGATCTGAAAATTCTTGAAGCCGGATGCGGCTACGGCGGCAATCTGCCGATGCTGGCGCAATTCGGGACGGTGGATTGCTTTGAATTCGATAATAGTGCGCGCGAGTATGCAGCAGGATTGTTGGGGCGTCCGGTGGCCTACGGCCATTTGCCGGACCAGCCCGGTTTTGAGGATCGCCAGTTCGACCTCGTGGCCATGCTCGATGTGCTTGAACATATCGATGACGATGTGGGATCGCTCAAATCGCTGGGCGGTCTGCTGAGCCAAAGCGGGCGGATACTCATAACCGTCCCGGCGATGCCCTGGCTGTGGTCGAAGCACGACGAAGTTCATCACCATAAACGGCGCTACACGAAGCGGTCATTGAACCGGGCACTGCGCGCTGCCGGGCTTGAGCCTGTCAGGATCGGCTACTTCAATTCGATCCTTTTCCCGCTGGCGGTTGCGCAACGCTTTGCGCAGAAAATCCGCAATTCGCAAAGCCCGGTGGACGAACTGCCACCGCGCCCACTGAATTCTGTCTTGGCAAAAGTGTTCGCATTTGAACGAAAGATCGTCGGAAAAATTCCGATGCCAATCGGCTTGTCGCTGTTCGCCATAGCCGAATTGACTGATGAATAGACCGAAGGCACTCGCACAGCTTGTGTCCTTCGCAACGGTCGGGATCGCGGCAACCGTGACGCACGTAGCCATCGCCTGGATGGCTTTTGAGGCAGCCGGGCTTCGTCCGATTGCAGCCAATCTGCTCGGCGCTGTCGCGGCCTTTTTCGTATCGTTTCTCTGCAACGCGACAATGACGTTCCAGTCCCGTCGCTCGCTCACCAAAACAGGCCCACGATATCTGGTCGTCTCCTTGGTGAGCTATGTCCTGGCAACCGGCATCATGCTTTTCGTCGAAAGTCGCGGCCTGCCGATGTATGTGTTCGCGCTTGCCGTTGTGGCAATCGTTCCTCCCACAACGTTCCTTCTCGCGAAGTTCTGGGTTTTCAGCCCACGATACGAGAAGGTGTGCGATGAACCGGAAAAGACCAGATGCGTGTAACTCGCTCGGGTTCGGACTCGCCCCGCCCCAAAGCAGACTTGCTCGTACTGATAGCAGTAAGTTTGCTCGCAGCGTGGTTCTATCCGCTGTTCTCGTTAAACCATGACGCAAGTTGGTATCTCATCGCGACCGATAGGTTTCTCGATGGGGCCGATCTTTATACCGAAATCTTCGAGATCAATCCGCCGCTGGCATTCTACCTGACCGTCCCACCGGTGGCGGCAGCGCGGACGTTCGGGAGCGACCCGACAACAGCCTATTTCCTTTATTGCGTGGCGATCGGCCTGCTGTCGTCATTGTGGACGCTGCACATTCTGGGGAAGGCTGACTTGCCGAACCGTGATCGCCGCGCATTGTTCTATGCCATCATCGTTGCGCAGTTCGTTCTACCGATTGCCGAGTTTGGCCAGCGAGAACACCTCATGCTCCTGCTCGCGATGCCTTTTTTCATAAGCCAGATTTTTCGGAGCAGACTGCCAAGGCCCGGCACGTCCGAGCAGATCGCCCTCGGAATTACAGCATCGCTCGGGTTGCTGCTCAAACCGTATTTCTTACTCATCCCAGCAGCGATCGGCCTGATGAGATTGTGGCAGGAGCGCGATCTGAAGATTTTTGTCGATCCGGCATACCTGGCGCTGGCTGGCGCAACCATCCTCTACCTGACGTTCATCGTCGTTGCTCAAACAGCCTATTTGGCGCTTGTCATTCCAATGGCGATCCACGTTTACGATGCTTACGGCATGGATGCGGCAGGCGTCGTTTCCAGACCAGAATTGCTGGGCTTGGCATTGATGGCCATTGTGATTTGGCGCTCCGGACTAGTCTCCGGCAAGGGACTTCAGGTTCTCGTGGCGGCAAGCATCGGGGCCGCGATGGCATACCTCTTTCAGTTCAAGGGGTGGAATTACCACATTCTCCCCCTTTCCGCCTTTCTTCTAGTGGGCGCAGCATGGGTTGCCGTCTCAAGGCTCGAAACTATCCGCCGGGATGCTCTGGTTGCGGTGAGCATAGCCTTGCTTGTCATCACAACTCTCGGCGTTCAGCTTGTGCGGGGGCCATACGAGAGCCCGACGAAAACATCATTCGAACAGTCTGTTGGCTCCGAAGACCAAAGCATCCTCATCCTCAGCACCAATGTTTGGGCCTCTTTCCCGTTCGTCAATGAAGTCTCCGGCAAGTGGGCGAGCCGGTATCCCGCACAATGGCTGATCCCCGGCGCATATAATCGCCTGGCGCAGGGTGATTGCGGTAGCGAAGGCGTCGCGTGCTCGGAATTGGAAGGCGTTCTCGACTTTGCGCGAAACTCGATCATCGAGGATATCGAACAGTTTCAGCCAGACCTCATTTTCGTCGATGAGCGTGAGGAGAAGTCGTATTTCCGCAGTCTGGATTTCGACTACTTCGAATTTCTCGCAGCGGATGCCAGGTTTGAGGAAATCCGCCCCTGCTATGAAAGGGTCGGTGAAGCCATCGAATATGGCGTTTATTCCAATAGCTGTCGCCGACCGGCTTCCGATCGCGTTGCGGATAGCTCGGCCAGCGAGTGATCCGCGCGGCGCGTGTGAGCGCCTTCGCTGCAGCCTATCTAGGCTCGCACGCTACTCGATGATGAAGCGCGCTCTGATGCGCAGCTCGCCGCCGGCGGCGAAAGCGCCGCCGGGCCGCACCCGGAAATCGGTAATGGCGCTGTCGCAGCCATCGCCATCGGCCGAAGGCGTGTAGGCAAAGCTCGCGCCGCCATCGCTTGAGAATTCAAGGTCATCGCTGCCCGATGCGAGATCAGTGAAGGTGTAGCTCAATCCCGAATTGCCGGCTGGATCCTCGAAGAAAACCGGCCCGTCGCCGCGATCCAGCAGGCATAGTTTGACGTCATTGGGAGCGTCATCCCAGATCGTCACACTATCGGGATCGGCAGCGCCTTCGCCGACATTCGCCACGGTAATGAGGTATTCGACCAGCGCGCCGGGGATCGCCTTGGGATTGGTCGCACCGTTCACCGGGTCCGACAGGATCGAGCTGACTTTTGCGACCGACATCTGCGCTGCGGCGATGCAGAAACTCAGATCGTGGATCGCGATCCCCTGAAGCCCGGGATCGATAGGCGCTGCGCCGTGATTGCCATAGCGGACCTCAATCGTGTCAACCGGCTGGTCGAACGTCACGACGAGTGTGCCGGGATCATCGTCACTGTCCGAATTGGCGACACCGAAGGCTTCGTTACCCTGCACCACATTCGCCGTGCCGTTGGTCAACACAGGCTGCACCGTCGCTCCGCCCAAACGCCCGATGATGGACACCCGATCTGCAAACTGCCCGCGGAAGTAATCAACGTCGAAAATCGCGAATTGCGCACCGCGCACCGGGATCGGCAGGTCGATCGTCGTGACCATCTCATCGCTGCGGTTCGCCTGTTCGCCGATAAGAGCCAGCGCGAAATCGCCGGTTCCACCGTTAAGCGCATCCTGAACCGTCGGAGATTGACCGCCGAACGTCGCCGAGGTGAAGAACGTGCCGGGATTGACGATCTCGAACGCAATATCCCCGCGCCCGAAAAATGGATAGGCGTTGCTGGTCGATCCCGCGCTCCAGGCGATGGACTCCCAGTCGAACACGCTGAAATCAGCCGGGCACGAGAGAACCGGCGGAATGCCTGCGACCTGCGCCCCATCGGTGACGTTGGTGGTCGCAGTCCGGCTCGCCGTTCCGTTGGTGGACGTTCGGCTGTCGAAATAGGTGGTGGTGAGGACATCGCCGCCTAGCACGTTCATCGCGCCGTTCTCGTCCGCACCTCCGGTCCGTTCGAAACTGGTGGGTAAGACAGCTTCGAAAATACCCGTATTATCGCCGGTTTCGAGCAACGTGACGGTTTCGAGCTCCCCCGTACGATCATTGCGGACTTCGACGGTGACGGTATCGGCAAAACCGAAACGAGAATTGAGGTCCGCGTCCTCGACACGCAGCGTCACAGGATCGCCCGCCACAACCGGATCGGTCGCGCTCACGATGCCATCGACGCCCGCGCCGTTCGGGCTGAACTTAAGCTGCAATGTAACCGGCCGGTTCTGGCAGCCTTCGGTCAATGAAGCGCTGCCGGCAATGGTCGTGTCGCTGGTGGGTACCTGGACGCCGCCCGCGAAGCTGAAGCCGGGGTTGCGAACCCGCTCATCGAAGAACTCGATTGCGCCATTGTTGAATGCGGTAAAAGCGTCGTTGTCGCCGGTCCCGACGAACGAGAACACGTAATCGTTTGCCTCGGCAGCGATCGGGCTGAAATTGATCGTTCCGGGGCGAGCCGAACCACCATTGGTGCAATCGCGCAGGAATTGCGGGCTTATCTCATCGAGGCGGTTCTGATCGACGTCCACCAATGTCGCGACATAGATGATGGAGGACGCGGCATCGGGGCGGTAGCGGATATTCAGCGTGCGCTCCCCGGACTGGATCCGGCTTTCGGGCAGATAGAATGCCGACATGCGATTGCGCTTCGCCCGCTGCCCTTCAAGGGTTCCGAGCGATACGAGGTTCTGGCTTCCAAAGCGAACCCTCGCGACTTCGGAATCCTGATCCAGGTCATACTCGGAAAAGACGATGACAAGCAGCACGCGATCATTGCCTGCGCTGGCTGTATACCGGGTGTTGTAATCGCTCTGTGTGCGGTGGTTCTCGATGAGCTGCTCACCGGCGATCTGCGCATGGGCCACACTTGGCGCAAGGGCGCTGACGAACAGCGCGGCTACGCAGCACAGCCATGTGAGGAGGACACGGACCTTGAACACTCCGCGACCATATTCGCACATGGTAAAGGCTGCGTTTACCCTGTCGAAGGTGACTGAAATCAAGCGCATCATCGCCGACCTCCTAGGCCTAGCAATGCGCCGAACTGCTCGATCGAGCGCGTGTCGATCTTGAAACGCACGGCGGCAAAAACGCCCTTATCAGTGTTGCGCGCTGCGGAGAAATCGGCGTCTCGGAAGCCCTCGACGTTATAGCCCAGCGTCACCAGCATGCCCTCGACCGGCACAAAGCCGATCGTGGGGCCGTAAGCGAAGGAGGTGACGTCATCCTCGATATTCGTGCGCACCGTGCCGCGCGCGCCGATCTCGAAGTTTTCGCCCAGCCCGATGCGCGCATCGGCCCCGGCAAGCAGCGTCGTACCGGTAAATTCCAGCCCCTCGAACTCGTCCAGATTGTAGCGTGCGCCGAGAAACAGCGTGTATTCGTCGCGGCGGTTTTGCTGGAGCACGCCGAATTCGTCGGTATCGAAGCCGCGCGGTGAGAAATTGCTCGACCAGCTGGCGACCAGACGGCTCGATTGCGCATCGCCATCGACGATCAGGGCGGTGCGCCCTGCACCCGGCACGGTGCCTGCAACGCCGCCGGTCACCCGGTCACTGCGATATTCAAGCTTGCCCAGATGCGCGAATTCAGAAGAGTCCGGTCGTAAGGCGAAGGCAAAAGCGGCATCGACGATTTCGGTGATCGCACCCGATTGATCCTCGGCCCGGGTCCACGTTCCGCCGGAACCAAGGATGCTGCCTTCGCCAAGCTGCCGGATCGCGCCCAAGGCGACGCCCGTGCGGTCGGCCTGCTCGCCGTCGCGATACTCGCCGCGTGCGGTGACGCTCCAGCGATCCTTGCGCCATGCGCCGCCGAGCGTCACCGCGGTGAAGTCCTCGAACAGCAGACTGCCGGTGATCTGCCCGCCGCTGGCCGCAGGTTGGCGCGGATTGACGAGATCGGCAGCGCTCGGCGCACCATTCAGCGTCCGATTTCCGTCCATGGTGGCATCGAGCATCAATTCCGGCGTTACCTGGAGCGACTGCGCCAATCCGAACGCGGCGAAGGTGCGGTTGCCGAACTCGCCAATCGTCTCCTCGCCCAGCGTCGTGACGATCTGCCCGCCGGTCCAGGGCGTGACTTCGACGCCGCCGCGCAATTGGCGCGCATCGATGTTCTCGCCATCGGCCAGCTCGTACGTGCCCACCACACGAACATCCTTGGTAACGCGGTAGCGCGCATCGAAGCGGTGGCGGGCAGGCAAATCGACGCTTTCCGCACTCCCCAGCGCGATGGAACTGGTCGTGGACAGCTCCAGCGCGCTGTCAAACAGGCGCTGCGTGACCCCGGCGTCGAGCACGGTCGATGTGTTGGTGGTGCCATCGGCCAGCCGATCCGAAAAATGCGAGAGGCCAAGGCGCAGATCGGTGGTCTGGCGCGTCAGGGTCAGCTGGGCCTGCGCGGCCCGACGGCGCGAGCTGTCCTCAAGGCTGTCATCCTGCCAGACGCTGCCGAGCAGGCTGAGGTTCTCGGTCAGCAAGATACGCCCATCGAGACCGACCTTGCGTCGACCGAGCTCGACAGCATTCTGCTGGCCAATGCCGTAATCCGCATCGAGCTGCTGGGCGTAAGCGAGAATGTCGAGCGATCCGGTCTGATGCTGCGCTTCGACGAGGAAACCCGTCGCCGCTTCGCTCTCACGATGGCTTACCGCAATTTCGGCGCGCACCTCGGTGTTGTCTCCGACCTGCGCGCGAAGATCGAGCGAGCCGATATCGGTGCGCTCGCCCTCCCCCTTGTCCGTGATGGCATTTGCGCCAATCCGCACGCGCCCGTCATTGCTGGTCCAGTCCGCCCGGACCCCTGCGTTGAGTTCGCCTTCGCCGGTGCCATCGGTCTCGTATTCGACGATGATGAATTGCGGATTGAGGGCCGGATCGCGGCTCAAGACCGGCTCGGCAAAGGTGATCGCGCCCGATAGCAGGTCGATGTCGTAATCGATGAAGCGCGTCAGCGTGCGGCTGGAAACGATCAATTCGGAACGGAAGCGATCGCGCGTCTCGATCGTCACCCGCTCGCTATTGGCAAGGATCCCGCGGCGCGAGAGTGCGTAGGGGCCGCTGATGCCCTGACCTTGTATCTCGTCGCGCTGGAGCCGGCTCGATATCTCGGCGGCGAAGGCGGACGCCTTGACCTGGCCAAACCGCGCCTCCCCTCTGATGCCGGTGGCGGTACGGTTGTATCGCGCCAGCCGGGTCTGATTGAACTCTGTGTCGAAGTCGCCGTAGATCGCATAGAACGTCGCGGTTTCGACCCGGACATACAGTTTCTCGCGGCTTGCGGCATCGAACTGGCGCGACGAACCATCGGCGAAGACCGTGTAGTAGGCCTGCGGATCGATCGTACCGAGCAGACGCTGATCCTCGCGCTGCTTTGCGCTGTCATAGGCGAGCGTGACGAGATAGCGCCCGAGAATGCGGCCCTTTGCGTAAAGCGCGACGCGGGCGTTATCGCCAAGATCGCTGTCGAAGCGGCCGCTGCGCTGCATGTTGTCCGCCACGCTGCGTGCGCCTGCCGTCCCTTCGGCCAGGCCGACCACGGTCCATTCGATATCGCCCGGCTCGATCCACGCATCGAGCTGCTGTTCGCGCTGCAACTCGCCATCGTCGAACGTGAAGTCGAGCCGCAGCGAGCCGCTGACCATCGTGGGCGCCAGTTCGATCTTGGCTATGCCGTCATTGCCTTCGACCACCCAGCGTGCCCGGCTCGGCGCTCTGCCGGTCAGCTGGTTGAGCTGCTGGCGATCGAGCTGCTCGGCGCTTTCGTATGGTGCGTTGAGGGCGAAGCTGCCGGAAATCCCCTCGCGCAGAGGTCTGTTGTTGCGGTCGAGCACCCGGATCGCGACGACCGGGCGCGTGCGACCGTCTGCGACGAGATTGGACTGCTCGCGCACCAACTCGACACGCGCGGGCGTGGTCGTGAAGAACACCTCGCGCGTAACCGTTCTGCCCGCGACGCCAAAGCTGTTGATGATGTCGGCCTCCAGCAGCGTGCGCTCATTGGCGAGCGGCACGCCGCGCCAGGTGCTGACGGCGAACTTGCCGCGGTCGGGGGTTAGCGTGCCCTCGAAATTGAGCGGGTTCACCTCTTCACCATCGACGCGGAGGACGATGCTTTGGCCGCGGCGGTGGCGGATGGCGACGCGAACGGCGGGCGCGCGGGGGTTGGTGTTGATCGAAGGAGTGAGGAACCCGTCCTCGCCATCGCCGAGTGCGATCCAGTCGGTGTCGGGCGCATAGGACGGCTCGGCGGCGTCGGCGGCCTCTGCGGTGCTGTCGGGAAGCCCGGCCTCCACCAGAATGTCGGCATCGAGCGCGTTTTCGCTGCCCGGAACGGTTTCGCCTGCGATCGCGGCTATGGCCAGCGCCGTCGCGCCTTCTGGTCGCGTCGGTGCAAACTGCGCCGCGGCTTCGAGCGCGGTTTCTGGCACGACCGCATGGAAATCGGCGACGATCAGGCTCCCGCCCTGCCCGATGGCAAACCGAGAACTCGCGCTGCCAGCATTTCGGGTCGAGCGATGGCAATCGACCAGCTCTGCGCCTTCGGGCAATGTCATGCGGGAGACTGCGACGACATGGGTTCCGGGCACGACGCCTTCGAAGTGATAGCGCCCGTCTGCGTCGGTCACCGCAAAGCTGCCGTCCTCCAGCATTACCCGCACACCGGGAATGCCGGGGCGCGGATCGTCGAGCGTGCACGGCCCGGCGGTGACCCGCCCGATGATCGTCATGCGGTCGGCAATGCTGTCGCGCTCTACCTCGACAGCTGCGCTTGCCCGTGCCGTGCGGCCGAGCAGGTCGGTGATGACCGCTTCGTTCAACGCCCGGCCCGGTGGTGCGTCGGGAAGCACGCTCATGGCATAGGTGACGCGCGCCGATGCGCCGCCCGCGAGATCGCCAAGCGCGACGGTAAGGAGGCGGCCATCCCGCGTGATCGAGACCGCCTCACCCACCTCGACCCCGTTCACACGGACACTGTCGGGCTTGAACCGCAGCGCGGTCGCGGGCGTGTCGGTCAGCACGACATCGCGCTTGATCCGATCGGGATCGTCGTTGCGAGCGAGCACGCTGTAGAAAATGACATCGCCGGGCTGGACCCGGTCGCGTGAAGCAGTCTTGGTCAGCGCAAGATCAAGGCTTGGGCGATCAAGCGGAATGTCCACCTCGACCGGGCTTGCATCGACCAGTTCGAACGGCCCGCCATAGGAGCCATCCGCGATCACGAAGGCGCCGCCATCAGGGCGGATAAGGCGGGCAATAAGCTCCGGACCGACCTGGGAAGGCGCGGTGAATGGCGCGGGCGGTTCGACCTCAAGCCGATATGTCCCCAGCTCCACCAGCGGAAACCAGAACTCGCCCGGCCCCATGTCGATCACCCGGCCCGCTGCATCGGTGATCGGCTCGCCGGACACTACGCTGGAGGGCCATGCGGTCTCGCCATCTTCGGCAAAGACCGACGCGGGCAAGCCGCTCGCCGCGTCGACCAGCGTGACAATCGCACCGTCGACAGGTTCGCCCGTTTCGCTGTCGAACACGACGCCAAACGGATCGGCCAGAACCTGAACTTCGGTCTGCGTAATGATCGCCGTTTCCGAAGGACGCGACGCGGCAATGGTGATTGCGGCGCCGTCATTGAGGCTTAGGCGGCAATCGCTTGCAACAGGCTCGGGCGGCATGCGTACCGTGTCGATCTGACCGACGAACAGGCCGGTGTTCACATCGGTTTCGAAAATCGTTTCGGTTTCGCGGTCGCCGGTGGAGGTGGTGATCGTTATATCGAGGCTGTCGATCGTTTCGCGATCAAGGTTCGCGCGCGCGGCAGTCACCTGAAACAGCAGAGTCTCGCCAGCCCGGATCACTGAGGACTGCTCGACGCTACCCTCGCGCGGGGTAATCTCGACACGGGCAACATCCGAGCCCAGCGTGGTTGCGGAACCGCCTTGTGCCGACTGACCGGTTGCCGCGCATAGAGGCGCTCGGAACCGCAAGTCGACGGGTCCGCCCGCTGCCGGGCGGAAGGGGAGAATTTCAGGGGGCGGAGCGGTCACATCGAATGTCACCGTGTTTGAGACCGTTTGGGTATCGCGGCCCCCGAACGACCAGCGCGCTTCTGCGGTGTTCTCCACCGTTCGCCCCGCTTCGCGCCCACTATTATCCTGCGCGCGTGCCCCCTCTCCGAGCACGCCGAAGGGCAGCAGCACCAAACCTAGTGCTGCTGCCCACGGCCTCAGAAAGGGGGCTACACGCAAAGCCGCTATTCCAGCCGTGCGATCTTAGTTGATCGTCACATTGAAATAGACAGAGCGCGTCGTGGCCGCCGGAACATCCGGCAGCGCCGCGAGGATTTGGTCTTCGCCGCTCGTGCCGGTTCCCGAACCGAAGGAGGCATCTCCGCCCTCTTCATCCGTGCCACCCGAACAATCGCCATCCTGATCGACGAAGATCCCGCTATTGACCGTGAAGGTCACATCGGCGGGCAGATCATCGACCACGTTGACATTGGTGGCAAGCGTAGCGCCAGCGGCGTTCGCAACGGTGATGCAGTATTCGATCGTTGCACCCGGGACCGCCTTCGGATTGGTCGTACCGTTGATCGGATCGGAGATAATGCGGCTCGTCTTGTTGACCGCCACATCGGCAGCCGCAACCACATAGGAGTTGCTCGCCGCAAATGCCCCGTCGGACGCGCCCGTATCGCGCGTACCAACGCCGCTCGCACCATCGGCGAGCACGGTGTCGACACCAGCGGTGTTGGCCCCGTCGTCAGCGTCAAGATCGGCGCCGAACGAAGCCGCATTGCCGGTCGCTTCACGTGCGTCGGCGGTCAGGACAACATCGTAGGTGGCACCGTTGGTCGCGCCCAGAGCGATATCGCCAAGGACAAAAACCGTGCGGGTTTCGTCTTCGGCCATGTCGTCGAGATATGCGACTTCCTGATCTTCGTCGGCTTCGAAAACACCGTCGCCATCATCGACGAAAATGCGAAGGTTCTGAAGATCATCCTCGTCCTCGTCAGCGAACAGCTCGTAATCGACTGTCGCATTCGAGAGGTTCGTGACCGTGAATTCGAGCACGGCGTCATCTTCGCCCGCCGTCACGGCGGTGGTGCCATTGAGTGCGGCCACGGTGACGTTGACATTCTGGTCAACGGTGAAGGTGTCGCTCGCCGTTTCAGCATCCTGCTCGATACCGTTCACTTCATAAGTGACGGTCACGTTGTTTTCGATCGTCGATCCGGCGGTTGTGCCGGCCGCGATCGCGGGGGCGCTGGACATTGCGACGAGCGCAAGCGCGCTCACCGCAGCCAGCAGCTGGGTACTACCTTTCATGGTTCTGGTCCTTTGCGTGTGCCCCACGACTTGTTTCACCGCCCGCGGGACTTGGCGGCTTCCTCCCACTTCCCGGTGGTTGGATCTCTAGTGCCGCCTGTTCAGCGGATGATTGCAGGGTATTCGACGCGTCCTTCATCACCCGGCGCGATCCGGGTCAGCGTCCAGCGAACGTGGGTCACGTCGTCGTGCCGCGCAGTACGGGTCGAGCCATCGGTCGCCTTCACCTTCAGCGTGTCAAGCGTGCCCCAGCTTTGCGCGCCATCGACCGATACCGTCAGCGACGGATCGGCATCCGGCGCGAGGCGCACCGCTTCGGGAAGGGGATTGGTGACGACGAAATTCGCGACAGGATCGGCACCGGTATTGGCGTAGTCCGTGCCGAACACCAGCCGGTCACCAGGTACGATCGTGCCGGGTTCCACCAGCGTCGTGACTGTCTTGCCAGCAGCGTCGGTCGAGACCTCGACCGCCATCACGTCACCGGAAAGCGAAACGGGATTGGCTTCCTGTGCTGCGAGCGCGCCCGGCGCGGCCACGCTGGCGAGCGCAAGCAATCCTGCGAAAGTTTTTGTGAATGGTTTCATGGTTTTGCCCCCTGTGAAATGTATTTGGTCGTCGGCGATCAGTCGATCACGACATCGAAGGTGATGGAACGAGTGGTGCCGCCCGCAACCGTGCCGAGATCGACGCTGATGCCGCTCGCGTCCGATGCTTCGCCCGCATCGTCGCCGCTCGCATCGGTCAGCGCGCTCCCGTCCAGCGCGAGCGTTCCGGGCGTGTAGGTCGTGCCGTCGGGAATGGCGTCGGTGACGATCAGATCGTCGACAGAACCGCTGCCATTGACCGTTGCCGTCAAGGTGAAGGTCGCGGTGGCTCTAGGGACCGCGCTATCGCCGCCAAACGGATCGGTGATGCTCACCGCTTTGGTAAGCGCGACGGCGGCCGATCCCACTTGCAGCGTGCCGACTTCATTGTCCTGGGCACCCGTCGCGCCGACGATCGCATCGCTGCCATCGACGCCCTGCCCCGCAAAGACTGTCCCCGGCTCACCCGTTCCGGTTACGGCGCGCGCAGAAAGATCGACATCGCTGGTATCCCCGTCCACAGCCGAGCCGGGCACTTCGACGATGACGAACACGGTAAGCGATGCATCTGCGTCCAGGATCGCGGTGGTCTGGGGCGCGGTCAGGATTTCATCGATGCCGGGATCGTAAATCCCGTTGCCATTTGTATCGACTGCAATGTCGGTGACGGTCGTGTCGAAATCGTTTCCGGCGACGGCAGGCTCGGCCACAAGCTCGAACGCCTCCGGCCCGTTACCGGTGTTCGTGATCTCGAAAGTCAGCACTTCCTCGCCCGGCCGCGTTGCGATCGCGCCGGGATCGAGCGAGGTGACGGTCACGTCGAGCAGCTCGTCCACCCGCACGGTGACCGTGTTGGAATCGATCGACTGCAATCCAGTGCCGTCATCGTAGGTCGCCGAGGCGGTGTTCTCGATCAGCGTGCCCGCATCCACCCCTTCGGCGAGTGCCGGAGAGGCAATGGTTGCGAGGGCAATCACCGATGCAGTGAGCAGACTTTTAAGGCGCGTATTCGTATCCATTCGGAGGGCGGATACTAGGTAGTCGTTAGCAACTGGTTATCGCGGCGGCGACCGGCCCTTGCACAAGCCAGCCTCAAGCCCAGACGCAATAGTCTACAAGCGAGGTAAATTGATTGTTAGGATTATCGGGTAGCGCATTGACCTCAAGGCCTTGCGTGGCGATGTGCGGAGTATCGGGGTACTACGCCGTCTGTCGATCCAACTCAGCCGCTGATCGAGCGATCGGGGGGCCGCGCCGCCATCGCGCTTGTCGTTATCTGCCAAAGCGGAGCAAGGAACTTTCGTGATCCGCCTCCGTTTTTTCGCCCTCGTGAAAACTGCCCAGTGAAAACCGCCCCCCTCTTCTCCACCTGCGCGCTTATCGCGTTGTCGTGCACCGCACCTGCGCTTGCAACGGGCCGTGACGATGCGAACACGGCAGCGCTGGATCAGGCCGATACCGGCGCTCCGTCCGACGCGCCCAACACCCGGCGCACCTTCACGCCGGAAGACTTCGCCCGGTTCGCTCCGCGCAGCGCGCTCGACATGGCACAGCGCATTCCGGGCTTCGCCATCCAGACAGGCGACGGCGCGCGGGGGTTCGGGCAGGCGGACACCAATGTCCTGATCAATGGCCGCCGCATCTCCGGCAAATCGAACGGTCCGATCGAGGCGCTGCAACGCATCCCTGCCGATGATGTCATCAGGCTAGAACTGGTCGACGGGGCGAGCCTCGATATCGGCGGACTGTCGGGCCAGGTGCTCAACGTCATCACCCGCAATTCAGGGCGCGTCACCGGCCAGTTTCGCTACGCGCCCCGGTTCCGCTCGAAAGGAACACCCGCGCGCCTGCTCGAGGGATCGGTCGCGATTGCGGGAGGCGGCGCGAAGACCGACTGGACCCTCGCGCTTGAGAACGATTCGAACCGGCGTGGAAATGACGGGGTGGAGCGCGTGTTCGATGCAGCGGGTGCGCTGATTGACGAACGGGTTGAACAAAGCAATTTCAACTCCGACCGGATCAGCGCGTCAGGTTCGTTCACTCGCATCGCCGACAACGGAAATGTCCTGAACGCGACGGGCGAAGTTCAGGGGTTCTTCTTCACCGAAACCGAAACCTCGCAGCGCGCAGGCTCGGGCTTTGCGGTCGATCGCGACCGGCTGTTCCGCGCAACGGAGGACGAATTCAACTTCGAGATTGGCGCGGATTACCAGTTCGGGTTTGTCGGGGGACGGCTGAAACTGATCGGCCTGCACCGTTTCGAGAACAGCCCGACGGTCGCGCTTTCGGAAACGAGCTTTGCAGACAGCGACGTGCTGGAGGGCACCGTCTTCACCCGAAACGCCGACGAATTCGAGACTATCGGACGCGCGGAATTCAGCTTTGAAGGGCTGGGCGGCGACATTCAATTCGCGGCGGAAGGCGTGCGGAACATCCTCGACATCACCTCTGCACTGGAAGTGCGTGATGAGGCCGGTGTGCTCCAGCCGATCGACCTTCCTGGCGCGACCGCGCAAGTGGATGAGGATCGCGCCGAATTGAACGCGACCTACAGCCGCGCTCTTGCGCGCAATCTGCAATTTCAGTCTTCGCTCGGCGCGGAATATTCGAAACTCGGCAAAAGCGGAGAATTCGGCCAGACGCGGACGTTCTACCGGCCCAAGGGATTTGTCGCGCTGGACTGGAAGGCGAGCAATTCGCTCAACCTCTCTGGCCGGGTCGAACGTGAAATCGGCCAGCTCAATTTCTTCGACTTTCTCGCCACGGTCGATCTTGATCAGGATCGACAGGACGTCTCCAACGCCGATCTCGTACCGCAGCAAAGCTGGGTCTATGAAATGGAGGCAACGCTTGGCCTCGGCGCGCTTGGATCTCTCAACGTGCGCGGCTTCTATGAGGATATCACCGACATCGTCGACCAGATCCCGATCGATGGCGGGGGTCAGGCGCCGGGGAACATCGCTTCGGCCACCTTCTACGGGGTCCGTGGTGAAGCGACCGTCCTGTCCGAACCCATCGGCTGGCGCGGCACCAGAGTGGACTTGCGCTTTGTTTTCAGCGACTCTTCGGTACTCGATCCGCTGCTAGGGACCGCGCGCCAGCTATCCGGGCAGGAGCTGATCGATCTGGGCATGGATATCCGCCACGACTTTCCCGGATCGGTGTGGGCCGTCGGCGGTTCGGCAAACTGGGAAGACAACGCGCCAAGCGTTCGTCTGGACGAGATTTCGTTGCGCAGCGAACCGTTCGGGTTCGTTTCGGCGTTCGTAGAAAACAAGGATCTGGCTGGCCTTACCGTCCGTGCGAGCGCCGCAAACCTGCTAAACCGCGAGGACCGCTTCGATCGGACCGTGTTCATCGACCGGCGCGCGGGGCTGATCGATTTTATCGAAGATCGCGACCGGACATTCGGCATGATCTTCACTCTGGTTGTTGAAGGATCCTTCTGAGCGCCCTAGTCGCGCCACATCTCGCAGCCGAGAGGACAGATGATGACAGCGAAGCCCCCACCCCGCCCCCTGAAAATGCGGAGCTGGCTGTTCGCGCCGGGCGACAGCGCGAAGAAGTGCGCCAAGGCAATCGCGAGCGAGACGGACATTGCGCTTCTCGACCTGGAAGACTCCGTGACCCCCGAAAACAAGCCCGCGGCGCGCGAGCAGGTGGCCGATGCGCTTGCAGGCGTCGAGGACCGAGCGAGGGTATGGGTGCGGATCAACCCGCTGACCACCCCGGATGCCATCGCAGATCTCACTGCGATTGTGTCGGCGCAGCCCGGCGGGGTATTTCTTCCCAAGGCCGAGGGTGCCGCCGATATCACTCAGTTGCATCATTATCTCACCGCGCTCGAAGCCGCGAATGGTATCGCAGACGGGACCACCAAGATCGCCGCTCTGGTTACGGAAACCGCAGCGGCCATGTTCCGCACCGGGGAATATGCGGGGGACTATCCGGGCAGGGACCGGCTGGTCGCGATGAGCTGGGGGGCGGAGGATCTGTCTTCGGAACTCGGCGCGCGTGAGCAGCGGGGGTCAGACGGGGAATACGCGCATACATACGAGTTTGCGCGCAGCCTGTGCCTGCTCGGCGCGGTAGCTGCCGGTGTCGCGCCGATCGAGACGGTGCAGCCCGAATTCCGCGATCTCGACGCGCTGGAGCGCCGGGCACGCGGCGTTCGGGCCAGCGGCTTTCGCGGCATGCTGGCGATCCATCCCGCGCAGGTCGCGCCGATCAACACAGCTTTCACGCCGAACACCGAAGAGCTCGACCACGCCCGCGCTGTCGTGCAGGCTTTCGCCGACAATCCTGGCGCAGGAACCGTCGCACTCGATGGCAACATGCTCGACCGCCCGCACCTGGTCCTGGCGCAGCGCCTACTTTCCGAGCACAACGAGGCGGATTGATCTGCCTTTCCTACATGGACCTATTTGGTTAGTTGGCGCGCCTTTTTACAGCGGGAGCGCGCCTCATGGCCATCATCGAAAGCCTAATCGGTCCAATCACCTCGATCATCGACAAGATCATCCCCGACAAAGAGGCGCGCGCCGACGCCAAGCTGGAGCTGCTAAAGCTGGAGGGGACGCAGGAAATGCGTCTGATCGAAGCACGCCTGCAGGCGATCGTCGCGGAAGCCAATTCCAAGGATGGCTGGACCAGCCGAGCACGACCAAGCTTCCTCTATGTCATGTATATCCTCATTCTGGCCGCTTTGCCGATGGGTATTCTCAGCGCTTTCGACCCCTTGCTGGCCCGCGACATCGCGGCGGGCATGAATGCCTATCTCGCAGGTCTTCCCGAGCCGCTCTACGCCCTGTTCGGGACCGGCTACCTTGGCTACACAGTCGCGCGTCAGTGGGGCAAGGTGAAAGGCGTCGATCGCTAGCTCTCGGCTTCTCAAGCCCATCACGACCGGCTACCGCGAGGGCATGACCGATACCGTCTATGTCCTCAACGGCCCCAACCTCAATCTGCTCGGCCTGCGCGAGCCCGAAATCTACGGTTCGACCACTCTAGATGAGATCGCGGGAATGCTCGAGGACCGGGCGCGGGAGCTGGGTCTGGCAATCGACATGCGCCAGACGAACCATGAGGGCATGTTAGTCGACTGGCTGCACGAAGCGCAGGCACATGGCGCGCGCGCGATCCTCCTGAACGCCGCCGCCTATACCCACACGTCGATCGCATTGCTCGATGCCATAAAGGCGATAACCATTCCGGTTATAGAGGTTCATCTGTCCGATCCGAAGACGCGTGAGGATTTTCGCCATCTCTCCTATGTCGGCATGGCGGCGGCCGCGACAGTCGAAGGTCACGGTTCCGACAGCTATCGCATGGCTCTCGAGAAGGTGGCGGCGGGCGAGGTTTGAACGACGGCGCTGCGGGCGACAGAGCGCCGATAATTGCATCCCGCGCAATCTTTGCCACTTGCCAGCCGCAATCGTGGTCAATACGCAGGGCCCCAAACTGAAAGAAGGGGCACCCATGGCTGATGACAAGCCGAACTCCGGCGCGACATCCGGCATGAATATCGACACCGCGCTTGTGCGCGAACTGGCCGAACTGCTGAGCGAGACCGGGCTTACCGAAATCGAAGTCGAGGAGGACGATCGCAAGATCCGGGTGGCGCGCGAAATGGGTGGCGTCAATGTCGGCGGAGCGCTTTCACCTGCGCAAATCGCGGCGTTCGGCAAGCTCGTCACTGGTGATGCCGGTGGCGGCATTGTGCCGTCCTCCGCCACGTCCCCGGCAGCACCACAACCCGCGCCGCCTTCATCGGAAAGCGCCCCGGAAAACAGCAATGTCAACGCGCTCAAATCGCCGATGGTCGGCACGGTCTACCTCGCGGCCGAACCGGGCGCTGCGAACTTCATCAAGGTCGGTGACAAGATCAGCGAAGGCGACACGCTGCTGATTGTCGAGGCGATGAAGGTAATGAACCCGATCACCGCCGATCGCGCGGGCACTGTTCGCGGCATTCTGGTCGAAAACGCGCAGCCGGTCGAATACGACCAGCCGCTTGTCGTGATCGACTAGGGGCACCACCGATGGGCATCACCCGCATCCTGATCGCCAATCGCGGCGAAATCGCGCTACGCATCCACCGTGCGGCCCACGAAATGGGCATCGAGACGGTCGCGGTTCACTCCACCGCCGATGCCGACGCGATGCATGTACGGCTCGCTGATCACGCGGTCTGCATCGGCCCGCCGCCTGCGGGCGAGAGCTATCTCAACCACGCAAGCATCATTTCCGCTGCCGAGGTTGCGGGATGCGACGCGATCCACCCGGGCTATGGCTTTCTCTCCGAAAACGCCAAGTTCGCCGAGATCGTCGAAGCGCACGACATTATCTGGATCGGACCCAAGCCAGAACACATCCGCACGATGGGTGACAAGGTCGAAGCCAAGCGAACCGCGGGCGCGCTTGGCCTGCCGCTGGTGCCCGGCTCCGATGGGGCCGTGCGCACGTTCGAGGATGCGAAGGCGATCGCGCAGGAAATCGGCTATCCCGTTATCATCAAGGCGGCGAGCGGTGGCGGCGGCCGGGGCATGAAGGTGTGCGAGAGCGAAGATCGCCTCGAAACGCTGATGAGCCAGGCGGGCAGCGAGGCGAAGTCCGCCTTCGGCGACGCGACCGTCTACATAGAGAAGTATCTGGGCAATCCGCGCCACATCGAGTTTCAGGTCTTCGGCGATGGCAACGGGAATGGGATCCATCTGGGCGAACGCGATTGTTCGCTTCAGCGGCGCCACCAGAAGGTGCTGGAAGAAGCGCCGTCACCCGTCATCAGCGATGAAGATCGCACCCGCATGGGCGAAATCTGCGCGCAGGCGATGCGCGACATGGCCTATCGCGGCGCGGGTACGATCGAATTTCTGTGGGAAGGCGGCGAGTTCTACTTCATCGAGATGAACACCCGCCTGCAGGTCGAGCATCCCGTGACCGAAGCGATCACCGGGGTCGATCTGGTGCGCGAACAGATCCGCATCGCTGCGGGAAAGCCGCTATCGGTTGCTCAGGACGATATCGAATTCAAGGGCCACGCGATCGAATGCCGGATCAATGCCGAGGATCCTTTCACCTTCACCCCTTCGCCGGGCAAGGTGACGTATTATCACCCGGCTGGCGGGATGCATGTGCGGGTCGATTCGGGCCTGTATGCGGGCTATTCAATCCCGCCCTATTACGACAGCATGATCGCCAAGCTGATCGTCTACGGCCGCAATCGCGAAGGCTGCATCATGCGCCTGCGTCGCGCGCTCGATGAAATGGTGGTAGAGGGCGTGAAGACCAATATCCCGCTCCATCAGGAATTGCTGCATCAGCCCGATATCCTTGAGGGCGATTATTCGATCAAGTGGCTGGAAAACTGGCTTAAAGAGCGCGAAACAGGCGAATAGCGCCTCCGCCGTCCCGAGCGGACACTGCGCGCTATCTGTTGCGTTCGGGAACGGCGATCACATATCGAGCGTTCAGATGCATTGAACTAGCCATGCTTTTTGGGGAATGAGCGGCACGGCTGGCACGCGGGATTCGAAATGAAACACGAAAACATCACCACCGCAGATGCGGAAGAGGGTGACCGCCAGCCTGCGGCCGCTGCGCTCATGGAAGAACCGCGCGAGCATAACCGGGCGGATAAAGGTGCCCCGCTTGCTCGTAGTCCAGCGCAGGATCGGCGTAAAACGCAGATCGTCGTCGTTGGCGGCGGAGCGGGTGGCCTCGAACTCGTCCGCAAGCTGGGCGCGAAGTACGGGCGCAAGCGGCATGACATCATACTGGTCGACCGCAATCTGTCGCATATCTGGAAGCCGCTTCTGCATGAAGTGGCCGCCGGATCGCTCGACGCCAATCTCGATGAAGTCGGCTATCGCGGGCACTGCCAGCGCTGGGGCTATCGCTTCTTTCAGGGCAGCCTGTCCGGGATCGACCGCGACGCCAAGACGATCGAACTCGCGCCGATCCTCGACGATGAAGGAGAGGAGCTGATCGCGGGGCATACGATTCGCTACGACATCCTTGTGCTGGCGCTGGGTTCGATCTCCAACGATTTTGGCGTCCCCGGCGTGAAGGAGCATGCGCTGTATCTTGATTCGCGCAAGCAGGCGGACAAGTTTCGCACACGCTTGCTCGACCAGTGCCTGCGCGTCAGCCGCGCGATGCTCACCGACCCGCAAGCCGATGAACAGGTCAGGATCGCCATCGTCGGCGCGGGCGCGACCGGGGTGGAACTGGCCGCCGAACTCTACAACGCGGCCGCCGCGCTGTCGCATTACGGACTTGAGGTGTTCGATGAGAGCCGGCTCGATGTCACCATCCTCGAAGCGGGTCCACGCATCCTACCCGCCCTTCCGGAGAAGCTCTCCGACGCGGCGCGCCACGAATTGACCCAGCTTGGCGTATCGGTGCGCGAGAACACGCAGATCATCGAAGCGCGTCGCCGCTGTCTGATCACGCAAACGGGCGCTCGGATCGATGCAGATCTGATCGTCTGGGCGGCGGGGGTCAAAGGCCCCGAATTCCTGAGCGAGCTGGGCCTGGAGACCAATCCGCGCAATCAGATCATCGTCACCGAAACCCTTCAAACCGTGACCGATGAGGACATTTTCGCGATCGGCGACTGCGCGTCCTATACCCCGCCCGGTGAAGAAACACCGATCCCACCACGCGCGCAGGCTGCGCACCAGATGGCGAGCACGGTCTTCAAGAACATCAAGCGCAAGCAGAAGGGCAAGCCGCTCGAAACCTTCGTTTACGAGGACAAGGGCTCGCTCATCTCGCTCAGCCGCTTTTCGACTGTGGGCAGCTTGATGGGCAATCTCGTCGGCGGCAGTCTGGCAGTCGAGGGACGCATGGCGCGCCTGATTTACACGACGCTATATCGCCTGCACCTGCTTGGCATTCACGGCTGGTGGAAGGGCCTGGGGCTGATGATGCTGGGCCGGGTCAACCGGATCGTTCGACCCAAACTGAAGCTGCATTGAGGGCAGCGCGGGTCGAGGTCAGAAATCGATCTTCAGCCGCACTTCGCCGCCTTGCCCATTCCAGCCGCCCACGCCCGCATCAGCTGCATTCGCCTCAAGCTCTGCATTGTCCGACAGGCGAATGCGGGCACGTGGCACGGCGGAGCCGAACAAAACCGCATCGGCCGTGGGGCCATTATCGGCGCCCAGTCTCGGTGATGGTGCGGTTTCTCGGCAAACGATGATCTCGGGATTGAGCGGGTCGGGTTCCTCCGTCACGCATTGTGTGGGTGGTTCCGCAAGCGGCATGAGGTCGATCAAAAGCGACCCATCCGCGCGCTCAACGGTCGGCAAGTTCGTGGACGCAGAGTCTTCGACTTGCTCGATCGGAGTTCGCGGTGCGGGTGGTTCGTCGATCATCTAGTCAGTCCCTTGCCGCTTTCCCCGCTCGATCAGTCGAAACTGAACCCTGCCGCTATCGCCTCGGCAACAATTTCTTCGCCGGATTTCATCGGGCTTTCCTGCGCCAGATCGTACCAATCCGGTTTCTCGTCGACGAAGATCTGCTGCTTGATTCCGAAGCCCTTGGGCAAATCGAACAGCCCGGCAAGGAAGGTGCGATTGCCGGTCGGCTTGAAGCGATACCACAAATTGCTGCCGCATTGTGAGCAGAACGCCCGCTCGGCCCAGTCGCTCGACTGGTAGGTCGTGATTGCATCTTCGCCCTCGACCTGCGCGCTTTCGCTTTCGAGACCGGCATACATCGCCCCGCCCCACTGGGCACACATCGAGCAATGGCAAACGTCGATCTGCTTTTCCGCGCCGGTCAGGGTGATGCGAACGGCACCGCAAAGACAACGCCCTTCGAGAGTTTCTCCAAGTCGCAGGATGTCTGCGGCATCGCTCATTCGTCACCTATCCGGTTATTCTGAGATCAGATTGGAACCCCTGGCACGTGTTTGGCCGTCCGGATCGTCAGCGAGGTTTTGACGCTGGCGACGTTGGGTGCGGGGGTCAGCTTGCTGGTCAGGAATTCCTGAAAGCTCTGCAAATCGTGGCTTACGATCTTCAGGATGAAGTCAATCTCGCCATTAAGCATGTGGCATTCGCGCACCTCGGCTAGATCAGCCATGTGCTCTTCGAATTCGCGCAGCGCATCCTCGGCCTGGCTTTTGAGGCTCACCATAGCGAAAACCGTGATCGAAAAGCCAAGCTTCGAGGGGTCGAGGTCCGCGTGATAACCACGAATTACCCCCTCCTCCTCCAGCCCGCGAACGCGGCGCAAACAAGGCGGAGCGGTCAGTCCGACACGCTGGGCAAGCTCGACATTGGTCACTCGCCCCTCGGCCTGCAATTCCGAGAGTAACCGCTTGTCGATTTCGTCCAGATTCGCCATCGGCCCCTCGTCTTATCAAGCCTGCGCACACATCCGCGCGGATCGCATCGCAACGATCGGGCCCGTTTGAACAATTTTCGCCGGGGCAATCCCCGGCAAGAAGAGGGCTGCGACTGGTTGGTGCGACCTTATTTTATTATGTGTGCCAGCAATTGTCCCGCATTGCAACGCGCTCAGATCGGTTCTGTCCGCCTTTTCGGCTGCTGCTAGAACACTTTGCGAAGAGCCTGCCATTAGGGTTTTGCCACGGATTGTCGCGTAGGATGCGTCCGTCCACCTTCCCTCGATCTGGAGCCCGAGTGTTAATTGACGACCGCCTTGAGACGGTGTTGCGCAATCGCGGGTCGAGCGAGGCGGCCCTGCGCACGCAATTTCGCCAATTGCTCGATATTCTCGGGGCGCAGAAGGTGCGTGCTGCCAGGCGCGGAGGGCACGATCGCGACCCGACACTGGTTGCCGCGGCCTGGCTGCGGATGGACATGCTGGGCGAAGCCATTCCTGAGGCCGACCGCGCAGCGATGATTCGCGAGCCGGGCTGGCGCTTTCGCAATCCCGAACTGGCCGCGCATTTTGCGCAAGGCGAGCCCGATGTCGCCTCTGCCGCACTGGCGCGGGTGCAATTGTCGCCGGAGGACTGGGCCGCGCTGATCCCGCGCCTGCCGGTGCGCGCGCGCGGTTTCCTGAGGTTGCGGCGCGACCTTCCAAGCGAGGTCGAAGAGATACTCGAACGCCTCGGCATCCATGATCGCGGTCTGCCACAGCCGGAGGAGCAGGCTGACCGGAGCGGTGAGGCTGCGCGTCCGACTGGCGACGATGATGCTGCCCTTACCGGGCAAAGCACCGATCCATCGCCGGACCCGGCGAGCGAAGGGCGCAGCGAAATCTCGGCGTTGGTCGAACGCATCGCTCGCTTCAAGCGCTCGCGCGAAGCTGCCCGAGAGACCGACCGCGAGCTCGACCGTGACGTCGATGACCGCGAGAGCATGCCCCGCCTGCCCCTGGGCGAGGAATTCGATGACGAGTCCCGCAAGATCAGGGTGTTCGGATTCGCCGCCGATGCTGCCGGGCGGATCGAATGGGCAGAGCGACCCGTCGCCGCAATGGTCATCGGCGCGCGTCTTGTACGGTTGTCGCGCGAGGCCGCTGGCAAGCAGGCGGATCCGATCGAACGCGCTCTCATCCGCCGCCAGCCGATCGAGGATGCGCCGCTGAAGCTCGACGGTGCGGAGGCGGTCGCGGGCGACTGGCTCGTCAATGCGCGCCCACGCTTCACCGAGGATGGAAACTTTGCCGGTTATGTCGGACGCTTTCGCCGCCCGGTGGATGCAAAGGATGCTGCGACCGAGGCAGCGAAGCGCGAAGCGGACCGGATCAGGCAATTGCTGCACGAATTGCGCACACCCGTCACCGCGGTACAGGGCTATGCCGAAGTCATTCAGCAACAATTGTTCGGCACCGCCCCGCATGAATATCGCGCGCTGGCCGCAGCGATTGCCGCAGATGCCGCGTGGATTCTGGCGGGGTTCGAGGAACTGGATCGACTGGCGCGACTGGAAAGCGGGGCGTTGGAACTAGCATCGGGACGCAGCGATCTCGCCGAAGCGTCGCACGCGACGATAATGCAGCTCTCCCAGGTGCTCGCCAGTCGCATGGCCGGGATCGAGCTTGCCGGCGCTGGCGATGAGCGGTGCGCGATCGGGGTTGGTCGCGAGCAGCTCGACGGTTTGCTGTGGCGCCTGCTGGCAACGCTGGGCGGTGGCTGTGGCGCGGGCGAGGTTCTTACCGCATCGCTTGTACACGGCGACGACGATGCGCGCCTGCGATGCGATCTGCCGGCGCAATTGCTTGAGCAGGATGACATTTTTTCCGCCGATGTGCGGCCCGTGGATGACGCCGTCAATGCCGGGCTGTTCGGCGCTGGATTTGCGCTGCGCCTGGCTCGAGCGGAAGCGCGCGGTGCAGGCGGCGATCTGGTGCGTGAGGGAGATGCGCTGGTGCTGACCCTGCCATTATTCGATGAAGCCATGCAGACCGATCGCGCGACATCCGGCTAATCGACTGACCTGCTAGCATGCCCGCTTGTTTCCCGGCGCAAGCCGCTGTAGGGCGACGACGCTTTCGCCGCCGGGCGTTTACCGGAGGTTCGGGGGGCCTGTAGCTCAGCGGTTAGAGCTGGCCGCTCATAACGGCTAGGTCGCGGGTTCGAATCCTGCCGGGCCCACCAGATCCCTCGCGTTTCATGCGATGCGGCGAAGCGTGACGAGATGATATGTCGGGGAGTGGCGCAGCCTGGTAGCGCACCTGTTTTGGGTACAGGGGGTCGCTGGTTCGAATCCAGTCTCCCCGACCATCTCGATCACGATCAACCACGAGCCGATCGCGCAATCGCGACGGCTTCTCTAGCGAGCTCGGTGATCTGGGCGAAGTCGCCGCGCGCGATGGCGTCCGCCGGGGTCAGCCAGCTTCCTCCGCAGGCCATGACCTGAGGCAGCGCCAGATAATCGCCGAGGTTGCCAGGATTGATCCCTCCAGTCGGCATGAAGCGCATGTCGCGAAATACCGAAGTCAGCGCCCGCAGCATTGGAACGCCGCCGGCAAGGCTCGCCGGGAAGAACTTCACCGCGCGAAGGCCGAAAGCATGGGCGCGCTGAACCTCTCCCGGTGTCATGCAGCCGGGCAGGCACACGACGCCCGCGTCATCGCAAAAATGCACGATGTCCTCGACCAGGCCAGGCGAAACGACGAATTGCGCGCCCGCCTCCACGACAGACCTCGCCTGAGCCAGGGTCAGCACCGTTCCGGCCCCGGTCAGCACCCCTTGTGTCCCTTTCAGTACCGCTGCCATGCTGGCCAGCGCCCCAGGGCTTCGCATGACGACTTCGACCGTTTCCAGGCCGCCAGCGGCGAGTGCGCGGGCTGTCTGGACCGCGATGTCCGGGTCGTCCTGGCCGATCAGCGGCACTATTGGCGCGGCGGTCAGGCGGGCGCGCATTTCCTCAAAAGTCGGTGTGTCGGGCAAAGCATGTCTCCGCCCGCGCTCATGCCATGATCGCAAGTCAAAGCAAGGCGCCAGGTCGATTTATGGTTTCGCGGTCTGTTTCTGGATTCACGTAACGATCTCAACCGCACCAAGCTTCTCGATTGCGGCATAGCCAGGCCCGGAGCGCGGGCGCCGGAAAGCGGGCAACGATCAGGGCGAGTCCTCCTCGCCCACCTCACGCACATTTGCGATCAGCCGCTCGTCCAGCTCATCGCCATGCAGGACCGACACGTCCCCCGTCGTCTCCAGCACCACAGCGCGCACGGCGGAGAAATCGAGCACGTTGGCCTCGCGCAGTTTCGCGATGAGATCGCTTTCCGCAACGCGGCACGCCTTGAGCGCGTCGTGCAGAATCTCGCCGTTGCGCATGAGCAATTGCGGTTCGTTGGCGATCACGCTCTCAATCCTATCCGAGGACCGTCGCAGGCGGGCGGCGATAACCTGGGTGATGAACATCGCGGCCATGCCTGCGATCACCTGAAGGAAAGCAGTCCATTCAGTGGCCTGAGCACCTCCGGCGACCAGACTGCCGAGCGCGACCGTCATCACGAAGTCGAAATTGGTCATCTTCGACAGCGAGCGCAGGCCGGTAAATCGTATCAGAACAACGACCCAGACAAGCCCGATCGCGCCCAGTATCAGGCCGCGAAGGATAAGGTCGATTTCGGTCTGCGCTACGAAGATGGTCTGTCCCCTCCCCTCCGCTAACGGCCTGGACGAGCAGCGGGTCCAAAACCAACGAGAGTTTATTGATCCATCACTGCGGGCGCGCTCGGGATCAGCCCACCGGTCTGGATCGAGCGCGGCTCGTTGGCGAGGATGCCGACCACTTGTGTCCATACCGCGACGTTCTGGCGCAGCTGATCGGGATCGATCTTGTCCAGCGTATCGTCGGGCGTGTGGTGAAGGTCGAAATAGCGCGTTCCATCCTGTTGCAGATCGACAAGCGCTCCGCCCTGGTCGCGCACGATGTTGAGATCCGCGCCGCCGCGCGCTTCGATGGTGGAGTTGGCGACCCCGAACCGGGCAACCGCGGCTGCGAGCTTGTTGTGCAGATCTTCGTTGGTTTCGCGAAAATTGCTCTCGAAACGCCAGATGCGGTCCGCACCGAAATCGCTCTCGATGCCCACTGCGACAGGTTCGTCGATATGCGCTTCGGAATAGGCGCTCGACCCGAACAGGCCGACCTCTTCAGCGCCTGCGAACAGCACGCGAATGGTGCGCAGCGGCTGGCCGACGGAGCGAACGTTGATCGCGGCTGCTGCAATGATCCCGCAGCCCGCGCCATCGTCGAAAGCGCCCGGCGCGTTCCACCAGCTGTCGATATGACAGGCGAGCAGGACGGGCGGCAGGTCCGGATTGCGACCGGCCACTTCGCCAACGACATTACCGCTGATCGTCGTTCCCAGATTTTCAGGCGTGAGCGTCAGCTTCATCGTGATCGGACGATCGCCTGCGCGCGCGAACATGCGCTCAAGGTTGGCCGCGTCGGGCAAGGAAAGCGCGCCAGCGGGCGTAGGCACCGGACGGCCAACATCGGCGGCTCCGTCGGCGGTGCGGAAGGTCGTGCCGCCCGTATGCGGGTTGCGGTGATAATCGGTGCCGACCGACTTGATAACGGTCGCGACTGCGCCCTTGCTTTTGGCGAGCTCGGCCCCGATCCAGCGCGCTGGACCGGCAAATCCGTATTGCGAACCGTCCTGCGTCGGTGTCATCGAATGCGAGATGTAGGCGATCTTGCCATCGAGACTGCCATCGGGCGCGGCCTGCAGGGCTGCGACATTTTCGAACATCACCACCTCAGCGGTGATGCCGTCCGGACCGGTCGAAGCACTCCCTCCAAGCGGCTGGATCACCAGGGGCTGGGCAAACGGGCTGACGATCTCTGCGCGGTGGATGTCGCCCGGAACCCAGGTCTCCATTTCGAACGGTTCGTCCGCGACATTGGCGAAGCCGTGCTGCCGCAGCCATGCCATCGCCCATTGCCGACCGCGCGCCTCGGCCTCGGTGCCAGCCTGACGCGGGCCGACTTCGGTAGTGATCCCTTCGACGAAATCCCACGCATAACGATCGCTCTCCAGCGCGCTATCGGCAACCTGCTCAAGCGATGGCGCGGTCCGCTCCTCGTGATTCTCGGCAGAAGATGGCACTGCGAGCGCCAGTGCCGATATGGCGGAAAGCGAGAGGGCGGCGCGGCATGAAGCTGTCGATAGTGTCATGCGAAGGCTCGCTAAAGCGGTCCCGCGCGCCTGTCCAGCCAGCCTGCCACCTGCTCGCTTGCCGCGCGCCGCGCGAAAGCCTATCTGCGGCGCACATTTCCCCGAACAGACATTACCAGACCCAAAGGACACCCCATGGCCGCGCAATATGCCTTCGTGATGAAGGACATGACCAAGAGCTTTCCCGGAGCGAGCAAACCGGTGCTCTCGAACATCTCGCTGCAATTCTATCAGGGCGCAAAGATCGGCATTGTCGGCCCGAATGGTGCGGGCAAATCGACGCTGATGAAGATCATGGCCGGGATCGATACCGACTTTTCGGGCGAAGCGTGGCCGGGCGAGAACATAACGGTGGGTTACCTGCCGCAGGAGCCAGAGCTCGATCCGACCAAGACTGTGCTCGAAAACGTGAAGGACGGCGCGCGCGAAACCGCCGAACTGGTCGAACGGTTCAACGCCGTCTCTGCCCAGATGGCCGAACCCGACGCCGATTTCGATGCGCTGGGCGAGGAAATGGCCGAGCTGCAGACCAAGATCGACGCGGTCGATGGCTGGACGCTCGACAACCAGCTCGAGATCGCGATGGAAGCGCTGCGCTGCCCGCCCGGCGATGCGTCGGTCGATAACCTCTCCGGCGGCGAGAAGCGCCGCGTCGCGCTGACCCGGTTGCTGATCCAGAAGCCCTCGATCCTGCTGCTGGACGAGCCGACCAACCACCTCGACGCCGAATCCGTCGAGTGGCTCGAAAACCACCTCAAGGAATATGCGGGCGCGGTGCTGATGATCACCCACGATCGCTACTTCCTCGACAATGTCGTTGAATGGATTCTCGAGCTCGATCGCGGCTCCTACTACCCGTACGAAGGCAATTATTCGACCTATCTGGAAAAGAAGGCCAAGCGGCTCGAGCAGGAAAGCCGCGAGGAATCCGGCCGCCAGAAAGCGCTCAGCCGAGAGCTTGAATGGATCCGCCAGACGCCCGCCGCGCGCCAGACCAAGTCCAAGGCCCGCATCCGCAAGTTCGAACAGCTTCAGGAAGCGCAAGGCGACCGCAAGCCGGGCAAGGCGCAGATCGTCATTCAGGTGCCCGAACGCCTCGGCGGCAAGGTGATCGAGGCGAACAACATCTCGAAAGCCTATGGCGACAAGCTGCTGTTCGAAAACCTCTCGTTCCAGCTGCCCCCCGGCGGCATTGTCGGCGTGATCGGCCCCAACGGCGCGGGCAAGTCCACGCTGTTCAAGATCATCACCGGCAAGGAAGAGCCCGACAGCGGCTCCATCGCCATCGGCGACACCGTACGCCTTGGCTATGTCGACCAGTCGCGTGACGACCTGAACCCAAAGAACAACGTGTGGGAGGAGATCTCCGACGGGCTCGATTACATGGACGTCAACGGCCACGACATGTCGACCAGAGCCTATGTCGGCGCGTTTAACTTCAAGGGACCGGACCAGCAAAAGAATGTCGGCAAACTGTCCGGCGGCGAACGCAACCGCGTCCACATGGCCAAGATGCTGAAAGAAGGCGGCAACGTCCTGCTTCTGGACGAGCCGACCAACGATCTCGACGTCGAGACCCTGGGCGCGCTGGAAGATGCAATCGAGAACTTTGCCGGCTGCGCCGTGGTAATCTCGCACGACCGCTTCTTCCTCGACCGGCTGGCGACGCATATCCTGGCGTTCGAGGGCAACAGCCACGTCGAATGGTTCGAGGGGAACTTCGAGGCATATGAAGAAGACAAACGGCGGCGGCTGGGCGATGCGGCAGATCGGCCTACGCGATTGGCTTATAAGAAGCTGACTAGGTGAGGTTGATGGCGAGAAGCATCGTCGAGAATGAGATCAGTGAGTTCATTGCGGCTGGCAAAACCGTTCGGATAGAGCGCGCCCCATTCGATCACATCGAAACCGGGGCCAAGCTCGTAATTTTGGGTATCACACCGGGCGCGCAGCAAATGCGCCTGGCTAGAGATGCTCACAACAGGGCCTTGCGAATGGGCGCGTCGGCATGCGAAGCGTCGCGACAGGCAAAATTCGCTGCCAGCTTCGGTGGAGCGATGCGATCAAATCTGGTCCGAATGCTAGACTTTGTCGGGGCGACAGAATGGATTGGACTTCAAAGTTTTGCGGTCGCGTTTGATCAATCGACAGAAGGTAGAGTGCATTTTACTTCTGCCCTACGTTATCCGGTGTTCGTCGATAATTCGAACTATAAAGGTCAACCGAATATGATCCAAACTCCGCTGTTGCGTGAGATGATTGAGACCTTCTTAAGGGACGAAGTAAATGCCTTGCCCGGTGCAGTCTGGCAGCCTTTAGGCGACAAACCGTTGAAGGCCCTTCGGTATCTGGAGAAAAAAGGAGTTCTGCCCGACGGTCGGATCGCGCCGCCTTTACCACATCCAAGTGGAACCAATGCGGAGCGTATTGCCTATTTTCTCAATCAGAAAAATCGAAGTGCGCTTTCTCAAAAAACTAATGCTGAAAAAATTGATCGGACGCGAGCGGAGAGCATTCAGTTTTACCGATCTCTTTGAGAACCTGAATATTGGGTTTTCCCGTCACCCCGGACTTGGCTGCCCCGGCGCAGGCTGGGGATCCGGGGTCCAGCTTCTTCCGGGGTTTCGCGCAGAGAGCGCGGAGGTTCGCAGAGGCGCGGAGGGTTGTGCCGCGGGCACTCTCTCGAAGCGACCGCCAGCGTCGTGCAATTCGATGGGCGTTGAATTGCCGTTTGGCCGCTCGCGAGACTTCTCTGCGCCTCTCTTTCCTCCGCGCTCTCTGCGTGAAACCAAAAGCCTGATCCCGGCTCGGGGGCTGGGATGACGTTGGCGGATATTGGGATTTCTTCTTTACTTCGTCGCCCCGGACTTGATCCGGGGCAGGGCTTCTTTTTCACAGGCGCTGCACCGAAGTAAGCTTTGGCCCGGATCGAGTCCGGGCCGACGGTGATGGTGGGTCGCGCTAATCTTCACCCTCACCACCATACCATTCCGCCCACAAATCTCGCCAAGCCGGGTTGTCCTTCTCAATCAGCGCGAATTTCCACTCCCGCGGCCAACGTTTCAGCCGCTTTTCTCGCACAATCGCGTCCTCGATGTCCTCATGCCGTTCGGCATAGACCAGCATCGTCTTACCGGTTTCGGCAACGTGTGCAGAACCTTCGCCGATCTTGTGCTGATAGATACGGCGAGCCAAATCGGCGGTGACGCCGACATACATCCCGCCGCGATAGCGATCGGCCATGATGTAGGTCCAGCCGCCTCGCATTTCACCATCCATTGGGACGTGAAGAAAGTAAGCGGGAGCCCGGGTCAAGTCGGGGATGACGGGGGGTCAGCAGGAAGCACCCAACCTCGCTCCCCGCCGCGCCGTTTTCCTACACGCGTCCAGCGCACTAGCCCGACGGGGCTCTTTCCCATCGTCCGCCCCTCATCCCTCGCCAGTGCGCGATGCGTTCAGCGCGCAAACGTGTTGGATAAGTGTCAAGTAACCTTAATAGTCACTTTATTCACGTATCTCGGATACTTACGCCCGAAAAACCCGCCTGACACCCTGTCAAATGTGTCAAGCAATTCCTACTCCCCTTTCCCGAACCTTCGGATCGCAGCGCGGGAGGCGGCGCCTCTGGCGGCGTGGAGCAGGCATTCGAGCAGTTCGGAGCCTTCGCTGTAGTCCGGCGCGGCAAGGTTATCGACGCGTTCGTCGCTGGTCTGCTGGTCCGAGTGGTCGAACTTCGCGCTCTCGTCGATTGCGATCGCGATGCCGCCGCGATTGGCGACAAAGGCGAAGGCTTCAAGGTCCGACAGGCCATCGCCGACATAGATCAGCTGGTCGAAGGGCACGTGCATATCGTGCTCTGCGAAATCGGGATCGTCGACGCGCGGTTCGTTGGCATGGTCGAGGTCGAGGCCCTTGGCATAGGCTTCGAGATAGCGGGCCTTTTCCGGGTGGCCGATGATCCGCTTCATACCGATGGCGCGGTCCTCGGCATCGAAGTGAAAGCCGCCCGCCCAGGTCTTGTCGAACAGATCCTCGACGACCGTGCGCTCGATCATTTCAATGTAGCCGGACGAGAGCACGACCAGCTCCAGTTCGATCTCGGGCAGGACGTTGCGAGCCGCTTCCGAGAGGCGCGCGGGCAAATGCTCAACGCCTTCGAAGATGTCGATCCGATCGGCGGCGCGCCCGAAAAATTCGCGGGTCAGAGGTTCGTCACGATCCTTGCCGCACTCGATCAGCGACATGCCGCGCTTCAGGATGCCGTCCCAATTATCGCCCATATTGGAATTGTAGCGCTCCTCCCAATTCTCGCGGTCCATCCCCCACGCCGCGCACATTGCGTCGATTGTGTCGCAGGCGAGCGTGCTGTCGAAATCGAAGATGAAGGCGACGCGCGGAATGTAGGGATGGGTTGCTGGCATAAGTGGCTCCGATGGTTGGTCTTTTGTGGCCAACGGTCGAAGCCGCGCGGTTATCCCGGGCGCTTTACGGCGAGGCCCAGCGGCCTTTCCAATCGTCGTCCACGCGGTCGAAGCGGGCGCGCACATGCCCGGTATGCGCGAGATAGAGCCAGTCGAGCTGCTCAAGCCCTATCCGCAGGACGGCGAAGTTGGCGCGCGCAGGGGCGAGTTGCTCATCGCTCGGCTCGACCCCTTCCAACTTGCTCGGAAGGCCGGATGTGGGCGTATCGCTGGGCGTTCCGGGGCCATCGCCGAGATAGCAGCGCCGCGCGAAATTGGAGCCGTTCGCCCAGGCGCGCTCCGTCACTTCGTCTTCACGCAAGACGCAACCCTGCCCGCGGGCGCGGATCTGGATCTTGGCACTCTTGTCGTAAAACAACACCGCCATGCGCGGATCCGCCTCGATCGAAGCGACCTTGGGCGCGCGGGTGTCGGTGTGAAACCGCAGGGTCCACGCACTCGCATCGAACTCGCGCAGAACCATGACACGCGCGTCAACATCGGCGGTAACGACCGTGGGCGTGTGCAAAGGTGAGCGCCGGTCCTTAGCCGCGCGCCCCAGGCGGGAGGTCAGGTCGCGGCGGACATCGTCGAGGGTTTCGAGCATCGTGCCGCTGTCGAAGAGTTACGCCAATCGGTCAAGTTGTTCATATTTTTTGCCCTTTAACATGAATATTAGCCCACGAAAGGTGTTAAGCGCGCGGTCAGTGACGCAGCCCTAGACCCATTGTATCGAAACGTATCAACAATGCCGCGCGTGGTGGGACGGCCAATCCGGAGGCACTAATGACCATTGCCCTTCAGCTGAAGGCTCCACCGATCGACGCCGAGCTCTTCGACAAAACCAATATCTTGCCCACATTACTCAAGGGCAGCGCGCTGTCCGCTCTCGTTCTTGCGATGTCGATTCTGGCCCCGCCGCAAGCTGCACAGGCTGCGACAAGCGCCGCCGAAGCGAGCGCGGAACAACAGCCAAGACGCGGAGAGCGGCGTGCGGAGCGCAGGTCCGAACGCCGCTCCGAACGCCGGGCGCAGCGTCAGCGGGCGCGCGCCGATCGCGCTCGTTCGCAGGTTCGCAGCCGCAACCGCGCGCGGCGAGACGCTGAACCGAACGTCGAACGCGCGAGGCCCGCGCGGCGAGCTGAACGCCGGGGCGATCGCCGCGCCGAACGTCGCACCGAGCGGCGTGTCGAGCGTCGCAGCGAAAGACGCGCCGACCGCGTCGACCGCAATAGCGAACGGCGCGCAAATCGGGTCGAGCGGCGCGGTGATCGCCGTGCCGACCGGCTTGATCGGCAGGGGCGCGATCGTGCTGCAAACCGGATTGATCGCCGGAGCGAGCGGCGTGCGGACCGGATCGAGCGTGACGGCGATCGCCAGGCGCGTCGCATCGAACGGCGCGGAGATCGCCGGGCTGAGCGTCGCGGAGACCGTCGAGTCGAGCGTCGCCAAGGCCGCCGAGCTGAGCGCCGGGCAGATCGTCGTGATCGGCGCGGTTGGGACCAGGCGGATATCCGCGCGGAACGTCGCTACAACCGAGCCAACCGCCAGGCCGAACGGCGCCGCGATCGCAGGGCCGAACGCCGCTCGGATCGCCGTGCGGAACGGCGTGCCGAGCGTCGCTTTGACCGCAGAGCAGAACGCCGTGCGGAGCGCCGCTGGGATCGTCGCAACTTCCGACGCTGGAACCGGCAGGCGTGGCGCAACGATCGGCGCTTTGGCTGGCGCAATCACCGCCGGGCCAACCGCCATCTGTTCCGCCTCGGTCGCTACTACGCGCCCTTCCGAGCGCACCGCTATAACAGGTTCCGCGCGGGGTTCTTCCTCGACAGCTTGTTCTTCCAGCCGCGCTATTTCATCAACGATCCCTGGGCCTATCGCCTGCCGGATGTCTACGGACCCTATCGCTGGGTACGCTATTACGACGATGTCGTACTGGTCGACATCTACACCGGCGAAGTTGTCGACGTGATCCACGACTTCTTCTGGTAAGCACCGGTCGCTCAAACTGCGAAGCCCTCGTCGGACCCGTCCGGCGGGGGCTTCGTCTTACCCGTCACCCTTGCACCGGGCGCATCGCTTGGTAAGCAAACGGGCATGTCGAGCCCCGCACCAGAGCCGCAAGCCGTGCCCGATCAGGATGCCCTGCGCCGGGTCGGGAAGGCTGTGCGCGAACGGCTCGCGGCCGATCCGGGCATCTACACCATCCCCACCGACAAGGCCGAGCTGTTCGCTGTGGGCGATTTCCTGACGCTGGCCGAATGCGAGCGGCTGTGTCTGATGATCGACCATGTCGCGCGGCCGTCATCGCTTCACGAAATCGGCTATGACGCTGGCTTTCGCACCTCCTACTCCGGTGATCTCGACCCGCATGACAGCTTCGTGCGCGGGATCGGGCGGCGGATCGATGATCTGCTGGGCATGGACCCGATTGTCGGCGAAGCCATTCAGGGACAGCGCTACCTCCCCGGCCAGCAATTCAAGCCGCACAATGACTGGTTCTACACCTCCGAGAAATACTGGCAGCTGGAGCGCAAACGCGGCGGTCAGCGTAGCTGGACGGCGATGGCATTCCTCAACGAAGTCGAACAGGGCGGCGAGACGCACTTCACCGAAATCGGCATCAAGATCACGCCCAAGCCCGGCGTCCTGCTGGTGTGGAATAACGCCCTACCCGACGGTCGCCCGAACGAGGACACGATGCACGCCGGAACGCCGGTGGTCGAAGGCGCGAAATACATCATCACGAAGTGGTATCGCACGCGCAAGTGGAAGTAGGAAAGCGGGTTGGGTGTGCGCACTTCTGCAAATCGTCATTGCGAGGAGCCGCAGGCGACGCGGCAATCCAGCTCGGCCGGAACTGGATTGCTTCGCTACGCTCGCAATGACGGGGTCTGCTAACCCCGCGCCAGCGCCTCGCCGATCAGCTTGCGCGTCGGCTCCACGCCATACAGCTTTATGAAGCTCCCCATCCGCGGCCCCTGCTCGCTCCCAAGCAGCGTCTCATAGAGCGCGCGAAACCAGTCGCGTAAGGACTCGAAACCAAATTCCTCACGCTTGCCGATTTCGTAGACCAGCGTCTGTAACGCCTCCGCATCCGCGTCTTCGGGCGCCGCGGCAAGCTGCGCGTCGAGCTCGGTCAGCGCCAGCACTTCGCCATCCTCGGGTGCGCGCTTTTGCAACGTTGGCGCGACGAAATCGCGGTTGTAGTTCACCGCGCCTTCGATCAGCCGCATCAGGTCGGGGTTGGTGACCGGCGATCCGGTATAGCTCGCCACGTATTCGGCGAGATTTTCCGGCGTCGCCTCCAGCCCCAGCACGCTGACGAGATTGAGCAGCAGACTGTAGGGCACTTTCAACCTGTCGCCCGCTCCCGGCGCATCCACCCCCGCGTTCGTTTGGTTCGCGCGGGCGAGATGCCACACCGGATTGCCGAGCTGCTTGTCGAGCGGTTGCTCGGCCAGCCGCTCGCGGAACTGCCAGTAATCGTCGATCGCCTTGGGGATCACCCCGGCGTGCAATTGCTTGGCGCTCTTGGGATTGGCGAAGATGTAGTAGCCAAGGCTCTCCTCGCTGCCATAGGTCAGCCATTCCTCGATCGCGAGCCCATTGCCTTTCGACTTGCTGATCTTCTCGCCCTTGGCATCGAGGAACAGCTCGTAGATCAGCCCCTCGGGCTTGTTGCCGCCCAGCACCCGCGCGATCTTTCCGGACTGCACGCCGCTATCGGTCAGATCCTTGCCGTACATTTCGTAATCGACGCCCAGCGCGACCCAGCGCATCGCCCAGTCGACCTTCCACTGGCACTTGGACATGCCGCCCAGAGCGCTCTGTTCCACCGTCGTGCCATCCTCGTCGACGAAGGTGATCGTGCCCGCTTCGGGATCGGTGACCATGATCGGAACCTGCAGGACGCGGCCGGTCGCCGGGCTGATCGGCATCACCGGCGAGTAGGTCTTGCGCCGTTCCTCACCCAAAGTCGGCAGCATGATATCCATGATCGCATCGAAGTTGGTGAGCACGCCGCGCAGCGCATCGTCGAACGCCCCACTGGTGTAGCGTTCAGTCGAACTGACGAACTCGTAGTCGAAACCAAAGCGGTCGAGAAACGCACGCAGCGCTGCATTATTGTGGGCAGCGAAGCTATCGTAATCGGTGCCGAACGGGTTGGGGATGCGGCTCAATGGCTTGCCCATGTGTTCGGCCAGCATCTCAGCATTCGGCACGTTGTCGGGCACCTTGCGCAGGCCATCCATATCGTCGGAGAAGGCGACCAGCCGGGTCGGCTCGCCGGTCAGCGCTTCGTAGGCGCGGCGGACCAGTGTGGTGCGCAGCACTTCCTGAAAGGTGCCGATATGCGGCAGACCCGATGGGCCATAACCGGTTTCGAACAGAACCGGTTCGCCGCCCGGTTTGCCATTGCGCAGCCGTTTGGCCAGTCGCTGCGCCTCCTGGAACGGCCAGGCCTTGGAATTGCGAGCGGCTTCGATAAGGGGGGTGTCGGTCATCGGTCGGTCTTTATTGGCCAGCGGCGATGTTGCAAGCGCGAAGGCCGCCTGAGCTCCCGGTGAGACACACAAGCCGGTGTTTTCCGAAATAGCAGCAAGGTACCCAAGGCGAGCTTACCAGCGGGTTTGCGGGCGATTGCGCGCATCATATGTGTGACCTTCCAAATCCGCTTGAACATAGTCCCGGACCGAAAGGGGGTAAATGTCGACGGATAAGGCAGAGAATTGTGCATCATCAACGCCATTTAGCCCCGCGCACCCATGTAGGACAGCGCCGCAACAGGGCATGGCGTGCGGAGCCTTATGCTGTTCCATTTGCGGCGCTGTCGCTATAGAGCGCCCAAACTTTATGCATTCTTCGCGTCGCCCTTTCCTGCTGTTCGCAATGCTGCTGGCCATTGGCCTGCGCACGGTGTTCGGCGCGCCTTGCTGCATGGAGGTTGGGCTCGCGCCTGAAGCTGCGCCGATGGTGGCGCATGGCGAGCATGACGCGCACGATGCTGACAGCGGTACCGCCGGCCCGCACGGCGGTCACGGCGATGATCCCAGCGCAAATCCGTGCTGTTCGGCATGTGGCCCGACCCTCCCGTCCGAACCGACGACCTTCGCGAACCGAACCGCGCCGCGCACGCTTCCCGCTCCCGCACCGATCCGCGCGCTCGCAACGCGCCCGCCTTTTCCCGCCTACGAAGCGACCGGACCGCCGCTCCGGGTCTGAATTCTCGCACATTCAGATCTCAGGAGTTTTTATGAAATCGTTATTGAAGGCGGGCCTGTCGCTCGCCGCCACCGGCTGCGCATGCGCGGCCCCCTTCGCCATCAGCCCCGCTCTCGCGGATGAAGGGCACATCGACGCGCTCGACCATGCGCCCATCGGCGTGATGGGCGATCACCGCCACTCTCAGGGCGAATGGATGGTCAGCTATCGCCTGATGCACATGGACATGGGCGGAGTGCAGATCGGCGCCGACAGCGTGACGGCGGAACAGGTCGTTACCGAGGTGCCAAACCGCTTCGCCGGCAATCCCGGCCAGCCGCCGACCCTGCGCATCGTGCCGACCTCCATGCGGATGGACATGCACATGGCGGGGCTGATGTATGGCCTCACCGATCAGGTCACGCTGATGGTCATGGCCAATTACGTGACGAAGGAGATGGATCACATCACATTCGCGGGCGGCATGGGGACTGACCGGTTAGGCACGTTCCGCACCAGTCCGGCGGGCTTTGGCGACACGAAAGTCACCGCGCTCATCGGCCTGACCGACAACGTCCACATCAATGCCGGAGTCTCGGTCCCGACCGGCTCGATCACCGAGACCGACGACATCCTGACCCCGATGGGCGGCAATCCGACGGTGCGCCTGCCCTACCCGATGCAGTTGGGATCGGGCACGTTCGACTTGGAACCGGGCATCACCTGGCGCGGGCAGAACGATGACTTTGGCTGGGGTGCGCAGGTGATGGGCACGATCCGGCTGGGAGAGAATGACGAGGGCTATTCCTATGGCGACCGCGCGATGGCGACCGCCTGGCTGGCCAAGTCGATCACCCCGGCAATTGCGCTTTCCGGGCGGCTTCAGGCTGAAACGCTCGGACAGGTTGACGGCATCGATCCGCAGATCGTCGGGCCGGTGCAGACTGCCAATCCGGACTTTCAGGGCGGGGAAAGCGTCACCGGGCTTCTCGGCGTGAACTTCGCCGCGACCGATGGGCCGCTGCGTGGTTGGCGCCTGGGGATCGAGGGCGGAATTCCGATCGTGCAGGACTTGAACGGCCCGCAAATGCCGGTCGATTACACGCTCACCGTCGGGATACAGAAGAGCTTCTGAGCGTGCTCTAAGGGGGTGCGAGGGAGGCGGTGCGGGTCCGAGACCGCGCCGCCTTCCCTTTGCTTCAAAGACTAAACGATCATTCCGGGGTAATTGTGCTCCGCCTCTCGGTGATCGAACGACACCACTCAGCCGCTGGCGGCCAGATAGGTGATCTTTCCATCGACGACTTCGTATTCGGAATAGGTGCAGCACAGCTCCTCACCCGACGAGAGCACGAACGCGATCGAAAGATAGATGAATTCGCCAGCAGACCCGCTTTCATAGACCCGAATGGTCGGAGCGTTTGGGGCGCAGTTGAGCCTGTACAGCGCTCGGATTTCCGCACGTCCGACAGCGACCAAGCCATTGGCATAGACTTCCGCGTCGGGGGCGAAAGTCGCGATGAACCGGTCGAGATCGCGCGCGCGGTATGCGTCGACATGATCCTGAATCACGACAATTTTCTCACCCGCCTCAGTATCGGACGCTTGCTGAACGACATCCGCGGGTTCCGGATTGGATTGAGCCGCTGCACTCGCCGCGTTTAGCAAAGCCATCGCAGCAATTCGGGCACCAACAAGTCGCATCCGATCCTCCCGAGGATGAAATCAGCGCACTTATGGGCGCAACGCGTTTACATACGGTGTAAGCCTGCCCATCATCGGATCATCGTGCCTACCCCTCCGTCCATATCCCAAAGCGCCGCGCATCCCGTTCCCCTCCCCGCGCTGCATGCAAGCCATGCCGGCAATTGGCTGCGGCCTGCGAATGGCGAGACTGGCGCCGTGTCGAAGGGAGAGGCGATCATGGCCGCCTCCGACACGCCGGTCCTGCTGCTGAATGCACCGCTGGTGGCGAACCGGCTGGGCTATCCCGACCTCTCCGGCCTCGATCTGCTGGAACTGTTCGCCTTCGTGCATCCCGCTCGGTTCTGCGTGCCCACGCCACGTGGTCTGGCGCAGGCGCTCGATCTGGCCGAGCCGGATGGGGATGAGCACGTCGCCGGGTTTCTGCAATTGGCCGCTGGCGCTCTGGTGGCAGCGTGCGAGGATCCCGAATGGTTCGAGCGCGCGGGCGCATGGAGCGCGCTGCAATCGCTGGAGCGGCTGCGCTGGCCTTGGGCGCAGGTCTTGAAGCCTCATCTTGCCAAGCCCGAGCGCGCCGAGCGCTGGCTGTTTGCTACATTGCCGGAATGGGAAGAGGGCGGCGATCGCGCTCCGCCACGGCAGGTCGAATTGCCCGAAGCGGACGTGCTCTCGCAGCTTGACCACCTGACCGGCGAAGGCTCCGAACGGCGCGAAGGGCAGCGCGCCTACGCCGCCGATGCAGCGCGCATCTTCGCCCCCCGCCCCGCGCGCGAGACGCCGCATGTAGCGCTGGCGCAGGCGGGAACGGGGATCGGCAAGACGCTCGGTTATCTCGCGCCCGCCTCGCTATGGTCGAAGGCGGCAGGGGGAACGGTCTGGGTCTCGACCTTCACCAAGAACCTGCAACGCCAATTGCGCGCGGAAAGCCGCCGCGCATGGTCGCTTAAGCGCCCGGACGGGACACCTCCGGTCGTGGTGCGCAAGGGGCGGGAGAACTATCTCTGCCTGCTCAATCTGGAGGACGCGTTGCAGGGCGGGTTCGCCGGGCGTCCCGCCATCCTTGCGCAACTGGTCGCGCGCTGGGCGGCCTTCACCCGCGATGGCGACATGATCGGCGGCGACCTGCCCGGCTGGCTCGGCACCCTGTTCCGCAAGCGCGGGATCGCGGCGCTGACCGACCAGCGCGGCGAATGCATCTATGCCGGGTGCCCGCACTACCGCAAATGCTTCATCGAGCGAGCCGCGCGGGACAGCGCACAGGCTGATCTGGTTATAGCCAATCACGCGCTCGTGATGGTCAATGCAGCGCGATCAGGGTCCGGGGAAGGCCGCGACCATGCAACGCGCCCTACCCGCATCGTGTTCGACGAAGGACACCACGTGTTCGAGGCGGCGGATTCGACTTTCGCCGCCACGCTTTCCGGCCACGAAGCGATCGAATTGCGCCGCTGGGTGCTGGGGCCGGAGCGCAAGAATCGCGGGCGCAGGCGCGGCCTGTCCGCGCGGCTTGCCGATGTCGCCAGCTACGACGATGCTGGCGGCGAAGCGATCGAGGCTGCGTGCGAAGCCGCTCAGGCATTGCCCGGTGAAGGCTGGCTCACGCGGCTGGCTGAAGCGCAGCCATCGGGTCCGCTCGAAGCGCTGCTTTCCACCGTGCGCGCCGTGACCTATGCGCGCGATGAGAAGGGACAAGAGGCGGGCTATGGGATCGAGACCGAAGCCTCCGGCCTGCCGGGCGAGGTGATCGAGGCTGCGAATGCGGCGGCCGAAGCGCTGGCGGCGATCCGCACCCCGCTGATCCGGCTTGGCGGGCGGCTGGAAGCGGTCATCGCCGATCCGCCCGACTGGCTCGACGCGCAAGGCCGCGCGCGTATCGACGGAGCCCGCTTCGCGCTCGGCTGGCGAATCGATCTGCTCGCGGCGTGGGAGGCGTTGCTGGAGCGGCTTGGCGGACCGGCAGACCCGGAATTCGTCGACTGGCTCGCGGTCGATCGCTCGGACGCGCGCGAATTCGACGTCGCGATCCATCGCCGCTGGCTCGACCCGATGAAGCCGTTCGCCAAGACCGTGCTCGAACCCGCGCACGGCGTGATGCTGACCAGCGCGACGTTGACCGACCGGATCGGCGCGGGTGAGGACGCGCCTGACACGATGTGGGAAACCGCGATCCAGCGCTCTGGCGTCGCGCATATCGACAGCGCACCCATGCTTTCCGCTGCACAAAGCCCGTTCGACTACGCCGCCCGTGCCGAAGTCCTGATCGTCACCGACATAAAGCGTGGCGATCTGCCGGGCCTGGCGGGCGCCTACGCGCGACTCATCGAGGCGAGCGAGGGCGGCGTGCTGGGTCTGTTCACCGCGATCCGCCGCATGCGCGCGGTGCATGGCCGCATCGCCGACCGGCTCGCACGCGAAGGCCTGCCGCTTTACGCCCAGCATGTCGATCCGATTGATACCGGCACGCTAGTCGACATCTTCCGCGACGATCCGCGCGCCAGCCTGCTCGGCACCGATGCGCTGCGCGATGGGGTCGATGTGCCGGGCCGTTCGCTTCGCTGCGTAGTGCTCGAAGCGGTGCCTTGGCCTCGGCCCGATATTCTGCACAAGGCACGCCGCGCCGCCGCTGCATCCGAAGGCGGCAAAAGCGGCGGCGCCTATGACGACCGACTGATCCGCGCGCGGCTGGCGCAGGCATTTGGACGCCTCATCCGCAACCGTGATGATGCGGGCCATTTCGTGGTGCTCTCCGCCGCCTTCCCCTCGCGTCTGCTCAGCGCTTTTCCCGAAGGCATCGCCATTCGCCGCGTCACGCTTGACGAAGCGCTGACCCGCGTGAAGGAGGGCGCGATCGGGCATTCGCATGAGGCGACACCCGAGGTGGGATCCATACAATGACTATCCGGTATTTTGCGCTCGTGGGACGACGACTTTGGTGAAGCGACTCGGCCTTTTGCGACATGCGAAGTCGGATTGGGACGACCGCTCGCTGCGCGATTTCGACCGGGGGCTGAATGACCGCGGGCGACGCGGGGCCGCGCTGATCGGCGAGCATATTCAGGATCACGGAATGCGCTGGGATCGGTTGATCGCCAGCCCTGCGGTGCGGGTGAAAGAGACGCTTCGCGGCGCACAGCTTGGCATCGACCCGATTTTCGACGAGCGGCTATACCTCGCCAGCACCGACACGATTGCGGAGATACTGGCCGACCAGGCGGAGGATGCGGGCGACGCCGAGACGATCCTGCTCGTCGGCCACAATCCAGGCCTGCAGGACATGGTGCTCGAGCTCGTCAGCCCCAGCCATGAAAACGACCTGTTCCGCGAGGCCAGCACGAAGTTCCCCACGGCGACATTCGCGATCCTCGAATGCGATATCGAAAACTGGGCGGAGCTGAAAAACCATTGCGCGAAGCTCATTCACTTCGCCCGCCCGCGCGACCTCGATCCGGAGCTCGGCCCCGAAGTCTAATCGCGCAGAACCTGACGCGGGCCGGGGCCTTCGCTCGCGAGACGATCATCCGGATTGTAGATCGCGCATTTCTTCAAGCTAAGACATCCGCAACCGATGCATCCGTCCAGTCGGTCGCGAGTGCGCTCCAGTTCGTTGATGCGCGCGTCAAGCCGGGCGCGGATCGATCGGCTGATCGCTCGCCAATCATGCGCCGTCGGCGTGCGACCGTGCGGCAGCCGACGCATTTCGTCCTGTATCTCGCCTAGCGACAGCCCAAGCTGCTGCGCGATCAGAATGAAGCTTACGCGGCGGATATCCGACCGCAGGAAGCGTCGCTGATTGCCCGGGCTGCGCACAGGTTCGATCAGGCTCTTCTCCTCGTAAAACCGGATCGCCGAGACCGACAGCCCGGTGCGCCGCGCCATTTCGCCGATCGGAATAAGGTCTCTCTTGGAAAGCGTCGTGTCCATCGCCTGATCATATCTCAAACAGAGCTTGATCTCAAGTTAGGTTGAGGTTGCATGATCGGACTGCGGGCGATTCGAGAGCGCGATGCTTCGACCGTCCGAGCGAAACAGCACAGGAGATCCCATGCCATGCCGACCGGACGAATTGAACACGCCAACCTTTCTGTAACGCAGCCGCAACGCAGCGCCGACCTGCTCGAACGCATGCTGGGCTGGCAGATCCGCTGGAGCGGCAAGTCGCAAAGTGGCGGCGATACGATCCATGTCGGCGAGCGTGGCAACGGCGCAAGCTACATCGCGCTCTACACCGATGACGATGTGCGCGCGGGCCGCCATGTCCCGCTGAAGAAAGGTCAGCCGCTCAACCATGTCGGCCTGCTCGTCGATGATCTGGACGCTGCCGAGAGTGCGGTGCGCGGCGCCGGGCTCGAGCCTTTCGGCCATGACGATTACGCACCGGGCCGCCGCTTCTATTTCCGCGACTGGGACGGGATCGAGTTCGAAGTGGTCAGCTACGCCGGAGACGCTTCGTGAACGAGCCTGTCCTGCGCGAACCGATCTTCAGCAAGTCGGACGGCAGGAGCGGAGGGAAGCGCCGACCTGCTCCATCGTTTCGCCGTCACTGGGCGGATGGGTCTAGGCTCGTCTTCGCGCTCACCATGAAGTTGGCGCGTCGGCTTTACGCTCCAGCATTGCCCACGACAAAGCATGCCGCGGCCATCAGCGCGCCCGCCCAGCGGTTGGACCGGAAGCGCGCGAGCGGGTTGGCAGGATCGTCGGGGTCGAGCGTCGCGACCTGCCATGCGAGATGCAGCGCGACCGGAAGCAGCGCGAGCAGCGCCAGCGCATCGGGTCGGTAGAGCCAGACACCAAGCGCCCACAGCGCGATCGTGGCGGCGTAAAACCCCGCCACTCCGGCATGGACGCGGCTTCCCATGCGCAGGGCCGAGGAGCGGATGCCAACCAGCGCGTCGTCCTCCCGATCCTGCAGCGCATAGATCGTGTCGTAGCCAATCACCCACGCGACGCACCCGGCATAGATGCAGGCGAGCGCGGCCCAATTGTCCAACCGAAGCTGGGTCCAGCCGACCAGCAGCCCCCAGTTGAACACCATGCCCAGCCACGCCTGCGGCCACCAGGTAATGCGCTTCATGAAGGGATAGGCCGCGACCAGTGCGAGGCTGGCAAGCGCGACGATCTGCGCCTCGATCCGCAATTGCAGCAGCACCACCAGCCCGACGAGACATAGCGTTAGCAGCCAGATCCATGCCGTCCGTTTGCTTACCCGTCCGCTGGCGACGGGCCGCGCGGCGGTGCGCGCCACTTTGCGGTCGAGATCGGCGTCGACGATGTCGTTGTAGACGCACCCCGCCCCGCGCATCGCAATCGCGCCGAGCAGCAGCCAGCCGAGCAGCGCAAACTGCGCCCCTGCTCCCGCCAGCCAAACGCCGAACACGCACGGCCAGAAAAGCAGCCACCACCCGATAGGCCGGTCGAACCGCGCGAGTTGCGCAAGATCGCGCGGCAATTGCGGCAGGCGCGCGACGAGGCCGCCCGAAATACTCTTGCGCTCGCTATCGGGGACGATTTGTTCGTTCATGCTGGCGCTCGCTCCTGTCCCCGCGCCGCTCTCCACCCGATCAGAGCGGCGGCGAGCATCGTCACGTTTCCCGCAAAGTCGAGCATGCCGATGGAGGTCAGGACCGGCACCTCGTAATGGAAGTACCAATTGAAAACGAAGAACGGCAGAAGCAGGACCGCGAACACCGCAAAGGCTTTTGATGTCCAGCGCACGGCCAGCGCCATCACCCCGAACAGCACCGCCTGCGAGCCGAAACAGGCCATCACGAAGCGGGTGAGGTAAGTGTCCTCGCAATAGGCTTCTGTCACAGCGAGATCGATTACGCTTCCCGGCGCAATCAGCGCCCAGCCGCCGAGCAGCAGGAACACCGCGGCGATGGCGTATTGGCAGAGGCGAGCCGTCATGGTCTTGCTCCCTAGCGCCGGGCGCGCCAAGGGGAAAGCCATGCCCGCGACCCCATCACCCCGAACTCCATCCTGGCCCCCAAAAAGCGCGCCGCGCCTGTTCGTCGAGCGTGAACTGGCCGATGGCGGGCGGGTCGAACTCGATGGCAATGCGGCGCACTATCTTGCGCGTGTGATGCGGGTTTCGCTGAACGATATAGTGGTCCTGTGCGATGACGTGACCGGCGAATGGGCCGCGCGAGTGGTCGCCGCGGGCAAAAGGTCGGTATCACTCGAAGTGGTCGAGCGCCTGCGCGAGCGAGAAGCCGTTCCAGACCTTTGGCTCTGCCCCGCATTGCTGAAAAAGGACCGCTTCGACCTTGTGCTCGAAAAGGCTACCGAACTCGGCGCCGCGCGTATCCAGCCCGTTCTCACGCGCCGCTGTGTGGCGGACAAGCTCAACCTCGACCGCGCTCGCACGCTGACCGTTGAGGCCGCCGAGCAATGCGCGCGCACCGCGCTTCCCGAACTCGAGGCGCCGGTCAAGCTCGATGCGCTGCTGCGCGATTGGCCTGCGGAACGCGCGCTATTCTTCGCCGACGAGGAAGGGGGGGAACCCGTAAGAAACGCGTTCTCACCGGGCTCTGCAGCAATCCTGATCGGACCCGAGGGCGGTTTCGACGACGCCGAACGCGCCGCGATCCGCGCACATCCCCAGGCCCGCCCAATCTCGCTTGGCCCCCGTATCCTGCGCGGTGAAACCGCGGCGATCGCCGCTTTATCGGCATGGATGGTTCTAGCCGGAGACTGGCGCGGCTGACCGGCGGCCCGCGCAGCGCGGCACAGTTCTGCTTCCCACCGCCCAACAACATTTGCGCTTTTCACCGGCAAACCGCTTGCCTAGGGCCGAGTGATGAGCACGCGCGAAGTCTCCACCGCCGATGAGCCGGTGATCGAAACCATCGAACAGCTGGTCGAACCCATGCGGCGCGGGGAAAAACCGAAGGCGGACTGGCGCATCGGCACCGAGCACGAGAAGTTCGTCTACCACACCAGCGATCGCCACGCGCCGTCCTACGACGAGAAAAACGGCATTCGCGACATCCTGCTCGCCATGCGCGAATTCGGGTGGGAGCCGGTCGAGGAAAACGGCCAGGTCATTGCGATGCGCGGGGCCGACGGGACGGTAAGCCTCGAACCCGCGGGCCAGCTCGAATTGTCGGGCGCGCCGCTTGAGAATCTGCATCAGACCTGTGCGGAAACCGGGCGGCATCTCGAACAGGTGAAGGCTATCGGAGAGCGCTGCGGGGTCGGCTATCTCGGCCTTGGCATGTGGCCCGACAAGACCCGCGAAGAGCTGCCCGTCATGCCCAAGGGGCGGTACGAGATCATGATGCGCCACATGCCGCGCGTCGGCGATCTGGGACTCGACATGATGCTGCGGACCTGCACGATCCAGGTAAATCTCGACTATTCATCCGAAGCCGACATGGCGAAGAAGTTCCGCGTCGGCCTCGCGCTGCAACCGCTGGCCACCGCGCTGTTCGCCAATTCACCGTTCACCGAGGGCAAGCCCAATGGCTACCTCTCCTATCGCAGCCACATCTGGTCCGACACCGACCCGCACCGCACCGGCATGCTGCCCTTCGTGTTCGAGGATGGCTTTGGCTACGAGCGCTGGGCTGAATACATGCTCGACGTGCCGATGTATTTCGTCTTCCGCGATGGCAAATATATCGACGCGGCAGGGCTTTCCTTCCGCGACTTCATGGCCGGCAAGCTAACTGTCCTGCCCGGCGAGCGCCCGACGCCGAGCGACTGGTGGGATCATCTCTCCACCGCCTTTCCCGAAGTGCGGCTGAAGAGCTTTCTCGAAATGCGCGGTGCGGATGGCGGGCCGTGGAGCCGGATCTGCGCGCTGCCCGCGTTCTGGGTCGGGCTGCTGTATGACGACGACGCGCTTGATGCGGCATGGGATCTGGTCAAGGACTGGTCGATGGAAGAGCGCGAGGCGCTGCGTGGTGCGGTGCCAAAGACCGCGCTCGACACGCCGCTTCCTGGTGGCCGTGGGACGCTTCAGGATCTGGGCCGGGAAGCCCTGGCCATCGCGCACAAGGGGCTTGCGGCGCGAGCGCGGCTCAACTCCATTGGCGACAATGAAAGCGGCTATCTCGAAACGCTCGACGAGATAGTCGCCACCGGCAAGGTGCCTGCCCAGCGCCTGCTAGATGCCTATCACGGCGCGTGGAACGAGGACGTTACGAAGGTGTACCGCTACTCTTTCTGAGCGCCGCTTCAATCAACGCCAAGCGTGGATCGTCCCGCTGTCGTCGAGCAGATAGAGATAACCGTTCGCGACCACTGGCGGCAGGCTGACGGGTTCGTCGATCTCCGCGAACATCTGTGCGGAGCCTTCGCCCGCGCTGACCTTCCAGATTTCACCGCGCGAGCTCGCGACCCACAGATTACCGCCAGCCAGAACCGGACCGGTCCAGAAGATCGGGCCTTTCTTGTCCTCTTCGTCGCGGAATTGCTGAAGCTGGGTAATCCAGCGGACCCGGCCCGATGAGCGCGAAATGGCAAGCAGCCGCGCATCGTCGGTAAGCGTGAAGATCCACTCGCCAGCGATCGCAGGGGTGGAAATCCCGGCAAGATTGAGCTCCCAGATCCGCTGACCGGTGACCAGCTCATAGGCGGCCATGCGTCCGCCCTGACCGAGCGCGTAGACCCGGCCCGCATCGATGATCGGATCGGCGTCGATATCGGTGAGCGAGCTGACGGTGGTGGAGATATTCGTCCGCGCCAGTGCATCGGCCCACAAAGTGCGACCGTTCTCGTAGCGATAGGCCGACAGCTCCCCGCTCGAATAGCCTGCAATCACCGTGCCCTGCCCCGCGGCGGGCGCAGCTACGCCGAACACACCCGATTGCGCGCTCGATCCAGACTCGTTCCACAGCAGCGAGCCATCTGCAGCATTGAGCGCGATGATCTGGTTGTCCTGTGTCATCACGTAAACCTGCCCGAACGCGATGGTCGGCGATCCTCGCAGCGGTCCGGCAGGCGTCACTTTCCAGATACGCTCGCCGGTTTCGGCATTCTTGGCCTTCACGTCGCCCGCGCCATTGGTCGCGTACAGAACCCCGTCATCGTAGCTGACCCCGCCGCCAAAGGCGCTGGGGCGCATATCGTCTTCCATGTCGCTTTCGTCGCGGGTCCAGATGCGCGCTCCGGTCGTCTTGTCGAAAGCGTGGATGACACCGTCCGTGCCTTCAGCGAACAGCTTGCCGCCGCCAACGACCGGCGCCGCAGCGAGCCGCGCGCGGGCGGTCGAGCCCTGGATTTGCGCGGTCCATGCCTTGGTCAGATTTTCAGACAAAGCGAGGTGACCGTATGACTTGTCCGCCGATCCGCCGACCTGTGGCCAGTCCTCATTCGCCCGCGCAGGCGGCAGCACGACTGTCACGTTTTGCAGTTCGGGATCGACTTCCGCCCCGCTTTCGATCCGCGACAGGATCGGCGTGCGGTCGCCCACGGTCGGCGTGGTCTTGTCACCACCGCCGAACAGCCCACCGGAGCAGCCCGTCAGGCCCGCCGCCAGCATCCCGGCCACAAGCGCGGATTTCATTGCCGTATTACTCATCACTTCCCGTCCATTAACAAAATTCATTTACTGCTGCGGCGCGCCACCAGCCGAAGATGCCGGAGCGGAGACCCCTTCCCGCTCAAGCAATTGTTCCACATCCACGATCGCATCAACGCCCAGCAGTCCGGCCATCTGCCGCGCGCGTGAGCGCAGGGTTTCGGGCTGCGTTTCGTCCTTGGCGATGGTTGCAAACAACGTTCCGGCCTCTTCTTCATTACCCGCTTCGAGATGCGCAATCGCGACCAGTTCTCCCGCGCTGCCGAAGAACGCGTTGCCGGGCACGGCCAGATCACCGAGCCGCGTAATCACCTGCTCGGGATCGAGCGTGTCGAATTGTGCCGAAACCTGCCGCACGAGCGCGAGGTTTCGCAGCGGCTCTGGCGCATCGGGATCGTTCGCGATAACCGCGTAGAGTTCGCCCGCACGCGCGGTTTCGCCGTTTTCCAGCGCGGTCGCGGCTTGCAGGAAGCGCGCGGAGGTTCGTGCGCCTGCCGTACCATCTGCAATAAGCGGATCGACAGTCTCACCGGCCTGCTCGAAATTGCGCGCATCAATCGCATCAAGGCCGCTTATCAGCGTTTCGGACTGCGCCTCGAACTCGGCCTCACGTGAGCTGTCCCACCACCACCAGGCCAGCAATGCGGCGAGCACGAAGGCGATGATGATGCCCAGCGTGACGCCGTATTTCTGGAAGAAGCGTGCGGCATCGTCCTGCCGGACTGCCTCGTCGATTTCGCGCATGAGGATATCGTCCTCACGCGAGGGATCGGCTTTTCCGCTACTTTGCGACAGGCTTTTGGAACCGGCAGTTGGATTACGCGCCACGGGGCCTAAATTCCTCCTGAATGCGTGGGCCAGAATGCGAAGTTAACGCGCGCGGAGCCTTAGGGAGGACGCGCGGCTTTCGCAATGCCGCGCAGCGCGCCCGCTCACAGCGGCGTTAGGGACGCGTTAGACAGCGGGAGGGATTTGCCAACGGCGACTTGAACGCCGGGTGAAGCGATGGCGCGGTAGTGCGTTCAGCTTTCGTGCCGAAATACGCCTCGATAAAGGTCGCAATACGCCTCGATCATGCGCGACTCGTCGAATTGCGCTCTCGCCCGTTCACGATTGGCCGCACCGATCGTTTTGCGCAGTTCATCATCCTCGACAAGCTCCTGCAGGACCGCGGCGAAGGCCGCGACATCGCCCGGTCCGGCCACGAATGGTCGATTGGGCTCGGAGACGATTTCGCCGATGCCTTCTCCGCCCGGCGCAGCAACAGGCAATCCCGCAGCCATCGCTTCGAGCGCGCGATACGGGAAGGCAAGGTCGCCCGGGCCCGGCTCGGCATAGAGATCGAACAGGCCGATCACTCGGGCGCGATCCTCGACTTCGCCGGGAAGGTGCACCCGGTCGCTCACCTCCATCGAAGTTGCCGCATCCGCGATCGCATCGCGCTGCTGGCCGTCGCCGAAAATCACAAGGTGCCAGTTCTCCGGCAGGCGCGAGCAGGCTTCGACCAATTCAGATAGGCGATGGTGAGGGTGGAGACCCGCAAACGTCCCGACCCAGCGCTCACCCTTGCGTTTCACCAGGCGCAGACCCTTGGGCTGAGGTTTGCGGGCAAAGGCGGCGGTGTCGATCCCGCCTGGAATGCGCGCAATACGCTCGGGTGGCTGTTTCCAGACATCGCGCGCTGTCCGTTCCAGCGCGCGGGTCGGTACCACGATGCGATGGGTCCGCCCGAAAGCGATCCGGCGATACCAGTCGCGGCGCTTCGTCTCGCCAGTTCCACTGTCGTGATGAATCAGCGGCGGTAGGCCAAGCGCCTGCGCAAACACGGTATGCGCCATCACCGCATCGAGCGCGCCGCGATCATAGGTGAGCACGAGATCGTAAGGCTTCATCGCCTGCGCAATCGACACCAACCGGCCAGGGGTGGGACGGCCTTCCAGCGCTGGAAAATCGTCGCGGAGGCGTGCACGCACTCCTTTCAGCAGATGTGATGCAGCGCCGCTATCCGCCGGTTCACGCGAGACGACGTCGTGCACGAAATCTCGACCCAGCGCAGACATAAGCCGTGCCGCGCGCGCAGCCTCCTCGCTTTCGGTGAGCATGGAGAAGCAGTGCAGTATCCGCGTGGCGGTCGACTTTTCAGCCATTGGATCGGCGTCAGACCCGAGCCAGCAGCGCGTCAATCGCGGCCCGCGCCTCGGGCTCGTCGAGCGTTGGCGCATGGCCGACCTGCGGGATCGTCACGATCTCCATCGCCGGGTTCAGCTTTTTCATCCGCTGGACCGTTTCGGGTGAGATCAAATCCGACAGCTCGCCCCGGATCAGCACCGTCGGCACGTCCCCGAGCGCCTCGAATGCGGGCCACAGATCGGCGGGCGCCGCACCGCCCGGCTCGCGGAAAGGCTCGGCGATTGCCATGTCGTAATCGTAGGTGATCCGTCCGCTCTGGCCGACGACAAGGTTGCGTTTGGCCATTTCGAGCCACTGTTCCAGCTCGTATTCGGGATGCGCCTCGCCATGCACTTCGCACAAGGATCGCGCGGCGTGGACCCAGGTGGGATAGCTGCGCCCCTGCCCGACATAGCCCTGAATGCGTTCGATCCCGGCGGCTTCGATCTCCGGCCCGATATCGTTCAGCACCACGCCCGCAATTCTGCCGGGCCTTGCCTGCGCCAGCAGCATCGTCATCAGCCCGCCAAGCGATGTGCCGATCGATACGAAGCGCTCGATCCTCAGATGCTCCAGCAGCCGCTCGACATCGGCGACATATTGCTGCGGGTTGTAGGTGCTCGAATCGGGCGCATAGTCGCTTTCCCCGCGGCCCCGCATTTCGGGCACGATCACGCGGCGCGTTTTCGCGATGTGCTCGGCAAGGTCGGCGAAATCGCGGGAATTGCGGGTCAGGCCGTGGAGGCACAGGACCGGCAGCGCGTCATGTCCTTTCGGCCCTGGGTAATCGCGATAGTGCAGCGACAGGCCATCGGCACTTTCCCAATGCGCGCTTTCGCTGGACGCACCTTCGCTGGTCGCGGTGTCTTGTAGGTCGGCCATGCCGGATCGAATTCCCCTGCTCTTGCAAACAATCGGGGCGCAAACGGTTGTGCGCGCCCCGGCTTCGCCCCACTATCGCGAGATGAGCGATGAACCGCAAGCCGATGATTACCGCCCCGACCCTGCAATCCTGTCTCTGGCCGATTGGCTCGGAGATCCGGTTGAGCCTGCCGATTTTCCCGAAACGCGCCTGCGCTTTCGCAACGGCCGTGCGGCGGCGGATATCGGGTTGGCAGACCTAGATGATGCGCAGTGGACGGCGCATTTCGGGCGCTTCGAACCGCTACCCGACAACCTCCCGCAGCCGCTCGCGCTGAAATATCACGGGCACCAATTTCGCGTCTACAATCCCGATATCGGCGATGGGCGCGGGTTTCTATTCGCGCAGATGCGCAGCGATGACGGGCGCCTGCTGGACCTCGGCACCAAAGGATCGGGCACCACGCCCTATTCTCGCGCCGGGGACGGGCGGCTGACGCTGAAAGGGGCGGTGCGCGAAATCCTCGCCACCGAAATGCTCGAGGCGTTGGGCGTGAACACGTCGAAAACCTTCTCAGTGATCGAAACCGGGGAAAAGCTGATGCGCGGCGACGAACCCTCGCCGACCCGCTCCGCCGTGATGGTCAGGCTCAGCCATTCGCATGTCCGCATCGGTACTTTTCAGCGCCTGCTCGCGCATGAGGACGCGGAGCACATGGCAGCGCTGGTCGATTACTGCCTCGCGCACTTCCCCGGCCCGACGCCACCGGAAGACGCACCGGGACGCGACGAACCGGCGGTCATCCTGATGCATCAGGTGGTCGAGCGGATGGCGGACCTAGCGGCGAGCTATATGGTCGCCGGCTTCGTCCACGGCGTGCTCAACACCGACAACATGAATGTAACGGGTGAGAGCTTCGACTACGGCCCGTGGCGCTGGCTGCCGGAATGGGATCCGGGCTTCACCGCCGCCTATTTCGACCATGGCGGCCTTTATGCTTTCGGTCGCCAGCCCGAGGCCCTCAACTGGAATTGCGGACAACTCGCCGTGGCGCTGCGATTGCTGGCAGACAGCCCGCCTCTGGTTGCGGCGCTCGAACGGTTTGGACCGCTCTACATGGAGGCCATCGCGCGCCGCTGGTGCTGGCGGCTGGGTCTGGATCCGCAAGGGGTGGAGCGCGATGCGCAGATGGTTTCGGCATGCGAGAAAGCGATGAAGGAAAGCGGTGCGCAGCCCGACGCCTTCTTCTTTGCCCATCGCGGTGGGCGCGGTGCGCACAGCGATCTGTTCGAAGGCTATAAGCCGGTCCCGGACGCGCTTTCGCACGAATATTGGGACGACGACGCCCCGCAATCCATGCTCATCGAAGAAGTCGAAGCGATCTGGTCGGCGATCGACGAGAGCGACGACTGGCAGCCATTGATGAACAAGGTCGCTGCTCTGCGGCGCATGGGCAAAGCGCACGAGCCCGCGCCGGTCGCTGCAGGGCATAGCGAGACGAGCCTATAAGCGGCATCACCCACCTTTAACCATCAATCGTCCATAAGGGCTCGAATACTCGCCTCCGCCCTCCTGCTTGACATTGACGGATCCAGTCGAAGAGTTGCCCGCGTGACCGAAGAAGCTCTTGTCTCCTACGCGCCGGCAACCGGCGAGGAATTGTGGCGTGGGCCGGTCAGCAGCGTTGAGGATGCCGTGGCTCGCGCCCGCCGCGCCTGGCCCGATTGGGCCGCGAAATCCCTCACGACCCGGATCGAGATCGTGCGCCGCTTTGCCAATGAAGTGCGCACCGATGCGGACAGGCTCGCCGAACTGATCGCCAGGGAAACCGGTAAGCCGCACTGGGAGGCGCGCACCGAAGTCGACGCGGTAATCGCCAAGATCGAGATTTCGGTACAGGCCTATGCCGAACGCACGGGGCGCAAGAAACTCGACAGCGCGATGCAGGGGATTGCCGCCGTTCGCCACAAACCGCACGGCGTGATGGCCGTCCTTGGCCCCTACAACTTCCCCGCGCATCTGCCCAATGGGCACATGATCCCGGCGCTTATCGCGGGCAATGTCATCGTGTTCAAGCCATCGGAAAAGACGCCGGCGGTCGCAGCCGCGCTGCTCGATTGCTGGCATCGCAGCGGGATTGAGAAAGACGCGGTGCAGCTAGTCATTGGGGGTCCGGAAGCGGGCAAGGCATTGGTGGCGGCAGGCGGTGTGGACGGGGTGCTATTCACTGGATCGGCACAGGTGGGGCTTGCGATCAACCGCTCGCTCGCCAACAATCCGGGCAAGATTGTCGCGCTCGAAATGGGCGGCAACAACCCGGTCGTGGTCGTCGACACGCCCAAGCTGACCGATGCCGCGACGCTCATCATCCAGAGCGCCTTCACCACATCCGGCCAGCGCTGCACCGCCGCGCGGCGGCTGATCGTTCTCGACAGCGTGCACGACGCCTTGATGGAACAGCTTATCCCCATGGCGAAGCGGCTGGTCATCGACGAACCCTTCGCCGACCCGCCGCCCTTCATGGGGCCGGTGATCGACAACGCGACCGCCGACGGGCTCAGCCAGAGCTTCGTCGAATTGCTCAAGCGCGGGGGGCGCGCGCTGCTGCCGATGAAACGGCCGGATGAGGAACGCCCATTCCTCACGCCCGGGATCATCGACACGACCGAACTCGCCGAACGCCCCGACATCGAGCTGTTTGGACCGTGTCTGCAAGTCATCCGCGTATCCGATCTCAACGTGGCCATCACCGAGGCCAACGATACTCGCTTTGGTCTGTCGGCATCATTGATCGGCGGCACGCCCGAAGATTACGGGCGGTTCTGGGCGAATGTGCGCGCCGGGATCATCAACTGGAACCGTCCGACCAACGGGGCATCGTCCGCCGCGCCGTTCGGCGGGATCGGCCTGTCGGGCAATCATCGCCCCGCCGCCTACTACGCCGCCGATTACTGCGCCTATCCGGTGGCCAGCAATGAAATGGAACAGCCCCGCGCAACTATCTCCGTGGGCCTGAGTGAATAACATGGCACTGGCGGCAAGCTGCTCCACAAATTGAAAGCGCCCCCACACCCGTAAGGGCATGAGAGCGCTTTCCACGGCTGGTGGGAGCCGTGCCGGGGCCATCGGTGGGAATGACCCAAGATCGTGAGGATTTGCACCGCCACCCGTGCGCGGCAGAGCGTCTCCCCGTTTGTTGCGTTCATACTTAGAGGGATTTGTCTGAACCGATCGCGAGCCGGTGTTTTAGCTTCTGTTCATCTTCAGGGCCGATAACCTGACCAAACGCGGGGTGGCCCGTATTCCATCGCGCTTGCGCCGTCCGCGCCACCCGCCTACGGCGCGCGGACCGATGTCAGACCCCTCCCCCACCGGCGTGCCACGGACCGCCTCAGGCCTTCCGGCAGCGCTCGGCGCTTATGTCATCTGGGGTTTTCTGCCGCTCTACCTGCTGCTCGTAACCGCTGTGCCGCCGTTCGAATTTGTTGGCTGGCGAATCTTGTGGACCCTGCCCCTATGCCTGCTGATCGTCGCGGTGCGGGGGCAGTTTCCCCTGCTTCGCGCAGCTTTTCGCAACGCGGCAACCATGCTGGCGCTGCTCGCGAGCGCGGTCCTGATCGCAGGCAACTGGTTCGTATATATCTGGGCGATCATGGAGGGCGAGGTCTACGCCGCCAGCCTAGGCTACTACCTCAACCCGCTTCTCAACGTGCTGCTTGGCACGCTGCTGCTGGGTGAGCGGCTGACGCGCTGGCAGTGGCTTGCCGTGGCTATCGCGGCAAGCGCGGTCGCTCTGCTATCAGCGGGCGCGGTGACGACCTTGTGGATCAGCCTCGCGCTTGCCTTCAGTTTCGGGCTGTATGGGGTGGTCCGCAAGCAGGTGGATGTCGGATCACTGCCCGGCCTGACCATCGAAAGCGCGATCCTGATGCTGCCCGCCGCCGGAATCGTGTGGTGGTATGCGCAAACCCCCGCCGGACCGTCCTTCGGAACCGACTGGTTCCTGAGCCTCGCGATCGTGTTCTCGGGCGTCGTCACCGCAGTGCCGTTGCTGCTGTTCGCGGTGGCGGCGCGGCGGATGGATTATTCGACGCTCGGCTTTATCCAGTATCTCGCGCCGACCATCATCTTCCTGTTGGGTCTGACGGTATTCAGGCAGGAGCTCGACCCGGTGCAGCTCGGCAGCTTCGTGCTGATCTGGATCGCGGTGGCGATCTTCCTCGGCGATCTTTGGAGCCGCACCCGTCAGGCGCGCGCTGCTCCCGCCTGACCGACCATTCGCCAGCCGAGCGTCTGCCCGGCGTGGAATGGCACGATCTCCTCGCCCGCCAGATCGAGCGTGTCGGGTACAAGCGTGTCGGCTCGCTCGAGTGTCACCGTCTCATCGTTGACAGGTAGGCGATAGAAGGCCGGGCCGTGGAGCGAGGCGAAGCCCTCGAACCGGTCCAGCGCGTCCTCCTGATCGAACACGGCGAGATAGCTTTCAAGCGCATTGGGGGCGTTGAAGATGCCGGCGCAGCCGCACGCGCTCTCCTTGTCACGGCGCAGATGCGGGGCGCTGTCGGTGCCGAGGAAGAACTTCGGCGAGCCGCACGTCGCCGCTACGCGCAGGGCCAGCCGATGCGTTTCGCGCTTGGCGACCGGCAGGCAGTAATTGTGCGGCTGGATGCCACCGACCAGCATGGCGTTGCGGTTGATGTGAAGGTGCTGGGGCGTGATCGTGGCCGCAACGTTCGCTCCAGCCCCCGTCACGAAATCGACCGCGTCGCTGGTTGTGATGTGCTCGAAAACCACTCTAAGCTGGGGAAAGGCTCGCGTAATCGGGCGAAGATGGCGCGCGATGAACTCCGCCTCGCGGTCGAACACGTCAATATCGTCATCGGTCACCTCGCCGTGGACACATAGGACAATGCCCTCGGCCTCCATCCGTTCGAGCACCGGATAAATGCGCTCGACATCGCTGACCCCGTGGGCGGAATTGGTCGTCGCGTTGGCGGGGTAGAGCTTCGCGGCGGTGAACACGCCCTCACCCCCACCGCGCGCCAGATCGTCCGGGTCGGTCCCGTCGGTGAGATAGCAGGTCATCAGCGGCGTGAAGTCGATCCCCTCGGGCACCGCGGCCAGGATGCGGTCGCGATAGGCGGCAGCGAGCGCGGTGGTGGTGACCGGCGGCGAGAGGTTCGGCATTACGATCGCGCGGGCGAACTGCCGGGCGGTATAAGGGACAACCCCGCGCATGATGTCGCCGTCGCGAAAGTGCAGGTGCCAGTCATCGGGGCGGCGGATCGTCAGCTTCTGGGTCATCGTAGCGGGCCATAACCGCGCACGGCGGGGCTTTCCAGTGTACGGTGATAGACCTAAGGCGCGCAGGATGACGACGATCGGTTTCCTCGCCTGCGAAACGACTTTGCCAGGGACCGGCTTGCGCCGAGGGGACGCCTACGAACACGATTTGATGATTGCCGCGCTTGAGCCTGCATTGCGTGATTTCGGCATGGCGCTCCGGGTCGTTGACTGGGAGGCGCCGCTGGCGGAATTCGGTGGATTAGAGCTGGTTATGCTGGGCACTGCATGGAATTATCAGGACCGCGCTGACGAGTTCCTAGACAAGCTCGAAGCGCTGGCGGAGCGCGGAATTGCAGTGTGCAACCCACCGGAAATCGTGCGCTGGAACATGACCAAGACCTATCTGCGCGAACTTGCGGAGCGCGGGGTCGATACCATCCCGACCCGCTGGCTCGACCGGGTCACCGCCCAGAATGCAAGCGCAGTGATGGACGAATTCGATTGCGACAAGCTGGTGGTCAAGCGCCAGGTCGGTGCCGGAGCGTTGGGGCAGGAATTGCTTGAAAAAGGCTCCATTCCACGGGGTTGGCACTTCGATCAGCCCGCCATGCTTCAGCCGTTTCTCCCCGCCATTGCCGAGGACGGCGAACTCAGCTTCGTGTTCATCGACGGCGAGCTCAGCCATGCCTTGCGCAAGGTTCCGGCGCCGGACGACTATCGGATCCAGTCGCTCTACGGGGGGACAGAGCGGGTGCACAACGCTACCGAAAAGGAGCAAGCCGCGGCTCAGGCGGTGCTGGACGCGCTGCCATTCGCGCCGTCGCTGTATGCGCGGATCGACATGCTAAGGGGTACACAAGGGGGTCTGAAGGTGATGGAAGTGGAGCTGATCGAACCCTATCTGTACCCCGAACAGGGGCCGCAGCTCGGTGCGCGGCTCGCCCGAGCAATCGCTCAGAAAGTGTCTCGCCAATGACCGCCACCCGACTTGCCAACCGCGCCATCATCCGCCTCGCCGCGACCGATCAGGACGAAGATGTGCGCGACTTTCTGCAGGGCCTCGTCACCAACGATGTGTCGGGCGATCTGCCGGTCTACGCCGCGCTGCTTTCGGCGCAGGGCAAGGCGATGTTCGACTTTCTGGTTTGGGATGGTGCGGAGGGCGCGTTGCTGCTCGATTGCGAGGCGGAGGCCGCCGACGAGTTGGCCAAGCGCCTCTCGCTCTATCGCCTGCGTCGCAAGATCGAGATTGCGCGCGACCCAACGCTCGCCGTGCACTGGTCGCCCGAGCCGCGCGATGGCGCTGTCCCTGATCCGCGCCTGGCCGCGCTCGGCTATCGCTGGCTTGCGCCTGCCGAGAGCGGGGATAGCGCCAACGCCGCCTGGCTCGCGCACCGCCTGCTGCTCGGTGTGCCCGAAACCCGCGCCGAACTTGGCGATGTGCTGTGGCTCGAAACCAATGCGGTTGAATTGAACGGCGTCAGTTTCGGCAAAGGTTGCTATATCGGTCAAGAGAACACCGCGCGGATGAACTGGCGGCAGAAGGTCAACCGGCGGCTGGTCGTCGTTCCCCTGGAGACGTCAGAAGACAAGCGCCGCAAAGCTGAGTATCCCGATCTCGGCCTAGCGGTTGACCACTTGCGGGTGAGCGATCTTGACCCGGCCACTCTGCCCGATTGGCAGCGCGCCGGGCTCCAGCCTCAGGACTGATACAGCGCTAGCGACGCTTCGAGATTGGCCTCGGCCCGGTCGCGCGCTGCATCGCGCGGCAGGCCCAATGTCTTGGCCAGCGCCGCGCCGATCAGCGCATCGCCCAGCGCCACCAGCACCAGGTTCAGCGTATCCTTGTGGATATGCTTTTTCTCGCCGCAATGGTCCGCCTCGCCCGGCGCGATCTCCTCGACCAGATCGTGAATCGTCGCGATGATCGGATGCAGCGCGTCCTCGTTGCCGGTCAGCAGCATCCAGCTGGTGAGCGCGCCAGCCCCTTCACGGTCGAACGCATCGAATGTCAGGTCGACCACCTCGCGCGCCGAACCCAGCCCCGCGCGGCTCGCTCGCACCGCTTCGATGATCGTGTCGCACACCGTGCGCGCAAGATGCGCGGCCAGAGCTTTTTGCAGGCCCGAAGCCGAGCCGAAATGGTGCAGCAGGTTCGCATGGGTGCGCCCGATCCGCGCGGACACCGCCTTCAGCGTCACCGATTGCGGGCCGGTTTCGATCAGCAGCGCGCGCGCCGCCTCAAGCGCTGAATTGCGGGCATCTTCGGGACTCAATCTTTTGCGACTCGCCATGTGGGCACCGGGCTAGGCCAATCGCAGGCCGCGCTCAAGTGCGACGGGGCGGTAGACCGGAGCGCTATGCGACGCACTCCTCGCGATCGGCGCGGGCCTCACTCAGCGCCACGTCGTACTCCGCCGTCACCGCGCTTCTACCCCGGCCACAGGAATGTCGTTCGAGCACGCGTCCGGTCGGCTTGAAGCCGAGCTTGGCGAGCACGCGGCCCGAAGCCGGATTGTCGAGGAAGTGCGAAGCGACGAGCCGCCGATGGCCGAGCATCCGAGCAATACCAATCACCGCCGCGCCAGCTTCCGTCGCATAGCCACGGCCCCAGTGCGGGCGCGCGATCCAGTATCCCAGTTCGACTGGTCCCGTTGCCGGGTCGTCAGCGCCCAGCGGGTCGAGCCCGATGCACCCGACCACAAGCGCATCCTGAGCTCTTGCGATCAAGAAACGCGGGAACAGCGGATCGACAGGTTTGCGCGCGAATTCACGCGCGTCAGCTTCGCTATATGGCCACGGCGCACGGGCGAGATTGCGCACCACGCCCTCATCCGCAATGCCTGAGAATACGCCGCGCCAGTCCTCTGGCCAGACGGGTCTCAGCAGCAGTCTTTCGCTCCGATGGAACACGGGTCTTCCTCTCTCGCCCCGACTGCCAGATAGTCTGGATCCGTGACGAATTCATGGCCGTGCGCTCACGTGAGGCACGGTTGCGATCGAGGGAGAAACGCGAAGAGGGAGACGGCTCCCCCGGCTGCCGGGGTGGCCCTTCTCCCTCTTGAAGACCGACTTCTTCAGTCGGTCGGGACCGCCCCGGTGGGGACGATCCTTTTATTGAACCGTCCGCCTATTCGGCTGCTTCGGCAAGCATGTCGACCGACACGTATTTGCGGTCCTGCTTGCCCGAGTGGAATCGCACCACGCCCGCTTCGAGAGCGAACAGGGTGTGGTCCTTGCCCATGCCGACATTGGTGCCGGGATAGAACTTGGTCCCGCGCTGGCGCACGATGATGTTGCCGCCGATCACGTCCTGACCGCCGAACTTCTTCACGCCGAGGCGCCGACCTGCCGAATCGCGGCCGTTGCGCGATGAGCCGCCTGCTTTCTTATGTGCCATCGTTGCTGGTCCTTACTTTTCGTCGCTCTTGGGAGCGGTTTTCTTGGCTGGAGCCTTCTTGGCCGGAGCCTTCTTCGGAGCGGCTTTCGCTTCCTTGGCGGTTTCCTTCGACTCGACAGCGGCACCCTTGCCGGTGCCGGTCTTAGGGGCGTCCTTCTTTGCCGGAGCCTTCTTGGCTTCGGTTGCGCTGTCCGCCTTGGCAGCTTCGTCCTTTTTCGGCGCAGCCTTCTTCGCCGGGGCCTTCTTTGCGGCACCCTCACCGACATCGGTGATCCGCAACAGCGTCATCTGCTGGCGGTGCCCGGCCTTGCGGCGATAATTGTGACGCCGCTTCTTCTTGAAGACGATGACCTTTTCGCTCTTTGCCTGCGCGATGATCTCCGCCGAAACGGTGACCTTGGACGCGTCGGCGATATCGTCGCCTTCACCGGCCAGCAGGACGTCGCCCAGCGTGATTGTCTCACCGGCCTCTCCGGCGAGCTTTTCGACGGCAATCTTGTCTCCGGCGGCAACCCGATATTGCTTGCCGCCTGTGCGCACTATCGCGAACATGGCTTTATAACTCTCTGTCTCGTGCTGTGTCCGAAAGCGCCGGGCAAAACCCTGTTGGCATAATCGAACGGCAGTGCGGCGCCGCGACAATGCAGCGCTGCGAAAGAAGCGTGCCGTTAAGGGAAAGCGGCGACCAAGTCAACGCCTGAGCCATGCAATTTATCGGCTGCGCTGGCCGCCTTGCAGCAATCGTGCATCGCTTGCACGACCCGTTCGCGGAGCCTATTCGGGGTCGCAATCATGATACGTTGTTCTAGGCCTTTGACCGTTTTCTCCCTCTGCGCGGCGGCCACTATGCTGGTGGGCTGCGTGGGCGGGGACAGCGAGCGCTACCCCTCGCTAGCCATCCGCGATGCCGAGCGCATGGTGGGCCAGTTCACGCCGACCACGCCAGCGGCACCGCCGGTCGAACCGGTGGCGTCGCCAGCGCAACTCGGAGATATCGTGGCGAGCGCGCAGGGCTTTCATCGCCAATTCGAAGCCGCCCGGCCACAAGTATCGCGCCTCGCCAGCCAGGCCCGCGGTGCCGGACCGGAAAGTGAGGCTCGCTCGCGCGCACTTGTCGCCATCGCCGATCTCGCCTCGCTGCACGGACGAACCGCGCTGGCGCTGGGCGATCTCGACCGGCTCGAAGCCGAAGCGGCCAATACCTTCGCCCCGGTGGCCGCGATTCGCGCGGCGCAGGCGCAGGTATCCGATCTGGTCACCGCTCAGGACGAGGCGCTGGCCGAAATCGAAAGCGCGGCCAGGTGACGCTCGCCTGCGAAACCTGTCCGGTGCGCGACAGCGCGGCCTGCGCTGTGCTGACCGAGGAGGAGCGCGACGCACTCGCCGCAGCCGGGCGCACGCGGGTTCTGGCGCGCGGGGAGATGCTGTTCGCCGCCGGGGACGAGGACGCGGCCTGCGCGACATTGGTTTCCGGCGCGCTCAAGGTGTCGGCTTACGACGCGGAGGGTAATGAGCGAATCCTCTCGCTGGTCCACCCGTCGGGCTTTATCGGCGAGCTGTTCGCCCCTTTCGCGCATCACGATGTCGTGGCGTTGACCAAGAGCACCCTGTGCACATTCGCGCGCCGCGACGTGGAGGCGGCGATCGAGACCTACCCTGCCCTCGCCCGAGCGCTGTTGCGCCGCAGTCAGGAAGACCTGCTTGCCTCGCGCAGCCTGCTCGAACTGACGGCGCAGGCGAGTGCCGAGACCCGGCTTGCCGCGCTGCTGCACGATTTTGCAGCGGCTGCGAGCGACACGTCGTGCCACCTGGCGCAAGATTTCGAGCTGCCGCTGACCCGCGGGGAAATCGCCAACATGCTGGGCCTTACGATCGAGACGGTCAGCCGCAAGCTCGGCGAAATCGAGAAGGCCGGAGCCATCGCACGCAATGGAAAGCGCGGGATCGCAATTGTCGATCCCGCGCTTTTGCGCACGCTGTCGGGTCGCTGCTAGATCCCTGTCGCAGCCCCTCCCATCAGACGACGGCGGCGATGATGGCAACGGTGAGCCCCCAGCCGACGATCAGCACCGGAAGGATCAGCATCTGCACAGAGGCATCGCGCGACGTGCACGGGCCGGTATGGGTTATGATCCCGTCGAGCCGGAACCGGTCGGACGTCATCGGCAGACTGGTGTTGTCGCGCAGCCGAGTCCAGATTGCCGGGATGCCGAAGCCTGCAACGATGAAAAGCCCGAAGATCGCCATCGGGATCGCCAGCACAGGATTGCCGAACGCGGCGAACATGATCGCGAGGAAGCCGAGATAAAGGCCGACAGTGGCGGCGAACAGGCCGCTGGGCAGCTCGAAATTGCGATCCACTTCGACCTGGTGACGCGGCGCATTGGGGCGCGCGACCGGTGCCGGGACGATGCGGGCTTCGCCTTGTGCGATCTTGTCGTGGAGTTGCTTGCTCATCGGTTTTCTCCTTCGTTGAAAGGAGAATTACCGAGTCGCGCCGCGCGCGACTTTGACGCGGATCAAACTGTGGCTTTTTCCACCGCCCAGCGCGCAAGATCGGCATGATCCTCGTCGCGCGGTTCGATCCACTGCCACTCGCCGCTGCGCAATTCGCGCTTCCAGAACCACGCAGCGCTCTTGAGGTGGTCCATGCAGTAATCGACCGCCTGCAACGCATCGCGCCGATGCCGCGCGGCGGCGGCGACGCACACGATCGGATCGCCGGGTTCGAGCCGGCCGATCCGGTGCAGGATGATCAGCCCTGCGAGATCGAACCGCACGCGCGCCGCATCGCCGAGCGCCAACATTCCCGGCTCGGTAAGCGGCTCATAATGCGACAATTCGAGCGCTTCGACCTCATCGCCATTCCGAACCTTGCCGACAAAGCTGGCGACGCCGCCCGCGCTGGGGGTCACATTCGACAGCCTGTCGATCGCGGCGGAGGGCGCAAAGGATTCATGCAACAGATGGACGTCGAACATGAAGGCCCTCAACCCCCCGATACCGGCGGAAGCAGCGCGACCTCCTCGCCGTCCTGCGCTCGCAGCGCGGTCTTGTCGGTCAGCACCCGGCCCGCGCAAGCAATATGGACACGCTCGTGCTGCAACTGGCCCGCGACATCATCCCCCACCGCTTCGAGCAGACCCGCCCAGTCGAGCGGCGCAGGTGCCTCGCGCACATCTTCGCCCGCAAGATCGCGCAACGGGCCGAGGAACACGATCCGCACCGCCATCTCAACCGCCCGTCATCGACATATGGCGCGGCAAAGCGGGCTGATCCCCGCGCCGGTCCATGCGGAAATGGTGGCGTTCGGGCTTGATGAGCATTGCCGTATCGAGCGCTCGCTCAAGCTGCTGCGAGGGCGCATCGCTGCGCAGGGCCGCGCGCAGGTCGACCCGCTCTCCGCCACCCAGGCAGGGATAGAGCTGCCCCGTCGCCGTCACCCGCAACCGGTTGCACCCGGCACAGAAATTGTTGGTGTGCGGCGCGATGAAGCCCAATCGCCCGCCGGTCTCGGCCACATCGACATAGCGCGCGGGGCCGCCGGTCGCATGATTGCTGTCGGCCAAAGTCCAGCGCTCCTCCAACCGCGCGCGCACCTGATCGAGCGGCAGATACTGGTCCATCCGCTCCGCCTCCACATCGCCCAATGGCATGACTTCGATGAGCGTGACCTCATGCCCTTGACCGTGCGCCCACGCGATCAGGTCTGGCAGTTCGTCCTCGTTCACACCCTTGAGTGCGACGGCGTTGACCTTGACCTGCAGCCCCGCCTCGCGCGCGGCCGCGATCCCTTCGAGTACCTGCGGCAAAGCATCGCGCCGAGTCAGCGCGGCAAAGCGATCACGGTCCAGAGTATCGAGCGAGACGTTCACGCGCCGCACCCCAGCGTTTGCCAGCGCATCGGCATGGTCTGCAAGCTGCGTCGCGTTGGTGGTCAGGGTCAGCTCGTCCAGCCCGTCGCCCAGATGCCGTCCGAGCGCTGTGAAGAGGTCGATAATGTCGCGCCGGACCAGCGGCTCGCCCCCGGTGATGCGCAATTTCGTGACGCCGCGCGCGATGAAGGCGCGCGAAAGGTCGTAAAGTTCCTCCAGCGTCAGCACCTCGCGGCGCGGCAGGAAGGTCATGCGCTCCGGCATGCAATACCGGCAGCGCAGATCGCAGCGATCGGTCACCGACAGGCGCAGATAGGAGATGCGGCGCGCAAATCCGTCGACCAGAGGCGCTGCCGAGCGGGCGGAATCGACCTCGATGAGGTCCGGGAGTCGGGGCGCGCGGTCAGTCATGCACCTGACAATACTGCCCCGTGACGCCCGGCGCATCTGCCAAATAGGCTAGCAGCGTGTCACGCGCGTTCCCAGACGGTCCAGCGACCACATTGACGCGGACAGGCGCATACGCACGGGCGAGATCGCGCGCGAGCGCAATGCGCCAATCGTCGTGGCCGGGTCCGGCGGCGGCCAGGACGATGGCGAGGGAGGACGGCTTTTCGCGCTCCAGGGTGTCGCGGATCTTGCCCAGATGATCCGTGGCGAATGTCGCACCCGCGTCGAGGCCGCTTTCCGGCAAGCCGTCGACCACGATCACGCACTGCCCGCTCATTGCGCGGCTGCCTGCCTTTCGCGGTGCAGCGTGACGCCGATCTGCTCCTGCGCTTCGGCGATGGCGAGCTTGACGATCTTCACGGTCACCGCCTCCACCCGCGCATCCTGGACGAACAGGGTTTCGCAGATGTGGTCGGCCACCGCTTCGATCAGCTTGAAGTGCACGTCCTTGGGCAGACCATCGGATGCGGCGAACTTCAGGTCCATGTAATTCTTGCTCGCATCAAGCGGCGTGTCGGGCTCATAGCGGTCCGCCACGGCGTAGCGCGCCTGCACGGTGATGCGCAGCGGCTGCGGCTTGCCGGTTTCCTCCGAATAGATGCCGGTGAGGACATCCACTTCGAGATCGGCGACTTCGAGAATGAGCGAATCGGAAAGCGGTGTGGTCATGCGCGCGAGGCCTTAGCCCGGATTGTGCCAGCGCGCGAAGATTGCGGTGGGGAGCAGCCGTCCACCTTCCCCGTCCTCGCGCACGCACAGGTCGCCGTGCTCGATTTCGCCGGGGAGATCGCCGAGCGCTTCGGCCAGCAGACCCGCAATCGCAACGCTGCTCATGCGCACGGCATAGACCGTGAGAAACAGAAAGCGGCTGTCCGCATCCAGCAGTTTCGCGCAATCGGACACCAGGCCGGGCAACCCGTCTTCGAGCCGCCAGGTCTCGTTCTTTGGACCGCGCCCGAATTTCGGCGGGTCGAGGATGATCCCGTCATAGCGCCGCTCGCGCCGCACCTCGCGCGCCGCGAACTTGGCGGCATCGTCGACCAGCCAGCGGATGGGGCGGTCCTCCATATTCGACAGCGCCGCGTTTTCACGCGCCTGCGCAACCGATTTCTTCGAAGCATCGGCATGCGTGACGCGTCCGTGGCGGCTGAGCGCGAGCGTACCGAGACCGGTGTAGCCGAACAAGTTCAGCGTTTCGGCATCCTCGCGCCCGCTCAATCGCCCACGCATCCAGTCCCAAACGCCGGCCATATCGGGGAAGAATTGCAGGTGCCGGAAGGGCGTCGGCTGCGCGCTGAAGCGCACCTCGTTCCACGACAGCTCCCAGCCTTCATCCGGCACGCCAGGGTCGAGTGTCCAGCGCCCGCCGCCATCTTCATCGGAGCCGGGGACGAACTCGCCGTCGGCATCCCAATCATCGCGGCGTGGCTGCCACAATGCCTGCGGCTCGGGACGGATGAAGGAATGGGGGCCGAACGCCTCCCATTTGCGCCCCGCCCCGCTGTCGAGCAGGCGATACCCATCCCAGCCCGCGCTCTCGATCAGGACCGGCTCTTCGCGCAGCCGTGCCATCAGCCCGCGTTCGCGCTCGCATGATCGAGCACGAAGCTGCGCGCCGCTTCGTAATCGCCGGAGATCGAAGCGAATTTCTCCTCGCGCCCGAACAGATCGCCGACCCGCTGAGGCAGAGCGGGCCGCACGCCGATGGCGCGCTCGACCGCATCGGGGAACTTCGCCGCATGCGCGGTCGCGAGGGTGACGATGGGAGTGGCCGGATCGATCAGGTCAGCCGCCAGAGCATCGCGCGCGGCGCTGAGGCCGATGGCGGTATGCGGGTCGATCACCTGGCCAGCATTCTCGCACGCCCATTGCATGGCGCGCGCCATCTGTTCGCCATCGGCGCGTTGGCTGACAAACAGCGCCGCAGCGCCCTCTCGTTGAGCGTTGGTCAATCGCATCGCGCGATCCTTGTCGAAACCACGCATCTGCGCAGCCATCGCAGCGCCCTCGCGACCGCCGACATCGAACAGCAGCCGCTCGAAATTGGAGCTGACCTGAATGTCCATGGACGGCGTCGCGGTCGGCACCAGATCGCCGGCCGAATAATCGCCATTGGCCAGAGCGCGATGGAGGATATCGTTGACGTTGGTGGCAACGATCAGCCGCTCGACCGGAAGGCCCATACGCGCTGCGACATACCCTGCGAAGACGTCACCGAAATTGCCCGTCGGCACGCTGAAGGCGACCTTGCGATCAGGCGCACCCAATTGCAACGCGGCGTAGAAATAATAGACCACCTGCGCCATCAGCCGCGCCCAGTTTATCGAATTGACCGCGCCCAGGTTCAGCACCGAGTTGACCTCGCCATCGCCAAACATGCGCTTAACGTGGCGCTGTGCGTCGTCGAAATTGCCCTCGATCGCCAGATTGTGGACATTGGGCGCGCGCACCGTGGTCATCTGGCGGCGCTGCACCTCGCTGACCCGGCCGGCCGGGTGGAGCATGAAAATCTCACTCCGCTCCCGACCCGCGACCGCATTGATCGCCGCCGAGCCGGTGTCCCCGCTGGTCGCGCCGACGATCGTAAGGTTCTGCCCGCGCCGCTCCAGAAAGGTTTCGAACAGCCGCCCGAGCAATTGCAGCGCGACGTCCTTGAAAGCGAGCGTGGGACCGTGGAACAGCTCGAGCAGCCAGTGTGTCTCGTCCATCTGCACCAGCGGCGTAACCGCGGCATGGCTGAATTCACCGCAATAGACCTGCTGGCAAATGTCGATCAGTTCCGACCGCGTCAGGCTGTCGCCGACGAAGGGCGTCATCACCTCGACCGCCACTTCCCAATACGCAAGGCCGCGCATCTCGCGAATTTGATGCTCGGTAAAGCTGGGCCATTCGCGCGGCAGATATAGCCCGCCATCGCTCGCCAGTCCGGCCAACGTCACCCCCTCGAAATCGAGAACGGGCGCGCTGCCCCTGGTCGATACGTATTCCATCCTGGCGTGTGTCATGCTGGATGGGGCGGGTAGCGTGCGCCCGCCTGCTCGGCAATGGGCTACTCCGGGTTAGCCCGCTTGCGATTGCGGGTGCGCAGGGCGAAACCGTAAATGACAAGGGCCGTGAGCGCGAAGAAGAACCACTGTCCGGCATAGGCGAGGTGGTTGTTGGGAAGGTCAGCCGGGTCCGGTTCTGCCAAGGGGCGAAGGTCTGCGACCGGCGGACCGGCGACGAGACGCGGACCCGGTGCGATCAGCCCTTCCACGCGTCCACCGCTCCACTCGACAGCAGCGGGGTCGCGACTGAAACCGAGATCGACGATGGCGACATCCGAACCGGCGCCCACCACACAGGTCGCGCGCTGTGCCCAGCCTTTCTGCCCGTTTGCCGCCGTCCCCGCGACCGGTGCGACCGAACGAACCTGCGAGCAATCGACAGCGCTGCGACGGAACCACAGGTCTTCGCCGTCACCGTCGACCGGAAACGCGACGTCATCGTTTGCAGCGGTCGCCTGTTGATAGGCGGCGATCATCTCGGCTTTTTCGTCCACCCGGCCCAGCTGCCAGATGCCAAGTGCGACCATTGTTGCGGCGGCGGCGAGGACGATGATGGTTGGCAGGACGGGCAGGCGCGCGGTCACTCGGTCGGTCCTTTGCGGTGTTCGTAGGAGGCGCAGAGCAGCACGGTCTTGAACAAGCGCAGCGCGCCGATCACAGCGACAACCGTCACCGGCGCCCAGAACGCGGCCTGCAACCACAGCGGCGGGTCGAGCGCCATATCGACGCCCACCGCCGCCAGCATCAGCAGGATCGCCACCAGCGCCGTCAGCACGCCGCCAAACCGTCCGCCCCGCTCAAGCGCGCCGAGATCGAGGCCGCAGGCCTCGCAGGTCAAGGCCACGCGGGCAGGCGCCTCGAACAGGGTCGCCTCGGCGCAGCGGGGGCATAAACCCAAAAGGGCAGCCCGCACGATGCCGGACTGCCCCCTGGTATCCTCAGGGCTTTCGCCCACGGTCACTAAACGGCTGCTATCAATGGAATTCAGCACCCCAGCCGCCCCAGATGTAGACGACAATGAACAGGAACAGCCACACCACGTCGACGAAGTGCCAGTACCACGCTGCCGCTTCGAAGCCGAAATGCTGGCGCGGGGTGAAGTGGCCCTGATAGGCGCGATAGAGGCACACGGCGAGGAAGATCGTCCCGATCAGGACGTGGAAACCGTGGAAGCCCGTCGCCATGTAGAACGCTGAGCTGTAGGTATTTCCACCAAAGCCGAACGGGGCGATGCTGTATTCGTAAGCCTGGATCGCGCTGAACAGCACACCGAGCGCGATGGTGGCCCAGAGACCTTGCTTCAGCCCCTTGCGATCGCCGTGGATCAGCGCGTGGTGCGCCCAGGTAACGGTGGTGCCCGAACACAGCAGGATCATCGTGTTGAGCAGCGGCAGGCTGAACGGGTCGAGCACTTCCATGCCCTCGGGTACGAATTCGGCCTCTCCGGCGCCTTCCTGACCGAACAGGTTGATCGTCGCATCGGCGGCTGCGTCGTATTGCAGAGGCGCAGGGAACAGGGCGAAGTCGAAGAAGCTCCAAAACCAGCCGACGAAGAACATGACTTCCGAGGCGATGAAAAGGATCATGCCGTAACGCATGTGGAGCTGGACCACCGGTGTGTGATCGCCACGCTGCGCTTCGACCACGATGTTCTTGAACCACATGAAGAAGGTCGCGATCAGCCCGGCGAGGCCGGCCCACATCACGATCGAACCGGTCGAGCCAAAGACATCCGGATAAAGATAAAGCACCAGGCCGGATGTGAATGTCAGCGCCGATAGCGAGCCGACCAGCGGCCAGATATCGGGTTCTAGGATGTGATAATCGTGGTTTACGTTGCCTGCCATGGTCGTCCCTGTGGTCCTGACGGTTTTCGCTTTTCGTCTAGTTCGAGCGGTCCAGAGCACTCGATACGGGCTCTTTCGCGCGGTGGAAAGTGTAACTCAAGGTGATCTGCTCGACATCGGCCATGAACTCGTCTTCGAGGATGGCGGGATCGATGTAATAGAGCACCGGCATGTTGACCTGCTCACCCGGCTGGAGCGTCTGTTCGGTGAAGCAGAAACACTGGATCTTGTTGAAATAACGCCCCGCTTGCGCAGGCTCGACGTTGAAGGTCGCGGTGCCGGTGATCGGCTCGCTGCCAATGTTGCGGGCGATGTAGGTCGCCAGATCGCGCTGGCCGATGCGCACGGTGTCGGTCGGTTGCGTGGGGCCGAAAGTCCAGGGCACGCCGCGCGCGGTCGAACCATCGAAGCGGATCGAGATTTCGCGCAAGGCGCCGCTTGCCGCCGCGCGGCTGGCTTGAGCCTCGCTCGCGATTTGCGTGGTGCCGCCAAAGCCGGTCACGCGGCAGAACAGGTCGTAAAGCGGCACCGCGGCATAACCCAGACCGAGCATCGCCAGAGCGCCGAGCAGCGCGAGCATTCCGACGCGGGCGTTCTTGCCGCTCACATCGCTGGTCTGGGGTACGGTGTAGGCCATGCTAGTCGCCCATCCTCACGACCGTGATCGCGTAGAACAGCGCCGCGAAAAACAGCAGCAACCCACCGACCACGATGTTGCGACCTTTCTGCCGCCGTTTGAACTCGGCTTCCTCTTCGGGCGTCATGCGAACATCCCGGCGGAAATGAGGCCCTGCGCGGCGAGGACGCGGTCCACTACCAGCGCGCCGAACAGGACGAAGAGGTAGTAGATGCTGAATTTGAACAGCATCTTTTCCTCGCGCATATTGTCCTCGTCGCGCCGCTCACGCAGGCCGACAGGGATGGCGAGCGCGAGGAACAGCACCGACAGAGCGACAGCGACCGACCCGTAGACCCAGCTCGTCCCGCCGATCAGCCAGGGTGCAACCGCGACGGGCGCGAGGAGGACGGTGTAGGCGAGGATCTGCCGCCGCGTTGCGCCCTCTCCGGCAACGACGGGCAGCATCGGGATGCCGACCTTGGCGTAATCGGACTTCATGAACAGAGCCAGCGCCCAGAAGTGCGGGGGCGTCCACATGAAGATGATCGCGAACAGCAGCATCGGCATCGCGGTGATCTCGCCCGTTACCGCGATCCAGCCGATCAGCGGAGGGAACGCCCCCGAACCGCCGCCGATCACGATGTTCTGCGGCGTGCGCGGCTTGAGCCACATCGTGTAGATGACGGCATAATAGACGATCGCCGCGGCGAGCATCAGCGCGGCAAGCCAGCCGATCGCGACCCCCATGATCGCAACCGACGTTGCCGACAGAAAAATGCCGAAATCGCGCGCATCCTCGCGGCGCATCCGGCCGGATGGCAGCGGACGGTTGGCGGTGCGCTTCATCCCTGCGTCGAGATCAGCCTCCCACCAGTGGTTGAGCGCCGCAGACCCGCCCGCACCCATCGCGATGGCCAGCACGGCGGTGAAGCCGAGAACCGGGTGGATCGTGCCAGGTGCCGCCAGCAAGCCGCAGATCGCGGTGAAGATCACCAGCGTCATCACCCGCGGCTTCGTCAGCGTGAAGAAGTCGCGCCATTCAGCCGGCTGGCTGCTCGGGGCCGGTTTAATCTGGGCCGGACTGGTCGTTGCGGTTGAGGCGGCGGTGTTCATGGCGGTTTTCAGGTCTCGGTTGGTTGCGAAAGGAGCGCGCCCTTGCGAACGCGCCCCTCCCCGTGCCTATTTCCGGGGCCCGGCTGGCAAGCGCGGGCTCCAGTCGATCACGCCGTTTCCGGACGGTGATCGTGATAGTCGTGGTGATCCTCGATCACCGGAAGCGTTTCGAACTGGTGATAAGGCGGCGGGCTCGGCAGCGTCCATTCGAGCGTCGTCGCGCCTTCGCCCCACGGATTGGCGCCGGCCTGCTTGCCCGCGGTGAAGGCATAGACGATGTTGACGAACCACGGGATCAGCGAAGCGGCCGTGATGTAATAGCCGAACGTGCTGACCTCATGCCAGAAGGTGAATGCCTCGGCATAGTCCGGATAACGGCGCGGCATGCCCTGCATCCCCAGGAAGTGCTGCGGGAAGAAGATCACGTTCACGCCGATGAAGAACAGCCAGAAGTGGATCAGGCTGAGCGCTTCGGAGAACATCCGCCCGCTCATCTTCGGGAACCAGTAGTAGAACCCGGCGAACATCGAGAACACCGCGCCCATCGACAGCACGTAGTGGAAGTGCGCGACGACGTAATAGGTGTCGTGCAGGTTATCGTCGATCCCGCCATTGGCGAGCACGACGCCGGTGACGCCGCCCACGGTGAACAGGAAGATGAAGCCCAGCGCCCAGACCATCGGCGATTTGAACTCGAGGCTTCCACCCCACATCGTCGCGACCCAACTGAAGATCTTCACGCCCGTCGGGACAGCGATGACCATGGTCGCGGCGGTGAAATACATCTTCGTGTTCACGTCGAGGCCGACCGTATACATGTGGTGCGCCCACACGATGAAGCCGACGACGCCGATCGCGACCATGGCGTAGGCCATGCCGAGATATCCGAACACCGGCTTGCGGCTGAAGGTTGCGACGATCTGACTGACCATGCCGAAGCCCGGCAGGATCATGATGTAGACCTCGGGGTGGCCGAAGAACCAGAACAGGTGCTGATACAGGACCGGATCGCCGCCGCCGGCGGGATCGAAGAAGGTCGTGCCGAAATTGCGGTCGGTCAGCAGCATGGTAATCGCCGCAGCCAGAACCGGCAGCGCGAGCAGCAGCAGGAATGCGGTGACAAGGATCGACCACACGAACAGCGGCATCTTGTGCAGCGTCATGCCGGGTGCACGCATGTTGAAGATCGTGGTGATGAAGTTGGTGGCACCGAGGATCGAACCAGCGCCTGCAAGGTGCAGCGCGAAGATCGCGAAGTCGACCGCGGGTCCGGGTGACCCGGTGGTAGAAAGCGGTGCGTAGACCGTCCAGCCCACGCCTGCGCCCGGTCCGGAACCTCCCGGCACGAACAGCGAGAACAGCAGGCTGAAGAAACCCGCGACCGTCAACCAGAACGAGACATTGTTCATGCGCGGGAACGCCATGTCCGGCGCACCGATCATGATTGGCACGAACCAGTTGCCGAACCCACCGATCATCGCGGGCATCACCATGAAGAACACCATGATGAGGCCATGCGCGGTGATGAACACGTTCCACATATGCAGCGCGGTGTTCAGATCACCCGGGCCGCCCATGAACTCTGCCCACCATTGCAGATACTGGATGCCCGGCTCTGCCAGCTCCACGCGCATGATGCCGGAGATCGCACCGCCGATCAGACCCGCGATGATCGCGAAGATCAGGTAGAGCGTGCCGATATCCTTGTGGTTCGTCGACATGAACCAGCGGGCGAAGAAGCCCGGCTTGTGATCGGCCCCATGATCGTCAACGCCGTGCGCGCCGTGATCCCCGCCGTGTCCGGCGGAAGGAGCAAAATTGTCAGCGGTGGTGGCCATTATCGTGTCTCTTCGGTTCGATCAAAAATCGTCATTACGCGGTTTGCAGCTTCGATTCAGGGAGCAGGAATGTCAGAGTCAGCGTCATCGGATTCCTCGTCCACCTCGACACCGGTTTCCTGTCCGACCGGCACCGCCTCTTCATCCAGCTCTTCTTCGCCCGGCATGGTACCGCCCTGCGAGGCGACCCAGGCTTCGAATTCCGGCATCGTCACCGCTTCGACCGCTATCGGCATATAAGCGTGCCGCGTGCCGCACAGTTCCGAACATTGCCCGTAATAGACGCCCGGCTCCTCGATGGTCACCATCCGCTCATTGAGCCTTCCCGGAACGGCATCCTGCTTGAACCACAGGGACGGCACGGCGAATGAATGAATTACGTCTGCCCCGGTCGTCTGGATGCGCAGCGGCACTCCGGCGGGCACGACCATGCGGTTGTCCACCGCCAGCTTCGCAGGTTCGCCATTGGCGATCGCATCGGCATCGGACAGCATGTTGGAGACCAGTTCGACATCGTGGTCGGGATATTCATAGCCCCAGTACCACTGATAGCCCACCGCCTTGACCGTCACCGCGTCGGCAGGCGGCGTCTCATACTGGCGCGCGAGCAGCGTGATCGAAGGCACCGCAATCACTACAAGAATGATGACCGGAACGATCGTCCAGATCACCTCGATCGCGGTGTTGTGCGTGGTGCGCGAGGGCACCGGGCTCGATTTGCGGTTGTAGCGCACCACTACATAAAGCAGCAGGCCAAGCACGAGCAGGCTGATGATTGTAATCACCGGCAGCAGGATGCTGTCATGCATCCACAAAGCATAGGCGCCATCGTCGGTGTATTGATCCTGGAAGGTCATGCTCTTGAGCGCGCCATCTTCGTAGGAGGTCGGCATACCCTTGCCTTCGGTCGGCGCCATCGGAGTGTAGCCACCGTCGGCGGCGGGCGGCTCGGTGTCACCCGCAACAACCTCGCCAGGCATCGCACCCTGCGGCACTTCACCCAACGTTTCGCTTTCGCCACCCACCGTCTGTCCGTCGTCTGACGTCTGCGCCAGCGCCGCGCCGGGCACCGCCGCGACCATCAGCATCGCCAAGACGGCGAGAATTGCGGTTTCTACGCGGGCAATAGCCTGACCCATATCAAAGCCTGTTCAATTTGCTTGTTATCCCAAGCCGGGCGCGCCGGAGAGTTTTTACGCCCCGGTCGCACGGCAACAGCTGACACGGATGCCAACCAATACGGGGCCTCTTAACCGCGCTTGCCCGGTGCCTCAAGCGGTTCTAGGGAGAAAATTATGCAAGCTGCCATGTTGCCTGCGCAATGAGCGCCCGCCAAACCGATATTCCCGAAACGCAAGAAGCCGTTCTCGCCGAGTTTCGCGAGAGCGGCGCGCTGCTCGAAGGGCATTTCAAGCTCTCCTCCGGACGCCATAGCGGCCACTATCTTCAATGCGCGCGGGTTCTGATGAATCCGGAGCGGGCCGCTCGGCTGGCACAGGCTGTTGTTAAGGGCTTGCCCGACAATTTGATCAACCGCATCGACGTGGTCGTCTCCCCGGCGATGGGCGGGATCATCATCGGGCATGAGGTCGCGCGGGTGCTGGGCCGCGATGCGCTGTTTCTCGAACGACCCGAAGGAACATTCCACCTGCGCCGCGGCTTCGCGCTCGAAGCCGGTGCGCGCGTGCTGATGGTGGAGGATGTGGTCACTACCGGCCTGTCGAGCCGCGAAGCCATCGCCGCCGTCGCGCGCGAAGGGGGCGAAGTCATCGCCGAATGCGCGCTGATCGACCGCTCGAAGGGGTCGGTCGATCTTGGCGTGCCATTCTATCCTCTCGCCGCTTTCGACTTCCCCACCTACGCGCCGGACGACATCCCCGAAGAGCTCGCGCGCGTAGCTGTGACGAAGCCCGGAAGCCGGAAGCAATAGGCCACATGACCGACGCGATGCCCCCTCCCCTGCGCCTTGGCGTGAACATCGATCACGTCGCCACGATCCGCAATGCGCGCGGCGGCGACCATCCCGATCCGGTGCGTGCGGCGGAGATCGTGGCGAAAGTCGGGGGTGACGGCATCACCGCGCACCTGCGCGAAGACCGCCGCCACATTCGCGACGAGGATCTCGCGCGCATTCAGGAAGCGACCGACCTGCCGCTGAACCTGGAAATGGCGGCGACCGAGGAAATGCTGGCGATTGCGCTGCGTCACGAGCCGCACGCCGCCTGTATCGTCCCGGAAAAGCGCGAGGAACGCACGACCGAGGGCGGGCTGGACGCGGCGGGGCTGCACAACCAGCTTGTCCCGATCGTCGATCAGCTTCACGCGGCGGGCATCCGCGTTTCGCTGTTCATCGAAGCGGATGAACGCCAACTCGACACCGCTTTGCGGCTCCGTGCGCCGGTGGTCGAGTTCCACACCGGCGAATATGCGCACGCAATTCTCGACGGCGACAGCGAGCGCGTCAGCCACGAATTGCGGCGGATTTCCGACATGGCGGCGCTGGCGGCGAAGAACGGAATCGAGCCGCATGCGGGCCACGGCCTGACCTTCGACAACGTGCAGCCGATCGCCGCCATTCCGCAAATCGCCGAACTCAACATCGGGCATTACCTGATCGGCGAAGCGGTGTTTACCGGGCTCGAACCCGCGATCCGGCAGATGCGCGAGCTGATGGACGAAGCGCGGGGGAGCCTAAAGGTGGCTGAAAGGGGCCTAGCGTGACAGACAGCGCCCCTCCCGCGCTCACCGCGGCCCAGAAAGGCTGGGCACTGGGGGCCGCGGCGCTGTTCCTGATCGCCGTCACCTTTCTCGGCTTTGCATTGTCGCAGCAAGTGCTCGTCGCCTTTGCCATCGGCTGGGTGGCTTTGCAGATTTTCGGCTATGTCGGCGCGATCAAATTCGCCAATGGCGATTTCGCCCATCCGCTGTTCAAGAGCCAGGTCATGCTGCACATCGTCGCGTTCGGTCTGCTGGTTCTCGCCGTGACGAGAGCGACGTCATGATCGTCGGTGTCGGCTCCGACCTGTGCAATATCGAGCGGATCGCCAATTCGCTCGACCGCTTTGGCGAGCGGTTCGAGAATCGCGTCTTTACCGAAATCGAGCGTAGCAAGGCCCGGCGTCGTCCCTTCACCATCGCGGGCACCTATGCAAAGCGCTTCGCCGCGAAAGAGGCGTTCAGCAAGGCAGTCGGCACCGGGTTCAAGCGCGGCGTCTTCATGAAGGATATCGGCGTCGTCAACGCTCCATCCGGCGCTCCGACGCTCGCTCTGACCGGCGGGGCAGCAAAGCGGCTTGAAGAATTGACGCCGGCGCGCCATGAGGTGAGCATTCATCTTACCCTCACCGACGATCATCCATGGGCGCAGGCCTACGTTATCATCGAGGCCTTGCCATTGGGCTGACGCGAATGTCGCCATGCGATTTGCGACGATGCCCAGGCCGACCGCCCTTTGCAGCTGCACGAAATGACCACTTTGACCAATACCGATTCTTCCGATCCCCAGCGCATCAACGCCAGCGCCGCCACGTCTGACGGCGGCCGGGCACACGGTCTGACCTCGTCCGGCAAGACAACCGATAAGGGCAAGGCTGACAAGGATGAGGACAAGGGCGTCGACTGGTTCGCGGAGTTTCGCGGGCTGGCCCTGATGCTGCTGGCGGTGCTGGCGTTCCACAGTCTGGTCGCCAAGCCGTTCTACATCCCCTCGACCTCGATGATGCCTTCGCTCCATGTCGGCGACCGGCTGGTGGTCAGCAAGTATCCCTATGGCTGGTCGTGGGCTTCGGCGAGCTTCCACCTGCTGCCGCGCAGCGACTGGCGGATTCTGCCCGAAACGCCGGAATATGGCGATGTGGTGATCCCGGTCCATCCGACCCGCAACGAAGATTATATCAAGCGCGTGGTGGCGCTGCCGGGCGATACGATCGAAGTGCGCGATGGGCGCATCGTCCTGAACGGCGAGATGGTCACTCGCGAAGTCACGCCGCCGGTGCGCATTCCGTTCGAGCCCGAATTGCTGTGCGAAGGTCGCCCGTGCCTCTCCAGCTTCGAGCCTTACCGCGTGCGCGGCGCGAATGGCGAGCAATGGTTCGAGCCGCCGACCTATCGCGAAACGCTGCCCAATGGCGCGACCTATCTGGTGATCGACCACACCGACCGGTTCCTCGACAATTACGGTCCTTACACAGTGCCCGAAGGTCATGTGTTCGTGATGGGCGACAACCGCGATGAAAGCGCGGACAGCCGGGCCAGCGAAGCGGACCGCGGCCTTGGCGGCGGGATACCGATGGAGAATATCGGCGGCCGAGCGGAGTTCATCACCTTCTCGCTCGATGGATCGGCGACGTGGAACCCGGCGACCTGGTGGTCGGCCCTTCGCGGCGAGCGGGCATGGACCACGCTGCGCCCCGCGATTGCGGACACCGAGACGCCAGACACCGCGAGCGAGAACTAAGCGGCGCGCAAGATCATGGCCCGCAAATTCCTTTATATTGTCGCGATCATCACCGTCCTGATCATTGGCGGGCGCATCGCCTACGAAGCGTTCGACGACGAGTTCGCGCGGCTCGCCTTTGTGCCGTCGGGCGAGTTCACGCCGACTGAGCCGCTGGAGGCGAACGCCTATCAGGATCCCGCATTGTGGTTCTCTCGCCCCGGCATCGGCGTGAACGATCCGGCGCGCTGGCAACCGGCTTTTGCGGAACCCGCGCCTCCACCCGGAGATGACGCGGCATCCTCGAATCGCACGGCTGTCGAAGGCACGAATGGCAATTCCGGCGCTGTCGAAAATGCGCAGGCGCGCCCGGCCGAGACGCCGGCCGAGGCCATGAAGGCAGACGGCGACGTGCCGGATTTTGCCGTCTTCTTCGTCCATCCCACCAGCTATCTCAGCCGCAGCAGCTGGAATGCGCCGATCGACGATGAGGAGGCCAACCGCATCGCCCGCATCTATTTGCGCGGCATGGCAAGCCCCTTCAACGCCGCGAGCGAGATCTGGGCGCCGCGCTATCGCCAGGCGACGATGGGCGCATTCCTCACCGACGCGCCGGAAGGCGACCAGGCGATCGATGCCGCCTATGCCGATGTGCGCGAGGCGTTCCGCTATTTCCTCGATTCGATCGACGACGACACGCCGATCGTCATAGCCGGGCACAGCCAGGGTTCGCTCCACGTCCTGCGCCTCCTGCGCGAGGAAGTGGGCAATTCGCCGCTCGCCGACCGGCTGGTCGCGGCCTACGCGATCGGCTGGCCGATCTCGGTCGATCACGATATCCCCGCGCTCGGCGTGCCCGCCTGCGCCACGCCCGCGCAGACCGGCTGCGTGGTGTCATGGTCGAGCTATGCCGAACCCGCCGATACGTCCTCGGTGATCGAGACCTATTCGCGCTCTGTCGGGTTCGACGGCGTGATGCGCGGGGATAGCGATATCCTGTGCACCAATCCGCTGACCGGCCGGTTCGGCGGCGAGGCTCCGGCCAGCGCCAATCTCGGCACTCTGGTGCCCGACGATACGATGGAGAACGGCGAACTGGTGCCCGGCGCGATCCCGGCGCGATGCGAAGAGAGCGGTCTGTTGCTCATCGGCGATCCTCCCGAGCTTGGCTCTTACGTGCTGCCGGGCAACAATTACCATGTCTACGACATCCCCTTGTTCTGGGCGAATACGAAGGCCGACGTCGCGCGCCGGGCTCGCGCGCTTGCAGGCCGGGTCGAGTTGCCGGACGCGGACAGCTGATTACCGAAACCGCCCGCGACTTCGCCGATGCGCTGCCGGACGGAGGCGTGCTGCTCGGCCTCGATCTCGGCACCAAGACCATCGGCACGGCGACCTGCGATGCGGGCTGGCGCTTTGCGACCAGCGGCAAGACCATCACGCGCGGCAAATGGGGCCGCGACCGCGAGACGATCGGCGCATTGGTGAAATCACGCGATGTTCGCGGCATCGTGCTCGGCCTGCCGCGCAACATGGATGGCGGCGAAGGGCCGCGCGCGCAGGCCAGCCGCGCCTTCGCCCGTAATCTTTCCGAAGCGTTCGCCCTGCCGATCCTGCTGTGGGATGAGCGCTGGTCCACCCAAAGCGCCGAGGCCGCGATGATCGGGCAGGACATGAGCCGGGCCAAGCGCGCGCAGGTGGTCGACAGCCATGCGGCGGCGATCATTCTGCAAGGTGCGGTCGACCGGCTGGCGGGCGGCGTGATCTGATTTCCGCTGCGCGGTGGTTGTATTCGCCCGCGCGCTGCGACAGATGGTCGGCCATGAGCACACCACCCGCCCAGTTCGATGCCGAGCAAGCCGGCAAATTCTTCTTTCGCGGCGGACACACCAGCTGGCTCGGCCTGCGCTATGGTTCGCACGGAGACAATTGGGTCGAGCTCGAATTGCCCTGGCGAGAGGATCTGCTGGGTGAACCCGACCGACCGGTGCTTGCATCGGGGCCGATCATCAGCCTGATGGACATGGCGAGCGGGATGTCGATCTGGCAGACCAAGGGCGTGTTCGCGCCGGTCGCAACGCTCGACCTGCGCGTTGATTACCAGCGCCCGGCGCACGAGCGCAGCGCGGTATGGGGGCGGGTCGAATGCTACCGCACCACCCGCTCCGCCGCCTTCGTGCGCGGTATCGCCCATGACGGCGACCGCGACGATCCGGTCGCACATGTCGCAGGCGTGTTCATGACCATCGCCTTCGATCCACGGCAGGCCAAGGGAGGCGCGCGCGATGAGTGATGCGGCGCGCAAACTGGACCTGCCAGCCTATGCCCGTTCGCTGGGCATCACGGTGCATGAATGGGAGGGCGAAGCGCCTGTCCTGACCCTCGACTACGGCTCCAATGTCGAGGGGCGACCCGGCCACTTCCACGGCGGCGCGACCGCCGGGCTGCTGGAGAATGCGGGCTATGCTGCGCTGCGCGCACGCCTTCATTTGGAGGGGCGCGAGCCGCAACTGAAGCCGATCAACATCACCGTGCAATATCTCGCGGGTGGCAAGTCGAAAACGGCCTTCGCCACCGCGCGCATCACCCGGCTAGGGCGGCGCAACGCTAATGTCTCGGTCGAGGCATGGCAGGACGACCGCAGCCGCCCGATCGCGACCGCCATTATGAACATCCTGATGGCTTGAGCGCCCCTGCCGCTAGAGTCCCTCGCTGGCGCGCTCCAACTCGCGCTCGATCCGCTCCAGTTCGCGCTCCATCTGCTCGCGGTCGCCATCGCGCGGCTCGACCCTGAAGCCGTTTTCGTCGAGCCTGAATTCAACCGGCACGCCGTCCTGCGTCAGGATCACTGTCTCATCCTCGAACCTCAGCGAGGCTCCGTTCTCGCCGAGCGGGATAGTGTCGCCCTCCTCGATATCGAGCGGTCGCACCGGTCCTTCGGGGTCCGGGGTCGAGGTCGGACCGGCGGCCGGCAGTGTCAGCGCGCCGCGCATGAAGTCCTTCCAGATACGCGCAGGAAGTCCGCCGCCGGTCACGCGGTCGAGGGGTGAGTTGTCGTCGTTCCCGACCCACACCCCGACCACAAGATCGCCCGCATAGCCCACGAACAGCGCGTCGCGATAATCCTGCGTTGTGCCGGTCTTGCCGTAATTCGCGATCGGCAGTTCCGCCGCCTCGCCGGTCCCACGATTGATCGCCGCGCGCAGCAATTGCTCCATGTCATCGTGCACCCGGTTCGACATGGTGTCGCGTGGGTCGGTGACCCATTCCCACCAACCCGCTTCCGCTGGCGCAAAGGCATAGGGTTCGACCGGAAAGCGGTTCGCGGCGACCCCGGCATAGGCGGCGGTGAGTTCGAGCAGCGACATGGTCGACGTGCCCAGCGCAAGGCTCGGATCACCCTCGGGCATCGCCGAGCGCACGCCCAGCGCGCGGGCGGTGCGGATCACGTCGTCGCTGCCGACTTCGCGCAGCAACCGGACCGCCGCGACGTTGCTCGACCGGGCGAAAGCGTCTTCCAGCGTGATGGCCTCCGAATAGCTCTCGCGCGGATTCTTGGGGCGATAGCTGCCCTTGGTGATGGCGCTGTTGTCGATTCGATCATCAGGCCGCCAGCCTTCCTGCAAGGCGGTGAGATAGACGAACAGCTTGAAGGTCGATCCCGGCTGCCGCCGCGCCTGCGTCGCGCGGTTGAAGGGGGACGCAGCATAGTCCTTGCCCCCCACCATCGCGACGACTTCACCAGACGGCCGCATCGCAACCAGCGCCACCTGCGCCTCACCGAGCGCCGCACGGCTCGTCACCCGCCCGGCGAGCGCCTGCAATTGCGCGTCGAGCGTGGTCGTGAAGGTCTGGCGCGAGTAACTCGGCTCGACGCCTTCTCGGGCCAGCGGCAGCGCCCAGTCGGCGAAATATGTCCCGGTCGGCAGATCATCGCGGGTGCGGATATCGAGCCTTGGATCGGGCAGCGCGTCGGCCGCCGCGCGCGTCAAATATCCCTCATCGACCATCGCGCCGACCACCAGGTCCATCCGCGCCCGCGCCCGCTCGTAATGCTTGGCCGGATTGTAGCGCGAGGGCGCCTGCAACAGCCCCGCGAGCATCGCCGCCTGCTGCGGCAGCAGGTTTTCCGGCTGGCGGTAGAAATAATGCAGCGAGGCGGCGCGCAGGCCGTACTGATTGTCGCCGAAATACGCGTTCGACAGATAGCGCTCGAGGATCTCGTCCTTCGTCAGCCACCCTTCCAGCCACAGCGCGATCAGCGCCTCGCGCGCCTTGCGCGAGAGGCTGCGTTCGGGCGTGAGGAAAGTAAACTTGGCGAGCTGCTGGGTGATCGTGCTGCCCCCGCCCCGCCCGGTCCAGACCGCGCGCGCCACGCCGCGCGGATCAACGCCCCAATGCGAATAAAACCGCCGGTCCTCGATCGCGAGAAACGCCTCTACCACATGCGGCGGCAGGGCCTCTACGTCGACCGGATCGGCCACCATCGCCCCGCTGCGCGCAATCGGCGTTCCGTCACTGGCGAGCAGCGTAACCTGCGGCGCAGCAATCGGTTCAAGGCTTTTGGAAAGCGGGGCGGTGACGGCGAGCCACGCAAATAGCAGGATGAGCACGAACAGCATCGCGGCCATCGCGCGCACCGCCCACCAGCGCTTCCGCCGCCCACGATAATGCGCCGGTCGCCACCACGGCAACCGCCGCCGCTCCTCGCGCTCCACGTGATCGTCGAACTGCGAGAGGCGTTCGTCCCACTCATCAAAATTGGGTGAGCGCCCGTACCCCTCATCGTCGAACGGACGCTGCGATTCGTAGAGCGGAAAATAGCCTGCCTCAGCCGGACCGGCGGCGTCATCGACACCTGAGCGTTTCCCTCGAAGTCTTGCGAACAGCGCCATTACTCTGCTGTATTAGCAGACTAAAACACCTGCGCGCAAGCTAGGATCCAGAAACCACTGCTTCGGGCAGGTCTTCGTCGAACACGCGCTGATAGTACTCGCTCACCAGTGTCCGCTCCGCCTCGTCGCACTTGTTCAGGAATGAAAGCCTGAACGCAAAACCGGTCGAATTGAAGATCGCCGCGTTCTGGGCCCAGGTGATGACGGTGCGCGGGCTCATCACGGTCGAGATGTCGCCATTGATGAAGCCCTGCCGCGTCAGTTCGGCGACTTTGACCATGTTGGCTATCAACGCGTCGTCAGTTTCCGGCGTTTTAGATTTGACGATCTGCTGCTCGGTCTCGGCAGGCAGGTAATTGAGCGCGACGACGATGTTCCAGCGGTCCATCTGTGCCTGATTGATCGCCTGCGTGCCGTGGTACAGCCCGCTCGTATCACCCAGCCCGACCGTGTTGGTGGTCGCGAACAGGCGGAAATACGGGTTCGGCGTTATGACGCGGTTCTGATCGAGCAGCGTCAGGCGGCCATCGAATTCGAGCACGCGCTGGATCACGAACATGACGTCGGGACGGCCCGCATCATATTCATCGAACGTCAGCGCGACGGGGTGCTGCAATGCCCAGGGGAGGATCCCCTCCTTGAATTCGGTGACTTGCAGCCCGTCCTTCAACACGATGGCATCGCGCCCCACCATGTCGATCCGGCTGATATGCGCATCGAGATTGACCCGGATGCTCGGCCAGTTGAGCCGCGCGGCGACCTGTTCGATATGTGTCGACTTGCCGGTGCCGTGATAGCCCTGGATCATCACCCGGCGATTGTGCGCAAAGCCTGCCAGAATCGCGAGCGTCGTGTCGGAATCGAACACATAGCTATCGTCCAGATCGGGCACGTGCTCGTCATTCGCGCTGAAGGCGGGGACCTGCCAGTCGATATCGATGCCGAACGTGTCGCGCACGTCGACCGTGGTATCGGGCTCGGAAGGAATGGCACTGGCGCCGGCGAAGCTTTCGGAGGAGTGTGAGTTCATCGTGATCGGCGTTAATCACACCGCGCCCCGCCTGCAAGCGCCGCGTTCGCGCGGCGGGTCCGCGCATCTTTGCAAGAAACCGGCGCGTAACCATATTTGCAGATCATGGCAGACCCTATCGAAACATTGCGGCTGAAGCTCGTCGACCAGGTTCGCGGCGTGTTCAACGATCGCACAAGCGGTCAGAAGCCTGTGCCGCCTTCGGATGAGGCCCTGTTTGCCCGCGACACGCCGATCCGGCTGGTCCACGCCGACCTCGTAGGCATGATGACCGGCGGTATTCGCGGGCTGCTGCTGCAGATGCTCCACCCGCATGCGCTTCAAGGTGTGCTCGACCATTCGAACTTTCGCACCGACATGCACGGGCGGCTGCGGCGCACGGCGCGCTTTATCGCGGTGACGACATTCGGTGCCGAGGAAGACGCGATGAAGGCGATCGAGCGGGTCAACCGGATCCACGCGCATGTCGGCGGGAGGCTGCCCGACGGCACCCGCTACGAAGCGACCGATCCGCGCACGCTCGCCTGGGTCCATGTGGTCGAGGCGCAGAGCTTCCTCGCCGGATATCTGCGCCATGTGCGGCCCGACATGCCCTATACCGAGCAGGACGAATATTACCGCCAGTTCGCGATCATCGCGCGCGCTCTGGGGGCCGATCCGGTGCCTGAAACGCGGGCCGAGGCCGATGCGATCTTCCGCGAGCTGCGCACCGATCTGCAGACATCGCCCGCCGCCCGCGAAGTCGCGCAACTGGTGCTCAGCCAGAAGCCCGAGGGCACGCCGCCAGCGCTCCAAGCGGTGATAGCCGCCGAATCGGTTGCGATGCTGCCCGATTGGGCACGCCGGATGCTGCGGCTCCAGCGCCCGATGCTCACCGCCCTGCCCGCCCGCGCGGCGACCTGGGGCGTGGGCCGGACGCTGCGCTGGGCGTTTCGCCAAAAGTGAACATGCGGGTTATAGCAGTGCGTCAAAAGGAGCACCGCTATGGCCCAATTCACGTTTTATACCGTCGCGATGAGCCGCGGGCAGATTTCGCGCTGGGCGCTGCACGAAGCGGGCGCGGATTATGAGCATGTGGTGTTCGACTGGGCGACGCGGCCCGACGGCTTCGCCGACATCAATCCCATGAACAAGGTGCCGGCCCTGGTCCACCATCACGGTGGCCACGACCACATCGTCACCGAAGCGGCGGCGATCAATCACTACCTGGCCGAAACGCATCCCGACAAAGGTCTGCTTCCGGACGTGCACGAAAAAGCCGCCTACTTCCGCTGGCTGTTCTTCGGCGCGGGGCCGCTCGAGCAGGCGGTCGTCGCCAAGGCCTTGGGCTGGGAGGTGCCCGAGGAACGCGCCGCAACCGCGGGCTTCGGAACGCTGGAACGGACACTTTCCGCGATGGATGGCTGGCTATCGAGCCATGACTTCGTCACGGGCGAGCGCTTCACCATGGCGGATACGTATGTGGGCAGCCAGTTCGTCTGGGGCCTGCGCTTCGGCTCGATCCCCGAAACACCCGCATTCAAGGCGTACGTCGAACGCGTCACCCAACGCCCCGCCTATGCCGAGGCGAACGCGATCGACCTGAAGCTGATCGAGGAGGGTGGAGGTTCCTCTTGACGATCGTTGAAGCAACTCCTGCGCATATCGAACCTTGGTCGCGCATGCGCGCGCAATTGTGGCCGGAGGACAGCACGCAGAGCCACGCCCGCGACATTCAGGCCACCTACCTCGCGGGCGATCCAGACCGCATCGCTCTTATCGGCCTGGATGAGGATTTCGGGGCGAAAGGTTTCGCCGAAGCGACCGTGCGGCACGATTATGTGGAGGGCTGCGGGACGTCCCCGGTTGCGTTCGTGGAAGGCATCTTCGTTGCACCTGAGGTTCGAGTGCGCGGACTCGGGCGCTATCTCGTTCTCGCGGTCGAAAGTTGGGGCCGTGCGAGGGGCTGCCGTGAACTCGCCTCGGACGCGCTGATCGACAATCAGGCAAGCCATGCTTTCCACGAGGCTACAGGATTCGAAGAGACTCTCCGGGTCGTGTACTTCCGCAAGCTGATCTGACTGCTAACCGATCGCCTTGCTCTTTCGCAGCAACTGGTAGGCATCGACCACTCTGGTCAGCCGCGCTTCGTAGCCGCGATCGCCGCCGTTGCGGTCCGGGTGATAGCGGCGCACGAGCTCGGAATAGCGCCGCCTGAGCCGCCGCCGGTCAGTGTCGGAGCCTAGCCCCATGACTTCCAGCGCTGCGGCCTCGTCGCGGCTGAACCTGCCGCCCATCGCCATTTTCGCCTCGCGCTCGGCACGGCTGCGGATGCCCCCGGCGCGTGCGGAGATGGCGTCCAGCGGATCGTCGAAATCGGCCCAGCGCGGCATTCCATCGACGGCGGCGCGCGGAGAGAACGCCGCGCTTTCGGTCCGCCATCCAGCCGCCGGAGCCTGTGCGGCGAGTATTTCCTCCGCGCTCATCCCTTCGAACCAGTCGTAACCCAGATTGAATTCGCGCACATGATCGAGGCAGAACCAGCGCCATTGGCCCGGCCCGTCGAACCCGTTGGGACGATTGCCCGGCGCGCGAAATTCGCCCGCTTCGCAGCAACCGGGCCGCTCGCACTGGCGGCCTTGCGTTTCGTGGCGTCCATGAAAGCGGGAACGAGACATGAAGGGTTGAGAATGGCGTCGCGCATGCCAGATTCCAACCCGTAACCAGTTGCAAAGAAGGAAACGGCAGTGATGAGCGGACCCATGACGCAGGAGATGGAAGCGCGGCTGAAGGAGGCGTTCAGCCCAACCCGGCTCGAAGTGATCAACGACAGCGCGCAGCATTCGGGCCATGCCGGTGATGACGGCTCGGGCGAATCGCACTTCACCATCGTGATCGAAGCGCCGCAATTCGGGGACATGAACCGCCTCGCCCGCCAGCGCGCGGTGATCGATGCGCTGGGCGATATCGTCGGCGAGCGGGTCCACGCCGTCGCGATCAAGGCGAGCGCGCCAACGGTATGAGTGACACCGTTTCCGGCCTCCGTTTGCGCCGGTCGGCCCGGGTCATCGTACTCGATCCGCAAACGCGCGTGCTGATGTTCCGCTATGACATTGCAGGGCGCGATCCGTTCTGGGTGACGGCGGGCGGCGAATGCGAGGCAGGCGAAAGCTTCGAGGATGCGGCGCGGCGTGAACTGTTCGAGGAAACCGGTTTCCAGCTTGATTGCGGCGAACAGATCGCGCGCACCACGCCGCAATTCGTCACCCCCGCAGGTGAGCCGGTGCAGGCGGATGAGCGCTATTTCATCGTCCGGGTCGAGGAAGCACGGATCGACACCAGCCGCCACACCGCGCTCGAACGCAAGCTGATGACGCAGCACCGCTGGTTCACGCTCGACGAGCTCGGCGATTGGCCCGAAGCGGTGTATCCGGAAAACCTGGGATTCATGATTGCCGAATATGCCGCTCGATCGGATTAACCGCTTGCCCGATCATCCCAAGACGGTCAGCTATCCCTGAACGGAAACAGGGAGAGCATCATGGACTTCACCGGCAAAACCGCATGGATCACCGGTGCCTCGTCGGGGATCGGCGCGGCTCTGGCGCGCGATCTGGCGAAGCGCGGCGCGCATCTGGTTCTGTCCGGGCGTGATGAAGCGCGGCTGGCCGAGGTGGCAAAGGATTGCGATGAGACGCTGATCCTCCCCTTCGATGTGCGCGACGACGCAGCGCTTGCTGATGCAACCGACAAGGCCCTCAACTGGAAGGGCGGCGTCGACCTCGCCTTCGCCAATGCCGGGGTGTCGCAGCGAAGCCGTGCGCTCAAGACCGACATGCAGGTCTATCGCGATCTGATCGACATCGACCTCACCGCGCAGATCGCTTTCAGCCAGTCGCTGATCGGGCACATGGTAGAGCGCGGATCGGGCGCGCTGGCCTTTGTATCCAGCATAGCGGGAAAGGTCGGGGTGCCGCTGCGCACCGGTTACTGCGCGGTCAAGTTTGGACTTGCAGGCTATGCCGATGCGCTGCGCGCCGAGCTGTCGCAGAGCGGCGTCAACGTCCACGTTATCTATCCCGGATCGGTCGCCACCGATGTCGCGCGCAATGCGTTGTTGGGCGACGGCTCCGCGCGCGGCAGCTCCGACAAGGCTATCGACGAAGGCATTCCCGCCGATGAAGCGGCCAGGGCCATGCTGGATCGAATCGCCGCGGGCCAGCGCGAGATCATCGTCGCGCGCAAGGCCGAAGAGCAGATGGGCGAGCTGCGCCGCACGCCGGACAAGCTGTTCGACCAGATGGCGGCGATGGTCGCGGATGGCTATATGGACCGGCTGGAGGAAGGGAATTGAGCGGCATGGAACAAAAGCGCGTCGAGCTGGCCAATGGCATATTCCTCGATCTCGTGGATGAGGGACCGGTCGATGCGCCGGCGCTGATCTTCCTCCACGGCTTTCCCGAAAGTCACCGTACATGGCGCCACCAGATCGCGCATTTCAAGGATCGCTATCGCTGCATCGCGCCCGACCAGCGCGGCTATCGCGGTTCGTCGAAGCCGCAGGAGGTCGAGGCCTATACGCCCGACAAGCTGATCGGCGATGTGTTCCTGCTCGCCGATGCGCTGGGCATCGCCAAGTTCACCATCGTCGGCCACGATTGGGGTGGAGCGATCGCCTGGGGCGTGGCGCTGGGCGGGCAGCGCATGCGGGTAGAGCGGGCGGTGATCGCCAATGCCCCGCATCCCGCGATCTTCCAGCGCCTGCTCTACACCAACCCGCAACAGCGCGAGGCGAGCCAGTATATTCGCGGGTTTCGCGATCCCGCCAACGATGCGCTGGTCAAGGATCAGGGGCTGACCGGACTGCTCTTGCAGGAGGTCAAGTGGGACCGCCCCGAGGCAATGGAAGCGGAAGAGCGCGACGCGCTGCTGCGCGACTGGCAAAACCGCGATGCGGCGTTCGGGATGCTCAATTACTACCGCGCCAGTTCGATCGACGTGCCCGAGATGGACGCACCCTACAAGGTGCCGGATGGCTACATGCCGCCCGACTTGCCAAGGCTGACCATCCCGACGCTGGTGATCTGGGCGATGGACGACCTCGCGCTGCCGCCCGAAAACTTGCAGGGGCTGGACGATATCGTCGATCCGCTCACCGTTGAGCCGGTGCCGGATTGCGGACATTTCGTGCCGTGGGAAGCGCCCGACAAGGTCAACGCCGCGATGGACCGATTTCTGCAATCTTGAGCTGCTAGGCCGGTGCGCCCTCAAAGGAGAATCGGCCATGAGCGAAGAACAGGATCGGGACGTTACCAAGGTTTATTCGACCAACCAGAATATCGCCAAGCTCGAACGACTGATCGAAGCCTTGCGCGAAGGTCAGGACTACGAAATCCAAGTCGATAACGAAGCGATCAAGGTGCCCGCTGGCAGCGAATTCTCGATCGAGCACGAGCGCGAAGGACCGATGCACGAACTGGAGTTCCAATTCCGCTGGCGCGACGACTGAGCGCGGCGCCCGCCGCGCGCGGGATTTAGCCGTGAAATGATCCCGTCTGCCTCGTCGGACTAAACGATTTGCAGAGGGCGCGACCGGTCGCGAGATGATATTTGCACTGTGCAATCACGTCCGATTGTCAGGTGGGAGCAAAGCATCATGATCGACTCGATCGGGAGCAGGATCGCCAGCGCATCGCAGGACATTTTCGCACGCGTCGGCAATCAGACCGCGCGGCTGACGGACGATCCGGGCGGACGCGCATCGGATGCCCGCGATGGCGCACGCACAACCGGCCGCGACTCGATCCGGCCCGGGCGCGGCGATGGCCCGGCCTTGCCGACCGACAGCACCGTCACCCCCGGCTCCGCCCAGCCCGGCTTTCCCAATCCGCCCCCCGCACCGGCGACAGGTGATGGCTCGGGCGCGCATGGCAGCGAAGCGGCAGGGATCGGCGATCACCTCAACGAAGCTGGCTTCTACCGCGTCGCCGATGCCGCCGATGCGATGGGGCTCGACAACGCCGCGCGCCACATGCGGCACTATCTCGGCAACACCGGCGAAACGCTGCAAATAGATCCCGCACAGCTCGCCAGCGATATTCCGGCGATCGGCGCGGAGATGGATACAGCGTTCGAGACCAACGTCCGCGCGCAGGCGGAAGCCTATGTCGAAGCCAATTACACCGGCGAACCGATGCAATTCACGATCGAGACGCCGTGGACTTCGACCTACGCGACGAAGGCTCTTTCGCAGGACTGGTTCTATGCCGTGGGCGGCTTCAGCTATGCCCATACAGCCACCGTCACCGTGACGCCTGGGGAGAACGGAGCCGCCAACGTCTCGATCGAAAGCGAAATACACGTCTTCGATCGATACAATTGGGACGCTGGCAAGGGCGTCAATATCGGCCCGATACGCATCGGCGATGAGCAGCTCGGAAGGATGCACGAAGCGGGTCTGGCGCAGGAATACGAGGTTCGCGGAACCGCCGATGGACCTTCGACCAACTTCACCGTCGACCCCTGATCCGTTGACGGTGGCACACCGCGGCGTCAATCAGGCGACACGATGATTCCAGCCAAAAGCCTGCTCGCGGCGGCGGCGCTGCTTCTCACCGGCGCGTGCGGGGGAGATGAAACCATGCCCGCGATCGAGATTGCCGAAGCCGAAACCTTTATCGAAACGCGCCTTCCGCCCGGTGCGCGTGCGATCCGCTCGGCAGGCGAACAGGGAATCGACACGCTCGTCCTCATGCGCTTCGATGCGCCCGAAAACGAAGCGCTGGTCTTTGCCGAACGCCTCCTCGGCGCTCCGCCACGCACGGGGGTGGACCCGCAGATAGGATCGATGGGATCGGGCGTGGACTGGTGGATCGAAACGCCGCCCGCCGGTGCCCTTGGCGGCAGTGCAACGCAAAACGCAACCAATCGCACCTTCCGCATCCTCATCGCGCCCGGTGCTGGCGACGACGACACGGCGCGCGTCTGGCTCGTCGCCTTCAGTTCGTAGAGGCGAGCGCCTCTCCAACCCCTTCCCACTCGATCCACGCGCCATGCGGATGGGCGATTGCGAGCCGCTGCCAATCGGCCCCGCCGGGCCAGTATCGCACGGCAAGTTCGTGGCGGTGGGTGTCGCGGTTGGCTTCGAGCGATATCCACGCGAGCGGTTCGTCCTCGCTCGCCTGCGCTCCAGCCTGCTCAATCGCTTCGGTCATCGCTGCGCGCTGTTCGGCGCGAAGGTACTGCCAAACGACCGAATGCATGATGACACGCATCATCCCCGGAATGGCCGGTTCTGCCAGCACGCGCGCGACGAAGGTCTCCGCGCTCTCGCGGGAAATTTGCGGAGGTTGCTCCCCCGCCGCTTCAATCGCGGCGTCGAGGCGGGCAAAGCGCTCGGTGAATTCAGGCCAGATATAGGCGCGCAGTCGAAGCGCCTGCGCGCGATCCGTCAGGTCAATCGGTGCGATGTCACAACCGCGCGCGCTGGCGATCTCGACCTCGCACCTCGGAGGGCGATCTCCGCGCCATTCGGGGCATAGCGGCATCACCGCATCGGCAGGTCCGACGGCGACCCCGCCCAGATCGAAGCGATAGCGCGCCATCATCAGATTGATCCCGGCGCTCGATCCGATCTCATTCAGCGCAAAGCGCGCAGGCAGTCCGCGATCGGCCGGCCACAGGAGAGCAGCGGCATAGTTGCTGGACCGTCCCGCTTCGTTGGTCTGCGGTGGCCCGTCGAGCCATCGAAGCAACCCCGCTTCATGCCGCTCGATCACATCGGCGAGCAGTTCCGTGACATTGGACACGCGCTGCCCCGAATATAGCGGCGCGAGCTCGGACACCTCGCCAGCCAGATGCAGCGCGTGCAGCCCGCCCGCCAGCCGCAGCGGCAGCGCATCGGCAAGCGGCGGCCCGGCCCAGCGGCGCACCCGCTCCATCACGGAGCCACCACGCTCGCCTTCCAGCAGTTCGCGCAGACCCTGGCACACGCTTGCCGTGATCGCGGCACCATTGTCCCGGCAATAGGCGACCTGATTCTCGAAAGCGCGCGTTACCGCCTCGCCGCCCGTCGCCTGCGGATCGATCGCCCGGTATCGCGCCTTTTCGACGTCCATCCTCATTGCCCTTTCGCCATCCAGTGCCTAAGTCCCGCGGCGCAATGAGCATCACATCCCCCGAAACCCCTCTCACTTTCGCCGTTCCAAAAGGCCGCATCCTCGAAGAGGCGCTGCCGGTGATGGCACGCGCTGGCGTGGTGCCGGAAGATGCGTTCCACGACAAGGCGAACCGCTCGCTATCCTTTGGCACGACCCGCGCGGACATGCGGCTGATCCGCGTGCGCGCCTTCGATGTCGCCACCTTCGTTGCGCACGGCGCGGCGCAGGTCGGCGTCGTTGGATCGGACGTGATCGAGGAATTCGACTATTCCGATCTCTACGCCCCGGTCGACCTCGATATCGGGCACTGCCGCCTTTCGGTCGCACGATTGGCGAGCGACGAGGACGGGTTCGCCTCGGCCAGCCACCTGCGGATCGCGACCAAGTATCCCAACCTCACCGCGCGGCATTTCGAGCGGCAGGGTATTCAGACCGAATGCGTAAAATTGAACGGCGCGATGGAACTTGCCCCCTCGCTCGGCCTTGCGCGGCAGATCGTCGATCTGGTCTCAACCGGGCGCACACTTGCGCAAAACGGTCTCGTCGAAACGCAGCGCATTCTAGAGATCTCCGCGCGGCTGATCGTCAATCGCGCGGCCCTGAAAACCGATCCCCGGGTCGCGGATCTGGTCGCGGCGTTTCGCGCCGGTGCCGAAGCGCGCGCCCTCAACGGAGCGAAAGCCGCCTGATGCAAACGCTCAAGACCTCAGAGCCCGATTTTGAAAAGCGCTTCTCGCGGATAGTGAAAGACCGGCGCGAAGCGGATGACGACGTTGCAATTACCGTGCGCGACATCTTGCGCGCGGTGAAGGGCAACGGCGACGCCGCGCTGGTCAAATACACGCAGCGCTTCGATGGCTATTCACTGGTCGAAGATGCCGATTGGACCGTGACCGCGGAACGGTGTGCGCAAGCCTATGACACGCTCGAGGCCGACCTGCGCGATGCACTCGACCTCGCAGCCAAGCGTATTCGCGCCTATCACGAAGCGCAATTGCCGCAGGATCGCGACTACACCGACGATGCCGGAGTGCGGTTGGGCGCGATCTGGCAACCGGTCGAGGCGGCAGGCCTTTACGTGCCCGGCGGACGCGCGGCCTATCCTTCTTCACTGCTGATGAACGCAATCCCCGCGCGCGTCGCCGGGGTCGAGCGGCTGGTCGTTGTGACGCCCACGCCCAAGGGGCAATCCAACGACCTGGTGCTCGCCGCCGCGCATATTGCCGGGGTCGACGAGATCTGGCGCGTCGGCGGTGCACAGGCCGTAGGTGCGCTTGCATATGGGACCGACAGGATCGCTCCGGTCGATGTCATCACCGGCCCCGGCAACGCCTATGTCGCCGAAGCCAAACGGCAGGTGTTCGGGGCAGTCGGGATCGACATGGTCGCAGGGCCGAGCGAGATTCTGGTTGTTGCAGACGGCAAGAATGATCCAGATTGCATCGCCGCCGATCTGCTCAGCCAGGCAGAGCACGATCCCAGCTCGCAATCGATCCTGATTGCCGATGACGATAACTTTGTCGCTCAAGTCAGCGATGCGATCGACCTGCAACTGGTCGAACTCAGCACGTCCAAGGTTGCCAAGCAAAGCTGGGAAGACAACGGTGTCATCATCATCGTGGACGATCTGCGTGCCGAAGCGCCCGCGCTGGTCAATCGCCTCGCCGCCGAGCATGTCGAACTCGCGATCGAGGATGCGAGTGCCATGCTTCCGGCGATCCGCCATGCGGGCAGCGTGTTCCTCGGGCGGATGACGCCGGAAGCCGTGGGTGACTATGTGGCCGGACCCAATCACGTGCTGCCGACGGGCCGCCGGGCGCGCTTTTCCAGCGGGCTTTCCGTCCTCGATTTCATGAAGCGCACCAGTTTCATCGAGTGCGATGAGCGGTCCTTCGCGGCAATCGGCCCGGCAGCGGCGAAGCTCGCCCATGCCGAAGGGCTGCCTGCGCATGCCAAATCCGTGGAGCTGCGCCTCAAATGACCGCCTCCCCACGCTCGAAAGCCCGCAGCGCCGCACGCCTTGCCGCCGTGCAGGCGCTGTACCAGCGGCATATGGAAAAGACCGCGCTCGCCAGGCTGCTCGACGAGTTCCACCAGCATCGGCTCGGGCGCGAAGTCGATGACGAAGACCATGCCGGCGAAGTCATGGCGGACGCCGAAATTGCGTTTTTCGACGATGTCGTGCGCGGCGTCGATGCGCGGCGCGAGGAGATCGACGCGCTGCTCTCCGCCAAACTGGCCTCGGGCTGGACTCTTGCGCGGCTTGACAAGACAATGCTTCAGATCCTCCGGGCGGGCGCCTACGAGTTGCTGGCGCGTCCGGACGTGCCCAAAGCCGCGGCGATCAGCGAATATGTCGATGTGGCGAAAGCGTTCTTCGATGATCGGGAGGCCAAGTTCGTGAACGGCGTGCTCGATGCCGTGGCTCGGGAGGTGCGAACCTAGCATCGTCGCGCGACGTCAGACGCGATGTTTCACGGCCCGCAGCGTATGACCGAAACCGAGTTCCTGTCCGCCCTGCGCACCCTGCCCCTGCACAAGGGCGCACGCGATCTGCGCGATGACTGCGCGCTCATCGAGATCGGCGACGAAATTCTGGTCTTCAACCACGACACCATGGTCGAAGACGTGCATTTCCGGCGTGAAGCGGATCTGTCGGATGTCGCCTGGAAGCTCGTTGCCGTCAACCTGTCGGACCTGGCGGGCAAGGGCGCGGAGCCGGTCGGCATGATGCTCGGCCACTCGCTTGGCGGGAACGATCTGGAATTCGTGAAGGGCCTTCGAGAGGTGCTGGCGGTTTACGACATCCCGCTGATGGGCGGTGATACCGTCGCGGCGACCGGAGCAACCACCTATTGCATCACCGCAATCGGGCGTGCGACCTGCCGTCCCGTGCCATCGCGCATGGGCGCGCAGGTTGGCGACGGCGTGTTCGTTACCGGCACGCTCGGACGTGCGATGCTTGGTTTCGAAGGGATACGCGAGCATTTCGCGGCCTTCGACCGGCCGGTGCCGAGGCTTTCCGAAGGCAGAGCGCTCGCCCCGCGCGTGACGGCGATGATGGATGTATCGGATGGACTGCTGCTCGATATCTACCGGCTCGCCAACGCCAGTGGAGTGACCATGGCCATCGACAGTCGCAGCGTGCCGGTGGCCGCCCCGACCCGTCGCAGCGAGTGCATGCGATGGGGTGACGATTATGAGCTCCTATTCACCATGCCCGGCGGAGAAGCGCCGCCCGTTCCCGCGACGCAGATCGGCACTGTGACGCAGCGCGGCAGAGCGCCGCTGATGCTGGACGGAGAGCCGATCGCCGCTGCCGACGGTCTGGGCTACCAGCACGGTTGAGGGCAGGCGCGATGACAGACACTTGCGAACCAAGCGAGCTCGTTGATGAGCTAGTCCGGCTGCTGACAGTCGAGAAGCGCGCGGCGGACATCTACGCTGGCTCCCCGCAAAAGGGCGGGGTGGGCCGGGTGTTTGGCGGGCAGGTGCTCGCGCAGGCGCTTCAGGCGGCACAGGCGAGCATGTCCGACTTGAAAACCGCGCACTCGCTCCACGCCTATTTCCTGCGCGGCGGGCGCGAGGGTGCGCCGATCGAATACCGCATCCAGCGCGACTTCGACGGACGCAGTTTCGCCAATCGCCGGGTGGTCGCCAGCCAGGAGGGCGAGGATGGCACATCGGTCCCGATCCTCAATCTCACCGCCAGCTTTCAGGTGCCCGAAGACGGCCTTGAGCACGATGACGCGCCCATGCCCGAGGTCGACGGCCCTGACGACCTGCGCCCCGACATGGGTGTGCGACGCGAGATGGCGGACAAGCTCGGCGACAAGCTGACCGAGGCGCAGCGCAAGCTGATGCTGCGACCGCGTCCAATCGAAATGCGCACGATCGACCGGCTGCACTGGATGAACTCCGATCCGAAACCACCTCGCGCGCACAGCTGGTTCCGCACAGTCGCCCCTCTGCCCGACGACCCCGCGCTCCACCGCGCCGTCATCACATATTCCAGCGACTACACCCTGCTCGGCACCAGCGCCCTGCCCCACGGCCTCAGCTGGATGCGCGGCGAGCTGGTGGGCGCGAGCCTCGATCATGCGATCTGGTTCCACCGTGAGGCGCGCGCCGACGAATGGCTGCTCTACGCCACCGACGCGCCGTGGTCGGGCAGTGGGCGCGGCTTTAACCGGGGGCGCATCTTCGACGCCGAAGGCCGCCTCGTGGCGAGCGTCGCGCAGGAGGGGATGATGCGCAAGCGGCGCGGCAAAAGCGGCTCCTGACACACCTGACACACTGTCCGAGGCGCGAAATCCAGTCGATCAAACGCGCCGGTTCGATCGTCTGTCTCGATCAATGAATGCAGCGGCGAACGATTTGAAAGAGCGTCCGCGGTGATAGTGCCCCAAGCGGAAGTAGGAAAACGCAGGCTCCACGCTTCCCCCGCATAAGACGCATCCGGCGGGCGATGGCGCTAGTCGATAGCCACCAGCCCGTGCTAGCACTTGCACTCCAGTCCGAAGGCTGCACAGGAGCACCACGTTGAAGCAATTGATCTACCGCTCGCGGCCATTCGGTTTCGACAATGCGATGCTCGCCGCCATCCTGATGCAGGCGCGGCGCAACAACCGCGAAAACGACATCACCGGCGCGCTCATCTGCCGCCAGGACATGTATATCCAGCTGATCGAGGGGCCCCAGCCAGCAATCGACGCGCTCTACGCCCGGATCGAGAAGGACGACCGCCATACCGAAGTGCAACTTGAAGTGTCCGCCACAGTCGAGACCCGCATCTTCCCGGAATGGGAGATGCTTGACGACACGATGCCTTCAATGACGTTCTCGCAATCCGAGGTCGAAAGCGGCGCGGTGGAGGTAGCGTCCCCCGACGCGCTGCGCGACGTGTTCCGGCGGATTGCGGTAAATGCGCGCGGTAAGGAGCCGGCGGGGTAGGACTTGGATGACATCGAGGTGGCGGGGCGGCTGGGGATCCCACTTGTCGTCGCTTGGGTTGATTATCCTGCTCCCCGAAAGCGGACGTAAGTCGCCCTATCTCTGTATGTCTGAAACGGGGGTGAAAGCGGTATGTCTGGTTTTGGAAATGGGGGCGAGATAGCGGTCGCTTTCATGCTGAGACCATTAGGACTGCAATTCGATCCAATTGTGGGCGCTCCAACGGCACTTGCCAGCACCCAGAAGCAGACATTCGCGAAGGAACGAACTTCGCTTATCCTCCTTCTGTCAGATCTTGAGCAATCATAAGAGCGTTGCCGTCCGGATCATAAAAGGTCGCAGTGCTGACCATTCCCTCGACGGTTTCAGTCTCACCATCGAATCTGACACCAGCGGCTTCGAGATTAGCACGCTCGACATTGATATCGTCGACCCCGAATACGGGCACCATGTTTCCGGGCGCTGGCTCTGCGTGCTCGCCAAGCCCGATCGTGACCCCAGGCGTTTTGGTCTCAAGTTCGCTCCAACCTGCATCATCCATATGATAAAGAAGCTTGAATTCAAGCATATCAGCATACCAAGCTGCGCTGCGGTGACGATCACTCACGGACATTGCGAGGGTTATTGTTTTATCGAGCTTGACGACCGGCATAAGCTTTCCTCTCATGATAATTTCAGTTACTAACTTTTATGGACATAATTACTCTTGTCAATCTCTCATCGCGCGCTTGGTCGCTGGACATCCTTGCTGCGCTCGCGGCCGGAACGCGCGGGCGTCAAGCTGCCCTTCTGACTGCTACAGGCGCGGGAAGAACTGCCTTCGCCGCAAGCCTCGCACACCTCGTTGAACTTGGAATGATTGAGCGTAATCCTGGTCACGGTCACCCGCTTCGCCCTGAGTTTCTTTTGACAGCAAAAGGTAAGGCCGCCGCCGAAATTGCATCCAATATTTTGGGTGTGGTGAGCGAGTCTCCGGAAGTCGCTCTGATCCGGCGAAACTGGACAATCCCCATTCTCGCCGTGACTGGTAGGCCCCGATACTTTGGCGAGATAAGACGAAAACTGTACGGTGTATCGGATAGATCATTGGCGAAGTCATTGCGTCAACTCGAGAGTCGCGCTTGGGTGCAGCGCCATGTCGATGTCTCAATGCGGCCACCAAGGGCTACTTATGAGGCAATTCATTTGGGCGCTGAATTGCACAAAGCCATTAATCTTGCGGACCCTGTCAGTTGGAGTTCGCGGGTGTGACGGCAGGACAGTTTTCAGCGCCTGAAAGTAGCTATCCCGCTTTCACTCCAGTTTAAGACATAGCAAAAAGGCGCAAACTGCGTCGGCTTTTGGGAAGGAAATCAACTGGCCCCAAAGTCCGCAAGTGGATCGTGAGCTGCCATTCGCCAATTTTGGAATCTACGTCTGTTTTGGTTCCATAAAGATTTGGAAGCTGACGTTCCGTTCCCCACCCACAAACGGACATCGCGTTGCATGACGCAAGCGCTTCTGAACCGTCTGCATTACAGGCCAGCGCCGCGGTGTGCAGCTGCGCCGAGTGGCGAGTACGCGCCGATGACATTTGCTCATAGCAGGGTAGCAAGTGTATGCTCGGTACGATAAACTTACCGCCAGGGAGGTCGTGATGCGAATACTTTGCTTACCGCTTGTCGCACTTGCACTTGTCGGAGCCGCCGATGGTGACGATCCGGATCAATCTGCACCGTTGGACGAAGAAACACGCGAAGGCGCCGAACGCGAAATCCCGTCCGACAGCGAGACCTGCCGCGACCGCATCAATCATGCTCGCGATGCGACGGGCCAGCCCAAGCTGTTTCGCCGCGAACCCGCCTCACCCGAACGTCCGCTGGCGATTTACGCGGTGGATCGCAAGTACGACGGCTGCTCCGTCATGGTGATGATGGGCGATCCCGATGATGTTCGTCCACTGCCTGAGGTCGAGCGGGGACCGATCTTTCGTCGAATACCCAGCGATCCTGCTCAATAAAGCAGGTGCCCGCGCACCGTCTGCACCCAGGCAGCCTCGTCGTGTGACGCGGGCGCATCCAGCGCATCCGGCCCTGCCTCCGCATCATCGACCCATTCGCGCAAGGCAGGTCCGCCATTGATGACGTCGATCGCCAGGCGACCGTGCGCGTACTCATACGGGAAATCCCGCCACAGATCGTAGCTCGGGTAGAGCCGCCGGATTGCCTTGAACGCGAGCGCCTGCAAGCGCCACGGTTTGAACGCGGTGTGCTCGTAGTCCGGACCCTCCGCATGCAACATCAAAGCGTTACAGAGCTTTCCTGCGTGTTTGTGGAAGGTCGGTTCGAACCAGCAATCGCGCATCCGTACCCCCCTGCACCACTCGGGCGCGAACGCTCGCATCTCCGCTGCCACCGCCTTCGCGTCGACATCGGGCGCGCCGAACAAAACCTCTAACGGCCGCGTGGTGCCCCGGCCCTCGCTCAACGTCGTGCCTTCCAGCATCACCGTGCCGGCATAGCAGCGCGCCATGTTGACGCTGGCGGCATTGGGCGAAGGGTTGATCCAGAGGCGGTTCGCAGGCCAGCCATAGCCGCTCGCCACAGCGCCGCTATCCGCGTCCGGCTGCCAGCCCTGCATCTCGACCACGCGATAATCCACATCGAGATCGAAATGCTCGACGAACCAGTGGCCCATCTCGCCCAGCGTAAGCCCGTGCCGCATCGGCATGGGAGCGGCCCCGACGAAGCTCTCCTGTCCCGGCACCAGCAGCGTCCCCTCGACCGGGCGACCGGCGGGGGTCGGGCGGTCGAGCACCCAGACCTCCTTGCCGTGCTTCGCCGCTTCTTCCAGCAGATAGAGCAGCGTCGTGACAAAGGTGTAGATCCGGCAGCCCAGATCCTGCAGGTCGAACAGGAATACGTCCGCGCTCGACATCATCTGCCCGGTAGGCCGCCGAACCTCGCCGTAAAGCGAGAAGACAGGGATGCCGTATTGCGCATCCATTTCATCGCGCGTTTCGACCATGTTGTCCTGCTTGTCGCCCTTCAGCCCATGCTGCGGGCCGAAGGCGGCGGTGATGTTCACGCCCGCCGCGATCAGCGCGTCGAGACTGTGCGTGAGGTCCAGCGTCACGCTCGCCGGATGGGCAACGAGCGCCACGCGGCGATCCTTCAGTTCGCGAAGGAGCGAGGTGTCTTCGAGCAGACGGTCGATGCCAAATTTCACGGTTCCAGTCATGGGAAAGTGCGGTGGAACAGCAACGCCGCAAACGCAATTGCTTTCGTTTCCATCCTGAAGCTGGCGGGAACGGACGGGCGCGTGTATCGCTCTTGCAGCATGGATATCGAATGGACCCCCGCTCTCGTCGCTGCCGCCTGGGCCATCATTCTCGGCGGCGCGGGCGGTCTGCTGACCGAAATCGGTGACTGGTATCGCAATCTGAACAAGCCGAGCTGGCAGCCGCCCGACTGGCTGTTCGGACCGGCCTGGACCATCATTCTCGGGCTTTCGGGTTGGAGCTTCTATCTCGCCTGGACGAGCGCGACGACGCTGGAAGATGGCATTATCATCGGCGCGCTGTTTGCGGCCAATTTCGTGTTTCACCTCGCCTGGTCGCCGCTGTTCTTCAAGATCAAGCGGCCCGATTTCGCACTGGTCGAGAATGTGTTCCTGTGGCTGTCCGTGCTGGCGCTGTGCCTCGTCCTGCCGCGCTATTCCGAGCTCGCCGGGTGGCTCAACGTCCCGTATATCTCATGGGTGAGCTTTGCGTTTTTGCTCAACTTGAAGATCGTGCAGCTCAACAAGCCGTTCGGCCAGCGACCCGCGGAAGCCTGATTATCGAGGATCGGGGCGCTCGACGATAAGCTGTCGGCAGGCTTCTGAATGGAAGTCGGGTTTGCCGGGGCCGAACGCGAGCGCCCAGTATTGCAGTTCTCCATCGCCGTGTTCGACCACCGCGCTCAGGCCCACCTGTGCAGGTGCGGGTATATCGGCGGCGATCCGCGCCTCGAGCGACAAGGCGCCCTCCGCGACCGTTGGCACGACGGACACCGCGTCGATGGCCATGTCGCGCATGTTTTCGCGGTAGCTGTCGAAGGCATAGGCGGTCCAGCGTCCGGATGGCGAGAGGTTGAACTCGCGATATTCTGTGCCGCCGATTGGCTGCCAGAAGACCTCGAAACAGGTCGTTTTCCATAGATCGTTCCCGCGCGCCGAAGGGGCTTGCGGCGGCAATCTTATGACATCCACCCTGCCCTCCATGCGAAAGCGGGCCTCGAAACCCTCAGGTGTTGCGTCGATGGCGGCGGTGACGGCGACGATCGGGCCGAGGTCGCAGGTGCGATGGAGCATGAGCGGTTGCATCCCAGCGCCTATCGCCGCTGCGCGCGCCGCTCGCAAGGCCACTAGCCCCTGCCCTGCCCCGCTGGTAAGCGCCGCGCGCATGACCACCGACACACACGCATATTCCTCCGATCTGCTGCGCCTGCTGGAGAGCCGCGGCTACATCCACCAGATCACCGATGCGGGCGCGCTCGATGAGTTGGCGGCAAAGCAGGTGGTGCCCGGCTATATCGGCTTCGACGCGACCGCGCCCAGCCTGCATGTTGGCAGTCTGGTGCAGATCATGATGCTGCGCCGCTTGCAGCAGGCCGGGCACAAGCCGATCGTGGTGATGGGTGGCGGCACCACGAAGGTCGGAGATCCTTCGGGCAAGGATGAGAGCCGCAAGATGCTGACGGACGCCGCGATCGAGGACAACATCGCCTCGATCCGCACGGTGTTCGAGCGATTGCTGACTTTCGGTAACGGGCCGACCGATGCGGTGATGGTCAACAACGATGAATGGCTGTCCACCCTCGGTTATATCGAGATGCTGCGCGATGTCGGGCCGCACTTCACCGTCAACCGGATGCTCACCTTCGATTCGGTGCGCCTGCGCCTTGACCGCGAACAGCCGCTGACTTTCCTCGAATTCAATTACATGATTCTGCAAGCTTATGATTTCGTCGAGCTTGCGCGCCGTTATGACTGCCGGTTGCAGATGGGCGGCAGCGACCAATGGGGCAATATCGTCAACGGAATGGAGCTGGGGCGCAGGCTCGACGGGCGCGAACTGTTCGGGCTGACGACTCCACTGCTGACCACGGCTGACGGCGCGAAGATGGGCAAGACCGCGGCGGGCGCGGTGTGGCTTAACGACGACATGCTGCCCGCCTACGATTTCTGGCAATACTGGCGCAATTGCGACGATCGCGATGTCGGGCGGTTCCTGCGCCTGTTCACCGATCTGCCGCTGGAGGACATCGCGCGGCTCGAAGTGCTGGAGGGCGCGGCGATTAACGACGCGAAGGTGGTGCTAGCCAACGAGGTTACGAAGCTTGTGCGCGGCGAGGATGCGGCCCGCGCGGCCGAAGCGACGGCGCGCGAAACCTTTGCGGGCAGTGGGGCTGGCGAAGACCTCCCCACGCTCAGCGTTGGCGAAGCGGGTATGCGGATCGGCGCCGTCCTGACGAAGCTTGGCTTCACCGCATCGAACGGTGAGGCGAAGCGCAAACTCGCCGAGGGTGCGGTAAAGCTCGGCGACCAGGCGATCTCCGACCCCGCCCACGTGATCGCCCCCGCCGACGGGGACACAGTGCGGCTCAGTCTGGGCAAGAAAAAGCACGCGCTCATAACCAGATGAGCCGCTTGCCCGAAGCGGCGCTTTACCAATTGTCAGCCTTTATACAGCATGACGGTCCAACCCCGCAGCGATGTGCGGGGGGCTATCATCGGAGGGGCTTGATACGTGACTGCCGGAGCGAACCTTAGCGTAACGGACCTGCGGCGCGCCGCGCGTCATCCGGTGGATTACTCGGCCATTGTCGAACATTTCGACCAGGGCGATCTCGACCTGCATGTCTGCAACATCTCCGCCCACGGCTTCATGGCGGACAACGCGACGCAGCTTAAGCGCGGCGACCGGGTGATGATCCGACTGCCAATCGTCGGCCGAATCGAGGCTTACGTTATCTGGACCCGCGATACGCGCGCGGGCTTTCAGTTCGAACGGATCATCCGGCTTGACGATTTCGTGGAGATCATCGACGAACTGCAGCCCAATCCGCGCCTTCGCAAGGGACGCTGATCTCGTCGATTATCGGGGCTTGAGAGCCTAAGGCCCGCTTGGCAGGCAGCATCACGCCTGCCATGGGCCGCAGGGTGAACGCCGCGACGCCATCCCCCGATACGCACCCTTTCCGGATCCACAATTTCCGCTGCTACTGGGTCAGCCGCCTGGCGATGACGCTGGCGCAATATGCGATGCTGCTCATCATCGGATGGCAGACTTACACCATCGCGCGCGATGGCGGGATGACGATTGCCGAGGCTTCGGGACAACTTGCCCTTATCGGCCTGCTGCAGTTCCTGCCGCTGTTCGTGCTGACGCCGTTTTCGGGCCTTGCCGCCGACCGGTTCGATCGGCGCGCGCTGGGGCGGCTCACCGTGCTGCTGCAATTGCTGTGCGCCGTGGTGCTGGGCTGGGCCACCTGGAGCGAAGCCATCGCGCTGCCAATCCTTTATGGAATCGCGGTGCTGCTGGGCATAGCGCGCGGCTTTGCCGGCCCGGCGCTATCGGCGCTCGCGCCCAACCTCGTGCCAAAGCCGATCCTGCCGACTGCCATCGCGCTGTCGTCTATATCCTGGCAGGTCGGCATGATCGGCGGACCGGCGCTGGGCGGCTATCTCTATGCGATCGAGCCCGCTTTGCCCTACGCCGTCGCGACCGGCCTTTTCGCGATCTCGATGGTGGCGCTCACCCTGATCGGCCGCGTGCCACAGCCGCCCAGACGAACGGACCAGCGGCCCATCGGCGCGATCATCGACGGAATGCGCTATGTCGTGCGCAACAAGATGGTGCTGGGCGCGATCACGCTTGATCTGTTTGCGGTGTTTCTTGCCGGAGCAACCGCGCTGTTTCCGGTTTATGCGCGCGACATCCTGATGGTCGGAGAGACGGGCCTCAGCCAGCTTGCGATGGCTCCCGCGGTCGGCGCGGCACTGACGGCGGCGTGGTTCTCATTCCGCCCGATCAAGACCGGCGTGGGGCCGAAAATGCTGTGGGCGGTCGCGATCTTCGGGGTGGCGACCATCGTCTTCGGGCTTTCGACCTATATGCCGCTCAGCCTCGCCATGCTGTTCATCGTCGGCGCGGCGGACATGTTCAGCGTTTATATCCGTCAGTCGCTCATTCAATTGCACACGCCCGATGACAAGCGCGGGCGGGTGTCCTCGGTCAGCATGCTCACCATCAGTGCCTCGAATGAAGGGGGCGATTTCTTCTCCGGCACCCTCGCCTTCCTGATCGGTCCGGTCGCCGCCGTGGTCGCGGGCGGGATCGGCGCTATCGTCACCGTGGCGCTGTGGGCGCGCGTATTTCCGGTGCTGCGCACCACGAAGACCTTCGATCCGCCGCCAGACCTGCTACATGACACCCCAACCAAACAATCCGAAGGAGCCCCCACATGAAAGCCGCCAGCATTCTCGAAACCATCGGCAACACGCCGCATATCCGCCTTTCGCGCCTGTTTCCCGATCACGAGGTCTGGCTGAAATCCGAGCGCGCCAATCCCGGCGGATCGATCAAGGACCGCATCGCGCTGGCCATGGTCGAGGACGCGGAGAAGGCGGGGCACCTGAAACCGGGCGGCACCATCGTCGAGCCGACCAGCGGCAATACCGGCATCGGCCTTGCGATGGTCGCCGCGGTCAAGGGCTACAAGCTCATCCTCGTCATGCCCGAAAGCATGTCGGTCGAGCGCCGCCGCCTGATGCTCGCCTATGGCGCGACCTTCGACTTGACCGACAAGATGAAGGGCATGAAGGGCGCGATCGAGCGGGCGGCCGAGATCGTGAGCGAGACCGACGGCGCATGGTCGCCCAGCCAGTTCGAAAACCCCTCCAATGTCGACGTCCACGTGCGCACCACGTCGCAGGAAATCCTCGAAGACTTTCGCGACAACCCCATCGACGTGATGATCACCGGCGTCGGAACGGGCGGTCATCTGACCGGCTGCGCGGAGGAATTGAAGAAGCACTGGCCGGACTTCAAGGCCTACGCCGTCGAACCCGAAGCCTCCCCGGTGATCAGCGGCGGTGAGCCCGGCCCCCACCCGATCCAGGGCATCGGCGCAGGCTTCATCCCCGACAACCTCCACACCGATGCAATCGACGGCGCGGTGCAGGTCGACGCGGAAGCCGCCAAGGACATGGCGCGGCGGGCCGCCAGCGAGGAAGGGATGCTGATCGGCATTTCGAGCGGCGCGACTTTAGCGGCGATCGCGAAGAAGCTGCCCGAGCTGGATGCAGGCGCGCGGGTGATGGGGTTCAATTACGACACCGGCGAGCGGTATCTGTCGGTGCCGGACTTCTTGCCGGTGGAGTGACGGGAGAACCGGCCCCTCCCGCGGATCGAACGATTGTGGCGTCTCATTATATTTTAACTGCACGGCGGCGATGATGCGAACCGGCCCATGACTATCATCATCATCCTTGCTCTGGCCGGTGCCGTCGCGCTCCTGTGGGCTCGCGTGGACAAGCTGGAGCAGGATGTCGCGGATCTGACTGGGCTGCTTGAAGAGCTGCGGAATACTCGCGTCCCCGAACCGTCGATTGCAAGCGATCTGGGCGGGATCGAGGCTGCACAACCAACCTATCCGGTCGCGCCTGAAGTCGAAGAATCGCCTAAACCAGTCGAGGAACCGCCAAGTCGAGACCGCGAAACCGAATTTGTAGAGCCGGTCGCCCCGGAACCAGTCGCGGCCAAACGTATCGAGCCGGATGAGACGGTCTCCGTCGAGGCGCAGCCATACGAGCCGCAATCCTACGAAGCCGACAGCCTATCATCGACGCGCAGCTTTTCCTTCGATTTCGAAGATATATTTGGCCGCCGCCTGCCAATCTGGGGCGGCGGCTTCGCGCTCGCCATCGCGGGGATCTTTCTCGTCCGCTTCTCCATCGAAGCGGGCCTCCTTACTCCGGTGGTGCGCGTCAGCCTGAGCTTCCTGTTCGGACTGGCGCTGCTGGCGGGGGCGGAGGCCGCCTTTCGCTTCGAAGAACGCGTTCGCGATCCGCGCGTGCGCCAATCCCTCGCCGGAGCGGGTCTCGCGACCTTGTACGGGGCATTCTACCTCGCGGGCACGGCCTATGGCCTGATCGGAGCTGGCGCGGCCTTTGTCGGACTAGCGGTGGTCACCGCGGCTGCGATCGTCTTGTCCTTCCGGTTTGGATTGCCCAGCGCGGTCATCGGCCTTGTCGGAGGGTTCGCCGCTCCGTTGCTGGTGGATAGCGACAGCGCGAATATCCCGCTGCTATCGTTCTACCTCGCGCTCATCACCGGGGGCCTCGCCTGGACCGGCGAGGCACAGGAGCGCCGATGGCTGGGCTATGCCGCTCTTGCCGCCGGGCTTGGCTGGGGCGCGCTGATGATGTTCGCGGGCGTTTCGAGCGGTTCGGATTTTGCCGCGCTCGGCGTCTATCTCATCGTGCTCGGCACGGTGCTGCCCGCCTTCCTCCATGCGAAAGGTGGGCCGAGCCTGCCAAAGCTCGCCGCGGGCGCGGTGGCGACGTTGCAGATGGCGGTGCTTGTAAGCGATGCCGGGTTCTCTGCGTTGACGTGCGGCCTGTACCTGCTGATCGGCGCGGCGCTTTCGGCATTGGGCTGGCGCTACCCTGCGTTGAAGCTGGGCACGCTGGTCGCTTCCGGTCTTGGCCTCTGGCTGCTGCTGATCTGGCCCGATCCCGACGCCTGGGCCTTCGCTTGGGTTGCCGCGGCGCAGATTGCGATCTTCGCGGGTGTTCCGCTCGCCCATCAATGGCTTTGGCGCGCCCGCCTTCTCGATATTGCGCAATTGAGCGCGGTCAGCCTGATCATGGGGATCGTCAGCTATGTCCGGTTCGGAAGCTGGGGCGAACTCGAGAGCGAACCCCTGCTGGCCGCAGCCATGGCGGGGCTTGCGCTGCTGCCGGCCGGGTCTTTCGCGCTGATCTGGAAACGTGGCGAGGAAGACCAGACACGTCAAACGATCCTCGTGCTCGCACCCACCGCGCTCCTGGTGTTCGCCGCGCTTCTGCTGATTACGCCCGCCTGGATCGCGCCGATGATGGCAATGCTGGTGAGCGCCCCGCTCATCGGGTTTTGCTGGCGGCGCGATGCGCTTTCTCTCACCATCGCCGGGTGGGCCGGAGCCGCGATTGCGCTCGTCACGCTGATCGTGACACCGGGCTTCGTCGCCGAGCTCTCTCAATTGGGTGATGCGCCCGAGGATGTTGACGCGTGGCGGGCGCTGCTTCGCTGGGTTTCCGCCGCTCTGCCGTTTGCCTGCATGGCCTTTATCGGGCGCAATGCGCTGACGCGCGGCGTCGGCGAAGCATTTGCCGTCGCGCTGGTTTACGGCGTGGTTGCGCAGATCCTCCCGAGCGCGCCACTCGCATGGATCGCCGCGCTTGCGGCCATGGCTCTGTTCGTCTCGCAGCCCGACCGCATCGCTGCCTGGACGACGGCGTTCGTCATCGCGGGGCTGTGGTCTTTCGTTCCTCTTGTCGAGTGGGTCGAAGCGGGAAGTTGGGCTATGTTCGGCGACCCATTCTTTGTCAGCGCAGCCATCGCACCGGGCGATCTGGCCCTGCGCGTCGCGCCCACCGCCGCCGCGCTCGCCGTTCTGGTGTGGAAAGGGCAGGATCGCCGCACGGACTTCAAGGCGTTCGTGTTGCTCGCGCTCGGCATCATCGCGGGCATCACGCTCCACAGCCTTTACAAGCAGCTCTTCGGCATAAATTCGCTGCTGCAGTTCGAGCAAAACGCGATGGCCGAGCGGACGATCTGGCAGGCTTTGCTTATGCTCGCTGCCTATGGCGCGTTCAACGCTCTGCCGAAAGCCGTGCGTCAGCCGGTGGGCTTTGGCCTCATCGCGGTCGCTCTTGCGCACTTTGGCTGGTTTACCTTGGTGATGCACAACCCGCTGCTGGCCGTTCAGCATGTCGGCCCGACGTCGATCGCGAACTGGCTGATGCCTGCCTACGCTACGGCGATCGGTGGCATTTGGTTGGCGTTGACAGAGTGGGAGGAATCGCCGCCCCGGGTCCGCCAATTCGCAAACGCGGCCACGATAGTGCTGATCTCGTTGCTCGCCTATTCGCTGCTGCGACAGGTTTTCAGCGGCACGGTGCTGGTTGCGCAAGGCATCGGCGAAACGGAAAGCCTGCTGATCTCGCTGCTCGGCATCCTGCTCGCGCTCGGCTTCCTGTGGTGGGGCTCCATGCGGGATGAGCGCAGCTGGCGGGTGGGCTCGCTGGTGTTGATGCTGGTCGCAGTGGTCAAGGTTTTCCTGATCGACGCCGCGGGCCTGCAAGGGTTGCTGCGCATTGTTAGCTTCATGGCACTGGGCTTCAGCCTGATCGGGATCGGATGGGTGTATTCCCGCCAATTGTCCCAGCGCGCGAGCCAGCCCGTCTAGCGCATCGGTGCCGGCCTCAGCCTCGACGAAATCCATACCGACGCCATCGATGGTGCGGTCCAGCTACGCAGAAGCCAGCTCACCCAAGATCACTGCCCGTGCAAAGATCATGAGGAAATCGGAGATGTCTGCTTGCGGCCTTTATTGCGGACATAAATCGCCGCTTTTTTAGAGCTCCGAAAGCGGACTATGCCTACATACGCTCAAGCGACAAGAACGGTGGATCAGGCAGCTTCACGTCGATGCGGTCACCCGAACGAACCCGTCCGCCCTCAAGTACCACCGTCATGATCCCGGATTTGCGTACCAATTCGCCATTCGGACCTTTGTCCAGCACGGCTGCGAGAAGACCTTTCTGGAAATTGTCGATTTGCGCACACGGGTTCCGGAGACCGGTGACTTCCAACCGAACATCTTCACCGATCTCTAGAATCGCATGGCGAGGAAGGCCAAGTAGGTCTACTCCTTGCGTTGTGATATTCTCACCGAGGTCAGCTGGCATTACCGTGAAACCCTTCTCTGCAACTTCGTCAAAAAGTTCTGCGTGGATCAGATGGACTTGGCGAAGGTTGGGTTGAGTTGGATCTACTTTGACGCGTGAGCAGTGCTTCACCTTCACGCCGAGGTGCGCGTCACCTTCAACGCCAAGACCGGCAACAATCTTAATTTCTGGGACAAGATTTTTCGAGAAGTTATGTCCAGCATCTCTGGCTACCGCGACGACCGTTCCTGACAATGTGATGCCTCCAAACCAAAGCTCAGACCGCCATTAATCTCATCATTGCCAGAAGGCGACCTTCCGCTCCCCACCCAACCCGAGACATTCAACCATCGCACTGCATCGAGGGCTCAGCGCTTACCAAGATCCTCAATGCGCCAGAAAGATCGGCATGTCCGGATCGGTCAAAGCGCGCCTTGTCACCCCGCCCAGCAGCATTTCGGCGATGCGCGAGTGGCCGTAGGCGCCCATTACCAGGATCGAACATTTGCGCGATTGCGCGGCAGAGAACAGCGTGTCGGAGATTTTCGCCTCGCCGCGCGGGATGTCGACGACCTCCGCCTTTATGCCATGACGGCCGAGATACATCGCGCCTTCGCTAGCCGGGAAATCGAACCGATCGCGACCGTCCACTTCGGTGACGCTGGCGATGAACACGTTGCTTGCCCGGCGCAGCAGCGGGACGGCCTGGCGCAGCGCCACGCAGCTTTCCGATGAGCCGTTCCACGCGATCAGCACCGGCGCGTCAAAATCGAGCCGCTTGGTATCCTGCGGGACGACCAGCACCGGCACCGGAGCTTTCAACGCAAGATTGCCGGCCATGGCGGATGGGCCGCGCGCGCCTTCCTCGCCGACGTCGTGCGGACCGACGATCACGATATCGTGCAGCGCCGATTGTTCGAGCAGGCGGGTTTCGGCCAAACCGTAGAGAAAGCGCCACTCCCATGACACATCCTCGTTCGCGAGATCCTTCTCGATCTTCTCGCGCAGCTCTTGCGCCGCCTTTCTGATTTGAGGCATGGCGGCGGCCATCGCCGAACCATAGAAATCGCCGGGCGCGAACACCTCGTAGCTTACGGCTTGCAGGCAGGTGATATGCCCGTCGCAGGCGCGCGCGATGTCCATTGCGACCTGCAGCCGCGCCTCCATGCATTTGTCACTATCGATGTGCAGCAGAATGGATTTCATGACCTGTCTCCCTTGGTTGCAAGAATAGCAATAAACCAGAATGGCGGACAGCGCCTTGATCCCGATCAAGTTGGCGCGGCGCATCGCTTCGGCTATCCTCGCTTCGCAACGGAGAGAACACGATGCAGATCACCCGCAAACCACCAGTCCGCACCAGTCTGAAGCCATCCAATCATCCCTACCTTTCGGGGCCGTGGACGCCGGTGCACGAGGAAGTCGATGTCAATGAGTTGCAGGTGATCGAAGGCGAAGTGCCCGCCGATCTCGACGGGATTTATCTGCGCAATACCGAAAATCCGGTGCACCAACCGCTGGGTCGCCACCATCCATTCGATGGCGATGCGATGATCCACGCGGTGAGCTTTCGCGGCGGGCGGGCGAGCTATCGCAACCGCTTCGTGCGCACCCATTGCTTTGAGACGGAGCAGGATGCGGGCGGCTCGCTTTGGGGCGGGCTGATGGATCCTCCGGGAACGAGCAAGCGGCCCGGCTTCGGTGCGCATGGCGGGCTGAAGGATACGGCGAGTACGGATATCATCGTCCATGCCGGGTTGGCGCTCGCGACGCTGTATCAATGTGGGGAGGCATGGCAGCTTGATCCGGTGACGCTGGAGAACCTGGGCAAGGCGTCCTGGGGTCCGCTCGACGGTGTGTCTGCGCATCCCAAAGTGGACGAGGCGACGGGCGAGCTGATGTTCTTCAACTATTCGAAGCACGCGCCCTTCATGCATTACGGTGTGGTCGATCGGGCGGGGAAGCTGGTGCACTATGTGCCGATCCCCCTGCCCGGTCCGCGTCTGCCGCACGACATGGCGATCACGCCGAACTGGTCGATCCTCAACGATATGCCGCTGTTCTGGGATGCGGGACTGCTGGAGCGCGACATTCACGCCGCGCGCCTGCATGATGGTGTGCCGACCCGCTTCGCGCTGATACCCCGCCACGGCCAGCCCGAGGATATCCGCTGGTTCGAGCTTCCCCGACTTACGTGCTGCACTGGACCAACGCCTACGAGGACGGGGATACCGTGGTGCTGGAGGGCTATTACCAGGACAAGCCGATGCCCGATCCGCTGGAGGAAGCGGGCGAATACAGCCACATGATGGCCTATGTCGATGAACACAGCTTCCAGTCGCGGCTGCACCGCTGGCGGTTCGATCTGGCCACCGGCGAATGCACGGAGGAGCGGCTGTCCGACCGGATCGTCGAGTTCGGCATGATCAATCCGGCCTACGCGATGAAGCGGCACCGCTACACCTGGTCGACCACGACGCGGCCCGGCTGGTTCCTGTTCAACGGCTATGTCCGACATGACAGCGAAACGGGCGAGGAGCAGGTCTTCTCACTGCCCGAGGGCATTTATGCGAGCGAGAGCCCGGTGGTGCCGCACAAGGGCGCGTCAGAGGAGGACGATGCCTACCTCGTCACCTTCCTGATCGACGAGAACACCGGCACGTCCGAATGCGCGATCCTCGACGCAGGCGATATCGCGAAGGGTCCGATCTGTCGGCTCGCCCTGCCGCACAAGATTTCGAGCGGTGTTCACGCAACCTGGGTCGAACACGCGCAGCTCGACGCGGATCGGTCTTTCAAGCGCGCAGCACTCGCGGACTGACAGTCGCGCGGCCTATACGTTCTGCAGATGGGGCGTTTCTGCCCCCTGCGCTATATCCTGCCGCGGACATGCGAAGGGACAGATGTGATGGCGGAGTGCACAGGCTGTAGCGGCAGCAACGGACCCGATCAAAGCTCGCTTGGAGGAGCAGGCGACAACGACGGCCCCTCCGCCAGCGATGTCGCGAGCAACCTCGCCGAGGCGTCCACCGGTCCTGCCGGGCTCGAACCCGATCGCTACGCCGCGCATGTCGATGCGGCGATGGATGCAGCGCGCGCCGGGTATCTGGGGGATGTGAACCCTGCCGATATCGAGACGGCAGCGATGGCGCAGATGAACCCGCGCGAGCAGGGTCAGTTCCAGCAGGCGATGGACAGCTATCGCACCGATCTGTTCACGTCCGCCAGCCAGCAAGTGGCCATGACTGCACCGTTCGATCAGCCTTACACCTCCCCCTTCAACGCGGTCGCAGTGAATGCGCAAGGGCAGCCGATCAATTCGTGTGGTCACGTGGTGCCCGAACAGACCTATGTCAGCGCGCCCGATCCGTTTGCGCAGTATCAGGCCGAACAGCGCGAGATCGCCTTGGAAAACATTGATCGCATCCGCGGCGGAGCGATTTCAGGGCTAGCGACATCAATTGCTGTGGGACTCGGAGCAGACCAGCGCACGATCGAGCAGGTCCATAGCGTTGGCGTGATCCTCGACGGTCTGACCGCGCCGCTTGGCCCCGGACCCGAAGGCGCGATGCGGCCCTGAACGCCCGCCTATACCACCCGCAGGACAAGCGTCCCCATGATCCGGTCCGGCGCGACTTTGCCAAGTCTCTCCTGACTGGTCGATTGCCGAGACGTTCCGCGCAAATGAATGTTCGCTTCACGCCCGACCGCGGACACTTTCCTCACGATGATACCGAATTCGGGATGATCGACCAATACGACATCGCCCCGCGTCACCCCCTTGCGGCGGCGAAACAAGGCGATGCTGTTGTTAGGCAGCTTTGGTTCCATGCTGCGGCCCGCGATCCGGGCCAGTTTCCATCCGAACATCTGATGTGTGGGTAACGCAGCCCGACACGGTAAACAAGTCGGGCAAAGTCATCGCTGGGCAAAGTCGCGAAGTCGTTTGGGGCCGCTGAGGAAAATCCAGAAACGGTGCAACCTTTTCCCGTCTTGACGCGTTCCTTGTGCGAACAATCTTTTCATTTTACCGAGAGGGACCGACATGGCTTTCAAACTTATCGAACTGCCCTATGCGCATGATGCGCTGGACCCGGCGATCTCCAGCGAGACGCTATCCTACCATTACGGCAAGCACCACCAGGCCTATATCGACAAGACCAACAAGGCGATCGAGGGAACGGCGCACGCCGACAAGTCGCTCGAAGAGGTGATCTCCGGAGCGCGCGACAGCGATCAGGGTCTTTTCAATAACGCCGCACAGAGCTGGAACCACGCCTTTTACTGGCACTCGATGGCTGCGCAGGAGACCGCACCGTCAGATGAGCTGAAAACAATGATCGACAGTTCGTTCGGTTCGGTCGACGCGCTGAAGGAAAAGCTCAAGGAGCGCGGCGCGGGCCACTTCGCCAGCGGGTGGGTCTGGCTGGCCGAAAAGAACGGCGGTCTGACGATCGAGGAGACGCATGATGGCGACACGCTCGCGGACCACGACGGCATCAATCCGCTATTGGTAGTCGATCTGTGGGAGCATGCCTATTATCTCGACCATCAGAACAAGCGGCCAGAATATCTCGATCACGTTGTTGGCTCGAAGCTCGACTGGGCCTTTGCCAGCGACAATCTCGCGCGCGGCACGACGTGGGCTTACCCGCAGTAAATTCTCACCGACGTACATGAAAACGCCCCGTTCTGCGCCAAGCGGATCGGGGCTTTTTCATGTCCGGTTTCTGGTCCGGTCAGGTGGTTTGTCGCTTGATGTCGCCAAAGCGTATGAGCTCGCGTCGGTCTTCGTCCCACAAGGTCAGGCCCAGCGGCGCGATGGTGTCGCGGGCGGTGAAGCGGTTGACGTCGGCCAGTTCAGGGTGCGCTTCCAGCACCTCGGGCAGACGATAGAACGGGATGCGGCTCATCAAATGGTGGACATGGTGGATACCGATATGCCCGCTGAACCAGCCGAGCACGGGGTGCAGATCGAGATAGGAACTGCTTAGCAGCGCAGCCTCGTGAAATTCCCATTCGGGCTTGCGGTCCCAATGGGCGCCCTCGAACTGGTGCTGGATATAGAACAGCCACACCCCCATCGACGCGGCAGTCAGCAGCACGGGAACGAACACCAGCGCCGTCGCGCCAACACCGAACATCCATGCGAGCGCGGCAAGAACGCCTGCCGTCGCGGCATTGCTCCCCATCGCGCTGATCCAGACGCCCGCCCCATCGCGCATGTGCCCGATCGGCAGGCGATGACGCAGCAGGAAGAGATAAGCGGGGCCAATGCCCAGCAGCACAAGCGGATGGCGATACAGACGGTATCCGAACCGGCCCAGCGGAGAGAGCGCACGATATTCGCGCACGGTCAGCGTATCCACATCGCCAAATCCGCGCGCGTCGAGATTACCCGTGCCCGCATGGTGCAGCGCGTGGCTGGCGCGCCAGCACTCATACGGTGTGAGGGTCAGTACGCCGAGCGCCTTGCCCAGCCGGTCGTTCATTTTTCGGCTGGCGAAGAACGAGCCGTGGCCGCAATCGTGCTGGATAATGAAGAGGCGCAGCAGAAACAGGCCAGCGAGCGGCGTAGCCAACAATGCGATCAGGTAGCCAGCCGATACCGCCCACAGGATCGCACCGAACAGGGCGAGGAAAGGCAGCAGCGTCACCGCCACCTCGAACCAGCTGCGCCTTGCATCGGGCGTGCGGAATTTCGCCAGTTTTCTCGCAATGTGGCGCGCGTCCAGCGATTGCACCGAATTGTGCACTGGACCAGCCGCAAGTTCGCCCGCAGGCGAGCCGACGGCATCGCCGAATAACGGGTCTTCAAACCCAAATTCCTGTTTCACACGTGTTCCTGAATATTGTTTCGACTGGTCTTTAGCGATCAATTGCGGCTCTATAACGACACGCTGTCACGAGTGGTGCGCCGCATACAGACTTACCCACCAGCGTGGTAGAAATCGTAAATCTTGCGCGCAACCGTCTCGCTGACGCCGGGAGCGCGTTGCAGATCTTCGAGAGCGGCGGCCCTGACCTTCCCCGCAGTGCCGAAATGAAGCAGCAGCGCCCGCTTGCGCGCCGGGCCGATGCCAGGGATCTCATCGAGCGGCGAGGCAGTGATTGCGCGGCTGCGCTTGGCCCGATGGGCGCCAATGGCGAAGCGGTGGACTTCATCGCGCAGGCGCTGGGCGTAGAACAGGACGGGTGAATTGGTCGGTAGCATCTTCTCGCGCCCGTCGGGAAAGTGAAACACCTCCCGCCCCTCGCGCCCATGATGCGGACCCTTGGCGATGCCGATGACAGGCAAGTCCTCAATGCCCAGCTCGCCCAGCACCTCCATCACGCTCGACAACTGCCCCTTGCCGCCGTCGACCAGCACGAGATCGGGCCACACGCCTTCGCGCTCGCGATCCGGGTCTTCCTTCATCGCGCGAGTAAAGCGGCGCTCCATCACCTCGCGCATCATACCGAAATCGTCGTTGGTCTGCGCCGACTTGATGTTGAACTTGCGATATTGCGACTTCTCGAAGCCTTCCGGACTGGCAACCACCATCGCGCCGACAGCCTTCGCGCCCTGAATATGGCTGTTGTCGTAAATCTCGATCCGCTTGGGCGGTTCGTCCAGCTCCAGAAATTCGGCCAGCTCGCGATGAACCTTCGCCTTGGTGCCCGTCTCTGCCAGCCGCCGGTCGAGCGCGTCCACGGCGTTGCGGCTCGCCTGCTTCATCAGCTTGCGCCGGTCGCCGCGCTGAGGGATGCTGATCTGCACCTTGCGATCCGCGACTTCGGATAGAGCAGCCTCGATCAATTCCCTCTCCGGCAGCTCGCGATCGACCAGCACGGTGGGCGGTGGAGGCACTTCTTCATAGAATTGCAGGATGACATTGGCGAGCACCTGATCCTCTTCCACGTCCTTTGTATGGCTTGGGAAGAAGGCCCGGTGCCCCCAATTCTGTCCGCCGCGGATGAAGAACGCCTGCACCCCGATATGTCCGCCCTTGGCCGCCAGCGCGAACACGTCGGCATCGCCCACGCTCTTCGCGTTGATCGCTTGGCTGCCCTGAATAAAGGTCGCCGCGCGCAACCGGTCACGCAGGATCGCGGCGGTCTCGAAATCGAGGCTCTCCGCCGCTTTCGCCATCTGCTTTTCGAGGTCCGCCTGGACCTGGCCCGATTTGCCCGCGAGGAAGTCCTTCGCCTGGCGCACAAGCGCGTCATACCCCTCCTCATCGATCCGCCCGACGCACGGGGCCGAGCAGCGCTTGATCTGGTAGAGCAGGCAAGGCCGGTCGCGATTGTTGAAGAAGCTGTCGGTGCAACTCCTCAATAGGAACAGCTTTTGCAGCGCGTTGAGCGTCGTGTTGACGCTGCCCGCGCTGGCGAAGGGGCCGTAGTAGTTCCCCTTCGCCCGCCGCGCACCGCGATGCTTGTGGATGCGCGGAAAGGTGTGATCGGCGCGCAGCAGGATGAAAGGGAAGCTCTTGTCATCGCGCAGCAGCACGTTGAAAGGCGGGCGAAACCGCTTGATCAGCTGCGCTTCAAGCAGCAGCGCCTCGGCCTCGGAATTGGTGGTGACGATTTCCATGCCGCGGCACTGGCTGACCATCCGCTGAAGCCGGCCGGTCAGCTGCGCGACCTGCGTGTAGTTCGCCACGCGGGCCTTGAGACTGCGGGCCTTGCCAACGTACAGCACATCGCCGCGCGCATCGAGCATCCGATAAACGCCGGGCACCGGCTTCAAGGTGCGCACGACCTCGCGGATCGCCTCCACGCCGGCTTCAAGGTTCGGCTGCGCGCGCGAGACGGTGTAGGTCGCGCGATCCTCGTTAAAACGTTGCGCCCCGCGTGGGTCGGGGGGAGAGCCGGCCTTAGTGTTGGACATTTTGGGTCTTCGACATGGACGCTAGATAGGAGCGGATCGACCGGGACGAAAGGTGCCTTGGCAAAGCTGTGCCGTTGGCCAAATGTCTATTACCTACAAGTCAAGATCGGTTTGCTCGTGTCTAAGCACTTCGCAAGTGGCGGGCACAATCAGTAATCATACAAAAGATCGGCCCAAGGTCATAAGAAGTTCGGGTTGCCTTTGTTTTAACTAACAGGAGGCAATATATGACACAGCATGAACATCACGGGATGAAGGAGTTCGAGGGGCTCAATCCATACTGCTCGATGAGCCTGTACGGGCAGGAGGATCTGGGCGGCCTACGCGAGGATCGCTTCGGCCGCCTGTTTCCTCAACTGAACCCGGCCTACACCCGTCCCGACATTCTCGAAGCGATCGGCGCGATTGACGGGCCGATGGACGGCAAATCCTCGGACGATCGAACTGACACGGTGCCCGTCGGTATGGTGTTCTTCGGCCAGTTCGTCGATCATGACATTACGCTTGATGCGTCGACAACATTCGACAATGTCGTCGATGATCCCGGCGGCGTGCCAAATCTGCGCACCCCGACCCTCGACCTCGATTGCATCTATGGCCTCGGTCCTGAAGCGCAGCCTTACCTGTTCAATCAGGAGCGCGTCGGCAATCAGCCGGGCCCGTTCGCCGGCGTCAAATTGCTGGTCGGCGCGGACAATCCGGGGCAGTCAGGCATGCCGGAACACGATCTGCTGCGCTCCCCCAATGGCCGCGCGATCATCGGCGACCCGCGCAATGACGAAAACCGCGTGATCAGCCAGATCCAGCTCGCGATCATCCGCTTTCACAACGATGTCGCCGAAACCCTGCATGCCGAAGATGGTCTGGAAGGCCACGACCTGTATGAAGAAACCCGGCGCCTGACCACCTGGCACTACCAGTATGCGCTGGTGAACGACTTCCTCGTCGCAATGTGCGGTCTGCCGGTGGTCGAACGCATTCTGGGCTGCGGACGTCAGCATTATTGCGGCCACGTGCCTTTCATTCCGATCGAGTTCTCGGTCGCGGCCTATCGCTTTGGCCACTCGATGATCCCGATGGAAGTTCAGGTTCGGCAGGGCGAACCGAGGCTCGAATTGTTCGGCACCATCCTTGGCGGCGGGTTCGATCCGCTGAGCGATGCAAGAGCCGTGGTCGATTGGCACGAACTGCTCTTCACGCCCGAGAACCGTCAGGTCGAACGCGCGCAATTGTTCGATACGAAGCTGGCAGGTGATTTGCTCGAACTGCCCTTCATCAATCCGACCGCGCCCGCAGCGGAGAAGTCGCTCGCGACCCGCAATCTGCTGCGCGGCAACACCTTCCTGCTTCCCGGCGGGGAGAAGATCGCCGCCGCCGTCGGCCGCCCGCAGAAGGAAATCGACAAGGTGCTCAAAAAGGTTGAGCAGGTGAACGGCGACCTTGGCAGCGACGGCATTCCGCTGTGGCTCTATCTCCTTGCAGAAGGCGAAGTGATCGGGCGCGCGGAAGCCAATGGCAGCGACAAGGAAGGCGAAGCGCTCGGCCCTGTCGGCGCGACGATCGTTGCCGAGGTAATCATCGGCCTGCTCGAGCTCGACGATCGCTCCTATCTCGGCGCCAACCGTAACTGGGCGCCGCGCGAGGAATGGAACACGCTCGGCAAGCTGGTGACGGTGGCGCAACCCGCGCTCCCGGCGATCTGACGACCGTTTGACGAGATGTCCATCGGCCCCCGGCCGACGGACATGGCGGAGCGGGAAGCACTTTGCCCTCGCGTCCCGCTCCGCCATCAACATAAGAAGTGCGATTGGCGCGAGGCGTCTGCGCGGCTAACGCGGCGTGCGATGGACCATTACGACGTCATTATTCTGGGCGCGGGTGCTGCGGGGCTGATGTGCGCCGCGCGCGCCGGGCAGCGGGGCCTGCGGGTCGCAGTGCTGGAACGCGCGGAGAAGCCAGGCAAGAAGATCCTCATTTCAGGCGGCGGGCGGTGCAACTTCACCAACATTGGCGCGGGCCCCGCCAACTTCCTTTCCAACAATCCACATTTCGCCAAGTCGGCCCTGGCACGATACACGCCCGCCGACTTCCTCGCGCTGGTCGATAAGCATGGCATAGCGTGGCACGAGAAAACGCTCGGGCAATTGTTCTGCAATGGTTCGGCGAAGCAGATCGTCCAGATGCTGCTCGACGAATGCCCCGATACCCACGTCGATGTGATTTGCCAGGCCGAGGTCACGGCAGCGGCGAAGGAGGGCGGTGCGTATGGCGTGGTGGCGTCCGGGCGCAGCTATTCCGCTGCCGCGCTGGTCGTCGCCACGGGCGGGCCGTCAATCCCGAAGATGGGCGCGACGGGTTTCGCCTATGACCTTGCGCGGCAATTCGGGCTGAAGGTTGTCGAACCCCGCCCCGCTTTGGTCCCACTGACTTTGGGCGGAGACGACGTACTGTTCCGCGAGCTGTCGGGCGTGTCCGCACCGGTGCGGGTGAGCGCGGAGAAGGCCTCGTTCGACGAAGCCGCGCTTTTCACGCATAAGGGGTTGTCGGGTCCAGCGGTGTTGCAGGCCTCGTCCTACTGGAGACCGGGCGGAAACGTGGGGATCGACTTCCTACCGCGCACAGAGGGTGACTGGCTGATCGAGGCCAAGCGTGATCGTCCGCGCGCGACGCTGAAATCGGTGTTGAGCGATCATCTCCCTTCGCGACTGGCCGAAGCGCTGGTCGGTCGGCTCGGGATCGATCGCGAGCTTGGCAATGTTTCCGACAAGGCTCTGCGCGAAGCCGCCGAGCGATTGGCGAACTGGCGCTTCACCCCGACTGGCACAGAGGGCTTTGCCAAGGCCGAGGTGACGATGGGCGGGATCGACACGCGGGAATTGTCGAGCCAGACGATGGAAGCCAAGCGCGCGCCGGGGCTTTACGCAATTGGCGAGGCGGTGGACGTCACCGGCTGGCTGGGCGGTTATAACTTCCAGTGGGCGTGGGCGAGCGGGGTCGCCTGCGGCGAAGCTCTGGTGGTCCGCTAAAACAGTTTGCGGATATCGACCCCGACGAACCGGCCGATTGGATCGATCAGGAACGGTTGGTAATTGAGCGGGGTCTCCCCGTCCTCGTCCACCACCCGGCGCTGCGCATCGAAGACGTTGTCCGCGCGCAGGCTGATGCGGAAGTTCTTCAGCCATCCCTCATTGCGACCGACCAATTGGCCGATCTCGCTGAAAACGCGGATATCGAAGGTTGCGATATCTCCGAAGAACAGGTCGCTGCTGCCGGCCAGACCGGACCCGTCGAGCCGGGTTTCGCCGATATACTGACCTGACAATCGCATTCCGATCCCCGAACCGAACACGCCCGCCTCCAACCGCGATGTGTGACGTGGAAAGCCGAATGCCGACGTTGCCTCTCCATCCAATTGGTCGAGAGGGTCGAGACCGGGAGCGATGAGGATTTCGTTCTCCAGCTCGATCGTGTGGTTGAGCGAGACGAAATAGCGAAAGCCGCTGAATGAGTTGCGGGAAAGCGGATTGAACCCTCCGCTAGGCGGCCCACCACGCTGCTCGCCGTCCTCGCCTCCTTCGGCGGAGCAGAACCGTTCGCGCAATCCGGCGAGGCGCTCGTCTGAAATGCTGCCGTCCTCACCCCGCATCCGGGAAAGCATCATGTCGGCCATGTTGGGATCGAAGCCGGGCAATTCGTCCGACACGTCCTCACCTGCATCGATCCGCGCGATCAACGCCTTCAGTCGCGCGGCGCCGTCTTCACCGCACGCGATTTCGCGGAACGCGGCAAAGCCCTGCGGACGCCCCCTCTCTGGCGCGCCATCGGGCGCTCCACCGGGAGGGCCGCCGTCAAGCGCCGCCGGGTCGAACGCGCAGATGCGCGTCCGCACCGCCGCCAGCCGCTCGGGATCGATGTCGCCATTCTCGTCGCGCACGCGGGCGAGGAGCCGCTCGAATCGCTGAGCGTCGAAGCGGGGAATAGTGCCGGAAAGGTCTTCCCCGTTCTCCTCCGCCGCAACCAGTCGGGTGAGCACGTCGAGCCCGTCATCGGCGCATATGCGCGTGCGAAATTCACTGAAAGCCGCACGCTGTTCGGTACTTGGCGGGCCACCGCGGCGTTGCTCTTGCGGCTCTGCGTCCTGCTGCGGGCGACCACGCGGTGGCCCGCCCCGCCCCCGCCCTTCACGTCCGCCTACGCTTTCGCCCTCACCAAAGCTCCCGCGTGTAAACAGGCCGAACTGCAATCGCTCGGCACGGGTTTCGGCGAAGGTCACGAAGCGTTGATCGATCCGTTGAAGCACACCATCAGCATCGCGCGTGATGCGATCCGGAAAGGCCGCTTCGATCTCAGGCGTCACCTGCGGGAAAGCCGACGTCACATCATCCGATCGATTGCGAATATATTCGACTGTGAACCGGGTGTTCTCCCAGAACGGCAATTCCCAGTTGGCCGCGAATTTCCAGTCGCGCTGCGTTTCGGCCAGCAGGTCAGGATTGCCGCCCGTTTCTATGGTCGCGAGCACCGTGTCGCCGTTGACGAAATCGAACACCGGCACGTTGAGCTGCTCGATTTGCGGATTGCCAAGCGCCGTGAGCCCAGGCGCAACCTCGCGTTGAATGTAAGTCGCCGACAGATCGAGATTCTCGAACGGCTCCCAGTTCACGCCTAACGTGTAATCGCCCAAAGTCCCGAAGTCGGACAGATGCTGGAGTCCGATCTGCCCTGTCAGGCTGATGCTGCCGATCGCATCGGCGAACCCTTCGCGGCGGCTGGTTATCGGCACGACCAGGTTCACGCCCGTCGACAGCTCGCCGCGGGTCAGGTCGACCGGCTCGTCACCGCGCGTGTCGGCGCTTTCGATGTTGGTCCAATCGTATCCAATATCGAAGGTTGCGAGCAGCTCGCCACCGGGCAGATACACGATCGGACCGCGCAGCGTGTTGAGCGTACTCGCGTTCCGACTGCTGAAGCGCGCCGTCTCAAACCCGGCATCGGCGTTGCTGGGCAGGTCGCCATCAAGCGCGAGAGTGCCTGCCAACGCAGCGTCCTGCAAGGCCTCGAGCGCGTCCGGGTCCAGCGGTTGGTCGATCTCCGTGGTCTGCTCGGTCAATCCGGCATCGAACGTGCTGGTTAGGCGAAAGGCATTGACCGGCTTCGTCAGCGAGCCGGAGGTCGCGAAAGTGTCGGTCGCGACCCGCTGTTCAAGCGGGTTTTCCTCGCCGAAAGTGCGCAACGCACTTCGCGTCCCGTCGCTCAACACAATGGTGTTCAGACCCTGAAGCGAGCGGCTGTCATCGCGATCGTAACTGGCGTTGGCGGACAACGAGACGCCGCTGTCCACCAGCGCTTTCGCCCAGCTTACCTCGGCTTCGAGCGAGCGGCTATTAGCCACAAGACTGCGAAATTGTGCCTGATCGGGGTCGCCCGCAACGTCCGATGTCGATCCATCCGTCTGAATGATGTCACGCTCATCTTCGGTTAGCAACGAAACGTCCGACGCTTCGAGATTGACGTTGATCCGCGCGCCATCGGCGATCTGGAGAAAGCCGAACTCCTGCTCGCGCTGGTGATATCCGCCACGCGACGGACCTTCGAATTCGAACTCGACCTCGGCGTTGCGGTAGTCTTCCTTCAGGATCAGATTGATCACGCGCCGGTCGGGCGGAAAGCCGAAGCGCTGGGCGGTTTCCTCGGGAAATACCTCGACCCGAGCGAGTGCCTCGGGCGGGTAATTGCGGAACTCCCGGAAGGAGCCGACGCGGATTCCGTTGATGAGGATGACCGGCCGACCGCCTCCGCCGCGACCGCGTGCCGAGCCACTTTGCGCAGTGATCTGCGTGATCAGATCCTCGATCGACGTCACGCCCTGCGCAGCGATATCCTCTTCACCCAGCTCGATCAGCGGCGCCTGTTCGACATCGAGCCGACCTCGCTGCCGCTCGGCCGAAACGACGATTTCACCTTGCGAAGAGGATGTGCCGGTCTGCGGCGGCGCTTCGGGCACCGGATTGTCCGATGGCGCCTGATCCTGTGCCAGACCGGGCGAAATCGACGAGGCAGCAAGACAGATGCCAACCAGCAGCCTTGCCCGGGCGGAGAAAACGGCGCGCATCGAATGTCCCTTGCGAAGGATGTATGCGAAGGGCAAGCGCCCGATTGTAACACTTTGCACTTGCACGGGTCGCCAAGAGAGCTGGCCATACGGGCATTTGTCCCCCTAACGCACGACGCTTCCCTTTTGTCCAACGGATCGCTAAATGCCGCGCCGGGATCGACGCATGACATGCGTTGGCAAGCCAGATGAAGGATATACATGGCCAAGGAAGAACTTCTCGAAATGCGCGGGCGCGTCGTCGAGTTGCTGCCCAACGCAATGTTTCGGGTGGAACTTGAAAACGGCCATGAGGTGCTCGGCCACACGGCAGGCAAGATGCGCAAGAACCGTATTCGCGTGCTGGTGGGTGACGAGGTGCTGTGCGAACTGACGCCCTACGACCTGACGAAGGCGCGCATTACCTATCGCTTCATGCCCGGACGTGGTGGGCCGGGTCCGCAGTAGATCACGAGTGCGGCGCCAATGGGCACCCCGCATCTGACGCTCGCATCAGCTTCCCCGCGTCGTCGCGAATTGCTCGCGCGGCTGGGGATTGAACCCGATGCGATCACCCCGGCGGATATCGACGAAACGCCGAATGCGGCCGAGCGTCCGCGCGATTATGCGCTGCGTATGGGGCATGAAAAGGCACTCGGGGTAACGGCGCAAGGGTTTGTACTCGCCGGAGACACTGTGGTGGCCGCGGGTCGGCGCATCTTGCCAAAGACCGAGGATGAAGGCGAAGCACGACGCTGCCTCGAACTGCTTTCGGGCCGTCGACATGACGTGCTGACCAGCGTGGTCCTGCGCGAACCGGATGGGACATTGCGAGAGCGGCTGAACGAAAACACGGTGCGGTTCAAATCGATCTCGCGCGAAGAGATCGCCGCCTATCTCGCCAGCGGCGAATGGCGCGGTAAAGCGGGCGGCTATGCGATACAGGGTGCCGCCGAGGGACTGATCCAATGGATTCGGGGCAGCCATTCGGGGGTGATGGGTTTGCCGCTGTACGAAACGCGCGCGTTGCTGAAGTCTGCGGGGTTTACCATTGCCTGAGGCCGAAGAACCGCGCTGGCTGGTAGAGGATGGGGTTGGCGAGATCCGCGCGCTGCTTGTCCAGCACGGCGAAGTACTCGCGGCAAAGCTGCGCTGGCCGGGCGAAATCACCGCCGGGGAGCAATACGCCGCGCAGCTAGCCAGCAAGCGAGGTGGCACGCGGCGCGGGGTCGCGCTGCTGGACAGCGGCATTGAAGTTCTGGTCGATCATCTCCCCGTGCACGCAACCGAAGGGGCGCGGGGCACTGTGCGCATCACCCGCGCACCGATTGCCGAACGCGGGCGGTTCAAGCGGGCACAGGGTCGGTGGGTGGATGGCGACGACAAGCGCTCCCCGCCCGCCACCGTCTTCGATATGGGCAAGCCAACGCGCAGCTTCGAAGCCGGTCTCTGGGAAGAAATATGGCACGCCGCCTCTTCCGGCACGCTCGAGTTTCCCGGCGGTGCGATCGTTTGCAGCGTCACCCCGGCAATGACGGTGATCGACATCGATGGCGATGCGGTGCCGCGCGATCTCGCACTATCCGCAATTCCGGCAATCGCTCGCGCGCTGCATTGGTTTGATCTTGGCGGTTCGATCGGGATCGACTTTCCCACACTGGAGGCGAAGACTGACCGGCGCTTGGTCGACTCAGCCCTCGACCAAGCGCTCGCTGATTGGCCGCACGAGCGCACTGCGATGAACGGGTTCGGCTTCGTCCAGCTTGTCGCCCGGCTCGAAGGCCCATCGCTGCTGCATCGCTTTGCCGCCTCCCGCGTCGGCATGTGCGCGTGCATGGCCCTGCGCGTCGCCGAGCGGGTCGACGGTGCCGGCATCACCCAGCTCACCGTCCATCCCGCCCTGAAGGCAAAGCTCAAGCCCGAATGGCTGGACGAGCTGCGCCGCCGCACCGGGCGCGATCTGCGGATAGAAACCGACCCGACCCTTGCGCTCGAAGCGCCGCATGCACAGGTTGTGAGCGCATGACCAAGTCGACAAAAGCCTGCCCCATCTGCGGCAAACCACGCAGCGAAAAGCAGAAACCGTTCTGTTCGCAAGGATGCCGCGATCGCGACCTCGCGCGGTGGTTTGGCGATGGCTATGCCGTACCCGCCGAGCCCGCCAGTCCGGAGGACATCGCATCGGCTGACTGGGACCGACAGGAATAGGCGCGCGCTACGCCAATTCCCCCTTGCCAAGCGCGAGCGGGAACGCCATAGCGCCGCTCTCATTTGCTCGCCGGGGAGCGTGTTGAAACGCCCGCCCGTCGCCGCAGCGAATGCCCGGGTAGCTCAGGGGTAGAGCAGCGGATTGAAAATCCGCGTGTCGGTGGTTCGATTCCGCCCCCGGGCACCATTCGCTAAGGGGCAAGCCAATGAGCTGGGAGGCTCCATCATATGTCCCGTCGTCGCCAGATCTACGAAGGCAAGGCCAAAATCCTTTACGAAGGGCCGGAGCCCGGCACGATCATCCAGTATTTCAAAGATGACGCGACCGCCTTCAATGCGGAGAAGAAGGGCACGATCAACGGCAAGGGCGTGATCAACAATCGCATCAGCGAGCACGTCTTCACCCGCCTTGCCCATATCGGCATCCCGACCCACTTCATCCGCCGCCTGAATATGCGCGAGCAGCTCGTGCGGCAGGTCGAGATCATTCCGATCGAAGTGGTCGTGCGTAATGTCGCCGCCGGTTCGATCAGCAAGCGACTGGGCATCGAAGAGGGCGAGCCGCTGCCCCACACCTTGATCGAATATTACTACAAGGATGATTCGCTCGGCGATCCGCTGATTTCCGAAGAACACATCGCCTGCTTCAACTGGGCCAGCCACGAAGAGATGCAGGACATGTCCTCGATGGCGATCCGCATCAACGATTTCCTGTGCGGCATGTTCGCGGCGATCGATATTCGCCTGGTCGATTTCAAGCTTGAATTCGGGCGCCTGTTCGACGGCGATTATTCGCGCGTGATACTTGCAGATGAGATCAGCCCGGACGGATGCAGGCTGTGGGACGTCAAATCTGGCGAAAAGCTCGACAAGGATCGTTTCCGGCGCGACCTGGGTGATGAGGAAGAGGCCTATCGCGAAGTCGCACGGCGGCTTGGCCTGCTGCAGTCCGAGGATAACACGCCCGGCGAAGTGCTTGATCTGTCAAGCCACCGCACCCGCCTGCGCGGCGGTCCTCCTGCGAAGAACGCGCCGCCCAAAAAATAACGCGTGAGCGCTTGTGGTGAAGAATCACCTGACAGTCAGATTCGGCGCGCTAGTGTCCGGTTCTCGAATTGATATGGGGACCACCGATAGCTTTGAATTACCTGCTGCACCGCGTTCTCGTCTTCGGCTTTTGCGTCGCTTCGTTCCAAATCGCGATTTCCAGTCCGCTTTCGGCACAAGTGGCGACCCCCGAACCGCTATGGGGCTTCGAGGATAGCGATGTCCCGGTCGATCCGGGCTTCGTCTTCGGGCAGCTCGACAACGGGATGCGGTATATCCTGCGCGAGAACGCGACGCCCGAGGGCACCGCGCTGGTGCGGATGCGGATCGATTCCGGCTCGCTTGACGAAACCGAAGAAGAGCGCGGGCTGGCGCACTACCTTGAGCACATGGCGTTCAACGGTTCCGCCGGCATTCCCGAAGGCGAGATGATCAAGCTGCTCGAGCGTGAAGGTCTGGCCTTTGGCGCGGACACCAATGCGGCGACCGGGTACCAGGCGATAACCTACATGCTCAATCTGCCGCGCAACGATGCCGATCTGCTGGCGACCGCGCTGATGCTGATGCGCGAGACCGCAAGCGAGCTGACCATTGCGCCCGATGCGGTCGAGCGTGAGCGCGGCGTAATCCTTGCCGAGCGACGCGACCGGCGCAATTTCGCGCAGCGGGCGCGCGAGGATTCGCTCGAGTTTTCCGCGCCCGGCGCTCGCTTTGTCGATCGCCTGCCGATCGGCACGCTCGATGTGCTTGAGTGCGCGACGGCGGAGGATCTGCGGGCGCTGTACGAGCGGACTTACACGCCCGCCAACACCGTGCTGGTGATTGTCGGCGACTTTCCGGTCGAAGCGATGGAACAGGCGATCCGCGAACGCTTTGCCAATTGGCGAGGTGGCCCCGCCCCGGTCGACCCGGAGACCGGTCCCGTCGACATCACCCGCGCGGGGCTGACCGATATCTATATCGACCCAGCGCTTTCCGAGAGGGTCAGCATCACCCGCTTCGGCCCGTGGCGCGACCGGCCCGATAACGAGGCCAACCGGCGCGAAGGGCTGCTGCGCGCGGTTGGTTATGGTATCGTCAATCGCCGCCTTGCCCGGCTCGCCCGCAGCGCCGACGCGCCGTTTCGCGGGGCGCGCTATTCCAGCGGCGATCTGTTCGAAGATGCCCGCAGCACGACTTTGTCGGTGTCCAGCCTCGATGGCGAATGGCGCGGTGGCGTTTTGGCGGCGGTGCGGGAAGTCAATCAGGCGCTGGTTTTTGGGTTCACGCAGAGCGAAATCGACGAACAGCTCGCCAATATCCGCACCGCGCTCGAAAACGCGCTAGAAGGCGAAGGGACACGGAGCAACGCCGCTTTGATGGGAGCGGCACTGTCGCTGGTCGGTGACGAGCGCATCCCGACGCAGGCGCGCTATCGGCTCGATCTGTTCGAAGCGATGCAGGACGAGTTGGTACCCGAGCGGGTACTGAAAGTGCTCAAGGAGGACACAGCGCCGCTCGACAACCCTCTTATCCGGTTTCAGGGCCGCACCGCGCCCGAAGGTGGAGAGGATGCGCTGCGCGCCGCTTTCGAAGAGGCACTGGCGCTACCCATCGCCCTGCCCGAGGATTTGAGCGGAGCCGAGTTCGCCTACACCGATTTCGGCGAGCCGGGTGTGGTGGTTTCCGATGAGCGGGAGGAGCGGCTCGGGTTTCGGTACGTGACGTTCGCCAACGGTGTTCGGCTGACACTGAAGCAGACCGACATTCGCGAAGATCGCATCGCCTTCCGGGTCTCGCTCGACGGCGGCAACCTGCTGAACACGCGCGAGGATCCGCTGGCGACCTATCTCGTCAGTTCGCTGGCGGCGGGTGGCCTGGGCCTGCACAGCCAGGACGAATTGCAAAGCATTCTCGCCGGGCGCAGCGTGGGGCTGCGCGTCGCCAATGCTGCCGACACGTTCAGCTTTTCCGGAGGCACCACGCCGCGCGATCTGGCTCTGCAAATGCAGGTTATCGCAGCAGGGCTGACCGACCCGGGCTATCGGCGCGAGGGGCTGGAGCGGTTCCGGCGCGGGATCGACAATTTTTTCGAGTCCCTCGGAGCCACCCCGGCCAGCGCCTATGGCGCGGTACGCGGACGTGTGCTGTCGGGCGGTGATCCGCGGTTCTCGCTGCAACCGCGCGAGGCGTTCTTCGATCTCGACTACATGAAGTTGCAGTCAGTGATTGGAGACCGGCTGGAGAACGGAGCGCTGGAAATCGCACTGGTCGGCGATTTCGATGAAGACGCAGCGATTGCATCGGTGGCCTCGACTCTCGGCGCACTCTCGCCGCGCGAAGCCGATTTTCGCCCGCGTGAGGAAAGCCGCATCCGCAGCTTCACAGCGGAGCGCGGCGAAATCGTCGTAACGCATTCCGGAGAGCCGGATCAGGCTCTCGTGCGCCTAGTCTGGCCGACCCGCGACAACGCAGATTTGCGCGAGACAATCGAGCTCTCGCTGCTCGCACGGGTAATCCAGCTCGAACTGACCGACCGGTTGCGGGAGCAATTGGGACAGGCCTACACCACCGCCGCCACCAGCAATACGAGCCGCGTCTATCCGGGCTATGGCACGTTCACCATCGCCGCGCCGATCGATGCGGGCGAAGTCGAGCCGGTGCGGGCCGTGATAGCGGGCCTGCTGGAAGAATTGCGCGCCGCCCCGCCCGATCCCGATCTGATCGAACGCGCCCGACAGCCCCAGCTCGAAGCCTACGACAACGCGCTAAAGACGCTTGGCGGGTGGCTGGCATTGGCCGTCCGGGCACAAAGCGAGCCCGACCGGCTCGACCGCTGGTTCGAAGGGCCGGATATCCTGCGCGATATAACACCCGCGGACCTTCAGCGTGTCGCAGAGCGCTATCTGGCGGGCGGTGACGCAGTTGAGTTTCTCGTCCTGCCCGAAGGCGAAGGGGCGGCGGGAGCCGAATAGTTCGCGGGCGCTCCGCCGCCGCCCTCGCGCGATCAGTACCGGAAACTCACCGCCGCGCCGATTAAGCGCGGATCATTGAGGAAGGCGGTGTTGTTGTTGAAGTCGATAACGCCCTGCACGTTCTGTTCGTTGGTGATGTTACGCGCGAAAACGGACAGTTCGTACTGGCCGTCATTCCCGCGATAGCCCCCGCGCAAACCGCCCTCGATCCGGCTGTCGGCGTTGAATTCCTCGCTTTCGTAAAGCAGGAAGTTCGTCTCTCCCAGATACACCCAGTCGGTGAAGACGAAGATTTCGCCGTCATCGCCCACCGGCAGCGCGTACTCGGCGGTGAAGTCGCCGCTCCATTCCGGCGCATTGGGGAACGGGTTGCCATCGACCAGCGCGCGGGTCGTGTCATTGATCTCAGTCGTCGGATCGGTGACGGTGCACTGCGCGCAGATGCCGACCGCGAGGTTTTCGTCATTGATCTGCGTGTCGTTGTAGGCGACCCCCAAAGTCACCTGGAATTCCGGCGTGATCTGGAATGCCGTGTCGAGTTCGAACCCGTAAGCCTCACCCTCGTTAGCGTTGATCAACTGGACGAGGTTGCCGTCGCCACCCACGGCGGTGAACTGCGGATCGTCGACCGTGTAGTAGAACGCCGCACCGTTGATGCGGATGCGGCGGTCGGCCAGCTCGCTCTTGAAGCCTACCTCATAGCTGGTGATATCCTCGGACTGAGCGACGCTGGGCGGCGAGAAGAATGCAACATCGCGGCCCTGAATGGTCGGTGCGCGGAAGGCGTTGGCGACGCGGGCGTAAAGGCTGGCGCCGGTCGCGACGTCGGCAAAGACACTCACGTCCCAGTCGATCTGGTCATCCTGAACCGAAACCGGCTGCGGCGCGGCGCCGGATACGACGATGAAATCCTTCTCATCGTCGGAATAACGCAGGCCCCCGGCGACGCGCAGCATCTCGGTAAGCTGATAGGAGATCTGTCCGAACACCGCCCAGGCATCGTTGGTGTGGTTGACAGTAACGGGCGGCGGGAAGTCGAAACCCACGGTCGTCACGTCGAAATCGGACTCGAAGAAGAACGCCCCGACCTGCCATGTGAGCGGACCGTCGCCATTGGACGCAAGCCGCACTTCCTGCGTGAACTGTTCGAGATCGATCGAATCCTGCGTGTCGGAAGGGAACGGGATGAAGCCCGGCCCCGTCACGAGGTTACCGCCGTCAATATCGCCGCGGCTGAAGCCTTCGCTTTCCCAATAGCCGGTGATCGAGGTCAAGGTGGCCGCGTCGAACTCATAATCGAGCTTCAGCGATGCGCCGAATTGCTGGTACTCCGCCGGGTTGCCGCCGCCCGCATCATAGAACACGGTGTCGCGGTCGAGATCGTCACGCAGGTCATTGTCGCCCACGGTGATGGCGTTGGCACGGAAGAAGGTCGAGCTGCCGTCGAGATCGCGGTATTGAACGGTGGCGAGCGCAGACAGGCGATTGTCCGCATCCGGGGTAAGAAGCACTTGCCCGCGAACGGCGAAATCGGTGTACCCGCCCAGCACGTCATCTTCGCCGGTAAAGCCATTGGAAATCCAGTCGCCGCGATCCTGGAGTTGCGCGGAAACGCGGAAGGCCAGAACGTCATCGACGATGCCGCCGTCGACCGCGCCGTTGAAGGTGAACGTGTCGAGCGAGGCATACGACAGACCGGCACTTACGCTGGGTGTGAAGTCCGGCTTGACCGTGTCGATCTTGACGATCCCGGCCGGCGTGTTGCGCCCGAACAGCGTGCCCTGCGGCCCGCGCAGCACTTCGATTCTTTCGACGTCGAAGATCGGGAAGCTCTTGAGCGTCACGTTCTCAAGAACAATGTCGTCCATGATGACCGAGACCGGCTGCGAGGCGGCAAGGTCGAAATCGGTGTTGCCAAGGCCGCGAATATAAAAGCGCGGCGCGACCCGACCGTTGGAGCTTTCGACGTTCAGGCCCGGAACCTGTCCGGCAAGCGCGGTGTTATCGGCGGCGGCGGCGAAGATATTATCGATGCGCTGCTGGCCGAGAACGTCGGCGCTGATCGCGACGTCCTGCAGGTTCTCCTCGCGCCGATTGGCGGTGACGATGATCGCGCCAAGACCCTCATCCTCCGCGACCACATCTGCGTCGGCGTCCTGCGCAGCGGCTGGTGAGGCGGCTGCGACGGTAGCGGCGGCCAGGATTGTAGACGTCGTCCAGACACGGCGAATTGTGACGATGCGATGCGACATGGGAAGCCCCTACTTGATGGCGACGAACGACGGAAGCGGGATGCAGTCTGACCGTTCGCAGCGGCGATGGCGAGTTCGCAAGTGCAACATTCGAAGGAAAAGCGCAGGCGTTCCGTCGGGTTTGGCGGCATTGTTGCAATCTGGTTACACAGTGGATTGCGCAGTGGCAGCTCAGCATGACGGCGAATTGTCTGATCGGGACCGATTGCGGGGAACCGCCGGGCAGGCTAGATCGCGCGGCGAATCCATCGCCATAGCAGGATCGCACGCATGAACGTTCGCATCACCGTCCGCCTGAAACCCGGCGTTCTCGATCCCCAAGGACGGGCCGTGCACCACTCGCTCGATGGCCTCGGCTTCGACGGGGTTGAGGACGTGCGGATCGGACGCATAATCGACATGCAGGTCGCCGATGGGACGGGCGAGGATACCTTGCGAAAGATGTGCGAACAGCTGCTCGCCAACACCGTGATCGAGGATTACGCGATCGAGATAGTCGATACTGCAAAGGCGCCCGCCTGATGAGTTTTCGAGCCGCCGTGATCACCTTCCCCGGCTCGAATTGCGACCGCGACATGGCCCGTGCGCTCGAAGCCGTGTCGGGCGACAAAGCGCTGAGCGTCTGGCATGGCGACACCGATCTGCCGGAACGGCTGGACTTCATCGCTCTCCCCGGCGGATTTTCCTATGGCGATTACCTGCGCGCCGGCGCGATGGCGGCGAACAGCCCGATCATGCGCGCCGTTGCCGCGCAGGCCGAGCGCGGCGTCCCGGTGCTGGGCGTGTGCAACGGCTTTCAGGTGCTCACCGAAAGCGAATTGCTGCCCGGCGCGTTGATGCGCAATGCGAGCCAGCGCTTTATCTGCCGCACCGCGGCGTTGACGGTGGGGAACACCTCGTCGATCTTCACCGACGGGTTCGAGCCGGGAGAGCGCCTGCGCGTTCCGATCGCTCATCATGATGGCAATTACTTCGCCGACGAGGACACGCTCGACCGGCTGGAAGGCGATGACCGCGTCGCCTTTCGCTATCTCGACAACCAGAACGGCTCGCGCCGCGACATTGCCGGGGTGCTGAGCGCCAATGGACGGGTGCTGGGGATGATGCCGCATCCCGAGCGCGCAATCGAACCGGTCGCGCACCCCGCGATGGGTGGAGCCGACGGGCGGCGCCTGTTCGAGAACGTGATGCAGGCGCTAACGAGCGCGTAAGAGCGCGCCGAACTTACGCCGACAGCTTCTTCTCGCCGCGTCGCATTGCTTCGGCGTGCCGTATCTCGATCGGCGAGGTGAAGAGCTGGCGGGCGTCGTCGTTCGACATCGGGCGGCCGAAATAGAACCCCTGAATCTTGTCGCAGCCCAGATTGCGGATCAGCTCGGCCTCGTCTGCGTCCTCCACGCCCTCGGCGACCGTCGTCATCTTCATGCTCTTGGCCATCGCGACGACCGCGTTGATGATCGCCAGGCTCTCACTGCTGCCCTGCGCCGCGCCCTGCACGAAGGTGCGATCGACCTTGATCGTGGAGAAGCTCAATTTGCGCAGATAGCCAAGCGATGAATAGCCGGTGCCGAAATCGTCGAGGGCGATCGAGCACCCCAGAGCCATCACATCCTCCAGCGCCTTGCGGGCGATATCCGCATCCTTGACGAAGATGCTTTCGGTCACTTCGACCTCCAGCCGCTCTGGCTTGAGCCCGCTGGCGTTGAGCGAATCGATGACTTCCTGATGGAAATCAGGTTCGAGCAATTGTTCAGGCGAAACGTTGACGTTGACCTTGATGTGGTCGGGCCAGCTACGCGCTTCGAAGCACGCCTGGCGCAGCACCCAGCGCCCGATCGGGACGATCAGCCTTGTATCTTCGGCCACCGGAATGAATTTGCCCGGACTGACGAAGCCGTGCTCGGCGCTGTTCCAGCGCACCAGTGCTTCGAAGCTGACGATGTTCTCGTTCCGCGCGTCGACCACCGGCTGGTAATGCAACACGAATTCATCGAGGCCGAGCGCCTTGCGCAGGCTCGCTTCAAGCTGACGCCGCTCTTCGGCGGAGGCGTGGAGGGCCTGCTCGAACTTGCGATATTCGCCGCCGCCCATGTCCTTCGCCTGGTACAGCGCGAGGTCGGCGTTGCGCATCAATTCCTCGACCGTGCTGCCATCGCGCGGGCCGATCGCGGAGCCGACGCTGGCTCCGACATACAGCGTGTGATGGTCGACATGGTAGGGTTCGGACAGCGATTCGATGATCTTCTTGGCAATGTCCTGAAGCGTGCCCGGCTGGGTCGCATCCTTCACCACGATTGCGAACTCGTCGCCGCCCAGCCGCCCGACGGTCGCGTTCTCGTCCATCAAGACCTGCAACCGAGCCGATACCTGCGCGAGCAACCGGTCGCCGGTCATGTGGCCGAGCGAGTCGTTCACCGCCTTGAACCGATCGAGATCGATCATCATCAGCGCGCAGCGCGATCGCCATTGGGTCGCATCGGCCAGCGCCTTGTCCAGCGCTTCGGTCAGTTGCAGACGGTTCGGCAGCGAGGTGAGCGTGTCGAACCGCGCCAGATAGGCGATCTTCTCGCTCGAACGGCGCTGTTCGGTGACATCGGAGCCGACGCCGCGCATGCCGATAAACTTCCCGCGCTCGTCGCGAACCGGGCGACCCGACAGCTCGAACCAGCGTTCTTGCCCCCTGATCGACACCTCGACCGTGAGCGAGGAAAACGGCTCGCGATAGTGCAGCTTTTCCGCCAGTTCGCGCAAGGAGAGCGGCACCGCACTTTCGTCCCAGCGCTGGTTGGTCAGGAAGTCCATGAACGGCTTTCCCTCAATCTCGGCCTGCGTGGATTCGAGCGCAAAGGCGAGGCGTGGACTTACCGAAACCAGGCGCCGACGCGGATCGATTTCCCACAGCCAGTCGGCTTCGCTCTCTTCAAATTCGCGCAACAGGAGCTGAACGACCTGCTCCTTTTCCGCCACCGAATTCTCAGCCAATCGCGCAGCGAGATAGGTGCGCCCCACCTCCAGCGTCCCCAGCGCGGTAATCACGCCGAACACCGCGAGCGCGGCCGCGACATGGTATTGCTCGAACACCAGCGCCTGCACAACGGCGGCGGCCGCCACGATCCCGGTAAAGCCGATGATGCTGAGCGGCGAAGTGGTGTAAAAATACACCGAGCCAGCCATCAGCAGCAGCGCAACCACCATCAGCCCGACGAATTGCGCAAAACTCCCGCTGGGCGCGAAGAACAGGATCGCCGCAGCCCACAATACGCCCGACATGATCGATGTTTTCGAAAGTTCGAGGAACTGCGCGCTCGAGACCTCCACGCGCCCCGATTCGGAGAATTCCCGGTCGAGCTTCGCACCGCGGATCTGAACCATCAGCAGCGCCGCTATCCACACGGCAACCCAGGCCGCGCCCACTGTTCCGAGATAGATCTGTGCGACGAACAGGCTCATGACTGCATGAGAGTAAACGCGGTAAAAAGTCCGTTTGGCGAGCGCTGCGTATTGCAGGCCGCGCAGGCGCGACCAGTCGATCTCGCCCTCGTCCGAAAGACCGAGCACGGCGACGATCGGCAGGCTGTCCGCGAGGGCTCGCGACCCGGATGAAGATGTCTCGCTCACGCGGCGAAGCGTTAACCTGCAAAGGTTTCAGCGTGGTAAAACTAACTTGCGCTGTCGCGAGACAAAAAAGTCTTTCCACCATTCAACGTTAACCTCCGGTTTCTGCGCTGTCGGGTGACAATATAGTTCTTACGTTTTCGTGGTAGAAATAGAACAAATGCAGAACACGTGGAGGAACGCGCGTGTTTTGAGACAATGAATATCGTTCATTTCATGGGTCGGCATGACTTCGCTTTGGCCCGCTTTTTCAAAGGTTTACAAGCTAACTATCGCGAATGACGTGATCCCCCGCTGGAATTAGATCTGGGCCGCTTTTTGTGATGTTAATGTCGGCGGGAGTGATCTGGATCGCGCTCAATTTTCAAGGAAGCTCTGGAGACCTCTTGCCACGCAGCCAGTGGCATTGTCGGCTACGATTACCGGGACGCCGCACTCGCGCGCAATTGCATCAGCCAGAAAACTCGCGCAGACTCCGCCCCCGGTCGCTATAATTCTCTCGTCGAGCAGATCGGCAGCCAGATCCGGGGATAATTCACTCAGAACAGCTCGGGTCGCCTCTGCAAATCTCGCGAAATGTTTATCGAAGACCGGATTGAACGCCGATGCTTGCAAAGTAAGTGTCCCGGGTGTGCCTGTTCGAAGATCGCGACCTTTCACCGTCATGATATCTTCGATGGACGAGGATCCGTGTGTCCGCGACGAAAGTTCCCGTTTGAGTCTCTCCGCCGTAAGTCTGCCGATCAAAAAATGATGCTTCGTTTGTAGGTATTCCAGCAAGGCTTCATCGAGACTTTGGCCGCCCATGCGGACCGAACGGGTCTTGCATTGTCCGTCCATGGAGAAAACCGCGATTTCGGTCGTTCCTGCGCCGCACTCGACAATCATGGACGCGCGCGCCTCACTGACGGGCAACCCGGCCCCGACCGCAGCGGCAAAGGGTTCGCGAATTAATTCGACCTGGCCGAGCCCGGCATCGCTGGCAGCAGCAAGCAGCGCACTCGCTTCTGCTTTTGTCGCGTCTGCCGGAAGGCCGATTAAGGCCCGAGGCCGAAATCGGCGAGCTTTTCCCCCTATCGAGGCGAGACCGTGTGCCAACAGGGCACCGGTTGCTTCGATATCCTGAAGGACGCCCCTCGCCAGCGGACGACGGACGCTGAACGCCTTCGGAACCCGGTCCACCATCGCTAGGACCTCTTTCCCCGCCGCCATGAAGCCAGAACGGCCGTGGAGTTCGTGAAAACAACAGAGCGAAGGTTCATCGAAAATGCACCCCTCCCCTCGAACAACCAAGCGCGTGTTGGCGGTTCCCAGGTCGATGGCGAGATCCGGCTTCTGCCAGCGTGCAAGAGTAGGAAAATTGATCATCGAGAGACCTTAGACCTTCGTGATGCGGATGTCGCTGTCATTTGTCTTCGGCTAAACCGTACACCAAAGTGCAAGATGGCGGGTTGATCTCAAGATGTTGCTTTCCCGGATGCCTCATCGCGTCTTCCCGAACACAGGATCGGGATATATCGCATGAGAAATAGCCCAAAGGCCGCGAACCACGCGATGCCCGCGACGGCCAGCATCGTTTGTTGTTCGCCAATTGCCAATCCTGCCAGAACGCGCGCGGTCGCGGCAAGGGTTATCATGAGGTATGACAGCGCGGTGGTAACGCCTGCTTCAAGAGATCGGCCCATATGCCCGAGGCTGGCCCGGCTCATCACCGCAATAATCATCGTCGCCATCGCACCTATCGACAGGGCATGTGTCGCGGCCGTCTCTGCGACGAGCATGAATTGCGCGAGGGCAAGCATGAGAAAGCCGATCGGCACCCATAGATAGCCGGCATGCAGCACCGCCAACATTGCATTCGATCCGCAGCGCCAGCCACGCCAGCGCGCCAGACGAACGAAATGTCCTAGCGCAGCAGCCGAGAGTGCAATTCCGGAAGCGATTGATTGGGGGCAGGCCGAGCCACGCGAGAAGGCCAAGCGCGGTTGCCGCCAGTACGAGCTTGTCGAACCGGCCGGGTTGTGTCGGCAACGGTCCATTCGCGTCTCGCGCGGCCAGGCAGTTGCGCGTGAAACTGGGTCTGATCCGTCCGCCGATCACCGCGACAAGGAAAAGCACGAGAGCGAGGCAGCTGCGCCATCCGAACGCGCCGACCTCGACGATGCCCGCCATGTCCAGCCGGTCGATCAGATCGGCGATGCCGAACGGTGCGATGACCAGGACAACTGGAGTGTTCCGGTTGCGGCTTTGCAAGATCTCGCGACCGAGCAGAGCTGCGAGGACCACGTAAAACCCGCCATCGACCAGTATCAGGAATAAATTGGTGTCCGGCATCACGAATGGCAGGAGCCGCCCGACAACCCACAGGGCGAAAAGCGCGGCCAACGGCCAGCCTGCGATCGGCAGGCGTCCGGTCCAGTTCGGCACCGCGGTCAGAGCAAAGCCGGCAATGGCCGCATCGACGAAGCTGAACAACATCTCGTGCCGGTGCCACGCCACAGGATCGGACCAGAAACCGGGCAGAACCTGTCCGAACAGGAATCCCAGCCACCCGGCAAGCGACAGGATCGCCCAAGTGGCAGCGCCGAGGAAAAAGGGGCGAAAGCCGCCGCGCAGGACAGGCAGGCTTTCCGCCATTCGTTTGCGACGAATTTCGAGGCGCTGAGTATTGGTCGGCATTGCGGGCGCGACCTTCTTGGCGATGTCGAGCGATGCCTACACGCTTGCAGCGCCCGCTCTCTTGACCTGCATCAAGCGCTGCGGTTTGGCATGCTCAGGCAGTTCTGGTTTCTTGAAACCGCCGAGCGATCAATCTGCGCGCACAGGCTGTTTCACCTTCGCAATGCGCAACAAACGCGCGTGGCCGTTTCTGTCCGGCCATTCGATCGACGTTCCTTCTTGCATTCCGATCAAGCCCGCGCCGATCAGAGTAAGGATGGAAACGCGATTTTCATCCATGTTGGCTTCGCGCGGCCAGACTAGCCGGATCGACCTGCTGGCCCCTGTACTTTCATCGATGAATTCGACCTCGGATCCCATTGTCACGACGTGTCCTGGTAGATCCCGAGTATCATGAATGGTCGCTCGATCGATCTCTTCATTTAGTTTCGCGGCGACATCGGGTGACTGTTTTTCGACCGTCATCGCCAATTCCGAAATGGCATCGGCCTCGTTTTCGATGAGATGGAGGGCCGGCTTTTCGCCGGTAGCTTTTCTCGACATGGAGGGTACTCGCGGTTCGACCACACAAGGTCGCATGGCCAGGGCTGATGATGCTTCAAAAGCCTCGTTCCGAAACAGCCTATTGCTGCCGAAACGAGGCACGCGCCCGTGCGGCCGATTGGCCCGCATGTGCGAAATGTCGCCGAAAAGTTCGCATTATCGCCATTCATATACGATGGTCCTGAATCCCGGTTTCGTCAAACCGCAAATTTTGCCGCGCTATGTGTGGAATTTTATAAGCGATAACTCTGCTTTTCCGCTCGAATGCGGATCGCGATATAAGAGCGAACCATGCTTCCGGCTGCAAAGCAGGGGAATATGAGACCGCTGTTGGAACGGTAGACCTGCGGTCGCATATACGTCACCGAGACGTGTCGGCGGCTAGGAGTAGGCGAATTGTTTGAGCGAATTTTTGGTGGCATCTGGTCGCGCGCGTACGTGCTGCTCACTTTCACCGCTTTGTTCTGGGCTGGCAACGCTGTCGTTGCACGGGCGGTACGCGATTTTGTCCCTCCGGTGGCGCTCGCATTCTGGCGTTGGAGCCTCGCCCTGCTTATCGTCCTGCCGTTCGCGTGGCGTCATTTGAAACGCGATTGGCCCACGATACGCGCGAACTGGAAGATTCTGCTCGTGCTGGGCTGTCTGGGCATCGGCGCGTTCAATACCTTGCTCTATATCGGCTTGCAAAAGACTACCGCGCTCAATGCAATGTTGCTGCAATCAGGGCAGCCTGCGCTGATACTGCTTCTCGGCTCCCTCGCCATGGGGGACACAACGACGTGGCGACAGATCGCGGGTGCCATCGTCGCACTGCTTGGTGTACTCACGATCATCGCGCGCGGCAATCTGTCAATGCTCACCAATCTGCATTTCAATGTCGGCGATCTTACGATCGGTTTCGCCGTGTGTCTCTGGGCAATTTATGCGGTGTCCCTGCGGCAGCGGCCCCTGGTGCATCCGCTCAGTCTCTTCGCCGTGACCTTGCTTGTCGGGATTGTCAGCATAGCGCCGTTCTACGGCTGGGAAGTGCTGTCGGGGAACCTCGTGAGCGTGCGACGAGATAGTTTCCTGGCGATAGTGTATGTCGCCGTCTTTCCAGCCGTTCTTGCCTACCTGTTTTTCAATCGGGGGGTCGAATTGATCGGTTCGGCGCAGACCGGCCTGTACATGAACATCTTGCCTGTACTGGGTGCGGGATTGGCGATCATCTTCCTTGGGGAGCGATTGGAGGTTTTTCACGCAACCGGTCTGCTGTTGATAGTAGGAGGGATCCTGTTTGCAGGACGGGGACAGGAACCGCCTGCCGGAACGCCATCGCGCGGGGAGAGGAGTCGGTTGTGCCATGATGAGATCGGACCGTGACGGGGAACCTCACTACGCAAACCGTCTGGGTAACCCGGACTGCTCCGGATAACAGGGAGACCGCGGCCCGGCTGCAAACCGCCGGGTTCGACGCTTTGGCGATCCCGGTCCTCGAAGCCAGTTCGGTCGAGAGCAAATGGCCGATCGACGCGCCCGACGTGGTGGTTTTTACCTCCGTGAATGGTGTTCGTTATCATCGAACGAAGCCGGAATTGTTGAATATACCGGTGTTTACGGTCGGTGATCGCACCGCCTGCGCTGCTCGCGATGCGGGATATTCCGACGTTCGGTCCGCCGCGGGCGATGTTCATGACCTCGGTCGACTCATCTCAGGCGAAGTTTCTGCCGGCACGAAGATCGTCCATTTTTCGGCGCGACGGCCAGCCGGGGATCTTGTGGGATACTTGAACGAAAGCGGCTTCAGCGCGACACGCGTCGTGGTTTACGAAACGCAGGTTGTTTCGACCGGGGCAATAATTGCCGCGCTACCGCCGTTGGACGCGATCGACGCGATCATGATCCATTCGCCCCGCGCCGCCAAGGTCGTGATGGAAGCACTCGATCGATCGCCTGTCAGCTTTACGGGATTGGTCTGCTGCATATCCCCCGCCGCTGCCGCTCCCTTTGCAAGCCGCTCGGACGCATCTGTGCAAGTGGCAGATCGTCCGGACGAGAAAGCCATGTTGTCGCTCTTGAAGGGTTCACGACAGTAAAGCTGAGAACAGCGACCTTTGGAACATTTAAGCTGCGCAGTCGATTGTAGGGTTGGTTGTGAGACGAAGGAACGCGAAATGAAGATGATCTTTCCCGTGGCCCTGGGAACCGCAGTTTTTCTGGCCGGATGCGACACTCCGGAAGAACAGGCCGCGGACCGTGCGGAAGACCGGATCGAACAATCGGCCGAACAAAGCGCACTCGAATCTGGCGATACACCGGTGGCATTCGGCCTGACGGAGCGCCAATTGCTCGACGCCGAAGTGCTGGCGGCGGACGGAACCGAGCTTGGCGATGTCGAAGCGGTTACGAAAGATGCCGGAGGAAACGCAACCGAACTGTTGATCGAGGTAGAGGACAGCGATCCTGATCGCTTTGTCAATGTTCCTGTCGACGGTCTGGAGCCAGTGGTGCGCGGTGATGATACCGATCTTTCCTCGTCAATGACGATGGATGACATCGCGGCTTTGCCCGACGCGCAAATCGATTGATACCAAACGCTGGAGGTGCTGATCGTACTGGTGAATCCGTTTCTTGAGCCCATGATCAGACCCCCGCCACCATCGGATAATTGACCCGACAATCCGCCCGTATCACGGCACCATCGTTCAGCTTCGCGACCTGCGTGCGGCCTGGCGCCATCAGGTGCACGACCTCGTGATCTCGCGCCAGAAGGTAGTCTGCAATGATACGACGGTGACAGCGCCACCAGACAGCCTCGGAACACATCAGCGCGATCGACACCATCTCCCCGAGACGTTCCAGTTCGCGCAGAGCAGTCTGGAAACAACGACCCAGCGCATAGTCGGCGTAATTGTGAAAGCTCTGCACCCGCCAGTTGCCGTTCACCGCATCGTCGACCCCCGTCTGGCGCTTTCTGCGTCCTCCCAGGCCCTCGAAATGACGGTATTCTATTCCATGCTTCTGCAGCGCGGAGGGAAAATCCTCGATGTTGAAATCCGGATTGCTGCGCGATCCGGGAAACGCTCTTACATCCGCCAGTAGGCCGATCCCGGCATCCGTCAGCATTTCGAGAACGGTCGCAATATCCCGATTGGAGTGCCCGATCGTGTAGAAGGTCGACATCAATCCTTCAGCTTGGTCAGCGCGCTTTCCTTATGTGCCGCCACATGATCGGTCTTGTCGCTTTCGATCTCGTACTGCGGCTCGTCCTCCGAGGCGTGCCTCGTGCGCCCCTTGAACTCGAAGTCTTCTTTGTGGACCTGCGAGATATGTCCGCTCACGCGTCCCGCTTCCGAATTCCAGCTGACGTGATCGCCTTTCGAGAACTTGGCCATGACGTTTCTCCTTCATAAGCAAGGCCTTGGCCGTCGCTGTGGTGCGAGGGCCTACGACAAAGAAACGTGCCAGACGCACATTTGCTCCAAGCCCACAAAGGTGGCTGCCATCGTTCGTCGGAATGTTCGCTCGATCTGCGATCGCAGGAGACAGTTGAAAGGTTTCCATACCTAGACGGCAGGATCGCGTCAGCCCTGTCGATCGAAAAATACCGTCAGGACCAGGCTGGCATCCGTCACGCCGGTTACGCTGTGCGGTGCCTCCGGCTCGAGATAAAGCCAGTGACCTGCAGTCAAGCGACGTTCGCCATCGTCGGTTCCGATAATCGCCGACCCCTCGACGCAATAGAGGGAAATCGAGCCCGCCACTTTGTGATCCGGTATGCGTTCGTCGGCGCGGACAACCAGATGGATGGTCTCGAAGCTATCCGTTTTCACCAGCGCAGCGGTCTTTGTCTTGGCATCGGATACGGAGGGAAGTTTCATCACTTCGCCGGCATCAGCATGGTGGAGCGCCATTGGGGCACCTTTCGTTATTAGCGTTTCTGATTGGAAAACAGGGCGACGTACCTGATGTATGCAGTCCGCACTCGTTCCCAACGGCTTGCGCGCCTCGAATAACGTCCGACTGAACCGCGTGATCCGTTTTACAATTCCCGGCTGCTTTCGTGCCTCATAGCGCGGATCAAATGGTGCCGGGTCGATCGGCACACCGCATTCAGGACAGAACATATTGCCCAAACTCCTCCGGATATAGCTGTCGGGAAATCGTGCTGACATAGGGTGATGGCAAAAGCATCGACGACCGTTAGATCAATTGCGTTGGACAGAAATCACGAGGTCTGATCGATTGCGGATCGAGGCAGTCATACAACCATGTTTTCGATGATCATGGATTGATCTGCATCATTCAGTTTAATCGTATACCAACTAACGCTTTGCGGATGCCTCTGTCCGAGCCCTCACCCAAGCGGATCGAACGCCACCCACCCTTCCTGCGCGGCGCGTTTCGGCCTTTCTTTCTGTTCGCAGCGCTTTGGGCGGCTGCGGCATTGATCATCTGGGTCGCGGCGTATTCTGGCGCACCAGTGCTTGGTGAAGTTGTCGATCCGTTGGCTTGGCATCAGCACGAAATGCTATTCGGATTCGCGGGGGCCGCAGTGATCGGCTTCCTGCTCACCGCGATCGCAAACTGGACCGGAGGCCCGCTTCTCGGCGGTGCCGCTTTGGCCGCGCTGGCATTCTTGTGGCTGTCTGTCAGGGTGATTTTCGCGTTGGGTCTTGGGGGCCCCTGGCTTGCATTGGTGCTCGAATTGACGCTTTTTCTCGCGGTTGCCACTTTCGCCGCGCGGGAGATAATCGTGTCGGGCAACCGGAACTTGCCGATCGCATTTGCCGTCGCTCTGATAGGTGTGGCGGCTGCCATCGATCTTGCGGAAACCGGGGGCGTCCTCTCCGACCGCGATATCGGGCTCAGAGGCGGGCTTTCGCTTGTCATCATGCTCATTGGTCTGATCGGTGGACGGATCATTCCTACTTTCACACGCAACTGGTTGATGCGCGAAGACAGAGGCGCCCCCATGCCGGTGATGATGAGCGTCGGTGACATGCGCATCCTTGGCTTTACCGCAATAGTTTTGTTGGGATGGCTTGTCTGGCCCGGCTCGGCGTTGGTGGGCTGGTTGCTGCTCGTTGCCGCCCTTGCCCACCTATGGCGCCTTTCGCGCTGGCAAGGTTGGCGAACGTTCGCTGATCCGCTCGTCGTGGTTCTTCACCTCGCTTATGCATGGGTGCCGATCGGTCTGGGTCTGCTCGGAGTACACTTGGCGTTTGGAACAGTCACCCGTTCGGCGGCGATCCACGCGCTCGCCGCGGGAGCCATGGGTCTTCTCATCCTTGCCGTGATGAGCCGCGCGAGCCTGGGGCATACGGGCCGCCCACTGAAAGCGGGCACCGGACTGGCGCTCGCCTACGCGCTGGTCTTCGCGGGCGCGCTGGTACGTGTTCTATCGGCGGTCGCAATGCTGGAAGGGATGTGGCCGATCCATCTTTCCGCTGCATTGTGGGCCGGAGGCTTTGCTCTTTTCGCGGTGCTTTACTTTCCGATCCTGACGAGGCCGAGGCTCGATGACCCGACACTTTGACACAAGGACAGTCGACAGGCTCGAACTGGCGCATGCTCCGATGATCGATTCCTTCGGGCGACAGATCAGCTATGTTCGCATCTCGGTGACCGACCGCTGCGATCTGCGCTGCCGGTACTGCATGGCAGAGCAAATGACCTTCATGCCGCGGCGCGATCTGCTAAATTTCGAGGAAATTGTCGCTCTTGCCGATATTCTAATCGCGCGCGGCGTAAGGCGCATCCGTCTGACGGGCGGTGAACCGCTCGTTCGCCGCAACGTGATGAACTTGGTCGAACAGCTGGGTTCGCGAATCGGCGCAGGTCTCGACGAGGTAACTCTGACCACCAACGGGACGCAACTCGCGAACCATGCCAAAAGGCTCTTTGCCGCCGGCGTCCGGCGGATCAATGTCAGTCTGGACAGCCTCGATCCGCAAAGCTTCGCTCATATAACCCGCCGCGGCAGGCTCGACCAGGTGCTGAACGGGATTGAGGCGGCGGCGGCAGCGGGGCTTGCCATCAAGATAAACATGATGGCGCTTGCCGGTGTGAACGATGACGAGATCGGCGGCATGCTCGCCTGGTGCGTAGCGCGCGGTTTCGATCTTACGCTCATCGAAACAATGCCGCTCGGAGAGGTGGAGGATCATCGTCCCGAGCGCTACCTTTCGTTGCGCGATGTCCTGGCCGACCTACAGCAACGCTGGACGCTGATCCCTTCGCTCTACAGAAGTGGTGGCCCGGCGCGTTACTTCGATCTCGTCGATAGCGGCACGCGGCTCGGCTTGATCACGCCGATGAGCCGTAGTTTCTGCGACGGCTGCAATCGCATCCGCATCGCTGCGACCGGCACTGTCTATGGCTGCCTCGGCCACGAACAGAAAGTCGAGTTGCGCGACGTGTTGCGACAAGGGGGTCCAAAAGCGGTCGATACCGCGTTGAACGAACTTCTGGCTGGAAAACCACAGCGGCATTCGTTCGATCTCGCGCAGCCTGCGACAGCGCGGCATATGAACGTCACTGGAGGATGATGGTCGCCGAAGCGATAGTCATTCTTGCGGACTGATGCTTTGCAAGCCGGGTGGGCATGGCGGCGCATCGTTCTATTCGGCGATCATCGCGTTCGCGAGGATCGCGCTGGAACCGACGCGACCGATAATTCTGGCGCCCGATCTCACTGTCTTTGCCGGTGGGATGGCGCAGTTCCCCAATCAAGCTATGCAGCTGATCATCACATGAAGCCGATGACGCTCATTCTTGCGGGCGGAGAAGGTCGGCGCATGAAAGGCGACAAGCCGCTCAGACTGTTAGGCGGACGCACGCTCCTGGCGCGGACGGTCGAATATGCAAACCGACTTGGCTATCCGGTCCTCCTAAGTGTTCGCTCTCCGGATCAAATCGGTCCCTTCTGCGACGTGTCATTCATCACAGACAAGCGCGATGTGGAAGGTCCGCTCGCTGGCGTGCTAGCAGGCATGGATTGGGCTTTTAGTAACCAATACGACGCGCTATTGACCATTCCAGTCGACATGCCCTGGCTTCCGAACGACCTGGCGGATCGTCTGATCCGGAAGGGAAACGGCCATGCGGTCTTCGCTGCGAGTGGCGGCAAGGCTCACCCCGTCTGCGCGCTGTGGCCAATCGACTACCTAAGCGCGGTGCAGCGTTATGCAGAGACGGGTGGTCGATCTTTGCGCGGACTGCTTGAAGAACTGAACGCCGGTGCTGTCGAGTGGCCAGTCGGGGATCCGGACCCGTTCGACAATATCAACGATCCCGCCGCACTCGCCCAAGCGGAACGCCGACTTCAAAAGTCGAGATAGCGTACCCGATCGCCAGGTTCTGCGTCGGGGGCGTTTATCGGCCTTCGCACCAGAACGTCGGCTTGTGTCAACATCGACTGGCTGCTTGAGTCTTGGCTGTCGACTGGAACCAGCCGGTCATCCATCCACCGGGCGCGAGTCAGCGTTTCACGATTGCCGATGGCCGGGAAAGCCGCGCCCGCAATACCTTCTCGCCAGACCAGCTCCGCGCCTGGCTGGCGTCCCGCCATTCCGCTCACCAGGGGCACGAGGAACATCCGCGCCATCACCAAGGCCGATGTCGGATTACCGGGAAGACCCAGAATGGGTGTTTGTTCTCGGCGCCCCAACCACACAGGTTTACCGGGTTTGATCGCGACCTTGCTGAACTGAAAATTCAGTTCTTCGCCGAACATGACTTTTGCATAATCGCGCTCGCCAACGGAGGCGCCGCCCGTCACGACTACGAGATCGGCCTTGGGCAGAGATTCCCGCGCCCAATCCTCGAGGACTGCCATCTCGTCCGGCAAATGGACTCGCTGAACGACCTCGCCGCCCGCTTCCTCGACCATAGCGGCAAGAGCCGGGGAAATACTTTCGGGGATCGTGCCGGGACGATGCCGCGCTTCACCGGGCGAAACCAGTTCGTCGCCAGTTCCCAGGATCGCAATGCGCGGCCGACGCACGACGCTCAATTCGGCCAAATCTGCCCCGGCGGCGGCTACCAGCGCTCGCGCCGTTAGCCGCGTTCCGGCACAGAGAAGTTCGGTACCGCTGTCAAAATCGTCTCCTGCCCGACGGATATGCCTACCGGCCCCATATTCGCGTACCGTAACCGTGTCGTCTTCGCGTGAGCAATTCTCCTGTAGCACCACCCTGTCGGTTCCGGTGGGGACTGGCGCACCTGTAAAAATGCGCACCGCTTCGCCGGCGAGCAGTGCCGGAGATTCTTCTGTCCCGGCGAAGCTTTCGCCGGCTACATGAAGCCTGGCGGGAAGTTGCGCCACGTCCCCATCGCGCACGGCGTAGCCGTCCATCGCGGAACTGTCGTTTCTCGGAGATGAGACACCGGCGAAGACCGGCGCAGCGAGCGTGCGATCATGCGCGTGCGCGATCGGCACATTCTCCGCGGAAAGCGGACGCGCCAGCGCCAACATCATGTCGAGCGCGTCGTCGAACGCAGTGAGCTTCGTCATGCGCTCTTGCCACCTACTTTCGCGGTCGCGGAAATCTTGTCGATCATCACGTCGCGGTCAATCGGTTTGAACATGTCATACAATGTCGGACAGGCAATCGAGACGGCGGTGAGCGCTTCCATCTCCACACCGATTTTGACATCGGTACGTGTCTCCGTCGCCGCCACAATTCCAGGCAGTGCGCGCTCGATCTTGATGCGGACTGCGACCTTCGCGAGAGGTAAGGGATGGCAGAGAGGGATCAGGTTTGCCGTGCGCTTGGCCCCCATTATCTCCGCCAGTTCGGCCGTGGAGACGACTGCGCCCCTAAGAGCGGTTCCGCCTACTACAGCGTCAAGCATTGCTTGGACGCAACGTAATTCGCCCCCGCGCCATCGCGCGGCGGGCGGTAACCGACTTGTCGCCTATGTTCACCATTCTTGCGCTCCCGCTGGCATCGGTATGCATCAGCTCGCTCATGAACATACATGACGTAGGCGGGGGATCATTCCGGCCAGCGAGCAAGGTTTATGACGGCTGTCGAATTCGAGAGCGAGAATATGATCCCATCCATCGCGACAGGCACCGTTGGAGCCGGGCAGACAGAAGATGAAAGTATCTTGTGCCTGCCCGGCGAAAGCGCGCGATTGCAGGGTCGCAACCCCTATGTTTGCCTGGCTTATCTGGTGAAAGAGGATCGCAAATCCGTCCATTTTCCGGCAGAAGAGCGGCTTGACCGCCTCCGGAGTCACGTCCCGCGGCGAAAATCCAGTCCCACCGGTTGAAATCACTACGTCGACGCTTGGTTCGCTTATCCATCTTTCGATCCAGTTGCGGATCGCCTCCACTTCGTCTTTGACGATAGCGCGGTCTGCCAGCTTGTGGCCCGCCTCCGCCAATCTTTCCGCCAGCAGCTTCCCCGAAGTGTCGGTCGCTTCGTCGCGGGTGTCGGAAACCGTGAGCACGGCTATGCTCAGCGGGTAGAAGACAGCGCTTTCGTCGATCCCGCTCAACGCGCTCCCTCCTCAAAAGTCGGTTTATTCCAGCGAGCCGCATCGGCGTGGTCTTCGTCACGCGGTTCGATCCAGTGCTTGCCTGCGGAGCCGTGTTCCCGCTTCCAGAACACGGCCTTCGTCTTCAGCATATCCATGATGTAATCAGCCGCAAGGAAGGCGTCGCGACGGTGCCGCGCGGCGGCACCGGCAAAAACGATCGGCTCCCCCGGCATGATAATCCCCGCCCGGTGCACGATCGATACCGCATCGATGGCGAACCGGTTTTCGGCATCAGTGCCGATTTCCTCAAGCGAGCGCTTGGTCAGGATGGGATGATATTCGAGCGCAAGCTCGGCGACCCTGCCACATTCTTCGCGCGCTAGCCCTACAAAATTGACGACGCCCCCGGCTCCCCGACTCCGGACAGTCAAGGCGGCCAGCTCGGCCTCGATGTCGAGCTGTTCGTGCGAGACGAGCGTCCTCATCATCCACCCGAGACGACGGGAATGAACTCGACCGAACGCCCGGCCTCTACCAGCACGCCATCTGTCGCCATCGTCCCATCGATGCATACTCGGACGCGAGGATCGCACAGCAATTCGCCAAGACGCGGTTCGAGCGCTGCGACGCGGACCCTTATAGCGCTGACCCGTTCTTCTCGTTCGCCGCCATCCACGCGAACCATTGCACCCAGAGGATCAGCCAGTTTGCCGTACAGAGTGACTTCGCGCTGTTGAGCCATCCTCGATCTCCTTCTGCGCCGCTTGTTCGATGTTGTGAAGATGGGAGCGTTGGAGATTAATCGAGCCTGCCAAATACGCTTTGATCTGGATCATTTGATCGTCCGACCCTCGGCTTAAAAGGATCCGATTCTGGAAAAGGACGTGTCAGATGGACGGTCAGGCTCCCTTGTCTCCTTCGCCCGGTGCGGGTCGCGCTACCTGGCTCAGCACGATCGCTTTCACGGCCTGTTTTGCCGTTTGGACGATTTTCGCCATCATCGGGATCGGAATCAAAGAAGAGCTAGGTTTGTCGGAAACCCAGTTCGGCCTGCTGGTCGGCACGCCGATCCTCACCGGCTCTCTTGCCCGCATAGTCCTGGGAATATGGGCCGACCAGTTCGGAGGGCGCAGAATTCTTGCCCTCACGATGACCGCTGCCGCCCTCGCGACCTTTCTTGTCTCCTACGCGGATAGCTACATCATGCTGCTTGTCGCGGGGCTTGGCGTCGGGCTAGCGGGTGGTGCGTTCTCGGTTGGCGTCGCCTATGTCGCGGCCTTCTATCCGCCGGACAGACAGGGCACGGCACTTGGAATTTTCGGTGCGGGTAATGTCGGGGCGGCGGTAACGAAATTCGTCGCACCCTTTGTTATGGTGGCGGCGGGTTGGACCGCGGTGGCGCAGGTCTGGGCCGTTGCCCTGGTTGTCATGGCGGCTGTTTTCTACATCGCCTCCCCCGAAGATCCCGAATTGCTCGCGCGCAAGGCCGCGGGCAAGCGTCCTGAACCGATGCGAGAGCAGATCAAGGTTCTGCGAAACGTGCAGGTCTGGCGTTTTTCTTTCTACTATTTCTTTGTCTTCGGCGCGTTTGTCGCCTTGTCGCTGTGGCTGCCACGCTATGTCATGGGCGTCTACGATCTGGGTATCAAGGAAGCCGGAATGCTCGCGGTTTTCTACTCGATCCCCGCCAGCCTGTTTCGCATCTATGGTGGGCATCTGGCTGACAAATATGGCGCGCGGCGCGTGCTCTACTGGACGTTCGGCGTGTCCTCGTTGTGCACCTTCCTGCTCAGTTATCCGCCCACCAGCTACGTGATTCAGGGCGTCGAAGGGCCGATTGCATTCTCCACGCAAATGAACCTCGTGCCGTTCCTCGTGACAATTTTCGTGCTCGGCTTCTTCATGAGTCTCGGCAAGGCGGCGGTCTACAAACATATACCGGTCTATTATCCCAACCGGGTCGACGCCGTCGGCGGTCTTGTCGGAATGATGGGCGGGCTCGGCGGTTTCGTTCTCCCGCTGGTCTTTGGTGCCATGCTCGACCTGACCGGTGTCTGGACGAGCAGCTTCGCCCTTCTCTTCCTGATCGTGACGGTATCGCTCGCCTGGATGCATTTCGCGATTCAGCACATGGAGCGTACGCGCGCAATCCAGGGGAGGTCGGATGCCTCGCCAGAGCTGCCCGAGATGGAGGGGCTCGGAGAAAACATCGCGACCACTTACCTGGCGTCTTCACAACTATCACCGTCCGCCGCTGCCATCCCAACGATGCCGAGCGAAGCGCAGGCTCAGACGAAAACTCACGGCTCAGATGCCAATGTTCTTACCGATTGGCGTCCGGAAGACACGCAGTTCTGGGAGACGCGCGGAAAACCGATTGCCAGGCGCAATCTGTGGATTTCGACCTACAACCTGCTCCTGGCCTTCGCGGTCTGGATGGTTTGGTCCGTGGTCGTTGCCAAGCTGCCCGGTATCGGTTTCGATTTCACAACCAATCAGCTGTTCTGGTTGGCTGCACTGCCAGGCCTGTCGGGCGCAACCCTGCGGGTGTTCTATTCTTTTCTGGTTCCGATTTTCGGCGGACGGTTGTGGACGGCGGTATCGACTGCATCGCTGCTGATCCCGGCGTTCGGGATCGGTTATGCGGTGCAGAACTCGGAAACACCATTTTTCATCTTCCTGGTGCTGGCTTTGCTATGCGGCTTTGGTGGAGGCAATTTTGCCTCATCGATGGCGAATATCAGCTTCTTTTTTCCCAAGTCGGAAAAAGGCAACGCTCTCGCCATCAATGCCGGCGTGGGCAATCTCGGCGTCAGTGTGATGCAGTTTCTCGTTCCGGTCGTCATCACGATGAGCCTGTTCGGGGCCTTGGGTGGCCAAGCGCAATTGGCCGACGATGGCGCCCTTTTATATTTGCAGAACGCCGGTTTCGTCTGGGTTCCGCTCATTATCTTGGGCACTGTCGCTGCGTGGTTCGGCATGAATGATATCGCTTCTGCAGAGGCATCTTTCGCTGATCAGGCGGCTATCTTCGGACGTTCACATACGTGGTTTATGTGCTGGCTCTACACCGGGACATTCGGCACGTTCATCGGCATGTCGGCTGGCTTTCCGCTGCTGACTCGAATGGTTTTTCCCGACATCGACGCCCTCAAATACGCGTTCATCGGCCCATTGGTCGGCGCGGTATCCCGCGCCGCTACCGGTTGGGTGGCCGATAAGTTCGGCGGAGCGCGCGTGACTTTCGCTGTGTTTCTGGTGATGATGGCGGCGATCGGTGGAATGATCTGGTTCCTCAACTCGGGCGATTTCTGGGGCTTTTTCGCCATGGTCTTGCTGTTGTTTCTCGCCAGCGGCGTTGGCAACGCCTCAACCTTTCAGATGATTCCGAACATCATGCGGACCGAGATTTCCCGCCTTGCCCCCCAATTGAGCGAGGAAGACCGACACGCGCAAGCGGAGCGCGAAAGCGCTGCCATCATAGGCTTTACCTCCGCAATTGCGGCATACGGGGCGTTCTACATCCCGAAAGCCTACGGCTCGTCAATTGAGATGACGGGCGCGGCCAACGCAGCCCTGTGGGGCTTCTTCGGTTTCTTCGTCAGCTGCGCAGTATTGACATGGACCATCTACAGCGGCCCGCGCGGTTTGCTACGATCCATCGAGACCGGGCGCTCCGCCACGGCCTTTGCTTGAGGATTATTCCATATGAGCCATTTTCTCGATCGGCTGACATTCTTCAAGCGGATGCAGGACAGTTTTTCCGAAGGTCATGGCATTACGACCGATGAATCCCGGCAGTGGGAAGACGCCTATCGCAAGCGCTGGGCCGCGGACAAGATCGTGCGGTCCACCCATGGTGTGAATTGTACCGGTTCGTGCTCATGGAAAATCTACGTCAAGGGCGGAATCGTTACTTGGGAAACCCAGCAGACCGATTACCCTCGCACCCGCCCCGACCTGCCCAATCACGAGCCGCGCGGCTGTCCGCGCGGGGCGAGCTATAGCTGGTATCTTTATTCCGGAACGCGTGTGAAATACCCGATGGTCCGCGCCCGCCTGCTCCAGCATTGGCGCGAGGCGCGGCGCGCCATGAGCCCCGTTGCTGCTTGGGCATCGATCGTTTCCGATGCCGACAAACGATCCGACTGGATCAAACGGCGCGGGCGCGGCGGGCTCGTGCGTTCGTCCTGGGAAGAGGTGAACGAGATCATCGCGGCTGCCAACGCCTACACCATCCGCGAATACGGCCCAGACCGGATTGCCGGTTTCTCCCCCATCCCGGCGATGTCGATGATCAGCTACGCTGCGGGAAGTCGCTATCTGTCGCTTATCGGCGGCACGGTGTTGAGCTTTTACGATTGGTATTGCGATCTCCCCCCCTCAAGTCCGCAAACCTGGGGTGAGCAGACCGACGTTCCCGAAAGCGCCGACTGGTACAATTCGAGCTATCTGTTGGTGTGGGGTTCCAACGTGCCGATGACACGCACACCGGATGCGCATTTCTATACCGAGGCACGGTATCGCGGGACCAAAAGCGTGGTCATTTCACCGGATTACAACGAGGCGGCCAAGTTTTCCGATATGTGGCTTCACCCCAAGCAAGGGACCGATGCTGCCTTGGCGCTGGCCTTTGGCCACGTCGTCCTGCGCGAATTCTACGTCGATCGGATGTCGGATTATTTCAGCGATTACACGAGGAAATACAGCGATTTTCCGTTTCTCGTGAAATTGACCAAACAGGATGGTCGATTGGTCGCGGACCGGCATCTTCGCGCATCGGACTTTGCAAGGGATCTCGGCGAAACCGAACATCCCGAATGGAAACCCGTGGCTCTGAACGATGCCGATGGCGACATCGTCTGCCCACTGGGTAGCGCCGGCCATAGATGGGGAGAGAAGGGTCGATGGAACCTTGCCGAAGTGGACAAGGACGGCAATCCCTTCAAGCTGCGCACCACGCTCAAGGACGATCACGACCAGATCGTGTCGGTCGGCTTTCCGTATTTCGGTTCCGAAGCTTCCAACGGTTTCGTCGCGACCGAACACGATTCAATCCTGATGCGAAACGTGCCTGCACGCGAGATTGTCCTTGCTAATGGCGAACGCATTCTGGCCACAACCGTATTCGACCTTTTTTGCGCCAATTACGGCGTCGATCGCGGCTTTGGCGGGGAGAACGTCGCCCGCTCATTCGACGACGATATTCCGTTTACCCCGGCGTGGGCCGAACGTGTGACCGGTGTCCCCCGCGACGCAATCATCCAGACCGCGCGCGATTTTGCTTCGAATGCCGATGCAACGATGGGTCGATCGATGGTGATACTGGGGGCTGGCCTCAACCACTGGTATCACATGGACATGAGCTATCGCGGTATAATCGCATTGCTCGTAATGTGCGGCTGTATCGGTCAGTCCGGCGGGGGCTGGTCGCACTATGTCGGACAAGAAAAGCTTCGCCCGCAAACCGGATGGCTTCCCTTGGCCATGGCCACCGACTGGACCCGTCCGCCCCGACAGATGAACGCGACCAGCTTCTTCTACGCGCATACGGACCAGTGGCGTTACGAGACGATGACCGTGGACGACATCATTTCACCCACCGCTCCGAAAGCGGACTGGACCGGATCGATCATCGATTACAACGTGCGTGCCGAGCGGATGGGTTGGTTGCCCTCCGCGCCACAATTGCATCAGAATCCGCTCGATGTGGGGGCGACCCTGAAGGAATCGGGCGAAGATGCGACTAAGGCAATCCCGGAAAAGCTTCAGTCGGGCGAAATCCAGTTCGCTAATGCCGATCCCGATGACCCGCGCAACTGGCCGCGCAATATGTTCTTCTGGCGCTCGAATGTGCTGGGTGCGAGCGGCAAGGGGCACGAATATTTCCTCAAGCACTTTGTCGGCTCGATGCACGGCGTGGTTGGCGTCGATGGGCCGGAAAGCGGCGTGGTTCTGCCGAACGAAGTGGCGTGGCACGAAGAGGCACCCGAAGGCAAACTGGACCTCATGGTCAACATCGATTTCCGTATGTCGACTACCAGCCTCTATTCCGACATCGTTCTTCCCACCGCGACCTGGTACGAGAAGAACGATCTCAATACCACCGACATGCACCCCTTCATACACCCGCTGACAGCTGCGGTGGACCCAGCCTGGGAGGCACGCAGCGATTGGGCAATCTTCCGCGGCATTGCGGAAGCATTTTCTGAAATCGCTCCTGAAGTGCTTGGAGTGGAAACCGATGTCGTATTGTCCCCAATCCAGCATGACAGTCCGGGCGAGATCGCGCAGCCTTTCGAACCCAAGGACTGGGGTCGCGGCGAATGCGAGCCGGTTCCAGGCAAGACGATGGCCAGCATCCATGTCGTCGAGCGCGACTATCCAGCGACTTTCGCTCGCTTCACATCGCTCGGCCCCGCCCTTGAAGAGCTTGGCAACGGCTCAAAGGGCATCAACTGGGACACCAAGCATGAGGTCGCGCTGGTTGGCGGCCTAAACGGCTCCTCGTTGCAGGAGGCCACCGCGGGACGGCCGCGGATCGATAGCGATATCGACGCTTGCGAGACAATCCTGATGCTCGCGCCCGAAACCAATGGCGAAGTGGCGGTGAAGGCGTGGACCGCTCTCGGCGAGACAACGGGTCTGAACCATCTGCATCTGGCGGAGGGCAAGGAAGAGGAAAAGATCCGCTTCCGTGACATCGTTTCACAACCGCGCAAGATCATTTCCTCGCCGACATGGTCGGGTCTCGAAAGCGAGCACGTCTGCTACAATGCCGGTTACACCAACGTTCACGAACTGATCCCGTGGCGCACCCTCACCGGGCGCCAATCGCTCTACCAAGATCATCAATGGATGCGGGCGTTCGGCGAAGGTTTCGTCACCTGGCGCCCTCCGATAGATACGCGCACCGTGCGCCAGGTTCTGGGCAAGCTTCCCAACGGCAACAAGGAGATCCAGCTCAATCTGCTGACCCCCCACCAGAAGTGGGGCATCCACTCTACCTATACCGAGAACCTCATCATGCTCTCGCTAAACAGGGGTGGCCCGGCGGTCTGGATCAGCGAAGACGACGCACGCGAAGCGGGGATCGTCGACAATGATTGGATTGAGGTGTTCAACATCAATGGCGCGCTGACAGCGCGGGCGATCGTCTCGCAGCGCATCATGCCGGGTTCCGCGATCATGTATCACGCGCAAGAAAAGCTCGTGAACACCGTGGGTTCGGAAGTCACCGGCCTTCGCGGCGGAATCCATAACTCAGTGACGCGCATCAACATGAAGCCGACGCACATGATCGGCGGCTACGTGCAACTCGCCTACGGGTTCAATTATTACGGCACGGTAGGTGCCAATCGTGACGAATTTGTGATCGTCCGGAAGATGAGCGAAATCAACTGGTTCGATAAAGCCGACCCGTCCGTAGCATCCAATAGCAGACCCCCTGACGGACAAAAGGAAATTGCCCGATGAAAATCCGTGCGCAAATCCCGATGGTCCTCAATCTGGACAAATGTATCGGGTGTCATACCTGTTCGATCACTTGCAAGAACGTTTGGACCAATCGCGAGGGCGTCGAATACGCCTGGTTCAACAATGTCGAATCCAAACCAGGTATCGGCTATCCAAAGGACTGGGAGAACCAAGAGCGCTGGAACGGCGGATGGCATCGCCGTTCCAATGGACGGATCGAACCCAAACTCGGCTCTAAATGGCGAATCCTGTCGAAGATCTTTGCCAATCCCAGCCTGCCGGAAATCGACGACTTCTACGAGCCATACACCTTTGATTACGAATGGCTGCACAAGGCGCCCGAGCTAAAGGCGCAGCCGACGGCAAGGCCGCGGTCCCTGCTGACAGGCGAAAATCTGAAAAAGATCGAATGGTCGGGCAATTGGGAAGACATGCTGGGCGGCGAATTCGCCAAGCGGTCGGAAGACTACAACTTTACTGGCGTCGAGAAGGAGATTTACGGGGAGTTCGAAAAGACGTTCCTCATGTATCTTCCGCGCCTGTGCGAGCACTGCCTCAATCCAACGTGCCTCGCGGCCTGTCCTTCAGGCGCGATCTACAAGCGAGACGAGGACGGAATTGTCCTGATCGACCAGGAAAAATGTCGTGGCTGGCGCATGTGCGTGTCTGCGTGCCCCTACAAGAAAATCTACTACAATTGGGCCAGCGGGAAGTCGGAGAAATGCATCTTCTGCTATCCGCGCATCGAAACAGGGCAGCCGACGGTGTGCTCGGAAACCTGCGTCGGTCGTATTCGCTACCTTGGGGTGGTGCTCTATGACGCAGACCGGGTCGAAGAAGCCGCCTCGGTCGAGGATCCGAAGGATTTGTACCCGTCCCAGCTTTCGCTGTTCCTCGATCCGAACGATCCCGAAGTGCAGAAGCAGGCCCGGATCGACGGAATTCCCGAAGCATGGATCCAGGCTGCCCAGCGTTCGCCGGTCTACAAGATGGCGGTGGAGTGGAAGGTCGCCTTCCCGCTCCATCCTGAATATCGCACGCTCCCGATGGTCTGGTATGTGCCGCCGCTCTCCCCGATCCAATCGGCTGCGGAGGCTGGCAAGATTTCCGAACGTGACGGCATGCCGGACGTTCGGTCGCTACGCATTCCTCTGAAATACCTAGCCAACCTGCTGACCGCCGGTGACGAGGCTCCGATCGCGGTCGGGCTGGAGCGCATGCTGGCGATGCGAGCCTATATGCGGGGTAAGCGGGTTCACGGAGTTGAAGACGAAAGCATCGCCGAGCGCGTCGGTCTCACCGGTGCCACCATTGACGAGATGTACCGCATTATGGCGCTTGCAGCCTATGAAGATCGCTACGTCATCCCGACCACGCACCGCGAGTTCGAGGAAGATGCCTATGTCTTGCGAGGTGCCGGCGGCTTCGGCTTCCGAGAAGTAACCGAAGGGCGGACGGCAAGCCTGTTCGGCGGCAAGAAGGCCCAGCCAGGCAAGCCGGTCAAGCGGGAGGCAATGTGATGGCGCGCAGGAAACCTGTTCGATCCATGTCACTCTCGCTGCGCACTCTCGCCGCGTCACTGGGCCATCCGAGCGCTGAACTGAGTGCCGCGGTTCCCGAATTGCGCGCGGCCTTGGCGGAAGAGAAAGCAGTCTCCGCCAAAACGCTCGCCGCGCTCGAACCCTTGTTTGACGACCTGGCCGACCGCGAATTGTTCGATCTTCAGGCAGACTACAGTGAACTGTTCGACAGCACGCGCCGACTTTCCCTGCATCTGTTCGAGCATGTCCATGGGGACAGCAAGGAACGCGGTCAGGCCATGAGCGATCTTGGCCTCGAATATATCCGGCACGGACTCGAAATCATCAGCAACGAACTGCCGGATTACATTCCGATGTTTTTGGAATTCACAGCGCAGCTACCGCCCGAGCAGGCGCGCGACTGGCTGCGTGAGCCGATAGAAGTGTTGACCGTGCTGGCTGAACGTCTGACTGAGCGTGAGACGCCATATGCCGCTGTATTGGTGGCGGTAATCGAATTGGCGGATGCGCGGCCCGACGCGGAGAGGGTCGAGGAAATCGGCAAGGCATTCGCCGAAGACGAAACCAAGAGCGTCGATGAGCTGTGGGAAGAGGCTCCCGTCAGCTTCGGAACATCGGCTTTCGATAATGGCGGACCCACCGGTGTCATTGCTCGCATTCGTGCTTCCAACCGAGCGCACAAGTCACGTGAAGGAGCGGATCGTGAGTGAATTCGTCAACTACCTGCTGTTTGGCTGGTTTCCTTATCTGGCAGTCACGGTCATGATCGTGGGCAGCATCCTGCGTTTCGACACAAACCAATATAGCTGGCGCTCACAATCCAGCCAGTTTCTGCGCCGAAAGCAGATGATGCTCGGATCGAACTTGTTTCATCTGGGCATCTTGGTCCTCTTGGGAGGACATCTCGTCGGTTTGCTGACTCCGATCGAACTGTTCGATTATGTCGGCGTATCGCACGAGTTCAAGCAGCTCATGGCCTTGATCGTAGGAGGGATTGCTGGCGCAGCCGCTTTTGCTGGATGTACTTTGCTGCTCCACCGGCGCTTGTCAGATCCGCGTATTCGCCGAAGTTCGGCAACGCTGGATATCGCGGTGCTTGTCCTGATCTGGCTTCAGATATTGCTCGGCCTCTCGACGACCTATTGGACAATTCAACACGTCGACGGACGCGAGATGGTCAATTTCATGGCTTGGGCGAATGGATTGCTGACCCTGCAACCTGGATCAGCAAACTTCATCATTGACACTCACATCGTCTATAAGCTGCACATCATTCTTGGTCTGCTGCTGTTCCTGATCACGCCCTTCACGAGGTTGGTGCATGTGTTCAGCGCGCCGATTTGGTATCTCTTCCGGCCTGGATACCAGATCGTCCGCACGCGCCGTGGCAAGGGCGTCCCACCCCGAGCGACCGAGCCGTTCGGAGGTGCTCCGGCCTATACCGCGGGTCCGGCGACCGATCGCGCGTTCATAGAGGAGGTTCAATAATGGCCCGTCCACTCGATGTGTTGAATATCGGTGTGCCCGATCCGCGCCCAGAACCGGCAATGCCATCGGCCTGCGAAACTCACGGTTGCGGCGGGGCGGAGGAACAGGCGCAACCACTGCCCGCTTTCGGGGTCGTTACGGTCGACGGACACGAGATAGACGAAGAGCAGATCGCTGAGGAAATGCCGCACCATCCGGCTCCTTCTGGCGAGGAAGCTTGGCGGGCTGCAGCCCAGGCGCTGGTCGTTCGCCATCTCTTGATGCGCGAAGCTGTGCGCAGGGGATTGTCTGGAGAAGACACGGCGGTGGCGGGAAAGCGCGACACCGATGAGGAGGTTATGATCAAAGCTCTTCTCGACGACGTGGTGAGCGACGCGGTGCCTACGGAAGAAGAGTGCGAGCGCTACTATCGAGCCAACCGCCATCGTTTCCGCACGCCAACGCTATATGAGGTTTCGCATATTCTTATCGAGCCCGAGGAGAGCACTGGGGATGATGGCTGGGAAGCTGCCAAAGCGCAAGCTCGTACGATCATCGCCGCGATTGGGGATGACCACGAAGCGTTCGCAGAGGCGGCGCGGGAGTTTTCCGGTTGTCCTTCAGGCCAACAAGACGGCTCGCTCGGTCAGATCCGCCGCGGCGAACTAGTTCAACAGGTCCAGATGCACATTGAAGCCACCGAGCCTGGCACGGTCAATCCCGAACCAGTGCGATCCAAGCATGGCTGGCACGTCATTCGTCTCGACCGCATCATCGAGGGGCAGGAACTGCCGTTCGAGGTTGCGAAGGACAAGATCGCGGACCTGCTCGAAGCGCGCTCCTGGACCGTGTCGGCGATGCAGGTGGTGCAATCGCTCGCCGACGAAGCCGAGATCGAGGGCGTTATTCTCGACGCCCCACCGGCCGAAGAAGACCAACGCCAAGGGACGCTCGCCGCATGATGCTAGGTGATTATCTCGCGCTCGCCAAGAATGCCGGTGCTGACATACAAGGTTGGCTCGCAGGGGTCGGCCCACTTCAGGCTAAAGCACTGGACAAGCTGGCGACGAACGAGAACATTCCGCCTGCGCGCGCCGCGCGAATGGCGGTCGCCGATTTCAGCCGCTTTGCGAGCGAAGAGGACTGGGCAACGCTGATCAGCCACGTGCGCGTTGCCGCCGACCCCGCGCTCGCGTGTTTGGGCGCGATCATAGATTGGCGGCTTTCTCACAAGCCGTGCGACGCGCATAGCATACCAATAGGTCCGCATCGCCCCATGAGCGAGGAAGCGTGATATGAGCCGCAGAAACCCAACCTCCGAAGAGCAGACCCGCGCTGCGGATAATGCCCCCCTCAACCCCCGCCTGCTTCAGGCAAACGGGGACGCCCGCACCAAAAGCGGCCCCGTCGCTCCGCTTTCGTCTGTTTCGGTCAAAGGACGAGATGGCACCATCTGGCCGCTCGTCTGGCTCGTGACCGTCGCCATATCGATTGTTGGCGCGCTGATTTTCCTGTTCGGATAGCCTTTGTTGTCGACAAGCAAGGAAGACATTGACATGATTGGGTAGTCTTTGGAGATCCCCTTGCTTAAGGCCTTGCGCAGCCAAGACCGACGACGTGCACCGACGGTATTGCCTCGGGACCATCCTTGTTATGCCTGCGAGGTGCGGCGCGTTTCGATTTTCTATGCACTGCAATGCAGAGAATTGTCGAAATTGCGGGCATTCGGCTCCTTACGCGAACTGAACGTCGATAATCCACTGTTCCATCAGGGCGATGATGCAGATTTTGTTTATACCGTAGCGTCTGGAAGCCTTCGCTTATATCGGCTAATGTTTGACGGACGCCGCCAGGTTATCGGTTTCTCGCTTCCGGGAGAGTTTGTCGGGATATCTGTTGACCAGCGCCACGAAGTGACGGCGGAAGCGCTCGAGCCGAGTCGGATCTGGTGCTTCCCGCGCGCACGCTTCGACGAATTCGTCCTAGCCAATCCGTCTCTCAAAGATTCCTTGCTGGACGTGGCGCGACAGGATCTGGAGGCCGCACAACAGCAATTCATGGTACTCGGGCGTAAGACGGCCATGGAGCGGGTCGCTTCGTTCATTCTCTACCTACATGAACGATTCCAGAGAATAACGGGTCACCCTACCGATCATGTCACCTTGCCCATGAGCAGAGCGGATATCGCCGACTATCTCGGGCTTACGAAAGAAACCGTGAGCCGCATCTTCGGCCAGCTCCGAAACAGCCGGGTCATTCGGCTCGAAACCCTGTCCTGTATTCAGATGTTGAACAGGGCGGCGCTGGAAGTTCTGGCAGACGGAGAAACTGGCTGACAGGGCCCCGAGCCCATGCTGTCGCTGGGTGCGCGGGCGACCGCTTCGCCTGATCCAGAACTCGGGCAACATACCCCGTGTCGCCTCTTGCGTTGGCTGATGCTATCGAAATTCGGGTTCTTCATAAGACGACGGCGGATCTTGCCGATGAAGAGATCTCGACACGATCGCCCAGATCGATGCCCAGCCTGTTCCGAAGAGCCGCCCCGCAAAGACATCGGTGGGCCAATGCACGCCAAACGCTATGCGCGATATGTCGATGGCCGTGACAACGCCGATTCCCACCGCCAGCACGAAAATGCGTGTCCGCCAGGATTTCTCGACTTTGATGAGGAGCAACATGATGGTCGGGTATACAATGCCGAATGCGCTGCATGTCCGCTGGGGAAGCTCATGCTCGTTTCCGCAGCCAGTCGATCGACGATGTCGGGACGAATCCTATCGAAAAGGTCTTTGGGCACGGTGACACAATAGCTTGCGCTGATTGAAGCGGCGAGGACCACGATTGCCGGGCCCCAAGCTCTTTTCATCTGAGAAACCCTGCGGTCATAATCACGGTCAAGGTGATGACCGTGGGGCTGCCAAAGGTAATGATATCGGTAACGACCTGGCGAACCTAGTGCGGGCCCACGAGCAGAGAAATGTTCTCGGTCTGGCGGAACAACAGCAGTATGTGGCGATCGATCGCATTGGAGTCACCCTCCGAGATTTCGGACCTCAATTCCAGCATCAGCGCACCGACAAAGCCGACGATGCCGATGTCGAGTATGATCTTCGACAGAAGGTGTGCGTCGGGCGATATCAATTCGCGCCAGGATCGTGGAATTGTCAGTTTCATCCGGTGCCCTGTTGTTATTCGGTCCTGGCAGCATGGTTCGGGGAAGCGGTGCGGCTTCCCTTGCACATCGGCGAACCGGGCAGTTCATGTTCGGCCGCCCCGTCGCGATTGCTCATGGCGCGCCCGTAGACGGCTGCGAGCGGTGCAGACGCATTCCATGCAGCAGCGCGCTGATCCACACGGCGTTGATGGCGATGGCTAAGATCGCTTCGGCATACCCGCCGATCTGCGCCATGACGATCAGCGCCAACAATGCAGTGGCCAATCCTCTGGCTCCGAACCATCCGCAAAACAGGCGAGTTGCAGGCGAAGCGTCGGTGCCCGTCGATGACAGACAGATTGCCAGCGGCCGCACGAGAAATAGGCTGGCACCTATCAGCGCAAATGTCTCCCACGTTGCCGCCTGAGTTGTGGGTGTCACAAACGCTATGCCGAGAAGGAAAACGCAGATCACATGACAACCTGCCCTTCGCCATCTGTAAATTCGAGCACATAAGAGAAGCGGTCTTTCGCGACGTGGCCGAATGTCAGTCCGGCCACGAATGTCGCTATGAAGCCATTTCCGCCGATCAGCGAAGCTAACAGATAGGCGAAGGCAGCGATCGAAAGAGCACTGATCCCTTCGTAAACGCCGGCAGTCCATTTCCTGGTTGAAGCGGCGATCATGAGTTTTGCACCGAGGAACCCAGCGAATATTCCCGCTGCCGGACCGAGCAGCAGTTGCTCGGCAGCGAATAGCGGCCAGTTGCGTTCCCCTCCCTCGAGAATTTCGTCCGTCAGACTGGCAAGGAGAAGGATGATCGGCAGCGCGAGGTCATCATTTCAACCCTCTTTCGACAGTCAATCCCCGCCGCACGCGCTCGGGAACGTTCGTGTTGGTCACCGCGGACAGTAAGAGCCGCATCGATCGGAACCAGCAGGGCAGCGGCCAGCGCGAGGACTGCGAGGGGCCAATGCGGGAGCAGCAGCCACGCCGCGCCTGTGCCGAGCAGCACCGCAAGCGGCAAGCCAATCACCAACATGCGCCTTGATCACACATGATGTTTGCGAAGCGCCGCAAGGTTCGTTTTGGACGCATCGAAGAACAACAGGATCATCAAAGCGATCTCGGCGAACAGAAAGACTGCAGCCGAAACCACAAGAAGACCGGTGTTCTCCATCCTGTCTCCCTTGCAGCGGCGTAATTTGGACTGCAACACCTTGTCCCGCCCGGCCGGTATCGAGTTCCCGCGAGCGGCATTCGGCGAAAGGAAGCGATGCGATTTGAAGCTGGCATACGGCGCGCAGGACTTGGCATACCCTTATCGAGGCATTCCAAGTGCACACCTGCTGACGCATGCCGAGGCGGCTGCGCTAGATATATTCTGTTAGTTGGCGAAGCCGGTCAAACATCGATGTGCAATGTTATATCTGGCACCGCGATCCGTTCGGCTCTATCCACAATGCAGTGTACGGTGAAGCAGTCGTACCTGCTCATCGAATGGCGGAAACGGTCCGGCCGCCTCGACGTCGGCCGAGATATCCGCGATCGACAATGCGCGTACGGGCGCAGCGTTAACTCCGAATTCTTCCAGCCATTGAGCCAGTTGAGCGGCTGAGCTGGCATAGAAAATCTTGCCGAGTCCAGCCCATGCGTGAGCGGCCGCGCACATCGGACAATGTTCGCCCGACGTATAGACCACGGCTTGCCTTCTCTCGGCCGGGCTCAGGTTCTCCGCCGCCCATTGCGCGATCGCGAGCTCCGGATGATCGGTGGGATTGCCGGTTACGACACGATTGCGAGCTTCGAACAGGGTCTCGCCCGCCGCCGACACCAGCATCGAACCGAATGGCTCGTCCCCCTTTTCGAGCGCCATTTCAGCCAGTTCGACACAGCGCTCTAGATGCCGCGCGATAATAGGCACTGTGATCGTCGCCTCGCAGTCACTTCGAGACGCCATCAATTGCCCCGATAGGTCGAGTATCCGTAGGGACTGACCAGCACCGGCACGTGATAATTGGCATCGCCATCAGTCACCTGAAACATTATCGTGATGCTTGGGAAGAAGGGCGGTTGTTCGAAGCCGTCATATCCAGTCATATCGAACCGCAACAAGTATGTTCCTTCTCCCATCGCGGCAGGATCGCCGAAATCTTCCGCGCGGCCGTTGGGTTGCGTGCGTGTCGATGCGATTTCCTCCCACTCACCGTCTTCGGCCTGGCGTGACAAGGTGACGGGAATGTCTTCCCCGCCCACACCTTCGGCAATGTCGAGGACGTGAGTCGATATCTCGGCCGCTTGCGCGGGCGCTCCCATCAGCATGGCAATGGCGGCAAAGATGGTAGCGTAGGATTTCATAAACATTTCCTCTTCGTTTCAAATTGCATCAACAGCGATCGCCACCGCGCCCATCAACGCTTGCGTTCGGCCACCAGCCGTTGATCGCCGGTTCCTTCCAGAACCAGCAGCCCGTCACCGTCCAGCGATGCGCGATAGAGGCTGCCCAATATATCGAAGAAGCGTCGCTCCTGCTCCATCAGACCGGCTTCGCAAGCCCGTTTGGTGGCCGCGATCGGACCCAGTGCAATCCGGTTTCCATCGAGCGTGTATTCGGCGGAAAAGTTGTTGCAGCCACTGGTCCCCGACACACGTCCATCAACGCCAAAACTGAGGACCGGGGCAGTCCGCGCCGGAACAACGTCAAGATTGAGCTGGGTAATGCGCCATTTACCGGATTGGACGCCGGGAATATCCTGAGCGCCTCCGTCATCGGGAGAGGTCATGAAAAGCATGATATCGCCGACATTCACCTCTTCGTTTCGAAGGTTGAGCAGAAATGGCTCGCTGGAGCGAAACATCACCGTTCCATCCGGTTCGCGAATATAGGCGCGCAGACCATAGAGCGGGCCGTCCGTCAGATTGAGTTTCGACACGTCAATTGAGAATGGGAAGGGTGGTGACGGCTGATCGATCATGCGCATCTCCCGCGACAATACCATTTCCTGATCATTGCCAAGTGTGATGTCGGAGATGACGATCTCGGTCTTGGCTTGTGGCGGCAGGGCAATGCGTTCGCGATAAGACAATGTCCCGCTGATCGTTTCCACCATGGCAGGTTCGACTGCCTCGTTACCGGCTGGCATGGTAGAGCAGGCCGAAAGACCGAGGGTCATGGCGGTTGCCGCCCCTGCAAGCATGAAATTGCGGTTCAATGTTTGTCTCCTGATCGTGAGGGCCGAACATCCGCCCCGTCGATATACACAAAGGATGCGGGTTCCCGCTGATAAGAAGAGTCGGGGTCGCAGAAGCGACTTCAACTCCAAGTTCCTTGTGGCAACGTATCACGGAAAGAAGCAGTTCCTCCTGCGTCTCGACGCTGCAGGGCCGGAACCACCCCAGCGATCCCCCATGCAGCGATATCTTCCCCTTCGCAGCAGCGAGGGAACTCACTCGCCGTCCGAGGCGGTGTTCTCATCCGTCCGCAAAAGGTTTGGCCCCTTCTCGAAGATCACCGTTTGCAGGCTAAGCAGATCGGCGGACGTGCGGAGAAAATGTTCGCTTGACATCAATGCGATTGATACTCATTCGCAGATGTCGGCTTAACACTGAGGTGTCCATGTTATCCAGATCGCTTACGTCGTTAATCGCATTGCTGGTCACTTCCCTTCCCGCCTCACTCAATGCGCAGGAAGCTTCACCCGGTGATACCAGTACCTCGGACACCTCGGATGAAGTCATCATCGTCGTTGGTCAGAAAGACAAGCGCACCTTGCTCGATACACAGGCAAGTGTTGGCGTCGTAACGGATGAAGACATTCGCGAGAAAGACCTGACCACTTTCCGCGAATCCTTCCGCACGCTCGCCAATGTGATCGATGCCGATTTTGTCGATGCCGGCTTCGTCATTCGTGGTGTGAATTCTGAAGGATTGACCCCCGGCGGCGCGCCGCTTGCCGCAATCTATGTCGACGGGGCCGAGCAGAGCGGTCAGGGCGCCCGGCGTGGCGCGCGCGGGCTTTGGGATGTCGAGCAGGTGGAGGTCTACCGCGGCCCTCAGTCGACGATCTCTGGGCGCGCCGCACTTGCAGGTGCAATCTATGTGACGACGAATTCCGCTGAATACGAATACGATGCCGCCGCGCGCATCAGCTATGGCGAACTCGACAGTTTCGACGCCGCGCTGGCAGGTGGCGGCGCGATCATCGACGACATACTCGCCTTTCGTGTTGCCGCCGAATATCAGCGCCGTGATAGCGAGGTGCATTATCCGAGCTATTCCGAATTTGATTTGTTCGATCGTCTGGTCGAGGACGAATACTATCAGTTGCGCGGCAAGCTGAGGATTGATCCAGCCCCGGATCTGCGCGTCGATCTGACCTATTCCTACAGCTACGATACGCCTGCCTATGACGATGTAGCCGGCCCCGGCTTCGGCTTCGATTTCTCGGACCGGCGCGGGGATTTCAATCTGCCGTTTTTCCAGGAAGCGCGCGAAGCGGACAGCCAGACGGCTATCGCGAGGGTCGAATACGATGTCTCCGCCGACCTGACGCTGACATCACTGACGAGCCAGAACGACGTGTTTGTCGATCGATCTTCGGTCAACGCCGGTACGCCGGGAGAACAGTTCACGACCGAAGGCGGGATCGACGAACGGCTGTTCACGCAGGAACTGCGCCTCAATTACGATGGGCCGACCGGCCTGCGCGGCGTGCTTGGCCTGTTCTACGCCTTCGATCGGAGCGATTCATTCTTTGATCGCAGCGTATTCTTCGGCGGAGGTCGCGCGGACTCGACCCGCACCCTTTCCGAAAACCGAAATTACGCCATCTTCGGCGAAACGACCGTACCTGTGCTCGATCGCGTCGACCTGATCGTCGGAGCGCGGCTCGACCGCAATGAGCGGGAAATCGATTCCTTTTTTGCCCGGGACAATTTCGACCCGGACGCGGCCGATACGGAAACCAGCGACTTTGTCGAGAGCGCGGAAACCGTCTTCCTCCCGAAGGTGGGCTTGGACGTAGCCTTGTCCGATCAGTTGCGCGCCGGGATCACCTATCAGCGCGGCTATCGCCCCGGAGGCGCAGCGCGTAACATCGCGAGCGGGGACATTAGCGAATTCGATGCCGAGTTCACGGACACGGTCGAGGCATCGTTGCGCAAACGCTTTGGCGCGCGCAGCACGGTCGCGCTGAACGTATTCTATACCGACTGGACCGATCAGCAGGTCGAGTTCGATCTCGATCCCGACGACTTCTTCAGCCGGATCACGGTTAATGCAGGACAATCGCGGCTGTTTGGCGGTGAACTGGAGGCGGACTACAGCTTCTCTCGCGACCTCTCGGCCTTTGCTTCGATCGGCGTCGTCGAGACCGAGTTCGAGGATTTCGTAGTAGCGGGGCTCGGCGATTTCAGCGGGCTGGAATTTCCCGAAGCGCCGAATTTCAACGCCGCTTTCGGTGTCGACTACCGCCCAGTCATCGGTTTCTTTGCCGGGGCCGACGCGAAATATGTCGGCAGCTATCTTGCGCGCGATCTGCAAAACGCTCCTGTCGATATTGTCGGAGACTATTTCGTCGCCAATGCGCGGGTCGGTTATGCCTTCGAAAACGCCTCGGTCATGTTGTTCGCGGACAATCTCTTCAATGAGCAGTATTTCGTCTATCGCGACCGGATCGGCGATTTTGACTGCTGCGCGACTTTCGGGCGCAGCCGGATCGTGGGTGTCACGGCCGATATGCGATTTTGATCCAGTAGCGGCAGGCAAGTCGAGGACCATGCTGTGGGCGGGCTGGCGGCAATAAGCCTCTTACCATTGTTGGCAGGGATTGAGATGCTGCGGCGCGCTTCGTCCGGGCGGTTTCCAAGAGCGCCAGCCATCGCCGCAGGTTGCTTTCTGATCGCTCTCGGTCTGGTCTTCGCAGCGTCGGCCCTGGGCGCCGGACGAGGCGTTGCATGGATCGCCGTCGCGGCATCACCCGTCGCGGGAATTCTCGTTCTGATCGGCCGGACGCATAAACCGCGCAAGCGATTCATAACGGTGCGCGCGCCGGATACACGCAGGGAATGGCCGGACTGGCCGATGCGTTGGCTGATGGCGGTGGTTCTGGCTGGATTGACGAGTCTGTGTCTGGCGGCTCTTTCGGCGTCGCTACTTCCGGCTGCGTCCGGAACGCGCGCGATGGCGGGGCTTCTGGTCATGTCGCTGAGCTGGCCGCCGCTCGCTTTATGGACGCTCGGCACGGAAAAAAAGGGATGTGTTGCTGGAATACTCGCGGCCATCGCCATCCTATCGACGTGCGGCACCGCAGGAGCGTTTTTCGCGTGAGCAATGCCGTCCCCTCAATTTCGTTCGTAAAGAAATCGCTTTCGGCGCACGCTTTGCTCGGCCTCGTGATGGCAGCATTGATCTATCAGATATCGCTTACGGGGACGATCAGCGTGTTCGCGGGGGAATTGCGCCAGATCGAGCAATCTGACGCACCCAAAGTCGAGAGCGTCTCACCGGAAGGATATGCCACGGCGATTGCACAAGCGACCCGCATCGCCGATGGTTCGGGCGCTCCGCTGATCATACTCGGTCCGACCGAGTCCCTCCCTCGCCTCGAAATCCGTGTTCCGGGCAAAGGCGCGTATTTCGCAAACCGCGCGGGCAATCCCATCGCTCCCGTCGAAACACCGTTTACCAATTTCGTAACCGAGCTGCACGAGGCGCTGCATCTGCCATCGCCTTGGGGTACTGCGATCGTGGCATTGAGCGGGTTTGCCCTGTTCGCGCTGCTGGTGAGCGGCATCGCGGCGCATCCACGAATATTTCGAGATGCCTTCCGCTTTCGTATCGGGGGCAACCCGCGGCTCGAGCAGGCTGATTTCCATAACCGGACCGGTGTGTGGGGTCTGCCCTTCCATGCAATCGTGACATTTTCCGGCATCTATCTGGCTCTGCTTCCCCTGCTCGGCGCGCCGATGGCTTTCCTCGCGTATCAAGGGGATATCGACGCGGCGATGGCCGAACAGATTGGTCCTCAAATCGAAGGCGAAGGTCTGGCGCAGCCGGTCCCCGATATCGCCGCTCTGATCCGGCAGGTGGAAGGTGCCAACTCCCCTGCGAGCGTCAGTTTCGCGATGGTCGAAAACCCGCTGACCGACCGTCAGATCATCTCTATCGATACCAATGTGCCCCGCCAGCTTGCTAGCGGGGAAAGCTATCGGTTCGACGGCGCCGGACGTTTTCTCGGCGCGGCGGGTTTTGCCGACGGTTCGCCGGAAAAACAGCTTCAAGCCGCCATGTTTCCGCTGCATTTCGGGACATTCGGCGGATTGCCGATACGCATCGTTTATGGCCTGCTTGGCATCGCGCTTTGCTGGTTGTGTGCAACCGGAATGCGCATCTGGTTCTTGCGCCAGACACAGCGAGGCGCGAGAACGGAATCCCTGCAACGCTTGTGGCGGGTGATAGCCTGGGGGCAGCCCTTGGCGCTGTTCGCCGCGTTCGCTGCCAGCCTATTCGGGATCTCGCCGGTCGCCGCATTCTGTATTGCGAGCTTGGCGCTACTTCCCTTCGTGTGGGTACCTGCTGAGGTCGTTCTGCCTTCTCGTCCAGGTTTGCGACGAAGTTAATTTGGGTCCGACAGGTATTATGCTGACATTCTGGGCATCAGATCTTTGTGGGCACGCCTTCTAACATCTTTCTCGCCAATCTGCCCAAAAGCCTCTACCAAGGTTTGTCTTGCGAGGGCCAAGGACGGTTATTGTGTGTTGTGCTGGGTGATCCACCGGCGGGGCCACTTCGCAGTTCAGCATCGGTCTCGAAGGCATGCATCCTCTTCACCACCAAAACTGTCGTTCATGTTTGTTCCGGTTCACTTCACCCCCTCCGAATATTTTTCAGAAAGCTCGCAATTATTCAATATCATTGCCGCCAAATAACATGTTTGAATATGTCTAGGTCGTGCTGACAAAAGATTTCAGCCACAGGTGGGTGGCGGCGAGGTTGAGTGAACTCTCAAAGGAGAGGATGGTCTTGTCGTAGTGAGTGGCGATACGGCGCTGTTGCTTGAGCTTGCCGAACATGCGCTCGACGCGGTTGCGGTCGCGGTAGCGACGATAGTCGGGGTGCTCTGGCACCTTGCGGTTCGAGCGGGGTGGGATGATCGGCTAGTTACCCCTGATCAACAGGCTCTCCCGGAAGCGGTCGCCATCATTACCCTTGTCCGCGAGCAGTGCTTCTGGTGTGGTGACTGAGATCGCAATCAGCGGCTCAGAAGCGGTGTAATCAGAGGCATCGCCGCCGGTCAGGATGAAACCGAGAGACAGTCCCTCATTGTCGCAGCGGGCGCGGATCTTGCTCGTAAAGCCGTCGCGTGATCGACCACGAGCGTTCGCACACCCTCTTTTCCGCCTGCTGCCGAGACGTGGCCGCGAACGCTGGTGCTATCGATCATGTGCTGCCAGTCGTCGGTCAGACCCAGATCGACCAGCGTTTGCAAGAGAGTGTCTCAGACACCTGCTCGGCCCAGCGCCGGAACCGGACATAGACCGAGTTCAACTTGCCGTATCGCTCGTGCATGTCGCGCCACGGGCAGCAGACCCGTCGCACGTGGAGCATACCATTGAGGAAGCCCCGATTATCGCCCGCTGGCCGAGCCCAATGACCACGCTCGGGCGGCAGCAGCGGCCCGATCAGTTCCCATTCCGCATCCGATAAATCCCCGCGTCCCATGACCGCTCCCCAAAAAAAGCGGACTTGAATCAGAAGTCAAGCGTGTTGGGAATCCCCTTTGTCAACACGGCCTAGGTAATCAGCGTCCGTTTTCGGCATTGCTCGTTTTGCATTTGAACGGCCGAAATTGGGCCGCACAACTGCCATTAGGGGCATTCTGAACGAACGGTGGCTCTGAGGGGCAGGATCGCAAGAGATCAAACGACAAAGACCGGACCCATTGCTGCCCTAATCGCATCCTTCAACGGATTGGCGGCCGGGGACGCTCGTCAAGGCCACTCCGATCACCAAGCTCAGAGCGCTCAGCCGGAGATCGGTAGGCGTACGCCAAAACCCATCCAGATCTCGGAAGGCCTCACGCGCGGGCGTGAGCGCGCTTGCGCGTGCACGCGGGAAACGAGGCAAATCGACGATCAGAGAAGCACAATTTTGTAGGCGCCAGAAGGGCTGAACCCGCCAGAACCTCCCTAATTTCTGGGGCTTTCGACATCAGGCGTTTGGGAAGATCTTTTCTCTCACAAATCCAAAAATGGAAAACTTTATTGGAACCGGAAAGTCTTTTTTGTCTCCCTAAACCGCGAACGTGTTCGGCTCCATTCATTCCACGGTGACCGATTTTGCGAGGTTGCGCGGCTGATCGACATCGGTGCCCTTCACCACGGCCACATGGTAGGCGAGCAACTGCACTGGAATGGCGTAAACGAGCGGTGCGATCAGCGGATGAACCTGGGGCATCTCGATCGTGGCGAGGCATCCTTCGCCTGCCTCTTCCAAGCCCTTCGCATCGGAAATCAGCACAACCTGCCCACCGCGCGCGCGCACCTCTTCCATGTTGGAGACTGTCTTTTCAAACAGCGGGCCGGACGGCGCGATGACAACCACCGGCACCTCATCATCGATCAGCGCGATCGGGCCGTGCTTCATCTCGCCGCTGGCATAGCCCTCGGCATGGATATAGCTGATTTCCTTGAGTTTCAGCGCTCCTTCAAGCGCCAGCGGATAATCCTGTCCGCGCCCCAGATACAGCACGTCGCGCGCCGGAGCGATGAGGTGCGCCATCGCCGCGATATCGTCATCGTGATCGAGCGCCGCGTTGAGCTTCGCCGGCGCTTGCAACAGGCGCCTGACAATATCCTTCTCCTCCTCGCGGCTCATCAAGCCCTTCTTCACCGCCATGTGCGCGGCAAGCGCGGCGAGGACCGCAAGCTGGCAGGTAAACGCCTTGGTCGAAGCGACCCCGATCTCCGGCCCGGCATGCGTAGGCAGCAACAGGTCGGCTTCGCGCGCCATCGTGCTGGTGGGAACGTTGACAACCGCGCCGATGATCTGCCCTTCCTCACGGCAATGCCTCAGCGCGGCAAGCGTGTCGGCGGTCTCACCGCTCTGCGAGATGAACAGCGCGAGACCACCCTCTTCCAGCACCGGTTCGCGATAGCGGAATTCGGAAGCAACATCGATGTCGACGGGGACGCGCGCAAATTTCTCGAACCAGTACTTCGCGACCAGCCCGGCATAATATGATGTCCCGCACGCGACGATCGTCAGGCGCTTCACCCCGGAAATATCGAAATCGAATTGCGGCAGCGCGACCGAGTTGTCCTCTTGCCGCACGTAAGAGCCGAGCGTCTGCGCCACGACGGTGGGCTGCTCGAAAATCTCTTTCTGCATGAAGTGGCGGTAATTGCCCTTCTCGGTCGCCGCCGCCGATGCGCCCGAAGCGCGTATTTCCCGATCGACCGGCTGGTTTTCGCTGTCATAGACCTGCGCAACGTCGCGCCGCACCACGACCCAGTCGCCCTCCTCCAGATACGAAATGCGCTGCGTGAGCGGCGCGAGGGCCAGCGCGTCAGAGCCGAGATACATTTCCGGCTCTTCGCTGTCGGTCCCGTATCCGACCACCAGGGGCGATCCCAGCCGTGCTCCGATCAGCAGGTCCGGCTGATCGCGGAAAGCCACGGCAAGCGCAAACGCTCCGCGAAGGCGCGGCAGGACATTGCGCACCGCCTCCTCCGGCGTTTCGCCCTGTTCGATTCGTTGGGAGATCAGGTGCGCGACGACTTCGCTGTCCGTTTCGCTTTCAAACAGGCGACCCTCTTCGCGCAATTCGGCGCGCAACTCCTTGAAGTTTTCGATGATGCCGTTGTGCACGATCGCGACTTCGCCGGTTGCGTGGGGATGAGCATTGGCTGCGGTCGGCGCGCCGTGCGTCGCCCAGCGTGTGTGCGCAATGCCGACCGTGCCGGGTGCTGGATCATCCCGCAGCACATTTGCAAGGTTCTGCAGTTTTCCCTCCGCCCGGCGGCGCACCAGTTCGCCTTCGTGCAAGGTGCAGATCCCCGCGCTGTCATAGCCGCGATATTCCATCCGCTGCAGCCCGTCGAGCAGGCGCTCCGCAACCGGCTGCGTGCCGACGATACCGATAATGCCGCACATATGTCTGCTATCCTTCGAGAAATATCTTTGCCGCAGGCCGGGCTTAACGTCGAACGGCGTTGAAGCGATGGAGGGGGCGTTGCAAGGCTTTAAATACGCACGTCCACGCTCGTTCCTTTCAAAAGCCACGACCGGACCGTATTGTCGCCATATGAGCATCGGGTCGCGGCGGACCGGGTGAGCATGCTTAGCAAAATAATAAGCTTTCCAACTTATTCACCACACTTCGATAGCCGCTGTTCGCGATGTTTGCGCGATGGCGGGAGCATTGTGATTTTGATGTCCTTGGGGGCTTGGGTATGAGCGCATTCGGCAAAAAGGGCGGAGCGAACGGAATGAAACCGGGCTCCAAGCCCGCATTCGGCGTAGCCCGGCCGATGAAGGGTGGTAGCGCGAAGAGCGACGACAAGAAGGGCGGCGACCAGTTCCCCCCTCTGCCCACCGAAAGCAAGAAGACCGATGCTGCCAAACCTGCTGCATCGGCCAAGGGTGGCAATGCGCAGGGCGACGCGATGGACCGCCTGGCCGAGCGGATGAATTCGGTCAACGCCGCGCCCGAAGAGGCCGGCGGGTTCGAAGCAAGTGTTCACAAGATCAAGGAACAAGTGCTTCCGCGCCTGCTGGAACGGGTCGATCCCGAAGCGGCGGCGACGCTGACGAAGGAAGAGCTGTCCGAAGAATTCCGCCCGATCATCATGGAAGTGCTGGCCGAACTCAAGGTCACACTCAACCGCCGCGAGCAATTCGCGCTGGAAAAGGTGCTGATCGACGAGCTGCTGGGCTTCGGCCCGCTTGAGGAATTGCTCAACGATCCGGACGTGTCCGACATCATGGTCAACGGCCCCGACCAGACCTACATCGAAAAAAAGGGCAAGCTGACCATCGCGCCGATCCGGTTCCGCGATGAACAGCACCTGTTCCAGATCGCACAGCGGATCGTGAATCAGGTCGGCCGCCGTGTCGACCAGACCACGCCGCTGGCTGACGCCCGCTTGAAGGATGGCTCGCGTGTTAACGTGATCGTCCCGCCGCTGAGCCTGCGCGGCACGGCGATCTCGATTCGTAAATTCTCCGAAAAGCCGATCACGCTCGACATGCTGAAGGAATTCGGCTCGATGAGTGACAAGATGTGCACTGCGCTGAAGATCGCGGGCGCATGTCGGATGAACGTAGTCATCTCGGGCGGTACGGGTTCGGGTAAGACGACGATGCTCAACGCGCTGTCGAAGATGATCGACCCGGGCGAGCGCGTGCTGACGATCGAGGATGCCGCCGAACTTCGCCTGCAACAGCCGCACTGGCTACCGCTTGAAACGCGTCCACCCAACCTTGAAGGACAGGGCGCGATCACCATCGGCGACCTGGTGAAGAACGCCCTGCGTATGCGTCCTGACCGCATCATCCTGGGGGAGATTCGCGGCGCGGAATGTTTCGATCTTCTCGCCGCGATGAACACCGGTCACGACGGTTCGATGTGTACGCTCCACGCGAACAGCCCGCGCGAGTGTCTTGGGCGTATGGAAAACATGATCCTGATGGGCGACATCAAGATCCCGAAGGAAGCCATCTCACGCCAGATTGCGGAATCGGTGGACCTCATCGTTCAGGTCAAGCGTCTGCGCGACGGTTCGCGTCGCACGACCAACATCACCGAAGTGATCGGGATGGAAGGCGACGTGATCGTGACGCAGGAATTGTTCAAGTTCGAATATCTCGATGAGAGCGAGGACGGCAAGATCATGGGCGAGTTCCGCTCCTCGGGCCTGCGTCCGTATACGCTGGAAAAAGCGCGGCAGTTCGGGTTTGATCAGGCGTATTTGGAAGCGTGTTTGTAAGTCAGTTTTCGTTTCGCGGTGAGACACCGACCCCAGGGTTTTATGAAACTTCGCGCATGCCGCAAGTCACTGATTGCAATACCGAAACCGAGCATCCCGGAACTTCTGGTGTGACCTTCCGCTGACAAGATCAATCGGCCGAGAGCGTGTCGTGGTTCGCGCGTGAGAAAGAGCTGATCATTCCTGTAAGCCGACATTGGCAAGTAGGAAAACCACCGTGAACTCGCGCCGTTCCGCATGATGGCGCCCCACCTACAACCGCCCCAGCACAACCGGCAGGCTTGTCGCGAGGCACCCGCCGCCAATGATCGCCAGCGCGACGAACAGGCTCGTCCAGGGCATGAAACCGACCTTTTCCAGCCGCTCGACTGAGCGTCTGCTGCCGCGCAGGCGCTCCATCACCAGACACAAACCCGCACCGATCCAGCAACCAAGCCCGACAAGCGCCAGCCATTCGGCTTCGCTGGCGAATTGAAGGCGTGCTGAAAGGGTGCTGAGAGTGTCCATGCGAGCGCTTACGTAGTCAGACCCGCGCCTTGCGCAATAACGCGCACACCCTAAAGCCCGCCTGCATGGATGGCTCGATCGCCCGCCCTCGCCCGCTGCTCGCGCTGGGGCTGCGTCTTGCCACCGCAGCCACGCTGGCGACGATGGCGATGCTGGTAAAGCTGGCGGGTGAGCGCGGGGTCCATCTGGCGGAGCTGGTGTTCTGGCGCCAGGCAATCACGCTGGTCTGCGTCGTCGTGCTACTGGCGGCGCTGGGCAAACTTGCGACTGTGCGAACCACGCGTTTTGGCGCGCATGTCCGGCGCGCAGCCTATGGCATTACCGGCATGTTCTTCGTCTATGGCGCGGTCATCCTGCTGCCGCTGGCCGAGGCGACCGCAATCAGCTTCACCGCCCCGTTCTTTGCCGTGCTGCTGTCGGTCGTGCTGTTTCGCGAAACCGTTGGCCGCTATCGCTGGGGCGCGGTGGTGCTGGGTTTTGCAGGCGTGCTGGTCCTGACTCAGCCCGGCTTCGGATTGGGCGGTGCGGGACTGGTCGATCCGTTCGGAGCCGCCATTGCCCTGATCGCGGCGTTTCTGGTCGCGCTCATCAGCTTTCAGATTCAGGATCTCAACACCACCGAAGCGCCCTGGAGCATCGTGTTTTGGTTCGTCGCGCTGACGACGCCGCTTACCGCGCTTGCCCTGCCCTTCGTGATCGCACCCCATCCGCTGGAGGTCTGGGGTATCATCGTCGCGATGGCGCTGTGCGGCGCGCTGGCGCAGATTCTGTTGACGACTTCGCTGCGGTTCGGGTCGGCGGGTGTGATCCTGCTGATGGACTACACTTCGCTGCTATGGGCGACCTATTACGGCTGGCAGGTGTTCGACCGCACCCCGCCCGCCAGCCTGTGGCTCGGCGCGCCGCTGATTATCGCAGCCGGTCTGCTGATCGCATGGCGAGAACGGCAACTCGCCCGGCAAAAGGCGCGCCCTGCCCCGTTGGGGGAACCAGATGCGGGATAAGGCGGTTCACGGGCATTACTCGCTAAACAATTGGAGAATCACGATGATCCGCAGAGTAACCACCGCCGTCGCCATCGGCCTCATGACCCTGAGCGCAGCTGCGTGCAACACAGTCGAGGGTGCAGGCGAAGACCTGCAATCGGCATCGGACGAGGTCGAAGAAGAGATTTAAGACGCGTTTCCCCGCGGCATAAAAGAAGGCCCGCTTTCAATAAGTGGGCCTTCTTTTTTGCGCTCGGTTCAGCGAACGGCTAGATAGGTTCCTGCAAAATGTTCGCTTCAGTCTTTCAGGATACAGACGATGAAAAAGCAAATCGCCAATGCCGTCCTTCTTGCCGCGCTGCTCGCATCGACGGCGGCCTGCAACACCGTGAAGGGCTTCGGCGAGGACGTTCAGTCCGTCGGCCGGGCAGGCGAAGAAGCGATCGACTGACCGTTTAAACGCGGCGATAGATTAGCGTGAGATTGTTCGCGGGCATCTCGTAACGGGCTGCCCGCTCGAAGCCGTTTGCATTGGCGAGCGCGTCTACGTCCTCGATCTGTCGGATACCCCAGCGCTCATCGCGAGAACGCAGGCTTTCGTCAAATGAGATGTTGGACGGTGCCGCTTCGACGTCGCGCTCGAAATACGGACCATACAGGATCAGCGGCGCGCCTTTGCCTGAAATCTGTGCAGCCCCTTCGAACAGGCCAACGCTCGCTTCCCACTCGCTGATATGCGCCATGTTGATGCACAAAATTGCATCAGCCTGTTCGACCGGCCACGCGCCCGGTGCCCGCGCATCGAGCATCACCGGCATGCGCAAATTATCGCCCGGAAAGTCGTCACGATAGGATCGGATAGACGCGAGCGCTTCGGTATCGGGGTCCGACGGCAGCCAGTCGTGCGCCGCAAACCGCTCGGCAAAGAACACCGCGTGCTCGCCCGATCCGCTCGCGATTTCGAGCACTGTCCCGGCTTTCGGCAGCTCCAGCTCGAGAACCGCCGCGATTGCATCGCGGTTGCGCAGGGTCGCGGGCGCATGCTTCTTCATCGCGACGGCCCTCAACCGACCTGCCGCTCATGCCCTTCCCAATAAGGCGCGCGCAACTGCCGGCGCAGGATCTTGCCCGATGGATTGCGCGGCATTTCGGGGATCACGTCGACGCTCTTGGGCGCCTTGAACCCGGCGATGCGCTCGCGAGCATAGCGAATAACGTCATCCGCATCGACAGTCGCGCCGGGTTTCGGGACGCAGCAGGCCTTGACCTCTTCGCCCCATTTCTCGCTCGGCACGCCGATGACAGCGACCTCCAGAATGGAGGGGTGGCCGTAGATCGCGCTTTCAACCTCGGCAGGATAAACGTTCTCGCCGCCGGTGATGATCATGTCCTTGATCCGGTCCTGAATGTAGACGTAGCCGTCCTCGTCCATCACGCCCGCATCGCCGGTGTGCAGCCAGCCATCTGCGTCGATCGTCTCGGCAGTGGCTTCCGGCAGATTCCAATAGCCAGCGGTGTTGGAGGGGGAGCGGATGCAGACCTCGCCGATCTCGCCGCGTGGCAACTCGGTGTTGTTGCCACCGCGCACCTCGATCTCGACGCCGGGCACCGCCTTGCCCGCCGACCGCATGCGCTGGTTGCCTTCAAGCGAGTGATCCTCCGGCGGCAGGGCGGAAATCGTGCCGGTCGTCTCGGTCATGCCATAGGCCTGCAGGAAGCCGGTATTGGGCATGGTGCGCACCGCTTCCTTGAGCAGTTCGAGCGGCATGGGCGCGGCGCCGTACATCAGGTAGCGCAGGTTGGAAAAATCGGTGGTGGCGGCGCGCGGGTGCTGGACCACCATCTGCAGTGCGGCGGGGACGATGAACATGTGCGTCGCCCCGCCCTCGATCGCTTCCAGCACGCCCTCGGGTGTGAATTCGGCCTGCACGATGCAGCGAATGCCGTTGGCAACGCCGATATTGAACAGGCCCGTCCCACCGATATGCGCGCATGGCATGGCGACCAACATTGCGTCCTCGTCCTCGTATTCGTGCCAGGCGAGCCGGGCATTGTTGCCCTCGATCCGCAGGCGCAGGAGGTTGGCATTGGAGAGCACCGCGCCTTTCGGATTGCCGGTTGTCCCGCTGGTGTAGAGCTGGATGACCGGATCGTCCTCGCCCGCCGGATCGTAGTCGATGGGATCGAGTTTCTGCGCCTCGTCGATCGCATCCTCGGCTTCGATCACTTGCGGCGTGCCGGGCAGATCGGCGGCGACCTGTTTGGCGGTGTCGACGAAGTCTGCGCCTGCAAAAATCAGCTTCGCGCCCGTATCCGTGAGGATGTATGCGATTTCCGGCGGGGCGAGCCGCCAGCCGATCGGCACCATCACGACCCCCAGGCGCGCGGCGGCGAACAGGATCAGGGCATAGCGGTCGGAATTCTTGCCCAGCCACGCGATCCGGTCGCCCTTCGCCACGCCGTGCTTGTCGAACAGCGCAATGATGCGGCGCGAGATATCGTCGGCCTCGCCATAGGTCGTGGTGCGTCCCTCCTGCTCCAGCGCAGGTGCACCGGGCCGCTCGCTCGCCCAATGGGTCAGGATATCGTCGTAGGTAAGGTGCTCATGCTGGACCTGTGCCATGTCGTTGCTCTCTCCCATGCGTCTTTTGCGCCTGAATAAAGCAGCGCGGATCGCGCCAGTCCAACGGTTTTGCGCTCATGCCGCAACTCAGCGAAAGCGGCCCTGCCTGCGCGCGGCGGGCTCGCGAACGATCAGCCAGACGATGAGGCCGAGCGGTCCGGCGAGGAAAGTCGCAAGCAGGATCGGCGCCTGCACCCAGCGCGAGATGTATTTCGCATCGGCATCGCGCACGATCCAGAGGCCGACGAACAGGTCGAAGGCAAGGTAATGCGTCCACCCGATCACCACGCCCGCATCGCTCGCAAAGATCGCGCGCACGCCTTCGATCGTGGTGAAGTCCGCGCCGCCGCCCTCGTTCGGAATGAGGCCTGACAAAACCGTTACGAGGCCCAGAACATAAGCCACGCAGAGCAATCCCACGCCCAGATACAGCACGCCCGATAGCAGCGCGGGGATGCGCGGCAGGGCGATCAGCACGATCCATGCGATAAGCGCGATCACGTTCACCGCGCCAAAGGCAAGCGTCCAGTCCATCTATTCGACCACGATCGGGTCGCACTTGGCCCGCCATTCGCGCGCCGCGCGCTTCATCGCATCGTTGTCATGCACGAACCGCCCCGCCGCCTTGCGTATGGCAAGGCCCAGAGCCGCTTCGGCAACAAGGTCCGCATCGACCGATTTCAGGCCGACATACTTGGCTGGAAGCAACGGATCGACGATCGGGCTGGCAATGCGCGCAAGCAGTTCGAGCGGGCGCATGTCGTTTTCGCGCGAACCCCTGAGCAGGCCGGGGCGCAGGATATCGAGCCGCTTGAAGCCAACATCGGTCACCGCTCGCTCGGTCTCGCCCTTTACGCGCAGATACAGGTTCTTCGTGGTCGGATTGGCCCCCGCCGCGCTGATGAGTACGAGATTGTCGATCCCCGCTTTCTTCGCGGCTTTGGCAGTTTCCACGACCAGCGTGTAATCGACCGCGCGAAACGCCTCTTCATCGCGGCCCGCCTTCTTCCACGTCGTTCCAAGGGTGCAGATGAGCGAGCGCGGTTGCACGGCCGCGAAAACCTCACCCCAGTTGGCCGGATCGGCAACGAACATCTCGACCCGGGCCTCGGGCGGGAGCTCAATCTCGCGCCGGGCGATCCCGACGATGCGGGCCGCTCCGCCCTCACTCGATATGGTGATCAGGCGGCGCCCGATAAGGCCGGTCGCCCCGACCAGACCGACGCGCATGGCAGCGCGACCTGTGTTGTGTGGTTCATTCATCCAAGCACCTAGACATTGACCAGCCCCCGCGGACGCACACCGTATATCTCGGCGCACCTCTCCATCGCAAACCGGTCGCTCATCCCGGCGATGAAATCGGCGATCGTGCGTGCGCGGCCCGGATCGGTATCGGGCAATCGCGCCTGCCATTCTTCGGGCATGAGCGATGCGTCCTGCGAATAGGCGGCGAACAGACGCGCAACCGTTTCACGCGCCCGCTCAGCCGCGGCGACTTGTTCGGGATGAAAGTATAGCTTGTCGTACATGAATGCCTTCAGTGCGCGTTCGTGCTGTGCCATTTCGGGAGAGAATCCGGCTAGCTGCCGCCCAGCGCCGCGTATCTCGCTGACCGATTCCATCCCGGCGACCTGCACTCGCGTGTGATCTAGAACGTCGTTCACCATCAGGCCGATCTGCTCGCGGATCAACTCGCGTAATTGACGGTCGCGCGGCGCACCGGGAAAGCGCCGCTCGACCGCCCGCCATTGTTGGTTGAGGAAATCGAGCTCCAGCAGATCATCAAGCGTCAGGAACCCGGCCCGCAGCCCATCATCGATATCGTGGTTGTCGTAGGCGATGTCGTCCGCAACTGCGGCGATCTGCGCCTCGAGCGAGGGCCAGGTGGCAAGGTCCAGCGGGAATTCGGCATCGAGCCCGGCCAGCGCCCAGCCCGGCGCGGTGACTGGCCCGTTGTGCTTGGCCAGCCCCTCCAGCAGATCCCAGGTAAGGTTCAGCCCCTCATGCCCCGGATACGGGCTTTCGAGCCGCATGACGGTCCGCAGTGCCTGCGCGTTGTGACAAAAGCCGCCATGACGGACCAACGCCTCGTGCAGGGCCGCTTCGCCCGCATGACCGAACGGCGGATGGCCAAGGTCGTGTGCCAGACACAACGCCTCGGTCAAATCCTCGTCCAGACGCAGCGCACGGGCGAGCACACGGCCAATCTGAGCGACTTCGAGGCTGTGCGTCAGGCGCGTGCGGTAATGGTCGCCTTCAGGCGCGATGAACACCTGCGTCTTGGATTTCAGCCGTCGAAAGCTCATCGAATGGATGATGCGGTCCCGATCACGCTGGAAATCGGTGCGCGGACCGCGATGTTCCGAAGCCATGCCGGCGCTCGAAACCGCATTGCGCGCAGGGAATTCACGCCCGCCATGAGTGTCGGGATCGGCAGCATAGGGAGCACGGGCATTCACCCGATCCGGGTTAGGTCAGCGGAATGAGCGGCTCAACGGGAACAGAACGGCAACCCGCTTCAATAAGGGTGGACAGTCGGCCCCATGCGCCAGTCCGTGCGCCCATCCCTTGTCACGCCGGTGAATAAGGCGTCTTGGCCAGAGCCGCTACCGTATGAAGGCTACGCGAAATTTGAGCATGCGGGAAACCCGCATGCGCCGCACGTCTCGGCAGTCTGGTCGAATATTGAAAAGATCGGCGGTGCGACCCGAAGATCAGGAGAGGCTGCGCGGCGAATTGCTCGCCGGTTCACGTCTGATCGTAAGCAAACGCAGACTACCGGAAACCGTCAAAGGATTGGGTCACGACAATCCGTGGTGAAAACAGGTCCGCCGGTTCACGCGTCCGCCTGTTCCTGTTCCAGGATCCAATCCGCAGCGGCGCTGCAATGGATCCGGGTCGAGTCGAACACCGGCAACACGTTTGCATCGACATCAACCACCAGGTTCAATTCGGTGCAGGCAAGCACGATCGAATCCGCCCCCTCCTGCGCGCGGTTGGTGATGATGGTTTTCAGCGCACGCTCGGCATCGCGCGTGACGCGGCCGACCATCAACTCGTCGTAAATGATCTTCTCAAGCGTCTCGACATTCTTGAGGTCGGGCGGCAGCAAATCGATCCCGTGGGCGACCAGTCGCTTGCGATAGAAGCTTTCGGTCATCACATTTCGCGTTCCGATCAGCGCGGCCTTCTTGCGGCCCGAACGCTTGAGCGCACGGCCGAGATCGCTGGCGATGTGCAGGATCGGGATATTGATCGCTTCGGCGATATCGTCATGCGCCTTGTGCATGGAATTGGCACCGATCACGAGCCCTTCGGCCCCTGCACCTTCCAGCCGCTTGGCGCTTTCAACCAGAACTCCGGTCGCGCGTTTCCAGTCTTCCTCTTCGCGCAGGGCATAAAGCTGTCCGAAATCGAGGCTTTCGATCAGCAGCGGCGCGCTCGCCATCGGTGCCGCTCGTTTTTGCACGATGCGATTGATCTGGTCGTAATATATGCCGGTCGAAACCCAGCTCATCCCACCGATCAGGCCCAGTTTTCGCAAAAGATGTTGTCCCCGAATCTTGGAAGAGGTCTTATATCGTTGGCTTGCCCGCTTAGCGAGCGATGGCGAGGTCCGTCCAGAGCAAGTCCCTGCAAGCAGACGATTAAGCGCAGGTCCGGGTTCCCGGCGGCTATTCGTCGAACGTCGTTTCGAGCCAGCTTTCGAGATCGGAAACGGTGCTTTCCACCGCTTCTTCCTGCGGCAGATGACCGATCCCCGAATAGGTTTCGATCCGGCTGTTAGGCAACGTATCGTCAAGCCAGCGCCCGGCGGCGACCGGGATCAGCCGGTCCTCCTCTCCGTGCAGGATCAGGGCTGGCGCCTCGATCGCGGCCACCTGTTGCTCGGTCAGTGGATCGTAAGGTGAACTGAACCGCGCCATCGTCGCGGCGCGATTGCCGGGATAGCGCAACATTTCCCAGTAGCGGTCGATCATGGCCTCGTTCACGACCCCATCGACCGCGACGGTTTCTTCCAGGCTTTGCGCGATGAGAAAACGCGGCGTTACCTGCTCGGCGATGCGGTTGACGCCCGGCATCTGCGCGATGGCGAAACCGATATTGCCGCTGTCGTCGTCCTCCTGCCCCGGGTCATCTGGCATCGGCGCGCCGCTGGCCGCGACAAGGATCAGGCCGCGCACCCGCTCGGGGTAGCGGGCGGCGAAGGCGAGCGCGTGCTTGCCGCCCATCGAACTGCCGCCGAGAATGAAGCGGTCCAGCCCGAGCACGTCCGCCACCTCGCGCACATCGTCGGCGTAGTTGGCACGGCTGTAATCCTCGCGCGGATCGGCGCCAGTGAGGCCATGGCCGACCTGATCGAAGCGCACGATGCGGTATTCATCCGACAATGCGTCGACCCACGGATCCCACGTGAAGATGTCGGCATTCGACCCGTGCAGGAGCATGATCACGGGCGCATCCCTCGGCCCTTCATCGCGCAGATGGACGGTGACGCCGCCGCCTATCTCGACGAATTGTGAGGGCTCACCGGCGTATTTCGCGCGCATTTCTGCTGGATCGGTATCGGGTGTGCGGAAGATGAGGAAGGCGATGACCAGCACCGCGATGAGCGTGCCCGCGATCCGCAAGAACCACTTCACTGCGGCATCTCCGCAATCCACTCACGCATGACCACGAGCGCGCGTTCGTCCACGCTTACGCGGCCCAGTTCCGGCATTGCGACCCCCGGCTCGTTCGAGGCCATGCGATAGACGAGTATCGAGGCGTCGGGATCGCCTGGCGCGATAGACACGGCATGCCCGCCCGCTCCGCGCCCTGCCGCGACAGGCGGCTTTTCGTAGCCCAGAGCATGCGGGTCGTCCTGTTCCCAGCGCAGGTCGAGCCCGGAATTGGACGCACCGCCGCCCGGCTGATGGCAATGCGCGCAATTGACGTCGAGATAGGCGCGCGCAAGAGCCGTTGTGCCAGCCGTGTCGTCGCTCCAGTCTGGCAGGGCGTTGGCGACTGCGGGGCGAACGTCCAGCCGCCCGCTCATCACCAGTGTGTCGAGCAGGTCGGTCGACAGGTTGCGTGCTTTCAGACCGATCGGGACGACCGCGCCGTCCTTGCTATGGCAGGTCTTGCACTGATTCTTGTTCGGTACGCGGTAGCTTATCTGCTCGCCCGCAGGCGTCGTTATGGGAAGCCGCGCGCCCGCGAGTGCCAGCCGCGCCTCGGTCTGCTCCGCGTTCCAGCGATAGGGCAGCGCGGTCCACCCATCCGCGCGGTGTAGCATGACGCGGGTTTCAATAAAGCGCTGCGCTTCACCCTCCCCGAACGCAAAGGTCTTGATGAGCGCGCTTCCCACGGGAAAGCGCAGCAGCCCCTCTCCGTCCGCCTCTATCGTCTCGCCTGCGGGCACGTAGATATAGCGCAGCTTGTCCGCGCCATCGGACCAGAGCGGCGTATTGAGCTCGTAAGGGATCAGGCCCTCACCCGGCCGGCGAGCCGATGCATCGGTGAAGAACCCGAATTCCGCCAGCGTGCGCGGCATGGCATCGCTTTCGATCACCGCATCGCTTATCTGCGGGGGCGATACCGCGCGGCCCGCTATCGCTCCGCCGAAGACGAGGGCGGACGTGGCGAGAATCAGCAGCGAGCGCTTCACGGCAGCCGCGCCTCCAGCTCTGCCGGCGCGCCGATACCGCTCATATCCCATGCCTCGATCGTATCGGGCGCGCTCATCGGCGCGGGGCTGGCATCGGCCATCGACTGGCCCTGTTCGGTCAGGCCCAGCGATACCCCCGAAAAATCGGCCGTCACGATCAGCGGCGGCGCGCTTTCGTCGGCCAACCCGTCCCACAGGATCGGCGGCAACGCGCCGCCGAACGCCGCTGCGAATTGTTCGCCGCCCGGCAGATCGGGCTGCGTCCCGCCATCTTCCGCGATGTTCTGCCCAATCACGACCTTGCGCGGATAGGGATTATAGCGCTCGTCATCGAAGTCCAAATTGTAGGCGATAATGATAAACGGCGCGGTCTGGTTGTTGCTGACGATGTTGTCCTCGATCCAGACCTGCTCGTTCGCCATCACCATCACACCCGTCCCGCTTGGCACCGAAGCGACGATATTGCCTGGCGGCGCGAAGTTGGGTGTGTTGTTGTCGCTGACGATATTGTTGCGCACAATCACGTTGCCGCCGCCCATCACCGGCAGGTTCGGCAGGTCGCACACCAGAATACCGCCGGTGTTTTCGGTCGCGATGTTGTTTTCGACCAGCGCATCGCGGCTGTTCTCGATCTCGATCCCGGCGACGTTCTGTGTGGCGATCGAATTGCGCACGGTGATCTTGCTCGATTGGCCGACATAGATGCCCGCATCAGACGCGCCGGAAACGATCACGCCATCGACCAGCACGCCGGTGCTTTCGACCGGATAGATCGCGTAAGCGCCGTTCGCGGCATCGGGCCCGTTGGTCCATGTCACCTGCAGCCGGTGATAGACGATGTTGTCCGCGCCCTTGGACTTGATCCCGTCGCCTTTTGGGTTTTCCATGGCGAAATCGCGCAGAGTGACATTGTCCGAAGTGACCAGCAGCCCCTCGCCCGCGCCCTGTTGCGCCGTGAAATCGAGCACCGTGTCATCGGTCCCGGCCCCGCGCAGGGTCACACCGTCGACGTCGAGGCTCAGTCCATCGGTGAGCGCATAGCGCCCCGCTTTGAGCACCACTTCATCGCCCGGCTGCGCAAGGATGAGCGCTTCCTGCAACCGTTCCTGTGCGCCTTCGCCGGGTGAGACGACATGCGTTTCGGCAAAAGCCGTGGCCGAGGTAGCCAGCAGCAGGGCGGCGGAGATTTGGCGGATCATCGGTTTAGCCTTCCATGTCGTTTGTGCCGGTTGCCGCAGCCAGTCCGAGCACCGAGAGACGGCGCCCTGGGGCAAAAGCGAGAGAGCGGCGAAAGGCCTCCGCCGCTTCATCATTGCGGCCAAGTGACAGCAATTGTTCGCCCAGCAATTCCCAGCTCGGCTTGGCGATGCGCGGCGGGCCGAAGACCACCGGTAGCGCGCTTTCGGCTTCGGCAGCGGCTTCGAGCATGGCGAGGCCCGCGTCGGTCTGCCCAATGGACAACGCCTCGATTGCCTCGACCTGAGCGATGGCGCGTTGAACCCAGTCCATGCTCGTCCGATCATCCGGCGCGACTTGCGCCAACGCGACCTCGAATTGATCGGCAACACCGCGCAGATCGACCAGCGCCTGCGACACCTCGGTCTCGTTGCCGAAGTTTTCGAGCGCCAGTACATGCGCCGCCATCATCCGCGCGAGCAGAAATCCTTCGCCTGTGCCCTCAAGCGGATCGGGCCAGACCCCCGCATCGACCCCCTGCCATGCTGCGATGGCGGCATAGCTCGACGATGCACCGAAGCCGAGCGGATTGGTGGTGCCGCCGGCAATCTGCTCCTCCGCCTGTGCACGGCAAGCCGATACGATGTCGCTCGCATCCTTGCCCTGCTGCAGCCGCGCATAGACCAGCCATTCGTTGTAATGCCCGCAATCGGTGGGCTCGCGTCCGGCGGCTGCGCGCTGACGGTCGACAACCGCATCGGCGAGCACATTGGCGCGCTCCGATGCCTCCCAATCGGCAAGGGCGTGGAAGATATGGCTTACCATGTGCTGCGCGTGGCCCGCATCGGGCGCGATTGTCGCATAGCGCTCCGCCTGCCGCTCGCCGAGTGGGGCGTGGACCGGGTCGTCGTAGGAATGGATCAGGTAGTGCAGAATGCCGGGATGCATCGGTTGCGTCATGAAGCCCGGTTCGAGCAGGCCCGCCGCCTCCATGTAGAGCGGAACCTGCCGCCCGCCATGCGACGTGCCGAGGATCGCCAGCCCGGTGAAAGCGCGGGCGTCGATGTCCGTGGGGTTTTCGGCCAGCAGAACGCGCATTTTCGCAAGGTAAAGGTGGTCGCGTTCTTCCTTCGCGCCCTCCCCATACAGCGTCTCTACCGCATCGAGCCATGCTACTTCGCGCGCAGTTCGTGCTTTGGCACGGCGTTGTTCGGGCGTAGGCGCAAGTTTCGCCAGCACGACGAGCGCCGCCTCGCGATCCTGCTCCTCCCACAGCGGGTGGTTATGCGTCATCGCCTCGCCCCAATAGGCCATAGCGAAATCGGGCGCTGCGGCCTGCGCCTCGCGGAAAGCGACAGCGGCGCGCGTGTATTCAAAGTTATGGAGCAGAGCGAGGCCGCGCAGGAAGTTGGCACGGGCCGGACCTTCGATGCCGGTGTCAAACACCATCTGTTCGGTGCCGACGCGCTCGCCCGTCGGATCTGCGATCCGATCGCGGGCTGCGTCTTGCGCAAGAGCCGGTGCGGTTGCCGTCAGCAGCGCCGCCGCCAATATCGTGCGGATCATCCCGGTCGTCTCCTCATCCAGACAACCTTGTGCCGCAATCACCTGTGGATTGGCAAGCGCTTCAGCGCCCGAAGCGCTCCAGCCCGACCTCGATCCCGCACCGGCCAGCGACGAGCGCGAGTTGCTCGACCGCCTGGTCGTCCTCAACCCGGCGCAAGCGATCGAGCGCCGCGCTGGTCGATGTCGGCAGCGCGCCTTCGCCCTCGATCGGGGCCAGCCGCTCCAGTTTCTGCAATTGCGCGATCGAGAGACGCTCGACGAGCCGCGGCGCCATGCACTGCGTCATCACCGGGGGCACGCCGTTGTCGATCAGCGCTTCGGCCACGCGTGCTTCGGTGACTTCCTCCAGCACGCCATCATCGCGCAGCAGGAACCACGCGCCGATACCGATGGCGAGTACGAGCAGCAGGATGACGATATTGCGCATGGTGTGCAGGCCCTAATCGAGGGACTTGACGATTTCCTCGACCATCTTTTTCGCATCCGACAGCAGCATCATCGTCTGGTCCATGTAAAACACGTCGTTGTCGACCCCGGCATAGCCGACGCCGCCCATGCTCCGCTTGATGAAGAACACTTGTTTCGCCTTATCCACGTCGAACACCGGCATGCCGTAGATGGGTGAGGATTTGTCGGTCTTGGCCGCCGGGTTCACCACGTCGTTCGCGCCGATGATGAAGGCGACGTCGGCCTGCGCGAATTCGGAGTTGATGTCCTCCAGCTCGAACACGTTCTCGTAAGGCACCTGCGCCTCGGCCAGCAGCACGTTCATGTGCCCCGGCATCCGGCCCGCGACCGGGTGGATGGCGTATTTCACCTCGACGCCCTTCTCTTCGAGCAAATCGGCCATTTCGCGCAGGGCATGCTGCGCCTGTGCGACCGCCATGCCGTAGCCGGGGATAATGATGACCTTTTCCGCCTGTTCCAGCATGAAGGCTGCATCCGCCGCGCTGCCCTGCTTGTAGGGGCGTTGCTCGCGCGCTTCGCCATCGCCGCCGCCGCCGGAATCCGCGCCAAATCCGCCCGCGATCACCGAGATGAAGCTGCGGTTCATCGCCCGGCACATGATGTAGCTGAGGATCGCGCCCGAGGAACCGACCAGCGCCCCGGTGATGATCATGGCGCTGTTGCCCAGCGTGAAGCCCATCGCCGCCGCCGCCCAGCCCGAATAGGAGTTCAGCATCGAGACCACCACCGGCATGTCCGCTCCGCCGATCGGGATAATGAGCAGGAAGCCGATGACGAAGGCGAGCACGGCGATCCAGATGACGAGCTGCCCCTCGCCCGGACCGCCCGCGCCCGAAACCGCATAAACGCCGATCAGCGCGAGGATCGCGACCAGCGTGCCCAGATTGATGACATGGCGCGCGGGCAGCAGGATCGGCGATCCGCTCATCCGGCCCGACAGTTTCAGGAAGGCGATGACCGACCCCGAGAACGTGATCGCGCCGATCGCTATACCGAGTCCCAGCTCGATCCGGCTGACGGTGAGGATCTGCCCCGCATCGTCGAGAATGCCGAACGCGCCGGGATTGAGCCACGCGGCAAAGCCCACAACCACAGCGGCAAGGCCGACAAGGCTGTGAAATCCGGCAACCAACTCCGGCATCGCCGTCATCGCGATCTTGCGCGCGATAGTCACGCCGACGATCGCGCCGATGCCAATCGCGATGGCGATCTCGACGATATTGGCGATGTCGTGGGTGATGAGCGTGGTGACGACCGCAATCACCATCCCGATCATGCCGTTGCGGTTCCCCGCGCGGCTGGTCGCCGGGCTGGACAGCCCGCGCAGCGCGAGGATGAAGAAGATGCCGGACGCGAGATAGGCGAGCATCGCCCATTCCGGGGTGCCGGTGTCGCCCGTTGCAGCATGGGCGGGGGTGGAGAAAAATATCGTCGTCATCGCGAGGAGCGAAGCGACGCGGCGATCCAGACACGGCGGAACTGGATTGCTTCGCTTCGCTCGCAATGACGTCATCGAGAAGCGCGCCACCCTCACTTCTCCTTCTTCTTGTACATCGCCAGCATCCGCTCGGTCACGGCAAAGCCGCCGAAGATGTTGATGCTCGCCAGCACCACCCCGAACAGGCCGAGATATTTGGCAAAGTCGTTATCCGCCTCCGCCGCCGCAATCAGCGCGCCGACCACGATGACGCTGGAAATCGCATTGGTCACCGCCATCAACGGCGTGTGCAACGCAGGCGTTACCGACCAAACGACGTAATAGCCGACAAAGCAGGCCAGCACGAAGATCGAGAGGATTGAGATGAAGTCCATTAGTAAGTCGCCCCCGTGTGCTGTTGTGCGACCAGTCCTTCAAACCGGTCGAACGCACCCCTTAATTCTACGATATTTTGCTCAACATCTTCGTCAGCGCCCTCATAGTCTAGCGGTGGGCACTCGGGATGGATACCGGAACGAAAAAGTTCAAAGTCAGCTTCCGCTATTGCGAGGTCTACACCCCATGAAAAGTTGACAAGCTGAGCCTTAATATCTGAATAGCGGGAAGAAAGCGTCTCATACTGGCTCAACAGATCGGGAGACGAGCTGAGCGTGCATGGCGGGTTCAGCCGACGGAGAACGCTTGTCGCGACTTTTCGAAACTCAGCTCCGCTTTCTGCATCGTCAACGCCGTAAAGCTCATCCGCTCCAGCTTGCGTGCACCCAGCGACCGAAAGCACTAACAGCATGAGAGCCGAGGTTCTCACCCCTTCAGCCTCTCGTTCACCACTTCGCCGCCCTTGGTCAGCCGCACCGCGTCGCCGATTTCCTCGTCCAGTTCCGGTCTGCCCGCTTCGGCATCCCAGAAGGCGTTGAGGAAGTTGAAGTGGTTGCGTGCGAACAGGGCGCTGGCGTCGGCGGGGAGCTGTGCGGGGGTGTTGGAATAGCCGATGATGGCGACGCCGTGCTTTACCACCATCTCGTCGGCCACCGTGCCCTCGACATTGCCGCCCTGCGGCGCGGCGAGGTCGAAAATCACGCTGCCGGGTTTCATCGTCGCGATCTGTTCGTCGCTGATGAGGCGCGGGGCAGCGCGGCCCGGGATCAACGCGGTGGTGATGACGATGTCCTGTTTGGCGATGTGTTCGCTCACCAGTTTGGCCTGCGCGGCCTTGTATTCATCGCTCATCTCGGTCGCGTAGCCGCCCGAGCCTTCGCCCTCGATCCCCTCGACCTCCTCGACAAAGATTGCCTTGGCACCAAGGCTCTCGATCTGTTCGCGCGTCGCCGAGCGCACGTCGGTGGCGGAAACCTGCGCGCCCAGCCGCCGCCCGGTCGCGATCGCCTGCAATCCGGCGACGCCCACACCCATCACGAACAGCTTGGCCGCCTGCACCGTGCCCGCCGCCGTCATCATCATCGGGAAGGCGCGGCCATAAGTATCGGCAGCGGCCAGCACGGCCTTGTATCCCGCAAGGTTCGATTGGCTGGACAGCACGTCCATCGATTGCGCGCGGGTGATGCGCGGCATGAATTCCATCGAAAGCGCCTCGAAACCCGCTTTGGCGTAGTCTTCGACCAGTGCCGCATTTTCAAACGGATTGAACAGCGCCGCGACCCATGCGCCTGGTTTCGCGCCAGCGAGAAGCGAGGCATCGGGCGCCTGCACGCCGAGTACGATGTCCGCGTCCTTCACCGTCGCGCCCGCATCGCCGAAGCTTGCGCCAGCATCGGCAAACGCTTCGTCGGGTATCGCAGCCTGCTCGCCCGCCCCGCGTTCGATCGCAACCTCGGCACCTAGGCCGATGAATTTCTTGACCGTTTCGGGCGTTGCGGCGACGCGGGTTTCACCGGCGGCGCGCTCCTTCAGGACTGCGATTTTCACCCCCGCGCGACCCCGCTCAACCGGCTATCAGCGAGATGACGAACAATGTGATGATCGCGATCAGCGGCACGGTCCATTTCAGCGTGCCCATGAACCGCTCGTAAGTTGAGCGAGCCTTGTCCATGTCGTGCGTTGCCATGAGGTATTCCCTTTAGTCTCTAGATGGTACTCGCACGGCGGGACAGGCCCGCAGCGCGACAGATCAGACCACCCTCGTATCGAAGCCCTCGCCCTAGCTCAAGCCATTGCGCGTCCTGTCCCACGCGCATTTTTGCTGATTGCGCTCCGCGAACGGCTTCAATGCGTCGAAGTAGCGTTGGAAGCACAAGCTTAATCCGCTTTTTACGCATTGCGGCTAACCCATTGCCTTTACGCTTCCGGCTATCGTGCCGGTCGGCGATTTGGGGCGGTGAAGCGATATCGATGTCGAAGATCGACACAACACCAGATAGTGAACTTCACGCCCGCGCTCGCTCCCGCGCGAAGGGAGCGGGTAAACCGTCCGATCGCGCGTCGGATGAAGAGCGCACCATCATGCTGATCGATGATGAGCCCGCGCAAACCCGCCTGATTTCCGCCATCGCCGCGCGCGAGGGCTGGCGCACGCTGGTCGCGAGCGATGCCGACGCGGCGCTGGCGACGCTGGCATCGCGCGAAGGGCTCGCGCTGTCCGCCATCCTGCTCGATCAATGGGTGCCGGGCGATGACACCTGCGCGCTGATCGCCGAGCTCAAGGAACGTCGCCCCTCGCTGCCGATCCTGATGCTGACCACCAGTGCCTCGCCGGTTCTGGCGGTCGAGGCGATGCGTGCGGGCGCGAGCGACTATCTGGTCAAACCCGTTGCGCCCGAGGCGCTGATGGCGGCCCTGCGATCGGTCACCACGCGCGAGGCGCCGCGTGACGAGCTTGCCCCCCTGACCGAGAAGATGTCGGCCGATCTCGATTTCGATGCGATGATCGGCAAGGCCCCGCCGTTCCGCACCGCACTGGCGCAGGCCGCAAAGGCCGCGCGCGGCCACGGGCATGTGCTGATCGAGGGCGAAAGCGGCACCGGCAAGGAAATGCTGATCCGTGCGATGCAGGCCGCAAGCCCGAGAGCGCGTGAGCCGATGCGCGTTGTCAATGTCTCCGCAACGCCCGCCAATGCCATCGAATCGACGCTGTTCGGACACGAGCCGGGCGCGTTTCCCGGCGCGTTCGACCGCCAGATTGGCGCGCTTCAGCATTGCGATGGCGGCACGCTGGTGCTCGACGATGTCGATCGCCTCTCGATGGATTTGCAACGCAGCCTCGCCGAGGCGCTTGATGGCGGTGTGATCCGTCCGCTGGGAGCAGCGCACGGCTTTCGCATCGATGTACGGTTATTGTCTTCGACCAACGCATCATTGGAAGAGCTGGTAAGCGGCGGGCTGTTCGATGGCGATCTGGCCAGGCTGCTGTCGGCCACCCGCATCGAAATGCCGCCCCTGCGCGAGCGGGCGGAGGATGTGCGCGCCCTCACCCGCCATTTTCTCGCGCGAATCGGGGAACAGCCAGGTCTCAGACATCTCAGCATTTCCGACGGCGCGCTGTCGCTGCTCGCAGCCTATGACTGGCCCGGAAATGTCCGCCAGCTGCAATCGGTGCTGTTCCGCGCCGCAGTCTATTGCGACGGGGACGCCTTGACCGCCGAAAGCTTCCCGCAGCTGTCCGAGCTTCTGGGTGAACTCGACGCAGAAGGCGCGAATAACGCACACGAAGGCGTTGGTATCACGCTTTACAGCGCCGACGGGCATCTGCGCCCGCTCGAAGAGATCGAGGCGGATGTGATCCGGCTCGCCATCGGGCATTATCGCGGGCGCATGACCGAGGTCGCGCGGCGGCTCGGGATCGGGCGTTCGACGCTCTATCGCAAGCTGTCCGATCTCGGAATCGACAGCGCTGCGTAAAGCTTGCTGGTGCGACCTTGAACGCCTAGCGCTGCTCGCCATGACCACATCAAGGGATTTTGACGGCCGTACAGCGCTGGTCACCGGCGCGGCATCGGGCATCGGCGCGGCGTGTGCAAGGGCGCTCACGGTGCGCGGAGCGGCGCGGCTGGTGCTGGTCGATACCGATGGCGGGCGGCTCGATGCGCTTGCAAGTGAGCTTGGTTGCGAAGTCGAAGCGGTGCAAGGCAGCGTCGCCGACGAGGCGCTGTGGGACAGGCTCGCGGATCAGCTCGGCGGACTCGACCATGCGATTGTGAATGCCGGGATCGGCGCGGGTGGACTCTTGTCGGAGCTTTCGCTGGCCGAATGGCGGCGCGTGATGGACGTTAATCTCGACGGTGCGTTCCTCACCCTGCGCGCCGCGATGCGGGCGATGGCAGAGAACGAAACGGGCGGTAGCATCGTCATCACCTCCTCCACCACCGGGATCAAGCCGGTCGCTGGAATCGGACCCTATGGTGTCTCCAAGGCGGCGGTCTCCCATATGGCGCGCATCGCCGCGCTCGAAGGAGCCGAACGCGGCATCCGGGTCAACGCCATCGCGCCTGGCGGGGTCGATACGGCGATCTGGGAAAGCTCCGAGGACTTCAAGCGATCGGTCGAGAAGCACGGCCGCGAGGCCACGCTCAAAGCGATGGCGAAGACGACCCCATCAGGCCGCTTCGCTTCCTCCGATGAGATCGCGGGCAGCATCCTGTTCATGCTGTCCGACGCGGGGTCCAACGTCACCGGTCACGTGCTGGTGTCCGACGGCGGCTACACGCTCTAGGCGCCCCGCTTCGATCAGCCTGCGCTACCAGGTGAAGCTGCGCTCAGCGAGCGTATCGCTTTCATTGCCCTTAAGCGTCATCGTCACTTCCCGGCTCGCCCAGTCGATGTCGATCAAGCCGTAATTCTCGATCCCGAAAAACGGCGTGACCCGCTTGGGATCGGGCTCGCGCTCAGTGTTGCCCTCGACATCGCCGAACGCCAGATTGAGTGAAGAGCTGGTCAACTCCCACAATGTCTCATCGCCATGATCGACGGTGTAGATGCCGCCCGAATGGCGATCCCCGGTCAGCAGCACCATGCCGCTTTCTTCGCGAGCGCTGAGCATATCGAGCAGCTTGGTCCGCTCCAGCGGGAAATTCTCCCAGCTTTCATAATTGTGCGCCTCGGTCAGGATCTGGATCGAGGAGACGACGACGCGCAAGTCGGCGGGCTTGGCAAGTTCGGCCTCGAGCCACTCCCATTGCTCTCCGCCCAGAATAGTCGAAGCGGGGTCGGTGTTGGGCACATAGACACCCAGCGGCGCGCGCTCGCGCTGCCAATCCATGCGTTGGAGATCGGAACGGAAATAGCGCGTGTCGAGCAGCAGAAACTGCACGCGCTGCCCCTCTGGCCCTACCGTGACGCTGTCATAGATGCCGGGACGAGAGCGGACCTCGTCGTCCGAATTCCAGAAAACCTCGAACATCTCTTCGGCCCAGCGACGCATCGGGAAGGCCGCGCCTTTGTCGTTGAGGCCGTAATCGTGATCGTCCCACGTCGCCATCATCGGCACGCTCGCGCGGAATCGCTGGAATTCAGGATGTGCGGCCTGATCGGCATACGCCACGCGCAGGCTTTCAAGCGCGGCATCCCCGTCCCACGCATTGTCACCATAGACGTTGTCGCCGATCATCAGGAAGGCTTGCGGGTTCTGGCTCGCGATCTGGTCCCACATGTGCTGGCTGGCCGACTGATGGTTGCAGCTCCCGAACGCAAAGCGGGTGAGCGCGGTGTTTGCGGCAAGCTGCGGGTTCGGCCCGGCCTCGGGCAAGTCGACCGTCTCGCGCAGCCGTGCATAATAGGGCGCGAGCAGCTCGTCGGGGGAGAGCATCACTTCACGTGGCGCAGCCTCGTCGCCTGTCTCCATATGCGCGTCTGCGAGGAGAGGAGTGGCAGCGAACGCGGCTGTGGTGGCGATGACAAGACGGGCTGTGATGCGCATGATGGTCCTTCGTACTTCGATTGCTCGGTCCGTCTGGCGCGATTGCATGACGGTATTGCGACGTCTGACTAAAGCGCGGGCAGTTGGCTGAAATCTGTCAGCGCCGCATCGCGCAGGCCCCGCCACACGTTGCGCGCCTGCACGGTCTCGGCGACATCGTGCACGCGCAGCAGGTGCACGCCCGCATCCATCCCCTTGACCGCCATCGCGATCGAGCCGCCCAGCCGCTCGTTCGCCGCTTCTTCATTCGACAGCGCTCCAATCATCCGCTTGCGACTGACGCCCAGCAGCAGCGGCGATCCCAGCGCATGGAACAGCGGCAATGCGTTCAGCAAGGCGAGATTGTCGGCAAGCGACTTGCCGAAGCCGATACCCGGATCGATCACGATGCGCTCTTCGGCGATTCCTGCCTCTATCGCTTGCTGACGGTTGTCCTTGAGCATGTCGAATACTTCGCTGACCACGTCGTCGTATTGGCCGCCCTCGTGCAAGTCATCACCCGCGCCAGGCGCATGCATCAGCACGACGGGACAGTTAGCATCCGCAATCATCTCGGCCATGCGCGGGTCGTATCGCAGAGCGGACACGTCGTTCGCCATGTGCGCGCCCTGATCCAATGCCGCTTCGAGCACGCCCGCGCGGCGGGTGTCCACGCTGATCGCTGCGCCCATGCCTGCGCAATACTCGACCGCGGGGCCGATGCGCGCGATCTCATCACCTTCCCATGCTGCCTGCGCGCCGGGCCGCGTGCTTTCCCCGCCGATATCGATGATCGCCGCGCCCGCTTCGAGCATCGCCGAGGCATGAGCGCGGCCTGCCTCGGGCTTTTCATGAAACTCGCCGCCATCGCTGAAGCTGTCGGGCGTCACATTGAGCACGCCCATGATCTGCGGCTGGTCCAGCCGGACGACCCGGTCGCCCAGTTTCAGCGGAGCATGGACGAGCTGTAGGTTCGACCACTGCCGCTCAGCTTCGGCTGCGAGGTCGCCGCCCGGCTCGGCGAGCGCCTCGGCCGCCTCGGACACGCCGAACACGCGGCGATGGGTGACATCTCCGCCTTCGCGGACCACCAGTGCGAAGCGGGAGGCGTAAACCATCGTGCCTGCAAGCCGGATCGCGCCGGGGCCATGGTTCCCGGCCTCGACCTGAGGGCCGGAAGCGAGCGCGATCGGGTGGAGGTAGACGCGCGCGTTCATGCTGCGCGGTCCGAAGCTGAAGCCATGGACCGCATGTTACACGGTCCAGAACCGGAAAAGTTCGCGGCGTCAGGGATACCATCGAAGCCGATAGATGTGCGGGGAGAAAGCGTCCGGTCGATCATGGCCGCCGGGACTAAGCGAAAACCCGCGTGTAGGACAACCGATTCGGGAGCGAGTCACGAGCCCCCCTCTCCCACTGGGGAGAGATACGAAGGCTTGCGAGCCAGCTCGCTAGCTGCAGTTGAGAGGAGCAAAGCGAACTACCGCGAAGGAACTGGTTGTGACGTCTCATTTGCTAAGACTTTGAATGGCTCGCTCCGTCATTCGCCCGATAGGCGGCGAGCCGCGCCTTCTCAGCGAGTTTAAGTTCTTCTCTCGTCATATTCACGGTATCTCGTAGACACTTCAATTCCGCTCGCTGTGACTTAAATTTATCCTCCGTTGAGCGGACCATCTCCTCGCATTGCCGACGCCATTGCTTGATCGAGAGACCTGCATGTCTGGCTTCCTGAAGGTTCATACACCCCTGAAAATTGGGGTGCTATTTTCGCGGCTTCGGTTTCTTTTTCTTTTTTCCCGGAGCGCGATCGTCTCGTCCAAGACCAATGAAGGAACCATGAACTCCGGCCCAGCCGGAACCACCTACTCTTCGACCCTTTCCCATCAGTTCGCTTCTCCCCAAGGGTCGGCCTCAGTTCCAACGAACCCAAACTCATTCGATAACGATCCTTCCCATTCCCAATCATCAGGAACGACTACTTCTTTCAGTTCGCTACCTCTTAGACGGCACGCCGTGATCAATTGATCGCCTGAGCCTTTCCACGGAATCTTCCCGCATTCTAACCACGGCGTTGGATAGATAAGACCGCGTTGCTGGTCAGCGACTGAAAGATCTTTTGCTTTTCCATGTTCTCTGTAAATCAGACCAGCCACTTCTAGTTGCTCGCAAAACTGTTCAACCTCCGCAGGAGACAAGAACCCCACGCGTACGATTTCTCCGTCAGCACATAGGGTCCGATTCGGAATCGTCGTCTTGAATTTCTCCCAGTCCGAGAATATTTCGATAATTCGCTCGGCTCTGATGATTACCGAGATCGCTTCGACCAAGACCGCCATGGCATCGCACCTCTCACAATGAACCTTTTCAGGAGGCACAAGTTTATCTGCTGTACTGAGACGAGATAGAGAACCCTAACTCCCCTCAATCCTCGTTCGCCAGCCGATAAAGCTGCCGCGCCGCGTCGAGGGGCTGGACCTCTGCTCCGTTCTCGTACTGCCAGAAGGTCCAGCCATTGCAGCTGGGGGCGTTCTGCAAATCCTTGCCGAGACCGTGGATCGAGCCGCATAGCCGACCATCGCGGCCGTCATATTCCAGCGACCCATCGGCCCGGACGATCGCGACCCAGCGGCGTTTCTTGTCGAACACCTTCGTGCCGGGCGCGATCAGTCCGGTTTCCACCAACGTCCCGAATGCGACCCGGGGCGCGGACTTCGCTGACTGCATCGTGGTTAAAGCGCTTTCATCGAGCGGAAGTTCCAAGCTGATCCGCTTATACGCAATCTTCCTATAATCGTCCTCACGCTCGCAGCCGATCCATTGCCGGCCCAGCCGCTTGGCAACTGCGCCGGTCGTGCCGGTGCCGAAGAAAGGATCGAGCACCACATCGCCGCGCTCGGTCGTTGCGAGCAGCACGCGATAGAGCAGCGCCTCGGGCTTTTGGGTGGGGTGTGCCTTCTTGCCATCCTGCTTGAGCCGTTCGCCGCCCGAGCAGATCGGCAGCACCCAATCACTGCGCATCTGAAGCTCGTCGTTCAGCGTCTTCATCGCGCGGTAGTTGAAATGATAGCGCGCCTTTTCCCCCTGCGAAGCCCAGATCAGAGTCTCATGCGCATTGGTAAAGCGCGTGCCCTTGAAATTGGGCATCGGGTTGGTTTTGCGCCACACGATATCGTTGAGGATCCAGAAGCCCAGATCCTGCAGGCTGGCGCCGACGCGGTAGATATTGTGGTAGCTGCCGATCACCCATAGCGAGCCGTCGGGTTTCAGCACGCGGCGCGCTTCAGCGAGCCAGCCGCGGGTGAAGTCATCATAGGCGCGAAAGCTGGCGAACTGGTCCCACTCGTCATCGACCGCATCGACCCGGCTGCCATCAGGCCTGTCCAGGTCGCCGCCCAATTGCAGATTGTAGGGCGGATCGGCGAACACGCAGTCGACGCTGTTATCGGGCAGCGAGCGCATTGCCGCGATACAATCGCCCGAGAGTATCTTGCCGAGCGGGAGGTCAACAGACTGGGCAACCGCCACCTTCGCGCGGTCATTTGACGCTTTTCTGGTGGTCTCGATCACGCCCATTTGCGGTCCCCCTTTGCTCGCCTGCGAATGACTTATCCACAGGCATGAGTCCTCGGAGAGTCCGCGTCAAGCGCGGTTTTTCTGACCGTTTATGGTTAACGAAAAGTTATCGCAGCATTGACTGTGAGAACAAAGCGGGGCCGCAACAAGATATGGAGTCCGCCCCGTTTGCACGGACTCAACATGCGGGGTGTTGCGCGAAAGACTCGGCTTTTGACCACATTGCATCGTCAGCTGAACACGAACACCACATTGGCCGCAAACGCCGCGACCAGCACTGCGCCCAGCCGGCGACCGATGTTCTTGGCGGTCCACAACAGCGCCAGAAGACCCGCCGCGCTCGCAGTGAGAAAAGCCATCTGAACGTCAGCAAGACCCACCGGCAGCGCGAACGGCGCGATGGTCATGGTCGCGCCTCCGATCAGCAGAATGTTGTAGATGTTGGAGCCGACCACATTGCCAAGCGCGAGCGCGGACTTCCCGCGCAGTGCCGCTGCGATGGAGGCCGCGAGTTCTGGCAGCGAGGTGCCGACCGCAACCACCGTCAGCCCGATAACGGTTTCAGGCACCTTGAAGATCGTCGCGAGGGCAATCGCACCCTTTACCAGCGCATCGCCACCCAGAACCAGAACCACCAGGCCGCCCACGAACAGCGCGAGCGCGAGCCAGATGCCTTGCGGCGCGTCGCCCGCATCGTCTTCAGGCACGGCCGCGCCCGGATTGCGATAGCGCCACACGATGTAAACGACGATCCCGACAAGCAGCGCGATCCCGATCCAGCGCGCACCGAGCTGCGATAGCGCCAGCCCCCACAAAAGCAGCGTCACACCCAGCGCGACCACCGCATCGCGCCGCCCTGTGCCGGTCAACACGATCGGAGCCACCAGGGCCGAAGTGCCGAGGATCAGCAGTGTGTTTGCAAGGTTCGATCCGACGATATTTCCCCACGCGATCTCGGGCGATCCGGCAAGGCTTGCCTGAACGCTCGCGACCATTTCAGGCATCGAGGTCGCGAAGCCGACGATGACGAGCCCGGTAAACAGCGTCGACACGCCCAGCTTTTGCGCAATGCCCACAGCCCCGCGCACCAGCAGCTCGCCCCCGATGGCAAGGCCGACAAGCCCCGCGAGGCTGAGAAGGACCGCTTCGATCATGAGGTCCGGCGCTTAACGGGCTTGCCGTCTATAGCAAGCTTGCCTGAGCAACAGGCGCGAAGGATTGGCGGTGGAGCGGAGTCGGACCATGGAGGCGCAACGCCTCCATATGCTCGCGCGTTCCATAACCCTTGTTGCGCTCCCACCCGTATTGCGGATGGTGCCGCGCGGCTTCGATCATCAGCCGGTCGCGCCATTCCTTCGCGATGATTGACGCCGCGCCAATCGCCGGTTCGATACCATCCCCGCCGACGATCGCGCGTGCGGGCCAGCGCCAATCGTCGCACCGTCGCGCGGGCGTTTGGTTACCGTCAATGAGCACTTCGCATGTCACGTCGTCGACTTGCGCGTACAAATCGGCCACGCAGCGCGTCATCGCCTCCATCGTCGCCTGAAAAATATTGAGCCGGTCGATCTCGCCCGGATGAACCACCGCGACCGACCACTGGCAAGACGCGCGGATCTGCGCATCCAGTACGGCGCGGCGTTTTGCGGAAATCGTCTTGGAATCGCCCACGCCCGCAGGTACTTCCGGGCCGAGAATAACCGCTGCGGCGACAACCGGCCCGGCCAAAGGTCCGCGTCCCGCCTCGTCTACACCGATAACGAGATGTGATGCATCGGTAAGCGGGGAAACGATTTGCAAGCGAGGAGTTACCTCAACCATGACCATCCTTAGCATGAAAACACTCGCACATTCCCTTTCGCTCATCGCGCTCGCAAGCTGCACGGCCGCGAATTCGGGGGAAAGCACTGCAGAAAGCGCCACAACTGGCGCGATGGACACCTCCGCGCCAAGCTGGACCATGACCGAGATCGGCACATTCGACGAACCGTGGGCGATCGAATTCGCGCCGGGCACCGACATGCTGTTCATCAGCGAAAAGGGTGGCACGATGAAGTTCGTCGATACCGCGGCGAATGGCGGTGCGGGCCGGATGGGAACGGTCAGCGGTCTTCCGCAAGTCGATTACGGCGGTCAGGGCGGCCTCGGCGACATTCTCTTCCTGCCATCCGAAGCGGGCGAGGACATGACCAGCCGCACGATCTATCTCAGTTGGGCCGAAGCTGGCGAGGATGACACGCGCGGCGCCGCAGTCGGGCGCGGTACCCTGATGTGCGAGGAGGCCGATGCCTGCGCGATTGAAGGTCTCGAAGTCATCTGGCGACAGGCCCCAAAAGTCACCGGCCGCGGGCACTATTCGCACCGTCTTGCCGTATCGCCGGATGGCCAGCACCTGTTTGTCGCCAGCGGCGATCGGCAGAAGCAGGATCCCGCGCAGGACATGACAAATACGCTCGGTACGATCGTGCGCCTCAATCTCGACGGCACACCCGCGTCGGGCAATCCTTTCATGGACCGTGATGACGTGCCCGACGCGATCTGGTCCTACGGACATCGCAACATCCTCGGACTCGCGTTCGGACCCGACGGACGGTTGTGGGAAATCGAACACGGACCGGCGGGCGGCGACGAACTCAATCTGGTCGAGCGCAGCGATAATTACGGTTGGCCCGCGCGCTCCTATGGCGACAATTATAATGGAACACCGATCCCCGATCACACCGCGGACGATGGGTTCAACAAGCCGGAAGTCTATTGGACCCCCGTGATCGCGCCGGGCGACATGATCGTCTATTCGGGCGACATGTTCGGCGACTGGGCTGGCGACGCGCTGATCGCCAATCTCAAGGTGAAGAACATCGTGCGCGTAGAACTGGATGGGACGAGCGCCCAGGAGGTCGCCCGCTATGATTTCGACAACCGCCTGCGCTCGATCGCGCAGGGACCGGACGGGGCGATCTGGGTTGCCGAGGACGGCGATAATGGACGGATCATGAAGCTCAGCCTGTAGCACCGCGCTTGGCACGCCTGCGCCGCGCTCCTATGCGGCGCGCTACGATGACTGACACCGCCTCCCTCATCCCGCTTTCTGCGGTCGAGTCAGCGATGGTCGATGAAGTGCTAGACCGCGCGTTCGGGCCTGACCGCCATGCGCGAACCGCCTATCGCATCCGCGCCGGGATGGAGACGCTCGATGCGCTGAGCTTCGCCGCGCTGGACGCCGAGGATTTGCTGGTCGGCACGATCCAGTGCTGGCCGATCGCGCTGATCGATAGAGACGGACGACCGTTGCCGCTCGTCATGGTCGGCCCGGTCGCGGTGCTGCCCGAACGGCAGGGCGAAGGTTTCGGACAAGGACTGATGGCCGCAATGCTGGAGGCCGATGCGCGCATGAGCGGCAGCGGACTGGCTCTGGCGCAGGTGCTTATCGGCGATGTGGACTATTATGGGCGCTGGGATTTTTCCTCCGCCCATACGCGCGGCTGGCGCTGCCCCGGACCGTACGAGCCCGAGCGTCTACTGGCACGCGGCGCGGCGCTGCCGACCATGCCGAGCGAGGGGATGCTCGCCCCATGGCCAACCGAGTGAGTGCGGGAACGCTCGCGCCCCTCTCCACGTTCGCAATCCATGCCCTATGAACCGCCTCCCGAGCTTGCCTCACTGACCCTCGCCCAGATCGCCGAGCAGGTGGCGCAGCGTAAACTGCCGCCCGTCGAAGGCTGGGCACCGCAAAAGACCGGCGAAAGCGATATGCGCGTCGCCGCCGACGGCACCTGGTATCACGAAGGCGGCGTCATCCGTCGCCCGGCGATGGTGCGCGCGTTTTCGGGCCTGCTGACCCGCGATGCCGATGGCCAGCATTGGCTTGTCAGCCCATTCGAGAAATTGCGAATCGAGGTTGAGGATGCGGCCTTCATCGCGGTCGATTGCGTGCGCCGCGGCGGCGACCTCGCTTTCCGGCTCAACACCGACGAACTGGTCATTGCAGGCCCTGACAACCGGCTGCGCGTCGCCGGCGATGCCGACACTCCGGCGATCTACCTGCACGTGAGACGCGGATGCGAAGCGCGGTTGAACCGCTCGACTTACGCGCAGCTTGCCGAGATCGCGCTGGAGACGAACGGCGACGACTGGATCGTCGGCAGCCAGGGCGCCATGTTCCATCTGCATTCCTGACCCGTGCGGCAGGGGGACAAAGGCGGGCTGTTCGAGCGGCTGAAGGCCCTGTTCAAGGAGGGCCATGCGCGCGACGTGTCCGGCCTTATCTCCGACGCGAAATTCGCCACCGGCGAGACGCAGACCCCGGCCGCGGTGCTTATCGCCGTCACGGATCGTCCCGTCCTCAAGCAGCGAAGCGATAGGACCGAAAAGAACTCACAACCCGGCATCATCCTCACGCAGCGGCCCAATTCGATGCGCGACCACCCCGGGCAGGTCGCGTTTCCGGGTGGAAAGATCGACGCGGGCGAGGACGCCGTGACCGCGGCCCTGCGCGAAGCGGAAGAAGAGCTCGACCTGCCACGCGATGCGGTGCGCGTGATCGGGACTAGCGATCTCTATACGACCGGGACCGGTTTCGAAGTAACTCCGGTGCTCGGCGTGATCCCGCCCGATCTCGATCTGACACCCAACCCCGCCGAAGTCGAAGCCTGGTTCGAAGCGCCCCTGTCTCTCCTGCTCGATCGCTCGAACTGGACCCAGCGCGAGGCGTTATGGCGCGGCGAGACGCGGCGCTATCTGGAGATGGACTATTCAGGCTATCGCATCTGGGGTGTGACCGCCGCGATCATCGCCAACCTTTCGCGGCGGATCGATTGGACCTAAAGGCGGGCGCGCATGGACCGCAACGCACTATCATCCGCCGACTGGCCTACTCGCGATGGACTGTGCGCGCTTACCTGCGCGCTGGGGGCCGATCATATGCGCTGGGTCGGCGGCGCCGTGCGCGACACGCTGCTCGGCCACGCGGTCAATGATGTCGACTGCGCGACTCTCCATGTCCCCGATCGCGTTGCGGAACTGTGCGAAGCGGCGTCGATCCGTACCGTACCGACGGGGATAGATCACGGCACGATCACCGCCATCCTGCCCGACGGGCCGGTCGAAATCACCACCCTGCGCCGCGACGTCGCAACGGACGGGCGGCGGGCTACGATCGCCTTTGCGACAGAATGGCGCGAAGACGCTGCGCGGCGCGATTTCACCATCAATGCGCTTTACGCCCATCCAGAAACGCTTGAGATTTCGGATTATTTCGGCGGGCTCAACGACCTCGACGCCCGCCGCGTGCGTTTCATTGGCGATGCGCGTGAACGCATAGCCGAGGATCATTTGCGGATCCTGCGCTATTATCGTTTTCAGGCGCGATTCGGATCGCAGCTCGATCCCGAGGCCGAGGAGGCCTGCGCAGAGCTTGCTGACACGCTCAAGGGCCTGAGCCGCGAGCGGATCGGCGGCGAATTGCTCGCCCTGCTCGCCCTGCCCGATCCGCATCCCACGATTGCCCGCATGCGCGAGCGCGGTGTGCTTCGCGTCATCTTGCCTGAAACCGGCGGGGAGCAGGTCGCGCTGCTCGAAGCGCTGATCGCTCGAGAGCGCACACACGCCATCGCGCCAGCCGCGCTGCGTCGCCTCGCCGCCCTTTTGCCTTCCGCCCCAGACATTGCCGAAACAGTCGCCGCCCGGTTGCGTCTGTCGAAGGCTCAGCGCGCTCGATTGGTAGCGGCGGCACAGAGAGAGCGCGGCAATGCTGAAGACCCGCGTGCCCTGGCCTATCGGCTGACACCGACTGTGGCGATCGATCGATTGCTGCTGCTCGGCGAAGACCCGACGCCGCTCACCGACTGGGAGCCCCCCTCCTTCCCGCTCAAGGGCGGCACGATCGTTTCGCGCGGGGTCGCTGCGGGCCCGGATGTCGCGCGTATCATGCAAGACGTCGAAGCCCGCTGGATCGCGGAGGGCTTCCCGGATGCCAATCGCGTCGACGAGCTATTGGACGAAATGCTGCGCCAAAGCTGACGTAAACGTTAAGCCGTGCTTCATTCACCGCTGACCATAACGCGGGCACAGGTCGTCGGCTTGCGTCGATGACCTTCCCTGTCCTAGGGAACCATTCGCGCAGGTTGTCGATTGACAATGTGCGCGCTTCCATCGCTGCTGGCCCCGCCTGAACAGGTGTTGCGCCGCTCTCGCGCGCCGCCCTCAATACTGCGGTGCCCATCAGACGAGTACGACAACGGAGATTTTATTCCATGAAGTTCGCAAAGCTTGCCCTGATCGCCTCTGCCATGACCGTGGCCCCTTTTGCCGCCAACGCACAGGACGTGGGCACCACGATCTACGGCAATGACGATGCAGCGATCGGCACGGTCGAAGCGAATGACGGCACCACCGTCACCGTCGATACCGGCTCCTACATGGCGCCGCTGCCCGCAAACGCACTGGCCGAGCGCGAAGGCAAGTGGACCGTCAATGCGACGCAGACCCAGATCAACGACATGATGGCCGCCCAGATGGCCGAAGCGAATGCGAAGCGCGACGCCGCGCTCAGCGAAGGTGCCATGGTGATGAGTGCCGACGGCATGCCAGCCGGTACAATTTACACGATCGACAATGAGGTCGACGCCGTCATTGTCGAGCGCGACGGCGGCATCATCACTCTGAAGCGCGAACACTTCGCGGTCGATCCCAATGGCGCGCTGATGGCGCTGTTCTCGATGGAGCAGATCGCGGCGAACACCGTGGAAGTTCCCGAAGGCGCGGAAATCAGCGTAGCGGGCAGCGATGCCACCATGGACTCCGACGTTGAGGCCATGGACGCCGAAACGGCGACCGACGGCTAAAACCGCCGCGACACTATTAATCGAAAGGCCGCAATCGCTCGCCCGCGATTGCGGCCTTTCGTGTATCCGGCGCTTTCATTCATAATAGGTCCATTCACGATGAACGATGCCGCGATAGGATTGTTCATCACCACTAAGGATCGCAGCATGAAGATTGCCCCAATTGCGCTTTCACTCGCCTCTCTCGCGCTTCCCGCCGCTGCCATCGCACAAGAGACGCGCTGCATACCGCAGGGCGAGAGCCGCGCGGTGGTCGCCAATCTGCTGCCCGACATTATCGAAAGCGCCGCGGCGCGCTGTTCCACCCAGTTGGGCGGCGTGACCTATCTCGGGTCGCAATCAGGCCAGTTGGTCGCCGACCTTCGCCCGCTTGCCCGGCAATCGTGGCCGCAGGCAAAGGTGACGCTGGAGGAGCATGTGATCGGGAGCGAGCTGCCCGACAATCCCATGGTGCTGGAACTGGGGCGAAAGGCCATTGCCGAAGGTGTGACCAGCGAGCTTGACGCGGAAATGTGTTCGAGCGTGGACCGCCTCGTTGCGGAAATCGCCCCGCTGCCGCCAGAGAACTTTGCCAATGTGTTCGCGCTGTTCCTGGAACTGGGACTGAATGCGTCGGAGGAGTCTACGATCCGCATCTGCCCGGTGAACTAAGATCGGGCGCGCGCGGTATCGGTGGGTCTAATCGAAGGAATTGTCCTTCGGGAAACCCTGCGGAGGCATCCGGCCTGCGGCACCGCGCGCGACCTTCCATTGCCAGATATCGTTTTCGGTGCGGGTGCGACCTTCCGAACCGCCCATCGTCCAGCTGAGGCCGTCTTCGAGCTTGAACGTTGTCGCATCCGACAGCCCGCCATCGCGATACCGTTGCAGCATCACCCCTTGCCCGCGCGCCATGACCGGCATTTCCTCGATGTTGAACACAATCAGCTTGCGATTGTCGCCCACCGCCGCGACGTGATCGTGATCCGCGCCAACCTCGCGGATGACTTGTAGCCGCGCGTCGCCTTTCAGGTTGACGACCTGTCGGCCCTTGCGAGTCTCGGCCAGCAATTCGCCGGTCTCGGCAAGGAAGCCTTTGCCGTTTGTCGAGGCGAGCAGCAGGCGTCCGCCTTCCTTGTGCACGAGCATCTTCGCAATCGAGGTATCGGATTCCAAGTCGATCATCGTGCGCACCGGCTCACCGAAGCCGCGCGCGCCTGGCAGTTTGTCGCATCCAAGTGTGTAGAATCGTCCGTTCGCCGCCGCGATTAGCAGCTTGTCGGTAGTCTGTGCGTGGAGGATGAAAGCGAGCGCATCGCCCTCCTTGTATTTGAATTCCTGATCGAGCGGCACGTGACCTCGGGCAGCGCGAATCCAGCCCTTCTGGCTCAGAATGACGGTGATCGGCTCCTTCTCGATCATCGCGTCCATCGAGAATTCGACCGCCGGAGCGGCTTCCTCGATCCGTGTGCGACGCGCTCCCAGCGCGGTGTCTTCGGCATAATCCTTCCGCAGCGCGCGCAGGTCTTTCTTGAGTCGCGTGCGCTGGCGGGCAGGACTGTCGAGCAGCTTCTGGAGATCGTCCTGCTCGGCCAGCAGTTCGTCCTTCTCACGGCGAAGCTGCATTTCCTCCAGCTTTCGCAGAGACCGCAGCCGCATGTTGAGGATCGCCTCCGCCTGCCGGTCGGTCAGGCTGAACTCCTCCATCATGATCGGCTTGGGCTCATCTTCGCTGCGGATGATCTCGATCACACGGTCGAGATTGAGGAAAGCGATGATGTAGCCCTCAACCAGCTCCAACCGCCGCGCGATCTGGTTCAGCCGGTGGCGCGTGCGCCGTTGGAGGATATCGATCTGCGCGGCGGTCCAATGGCCAAGCAGCTCTTTCAGCCCCATGACCATCGGCGTGCGCCCACCGCCCGCCTGCGCGTCGAGCACGTTCATGTTGAGACCGAAACGGGTCTCCATATCGGTCAGCTTGAAGATGCTTTCCTTGAGCAGCTCGGGATCGACGTTGCGGCTGCGCGGGACCAGCACGATGCGGATCGCCTCGTCGCTTTCGTCGCGGACATCTTCAAGAATCGGCAGTTTCTTGTCTGCGATGGCCGCTGCGATCTGCTCGATCAGCTTGCCTTTGGCCACCTGATACGGAATCTCGCTGATGACAAGTTGCCATTGCCCGCCGCCCAGCCGCTCGATCCCGGCCGCACGGTCTTCGGCTTTCTCGGCCTCGGGCGCTTCGAACACGCCGCGCAGCCGGAAGCTACCCCGCCCGGTGCGATAGGCTTCGGAGATTACCTCTGCGCTGTCCACAATCTGGCCGCCGGTGGCGAAATCGGGGCCGCGCACGATCTCCATCAGCCGCTCGTGCTCGACATGCGGATTGTCGATCAGCTCGAGCGTCGCATCGATCACCTCGGCGACATTGTGCGAAGGGATGTTGGTCGCCATGCCCACCGCGATCCCGCTCGCCCCATTGGCCAGCAAATTGGGGAAAAGGCCGGGCATCAGCTCGGGCTCTTCTTCCTCCCCATTATAGGTCGGGATGAAATCGACGGTGCCTGCGTCCAGCCCCTCCATCAGCTGCATTGCAGTCTTGGTCAGGCGCGCTTCGGTGTAGCGGTAGGCGGCGGCATTATCGCCATCGACATTGCCGAAATTGCCCTGCCCTTCGACCAGCGGATACCGCAGCGAGAAATCCTGCGCGAGCCGGACCATCGCGTCATAGGCGGCGGTATCGCCATGTGGGTGATACTTGCCGATCACTTCGCCAACGACGCGCGCCGACTTCTTAAAACCGCTGCCCGGATCGAGCCTTAGCTGGCGCATGGTCCACAGCAGGCGACGATGGACCGGTTTTAGCCCGTCGCGCAGGTCCGGGAGCGAGCGCGCGGTGATGGTCGATAGCGCGTAGACGAGATACCGCTCCGACAGCGCAGCATCGAAGGGCGCATCGACGATCGCGTCGAAGGGATCGCCAGCAGAATCGGGGGTCTCGGTATCGGTGCGGTCGGCCATCCCATCCGCTTAGCAACGCGACGCCCCCGCCGGGAGAGGCATTTCCACAGGGAAACGCCTCGCCGCGCCATCCGCAATATCACCGCCCGCCGCGCAGAAGGCACATACGATCAACCATTTCGGAACGGCGCCCCGAAATCTCCGTTGATTAAGCAAAGACAATTCAAGGAGTCACATATGCAACGCGTACTTATCGTCGCCACGGACGGGTTCGAACAGTCCGAATTAATGCAACCAAAGCAATCGCTTGAAGAAGGCGACATCGAAACCGTCGTTGCCAGCCTCGAAGATGGAGAGATCAGGGGCTGGGATGATGGCGATTGGGGCAAAAGCGTGCCGGTGGACATCACTGTCGATGAAGTGGCGGAGAGCGATTATGATGCGCTGCTGCTGCCTGGTGGCCAGATGAACCCCGACATTCTGCGCATCAACGATGGCGTGATCGATCTCATCAAGGAATTCGACAACGCCGGAAAGCCGATCGCGGCCATCTGCCATGCGCCGTGGCTGCTGGTCGAGGCGGACGTCGTAGACGGCAAGACCGTCACGGGGTGGCCTTCGATCCGCACCGATCTCGAAAACGCGGGCGGCGAAGTGATCGATCGGCAGGTCGCAGTTGATGGCAACATCATCACCAGCCGCAACCCGGACGACATTCCCGCCTTTGTCGAAGCGTTGAAAGATGCGCTCGTCAACAGCGAAGAGCGCGTGGGCGAAAACGCATAAGTAGCGGATAAGGCGATAGCATATGAGGCCGGGTCGCAACGCTTTGTTGCGGCCCGGTTTTTTACATCTTGCGGGCGTCGGCACTTTCGCCCGGCACCGTGACAGTCAGACCCTGCAATTGCGGCGCGATCTCGATCTGGCAGGACAGGCGGCTCGTCCGCCGCACTCCGGCGGCGAAATCGAGCATGTCTTCTTCTTCCTCGCTCGCCTCTGACAGCCTTTCGAACCACTCAGGCGCCACGATGACATGGCAGGTGGAGCAGGCCATCTGACCTTCGCAAGTGCCCTCAAGTGGCAGGCCGGCGGCCTGTCCGACCTTCAGCAGGCTATCTCCGGTCGCGCCCGTCGTTTCGACGCGCTCGCCGCGCGAGTCGATGAAGGTGACGGCGATTGGATCACCTCCTCTCACAACTCCTGGTCCTTCGCCGCCGCGTTGATCGCCGCTGCTGCCTGCTCGATCTCATCAACACTGGTATAGCGCCCCCATCCGAGCCGGATGGAGTTTTTAGCCTGCTTGTCCGACAAGCCGATGGCTTTCAGGACATGACTTGTCCGGCCAGAGCCGCTCGCGCACGCGCTGCCCGCGGAGAACATGACTTCACGGCATTCGCTCATCAGGCGGTTCACATCGAGCCCGTTGCGGCGGATGTTGAGATTGCCGCGATAGCGCGCCTCTTCGCTGCCATTCAGCTCCCAATCGGCAAACAGTTCGCGCGCGCGATGCCATAGGTTTTCGACGTGCTCGATATCCGCACCGCGCTGCTCGGCTGCCAATTCAGCCGCGGCGCCAAAGCCTGCGATCAGCGCCGGCGAAAGCGTGCCCGAGCGCGCATTGGCCTCCTGTCCGCCGCCGGTCTGCTGTTCCTCCAGCTCGATCCCGTCGCGAACCCACAGCGCGCCAACGCCCTTCGGCCCGTGGATCTTGTGCGCGCAGACCGCGATCATGTCCGCGCCCGTCACCTCGATCCGGCCATAGGCCTGCACCGCGTCGATCAGGAAAAGCGCATTGTTCTCCTTCGCCTTGCGATGCCAGTCGATCGTGGGTTGGATCGTCCCGATCTCATTGTTGACCTGCATCACCGCGATCAGGCGCACATCGTCGGGCACGTCCTGAGCGGTGTTGCATTGCCCCTCCTTCGAGACATTGAGCACGTGCCCGCGCCCCTCGCCTTCGCGCAAGGTTTTCGCCGTATCCAGCACCGCGGCGTGCTCAATCGCGGAGACGGAGACGCTGCCGCCTTTTCCGCTGCCCCTGATCGCAAGATTGAGCGCCTCGGTCGCGCCGCTGGTGAAGATCACCCGTCCGCCAGCCGGGAACAGCGCCGCCACCCGGTCACGCGCCAGCTCGACAGCCGCCGCCGCCTGCCTTCCCATGCGGTGCGAGGAATGCGGGTTGCCGAACCCGGTCCCCTCCGGCCCGTCGAGCCAGCGCAGCATGGCATCGCGCGCCTCTGGTGCCAGCGGGGTGGTGGCCTGGTAGTCGAGATAGATCATCGTGCTATGCCCCTAACACTGCAATTTCGTCATTGCGAGGAGCCGAAGGCGACGTGGCAATCTAGTCCCGACGTTTGTGGGTGGCAAAAGCGATCGGAACTGGATTGCTTCGCTGCGCTCGCAATGACGTTCAAGTAAGCGAAGCCCATGCCTCAGCGAATTGTTCCAGTTCCTCCGGCGTTGTCGACCACCCGACGCTGACGCGGATGGTCCGCGCGGCGACATCGTCGGGCACGCCGAAGGCATCGAGCACCTGGCTTTTCTTGAGTGTGCCCGATGAACACGCGCTTCCGGCGGAGACCGCGAAACCCATCGCATCGAGGCGGATGAGAAGCGCTTGTGCGGACATGGTAGGGTGAGTCAAAGCGTAGATGTAATCCACTTGCTTTCCGACAGAGAGCCGCGCTTTGCTGAGGCCTTCGGCGAAGCGCGACCTGTCTTCTGGCGTCGTCAGCCAGTCCCCCGCCTCCAAAGCCGCCGCCATACCCATCGCACCCGGCAAGTTCTCGGTCCCCTGACGATAGCCGCGCTCATGCCCGCCGGTCGGCTCCAGCAGATTGAAGTCGCGCAGCAGCAGCGCGGCAATGCCTATCGGTCCACCGAACTTGTGCGCAGAAGCGACCAGCATATCGGCATCGGGCAGATCGAGCTTGCCCGCTGATTGGGAGCAGTCAGAGAGCAGCAGCGCGCCGGTCGGTGCGAGTGTCCTGGCGATCTCGTCAACGGGATTGATGGTGCCAGTTTCCGAATTGACATGCTGGACGGCAATCACAGCCGTGTCGTCAAACTGCATCTCATCCGAAAACGCCTCCGCACCGGGTGCCGCTCTGATCACAGCATCATGCTCGACCGCACTGACGATGGGGCGTTTTGCCTTCGTCTGCCGCAAGCCGATTGCCAGAGCCTCGCTCGCGCCACTGGTGAAGATTACCTCACCATCCCAGCCCAGCGCCGCCTTGATCCGCGCGCGCGCGTCTTCCAGCGCGGCCTTCGCCTTGCGCCCTTCGGCATGCGGCGAAGAAGGGTTGGCCCACAGACGAAAGCCCTCTTCCATCGCGGCCCTTGCTTCGGGACGCAGCGGTGAGGTCGCGGCGTGATCGAGGTAGATTCGTCCCACGCTAAGACTACGCGACAAAAAATTGCGAAAAGTGCATCGAACCCTATATAGAGCGCGCTTTCGCGGCCCGCCACCACCTCGGTTGAAGGCGCGCCACGCCTCGAACGACACACCCAAGGTTCCCGCTTCATGCCATCAGTCATATTTCCCGGCCCCGAAGGCCGTCTCGAAGGTCGTTTCTCTCCGCCCCCGCGTCCCCGCGCGCCGGTGGCGATGATTCTCCACCCGCATCCCGAAGGCGGGGGGACGATGAACGACCGCATCGTGCAACGGCTCTACAAGACCTTCGTCGATCGCGGTTTTGCCACCTTGCGCTTCAACTTTCGCGGTGTCGGCCGCAGCCAGGGCAGCTTCGACAGCGGGATCGGCGAATTGTCCGATGCGGCGAGCGCGCTGGACTGGGTGCAGTCAATCCATCCCGAAGCGCAGACGACCTGGGTTGCGGGCTATTCCTTCGGCGCGCTGATCGGGATGCAATTGCTGATGCGCCGCCCGGAAGTGCGCGGCTTCATCTCCATCGCGCCGCCTGCAAACATGTACGATTTCAGCTTCTTGGCCCCCTGCCCTGCCAGCGGCATCTTCGTGCAGGGCGCGGCGGATACGGTGGTCCAGCCGCCTGCGGTGCAGAAGCTGGTCGACAAGCTGCGCACGCAGAAACACATCACCATTCACCACGAGGAAATTCCGCGCGCCAACCACTTTTTCGAGAATGAAATCGAAGAAATGATGGGCTCGGTCGACAATTATCTCGACTTCCGTTTGTCGCCCGACTGCCCGATCAAATGACGCAGGCCCCGGGCGTTTAAGCGGTAAATCAATAGGTTGCCGAATGCGACGGGTTGCCCGACGCAACGCGATAGTTCTTGTTTGCTAAATGATATAATGCAACATTTCCTGCTCAATGATTGAGAGGAGATGCAGTCATGGCTTATGCAGACCAGGCAAACCGCCCGGACCCCGCTGCGCTTTTCGGGGCGTTCGGTATCCCGGCGGCAGTGGGCGCGGTGCTGATTGCGGGGCTTGCCGTTACCGTTCTGCCTGACAAGCCGGATGACACGCTCATTGGCGTGAACCTGCCTGACATCCCGGATATCGAACCGATTCCCGAGCCCGAAAAGGCCACAGAGACGACCTCTAAGACGACACAACAGGCACCGAGCGAAACCGAAAGCGTGCTCATCATCCCGAAAAGCGAGCTGGATCTCGGTGAGAGCGCACCCATCACTTCATTGCCGCCGATCGATGGCGACATCCTCGGCAAACTCGATCCCATCGACATCGGCCCCGACGTGTCCGCGCCGATTGCAACACTCGACCCGGTCGCCGCTGCACCGCGTGGCAATCCGGGGCGCTGGATCACAACCCGCGACTATCGCAGCAGCTGGATCAACCGCGGGCTTACCGGCAGGGCGGGCTTTGCGCTCACCATCGATGCCGAGGGTCGCGTAACCGACTGCACGATAACGCGCTCGACCGGACATGATGCGCTTGACGAGGCAACCTGCCGGCTCCTCGAGAAGCGAGCCAGCTTCACGCCAGCGCGCGATGGTGCGGGCGATCCGGTCGCGGGCACCTATTCCAGCTCGGTAAACTGGCAGATCCCGTAACGCACGACCCGGCTCACTCCCCGACCGCCTCGGCCTGCTCTATCGGAGAGGTGCCGTCGGCGGTCGGGATCGTCCAGATCAACACATTGCCGATCGCAATCAGCGCCAGCACCACCATCAGCGCAGGCTGTTTGACCGCGCCGGTGCGCCGCCACAGCGCCACCGCGCCTACGATCAGCAAGATCGCGGCCAGCATCACAATCGAAAGCACCAGGTCCATTCGCAGCCAATCCCTCCGGGCTAACCGATCTCATCGGAACATCGCGCGCGCCCACCGGTTTGAAAAGGGCATTGCAGGAGGAAAATCATGGGTATCTTCACTTCGATTAAGAACGCGATCTTCGGCGACGATGATGACATCAACAAGCACAAGGAGCCCGTCAAGGCCCCGGTCGAACCCACGCCCATGCCGTCCGCCCAGAAAAAGCGCGAAGCGGTGGACGAAGTCGATGTCGAGAAGAAGATTTCCGCCATGCCGGGCGCGGACAAGCTCAACTGGCGCACCTCGATCGTCGATCTGATGAAGGTGCTCGACATCGATCCGAGTTTCGAGAATCGCAAGGAACTTGCCGGCGAAATGGGCGATGCCGACTATTCGGGCACGGCAGAGGAAAACATCTGGCTCCACAAATCGGTGATGCGCCGGATTGCCGAGGCGGGCGGGCGCGTGCCGGATTCGATCCGGTACTGACCGCCCCCGCAGGTTCGATTTGACAGGTCGGGGACGCGCTTTACACCCTCGGGCCATGATAACGAACAACACGAATTTCACGCGCCGTCAGGCTCTTGCAGGGCTTGGCGGCGTTTCGACGCTTGCCCTCCTACCCGGTTGCGCGGGGGCCGCGTATCAGGCCGCCACACCGCCCGCCCAGGCCAATTCAGCGACCGAACTTCTGAACGATGTCGCCTACCGCCTCCTCGAACACGAACCCACCCGCGCGACCACTCTGGGCGTGGATACCGGGCGCTACGCCTATTTGCGCGGCAAGCTGGAAGACCAGTCGCCACAGGGACAGGAGGCGTACGCCAACACCTTGCGCGAAGATCTTGCTCGGCTGCGCGCTTTCCCCCGCCCCGGGCTCGACATCGAAACGCTGACCAACATCGAAGTCGTCGAGAGCGCATACGAACTCGCGCTGGACGGGTTTGCGCTGCCCTATGGCGATACGCCGGTCGGCAATTGGCGCACCGCGCCTTACGTCGTGATCCAGAATGTCGGCGCCTATATCGGCCTGCCGCGCTTCATGCAGTCCGATCAGCCGGTGCGCGACGCGCGCGATGCCGATTTCTTCATCGAGCGGATGGAGGCGATCCCGGCTGCGCTCGATGGCGAGTTAACCCGCATTCGCGAGGCGCGCGGGATGGGCGTGGTCCCGCCCGATTTCCTCCTCGACAAAGCCTATGAGCAGATGCAGGTCTCGATCGCGAGTGCGGGTCGCGGCGAGCTGTTCTCCGATTACCTGCGCGGTGCGCTGCGCGAAGCTGACCTGCCAGAAAGCCACGCGGACCGTGCGCTCGCGCTCGAAAGCGGACCCATTGCCGAGGCGCTTTCCCGCCAGCGCGATGAGTTGCGTATCCAGCGCGGCGTCGCGACCTCCGATCCCGGCATGTATGCTCGCCCCTATGGCGAGGAATTTTACGACTGGGCGCTGCGCTCCAGCACCACAACGAATCTGTCGCCCGACGAAATCCACCGGCAGGGCCTCGAGGAGCTGGAAGCGCTCCACGCGCGCATGGACCCGATCCTGCGCGAAATCGGCTACACAAACGGCACCGTGGGCGAGCGAATGCAGGTGCTCGCCGCCGATCCGCGCTATCAGTTCGCCGAAGGGGATGAGGGCCGCGAGCAGATTTTCGCCTTCATCGAAGACCGGATCGACTGGATCCGCGCGCAAATGCCGCGCGCTTTCACGGTCCTCGTTGATCCCAATCTCGAAGTCACCCGCATTCCTGTAGCCGAAGAAGCCGGTGCACCGGGCGCCTATGGCGGCGCGGGCAGCAAGGATGGGACCATCCCGGGCCGGTTCTGGATCAACCTGCGCACCACCGACCTGCACCGCAAGTACGATCTTGCCGACCTGACATACCATGAGACGATCCCCGGCCATGTGTGGGAGGGCGAGTATTCCAACCGCCTGCCGCTGATCCGCTCGATCCTTGCCTTCAATCCGTTCAGTGAAGGCTGGGCGCTCTATGGCGAGCAACTGGCGGATGAGCTTGGCGCGTATGACGATTTCAAGGTTGGGCGGCTCGGCTATCTGCAAAGCCTCGCCTTTCGCGCCTGCCGCATGGTCGTCGATACCGGACTTCACGCAAAAGGCTGGAGCCGCGAACGTGCGCGCCAGTTCTTCGTCGAACGCAACGGATCGAAGCCGCAGGAGGTCGCGAGCGAAGTCGATCGCTATTGCAGCTGGCCGGGCCAGGCGACCGGCTACAAGCTCGGACACAGCGAAATCGTGCGCCAGCGCGCGCGGGCGGAGGCGGAGATGGGCGACGCCTACGATTTCAAGGCGTTCAATACCGCGGTCATTCTTGGCGGCAATGCCCCGCTAGACGTGGTGGGCAATACGGTGAGCCGCTACATTGCAGGCGCTACGGGTTGATCGATCCGATACCCTGCCTGCGCACGTGGTGGGCGACGCCTACGTCACCAGGTAATATATCCGGACGATACTGTCGCAGGAGGAGGCGCACACATGGAACAGCTTGGGCTTGAGCTTGAAACCATGCGGCGCGTGCCGCTCGCCGACGATCATGTGGAGGCGATCTGCGCGATCGGCCAGGAGCGGCATTACAAGAAGGGCGAGATCGTCATCAAGGTGGGCGATCCGATGGACACCTTCGTCTACGTCTTCGAGGGCGAGATCGAGGTCGTCGATCCCTATACCGGCGAGCGCATGCTGGAATCGGGGCTGGGCCCGACGCAGTTCATGGGCGAAATCGGGTTCCTCAATCGCGGCACCAATTACCTCACGATGCGCGCGGCGAAGGACACCCGCGTCGTCGAAGCACCGCGCGAAGCCATGCTCGACCTGATGAGCCGGGTGCCAGAGCTGTCCGACCACATCATCACTGTCTTCGCCGCGCGGCGGCGCAAGCAGTTCGAGCTGAGCAATGGCGCGGTCAAGGTGATCGGCGCAGACCGCGATGCGGCAGTGCAGGAAGTCGAGCGGTTCCTGTCGCGCAATCGCATCCCGTTCGAGCGCTATGACATGAACAACACCGATGCGGAGACGACCCGGCTGTGCGATCTCAGCGGGCACGAACCGTCAGTGATCCTCGGCGGCGAAACGAAGCTGGACGACCCGACCCCGCGCAAGGTTGCGCAATATTTGGGGCTGGATCTCGATATCTGTTCGCAGCGCGAATTCGACCTGCTGATCGTCGGCGGCGGTCCGGCAGGTGTGGCCGCGGCGGTCTATGCCGGGGCGGAGGGACTTGGCGCGCTTGTGATCGAGGACGTCGCGGTCGGCGGACAGGCGGGGACGTCAAGCCGGATCGAGAACTACATGGGCTTTCCCACCGGCATCAGCGGAGCGGACCTGGTTTATCGCGGGCAGATCCAGGCGCTCAAATTCGGCACGCGGTTCGTCATGCCGCGCCGGGTCGAGGGGGTTGAAAGGCTGGAAGATGGCAGTTTCCGCGTGACGCTCGACGATGACGACGCGATCACGACCAAGGCCATTCTGGTCGCGACCGGCGTTCAATATCGCCGTCTCCCGCTCGATAACCTGCACCATTTCGAAGGGTCGGGCGCATTCTATGCCGCCACCGACATGGAGGCGCGGTTCTGCTCAGGCACCGAAGCGGTCGTGGTCGGCGGCGGCAATTCGGCAGGACAGGCGGCGATGTATCTTTCGCGCAGCGCCGCGCATGTTCATCTTGTCGTGCGGTCGGGCAGCCTCGCCTCTTCAATGTCGAGCTACCTCAGCCAGCGGCTCGAAGCCGATCCGCGCGTGACGATCCACTATCATACCGAAGTAGCTGCTTTGCATGGCGACGACTGGCTCGACGCGGTCACCTTCACGACGCCGGATGGCGACCGGCGCGTGGATACGCGGGCCATCTTCATCATGATCGGTGCAGCGCCGAACACCGATTGGCTGTCGGGCCTCGCCGAAACGGATGACAACGGCTTCGTGCTGACTGGAGCGGCGGTTGACCGTGACTCCCCGTTCGAAACCGCTTGCGATGGCATCTTCGCGGTCGGCGATGTGCGCGCCGGATCGGTCAAACGCGTCGCCAGCGCTGTGGGCGAGGGATCGGTCGTGGTGTCGCGCGTGTGGAGCTACATCGATTCGCGCCGCGAAAATCAGAACGAACCGGTCAAAAGCCCGGTCGCGGCAGAATAGATCGACGCCTCCGATAAAAATCCTCCCGCGGTTCACACTTGGCAAATAGAGCGGTGTTTATTTACAGTCCGTTCCGGAACGCCCAGATCGCAGCGGGTGTGAGAGGGGATAGACGTGACCTATAGAATCGCAGCGCTGATCGCCGCATGTTGCATGCTGTTTCTCGGCGCCCCTCAGGCGAAAGCGGCATGGCACGAGGCGCAGAGCGATCACTTCGTCATTTACGCCGACGATAGCGAGAAGGACATCCGCCGGTTCGCGCAGAACCTTGAACGCTATCACCGGGCGATGGAATTCCTGACCGGGCGGAAGGTCGAAAAGCCCAGCCCGTCCAACCGCGTCGTCATATTCGTGGTCGGCAGCGGGCGCGAATTGCGAAAGGTTGCGGGCGAGAATTCGCGCAACATCGCTGGCTTCTACATTCCCCGGGCCGGAGCCAGTCGCGCTTTCGTGCAGGATATCCAGAACAAGAGCGGCTATCCGCACTTTTCGACAACGGTATTGTTGCACGAATACGCACATCACTTCCTGATCTCGTCCTCGCGGTTTGAAATGCCGCGCTGGCTGAGCGAAGGCGCGGCGGAGTTCTTCGCCGCCGCAAGCTTCGAAAAGGATGGCGGCGTGCTGATCGGACGGGTCGCGCGCCATCGGGCTGGCGAGATGTCCTATGTCCGCCGCTTCGACCTGCCAGAACTGCTCCAGCTTGGCACCTACGATTCGCGCCGGGAGCGCCCCACCGATGCGTTTTACGGGCGCAGCTGGCTGCTCTACCACTACCTCACCTTCACCCCGGAACGCCGCGAGCAGATGGTCAATTATGGCCGGGCCGTCATGTCCGGGCAGAATTCGCTCGATGCGGGACGCGAGGCGTTCGGCGATCTCGATGCGCTGGAGCGTGAGCTGATGGTTTACATGAAGGGGCGGCGGTTCAGCATGCTCAATCTCACGCCCGAACAACTGCCGATCGGTGACGTGGAAATTCGCCGACTGCCCGAGGGAGAGGCGGAAGTGCTGCCGCTGCGCATCCGGTCGCAGCGCGGCGTGAACGAGGAACAGGCGGCGGAGCTGGTGGTGGAAATCCGCGAAGTGGCCGCGCAATACCCCGAGGATCCGGGGGTTCTGGCTGCCCTCGCCGAGGCGGAATATGATTCCGGGAACGACGACGCGGCGATCGCGGCGGCGGATCGCGCCATCGCTCTCGATCCGATGCGGACCAACCCCTACGTTCAGAAGGGTTTTGCGCTGTTTCGCAAGGCCGATGCAGCTACCGAGGGTGAGCGAGACTCAGCCTACGAGGCGGCGATGGAGCCCTTCAGCGCGCTCAACCAGATCGAAAACGACCACCCCCTGCCGCTGATCTATTACTATCGCAGCTATGCCGCCCGCGGAGAAACGCCGCCCGAAAATGCGCGTCATGCGCTCGAACGCGCCGCGCAACTGGCCCCGTTCGACAAGTCGCTGTGGTTCGATGTGGCGATGATGCAGATGCAGGAGGGCAAGATCGAGTTCGCCAAGTCATCGCTGCAACCGCTGGCAAACGATCCGCATGGGAGCAGCCGCGCGGCGCAGATCCGCAATTTGATCGCACTCCTGGACACACGGGCTGAGGGAGAGGCTCTGACAGGCAGCGATATTGCCACCGCGCTCATGGCTATCGAAGCAAACAGCGCGGGCGACGCGGTTCGCGAAGGCGGCGAGGAATAGCCCGCCTGCGTCGAATCAGACTTCAGCGCACTTCGTTGTCGGTCTCGACCAGCTCGATCTCGAACAGGGTCGGCCACAGCTTTCCGGTGACGAACAACCGGCGCTTCTCCGCGTCCCAGGCGATGCCGTTCAACACATCATCATTGGTTTGCGGACTGATCTCTGCCACCAGCGCGCGCGCGTCGATCAGCTTGCGGACCACGCCATCTGCCGGATCGATCGCCACGACATAGCCGGTCTGCCACACATTGGCCCAGACCAGCCCGTCTATCATTTCCAGCTCGTTGAGATAGCGCAGGGGTCGCCCATTGATCGTCACCGCGATTTCGCGCCGCACTTCGTAGGTCTCGGGGTCAATGACGCGCAGACTTGCCGTGCCGTCGGAGAATATCAGCCCCTCCTCGCTCGTCGTGATGCCCCAGCCCTCGAACGGGAAATCCTCGGTCGAAGACAGATGCGACAGGTCCGCGATCGACCAGCGGTGCACCGCGCCATCGCGCCAGGTAAGACTGATGAGCTGATCGTCCCACAAGGCCAACCCCTCGCCGAATTGGGATCGGGGCAACATCGTCTCGGCCAGCACCTTGCCGGTGGTCAACTCGACCCTGCGAACGCGCGATTGTCCGACCCGTCCAGTGCTCTCGTAAAGCGCGCCGTCATGCCACAGCAGCCCTTGAGTATAGGCGCTGGGGTCGTGCGGGTAGCGGGCGACGATCCGCGTGCGGTAAACAGTAGGGCTGGCGCGCTCGACCGGTGCGCTGGTCTGTCCCTGAACCGGAGCCTCTCGCGCAGTCGTCGCAGTATTGGCAGGTGCCTGCGCGGCGAGGCCAAGCGCGAAGAGCGGCAGTGCAAGGGCGCGCGATCGGATCATGGCGAGGCGATGGCCCTCAATCCTTCACGGCCGGCACGAATTGTCGCGGACGGTTCAGCGCTTGAAGAACTTCGACGCCATCCCGGCTACGTCGTCCATCGCGCTGCCATCGCCATCTCGATCGAGAAATGCGGTCAGGTTGGCGACATGATCCGAGGACTGCACCTTGTTTGCCATTTCGCCGACCGCGCTTTCGCCGCCGAGCTGCGCCATGATTGCGCCAAGTGCGCCGGTATCGAGTTTCGTCTTGGCCGCTGCGCTTTCGACCGTGTCGCCCGGTTCGTCATGCGCCTGGCCCAACGCCGCAAGTCCCTTTTCGACCAGCGCGGGATCAAGCCCGACCTTCTCCGCCAGGCTCGCAACGGTGTCGGGTGAACCGGAAATCTGCTTCAGGATCATGTCGAGCTGGCTCATGGCGTCTCTCCGTTAAGGAATCCGAGGCCACCACTGTAAACGTGAGGCGCGCCAGCGAAAAGGCCTGTCGAGCGGGATCCGCCCTCAGGCTGGCGCAGGCGCCGCCTGGCGGACGCCTTCATCGACATGCGCTTCGAACTCCGCGAAATTGTCGATGAACAGACTCACCAGCTTCGCCGCCGCCGCATCGTACTCGCCGCCATCCGCCCAGGTGCTGCGCGGGTCGAGGATCGACTGATCGACCCCGGCGCGCTCCAGAGCTGGCACACTGACCGGCACGGCGAAACCGAAATTGGGATCCTCGCGATATTCAACGTTATCCAGATTGCCATCGAGCGCCGCGTTGAGAAGCGCGCGCGTTGCCTTGATAGGCATGCGATTGCCAACTCCGTATTTGCCCCCGGTCCAGCCGGTGTTGAGCAGCCAGCACTGCACCTGCTCCTTGGCGATCCGCTCTTTCAACAGATTGCCGTAAACGCTGGGATGGCGCGGCATGAAGGGCGCGCCGAAACAGGTCGAGAAGGTCGCTTCGGGCTCGGTCACACCGATCTCGGTTCCGGCGACCTTGGCGGTGTAGCCGGACAGGAAGTGATACATCGCCTGCTCAGGCGTCAGCTTCGCGATCGGAGGCAGCACTCCGAACGCGTCGGCTGTCAGCATCACGACATTGCGCGGCACGGGTCCGAGATTGTCGGCGCTCGTATTGGGAATGTAGTCGATCGGATAGGCCCCGCGCGTATTCTCGGCGAGCGAGTTGTCGTCGAAATCGAGCTCGCGCGTTTGCGGGTCCATCACCACGTTTTCGAGCACCGTGCCAAAGCGCCGGGTGGTCGCGTAGATCTCCGGCTCCGCCTCTTCGGACAGGCGGATCATCTTGGCATAGCAGCCACCTTCGAAATTGAAGACCGCCGTGTCCGACCAGCCATGCTCATCATCGCCGATCAGCGTGCGGCTGGCGTCGGCGCTCAGCGTCGTCTTGCCGGTGCCCGACAGGCCGAAGAATACCGCAGTCTCGCCATCGGCGCTGATATTGGCCGAACAATGCATCGGCATCACGCCCTTGGTGGGCAACAGATAGTTGAGGATGCCGAACACGCTCTTCTTCATCTCGCCGGCGTATTTCGTGCCGCCAATCAGGATCAGCTTCTCGGTGAAGTTGACCGCGATCACCGTTTCGCTGCGGGTGCCGTGCCGTTCAGGATCAGCGCGGAAGCTGGGCAGGTCGATGATCGTGTATTCGGGGGCAAAATCGGCCAGTTCGTCTGTCGTCGGACGCACCAGCAGCGTGCGGATGAACAGGTTATGCCAGGCAAGCTCGTTGATGACGCGCACATTCACGCGATGCTCGGGCTGCGAACCGCCGAACAGGTCGGCGGCGTAGAGCGTTTCCTTTCCGCCCACAGCTTCGAGGAAATCGGCCTTCAGCGCGGCGAAGTAATCGGGCGTCATCGGTGCGTTCACCTTGCCCCACCAGACCGTATCCTCGGTAGTGTCGTCGCGCACAATGAACTTGTCCTTCGCGCTGCGCCCGGTGTGCGCGCCGGTTTCCACCACCAGCGCGCCATGTTTCGAAAGCGCGCCCTCATCCGCGGCGAGCGAGGCCTCGACCAGAGCGGGCGTGGAAAGGTTGGAATGGATCGTCGCACCCGTTTCGATACCCTGCGAAGCGAGCGAATGAGCAAGGGGGATCACGGCAGAACTCCTGAGGATTTGTCGAACGCGGTCCTTGATCTGTCTGCGCGCCATGCGAAGAGACCGTTCGACCTGAATTGATAGTCTCGCATAGGACCGCGACCTGCACGCGTCAAACCACCCAATAGGGCTAATCGGCAGGGCGTGTCGCAGGTCAGCGTGCCCCGATGCGCCCCGCCCGCTCACCATTTGTGTCAACGCAGCGATAGCGCTACCTGCAATGGGTACATGAACGGCCAGTAGTGTGGCCGCGCGAACAATTGACAGGGCCGATCCGTGAGCGAAACCGACGAAACTATCGAAACGCCAGGTGATGCTACCGAAGCACCGGAGCATTCGCGCGAAGGAACCGCAATCGAAATCGCGCTGGTCGACGATGATCGCAATATCCTCACGACAGTCTCGATCGCCTTGCAGGCCGAGGGGTTCGTTACGCGGCTGTATTCCGATGGCGAGACCGCGTTGCGCGCCTTGATCGACAACCCGCCCGACCTTGCCGTGTTCGATATCAAGATGCCGCGCATGGACGGGATGGAGCTGCTGCGCCGGGTGCGCGAGCATGTCGAACTGCCGATCATCTTCCTCACCAGCAAGGATGACGAAGCGGACGAGGAAGCAGGACTTGAGCTGGGCGCGGACGATTACATCGCCAAGCCGTTCAGCCTGCGTCTGCTGACGGCCCGCATCCGCGCGATTCTGCGCCGTGCGCAGCCCGGTCGGGCGCTGGGTAACGAGACCACCGCGCCCGAACCGGCCAATCCCAAGATCGATCGCGGCCGTCTGTTCATGGACCCGGCGCGTCATCAGGTCAGCTGGGATGGCAAGCCGGTCAGCCTCACCGTTACCGAGTTCCTGATCCTCGAAGCGCTCGCCGCCAGGCCCGGCGTCATCAAGAGCCGCAACCAGTTGATGGACGCCGCCTATCCCGACGACGTGTTCGTCGATGATCGCACGGTCGACAGCCATATCAAGCGAATGCGGCGCAAGTTCCGCAGCGTCGACCCGGAATTCGGCGCAATCGACACGCTGTATGGGGCGGGCTACAGTTTCACCGATGGCTAGTTCGAGCATCGCCCGGCCCGGTGACGGCGCGTCGTCGCGCGGCGATGCGGACCGGATTGATGCGCCAGTCGGTTCTGCTGACGCCCAACCCGCGCAAACTCCCCCCACCGACGACAATTCGGCTGTCCCCGCGCGGAGCGAAGAGCCGCTTTCGCTGACCCGGCGGTTCTCGCTCACCGCACGCATCCTGGTGGTCAACATTCTCCCGCTCGCGCTGCTGAGCGGCGGGCTGTTCTATCTTGACACTTATCGCACCCAGCTGATCGACGAACGATTCAAGCTTGCACGCATCGAAGCACAGATCACCGCCGAGGCGCTGGCAGGCGCGACGCGTGAGCGGCAAGAGGCGCTGCTGGTGCAGATCGGACGCGAGCAGGGGATGCGGCTGCGCATGTACGATGCCGAAGGTCTGCTGTGGGCCGACAGCTTCGCCCTCGCCGATCCTGCCTTCGAATTCGACGATATCAGCGACGACACATGGGAGCAGCAACTCGCACGCTGGCTCGACCGCACGGTCGATACAATCGTCAGCGCCGAAGCCGTGGCCGACTTTGTCGAGCCGGAGGCACAAGAGGCCGATGCCTGGCCCGAACTGGCGCGTGCGCGCGAGACGGGTCTTAGCCAGGTGCGGCTTTACGATTGGCGCGATGGAACGCCAGTCATCACCGCCGCCGCACCGGTCGGGCTCAACGGCGCGACCTTGCTGACGGTGCGCAACGCTGTCGACATTACCGAAAGCGTGCGCGAGGCGCGCACCACATTGGTCGCAGCCGTGCTGCTGGTGCTCGCAGCCTCTGCCCTGCTTTCCCTGTTCCTCGCGCGCACCATAGTCAGCCCGCTGCAACAGCTCGCCGGGGCCGCGCAGCGCGTGCGGCAGGGGCGCGAGCGCGACGTCGAGGTTCCCCGCCTGCCCGAACGCAGTGACGAGATTGGCCAGCTCGCCCGCTCGGTTTCCGACATGACGCAGGCGCTGCGCCAGCGCATCGACGCGGTCGACAGTTTCGCCGCCGATGTCGCGCACGAGATCAAGAACCCGCTCGCGAGCCTGCGCAGCGCGATCGAATCACTGCCCAAAGTGGAAGATCCGGACCTGCGCCGCGAACTCGAACAGATTGCCACGCACGATGTGCGCCGTATCGACAGGCTCGTTACCGAAATATCGGACGCCAGCCGGATCGATGCCGAGATGAGCCGCGCGACGCTGGAGAAGATCGACCTTGCCGATCTCGTGCGCGCCATCATCGGCGGGCGCCAGCATCGCGCCGAGAACGACAACCACCGGATCGAGCTCGACACGCGCGGTTTTGCGGCCGAAGTGCTGGGCGTCGGCACGCGGCTTGAGCGGGTGGTGGAAAACCTGCTCGACAATGCCGTGTCCTTCTCCCCGCCCGACGCCCCGATCGAGGTCGGGATCGAGAACGATGGCGAATGCGTGACCTTGACGGTATGCGACCACGGCCCCGGCATTCCCGAAGATGCACGCGACCAGGTGTTCGAGCGGTTTCACTCGGTCCGGCCCGATGCGGAAGATTTCGGCAATCATTCGGGCCTCGGTCTCGCCATAGCCCGCGCCATTGCCGAGGCGCATGATGGATCGCTTGTCGCCGAGGGACGCTCCGACGGTACGAGCGGTGCCTGCCTGCGGCTGCGCCTGCCCGCACAAGTCTGATCCGCCGTGTCGAACCCCGAGACATGCGTTGTGCAGATGGGCGCGGTCGAGATCGGTGGACGCGCGCTCGGCATCGCCGGTCCGCCCGGTGTCGGCAAGTCGAGCCTTGCCCTCGCTTTGATCGACCGGGGCGCGCGTCTGATTGGTGACGACGGGGTAACTTTGACAAGAGGGAGTAGTGCTACCGGGGCGCGCCTTCTAACAGGACCACCGCCGAACACCGCTGGCATGATCGAGATCACTGGCGTCGGGATTATCCCGCTGCCAACTGCGCCGCCCGCGCCGCTTGCGCTGGTTCTTGACCTCGGGGCCGCTGGAGAACGCCTCCCGGAAAAACTGGCGGCACGGGAATGGCTGGGGACGGCCGTCCCGGTCCTGCCGTTCGACCCCGGCACCATCGCCCCCGCAATCCGCGCCGAGCATGCGCTTGCGCTGCATGGCCTCACGTTCGACTGAAGGTGCACTGCACAAACCTCTTTCCTTAATCTCTCTGGCAAGCGAGAAGCGCAGGCGACATGGACACCGAGCCGACAACTTTGCCCGACCGCCCTGATGCCGCTCCGGTCCCGCGCTCAGATGAAAGCCAGCGGCTGCTGCTGGTCACCGGCATGTCGGGCGCGGGCAAGTCGACTGCGCTCGACGTACTCGAGGATTTGGGCTGGGAGACGATCGACAACTTCCCGATCCGCCTGCTCGACCGCCTCGTCGGCGAGCCGGACACGGGCGAGGATGCGCAGCGCGGGCCGCTTGCCATCGGGTTTGATTCGCGCACCCGCGGCTTCGACCCCGCCGACATCATCCAGCTGGTCGACGAACTGTCCGAACGCGACGACCTGGCCCTCACCTTCCTGTTCGTGGATTGCGCCGGGACCGAGCTTCAGCGCCGCTATAACGAGACCCGCCGCCGTCATCCGATGGCGCAGGGACGCACCGTAATCGACGGCATTTCCGCTGAGCGCGAACTGCTAGATCCACTGCGTCACCGTGCCGAAGTCGTCGTCGACACCACTGCAATGTCGGCAAACGATCTGCAGAACCGCATCCGCCACCTGTTCGCCGATCATGCGCCCGCGACCATGGCCCTGACCATTTCCAGTTTCGGCTTCGCCCGCGGGATGCCGCCGCTCGCCGATCTCGTCTTCGACATGCGGTTTCTCGACAACCCGCACTGGGTCGAGGGGCTGCGCGAACTCACCGGAGAGGACGAGGCTGTGGGCGAGCATATCCGGCGCGACCCGGCTTTTGACACCGCATTCGACCAGATCGAACAACTCCTGCTAACGCTGCTTCCGCGCTACGAGGCACAGGGCAAAGCCTACGTCCACGTCGCTTTCGGGTGTACCGGAGGGAGACACCGCTCAGTATACACAGCCCGTGCGATGGCGCAGGCCTTGCGCGCAGCGGGCTTTTCGCCCACTGTCCGCCACCGCAATCTGGGCTCGCGCGCTGCGGACGAGATCGAGGGTGAGCCACGCTAGACGTGGGGGCTCGTTCAAAGCGAGGCGCGCGCCCGAAGTTGGATCGACCCCTTCGCGGGGGTGAGGGACTAACGGTTAGAAAACAGCACGCATGATCGGTTTGATCCTGGTTACTCATGGCCGCCTCGCGGACCAGTTCGTCGAGGCGATGGAGCACGTCGTCGGCCCGCAAGCCGGCATTGTGACCGTCTGCATCGGCCCGCAGGACGATATGGAGCAGCGCCGCGCCGAGATTGCCGAGGCCATCCGATCGGTTGACAGCGGCGAAGGCGTGATCATCCTGACCGATCTGTTCGGCGGCACCCCCTCCAACCTCGCGATATCGTTGCTCGAGGCTGGCCGGGTCGAGGTGATCGCGGGCATCAACCTGCCGATGCTGATTCGGCTGGCGGGCGCGCGCAATTCGCTCGATGTGGTCAAGGCGGTCGAAGCCGCGCAGATAGCCGGGCGCAATTACATCACCGTGGCGAGCGAGCTGCTCGGTCACGACACCGACACCAGCAAGGCCAACGCGTGAACGAAGCGCGCCGCCGTGTCACCATCGTCAACAAGCGCGGCCTGCACGCCCGTGCCAGCGCTAAGTTCGTTGGCGCGGTCAGCGCTCTGCCCAACGGAACGCAGGTCCGCGTGGCGAAGGACGGGACGGAGGCAGCGGGCGGATCAATCCTCGGCCTGATGATGCTGGGCGCGGCGCGCGGCGACGAGGTCGAGCTGATCGTGACCGGCGACAATCACGAGGCGGTGATGGCCGATCTTTCCGCTCTGGTCGAAGACGGCTTCGGCGAGGATTAGCCGCGGGCACGGGTGGATAGAGCGCCATGCGCACACATATCACCGGGTTTTCCAACCCGACGGTCAAGCACCTGCGTTCGCTGCGCGACAAGAAGCACCGTCGGCGCACCGGCGAGTTCCTTGTCGAGGGATTGCGATTGCTCGAAGATGCGCGCGCATCGGGCTATGCTGCGAAGATGCTGGTGATGGCACAGGACCGCGCGCCGCACGATCTGCTCGACCGCCTCGAGAGTGAGGTTGAAACCGCAGGCGGCGACATCATCACGACAACGCCCGACATTCTCTCCAAGATCACCGGCAAGTCCAACGCGCAAAGCGTGGTCGGCGTGTTCGACGAGTTTGACACCGGCCTCGCGCGGATCGATCGCCGCGCCGCGCCGATCTGGCTGGTGGCGCAGGACCTGCGCGATCCGGGCAATCTTGGCACCATGCTGCGCACCGGCGATGCGGTTGGCGCGGGCGGGCTGATCCTGATCGACGATTGCGCCGATCCGTTCAGCGCCGAAGCCGTCCGCGCGAGCATGGGCGCGGTGTTCACCCAGACGGTGGCCCGGGCGCGGTGGGAGGAATTTGTGCCGTGGCTGCGCTCCGAACCGGGCCAGCTTGTGGCAGCGAGCCTTCGCGACGCGGTCCCCTATCGCGGTGCGCCTTACGAAGCGCCCTGCTTCCTATTCGTCGGCAACGAGTCGCAGGGGCTGCCCGAAACCTACGAGGCTGAATGCGATCTGCGCGTGACCATGCCGATGCGCGGACGGGCCGACTCGCTCAACGCCGCCGTTGCTGGCGCGGTGTTGGCGTACGAAGTGGCGCATTGTCTGGAAAGGCAACGATGAAGCCGTGTCTTAGTGAACAGCCTGTGGGGCCTTAACTGCTGTTTCTGCGCAAGCCATTCCCCTGTTCACGTTCTGATGAGGATTTGCCCTTAAATCGCGGCTAGGATCATCAAGCGCTACCTGGCGCACAGCCAAAGGGGTTAGATTATTCCCGCGCAGCTTCGCAAAGCGATCGAGCAAGCCATGGAAACGCAGGCGCAACTGGTCACCGCAACACGGCCGGACTCCAATTACGACGAGCGTGAGCTTGTCCGTCTAAGAGGACGGTTTCAAAAAGAGATGCTCACGATTTCCCAGCTTTCCAGCAGCGACCCCGCCTTGCGCGCCAAGCCGAAGATATTCGCCGAGTTCACCAGGCGGCAAGGTGAGATTCGCGATCAGCTCCACCGTCACCAGGCGAAATGGATGCTGCGCGAGATCGAGCGCGACTGGGACGGATATTCCGCCGCCACCGCAGCGCTGCGCAAGGCCCAGGACGATTTCTTCGCTTGGGCGAAAACAGCGGTAGTCTGACACGCGCGGCCGCGGGTTTGGCGGGACAGGACCGGTCCCGGACTCTATTCCGCCGCGTCGCGCTTGGTATCCCGATCACTTTCGAGCTTTGCCACGTCGTCATTGTTATAGCGCGGGCTGGCCTCGACCAGCGGCACGTCCTCGATCTCGCGCTTGCCGATCTCGATGCCCTTTTCGGCGAGCCGCCGCCCGGATGACAGCACGTTGCGCTCGAAGCTGCCGACGAACTTGTTGTAGTTATTGACCGCCGTTTCCAACCCGCCGCCCACGCGCTTCATGTGTTCGGCTGCGACGGCGAGGCGTTCGTAAAGCTCTGTCCCGGAACGCCCGATTTCGGCGGCCTCCTCTGCCATCTTGTCCTGGCGCCAGACCTGCGCGACTGTGCGCGCGATCGCCACAAGGTTGGTCGGCGTCGCCAGCAGAACCTTGTTGTGAAACGCGAAGTCCCACAATTCGGGATCGTGTTCGAGCGCGGCGGCGACGAAATGCTCACCCGGCACGAACATCACGACATAATCGGGCGCGTCTTCGAACTGGCTCTGATACCCCTTCGACCCCAGCGTCTGCACGTGGTTGCGCATGGACTTGGCGTGGAGGTCGAGGTTGCGTTTGCGCTCCGCATCATCATCCGCCTCGAACGCGGCCTGATAGGCGTTCAGCGACACCTTCGCGTCGATCACCAGCTTCTTTTGCCCCGGCACATTAACGATGGCGTCGGGTCGCTGGCGACCATCGGCAGTATCCATCGATTGTTCGAGATGGAAATCGGTGTGCTCGGCCAAGCCGCATTGTTCCAGTACGTTCTGCAATGCCCGCTCCCCCCAGCGCCCGCGCGCCTTGGGCGCGTTGGTCAGCGAGTTACCGAGCCGCTGCGCTTCCTTGCGCACCTCGTCCTGCGAGACGCGCAAGCCTTCGATCTGCTGGTGCAGGCGCGAAAACGCATCGGCCCGCTGCTTTTCGAGGCTGCCGACCTGATCCTCGTATTTCTGCAAGCGCTCGCTCACCGGCTTGAGCAGGTTGGCGACCGCTTCCTTGCTCTGCGCCTCCGCCGCGCCCAGCCGCTTGGTCGCATCCGCATCGAATCGCTCGCGCGCTGCTTCCAGCACCTTGGCTCCGGTGTTCTCGAACTCCTTGAGCAGCTTATCGCGCGATTCTTCGAGCAGGCGCTTCTGCTCGTCGAACCCCGCGCGTTCGGCGCGAAACTGGACGTTTTCGGCGCGAGCTTTTTCAAGGTCGTCGGCAAGCGTATCGACCCGCGCAGCGCGCTCCTTCGCCGCTGAAAGCTCGATCTGGGCCTCGCCCAGCTCAGCCGCCGCGCGTTTGAACTCGTCCTCGCGCTCGGAGAGTCGCGTACGAAGCTCCTCGGCTGGCCTGGCACCCGCTTTCGAGCCGAAAATCCAGCCGAGCGCCAGCCCGCCCACCAAGGCTACTACCGCAATACCCGCGATCAGAATACTTTCATCCATGTCTGGAACATAGCTGGAACGTCGCTCCGCGCCAAGGCCTGTGACCTGCGAAAGCGGAACCAATCCCCAGCCCCGTTCGCTCCTTTTGCAAAGGAGAACACGAGATGTCGATCAAGGAAATGATACAGGACCACCCCGCCGTTGAGGACGGCTACAACGAGCAGCTGGGCGAGGCGGTGAAGCACGCCATGTACGGTGCAGCGATCATGAATTCGTGCGCGGATGCGTGCCTGGCTGAGGAAAACGCGAAAGAACGCGCCGAGTGCATCCGCCGATGCCTCGATGCGAGCGATGCCTGCACCGCGTTCTACCGCATCGGCTCACGCCGCACGGGTGGCAATGTCGCGGCGATCAAGGCGAGCGGCGCGGCTGCAATCATCGCCTGCGAGCAATGCCACGAGCTTTGCAAAATGCACGACGACCCGCACTGCAAGCGCTGTACCCGCATGTGCGAGGAAGTGATCGAGGATGTGAAGAAGGCGGTTCAGGGCCTCGGGCATTAAGTTTTCCGCACGCCATCCGGCGTGCGAAATCCTCGCTCATGCGACCTGAAGGTCGCGTCGCTGCGGGCGCGCGGTCGCGCTTGCGATGGCTACGCGACCGTGCCTCGCGACCAAGACAATAGCCCTGAATAATCCGATGCCGCAGGCGTCGCACCGATGCGCGTGCGCAAACAGCCTACGCCGCCTGCCTCAGCTTCTTGAGCTTTTTCAGTGCCATCTGCCGCTTCAAGCGCGACAGGTGATCGATGAAGAGGATACCTTCGAGGTGGTCCATCTCGTGCTGGATACAGGTCGCAAGCAGCCCCTCGAGCTGTTCGGTATGCTCATTTCCGTCGAGATCCTGATAGTGCACCGTGCAGGTCGCGGGGCGATCGACGTCGGCGTATATCTCCGGGACGGACAAGCAGCCCTCGTTGTAGGTCGACAGCTCTTCCGCCGGGTCAAGGATCACCGGATTGATGAACGTGCGCGGGTCGTTCTTCGCCGGATAGCGCTCGACCCCGTCCTCGCCTTCGACCGGCTCGGCGTCTTCGTCCGGCTCCTGCAGATCGATCACCAGCACCCGCTTGGGCACGCCGACCTGAATCGCGGCAAGGCCGATGCCTGGCGCGGCGTACATAGTTTCGAACATGTCCTCGACCAGCGAACGCAGATCGTCGTCGAACTCGTGCGGTTCGACCGGTTCGGATACGGTTTTGAGCCGGGGGTCCGGCACTTCAAGAATTTCGCGTATGGCCATGCTTGGCAATTTAAGCGCGTGGCGGCCGGCAATCAAGAACTCGTCATTGCGAGCGTCAGAGAAGCAATCCAGCTCCAAGCCCGATCATGAATTGCTAAGGTGCGAACTGGATCGCCGCGTCGCCTTCGGCTCCTCGGGATGACGACGACAGCTACTCGACTGGCCGCCGCGCCCTCAGCGCCTGCGCCAGCGTGCCCTCGTCGAGGTAATCGAGCTCACCACCGACCGGCAAACCGTGGGCGAGCTGCGTGATGCGGACCTTGTGCTCCTCCAGCCGCTCGGCGAGATAATGGGCGGTCGTCTGCCCCTCCAGCGTAGCGTTCATCGCCAGCACCACTTCGTCGACCGCGCCGTCAGACACCCGCGCCATCAGATCGGCGACGTTGAGATCCTCCGGCCCGATCCCGTCAAGCGCGGACAGACGCCCGCCCAGCACATGATAGCGCCCCTGAAACAGCCGCGCGCGGTCGAGCGCCCAGACGTCGGCCACATCCTCCACCACGCACAGACTGCGCGCATCGCGCTTGGGATCGGCGCAGATGCCGCACGGATCGCGCGTATCGACATTGCCGCAGGTCGCGCATTCGACCAGCTGCTGCGAGACCGCATCGAGCGCTTCGAGCAGAGCAGGCAGCGCGTTCTCGCGATTCTTGACCAGCCACAGCACCGCGCGCCGCGCCGAACGCGGCCCAAGCCCGGGAAGCCGCGCGAGTGCACTGGAAAGCTGCTCGATCTCTTGCGATGCCATGGGCGCACAGATAGGGGCTGGCGCTTCGATCATAAAGCAATCCGGCTCCTCTTATGCGCATCATCTTCATGGGAACGCCCGAATTCGCGGTGCCTGCGCTGGAAGCGTTGCACGCTGCGGGGCATGAAATAGCGTGCGTCTACACCCAGCCGCCGCGCCCGGCGGGCCGGGGGAAGAAACTGCGCGCCTCGCCGGTGCAGGCGAAGGCTGAGGCGCTGGGTCTGGATGTGCGCTCGCCAAAATCGCTTAAGTCTGCCGAGGAGAAAGAAGCCTTCGCCGCGCTGGCCGCCGATGTCGCGGTGGTCGCAGCCTACGGGCTGATTTTGCCGCAAGCGGTGCTCGATGCGCCCACGCACGGCTGCCTCAACATCCACGCGTCGATCCTGCCACGCTGGCGTGGGGCGGCGCCGATCCACCGCGCGGTGATGGCTGGGGACAAGGAAACCGGCGTGACGATCATGCAGATGGAAGCGGGGCTCGACACCGGCCCGATGCGGCACGTCGTGCGCACTCCGGTCGATCGCAAGACGACCGGAGAACTGACAGATGAACTGGCGCAGAAGGGCGCGGCGGCGATGGTCGAAGTGCTGTCCGATCTCTCCGCCTATCCGCTCGACCAGCAGGACGACGCGGCGGCCACTCACGCGCCGAAGATCGACAAAGCGGAGGCGCGGATCGACTGGTCGGACAGCGCCGAGACGATCGAGCGCAAGGTCCGGGGGTTGGCTCCATTTCCCGGCGCGTGGTTCGAGCTGGAGGGCCAGCGGGTCAAGCTGCTGCTGGCCGAGCTCGCTACCGGGCGAGGTGCGCCCGGAGAAGTCCTCGACCATGATCTCACCATCGCCTGCGGAACGGGCGCGATCCGTCCGCTACGCCTCCAGCCGGCGGGCAAACCGGCGATGGACCGGGCAGACTTCCTGCGTGGTCGAGCGGTCGACGTGGGCACCATCCTGCCTTGACCCGCTTCGCGCTCACGATCGAATTCGACGGCACGCCATTCCAGGGCTTCCAGCGCCAGAAGCATGGGCCGAGCGTGCAGCAGGCGATCGAGGAAGCCCTGCATCGCATCACGGGGGAGGACACGGGCGTACACAGCGCCGGACGGACCGATACCGGCGTTCATGCGCTCGCGATGCGGGCGCATGTCGATGTCGCGAAAGACCTGACGCCGTTCCGCCTGATGGAAGCGCTCAACGCGCAACTTCGCCCCCAGCCCATCGCGGTGCTCGCCTGTGAGGAAGTTCCGGACGATTGGCATGCGCGCTTTTCGTGCACCGGGCGGCGCTATCTTTACCGCATCCTCAACCGCCGCGCGCCGACGACTTTCCTGCGCGATCGTGTCTGGCAGGTCGCGCCAAAACTCGATGTGGACGCCATGCATAGCGCCGCGCAGGTGCTGGTCGGGCGGCACGATTTCACCACGTTCCGCTCGGTCGGATGCCAGGCGAAGGATCCGGTCAAGACGCTCGACCGGCTCGGTGTGGAACAGGTGGAGACCCCCTTCGGCCGCGAAATTCACATCCATGCCGAAGCGCGCAGTTTCCTCCATCATCAGGTGCGCTCAATGGTCGGGTGCCTGAAATTCGTCGGCGTCGGCACATGGGACGAGGCGCGGCTGGCGACGGCGCTCGAAGCGCGCGATAGGCAAGAGCTGGGCCTGAACGCGCCGCCTTATGGACTGTATTTCGTCGAGGCGGTTTATCCGGACTGACTATAGCCATCCCGTCATTGCGAGCGTAGCGCGGCAATCCAGTTCCGCCGTGACTGGATCGCCGCGCGCTTGCGGCGCTCGCGACGACGACAACAAGGAGACCCCGCCCCATGACCACCACCGGCAAACAACTCTTCACCACCCTCACCTCCGACGGCAAGCTCACGCTTGAGATCAGCGAGGAAACCTTTCCCGAGCCGACGGGCAATCAGGTGCTGGTCAAGATGGAAGCCGCGCCGATCAACCCATCGGACCTCGCAATCCTCACCGGGGCAGCGGATTTCGACAATGCGGAGTATTCGCCAGGCACGGTGGTCGCCGATATGCCTGAACCGTTCCTTTCGGGGCAGAAGGGCCGCCACGGTCAGCGCCTGCCCGCCGGTAACGAAGGCGCGGGCGAAGTCGTTGCGGCAGGCGATGGCGACATGGCACAAGCGCTGGTGGGTCAGCGGGTCGCCTGCGTGCCGGGCAACGCCTTCTCGCAATACGCCATCGCCGATGCGATGATGTGCCTGCCGCTGGGCGAACACGACGCGGAAACCGGCGCATCCAGCTTCGTCAATCCGATGACCGCGCTGGGCTTCGTCGAGACCGCAAAGATGGAGGGCCACGAGGCCATCGTCCACCTCGCCGCCGCATCGAACCTTGGGCGGATGCTCAACAGGATCTGCCTCGAAGACGGGATGAAGCTCGTCAACATCGTGCGCCGCGACGAGCACATGAAGCTGCTAAAGGATCTGGGCGCGACCCACGTCGTCAATTCCTCCGACGACGATTACATGAAGCAACTGCGTGCCGCGATCGACGAGACGGGCGCGTTTCTCGGCTTCGACCCGATTGGCGGCGGGCAGAACACCGATCATGTGCTCAAGGCGATGGAACAGGTCGCGTCCTCCCGCATGGACGAGTATTCGCGCTATGGCTCGAACCAGGACAAGAAGATGTACATGTATGGACGGCTCGACCTCAGCCCGACGATCCTGACGCCGTCCTATGGCCTGCAATGGACCGTATCGGGCTGGCTGCTGACGCCGTTCCTGCAGAAGGTCGGGATGGAAAAGGTCGTCGCAATGCGCACCCGTGTGCAGCAGAACCTGACCGGCACGTTCGCTTCCGAATACAAGGAAACGGTCGATCTGGAAGGAATGCTCACCAAGGACGCGATCACCGATTATCGCCAGATGAAGACCGGAGAGAAGTACCTGGTGAAGCCTTGGGGCTGATCGCGGCGCGTTACGGATTGTCGAACGCTGCCTGGATCGCTGCCAGATCGGTCACGCCGTTGGCGAGCAGCACTTTCAGCAGGATTCGCGCCTTCTGCGGATTGAGCGCGCGTGCCGCCACGCAGCGATTGGCTGTGTCCTCCGGCTCGCGGTCGACGATGCCTTCGTCGACCCGGCTGGCGCGCACGACAATGAGGCCCGCTTCGGCTCGGCGCGCAAGTTCGGCTTCGATACCCTCCGGCATGTTTCCCTCGCCCACCCCGGCGACCACGATGCCGCTGGCAACCGGTTCGCCGTCGCGCGCATCCGCCAGCCGTGAGACTATCTGAGGCCCTAATCCGGCGCAGGCGTAGAGGACCGGAACGCGTGGCCATTCCTGCGGGAACGCGAACCGCGCGCCCTCGCCCGTGCGCCAGGCGCTGCCAAACCATTCGAGCGCGCTTGGCGTCACAAGCGCTATGCCGCCGCGTGGGAATCCGCGAAAGGCATCGTCGGTGCCGCGCGTCCGAACCTTCCTCGCATCGCGCGCGGCGAGAACACGGTCGCCCATCACCAGCAGCACGCCGCGCCCGCTCGCATCGCCATCGCCCGCCACACGCACCGCGTTGACGAAATTGCGCATCCCGTCCGACCCAACCGCATCGGCTGGCCGCATCGCACCGACCAGCACAACCGGCTTCGCGACAGGCAGGGTGAGATCGAGCGCGAATGCCGTTTCTTCCGCCGTATCGGTCCCATGAGTGACGACGATGCCGTCGACTTCGGGATCGTCCATCGCTTGCATGATCGCGCGGTGGAGCGGCTCCCACACGCCCGGTCCGATGTCCTTGGAATCGATATTGGCGATCTGCCGCCCTGTCAGCCGCGCCGCCATTCCAAGCCGGTCCGCATCGGCCAGCCATTGTTCCACACCGATTTGGCCAGCGCGATAATCGTGCGCCATCGCATCACCCGCTATCCCGGCAATGGTGCCGCCGGTGGCAAGAACGAGGATGCGCGGCTTGTTCATGGATGCGCCCTTAGCGAGCTCGCGTTACCTAGGCCACCGAGCCGGTTGATTTTGACGGCGCCGCCGTTAGATAGCGCGACCAAGGGCGATTAGCTCAGTTGGTAGAGCATCTCGTTTACACCGAGAGGGTCGGCAGTTCGAGCCTGTCATCGCCCACCAGTATTTTGCGACACAAAACCATCCGGAGGATGGTTTTGGCCAAAATGCTCCCGAAGAACAGGGCGCGCGCGCCCCTTCATTCGACCCTTCCGGCAAACGTCACAATGGATGCAACGATTGCGCTTTGCGCAAGGGTCCTGGTCTGGCAATCCACCACTGGCGAGATCGGGGGGACGGGGCGATGTACAGGCTTTCAATAGCAATTGCCGGGTGTGGTCCCGCGGGCCTTGCGGCTGCCTTGCTGCTGCAGGCGCAGGGGCATGAAGTCGTCGTCTTCGACCAGTTTGACGAGCCCGGTCCGGCCGGGTCAGGATTGATGATCCAGCCGACCGGGCTGGCGGTGCTGGAACGACTCGGTCTCGCGACTGCGACGCTGCGCCATGGCAGCCGGATCGACGGCTTGCTCGGCATCGAAGAGCGCGGGCGGATCGGTCTCGATGCGCCCTATTCGCGGCTTGGCGTCCCAGGCGCGTTCGGGATCGGCATTCATCGCGCCAGCCTGTTCGGCATCCTGCACCGCGCCGCGCGTGGGCGCGATATCGTTATCGAAACAGGGCATCGCGTAACCGGCAGCCTGCTGACGAGCAGGGGCCGACGGCTGACCTTTGCATCGTGCGAACCGTCCCCAGAATTCGACTTTGTCGTCGATGTCAGCGGTCGCGGCACGGTCTTCGATGAGGCGACCGGCGGCGAGCTTGAATTCGGGGCGCTATGGGCCAATCTTCCAAGTGAACCCGGCGATCCATTCGCCGACAATGTATTGGAACAGCGCTATCGCAAGGCCGCGCAGATGGTCGGGGTGCTTCCGATCGGCACGCGCCATGACCGGACCTTGCCCGAAGTCGCTTTCTTCTGGTCGCTCAAATGTGCGGACCATCCTGCCTGGCTGCAGACACCGCTGGAGGAATGGAAGGGTGAAGTCCGCGCGCTGTGGCCCGATACGGACGTGTTGCTGGACCGGATCGAAAGCCGCGAACAGCTCACTTTCGCGCGCTATGCGCATCGCACATTAACGCGTCCGGTGGCGCCTCGCATGATTGCCATTGGAGATGCTTGGCATTCCGCGAGCCCGCAACTGGGTCAGGGCGCGAACATGGCGCTGCTCGATGCCTGGAGCCTCGCGCGAGGTATTCAGGAGGGCCGCACGCTGGATGAAAAGCTGCGCCTCGCAATATCGTGGCGGCGCGATCATGTGTGGCTGTATCAATGGGTGACGAAGCTGTTCACGCCGCTCTACCAATCCGATGCAACCTGGCATTCGGCAGTGCGCGATCGACTGCTCGCCCCTTCATCGCAGGTCTGGCCGATCTCCGCGATCCAGGCGCAATTGATGAGTGGACTGTTCGGCTTCCCGCTCGCGCCGCTGGGGCTCGCGCCGCCCGATTATGAAGCGCTCGCGCGCGTGGCGCGGTCGGCGGCGCCGCACTCTCTTGCGCCCTGCTCCACAGCTTCCCGCACTAGCGCGATGGCGTCTTCGCTGTCCCACGCATAGGCGCCCGATACGCGCAGCATTTCACGCCCTTGCCCGTCGAACAGTATCGTCAGCGGCAATTGCCCGTTCTCACTAAATTTATCGGTAAGTTCGGCTTGCGGGTCGAGCCAGGGTTCGAGATTTGCAAAGTCCCGCTCGGCAAAAAACGGCGTGACGACCTCCGCCCCGCGCAGATCCTGGCTGATCGTAAGCACCCGCACCTCGCCATCCAGCTCGCTTGCAAGCGTGTCGAGCATCGGCATTTCCACCACGCACGGCGCGCACCAGGTCGCCCAAAAGTTCACCAAAATCGGACCTTCGATCGCAGAAAGGTCCAGCGTCTTGCCGTCCGGGTCGCTCAATGTCATCGCCGGGAGCGGCGTTCCGGAATAGTCGCGGATCACCTCGCCAGACTGGGCTGCCGTTGCCACCTTCGCCGACTGCGCGCCGTCTTGCGCCGGCTCCTCCGGCCCCCTATCGCAGCCCCCCGATACCCCCGCCACCAGCGCGGCACACAGCACCGAGACGAGAACCGGACGCGACATGTCGAATTCCTCAAAATCGTCTAATGAAACCGGGGCAAACCGCCGATCGAACCAGATGTGGGGCGGGCGTTTCGCCGATGGACCTAGCGCGGTGATGCGCGAAATCAATGCCTCGATCCCGTTCGACAAGGCGCTGTGGCGCGAGGATATCCGCGCATCGAGGGCGCATGTCGCGATGCTTGGCGCGCAGGGAATCGTCTCATCGGAGGATGCGGCAACGATCCGCGACGGGTTGGACCAGATCGCCAGCGAATACGAGCGCGACGGCGTGCCCGAGGAGTGGGATCTGGAAGACATCCACATGACGGTCGAGGCGCGCCTGACCGAACTGATCGGGCCGGTCGCAGGCCGCCTCCACACCGCGCGCAGCCGCAACGATCAGGTCGCAACCGATTTCCGCATGTGGGTGCGCGCCGCCAACGACCGGGCAATCGCCGCTATACGCGCACTGCGTAGCGCCTTGGTCGAGCGCGCGGGCGAACATGCCGACACTATCATGCCCGGCTTCACCCATTTGCAAACCGCGCAGCCGGTAACGCTCGGCCACCACCTGATGGCTTATCACGAGATGTTTGCGCGCGACGAAGCGCGCTTTGCCGCCGCGCAGGAGCGGCTTGACGAATGCCCGCTTGGCTCCGCAGCGCTGGCGGGCACCGGCTATCCGATCGATCGCGAAGCAACGGCGCAGGCGCTCGGGTTTGCCAGGCCGACACGCAATTCGCTCGACGCCGTTTCCGATCGCGACTTCGCGCTCGATTACCTTACCGCGGCGAGCCAGTGCGCGATCCACCTCTCGCGCCTCGCCGAAGAGCTGATAATCTGGGCGAGCCAGCCGTTCGGCTTCGCCTCGCTACCGGACAGTCTTTCCACCGGCTCCTCGATCATGCCGCAAAAGCGCAATCCCGACGCCGCCGAGTTGGTGCGCGGCCATGCCGGACGGATCATCGGTTCGATGACCGCGCTCAGCGTCACCATGAAGGGTCTGCCACTCGCCTATTCCAAGGATATGCAGGACGACAAACCGCCCCTGTTCGAAGCCGCGGGGCTGCTCGACCTGTCGCTCGCCGCGATGGCTGGCATGATCGCGGAGACGACCTTCAACGCCGAGCGGATGCGCGCCGCTGCGCAGGCCGGACACGCGACCGCGACCGATCTTGCCGACTGGCTGGTGCGCGAGGCCGACGTGCCGTTTCGCGAAGCGCACCATATCGTGGGCGAAGCGGTCAAGCTGGCGGACAGCAAGGCGTGCAGCCTCGACGACTTGCCGCTGGAAGACTTGCAGGCCATCGACAAGCGGATTGACGCGCGCGTGTTCGACGCGCTGTCGATCGATGCGTCTGTCGCCAGCCGCGCCTCCTATGGCGGCACCGCGCCCGATCAGGTAAAGCAGCGCGTCGCCGAGGCGAAGGCTATGCTTCGCGACTTGGAATCCACGGAGGAATGATGCGCGCCCATCGATTGCTGATCGCGACCCTCGCGCTCTCCAGTCTTGCTGCGTGCGGATCGCGCGCCGCGCTCGAGCCGGTGGCTGGCGCGGATTTGCCGCCCGCGCCCTATGGTGCGGAAGTCCGGCCCGAGGCTGAGGAACTGCTCGAACTCGAAGCACTGGCCGCGCCTGAACGTAGCGTAGAATTGCGTCGCCGCTCTGAAGAGCGCGAAGACGACCCCTTCGATCTGCCCCCGGAATAGCGACGCATATATGGATCATTTCGAGCTGAAGAATGGCGTGATGCACGCCGAGGATGTGTCGATGCCACGCATCGCGGAAGAGGTCGGCACGCCGGTATACGTCTATTCGCGCGCGACGCTCGAACGTCATGCGCGTGTCTTTCGCGAGGCGCTGGGCGATGTGCCGGACAAGCTGATCGCATTTGCGGTCAAGTCCAATCCCAATCTCGCCGTGCTCAGGGTGCTTTCGCAGCAGGGCTACGGCGCGGATGTGGTGTCCGGCGGCGAAATGCGGCGCGCGCTGGCGGCAGGCATGGCGCCGGGCGACATCGTGTTCTCGGGCGTAGGAAAGACGAGAGTTGAGCTGTCCGACGCGCTCGATGCGGGGATCGGTCAGTTCAATATCGAGAGCGAGGAAGAGGGCGCGGAGCTCGCCGAACTGGCCACCGACAAGGGGATACGGGCGGCGTGCGCGCTTCGGGTCAACCCCGATGTGGATGCGGGCACGCACGACAAGATTTCGACCGGCAAGGCGGACAACAAGTTTGGCGTGCCAATCCGCGATGCCGCACCGATCTTCGGGCGGTTGGCGGGCCTGGCGGGCCTCAACATGCGCGGCGTGGCGGTCCATATCGGCAGCCAGCTGGGCGATCTCGCCCCGCTCGAAGCCGCATTCGGCAAGCTCGCGGCGCTGGTGCGGGAATTGCGGGACGCGGGTCACACGATCACGCATGTCGATCTGGGTGGCGGCCTCGGCGTGCCTTACATGCGCGGCGAGAAACCACCTGCTCCAGCCGAATACGGCGCGATGGTGGCGCGGGTGACCAAGGGCTGGGACGTCAAACTGATCTTCGAGCCGGGCCGGGTTATCGCGGGCAATGCGGGCGTATTGCTCACGCGCGTTGTGCGGGTGAAGCGCGGGATCAATGACCCCTTCGTAATTGTCGATGCCGCCATGAACGACCTTGCTCGTCCTGCGCTGTACGGGGCCTATCATGATTTCGCGGCGGTCGAGCCCGGCGGCGATGCCATGCGCGCCAACATCGTCGGCCCGATCTGCGAGACCGGCGACACCTTCGCGATGGGCCGCGAATGCGATCTTCTGGCGGCGGGCGATCTCGCCGTGTTCCGCACCGCCGGAGCCTATGGCGCGACCATGGCCTCATCCTACAATTCGCGCGGTTTCGTGCCCGAAGTGCTGGTCGATGGCGACCGCTACGCCGTTGTCGCCGACCGGATCGAGGCGGGAGCGATCATGGACGCTGAGCGTGTGCCGCAATGGCTGCTCTAGATTATCCGCGCCGATGAGCGAGCTTGCCAGCCTGCCGCTGTTCCACCGGATCGCCGGGCAGAACGTGCTGGTGCTGGGCGAAGGGCCGGCGGCTGCACCCAAGCGGCGTCTCGTCGAGCGCGCGGGCGGGATCGTTATCGACGATCAGCAGCGCGCGGTGGACGAAGGCGTGCGGATCGCCTTCATCGCATTCGAGGATGCCAAGGCCTGCGAGGTTGCGGCGATCAATTGCCGGTGCGCAGGGATGCTCGTCAATGTCGTCGATCGTCCCGACCTGTGCGATTTCACCACTCCGAGTATTCTCGATCGCGATCCGGTGCTGGTTGCGATTGGTACCAATGGCGCATCGGCCGGGCTGGCGAAGCATGTAAGGTTGCGGCTCGAGCGGATCCTGCCGCAAACGCTGGGACGATTGGCCAAGGCGCTCTTTGCTGCGCGGCCTGCGCTGCGTGAGCGATATCCCGATGGCAGCGCCCGCCGCCGCGCGATCGACAGCGCGCTTGGAGAGGGAGGCGTGCTCGATCCTTTCAACGAGCGATCCCACGAGCGGGTCGAAGAATGGAGCTCCGGATCGCTGGAGGTCGAGACACCGCCAACCGGTATCTTCGCCTTCGACCTTTCCAGCGCGGATCCCGACAATCTGACCATTCGGCAGGCACGCCTTCTGGGCGAGGCGGACGCCGTGTGCTGTGATGGTGCGGTGCCTGCCGCCATGCTTTCGCGCGCGCGAGCCGATGCGGAGCGCCGCATCTGCGACCCTGCCCGGTGTCGCACGATCAATCGCCCCGATCCGCGATCATCCAGCGCCGCCTGCCCCAAGGCGGACCCAGTGAACGCCAACGAACTGACAGTCGTGCTGCGATGGCGGCCCTCCGACTGATCCGCCGTCTGACTCACCGAAGCAGACCAAGGCTACGCCGCTTTGGCCAATGGCGTTTCCACTTCCGCAAAATATCGCGCCATCGCTTGTAGCGAGTCATCGCTCAGCGCGATAAAGGCGCGGCGTTTGTCTTCGGGATCGGCGCCCCGGATAAAGACGCCGCTTTCTACCATTTGCTTGAGCCAGCGCAGCGCCGTTGTCGCGGGTACGCAGGCTGCGATGCAAAGCGAAGTCACCGATACACGCTGCCCCTCGCCATGAGCGGCAGTGAGGTCGAGAAGCATGTCCCACGCTGGATCGGAAAACAGCTCGCCATCGAAGAATTGCGCCCGCAACTGACGCGCTGCGATCAGTTGGCGGACCACACGCGGATCGGGCGGCGCCGCATCGGACCCACCCAGTTCCGTTGCCTTGCGCGCGCGATCCGACCCGCTCGTGACGGACCGCACATTCTCGCGACCCGCGCTGCCATCTGCGAAATCCGCAGAGCCTTCAGGACCACTCAGACCTTCAAGCTTGTGGGCGATCGCCTCAACCTGACGGGATAGATGCAACAGATTGAGCCGATCCTCCCGCGTCATCTCCCGAACCCGCGCCGAGCCTATATCGGCGAGGATTTGCCCGACGCAAACCAGCCGATCGGCGCGGCTCGGTTGCACGAGAATTTGCGGATCGGACTGATCGAGCGCGGCGAACACATCATCGAGCGCATCCATCGACGTGCAAACGATCAACCTGGCACCCGAACGCGTGACGCGCATGTCCAGCCGCGACAGCGCCGCCAGTGTCACCGCATCGACCATCGGACAGTCAACCATCACCACATCGCCCAGCAGGGTAATCGGACCCTCGATCAGGTTGGCAAGTTCACCGCCATCCACCGTGCGAAATCCTGCGCCGCCAAGATCCTGCGCAATCTCGTCCCGCACGCGCCCGTGATCCCCGAAGATTGCCACACGCGCGGCAATTCCAGCCGGATCGCTCGGCACGTCGTAGGCGAAATCTGTCGTCTGATCGGTCTCCTGCAACATCGAATCATCTCCCCTGTTCTGGAACGGGAGTAGAACAAAGAGCGATCAAGTCAAGATGAACGCCTGCCTCTGGATTTTCAGACGTTTTCAATTGAACCTTTTGCCGCTCTGCACCGACTACCCGTGTGATGACCCGCAAAAGCTCAGCATCTCGCTCGCCTGCCGCGACGCAATTGTTCGACGAACTGCTCGTCGTGATGGCGCAGCAGGGCGATCGCGAAGCATTGCACCGCCTCTACGAGCGCTGGAACGCGCGGCTGATGCGCGCAGCGCGGCGATATTGCGGCACCGGCGATGTGGTGGACGATCTGGCGCAGGAATGCTGGCTGGCCATCTGCGCGCGGCTTCACAGTCTGCGCGACCCGGCACGGTTTCGCAGCTTTGCCTTCGCCATCCTGCATCGCAAAGGCGCGGATCGCCTGCGACGTTCCTATCGTGAAGGCGATGTCGCGGTCGAGCCGCCCGACCAGGCCATTCCCGCGACGCAGGACGAGGGGCTCGCCATCACGCAAGCCTTCGCCGCTTTGCCGCCCGATCAGCGCTTCGCCGCGCATCTGAATTTCGTCGAGGGCCTGACCCTCCCAGAAATCGCAGCGGTGCAGTCGATCCCCGAAGGTACCGCGAAAAGCCGACTTTTTCACGCCCGCCGCAAGTTGAAAGCGGCCCTTTCCGAACCATCCGAACGCACTGAAGGAGACCTCACATGACACACACAGACGACACGATCCGCGGGGCACTGAGCGCCGATGACCGTGCCTTCCTCGACAACCTGGAAAGCGAGCGCGGCCTGTTCACGCAGATCGGCGACAGCCTGGGCGGCACGCTTGGCGGCTGGGCGAAGCTGGTCTTTGCCATCGCCGTGTTGCTTGGCGCTTTCATGCTCTACGCCGCCTACCTCACTTTGACGGCGGACACGTACGAGGCGGCACTCGGTTGGGGCATGGCCCTGATCGGCACGCTGATCCTGCAAGGCTTCGTCAAGGAGTGGCTGTTTGCCCGGATGAATATGCTCACCGTGCTGCGCGAAGTGAAGCGGTTGCAGGTGCAGGTGGCGATGCTGAGCGAGCGCGATTGATCTCCGTAATCCTCGAACGGCCTAATCCTCGAACGGATGACGCATCAGGATGGTGTCGTCGCGTTCGGGACTGGTGGAGACCAGCGCGACCGGGCATTCGATCAGTTCCTGGATGCGCTGGATGTACTTGATCGCATTTGCGGGGAGGTCGGCGTAGCTGCGGGCGCCGGCGGTGGACTGGCTCCAGCCCTCCATCTCCTCGTAGATCGGCTCGACATTCGCCTGGTCTGCGGCGTGACTGGGGAGGTAATCGTAGACATTGCCGCGCAGGCGATAGCCGGTGCAGATGCGCACCGTTGCCAGCCCGTCGAGCACGTCAATCTTCGTGAGCGCGATGCCGGTCACGCCTGATACGGAGCAGGTCTGGCGCACCAGCACCGCATCGAACCAGCCCACCCGCCGTTGACGCCCGGTGACGGTGCCGAATTCGTGGCCCCGCTCCCCGATCCCTTGCCCAACCTCATCGTCAAGCTCGGTCGGGAACGGGCCGGAGCCGACCCGCGTCGTATACGCCTTGACGATCCCGAGCACGAAGCCGGTCGCGTTCGGCCCCAGCCCGCTTCCGCTCGCCGCCGTGCCGCTGACCGTGTTCGAGCTGGTCACGAAGGGATAGGTGCCGTGATCGACATCGAGCAGCACGCCCTGCGCGCCTTCGAACAGGATCTTGGCGCCCGCTTTCCTCACCTTCTTCAGCCGTTTCCATACCGGCTGGGCGAAGCGCAGGACGAACGGGGCGACGTCGCGCAATTCGGCCAGCAGCGCCTCGCGGTCCACCGGCTCCTGATCGAAGCCCGCGCGCAAGGCGTCGTGATGCGCGCACAGGCGGTCGAGCTGCGGTTCGAGACTGTCGAGATGCGCGAGGTCGCAAACCCGGATCGCGCGCCTGCCGACCTTGTCTTCATAGGCCGGGCCGATGCCGCGACCGGTCGTCCCGATCTTGCCCTTGCCCGCCGCCGTTTCGCGCAAGCCGTCGAGGTCGCGGTGGAGGGGCAGGATCAGCGGGCAGTTGTCGGCGATGGCGAGGTTGTCATCGGTGATCCGCACCCCCTGCCCCTCCAGCTTCTCCACCTCGTCGCGCAGCGCCCATGGGTCGAGCACCACGCCATTGCCGATCATGCTCATCGTGCCCGACACGATGCCCGATGGCAGCAGGCTGAGCTTGTAGGTGGTGCCATCGATCACCAGCGTGTGCCCGGCATTATGCCCGCCCTGGAAGCGCACGACGGCATCGGCGCGGCTGGCGAGCCAGTCGACGATTTTGCCCTTGCCCTCATCGCCCCACTGGGCGCCGATCACGGTGACGTTGGCCATAGCTGTCCTTGTTTGCGGAGCGCAGCAAAGGCGCAAACCGCGCGGGGCCTAGGCGGTTGCGGGGGCGAGGGCAAGCGGTGGTTGATGCTATGTGCGCGCGCTCGGTTCGTCGCACGTGAAGCACGGGTGGACCGCGTGTTACACGGTCTTAGGGCGAAAATCTTTTCGATCACCGAGGGGCGGTTTGATCGAGCGAGGCGATTAGTGGCGGAAAGAAGGTGCGCGGCGGGCATGCGCGGGCCCATGCGGGATCGGAGTGGAGTAGGAAAATGTACTCCGATGTCAGCTCCCCCCAAATCGCCGCCTTACTTGGCGAACTCGCTGTAAATTTCCTGCAACTCGCCCGGAGCTAAATCGGAGCCCGTGGGTTTGCCTGCCCTGAGAAACCTTGGTCCCTTCACACCCGCCTGATACGCTCGTGCTATCAATTCGCGGGACCAGAACCATCTATGCAAGTCAATCTCCCAGAAATGGTGGGCGCCATTAGTCACAGCAGGGTCAAAGACCGCGCCATCGTTGATATGGATCGTCTGTACCCAGACCGGATCGCCGCCGGGCCGCCCATAATTGGTATGCTCAATCCTGACGTGGGATCGGGTTGTGTCGACCGCTTCAAGATTGCGTTTAGGAAGACACGCCCAGTAAGATTGGTCGACTGTAAAGCCATCCTGTGAAGCCTTGACACAATCTAAAGAGCCAGGATCGAGGTCTTCGATCACAGCTCGCAGCTGATCGGAAATTAGCCAAAAATCTCCAAACCAACTGTACAGGTCCGCCAGATTCTTTCTTTCCTTGAATTCCTTGAAGGTCATGATGTGCGGATAATTTGGGTCCGCAGGAACGGCGTCCCGTTTCCGCCAATCATTTCCACCAAAGGTTGGGTCGCCAAAACCAGGTGAATGGACGCCTTCCATCGGTGGGCCGCACTCGTCATCGTAAATTACCCAGAAGTAGTTCTTATCGATCTCATCAGGGAACTCAGGAATATGAGTATAGTCCTCGGGGAAATCGACCTTTTCGAGCAGAGCGCTCACGGTCCGGGGGCCGGGCTTAGACGATGCGCGGTCCGCCATCGTTGTAGTCGGAAACTCGTTCTTCTCTGTCATGATCGAACCGCTATCAGCCTCGTGTGTATCTGCGTTCGCAAGCGGTAATGCCCATGCGACGTCGCACAACAGTGTTCGTATGAGCACACCCTCTAACTTCCCTCGACTTCCTGGACGGAGCGTGCCTCACGCTTTGCGTCCAGAACCCCCTGCAGCCGCGCCAACCGCTCCGCTGCTTCTTCCAAACCCTTCTCTTTGCCCAAATATGTGGTTTCGGCCCGCACGGAGCCGCCATCCGGGATGTAGGTTGTTTGCCTGAGCTGTGTATCTTGCGCAGCAAGAGCATAAAGCTCCTGAGCCACAGTAAGATCGCTGGGCACGCCTCGACCTTCCTCGAAACGAATGCCAAGCTCCAACTGAGCATGCTTGTTGCCAGCCTTTGCTTGATCCGCGAGCATGGGGAGCGGCACGAATTGACAGTCAATTCGACGGTGAGGCTCCTCAGACACGGTGTAGCTGCATTTTCCGCCTTCTGATCGTCCCTCATCGAGCGCTTGCTGCAACCCGAGCCTTTCGTCGACGGTCAACGCGCGATCGGTGTTCACCCCAAAATAGGTTCCGCTCGAAGCGCAGCCGCCTGTTGGCAGAGCTAAGGCAGACAAGACTATGACTACGCTGCGGCAGTTATTCATGCGCCCACGGAGGAGTTCAATCACGAAACCTCCCGCACCCCATCCCTCTCCAGCACATGCGTGCAGCCGAGCGCCGCCGCATCCTCGCCCTCACCCAATTGCGTCACCGTCCGCCAGCCTTCCTCACGCAGACGCGCCGCTGCCGCGCGATCGTGGCCCAGCGGTAGATAGCACAGCGGTTTCGCCTCCGGTTCGCGTGCCGCGTCAGCCAGTTTGTCGAGGTAGAGCGTGAAGCCGGTCGCCGCCTCGTCGCTGCCGCCAATGCGGTAAGTGCCGCCTCGTCCGGCGCTGCCGCGCACATCGTCGGCATAGAGCGTAAAGCCGAACCAGCTCTGATATTCAAAACCGTGCCGCTCGGTCGGGTCGAGCGTGATGCGCGCCGTATCGCCGACCGCGTGGGCAATCCTCTCCAGCGCATCCAGCCGGGTCGCCAGCACGCCGCCTGCATCAAGCTCGCGCAGCTTTGCCATCGCCACATCGAACGGGCCGGTGGCATAGAGCAGCGGCAGATACGCCGCCCCGCCCGCCGCCTTCAGCCCGCCCGCATCCTTGGTATCGAGCTCGCGCCGGATCGCCTCGATCGTGTCGGGGGTCAGCGAACGATCCTGCGCGGCGATGGTGTCGATGAGGTCGGGCAGCGTGAAATCGACCGAGATGCCGGTCAGGCCCGCCGCGTGAAGGCCTTCGATTGCAAGGCTTACCACTTCGCTGGCCGCCTCGATCGTATCGTTGCCGATAAGCTCCGCGCCAAGCTGAAGCCGCTCGCGCGCTGGATCGAGCTGGCTGGCGCGGATCAGCGCGGTGTCGCCGCTATAGGCCAGACGCAGAGGCCGCGCGGCGTCCTTCATGCTGGTGGCCGCGATCCGGCCGATCTGCGGGGTCACATCGCTGCGCAATGCCAGCGTGCGCAGGCTGGCCGGATCGACGAAGCGGAACAGCTTGCGCGTCTCGATCCCCAGCATCCGGCTGGCCAGCGAGCTCTCGAATTCGAGCAGCGGCGGGCGCACCCGGTCGTATCCATGACTTTCCAGCACATCGAGGCAGGCGCGCATCGCGGCGGTAATGCGCGCGGCGGAGGCCGGCAGACTGTCTTCGAGCCCGATGGGGAGGATGTCGGTGGGTTTGGTCATAGTGCAAACGTCTCGTTCGTGCTGAGGAGGGTTCGCAGGAACCCGTCTCGAAGCACCGCAGTCCTTCGAGCCGCCATTTCAACTGCGCTCAATGGCTCCTCAGGACGAACGGAGCAAGCTGCCGCTAAAAAGACAACGCCTTCACCAGCTTCACGCCTTCGACCTGCTCGGCCTTGGCCACCAGATCCGCGCTGGGCGCCTCGTCGAGGCTCAGCAGCAGCACCGCCTCCCCGCCCGCGTCCCGGCGGCCGAGGTTGAAGGTGCCGATATTGATCCCGGACTCGCCCAGCAGCGATCCGATCCGGCCGATGAAGCCCGGCTTGTCGTCGTTCACCACGTAGAGCATGTGCCCATCGAGCTCGGCCTCGATCCCGATGCCGAAGATCTCGACCAGCCGCGGTGCATCCTTGCCGAACAAGGTACCCGCAACCGAACGACGGCCCTGCTCGGTCTCGACCGAGACGCGGATCAGGGTGTTGAACGCGCCCTCGCGGGTCTGGCGGATTTCGCTCACCTCCAGCCCGCGTTCCTTGGCGAGATAAGGCGCATTGACCATGTTCACCGTGTCGGAATAGCGGCGCATGAAGCCCGCCAGAACCGCGCCGGTGATCGGCTTGCCGTTGAGCTCCGACGCTGCGCCTTCGCGCTCGATGCTGATCTTGGTGAGGTTGCCATGCGCGAGCTGTCCAACCAAGCTGCCGAGCTTTTCGGCGAGCGCCATATAGGGCTTCAGCTTGGGAGCTTCCTCGGCGCTGAGGCTGGGCATGTTGAGCGCGTTGCTGACACCGCCATTCACGAGATAGTCGCTCATCTGCTCGGCCACCTGCAACGCGACGTTGACCTGCGCTTCGGTGGTGGACGCGCCCAGATGCGGAGTGCAGATGAAGTTGGGCGCCCCGAAAAGCGGGTTTTCCTTCGCCGGTTCTTCGGCAAATACGTCGAGCGCCGCGCCTGCGACCTGTCCGCTCTCCAGACAATCCTTGAGCGCCGCCTCGTCGATCAGCCCGCCGCGCGCGCAATTGACGATGCGGATGCCGGGCTTGGCGTTTTCGAGCCGTTCGCGGCTGAGGATACCGCGCGTCTCGTCAGTCAGGGGAGTGTGCAGGCTGACGAAATCGGCGCGGGCGAGCAATGTGTCGAGGTCGACCTTCTCAACTCCGATCTCGACCGCGCGGTCTTCGGTCAGGAAGGGATCGTAGGCGATCACCTTCATTTTCAGGCCCTGCGCGCGCGCGGCAACGATCGAACCGATATTGCCCGCGCCGATCAGGCCCAGCGTCTTGCCGGTGACTTCAACGCCCATGAAATCCTTTTTTGGCCATTCGCCATCCTGCGTGCGCGCGTTCGCCGCCGGGATTTGGCGGGCCAGCGCCATGATCATCGCGATGGCGTGTTCGGCAGTGGTGATCGAATTGCCGAACGGCGTGTTCATCACCACCACACCCTTTCCGCTCGCATAGGGGATGTCGACATTATCGACCCCGATCCCGGCACGGCCGATGACCTTCAAATTGGTCGCCGCATCGAGGATTTCGGGCGTCACCTTGGTCGAGGAGCGGATGGCGAGGCCGTGATAGTCGCCGATGCGGGCCTTCAATTCGTCGGGGCTTTCGCCGGTGATGACATCGACGTCGCAGCCACGCTCTTCGAAGATGCGGGCAGCGTTTTCGTCCATCTTGTCGGCGATGAGGACTTTGGGTTTCTGGGTCATAATGAACCTCGTCATCCCAGCGAACGCTGGGATCTTTGTCGGTAATGTCGGAATGTGCGGGTCGAGATCCCAGCGTTCGCTGGGATGACGTTCGTATCGTCAGGTATTGTCCTTGACGCTTTCATACGCCCACTCGATCCACGGCAGCAGGCGCTCGATATCCTCGGCCTCCAGCGTGCCGCCGCACCAGATGCGAAGGCTCGGCGGGGCATCGCGGTAGCCATTGAAATCGTAGCCGACATTGCGCTCTTCGAGCAGCTTGACGATCCGCTTGGGCACCGCAGCCTGATCTTCGACGGACAGGCTTTCATACCAGTCGCCCTGGAACACCATGCACACGCCGGTATTGGTGCGCTTCGCCGGGTCGGAGACCATGTTGCGAAGCCACGGCTTGGCCTCGATCCAGTCCTTGACGATCTTCGCATTGGCATCGGCACGTTCGAACATCGCCTGGCGTCCGCCGATCGACTTTGCCCATTCGAGCGCGGCGATGTAGTCCTCGGTCGCGAGCAGGCTGGGCGTGTTGATCGTCGCGCCTTCGAAGATCGCGCGATTGAGCTTGTCGCCCTTCTTCAGGCGGAACAGCTTGGGCAGCGGCCATGCCGGGTCGTAGCTTTCGATCCGCTCCACCGCTTTGGGGCTGAGGATCAGCATGCCGTGCTGCGCCTCGGACCCCATCACCTTCTGCCACGAATAGGTCGTCGCATCGAGCTTGGGCCAGTCCATCTCCTGCGCGAAGATGGCGCTGGTCGCATCGTTGATGACGATCCCCTCACGCCCCGGCTCCAGCCAGTCGGTGTTCGGGATCATCGCGCCTGAGGTCGTACCGTTCCATGTGAACACCACGTCGTTGCGCTGCGGAATGGTGGTAAGGTCCGGTATCTCGCCATAATCGGCATTGAGCGTCTGCAGGTTCGGCAGTTTGAGCTGCTTCACCGCATCCTGAATCCAGATATTGCCGAAGCTTTCCCATGCCGCCACCGTCGCGGGGCGCGCGGGGTCGAGCATGGTCCACATCGCCGCTTCCAAAGCGCCGGTGTCGGAGGCGGGCATGATGCCGACCAGATAGTCTTCGGGAATGCCCAGCAGTTCTTTCGAAAGATCGATGGCGTATTTGAGCCGACCCTTGGCCTTCGCCGAACGGTGCGATCGACCGAGCGATTCGGTCTTGAGCTTGTCGAGCGACCAGCCGGGGAATTTCACCGTCGGTCCGGACGAAAACTGCGGACGGTCGGGTTTGACGGGTGGCTCATGGCTCAGCCCGCGTGCGTATTCAGTCATGTATTCTCTCCTTCCAGAGAGCTCGCGCGGCGTTGGGACCGCGTGGCCCGTCGGCGGCACTAATGTTGCGTGGGCACAAGTCAACGGGCAATCGCACCCCGCCAGTGGATAGCGAGCGGGAAACGAAACGGTCGACGCGGCAGGTGTCCTACACCCTCTCGCCTTCAATGCCTCATTCGACTAGACGTGCCCGCAAATGTCGATCCACCACCCCTGTCCCATCGAGAATCTGCGGATCGCGCTGTTCAGCGGGAACTACAATTACACCCGCGACGGAGCCAACCAGGCGCTCAACCGGCTGGTCGGATCGCTGCTCGATCGCGGTGCGGCGGTGCGGATCTACTCGCCCACGGTCGCAAATCCCGATTTCCCCGCGACCGGGGAAGTCGTCGACGTGCCCAATGTGCGCATGCCGGTGAAGGGACGCGGCGAGTATCGCCTGCCGCTGGGTCTGGGTAGCAAGGCGAAGCGCGATCTCGCCCGGTTCGAGCCTGACATCGTCCACCTGTCCTCGCCCGACCCGTCGGGCCATGCCGCGCTTTCCTGGGCGCAGGATCATGATCTCCCGGTTCTCGCATCGGTGCACACAAGGTTCGAAACCTATCCGCGCTATTACAACATGGCGTTTCTGGAGCCGGTGGTGATCAAGCTGCTGCGCCGGTTTTACAATCGCTGCGACGCGCTGGTCGCGCCCTCGCAAAGCATGATCGACGAATTGCTGGCGATGAAGATGCACGACGACATCACCCTGTGGTCGCGCGGGGTGGATCGCACGATCTTCTCCTCGCAGGCGCGCGATATGGAATGGCGGCGATCTCTCGGGCTTGCCGATGATGACGTCGCGATCGTGTTTCTCGGACGGCTGGTTATGGAAAAGGGGTTGGACGTCTTTGCCGAAACCATCGTGCAATTGCGCAAGCGACAGGTGCCACACAAGGTGCTGGTGATCGGCGATGGCCCCGCGCGCGGCTGGTTCGAGGAAGCGCTGCCCGGCGGTATTTTCGCAGGGTTTCAGACCGGTGCGGCGTTGGGCCGGGCACTGGCGAGCGGGGACGTGTTTCTCAACCCCTCGATCACCGAAACCTTCGGCAACGTAACGCTGGAGGCGATGGCCTGCGGGCTGCCCGTGGTGGCGGCCGGAGCGACCGGCGCGTCGAGCCTGGTCAATGATGGCGTGACCGGCCGGCTCGTTCCGCTCAAGGGCGAGGAGCCCGACAGCGAAGGGCTCGCCGACGCCCTCGCCCCATATTGCACCGATCCCACCTTGCGCATGTCGCACGGCGCCGCGGGCGAAGCGCGCAGCCGGGAATACAGCTGGGACACGATCAACCGCGCGGTGGCGGAAACCTATGTCCGGCTGGTCGAGGACCGCAGAGCGTTGCAGGCAGCGGAAGCGGAAAAGGTCGGCGCCTAAGCCGCTATCGCAGCACGCCGTTCCGCTGCATCCGGCTGGAATATATGAACAATCCGATCGTGATGATCCAGATTGCGACAGCGAACAGATTCTGCCCGGTGGTCTGCATCGCGGCGGGAAGCTCGGCGAAAAGCCGCTCGTAAACGGTTGTTCCGATCAGACCGACGATCGAGATGCCGAACAGTGCGGTGGCCCATCGGCTGCGAAACACAAGCGCCAGCGATCCCAGGAAGCATCCCCATACGCCCAGCGCCCAGAAGGCGACGGCCCATGCCGGAAAACTGTAGAAATAGCCGTGCATCTCGGAAGGCACACCGAACGCATCGAGATTGCCGGTCATGGTGGAAAGATAGCTGGCGACACCGCCCGCATTCCACAGCAGGCTGACGATGCCGACAAGCCAAAGATGCCACGGCCTCGACGATGAAACCGATTGGGTCGAGATTACATCTGTATCACTTATGAGATTTCTCCACACTTCACACGCGACCCGGTGCCGTGAGATCGATCGGGCCGTGCGGATACATGATTAATCCGCCGTCCCGACTACCCAAGCAGCCAATCTATTCTACAGCCTTTCGATCCGCTTTGCGACCTCGTCGATAATGTCGACGATCTGGTCGACGGTTTCTTTGTCGAGTTTTCCTGCTTTCGCCCGGTTTTTCAGAACATTGCCGAGATTGCCCATCGCGCGAAACAGGTCGGGTGAGCGCTCGCGCACCTTTTCCGCCCGTTCGCCCTGCTCGCCGAGACGGCTCATCAAAGCCTCGACCTCGTCGGCGCGCTCTTCCAGTTCGGTAAGCCCGGATTTGGTTGCGCGGAAAGGCTTCTTGCCGCCCGTATCGCCGTCCTTGGCTTTCGTTTTGGCAGGCTTGATCTGCCCCTCGTCCTCGAGCAACTGGAGCGTGGGATAGACCGCACCCGGGCTGGGCGCATAACCGCCGCCGGTCATGTCCTCGATCGCGCGGATCAGTTCATAGCCGTGGCGCGGTTCGTCCGCGATCAGGGCCAGCAGTGCGAGCCGTAACTCGCCGGTCGCGAACATCCGTCCACGGCGGCGGGATCGCGAGCGTCGCCGGTTGTCCTGCCAGCCTGCGCGCCGACTGCCGCGCCGCTTGCGCGTATCGTCCTCGATCGCCTCGGCTTCGACAGGCTCGTCGTCCATCACATCATCGTCCTGCGGTCCCCATTTGCGTCCACGACCGGAGCGAGCATTGTCTTCCCACTCGCTTGCCGCCTGCGCCGCCATCATCGCGATCATCGGGCCAAGGCTGTTCCAGCCGCCTTTGTTGTTCCAGGTCACTGCTCTCACCTTTCGTAAGTTCTTTGATAGGTCTAAGATATATCTTTAAGCGATCCAATCAAGCCGTGGATGGCATTTTCCGATGAGCGGCCTATGGCACTCTGCGAATGGCAGACCTGTTTGCAGATGACCCTCCACCACCCCGCGCGAGCGATGCGCGCCGCTCCGATGCGCCGCTGGCCGATCGCTTGCGCCCGCGCGCTCTGGACGAAGTCATCGGGCAGGAGCATCTGACCGGGCCGGAAGGCGCGATCGGGCGGATGGTCGCGGCGGGCAGGCTTGCCAGCATGATCCTTTGGGGACCGCCCGGCACAGGCAAGACCAGCATCGCCCGGCTGCTCGCCGACAGTGTGGGTATGCGCTTCGTATCGATCAGCGCGGTGTTTTCGGGCGTCGCCGATCTCAAGAAAGCCTTCGCCGAAGCCGACAAGATGGCGCAAGCGGGAAAGACGACGCTGCTGTTCGTGGATGAGATCCATCGCTTCAACCGCGCGCAGCAGGACGGCTTTCTCCCCTTCGTCGAACGCGGCACGGTGACTTTGGTCGGCGCGACGACGGAGAACCCGAGCTTTGCCCTCAACGCCGCATTGCTCAGCCGCGCGCAGGTGCTGATCCTCGAACGGCTCGATCATGATGCACTGGAGAAATTGCTCGCCCGCGCCGAAACGCTCGAAGGCCCCCTCCCCCTCACCGAAGACGCGCGCGCCGCACTGATCGCCAGCGCGGATGGCGATGGGCGGTTTCTGCTGGGACAGGCGGAGACGCTTTACAATGCCAAGCTCACCGAGCCGCTCGGCCCGGCAGCACTTGGCGCATTTCTGCAGCGCCGCGTCGCCGTCTACGACAAGGATCGCGACGGGCATTACAACCTCATCAGCGCGCTACACAAATCGCTGCGCGGGAGCGATCCGCAGGCCTCGCTATACTATCTCGCGCGGATGCTGACGGCGGGCGAAGAGCCGCTTTACGTGCTGCGCCGTATCGTGCGGTTCGCCAGCGAAGACATCGGCCTCGCCGATCCGCAAGCCCTGGTGCAATGCCTCGCGGCGAAGGATGCGTATCAGTTTCTCGGCAGCCCCGAGGGCGAACTCGCGATCGTGCAGGCGTGCCTTTACTGCGCCACCGCACCCAAGTCGAACGCCGCCTATGCCGCGCAGAAATCCGCGTTTAAATCGGCGCGCGAAACCGGCAGCCTGATGCCGCCCGCCAACATCCTCAACGCCCCGACCAAGCTGATGAAGGATATCGGCTATGGCGAAGGCTATTCCTACGATCACAACGCGGACGAGGGTTTTTCAGGCGACGATTACTGGCCCGAGGAGATGGAGCCGCAGACCTATTACGAGCCGGTCGAGCGCGGCTTCGAACGCAAGGTGCGCGAGCGAATGGCGTATTGGGCCAAGCTGCGGGCGGAGCGACCCGCGCTCAAGTAGCGCAGCGGTAGCGCGGAACAGGACATGAGAACCTTCGACCACTTCCTCGCCATCGACTGGTCTGGCGCAAAGGGCGAACGCCATCGCGGCATTGCTCTGGCGCTGGCCGAGGCTGACGGCGGCCCGCCCGTGCTGGTCGAGCCTCCACCGCGCGGGTGGTCGCGCCTCGAAGTGCTGGAATTGCTCCGCGACGAACTGCCGCCCAACACTCTCGTCGGGGTCGATCTGGGCATCAGCCTGCCGTTCGTCGATGCGGGCGCGTTTTTCCCCGGCTGGGACCAATCGCCGCGCAACGCCAAGGCGCTATGGGCGCTGATCGACGAAATCTCCGCCGACGATCCACATCTGGGCGCGGCGAGCTTTCTCGAACACCCCGAAGCCGCGCGCTATTTCCGGCAGGATGGCGGCCGAGAGGGCGATCTGTTCCATCTGCCGCAAGCCCCCAGCCGAGAGGGCCGCTTTCGCGAAGCGGAGATCGGCCAGCGCCGCCAGAAATGTCGCCCGGTCAGCAATTTCAATCTCGTCGGCGCTGCACAGGTCGGCAAGTCTTCGCTCACCGGTATGCGGATGCTGCACGCGCTGCGCGGGTCACTCCCGGTATGGCCGATGGACCGCGTGCCAAAGCGTCGAGTCAAAACCGGCGGATCGCTACTCGTAGAAATTTACACCGGCCTCGCCTCACGCGAAGCGGCAGATCTGGGTGGGCGCACGAAATTGCTCACCTACGCAGATCTCAACGCCGCCTTGGTCGCGCTTGGCTCCCCTTCGGTCGATGCAGTGGGCGAGATCGACGACCATTCCTCCGACGCGCTGCTCACCGCCGCATGGCTGCGCAACGCCGCTGGAGAGTCCGCCCGCTGGGAACCGCGATGCCTGACCGCGAAAATCGCATGGACCGAGGGCTGGACTTTTGGCGCGTTGTGAGAGAAGGGCGCGTTGTGCCGAGAGCCGGCTTAGCTCAGTTGGTAGAGCACCTGATTTGTAATCAGGGGGCCGCGGGTTCGAATCCTGCAGCCGGCACCGGCTTCTTCGCCTTCGCCCGCCCGCAGCCGGTGCGTGCGCTCGCGAACTGGTTCATCGCCGCGCAGCTCGGCCATCCCCTGCTCGAAGCGTGGCGCGAATGGAGCGAGGCCTACGTTCTCTCGGGTCGGAAAGTCGCGAGCTACTTCTGGTCGCACCACACCTTTCACTGGTTGCTGCGCGCATCGCCCGATCTGGCCGCGAAATGGGAGCACGTGCCGAACGTGTCCGCGCGCGGCCCGCATATCCTGCAACGCCTGCTCGACGGCCATGTCGCGCCTGATAGCGAGGCGTTTCGCGAATCCTTCGCGCAGGTTCCGCTGTTCAAGCTGAACTGGAAGAAGGGCTATACGCTCACCGGTATCGAGGAAGCGATTGGTGCCGCTCTGCCCGAACCCTAGGTTCCGGGCGGCGCGACCAGACCCCAACCCTGCATGATGGCAGCCTGCGTCACCATGATCACCAGCCAGTGCAGCGCCGCCGATATCACTCGTCCGCGGCCGATGCCATGCACCGCCAGCGTGACACCGATTGCAGGCAGCACGAACCCGATCCAGATCACGAAGGCGCTGCCCAGCGCCATCGTCCACTCGCCTGCCTGCGATGGCGCAAGGATCAGCGCGCCGGCCAGGATCGAAGCGAGCCAGAATTCCGCCAACACGGCCAGCACCAGCACCGGCCAGCCTGGCAGCAGGATCGCAGAGACGCGCAGCCAGATCAGTCCGATCACGAGGCCTGCAACAGTTGCGAGCCCAATCGGCAGCAGGTTCATAACGATGTAGATCATGGCGGCCTTCGTCCCCTCTCACCGACAAAACGCGCGCGATTGCAAAGTGTGCCGGACATGTGTGCCTTGAGCCGCCGAGGGTGCAGCGCTACCCCCCGACCCGGTGCCTGTGCCGACCAATGGGAGACCACCATGCTCGACCAACCCCTGACCCTGCCATGCGGCGCGGTATTGCCCAATCGCATCGCCAAGGCGGCGATGACGGAGGGATTGGCGACGCCGGATGGGCGGCCGACCGAGGCGCTCGCCAATCTCTATGCGATCTGGTCCCGAGGCGGCGCCGGGCTCTTGCTGACCGGGAACGTGATCGTGGATCGCGATCATCTGGAGCGCCCCGGTAACGTTGTGATCGAGCGCGAGCCCGACGCCGATATGACCCAACGCCTCTCGAAATGGGCGCAGGCGGGGACGCAAGGCGGCAATCAACTTTGGGCGCAAATCAGCCATGGCGGGCGGCAGACGCAAAAGCTGGTCAATCCGTCTCCGAAGTCCGCGTCCGACGTGCCACTCGCGCTTCCCGGCGGTCAATTCGGCAAGCCGACCCCGCTCACGCGCGAGGAAATCGCCGACCTCGTAAAGCGCTGGGGCATCGCCGCTCGGGCATGCAAGGATGCGGGCTTTACCGGCGTACAGATCCACGCCGCGCACGGCTATCTCATCTCGCAATTCCTCTCGCCGCGCGTCAATCTGCGGCACGACGAATATGGCGGCGATATCACCGGTCGCGCGCGGTTTCTGCGCGAAACGATCGCCAGTGTGCGCGACGCCGTGGGCGAAGACTTCCCGATCTCGGTCAAACTCAACAGGGCCGATTTCCAGCGCGGAGGCTTCGCGTTCGAGGACAGCCTGCAGGTCGTCAAATGGCTGGAGCAGGACGGCGTCGACCTGATAGAGATCTCGGGCGGAACCTATGAGCAGCCCCGATTGATGGGGATAGACGGAACCGAAGAGGCTGAAGAGCCCGATGTCGCGCCATCGACCGCCGCGCGGGAAGCCTACTTTGTCGATTTCGCGCTGGCGATGCAGGCGGAGGTCTCCGTGCCGCTGATGGTAACTGGCGGCTTTCGCACCCGCGCAGCCATGGAGCAAGCGTTGGAAAGCGGCGCTGCCGATGTGATCGGTCTGGGGCGACCAATGTGCCTGCTGACCGATGCGCCGCGCCAGTTGATCGAAGGACGCGGTGAACTTCCGCGGTACGAGGACGAAGTTGAGCTGTTGCCGCGCTGGCTATCTGGACTGCGGCGCTGGCCTGCGGTCAGGGCGGTAAGCGGGTTTGCAGGGATTTACTGGTTTTACCAGCAGCTTTGGTTGCTGGCCCGTACAAGCCGCGTCGACCCTGATTTCCCGGTTTTTCGAGCGTTCCGGATGGTCGACGCACGTAGCAAGGCAATTGCGAAAAGTCGTGGCTGAAACGGGTGGCTGCGTCGGCGACTGCGGGCGTGCGGACCACTGCGACCGCCCGCTACGGTAAACGCGGCAAAACGGGCGTGGTGCCGCGCGACGTGCTGCATCGTAAATTATCCGCCGAGCCGTTCCTCTTCGCGAGGCTGTGGCCTGAATGCACCTACGGGTGAGGTCAGAGCGTTGAAAACAGTCAAACCAAAAGCCGTGGGAAGTGCCATCGGGCGCTACAGCGTTGCGCCCAAACGCCACGCCAATGCTCCGGTTGCCTTTAGCGACCGCCTCAAGCCGGTTTCGCTGATCCCGCGCCTACGCTTCGTGCGATTTTGCTTAAAGGATCCTCACTTTAGAACGAGCGGGTAGAAGCACGACTGGATCCTAGCATAAATGCAAAAGGGGCCGACCACTCTCGTGGCCGGCCCCTTTTTCGTATGCATCGCCGCATACTACCTGTGTTCGCTTCTTAGAAAGCGAAGCGCAGGTTGGCGCGCGCAGAATGCGCATTGTAGCCGTCGGCGAAGTCACCGAGATAGCCAAGCTCCAGTCCGAAGCCTTCCGTAATCCCGACCATTGCACCAGCGGCCACCTCGAAGCGGTCCTGCTCGCGGAGCGGCAGGTGCGCGGTGAACGGCGCAATCTCGGCCGAGCTCAGCAGGAAGCTGCGCGGGCTGTCTTCGAGATCGTGGATGTAGGTTGCTTCGGCGAAGGCCTGGATGACCGAGGACACGTCCCCGTTGATTTCCAGACCACCGCGCAGTTCGGAGAACTTCGCGTCACCACGCTCGATATCAAATCCGAAACCACCGGTTTCGGTCGTATCGTCAAAGTTGATGTTCGCGTGGTGGAAGCCGATCGTCGGGATGATCCCGACATTGTCGCCACTAGCCAAATCGACACCGAACTCAGCGCGAGCGAAGTAACCGTCGAAGTCGTATTCCGACCCGATGTCTCCAAAGAAGCCAGTCCGATCTGCTTCGACGTCACCAGTCAGGTACGAGACTTCGACATTCACGAAGCTGTCCTGGAACAACACCGCCGAAGCGTAACCGCCGACCTTGATGCTCTCCACGTCGGAGTTGCCACGGACAACGCCAGCGCGATCGACGTCGTCGTTGTCGATATCGGCATAGCTGCCGATGACCCCGAGCGAGAAGTTGTCGAGCGCGATGAAGTCCGCACCAGCGGTGAAGATCAGCTGCTCACTCTCGTAACCATCGGTCGACAGCGTACGAGCATCCTGATCCGCCCCGCGGTACATGACCTGGCCCCAGACACCCCCACCCTCAGTTGCATGGGGGTGAGCGATCGCCTGGCTTGCCGCACTCGCGGTTTCGAAGATCTCGCGAGCCACACCTTCGCTGAGCGAGGGCAGGGCATCGCTGGCCGCATTGCGGAACGCATCGACACTCGGCAGATCGTTGAGATCGTCGAACGCATCGTCGCCAAGCGTTCCATCCTCAACCGCGAGGGCGAGCGCATCACCGAACACGCGCAGGTTGCGATCGGTATCATCGGCAAGCGGGTTGTCCGCTTCGACGGTGACACTGAGCAGGCCCACAGGCGTGTAAGCCAGCAGCTGATCATCATCGATGATGTTGATCGTGCCGCCGAGGTCTTCCTCATCATCGCCGTCGAGAACCAGAACCGTCTGGCCCAGCAACTCGCGATCGAGCGGAGTATTGACAGTGACGAGACCGGTATCGGCAAGTGTAATCGTGCCATCGGTCGTCAGGGAATCGACGCCAAGATCGAAAATCACTTCGCCAACGATGGTGAAGTCATTTTCGAGCGAACGATCGCCTTCGATTTCGAGATCGTTGAGCGTGCCTCCGAGAGTGGAGCCTAGCTCGAAATTTTCGAAATTTTCCAAGATCGAGTCGTCGAACACGTCGTCCCGGTCGAGAATGCCTGCGAGGATCACGGTGTCCTCGCCGTCTCCACCGTCGATTTCCCCATCAACGGACGTCAGACGACCCTCCAGGATGAAGGAGTCATTCCCATCTTCCAGCTCGATATCGCCAATGACGCTAGCATCGGTCCACTGCTGGAACTGGTCGTCGCCATCTCCGAGAGCCACAGCATCGCCGCTGGTGCCTTCGATCGTGCCAAAGTTGGCCACGACTTGACGGTTGCTGTTATCGACAACCGGATCTTCGTCCATGTCGGTGTCGTCGTCCATGTCATCCATGTCCGTGTCGTCATCGTCCATGTCGTCCATGTCGTCGTCGTCGTCATCGTCGTCACTAGCGAAAGCCAGGATGCCGATTTCGCCGCGGATGACACCACCAGCTTCGTTCGTCACCGTGGACTCTTCGTCAGCTTCGCCCTCGAAGGAGATGGCCGCAAGTTGCGAACGATCAACGGCTGTATCGACGTCATCCATGTCATCGGTATCGACGTCGTCCATGTCGTCCATGTCATCAAGGTCATCAAGGTCGCCCGCGACCGCCTGGATCAGACCGGAATTAGTGATGTCGCCCTGATTGAGCGACACCGCATGATCATCGCCCGACTGGATGGTGCCGGAGTTCGTCAGAGTGAACGCCGTAACCGTCGAGGCGTCGATGGCTGAGGCGTCGTCGGCTTCGACCAGACCAAGATTGACCACAGTAGCGCCATCGACGTTTGCGAGAATGCCCGCAACGCCATCGGTATCAACGACACCGGTTTCAGCGATCGTCAGGATGCTGTCGTCGGTGCCTTCGATCACGAGCGTATCGGTGACCGAGCCGGACAGCGTGATGTCGCCGCCAAGGATCGAGAACGAACGATCCGAGTCGCCGGTCAGGTTGATGCTGCCGGCACCAAGATCGCGGAAGCCGACATTCTCGAAGTTCACATAGTCGGCATCGATCGCGTCGACGTCGGGACCATCGGTGTCGTCATCATCATCATCGTCGTCGTCATCATCTTCACCGTCGAGGCTCGCGGTGATCCCGGCGATGTCGACTTCGAACACATCATCGCCGTTGTTGCCGAAGACAAGCCGGTCTTCCCCGTCACCACCATCGACGAGACCGTCGACGCTGGAGCCGTTGAAGATCTGGAATTCGTCATCACCGTCACCGAGCAGAGCGGCGTTGCCGTCCGTGCCAGTGATCGAACCGAAGTTGACCACGGTGTTCGATGCGACCGTCAGCGAGGCATCGATACCGGTGGCACCCGAAACGGTGCCCGAGTTGGTAACGTTGCCGCCAGCGAACAGAAGGATGGCGGTCGTGTCCTCACCGTCAGAGCTTACATCACCGCTATTGTCGAGTTCGGCATCACCGCCAAGCGTTATCGCGATCGAGCCGTCGCCAGTGGTCGTGACCGATCCATCATTGTCGATCGTGCCATCGCCAGCCAGGAATATAGCGCCGACGTCCTCACCTTCACCGGTGATGCTGCCATCAACACCATTGGTGACAGTGCCCGAGCCGATTATCGCAACAGCGATCCCAGCTTCCCCGGTTACGGAGATCGTGCCCGTGTTGTTGATCGTAGCGTTGGTGACATCTTCAGGATCGAGGATGTTGTTGGCGAAGATCGCGATACCTTCCTCGGCGTCGGTCGTGATCGTTCCGCTGTTGTTGACCGTCAGGCCCTCGACATCGGTCGCGTCGATTGCGTTGGAGTCGGCGGAGCTGATCGTGCCGGCATTGGTGATCGTGTAGTTGTTGGTGTCTACGTCGACACCTTCGCCTTCCTCGACTTCGATGGAGCCAGTTTCGGTGACCGTCAGGCTGCCCGCGCCAGTGGCGAGAACCGTTTCGACCAGAGAACCATCGAGGATAATGTCGCCGCCCAGCAAGGTGATCGATTCTTCGCTTTCGCCGGTCAGGGTGAACGCACCGGCGGTCGAAAGGAAGGCGAGATTTTCAAAGCCCTCAAACTGATCTTCGTCGTCGAAATCACCCAGGTCGCGAGTGGATCCGTCCACCGAAGCGTTACCGAAAACGAGCGTGTCGTCGCCATCGCCGGCACTCACAAGACCGCCGAGAACACCCGTATCCCATTGCTGGAACTGGTCATCGCCGTCGCCCAGCAGAACCGCATTGCCGTCGGTACCGGTGATGGTGCCGAAGTTGGCGATCGTCTGCTCTTCGCCGCCGAAGGAAGCGTCGATACCGACCGCGCCACTGATGCTGCCGCCCGCGAGGTTGAAGACCGTGCCTTCCCCTTCGAGCACGACACCATCCGAATCATCGCCACTAGCGGTGATCGAGCCGCTGTTGCGCATGACCACGCTACCAACCGCCAGAATGCCGTCGGCATCCTCGCCTGCGGTTGTGAGGACGCTGTTTTCTTCGAGGTTGATCAGGCCATTGTCGCCGATCGCAATGCCGATCGCACCGTCGCCGGTCGTGCTGATCTCGGCGTCGCTTTCTACGATCGAGCCATCATCGGCGATTACCGCGATCGCGCCGGCACCCGAGGTCGAAATGACGCCGGAATTGAACAGGTTGGAGCTGGTACCCATGTCCACACCAAACGAACCATCACCCTCGGTGGTGATGCTGTCATTGGTGACCACGAGGCTGTCATCGCCCACCTCGACACCGCTTGCAGCGTCACCCGAAGTGGCGATCGAGCCGTCGTTTTGCACATACGAGTCATCACCGAGAGAAACACCAGCCGCGCCATCGCCAGTTGTGACGATCGACGCCTCCAGCTTGTTGATGAACTCGCCACCGTCTCCGCTCATTACGATCGCGGCAGAATTCAAACCGCTCGTCGTGATACTGCCGCCATTCTCGACCCGCCCCGAACCAACAATGGCGACCGCGCCAGCGAAATCGCCAGCAGTGGTCAAGACACTGTTTTCGTCGAGATTAACCTGCGAGCCCTCTCCAGCGATGATGCCGAACGCGTCGTCACCGGCCACCTCAATCGTGCCGTCGGATTCGACGATGCTGTTCTCTCCGACCACAATAGCGGTTGCAAGACTGCCGGATGTCGCAATCGTGCCAGAGTTGAAAACGCTCCCATCTTCAAGCGTCGAGACACCAAAGGCTTGCTCACCCTGGGTATGGATGCTGCCATTGTTCACCACCTCGGCGTCACCACCCATGTCGATGGCAATTCCGAACTCTCCGAAAGTCTGAATGGCGCCGGAATTCTCGACCCGGCTGTCTTCGCCAAGCACAACGCCGAAACCACCCGCGCCCGTCGTGACGATCGAGCCATCGACGCCGTTAATAACCTCGGTACTATCGGCGCCGAACACGCCGACCGAGTTTTCGCCGTCGGTGCGAACCAGACCGCTGTTGGTGAAGCTGCTACCTTCACCGAGAACGACACCATCCGAGGCATTGTCGCCGGTGGTGTAGATCGTGCCAGCATTTGTGATCGAGCCATTCTCGGTCACTTCGACCCCAGCGGAGCCCTCTCCAGATGTCTGAATGAAGCCATTGATCGTTACATTCGATCCCGCTTCGAGAAGTAGAGCGCCTTCGTCGTCGCCATCGGTGACGATTGCACCATCAACTACCCCCTCCACGTCGCCCAGCAGAACGACGCTGTCCTGCACATAAGCGCCGTCCTGAATGTCGAGGGTCAGGTCGCCGCCAAACCCGTCTTCATCATCGTCGCTGTCGTCGCCATCGCTGTCATCGCTATTGCTGTCGGTGTCACCGACAACCGTAATGCCGTCGGCATCGACGCCGGGGACACAGGTTACGAGACCATCGACCTCAGTGCACTCTTCCGCATTGCCTGGCACGGTCGGAGCCGTCGGCGCAGGCGCAGGCGCGCCACTAGCGAAAGCGGGGCCGGAAATGCCGGCGGTAAGAGCAAGAACCGAAGCGCCGCCAATGGCGCGAAGTTTCGTCGAAGTAAGGGTGGTCATCGATAGCCTCATTTGTGGCAAGAAAGAAACGGTCGTTGGCAGCGCTACTAAACCAAAGCCAATAAGGTTTCGTAACGCCGCGTAAGGTGACTAGGCCACATGCCTACAGCATAACACGTGAAAGAAAAGGTTTTCCGGTCGAGAATGCATCCAAACGCAAGCACTTATTCCCGGTTTTAAGTAGTCGTGTGACTCTTTTGCATCACCAACAAAGCGTTAACCACGACCGCGGTAGGTCTGCACACCTTGTTCTGGCACCCACAACCCTTGGGGTATCGGGCCCGATTGCCAGAACACATCGATCGGAATGCCGCCGCGCGGATACCAATATCCTCCGATCCGGATCCATTTCGGATGCATTTCTTCTGCAAGTCGTTGTCCGATGCCGACGGTCACCTCTTCGTGAAAGCCATTGTGATTGCGGAAGCTGCCCAGAAACAGCTTGAGGCTTTTGGACTCAACGATCGTCTCGCCCGGCGCATAGTCGATCACCAGATGCGCGAAATCGGGCTGGCTGGTCACCGGGCACAGCGAAGTGAACTCGGGCGCGACGAATCGCACCAGATAAAGCGCTCCGCTGCGGGGATTGGGCACGTAGTCCAGCCGCGCCTCTTCGGGCGATTGCGGCAACGGTGTATCTTTGCCGAGGAAGGCGGGCTGCCCGGCGTTTTCGCCGGTGGCATCAGGTGTGGTATCCATGCCGCGTAGTTGGCGCGAAAGCGCACGGCTTGCAAGCGGGATACTGGACGCGAGCGAGTGGGCTTCTATGGATCTATGATACGAGCGGGCGCGAACCGGAGTGCGTCGCACCCATACATTCGAAGAATTGCCGGAAGAACCGAGACCCCTGGTTAGATGATGCGTGCATCGCCACACGAAACGACCAACGCCTTTCGAGCCACCCGCGCGGCGATGAAGCTGAGCGCGGTGAGCGTCATCGCGCTGGTTGGGCCGCTTGCAACGGAGCCGGTCGCGGCATCGCCCGGGTCATTCACTCTGCCCGAACCCACGCCGACACCGACGCCAGTCCCCCAGGGGCCGGTGGACGAGCGCGCCGGCGTGCCAATCGCGCCGCGCGTCATTCCGCTGGAAAGAGCACCAGAGCCACTCCCGGCGCCGCCGACACCCACACCCTCTCCGACACCCACCCAAGCTGAGACACAGACATCCGCTTCGCCTCCAGAGCCTGAAGCGGAGCCGGCGTCGGAGGTGTCGCCTGCGGCAGAGCCTTCGCTCGCAGATGAGACGGGGCCCGATCCGTCTGAGGCGGATGCAGAAGCGCCGGAAGACGAGAGCGAAACCGTCGCGCCCGGCTTTGAAACACTGCCGATTCCCGAAGCGCAGACAACCGCGCCATCTCAAGACACGACGATCAGTGGCGAAGACGACACGCGGCCCGACCGGACCGTTCCGGATCAGCGTGAAGACAATTCGATCCGCAATCTGATCTTCGCGCTCATCGCTCTCGCCGCTCTTCTAGCTGCGGGGCTGGGCTGGACCTTCTGGCGGCGAAACCGCGATGGCGACGAAGATCAGGATACCCGCGCGGGCCGCATTGTCGCCAAGGTCAATCGCATGATGCCAGACACGACCCCGCCTGTCTTTAAAGGCAGAGCCGATCCTGCGCTCTCCCTTGCCGCCGGGGCATCATCGGCAGCCGCGAACGCAGCCTTGGAGCCGATCCGCCTCGACCTGTCACTCGAAATTGCGAGCGCCAGTTGCAGCGTAATGAACCTGACGCTCGAATGCAGGATCGTGATTGCCAATCGCAGCGATCAACCGGCGCGCGACTTGACGCTGTTCGGCGATCTTTCAACCGCGCGTGCGGGCGAAGAGCGTATGACATACGGGCAAGGCAAGCCGATCGAAGCGATAGACAGGATCGGTCCGCGCCAAATACGGCGCATCAGAACAATGCTGCAATTGCCACTGCGGGAGATCAATGCGATCCGCCAGGGCGAGCGGCCTGTCTTCGTGCCGCTTGCGCATATCCGGGTCGAAGGATCGCCCGATATCGAGTTTGCCCGCAGTTTCGTGATCGGCTCGCGCAGCGCGGCGAACCGGGGACGTCTGCATCCACTGCCGCTCGACGTGTCGCCCGGCGGGGTTCACGGCCTCATTGCTCAACCTGTGCGTGAACCCGTCACGCAGGAGACAGAGGCATCCACGATTGCTGCCACGGTCTGAGCGACGGGACCGACCCCGTCCCGCGCGTGCCGGGGAGTTCAAGCAACGGGGTTGGCGCTGGGCTGCACGCGCGCTACCGCTGGTTGCCATGATGAAAACGATGCCCGATCTAATTTCGACGCAATGGCTTGCCGACAGGCTTGGTCAGCCCGCTCTCGTGGTGCTCGACGCCTCGCGCCATCTTCCCGGTGCCGAGCGGGATCCTCACGCGGAGTATCTTGCTGCGCACATACCGGGCGCGCGTTTTCTCGACCTGGCCGGTCTGGTTGATGAGACCTCCGCCGTGCCGCAGGCAATTGCGCGACCGGACCAGCTGGCGGGGCGACTGGCCGAACTCGGTGTTTCGGCAGGTGATTGCATCGTGTTCTATGATGATAGCGCGATCAGGACTGCAGCGCGTGCATGGTTCATGTGCCGCGCGCATGGGATCGAGAGCGCTGCGATCCTCGATGGCGGCCTTGGCAAGTGGCGTGACGAGGGCCGCCCACTCGATAGCGGTCAGCCCGAAATCGCTTCCGTCTCGCCGCCCTCCACCGCCGCTCCATCGCGGGTCGCCACAAAGGCGGAGATGCTCGCCAATCTCGATAACGGGCGCGGTGATGTATGCGAGCAGGTGATCGATGCGCGCGGAGCCGATCGGGTGTTCGGCGGCGGTGACGATCCTGTTCACGGCGGATCCAACGGGCGCATTCCCGGTTCGCTGAACCTCCCCTTCGGCCAGGTGTTCGAGCCCGACGGTACATACAAGGCTCCCACTGAATTACGCGCCGCATTCGAGGCGGCAGGGATCGACTGGGACCGCCCGATCATCACCACATGCGGCAGCGGAGTGACCGCGAGCGTGCTACTGTTCGCGCTGCATCTCGCGGGCAAGGACGACGTGCGGCTCTACGATGGAAGCTGGATGGAATGGAGCGCCGATCCGGCGACACCGAAGGCTCAGGGACCGGCATGAGCCGATCGGACCGGAACGCCGACCTCGCGCCCGATACGCGCGCTGCCCGAGCCGGTCGCCGCCGCGAGTGGACCGGTGCGGTCGTCAACCCCCCGGTTTGGCGCGGCTCGACCCACCTGTTCGAAAGCGAGGAAGCCCGCCAGCAGGCTCTCGCCTCCAACACCGACGGCGATTTTTTCTACGGTCGCCGGGGCTCGCCAACGCAGTGGTCGCTGGCCGAGGCACTGACTCAGCTTGAGCCCGGCGCCCACGGCACGGTGCTGTACCCCAGCGGGGTCGCGGCAATTGCCGGGTCGCTCCTCGCCGTGCTCAGACCGGGCGATCACCTGCTGATGAGCGACAATTCCTACGACCCGAGCCGCTCGATGGCGACCGGGTTGCTGAAGCGCATGGGCGTGACGCACACCTTCTTCGATCCGCTCGATGTTTCCGCATTCGAGGCGTTGGTGGCCGATCACACCCCGCGCGGCGTATGGCTGGAAAACCCCGGGAGCCTGACGATGGAAGTGTGCGACGTGCCCGCGCTGACCGCGATTGCGCGCGAGGCGGGCGCGGTCGGCATGATCGACAACACCTGGGCCGGCCCGCTTGGCTTTGCCGCGCTCGATCATGGCTGCGACATCACGATAATGAGCCTGTCGAAGCATGTCGGCGGGCATTCGGACCTGATGATGGGTTCAGCAAGCGCTGGTGAGCGCTGGTATCGCGCGCTCCGACGAACTTCGCAGGAATTGGGGCAGGTGGTCTCGCCCGACGATGCCGCTCTTGCCTCGCGCGGCCTTCGCACCATGCCCCTGCGCCTTGCTCGCACCAGAGATAGCGCGGTGCGCATCGCCGCCTGGCTCAACGATCAGCCGCCGGTGGCGCGCGTGATGTGTCCGATGCTTCCCGATGATCCCGGCCACGAATTGTGGCGACGCGACTTTACCGGCGGGTGCGGCCTGTTCAGCTTCGTGCTCGCGAGCGACGATCCCGAGGCGGGTGCGCGCGTGGTCGATGCGCTAGAGTTGTTCGGGATAGGTTACAGTTGGGGCGGATACGAAAGCCTCGCACTGCCGATCCATCCTCACCAACACCGCACAGTGATGGACAGCGCGACCTCCGATGGACAGCAGGCCATTCGCCTCTCCATCGGGCTCGACGACCCTGAGGATCTGATCGCCGATCTCGACCGCGCGCTCACGGGATCCGTGGCTTGATCAGTAGCACTCGATGACGACCAATTCCGTCCTTCCCCTGCCCACCGGGTCACCGGATGAGAGTGCGGCTTCGGACGCAGGCGCCCCGGCAGAACCGCAGGCAACGCCTACCGACGCGTCGACAAGCGAAGGAGCGCCTGCATCGGAACAAGCGCTCGAGCCCGCAGAGCAGACAGAGCCGGTCGAAGTCGAGACTGCGGACACGCTCGTCGAAGGCGTCAGCGAACAGAGCGAGACGCTGGGTTCGATCCTTTCCTCGCTCGATGCGCTGGCGATCGACACGACCAGTTTTCGCGTGTCGCTGCTCGATGCCCTGGTGCTCGCCGCAGTCATCGCGCTGGTTATCACCGCGGCGTGGCTGCTGACCCGTTTTGTGCGCAAGGCCATCGCCCGCTTCAGTCGATTGAGCGGATCGCAGGCGCTGCTCACCGAAAAGATCATCACGATCATGATCTGGGGCGCGGCATTCTTCATCGGGATTGATCTTGTCGGCATCGACCTCACCGCGCTGGCCTTCTTCGGAGGGGCTTTCGGTCTTGCCATCGGCTTCGGCCTTCAGAAAACCTTCGGTAATCTGATTGCAGGGATCATCCTGCTGATGGACAAGTCGATCAAGCCAGGCGACGTGATCGCGGTTGCCGACATGGCCGGGAACGAGACCTTCGGTCAAATCCGCAAGATCGGGATTCGTGCGGTATCCGTCACCACGCGGGATGAGCGCGAATATCTGATCCCCAACGAAAACCTGATGATCAATCAGGTCGAGAACTGGTCCTATTCCTCGAAGAACGTCCGAATGCAGGTCGATGTGGGCGTAAGCTACGGCGCGGATATGAACCTTGCCGAAGAGCTGATGCTCAAGGCTGCGAAATCGGCCAAACGTGTGCTGGAAACCCCGCCGCCCATCGTGTGGATGACCGAATACGGCGACAGCTCGGTGAACTTCACGATCCATTGCTGGATCCGTGATCCCGAGCAGGGCGTGGGCAATGTCCGCAGCAACGTGCTCAAAAGCTTGTGGTGGCTGCTGAAGGAAAATGACATCGAAATCCCGTTCCCTCAGCGCGACCTCAATCTGCGCGACACGAACGAGATACGCGAGTTGATCGAGGCGCTTGGCGGAAAGGCAGCTGCACGCGGCACCGGCGAGGGCGAAGGCGAATGACCACGGCAACGCCGCCCGACGAAACTGCGCCGGACCCCGCCGCGCCCGAGGCGCCCGAGGAGTTGCAGCCCGGCCAGCTTTGGAGCTTTGCCGAGGAAACCGAGGTCGAAGTCGAGATTTCCAGCGTCGCCGAGGGCGCGAAGGAGGGCATCGCCTCGCAAAGCGAAACCGGCGCGGCTCTGGTCGAGACGCTCGACAGCCTTGCCCTGACCGTCGGCGATATCCGCGTCTCGATGTTCGATGTGGTGTTCCTGCTCGGAACGCTCGCCCTGGTCGTCACGATCGCATGGTTCGCGACCCGCATTGCGCGCAATTTGGTGCGGCGGGTGAGCCGGTTCGACGGTGCGCAGCAGCTTCTGGCGGAGAAGATCTCGACGATCCTGATCTGGACGCTCGCCTTCTTTATCGCCGTCGATGTGGCGGGGATCGATCTTACGGCCCTCGCTTTCTTCGGTGGCGCGTTCGGCCTTGCCATCGGTTTTGGCCTGCAAAAGACCTTTGGAAACCTGATCTCCGGTATCCTGCTGCTGCTCGACAAGTCGATCAAGCCTGGCGATGTGATCTCGGTCACGGACGGGGCTGGGAATGAAAGCGTCGGGCAAATCCGAAAGATCGGCATCCGCGCGATCTCGGTCATCACCCGCGACCAGACCGAGCACCTGATCCCGAACGAAAACCTGATGGTCAACCAGGTGGTGAACTGGTCGTATTCCAGCCGCGATGTCCGGGTGAAGGCTCCGGTGGGCGTCACCTATGACAGCGACCTTAAACTGGTGACAGAACTGCTCTACAAAGCGGTCGACGATACGCCGAGAGTGCTTAAACGGCCCAAGCCGCGCGTCAACGTCATGGAATTCGGCGATAACTCGGTGAATTTTGAAGTGCGCTTCTGGATCGAGGATCCTGAGGAAGGCCTCGCGAATATCCGCTCCGACGTTTACATGCGCATCTGGGAGCTGTTCCAGAAAAACGAGGTGGAAATCCCCTTCCCCCAACGCGACCTGCACATCCGCTCTTCCGACCAGCTCGACCGGATCATCGATCTGTTGTCGGGTGGAAAGGCCACCGCCGTTTCGACCACCTGAAGCGAGCGGCGGCCCTGCCCCAATAGCTTTCCTAGCCACACGCAAACCCATTCTCGCTGGTGCCATTTGGTCCCCACCGCCATTTCTCCGATCATGGAAAGTGGCACGATCTATCTCGTTGGCGCAGGTCCGGGCGATCCCGACCTGCTGACCCTGCGCGCAGCCCGGCTGATCGAACGCGCGTCAGTCATCGTACATGACGGGCTGGTGAGCAACGCGATCCTCGCGATGGCATCGCCGCGGGCGCGGCTGATCTCGGTCGCCAAGCGGCGCGCGCACCACACCTTGCCGCAAGACGAGATCAATGCCCTGCTGGTCCGCGAAGCTCAGGCCGGGCATGATGTCGTGCGCTTGAAAGGCGGCGATCCGCTGATTTTCGGGCGCGGCGGAGAAGAGGCTGAACTCGCCCGCGCGCATGGGGTCAATGTCGAGATCGTACCCGGCATTTCTGCGGCCAACGGCGGCGCCGCCGCTGCGCAGATCGCGCTCACCCACCGCGACGCCTCGAGCATTGTCAGTTTCGTCGCAGGCCAATGCAAGGGGCTGTCGGATCAGGACTGGTCGGGGCTCGCAGGAAAGGGGCGCACGCTGGTCATCTATATGGGCGTCAAGACAGCGCCTCAGATCGCCGAAAAACTCATGGCCGATGGCCTCGCCCCGGAAACGCCGATTGCCGTGATTGAGAACGGCGCTCGGCCCGAAATGCGCGTGCTGCGCGGCTGCGTTGCGGGCCTGCCCGATCTCGTGGTGAGCGGGGCGGTAAAAAGCCCCGCACTCATCATTATCGGCGATGTGACGGCGCGCGCGGACATCGCAGTCGCCCGCATCGCGCTGGAGACGACGCGATGAAGATCCTGACCGGCAATGATCTCAAATCCGGCGCTGTCATCTGGTGGGATGGCGAGAACTGGTCGCTCCACGTCGACGATGCCACTGATGTCGGCACACATGGCGAGGAAATCATGGCGCGAGAGGAAGCGCTGCGGCAAGTGAACGTTCCCTACATGATCGACGCTGAGCGGACCGATGACGGCGTGCGCCCCTCGCACATCAAGGACCGCGTCCGTGCGCTCGGCCCTACAGTGCGGCCCGATCTGACCTTGAAGCCGCAAGACCCGCAAGCCTTGGACTGGGTGATCTGAAATGTACGCTTACGACAAATACGATCAGGCCATGGTCGACGCCCGTGTGGAGGAATTCCGCGACCAGGCGCGTCGGCGGCTTGAAGGCACCTTGAGCGAAGAACAATTCAAGCCGCTCAGGCTGATGAATGGCCTCTATCTTCAGCTTCACGCCTACATGCTGCGCGTCGCGATCCCCTACGGCACGCTGAACAGCCGCCAGATGATCGCGCTGGCCGATATCGCTGACAAGTATGATCGCGGCTACGGCCACTTCACCACGCGCCAGAACATTCAGTACAACTGGATCAAGTTGGAGGATGCTGCGGATATTCTCGCCGATCTGTCGCGCGTGGAAATGCACGCGATCCAGACCAGCGGAAACTGTATCCGCAACATCAGCTCCGATCACTTCGCGGGCGCGGCGCATGACGAGCTGGTCGATCCGCGCCCCTATGCCGAGCTGCTGCGGCAATGGTCGAGCTTCCACCCGGAATTCACCTATCTGCCGCGCAAGTTCAAGATCTGCGTGATCGCGTCGGAAAAAGATCGCGCGGCGATGCGGCTGCACGATATCGGCATTCAGATCGTGCGGAATGATAACGGCGAGATCGGCGCGCGCTTCTATGTCGGCGGCGGCATGGGTCGCACCCCGATGATTGCGCCGATGATCCGCAGTTTCGTCGCGCTAGACCAGCTTGTGACCTATGCCGAGGCCTGTCTCAGGGTCTACAATCGCTACGGTCGGCGCGACAACAAGTACAAGGCGCGGATCAAGATCCTCGTCCACGAACTGGGCGCGGAGGAATACACGCGGCAGGTCGAGGAGGAATTTGCCCACCTGCTCGACGTCGGTGTCGAACCACCGCGCGCGGAACTGGAGCGGATCAAGGAGTTCTTCGCCGATCCAGCGTTCGAAGACGGACCGAAAACGCTCGACCGCTCGGACCCGGACTTCGCGCTTTGGGTCGATCGCAACACCCATCGGCACAAGCACGACAGCTATGTTTCCGCGGTGATTTCCCTCAAGCCCGTTGGCGGCATTCCCGGCGATGCGAGTGGCGATCAGATGCGGGTGATGGCCCAGCTTGCCGAGCAATACAGCTTTGACGAAATGCGCATCACGCACACGCAGAACGTCGTCCTGCCGCATGTTCGGATCGCGGACCTGCACGCGCTGTGGACCGCGCTCGACCAAGCCGGGCTGGGCGCGCCCAATCTCGATACGATCGAAGATATGATCGCATGCCCGGGACTCGATTATTGCAGCCTCGCCAATGCACGTTCGATCCCGCTCGCACAGCGCATATCCGAGCGGTTTGGTGCGTCGGGCAAGACCGCAAAGCTGGGCGAATTGAAGCTCAAGATTTCCGGCTGCATCAACGCCTGCGGGCACCATCATGCGGGCCATATCGGCATTCTCGGCGTCGACCGGAAAGGAGTCGAGAACTACCAGCTCTCCCTCGGCGGAAGCGAGGCCGAGGATGTCAGCCTCGCCAAGATTACCGGCCCTGGCTTCACAGAGAACGGCGTGATCGAAGCGGTCGAAACGGTCACCGACGTCTACCTCCAACGCCGCGAAGGTGAGGAGCGCTTCCTCGATACCTATCGCCGCATCGGCATGGAGCCGTTCAAGGAGGCGCTGTATGATTGATACGACCGTCAGGATCGTCTCGATCGCGGCGATCTCCGTTCATCTGCGCATCCCGCTAGCAAGCGGCATTGTGATGTCAGGAGGGTCGAATGGTCGATAAACCCACCTTCGATTCCGAAGCCGGCTCGCTCGGCGCAAGTCCCGATGAGGTCCAGTTCCGCTTTCGCGAAGACGAGCCAGTCGATCATGGGACCGTCACCGTCGATGCTTGCTGCGACCAGACCAATGCGACCGCTGTGAGGATCGAGCCGGGCGACGACACGCGGCAGTTGCTTCCGTTTCTCGACCGGCTTGCGCTTATCGAAGTCAACTTTCCGACTTTCGCCGACGGGCGCGGCTATTCCGCCGCCCGCATCCTGCGCGAGGCGGGCTACATCGGCGAGCTAAGGGCCGTTGGTGATGTGCTGGTCGATCAGCTCAGCCATATGCGCCGCTGCGGGTTCGACGCGTTTGCGCCCGACCGACCACTCGACGAAGAGGCAGCGCAGCGCGCTTTTGCGACCTGGGACAACGTTTACCAGAACGCCGCCGATGCGCGCCGCACGATCCCCGAGCTGCGCCATGAATAAGCCGCCGAGCCGCAGCGAGGTGTTCGAGCGCGCGGTGGACAAGCTCGACATTGGCCCACGCTTTACCGAGCATGACGCCGTGCGCCTCAATCGCATGTTTCGCGGTTCGAACACGCGCGAACTGCTCGAAGGAGTGATCGAAGGCGATCTGGCGGGCGACATCGCGATCGTTTCCAGCTTCGGTGCGGAAAGCGCGGTGCTGCTGCATCTGGTCGCGCAGGTGAACGCTGACATGCCGGTGCTGTTCCTCGACACCGACAAGCATTTCCCCGAAACGCTGCAATACCGCGACGATCTGGTCCGCCAGCTAGGCCTCACCGATCTGCGCATCCTCACCCCCGATCCCGCAGAGGTGGCAGCGAAGGATGAGACCGGGCTGCGCTGGTCGTACGATCCCGATGGCTGCTGCGAAATTCGGAAGGTCAAGCCGCTCGCCAAGGCGCTCGCCGACTTCGATGCGAGCATGACCGGGCGCAAGGCGTTCCAGTCCGACACGCGCGCGACCCTGCCGCGCTTCGAAATCGATGGATCGGATGCGCAAGGGCGGCTCAAGATCAACCCGTTGATCGACTGGAACGCCGACGATATCGCGGCCTATTTCGAGCGCCACGACCTGCCGCATCACCCGCTGGTCGCGAGGGGCTTCCCCTCGATCGGCTGCCAGCCCTGCACTCACAAGGTCGCACCGGGCGAAGATCCGCGCTCAGGCCGCTGGAAGGGCTGGGACAAAATCGAATGCGGCATCCACAAGCCGGGCGAAGAGCCGTTTTTGTAAGGGCTTGCGGGTGTATAATTTGCAGCTAGCCTACGTGTCATGATCGACACGCTGCTTATCCTCCTCGCCGCCGCCCAGAGCGTAGCCCCCGCCGAGGAGGTCGAGCCAGACTGCGCCTACGATCTTGAGGCGATGCTCGAACTTTCGCGAGAGGAGTTCGATCAGACATTGCCCGACGGCGGGTGGCGCGAACTTTATGAGCGCGGCTGTTACGCCGAAGCGGCGGAATTAATCCATGAATGGCGTCATGAAAAGCGCGATCACGCGAGCATCCTTTACACACATGAGGGGCAGTTGCGCGCCTATGCCGGGCAAACCGACGCAGCGATTGCGCTTCTGAAACTGACCTACAAGCCGCTGGATGAAGATGCGAATTTCGGTTGGAATCACTATATGGATGGTACGATCGCCTTTCTCGAGCGTGACCGCGAAGGGCTGATGACCGCGATGGAACGCCTGAAAGCCATACCCGCGCGCGATGCGCAAATAGTCGACATTCACGGCAACCCGGTCGAAATTGCGTGGCCGCCCAATCTCGACGTGCTGGAAGCGTTCGAGCGCTGCTGGAAAAACTCCTTCGCCGAAGCCTACGGTTCAGAGGTTTGCCGCAATCGCGAAGATTAAAGCCAGCCCTCTTCGCGATACCATTCGGCGGTCGCCTTGAGCCCCCCTTCGCCGTCAATCTCGGGCTGCCACACCTCGTGCGGAACACGTCGATCCCATCGCGAGACCCAGTTGGGATGGCTCATATAGCCGACACGGTCGGGGGTTAACTTCGCCGCATCGCCGCGTATCAGGCGGTCGGCGCTTGCTGCTGCATTGAGTACAGGGCGCTTCAGACTCGGGGCAAAAACGCGTCGTTTACCGACCGCCCGCCCGATGGCCTGCGCCAGTTCCTTGTGACTCCAGCCGCCTTCGCGACCGTCATCAGGTTCGTAGATTTTCTTCATCCGGCGCAGGCCAGCCAATTCAACCAGCAAGCGTGACAGATCGTCGACATGGATGATCGACGTCGCGCCGCCCGGCGGGAGCGGCACCACGCCAAGCTTGGCCGAGCGGAACACTTCGAACATTTCGGTGTCGCGCGGGCCATAGACGGCGGGCGGACGCACGATGGTCCAGTCCAGACGACTTTTCTCGACCAGCGCCTCGGCCTTGGCTTTCGACGCGCCATAGATCGACAGGTCCGGTTCGCGCGCGGCAAGCGAGGAGACGTATACGAAGCGTTTGATACCCGCCGCCTTCGTCGCCGCGATGACATTCGCCGTCCCCTCGACATTCGCAGAGTTGAATTGCGGGGGGTCGGGCGTGTTCGTCAGGCCCGCAATATGGATCACCGTATTGGCCGTATCGCCCGCCCCCTCGCACAATTCATCCAGCGCTGCCTGATCCGACAGCGTGCCTTTTACCCATTGGATATGCTCGCGCGGCGCTTGCTCTCGTCGGGTCAGCGCGCGCACCGAATGGCCCGCGCCAAGCGCAGCCTCCAGCGTCGCCTGCCCGACAAAGCCGGTCGCACCGGTCATCGCGATCTTCATGCGCGCACCCCTACGTCTTCACCATATGATCGCGATGGACGACGGCCGCGCGCGGGGCATAGCCGAGCAGCTCGGCCTGTTCCGCCTCCCGGCGACCGGCGATGGCCCGGCACTCCCCCGCGCTGTATTCGACAAGACCCTGGCCCAGCCGCTCGCCCTTCGGTCCGTGCAGGCTGACGAGCGCGCCACGCTGAAATTCGCCTTCGACCTCCGTCAGTCCCGCGGCGAGCAGGCTGGCGCCGTTACCCAGCGCCGCGACGCAGCCTGCATCGACGCTCAGCACGCCTTCTGGCGCGAGTCGTCCGCCCAGCCAGGCCTTGCGCGCACTGTCGGTACGAACGGGCAGGAAGATTGTGCCGTCGTCCTCGGCGATGGCCGTGGCGATCGGCGCATCCCGCCTGCCGTCGATAATGGCAAGCGCAATCCCCGCTCGTTCAGCGATCCGGGCGGCCTGCAGCTTGGCGGTCATGCCGCCGGTGCCCAGCCCCGAATCCGAACCGCTGTCCGCCATCGCGATCACCTCCAGTGTGACGCCTTCGACGCGCTTGATCCGGGTAGCCCCCGCCTCACCCGGCGGGCGGTCGTAAAGCCCGTCCACATCGGAGAGCAACAGCACGACCTGCGCGTTCGCCGCCTGCGCGACCCGCGCGGCGAGCCGGTCGTTGTCGCCGAAACGGATCTCTTCGGTCGCCACGCTGTCATTCTCGTTCACCACCGGCACCGCTCCGGCTTCGATAAGCCGCTCGAGCGTCGCGGAGGCGTTGAGATAGCGCCGCCGGTCCTCAAGATCGCCGAGCGTCACAAGCAATTGCGCAGCGATCAGTTCATGCTCGTCCAGCGCCTTGGCCCACAGCTGAGCCAATGCGACCTGTCCCACGGATGCCGCCGCCTGAGCATCGGCAAGGCTGGCGCGGCCGCCCTTCGGCAGACCGAGCCGCGCCGCGCCGAGCGCGATAGCGCCCGAGCTGACGACGATAATCTCGACCCCGCTTTCGCGCAGCGCGCTAAAATCCTGCGCCAGCGAGACAAGCCGATGCCATGCCGGGGCGCCGTCTTCGACGAGCAGGGCGCTGCCGATCTTGACCACGATCCGGCGCGCGTTCGCGATTTCGGCAATCGACTTCACCGTCATCGTATCAGAGGGGCGACCACTCACCGCCATCCTCGGGCTGATCCTCGACTTCGGCGGCGTTGGTTTCGGTCGAGGTGCGATCGGGCAGGTAGCTCAGCACGGCGTCGAGCAGTGCGTCGATCCCCTCGCCGCTCGCGCCCGACACGGGGAACACCTTGTCTGCACCCGCCGCGATCAGTTCCTCGGCGAAGGCCTCGCCCAGTTCCTCATCCGCCAGATCGAGCTTGTTCAACGCGACCAGACGTGGCTTGTCGGCTAGGCCTTCGCCATAGGCTTCCAGCTCTTCCTCGACCACGCGCATGGCCTCGACCGGATCGTCGCCGGCGATGTCGATGAGGTGAATCAGAACCCGGCAACGTTCGATATGCCCCAGAAACCGGTCCCCGATCCCCGCACCATCCGCTGCGCCCTCGATCAAGCCAGGAATATCGGCGAGCACGAATTCGCGCGCCCTGTGGCGAACCACGCCGAGCTTCGGGATCAGTGTGGTGAAGGCATAGTGCCCGACCTTGGCCCGAGCATTCGAGACCTGATTGATGAAGGTCGATTTGCCCGCATTCGGCAGACCCACCAACCCGACATCGGCAAGCAGTTTCAGCCGCAGCCACACCCACATCTCTGCGCCCGGTTCGCCCGGCTGATGCTGGCGCGGGGCGCGGTTGGTGGCGCTTTTATAGGACGTGTTGCCGCGCCCGCCCTGTCCGCCTTCGAGGAAAACGACGCGCTGGCCGACCTCCGTAAAATCGGCGAGCACTTCTTCCTTGTCTTCAGACAAGACCTGTGTGCCGACCGGCACTTCGATCACCAGGTCGCGCGCCCCCGCGCCGGTGCGGTTCTTGCCCTGTCCGTGATTGCCGCGCTTCGCCTTGAAGTGTTGCGAATAGCGAAAGTCGATCAGCGTATTGAGGCCCTGCACCGCCTCGAACACGATGTCGCCGCCCTTGCCGCCATTGCCGCCATCCGGCCCGCCGAATTCGACATAGGCCTCGCGCCGGAACGAGACGGCACCAGGGCCGCCCCCGCCGGACTTCAGACAGATTTTGGCCTGGTCGAGAAAATGCATGGGACGCACCTATGCATTGTGCGCAAGAAAAGCGAGGGGTCAGAACCGCGCCTCTAACCCGACCGCCGCACTACGCCCGGGGGAAACGAAGCTGAACACCTGCTCATAGCGCTCATCCAGCAGGTTATCGACGCGCCCGAAGACTTCGATCCGCCGCGTCAGCCGCAAGCGCGCGTTGAGATTGACCAGCGTGTAATCGTCCAGCGTCACCGGGGTCGGGACGAACCCGGGACCAAAGGAATTGTCCACCGCCTCCCCATTGTAGCGGACCACGAGATTGGCCGATGCCGCATCCTCCGGTGCCTCCCAATTCAACACCGCGCTTGCGACATGATCGGGGCGGCGCACCTCCTCGACCCCATCCTCCTCGGCGTCGAGGAATGTGTAGGCGCCGGTGAACGAAAAGCCGCTGCCCAACCGCGCCAAAAGAGCGACTTCAACGCCCTGCTGTGTGCTGTCGGTCACCCGGTTTGCGGGGCTCTGGATGAAGTCGGGTGGCGGGAAGTCGGTGAAAATCTCGTTTTCGAGTTCGGCATTGAAATAGGTTGCTGACAAGGTGGCGGCACCTTGCCCGAAATCCTGATCGAAGCCGACTTCCCAGCTGGTCGATTTCTCCGGCTCAAGGTCGGAATTGCCCACAAACACCCCGTCGATAAAGCCGAACAGCTCGCCGAAAGTCGGGTTCTTGATCCCCGATCCGGCAGCTGCGCGAAACCGGGTCGTATCGGTCAGGCGATACCCGGTGCCGACGCGAAACGTGGTCGTATCTGCGAAACGATCATTGATGTCGTGCCGAACGGCAGCAGTGAAGTCCGCGCGTTCGCCCACATACCGATACTCGCCGACCAGCCCGACATTCTCGATCTCGCGCCGCTCGTCGAACGTCCCGACATTGCGGAAGCCTTCCTCCTCATAATCTGCGGCGAAGGTGAGCGCGTGACCGCTGACGCCGAAATCGTAGGTCGTGACATAGGAGGCCTTGAGCCGGTCACTCTCGATATCGAGGGCAAGGCCGAAAGGGGTTACATTCTGGCGGTTGATAGCGGCGATCTGCGCAGAGAGATCATGCGTCCAATCGCCGTCCAGTGCGTCGTAGCGAGCGCCGATAAGCGCATAAAGCCCCTCGTTTTCGAACCCGGCACCCGGGCTGTCTACAACGAGGCCGAAGGTCGAACTGTCAGGCGTGAAATCCTCGTTGTTGGCTTGACCTTCGGTCAAGATGTAACGTCCAGTCGCGCGCAGGGTCAGGCCATCCGAAAGGTCAACGCTACCCTTTCCAGAGAACGTGTAGCTGTCGCGACCGATGTCGCGCGTGCCGCCGCGTGCGTTGGGCTGTCCATCGGTGCTGACGACAGTTGCTGAGAGCGCGGCGTCCCACCTCTCCCCAACAGCGCCGTAGCGCGCCGCGCCGTTGACCGTGTCGTGAGTGCCCCCTTCGATCCGCGCGACCAGACCCGGCACAGCGCGCGCATCGGCACTTTGATAGGCGATCACGCCGCCGACCGCGTCGTTCCCATAGAGCGCCGATTGCGGACCGCGCAGCACTTCGACGCGGCTGCCGATCTCGGCCTGCAGGGTGCCGATATCGAACTCGCCGCTGAACGGGTCTGCGACCTCGATCCCGTCGACGAGCACAAGCACCTGATTTGCCTCCGCCCCGCGCACGCGCACCTGCGTCTGGCCTGCGACCGCGCTGACCGCGACGCCCGGCACATCGCGCAGCACATCGGCGATGTCACGGACCTGGCGGTTCTCGATCTGCTCGGAAGTGATGACTGTGACCGAGCCGGTGTAATCGCGTTCAGGGACACCCTCCGCTCGGCTGGCGGAGACGACGATCGCAGGTTTGATCGACGGGATGTAGTAACCCTCGCGCGCGCGCTCTTTGATCTCGTCATCGTCGGCCTGCGCCATCGCTGGCGCGCTGCCGCACAGCGCGACCACAGCCGCACCGCCTAACCATTTCGTCCTGTTCATCGTAAAATTCCTTCCGCACGAGCAAAATCAAAGGCTCGTCCGGAACCATCCCAGTCGAACCGCCAATTCGTCGCTCGAAACGAAAGTTCATTCGCGCCGGGTCAGTCCCTGAACCGGGCAACAAGCGACACTCGCCGGTCGGTCTCCTGGCTTACGGGTCGCTGCGGCTGTTTCACCTTCCCAAGGCTTGAAAAAACCTCAGTGGTTGCGCGCTCCCGCTGAAATGGAGAACCCGCGCGAAACAGTCGCTCACCGCTTACAGTTGCAGGGACAGCCGCGGAATTGCACCGCGTTCCCGTTACCGATGAGTGTCAATGTGATTAGACAGGTGCGCGGCACCGCGCAAGAGAGGCGTGCCGGCTTGAAGAAACCTGGTGGAGCCGAGCGGAATCGAACCGCTGACCTCGTCATTGCGAACGACGCGCTCTCCCAACTGAGCTACGGCCCCGTTCCAGGCAGGCGGGCGCTTTAACGCGAAGGAAATCGCGCCGCAACCCGCCTTCGCACCGAGCAACAACCCCTTGAAGGTCGTGGTTTAGCTCGGTGTATTTCCCGCCGTGTCCTCATCCAGCTTTTCGCGCGCGACTGGCTCGACGACGGGTTGGGATATCGTATTTTCGGGTAGCGGAATGACCGGCACGGCGACCCCCGTATCCGGATCGGTCACGCGCTGAGTCTGTACGCCAGGTGCGGCCAGCGTCGCCTCGGGACTGCTGCTCACACCGGGAATGCGCAGTCGGTTCATCCGCGCTTCCTGGGTTGCCACCCAGCCCGGCTGCGTCGCGCCGAACTGTTCGCCCCACTTCGCGTCCCACTCCGAGGAGGCCCGTTGATACGCCTCGTACTCCTCGAAGAACTGCTCGAAGGGCTGCTCGAGCTGGGCAAAGTTGTCACGCGCGAAGATCGCGGGGTCGGCGGGCGGTGCGGCCAGCGCCCGGTTCGATATGTCGAGCGCCGCGCGGCAGAAACGCGAACGAGCGGGAGGAAGCGCGAAGAAATTATAGACCGCCGTCATCTGCTGCTCGCGCGCGAGCATCCCGTCGCGACGGGTCTCTGCGTCTTCTGCGTATCTGCGATCGATCCGCTGGTTCACCTCGCGCAGCGCAGCGGCGTGATCGCCGATGAAGGCGCCGTAAGCGGTGACGATCGGCTCGTATTGCGGCGCGGTGCAGTTGAGCGCGGCCACGTTCCAGGCGGAGCGGAAGTGCCACAGCTCTTCGTCCTGCGAGATGCCACGATTTATAGTATCGCGACGGCCCATGAAGTTCTTGCCCGGAATGTCCATGACGTAGGCCGCTCCCCCCGGCGGTAGCGGGCGGTAGGGCACCTGCTCGCGCTGAACCGGCGGCGGTGGTGGAGGCGGCGGTGGCGGAGGTGGTGGCGGGGGAGGCGTCGCGCAGGCTCCGAGCATGGCGATTGTGGTGGCGATTACGACGATTTTAAGGGGGGGACTGGCGGTGCGCCGCCCGTCGTTATCATTGGCGCAGGTTGCGTTGCTCGCAGCGATAGTCATAAATCAATAAGGCCTTTTGTCCTCTGGCGATCCCGTCGGTCACGGGCACCATGTGGCCCCGCGCCTTGCTCTTGGCTGAAGCACCCGAGCGTGCAGGGTTGCATAAAGTGATGGAACGACAAAAGAAATGCCCGGGACCGCATTCCGGTCCCGGGCATCTATATCTGGTCGTGGTTCGCGGGGCAGGCTGCCCCGCAAACGCCCCGGTTATTCGCGGCTGCCGAGGAATTGCAGCAGGAACATGAACATGTTGACAAAGTCGAGATAGAGGCTCGTCGCGCCCATGATCACGGCCTTGCCCATCATCTCCGTCCCGCGCAGATATTGGTACTGGTTCTTCAGCCGCTGCGTATCGTATGCAGTAAGCCCGGCGAAAATCAGCACGCCAAGGCCGCTGATGACGAAGGCGAGCGTGCCCGACTGCAGGAACATGTTCAGAACCATCGCGATAATGAGGCCGATCACACCCATGATCAGGAACGTGCCCATCGCGGACAGATCCTTCTTGGTCGTGTAGCCGAACAGCGAAAGTCCAGCGAATGCACCAGCGGTCGCGAAGAAGGTCAGAGCGATCGATTCGCCGGTAAAGACGAGGAAGATCGTCGAGAGCGACAGCCCCATGACGGTCGCAAAGGACCAGAACAGGATCTGCAGCGTGCCCTGGCTCATGCGGTTCAGCCCGAAATTCATCGCGAGGATGAAGCCAAGCGGCGCAAGTGCGACGATCCACATCAGCGGACCGCTGGCGAAGGCATAGGCAAGCCCCGTGGCAGCCGCCGCCATCGCGACGATACCGGTCAGCAACACGCCCGATGCCATGTAATTGTAGATCGAGAGCATGTACGAACGCAGGCCCTCATCGTAGGAAGCGCGCGACGCGACGTCCCCACCGGCGCGCGGCACCGCGCTACCGAAGGCTTCGCGCCGACGTTCAGAATCGTTCCAGTTGGCCATTACAATCCCTTGTTTCTCACCAAACGGCGCGAACTGCCGCGCCCTCTGCTGTGCAATATCGTGGGATTGCGCACGTTTTTCAAGCGAAACCGGCGCGCAATCGACGGATGACGTTCACTTTTTGAACCTTTAAGCTTAACGAAAGCTTTCAAGCAGCCCCGCGCGACAGCTGAGCGCCGCGATCGCGCGTGGCGGCAAGCGTATCGGTGAGCAGACGCACCAGCGCGGCATCGGCGTCGAGTACGTTCAGTCCCTCGCGCGTCATCCCGCCCGGGCTCGCCACACGGTCCGCCAGCGCGCCGGGATCGATCTCTTCCTGCGCGGCCAGTGCGGCCGCGCCCTCGACCATCGTCAATGCCAGCATGTCGGCCTGATCGCGCTCGATCCCGAGCGAGGCCGTCGCCTCGGCAAGCGCATCGATGAAGCGATAGACGAAACCCGGCCCGGATCCGGCGAGCGCGGTGACGACATCGAACTTCGCCTCGTCTTCGAGCCATGTCGCGGTGCCGAGCCGATCGTAGAAACCGGTCAGGTCGCGACGGGCGCTTTCATCAACGCCCTCACCCAACAGGATGATCGGCGACTTGTTGATGCGCGCTGCGAGGTTGGGCATCACTCTGATGTGCGCAGCGGCGCTGGGAAAAGCCTGTTGAAGCTGCCCGATGGTCAGTCCGGCAAGCAGCGAATGCACCGCGACACCTTCGCCCGTCAGCGCTTGCAAGCCCGGAGCCAGATTGCCCAGTTGCTGCGGCTTGAAGCCTAGCAGCACCGCATCATGCGCAAAGTCGGCCACCTGCGCGACCTCGCGGTACAACGCTACGCCTTCGGGCGCGCTCTCCAACCCCGGATCGAGAACCGCGAGCCGGTTGGCATCCAAGCCCGATCCCAGCCACCCGGCCAGCATCGCGCCGCCCATATTGCCGCAGCCAATGATTAATAAGCGTTCCGGCTGGGGCACGGGCCTAGGCCTCCCCCATCGCATCGACCATCGCCGCGTCGAGCGCATCGCGCGGGCTCTTGTCGCCCCACATCACGAACTGGAATGCGGGGTAGAACCGGTCGCATTCGTCGATTGCATTTTCGACCAGTGACTGCGCCTGCGTGATGCTCAGCATGCCATCATCTCCGAGCAAGGCGCCGTGGCGATAAAGGAGCATGTCGCCGTTCGACCAGATATCGAAATGCCCCAGCCACATCTGTTCGTTGACGAGGCTGAGCAGTTCGTAGGCCTCCACCCGCTTTTCCCGCGTGACGCGGATATCGGGCAGGCACATCAGTTGCAGCACGTTGTCCGCCGCGCGCCAGATCGCGCGCACCTGATACTTTGCCCAGCTGCCCTGCACCTCGCCCGCCATCTCGTCATCGGCCACCATCTCGCAGTCCCACCCGCGCGCCTCGAACAGGGCGGTGAGCATTTCTACCGGCGCCGCATCGTCGTCGGCCTGCGGTTCGGGTTCGCGCGGGCTCATCGGGCTGGCCCGGCTATGGGGGTGCGTTCATTTTTCATTGACCATGCGAATGCCCGTTCACCCGGCCTCTTGGCAATGCGGGCAGCAACAGCCCTTGGGGAGAACGCAAAGCGTCTGTTCAAACCCTGTGCACAGAAAGCCGGGGATGGCGCGAGATTTTAGTCAAGTGCCTGAATTTCCGTGCCTTCCGGACTGGTGTAGGGAAACGTATCGATCCCCTGCGCGGACAAGGCATTGACCAGGGCGCGCGCATCGGCCTCGCTATCGAGTGGTCCGGCGAGCAGGCGATTGGCCTGGCCCCATACCACCGTATGCGGCTCATAATCGCCCAGCAGCTGCGGTGCGCGGCGTGTCAGACGGCGCCAGTCGAACGTTAAAGCCGTCAGATCCTGCCCGGTCGCGACCTGCACCCAGACGCGGCGCGGATTCTCAGGCTCACCGGGCGGTGCGGCGACAGGTGCGGCTTCGCGCGGAACTTCTATCGCAGCGATATCGACGGCCTCGCCTGACGGCGCGGTGACAGGAAGGTCGCCATTATCCAGATCGGCAAAGACATCGGCGACCCTTGCGGCGCCCCGGGCAGCGGCGCTCGTAGTGGTGCCGGGCTCGCCGACCTCGCTTGTTTCGATGACCGGCAGGGCGGCGGACATCGTGGTCCCCGTGGCGGATGCTGCTTCCATTTCGACGTTTGCCGGGACTTCGGCCATTGCGACCGTTCCCGCTTCAGCCTGCGGGACCGCCTGCGTGACTTCCTGCGAAACGGTTTCGATCGGTGCGCCAAGTGGCTCACCTGCCGGTTCCAAAGGCCGGTCCAGTACCTCCTCGCTCGCAAAACGGGCGATGCGCGGATCCTCGCGTCCGATATCGGCGGCGCGCGGGAAGATTCCCAGGTTTGCCGCGGCAGCCTGTTGTGCAGGAGTCAGGCGCGGCATGAAAGCGAGATATGGCGTGATCCTTCCCGCAAGATCGGGCGGCATCACCGCATCGACGATGGCATTCGCACGATCGGCCTCGCCCAAGATAGCAAGCCCGAACGCGCGCACGCGAAAGGCCGCGAAATCACGCGCTTCGAGGAGCGGAGAGAGCGTGTCCTGAAAACCGTCGGCATCCTGCCCGATTGCCTGGCTCAGGGCCAGCCGTCGGCGTGCCTCATCGTTCTGCGGATCGAGTTCCAGCGCGCGGGCGTATGCCGTCTGCGCCGCGTTCTGCTGCCCCACCATATCCAGCGCCAGGCCCCGATCGGTCAGAACCGCGCCCGCCGGTGCGCCTGCGGCCTGCGCAGCCGCGAATAGAGGAAGCGCCGCGACCGGGCGGCCCGACCGCAGATAGACCCGCGCCGTGCCCAGCTTAACGCGCGCATCGTTCGGCGCAAGATCGGCGGCGCGTCCGTAAAAGCCGATCGCCGCGTCGTAGTCACCGACCGCAAAGGAGGCATCCGCAGCCTCAAGCAGCGCGGCGAGTTGCCGAGGCCGGCGCGCCAGCGATTTCAGTGCGCGATTGAGGCGTTGCACATCCTGCGAAGGAAGCGGCTGCACCACTTCGCGAGAAGCCGTGTTCGGGGCCGCGCTCTGAGCATTCACAGGTTGCGCCAGGCCTGCAAAGGTCAGAGCGATGGGTGCTACCAAGCTTGTACGAAGAAGATGTCTGATAGGGTTCACGGCTTCAAGCTGCTACGTCAAAACACGAAGCGCGCTACCCGCCAGCAGCTGAACACACGGCGAATAGCGCCGATCGGACGACGAAGCGTGGCGCTCCACGCACCGGTCTGGGTGAAGTCTACTGGTTGTTCTGTCGACCGAGGAAGCGCGGAATGCTGAGCGCCGGAGCGTCGTCATCATCGTCATCCTCATCCGGGCCGGACGATCGCGAGAGGTTGGCCATGCGCTCGAACAATGTGCTGCCGCCGGCTGCCGCGCCATTTTTCTGGCCTTCGGCTGGCTCGTCTTCACTGTCAGCATCCTCCGCATCACTCTCCGAAGCGAGAATACCGCCTTTCGACGCCGCGCTCGATCGCTCGCCGACGGGATTGTCATCAGCCTCAAGTCGGTCCGCACTTGCAAGCAGATCGTCGTCCGGATCCTCTTCGCCCGTCCCGGCATCCTCTTCGGCAAACTCTTCGCCCAGATCGAGCGTGTCGTCCTCTTCGGCCGATGCGGCAAATCCGTCCTCGTTGGCCGCGCCGAAGTGGCTGTCTTCGGCGGACAGTGCGATCGTGTCCTCGTCCGCTTCGTTGCGCATCCCGGCGAGCGGATCGACGATATCATCGACGTCGTCGCCTTCATCGCCGAGCTCATCGCCCGCCTGCATTCCGGTCAGGTCGAATGGCTCGGCATCCTTGCGCGGAGAGCGAGCGGTGACGTCCTCGCTTTCCTCGAAGTCCCTGTAATCCTCGCTGTAATCCTCGCTGTCCTGATGATCTTCGCTGGTCAGATCATTGGAGGGCGTTTCGATTTCCGGATCGGCAAGCGCTGGAATCTTCGGCGCGCGCGTCGCGGAACGAAGGCCGGAACTGTCGGATTGCAGACCATTTGCCGAACCCAATGCGTTATCGCCCGACAAGGCGAGCGCAGGACGCTTGGGCGTGCGGTTTTCAGAGAGTGAGCCGGAATTGGCACGCGGCACTTCGCCGGTTGCCGATTGTTCGATCCCGGTCGCGACGACCGATACGCGGATCTTGCCCGAAAGATCGGGGTTGAAGGCGCTGCCCCAGATGATGTTCGCGTCCTCATCGACCAGGTCGCGAATGTGATTGGCGGCCTCATCGACCTCCATCAGCTTCATGTCCTCGCCGCCGATGATCGAGATGATGACGCCCTTCGCGCCCTGCATCGACACGCCGTCGAGCAGCGGGTTGGCGATCGCCTGTTCGGCAGCGTCGAGCGCGCGGTTCTCCCCTTCGCCCTCGCCAGTGCCCATCATCGCCTTGCCCATCTCGCTCATGACAGATCGCACATCGGCAAAGTCGAGATTGATGAGGCCCGGCATCACCATCAGATCGGTGATCGAGCGCACGCCCTGCTGCAGCACTTCGTCGGCCAGCTCGAACGCTTCCTTGAAAGTCGTTTCCGGCTTGGCGATCAGGAACAGGTTCTGGTTGGGGATGACGATCAGCGTGTCGACTTGGCTTTGCAGCTCGGCAATCCCCGCCTCGGCAGCGCGCATGCGGCGCGTGCCTTCAAACAGAAACGGCTTGGTGACGACGCCGACTGTCAGCACGCCCTTGCGCCGGGCAGCCTCCGCAATGACGGGAGCCGCGCCGGTGCCGGTGCCCCCACCCATGCCGGCGGCGATGAAGACCATGTTGACGCCGTCAAGCGCTTCTTCGATCTCGGACACGGTTTCTTCGGCAGAGGCCTTGCCCACTTCCGGCCGTGCGCCCGCGCCAAGGCCACCGGTGATATCCGGACCCAGCTGGATCCGCGTTTCGGCAGGGCTGGTGCTCAGCGCCTGTGCATCGGTGTTCGCAACAATGAACTCGACCCCTTCGATATCGGCCTCGATCATATTGGCGACGGCGTTGCCGCCCGCCCCGCCGATGCCGACCACGGTGATGCGCGGACGCATATCGTCCTCTGCCGCGGGTCCGATATTGATGCTCATCGCTTTAATCCTCCAGCCGCGGTGGCAGTGTCGCCTTGCGCTGCGTCCGCGTCGATTAGTCTGTTACACGTTCATTATGTGCCCGTTATAGCGCGCCCGTTCCTTATCCACAGCGCCCTTGTCCGGCAAATCCGTGTCATACCATAGAAAAGCGGGGCCATACACGAAGCGCGCCGACCTTAGAAACCCTGCTGAAGGAATATGGTTAACACTTCAGAAATATTCTTTCGCAGCGCGCACCAGACGACGTAGCGAAAAGGCTGGGCCAAGCCCGCCGCCAAGTCGGGTCGCGCGTGTATAATTGTTGCTGATCGAACGGATATCGATCGGATCATCGGCGGCGTACAGGCACAGGCCCGCCAACGCTGAAAAGCCGGGGGTGGCGTGCGCTTCAGGCAACCCGGTCAGCGCGGGCGCACGGCCTACCCGAACCGGACAGCCGAGCGCGCTCTGGGTGAATTCGTCCAGCCCGGCCAGCTCCGCGCCTCCGCCGGTCAGCACCACCTGCCCCGCATTGGCTCCGGAAAAGCCCATTTCCTTCAATGCCTTGGCGATTTCGCCCGTCAGCTCCGCCTGGGCGTGTGTGATGATGGAAATAAGCTTTGCCCGTGCGATCCGGTTGTTTTCGTCCGCGCCGCGGGCGGTCGGACCCAAGGCCGTACTCTCGATCGGTTCGCCCGGTCCGTGAACCGGTATCAATTCGCGGTGATCGGCGGGCGAGGAGATAGCTGAACCCGATACGCATTTCAGACGCTCGGCCTGAAACCGCCGGATGCCAAGCACGCTTGCGATCGCATCGGTGACGTCGCCCGAGCCGGTGGGAATAGCGCGCAGTCCCAGCAGCATTCCAGCCGCAAATACCGACACATTGGTGACGTCACTGCCGATTTCGATAAGCGCAACGCCCAGCTCGCGTTCTTCGGGCAGCAGACAGGCATAGCCCGACGCAAGCGGGGCAGCGACCACCCCCTCGACATCGAGGTGCGCGTTCTGCACCGCCTCCATCAGATTGCGCACGGGCGCGCCATCCGCGAGCATCACGTGAATATCGACGCCCAACTGCTCGGCATGGAGCCCGCGCGGATTGGCGATGCCGTGCGCGCCGTCAAGCGTGTAATGCGCAGGTTGCGCGTGCAGCACGGTGCGCCCGTCGGGCTGGATCATGCCCTGCGCCTCGACCAGCAATTGTTCGACGTCCTCGTCCTCGATCCGGCGTCCGCCTATGTCGATTTCGACCTTCACGACATGGCTTTGCAGGCCTGCGCCGGCGCAGGCGATCCACACGCTCTGCACTTCGACCTGCGCCGCTTTCTCCGCGCGTTCGACCGCGTCGCGAATGGCGTAGGTCGCGCCCTGCATGTCGACGATGTAGCCGCGCTTGACCCCCGCGCTCGCCCGGTGGCCGGATCCCAGCACAATGAGATCGCCGTTTTCGGTCTCGCCCATAATCATGGCGGACACGCGAAACGATCCGACATTGACGGCGGCGAAGACCTTGGAGAGGCGCGGAGTTCCAGCTTTTCCGGTGCTGCGAGCGGCGGCCATCACTCCGCATCCTCGCGTTCGCGCGCATCCAGTTCGATGCGGTCGGCACGGCCCGGTACGCGCATGTATATGCGTGGCGGCGAGCGCATGTCGAAGGCCGCGACCTCTCCGCCCAGCAGCCGGTTGCGCCCATCCAGACGGGCGAACTTGATCAGCGCGCTCGCGGATTGGTTGGCACCTTCGGGCAGCGCGAGCACTTGGCCCGAGCGGAAGGTGAGGTTCCACCGGCGATTGCCGACCCATTCGGCGGCTTCGACTTGGGGGGACAGGGCAGGCGCGGCGGCAAGCAGCGTGTCCAGCGCTTCCACCTGGCGAGCCGCTCCTGGTCCGCCGATCCTGAGCATCTCGGCGGCATTCTCTGGAGAGATCGGCTCCAGTTCGCTGCCGGTGCGATCGATCAGCATCAGCCGGTCAGGCTTTTCAAGCACGGCGTGCGGCACACGCTCGACGATATCGATGGCGAGCGTGCCGGGCAATTGGGTCGAGACGCGCGCGTCCTTGACCCATGCCAGTTGCAGCAGATCGGCGCGCAATTCCTCGATCTCGACCAGCGGCATGGGCCGCTCTCGCTGGGCCAGCGCGCGGGCATAGACCTGCCGTTCATCCATGCGGTTCGTTCCCGTAACCCGCACGCTTTGTACCTCGAAACCCGCATCCGAGGCCATCTGCGCCACCTGCGCGCGGGCCATTGCGGGCACTCCAGCGAAATTGGCGATCACGAAAGCAAGCCCAACGCCCGCCCCGATGATCAGCGTCAGCCAGATCGTGCTCCATTGCTCGTCCGTAAACGGCAGCACGCCCATCGCCCGGTCGAGCACGCTGGATGTCTGCGCCTTCGCCCGGCGCGCGCCAGCGGCCCGCCCCTGCGAGCGCGCGGCGCGGCGCACCCCCTTGCCTGCGCTCCGCTTGATTTTAGCCATTGGCGGCCCTCTCACGTTTCGTGAGGCCATGCACGCGGATCGCCTCCATCACGATGAGTTCGACCAGCTCGCCATAGCCTATTCCGGCATGGCGCGCCTGCTCGGGCACCAGGCTGAGCGGCGTCATGCCCGGCTGGGTATTGGTTTCAAGCACGAACAATCCATCTTCGCCCTGGCTTTCATCCCAGCGAAAATCGGTCCGGCTCGTCCCCCGACAGCCCAGCACCTTGTGAGCCTTGAGCGCATATTCCTCGCACAATCGCGCGATATTGTCGGGAATTTGCGCCGGACAGATGTGTTGCGTGCGGCCTTCGGTGTATTTGTGCTCGTAATCGTAGAAACCATTCTCGATCACAAGCTCGGTCACGCCGAGCGCGCGCGGACCGTCGGCATGGTCGATCACCGCCGTCGTCATCTCGCGTCCGGCGATGAAGGGTTCGGCGAGCAATTGGTCGAACTGCTGCCAGGGACCGGGCGCATCGGCAGAGATCGGCTGTCCAACATCGCTGTCCTCAGTCACAATCGCGACACCGACCGACGAACCTTCGTTGACGGGTTTGAGCACATAGGGACGCGGCATCGGATCGCGCTCGAACAGCTCGCTGGATTGGACGATCCGCCCGCCGGGCATCGGAATACCCTTGGGGACGAGCGCTTGCTTGGTCAGCTCCTTGTCGATCGCGATGACCGATGTGGCGAGGCTCGAATGCGTGTAGGCAATGCCCATCAGGTCGAGCATTCCCTGAACGCTGCCATCCTCGCCCGGCACTCCGTGAAGCGCGTTGAAGACCACGTCGGGCTCCGCTTCGGCAATCCGTGCGGCGACATTGCGGTCCATATCGATCCGCGTCACCCGGTGCCCGCTTGCTTCGAGCGCATCGGCGACCCCGCCGCCGCTCATCAGCGAAACCTCACGCTCATTCGCCCAGCCGCCCATCAGGACAGCGATGTGGAGCGGGCTTTTCTCGCTTGCTGCGTTCATCAGGCAGGCCGCCCCACGCGCTGGATTTCCCATTCGAGCGTCACACCGCTGTCGGCATAGACCTTGCGGCGCACCAGTTCGCCGAGCTCTTCGATATCGGTGCTGGTCGCCTCGCCAGTGTTGATGAGGAAATTGGTGTGCTTGTCGCTCACCTTCGCGCCGCCATGCTCCATCCCCCGGCATCCCGCCGCATCGACCAGCTTCCAGGCCTTCCCGCCCTCGGGGTTCTTGAAGGTCGAGCCGCCCGTCTTGGTGCGCAAAGGCTGCGAGTTCTCGCGCTCCTCGGCGATGCGATCCATTTCCGCGCCGATCTTTTCGGGATCGCCGGGCGTCCCCTCGAACCGGGCGGCGACGACGATCGCGCTGTCGGGCAGTTTGGAGTGACGATAGCTGTAGCCAAGCTCCGCGACGGGCAGCGTAACCAGTCGCCCGCCAGGCAGGATCACATCGCAATCCACCAGAATATCGGCGACCTCGCGGCCATAGGCGCCGCCGTTCATCCGCACGAAACCGCCGACCGTGCCCGGAATGCCGCGCAGGAACTCCATCCCCGCAATCCCCGCATCGCGCGCGGTCGACGCCGCCAGAATACCCGGAGCACCCGCGCCGCAGGTTATCTCGGTCTCACCGGTTGCCTCGACGCCCGCGAACGGCTTGCCCAGCCGCACCACCACACCCGGCACGCCGCCATCGCGGATGATGAGATTGGAGCCAAGCCCCAGCGCCATGACCGGCAGCTTGCCATCCAGACGATCCAGAAAGGTCTTCAGATCATCGAGATCGGCGGGCTCGAACAGCCAGTCCGCAGCCCCGCCGCTCTTGAACCAGACGAGCTTCGCCAGCGGGGCATCGGCGGTCAGATCGCCGCGAATGCCCTCCATCGGTACAGGCGCATCCGCCCCGCCCTCGACCGAACAGGTCGGTGCCATGCCGTCATCGTAATGCGAGTTTTCGCCCGGTTGATTCACGCTGCCTCGACTGTTCGTTTCGCTTCGATCGCGTTGGCGAGGGAGGCGGCCCACTTCGTGATGTCGCCCGCGCCAAGGCATACGACGATGTCACCGGCCGCGATTTCCTCAGCCAGCGTTGCGGCAAGCGCGTCTTCATCAGCAACGGTGTGGGCGGAACGGTGGCCGCGCGACTTCAATCCCGCAACGAGCGCCTCAGCATCGACCCCTTCGATCGGATCTTCGCCTGCAGGGTAGACGGGTGTGACAAGCACCATGTCCGCCTCGTTGAAGCAGTTCTGAAAGTCGTCCATCAATTCGTTGAGGCGCGTATAACGGTGGGGCTGCGCGACCGCGATGACCCGCCCGCGCGGCCCCTCGCGAGCGCCGGCCTCCTCGCGCGCGGCTTCGAGTACGGCGCGGATTTCAACCGGGTGGTGGGCGTAATCGTCGATGACCATCGCCGAGCCGCCCTCGCACGCGACCATGCCGACTTTCGAGAACCGGCGGCGCACGCCTGAAAAGCTGGCGAAACCGTTGCAGATCACCTCATCAGGACAGCCCATCTCGACAGCGACCGCAATGGCTGCGAGCGCATTCTGGACGTTGTGGCGGCCGGGCATGGGCAGGTGAACGCCTTCGATCCGGCGATCCTCGTGCCCGCGCTGGCGGACGATCACATCGAACCGATTGCCACCCTCGACCGGGCGGATATTGACGCCGCAAATGTCGGCCTGCAGCGAGAAGCCGTAAGTTACGACCTTGCGGTCGCGCACATCGCCGATCACCGCCTGCACCTGCGGATGATCGACGCACAGGATCGCCGCGCCATAGAACGGCACGTTTTCGATGAACTCGACGAAGGCGCGCTTCACGCCGTCGAAATCGCCGTAATGGTCGAGGTGCTCGGGATCGATATTGGTGACCACCGCGATCGTCCCGTCGAGGCGCAGGAAGCTGCCGTCGCTTTCATCGGCTTCCACCACCATCCAGTCGCTATCGCCCATCCGCGTATTCGAACCATATTGCTCGATGATCCCACCGTTGATGACGGTGGGATCGACCTGACCGTGATCGAGCAGGCTGGCGATCATGCTGGTGGTGGTGGTCTTGCCATGCGTGCCCGCGATGGCGATGGTGCGCTTCAACCGCATCAGCTCGGCCAGCATTTCGGCACGGCGCACAACGGGGATGCGATTTTCCAGCGCGAAGGCGACTTCGGGATTGGTCCGGCGCACAGCCGTGGAGGTGACGACCACCGCGGCGCCTTCGACATTTTCCTCTGCGTGGCCGATCTTCACCTCGATGCCCTGCTCACGCAGGCGTTCGACCGAGGGGCCTTCTTTCAGGTCCGATCCCTGCACCTGATAGCCGAGATTGTGCATGACCTCGGCAATGCCGGACATGCCGATGCCGCCGATCCCGACGAAATGGATCATGCCGATGTCGGTGCCAACGCCCTTCATGCCTGCATATCCTCTGGAGGATTGCGGGTGGCGGGTTTGGGCGCAAATGCTTCCTGCGAGGCCCCGCGCGTGTTGTGTTCGCCGACGCGGATCACGTCCATCAGGTCGATCCCGCCCATGTTCTCCACCAGATCGGCGAGATCGCTCGCCGCATCGGGGCGACCGCAATTCCAAGCGCCATGCGCCGCGTTGGAAAGGCTCGCCGGGTTCTGCGCCAGGGCCTGTATTTGCTTGGCCAGTTCCTTGGGCTCGAAGCGGTCCTGACGGATCATGCGCGCGCCGCCCGCCCTCACGATCTCGCGCGTATTGGCCGCCTGATGATCGTCGGTCGCGATCGGCAGCGGTATCAGGATCGCAGGCCGCCCGACCGCCGTCAGCTCGGCAATGGTAGAGGCACCCGCGCGCCCGATAAACAGATGCGCACCCGCAAGGCGCTCGTGCATATCCTCGAAATAAGAGCCGAGTTCGGCGGGGATTTCGTGTGCCGCATAACGCTCGCGCACCGCCTCGATATCTTCCGGACGGCATTGCTGGGTGACCTGCAGGCGCTGACGCAAAGCTGGTGGCAGCATCGCCAGCCCGTCCGGCACCACCTGCGACAGCACACGCGCGCCCTGACTTCCGCCGGTGACAAGGACGCGCAGCAGGCTTTCATCGGTAAAGGCAGGGAAGTCCTCGTCACGCAGCGTCAGCACCTCTTCGCGCACCGGATTGCCGACCAGATGGGTCTTTGGCGCGTGCTTGGACTTCAAGCGCTGGACATCCGGGTAGGAGGTCGCGATCGCATCGACCCGGCCCGCGAGCAGGCGGTTGACGCGGCCCAGCACCGCGTTCTGTTCGTGCACAACGCACGGCACCTTGACCGAAGTCGCGGCGAGCAGTGCGGGCAGCGCGGGATATCCGCCAAAGCCGACCACGCCAGACGGCTCGAAGCTCTCGAACAGGCGCAGTGCCATGCGCCGCCCTTTCAGCACGGCGCGAAGCCCCGAAATCCAGTGCAGCGGGTTCTTGCCAAAGCGGCCTGCGGGCAGAACATGCGCGGTAAGGAAGTCAGGCTTGCCCGGTATCTCGGCACCGCGTTCATCGGTGATGAGCGCAACGTGATGCCCGCGCGCGTGCAGTTCGGTCGCGAGCGCGAATGCGGGAATCAAGTGCCCGCCCGTCCCCCCGGCGGCGAGGACGAAATGGCGCGACGCGCCGGTGGGCGCATGCTGGTTCGATGGGCTCGTCATGCGCTCTCCTCCTTCTCATCCCGGCGTTCAAAAATCGCTTTCAGCCCCGGACTTTCCCGCTTCAGGAATGGGTTGCGCCGCGTGATGGCGAGCAGCAGCCCGACGGTGAAACACATGGCGAGCGTCGATGATCCCCCATAGCTGACAAGCGGCAGGGTCATACCCTTGGACGGGAAGAGTTGCAGGTTGACCAGAATGTTGATGAACGCCTGTCCGCCGATCAGCGAAGCCAGCCCCGCACCTGCGAGCAGCGCGAACAGATCGTCCTCGTCAACCAGCCGCAGCAGAGCCCGCACGAGAATCGCGGCGTAGAGCAGCACGATCAGCGCGCAGGTCAGCAGGCCGAATTCCTCGCCGACGACGGAGAAGATATAGTCCGTATGCGCTTCGGGCAGCGACATCTTGCGCGTGCCGAGCCACAATCCACTGCCGGTCCATCCGCCCGCGAGCAGGGTGCGCTGTGCCAGGTCGACCTGATCGAACGCCGTGCCTCCGCCGAAGAAGGAATCGATGCGGTAACGCGCGTTGTCATACAGGAAGTAGGCGGCCGTCAGCGTTGTAATCCCGCCTGCGATGAGTAGGCCGATGCGCTGGATGGATACGCCTGACAACAGCACCAGCACCAGCCATATCCCGCCGAACAGAACCGTCGCACCAAGGTTGGGCTGAAGCATCAGCAGCCCGGCAACCAACGCCATCGCGAGGGTCGCATAGGCGACGACCGGGAGGTTCGGTTCGCGCACTCGCCACGACAGCATCCATGCGAGCAGGATCGCGAAGCCGGGCTTGAGGAACTCGCTGGGCTGGAGCGACATGCCGACATCGAGCCAGCGCCGCGCGCCGTTCTTCTCCACGCCGAAGATCGGCACGAACAGCAGCAGGACCAGCATTCCAACCGCCATGATAATCCCGATCCGCCGCGCATCGCCGCGGCTGAGGAACGATGTCGCGACGAGCACCACCAGTCCCAGAGCCTGCAATACGAGATGCCGCTTGAGAAACGCGAATTGCGATGTGCCATACTGATCGGCAGCGGCTGGCGCGGCTGCGGCGACCGCCACTGTGCCAAGCGCCATCAGCATCGCGACGAGGAACAGCAGCCCCCGGTCGATCTCGCGCCACCAGACCCGTAGCGCCTCGCGCCAGCCGCGCCGCACGGGGATGGACACATGATAGGTATCGCGCTGGCTCATGGGCCGCGCGCGGACATTGGTGAACAGATCGGCGCTCATGCCGCGCGGTCTCCGCCATACGCGCCGGGGGAGCAATCGTCACAATCGGACACCACGCCCACCAGCTTGCGGAAATGCTCGCCACGCCGGGCGTAATTGTCGAACTGGTCGTAGCTCGCGCAGGCAGGCGAGAGCAGCACGACTTCCCCGGACCGTGCCGCCGTCCGGGCGCGATTGACCGCCTCGCTGATCGTTTCGCAAGGCTCGACCTCGGCGATGCGCCCTTCGAGCAGCTCGGCAAAGCGCGGACCCGCTTCGCCCACGGTGTAGGCGGCGGCGATCTCGTCCAGATGCGCGGCGCATTCGGCCAGGCCGTCCTCCTTCGCCTGTCCTCCGACGATCCAGTGCACCCGCGGCGCGCCGTCGTTGATCGCCGCATTGCGCGGGAAGGCAGCGAGTGCGGGTGCGCTGGACGCAGCGTTGGTCGCCTTGCTGTCGTTGACGAAGGTCACGCCGTCCGTCTCGCACACGATTTCCATGCGATGCGGCAGACCGGCAAAGCGCTGGAGGGCATGACGCCATTGCGCCTGCGTGACGCCAAGCCCTTCGGCAATAGCGACTGCGACGGCGACGTTCTGCAGATTGTGCGGCCCCTGAAGATTGGGCCATTCGGATTGAAGTTCTGCCAACGTATCGGGCTGCGCGGCGATCACGCATGCCTCGGGCCGACGTTGTTGCGCCGCTTCGTAGAGCGCGCCCGCTGCACCTTCGCGCGAGCCGAAGACCGCGACCTGCCCGACCCCCTGCATCGTGAACAGACGACCTTTGGCAAAAGCGTAATCCTCGAACCCGTCATAGCGGTCGAGATGGTCGGGCGTGATGTTGGTGAGCGCCGCCACCTCGCAGGCCAGCGAGCGCGTGAGGTCGATCTGAAAGCTCGACAGCTCCAGCACGTAAATGCCCGCGCCTTTGTCATTGGGTTCGAGCGGCTCGGCGGCCAGCACCGGCTCGCCGATATTCCCTCCCAACAACGTCGAGAACGCGGCCATGTGCAGTATATGGTGCACGATTGCTACGCACGTCGATTTGCCATTGGTGCCAGTCACGCCCACCACCTTGTGCGGCGGCAGGTCTGGTCGCGCGAGCGCGAACAATTCAATGTCGCCGATCACCGGCACACTGTGCTTTTCCGCATGTCGAGCGATGGGATGGGTGTTGAGGGGGACGCCGGGCGAAACCACCACGCCATCGAAACCGGTCAGGTCAATCTCCACCGGATCGGCCAGTTCGCAGCGACTCGCGAACCGCCCGCGCGCATCCGCATCGCTGTCCCACGCCGTGACCCTCGCCCCGCTGGCCAGCAAAGCCTCGACAGTCGCCGCGCCCGAGCGGGCAAGCCCCAGCACGGCGTAACGTTTGTCGGTGAAGGCGGCGCTCGTAATCATCTCAGCTTCAATGTCGACAGCCCGATCAAGGCGAGTACGATGGCGATGATCCAGAACCGGATCACGACCTTGCTCTCACTCCAGCCGAGCTGTTCGAAATGGTGGTGGATGGGCGCCATGCGAAAGACGCGGCGGCCGGTCCGCTTGAACCAGAACACCTGCACGATCACCGACACCGCCTCGAGAACGAACAGACCGCCGACGATCGCCAGCACCACCTCGTGATGGGTCGCCACCGCGATCGCACCGAGCGCGCCGCCCAGCGCGAGACTGCCCGTATCGCCCATGAAGACCGCGGCAGGTGGTGCGTTGAACCACAGGAAGGCTAGGCCCGCCCCCATTATCGCCCCGCAGAAGATCACCAGCTCGCCCGCACCCGGCACGTAGGGAATGCCAAGGTACTCGCTGAAATCCGCTCGCCCGACGAGATAGGCGATCAGCGCGAAAGTGCCCGTGGCGATGATAACCGGCATGATCGCAAGACCATCCAGCCCGTCGGTCAGGTTCACGGCATTACCCGCACCGACCATCACGAAGGCGGCGAACACGTAATAGGCGGGACCAAGGGGGATTTCGACATCCGAGAAGAACGGAAGATAGAGATTGGTGCTGATCTGACTGACGACGATATAGCTCGCAACACCTGCGACCACGAATTCCAGCAGGAGCCGCACCCTGCCCGAAAGCCCGGCATGACTGGCCTTCGAAACCTTGTCGTAATCGTCAAGAAAGCCGATCACGCCGAAGCCCAGCGTGACCGCGAGGCATGCCCACACGAATGGATTGGAAAGGTCCATCCACAACAACAGCGAGAGGGTAAGCGCGACCAGGATCATCAGCCCGCCCATGGTCGGGGTACCGCGCTTCGCCAGATGGCTTTGCGGGCCATCCTCGCGGATCGGCTGCCCCTTGCCCTGCCGCACGCGCAACATGTTGATGAAGCGCGGGCCGACCCACAGGCCCAGGATGAGCGCGGTCATCAAGGTCGCGCCGAAGCGGAACGTCTGGTAGCGCACCAGGTTCAACGCCCCTTCGAAACCGAGCCATTCGGCGATCAGGTAAAGCATCCGGTCCCCTTGACCCCGGCCTGTTACGGGGCTTGCGTGAAGTGCGAAACGAGCGCGCCTAGCCCGATTGAATTGGAGGCTTTGACCAGCACCGCATCGCCATGGGCGAGGCCGAATTGTTCGAGCTGCGCGATCGCTTCGGCAGGGGTATCGCAATGCGCGAAACCGCCTGAAAAGCCAAGCGAAGGGCGCGTTTTTCTCCCCAACTCATCGGCCAGCGCCCGCATCTCCTCACCGACCAGGATCGCGTGGTCAATATGTCCTTCGGCCAGCGGTTCAGCCAACTGAGCGTGGAAACGCGCTGCGAAGTCGCCCAGCTCCTTCATGCTGCCGAGCACCGCAACGCGCCGATGCGCGGGCGTTTCGGCAAGAGCGCGCAAGGTCGCACGCATCGAGGCCGGGTTGGCGTTATAGCTTTCATCGATCAGCAGCGCGGAGCCGCCTGCCGCCTCTATCCGCAGACGCGCGCCGCGACCCTTCAGCCCGCCCATTTCTGCAAGTGCCAGGCCAGCGCTGGCGAGATCACCGCCCGCTGCGCGAACCGCTGCCATGACGCCCAGCGAATTGTCGATCCAGTGTTCGCCGGGTTCGGCCACGGTGTAGCAGACACGCGCGCCGCCCGCGCTCGGTCCCAGCTGCGCGGTGACAAGCGAACCGCCATTCGCGCTCGGAATCGCATCGAGCAGGCGGACATCGGCATCCGCGTTGCGACCGAATGTGACGATCGTCACGCCGAGCGCCTTGGCGTTGGCGATCATGCGCGGCGTGTATTCGCTGTCCGCAGGGATGATCGCGGTTCCGCCTTCGACGAGGCCGGTGAAGATCTGCGACTTTTCGTCCGCGATCGCCTCCATGCTGCCGAGGTTTTCGATATGCGCGGGCGCGATCGTGGTGATGAGCGCGACATGCGGGCGCACGTGCTCGGCAAGCGGCGCTATCTCGCCCGCGTGGTTCATCCCCATCTCGAACACGCCGAACCGCGCGCGGGCCGGCATCCGCGCGAGGCTTAACGGCACGCCGACATGATTGTTATAGCTACGCACACTGCGATGCGCCGCGCCCCGGCTGGCGCGGTCGAGGCTGGCGAAGATTGCTTCCTTCACGCCGGTCTTTCCCACCGATCCGGTGACGCCGATCCGCCGCGCCGTTCCGCGATCGCGCGCCGCACGGGCAAGCGAATGGAGCGCTTGCGTCGTATCCTCGACCAGCACGTGCGGGAAATCGACCGGATGATCGGTGACAGCCGCGACGGCGCCTTTCTCGAATGCGGAGGCGACAAATTTGTGGCCGTCCATCGCTTCGCCCTTGAGCGCAACGAAAAGATCGCCGGGTCGCGCGTCGCGCGAATCCATTTCAACGCCGGATACCTGGAATGCGTGGCTTGCAGTGCCACCCGTCGCCGCTTCGATCTCGGCGGCGCTCCACAGCGCCAGCGGCAACTCATCGCGCGGATCGGCGGGCCAGGCGCGTAACAGGGCGTGGGATGCACTCACGTGGTCGCCGCCCCGGCAGCGCATTCACGCGCGACCTCAACGTCGTCGAATGGTAGAACTCGCATATTCTCTCCCGCCCCGATAATCTGTCCCTGTTCGTGGCCCTTGCCAGCGATCAGCACGATGTCGTGCCGCCCCGCCGCCGCGATGGCCTCGCCGATGGCCTCGCGCCTCCCGTCGATGTCGCGCAAGGTCGCAGGCCCGCTATCCGTGGCGCCGCTCAGGATTTCCGCGCGGATCGTCTCCGGGTCTTCGCTGCGCGGATTGTCATCGGTGACCAGCACCACGTCCGCGCCCCTCGCCGCAACCGCGCCCATAGCCGACCGCTTGCCAACGTCGCGATCGCCGCCCGCGCCGAACACCACAACCAGCTTGCCGCCGCCCGTTTCGTCGACATGCGGACGAAGCGCCGCGATCGCCGCTTCCAACGCATCGGGCGTGTGCGCGTAGTCGACATAGACCGGCGCACCGGCTGGCGTGATGACCGCTCGCTCCAGCCTGCCGCGCACCGGCTGGAGCCGACCGATCGCGTCGAACACTTGCGACCTGTCCGATCCGGTCGCGAGCGCCAGTGCGGCCGAAACAAGCGCGTTCGCTGCCTGATAGGCACCGATGAGCGGCAGCTTGGTACCCCTTGTGTCACCGTCATGCGTGACAGTCAGAACCTGACCAAGCTGCGTCGCCTCGCGCTTTTCAAGCCGCAGGAAATCGCCGCGTGGCCCGACGGTGTGCAGCGTCAAACCGCGTTTTCCCACGTGTTCAACGGCTTTCGCGGTCCACTCGCTCTCTTCCTCGCCCAGCCACACGACCGCGATACCGTCCGCATCGACAACCTCGTCGAACAGGCGCATTTTGGCCGCGAAATAATCCTCCATCGTGCCATGATAATCGAGGTGGTCGCGGCTGAAATTGGTGAAAGCGCCAGCTGTCACGCGCAGCCCCTCATTGCGGAACTGCGTCAGACCGTGGCTCGACGCTTCGTAGGCCACGTGGGTCACGCCTTCGCGCGCCAACCCGCTCATATTAGAGAGGAAAGTAACGATGTCGGGAGTGGTAAGGCCGGTGGAGACGCTCTCGTCAGGAGTGGTCACGCCGAGTGTCCCGATACTCGCCGCGCGCTCACCGCACATGCGCCAGATCTGCCGCGTCATCTCGACCGTCGAGGTCTTGCCGTTGGTCCCGGTCACCGCGACGACCGTCTCAGGCACGGGGGTGAAGAATTGCGCTGCCGCCTCGGCAAAGGTGCGACGCGGCTCGTCGCTCGCGATATGCAGCGCGCCATCCACAATCGCCTCGGGCCGGGCGATGACGGCGATGGCACCGGCCTCGATCGCAGCGGGAATAAAGTCCTCGGCATTGACGCGCGCACCCTGGAACGCTCCGAATACCGTGCCGGGCGCAACCTTGCGGTGGTCGATCGCAAAGCCGGTCACGCGGGTATCGCCCGCTTCGACGCCTTCGATCCCCGCCCCCTGAAGTATCCCCGTCAGCTTCACTTGCGGCTCTCGATCAGATTGCGCAGGTCCGAGATGTCGACATCGCGCCGGGCATCGGGTCGCACGCCCAGCATCGGGCCGATGCGCGGGACCAACCTGCCAACGATCGGCGCGGCATTCCACGCAGCGGTCCGCTGGAAGGAGCTCGCGATGGTTCCGCGCGGCTCGTCAAGCACAGCAACCACGACATAGCGCGGACGGTCCATCGGGAAGGCAGCGGCGAAGGACGAGATCAGCGAGGTCCGCGCATAGCCACCGCCCTTTGCCTTCTCTGCTGATCCGGTCTTGCCCCCAATGCGGTATCCGGGCGCGTCGGCGCTGCGTCCGGTCCCGTAAATCGAGATCATGCGCAGCAATTGGCGCATCCGAGACGAGGTCGAAGCCTTGAACACCCGCTTCCCGCGCGGCACCTCGCCCGGCTCCAGCTTGTGAAGGGTCGCAGGGCGAAGCACGCCGCCATTGACCATCGCGGCATAGGCGCTCGCCAGGTGCAGGGGCGTCACCGCGATCCCGTGGCCGTAGCTCACCGTCATGTTCTTGAGCCGTGACCACTTGCCATCGGCCCATTGCGGTTTGCCGCGCGCGCCCAGCTCTATCGGGGTCGGCTCACTCATGCCCAAGTCTATCATGGTTTTGCGCAGCCGTTCCGGGCCGAGCGTGTCGGCGATCCGCACGGTCACGGTGTTGGACGAATAAGCCAGCGCCTCGGCAACATTCAAAGTGTCGCCCTTTGGCTTCATGTCGCGTATGGTGGCGCCTGACATCGTGACGGGCGTCGCATCCCATTGCCGTGAGAAGTCGCGCACAACGCCTGCATCGATCGCCGCTGCCACGCTTAGCGGCTTGAATGTCGAGCCGAGTTCATAGGTGCCGTTGGTCGCACGGTTGAAGACGTTGGGCGAATGCTGTGCGTCTGACAAGTTCGGATCGAAATCGGGCAGCGAGGCGAGCGCCATGACCTCGCCCGTATCCACATCGAGCACCACGCCCGCCGCGCCGATTGCGTTGGTCGCCAGCATCCCGCGCCTGAGCTCGTCCTCGAGCGCGCCCTGCACACTCAGGTCGATCGAGAGCGCCACCGGCTCGCCGCGCAGGGCCGGATCTGACAGCTGCTCGTCGAGCACTTTCTCCATGCCGAGGCGCCCTTCGAGCGCGCCTTCGCTATTCTCCAGCGTGTAGCCGAGCACGTGTGCGCCGAGCGATCCTTGCGGATAGTGACGATCGTATTCACGCGGGATTTCGAGAGCCACTTCGCCGAGCGCGTGGATCTGGTTGGCCTGCTCCGGCAACACGCGGCGCGCGATGTAACCGCCGCGATCGCCGCTCAGCAGGCGGGTAGTGCGCGCTTCGTCGAGGTCGGGGAAAATAGTCTTGAGCCGTTCCGCGATCTTTGCCGGCTCGCCAACCAGCGGCGATCCCGCGTCCTCCATCGCGCGCGGGTTGAACCACAGCGCATAGGCCGGGAATGTGCGCGCGAGCGGAGTGCCGTGGCGGTCGGTGATCTCGCCGCGCTCGGGCAGCAGGGCTTCGGTCAGGCTGGTGGCGCGCGGGCTCGACCCGGCCACTCCGAGATAGCCGATACGCACCAGCGCCATCGCGACCACAGCCGCGAAGATCGCGAGGATGAGCAGCACTCTGATGCGCGCGGTCAGCAACATCGTTTCGCGCAGGCGGACCGAGCGGATGCGGCCTGCGGAAAGCTTTGACGCATCGCGCTGGGCAGCGGCCGCTTGCGACGGCGCAGACCCAACCGGTATCCCTCGCAGATCGAGGGCGATTGCGTTCATTCGCTCGCCTCGCCCGTGACCGTTTCCATCAACCCGGCGCTGGCGTTGGCTGCACGGATAGGCGATGCGTCGATGACGAGATCGCTGAATGCGGCGGCGAACATGGTGCCCGCGTCAGGCTCGGATGCGGCGGCGAGCGCGACCGGCTCCCCGCTGACTGGCGAAACCATTGCACGCTCAGGGTCGGCGGCATCGATCGGTTCGGCGCGCGCGATACGGATCGGCGCAGGCGCATTCGGCCCGGCAGGCACGCCCAGACTGGCAAGCTGGCGTTCGCCGTCGAGATACTGGTCGGCGCGGGGCGCTTCATAGCCCAGCTCGATCGCGTTCCAATCGGCGAGCTGGTGCTGACTGGCGCGCGCCTGAAACTCGGTTTCCAGCAACAGCATTTCGCGTTCGAGCGAGATGATTGTGCGCTCGGCCAGCGAAACCTCGCTCTTCACCGCATGGACGTTGAGGCTCAGCGCGACGAACACCGCGATACAGGCTGCCAGCGCAGCGAGCCAGCCGATCCGGCGGGTGCGCGATGCGGGGGCGTTCATGGCGATATCCTTTCTCTGGCAGGGGCTTGGGTTCGTCTTGCGTGGCGCAGCGTCGAGGAGCGGCTGCGGGGATTTGCGGCGATCTCCGCCTCGCCCGGGCGAATGGCCTTGGACGGTTTGGCAAAGGTTGGCGGCGGACCCGGCACTTCGCCCGGCAGGTGGCGCGACACTGCCTGGCCCGCGCCGCTCGCTTCGCGAAAGAAGCGCTTGACGATGCGATCTTCGAGGCTGTGGAAGCTGACCACGGCCAGCACCCCGCCTTCGCGCAGCAGCGCTTCTGCGGCGAGCAGTCCAGCGCGAAGTTCGCCAAGCTCGTCGTTCACATGGATGCGGACCGCCTGGAAGGTGCGAGTGGCCGGATCCTTCTTGTCATGCGGCTTGTGGCCGAGCGCGCGGCGAACCACGCGGGCAAGTTCGCCGGTGGTTTCCAGCGGACGCGCAGCGACGATGGCGCGGGCGACACGGCGCGATTGGCGCTCTTCGCCGTATTCGTAGAGCACGTCGGCAATGGCAGCTTCGTCCGCTTCATTGAGGAAATCCGCTGCGCTTTCGCCCTGCTGCGCCATGCGCATGTCAAGCGGGCCGTCAGCGGAGAACGCAAAGCCGCGCTCGCCCCGGTCGAGCTGCATTGACGACACGCCGATATCCATCACGACCGCGTCGACCTGCGGCACACCGATGCGGGTCATTTCCTCGCGCATTTGCGAAAAGCGTTGCGGGTGGAGCGAAAGGAGGCCGTCATACTTCGCTTCCATCGCCTCGCCTTCGCGGATCGCATCGGGATCGCGGTCGAACGCATGGACCCGCGCGCCCGCATCGAGCAGCGCGCGCGAATAGCCGCCCGCGCCGAAAGTGGCGTCAATCACCGTCATGCCGGGCTGCGGGTTCACGGCAGCGACGACTTCCTCCAGGAGGACGGGGGTGTGGGCCGGGCTCATTTGCCGCCACCCTTCTTGGCGGCCTTAGCCTCGGCGTCGGCGACAAGCCGCTTGCATGTCGCCTGCGCACCCTTCCATGACGAATCCATCTGCGCGAGTTCATCCGGGTTCCACACGAAGAAAAAGTCGCCAGCGCCCTGAAAATACAGGCCGTCCTCGACCTTGCCGAGTTCTCTGAGATGATCGGGCATCACGAACCGGCCGCTGTCGTCGAACGGCAATTGTTCGAACTGGAACAGCTGACCTGCACGCACATCGCGGTCAAAATCGTCCTGACCCAGGCGGATCGCGCGCTCTTCCTCACGCTCGAGCTGTTCGTGCAGCTTGTCGATGCGCGAAAGGCCAAAACCGATAAGGCAGTCGAAGCGTTCGTGCGCGACCAGGCACAGCGTGCGCGCGCCGCCCGAAGCCTCTTTCACCGCCTTGCGGAAGGCCGGAGGCAAGACATAGCGGCCTTTATCGCCCGCAGGCGAGTAGGCTTGTCCGCTATAGGCTCCCGGCGCAGGCACGCTTGTCGCTCCCCTCTTCCCGCTTGCTCGATCTGGCCGCGAAGGCCGAACCGATCAGTTTCCCTCAGCGCCGATCGCACCCACGACTTCCCCGTCGCCACCACCCGCGCGAACGGGGGCAGCGCGCCAATCTGATCGAAGGCGCGGGGGCAAACGGCATGTTTGATGGCCCCGGGTAATATCCGGGAAGCAGGCGCGAAGCTAGGGCTTTTGTAGGGAAATCACGGGATTACTTGGTAAATATCTGTTTAAAATAGTATTTTTGAAGCGGGTTGAATGCGCCAACGCGCTCTCAAGGGCAGCAGCGCTCCTCGAATTCGCTTTGTAAGTCGCTGATTTTTCGCGAGTCCGCCAAAACGATACCGGACGATTCCCAGCCGGTCCCGCAAAATCCCCGTTGCGCCTCAGCCGCCAAATGCGAAGTGCAGCACGTCGATGATCGCATCTTCGGATGCGTGGTCTTCATTCTCGCCGTGATCATCGGCATGGTCGGCGGGATTCGAGTGCCCGGTGGCCTCGAACGCGAAGGCATCGGCAAGCAGGGTCAGGCGACCCTTTCCATAGATGCACTGCGCTGCGACGCCATCGCCAAGGATTGTGCAGTCCGCACCGGCTCCGCCTCCTTGGGTAAGGCGCACCTCTCCCGCCAGCGAAATCGGCAGCGTCGCATTTTCAAGCGCCACTTCGCGAGAAATTGGCTGACCTTCATCGAACACCACCTTCAATCCCCACCGTGCCACCACCGGCGGGATGAGCGCGGTATCGTTGGGACGGCGCGGATCGCCCAGCGGAACATCGTAGTGCCCCGTGAGCGCCGGATCGAGCATGAGCAGCAACTCGCCCCCTTCGCGAACCCAATCATCAAGCGCGACATTGTCCGCCGGAGAAAGCCCGCGGGGCTGGATCACGGCCAGCCGGTTCAGATCCGCCAGTGGATCGATATCCGGCGCGTCGGGCGTCAACCCTTTCATCGGAGAAAGCGTGTCGAGCATTTGGACAGCGTATTCCCGCTCCAGCGCCTCTCGCTGCCAGGTCACCAACGCTCGGCCACTGGCCAGCGTGCCGACATCGGTTCCAAGAGGCCAGAACAGCGGCAGGCTGGTCATCAAACCGAGCGCGGGCTTGTCGCTCGCGTTCCCCGAGGATAGCGCGGCGACCGGCATCGGCTTGGGCGCCAATCGCGCAGTATCGACCGCTGAGTTATCGGGTTCATCGCCGCACGCGACCAGCATCGCCAGCGCGGCCACAATAGCGGCGGACCGGATCATGGCTTAGCGCTGCGGAGGTGGAGCATCGGCTGGCAACTGGCTCTGCTGCGGCGCGGGCTCGGATGTCGGCAAGTCCAGCGGTTCGGGCGTGGGCGTGGGGGTCGGCGTAGGTTCGGCGGGAATGTCGGGGACGATGCCCGCATCGGCAAGCGGGTCGCGCTGCGGGGGGGCTTCGGTCGGCTCGGTGGTCGGAGCCGCTTCGGGGACCGCGGCCTCCTCAGCCTGGTCGGCCTGACTGCCGATCACGCTGGCAAGGGCTACCAGCAACACCATCGCGCCAATCCCGAACAAGCCGATCTGAAGCCGTTGCATCGCTTCGGTTTGCGTGCCGCCAAGCGGCGCGGCTTCCGGCGGAGCGTCGGAGGCCTGGCCAGACACGCGGCCCGGGAAGGTATCGCCTTTCATGTTCGTGACTCTAACTGTGCGAGGCTGGCCTGTCGATTAATCGCGCTTCAGCCAATCGAACGCGGGCAGCCCCTTCGCCGCAAGCCATTCCGGATTGTAAAGCGTCGAGAGATAGCGAAAGCCGGTATCGCAAAGGATCGTCGCAACCTGCGGTTTCTCGCGACCTTCGGCGACCAGATGTCGCCCCAGCTCGATCGCGCCCGCAACGTTGATGCCCGACGACAGGCCCAGGCACAGCCCCTCTTCGCGCAGCAGCCGCTCGACCCAGACCATGCCGGTTTCATCCGATATGCGAAACTGCGTGTCGATCGGCGCGCCTTCGAGATTGGCGGTGATGCGCCCTTGCCCGATACCCTCGGCGACCGAGGAGCCTTCGCCCTTCAATTCGCCGTGTGCGTAGTAGTTGTAAAGCGCCGCGCCGTGCGGGTCGGTAAGCGCAATGCAAACATCGGGGTCTTTCTCTTTGAGCGCCATTCCGACCCCTGCGATCGTGCCACCCGTGCCAGCCGCGCAGGTAAAACCGTCGATGCGCCCACCGGTCTGCTCCCACAATTCAGCTGCCGTTCCCTCGATATGCGCGCGGCGATTGGCGGTGTTGTCGAACTGCCCGGCCCAGATCGCGCCTTCGGTCTCCTCCGCCATGCGGCGCGAGACATGCTGGAAGTGGCAGGGATCGGCATATTTGGTAGGCGGCACGGTTTCGAGCCGCGCACCAAGCGCCCGCAACGTGTCCATCTTCTCGCGGCTTTGATTGTCGGGCATGACGATGACCGTCTTATAGCCCAGCGCATTGGCGACCAGGGCGATGCCGATCCCGGTATTGCCTGCCGTCCCCTCGATAACCGTGCCGCCGGGCTCGAGCTCGCCGCGCTCTTCGGCGTCGCGGATCATGTAGAGCGCCGCACGATCCTTCACACTGCCGCCGGGGTTGGCGAATTCGCACTTGCCCCAGATATCGCACCCCGCCGCCTCGCTCGGCCCGGCAAGGCGGACGAGCGGCGTGTTGCCGATGAGAGAAAGTGTATCGCCGAAAGGCTGCGTGATGTTCATACGAGCAGACCTAGGGAGCGAGCGGCCCGCCCGCAACGCAATCAGTCTTCCGGAGCAATCGTGACCTTCAGGCCATCGAGTTCGCTATTGAATGGAATCTGACACGAAAGGCGCGAATTTTCCTTCCGATGATCGGAGGATTCCAGCAGATCGTCCTCATCCTCGCTCATCTCGGGCAGCTTTTCCTTAGCACCTTCCTCAACAAACACATGGCACGTTGCGCAGGAGCAGCACCCGCCGCACAGCGCCAGCAGCTCGTCAAAGCCGTTGTCGCGGATCGCTTCCATCACCGTCAGGCCGTCCTCGACCTCGATCTCGCTCGTTTCTCCTTCGCGATTGGTGACGACCAGCTTGGGCATGGGCATTCCTTCCTGTCGGATGATTGGGCGCAAGGTCTTGCGCTTGGATTAGTTCGCGGCTGCGCTAGGACGTTCCGAATATCAAGACAAGCCGGGGATTGGGACTGTGGGATTAACGAGGTCGGCGATCGAAAGTGGGCTGGATGCGTTGGCCAGCGATGATCCGCACGTCGCGGCGGCACTCGCCCGTGTCGGCTATCCCGAACCGCGCATTCGCGAGCGCGGATACATGACCCTGCTGCGCACCATCGTTGGCCAGCAGGTTTCGGTCGCGGCGGCAAGTTCGATGTGGGCCAAGCTGGAGGCGGAACTCGGCGCGGGTTTCGCCCCCGGCGATCTCCTCGCGCGTGACTTCGATACCCTTCGAGCCTGCGGGTTGTCCCGCCAGAAACAGGGCTATGCACGCTCGCTGTGCGAACTCGTCGAAGCGGGCGAGTTGGACCTGCGCACCCTGCCTGGCGAAGATGAAGCGGCCATCGCCGACCTCACGAAGGTCAAGGGCATCGGGCGCTGGTCGGCGGAAATCTATCTGCTGTTCGCCGAAGGGCGCGCCGACATCTGGCCCGCGGGCGACCTCGCCGTGCAGGAGGGAGTCAAGCGCCTGCTCGACCTGGCCGAGCGGCCCAAGGAACCCGACACCCGCGATATCGGCGCGCGCTGGGCACCGCACCGGGGCGCGATGGCGATCTTCACCTGGCACTATTACGCCAATCCCGCACTATGAACGCTTGTGCGCGTGCACGCCGTGTATTAGCAATCCAACACAGCTTTCCCTGGCTTGAATTGGAGAGGATCACAGCCATGTCCCGCATCACCAGAGCCCTTCGTATGCTCGCAACCGGAGCCGCCGCCAGCGCGCTCATGCTGCCCGGCTATGCCAGCGCCGATCACCATTCCACCACCGGAGCCTCGATGACCCAGACCGCCGAAATCGCCCCCCTGATCCCGCGTGAAGCCCTGTTCGGCAATCCCAGCCGCGCGCAGGGGCGCATCAGCCCGGACGGCAAGTGGCTGAGCTGGCTGGCCCCTGAAAACGGCGTGCTCAACATCTGGCTCGCCCCCGCCGATGATCCGGATAATGCGCGCGTCATCACCAGCGCCGACGACCGACCGATCCGCGAGCATTTCTGGGCGCCGGATTCGCTCTCGGTCGGCTATATTCAGGACAAGGGCGGGGACGAGAACTTCCTTCTCTACCGCATCGATGTCGAGACGCTGGAGGAGACCACCCTCACTCCGTTCGAGAATACGCGGGTGCAGATCATCGGATCTTCCGAAACGATCAAGGACAAGATCCTGATCGGCGTGAACAACCGCGATCCGCAATATCACGACGTCCACCTGCTCGACCTCAACACCGGCGAGATCGAACTGGTGTATGAGAACAACGCCTATGCCGGATTTATGGCGGACGACACGCTGACCTTGCGCATGGCGATGGCGCAGAATGAGGCCGGCGGCACCGACTATTTCCGCGTCAATGACAACGTGGTTGAGGACGAGCCGTTTGAAACCACGGCGATGGAGGATTCGCTCACGACCTCGCCGGCAGGCTACACCACCGATGGCTCGATCCTCTACTGGCTCGACAGCCGCGACCGAAACACAGCGGCGCTGTATGCGCAAGATACCGGCACCGGCGAGCGCGAACTCATCGCCGAGAATGACAAGGCCGATATCGGCGGCACGATCCGCGATCCGCAGACCGGCGTGGTTGAGGCGTATTCGGTCAATTACCTCAAGAACGAATGGACCGCGACCGATCCCGACCTTCGTGATGCCCTCGCGTTTCTCGATGACCGGCTCGAGGGCGAATGGGGCATATCCAGCCGCACCGACGACGACCGCACATGGATCGTGTGGAACGACACCGTCTCGGCACCGAGCAAGACCTATATCTACGACCGGGATGCAGGCACCTTGACCGAATTCTACGTCTCGCGCCCAGAGCTTGAAGGTGCGCCGCTGATGCCGATGCACCCGATCGAGATCGCCAGCCGCGACGGGCTGACCCTGCCCTCCTACCTCACCCTGCCGGTCGGCAGCGATGCGGATGGCGACGGGCGGCCGGACGAGGCGGTGCCGATGATCCTGTTCGTCCACGGCGGCCCGTGGGCGCGGGATGGCTACGGACAGAACCCGGTGCACCAGATGTTCGCCAATCGCGGCTATGCCGTGCTGTCGGTCAATTTCCGCGGCTCAACGGGCTTTGGCAAGGACTTCCTCAACGCGGCCAACAAGCAATGGGGCTTGAAGATGCACGACGATCTGATCGACGCGGTCGATTGGGCGATTGCTGAGGGCATCGCGATCGAGGATGAGGTCGCGATAATGGGCGGTTCCTATGGCGGCTACGCGACGTTGGCTGGCCTCACCTTCACGCCGGAGAAGTTTGCCTGCGGGGTCGATATTGTCGGTCCGTCAAATCTGGAAACCCTGCTTTCGACCATCCCGCCCTACTGGGCGCCGCTGGTGAAGATCTTCCACGAACGGATGGGCGATCCGAATACCGAGGAAGGCAAGGCGCTGCTGCGCGCTGCTTCGCCGCTCTACAAGGCCGACCAGATCACCAAGCCGCTGCTCATCGGCCAGGGCGCCAACGATCCGCGCGTGAAGCAATCCGAATCCGACCAGATCGTCAGCGCGATGCAGGAAGCGGGCATTCCGGTCACCTATGTCCTCTATCCCGACGAAGGTCATGGCTTTGCCAAGCCTGCCAACAATATGGCTTTCTGGGCAATCACCGAGAACTTCCTCGCCGAATGTCTGGGCGGTCGCGCGGAAGGGTTTGGCGATGTGCTCGAGCCCTCGACGGCAGAAATCGTCGAAGGCGAGGAATATGTGCAGGGGCTGGAGGACGCGCTTGGGGGTTGAGACGCCATTGTGCCATGACACGCGCCCCAGCCCGGTTTAAGCCGACAACATAACAAACCGGGAAGGGGCCGCGCATGGCGCAAGACACAACCAACCAACGCCGCAATATCTTCATAACCGGCGGCGCGTCCGGCATCGGTCGCGCCATCGCGCGCCATTTCGGTGAGCGCGGCTGGTTCGTCTCGATCGCCGACATCAACGCGACGGGGATGGAGGATACGCTCGGCTTGATCGAAGGCGGTTTCAAATACTCGCACAATCTCGATGTGCGCGACCGGGCGGCATGGGATACCGCGCTCGAAGCGGCGGCGACGGCCGGCGGCGGAAGAATCGACGTCGTCGTGAATAATGCCGGCATCGGCACTGGCGGATCATTGCACGAGCTTGAAACCGAAGAGATCGACCGCTGCCTCGATATCAATCTGAAAGGCGTGCTGTACGGCGCACAGGCGGCCTATCCTTATCTGCAGAAGACCGCGCCCGGCTCGGCATTGCTCAACATTGCCAGCGCGGCAGGTATTGCGGGATCGGCGGGGATGAGCGTCTATTGCGCAACCAAGTTCGGCGTTCGCGCGGTCTCGGAAAGCCTCGATGCCGAATGGGCGGATGACCGGATCACCGTTGCCTCAATCTGCCCCAGTTTCATCGAAACCCCGCTGCTGGACGGCACCGGCAATCGCGGCTCGAACGAGCAGATCCGCGACCGGGTGAAGGCTGCGGGTCTGGAAATCACGCCGGTCGAGGAAGTGGCGCAGGCCGCCTGGGATGCGGTCCACGGCGACAAGCTGGACTATTACGTCGGCAAAACCGCGCGGCAGATGGCGTTCGGCAAGCGCTGGATGCCGGGGCGGGTCCGCAAGCAGCTCAAGACCAGCGCGCGTCCGCTGGGGCGTTAGCTCTTCCTACACCAACTCATCGATGGCGCGGGCCATCTTGGCATCGCGCATCGACAGGCCGCCATTCGCGCCCGCATCGTGCGTGGTGAGCGTGATCTCCACCTTCGCATAGACGTTGGACCATTCCGGATGGTGGTCATGCCGGTCCGCGATCAGCGCCACGCGGCTCATAAAGCCCCAAGCTTCTGAGAAATCCTGGAATTGAAAAGTGCGGGTGATCGCCTTGCCTTCGCGCGCCAGCTTCCAGTCGGGGCGGTCGGACAGCAGACGTTCGCGTTCTTCTTCGTCGAATTCGGGGACGCTCGGCATTCGGCTTGCTCCTTCACGGTCGGGACGGTTGTGGGCGCTTGCGCTTTTGCCTAACGCACATGGCGATGCAAGGTTCTCGCGTTTCCACCATTACCGCTTCAGGAATTCGCGCCGAGACCCTGACCTGCCGACGCGGCGATCGAGTGCTGTTCCGGGGATTGTCGTTCGAGCTTGGCGCGGGCGAAGCGCTTCACATTACCGGCGCGAACGGGACCGGCAAGACGACGCTGATCCGCGCTCTTGCCGGGCTGACGAAGCCCTACGCCGGGACTGTTGAACGGAACGGCGACATCGGCCTGCTCGATGAACGCAGCGCGCTCGATCCCGACTGGCCGCTGGGCCGCGCGCTGGCCTTCTGGACGAGCATTGATGGCGACAAAGCGAGCGATGCACCGGCGGCTCTCGGGCTGGAGCCGCTGCTCGACGTGCCCGTGCACTACCTCTCGACCGGACAGCGCAAGCGCGCCGGGCTGGCGGTGCTGCTGGGACGCGGCGCGCCGATCTGGCTGCTGGATGAGCCGCTGAGCGGGCTGGACGCGAGCGCTATCGAGCAGGTTACGACGCTGATTGCGGCACATGTGCGCGGCGGCGGCATCGCCCTGATCGCTTCTCATCAAGGGCTCGCGGTCGAGGGCCTGCAAACCCTCGCGATCGAAAACTATACGCCCGCACCCGAGCCGGCTGCGTGATTGCGGCACTGCTCAGACGCGATCTTGCGCGATTCTTCCCCTTCGCCGGGAGCGGCGCGGCGCTGCCGGTGGTGTTCTTCGTTGCGGTGGCGATGCTCTATCCGTTTGCGGTGGGGCCGGACGCAAATCTGCTGGCGCGCACCGGCGGCGGCGTGGTCTGGATCGCGGCCTTGCTGGCAGCAATCCTGCCGCTGGAGAAACTGGTCGCGCGCGATATCGAGCTGGGCGTATTCGACCAGCTGCGCCTGCGCGGTGTGACCGAGGAAGTGATGATGGCGGTGCGCCTTGCCGCCCACTGGCTGAGCTTCGGCCCGCCGTTGATCCTCGCGACCTTCCCCGCCGCCGCACTGCTCAATCTCGACGGGCCAAGCCTGCATCTGCTGCTGCTCGGCCTGCTGGCAGGCACTCCGGGGCTGGCGGCAATCGGCCTGACGATTGCCGCGCTCACCGCGAGCCTGCGCGCTGGAGCCGCGCTGTCGGGCCTATTGCTGATCCCGCTCGCGCTGCCGATCCTCATTTTTGGCGCGGGCGCACTGACACGGCAGGATCAGGCGAGCCTCGGCTTCGTTGCGGCGATAAGCCTCGCGCTGGTGGCCATCGCTCCCTTCGCCGCCGGGGCCGCGATCCGCGCTGCCAGAGAGGTCTGAACCCATGCGAGCACCCGAGAGCCAGCGCCGGGCGAACATCCTGCTGGGCCGCATCGCGCTCGCGCTGCTGGTGTTCAGTATCGCAGCGTTCGGACTGAAAGCCGCGATCCATACCGAGGTTCAGGTGCGCTACACGCCGCTGGTGATGGTCCACGCGGCAAGCATGCTTGCATGGCTCGGCCTGCTGGCCAGTCAGGCGTATCTCGCCGCAGCGGGCCGGTTCGCGATCCACCGCGCGCTGGGCAAGTCATCGCTCGCGCTGGTGGGCGTGATGACGGCGACGGGCCTCGTCATCTCCTACAATATCGGCCAGGAGCTCGGTCGGGTCGAGGTGACGATCGTCAACATCGCCGCCTTCCTGACTTTCCTGCCGCTCTACGCCGCCGCACTATGGTTCGCGAGCCAGCGACGCATCGCGGAACACCGCACGGCGATGCTGATCGGCACGCTGGCCTTCATGACGCCCGCCTATGCTAGAGTGACGCAGGTTCTGGAACTACCCGACCCGGTCGCCATCGCGATCCAGCCGCCGATCACAATTGTTGTGGCGCTGGGCTATGACTGGATCACGCAGGGGCGGGTGACGAGGCCGACGCTGCTGATGCTGGCCTTTTCTGTGGCGGTGGTCGTGGTGATGGGAGCGGTGCTGTTGGCCTTCGTCCCGCTCGGCGGATCGCTTCCGGTGTCGAGCCGGGAGTAGCCGGGTTCTTGGCGAGGCGGGATAGGGTGAGGCGGATTTTATGAAGGTGGTCAACCTGTCACTGGTGGCGGTGGCGCCGTTCGCGGCGGGGCCTGCTGTTAGGGCGGCGCGGGAGGTTTAGCTTTGTCAGCTTAACCTCAGATGGGATTGCCGGATCAGCAACTTGCTGGCACTCGTGTTCAATTGCATACGAATGGTGGGAGGGGACCATGCCACTTAATAAAAAGAAGGAAATCGGGAGCAAGGCTGCTGGCTTTTTGCTACTGCTAGCCTTCATGGCTATACCTGTGGTGCTGCTATTCGGAGCCGCGGAATTTAGCGTCTGGGCACTCGATTGGATGCCAAGTGTTATCGGAATTGCCCTTATCGCATGTCTAGTACTGCTCCCCGTGGCGCTTATTCCGCCCGTAAGAGCGGTTTTGGGTGGGTTATATGGGCTGGCATCGATCGTATTTGGGTTGTGCCTTTGGCTTTACTGTTTAGCCTTCACATACATTGAATGGGGCATATTGGCTGTCGTTATAGGCGTACTGTTGGCCGGTGTCGGCGTTGTATTTACTGGAATTTTGGCTGCGCTGTTTTCGGCCGCTTGGGGGGTGCTTGGCAATGTCGCAGTCCTTGTCGGACTAGCGGTCGGTACTCGTTTTCTCGCTAGCTGGCTCGCCGCTTCTGCAGAGCAGCGTCTAGTTCAAAAAAGAATGTCGGAAGAACCCTCTTCTGCCGTTATCACTCCAGCCCGTCGCAAATAGAAGTCTGCGCGGCGTCGCTACCCCAATCCATAAACATCAACCTCATCTTGTCGGTCTAGCAGCCAAGGATAGCATCGATCTGGTGATACTCACGAGTAAGGCGGCTTGTCCCGCCCCGTCGGGCTTTTCGTGAATATCTCGTTCCCGTCCTCGGTGATCGCGATCGAGTGCTCGAACTGTGCGGACAGGCTCTTGTCGCGGGTCACCGCCGTCCAGCCGTCGCCCAGCACCTTGGCCCACGGCTTGCCGAGGTTTATCATCGGTTCGATGGTGAAGAACATGCCGGGCTTTAGCTCCGGCCCCGTCCCGGCCTTGCCCGCATGAACCACTTCAGGCGCGTCGTGGAACAGGCGGCCCAGACCGTGCCCGCAGAACTCGCGCACCACGCCATAGCGGAACTGTTTTGCGTGGCGCTCAATCGCGGCACCGATATCGCCGAGCCGTGCGCCGGGCTTGGCCGCCTCGATGCCTAGCATCATGCACTCATAGGTCACATCGACCAGCCGCTTCGCCTTGAGCGGCGGCTCGCCCGCGAAGAACATGCGCGATGTGTCACCGTGCCAGCCGTCGAGCAGCGGAGTGACATCGACGTTGAGGATATCGCCGTCCTTCAGCGCCTTGTCGCCGGGAATGCCGTGGCAGATCACGTGGTTGATCGAGATACAGCTCGAATGCGTGTAGCCGCGATAGCCAAGCGTCGCAGGGACCGCTCCTGCATCCAGCATCATCTCGCGGATACGATCGTCGATTTCGCCGGTGGTGACGCCGGGCTGCACCCAGTCGGCCACATGATCGAGGATCGTCGCGGCCAACCGCCCGGCGCGGCGCATCCCTTCGAAGCCTTCCTGCGTGTGCAGTTTGATCGTACCGTCGCGATAGACGGTCTGGTCGCTGTCGATGGTCTGATATTCGGTCATCAGCCCGATATAGCGAACGGGTCGCAAAAAGCGAGGGGGCGCGTTGGCCCCTCGCGAGCGCAAAATTGCGCCTTGTGTCGCAACGAAAAAACGCAATGTCGCGTGACATGGCTCTCGCGCGCACTAATTGAGGCGCATGACCAACATTCAAGATCTGATACAGCCCGATCGCGGACAGGACGCGATTGCCATTCACCTCGTCAACGCCGACGGGTTCGACGATTTCGCGAAAGGCCTTTCCGCAGGCCAGCGCGCCAGCCTTAAGGGGCAGAGATTCGAAGGGCGTGGCTATCAGGTCGGGATCGTGCCCGATGGCGATGGTTTCTTCGCAGTGGGCGGGGTGGCGAACCCTAAAGAGCTCTCAAGCTGGTGCCTTGCCAAGCTGGCCGAAGAGCTACCCGAGGGCACCTACCGGCTTGCGGGTGACGCGGCGGAGACCGGCGCGGGTCCAGCCATGTTCGGCTGGCTCACCGCGCAATATCGCTTTGACCGCTATCATGAGGAAGAGAACCCGACCGGCCCGCGTGTGCTCCTGACCGGGCAAGCCGGGCGGATCGATGCGGCGGTCGCCGAGGCGAAGGCCGAGATGCTGGTGCGCGACCTCGTCAACACGCCCGCCGAGGACATGGGGCCAGCCGCGCTGGAGGCTGAGTGCGAGAAGCTAGCTAAGGCGCATGGCGGCGAATTGAGCGTCACGCGGGGCGACACGCTGGAGCGCGAATACCCGATGGTTCATGCCGTCGGCCGCGCTGCGACACGGCATCATGCGCCGCGGATCATGCACCTCAGCTGGGGTGACGAGAAAGCCCCGGTGCTGGCCGTTGTCGGCAAGGGCGTGTGCTTCGATTCCGGCGGGTTGGACGTGAAGCCTGCTTCTGGAATGCGGCTGATGAAGAAGGATATGGGCGGCGCGGCCCATGCGATCGCGCTTGCGGGCCTGATCATGAACGCAGGCCTGAAGGTGCGGCTGCACCTGCTTGTCCCGGCGGTCGAGAACGCGGTCAGCAGCAATTCCTTTCGCCCCGGCGACGTGCTGGACAGCCGCAAGGGGCTGTCGGTCGAGATACACAACACCGATGCGGAAGGGCGCCTGATCCTGGGCGATGCGCTGACCCGCGCGAGCGAGGAGGAGCCTGACCTGATCCTCGACTTCGCGACGTTGACCGGCGCGGCGCGCGTCGCACTTGGTCCCGATTATGCCGCGATGATGGCCCGCCGTGACGATACGGCGCAGGCGCTGACCGAAGCGGGCAAGGCGAACGACGACGAGCCGTGGCGGCTTCCGCTGCCGGAAGCCTATCGCGAATACCTCAAATCCGACATCGCCGACATAGCCAACGCGCACACCAATCCGTTTGCGGGTGCGAGCGTCGCGGGGCTGTTTCTCGACAAGTTCGTGGGCGATGATCTTGATTGGGTGCACTTCGACACCTTTGCCTGGCGACCCAATGCGAAACCCGGACGGACGAAAGGCGGCGCAGGTGTTGGGCTGCGCGCGGCATGGCATATGCTGAAAGGGCGCTACGGCGCATAACTTGCCCCCTTCCGGGAGGAGCGCTAAGCGCCCTGCCACCTTGGGAGGGGGGAAGGACACGAGAATGAATGTCGCTGCGCGCATTGGCGAGTATGATCTGCCGACCGGTCCGCTGGGCCTGATGGGCCCGGTGGCCAAGCCCGCCCCCGGCACCCTGCCCGTGCGGGGCGATCTGGCGCATATCGCGCTCGCCGGCACTCACTTGGCCGCACACTACGTCATCCCGCAAAGCGCCACCGTGCGGGCGGAGCGAACGAATATGCGCTGCCAGGCGCGCGACGATGCCGGGGTGAACTGCGTGCTCGAACGCGGGCGCACGCTCGAAGTGCTCGACATCGGCACGCATTGGGTGTGGTGCTGCATCGGGCCGGAGGGGCCGTCGGGCTATGTCCACACCGATTGCATCGAGCTAGGCGAAGCATGAGCACGCGGGTATTCATCGACGGCGCGGCGGGCACGACGGGCCTCGAAATCCGCGAGCGGCTGGAGACGCGCGCCGAGTTCGACTTGCTGGTTCTCGATGATGCCCAGCGCAAGGACGTGGCGGCGCGGCGCGAGGCTCTGCACGAGGCCGACATCGCAATCCTGTGCCTGCCCGACGAGGCCGCACGCGAAGCGGTGAAGCTGGCCGAAGGATCGGACACCCGGATCATCGACGCTTCCAGCGCGCACCGGGTGGCGGATGGGTGGATCTATGGCTTTCCAGAGCTGATTGGGTCGAGCGCGGTCGCCAGTGCGCGATTCGTGAGCAATCCCGGGTGCTATCCCACCGGCTTTCTCGCGCTGGTCGCGCCGCTGGTCCGAGCCGGGCTTTTGCCCGCCGACTGGCTCTACACAGTCAACGCGGTGAGCGGATATTCGGGCGGCGGCAAAGCCCTGGTCGAACGGTTCGAGAGCGATGCGGACCTCGGCTTTCGCACCTATGGCCTCGACCTCGCGCACAAACATCGCCCTGAAATGAAGGGTCATGCTGGGCTGATCCACCCCGTCATCTTCGCGCCATCCGTGGTCCCGGTGTATCGCGGAATGCTGGTCGAAGTGCCGCTGCATCTTGGGGCAATCGACGATCAATTGACACCGGACCAATTGCGCGACGCCTTGCGCGATCACTTCGACGGCTCGCCTATCGTTCGGGTCGAGGACAAGGGCGTGCAAACCGAATTGCTGCTGCGCGATGATGCAACCGCAAGCGATGCGATGACCCTTTACGTCTTCGGCAACGAAGGCGGCTATCACGCACGCCTCATCGCCCAGCTCGATAATCTCGGCAAAGGCGCATCCGGCGCAGCGATCCAGAACCTCAACCTGATGTGCGGCCTGCCGGAGACAACCGGCCTGCGGCTGTGACCCTGCCCAAACAATAGGCAAGGCCGCACTTGTCACAACGACAGTTGCGCTGCACCGCACAACGCTGCTAACTCCTTAGGCAGCCGGGATGATCCTTGCGCCTGAACGCGGATAAGGTAGGCCTGCACAACCAATCGGGGCACAATCCCTGTCTGAATCGTTCAATTCCCAACTGCGACAGGGAAACGCCACCGAAGTGAAAAAGATCGAAGCGATCATCAAACCCTTCAAACTCGACGAGGTGAAGGAGGCGCTGCATGAAATCGGCGTGTCCGGCATCACCGTGACCGAAGCGCGCGGCTTCGGGCGGCAGAAGGGGCACACCGAGCTTTACCGCGGCGCTGAATATGTCGTCGATTTCCTCCCCAAGGTCCGGCTCGAAACCGTCGTCCCCGACGATCAGGTCGACCGCGTGGTCGAAGCCATCAGCCAGGCCGCCAAGACCGGGCGGATCGGCGATGGCAAGGTTTTCGTCACCGCTATCGAGAGCGCGCTGCGAATTCGCACCGGTGAGACCGACGAGGACGCGATCTGACATAAAGCCGCGCTAACACCACCTCATCCGGCGCAATCGTGCCGGGCAAACCCATCCGACACCAAAGACTGGAGATACGACCATGGCCGACGTGAACGACGTCCTCAAACGCATCAAGGACGAGGAGATCGAGTGGGTCGATCTGCGCTTCACCGATCCACGTGGCAAGTGGCAGCATCTCACCATGGCGGCCGGTGCGATGGACGAGGATGCGCTCGAGGACGGGCTGATGTTCGACGGCTCCTCGATCGAGGGGTGGAAGACCATCAACGAAAGCGACATGATCCTCAAACCCGACATGGACGCAGCCTATGTCGACCCGTTCTCCGCCACCCCGATGCTGGCGCTGTTCTGCGACATCGTGGAGCCGTCCGACGGGCAGCTCTATTCGCGCGATCCGCGCTCCACCGCAAAGCGCGCCGAGGCGTATCTGGGATCGAGTGGCATCGGCGACACGGTCTATGTCGGGCCGGAGCCGGAATTCTTCATGTTCGACGATGTGCGGTTCGAGGATGGCTATGCCGCGTCGGGCTTTGCGCTGGACGACGTCGAACTGCCGACCAATGTTGGCAAGGAATACGAGATGGGCAACATGGCCCACCGCCCGCGCGCCAAGGGCGGGTATTTCCCCGTCGCCCCGGTCGACAGCGCCGTCGACATTCGCGGCGAGATGGTGGCGACCATGATGGAAATGGGCTTGGACATGGACAAGCACCACCACGAGGTCGCCGCCGCGCAGCACGAGCTTGGCATCACGTTCAGCACGCTGACCCGCACCGCCGACCAGGTGCAGGTCTACAAATATGTCGTGCAGCAGGTCGCCCACGCCTACGGCAAGACCGCGACCTTCATGCCCAAGCCGATCAAGGACGATAACGGTTCGGGCATGCACACCCACATGTCGATCTGGAGCGATGGCAAGCCGACTTTCGCAGGCGATGAATATGCCGGCCTTTCGGAAACCTGCCTCCATTACATCGGCGGGGTCATCAAGCACGCCAAGGCGATCAACGCCTTCACCAATCCGACCACCAACAGCTACAAGCGGCTGGTTCCAGGCTTCGAAGCGCCGGTGCTGCTCGCCTATTCCGCGCGCAATCGCTCGGCCTCGTGCCGCATTCCCTATGGCGCGGGCGAGAAGGCAAAGCGGGTCGAGTTCCGCTTCCCCGATGCGCTGGCCAACCCCTACCTCGCCTTCGCCGCGCTGCTGATGGCGGGGATCGACGGGATCGAGAACAAGATCCACCCCGGCGATGCGATGGACAAGAACCTTTACGACCTACCGCCCGAAGAGCTGAAGGACGTGCCAACCGTATGCGGTTCCTTGCGCGAAGCACTCGAAGCGCTGGAGGACGATCACGACTTCCTGCTTAAAGGCAATGTCTTCTCGACCGACCAGATCGAAGCCTACGCCGAGCTCAAATGGGACGAGGTCATGCGCGTCGAAACGACACCATCGCCGGTGGAGTTCGATTTGTATTACAGCTCATAACCGCAAGCGGTTTGCCGCAGATGGAAAGGCCGCTCGGGAAACCGGGCGGCTTTTTTGTGTCCGTTGGCGACCCCGGTTGCGGACGCTTTCATATCTCTAGCAGGAGCCGAAAAGCAGCCGATCATCGGAAATGGAATCAGGTGCAAAATCTTCGCGAGGTCGTCCGGCAGGCGTAAAAAGCTGCTCGGTCGGCAGTTTGATGGAGAGATCAGTTTCGCCAACTTGAAGGTCTTCAACCGAACCCTTCAGGCCAGCCATCATCGTTCCCTGCACTTCGGCTCCCATCGACGCAAAGCCGACCGCGATCCCCTCTCCCATACTGCCTGTCCAGCGCCCGACGAGAACTAGCGGAAGATTTGATCGGTGCATGCCTGCGCGAGGTAGAACCTGCTCGATCCATTGACGCGGTATTCCCGTTTCTCTTTCTTCGGCTGGGCGGTTGTGGATTTGATATCCATGTGGTTCGGCAACAAACCACCCCATGATGCTTCTTGCCACGTTGGTATTGCCCCCAGAAGGCGTGTCACGGAGGTCTATAACCAATGTGCGGCCCTTCGGAATATCGCTAATGACTTCATCGAACGCTTGGATCGTGGCCGAAGCACCCAGACTGTTGTTGAAACGAATGACGGAATATCCGGCTTTTCTACAGACGCTAAGGGGTGGGAGCGCCTCCTGCTTCTGATCGTACATCGAAGGCAGGATCGCTTCGCGCATCCTTCCAGATGTGCTTCGAGCCGTTATCTGCCGCGCACGATTGCGCCGCCCGGCAGCAAGGACGCGAGCAGCATATTCCACCCGAGCAGGTGTTTGTGATAGACCCAGAACCTGCCAGAACTGCGACACCGCGCGATCCATGGACAGTCCGTCAACCGAAACAATGATGTCGCCAGCAATGAACCCGGCGTCAGCCGCCGGGCTTCCGCTGCGAACCGCGTCCACGACGAAATCGCCATCGCGCTTCACAATCTATAGATCGGCGTATGTGGGGACGATTGCCCAACTGTCATGAAATGAGCTTCCGGTGATTGCATGATGGTCCGCAAGCGAAACTATGCGCTTCTCGGCATAGGCCAGAAGCGTGCGGTCATCGTTCACAGCTTGACGTTCCTGTCTGAGCACATTCGAGTCCGGCAGCTGGGCGTCAGGCAGGTCTTCAAGATAGGCATACATCTCAATGATCGCCGCATCGAGATCGTGCGCCGCTTTCGCGTACTCGTTTTCAGCAGTCGCTGCTCCTAGCCAAGCCGCGATACCTAGCGCCAGAAAGACCCTTAGAGTGTTCATATGGCGAGATTGCACGATAACGCTGCGAGAGAAAGTGCGGTTTTGCTTGCAGCCTTTACTACCGGTTAGCGGACCTTCCGCTCCTCACCCCGAACAAGCCACTCGGCCTGACGGTCCTAAAACGAAGTCCGAAGCCCAAAGCCATTTTCCTACTCGCATTGACTGTGAGTATTAGCCCGGCCCTTTCCCGCAATAATGCACAAGAGGCCCCTTACCCATGACCTTCAGTCCGCCCGCACGCCGCCGAGCCGCCTTTCTTAACACCGTTCGCGCGATCCTTGGACGCGGATTTCGCCCATCGGACAACGCCATGCCTGATGACGCAATCGACGATGCGCTCGATCCGACTGACGAAAGCGAAGCGAAAGATTTTGAGGCTCAGGACCGTGTAACATGCGGTCCATCCGCCTCGCATATACGACGAACCGTTGAAAGCGAACCGCAGCCCCCGACCGCGATCGGCGCGCAAGGCATCGCCCTCATCAAGCGTTTCGAAGGCTGCGCACGCAAGCGCCGCGACGGGCTGGTCGAGGCATATCCCGATCCGGGCACGGGCGGCGATCCTTGGACCATCGGCTGGGGCGCAACCGGTGCCGGGCTCGACGGTGAGCGGATCGGGCCGCGCACCGTGTGGACGCAGGCGCAATGCGATGCGCGGCTTGAGAGCGACCTTGCGCGCTATGCCGCCGATGTGGCTCGCGCAGTCGGCTCGGCACCCACCACTCAGGCGCAATTCGATGCGATGGTCAGCTTTCACTATAACACCGGCGCAATCGCGCGCGCGACCCTGACTCGCAAGCATCGGGCGGGCGATCATGCGGGGGCTGTGGCGGAGTTTGCTCGCTGGAACCGCGCTGGCGGGCGGGTGATGCGCGGACTGGTGCGGCGGCGTACGGCGGAGGCGGCGCTCTACCGAAGTTAGGCGGCGCGATCGCTAATAATCCCGGCTGATCTCGACTAGCGCGCTGTCGCGACCAATCGTCGTCACGGTCGCCAGCAGGGCGAGCCACCGGGTGATGCGGTATTCGACCTGTGTGGCGTTGTAGCCCTGCCCGTCGGTGATGAACTCGAGGTATATCCGTTTCCCGATGTTCTCGCCCAGCGCAACGCCCGTACCGCGGCCCAGCGCCGGATCGGCAGCGACGATGCGCAATTGGTCAAGCCCTATCGAATCGCGCAGCTCGCCGATCGGGTCCAGCCCGCCTCCGCCGCCCTGCAGCGACGCCAGCGCCGCGCCAAGCTGCAGCGCATCGGTGGCGGAGAGCGAAGTGACCGAGCCGCCGAACAGCAGGCGCGAGAGGATTTCCTCCTGCGGCAGCGCGGGCGTGGAGGAGAACGCGACCTCGGGCGTTTGCGCGTTGCCGGTAATGTCGATCGTGACATCGGTGCCATTGGCGCTGGTTTCGGCTTCGATATCGAGCCGGGGGTCGATTGGCTGGTCGCGGTCAAAGGCGATGCGCCCGCGCGTCAGCTCGAACCGCGTGCCGGCGAACGTGTAATCGCCGCGCACCAGTCGGGCCTCACCGCCGATACGCGGGTCATCGACGGTGCCGCGAAGGGCAATGTCGATACCCCACTCGCTGTCCAGCCCCATGCCGTCGACCGCGACCCGGCTGCGGGTGCGCGCATCGACGAGATAGCGCCAAGAGGCGGAGGGGGCGCTGGCCTGCGCATCGGCGGTCGTCCCCTCACCGTTGATCTCGCGCGTGGCGATCTGCGGCAAGGCGCGGTCCTCATCCGCAACGCCCAGGCTCCAGCTTGCGCGGTCGACCTGGACGCGGCCTGCGATCGTGCCGCCAACGCCGCTCGATACGATGCGCAAGGGTCCGGTCAGTGTTGCGGACAGGCCGTTGGCGTTGAGCAGCTGTGCATCCTCGGCTGCAGCGCGAAGATCTATGCGCGGGCCGCGACCGGCGCCGATTGTGGCAAGGTCCACCGTGCCGCTGCCGCTGATCGTGCCGCCCCCGTCGGTGCTTCCGGCAAAGCGGGTGATCTCCAGCCGCGAACCGGCGAAGCGTCCTCGGGCGGTCACATCCTCGATATCGGTCCCGGATATCGCACTCTGCAAACGCAGATCGTCGCTGGCGAGATCGCCGACAATGCGCGGATCGTCGAGTGTGCCGGTGGCGCGCGCCTCGACCGTGAGCGGGCCGGTAAGGTCGAACACCTCGATCGCAGCCAGCCGCCAGAGGGATTCCGCCGCGCCGCTGTAACGCAGGGAGGCATCGAGCCGCCCCTGCCCGAGCCGCTCGGCTATTCCGCCGGTGCGCGACAGGCCGGTGATCCGCGCATCGAAGCGGCCGAGCTCGGCCGTATCCTCGCGCAGCCGAGCGCCTGCGACCAAGCGGTCGGGCCGGAGGTCGGCGACGGCGTAAACATCGATTGGGCGCGAGGAGAGCACGAGACCCGAACGAGTAAAATCGTCGATCTTGATCCGCGCTGTGCCGGTTGGCGGCGCGGCCCCGCGCTGGTTCCATTCGAGGACACCCGACACGCGCCCGCCCAGGCCAAGCTCCGCGCCGGAGAGATCGGCAAGACGCAGCGGCATGCGTGCCAGGCGCGCGTCCAGCGTGGTCTCGCCGCCGCCGATCTGTCCTTCGAGAATGGTGTAGCCGTTGGCATAGCCAACCTGCGTTGGCGCGAGCCGATAGCCACCGTCCTCAAGGGGGGTCAGGACCGCGCGGCGCGGCATTGAGATATCGCGGCCCGCATACTGCCCCTGCGCGATCACCGCGATCCGATCCGGCGTAAATCCACCGGCGAGCTTGAGCGAGAAGCGATCCTGCCGCCGCCCCGCGATCGCCGCAGTCAGTTCGCCGCTCCCATCGACAATTTCCGCTTCGGCGGAGAACGCCGCGACTGCAAGCGCGCCATATTGCAGACCCGCGCCCTCCACGCTCGCGTCAATAGTGGTGCTCTCGCCGCCAAACGTGCCGCTCGCATCGATGTCGGCGCTCTCCAGCGCGATGGTGGTTTCCCCTCCAAAGGTCGCATTGCGCGCCTGAATATCCGCATCGAAGCGCTGGGCATCGCCGGGCCCGGGCGCGATGCTCACGGTTCCGTCGAGCCCGCCACCATTCAGGGCGAGATCGCCGGAAATCCCCGCATCGCCAAACGTCAGAGCGCCGGTGACATCGGTGCGATAGACCCGCAAGCGGTCGATATCGACGCGAGTAGGCGCGCCATCGCCGGGCAAAGCCAGACCGAGCTCGCCATCGAACGGACCGAGCAGCGATCCACCCGATACGTCGATTGCAAAACCGCGATCATCAGGAGCGAGTGCGACCCGCACATCGCTCAGTCCCGCAGCCGGAAGCGGATCGGCCAGCATCAACTCGCCGCGCGGGCCTTCGCCATCAATCACGCCGTCAAACGTGAAGGCGCCGTATTCAACATGCTCCCCGGAACCTGCGAGGATCGTGCGCCCATCCTCGATCCGGCTGTCGAGCTGGGCGTCCAGCCGTTCGCTGTCGAGCACTACGTCGTTCAACGCGATCGGCCGCCCGCCGCCCATGCCGAGTGTGCCGGTGAAGGCGACCTGCTCGCCCGCGACATTCGCGACGGTGCTGTTCGTCACGTCGCGCAATTGTCCGTCGAGATCGGCCTGAAGGCTCCACGGCTCTTCCGATCCGAAGCGCACGCGAATATCGCCGGTGCCGCTGACCTCGCCGACATCCTCGATTGCGATGCCGTCCACGTTGACTGGCCCGGCAATCGCGTAATCGCCGCTTGCCGTGTCGCCGCGCAATGCGAGCCGCGCGTCGAGGCCGGGGAAGGCGATCCGCACATCGTCGGTCAGCAGGCGGTTGCCGGTGTAGACCAGAGTGCCTCGCAGCGTGCCATCGACCAGACGCGGATCGACATAGCCGCTGCCGGTCACGATCCGCTCGACCTGCGCATCGAGGGGCAAGGTGAAGCGGGTGCCGTCATAGGTCGCGGTGCCCGCCTGGACCAGATCGCGCGCGGTGATCGTGTCGCCGACCTGTAGCGTATCGACCGTCAGCCGGTGATCCACGGCAAGATCGCGGAATGCGCCATCGATCGTCGCGGCGAGCTGCGCGCCTTCGAACCGGGCGGTATCACCCAGCAGATCCGGATCGCGCAGGATCGCGCGCGCTTCGATATCGTCTGCCGCGTTGCCTGCCAGGTCGAGCGCGCCCTCGCCCGCAAGATCTAGCGCCGAGGTGATCGCCCGGACCTCGCCGTCGAACACGCTGCTTTCCAGCGTGCCCATCAGCGCCACCGACACACTCTCTCCCAAAGCGCGACCGGCTATCGAGTCATTGCCAAGTGTCGGATAGTACTGGCCCAGCAGGCCATATGTCCCGGCATCGTTGGTTACGCGGAAACCGGCGAGGGTTTGCGATGTGGGATCGTCCGCACCGCTCCGCTTCGCCACCAGCGCGTGGCCGAGCCAGCGCGACCACGTCCCGTCGCCTTCGATCCGCGCGCGGTAGGCACCCTCGATTCCGGCCATCGCGACGATCGGGCCGTCCTCCGCCGCGCGGTAATCGAGCGCCAGGTCGAACTGATCATCCTCCGGCACTGAGTCGAGTAGCAATTCGATCCGATCGCGCGTACCCAGCCGACCCTTGGCATCGATCAGCGCGCGTCCCTCGCGAATGTCGACCTCGGCGAGGAAATCGACGCGCTGCGGGCGCTCACCGGCGATACCGCGCGCCAGCATCAGTCGCTCGATTTCGAAGCGGTCGATGCGGATGTCGAAATCGGGCAGCAGCGGTGCGTCGGGATCACCCGGCAGCAATTCGGGAAGCCGTTCCAGCGTCGCACGCCGGGCGATCAGCTCACGTATGTCGAGCCCGCTCCACAGCCAGGCCAGCGGTCGCCAATCGAGCTCGACCACGGGAATGGTGAGGAATACGCCCTGCGGGTCCGACAACACCACATCGTGCAGCACGGCCTGCCCGTACAGATCACCCTCGATCCGCCCGACTTCAAAGCGCAGGCCCGACGCAGGCGAGACCTGCGCGATCTGATCGGTGACGAAGCGCTTGCCAATGGGCGAGGACAGAAACGCCGCCGCCAGCAGCAGAGGCGTGAGGATGATCGCCAGCGCCCAGCCGACCCGCTTCGCCCAGCGCCGCTTTCGCTTGCGCTCGGGCTGGTCGTCATCATGCATGTCGATCTCTTGCTCAGCCATCAGAACGCCTGCCCGAGGCTGACGTAAAGCACAACCGGCGCGTCGAACTCACGCGGGTTGAGCGGCACGCCGACATCCACGCGGATGGGGCCGAAGCTGGTTTTGTAGCGAGCACCAATGCCCGCACCATACTGGATGAAATCGAAATCAGGCGTGGATCCGAGCGATACGGAGCCTGCGTCGAAAAACGGCACGATTTCCACAGCACCATCGAGGAAGCCCGTCTGGATCCTCGCTTCGACAGCAACTTCGACGAGTGAGCCGCCACCGGTCGGTTGTCCCAGATTGTCAATTGGTCCGATACCCTGAAAACCGTAGCCGCGCACCGATCCGCCGCCGCCCGAATATAGACGGCGCGACGGCGCGATTTCGAATGCCTCGGCGCCCTGTATCGTCGCCAACGCCACGCGACCCGCCACTACTGTCGAGCCGAAGGGTTGATAGTAGCTCGCATCCACCCTCGCGCGCAGATAGAAGGTTTCCGTTTCCTCATCGAGCGAGCGTGAGACTTCCGGTGCGAGAAAGCCCGTCACGCGATATCCGGTCGTGGGGTCCAGCAGGTCGTCGCTGGCATCGATCGTCGCGCTGCCGAACACGCTGCCGATAAGGTATTCCTGTCGCGGTAGCCGGACCGCGCCCCGCGTGCGGTTGCGCTCATCGGTGTAGAGCACCTCCGCACCGACCTGCCAGCTAAGCGGTTTCTGGAACAGCAGGTTGGACACCCGCTCGAACGACGCGCGCGTCGCCACTGTGCGCGCATCGACCGCTTCTGTTTCAATGTCGCTGGCATAGGCGTCGATCGTAAGCACCTGGTCACGGGCGCGAAAGTTGTTGCGGCGATAGGTCACGCTGGCAAGCTGTTCGCGAGTGCCGACGATCCCGCGCAACCGCAGTGCGCCTTCGGGCGGGAACAGGTTGCGGTGCTCCCATCCTGCCTCAAGCTTGAAACCGTCTTCGGTCCCGTATCCGATCGCACCGGAGATTGTGCGCAAAGGTGCGCGCTCCATTTCGACATCGAGAGCAACGCTGCCCGGCTCGCCATTGCCAGGCGCTTCGACTTCGCGCGGTGTGATGACGGCGCTGGAGACAAGCCCGGTCGCCAGGATCGCCCGGCGCAGGTCCGATTGCAGGCTCGCCTGGTAGGTCTCGCCTGCGTTGAAACGGGCGATGCGTTCGAGGTGACGGCTTGAAAGAAACGAGGGATCGTCGCTCACGACCCCGCCAAACTGGTATTTTCCGCCAGGCTGGACCGGAAGAGTCAGGTCGCCCTCTTCGCGCGAGTGGTCGATCAGCAGACTTGGTTCATCGACTTCGGAGAAGGGGTAGCCGCTTTCGGACAGCGCGAGGCGAAGTTCGTTCTCCTCCTTCACGATCCGATCCGAATAGAGCGGATCGCCCGGACGAATGCCGAAAACCTTGCGCAAAGGCTCGCGCTCCGGGTCGGAAAGGGAGTCGAGTGCGCCCAGATCGATTTCACCATAACGATAGCGCACGCCGGGGAGGACATCGAAACGAACCTGCGGATCCTCGGCCACCGCGCGGCGGCCATCGTCGCGCTCATCCTCGGCAACCCCGCGACGCCCGCCGGAAAGCTGGCGGATCACCTGCGCGTCGTAATATCCGTATGTCCGCAGCATTTCGACCAGCAGCTCCTCATCTGATCGCGCGCGGGCAGCGAGCTGAGGTACCGTGTCGTCGCCGCTCTCAAGCTGCTCGATCGCAGAAAGCGCGCGGAAGCGTTCGACGAAATCGGTCTGATCGGGGAAGCGATCGTTCTCGACTGGAAAGGCGAGGATCAACTCATCGCTGATGCGAAATTCCTCGAGCTCGGGATAATTGCCGAGATCGGGCGCTTCGATTTCAGCGAAGGACGGAACATTTTCAGCCGGCTCGAGCGGTTCAGGCTCTGGAATAGTCAATCGCTCAAGCGTCGCGTCGACATCCAGCGGAGGGGAGACGTCCGCTGCCGGAACATCGTCAAGCGGACCGGTCGGGACGTCTGGCGTGTCGACTTCGGGCACGGTTGGGTCAATGGGATCGTCGGGCTCTGGCTGGTCCGCCACGCGGTCAGGCTCAGGAAAGTCTTCCTCGGCCTCGACTCCCTCGACCGCCCAGTCGTCAGCATCATCGACCGCATTCTGGGGGATCAGGTCTTCCAGTCGCTGCGGCGGGGCGAGTTCGGCCGGTGGCGGCTCGACCGGCTGCTTCACCTCGCCGTCGGCATCGGAATCCGCCTCGGTTTCGGCAAGATCATCTGCCTGCGACAGATCTTGCGGTTGCGACGCCATCCCTCCTTCGGCGTCTTGCGCCAAAGCGTCGCTGCCCCCGAACGCAAAGGCGCACAGGCTCGTCGCAAGGACGATGCTCAGACAGAAAGGACGCAAACGCTCAACTCGCAGTAAATTTAACGGGTTGCCCGTCCTTACCCCTCGCAGCGGCCATAGTTCCAGCGGTTTCATCCCGCGGTGCCGTCGCTGCGGCGATCAGCTTGCCTTGTTCCTGGCGATCCATGCGCTGCCAGCCTTCGCGCGTCAGGCGCTCGAGCGGACGATAGCGGACTTTGTACTGCATCCGCGGACTGCCCTCGACCCAATAGCCGAGATAGACGTAAGGCAGCCCATCACTGGCAGCGCGGCGGATGTGGTCGAGGATGATGTAGTTGCCCAAACCAGCGCGCGCCGTGTGTTCGGGATCGTAGAACGAATAGATCATCGACAGGCCATCGCCCTGACGATCGGTCAGGCAAGCCCCGACCAGACGCCCCGGCTCTCCATTCTCGCCCGGTTCGCGATACTCGACCACGTGGCTGGTGACCGGGGTGTGTTCGATCATGTCGGCATAATCGAGTTCATCCATCGTCGACATTCCACCATCGGGATGGCGCACGCTGAGATAGCGCGTGAGCAGTTCGAACTGCTCATCGGTCGCCCAAGGGCGGCACTCCGTTACGATAAGATCGCTGTTGCGCTTGATGTCGCGCTTCTGCGTGTTCGAAGGCTTGAATTCGCCAGTGACGACGCGAACCGATACGCAGGCCTGACAGTCAAGGCAGCTTGGACGATAGGCGACGGTCTGGCTGCGGCGAAAGCCGATTCGGCCCAGCGCTTCGTTCAGCTGGTCCGAATGCGGGCCCTTCAGCTCGGTGAAAACCTTCCGCTCGCTGCGTCCGGGAAGATAGGGACACGGCGCAGGGCTGGTCACGAAAAAACGGGGGAAGCGGATCGGGGCCGTCACGGGTCAGACTGTGTCCTGTTGCGGGTCGGAGGAAGGCAATGCCTGCTGTTAAGACTTTCTTATGCCTTTTCGGGTTCCGACGTAAAAGACCCTTAACCACGAATCATGGTAAATTTTTGGCTTGTTTGCACAAGAATAGAGGCTGTCCGATCCATCACGGAGCGATTCGTCGGCCTGCACGCGGGCGCGCGAAATATCCGCGAGACAGCGGATGGCCGCGCCTAATTCAGCTCGACGACCTGCACGGTGTAGCGCGCCATGCGCAGCGCAGCGACCAGCCGTTCGACCTGTTCGGCATCGCGTGCCTCGCATTCGATATCGGTGATAAGTCCCTTCGCCGGCAGGGTCGTGAATATCCGCTGATGATAGATTTCGATGATATTGACGTTGTGCTCATCGAACAGCCGCATGACCTTGAACAACGCGCCGGGCCGGTCCTGCAAGGTGACGCGCAGCCGCGCCAGACGCCCCTGCCGAGCGAGATCGCGCAGCAGGACGTTTGCGAGCAGCCGCGTATCGATATTGCCACCGCATAGCGGCAGGCCGACCGACTTGCCTGCGAAACGCTGCGGGTTGCTGAGCACCGCGGCGAGACCAGCCGCGCCGGCGCCTTCGACCACCGTTTTTTCAATCTGGAGCAGCAGCGAAACCGACTTTTCCAGTGCCGGTTCGTCGACCAGCAGAATATCGTCGACCCGCTCGGCGATCACCTGACTGGTGAAGGCGCCCGGTTGCTTGACCGCGATTCCCTCGGCCAGCGTGTCCCCGCCGCATTCGCGCGGCTCGCCCTTGAAAGCGGAGAACATGCTGGGGAAAAGTCCCGCCTGCACGCCGACGACTTCGATATCGCGGTCCGCCGCCTTCGCCACGGTCGACATTCCGGAGATCAGCCCGCCCCCGCCGATCGGCGTGACGAGACAGTCGAGGTCCGGCTTGGTTTCAAGCATCTCCAGCGCCACCGTGCCCGCGCCCGCCGCCACAAGCGGATCGTCGAACGGGTGCACGAAGGTCAGCCCCCGCTGCGCCTCCAATTCGCGCGCATGGGCGTAGGCTTCGTCGAAAGTTTCGCCCTCAAGGACAACATTGCCGCCCACGCTTTCGGTCTGCATCACCTTCACCGTCGGAGTCGTGCGCGGCATGACGATTGTGACGGGGACGCCTAGCCGCGTACCGTGATAGGACAGACCCTGGCTGTGATTGCCAGCCGACGCCGCGATAACGCCGCGCGCCCGCTGCTCTTCGTTGAGATGCAACAGCGCGTTGAGCGCGCCGCGTTCCTTATAGGCGGCGGTGAATTGCAGGTTCTCGAACTTCAGCCAGACATCGGCACCGGTGATCTGCGAGAGTGTTATCGAGTGCATCATCGGCGTCTTGACCACCGCGCCCTCGATCCGCTCGGCGGCCGCGCGCACATCTTCGATCGTCAGGTCTGCTGGACCCGGAGCGGTGTCGGCGGTCGCTGCGCCGAGGGCGTGTTTGGCTTTCATGGCGCTGGCGGGGTTAGGCGGTCGTGCAGCGACGCGCAATTTGATTCCGTTGGCAAGCGCCCCGCGAGCCGTTAGCACCCGCGACGATGAGTGAAACCCACACCCTCGCCTTTCTCGGCCTTGGCGTCATGGGCGGCCCGATGACCGGACACCTCGCACGTGCCGGCCACCAGCTCCGCGCCTACAATCGCTCTCGCGAGCGCGCCAGACGCTGGAGCGATGCGTGGGCTGGCGAGGGGCTTGACGTTGCGCTTCAACCGACCCCGGCCGAAGCCGCACGCGGTGCCGATATCGTCTTCGTGTGCGTGGGAAACGACGAAGATGTCGCGCAAGTCGTGCTTGGTGAAGATGGCGCGCTCGCTGCAATGCGAAAGGGCGCTCTGCTGGTCGATCACACAACCACATCTGCTGATATGGCGCGTCGGCTTGGGCAGGAATGTGCAGAGCGCGGCATCGGTTTTATCGACGCTCCCGTCAGCGGCGGTCAGGCGGGTGCGGAAAACGGACAACTCGCGATAATGTGCGGCGGGCCGGACGAAGCGATGACGCGCGCGATGCCGGTAATGGACGCCTATGCCAAGGCTGTCGTCCATGTCGGCCCGGTGGGCGCGGGACAGACCGCCAAGATGGCGAACCAGGTGTGCATTGCGGGCGTGCTTGGCGGACTGTCAGAGGCAATCCGGCTGGCGCAAGGCGCAGGGCTCGATCTCGACAAGACCTACGAGGCGATTTCCGGCGCCGCCGCGCAGAGCTGGCAGATGGACAATCGCTGGAAGACGATGGTTGCCGACGAGTTCGACTTCGGTTTCGCGATCGACTGGATGCGCAAGGATCTGGGCTATGCGCTGGCCGAAGCGAACCGGCTCGGCCTGTCTTCGCCCGTCACCGCGCTGGTCGACCAGTTTTATGCCGATATTCAGGCGCAGGGTGGCAACAGGCTTGATACCAGCGCCCTGATCAGCCGACTGCTAAAGGCTTCCACCACCTCACAATGAGTACCAAGATGATTCGAACCATGCTTGCCACAGGCGCGGCGCTGCTCGCCTGTCCGGCCGCCGCCGACACGCTGATCCACAATGTCGACGGCGTGACCATCGACGAAGCGGGCGACGTAAAGCGCTTCACCGCGCTGGTGTTCGACGATGATGGGCGCATCACGGACGTGCTGGAGCGCGGCGAAGACCGACCCGAAGGCCTCGATTACGCGATCGATGGCGAGGGGCAAGTGATGCTGCCCGGCATGATCGATGCGCATGTGCATGTGATGGACATCGGTTTCGCCGCGCTGACGCTCGACCTGTCGGACACGACCAGCCTTGAAGACGCGCTGGCGAAGATCGCGGAGTTTGCCGAAGACAATCCGGGGCGGCCATGGATTCTCGGGCGCGGCTGGAATCAGGAGAAATGGGGCCTCGGTCGCTTTCCCACCGCGGCCGAACTGGATGCGGTGGTGGCCGACCGCCCGGTGTGGCTTGAACGCGCGGACAATCACGCGAATTGGGGCAATACTCTCGCGATTGCACAGGCGGGCGTCACTGCCGACACGCTGGACCCGCCGGGCGGGCGCATCGTGCGCGATGCCGCCGGCAATCCAAGCGGAGTGTTCATCGACAACGCGATCCCGCTGGTGGGCGACAGCGTCCCTCCCCCGCGCCCCGAAGATCGCGACGCCGCCTTTGCCAAGGCGCAGGAGCGACTGATCGCCAACGGCGTCACCGCGGTCGCCGACATGGGCACGACAATGGCGGACTGGCACACGTTTCGCCGCGCAGGGGATGCAGGTTCGCTGCGAGTGCGGATCATGTCCTACGCCGCCTCGCTTGATGAGATGGAACTGATCGCGGGACCAGCGCCCACACCGTGGCTTTATGACGATCGCCTGCGGCTTAACGGGATCAAACTCTACCTCGACGGTGCGCTGGGTTCACGCGGCGCGACCTTGCAGGAGCCCTACGAGGACGCCCCTGACACCAGGGGCCTTGCGCTGATGACGCCATCGCAATTGCGCAACAGGATGAGCCGCGCCGCGCTCGACAATTTCCAGACCGCGATCCATGCGATCGGTGATGCGGCCAACGCCGATGTGCTACGCGCCATCGAGGAATTGTCGGACAGTTATGAAGGCGACCGGCGCTGGCGGATCGAACACGCGCAGATCGTCGATGTTGCCGATCTGGAGCGATTCGGTCAGCACGGCATCATCGCTTCGATGCAGCCTTTGCATCAAACGTCCGACCGCGAAATGGCCGAAGCGCGCCTCGGCGAAGATCGACTTGGCGGAGCCTATGCCTGGCGCAGCATCCTCGAGGCAGGGGGGCGGCTCGCATTCGGATCGGACGCTCCGGTCGAGCCTGCGGACGCCTTTGCCGGGATCGCGGTCGCAATCAGCCGGACCGATGCGAACGGTGAGCCTTTCGGTGGATGGCGCGCGCAGGAGGCAGTGAACCGCGAGCAGGCGCTCGACGCCTTCACCGCCGCTGCCGCCTATGCTGGCTTTGCGGATGGGCGATTCGGTCGGCTGGTGCCGGGCGAGCGCGCGGATTTTCTGCTCGTCGATCGCGATCCGTTGCTTGCCTCACCCGCCGACATCCGCGAGACCGAGATCAGACAGGTCTGGATAGGCGGTCAGCGGGTGCGATGATGAGGTCGTGCGAGCATGGGGCGCCGCCGACAATGGAAAAGCCGGGGTGGTTCTTTAGGCCGGTGTTTACGATAGTCAGCTATCCCGGCCAATGGCTTGATTGCGCGCCAACCAAGCGCTTTTAGAATATTGCGTTGCAATTTGGAAACGGTTCGCGGTGAATATTGACAAACCGACCGGGAAATGCGTCCATTTGGGACCAATCGCCTGGCTTAGGGGTTGTAACTCTTGCAAAACCCGCATAGTCCTGACGCCGTAAATCGGGTTGAAAGATCTCACAGGAGACACGTAAATGACTTTCCGGAATATCGCTTTGGCGACGGCGGCCCTTTCGCTTGCGGCATCGCCCGCTATCGCTGAAGCCGCTTTTGACCGCTCGGTCGCTCCCATTGATGGCGAAAACGCGCTGGGCGGCGACAATGACGGCTCCGGCATCCTGATCGGTCTGCTTGCTGCGGCGGCCGTGGTCGGCGGAATTATCATCCTTGCCGATGATGACGAGAATGATGCGGTCAGCCCGTAAGCCTGCTCAGGTTCGATATGTGAAAGAGGCCCCGGTTTCGGGGCCTCTTTTCGTTTGAGGTTCCGGCTCAACAAGAGTCTCTATCGCTTGAACTCGTCGCGTTTGGTCTTTGGCAGCGCGCGGACCTGCACAAGATAATGAGCGCTTCAGTCCGTTTCGACCACCGCTTCGCCTGCCTCTCCTTCACCAGATTCGGCATCTGATGCCGTCGCGGTCTTCTTTCGCGCCATCGCGCGGTCTTGTAACCGCATGAGCAGCAGCGATCCTTCGAACAGGAACAGCAGCGGCACGGCCAGGATCACCTGACTGCCGGGATCTGGCGGGGTCACGATTGCGGCGAGCGCAACAACACCTACGATCACGTAACGGCGCGCCCCGGCAAGCTGTTCGCGGCTGACGATACCTGCGCGGTGCAGCAGCATCAGCAGCACGGGGAGCAGAAATGTCATCCCGAATGCGAGGATGAATTGCATGACCAGGCTCAGATAATCGCCCGCGCTTGGTAGGGCCTGCACCTCCATGCCCCCCGCCTGTCCTCCGAAGCCGAGGAAAAACCGGAATGCGGTCGGCATCACGACATAATAGGCGAGCGCCGCGCCGCCCAGAAACAGCACTGGTGTTGCGATCAGGAATGGCAGGAACGCCTTCTTCTCCTGCGCATACAGGCCGGGCGCGACGAAGGCCCAAAGCTGGTTCGCGATCACCGGAAAGCTGACGACGAAGCCTGCGAACAGCGCGACTTTCAGCTCGACGAAGAAAATCTCCGGCAGCTTGGTGAAGATCAACTGCCCCTCACCCTCGGGAAAGGCTTCACGCAGAGGTTGAACCAGAAAGCCGAGGATCGGGTCGGCGAAGGCGAAACATACCGCGAAGCCGATCACCAGCGCGATGACCGAACGCACAAGCCGTGCGCGCAGTTCGACCAGATGATCGAGCAGCGGAGCGCGGGTTTCGTCGATATCCTTGATGTTGAATGCCATGTCGCGCCGCCTAGCTCTTCGGCTCGGCGGGCGGCGGATCGTCAGCGTCTGGCGAGGACGACGCGGGGAGCGATACGGGCGGCGAAACAGGCTTTTGCGCGTCAGCCGATTTCGGCGCAGGAGGCGCATCGGCTCCGGAAGCGATCGGCGGCGGTCCGGTCATGACCGGTTCGCCAGCATCGGCCTCGCTCGCAGCCGCCGACTTCTTCATGATCGCCTCGTTCTGCGCCTTCCATTTCGCTTCCATGTCCTCCAGCTCGGCTTCGCGCACCATCGCATCGATCCCCGTGCGGAAATGTGCGGAGACGCGGCGGACCTTGCCGATCCAGCGCCCGGCGGTGCGCATGGCGAGCGGCATGTCCTTCGGCCCGATCACGATGACCGCGACGACGATGATGACCAGAAGCTCTGCAGCGCCGATATCGAACATGGTTCAACTGGGCCTTTCGCGCCCGCGATCTTAAAGGCGCATTGCGACTGCGCCGTGCCGTTCAGCCTGCCTTGCGGCCGGGCGTTTCGGCAGACGTTTCAGCGGCCTTGGCTTCGACCGGTTCGCCGGTTTCACCCGCGGGTGGCTCGATCCGGGCTTTAGCAGTTGGGGCCGCAGAAGAGGCTTCCTCCTCGCTCATGCCCTTCTTGAAGCTCGAAATGCCCTTACCGAAGTCGCCCATCATTTCGGAAATGCGGCCACGACCGAATAGCACCAGGACAACAAGTGCCACAATCAGGATTTGCCAGATACCGATACCGCCCATGACCATTCTCTCTCGATTGCCCCGCTCGTGGGGGTGTGTGTCGTTCCGCACAATATAGGGGCTAAGGCCGCTTTGCGCCAGTCGGGTGAATGACTATCTCATTCAGTCGCCGACAGACGCTTCTTCGGCAGATGGCGACTCTTCGGCATCTTCGGGCGCGTCGTCCGTCATTGTCTGCTCGAACGCATCATCGACAGGGTCGAGCAGTCCTGATGCACGCAATTCGTCGATCCCCGGTAAATCGCGGCGCGATGACAGGCCGAAATGATCGAGAAATTCAGGCGTTGTCGCATATATTACCGGGCGGCCGGGCACTTCGCGCCGCCCCGCAAGCCTGATCCAGCCTGCTTCCATCAACACGTCGAGCGTGCCCGCGCTGGTCTGCACGCCGCGAATCGATTCGATATCGGCGCGGCTGACGGGCTCATGATAGGCGATGATCGCCAGCACTTCGGTCGCGGCGCGGCTCAATCGCCGCACCTGCTCGCGCTCGCGCCTGAGCAGATGCGCGAGGTCCGGCGCGGTCTCGAAATGCCAGCGGCCTCCGCGCTCAACCAGATGAATGCCGCGATCCGCGTAATGCACCTTCAGGACTCGCAGTGCCTCTCGCAGCGCGCCCTTGTCCGCATCGCCCAGATGCCCGGCGAGCGCGTCCAGCGTCAGCGGCGCTTCGGCGGCGAACAGAGTTGCTTCGAGCCCGCGCGCAAGGTCGTCACGTTCAAGCTCGCTCATGCTCGCTCGGCTTCTTTCAGGCGGCGAATCCTTAAAGGTGCGAAGGCGCCTTCCTGCGCAATCTCCGCGCGCCCCAAACGCGCCAGCTCCAACGCGGCGACGAAGCTGGAGGCAAGCGCCGACTTTCTCAGTTCCGGCTCCGCATGACGCGGGAGAAAATCGCGCAGCTCCATCCAGTCCAGCGTCACACCCAGCATCGCCGACACCCGGTCAAGCGCGCTTTCCAGCGTCATCACCGGGCGATCCGCGACGTGATAGATGCGCGGCGCGGTGCGCGCCTTCACCTGGCCATAGGCGTGGATCAACGCGTAGGTGTCGCAGGTCCACACGCGCTTGCGATCGGTCCGCAGCCCCTCGGGCGCGCCGCGCACGAAGATGTCGCGCCCGATCCGGTCGCGCGCCATCAGGCGGGCCGCCGCCTCACGCATTGCGCCAAGCCGCTGGAGCCGCAATTGCAGCCGCAGCGCCAATTCCTCTGGGCTTGGATCTTCCTGCTCGTCACGCGGCAATAGCAGCGCGGATTTGAGATAGGCGAGCCACGCCGCCATCACGAGGTAGTCCGCAGCCAGCTCCAGCTTCATCCCCTGCGCGCGCTCGATGTGCGACAGGTATTGGTCAACCAGTTCGAGGATTGAAATCTGGCGCAGATCGACCTTCTGGCGCCGCGCGAGGTCGAGTAGCAGGTCGAGCGGGCCTTCCCAGCCATCAAGCTCGAGATAGAGCGCCTTTTCGGAGCGCGCATCGTCATTCGCCCGAGCCGGGTCCGACCCGCCCGCCAGCATGAAGCCGCCTTGACCGTCTTCGTTCAAGCGGCATCCTTCCGCAGCGCCAGCAACGCATCGCGCTGGGCGAGAAGCTCGGTGCGCTCACCACTTCGCTCATCATCGATGCGCGTCAGCTCAAGCGCGCGATCGAGCCGCGCCGTCGTTTCCGGAGACATTGCGGGCAGAACGTCGCAGATGCCCTGCATATCGTCCATCTTGGCCCAGCAATTGAGCACGATGTCGCAGCCGGCGGCGTGGGCCTTGCGCGCCCGCTCTGGGATCGAGCCGTTCAGCGCCTCCATATCGATATCGTCGGTCAGCAACAGGCCATCGAACCCGATCGCTTCGCGGATGATTTCGCGCACTATCACTGGTGAAAGGGTCGCGGGGTTGTCGCCGTCCCACACCGGAAACAGCAAATGCCCCGTCATCCCCATCCGCGCCTTCGACAGCTTCTGAAACGGGGCGAGATCGTTGGCCAGCTCCTCGGCGCTTTCGTGGACGGTAGGCATTTCCTTGTGCGTGTCGACCGTGGTGCGCCCGTGGCCGGGCATGTGCTTGATACAGCCGCACACGCCGCCCGCTTCCAGCCCATCGAGGATCGCGCGTCCGAGCGCGGCGATCTGCATCGGCTCGGTGCCGAGCGCGCGGTCACCGATGACATCGTGCGCGCCCTCCTGCCTAAGGTCGAGCGAGGGGTGGTAGGTAACGGTGATGCCCATTGCGGACAATTCGAGCGCCATCGCCTCGGCATTGAGGCGAGCGGCCTGGATCGCGCTGGCGGGGGCGAGTTGATACAGGTCTGCAAACGCCTGACCTGCCGGATATTCGGACCAATGCGGTGGACGCATCCGGGCAACCCGGCCACCCTCCTGATCCATCGAGATGAGCAGGCGTTCGCGCCCATGCAGATCGCGCAGTTCGTCGGTCAGCCGTCGCAATTGCTCTGGGTCGAGGCAATTGCGACCAAACAGAATGTAGCCCGCCGGATCGGCATCGCGGAAAAAAGCGCGCTCATCCGGGGTGAGCTCAGGGCCGGAGCAGCCGAAAATTGCAGGTAACATATCCCAAACCTTGCAGCGCGGCGGCGATGAGGCAAGACGCGACGCGGTGGGGAGCGCGAATTAGCAGGGGAAAGCGCGCCGCCGGGTGCGCCGACGCAAACCGACTAGGACTTGACCTGGCAGTCCAAACCGTCGGCTTTCAACGCCTCGCACAGCGCATTGCCAGCAGCCCGGTCACTGGCGATTGCCTGCAAGCGATAGACCGTGCCGATATCGACTACCCCGCGCACGATGCGATAATCCACGCCTTTCAAAACGTCGGTGCGCGCTCGCAATTCGCGCCAGCCACGCTGCGCCCGCTCGCGCGAGCGATACGCGGCAAGCTGCACGCCGACGCCTGATGTTGCTGTCGGTTCGGGTGCTGGAGCAGGCTCGCTGACGGCGGGTTCGTCAGTTTCCGAGGCCGATGCGTAGGCCCGTTCGGCGGGCGGATCGTCGGCAACGGCCAGCCTGCTTTCGCGCGTGCCGCCCTCGCCCACAACCGGTGCGACATTGCCGGTCCCGGCGAATTCCTTGCCGCCGGGGTCTTCGGGACGCTCCTTGATCGGGCCTTCCGGTGCCGCGATCACGCTGCCATCGGGCTCCGGTCCGCCGCTGCCGCCACTGTTCGAGATATACCAGACACCGCCGACCACCGCGACGAGGATCGCGGCGAGGATGAAGCCGAAGCCAACGATCTGCGTCGTGTCGACGCTGCTCCCATCACGCTCGTCTTCATCGGATTCGAGCCAGGGAAGGCTTTCATCATCCGCCAGGTCGAGCTGTGCGCTCGCGTCACCCGAAGGCTCACCGTCTCGGCTCTCGCTCATCTTCGCCCCATCGCCCTTCCTTGTTCCTGCCGCCCCGCACGACTCTCTTTTTACATACGCTCTACAGCCTCGACGCCGAGGACACGCAGACCTGCCCGCAGCACCTGCCCGATCGCCCGCGCCAGGAACAGGCGCGCCTGCGACACCTCGCGCTCGTGTGCCACAATGAAGCGCTTTTCGGTCCGCGTGTTGCCCAGACTGTAGAACGCGTTGAGGTCGGTTGCCAAATCATAGAGGTAAAACGCGATCCTGTGCGGCTCGCGCGCCTTGGCCGCCGCTTCGATTTCGCGCGGGAATTGCGCGGCGCGGCGGATCAGGACGATTTCCTCCTCACCAAGCTGGTCGAGCGCGGCATCGGATGGCTCCAGCCCCTCCTCCGCGGCCTTGCGCAGGGTCGAGCAGATCCGCGCATGGGCGTATTGCACGTACCAGACGGGATTGTCCTTCGACGCCTCAACCACTTTGGCGAAGTCGAATTCCATCTGCGCTTCGGGCTTGCGGGTCAGCATGGTGAAGCGCACCACGTCCTTGCCCACTTCCTCCACCATGTCCGCGATGGTGATGAAATTGCCCGAGCGTTTGGACATCTTCACCGGCTCGCCGTCGCGCATCAGCTGGACCATCTGGATCAGCTTGACGTCGAAGGGGACGGGCTTGCCTTTCCCCTCCGACAGCGCAGCGACTGCGGCCTTGATCCGCTTGACCGTCCCGGCATGGTCCGCGCCCCAGATGTCTATCAGCTCGTCGGCGTTTTCCGCCTTCTGCATGTGATAGGCGAGATCGGCGCCGAAATAGGTCCAGGAGCCATCCGACTTCTTGATCGGGCGATCCTGATCATCGCCAAACTTCGTTGAACGGAACAGCGGGAGTTTGACCGGCTCCCAGTCCTCTGGCGGGGCCTTGCCCTTGGGCGGTTCGAGCACGCCGTCATAGACGAAATCGTGCTCGCGCAGCCACGCTTCGGCCGCGTCGGGCTTGCCCGCGGCATGGAGCGCGGCTTCCGAGGCGAAGGTGTCGTGCTCGATCCCAAGCAGCGCGAGATCCGATTTGATAAGGTCCATCATCCGCGCGACCCCTTCGGCGCGGAATACCGGAAGCCATTCGGCCTCGGGGGCATCCTTGAACCGGTCGCCCAGCTCGCGCGCCAGCGCTTCGCCGACGGGCACAAGATAGTCGCCGGGATACAGCCCTTCAGGCATCGCGCCGATATTCTCGCCGAGCGCCTCGCGATACCGCAGGTGTGCGGAGCGCGCGAGTGTATCGACCTGTCCACCCGCATCATTGATGTAGTATTCGCGCACCACATCATGCCCTGCGAATTCGAGCACATTCGCCAGCGCATCGCCCACCACCGCGCCGCGGCAATGCCCCATATGCATCGGGCCGGTCGGATTGGCGGAGACGTATTCGACGTTGACCGCGGTGCCAGAGCCGATCGTGGAGCGCCCATATTCATCGCCAAGCGCGTCGATCGTCTTCAACTCGCCCAGCCACGCCGCCGGATCGAGGCGCAGGTTGATAAAACCCGGCCCCGCGACTTCGGCGCTGGCGATATCATCTTCGGCTTCCAGCTTCGCCGCGATCTTCTTAGCGAGGTCGCGCGGCTTGGTTTTCGCCGCCTTCGCCAGCACCATGGCGGCATTGGTCGCGAGATCGCCATGCGACGGATCGCGCGGCGGCTCCAGCGTGACGTTGGCGAAGGACGTGCCAGCGGGCAGTGCGCCCTCCGCGACGAGTTGGGAAAGGGCGCTTTCGACCTTGGCGGCGAATGCGGTGTAAAGGGTTTGGTCGCTCATAGATCTTTGCGCTTTCGCGTTGGACTCGCGGTGTAGAAGAAGGAAGCGGGTTGCCGGGTCAAGCCCGTGCCGACGATCGTGAGAAGAACGCCGCAAAGCGCCGCAAGCCCGGCTGGGCGCCCGCAGCGTCGCGACCGTCAGGTCGCATGAGCGAGGAATTCGCGCGCCGGACGGCGTGCGCAAAAATCAGCGCGTCGCGTTGTAGGCCAGCTGCTCTTCGCTCAGTTGAAAGCCGATCAGCATTTCAAACCGGGTGCGTGCGATTGCAGCGCGCACTTCGGGGGCGGCAAGCGGGTCGAGCGCGGCTTCCGGGTCGCCGGGTCGTCGTCGCCGGGTGATTCGTTCGCGGACGTCTTCCGGCAGTGAGGCCGCCGAACGGTCGACGAACGAACCGGCCCGCGCGCTTGCGCTCGCACGCTCCTCGCCATCGGCAAAGGTCAGCGTGACTTCGCCTACGCGCTTGGCCACAACCGCGCTCCCGCCCTGGAGGACCGTGGTGAAATATGGCAGGGTCACTGTCCGCGCACCGCTGGCATCCAGCCGCCGGGCGCGCACATCGAAGGTCGCCTCGGTATAGACCTTTTCCCCGCTATCATCGCAGGTCGAGCGCAGATTGGTAATCGAGGCGGTCATATCGAGATTGGCGAAGCTGCGATCCCCATCGGCCCGAAAGCTTGTCACGTCTCCGGTGTAATCGGGAATTCCGACAGCGGGGCACGGCGACAGAACGGCGGTGATGCCGACGCCCTGATCGACCACCAGCTCTCCTTCGCGCGCGCACCCGGCGAGAGCGGCGGCAAGAGCGATTGCGGGCAGGAGACGGGAACGATGCATCATTGTGACTGAGAAACCTTGCAAACTGTCGATCCGGCGCGGGGGGCCAAAAGCACCCCGACGCGACGTCGCCCTAGCGAGGCGCGCATCAAAGCGCTAGAGGGAGGGATATGAACGCCCCCTTTCATAAGACCGACGCCCCGCCGCTCAACCTGCTGATCGCCGCACCGCGTGGATTCTGCGCCGGTGTCGACCGCGCGATCGAGATCGTGGAGAAGGCGCTCGAACGCTATGGCGCGCCGGTCTATGTCCGCCATGAGATCGTCCACAACAAATACGTGGTCGAACAGTTGAAGGGCAAAGGCGCGATTTTCGTCAAGGAACTGGACGAGGTGCCCAACGATGCACCGGTCGTCTTCAGCGCACATGGCGTGCCCAAGTCCGTCCCCGCCGAAGCATCGCGGCGGAAGTTGCTCTATGTGGATGCGACCTGCCCGCTGGTATCCAAGGTCCATAGGCAGGCCGAACGCCAGATCGAGAAAAACCGGCACATCATCTTCATCGGCCACGCCGGCCATCCTGAAGTGATCGGCACCATGGGTCAGGTCGAACCGGGCCAGATGACGCTGGTCGAGACGATCGAGGACGTGGAAAAGCTGCCCTTCGATTCGGATGAGGAGCTTGCCTACCTCACCCAGACCACGCTGTCGGTCGATGACACCCGCGAAGTGATCGACGCACTTGAATGGCGCTATCCCAATATCAGCGGGCCGAAGGCGGAGGACATCTGCTACGCCACTTCCAACCGGCAGGCGGCGGTCAAGGAGTTGGCGCGCGATTGCGATCTGGTGCTGGTCGTCGGCGCGCCCAATTCATCCAATTCGCTGCGGCTGGTCGAAGTCAGCGAGCGTCTCGGCACGCCGGGCAAGCTGATCCAGCGGGCCGAGGAAATCGATCCCGCCTGGCTCGACGGAGTGGAAACGATTGGCCTTACCGCCGGAGCTTCCGCACCCGAAGTGCTGGTGCGCGAAGTCGTCGATGCGCTGGCCAAGCTGAGGCCTCTGCGTGAGAAAACCATCACTGCCGCCGAAGAGAAGATGGTGTTCAAACTGCCGCGCCAGCTGACCGAATAGAGCCGCACGGGCCTTGGCGGTCTACACCCATCTGGGCGCGGAAGAGCTGGCGGCGCTGATCGCCCATTACGACGTCGGCGCGTTGCTTTCCGCCAAAGGGATCGCTGAGGGGGTTTCCAATTCCAACTGGCTGATCGAGACCGATGACGGTTCGGATGGTGGCCTGAATGCTGGCCCCGCGCGCTTCATCCTCACCATGTATGAGCGGCGGATCGAGCTTGCCGACCTGCCCTATTTCCTCGGCCTGCTCGATCACCTTGCGGCCAAGGACTGCCCGGTGCCGCGCGCGATCCATGACCGTAAAGGCAACGCATTCCGAATGGTCGATGGCAAGGCGGTTGCGCTGATCGAGTTCCTGCCCGGCGTCTCACCCACGCGGCCCACCCCGGCACAGGCTGGCGCGGTCGGGCGAGTTTTGGCGCAGATACATTGTGCAAGCCTCGATTTTCCGCACCGCCGCGCCAACACGATGGGTTTTGCGGATAACCTCGCGGTTCTCGAACGATGCGGCGAAGCGGGACTTGCCTCGATCGATCCGCGCCTGCCCGACATGATCGAACCGGCGCGTGAGGCGGCGGCGCTTGACCTATCGGCTCTGCCGCAAGCGCAGATCCACGCCGATTTGTTTCCCGATAATGTGCTGATGCTGGGCGACAAGGTTACGGGGCTGATCGATTTCTACTTCGCCTGCACCGGCCCGATGGCGCTGGACCTTGCGACCACCCACGCGGCCTGGTGCTTCGACAAAAAGGGCAACTACCTGCCCGAACTCGGCGCGCAATTGCTCGCAGGCTATCGTTCGGAGCGTGAGCTTGGCGCGCAGGAGCGGGCGCTGCTGCCCGAGATCGCCAAGGGCGCGGCGCTGCGATTTGTCGCCAGCCGCGCGGAAGACTGGCTCGATACGCCAGACGACGCGCTCGTGACGCGCAAGGATCCCATGCAATTCGTCGCTCGCTGGCGCTTTTGCGAGAAGCATGGCGAGCAGGTGTTTGCTTGAGGCATTTGCGTTAGAAGAAAGTGCGCGCCATGAAGCGGGCCATGAAGAAGGTCGAGATATTCACCGACGGCGCGTGCAAGGGCAATCCGGGACCGGGCGGCTGGGGGGTGCTGCTGCGCATGGGTAGTCACGAGAAAGAACTGTGCGGGGCGGAAGCCGATACCACCAACAACCGGATGGAGCTGACCGCCGCGATCCGGGGATTGGGCGCTCTGATCGAGCCGTGCGCGGTCGATCTCTATTCAGACAGCAAATACGTGCTCGACGGGATGACCAAATGGGTCGCCGGCTGGCAGAAGCGCGGCTGGGTCAATGCGAGCAAGAAACCGGTGCGCAATTCGGATTTGTGGCACGAACTGATCGACGTCGCCGCGCGGCACGAAGTCGAATGGCACTGGGTCAAGGGGCATTCCGGCCACCCCGAAAACGAGCGCGTCGATAAGCTGGCCAGCGACGAAGCCGATCGAATCGCAGCGGACGCCTGAGGATCAGACACGCGTACGGGCGCACCGGACAACCGGCGCGCCCGTTTGGCTGGCTGGGGTTGAGAAGACCTAGCTGTTGTCTTCGATTTCGGCGCCCGGACCATTCTTTTGGATCGATTCGATAGCGTTCTTCGCGCTCGCCTTGCTGGAATAGCCCTCGCTGGAGAACATGATTTCCGAATTGTACTTGAAGCGGACGCGGAACTCGTCGCGCTTGTCTTTCCAGATTTCAAACTTGTGCATGATTGTCTCTCCCCTCGTGACTTGCGGACCCTGTGCCCGGCTCCTCAAACTCTAACGCCGTCCCCGCGAATGGCTACCCCGCCCGCTGCTCTTCCAACGATTGGAATCGCTCCGGAGAATAGAGCGCTGGATCGATGTCGACCGTCATCGCATCGCGCGGCTGATCCAACAGAATTTGCGCGCCAAGCCGAGCGGCGGCGGGGGCTGTCTGAATGCCAAAACCACCTTGGCCTGCGAACCATGCGAAGCCGTCGACACGCGGATCGTAGCCATAGACCGGCAGGCGGTCGGGTGCGAAGCTTCTGAGACCGGCCCAGCGCCGCTCGACCCCCCTTAGGCCCCATTGTGTCACCTTTTCAAACCGGTCGATCGCAACCGCGATATCGAGCTCCTCAGGGGCTGCATCGCCCGGTTTGCTGGGGATTTCGTCATGCGGACTGAGCCATAACCGCCCGTTATCCGGCTTGAAATAGAACTGCCCGGAAATGTCGAGCACCAGCGGCAGATCGGCGGGTGCGGCGGGATCGACCCGCAATTGCACGACGGTACGCCGTTTGGGTTCGATCCCCAAAGGCTGCGCCCCAGCGAGATGCGCTATATTGTCGGCCCAGGCCCCTGCGGCATTGACGATGGTGCGAGCTTGATATTCCTCGCCCTTTTCGGTCGAAAGCCGCCATGCGCCGTCCCTGCGCTGCATCTGACCAACACGAGCGCGGCACACCAATTGCACGCCAGCCCGCTTGAGCGCGCCGAGGTAATGCTGGTGCAGCCCGGCAACGTCGATATCCGCGCAGGCCGGTTCGAAAACGGCATCGCACCATTCATCGCGCAGATGCGGCACTCGCTGTCGGAGCGCCTTGGGACCGAGTCGCTCGATAGTCACGCCCGTGCCTTCGAACCGCGCGAAGAACGCGTCTATCGCACTCCTATCGTCCTCGCGTCCGACGTAGAGCGCCCCGCGCGGACGCAGAAAACCGTTGTCTTGCAGATACTTGCCTGAAGCCAGTGTGAGTGGCACGATGCCGGGACCGCCATAGCATTCCTCCCAGAACGCCGCCGATCGACCGGTCGAATGATAGCCCGGCGCATCCTCCGCTTCCAGCAGCAGGACTTTGGCGTAAGGCGCGAGCTCAGCGGCAATGCTTGCGCCTGCCATCCCGGCACCGACAACCGCGAAGTCGAACACCTCCCTGCTCATTGCGAAGGAGCCACCTCATCCAGAAACTGGCGGATCGCAAGCATGGCGCGATCACGTACCGGATCGACTTCGCGCAGGATTTCGTGATGCGCCTCTGGTCCGAACTCTTCCATTTGACCGTGAGGCAAGCGCTCGGCGGCGCGGCGATTCGCGGCATGGGAGACGAGTTTGTCAGTGGTCGTCGAGACGATCAGCACCGGCACCTCCACCGCTTCCAGAGCACCGGGATGCTCAAGCGCTCTGACGGAGGCATAGGCCCGCTCGACCCAGCGCCAGCTCCCCGGCCCCATGACGAGTTCAGGCCGGCGCGCACGCCACCAGGCTTCGTCGGCATAGCGCTCCGGATCATGGGTCAACAGCTTTGCGCGCGCATCGGGCAGTTCGCCGGGCTTCTCGCTCCACTTCCATGCCGGGCGGGTGGGATCGCCAATTCTGGTCATCAGGCGCGCCACTCGGTGCAGCAGGGCGAGTGGCAAGGGCGGACCGTTCATGCCCAGCATCGGTGCGCTCAAAACCACCGCATCGGGAGCAATTCGGCGATCGACCAGCGCGCGCATCACCAGATGCCCGCCCATCGAATGCCCGGCGATCACGTGAGGTGGCGGCGTCTCGGCTGTCCATTTCTCCCACAGGTGGACCAGATCGTCGATCCAGGTGCCGAAATCTTCGATATGGCCGGTGACTTGATCCTTTCCGAGCCGTCCTGAACCTGCCTGTCCGCGCCAGTCGGCGGCGGTCACGCGCCAGCCATCCCGGTGCCATTCTTCCAGGCTTTCCAGGTACTTTTCGTAGTGATCGCCGCGCCCCGGGAAGAACAGAATCGAACCGCGCGCTTTCCCGTCCGAGCCGGGCCAGTCTATCCGTCTGAGCCGATGCCCGTCGGGCGCGGTCCATACTGCTTCACACGCATGGGCCGGAATAGCGCGGCGATCGATCAGGCTCCGCGCGTCGCCTTCGACATTCGGCGAAGGCATGGCAGCGGCCTCGCTGTGGTCGACGTCGCTGATGATCCGCCTCCCGGCTTGGTTACTATTTCGTAAGCCATCGGCTTTAACACTGCTCCCTCGACGGACCACGCAGCATTCGACGGCGTGGTTTTGCGCGAAGGGGGCACAATGACGATCTACGTTCAATACGGAATGGTGATTGCCTTGGCAATTGCGCTGCTGATCGCGGCCACGACCGATATTCGCAGCCGCCGGATCAGCAATCGGTTGAACGCAGCCATCGCTTTGGCCGCTCCGATATTCTGGTGGTCCAGCGGCCTTTCGCTGTGGCCCGATGTCGCCATCCAGCTTGGCGTCGCACTCGCCGCCTTTGCGTTGTTGTGCGGCCTGTTCGCGATGGGATGGATGGGTGGCGGCGATCTCAAACTGCTGACCGCTTTGGCGCTCTGGATCGAACCCACGTCCTTCGCCCAACTTCTAATTATCATGGCGCTGGCGGGCGGCGCGCTCACCGTTCTCATGGCATTCTGGCATATCGCCCGGCGGCAAAAGGAACGGCTCGCCATTCCTTACGGCGTCGCCATCGCAATTGGCGGTCTGTGGGTGCTTTATCCGCATCTCATGGCCGGACCCGGCTTTGCTTAAGCGTTCGCCGTGAACTCCATTTTAACCAGTTCGCACGTAACGATCGCAACCATACCAGCCCGCATACTTTCGTCGGGCAATAACGAGGGGGCTTGATTAGCCATGGATAGGAAGAAACTGGTTCTGCTGCTCGGTGCTTTGGTCGTCGCGATCGGCAGTGCCCTTCTGGCGCGCAGCATGTTTGCCGGCGACGCGGCACCCGCCGCACAGGCCGCTCCTGAACCGACGGGGCCCAAGGTGCTTGTCGCCAATCGGGCGCTGCCTGTCGGCACGATCATCACTGCGGATGCGATGGGTTATCAAAACTGGCCCACCGAGCTGGTCAAGGATGCCTATTTCATCGACGGCGAGGCCGACATGAGCCAGCTCCTTGGCACGGTCGTCCGCTTTCCGATCACCGCAGGTGAGCCAGTCACGCAGGGCTCGCTCGTGAGCCCTGGTGATCGCGGCTTTCTCGCTGCGGCACTTGGCCCGGGCATGCGCGCCGTCACCGTTCCGGTGTCCGCCAAGACCGGCGTTGGCGGGTTCATCTTCCCAGGCGACCGCGTCGACATGGTCCTGACGCAAAAGGTCGAGGGCGAAGGCCGTCCGCTTCTGGCCGCCGAGACGCTCCAGCGCAATCTTCGCGTCCTCGCGACCGATCAGCAGACCGAGCAGGTCACTGATGAAGAGGGCAAGACCGTGGTGCGCGCCTTCCGTACCGTCACCCTCGAAGTGACGCCAAAGATCGGTGAGCAGATCGCGCTCGCACAAAATGTCGGCGATGTGACGTTCATTCTGCGTTCGATTGCGGACAACCGAGCCGAATTGGAACGCGCCATCGCAAACGGCGACATCGTCATTCCCGATGACGCGACGCCGGAAGAAGAAGAGCGCATTCTCACCGCTGCGATGAACCGGCCGGTCAATGATCGCGGCACCGTGTCCGTCGGCGGTGACATCTCTCGCTTCCAGCGCAGCTCCGTGCCCGAACAGCGGGGCGGAACCGACCGCCGCACCGATGCAGCGCCCGGTGTTGCTGCGGAGATCAACGGCAAACCGGTCTACACCGGTCCCACGGTGCGGGTCACTCGCGGTGAGCAGACCGTCGAAGTGCCCGTGGGCGGAGGCAACAGCACCCGTGCTGTGAGCGGCGCCGGCGAGGTCGAGAACCTTACACCAGCCGCGATGACGGTTCGCTGAGGGGCAATACGATGGCGAGCCACACGCGCACGAACGAATATGCGAGCCGCACGGTGGCTGCGCAAACAGGGAAAACCAAGAGGGGCCCGAACATGAAAGCCAAGTCTTTTGCAAAGTCGCTGATGGTCGGGCTGATCGCCCTGCCGATGGTGGCTGCTCCCAGCGGGATGGCCACGGCCCAGCAGGTCGTCAGCCCGAGCGACGAGATCGTTCTTTCGATCGGGCGCGGTGAACTGGTCACCATCCCAGGGTCAATGGCCGACGTGTTTGTTGCCAACGACACGATTGCAGATGTTCAGATCAAGTCGCAGCGCCAGCTCTATGTCTTCGGCAAGGCTGGCGGAGAGACCACGGTCTATGCCAGCAATGCGCGCGGCGATGTGATCTTCTCGGCCAACATCCGGGTGGGCTCTAACATCGGCAGCATCGATCAGATGCTCGCTCTTGCCATGCCCGATGCGAAGGTTAGCATCGCGACCATGGGCACGAACACCGTGCTTCTGACAGGCACGGTCAGCGCTCCCGAGGATGCAGCTGAAGCTGAACGCCTGGTCCAGGCTTTCGTGGGCGAAAACGCCAATGTGATCAGCCGCATGCGCACTGCGACGCCGCTTCAGGTCAATCTGCAGGTCAAGTTCGCGGAAGTCAGCCGAAGCCTGCTGCGTACAATCGGCGGAAATGTGACGACGTTCGATGCCTCCACCGGTGGCTTCCGCGGCGGCGTCGGAACGGGTCGCTCATTGGCGACAGGTGACTACTCTTTTAATGGCCCGCTCGGTGTTGGTAGCGGCATAGCAGAAACCTCTATACAGCGCATTCGACGCGACGCTGCGGGTATTCCTATCTTGGACGATGACGGGGCCTTCACCTTCGAGACCATCCCTGGTGTAGGGGTAGACTCTGATCAGGGCACCACGCTTTCAGGTCTCGGTCGCCTGTTCGGTCTGGATGTGCTTGGCGCCCTTGATTTGTCCGAACGCCTCGGCCTTATCACGACGCTCTCGCAGCCGAACCTCACCGCGCTCTCGGGCGAAACCGCGACCTTCCTCGCGGGCGGCGAATTCCCGATCCCGATCTCGCAGGGCCTTGGCAACGTCGCCATCGAGTATCGCGACTTCGGTGTCAGCCTGTCCTACACGCCAACGGTTCTTGCCAATGGCCGGATCTCCATGCGTGTGCGCCCGGAAGTCTCCGAACTATCCAGCCAGGGTTCGGTCACGCTCAACGGTTTCCAGGTACCTGCTCTGACCATCCGCCGTACCGAAACGACGGTCGAGCTTGGTTCCGGACAGAGCTTCATGATCGCCGGTCTGATGAGCACGAACTCGCAGAACGCGCTCGACAAGGCGCCTGGCCTTGGGGACGTTCCAATCCTCGGCAATCTGTTCCGCAGCCGCGAATTCCGCCGTGGGGAAACCGAACTGGTGATCGTGGTCACGCCTTACCTCGTAAAGCCAGTCAACGCGAATGACATCAAGCTGCCGACCGATGGCTACCGTTCGGCGGACGAGCTCCAGCAATTCCTTGGTTATCAGAACAATGATGGCGTCTCGGGTGCGGAGCGTCCGACCCCAACGGCAGCGGACAAAGCTCCGCCCTCGCCCGATATCGGTGCCATCGATCCGGCCGGCATGACGCCGTCCGATCCGCAGCCCGAGCCGAGCGAGCGCCGCGTGGAGGATGACGCCAACCGCAAGCGGGATCGTCAGGCCGACGCCGCCGCACCCGGCTTCAGCCTCTAACCCGAAACGCGAAAGGTTCATCTCATGAACACTGCATACAAAAGCAAACTGATGGGCGCGGTTGCCCTTGGTCTCGGCCTCGCGGTCGCGGGTTGTGGCGGAATGCCGGAAAACCGGACGCTTTATTCCACCAAGCAGCCGGTGGTCGAACGCACCAACTTCACACTCGACCTGAACACGGTTCCATCCGGCCTGTCAATTTCCGAGCAGCAGCGCCTGCTCGGTTGGTTCGACACGATGGATCTGAAGTACGGTGATCGTATCACGGTCGAGAACCCCGCAGCCAATCCGGCAGTCACCGACACGGTAAACGAGCTCGCCGGTCGCTATGGCCTGATGGTGAGCGAAATCGCGCCGACCACGGCGGGCTATCTCGAGCCTGGTCAGGCACGGGTCGTCATCACTCGTACGATGGCGTCGGTACCCGGCTGCCCCGATTGGTCGGCGACATCCGACATGAACTACACCAACGCGACGAGCCCCAATTACGGCTGCGCAACCAACGGCAATCTCGCCGCAATGGTCGCCGACAAGGAAGACCTGCTCGAAGGCAAGAGCGGCACGGGCGAAACCGTGATCGCGACTGGCACGAAAGCCATCCAAACCTACCGCGAAGCCGACCCGACAGGTGCCGGCGGATTGCAAAATGCCAACGCTCAGCAAGGAGGCAATTAAACCATGAACGCTCCCTGGAAATCCGGCCTCCCCGGCAATCGCGATCCCTTCGCCGCCTATATCTGCGACGACAATGCGCTCGATGCGCTGCGTCCGGTCGTGATCGAGATGGGCTGGCAAGCAGAGAAGTGCAACAAAGGGGGACTGCGCAACGCCATTCAGTCGCTCTCCGTCAGCGCTAGCCCAGCCATCCTGGTCGTTGACCTGTCGGAAAGCGGCGATCCGCTCAACGACATCAACGCGCTCGCCGAAGTATGCGAACCGGGCACGGTCGTGATTGCGGTCGGCCAGGTCAATGACGTGCGCCTGTATCGCGACCTGCTGGCCAGCGGCATTCACGATTATCTGCTCAAGCCGCTCAACGCGCAGGCGCTTCACGACGCGCTCAATGATGCGCTGGCTGTCTTCACCGCACCAAAGGGCGGAGATGGCGATGCAATGAGCCGCCACATCTCCACCGCGGTCGTCGGCACACGCGGCGGCGTGGGTGCCTCGACTCTCGCGACCTCGCTCGCCTGGCTATTCAGTGAAGAGCACAAGTCACCCACGGCGCTGCTCGATCTCGACGTGCATTTCGGCACTGGAGCGCTCGCGATGGATCTCGAGCCGGGTCGCGGTTTGACCGACGCGATCGACAATCCCAGCCGGATCGACGGCCTGTTTATCGAACGCGCCATGATCCGCGCTAACGAGAACCTGTCGATCCTGTCTGCCGAAGCGCCGATCAGCCAACCGCTCATGACCGATGGCACCGCCTTCGTTCAGCTGGAAGAAGAATTCCGGCAGGCATTCGAGATGACGATCATCGACATGCCGCGCAACATGCTGATCAACTTCCCGCAATTGCTGGCTGACGTAAACCTGATCCTCGTGACCTGTGAACTTACGCTGTCGTCCGCGCGGGATACGATCCGCATCCTGTCGTGGCTCAAGACCAACGCCGCTCACGCGCATCCGATGATCGTAATCAACAAGGCGCAGACGAGCTTCGCAGAAATCAGCAAGACCGATTTCGAGGCTTCGATCGAGCGCCGGATCGACTTCATGGTGCCCTACGACATCAAGGCCGCATCGAACGCCGCCAAGCTTGGTCAGGTTTTTGTCGAAGCCAACAAGTCGAGCAAGGCGACGTCCACGATCAAGCAGATCGCGGAGCGCATCATGGGCGCGAGCGAAGACGATCTTGCGGCTGTGAGCGACGAGAAGAAATCGCTGCTTGGCGGCTTTGATCTGAAATCGCTCCTCGCGAAGAAAGATTCCAAGTCGCAGCCGGAAAAGGCGGAAGCCGAACCGGCACAATAACGCCGATCGGGTGGGACAGCGCGGCATTATGGCCGTCTGTTCCTCCCGGGACCGGCCGGCTCGCCGCCCCATTGGGGGATCACAGCGGGTCGGACCATTTATGAACCGAACGGGCCGGACGAGACACGCATGGATATCATTCAAACCCTGCTCATCACGACAGTGATCTTTGCCATCCTGATCGGCGGTTACCTTCTGGTGACCGGAACGAACATCGGCAAAATCCAGAAACGTCGGATAGAATCGCTACGCTACCGCCACGCGGAGAGCACCGATGCCAAGGTGGAATCGCAGTTCAAGAAGGCAATCGCCGCGCGCAAGCCGAAGGCCCACCGGGTCAAGGGCGCAGGATCACGGCTGGAGGCGCTGGAAATGCGGCTCGACCGGACCGGCAAGGCCTGGACGATTTCACAGTACCTCTATAGCTCACTTGGCCTCACCCTCGCTGTAGCCGTTCTCGTCTACATCCAGTCCGGTGCTGCTGCGCTCTCGCTGGGTATCGGTGCGGTGATTGGGGCAGGCGTGCCGCACCTTGTTGTCGGTTACTTCATCGGGAAGCGCACGAAGGGCTTCAATGCGAAGTTCCCGGATGCGATCGAGTTGCTGGTTCGCGGCCTTCGATCAGGCCTGCCGGTGACCGAAACGCTGGCTGTGGTCGCACAGGAAGTCGATGGCCCCGTGGGCATCGAGTTCAAGGGCGTGGTCGAACGAATCAAGATCGGCAAGACCATGGAGGACTCGCTCCAGGACACGGCCGACCGGCTGGGCATCCCCGAATTCAACTTCTTCTGCATTACTCTGGCGATCCAGCGCGAAACCGGGGGCAACCTTGCTGAAACGCTGTCGAACCTTGCCGAGGTGCTGCGCAAGCGGATGCAGATGAAGCTCAAGATTCGGGCGATGAGTTCGGAATCCAAGGCCTCAGCTTACATCGTCGGATCGCTGCCGTTCATCGTCTTTGGCCTGATCTACTGGATCAACCCGGGCTACATCGGCGGCTTCTTCTACGAGGAGCGACTGATCGTGGCCGGGCTCGGCGGACTCGTCTGGATGAGCATCGGGATCTTCATCATGGCCAAGATGGTCAGCTTCGAAATCTAAGGCTGGGGAATACCAATGCTTCAACAATCCTCCGGTCCGACCCTCCTGGGTTTCGACGTCGTCCTCGTCGGGACGATCCTTGCCGGATTTGCTGCGTTTGCCGTCATCATGGCAATCTATGCCGCAGTCACGATCAAGGATCCGATGGCGAAGCGCGTCAAGTCGCTGAACGCCCGGCGCGATGAGCTCAAGGCCGGGATCGTCGCTTCTTCTGCCAAGAAGCGCGCCAGTCTGGTTCGCAAGACCGACACCACCGACAAGGTCAAGGACTCGCTTGGCAAGCTCAACGTGCTCGAGCAGGGGCAGATCAAGGCTGTTCAGCAAAAGCTTGCCTTTGCCGGCTATCGCAACAAGGAACTGGCCGTCATCATCATCGGCCTGCGCGCGATCCTTCCGATCGTTCTGGGTCTGGCGGGTTTCGTGGCGATTTATGTCGTCGAATACTTTCCCGACTGGGGACCGTTCACCCGCCTCGCCGCGATGACAGCACTGCTGTTCGTCGGCTACAAAGGCCCGGAAATCTACCTGTCGAACAAGGCGGCCAAGCGTACCAAGGAAATCCAGAAAGGTCTTCCCGACGCGCTCGATCTCCTCGTCATCTGCGCCGAGGCCGGTCTGACCGTCGACTCCGCCTTCAATCGCGTCGCGAAGGAATTGGGACGCGCCTACCCCGAGCTTGGCGATGAATTCGCGTTGACGGCGATCGAGCTATCGTTCCTGAACGAGCGCAAGCAGGCTTTCGACAACCTGGCATACCGCGTGGATCTCGAAGCGGTGAAGGGCGTGGTCACGACCATGGTCCAGACCGAACGCTACGGTACTCCGCTCGCCAGCGCCCTGCGCGTGCTGTCGGCCGAATTCCGCAACGAGCGTATGATGCGCGCCGAAGAAAAAGCCGCGCGTCTGCCCGCGATCATGACGATCCCGCTCATCATGTTCATTCTGCCTGTGCTGTTCATCGTCATCCTCGGTCCGGCCGCGTGCTCGATCTCCGATGCGCTGATGTAAGGTAGGAGTGCATGTGGGGGGAGAGCAGAACCGCCCTCCCCCCGCCATGCGCAACACGCTAGCGGGGCCGGTCCTATCAGGCGCAGGACCGGCCCCGTTTTTCGTTTCAAGCGAGGGTAATCACTCGGCGGTATCCAGCAACTCGCAAGCCCGCACGCGCATCCGATCGAGCATCGCGCGAAGCATCGCCTCTTCCGTGGCATCGAACCCGTCGAACAATTCACGCTCCGTCGCCTGAGCGAGCGGCAGGACTTCTGCATGAATGGCCTGGCCTTCGGAAGTCAGCTCAAGCAAATGCGATCGCCCATCATCCTGATTGCGCACGCGCCCCACGAGGTCGCGCTCCTCCAGAACCTTGCACGCTCGGTTGACCGCAACCTTGTCCATCAATGTCGCCGCCGCGATCTCGCGCTGCGTCGCCCGTTCGCCGCGCGCGCCGACATCGCCAAGGACAGCCATTACCCGCCATTCAGGGATCTTGAGGCCGAAGCGCTTGCGATAGCGCTCCGCAATCACGCTGCTCACCGCGTTGGACGCAATCGATAGCTGGTAGGGCAGGAAATGCGAAAGCGCGCCTGCTTCGTGTGTGGCGGCGCGGCTGGTCGTGGTCGTATCGGTCATGGAAAGTGGTTTCCCATGAAACCGCTATCGCTGGCAAGCATCCTCACTCGTAGGCGCGTTGTTCCCACCAGGGATAGAAGTCGGGCATGTCCTCGCTCACCTTGCTCGGATACATCGGCTTGCGCTTGTCGAGGAAACTTGCGATCCCCTCTTGCGCATCGGCGCCGCGCGACAAGCGATAGATTGCGCGGCTGTCGATCTTGTGCGCCTCCATCGGATGGTCGGCGTTCATCAGCCGCCACATCATCGCCCGTGTCAGCGCGACCGATATGGCCGAAGTGTTGTCGGCTATCTCGCGCGCCAGATCGCGCGCGTCATGCAGCAGATCCTGCGGCGCGTGGCGTGAGCGCACCAGCCCTGCCCCCTCGGCTTCGGCTGCGTCGAACACCCGTCCGGAATAGCACCATTCAAGCGCTTTGCTGATCCCGACAATCCGCGGGAGGAACCAGGCCGATGCCGCTTCGGGCACGATCCCGCGCCTTGCGAACACGAAACCATAGCGCGCCGTCTCGCTCGCCAGGCGAATGTCCATCGCCAACTGCATCGTCGCGCCCACTCCGACCGCGACGCCGTTGCAAGCGCTGATCAGCGGCTTCTTGGACTCGAACAAGCGAAGCGTCAGCAGGCCACCTCCGTCGCGCACACGCTCGTCCGACAGGTCCGTAACCTGCTCCCCGCTTGCAAAGACCTGTCCGCCATCGTCGGGGGTGAGATCAGCACCTGCGCAAAACGCCTTTTCGCCCGCGCCCGTAAAAATCACCACCCGCACCGCGTCGTCCGCGTCGATATCGTCCATCGCAGCGATGATCTCCTGCCCCATGGTGCGGGTGTAGGCGTTCATCTTGTCGGGGCGATTGAGGGTGATGGTCGCGATGCCCTCATTCTTGTCGATAGTGATCTGGGTCGGCTCAGTCATGCGCTCTCCAATTCGCTTTCGGCTGGTTTATCTCACGCCATTCGCGCGAGCATTATCGGCGACCGACCTTTCACGAACCGCCCACCGTGCGCGGCGGCAGCGCGCCGTCCGAAGCCTCGACGTCCGCTGCGCCCTCTCCGCCGACCAGCCCGCGCGCTGCGAGCATGGGCTGCACGTCGGGCTGGCGACCGGCGAAGTTTTCGTACATTTCAAAGTAGTCCATCGTCCCGCCGCGGCTGAGCACGGTGTCACGGTAATGCTGACCGTTGGCGCGGGTCATACCGCCATTCTCGCGGAACCACTGACGGCTGTCGCGGTCGAGCATTTCGGTCCACAGGTAGCTGTAATAACCGGCCGAATAGCCTGCGGGCGAGCTGAAGATGTGGTTGAAATAGGTGCTGCGATAACGCGGCGGAACCAGGTCGATTTCCAGGCCCAGCTCCTCCAGCGAGCGGCGCTCGAATGCGTCGACCTTATCCGGCGTATCGATCGCGGCGGCTTCTTGCGGCGATAGCGCTGCCCATTTCATGTCGAGCAATGCGGCCTCGACCACTTCGCCAAAATCGTATCCCTGATTGAACTTGGACGCCGCTTCGATCTTCTCGACCATCTCCAGCGGGATGGTTTCGCCCGTCTCATAATGCTTTGCATAGTTTTGCAGCACGCGCGGATCGGTTGCCCACATTTCGTGCACCTGGCTCGGATACTCGACGAAATCGCGTGCGGTCGCGGTGCCCGAGAGGCTTTCGTACTTCTGGTCTGCAAAGAAACCGTGCAGCGCGTGGCCGAACTCGTGGAAGGTGGTGTTGACGTTGTCGAAGCTGACCAGTTGCACCTCACCTTCGGGTGCCTTCGGGATGTTGAGCACGTTGTAGATCACCGGCTTGGTGTCCCACAGATAGCTCTGATCGACGAAGTTGCTCATCCACGCGCCGCCGCGCTTGGACTCGCGCTGGAACGGGTCGAAATAGAACAGGCCAAGCTCGGACCCGTCCGCTTCGAACACGGTGTAGACCCATACGTCGGGGTGGTAGGTCGGAATGTCGCTGCGGCGCTCGAACGTGAGGCCGTAGAGTTCGTTCGCCATGAAGAAGACGCCATCTTCCAGCACCTTGTCGAGCTGGAAATACTCCGCCACTGCATCTTCATCGAGGTCGTAGCGCTCAGCCTTCACCTGATTGGCATAGCGGTACCAGTCCCACGGCTGGACCTCGTAATTGCCGCCTTCTGCCGCGATGGCATCGTTCAGCATCGCCGCCTCGCGGCGCTGTGTCGCGGCGAGTGCGGGGACCATCTGTTCCATGAAGCCAAGCGCGGTGGCGGGTGTTTTCGCCATGCGATCGTACATGGTGTAGCTCGCCCAATCCTCCTCACCGAAAAGCGCCGCCTTTTGCGCGCGCAGTTCCGCGATCCGGGCGAGGAGCAGACGCGTGTCGTGCTCGGCGTTCGTACCGTTGGCGCGGTTGGCGCTGAGCATGAACAGCTTCTCGCGTGTTTCGCGGTTGTCGAGACTGGGGAGCAGCGGCTGTTGCGTCGTGTTCTGCAGCGCGATCGCGTATTTGCCTGGCGCGCCCTTTTCGCTCGCAAGCTCCGCGGCGGCGCGAATATCGGCATCGGAAAGCCCGGCAAGTTCATCCGCCGTGTCGACGATCAGTGGCTGGTCGTTCGTCGCGGTGCGCACCGCCTGGCCGAATTCGGTGGTGAGGGTCGAAAGCTCGGTGTTGATCGCCTTGACCTGCTCGCGCTCGGCATCGGTCAGCAACGCGCCGGCCTGGACCATATCCTTATATGTCTCTTCGAGCAGCTTTGCGTCTTCGCGCATCATGCTCATCGCGGCGCGGTTGTCATAAACCGCCTTCACCCGCGCGAAAAGATCCGGGTTGAGAGTGATCGAATCCGAATGAGCCGATAGCTTCGGGCTTATCTCGGTGTTGATTTCATCGATCCGATCGGTGGTGTTCGATCCTGCCAAAGCGAAGAAGACCCGGGCGACCCGGCCCAGCATCCGGCCCGACTTCTCCAGCGCGACGATGGTGTTGTCGAAACTCGGCGCGGCAGGGTTGTCGATGATCGCCTGCACTTCAGCGGTCTGAATCGCCATGCCCTGCTCGAAAGCCGGGACGTAATCGTCCTCGGAAATCTGGGTGAAGTCAGGCGCAAGGAACGGCAGCGAACTGTCGGATGCGAAATAGCCGGTGCCTTCGGGTATCTGAGGCGCGTAATCCTGCTCGGCAGCAGCTTCGGAGATCGGGTCCATGTCGGCTCCTTGCGAATAGGTGGCGCATCCGCCCAGCAGCGCGGCTGCGGAAACGGTCGAAAGGATCGGGGCCAGTGTGCGGGCCTTCATAAACGTTCTCTCTTTGTCGATGGCGATATGTTCGGTGATAATGGCGGCAGCTTGAACAGCGAATGAGCGCCGATTGCAAGGTTGAGGCCCACGCTGCGCAAGAAAAAGCCCCGCAGCGAAGGATCGCTACGGGGCTTTTGCGTCTTGGAGTGCCTGCGCTTACCTCGGCGCCATGCGGATGGCGCCGTCCAACCGCACATCCTCGCCGTTGAAATAGCCGGTTTCGATCATGCACATCGCAAGCTTGGCATATTCGGTCGGTTCGCCCAGACGTTTGGGGAACGGGACGCTGGCAGCGAGCGCTTCCTTCACCTGCGGGGGCGCGGCGTTCATCAGCGGGGTTTCGAAGATGCCGGGCAGGATCGTGTTCACCCGGATGCCTTCGCGCATGAGATCGCGCGCGATGGGCAGCGTCATGCCGACCACCCCGCCCTTCGATGCGGAGTAGGCCGCCTGGCCCATCTGGCCGTCTTCGGCTGCAACGCTGGCGGTGTTGACAATCGCGCCGCGGTCCCCGTCATCGGATAGCGGGTCGAGCGTCATCATGCCCGCTGCGGACTTGGCGATGCAGCGGAACGTGCCGATCAGGTTGACCTGGATCACGAAGTCGAACGCGCTGATCGGGAAGTGCTTGATTTCGCCCGATTGCTTGTCGCGGCTGGCGGTCTTGATCGCGTTGCCGATCCCGGCGCAATTGACGAGGATGCGCTCCTGCCCGTGCGCCTCGCGCGCCTTGGCAAACGCCGCGTCGACCTCCTCGTCGTTGGTCACGTTGACCTTGCAGAATACGCCGCCGAGTTCTTCGGCCATTGCATTGCCCTTGTCATCGTTCATGTCGAAGATCGCGACCTTCGCGCCCTTCGCAGCAATCGCCCGCGCAGTGGCAGCGCCGAGGCCCGATGCACCGCCGGTAACGACGGCGGGGGTGTTTGCGGATACTTCCATTATACTTTTCCTCTCAAATCAAAAAAGGTCATCCCAGCGAAAGCTGAGGTCTGGTGCGGTGAACGAAAGAGCTTGCGGCGCGAGCCCTCAGCTTTCGCCGGGGCACGTGCCAAGTCAGACCCGCTCGACGATGGTGACATTGGCGACACCGCCGCCTTCGCACATCGTCTGCAGGCCGTATTTCTTGTCATGGCGTTTGAGCGCATGAACCAGCGTCGCCATCAGCTTGGTGCCGCTCGCACCAAGCGGATGGCCCAAAGCGATTGCGCCCCCGTGGACGTTGAGTTTGTCAGGGTCGGCCCCGGTATGCTTGAGCCAGGCAAGCGGAACAGGCGCGAAGGCTTCGTTGACTTCGTAAAGGTCGATATCGCCCATTTTCATGCCAGCCCGCTCCAGCGCGCGGTCGGTCGCGAACAACGGTTCCTCAAGCATGATGACCGGATCACCCGCAGTGACGGTCAGATTGTGAATCCGCACCATCGGGGTGAGGTTATGGCGTTTGAGCGCCTCCTCGGACACCACCAGCACCGCGCTCGACCCATCGCAGATCTGGCTGGCGGAAGCAGCGCTTATCTTGCCTTCAGGGCTGATCAACTTGACGCCAGCAATACCTTCGAGGCTCGCATCGAAGCGAATGCCCTCATCGACCGTGTGCATCTCATCGCCGTCGGGCGTCTCGATCTCGACCGGCACGATCTCGTCCTCAAACGCGCCAGTTTCGGTGGCCTTGATCGCCTTCTGATGGCTTTCTAGCGCAAAGCTGTCGAGCTGATCTTTGGTGAAGCCGTGCTTCTCGGCAATCATCTCTGCGCCCATGAATTGGCTGAACTGGATGTTAGGGTATTTCTCCTCAAGTCCCGGCGACTTGTAGTGGCCCAATCCCTCCTTCATGTGCAGCGTCGCGTTCGAGCCCATTGGCACGCGCGTCATGCTTTCGACGCCGCTTGCGATGACGGCATCCTGCGTCCCGCTCATCACCGCCTGCGCGGCAAACTGGATTGCCTGCTGACTGGAGCCGCACTGCCGGTCGATAGTCACTGCGGGTGTGCTCTCGGGCAGCTTGGACGCCAGCACGCCCATCCGCCCAACTTGCATCGCCTGCTCGCCCGCCTGGCTGACGCAGCCTGTGACCACATCGTCAATGGCGCCCGGATCGATCCCGCTGCGATCCACAATCGCGTCGAGCGATTTGGCCAGCAGGTCGACCGGGTGCACGCCTGCAAGCCGCCCTCCGCGCTTGCCTCCGGCGGTCCTCACGGCATCGACAATATAGGCGGTGGGCATCAGCGGCATCCTTTCAAGCAAGACGGTTGCGAATTGCGACCCGGTTATGGGAGGCGGAGCGTCAAATCAACCAGCACTTGGGCGGTAGAAGGTGGTGGCGCTTGCATTGTGACAGACCGCCTCGCTACGAGAGCAGCGCAGATGAAGACCTTGTTTGAACTCAATCCCGACCTCGACCGAGAGGCGCTGGCCCACCGGTTCGCGCAGCATGGCCGTGTTCAGGTGCGTGACGTGCTGACACCGGAAAGCGCGCGCGAAATGCTCGCCGTGCTGGGCAAAGGCACGCCTTGGGGCATGGTGACAGGCAGCGGCGAAGCGAAGCCCCGCAGTTTTCGCGCTGAAGAAGTGCAGACGCCTCAGGGGAGAGAGGCGGTAAACGCCGCCGCGATGGAGGCACAGCAGAGCACCGCGCAAGGGCAATACGGCTTTCGTTTCGCGCACTATCCTATCCTGACTGCGGTGCAGGAAGGCTGGCAGCCCGGCAGCCCTCACGAGATCATTCTCGAACACCTAAATGCGCCGCATTTTATCGGTTTTGCCCGCGCCGTGACCGGGATCGACGATCTGGTCAAAGCCGATGGCCAAGCAACCCTGTTCGCGCCCAATCACTATCTTGGTCGGCACATCGACAGCCATGTCGCAGAAGGATGGGAAGTCGCCTACGTCCTCAACTTTGCCCCGCCTGGCTGGCATCCGGACTGGGGCGGCTATCTCATGTTTCTCGACGAGGATGGCGATGTGACTGAGGGGTTCCGCCCGCGTTTCAACGCGCTCAACCTGTTCAAGGTGCCACAAACACATCTGGTATCCTATGTCCCGCCCTTCGCCCCGCTGGGCCGGGTGGCGGTGACCGGGTGGCTGCGCACGAAATGAGCAAGACTGCCGCCCGTCTCTCCGCACCCGAGGCGATGGTGCGCGTCCGTATGGCGATGCAAAGCGGTGATATCGCGACTGCGCGGACAATAGCCGAAGCTGCCCGCAGCGATCACCCGAACGACGCCGCGCTTGCGGATGCAGCAGGGGATCTTGCGCTCAAGGCCGGTGACGGCGCGAAGGCGGTGCAGCATTTTGCCGCAGCTTCTCGCCTCGCGCCGCAAATGCTCGATTACGCGATCAATCATGCGATCGCATTTCAGAGGTTGGGACGCCATGGCGAGGCGGTTGCCACTCTCGAGGTTCACGAGCACACAGGCAGATCAGATGCGCGCTACGCCAGCGTGCGTGCGATGTCCCACCGCGCGCTGAGCGATCCGGCGGCGGCGGCGACATGGTACGATGCGTCGCTTCGGATCGAGCCGGACAGAGCGCGCGCGCTCCATGGCCGCGCGCGGGTTGCGCTCGAACGCGGTGAGGCAGATGCGGTTGCGCGCTTCGATCAGGCGCTGGCGGCCAGTCCGGGCGATGCTGATTTGTGGCTCGGTAAGGCGCAGGCACTCGAAGTGGCGGCTGACGTGAGCGGCGCTCGCACAATCGCGGAGCAACTGTGCGTGCAAGCCCCGCGTTTTATCGCCGCCCTCTCGTTTCTCTCGGGCCTTAAGCTAGCGGCTGGCGAAGCGGACTTCACCGCGCCCTTCGCCCAAGCCGCAAGCCGCGCCCCGCAAGACCCCAACATCCCCGCCCAACATGCAGAAACGCTAGCCGCACTCGACCATGCCAGCGAGGCCACGGATATCGCCGCCGACGCGCGCAAGCGGTTTCCTGAGGAGCCGCACTTTGCGCTGCTGGAGGCGATCCATGCAGGGTCGGCGGGTGACTGGAATCGGGCAGAGGCGATCTTTGCCGATCTGCTGATTGCCAGCCCACTGCGCGCTTTGCATGAGGCGCGTCACAGAATTCGCGCCGGTGACCTCCCGCGGGTGCACTCGCTGCTCGATCGCGCTCTTGCGGGCGATCCTTGGAACATCTCAGCCTGGGCGTTGCGCGGCATTGCGTGGCGCCTATCCGACGATGCGGAGGCTTCGGAGCGGGCGCAGTGGCTTCACGAGCAACCGGGATTGGTGCAGCTGCGACCGATCGCGGGGCGCGAAGGACTGATCGAAGATGTGATTGAAGAGCTGCGCGTGCTGCACCAAGCATCCGCCATGCCTCTGGGCCAGTCCCTGCGCGGCGGAACGCAAACGCGCGCGATACTGTTCGACCGGACCGAGCCCTTGCTCGCCGAATTGCGCGAGGCGATCCTCGCAACTCTTGAGCGTTATCGCGCCGAACTCCCGCAAACGGATGAGACCCACCCGCTTCTGCGACACCGTGACACGCTGTGGCACCTGGCTGGGTCGTGGTCGGTTCGGCTGGCGGGCGGCGGCGATTACCATACCGCGCATATCCATCCTCAGGGCATCATCTCTTCCGCGCTTTATCTAGTCGTGCCTCCCTCAGCACAGGAAGCAGACAGGCAGTCGGGCTGGCTGGAGATAGGACGTCCTCCGCAGGACTTGGGACTTGAACTTCCGCCGCTCGAAGTGATCCAGCCCGCGGTCGGCCAGCTCGCCCTGTTTCCAAGCACCTGTTATCACGGAACGACACCGTTCAGTGGCGCGAACGCTGAGCGGAACGAGCGCATGACGGTGGCTTTCGATGTCGTTGAGGCGAAAGGACAGACCTCGTGAGCGCTTCCGAGCCAATTGATCCATGGGGCGACTTCTGGGCATCGAACGCGCGAAATGGCGGCAGCGAAGGTCGCGGATGCATGCCACAACGCTGGCAGGCGATAGAGGACGCGCAGAAGGCGGCGTGGTCGGATTTCGCGCAAGCGCTGCCGAACGGCACTCGTATTCTCGACCTGGCAACGGGAGATGGTCGAGTGCTGCGCTGGATGCGGGAAGAACGTCGCGACTTCGAACTCGCAGGCGTCGACCTCGCCCCTACCCTTCCATCTGCGCCCGAAGGCACGCAAACTCAGGGCGGCGTGGCCATGGAGAACCTACCTTTCGAGGACTGGAGCTTCGACGCGGTCGTGAGCCAGTTCGGCTTCGAATACGGTGACATGGAAAAAGCCGCGGCCGAAATCGCGCGGGTGCTGGCCCCTGGCGGATCGGTGGGCCTGATGGTGCACCGCGGCGATGGTCCGATCCTGGAGCGCAACCGCCACAGACGCGCCGAAATCGACTGGGTGCTGGGCGAAAAGCGGCTTAGCGAGCTCGTCAGCTATGCGCTGACAGCCGACAATGGCGGAGCTGGTCCAGCGGCTCAGGTCGCGGGTGCGATCGGGCTGCTGGGCTCGCGCAGGTTCGGCGAGACCAGTCCGGCCTGGGAAATCGCCGAGGCTATGCGGCGCGCAATCATGATGGGCGAGAGTGCGGGACCAGCTTCCATCATGGAAACGCTGCGGGCCATCGAAGCGCAGGCCACCAATGAGATCGGGCGGATCGAGTCCCTCGCCGCCGCATGCGCGAGAGCCGATGCACGGGAGGCGCTACTCGCCGCATTCACGGCAGTGAGCCTCACGTTGCACGAGACGACAACGATAACCGAACCATCCAGGCGCGCTTTCGCGGATTTCCTGACCTTCGGCTAAAAGAACCGGAGAGGATTCAGTGATCCGCTTCCAGTTGGAAGGCGGCGTTGCTCGGATCGTTGCCAAATTCAGCAGGCTCGTGCGAGACAACAAAAAGGGCGGCGAACCGAAGTCCGCCGCCCATTTTATTGGCCGCTTGACCGTGTCCTAGAACGCGAACTGCGCCGACACAAAGTAGTCACGACCAAGGGTATCAAACACGCTCGGATAAGTATTGGCCTGCTGTTGATTATCGCCGAGCAGGAGGCTGTTGGGCCGACCTTGAACGACACCGTCTTCGTCGAAATCCGGAGTATCGGGAAGGGTGTCGAAGAGATTGTTGACTCCCGCCGTGATGGTCAGGTTCTCCGAAGCCATGAACGACAAAGTTAGGTCGAAGAGATCATAAGCATTGATACGCTCGATCCCGTTAAACTCGGAGTAATCCGTATTGTCGTCATCATCACGTACCCCGCTCAGGTGACGCCAACGGGTCGAGATGGTGACCGGACCGTCCGTGAGCGACAGGCGAGAAACAGAGCTGAATTTCGGGATCGGATTGCCACAGTTGTTACCGAAACGTCCCGCGCATTCGATCACAGTGTCAAAGCCTTGGACCGGAGTGGTGTCGTTCTTGTCGGTCCATGTCCCAAGGAAGTTTAGATCGAGGCGCGATGATCCGTTACCCAAGAGCGAAAAATCGAAGGTGTTGTTATAGTTCACCTCAAGATCGACACCGGCGACTTCCAGAAGTGCAACGTTGTCGAACAGCAGCTCCGGTGTATTATCAACTGTGAACACACCGTTCACCCGACGACCTTGAATGGCCTGACAGAATTCGCTGTCAACGTCTTGTACAACATTGTAGCACAGGTTTAACGTATTGTTGAAACCGCCACCAAAAGTCGCGATCGCGTCTTCAATTTCAATATCGAAATAGTCTGCGGTGATAGTTAGGCCCGGAACAAAGGTTGGCTGTAGCACAACGCCCGCAGTCCAACTGGTGGAAGTCTCCTCCTCGAGATTGGGATTGCCACCGAAGGTTGCCGGAGTCTGAGAATTCGGCTGCAAATCGCTATCGCCGACCTGATCTGCCGGAACACCGGTCGCAACACAAAGGGCACCGATGGTTGCGTCTGTCGCTGCGGAGTCCTGCGCACAGGGGTCAACCACACCGGGGAAACCGATTGCGAGGCCCTGGAACAGCTCGCCGACGTTAGGCGCGCGGATGGCACGCTGATATTGGCCGCGGAGCCTAATACCATCGATTACGTCGAATTCCGCACCACCAGCATAGGTCCAGACGCCGCCAACGGCTTCTAGTGAGTAGTCAGAATAACGAGCAGCGCCCGTCAGTTCAAGCCGCTGGTTACCGTTGTCGAACACTGGGACAATGACTTCCGCGAACAGTTCGTTGACATCGTACGCACCCTCGGTCGGCTGACCAGCGTTGAAGCCAATCACATCGCCGGACGCTAGCGCGGTATCAGGAATAAACTCCGATCCAACCCGGCGGTATTCGTAACCCGCAGCAAAACCGATTTCGCCGCCACCTTCGGTTAACTCACCGAGCAGGCCGTTAATGGAGGCGCTGGCGACTTCTTGGGTAGAGACATCACTGTTCTGAGCGAGGATTGAAATCGAGTCGACCATCTCGTCAGTCAAAGTGTTCAGACCAAAGATATTGATAGGCGTACCAGTTCCGTCGAGGCCAGCCTGAAAGGCCGAACGCGAGATGTTGCCATCTTGAATGTTCGAGTTCCGAGTACGTGAATACATATAATATGCGTCGTAATTCAGATTGTCAGTGATTTCACCGCGCACGCCGCCGAGAACGCGGAATGCGTTTCGCTCGTCGAGCGAATTACGGCGGTTTGATTCTTCAGTACGGCGTTGTACAAAAAAGCTGACCGAACCCGGGTCGTCGACCACTGGCGTAAATTGGACGCCGGGGGTGTCGGGATCCTGATCTTCCATCGCATCATTAAAGGCCGCGTTTCCAGCAGTCTCGTTCGCGTCGATCGCCAGCAGCTGCCGAAGACTGTCATCATCTAGGAACTGACCGACAGTATCGATATCGAGGGCAAATGTACCGGTGACCGGCGTAGCCGCGAGCTCTTGCGCCACACGGTTGTTGACGAATGCGACCTCGGTATAGGCTGTGTGTCCGTCTGTGAATTCGTAGTCGGCATATCCCCCCAACAGATAGCGTTCTTGAGGGATCTGGAGGTAATTGACCGGAGCATAGTTGTAGGCATCGTTGGCACGGCGGCGGAAGTTGCCTGGCTCATCGAATACAACACCGGTGCCGAACCCACTCGCCCCTTCATCGCCAAATTCCGTATCTTCCGGCAGGCCATTTACGCCGCTAGCGCCGCCGAGGTAACGAAGCACCCCGCTAGGTAGGGTTGATGAGCCCCCCTGCTGGAGGGGCGGACCGAAGTTGGCCGGCAGTTCACTCAAAGCGAACTCCGAGAAGCCGCGATCACCTTGAAAAATTTCCTCGCGATTGAAGTATTCGGCGAAGACAGTCGCATTACCACGTCCATCGTCGAAGCTCGTTCCGATCGCACCATATAGTTGATAACGAGCACCATCACCGCGCTCAGTGAGCGAGTATTGACCGCCAAATTCGACGCCTTCAACACGCTTGAGGTTGAAGTTGACGACGCCGGCAATGGCGTCCGAACCGTAAACGGCTGACGCACCACCCGTCACTACGTCGACCGATTCTAGCAGAAAGGCTGGAATCGTGTTTAGGTCGACTGTTTGGCCCACGTCGAATGACAACCAGCGGCGGCCATTCACCAGCACAAGGGTGCGGGTGTCACCTAAGCCACGAAGGTCAAGCGTAGCCGTACCATCGCCGGGATTGTTGGAAGCAGAACCGAAACCAGGGATGACCGAAGGTAGTGCGTTGAGAACATTTTCGACGTTGACCGTGCCAGTCAGCGTGAACTCTTCAGCATCGACAACCGTCACGGGAGCGGCGGTATCTACGTTGCGCTGCTGAATGCGCGACCCGGTGACGACAATGAAATTGTCCTCGTCAGCATTCTCGGCCGCGCCGGACTCAATCGACTCGTCGCTATCTTGCGCAGCCGCTGGGACAGCTGCGATCATCGCACCGGCCATGAAGGTGCCTGCAAGCAGGGACGCCTTGTTGAAACGCTTCATTGTATTCCCCTTTAATTGCGCACGTTCATTGCGCGCATCGTCCAACCACGCGGAATCTTTGTCCGCATATGTCGGGCTTATGACAATGCGAGCCGGCTTCGCAATCTTGCTTGTGCGTGAACGGGTCGGTTCGATCAGAACTGTGGCAATCGCGCTACACCCGGTTGGCGCGGGTTCCATGCCATGTCGGCGTCTGTATTAATGAGGTGAGTTTGTGGACCCACCGCTCGGCGACTGCCGACGACGCGCCTTGTGCGGGAGATAAGAGAATGACCCTTTTTACCATGCATTTTCGGGATAACCATGGGGCGAAGGCTTCAGCTGCGCCCATCGCTTTTGCGCTCGCGCTCAGCGCTTTCACGGCTGCACCCGCGATGGCCCAGGAGGCAGCGGCGCCCGCTTCCGCGTCGGCGCAGCTCGCCGAACTCGATGCGTGCCGCGCGATCGCGGATGACGCAGCGCGGCTAGCTTGCTTCGACCGCGAGGTCGGAGCGATTTTGGCCGCTACGGAAACGGGCGAAGTGCGGGTCGTCGACCGCGAGGAAATGCGACAGACCCGCCGCAGCCTGTTCGGATTCAACCTGCCAAATCTCGGACTGTTCGGCGGCGATGATGACGATGAAAAGAGCGACGAGCTGTTCGAGACAACGATCAGCAGCGCGCGCTACCAAGGGCGAAGGAAAGTGCGCTTTACCACAGCGGAGGGAGCGGTGTGGGAGATGAACAACGTGCCGCGCCGTCTGCGTGCAATCGAAGTAGGCGATCCCGTGGTCTTCAAACCGGCATCTCTCGGCTTCTACTTCGTGCGGATCGATGGGCAGATGGGCGTAAAGGGCAAGCGCGTACGATAATCCTCGGTCGCACTCGCTGCTTGGCAGCAATCAAAAAAGGAGGCCCGACCATCGGTCGAGCCCCCTTTTTTAGCCACCAAGCGATCGGCTCGGCGTCCTTGCGCTTTGAACTTTACAGCCCGCCGGGACCGCAATCGTTGGCGAGGTAGTCCAGCATCTTGGTGTAGAATTGCTGCTGATGGCTGTACATCAGCGTACTGTAGAAATGATCGGCATCCTCCAGCGTCACGAATTCGCCGGTCTTGCCCGCGTCCTCGAACGCCTTCTTGTAGTCCTCGAAATGGTAATACAGCACGCGGCTGTCATCTTCGGGATGGACCATCAACAGCGGAATGTTGACCTTCTGAACTTCCTCGATCGGATTGATGCCGATTGTGCCGCGCCGTTCGGCCCAGTCGTTGAGCGCTTTGGGAACGCCCCCGGCCCGCCCGGCGCCTAAACGATAGGTCTTGGCCGGATCGGCCACCGCTGCACCAGCGATCGTGCATTGGTAGATGTTGGGTTCACGGCTCGCCGCGACCAGAGCCGCGTATCCGCCATAGGACCAGCCGAACATCGCAATGCGATCAGGATCGACCAGGCCCTGTTCGACGAGATAGAGCGCCCCGTCATCCTTGTCGTCCTGCATCTTACCGCCATGTTCGCCATAGCCGCCGTCAAAATGCGCCTTGCCCCAACCGACAGTCATCCGATAGCCGGGTTGCAAAACCATGTAGCCTGCACTGGCAAGCAGCTGACCCCATTCATCATAGCCTACGACTTCGGGAACATGTGGTCCGCCATGGGGCAGCACGATTAGCGGGAACGGCCCTTCGCCCTTCGGCTTGGTAACATAGCCAGGGATCATCATCCCATCGCGGGCTTCGTAGCGGATGAATTCTACATCGGCGAGTTGTCCGGGATCGAGCAGCGGGTTCCGGCTGCCCAGCTTGGCCAGTTGCCCATCTTTCACCAGCCAGAAAGAACCGGGATCCTTTGGCCCACGATTGGTAACCACCATCGATTTGCCGTCATAGGACCGACTCGAAATATTGAGCTGGTGAGCGTGGGGGATCTGCTGCTGCAAGGCGTCGTACAGCGCCTTCTCATCAGCGTCGAACCACACGCGCTCCCACTTGGCCCCCGGATACTGCGCATAGGTGAGATTGTCGTTGCCCGGGATCGAATGCGTTCCCACGGCCATGATATCCGCGTTTTCGACCGCGACGAGTTCCTCGCCATACTGGCCGGTCTCGAAATTGAACTCCCACAAGGACGCGGTGTCAGAGCCATTGCGAGCCTCGATCATGTAGCCGATGTTCGGATTTTCATGATCGATATGCGCAAGCCCCTGGAAACCGGTCAGGAAACGCCAGAGGTTCTCGTGGTCGTCCTGATCGTAGACCTCCCCAAACTGAGTCCAGGATCCATCACCCGGCTTGCGATAATAGGACTTGACCGTGTTATCGCTATCCTGACCGATGGCAAAGCGCGGATTGCCCTCGTTGTCGAAGATGATGTTTCCGTATTTGCGCGTGCCCTTCATCACCAAGCTTTGCGAACCATTCCTCAGGTTCAGCTTGTAATACGAGCGTGGGCGAAACGCTTCGAACGGGTCGACACCGAGCTCGCCCACCGAGTCCGCCGTTGCGACCAGAACCCGATCAGGATCGTTCGGCAGCTCATTGATGACCGAGAGATTGCCGTCGACCTGGTTGAACTTGTTCTTATCCAGGTTGTAGAAGAACGTTGCATAATTGCGCGTATCATCTTCCTGTCGGCGTACGGTCTCACGCTTGATTTCCCAAGCGTTGCCAACGATCACATTATCGCTGACCCACTGGGCGCTGATAATCTCCATCGGCTCGGCGTTCAGGCGACGATATGGTTCGGACAGATCATCGGTCTTGTAGATTTCGAGCAGGTAGTCACCTTCTTTACTCTCGACCTTGTGCACCAGCAGGTGCTTGCCGTCGGGCGACAGGTCTACTGCATTGACAACATCGCGTAGTGCCCAGACGTCGATCGGAACGGACGGCGTGCCTGCCTGCGTATCCTGCGATGCAGCAGGAGCCGCGACGCCAAGACCGAGCGCGGAGACGCCCGCCATCGCTGCGATGAGCGACGTTTTCATAAACTTCATGATGCTGCTTCTTCCATGTGACTATTGCGAGATCCCAGCGCAGACCGCGTCACCTCCAATTCGGCGATCCACGGCATTGCTTATAAAGCAAAAAGGCGACCCCCGGCAAGTGCGAGAGGCCGCCTTTCTGGCTCATTCGTGCGCCTGCGCGCTTTTAGAAGCGGTAGAGCAGCTGGGCGAAGAATTCACGCCCGTCATAATTATAAGGATTCCCGATCGGAACATTCGAGATGCCGAACACTTCGTCCGTATCGATCAGTGGCGGGGCTTCATCGAAGATATTCGTGACCCCAGCAATGATGCGAATCGTATCATTATCCCATCGCACCGAAGCGGTGTGCTCAAAATACTCGTCAGTAAAGCCGACGTCGCGACAAAATAGACCGTCGCCTGGCACGTTATCCGTTCCATTGCCGAGACATGTATCGGAATTGAAGCCGGTAGGATTTCCGTCTGGACCGTTTCCGAAAGCATCCGAGAACTCGTCGATACCGTCAGCATCCTGCTCGATCTCGCCAACGTAGCGGGTTTGCCACGTAAAACGGAAATCTTTCCAATCAGCATTGAGGGTCGCGCGACCGGTCCAGCTCGGGAAACCGAATTCACCGGCAAATTCCTCCAATGTAAGCTGGCCGTTTTCATCGATGAATAGAGTCGACCGTTCTATCAAGTGGTTCGCCACTAGATTTAGCTGGAGATCGAAAACCTCGTTTCCAATAGTCACTGGATAGCCAAAGGTCGTATTAATATCGATGCCGCGAACGGACTCCTCATCAAAATTGATAAATCCTTGGAAAACGTCTGAAATCAGATCACGTCCGGTGTTTGATACGGTGATCCGATCGCAAAATGGACTGCGAGTTCCATCTTCGCGAGTGAAACAGTCGTTCACGATGAACTGCACGCCTGGCTCCGTAATCGACTCTTCCAACTTGATATCGAAATAGTTGAAATTCAAAGAAAAGTCGAAGCCGGACGGGAAGCTCTCCTCGAACGCGAAACCAGCCGTTATGGACCGTGACGTTTCTGGCTCGAGGTCAAGAGTGCCGCCCGAAGTGACCTCTACACCCGCATTCACAAGTGTATTTAGTCCCTGATCATCGATGCCCACCATTGTTGGATCACGCCCCTCACGAATGCAGTTTTGAAGCGTTTGCGGATCGCGATCGTCAAGGTCTGGACGGTAAACCGGATTGGTTCCGCCGGGAGGCGCAACAAAGGCATCATCCGGGACCGCGCATGGATCAGCGATAGTCAGAAACCCTGTCTGCGCGCGCAAGAAGTTTTCGCGCAAATTCGGGGCACGGAACGACGTTCCGTAGCTTAATTTGAGCAAGAGCGGCGAAACAGGGCGCCAACCACCTTTGATGGCGAAAGTACCGTTGGTTCCATAAAATTCCTGGTCGGTCAGTCGGCCAGAGACATTTAGGCTTAATTCCTCCACCATCGGTTCGCCCGCGACTAGGGGAACATCCACCTCGCCAAACAGCTCACGGATCCAAGCCGACCCCTCGGCGCCGCCGTCCGACGAGAATGCAAAGAACAAGCCGTTCGATGCGACGAAGTTCGGTTGGGAATCGATCGAGTCCTCGCGCCATTCCCCACCGAGCACGATCCCGACCGGACCAGCCGGCAGCTCGAACAGGTCTCCGGTCACGAAAGCGTTGACGAACACTTGCTCGTAGGTCGTATCAAACGTCCGTTCCCCGAAGAGGTAGTCGCGTTCGGCTGCTGTGGCGAAGTTGCCAATTGGGGCACCGAGCACGCTCTCGTTGAAGAGATCGACCGGGACGCATCCTTCAGCGGCACCGGGAGCGAGAAGCGATGGATTTGCCAATGCGCCAACATCACAGGGCGCAATGACCCCCGGCGCACCGACACCCAGCGCAATATTTTGATTGTAGTTATCGGCGATTCCGTCGCCATCGCCATCGGCGGTCCCGTCACCATCGAAATCGAAAGTAGGATCAATCCCCAACGCAAGAGCGAGACGGTCCTCTCGTACGCCCCTCGACACCGAATCGCCCGTCGCGCGAGAATAAACGCCTGCGACCTCGAACGTCCATGAGGAGCCAATAAAGGGGAGGTCGCCACGAACGCCCAAGACCCCGCGATACTGCTCTTGTGTGACGTCAAAATTGTTGCGGTCGCCTTCGATCGCAAAAATAGGCAAAGTCGAAAGACTGCCCGATCCGGGATTGAACAGGCCACCCAATAGGGCGTTATCCGCATCATAACAGTCGGTTCCGCCAGCGGCGTTCACATTGCAGGGATTGAACGGATTGTTCGCCGGCACGAAGGGGAAAAGTTGCGCTACCCCAGTGTTCGGCGCGCTAATATCGGCACGCGTATATTGCGCTTCGAAGAATGGGGTGATGTTACCCTCGCCCGGGAAAGTATACTCCCCGTAGGCAAAGACATTGATCAGTTCCTGCTCCGAAATAAATGTCTGATCGAGATTGGCAGCGTTGGCATTGACGTTCTGAAAATCGACATCACGAATGCCGTCATTGTTGACGTCGAGATCCTGGCCGAAAGCGTTGGTCGACTCGCCAAAATTTAGCCCAGGGATATTCGCGATGTTTCCATTGGCAGGAAAATAGACCGAGCCGAGAAATGTATCGTCGATAAAGATACGACCCGAGATTCCGTCAACCTTACATTCACTCTCTGACACAGATACGCCTGGCGTGCGGTTCATGACGATCGCATTGTCGCGAACACCGACTGTGTAAATGTTGCCATCTTGGTCGACTTCGCGGTGGGTGTCGCATCCCGAGAGAAAGTCGCGATCTCGCAAACGCACTTCGTCACGAACGGCATACTCGGCACCAATGCCGAACACAGCGCGGTCCGTATTAAATCCCCAAGCCGCGCTGATTGTATAGTCATCACCGCCGCCCTCAGGGTTGATATTGCCGTTCGCCTGCAGTTCTAGGCCATCGAAATCCTTTCGCAGTACAATGTTCGCGACACCGGCGACAGCATCCGATCCGTAAACCGACGACGCACCGTCTAGCAGCAGGTCGTAGCGGTCGACGAGCGTCGAGGGAACAAGGTTAATCGACGGATTGGTAGGAGCCCCCTCAACGCCGCCGGGCGCAAGACGGCGTCCGTTGACGAGGACCAGCGTACGGTCGGCGCCAAGTCCACGCAGATTAATCGTCTGCGAACCAGGCCCGTTATCAAGCACAAAACCCTGGAAGGTCGCGTCGATCTGGGTACCCGATGCAGCCTCCGAACGCTGAAGGATTTGTGCCGGATCAAACGCACCGACAGCCTGCTGGTTCTCGGTCGAGATCACCTGAAGCGGCGAGATCGAACTGTAGGTGTCGCGTACGATACGCGACCCTGTGACAGTGATCCCGCCCTGCTGATTGGCTTGCCCAGAGGCACCGGTCGCAATTTCGACTTCATCGCCCTGGGCGGTGGTCGTGCCCGTCGGACCTTCCTGAAGCTCGACACAATCGCCTTCGGCACTCACGACGCCCGGCACATTGCCGACGAGACAATCCTCGCCCGGCTCCATATCCTGCGCGAGAGCGGGGACGGCGGTCGAGAACGCGATTGCCGATGCGGACAGGGCCAGCACCTTCAGCGAATATGTGTGAAATTTGCTCATGATCACTCCAGTTGCGACAACCGGAGCCTTGAACCTCAACCAACAAACCTAACCGCGCACATTCCCCATGCACGGGTCGATCCTTCAATGTTGATTACGCGACAAAGCCCCTTTGGTGAGACTTAGGTGCAATAGCGGAACCTTCGTGTAAATGCGGCGTTCATTCTACTGGCATTTTTCGCGTAACTTTCCTGTAATGTGTTGCGAGAATCCCACAGCTGCGATCACTTGTTGCAAGCAGGCCCACGAGGGCTTTGCGAAAAGTGCGGGCTGACATGGATCATACGTAGCAAACCGCGCTATCTTACCGTTGTATGAAACCGCGCGGCGAGCGACTCGACGCCTGTTCAGGACGGCTCGACGCCAATCTGCAACTCGCCGTCACCTTCATCCACCTTCACCAGCGAACCGTCGGGCACCTTGCCCTCGATCAGCATTTCGGCCAGCGGATCCTGCAGGTATCGCTGCACCGCGCGTTTCAAGGGCCGCGCGCCATAGACCGGATCGTAGCCAACCCGCCCCAGCCAGCGCAGAGCGGCTTCGGTGAGGTCAAGCTCGATCTTGCGATCGTCGAGCAGCTTTTGCACGCGCTTCACCTGGATCGCGACGATCGGGGCCATGTGCTCCATTGCCAGACGGTGGAACAGGATGATCTCGTCCAGCCGATTGAGGAATTCCGGACGGAAGTGCCCGCGCACCACGTCCATCACCTTATCCTCTACATCGGCGACCTTTTGATCGTCGGTGAGGCTGGAGAGGAACTGACTGCCCAGGTTCGACGTCAGGATGATGAGCGTGTTCGAAAAGTCGACCACCCGGCCCTGCCCATCGGTCAGCCGCCCGTCGTCAAGCACCTGCAGGAGCACGTTAAAGACGTCTGTGTGTGCCTTCTCGACCTCGTCGAACAGCACCACCTGATAGGGGCGACGGCGTACCGCTTCGGTCAGCACCCCGCCCTCGTCATAGCCGACATAGCCCGGAGGCGCGCCGATCAGGCGGGCGACAGAGTGCTTCTCCATGAACTCACTCATGTCGATGCGCACCAGCGCCTGATCGTCGTCGAACAGGAATTCGGCCAGCGCCTTGGTCAGCTCGGTCTTGCCGACGCCGGTCGGGCCGAGGAACAGGAAGCTGCCGAGCGGGCGACCGGGATCCTGCAGCCCCGCGCGGGCGCGCCGCACTGCCTTGGATACCGCTTCGATCGCCTGCGTCTGGCCGATCACGCGTTTGCCGAGGATATTTTCCATCTCCAGCAGCTTGTCGCGCTCGCCCTCCATCATCTTGTCGACCGGAATGCCGGTCCAGCGGCTGACTACCCCGGCGATATCTTCTTCGGTCACTTCCTCGCGCAGCAGCGCGTCTTCGCTCAGCTCTTCGGCCGCTTCGAGGCGCTTTTCGAGGTCGGGAATCGTGCCGTAGGACAGCTCGCCTGCCTTCGCGAGATCGCCTTCGCGCTGCGCCTGTTCGAGTTCGAGCCGGGCATGGTCGAGCTCTTCCTTGATCTTGCCCTCGGCCTCGATCTTGTCGCGCTCGTTCTGCCAGCGCGTCGTGAGTTCCGCGGATTCCTGCTCGAGATTGGCCAGTTCTTCGCGCAGAGCGGTCAGCCGATCGCGCGAATTCGCATCGTCCTCCTTGGCGAGCGCGGATTCCTCGATCTTGAGCTGGATGATCCGGCGGTCGAGCTCGTCGATTTCCTCGGGCTTTGACTCGACCTCCATGCGGATGCGGCTGGCCGCCTCGTCCATCAGGTCGATCGCTTTGTCGGGCAGGAAGCGATTCTGGATGTAACGGTCGGACAGGCGCGCCGCGGCGACGATACTGCCATCGGTGATGCGCACGCCGTGGTGCAGCTCGTACTTGTCCTTGATCCCGCGCAGGATGCTGATCGTATCCTCGACGCTGGGTTCGTCGATGTAGACCATCTGAAAGCGCCGCTGGAGCGCGGGGTCTTTCTCGACATACTTCTGATATTCGTCGAGCGTGGTCGCGCCGATGCAGTGCAGTTCGCCGCGCGACAGGGCTGGCTTGAGCAGGTTGGAGGCATCCATGCTGCCTTCGCTCGCGCCCGCACCGATCAAGGTGTGCATCTCGTCGATGAACAGGATGATCTGCCCATCGGCGTTCTTGACCTCGTCGAGCACCGATTTCAGCCGCTCCTCGAACTCGCCACGATATTTTGCACCGGCGATGAGCGCGCCCATGTCCAGGCTCATCAATGTGCGACCCTTGAGGCTGTCGGGCACGTCGCCATTGGCGATGCGCAGCGCGAGCCCTTCCGCGATCGCGGTCTTCCCGGTGCCGGGCTCGCCGATCAGCGCAGGGTTGTTCTTGGTCCGCCGGGCGAGGATCTGGACGGTGCGACGGATTTCTTCGTCGCGGCCGATGACCGGGTCGAGCTTGCCGTCGCGCGCGGCCTGCGTCAGGTCGCGGGCGAATTTTTCCATCGCATCGTAATTCGCCTCGGCATTGGCGCTGTCCGCCTTCTTGCCGCCGCGCAGGTCTTCGATCGCGGCGTTCAGAGATTGCGGCGTGATGCTGGCCGCCTTCATCGCTTCGCCCGCATCGCCCTGTTGCAAGGCGAGCGCGGTGAGCAGCCGCTCCACCGTGACATAGCTGTCGCCCGCTTTGTCAGCGAGCTGTTCGGCATTGTCGAGCACGCGCACGGCATCGTTATCGAGACCCGGCGCGGTCTGCGCGCCGCTGCCGGTGACGGCGGGAACCTTGGACAAACCCATGTCCACCGCGCTAACCGCAAGGCTCGGTTCGCCGCCCGCGCGCTGGATCAACCCTGCGGCCATGCCCTCTTCGTCTTCCAGCAGCGCCTTGAGCAGATGCAGCGGCGTGATGCGCTGGTGATTCATGCGAATGGCGACGGTCTGCGCGCTTTGCAGAAAGCCCTTGGCCCGGTCGGTGAATATTTCGAGATTCATGCAGGATTACCCCTCGCTGGTGTTCCCACATGAAATAATGTTGCATGTTTGCAACGCAAGAGGATGCTGTCACATTCGGCTGCAGAAGAACGTCCTTCTATTTGGAGCCTCAGTTACCTTCCCAGCTTCGGTCGCGCTGCTCCCTCGACGAGAACCAGCAACGTTTGCGGTGCGCTTTCGCGAGAGAACCCCCGGGCGAGCTTGCGGGGTCCGGTGCAATCAGTCCTTCCGCTTGGTCGTCGTATCGGTTACATCGTCATCATGGCCGCTCTTGTCACTGAAGAAGGCGAGTGCGAACAAACCACAGCCCAACAGCGTCGAGACGAAAACGCCTAGCACCGTCGCAATTACGGCGTGCGCGCTCCACGCGTCCATGGCATAAAGATACATCAGAGCACCGGCGGTCATCAGGACACCGATCACGGCGATCCATTTCAACATACGCCCAAAATCCTGTCTTGCCTGCTGGCTACTTTTCGCCATACCGATTTAGTCTCCTGAGAATGTCGTTGTTTCCAACAACCGATCGTGACCGACCGGGATGCGAGCCTTGCATGCTGGTCCGTCATTGTAAGGAGCATTACATCGACTGGCCAGCCGCTTCCCGGTTTTTGATTTACGACTGGATGGAGCGAGATAGATCCGACGCGATTATGATCGCCAATTAGATTGAGGATTTGCAATGAAGACTTGGATCGTTCGGATAGGCTTCGCGATGACGGTCCTTATTCTCGTCGCCATCGTGGGGCTCGCGACGTGGGAGTCATTTTTCGCCGAGGAAGGCGAAGCACCGTCCTACCGCGAATACACCGCCGAGATCGTGCGCGACGAATACGGCGTGCCGATGATCTATGGCGCCACCGATGCGGACGTCGCTTACGGTGTCGCCATCGCCCATTCGCAGGACGATTTCTTCACGCTTCAGGATGTGGTCGCCATGTCGAAAGGCCGCTATGCCGTCATCGCGGGCGAAGACGGCGCGCAATTCGACTACGTGTATCACCTGCTCGACGCGCGTGGGACGGCGGAGCGGGAATATCCCGGCCTGCCCGCCGACACCCGCGCCCTGTTCGAAGCGTATGCCGCGGGCCTCAACCAATATGCTCAGGAGCATCCAGAAGAGATCAAGCTCGCCAAACTGTTTCCGGTGAATGGCGAGGATGTGGCGGCGGGGTTCGTGCTGCGCCAGCCGTTCTTCTTTGGCTTAGGCAATGTCATCGGGCCATTGGTCGCGGGCGAGGAGTTGCGGCGCGAGTTCGGCCCGGACATTCCCGGCTTCCCGCGCGAGCAGAATGGCATTCAGCCGAGCGCGCCGGCGATAATGAAGAACACGACAGCGACGTCCGCAAGGCCACTGGTTTTACCCGCAGGCGAAGACGCGGCCCATCTCGGCTCAAATGCGTGGGCGGTGTCGCCCGAGAAATCCGGCGGGCCGACGACGCTCATTTCCAATTCGCATCAGCCCCTGCGCGGCGGGGTAGCGTGGTATGAACTCGGCGTGCAGTCGGGTGAAGGCTGGCATTTCACCGGCGCTAACTTCCCCGGCTCGCCCTTGCCCTTCCTTGGCCACAACCGGGATCTGGGCTGGACCAACACGGTCAACCGTCCCGACATGGTCGATGTTTACAAGCTCGATGTGAACGAGGACGGCACGCAATATCGGCTCGATGGCGAATGGCGCGATCTTGCCAGCCAGACCGTGACTTTGCCGGTAAAGCTTGGTCCGCTCACCCTGCCGATCCGCCGCACTATCTATCGCAGCGAGCACGGGCCGGTGATCAAGAACGACAACGGCTATTTCGCGATCCGCTATGGCGGGATGGGGAAGGCCGACCAGCTCGACGCGTATTACCGCATCAACAAGGCAAGCACGCTGGAAGAATGGGAAGCGCAGATTGCGCGGATGGCAATCCCCTCGACCAATTTCATCTACGCCGACCGCGCGGGCAACATCGCCTATGTCTACAACGCGGCGATCCCCGACCGGCCAGAGGACGTGCGCGCGAACTGGCGCGGTATCCTGCCCGGCGACCGTAGCGAGCTGATCTGGAATGGCACCGTCGAATACGAGGAAATCCCGAAGCTGGTGAACCCCGCAAGCGGCTGGATCTACAACGCCAACAACGAGCCTTTCACCGCGGCGGGACCGGGCAGCGACCTTGACCCGGAGGACTTCTCACCGGTCCTTGGCATCGAGCGCAAGCAGACCAACCGCTCACGCCGCGCCTATCGGCTGTTGTCCGAAGTCGACACGCTCGACCGCGCGACGCTGGAGCGGATTAAATATGACAACGCCTACGAACGCGAAGGCTATGTTGAGACGATGTTCGATGCGCTAAAGACTATGGAAGCCGAGGGCGAGCTCGCCGAGGCGCGCGACCTGCTGCTCGAATGGGATTTCACCGCCGACAATGAAGGCCGCGCCGATGCGCTGGCGCTGTTGATGATCCGTGACTTTATGTCAGCGGAGTATCAGAACAAGCCGGAATGGCCGGACGTGCGCGAACACCTGCAGGATGCCGTCGACCACCTCAACGAACATTTCGGCCGGATCGACCCCCCGATGAGCGAATTGCTGCGGTTGCGCCAGGGCGACGTCGATCTGCCTCTCGATGGCGGGTCGGACACGCTGCGCGCCTCGACCACTTGGGATGTCGACGAGGACGGGCGGCTGTCGCTGCGCCACGGCGACAGCTTTATCCAGTGGGTCGAATGGCCCGCAGACGGTTCGCGCGTGACGTCGCGTTCGATCCAGCCCTTCGGTTCGGCCACCACCCGGCCCGACAGCCCGCACTACACCGACCAGATGCAGCTTTATGTCGATCACCAACTCAAGCCGGTGCGGTTCTGGGAAGAGGACGTGCGCGCGAACGCCAGCTCGACCACCACGGTGAGCAATGCGCGATAGCCGCGAAGTCATTGATCGAACGCCGTCGCGCACCGGCAGATCGCGCTGCATTCACGGTTGATCGCGGATCAAACCATGCGCAGGGTCCACCGTGAGAAGTTACGCCTATGTTTTGGAGAGTTCACCAATGAAACTACGCCTTGCCACAGCCAGCCTCGCGGCCATCGCGATCGCCACCGCTGCGCCGATGACGCCCGCCCTCGCCGATGCCCATATGGAAGCGTCGCAGACCGGCGGCGATCTCGAACAGCTCGTCAGCCAGGTCCAGATTCCTTACGAGGAATTCGAGCTCGACAACGGCCTTACGGTCGTCGTGCATGAGGATCGCAAGGCCCCGATCGTCGGCGTGGCGGTATGGTACAATGTCGGCTCCAAGGACGAGCCCGAGGGCAAGACCGGCTTTGCCCACCTGTTCGAACACCTCATGTTCAACGGCTCTGAAAACGCCCCCAACGACTATTTCCAGTACCTTCAGGAAATGGGCGCGACCGATTACAACGGCACCACCAATTTCGACCGCACCAATTACTTCCAGACCGTGCCGCGCCCCGCGCTCGAACGCGCGCTGTGGCTGGAAAGCGACCGCATGGGCTATCTGCTCGGCGCGGTGACGCAGGGCAAACTCGATAACCAGCGCGGCGTCGTCCAGAATGAGAAGCGGCAGGGCGACAATCAGCCCGGCGGCCTCGTCTTCTATGAAATCCTCGAGACGCTTTTCCCCGACGGCCACCCCTATCAGCACTCGGTGATCGGCTCGATGGCGGACCTCGATGCGGCCTCGATGGAGGATGTGCAGACCTGGTTCCGCGACAAGTACGGCCCCAACAACGCCACGCTCGTGCTGGCGGGTGACATTTCCGCTGCCGAAGCGCGTCCGCTGGTAGAAAAGTGGTTCGGCCCGATCGCACGCGGCCCGGTGAACACCCCTGCCGCCGCAGCAATCCCGACGCTCGAAGAGCCGGTGCGCACGGTGATGAAGGATCAGGTCGCCGCCACCAGCGTCAGCATGTACTGGCCCGCGCCCGGCATCAACAGCGAGGAACTGACCGCGCTCAAGGTCGGTGCCGATATTCTCGGTGGCCTCGCGTCCAGCCGCATGGACGAAATCCTCGTTCGTGAAGAGCAACTCGCCACCAGCGTCGCGGCGGGCAATTACGACTTCCAGCGGGTCGGCATCATTCTCGTCAACGCGACCCTTCGCGACGGGGTAGAACTGGCCACGCTCGAAACCCGGATGAAGGAGCTGGTCGAGGAATTCATCGCCACCGGCCCGACCGAGGATCAGGTGCGCCGCGCGGCAACGAATTCGTTGGCAGGCACGGTTCGTGGGCTCGAACAGGTGGGCGGATTCGGCGGCAAGGCTGTCGCGCTCGCGCGCGGCGAAGTGCTGGCGGACAATCCCGGCTTTCAGGTCGAACTGCTCGAACAGCTCGCGACCGTAACACCTGCACAGGTCCAGGCCGCGATGCAGCGCTGGATGACCAATCCGGCGTTCACACTGGTGCTTGAACCAGGTGAGCGCGAAGAAACCTACGAGGAAGCTGCAAGCGTCGCTGCGACCGACGAAAACGCTTCCGAGCGTGATCGCGGTGCAGAGGAAATCACGGTTTCCGAAGTTCGTCCCGCCCCGCCGATCGCGTCGGTGCCCGAGCTCGACTTTCCCGACCTTCAGCGCACCACACTTGCCAACGGCATGCCGCTGACCTTCGCGCAGCGGGACGCGGTCCCGGCAACCTATGTCACCATGTCCTTTAATGCGGGCACCGCCGCCGATCCGGTCGATATGCGCGGGCTCGAAAGCCTGACCCTCGGCCTGTTCGATGAAGGCACCGCCGACATGACCTCGCAGCAGATTGCCGAGGCGAAGGAGCGGCTGGGCGTTCAGGTGTCGACCGGCGGAGGCGATGACCGCTCGTCTTTCACGCTGAGCGCGCTTTCGACCAATCTCGCGCCCTCGCTCGACCTGTTCAGCCAGATCATCCGCGAACCAGCCTTTAGCGAAGATGACCTCGCCCGCGTGAAAGCGCAGACCATCACCGGCATCCGCCAGCAGATGCGCTCGCCCCAGGGGATCGCCTTCCGCGCCGTCGGAGCCGAGCTGTTCGGGACCGTTGCCCCCTATGGCGGGGTGGCCACGATCGACAGTGTCGAGAATATCGACCGCGCTGATCTGGTGCAGTTCAAGGATACGTGGATCCGCCCTGACAATGGCGAGGTCTTCGTCATCTCTGACAAGCCGATGGCCGAAGTCGTGAGTGCGATCAACGCCGCGTTCGGCGACTGGACTGCGCCCGCCGTGGCGAAGGGAGAAAAGGACTTCGCCGCGCTCGAAGTGGCTCCGGAAGCGCAGAACCGCATTGTGCTCTACAACCGGCCCAATTCGCCGCAGAGCTATATTCTGGGTGCCCAGGTCACTCCGCTCGATGCGAGCAGCCCGGACTTCGTCGACTTCACTAATGCCAACAATTCGCTTGGCGGCAATTTCCTCGCGCGGCTCAACATGAACCTGCGCGAGACAAAGGGCTGGAGCTATGGCGTGCGCGGTGGTCCGCAGGCGCGCGAGAACGCCGTGGTCTACACGATTGGCGGCGGCGTGCAGGCGGATCGAACCGGAGACTCGGTCGCCGAGATGATCCGCGAAACCGACGAATTCCTGACCGTGAGCGGCGTGACCGATGAAGAACTGGCCCGCAATGTCGCGAGCGAGATCGGCGAACTGCCGGGCCGGTTCGAAACCTCCCCCGCCGTGCTACGCGCGATGCAGACCCTGTCGCTCTACGACCGTCCGGACAATTACTATGAAACGCTGGTCGATCGCTACACCGGGCAGACCACGGCAAGCCTCGATGCCGCCGCGCGCGCCGCGCTGAACACCGAGGATTTCGTGTGGATCGTCGTCGGCGATGCGGAAACGGTCCGTCCGCAGCTTGACGCGCTTGGCCTGCCGGTCGAAGTGCGCGAACTCGAGCCGACCGAGGCGCAAGCCGGAATGTAATCGAAATCCGGGGCCGGCGGCTGTGCGCTGCGCCCCGGACCTTCCCAAGCGCTTCGGCGTTAATGGTTGAACGCCCCGTTTCGGCATGTCACTACGCAGCCGAATTATCTCAGAGAACAATTCAAGGAGTTTCAGTTTATGTCCGTTGCAGGAACCTACAACACCGTCGTCAAAAGCCCGATGGGCGACCAGAGCGGCACCTTCACCGTCGTTCCCGGCGATGACGGCAACACGTTTACCGGCACGATGGCGGGCGGCATGGGCCAGATGGAAGTCGAAAACGGCACCATCAGCGGCGACAAGCTGAGCTGGAAGATGAACATGACGGTCCCGATGCCGATGACGCTCGATTGCGAAGCGACGGTGGACGGCGACCAGATGACAGGCACGGTGAACGCCGGCGCATTCGGCGCGATGCCGCTGACCGGCGAACGCCAGGGCTGACGCTTCCTCACATACGAAAAACGAAAGGCCGCCGGAGCGATCCGGCGGCCTTTTTCGTGCTCATGCTCTAATTGCTGTTTGACGGCTTTGGAACATCGCCGATCCGCCGACCGTTGACCTCGCAACCATCCAGACCAGCGAGGCCCCCTATGAGCACCACCACCACCGTCAATCCGGCCACCGGCGAAGAACTCGCCACCTACGAACAATTGTCGCGCGAGGAAGCCAGCGCCCGCGTCGATGCCTGCCACGCCGCGTTCGAGAAGTGGAAACTGAAGAGCCTCAAAGAGCGCGCCGAGACTATCCGAAACCTCGGCAAGGCGCTGCGCGACCACAAGGAAGAGCTAGCCCAGTTGATGACCGACGAGGTCGGCAAGCTGATCGGCGACAGCCGCGACGAAGTCGAATTGTGCGCTGCAATCTGCGATTACACCGCGGAAAACGGCCCGTCCGAACTCGCCGACGAACAGCGCGATCCGAACAATGCGGCGCGGGGGATCATCACCTATTCGCCGATCGGGGTGGTCTACGGAATCCAGCCGTGGAACTTCCCGTGCTACCAGGTCATCCGCTACGCCATTGCCAATCTGATGACGGGCAATGGCGTGATCCTGAAACATGCCAGCAACTGCACCGGCAGCGGGCAGAAGATCGCGGAGATATTCAAGGCGGGCGGACTGCCCGATGACCTGTTCACCGTCCTGATCCTCGACCATGACACCTCCGACGCCGTGATCGCGCATGACAAGGTGCGAGGGGTCACACTGACGGGATCGGACAAGGGCGGTCAGCACGTCGCCGAGGAAGCGGGCAAGGTGCTCAAACCCCTGGTGCTCGAGCTGGGATCGAATGACGCCTATCTCGTCCTAGAAGACGCCGATATCGACAAGGCGGCAGAGGTCTGCGCACAGGCGCGGCTGTACAACAACGGCCAGACCTGCATCAACGGCAAGCGTTTCATCGTCACCGATGCGGTCTACGATCAATTCGTCGAGAAATTTGTCGCAAAATTCGAGGCGATCAGAACCGGCGATCCGAATTCCGATGACAGCGACATGGGCCCGATGGCGCGCAGCGATTTACGCGATACGGTGCAGAAGCAGGTCGATCAATCGGTCGAAAACGGCGCGACGATCGCATGCGGCGGCGCGATCCCCGACGGTCCGGGTGCCTTCTATCCCGCCACCGTGCTGACCGATGTTGCGCCGGGCCAACCCGCCTATGATGACGAAATCTTCGGCCCCGTCGCCTCCGTCATCCGCGCGAAGGACGACGAGGACGCCATGCGGCTCGCCAATGACAGCCGCTATGGCCTCGGCGGCGGCATCCTCTCACGCGACACCGACCGCGCGATCGAGCTCGCCAGCAAACACTTCGACACCGGCATGGTGTTCATCAACACCTATGGCGTCGCGGACCCTTCCATGCCTTTCGGCGGGGTCAAGAATTCCGGATACGGCCGCGAACATGGCGGCTTCGGCGTAAAGGAATTCGCCAACGCCAAGGCGATTTTCGTGGGCGCGGATTGAGCTTTGTAACGCAAGCTGGGTTCGCTCACGTCAAATCCGCTTGTTCGATTCCGCGTAAGCGCGCAAACACTGGACGGTCGTCGTAAAGAGATCGGGATCAACCGTGCTTAGCAATCCGATTCGGTTGATCCCGCTGTTGTTCCTCGCCGCCATTGCGATCGGCACCGTACTGCTCAGCCTGCCGGTCGCGCGCGCTGGCGACGGAAGCGCTCCGTTCATGACCGCATTATTCACAGCCACGTCCGCGGTCGCGGTGACGGGCCTGATCGTGGTCGACACACCGACCTACTGGTCTGGCCCGGGGCAGGTCATCGTCTTACTGCTGTTCCAGATCGGCGGTTTCGGGATCATGACAGCCGCGACCCTGCTGGGCATCGTCGCGGGTCGCGGGTTCAACCTGCGCGCGCGCATGGCGACGCAGGTGGAGCGGCGGCGGCTTGATATCGGCGACGCGCGCTCGGTGCTCAAACTGGTGCTGGCAATCACGCTGGCGGTCGAGGCGATTGTCACAGCGATCCTGACGCTGCGACTGCGGTTCAGCTATGGCTACGATTGGGGCGAGGCGCTGTGGCACGGGCTGTTCCAAGCGGTCAGCGCGTTCAACAATGCGGGGTTTTCCAGCTATTCCGACTCGATGATGGGGTTCCAGACCGACTGGCTGATGCTCACGCCGATCATGATTGCCGTCATCATTACCGCGCTCGGCTTTCCCGTGATGCAGGAATTGCGCGCCCGGCCGCTCGCAGTGCGAAAATGGACACTGCATTCCAAGATCACCGTGTCGGCCACGATCGTTCTTCTGGCGGCCGGATGGATCGGTACGCTGGCGGCGGAATGGAGCAATCCCGACACGCTCGGCCCGATGGGGTTGGGCACCAAGTCGCTCAACGCCGCGTTCCATTCGGTCATGCCGCGCACCGCGGGGTTCAACAGCCTCGATGTGGGCAGCTTTCGCGACGAAACCTTGATGGGCAATTACCTGCTGATGTTCATTGGCGGAGGCAGCGCGGGCACGGCGGGCGGAATCAAGATCACGACCTTCGCTGTCCTCCTCGCCATTGTCGTTTCAGAAGTGCGCGGACAGCGCGACGTCGTGCTGTTCGGGCGGCGGCTGAGCAGCGATATCGAACGTCAGGCCTTGTCGGTGATCATCCTCGCACTGATCCTGATCGCCGGGGCGACCGCGATCCTTCTGATAATCACCGATCTTGCCATGCAGGACGTCCTGTTCGAGGCGATCTCGGCATTCTCGACCGTCGGCTTGTCGACCGGCATCACCGCCGATCTGCCGCCGCTTGGCCAGCTTGTCCTCATCGCGCTCATGTTCATCGGGCGGGTGGGCACGATCACGGTTGCGACCGCGCTAGCGCTGGGCGAAGCTCGCCGACCATTCCGCTATCCCGAGGAGAACCCGATTGTCGGTTAGAAACAGGAAGCCCGTGCTGGTCATCGGTCTGGGCCGCTTCGGACGCGCCGTTGCCGGCTCGCTGGAGGCGATGGGGCACGAGGTGCTGGGGGTCGATACCGACCCCGATTGCGTGCGACGCATGGTCGACGAGGTAACGCAGTGCATGGAAGCGGACACCACCGACAGCGATACGCTGAGACGCATGGGGGTCGCGGATTTCGAGGCCGCGGTGGTCGGCATCGGCAGCGATATCGAAGCGAGCCTGCTTACCGTGTTGGCGCTATCCGACCTCGGCGTCCCGCAAATCTGGGCCAAGGCGGTGAACGAAAACCACGGTCGCATCCTCGAGCGCGTGGGCGCGACCAACGTGGTCTATCCCGAAGCGCGCATGGGCGAACGCGTCGCGCATATCCTGTCAGGCCGAATGATCGACTACATCGAGTTCGACGACGATTTTGCGATCGCCAAGATGGTTGCGCCCAATGAAGTGATCGGCGCTACTCTTGGCCAAAGCGGCATCCGCACCGATCACGGCGTCACGGTTGTTGGTGTAAAGCGCGCAGGCGCCGACTTCGTCTATGCCGAAGCGCACACCTTCGTCGAAATGGGCGACCTGCTGATCGTGTCAGGCACCCGTGAGCGGGTAGAGAGGTTTGTGGCTCACGCTGCGGAATCGTGAGGGTCGCAATTCAAACCGCTACCCCAGCCGCTCTTTCAGGAGCTGGTTTACCACCGCCGGGTTGGCCTTGCCCTTCATCGCCTTCATCGTCTGGCCGACGAAGAAGCCGAACAGCTTGTCCTTGCCAGCCTTATACTGCTCCACCTTGTCTTCGTTTTCGGCAAGGATTCGGTCGACTTCGGCTTCGATCGCGCCCGTGTCGCTCACCTGCTTGAGGCCTTCGGTCTCGGCGATTTCGGCGGGTTCGCGGCCTTCCCTCAGCACGATCTCGAAGATTTCCTTCGCCTGACCGCCGCTGATCTCGCCGTTGTCCTGCATGGCGAGGATAGCGGCCTGACGCTCGGCGGTTGCGTTGGCCGCGTCACCTTCCTCGCCAACAGATTTCATCACGCCCGGCGCAACCGAAAGCGCCCAATTGGCGACCTGGGTTGCGACCTTGGTTTCGGGCTTGCCGGTGGCGCTGGCGGTTGCCGACAGAAGCGTTTCGAAGCGGGCAAACGTCTCGACCTCAGCGGTCAGCTCGCGCGCGTTGTAAGGAGTGAGGCCAAGCTCTTCCTCATACCGCCGCCGCTTGGCATCGGGGAGTTCGGGCAGCGATGCGCGGCATTCGTCGAGGAAGCTGTCCTCAAGCTGCAGCGGGAGCAGGTCGGGGTCGGGGAAGTAGCGGTAATCGTGCGCGTCCTCCTTCGATCGCATGGTGCGCGTGGTGCCGGTCGCGACGTCGAACAGCCGCGTTTCCTGATCGACGCTACCCCCAGCCTCGATCACGTCGACCTGACGGTTCGCTTCGTATTCGATGACCTGCATGACGAAGCGCACGGAGTTGACGTTCTTCGTTTCGGTCCGCGTGCCCAGCTCCTCGCCGACGCGGCGCACGCTGACATTGACGTCGGCGCGCATCGAGCCTTCTTCCATGTTGCCGTCGCACGAACCGACATAGCGCAGGATGCTGCGCAGCTTGCGCACATAGGCCCCAGCCTCCGCGGGCGAGCGCATGTCGGGGCGGCTGACGATCTCCATCAGCGCGACGCCGCAGCGGTTCAAGTCGACATAGGACATGGTCGGGTGCTGATCGTGCATCAGCTTGCCCGCATCCTGTTCCACATGAATGCGCTCGATCCCGATGACCTTGTCCTGCGCAATACCAGCCTTCTCGTCGGCGTCGATCAGCAGTTGTCCCTCGCCCACCAGCGGATGATAGAGCTGGCTGATCTGATAGCCCTGCGGCAGATCGGCGTAGAAGTAGTTCTTGCGATCGAACCGGCTCCAGCGATTGATCTCCGCCTCGATCGCCATGCCGGTGCGCACCGCCTGGCGGATGCATTCGCGGTTCGGCACGGGCAGCATTCCGGGCATTGCCGCATCGACGAGGCTGACCTGCGTGTTCGGCTCCGCTCCGAATGCGGTGGAAGCGCCGGAGAACAGCTTGGCGTGGGAAGTCACCTGCGCATGAACTTCAAGGCCGATCACGACCTCCCATTCGCCGGTCTGCCCCTGGATGCGGTAATCAGTCATTGTGGCTTGGGTTTCTTCCTGTCTTCGAACATCAACTGTATTTGACGATATCGCTGTTTGTCAGGGCTTCGCGGCGCAGAAGCACCATCTCCCTTTCGGGGCTTGGCGGCGCGTAATCGTCGAAGCGATACAAGACTTCGGCTTCGGGAAAAAGCAAGGGCGACTTGAACAGATTGAGCTGCCGGAAATCGCCGGTCACGATCGGACGGTTCGGCACGTCCGCGCTGACATGCGACGTCACCAGCAGATATTCGATGTTAGATCGGAGGAAATTTTCCAGCGCTTTTTTGATGTGAGCGAACGAGAAGTGGAACAGCACGTCGCGGCACAGCCAGACGTCGCAATCGGGAAACGGGGTTTCGAGAATGTCGAAGACCTGGAACGAGGCACGCTCGTAATCGCAGCTGGCGCGCGCCATTTCCACCACTTCGGGCACGATATCGCCGCCGATATAGTCGATATCCATGTCGTCGAGAATGCGGCTCATCCAGTGAAGGTCTCCGCATGGCACATCGATCATGGATCGAATGCCGAATTGCTTCACCATTTTAGGCAATTCGCGCCGAATGCTTTCGGTTTGCGCGAAGGAGGAGCCTAAGCCGCTAACGCTCTCGCTATCTCCCCAATAACGCGTCTTGTAGATATGCTTGAAAACGCCCGCATGTCCTCGCGGGCCAAATCTCAAGGAGCGCATGGCTCTTCGCGCGATTGAGTAGGGGGTTGGCACGGCATTTCTCCACCATACCCCTGTTTCACGTTCCGCAAATCCGCCGAGACCAGCACGCCCACCGATCGATCTCACGTCCGAACTTATCGCTGATCCCTTGCGTCTTTTGCACCAGTTTCGTCGTTTGCTTCAAGCGGTGTGGCGGGTGGTTGAGCGCCCGCCTGTCTCGGATCGTCCGAAATCAGCTTTCCATCGGGTCCGAAGCGCGCTTCGCCGTGGTCGACATTCTTGCGCACCCAATTGGCGACCATGAAAGTGGCCGGCACCGCGAGGGCGATGCCGATCCCGGCAGCCCAGAGCACGGTGTCTTCATTCACCACCACTTCTCCGGCGCATGATCGAACCCGGCGCGATTCTGGATGGCGAGGCCTGCGTCAAGCACGCTCTGCTCATCGAACGGCTTGCCGACCAGCTGCAGACCGAGCGGCAGGCCATCGGGATTTAGCATCGCAGGCACGCTCATCGCGGGGAGGCCTGCAAGGCTCGCGGGGACGGCGAAGACGTCGTTGAGATACATGGTCAGCGGATCGTCATCGAGGCTGCCGAGCGGGAAGCTGGCTGTCGGCGTGGTCGGCGCGAGGATGAGGTCGCATTGCGCCCACGCCTGCTCGAAGTCACGAGCGACCAGCGTGCGGATCTTTTGCGCCTGGTTGTAATAGGCATCGTAGAAACCTGCGCTGAGCACGTAAGTACCGATCAGGATGCGCCGCTTGACCTCATCACCAAAGCCCGCCTCGCGCGTCTCCGCGTACATGTCCTGCAATCCTGCACCATCAGGCAAGTCGCGCAGGCCATAACGCACGCCGTCATAGCGGGCGAGGTTGGAGGACGCTTCGGCAGGGGCGATGATGTAGTAGGCGGGCAGCGCGTATTTGGTGTGCGGCAGCGAGACATCGACGATCGTCGCACCGGCATCCTTCAGCCAAGCCTTGCCCTGCTCCCAGCTGTCGAGGATGGCATCACTGGTCCCGTCCATGCGGTATTCGCGCGGGATGCCGATGCGCTTGCCCTTGAGATCGGCGGAGAGCGTAGCTTCCCAGTCGGGCACGTCCATCTTGAGGCTGGTCGCATCCTTGGGGTCGAAGCCCGCCATCGCGCCCAGCATGATCGCGCAATCCTCAACGCTGCGCGCCATCGGACCGGCCTGATCAAGGCTGGAGGCGAACGCCACCGTGCCCCAGCGGGAGCAACGGCCATAGGTCGGCTTGATCCCGCAAATCCCTGCGAACGCCGCGGGCTGGCGAATCGAGCCGCCCGTGTCGGTGCCGGTCGCTGCTGGCGCGATCCGCGCGGCGACCGCGCTGGACGATCCGCCCGAAGAGCCGCCGGGGCTCATCGCGGCGTTGGTGCCCTGCTTTCGCCAGGGTGAGGCAACGTTGCCGAAATGGGAGGTCTCGTTCGAGCTTCCCATCGCGAACTGGTCGAGATTGAGCTTGCCCAGCATCCCCGCGCCCGCATCCCACAGGTTCTGCGAGACGGTCGATTCGTAAGGCGGTACGAACCCTTCGAGGATGTGGCTCGCCGCGGTGGTCTGCACGCCCTTGGTCGCGAACAGATCCTTCATCCCGATCGGCACACCCGCCATCGGGCCAAGCTGTTTGCCATCGGCGCGCGCTGTATCGGTCGCATCCGCTGCGGCCAGCGCATGGTCGGGCGTGGTGACGATAAAGGCGTTGAGCGCGGCTGCATCAGCGACAGCGGCGTTGAAGCCTTCCGCCACTTCGCGCGCGGTGAAATCGCCATCGCGCACGCCGTCGCGAATGGCCTTGACGCCAAGTTTCGTGAGGTCGGTCATTCAATCACCTTGGGCACGCCGAAAAAGCCGTGTTCGGCCGCAGGCGCATTAGCGAGAATATCCTCGCGCCGCCCGCCGCCGGTCTTGGGATCGGCATCGACTTCGTCCGCGCGCAGGCGCAGCGCGTTGGGGATCACCGCGCTCATCGGCTCGACCCCCTCGACATCGACTTCGCCGAGCTGTTCGACCCAGCCGAGGATCTGGTTGAGCTCGGGCACCATGTGCTCAAGCTCGTCGTCGCTCAGGCGGATGCGGGCAAGGCTCGCAATCTTGGCGACCTGTTCCTTATCGACCGACATGCGTTTTCGCTTCCTTCAGTTGCGATCGAGCGGTTCGATCAGTTACCGGGCGTCTCGCCGGGAACGTTGGTTGCCGGTCCACCCGGCCCAGCTCCCTGAAGCGCCTGCTGAAGCATTGCGAGGTTGCGGTCGAATGTCTCGCGGGTCATGAAATCGATGACTTCGATCTCGAAAATCAGGTCAGCATCTGGCGGGATCGGCGCGCCCGGAGGCGGCTCTGAGCCATAAGCCTGTTCCGAGGGGATGTAGAGCTCGTAGGAGCCGCCCTTCTGAACCTGCTGCAGGCCCTTGTAGAAACCCTCGATCGTTGCGTTCGGCTCCACCGGGAAGGGGCTTCCTTCCGGGAAGATGCCTTCGACCGGAAGTGGAATGTCCTGCGATTGGTCGAACACCTCGCCGGTTTCGGCAAGCTTGCCCGTATAGCGCACGAACACCATGTCCCCTTCGTTGGGAGTGGGGCCGGTGCCCTCCACGACGGTGTCGATGCTGAACCCCTTGGGAACGGCGGCAAAGGCGAAACCTGCACCCACCAGTATGGCGACCGCGATGCCCAGCCACAGCTTGGTCAGCGATCCTTTCGACACCGGCTGGATCGGTACGCGGGTGACTTCGGTCATTGGAATGTCCCGTATTTGGTTTGGCGGTTGTCGCGGGGTTAAGCCTGAAACGTAAACGCCCGCAAAAGCAAACCCCTTGAACGCGTCAGGGCGCGAGAGAATTGTCCCGCGCCCTGATGGCGTATCCGGTTTTTCGTTTCAAGCGATTGGGAGCGGCTCGTCACGAAACCTGGCGTTTCCCCGAGCCACCCGGCCAGAGTTACTTGACCCCGTCGCGCTCCGCCCGCTTACGCTCCAGCTTGCGCGCGCGGCGCACGGCAGCGGCCTTTTCACGGGCGCGCTTTTCGCTGGGCTTTTCATAGTGGCGACGCAGCTTCATCTCGCGATAAACGCCTTCACGCTGCAGCTTCTTCTTGAGCGCGCGGAGGGCTTGATCGACATTGTTATCGCGAACCATGATCTGCATAAACGGACACTACCTTGTTTCAAAAGCGCCGAGCCCGCTGAAATCCTTGCGGGAATGCGCATAAGTTTGACGCTAAAACAGGCGCGACTCCCAACAGGGGCGCGCTCCGAGCCTTCGGTATAGCCATAATCGCCCGGATTGGCAAGCTATGCGCGCGATGCGGCCTGCGCGCAGACGCTAGGCAGGACGCCCTCGCCTCGCTAAGAGCGCCCGCACGATGACATCGACCGCGCTCCCTCCCATCGCCGCCTCACTCTACGTCGCTCTTGGCGGAGCGCTGGGCGCGGTTGCTCGCTATCAGCTTGGCCGCGCGATGACATGGGTTGCCGGGCCGAACGCCCTGCTGCCTTGGGGGACATTGATTGCAAATGTGGCCGGGAGTCTCGCGATGGGGCTGCTGATGGGCTGGCTGGCGCGCAATGGCGGCGGCGAGATGCCGCGGCTTCTGCTGGGCGTCGGGCTGCTCGGCGGTTTCACCACGTTCAGCGCCTTCAGCTTTGAAACCATCCAATTGCTTGGGCGCGGGCAGGTCGGAACCGCCGCGCTCTATGTCGGTGCATCGGTTCTGGCAGGACTGGCTGCGCTCTATGCCGGGCTGTACATGATGCGCGGGGCCGCATGAGCGCGCGCGGACCTTCCGATGACGTGCGCCAGTTTACGGTTGGTGAGGACGATGACGGCGTGCGGCTCGACCGCTGGTTCAAGCGCAATCTGCCGCGCATCGGCTTTGCGACGATCTCGCGCTGGGCGCGCACCGGGCAGGTGCGGGTCGATGGCAAGCGCGCCAAGCCGGAAGATCGGCTGGCGACGGGTCAGGTGGTGCGGGTGCCACCTGGCGGAGAGACCACCGGCAAGGCGCCGAAAAAGCGCCGCGAACTGACCGCTGACGACATTGCGATGGTCCGTGCGATGGTGATCCGCGAAACGCCCTCGGCCATCGTGCTCAACAAGCCCGCGGGCCTCGCGACTCAGGGCGGAACCAAGACCACGACCCATGTCGACGGGCTGCTGGACGCGTTCGTCGAGAGCGCGGACCAGCCCCGCCCCCGCCTCGTCCACCGGCTCGACAAAGACACCTCCGGCGTCCTTCTGATCGCCCGCACGCCGGGCAGCGCGGCGAGCTATTCCAAGCGCTTCTCCGGCCGCAGCGCGCGCAAGGTTTACTGGGCGCTGGTCGTCGGCGTTCCGCAAGTGCGCGAGGGGACGATCGATGCCCCGCTCGCCAAACAACCGGGCAGCGGCGGCGAGAAGATGCATGTCGATGAAGACGAAGGCGCTCCGGCCAAGACCCGCTATCGCGTGGTCGAGCGCGCCGGGACGCGCGCGGCCTGGCTGGAACTGGAGCCGCTGACCGGGCGCACCCACCAGCTGCGCGTCCACTGCGCGGCGATGGGCCATCCGATCGTAGGCGATGGCAAATATGGCGGGCAGGACGCGTTTCTTACGGGCGCGATCAGCCGCAAGATGCACTTGCACGCCCGGCGGCTTATCATCGGCACGCCGGAAACGGGCGGAGGCGGCGGAAAGTTGGACGTGACCGCCGACCTCCCCGCCCACTTCGCCGCCAGCATGACCGCGCTGGGCTTTGAGGAAAGCGCGAGCGATGCCGCTCCGATCCGCGACGAAGCGCCCGAACGCACTCCGGCGGAGAAGAAGCAGGCCGCGCGCCGCCATGCCAAGCAATACCGCAAGGCGCGCCGGGGCGAGCGCCGCACCCGCACGACCTCCGCCGACACGGCGAAGCGGCAGGCGAAGGCGAAGAAAGGGGCAAAGGGTAAAGGCAAGCCCAAGGGGCCGCGCAAGTGAGCGGCAAACTCGCCGTGTTCGATTGCGACGGGACGCTGGTCGATGGGCAGGCGGATGTGCTTTGGTCGATGCAGCGCGCGTTCGAGCGGGCGGAGCTGACCGCGCCCGATCCCGTACAGGTGCGCCGTATGGTCGGTCTCAGCCTGCCGGTTGCGGTGCGCGAGCTGGCTCCAACGCTTGATGAGAACAAGCGCCGCGACGTCACCGAGTTCTACAAATCGAGCTTTCGTGCCCGGCGCGAGGAAGGGCTGTCGCACGAACCGCTCTATGACGGGATCGCCGATCTGCTGCGCGATCTGGTGGAGGACGGCTGGCAGTTGGCCGTCGCTACCGGCAAGTCGGATCGCGGACTGGCCGCCTGCCTCGCCGCGCACGGGATCGCGGACCTGTTCACCTCGCTCCAGACCGCCGACCGCCACCCATCCAAGCCGCATCCCGCCATGCTTGAGACCGCTTTGTTCGAAGCGGGAGCGCAGACGGAAAAGGCGGTGATGATCGGGGACACGACGTTTGACATGCAGATGGCGCGTGCTGCGCGTGTGCGGGCCGTCGGGGTCGCCTGGGGCTATCACGAAGAGAGCGAGCTGACCGCGAGCGGCGCTGCCAGCGTGGCGCGCGACGTCGCCGAATTGCGCGCCGATCTGAAAGGCTTCGCATGAGCCGCTATACCGATGCCGACCGCGAGCGGGCGCAGCAGCGCTTCGTCTGGTTGCAGGTCGCCCGGCTCAGCGCGCTCGCCGCGGTGATCATCGGGATTGCGATCGCGCAGGAGGCGCTCGCCGCACCGTACTGGCTCGGCGTCGCGCTTGCGATTGGCGGAGTGTTTGCGTTCTTCTTCGCGCCGCCGCTGCTCGCCCGGCGGTTCAAGGCGCGCGATGCGCAAGCGCCTGACACGATGGAGCCGTGACGGCGTGAAGCGGTTCTGGAAGGCGGTAGACATCCGCGAACATGACAGCGGCTGGCAAGTTGCGCTCGACGGGCGCGGCGTGAAGACGGTCAAGGGCGCGCCCCAACTCGTGCGCTCCGAAGCGCTGGCCCGCGCGCTCTCCGAAGAATGGGAGCGGCAGGGCGAGACGATCGACCCGGCGGATTTTCCCATGCGCGACCTTGCCGACTACGCCATCGACGTGGTCGCGCGCGAAGCCGAGGCGGTGGCCGACAAGGTGCTGAATTACGGCGAGACCGATACGCTGCTTTATCGCGCCGATCCGGACGAGCCGCTCTATGCGCGCCAACAGGAGGTGTGGGAGCCGCTGGTCGCAGCGTTCGAAGCGCGCGAGGAGATTGAACTGGTGCGGGTCAGCGGTATCGTCCACCGCGCCCAGCCAGAAGCGACGATGGCGCATCTGCGCCGCCGCCTCACCGCGCTCGATCCCTTCGCGCTCGCGGGCACGGAAATGATGGCGAGCCTTGCGGCATCTTTGCTGGTAGCAATCAGCGCGAGCGAAGCCGATGCGGACGCGAAGGCGCTGTGGGCCGCCGCGAGCCTCGAAGAGGAATGGCAGGCGGAGTTATGGGGCCGCGACGAAGAGGCCGAAGCGCGGCGGACCGAACGCGCCGCGCAATTCGCGCTGGCTCAGGAATGGACGCGGATGGCGCTGGCCGACTAAAACGATCTTGTCAGGGCGTGGCCAGCACCCAGTCCGCCACTTCGCCCGCCAAGGTATTCGCCGCCCGGTTCAGCGCCGGGCCGACAAACTCCGCTTCCGGCGCGACCCCGCTCTCGCGCGCTTCGAACCGGCGCGTGACCACATCGCCTGCTTCATTCGTGCGCATCGCATCGAACCGCACCACGACCGAGGAAGTGGGCGCGTCATAGGTCATGTCGAGCAGCGACCCGCGCACATATTGCGTCGCGAGCTGCGTCACGTCATCATTATCTAGCACCAGCACATCGCCGCGCCGCCGCAGCGTCTCGCCCAGGAGGCGACGGAACAGGCGGGCGGGCTTTTCGACCCAATACGCTTCCTGCAGATATTCGATCTTCGTCTCGCTGACCTGCACCGGCACGCGTGTCACGTCGAGCATGGCAGGCGTTTCCGGGGCGAGCACAGCGATCGCCTGACCCGCGCTGGATGATCCTTGTGCGCTTTGTCCCATCGGCGCTGTCGGCGTCAGCGTGATGAGGCTTTCCGGCGTTGGTCCGCCCAGGCTGATACACCCCGTCAGCGCCAGTGCCGCACCCGTGCCCAAGCATGTTGCGAAAGCCTTTTTCCAGGCGCAGCGCGCCCCGATATTCCCCTGCATTTCGGGCATCATCCTTCCGGTTCGTAGTCGGGCAAATCCTGCCCGCCGATCAGTGATCCCGCCCCTTGGGTCTCGATCTGCTCGGTAATCGTGCGCAGGGAGCGGCTGGTGCGGCGCAGATCCTGCAACGTCGCTTCCGCCGCGGGCAGCGTCGATTCGCGCAATTGCGCCGCAGCGGGACGCGCATCATTCAGCGTCTGCGCCAGAGCCGCCGCCGCATCGTTGGCAGAAGCCAGCGTGCCGCGCAGCTCTTCCGACAGGGCCGGGCCTTCTTCGTTCAGCAGGCGGTCGGTCGTCTCGGTCGCCTGTTCAAACGCATCGAGCGCTTCGCCCGCTTCGCGCAGCGCAAATTCCAGCTCGGCAAACGTGCCCTCCAGACGCGGCGCCGCTTCGGCCAGTTCGGCGGTCAGACGGTTCGAGTTTTCCAGAATGCCCGCAATCTGCTGCTGATTGTCCGGGCCGAGGATGACGTTGAGCTGTTCGGTCAGCGTCGCCAGCCGCTCGAGCAGCAGCGGCGCGTTGGCCACGATCTCTCCGAACCCGCCGCGTCCGGGCGGGATGACCGGGCGTCCTTCGGGACAGGCCGTCGTCTCGCACGTGATCTGCGGCGCTCCGCCGCGCGCGCCATCGAGCAGGATGGTCGAAACCCCGGTAAAGCTCGCCTGAATGGTCGCTTCGGTCCCGACCAGGATCGGCACCTCGTCGCGGATGCGGATGCGCACGCGCACGAATTCGGGGTCTTCTTCGGACAGCGCGATCGTCTGGACCTGCCCCACCGGGACGCCGGCGTAGGACACCTGGCTGCCATTCGCGAGGCCGGACACCGACTGGGCGTAGAAGATGTCGTACTCGTTCACGTCGCCCTGATTCAGGCGGGCAATCCAGATAATGAACGCCGCCAGCGCCGCCAGCAATATGAGCGTGACCGCTCCGACCCACAGATGATTGGCTCTTGTTTCCATTGCGCGCCCCTATGAACCCGGCCCTGCGGGGCTGTCCATCGTCTTGTCCCTATTCGCAGCGCGTTGCGGCGCGTTGAGTGCGGCGCGCCCGCGCGGTCCGTTGAAATATTCCTCGATCCACGGATGCCCGGTTTCGACCAGCTCGGGGATGGTGCCGACCGCAATCACCCGCTTGTCCGCCAGCACCGCAACGCGGTCGCAGATTTCGTGCAGCGTATCGAGGTCGTGGGTGATGAGGAACACGGTGAGGCCCAGCGTTTCCTTCAGCTCGCGGGTCTGACGGTCGAATTTCGCCGCACCGATCGGGTCGAGGCCTGCTGTGGGCTCGTCGAGAAACAGCAGCTCAGGGTCGAGCGCGAGCGCGCGAGCGAGACCGGCGCGTTTCTTCATCCCGCCCGAAAGCTCGGACGGATACTTGCTCACCGCGTCCTCCGGCAGGCCGGAAAGCAACACCTTGTAACGCGCGATTTCCTTTCGCAGCGGGGTCTCGATATCGGGATAGAACTGCTTGAGCGGCACTTCGACGTTCTCGCCGACCGTCAGGGTGGAGAACAGCGCCCCTCCCTGGAACAGCACGCCCCAGCGGGCGCGCACGCCGATATTTTCGTCCGGTTCGGCCTCGGTGATGGTCTTGCCGAAGACGTCGATGCGCCCTTCGGCGGGATCCTGCAATCCGATGATTGAGCGCATCAAGACCGATTTGCCCGAACCCGATCCTCCAACAACGCCTAGGATTTCACCGCGCTTCACGGTGAGGTCGAGATTCTCGTGCACTGTGAAATCGCCGAAACGGTTGGCAAGTCCCTCGATCACGATTGGCGGGGGGGCGCCATTGGGTTTGGGTTCGCTCATCGCTTCAGCCCCACCCGATCTCGGTAAAGAACACCGCGAAGAAGGCGTCGATGACGATCACGGCGAAGATCGCCGAGACGACCGCCATCGTGGTGCGCTTGCCGACCTGCTCGGAATCGCCCTTCACCTGCATCCCGTGATAACAGCCCGCCAGCCCGACGATCAGGCCGAACACTGGCGCCTTTATCAGCCCGACATAGACATCGTAGAGCGGGACGACTTCCTGAATGCGCTCCAGGAAGGTGAAGAACGGGATGCCCAGCGCAACCTGCCCGATCACCGCCCCGCCGATGATCCCGATGACCGAGCTGTAGAAGCCGAGCAGCAGCATCATGAACGTGCAGGCGAGAATGCGCGGGATCACCAGCCGTTCTATCGGGGACAGGCCAATCGTGCGCATCGCGTCGATCTCCTCGGTCAGCTTCATCGTGCCGAGCTGCGCGGCGAACGCGCTGCCCGAACGGCCCGCAACCATGATCGCAGTCATCAGCACGCCCAGCTCGCGCAAGGTGATGCGCCCGACGAGGTTGACCGTCAGCGTCTCGGCCCCGAACTGCGAAAGCTGCACTGCGCCCTGCTGCGCGATAACGATGCCGATCAGGAAGCTCATCAGCCCGATGATCGGCAAGGCGGCAACGCCAACAAGCTCCATCTGCCGCACCAGCGCGCGCATCGGAAATTTCGAGGGATGGCGGGCGAGACTCCCCAATCCGATCAGCACCGCGCCAAGAAAACCGACCACGCCATAGATGCCCGCGCGGGCGACATAGACCTGCTCGCCCAAAGCCTCGGGCACGCGCTCCCACACGGGCGCACGATCGGCGCTCAGGCCGGTTTCCTCGCTCTGCGCGCCCTCCAGCGCCTCGATCAGTCGCTGCGCCTTGGCGCTGGCATTGTTGATCGGCGCGTCATGACGCTCGGCCAATCGGCGCGTGACCCATGCGCCGACCGTGTCGATGTCTTCAAGCTGTGCGAGATCGATTGCGCTCACCGAGCTGTCGATTGCGTCGAGATCCTGATCGATTCGCCCGACGGTCGACACCAATAGCGAACCCGACAGCACCAACCGCCCGCCGCCCGCGCCATCGTCCTCGATCGAATATTCAGCTGAACCTGCCACCGCGCGCGATATGCGGGCAAATTCGTCTCGCCACAAGCGCTTGTGTTCACAGTTGTTGCACCGCAGCGGGGGCGCTGGCATGCACCTGCGCCATGAACGACACGTCCGATACGCCCGCAAATGCCGCCCTCGACACCACTTTCGACCCCGCCGCGATCGAGGCGCGCTGGTATGCGCATTGGGAGAATACAGGCGGCTTTCGGCCAGAGCGTCCCGATGCCGAGCCCTTCACCATCGTCAATCCGCCGCCCAACGTCACCGGCAGCCTGCATATCGGCCACGCGCTCGACAACACGCTGCAGGACATCGTGGTGCGGTACGAACGGCTGCGCGGCAAGGACGCGCTGTGGGTGGTCGGCACCGACCATGCCGGCATCGCGACGCAGATGGTGGTCGAGCGTCAGCTTGAGGAGCGGCAGGACAAGCGCACCAATTATTCGCGCGAGGAATTCGTCGAGAAAGTGTGGGAATGGAAGGCTGAGAGCGGCGGCACCATCACCAACCAGCTTCGCCGCCTTGGCTGTTCGATGGACTGGAGCCGCGAGCAGTTCACGATGGACCCGCAATTCACGCGCGCGGTCACCAAGACCTTCGTCGATCTCTACAATGACGGCCTGATCTATCGCGACAAACGGCTGGTGAACTGGGATCCGAAACTCAAGACCGCGATCAGCGATCTGGAGGTCGAGCAGCACACGATTGCGGGCCACTTCTGGCACTTTAGGTATCCGCTAGAGCCCGGTGTGACCCTCGATAGCGGTCAGGATTACATCGAGGTCGCGACCACGCGGCCCGAAACGATGCTCGCTGACATGGCCGTCGCAGTGCACCCTGAGGACGAGCGCTATGCCAGCGTTGTCGGCAAGCATGTCGTGCTCCCGATCACCGGACGGCGGGTGCCGATCGTCGCGGACGAGCATGCTGATCCGGAGCTTGGCTCGGGCGCGGTGAAGATCACGCCCGGCCATGATTTCAACGACTTCGAGGTCGGCAAGCGCGCAGGAATAGCGCCCGCCGAGATGCTCAACATGTTCGATGCCGAGGCCAATGTGTGCCAGACGGCGGACGGGCTGGTGCCGGACGAATTCATCGGCCTCCACCGCTTCCGCCGGGAAAAGGTGGCCGGGGAAGATGACGGGGCTCGCGAGGCGGTAATCAAGCGCCTGAAAGAAGACGGCTTTCTCATCTCTCACATCGCCAAGACCAAGAAGGGCGAGGAGGTCGAACTCGACGCCGAACCCCGCCAGATCGCCACCCCCTTCGGCGATCGCGGCGGCGTGGTGATCGAGCCCTGGCTGACCGACCAGTGGTATGTCGATGCGGCGAAGCTGGCGGAGAAACCGATTGAGCAGGTGAAGAGCGGCGACGTCGAGATCGTGCCGAAGAGCTGGGAGAAGACGTTCTTCAACTGGATGGAGAACATCCAGCCGTGGTGTGTGTCGCGCCAATTGTGGTGGGGGCATCGCGTGCCGGCTTGGTTTGGGCCAAAGGTGTCAGAGGACTTAAAATCTATCTCAACCGTTCCGCCCGGAACCCAAGAAGTCTTTAGCCGCAAACTTGAGCCAGAGGTATTTGTTGGCCCGGACGCTAATTCCATCAAAAATCTAGCATCGAAGCGATATAGTACCGCCGGGTTCGAAAGTATCGTTGGGCTCGATATCGTGATTTGTGAGACTGAAGAGGAAGCGTGGACCGAGACAAGCAACGGGAACATCGGCCTTTGGAGGGAGCAAGACGTCCTCGACACATGGTTCTCCTCCGCGCTGTGGCCCTTTGCCACGCTGGGGTGGCCTGATCCTCCCCAGTATGGGGAGGTGGCAGCGCGCAGCGCTGACGGAGGGGACTCTCCGCACGCGCCGAACCAAGACGCCAATCCCCTCCACCGTCCTGCGGACGATCCCCCTCCCCCTGCCGGGGAGGATCTGCTCGCCAAACATTACCCCAATTCCCTGCTCATTTCCGGTTTCGACATCCTGTTCTTCTGGGATGCGCGGATGTTGATGATGGGCAATTACAATATGGGCGAGGCGCCGTGGCCGCGCCTGTATCTCCATGGCCTCGTGCGCGCGGCCGATGGCGCGAAGATGTCGAAGTCCAAGGGCAATGTCGTCGATCCGCTCGGCCTGATCGATCAGTATGGCGCGGACGCGCTGCGCTTCTTCATGGCGGCGATGGAGAGCCAGGGGCGCGACATCAAGATGGATGAGCGCCGGGTCGAAGGCTATCGCAACTTCGCGACGAAACTCTGGAACGCCGCGCGGTTCTGCCAGTCGAACGGCATCGGGGCCTCGCAGACGGTCGAAGCCCCCAAGGCCCGCCTTGCCGCGAACCAGTGGATCATCGGCGAGGTCCAGCAGGCCTGCGAAGAGATCGAGGCGGCGATGGCGGACCTGCGCTTCGACGCGGCGGCGAACGCGATTTACCAGTTCACATGGTCGAAGTTCTGCGATTGGTATCTGGAGCTGGTGAAGCCTGTCTTTGCTCCTCCCCGCGGCGGGGAGGTGGCAGCGCGTAGCGCTGACGGAGGGGACTCGCCACAAGCGCCGAACCAAGACGCCAATCCCCTCCACCGTCCTGTGGACGGTTCCCCTCCCCGTTCCGGGGAGGATTGGTCACCAGCGCAGGAAACCCGCGAGGTCGCCGGCTGGGCGCTCGACCAGATCCTTGTCATGCTGCACCCTTTCATGCCCTTCATCACCGAGGAATTGTGGCACGCGCAGGCAAAGCAGTCCGGCGAAAAACGCCCCTATGACCTGATCGTCGCGAAATGGCCCGATCCGCGCGCCGAAGTCTCGAAGGAGGCGACGGACGCAATCGACTGGGTGATCGATCTGACCACCAGCACCCGCAGCGCGAAGAACGAGCTGGGCATTCCGCCGGGCCAGAAGCTCGCGGCGTTTCTGCCCGAGCCGTCCGATGTGGCCAAGCGGACCATCGAGCGATCGAGCGCGGCGATCGAGCGGCTTGCGCGGCTCTCTCCCGTAACCATCGGCGAACCACCCGCCGGCCCGGCCATGCAGGTCACCGCCCAGTGCGTTGGCGGAACCGACGTGTTTGTCGTGCCCCTCGAAGGGATCGTCGACGTATCGGCGGAAAAGGCCCGCCTCGAAAAGGCGCTGGAGGCGAGCCGCAAGGAGGCGAAATCGCTCGAGGGGCGGCTCGGCAATGCGAACTTCGTCGAGCGCGCCAAACCCGAAGCGGTCGAGAAAGCCCGCGCCGACCACGCGCATCATGAGGCCGAAGTGGAGCGGCTGGAAGGCGCACTGGCGCGGTTGGGGTAGGCCGTCTCGTCATTGCGAGGAGCGCAGCGACGAAGCAATCCAGTTCAGGCGGTCGTTTCAGACCGTCGCCCTCGCACTGGATTGCCGCGCCTTCGGCTCGCAATGACGATAGCGTGGCCATTTCCTACCGGCCCCAACCGTGGCATTGCGGGGAAATGACAACCCCAGAGAACCCCGTTTCGTGTTGGAAAAGTGTCAGGTTGGCTTTTTCGCCACTTTTTCGCTTTATATCAAGGTATTACACCCCAAATCACCTAACTGACACCGTGTCCAATGTGTCAGGTAAATCCAACATTTTCCGCAAGGCGCGAGCATGTCTCTGATCCTCGCCACCAACGACACTGGCGGCCCCGAAATCTTTGCCAGCCTGCAGGGAGAGGGGCCGAGCGCGGGGATGCCGGTCGCCTTCGTGCGGCTGTCGCGCTGCAACCTTGCCTGCACCTGGTGCGACACCGCCTATACTTGGCACTTTGAAGGCGACAATCGCCCTCACCGCGATGCCACGACCTTCGATCGCCGTGCCAACCAGATCTCGCTTTCGCCTGCCGAAAGTGCCGAGCGGATCGCGGCGCTCGGCCAGAACCGCCTCGTCATCACCGGCGGGGAGCCGCTGTTGCAGGGCGGCAAGCTGGCGGACATGCTGGAGCACCTGCCCGACATGCGCGTCGAGATCGAAACCAATGGCACTGTCGCCGCTCCGCCGCGGCTCGATATCCGGGTCGATCAGTACAATGTCAGTCCCAAGCTTGCGCATTCGGGCAATCCGGCGGACCTTGCGCTGATCCCCGAGCGGCTCGACGCCTATGCGACCGATGCGCGCGCATTCTTCAAATTCGTGATCGCCTCACCCGATGACGTGGAGGAGGTGCTGGCGCTGGAACGCCGCTATCGTTTCAGGCCCGGCCACGTCTTCCTGATGGCGGAGGGCACGACCAGCGAGGCGTTGCGCGAACTACAGGAATGGCTGTCGGAGCTATGCCTGAAACACGGGTTCCGCATGAGCGACCGCCTCCACATCCACCTCTACGGCGACGAAAGGGGGACGTGATTGTAGCCCCCTCTTCTTCAGAGGAGGGGGTTGGGGGTGGTGCCGCGGCCTGGAATGCCGCTGACGCGGCATAACCACCCCTCGATCCCCTCCTTGTTCAGGAGGGGAGAACATGGCTCAACCCTGTGAACGCCAGCGCAGGACGACGCGTTCTACCAGCTCTTCCTCGCCGCCGCCCTCGTTCCACAGCTCGGAAAAGCTGGGGTCTTCCGAAGCGGGTCGCTTGTGTTCCTCGAGCGTGTCGAAACTGACGCGGATCGGGATCGCGACGCCCTCGCCGCAGATGATGACTTCGCGGTTGCGCAGAGCGGGGATCGAATCGAGGAAGCCGCGCGCGCCTTCGGGCATGGCGGCCTTCACGAACGCCTGGTCGCGGTCGTTGTTGAGACGCATCGAAAGGATGGTGCCGCACTGCGACAGCACGCCTTCGGCAAGGTCGGAGGGTCGCTGGGTGATGAGGCCGAGGCTGATGCCGTATTTACGGCCCTCCTTGGCAATCCGGCTGAGGATGCGGGCGACCGAAGAACCGTCGGAGTTCTTCTCGTTCGGTACGTAACGGTGCGCTTCCTCGCACACCAACAGGATCGGGCGCTGCCTTTCGTCGCGGCCCCAGATCGCAAAGTCGAACACCAGCCGCGACAGCACGGCAACAACAGTGGAGGTGATGTCGGACGGGACGCCGGAGACGTCGATGATGGAGATCGGCTTGCCATTGCCCGGCATGCGGAAAACCTTGGAAATGAAGTCGCGCATCGTATCGCCGACCAGCATTCCGGAGAACATGAACTGATAGCGGGGATCCGCCTTGATCTCGTCAAGCTTGCCCTTGATCCGCATGTAGGGCGCGGAACTGGTCGCCTTGTCGAGCTTGCCCATCTCGTCCTGGATCTTGTTGGAGAGGTCGGACAGCAGATAGGGAATCGGCGAATCGACGGTGATCTTGCCCATCGATTCCGCCAGCCGGTTCTTCGACCGCGCGTGCAGCAGGCATTTGGCGAGAATATCCATGTCGACCTGGCGCTCATTGCCGTCGCTGGTGAGGATCACTTCGCAATGCTCCTCGAAATTCATCAGCCAGTACGGCATCTGAAGGTTCGAGACGTCGAGGATCTGACCGGTCTGACGAAACGCGGCGGAGTATTCACCGTGCGGGTCGATCATCACGATATGCCCGTCCGGCGCGGCCTGACAGATGCGGTGCAGGATCAGCGCGGCGCTGGTCGATTTGCCGGTACCGGTCGATCCGAGCAGCGCGAAGTGTTTGCCCAGCATGGCATCGATGTACAGCCCGGCGCGAATATCGCGGGTCGGGAAGACGGTACCGATGGTGATGTTGGCGCGCCCGTCGCTGGCATAGATCTGTTCGAGATCCTGAGTTGTAGCGGGATAGACCATTGCGCCGGGCACCGGATAGCGCGTCACACCGCGCTTGAAGCCTTGGATGCGGCCGGTCAGCTTCTCCTCGCCGCCTTCGCCCAGAAAGTCGATATGGGCGAGAATGCCCCCCTCGGTACGCCGGTCCTTGCGCTGATCGCGGACATTGGCGAGCAACCAGGCATCGCCGACGCGGATCTTGATCTGGCTGCCGACCTGACCGGCCAGCTTGATCGAAGGATCGTCGTCATCCATGCATTCCGAAAGACGCTGCAGATCAAGCGCGATCTGCGAACCGGCACCGGAGATCTCGAGCACGACGCCGATCGGCACGCGGCCATTGTCGCCCTTCTCGCTGCCTCCCGCTGGCAAATCCGCTGTATCGGCATTTTCGGCGGAAAAATCGTAATTGGCGGTGTCGGTCATGCGTCCATTCCTCGAGGCGTGGCGGGCCTGTGCTGTGCGAGAATGTCTTGCGCGAACGGGGTTAAGATCGCGTCAACCGCTGGTGATTTCGGGCGGAGGCAAACGCACGATGGCAACCTGTCGCGCGTCGAATGCGCGCGGGGATCACGAGCGAGCGAACGAGCGCCCGGCAACCCAACCCATCATCAGCGACAGCGCCACCGCCCCAAGACCGTAGAACAGCGACCAGCGCTGCGCGGCAAACACGACCTGCCCTTCCAGACCGGCCTTCACGACCTCTATATCCGCCGTCGCGCTCGCCAGCACGCGGCGATCGGCAATGGCGAAGGTTTCGGCGGTGTAGCGCCCTGTCGTGACGTTGGAGGGAAGCGCGATGCGCGCCTGATAAAGCACCCCTTCGCTGATCCGCACGCCTCCGGGGTTGTCCTTGTAGAGTCCCTCGCGCTCACGCATCTCGACCAGACCCTGCGCAAACCGCGCCTGCTCGCGCGCCTCGATCTGCCCGGTCGGGGACAGCTGAATGAAGTCGAGGCCAAGCTCGTAGATCGCGGCCGTGCGCGCATCGACGATCTCGTCCACCGGACGCGAGGACGCGACCGCAAAGAAGGACGGAGCAGAGCGAAAATCGCTGGAACCCGCATTCATCCAGATCCCTGCAATACGCTCCTTTTCGCGCAATCTGATCGGTTCGGCGGGGCCTTTCAAGACGACTACGATGTCGTAGGGCGACGGCGCATCCGGTCCGGCACGCGGCGCGCCGGGGTCAAAAATCGCCCCGTAGAGCAACAGGTTCGCGCCGGTAAAGCCCTGCCGCACCTCGACACGCGATTGGCTGACTTCCGGGACGAGCACGGGCTCGCGCTGCCCCATCAAAGCAAGCGAGGCGAATGCGAGTGACAGCGCCCCCACCTTTCGTCCCGCCCGCTGCATCACAGCGGATCGACCGTGTAGATTTCGTCTGGTTGGACGCCGAGGCCATAGAGCATGCGCAGCGCCACCGCGATCACGATCGCGGCCAGCACCAGCCGCAGCACTTCGGGCCGCGCTTTGAGCGCAATCCGGGTGCCGAACTGCGCGCCAAGCACCGATCCGAGCAGCAGCAGCCCGGCAAGGATGATATCGACGGCCTGCGTCGTCAGCGCGTGGGTCATCGTCGCCACCATCGTCACGAACAGGATCTGGAACAGCGACGTGCCGACCACGACATTGCCGCTCATGCCGAGAATGTAAAGCATGGCAGGCACGAGAATGAAGCCGCCGCCAACGCCCATCAGCATGGTCAGGACACCCACCAGCACGCCCAGGATCAGCGGCGCGAGCGGCGAAATGTATATGCCCGAACGATAAAAGCGCGTTCGCAGCGGAAGTCCGGCGACAAGGGGGTGATGTCGGCGCTTTCGCGGGCGGGCGTCACCCGTGCCCTTGCCCGGAAAAAGCGCATCCAGCGCCTCACGCATCATCAGCGAACCGATCGTGCCGAGCAGCACGACGTAAAGAATGTTGATCACGACATCGATCTGGCCCCACGCCTGCAGCACGCTGAACAGCAGCGCACCGATCAGCGCGCCGACGATCCCACCTGCGACCATCACGCCGCCGATGCGAAAATCGACCCCCTTGCGCGCACCGTGGGCGAGGACGCCCGAGACGCTCGCGCCCGTCACCTGGGTTGCAGCCGAGGCCGCCGCGACTGTCGGAGGTATGCCGTAAAAGATCAGCAGCGGGGTCGTGAGAAATCCGCCGCCCACGCCGAACAGGCCGGACAGGATCCCGGTCAACCCGCCAAGCAACACGATGAACAGTCCGTTCACCGACAGATTCGCAATGGGCAGGTAGACGTCCATGACCGCGCGCCTACCCGAGTGCCGGGCGGGTTGAAAGACAGCGTGTTGAAACCCCGCGCTTTTGTCGTGCGTCGCCTCGGGGCGATCCGCCTGCGCGACCTAGAAGCGGGTCGAGAGCGTCACCGCGACGCCCGATTGCGGCGCCGCACCGCCTGCGACGCGCTCGCGATAATCGACCGAGAGACGCGCTGGTGTCTCCGCAATGGCGAAGTCGGCACGCAGGCTTGGACCGACATCGAGGCGGTGCGCGCCCTTTTGCGCCCCGCCCCAGGCCCCGCCGCCAAGACTAATTCGCGCTTCACCGGGCAGCGCATCGCCAAGCTGTGTGACCTCACGCAGCGCGACGATTTGCCCGTCCGCAAAGGCGGTCTGCGCCCGGCCCGCGACGTATCCGGCCCCGCCATATGCTTCGAGCGTGAAGTCAGCGGGCAATCCGACCGTGGGAATCTCGGTGAAGGCATAGGCCGCAGGGCGCAAGTCGGTGCCGAACTGGTCCTCAACTCCGCGCAACTCGGCAACCACGCGCACCGGCACCGCCGCAACCGGACGCGCCGAAATACCTGCGCCAAGCTCGGTTTCGCCGTTCGGCACCAACGCGTGATAGGCGCGGACAAACGCGCGCGGATCCTGCCGAGAGTTCGGAGCGACGCGGTATTGGAGGTTCGCGCCGATCTGGCTGGCGCCGTACACCGGCACGCGCGTTTGCGCGATCGGCGCCGCGCGCGATCCTTCCCGCCAGAATACCCACGCATCGAGAGACCACCGATCCGCGCTTTGCTCTGGCCTGGACTCAAGAGGCGGGAAGAATGGAGGAGCGGTGGTTCGAGGCACAGTCTCGGGAGCATCTGGTCTCCTCTCCACCGGCGGCGACATACCGGGAGCGGGGTTGATCGAATTACCTGCCCACAGCGATGCCGCACCACGCTGAGTCGCAGATGCAACCCTTGGCGGTCTCTTGTTCAGCGCTGGCTGGGCCATCTCCGGCTGCGAAGCGCTCGGCTGCGCGCCAGCATGGCCTGGAGGGGGCAGCGGGGCCGCCTGCTCTTTCGAACCCGCCGCCATACGCGCGGCATTGAAGCCCGCAGGGGTATCGGTCGCAAGCGGGTTTTCCCAGAGCATCGCGCGGCTCGCCATCCAAGCCCCTGCGACCGCGATCAGCATCACGAGAGGCGCTCCGCGACGAGACGCTTGCGCACTCATATGCCAACGCTTTGCGATGGTGGCCCGGAGGCGGGCTCGGCCCTCACATCCCCACCGCTCGATGGCGCGTGCAGCGGCACGGGATGACGATCGTGCGCCGTCTTGTCCCACCTGATCGCGCGGCCTGCGAGATTGCCGATGTATGCGCTGAGCGCGCGCCATCCGGCCATGATCGCGACGATGTTGGTCACCGGTATGCGCAACACTGCCCACACACCTTCGCGAAGCCCATAGACCCGCGCGGTGAAGGCGAAGCGCCACGCCGCGCGCCAGACGAAAAAGGCAAGGTTCGCGATCAGAATCGCCGCCAGATAGGGTGGCAGCGGTTGCGGTTCTGCAAAGCCGAGCTCGGTCGCTGTCCAGCCCAGCACAGTCAGTGCCAGCAAAGTGTAGCCTGCGAGAAAGACCAGTGCGGAAAGCGGCCCGCGCCGATCGCGCATCCGCATCCAGCCCTCCGTCAATCCGCCCGACCAGCCTGTCCGGTCCCAGCCCTGCAACGCGATCCCGTGCACCCAGCGGGTCTTCTGCCGAACGATGGCGGTGAGATTGCGCGGGAAGAATGCCCGCGTCGCAATCAGCGTGCCATCATCGCCGCGCGCACGCACGAAACGGCAATCACCGCCCAGCCGCGCCGCGCCCAGCCCGAGCTCGTAATCCTCGGTCAGCGACTGCGGCTCGAAGGGGACGCCGTCGCCGCGCTGCTCGCTCAAGGCGCTCAGCATTGGCCGGGACACAGCGCAGCCGACTCCCGCCGCCGGAAGCGCGGCGCCGAGCTTTGCGCGGACAATTATCGCCTTGCCGTGGGCCTCGACGAATTCCTCGCAATAATGGCTTCCCAGCCAGCTGCGACCGCGCTGTGGCAGAGGCTCGACCGGCAATTGGACAAAGTCGGCACCGTCGATCAGTTCGCGTTGCAGAAGGCCCAGTCCCGCAGGATCGACCATGTCCTCGGCATCGTGAAACACGATCCCGGCAAAGCGTCGACCCGATTCGCGCTCGTGCTGGGTCAGGGCGGTGAAAAGGCGATTGAGGCAATCAGCCTTCGTCGTCGGGCCGGGGCCCGGATGGACGACAATGCGCACGCGAGGGTCTTGATCCGCGCCTCGCTTTGCCGCGGCGATCGTCGCGGGATCGTTGGCGTACACACCAATATAAAAGGCGATGCTGTCATGCGCCCATACACGCCGCATGTGGACCAGCGTGCTCGCCAGCACCTGCGCCTCGTCCCAGGCAGGAATGAAAACCGCGATCGGTGCGTGTGGCGGGCAGGTGCGCAGAGCTTCGCGGTCGAGAACCGGCGTCTTCGCCCGGCCACGCGCTTTCAGACCCAGCCACGCAAGATCGACCGCGAGGTCGTCCAGAGCCCCGAGCAGAAAGAACACCCCTGCGAAAAGCAGCAATTCATGCTGCACGACCGCCAGCCATTGCCATGCGGTCCAGTCCAAACCAGACAAAGCGACCCATACCCCCTGTGGCAAACTCGTTATCGCGCCGCGAATAACCTTGCAACCGCATTACGTTTTCTGAAAAGGAGGCGCCCGACATGACCGATACGTCCACCGCCTCGCCCGATCCGCTACGCCGCATCTTCGCGCCCGTAAAAGCGCTGTTCGTCGGAGACGCCTCGGCCGGGGTGTTGCTGATTCTGGTGGCCGCCGCAGCCATGCTGGCGGCAAACTCACCGCTTGCGGACGAATATCGCGATCTGTTTTACGGCAAGCTGCCCGTAACCCCCATTCCAAAGCTGTATGATCTGCATTTGTGGATCAATGACGGGTTGATGGCGATTTTCTTCTTCGTCGTCGGTCTGGAAGTGAAGCGCGAGCTGGTTGCGGGGTCGCTGGCCGATCCTGCCGCGCGGCGACTGCCGATGCTCGCCGCGCTTGCCGGGATGGCGGCACCTGCAATTGTCTTCATGATCGTGTCCGGCGGCGGACAATATACCAGTGGCTGGGCCATCCCAGCCGCGACCGACATCGCCTTCGCGATGGGTGTGCTCGGACTGCTGGGAAACCGGGTCCCGGCATCTCTGCGTCTGTTCCTGCTGACGGTCGCTATCGTCGACGATATCGGCGCGGTGCTCGTCATCGCGGTGTTCTACACCCCGACGATCAAGCTCACCTGGTTGCTAGCAGCCGCGCTCGTACTCGCCGTAATGGTGGGGCTGAACCGCTTGAAGGTAGGCGTGTTCTGGCCGTACATCCTGTTGGCGCTGGTGCTGTGGTACTGCGTGCTCAACACCGGAGTGCACGCGACGATTGCCGGTGTGCTCGCGGCGTTGACTATCCCGATGCGGCGGCCCGACGGGAATTCGATGCTTGAGCGCCTGGAGCACGGTCTGGCACCATGGAGCGCCTATCTTGTCGTGCCGGTATTCGGGTTCGCCAATGCGGGGGTTTCGCTCGCCGGCATGGGCGCCGATGCGCTGCTCGCCCCGTTGCCGGTCGCGATTGCCGCGGGCCTGGTCGTGGGCAAGCAGGTCGGGATTTTCTCGATCGTATTTCTGGCCGACAAGTCGGGCTTTGCTCCGCGTCCTGAAAACGCCACCTGGCCGGAGGTGTGGGGCATATCGATCCTGTGCGGGATAGGCTTCACGATGAGCTTGTTCATCGGCAGCCTCGCCTTCCCCAACCAGCCATTATTCATTGAAGAGGCAAAGATCGGCATTCTCACCGGTTCGGCGATCTCGGCAATCCTCGGCTTCGTGGTTCTGAGGATGACGACTTCGCACACAGCCGAGGAATGCGACGATCAGGGGCAGCAGCCAAGCAACGCCTGACGCGCGGCCTGGCCCGCTGGTGCATCACCAGCTTCCGGTGTTCTCCATGCTCGCCCACGGCTCCTGCGGTTCGAGCCGCCCGTCCTGCAAGAGCTCGACCGATATTCCGTCCGGCGTCTTGACGAAGGCCATATGCCCATCGCGTGGGGGACGATGGATCGTGTGCCCCGCATCCATCAGCCGCTGGCAGGTTTCGTAGACGTTGGCCACCCGGTATGCGAGGTGCCCGAAATTGCGCCCGCCATCGAATTTCTCAGGCGCGCTGCTGTCTTCGGGCGGCCAGTTATAGGTCAGTTCGACCTCGGCCACGCCTTCTTGCCCGGGAGCCGCAAGAAAAATCAGCGTGAACCGCCCCGCCTCGACATCGAAGCGACGGACCTCTTTCAACCCGATCAGGTCAAAGAACGCGACGGTCCCGTCAGGATCGCTCACACGGATCATCGAATGAAGGTATTGCACTGCGGCTTTGTCGTTCATGGTCTGCGCATCCTTTGTCCCTCGCACCGCTAGATTGGCGAGAGGCATGCCGCAAGCTCGAGTGCGACAGCGCCGTCACATCGTAGTCCGCAACGCGCTCAGTTGCCGTTAAGCCTTCGCAGGCCTAGATGCGGTGTCTCGTCAAAGTCGTAAATTCCTTTGGATCGGCGCTTTGCCGGTTGCACACGACCGGGCTGCACCCGCCAAGATAACCGTTATAATTGCCGCCGCCGCGCGGCCCCGAAAGACCGTCACAATGCTCAAGGCCCTTCAACAGATGCTCCGTCCCGCGAACCCAGCGCCGCGCGCAGCGGTGCCGGAGGGCACGCGCTATTACGTGATCGGGGACATTCACGGGTGTCTCGACCTGTACGAAGCGATGATCGAAGCCATCGAGAGCGATGACAGCGCACGACCGGACGCGAAAACGCAAATCATCCTCTTGGGCGATCTGGTGGATCGCGGCCCTGACAGCGCTGGCGTCGTGGCGCGCACGCGATCCTGGCAGCAGGAACGCACCGTGCGAGTGCTTGCAGGAAACCACGAGGAAATGTTCCTGACATCATTTAAGCGCCCTGAAGCGCTGCGCCACTTCCTGAAACACGGGGGCCGCGAAACGGTGCTGAGCTACGGCATGACGCGCGAGCAGTTCAATGCCTGCACGCTTGATGAGCTGTTCGACCTCCTGCCCCAGATCGTTCCCCAGTCCGAGCGCGAATATATCGCCGGGTTCGAGGACATGATCGTGGCGGGCGATTACCTGTTCGTTCACGCCGGGATTGATCCGGCACGCCCTATCGATGAGCAGAAGCGGACGGACATTCTCTGGATCCGCGACCGATTCCTCAATCATTCGGGCCCGCTCGATAAAGTAGTCGTCCACGGCCACACGATTTGTGACGATGTCGCCGACCACGGCAACCGCATCGGGATTGACACTGGCGCTTTCCGGTCAGGTGTGCTTACGGCTCTCGTGCTCGAAGGCGATCGGCGGCGGGTCATTCAGGCCAGGCAGCGAGAGACGGGTGCGATCGAGATTTCTCGCAGCAACCCGAACGACTAGGCCGCTCCCCGGTTCGCGTACGAGTCATGCGCCGGACATGTCCGGCGCACGAAACGCACTTATCGGGGCATAAGGATCTCGCGACTATGAAAATCGCAATGGTGGGTTCGGGCTATGTGGGGCTCGTATCGGGCGCGTGTTTTGCCGATTTCGGCCACGACGTGGTTTGCATCGATACCGACCAGAACAAGGTCGATCGCCTGAAGGACGGCGTCATGCCGATCTACGAGCCGGGCCTCGATCAACTGGTCGCCAACAATGTCGCCGCCGGGCGCCTGTCCTTCACGACTGACCTTGCACAGGGCATCGACGGCGCAGGCGCGATCTTCATTGCAGTGGGCACCCCCAGCCGCCGGGGGGATGGACACGCCGATCTCACCTATGTCCACGAAGTGGCTCGCCAAGTGGGAGATACGCTTTCGGGCGATGCGGTGGTGGTCACGAAATCCACGGTTCCGGTCGGCACTGGCGACGCGGTCGAGCGGATCATCGCGGATTCTGGTACGGCCCATAAGGTGTCGGTCGTCTCAAACCCCGAATTCCTGCGCGAGGGCGCGGCGATCGGCGACTTCAAGCGGCCGGACCGGATTGTCATCGGGGTCGAGGATGATTTTGGCCGCGATGTAATGCGCGAGGTCTATCGCCCGCTGTTCCTGAACGAATCGCCGATCCTGTTCACCTCGCGCCGCACCAGCGAGCTTATCAAATATGCCGCGAACGCCTTCCTCGCGACGAAGATCACCTTTATCAACGAGATGGCCGATCTGTGCGAGAAAGTCGGGGCCAATGTACAGGACGTCGCGCGCGGGATCGGGATGGACAACCGGATTGGGCCGAAGTTCCTGCATGCCGGGCCCGGCTATGGCGGCTCGTGCTTTCCCAAGGATACGTTGGCGCTGCTCAAGACCGCCGAGGATTATGACAGCCCGACCCGGATCGTCGAAGCGGTGGTCAAGACAAATGACAGCCGCAAGCGCGCGATGGGTCGCAAGGTGATCGAGGCACTCGGCGGTGCAGACGCGGCGCGCGGCAAGAAAGCCGCACTGCTCGGCCTCACTTTCAAGCCGAACACCGACGATATGCGTGATTCGCCCGCCATTGCGATAGCCCAGACGCTCAGCGATGCCGGGGTGGAAGTCACCGCTTACGATCCCGAAGGAATGGAGCAGGCCGCACCGCTGCTACCGCAAGTGACCATGTGCGATGATCCTTACACCGCGATCGAGGGGGCCGATGTCGTCACCATCGTGACCGAATGGGACGCATTTCGCGCGCTCGACCTTAATCGCGTCAAGGATCTGGCCAAGGCGCCCGTGCTGGTTGATCTGCGCAATATCTACGATCCGCAGGACGTGCGCGCGGCAGGCTTCGCCTATACCGGCGTAGGGCGCGCCTGAGTTCAGTCGATCCAGCCCACGCAAGCTCCTGATGGTTAACGTCTTCAGTAATTTGCAACCCCGGAAAAAAGTTGTGTCACGCGATTGGCATATCTTTCTGAAGCCTTAACGTGGCGACAGTCTCGAGGGGGCGGGTCCGAGTCGTTATTGCTCCCTGTCGAGGTCACTGACCACAGCTAGGGGTAGCATCATGAGCAGGTTCACGTTCCTTTCCGGCGTCGGAGTCGCGGCACTTTCCGGCGCGCTCGCAGCCATGCCGGCATACGCATCGACCGGTGAAGCCACGGCAACAGCGACCGCATCGACGCCTGAAGCCGCCGACACTTCGGCCTCCGAACGCATCCACGAAGCGATCGAGCGGATCGAGAAGCGCCGCGAATGGTTCGCTGAAATGCGTGATCGAGAGGCGGAACCAGCGCTCCAGCCCAAACCACTGAGCACGGTCGGCGCAATCGCCGCCCCTGCGGCACCGGCGATCACCATCGATAGCTTTGCCGGCCTGCGCACCGAAAGCTTCGACGTCGCGAGTTTCGATCCTGTACGTTACAACGGCGGAGGTCTTGTCGGAAATATCAATGACGGCACCGCCGAAATCATCGCGCGCGACGACCTCGGCGTCGACGGGATCGTGGACACGGAAAATGCGTGGCCCTCGGTCGTGCAGATGTTCTTCCAGAACAACAATTCGGGCTTCGTCGGGCTCAACTGCACCGGTACAGTCATCAATCCGCGCACGGTTCTGACTGCGGCGCACTGTGTCAACTCATCGTCATCCGAGAGTTATGGCCTTATCGGCGAAGCTGATCAGGCTATCCTGATCGCCTCTGGCGTTGACACCGCTCCGCGCATCTTCGGCACCCTTTTTGATGGTCTGAGCTATAGCGAGGGCGGCGCCGCTACGAGCACCGACGTAATCATTCACTCGTCGGCCAACCTCGATACAGACGGGTCACTGGCCTTCCCCTGGGCCGATGTTGCTCTGATAGCGGTCGACGAACCGATTACCGATGTTCCTGCATTGCCAATCCTCCTCAGTCCACTCGGTGAGTTAACCCATGTGGTTGCGTTGGGCTACGGCACCAACGGGACCGGTCAACAGGGTGCAATAAACACCGGCTCTCCTTTCCTCCGTCGTGTCGGCGAGAATATGCTGGGCCTAATCGGTTCTTCGGCAGACTTCGTCGACGGAGTTTTTCCTGCCCTGGCACCAACTTCAGAAGCCTTCGGATTTGCGACCCAGACCTACTATTGGTTCGACTTCGACAATCCTGAACGCACGCAGGAACAAAAAGATGCCTGCGTTTTTAGCGGGACCGGAATAAACTGCCTTGACGCGGATGCGGTCCTCGCAATCGATTACTTCGACGGCGACGCCCTCGATGGCGAAGTCGCGACCGCGCCGGGTGATAGCGGATCGCCCCTTATCGTCGACGAACTATATGATTTCCCGGTCATTTCGGCGGTGTTGAGCGGCGGGTTCGACTTTTTCAACAACAACAACCGCTATGGCGACGTCAGCTTCTACAACCCGCTTTATCCCTTCTTTGAATTCATTACCGAAAACACGCCCTACAAATATGTCTCGGCGGTCGAAGGTGATGGCGTTTGGTCAGACCCCACCCGTTGGACGCAGGAACTGGACCCGGGCTTCTTCATCGATGATGGCAACGGCAATCTGGTGAACGGGATCCCTGACGGCGAAGAACCCGGTGTTTACGCCAACGAAATCAAGATCGGCACGGTCTTGGGCGAGGACATTTCAGGAAATACGCCTGAAACGTCTGCATCCCTGCCGCCACAGGGCACGCCCGGCTTCGGCGCCGACATTCCCGAAAGCTCCGTCCTGCTCGGACCAGGATCGACCGGCTTTGTTCCGCAGAACACCGATGGTTCTCCGGGTGAAGCGTTTGTCAATCCGGCCCAATATTTCGAAGTAATCCTGAACCGAGCGGGCACGACCACGGTTGATCTCGATGTCGAGATAGACCGTCTGGTAATCGACAGCGACGACGCCGGGTTCATCCTGCCTGAGGCATGGGACTTCACCAGCAATATCGGCGTTGAGCAGATGGCTGGTTTCGCCCAGATCGATGGCACGCTCAACACACCGATCTATACGCTCGGCACCGGCCTTCTGGCTGGTGACGGCACGATCGACGTCGACGCTTTGTTCAACGTCGCGGGTCTGGTCAGCGCGGGCGGGCTCGACAGCGTCGGAACCCTCACTGTTGATGGCGACTACGTTCAGACGAGCGGCGCAGCGCTTGTGTCCGACTTCACCTACTCGCGTCGGCGCCAGATCACTTCCGACACGCTGGAAGTCACCGGGACAGCAGTGCTCGATGGCGCGCTGTTCGTGGTCGCTGACAACCCGCGGGTGCGGTTCGGTGCCGAATTCACCGTACTCGAAGCCGGTGAAATCGACGGCGAGTTCGCTGTGACGACCCTGGTCAGCCGCTCGCCGGTCCTCACGGCGGAATCCCGCGTCGAGGATGGTCAGGTCATCGTGACGCTCGGTGCACGCCGGATCAGCGATTTCTTCGACGAGGAGGATAGCCTCGCATCGCTGGCCAACACGCTCGACACGCTGCGCTTCAGCGATGATTTCGCGGCCGTGGCGGACATGTTCGCGCTGATCGATAGCGCCAGCGCCGAAACGCTGGGTGCGACCCTGTCATCGCTGACCCCGACCAGTGCGTTTGCGCAGTCCTTCACCGCAAACGGCTTTTCGCAGCGTTTCACTGGTCAGGTCGCGCAGCGCACCCTCGCGCTTCGGGGTGGATCACGCGGTGCCGGAGCGTTCTCGGCGGCGGGCAATGCCAGCTTCGCACTTGCTGGCGGCCTCCCGGCTGAAACCGGTCGGCTTGGTGTGTTCGGAAGCGCGTCGGGCATCTATCGCAATGCCGAGCAGCAATCGGGTGTTCTCGGCAGCGGATCGCTTGGCTTCGGCATGAACCAGGGTGCGGTGGCGAATGGTGTCGCGAGCCAGGCGATTGGTGCCAATGCGCTTGAACAGGCAGCGTTGACGCAGGCTGGCGAGCTCACCATTGGTGCCGATCTCAGGGTCTCAGACGCATTCAGCTTCGGTGTCGCAGTCTCCGACATCCTTAACAGCCAAGCCGCCACAGGTCCGCTCGCTGTACAGGACAACCGCAGCCGGGCGGTCGCAATCTACGCGACCTATTCGGATGGTCCGGCTTTCGCCGACGGCTATGCCGGGTCGTCGCGGCAGGAATTCGGTCTTGAACGCGCCAGCGCGGGCAACATGCAGGCCGGTTTCTCCAATGCGATCGGCAATGCCGAGGGTCGGCAGGTCTTCGGCGGAATGCGGGTCGGCTACGCGTTTGACCTGGCAAAAGGTGTGGAAGTCGGGCCGGTCGCAAGCCTCGATTACGTCCGCAACGAGATCGGCGGATACGATGAAGCCGGTGCTGGCCGCTTTGGACTGCTGGTCGATGACCGCACGTTCACCTCGCTCGGCGCGAAGGTCGGGGCGATGGCGTCGCTCGACATTCGCACTGGAGAAACCAGCGCGATCCGGGCTTTCGGTTCGCTGGCCTATGCTCGCGAGCTTGCCGATAGCGCCGATGTCGTGACCGCACGCTTCGCCAGCGCTCCTGACACGCCGTTCACCATCGCCAATGCGCTCGATCCCCAATGGGTGTCAGTCAATGCGGGCGCTGAGTTCGCGCTCTGGGCAAACCTGCAGGCATCGGTGTCGGTCACGTCTGACATGGGCCGCGGCGTGCTGTCGAACGATCAGGGTCAGGTGGCATTGAGCTGGCAGTTCTGATCCACCCGACCACCCACTCGGTGTGAGACGAAACGCCGGGCCTTGCCGACCAGCAAGGCCCGGCGTTTTCGTTTGATCGCTCAGACGCCGAGCCAGTGTCCGCGATCCTCCGGCTTGCGCAGCCCGGCGATCATCGCGACCACCACCGCCAGCCCTGAAAAGATGCAGGCTCCGGCGATCGACTGCGCTTCCTGACCGCCGCGGAAATAGATCGCGAGCAGGGCCCAGCAGAATACCAGCGCATACCAGGGATTGCCGCGCGAACGGTACGTCGCGAGGGCGGCAATTATGCCGCCGATTGCAACCATGATCGCGGCGGCGAGTGGAGCGGTGGCATCGCCGCCAGCGACCCCGTGATACACAAGCGTAGCCGAGATATTGACGATGCTCGCTGCAGTAAGCCATGCTGCCAGCGCGCTTAATGCGAGTGCGGCGAACCAGCGCTCCTGCGAAGACAAAGTCGGCGCCCGTACGAGCGCCCGCAGACAAATTAGCAATCCGACCAACGAAACCAGGATGATGATCGCGGAAATTGCGGTCAGGTTCGCGAATTGGGTGTAGATTGCCCACACGCCCTGCGCGGCGAGCGCAATTGCGGCGGGCCAGGCGATCCGATCAAGCAGAGCGTTCGTACTTTGCGAGGGCAGCGCTTGCCAGATTGCGAAGACCGCCGATCCGAAAAACAGCGGCCCCCAGATTGCAAACGCCCATCCCGAAGGGGTGATGAGCGTCCGCACGCTGTCCGAACGATTTCCGATAGGTTCACCAAAACCTAGCTGCGGCAGGAATGTCGCTCCGATTTGCACGACCACCGCAAGGATGACGGCAATACGCTGCACAAACGGACGGATGGGGTGTGATGGGGTCTTCATCATCATCGAACGGGTGCCCTCAATCACTGTTCCTCGTATTGCTCCTTCGCAAACCGATACGAACGCACCCGAGGACGGGGCGCAAACAAGCATCAGGGGGCCGCATAAGCCGGGTTCTGTATCCGCGCGCATGGTCCGTTTCCGGCCCGGTCGCGCGGGTGGCAGCCATTCATCTGGGCGGCGCATTGCTGCGCACGCTCAAGCAGCCAACCCGGGTCTCTCGGAAGCGAAACGCTCCTGCCCGAATGAACGGGCGCGAGACCCCTATTTGGCCTTGCTCCGGGTGGGGTTTGCCATGCGGACACTGTTGCCAGCATCCCGGTGCGCTTTTACCGCACCCTTTCACCCTTGCCTGTGCGCCCAAAAGGACGCCATCGGCGGTCTGCTCTCTGTGGCACTTTCCCTATGGTTGCCCACGGCGGGCGTTACCCGCCACCCTCGTTTCGTGGAGCCCGGACTTTCCTCGCGACCTTGCGATCACGCGGCTGCCTTGGCCCCCTGATGCGTAAGGCGTTTATATCACATCACCGCCGCAGGGAAGCTGAATGGGACGGGTTTACCTGTAAGCGCCGCGATCGCGTTCGAGCAGCAATTGCCACAGGATCGCGCCCAGTTGCGCATCATAGAGACCCGAGATTTTCTCGGGACGCCAGCGCCGCTCGAACGCCTCGATGGCCTTGCGACCCTCGGTAATGTCGTAGCCGTAGCGGCCTAGCGCGAGGATAAACGCGCCTTCGTTCGGGAACGGATCACCGCTTTCCAGCTTCGTCGGGCGCGGCAGACATAGCCCGTATTCGGCCAGTCGCTCCCACGGGAACAGCTCGCCCGGATCGGTCTTGCGCATCGGCGCGACGTCGGAATGGCCCACAACGTTGGCGCGCGGAATGTCATGCTCCTTGACGATCCGTCCAAGCAACGGAACGAGCGCCTCGAACTGGTCTTCCGAGAATTCGCGATAGCCACCTGCATGACCGGGGTGATCGAGCTCGATCCCGATACTCGCCGAATTTACGTCCTTGTTGCCGCGCCAGTACGACACGCCCGCATGCCATGCACGCTTTGCTTCAGGAACCAGCTGCGTGACGACGCCGCGCTCACCAATCAGGTAGTGGGCCGATACGCCTGATGCCGGGTTGGTCAGCTTGCCAAGCGCCGCCTCCACGGGTTGCATTTCAGTGTAGTGCAGCACCACCATCGTAATCGGCTGATCACGTTCGTCGAAATTAGGCGAGCGAACCACCGCATCGACCAGCTCGCGAACCGTCATGTCGTCAAGTCCGCGGGTCATCCGATCATTCCTTCGGGTTCGGGGATCACCGCGCCCAGCACCAGCACGCCCTTGCTGAGCTTGTATTGCAACCCGCCGCCCAGTTCCTCAGCCACCAGGGAGATCATGTGCGCAGCGGCGGTCCGGCTGGTGACTTCGCTTTGGTCGAGCTCGCCCTGCAACGCCGCGCCCACGCTTTCGTCGAACGCGATCCGATCGCCGGTTGCGCGCGCGACGATCTCTACGTTTCCGTCGCGCCGCTCGGCGCCAAGGTCCAGCGTCCCGCCGCGCACCAGCGCTTCGAGCGCGATATGCGAAAGGTTGAGCAATACCTTGATCGCGGGCTTTGGCAGCGTCTGTTCTCCGATCGCCCAGTTGAGTTCGACGCGCTTGGCATCGCTCGCAAGCGCGTGAATCACGTCCTGCGCTTCCTCGATCGGAACAGCTTCGCCAAAGCCGCCCGCCGCGCCGAATGCGAGACGGAAGAACTTGAGCTTGTCGGTGCTGATCCTGGCGCTCTGTTCGAGCAGTTCGATGCACCGCTGGCGCATTTCCGGATCCTTCTCGTCCGACAGCAACTCAAGGCCATTCGACAGGGCGCCCACGGGAGAGAGCATGTCGTGACACAGCCGCGAACACAGCAGCGCGGCGAGATCGGTTTGCGACGTCATTCAGGTTTCCAGCGTCTTTTCTGAGCGGGTGTTACACATGTTACACGGTCCTAGGGGCAAAAAACGCGCGGTTCCAGCGGCGAGGTCGCATTTACCCCGATGGGGAGGCAGAAGGTCGCATCGTGCATCATCACGGTGGATTTTAGCCGCGCTGCGCGACGTAGGAAAGCGGCTGAAATCCGTCGCAAGCGTCTTCCCAGAACCGCACCGCGCCCTCCGCCGCAATCGCCCATATCCGGCCATCGCGGGCAGACCGATGCTGGTCGGTTGCGGACGGCACTGCATTGCCACGCGGGTGGGAGTGAAAATAACCGACGACCTGCGCCCCGCCCTTGCGCGCGGTTCTGTGAGCATCGATCAGGGCCTGCGGGTCAATTTCGAAATGCGCTTCCGGAGATGGATGGACGTTGGTGGTTTCGACGAAGCGGTGGATATGCGCGCCATTGCCCAGAAGGATACCACAAGCTTCAAGTGGAGAAGCCCCACGCGAAGCGGTCAGCATGGCGGAAATTATACTCTCGCACACGATTACCGGATCCGTTTGTGCTGAGCTTGTCGAAACACCGTCCTTCACTTAATCCACCGCCATGCCGGAAATGATCGAAGGCACCATTACCGCTCCCGCGCGGCTGGACAAGGCACTGGCCAACGCCACGGACTTATCCCGCGCCCGGATACAGGCGCTGATCGGGGAGGGGCAGGTTGAGCTGGACGGCAAGCCGACCTTCACACCTTCTGCAAAAGTGCGGGCAGGCGCAAACTTTCGCATCACCGTTCCCCCCGCCGCCGAAGCCGAGGCGCGGCCGCAGGACATACCGCTCACCATCGCGTTCGAGGATGAGCACCTCATCGTCATCAACAAGCCTGCAGGCATGGTGGTCCACCCGGCGGCGGGAAACCCCGATGGCACTCTGGTCAACGCGTTACTGCACCACTGCAAGGGCCAGCTATCGGGCATCGGCGGTGTTGCGCGGCCGGGGATCGTTCACCGCATCGACAAGGACACATCCGGCCTGCTGGTCGTCGCAAAATCGGATGCTGCACACGAAGGCCTCGCCGCGCAATTCGCCGCACACAGCGTTCATAGGCGCTATCTCGCGGTTTGCAGCGGGCATCCAAAGCCGATCGAAGGCACGATTTCAGGCCTGATCGGGCGCAGCGATGCCAATCGAAAGAAAATGGCGGTGCTGGACAGGAATTCCTCTCGCGGCAAACACGCGGTTACACACTACAGGATGCTCGAGCGACTAGGTCCGGCGGCGTTGATCGAATGTCGGCTGGAAACCGGGCGCACGCATCAGGTGCGCGTTCACTGCGCGTCAATCGGTCATGCGCTATTAGGAGACCCATTGTACGGAAATGCGCCCCGCGCGCTCAAGCCTCTGCTTGCGCAGCTCGGTTTTGCCCGGCAGGCGCTGCATGCGGCGCAATTGGGCTTCGAGCACCCGATTACGGGCGAAGATCTAAGGTTCGATGCCGATTTACCTGCCGATATGGCGGAACTAATCGACGAACTTGGTCATTCTAATCGATGAAAAGCGCACCTTTTTGCCCGAAAGCACCGTATATATAATATTCCTACCGATAACCCACGTGGCCCAAAGGCCGGATGCCCATCAGGGGTCCGATACAAGTGGCCGACATTAGAAAGATTGGGAACATAGTGAGCAAAAGCAAGACCACCGTCCCGGCACTCAGCGGCGAGCAGAGCCTCAATCGCTACCTGTCGGAGATCAAGAAGTATCCCGTGCTGACGGCCGAGCAGGAATATATGCTCGCCAAGCGGTATGCCGAGCACGAAGATCCCGAAGCCGCCGCGCAGCTGGTTTCGAGCCACCTTCGGCTCGTCGCCAAGATTGCGATGGGTTATCGCGGATACGGCCTGCCGGTCAGCGACCTCATTTCCGAGGGGAATGTGGGCCTGATGCAAGGCGTCAAGAAATTCGAGCCCGATCGCGGCTTCCGCCTCGCGACCTATGCAATGTGGTGGATCAAGGCGAGCATCCAGGAATTCATCCTGCGTTCGTGGAGCCTTGTGAAGATGGGCACGACCGCGGCTCAGAAGAAGCTGTTTTTCAACCTGCGCAGGATGAAGAAGCAGCTCGAGGCTTACGAGGACACGGACCTTTCGCCCGACGACGTGACCAAGATCGCCACCGATCTTGGCGTGCCGGAGCAGGAAGTCGTCAACATGAACCGCCGGATGATGATGGGCGGCGACGGCTCGCTCAACACGCCGATGCGCAATGGCGAGGAAGGTTCGGGCGAATGGCAGGACTGGCTGACCGATGATCGCCCCTTGCAGGACGAGACGGTTGCCGACACCGAAGAGGCGCAAGTGCGGCATGAAATGCTCGGCGAAGCGATGGAATCGCTCAATGAGCGCGAGCAGCACATTCTGACCGAACGGCGCCTGACGGAAAAGCCGCAGACGCTGGAAGAGCTTTCGCAGGTTTACGACGTAAGCCGCGAACGCATCCGCCAGATCGAAGTGCGCGCCTTCGAAAAGCTGCAAAAGGCGATGCAGCGGATTGCGGGCGACCGCCTGCTGCCGGGAGTGGCCTAAGCCACGAACGACTTTCGGACTACCAAGACCCTCTCCGGTTCGCGCCGGGGAAGGTTTTGCTTTGCCGTCATCGGGCGCGCCCGCTAATCGCCTCTCATGGCTCGCACAATCGCCCGCATCCTCGCGCAGATCCTTCTGTGGTTCGTCGGGTTCAGCCTGCTGCTGGTGATTGTGTTCAAATGGCTGCCCGTGCCCGTCACCGCGACGATGCTGATGGACGAAAACGGGATCACCAAGGACTGGGAGCCGCTCGCCGACATTGATCCCAACCTCGTGGCTGCAGTCATTGCCGCTGAAGACTCCAAGTTCTGCGAGCATTCCGGTTTTGATACCGAGGCAATCGAGAAAGCGCTGGAAGAGCGGCGTCAGGGGGAGCGGCGGCGCGGAGCCTCAACCATCAGTCAGCAGACCGCCAAGAATGTTTTCCTGTGGCAGGGCGGCGGCTGGTTTCGCAAAGGTCTGGAAGCGTGGTTCACCTTCTGGATCGAGGCGGTATGGGGCAAAGAGCGGATCATGGAGGTCTATCTCAATGTCGCCGAGACCGGAATCGGCACCTATGGCGCCGAAGCCGGGGCGCAGCGCTATTTCGGCACATCCGCCGCGCGGCTCAACGCCGATCAGGCGAGCCGCATGGCGGTCGCTCTGCCCAGCCCCAAGACCCGCAGCGTCAAAAATCCCGGAGGCTGGCTCGCAGGGCACGGCAATACGATCGAAGCACGCATCAGCGTCGTAAAGCGTGACGCGCTGGATGCCTGCGTCTACGAGTAAGAGCTGATGGGGCATTCACACGCAGATGACGGCCATTCGCACGCCCACACTCCAGCGGATTTCGGGCGCGCTTTCGCAATAGGGGTCGCGCTCAATTCGGCGTTCGTGGTGGTCGAGGCGACGTTCGGTTTTCTTTACGGGTCGATGGCGCTCGTAGCAGACGCGGGTCATAACCTGTCCGATGTGCTCGCGCTGTTGCTCGCATGGGGGGCGAGCATCGCGGCGAAACGACCGGCTTCGGAACGCTATACATACGGCTACAAGAGTTCGACCATCCTGGCGGCGCTCGCCAACGCGATGCTGCTCGCGGTCGCGATTGGTGCGATCGCATTCGAGACCGTCCAACGCTTGCTAGAACCCACACAGCCGGAAGGTATGGTGATGGTCATCGTTGCGGGGGTCGGGATCGCGATCAATGCAGGCACCGCCATGCTCTTCATGGGCGGGCGCGGGGATCTCAACATTCGCGGGGCCTATCTCCACATGGCAGCCGACGCGCTGGTGAGCGCCGGTGTGGTGCTGGCGGGTCTGGCGATCATTCTAACCGGGCTGTGGTGGATCGACCCGTTGGTCAGCCTTGGCATTATCGTGATGATCGGCTGGGGCACATGGGGGCTGGCACGCGATTCGCTGCGGATGGGACTGCTAGGCGTGCCGCGCGACATTGACGTTGGCGCAGTGCGCGGCCATTTGGCTTCGCTGGAAGGGGTACATGACGTTCACGATCTGCATATCTGGCCAATGTCGACAAGCGAGACCGCGATGACCGCGCATCTGGTGATGCCCGGCGCCCCCTGCTCCGATGCGTTTCTGCGCGAAGTCGCCGATGGATTGCAGACCCGGTTCGGGATCGACCACACCACCATCCAGGTGGAGCGCGAACCGCATGGTCACGATCCGTGCGAAACCGGTTGCTGATGGCGAGCGAGCGAACAAAATCGAGCGATGAGGCACGTGAGGCGCTGCGCGATGCCATGATCCGTCTGGCCGCCGGGGATGAAAGCGCGCTCGAACAGATTTATAACGCGACGCGCGTGAAGCTGTTCGGAATATGCTTTCGTATATTGGGCGATAGAAAGGAGGCGGAGGACGCCTTGCAGGACGTGTATGTGAATCTCTGGCAACGCGCCGACCGCTTCGATCCCGAGCGGGCGAGCCCGATCTCGTGGCTGTCGACCTTTGCCCGCAACCGCGCGGTCGACCGCCTGCGGACGGGCAAGGTGCGGGCCGGATCGGTCGCGGTGGACGAGGCGATGCCGCTCCCTGACGAAGCGCCGCTGGCCGACATGCTGCTCGTCGATGCAGAGCGCAATGCGCAAATCCACAAATGCATCGAAGAGCTCGATCCGAACACCCGCGAGCATATTCGTTCGGCATTTTTCGATGGCTATACTTATGCGCAGCTCGCTGAGCGGGCCGACGTGCCGCTCGGCACGATGAAGAGCTGGATTCGCCGCGGACTGATGAAGCTGCGCACCTGCTTCGAAGCGAGCGAGCGATCATGAGCGGCCAAGAAAACGATACTGACATTCTGCGCGACGACCCGATGATCGCCGCCGAATACGCGCTTGGCCTGCTGGAGGATGAGGAGCTGGATCGCACGCTCGCGAAGTTCGAGCGCGACGAGGCTTTCGCGTGGCGCCGCGACTGGTGGAACAATTGGTTCTCGCCATGGACTGACGAGATCGTGCCAATGGAGCCCGGGCCCGAAGTTTGGCAGCGGATCGAGCGCGACATTGCAGCGGCCCCGAGCGCGCGCACATCTGTGCAAAGCGCCGCAACTGCGCCTTCGCATAGCGACAGCGGGCAGGTCGTGATGCTCGAACGCCGGGTCAGGCGCTGGCAGTGGGCGGCGGGCATTACCTCGGCGGCGGCTGCGTTGTTGCTCGCTGTGTTGCTGTTTACCCCAGGTGCCGATCCCGTGCCGAGTGACAGTTCTGCCGATACGCCAGCGCTTGCCGTGGCCGATCCGCTGGTTGCCTCCATCCCCGTCGGGGATACCAGGCTGGGCGTCACCTACCTTCCGGCGACAAGCGAAATGCTGGTCTCGGCATCCGGCCTGACAGGCGACGGTGTGCACGACCACGAATTGTGGGTCGTCCCGGCTGACGGCGGCGAATTGCAGTCGCTTGGTGTCATCGCTCCGGGTGAAGAGCGCCGTGTCGCTATCCCGCAGAACGCGGCACAGGCGATGGACGCAGGGGTTGAGCTGGTGCTCACGCGCGAACCTATCGGCGGAAAGCTTGAAGGCGAAGCTGCCGGCCCTGTGGTCGCTCAGGGAAGTCTTTCGCAGGTCTAATAATCGGGCTGCGAAATCCTCGCGGCAAAGCTTTCGCGCCGATTAACAAACGAAATTATTCGAACATCTCGCGACATTTTCGCATCCGACATCTGCACGGGGGCGTAGCTCATCGTGCAAGATCGGGAGGACTTGCAGCCAATGGAGAAACCAATGACTGTAATTCCGAAAAACTTCAAAACTTCACTTCTGGCCGGCCTCGCAGCCGCTGCAACCCTTGGGATGGCGAGCCCCGCCCTCGCCGACCATCACGCGGCGAGCGACATGCAAAGCGATCCGACCATCGTCGAAATCGCAATGTCGACTGGCGTGCACGAGACGCTGGTGACAGCGGTCAAGGCCGCTGACCTGGTGGACACTCTTTCCAACTCAGGCCCTTTCACGGTGTTCGCGCCGACTGACACGGCTTTCGCCAAATTGCCGGACGGCACCGTCGCCACTCTGGTACAGCCTGCCAACAAGGGGCAGTTGACCGGCGTTCTCACCTACCACGCAGTGCAAGGCGCCGTGTCTAGCAGCGACCTCGTCGCTCTCATCAATCAGCATGGCGGATCGGCGACGATCACGACCCTTTCGGGCGGCGAACTGACCGCGCGGCTATCGGGCGACACGATTGTCATCACCGATGCAGCTGGCCGCGCAACGGCTGTTACCAATGCCGATGTAAGCGCGGCCAATGGCGTCATTCACGTGACGGACGGGGTATTCCTGCCGGGCTGACGCGCTTTTCTGTTTCGCGTCGCTTCCCGGCCATCCCCTCCCACTGCAAGGGCGGCGGCGCGCATGACGGCCCCGCCTGGCTTTCCTCCATAGCCAGGCGGGGTTCGTTGTTTTTGCGAGATCAGAGTGTATTTCGACGGCCCGCTACCGAGCACACGCAGCACTAACAGCGTCGCGATGCCCACTTTTCGGTAAGCCAAAGGACAAAGCCTTGCGCAGTGACAAGCGCTGCACCGCCCAAGGCAGCAGCCACAACCGGATCGCCATTACGCAGCTCTTCCGGGATGATAACTGCGACGATGACAACCACCAGAAGCAAAAGCGCAAAGAAAGCTGACAGGCCGATTGTCATCTTTCGCCGCGGCGCGAGATATGATGCTCGTCCCGACAGATCGAAATGTCCGGGCAGCCGTTTGAACGCGGCGAAATGCCGCTCAGACCAAAAGCCGATCGCAAGCATGGTGGCGATGAATGGCAGGGACACCAACAGGGCTGCCCACCCAGCCATTGGTTAGGCCGCCTCTTCCTTCGCCTCGCTGCCGTGGACGCGGACGGGGTCTTTCTTGCCCTCTACCACGTCGGCATCGATCACGATCTCATTCACGCCTTCCATGTCGGGCAGGTCGAACATCGTATCAAGCAGCAGCCCCTCGACGATCGAGCGCAGGCCGCGCGCGCCGGTCTTGCGCTTGATCGCGCGTTCGGCGATCGCCTTCAAAGCTTCGTCGGTGAAGGTAAGCTCCACATCTTCGAGGTCGAACAGCTTGCCATATTGCTTGACCAGCGCGTTCTTGGGTTCCTGCAGGATCGTCACCAGCGCATCGACGTCGAGGTCGTGCAGCGTCGCAATAACCGGGAGACGGCCAACGAATTCGGGAATCAGACCAAACTTCAGCAGATCCTCCGGCTCGCTCTTTTCAAGCAGCTCGCCCACCTTGCGCTTGTCCGGATCGGCGACATGCGCACCAAAACCGATCGAGCGCTTCTGAAGGCGGTCGGCGATGATCTTGTCGAGGCCGGCAAACGCGCCGCCGCAGATGAACAGGATATTGGTAGTGTCGACCTGCAGGAATTCCTGCTGCGGATGTTTGCGCCCGCCCTGTGGGGGCACGCTGGCGGTGGTGCCTTCCATCAGCTTGAGCAGCGCTTGCTGCACGCCCTCACCCGATACGTCACGCGTGATCGAGGGGTTTTCAGCCTTCCGGGTGATCTTGTCGATCTCGTCGATGTAGACAATGCCCTGCTGCGCCTTGTCGACATTGTAGTCCGAGGCTTGCAGCAATTTGAGAATGATGTTTTCCACATCTTCGCCGACATAACCCGCTTCGGTCAGCGTTGTGGCATCGGCCATCGTCCACGGAACATCGAGCGTGCGCGCCAGCGTCTGTGCCAGCAGCGTCTTGCCGGTGCCCGTCGGGCCGACGAGCAGGATGTTCGATTTTGCGAGTTCGACCTCGCCTGCCTTGCCCGAATGCTTGAGACGCTTGTAATGGTTGTGGACTGCAACCGACAGGTTTCGCTTGGCGCTGTTCTGGCCGATCACGTAATCGTTGAGCGCCTCGAAGATTTCCTTCGGGCTGGGGACCTCGCCTTCCTTCTTTCCGGCGATCCCGGCCTTCGTTTCCTCGCGGATGATGTCGTTGCACAGCTCGACGCATTCGTCGCAGATGAACACGGTCGGGCCGGCGATAAGCTTGCGCACTTCATGCTGCGATTTCCCGCAGAAACTGCAATATAAAGTGCTCTTGCTGTCAGATCCGCTCAATTTGGTCATTCCTGTTGTCCTCGAATCCATGCCACAGAAAGGGCCGCAGCCCCCGCGCTGGATTCGCCAAGTGTAGGCCCCATGCCGGATGAATCAACCGACTCGATCAACCTTGTGGGCCAGATTTCGCCTTCCGAAGGATTGGCATACACCAGCACTGGTGAACACGCGCCTAAACTTGATGGCGCGACTGTGCGTGCGCCCTATTCCGGTGCGCCGCCCTTGCCTTCGGGTTCCTTGTCCTCGTCACCGCTTTCGGGCCGGGTTTCAAAAACCTTGTCGACGATCCCGAACTTCTTGGCTTCCTCGGCTTCGAGGAAGGTGTCGCGGTCCATCGCCTTTTCGATCTCGGTCAGGCTTTTGCCCGTGTATTTGACGTAAAGGTCATTCATCCGCTGGCGGATGCGCAATATCTCGCGCGCCTGAATCTCGATATCGGACGCCATACCACGTGCGCCGCCGCTGGGCTGGTGAACCATGATCCGCGCATTGGGTAGCGCCACGCGCATCCCCGGCTCGCCCGCGGCCAGCAGGAAGCTGCCCATCGACGCCGCCTGCCCCATGCACACTGTCGATACGCGCGGTTTGATGTATTGCATGGTGTCGTGAATCGCCATGCCCGCCGTCACCACGCCGCCGGGCGAATTGATGTACATGCTGATCGGCTTGGAAGGGTTTTCGCTTTCGAGATAAAGCAGCTGCGCGGTGATGAGCGAGGCCATGCCATCCTCGACCTGTCCGGTCACGAACACGATCCGCTCACGAAGCAGGCGGCTGAAAATGTCGAAGCTGCGCTCACCCCGGCTGGTCTGTTCGACCACCACGGGCACCAGCGCGCCGGTAACGGGATCGCGCGTGAACTGGCCCTGGGTGCCGTGGGTTTCGCCGGAATTGCCGAGCAGATCGATCATGTAATGGTCCTCGTCCTTTAAGCTGGCCGTCTATGTCGGATCGCACGCTGCCCAGTTCAAGAGCCGTTCGCAACCGGAACGGATGCTCTGTCCCAAGGCGCACAGCCGCTGCGCCGGGAGCGAAAAGCCGGGCCTGTGCGTTAAGCCACTCAGGATGGACGCCCGCATACTCTTCATCGCCGCATTCGGGATAGCGCTGATCGCCGCGGTCGGGCTCGAACGATTGCTGGGAAAGCTGTGGTTGTCGCTGCCGATCGTCTACGTCGCGGCCGGATACGCGCTTTTCCAGCTTCCATTGGATTTTCCATCGCTCAATCCCGCTCGTGACGGATTCGATGCCATTGCGCTGGAATATGTCACCGAATTCATCGTCATCGCTTCTCTCGCGGCGGCGGGAATTGCGATTGATCGACCGGTGAGCTGGCGCAATTGGCGGCAGATCTGGCCGCTGCTGGTTATCGCTATGCCGCTGACGATCATCGCTGTCGCGCTGCTGGGGTGGTGGGCCCTGGGTCTGGCTCCGGCAAGCGCAATTCTGCTCGGCGCGGTGCTCGCGCCGACCGATCCGGTGCTCGCGCGCAGCGTACAGGTAGGCCCGCCAGGCGAGGACCAACGCCATGACGTGCGCTTCAGTCTGACGGTCGAAGCGGGGATCAATGATGGCCTGGCCTTCCCGTTCACTTACCTCGCCATTGCGGCCGTGGGGATGGCGTCTTTGGGCAGTTGGACACTCGAATGGGTTGCGCTCGATCTCGTCTGGCGAATTTTGGCGGGCACGGCCATGGGTTGGGGTGTGGGCCGTGCCGGTGCGTGGTACGTGTTCGAGCGCGAGCGCGAGGCTAAGGCCGTCGAGGAACCCGACGAAACCGCAGGCTATTCCACCAATGAGGGGCTGGTGGTGCTTGGCACGCTGTTGTCCGCCTATAGCCTTGCCGAAATCGTGGAAGGTTATGGTTTCATCGCGGTATTTGTCGCCGCCGTGACCGCCCGCCAGCGCGAGGCCCGCAGCCGCTATCACAAGATCACGCACCATTTCATCGACCAGATCGAACAGATCGTGCTGGTGCTGGTGCTATTCGCATTCGGCGCGATGCTGGCGAGCGGTGTGCTGGAGGCGCTGACCTGGCCCGCCGCGCTGATCGGGCTGGCGCTGGTCCTGGTAATCCGTCCGGTGACGGGGCTGATCGCCGAATGGAAAAGCCCGCTGCCGTGGCCCGGTACGTTTGCCATCGCGTTTTTGGGCGTGCGGGGCATGGGCTCGATCTATTACCTCGCTTACGGCCAGAACAACGGGACATTCGCCCCGCTCGACCTGCTGTGGGCGACGGTCACCTTCACGATTCTCGTCTCGATCGTCATCCACGGGATAACGGCCGGTCCGATCATCCAGTGGGCAGAGCGGAGCTGCGGGCACGTCCACGCTGGAGAAGAAGTCGCGCTGCCGGGCCTGCGACCCGAGCCTGATTCTGAACGATCGCAGGCGATGGACACCTGACGAGCCATTTTTACACTGGGCGCTTGTCCACAATCGCCGTTTGGGAATTTGCTACGCCCGTGGCAGCGTGGTTTGCATGACCAGACAATTCGGCGCCCTGTGCGCTCTCTCGCTCGCTCTCACCAGCGGTCACGCGCATGCACAGGCCCGCTCGACCGATAACCCGGCGACGGACCGCGACGCATTCGCCGAAGCCATGGCTGTCGATGAATACATTTTGCGTATCCAGGCGCTCGACGATGCCGGACCGCAGCTTGACGCGGTGATTGTCTACAATCCGACAGCCTCGGTCGAAGCGCGGCGTCTGATGTCCACTGGACTCCTGCAAGGGCGCAGCGTGCTGGTGAAAGACAACATCGAGACGCGCGAATTTCCAACCACCGCAGGCAGCCTGGCGCTCGCAAACAATCGTACAGGCCGGGATGCCCCGCTCATCGCCAATCTGCGCGCAGCGGGCGGCGTGGTTTTGGGCAAGACCAATCTGTCGGAATGGGCCAACATCCGCTCGAACGATTCGACCAGCGGATGGAGCGCGGTCGAGGGGTTAACCCGTAATCCTCATGCCATCGACCGCAATACGTGCGGATCATCGTCCGGCAGCGCGGCAGCGGTCGCGGCTGGCTTCGCCTGGGGCGCGATCGGGACGGAGACCAACGGATCGATCACCTGCCCCGCCTCGATCACCAGTGTGGTCGGGTTCAAGCCCTCTGTGGGCCTTGTCAGTCGCACTCACGTCGTCCCGATATCGAGTACGCAGGACACCGCAGGGCCAATGGCGCGCACGGTTCACGATGCCGCACTGTTGCTGAGCGCGATGGCTGGAGAGGATGCAGCGGACCCGGTGACAATGGGTGTGCCGCGCGTCGGCGATTACAGCGAGGGGCTCGACGATTTCTCTCTGCAAGGCGTGCGGTTCGGCGTCATGCGCGAGCAGATCGGCGAAAATCCGCAGGTTGCGCAGGTGTTCGAGAACGCCCTGTCCGATCTCGAGCGAGCGGGCGCGGTGCTGGTCGATATCGAGTTTGAACCGGACGGGCAGATGTACGGCGACAGCTTTACCGTGCTGCTGTTCGAACTGCGCGAGGAAATGGGACGCTACCTCCGATCGCTGCCCGAGATCGAGGATGGCGAGACCCCGCGCAGTCTCGCCGACCTGGTCGCTTTCAACGACGCCAATGCCGACACCGAAATGCGCTGGTTTGGCCAGGACATCTTCGAACGCGCAGTGACGACTACCGATCGCGCCGCCTACGAGAAAGCGCGCGAGAACGCGGTACGGATCGCTGGCGAGGAAACGCTAGATCGCTTGCTGACGGAGCACGACGTGCAATTTCTCGTCGCGCCGACGCGCGGTCCTGCCTGGATGAGCGACCTTGTGCTCGGCGATCACTTCGATGGCTCGATCGGCTTCGGATCACCCGCCGCAATCGCAGGCTATCCGCATCTCACGGTGCCGATGGGATCGGTCGAGCGCCTTCCGGTCGGGATTAGCTTCTTTGGCGCCAAATGGGCTGATCAAGACGTGCTGAAAGCAGGCGCGGCATACGAAAAAGCGCGGACAGCCGAACTGCCCGCGCCTTCATTCCGCCGGTGGAGGCCGGTCGCGCCGGCCGACTGACCCCGCGGGTTTATTTCTTAGGCGTAGCTTTCGATGCCGGTGCCTTTTTCGCGGTAGGTTTCTTGGCAGCGGGCTTCTTGGCAGGCGCTTTCTTGGCTGCTGGCTTCTTCGCGGCCGCTTCCTTCGCACCGGTGGCCTTTGCCGAAGTTGCGCCCGTCTTGGCCGGGGCGCTCTTCGCCGGTGCCTTCTTCGCCGCAGGTTTCGCAGTCGCGCTCGAACCCGATTTGGCCGTGGCACCCGTCTTCACCGGCGCCTGCTTTTCCGCATCATGGCTTTTCGCAGCGGGCTTCTTCTTCGCAGGCGCTTTCTTTGCAGGTGCCTTTTTTGCGGCAGGCTTCTTCACTGGGGCCTTCTTCTTGGGCGCCTCCTTGGCCTTCTCGACCTCGGCCTCCTCGTCGGCTTCGATCGCTTCCTGCAGTTCTTCCTGCGTCACTTCGCGTTCGGTAACATCGGCCTTGTCGAACAGGAAATCGACCACCTTGTCTTCGTAAAGCGGCGCGCGCAGCTGGGCGGCGGCCATCGGCTCGGACTGGATATACTGGACGAAGCGTTCGCGATCTTCCTCACGATATTGCTGCGCGGCCTGCTGGACGAGCATCCCCATTTCCTGCTGGGTCACCTCCACCCCATTGGCCTGACCGATTTCCGAAAGGAGCAGCCCAAGGCGAACGCGGCGCTCGGCGATCGCCTTGTAGTCGTCTTTTTCATCCTCGATCTGCTTGAGCGCTTCCTCGGGGTTCTCTTCTTTCGCCGCTTCCTGTTGCAGCTGAGTCCAAATCTGTTCGAACTCGGCATCGACCATGGTCTGCGGGACATCGAAATCGTGGCCTGCGGCAAGCTGGTCGAGCAGCGAGCGCTTCATCTGCGTGCGAGTAAGCCCTGCGGTCTGCTGTTCGAGCTGACCCTTCATCACTTCGCGCAGCTTATCGAGGCTATCAATACCGAGGTTCTTCGCGAATTCCTCGTCGATCTTCGTTTCGGTTTCGACTTTCACCGCTTTCACGGTGACGTCGAACGTCGCTTCCTTGCCCGCGAGATGTTCAGCCTGATAGTCTTCGGGGAAGGTGACGGTGATTGTCTTTTCATCACCCGTTTTCGCACCGACCAGCTGCTCCTCGAAGCCGGGAATGAACTGACCCGAACCGATGACCAGCGGCGCATCCTCGGCCTTGCCGCCTTCGAATTCCTCGCCGTCGAGCTTGCCGACGAAATCGATGATAAGCTGGTTGCCCTCGGCTGCCTTTTTGGTCTTGGCGGCATCCTTGTAGCTTTTATTCTGTCCAGCGACGGTCTGCAGCGCCTCGTCGATCTGCTCGTCGGTGACCGGGACCACCAGCTTCTCGAGCTTGAGCCCGTCGACGCTCGGCGCTTCCACTTGCGGCAGCACCTCCAGCTCGACCGTGATTTCGGCGTCCTTGCCTTCCTCATAGCCATCGCCCAGCGCAATGTTCGGCTGCATGGCGGGGCGCAGATCTTCGTCCTTCAGAAGCTTGTCGACCGAATCGCGGATCATGTCGTTGAGCGTCTGCGCGTGCAGTTGCTCGCCGTGCATCTTCTTGACCAGATTTGCGGGCACCTTGCCGGGGCGGAAGCCGGGCATCTTCACCTGCGGGGCGATCTTCTTGATCTCAGCATCGATCTTGTCCGCGATCTCGCCGGACGAGATGGTGATCAGGTAGGCGCGCTTGAGCCCTTCGCTGGTGGTCTGCTTGGTCTGCATGGGAATGGAACTGATGCCTTCTAGAACGAATGTGTCATGTAGGAACGAACAGGCGCGTAGCGGCGCGGACGTCGCGTTCGGGCGAAGTTGGTGCGGGCGAAGGGACTCGAACCCCCACATCTTGCGATACTGGTACCTAAAACCAGCGCGTCTACCAATTCCGCCACGCCCGCAAAGTCCGAACCCGGCCCGAACGAAGCCGCGCGGGAAACCGGTGGTCCCCCGCGCGCATTTGCAGCGCCTCTATCGCCGCTTTGGCGAAAGGGCAAGCATTGGTCGCGGGTCTGTCGCCCAGACAGCCTGTTTCGCATCGCAGTCGGTCCTTGCCATCGGAACCTCCAGCGCGCGGAGGGGATTGGTTCGATGAAAGGATATGACAATGGCCCGACCCGATGGATACGACAAACCGATCAAGACGCAAACTACACCGCCCGCAATCGACCCCGACGTTAAGCCGCGCACGTTCCAGGAGATGAAGGCGGACGGCGAGAGTGAGGGCGAGGTGCTGGGGCATCGCAGCGATCCCGACGAGATCGATACCGAACTGTCAGAAACGATGAAAAAGCGGCAGGCGCGCGACGGGCTGGGAGAGAACGGCCACGATTCGGCGAAACCGGAAACGCTGCTTCCGCCCGATTGATCTGCCGTTTGGCCTTGCCCCCGGTGCGGCGCGGCCTTATCGGCGCGCTGCATGAGCGAAGACAGCAAATCTCAGACCCCGCCCGAACACCTCTCGGTCAACCCGGCAAGCGAGCATTTCGACGCCGAAGCGCTCCAGCGCGGTGTCGGCATCCGGTTCAAGGACCGGATACGGACCGATATCGAGGAATATTCGATTTCCGAAGGTTGGGTGCGCGTGCAGGCGGGCAAGACGGTCGATCGCCGGGGCCAGCCGCTGACGATCAAGCTGACCGGGCCGGTCGAAGCCTGGTTCGAGGATCTGGGCGAGAACCCGCCTGTCGCCCGCAAGGAGTAGGCTTTACCGCCGCTCCGCTTGCCAAAGCTGTGGCAAGGCGTCAGTGGCACGGGCGCTATGACCGCGTCCCACTCCATCCCCGAAAAACCGCAAGTCGTCATTATCGGACGGCCCAATGTCGGCAAGTCGACGCTGTTCAACCGGCTGGTGGGCAAGAAACTCGCGCTGGTCGACGATCAGCCGGGCGTGACGCGCGATCGGCGCATGGGCGATGCCGAAATCGCAGGCCTGCACTTCACCGTGGTCGACACAGCCGGTTGGGAGGACGAGGATGCGCAGACCCTGCCGGGGCGAATGCGTGCACAGACCGAAGCCAGTCTTGAAGGTGCGGACGCCGCGCTGTTCGTAATCGATGCCCGCGCCGGGCTCACCCCGCTCGATGAGGAAATCGCCCGTTTCCTGCGCGAAAATGACGTGCCGGTCGTCGCGGTGGCGAACAAGGCCGAAGGCAGCGCGGGCGAATCGGGTGTGCTGGAGGGCTACGCGCTGGGTTTCGGCGATCCGGTCGCGCTGTCGGCTGAACACGGCGAGGGCATAGCAGACCTGTTCGGCGCGCTGTGGCCCGTGATCGGTGAGCAGGCCGACGCGGCTGAAGCTTCCGCCGAACAACTCGCCGAGAATGAGGATGAAGACGCTCCTCTCGGCCCTCTCAAACTCGCCATCGTCGGGCGGCCCAATGCGGGCAAATCAACGCTGATCAACCGGCTGCTCGGCGAAGATCGCCTGCTGACAGGTCCAGAGGCGGGGATCACCCGCGATTCGATTGCTATCGATTGGGAATGGCGCAATCCGCGTACCGATGAAACGCGCGAAATCCGCCTGATCGACACCGCGGGGATGCGCAAGAAGCGTAACGTCGTCGAGAAGCTCGAGAAGCTCTCGGTCGCCGATGCGCGCCGCGCTGTCGATTTCGCTGAAGTCGTGGTGCTGTTGCTCGATGCAACCAAGGGGCTGGAGCATCAGGATCTCAAGATTGCGAGCATGGCGCTCGACGAAGGGCGCGCGCTGATTGTTGCCATCAACAAGTGGGACGTGGCGGGCCAGACCGAAAGTGGCGCGGCAGGCGGCGAGGACGCGAGCGGGCTTTTCAATGGCATCCGCGCTGCGCTTCAGGAAGGGCTGAGCCAGGTGCGCGGCGTACCGCTGTTCGCGGTCAGCGCGAAAACTGGTAAGGGCCTCGATGCGATGCTGGGCGCCGCATTCGACATTCGCGAAAGCTGGTCGAAGCGAGTGCCCACCGGCGCGCTCAATCGCTGGTTCGACGATGCGCTGGAGGCCAATCCCCCGCCCGCGCCGGGAGGCCGCCGGATCAAATTGCGCTACATCACTCAGGTCGGCACCCGCCCGCCGCGCTTCGTGGTGTTCGGCACGCGGCTGGACGATCTGCCCAAAAGCTATGAGCGTTATCTCATCAACGGTATCCGCGCCAAACTCGGCTTTGACGCGGTGCCGGTGCGCGTTACGCTCAAGAGCCCGAAAAACCCCTACAACGCCAATAAGGGCGGCGGTGGCAATTACAGCGGGGAGCGGTGATGCTGGAATTGCTGGCCGCCACAGACATTGCGAGCGAACTGCTCGAGCGCACCGCAAGCACGCCCGATGTGCTGCGTGCGGTGCAGCTTAGCCTCGCGCCCGCTTTCCTGCTGGTCGGCATCGGCAGCGCGCTCAATGTGATGGTGCAGCGTCTGACCTGGGTTGCAGGCCGGATCGAGCGTCTTGGCGAGCAGAGCGAGGAAGGCGAGAGCGCTCACCTGCGCGCTGAACTCGACTGGTTGTGCGAGCGTCGGCGCCGCGTGCGCAAGGCTATCCTCTTCTCCACCGCCGCGGCGGTCGTGATCAGTGTGGTTATCGCGGTGCTGTTCGTCTCGGCCTATATCGAAGCACGGATTGGCACCATTGTGGCCGTCTTGTGGACACTGACGATGGCGCTGCTGATCACCGGGCTCGTAAGCTTCCTGCGCGAGACACTCCTCGCATCCAGCGGACCACGCAATTTGGGCCGGTAAGGGCCGGGGAGACGGGACCGAACTTGCTCATCGGTCCCTTCCATGATCGCGCGCTTAGTTGTTCCCCGCCTGCGTTTCGCCTTCACCGGCGGGCGCACTTTGCAGCATGGTGTAATTCTGAAGGCCCATCCGCTCGATCATGTCGAACTGCGTTTCGAGAAAATCGACGTGCTCTTCCTCATTCGCGAGGATGTCCTCGAATATCTGGCCGGACGTGCGATCGTTCACCGAATTCGCGTGCTCGGCGGCCTCGCGCAGCAACGGGATTGCCTCCTCTTCCAGCGCGAGATCGGCCTTGAGGATCTCCTCGACGCTCTCACCGACCTTCAGTTTGTGGATCGCCTGGAAATTGGGAAGCGCGTTCAGGAACAGGATGCGCTCCGCCAATCGGTCGGCGTGCTGCATCTCCTCAATCGATTCCTTGCGCTCATATTCGGCGAGCTTGCCGACCCCCCAATCGGCCAGCACGCGGTAATGCAACCAATATTGGTTGATGGCGGTCAGCTCGTTCGTGAGCGCCTTATTCAGATATTCGATAACCTTGTCGTCGCCCTTCATGGCGCATGCTCCCTATCAACCGTCCGCGTGCGTTCAGCACGCCACAGGATCTTGGGGACAACTAAGTGATGAGTGTTAATAAAGCAAGCAATCGGGGAGAGATTTCGCTTTATAATTCAGGCGCTTGCGAACAGGTCGCAATAGCTACGCCGCAGCTTATACTGCGACGTTCTCGCAAGAAGAGAGCGCGCGTTCCTGCTCGATGATTTGTGCTGCATCGCCAAGGCATTGGCCGCAATTGGGACGTTTGCCGAGAGTGGCGTAGGTCGCCTCGGCATCGCCGCCCGAGGTCAGCGCGGCCGCGCGCAGGTCGGTTTCTCGAATTGCGTTGCAAATGCAGATGTACATAGGCGGTTCGACTCACTGCTGCGAAGCGTTTGCAAAAGCAAGTTATGCGAATTGATCGCAATAGCAAGCCCTTTCCGCGTTCGCTTACCTGCGCAGTGGGAAAATTTTCCGATAGGTCAGGCATCGCCATAGCCATTCGAGAGGGCCATATCGAAAGCGATCGAGCCACGGCTTCGACCAGGCGAGCATCACCACCCAAGCGAAGATCATGACCAGATAAAGCCCCGGGCGCGCAAACTCGCCGAACAGCCCCAGCCCCCATCCCTGGAAGACGACCAGCATCAGAACCGAGGTGCCGATATAGTTGGTAAAAGCCACCCTTCCCGCCGCCGAGACCCGCTGTCCCAGCCAGCCGGTCCATCCTGATGAGTAGACCACCAGCAGCGCAGCCAGACCTAGCGTCATCAGCAGCTGTGGCAGAGGACTCCAGCCGATGTAGCCCGCCAGCATAAGATAGTAGGAATACTCTCCAGCTTCGAGAAATAACGCGATCCCCAGGCTCATAATGCCCCCAACGATCACTGCTACCCAGCCCCAGCGCAGCATCTTTGCGCGCGCAAACACGCCGCTGAAAAAGCCCATCCGGTAAAGCGCGGCACCGATCAGGATCAGCGGCAGGGTTTCAAGCAGGAAGAACAGCGAATTGGTGAACGGATCGGAGCCATGCGCGGTCCATCTGTGCGCGATAAGACCCGCGAAGTCGCCTGCTTCGGTCAAACGCGTCTCCAGCGCTGCATCGGCGAGCGCACCGGCCTTGCCCGCCACCAATTCCTCGCGCGTAGTCTCGAACTCGGTCTGTTTCCCGAACGGCGTTTCGGCGATCAGATAGGGAAAACTGAGGCTTACAGCGCTGAGCAAGGTGCCGACGAGATAAGCTGTCAGGCCGATGCCCAGTTGCGTTACCGCTTTCAGTCGCAGAAGTGGCAGCGCGAGGATCCCGAGCAGCGCATAATAAGTCAGGATGTCGCCCCGCCAGAGCACGAAAAAGTGAAACAGACCGAACCCCAGCAAGATAACGAGGCGCCATAACTGCAGCCAGCGAGTCGCACCCTTTGCCCAGGCGCGCTCCATGAACAGATACATGCCCGCACCGAACAGCAGGGTGAAAAGACCGCGCATCTTGTTGTCGACCAGCACGTACTGAGCGACCAGCAGCCAGTCCGACACCGTGTCGTGCGCCACGAGAAACGCGTCGGGATAGGTGTAGGCTTCGAAGGGCTGGCCAAACGCGACGATGTTGGCCGCCAGAATGCCCATTACCGCGAGGCCCCGAATCAGATCGAGACTGGCGATGCGATCTTGCTGCCGGACGGGTATCAGGTCGGGCGATGTTCCCTGACCAATCGCCGGATCGATGACCGAACCCGCGCCATCCGATCCACCTGCGTCGATGTTCATCACGTCCTACCCATAGCCAAATGCATGGCCGTCTTAGCAGGTCCGGCGACGTGGCAAAGGCGCATCGGGTCTGCGCATCTGCTATCAGCGTTTGACAAGGCACTCGCGCCCTTGCCCTGCAAGCGCGCGACAGGTCTCGCGCGCGGCTTCGCGATCGGCGAAGCCGGATGCCCGAAGGACGGTGAAGGGACCGGATGAGCTGAATTCCGCGTCCGCGCCGGCCAGAATCGGGTTCGACGACAGGGTCGACCACAAGCGCTCGGCATTGCCGGGGACCGCGAATGTGCCGAGTTGAATGGTCCATTCGCCCTGAATACCCGAATCAACCGAAGCTTCTGCGGCTTGGCTGGAAGCTGATGTGGCTGCGATTGCGGGGTTTCGTTCGGGCAGCGGTGCTGTTGGTGCAGGGATCAGTGCCTCACCGGTCTCGAATTGACGCACAAGAGCCTGCGCAAGTCTACGCTGGCGGATGGGAATATGCTTGTCCATCTGAGCCAGCGCGGCGCGCGCCTGCGGCATGCCGCCAGTGCTTGCCAGCGTGACCAGTGCGTAGGCCTGCACCCAGTCTTTTGGCACCCAGTCTCCGTTGAAATGCGCAATGCCAAGCACGTATTGCGCTCTTGGATCGCCCCGCTTCGCAGCTTCGGTGATCAGCGGTATCGCAGCCTCTCGCTCCCCCTGCCGGAACAGCAGCAACCCGTAGTTGTCGCGCGCTTTCAGATGTCCGGCAGCCGCTGCCTCACGGTAAAGCTGCAATGCCCGATCAAAATCCACCGGTTGTCCGCGGCCGAGGCGATAAGCCTGCGCTCTTTCATAGAGGATCGAGGCTTCGCGAGCTTCCCGATCTTTCGACTCGCCGCGCAATTCGCCGCGTTCAGGGCCGGAATCGGGTTCGACCCGGTCCTGACCGGCGACCGGAGCGTCCATCACAAGCAGTGCGACGCACGCGCCAACCCCAAGGCCTTGTCCTCGCAAGATATTGCGCGCTGTCATAAATTTTCCCTGCTCGTACCGCACGTCACTTCGTCCCGAGATCAGCCATGTCGCGATAGGATCACGCACACCAACTCAGTAGTATTCACTGCCCGATACTACCAATCCGACTGCGCGCGCATGCGGTTTCGTCTTTAACGCTAAATTAGGGGTAGTCTGCGATTCCGGTCTCAGGCAGCCGCAACGAAGCGGCACGAGTGGTCGAAAAACAGGGGGACCGGCGTTGCGTGTACTTGCTTTGGCATCGCAGAAAGGCGGATCGGGGAAAACGACCCTATCCGGACATTTGGCCGTCCAGGCCCAGCGCGCGGGAGCGGGTCCAGTCGTCTTGATCGACATCGACCCGCAGGGTTCGCTCGCGGACTGGTGGAATGAGCGGGAAGCGGAATATCCCGCCTTTGCCCAGACTACCGTGTCCCGCCTCGCTAACGATCTTCAGGTGCTTCGCCAACAGGGCTTCAAGCTTGCTGTCATCGATACGCCGCCTGCCATCACCATGGCGATCCAGTCGGTGATCGGAGTCGCTGAACTTATCGTCGTCCCGACCCGGCCCAGCCCGCACGACCTGCGCGCCGTGGGTGCAACCGTCGATCTTTGTGAACGTGCGGGCAAGCCGCTGGTGTTCGTTGTCAACGCAGCGACGCCAAAGGCCAAGATCACCTCGGAAGCCGCCGTCGCGCTGTCACAGCATGGCACGGTCGCACCGATCACGCTTCACCATCGCACCGATTTCGCCGCGTCCATGATCGACGGTCGCACCGTGATGGAAGTCGATCCGGAAGGGCGCAGCGCTGCGGAAATGACCGCTTTGTGGAAATACATCTCCGATCGGCTCGAGAAGAATTTCCGCCGCACGGTCTTCGCAGCGCCCGGCACCGCGCATCAGGCGCAGGCGGGCGGCGCAAATCGTCCGGGTGGTGGCTTCGGTCGCCGGGTGGCTCAGTAAGCAAGGGACCACGGCGCTATGTCTGAAGTCAGCTTCGCATCGCTCGAACCCACATTGCTCGCCCGCAAGGGCGGCGCAAAGCCAGCCATGCGCCCGCAGCTCGCGCCGATCCCTGAAACTGTTGACGACGAACAGCTTGAGGATCTCGGCTGGAACGACATGGGCGATGAAGCGCAATCTTCAGATAGCTCGGAAGCGACCGACAACGCCGTATCGCGCGGAAACGTCGTCGCGCTGGGCCGTACCAAACCGAGCGCCATCGATGGCCGGACGGCGGCCAATGAAGATGAATTCGGCGCGGATGCCGGCGCAAGCCCGATCCTGCAGCGTCGCTCACGCGATGAGGATCGCAACGATCTGGCTGGCGCGGCGATGCCTCTCCCGACTGATCGCGATGACGCGCAGGAACTCATCCAGCGCAAGCCCGCCCCGCGCGCCAAGAGCAAGCAGACCAGGGGCACGCGCCGCGCGGCCTTCACGCTGCGCCTCGACACAGAACGCCATCTCAAGCTGCGCCTTGCAGCGACGATGCGCAGCACCAGTGCGCAAGCTCTCGTGACCGACGCACTCGACGCCGTGTTTGCTCAGATCGAGGATCTCGACGTGCTTGTCGCCCGGATCAAGCCGAGCTGATTGAAAATTCCACACCTTCCTACCCACCAACGAACGGGCCGCAGACGCCATGGTTAATTTAGGGGAAAAACCGATGCTTCGCCGCAGTGAAAATACCGCGAACACCAATCGCAATGACGGCAAGGCCGGGCCGCGTTTCGGCCTGTTCCTGGGCACCGCGATCGCCAGCGTTGCTCTGGCGAGCTGCACCGCCTCCGCCCCGCCGGCGGAAACATCCTTCGCCAAGGCGCAGGCGGCGCTGGCGGATGGCAAGGTCGACAAGGCCGTCACCCTCGCCGAAACCGCCGTGCTCGCATCGCCCCGCAGCGCGTCATACCGCGCTCTGCTTGGCGCAGCCTATCTCGAAGCGGGCCGGTTCCAGGCAGCTTCGACCAGTTTTCGTGATGCGCTGGAATTGGGCAGCGAGGATCCGCGTACGGTACTGAGCTATGCGCTTGCTCTGACTGCGCTCGGCGACAACGAGGCCGCGCTCGATACGCTCGAGCAGCACGAAACCGCTATTGCACCTGCAGATTACGGCCTCGCTATTGCACTTGCCGGCGATCCCGAGCGCGGTGTCCATGTACTCATCAACGAAGTGCGCGGCGGTGAGCCGAGCGGCAAGGTGCGTCAGAACCTCGCCTACGCCTACGCACTGGCCGGCAATTGGGGTGCCGCGCGGGTTATGGCCGCCGAAGACGTGCCCGCCGACCAGCTCGATGCGCGGCTGACGCAATGGGCGCAGACCGCTTCGCCAGAAGCGCACCGCGTGCGCGTAGCGAGCCTGCTGGGCGTTACGCCCGCAGGATACGGCGAAATGCCGCAGCACTTGGCACTTGCCAACTTCCCGAGCCAGCAGATGATGGTCGCCGAAGCGCAGGACATGCGCGCCGGAGAAGTCAACGCCGATGTCGCGGAGCTCTCCGTCGAGGCCGTGCCAAGCCAGAGCGAGGCGATGGCTTTCGCAATCGAACAGGTCGACCCAAGCGACGACGCGGAGGCGGTCGAGGTCGTAGAACCGAGCATTGCGACGCTCGCAGCAGTCGAGGCTGCCGATACGGCCATGAGCTTCATCTCGCGCCCGATGATCCAGGACGTGCCCGCTGTGGCTGCGAAAACCGGATCGCCATCAAAGGCCGCGAAATCGGCTCCGTCGCAGCGTCGTATGGCAATTGCGACGGGCAGTGCTGCAACGCATCTCGTCCAGCTCGGCAGCTATGACAGCCGCGAAGTCGCCGCTGACAAGTGGGTGCAGATGCAAAAGCGCTTCCCGCAGCTCAAGAAGCGCGACTACGTCATAACCGAGGCGGTGGTCGATGGGCGCAAGTTCTTCCGCCTCGCTGCAGCAGGCTTCGGTCGTCGCAGCGCGCTCGCCATGTGCGACGCGGTCAAGTCGAGCGGCCGTGGCTGCTTCGCCTATGCCGCCAGCAACCCTCCCGCAGGCGCGGTGAAGCGCGTGCAGGTTGCGGCTCGCAGCAGCTAGATTTCTCCTGGAGCCCAGCACGGGCTCCAGCCAAGACTGCTCCCGGCGCCCCGATGGGTGTCCGGGAGCATTTTGTTTCAGACCCGCCGCTCTAACGCGCGATGGCGATCCCGCCTTTGATGAGGTGCGTTACCCGACCTTGCGTGCCCTGCCGATCGAACGGCGTGTTGTCCGCGGTCGCCTTCATCCTGCTGCGATCGATGATCCACGGCGCATCCGGATCGATGATCGCGATATCCGCTTCGTATCCAGGTTCGATCCGCCCGGCTTCCACGCCGAGCAACTCTGCGGGCTTGGCCGCGAGCAGCTCGAAAGCACGAGACGTGTCGATAACTTCGTCGCGCACCAGACCCAGCGTCATCGCGAGCAACGTCTCGGCTCCGGCCATACCGGGCGCGGCATCGGCGAACGGCAGGCGCTTGTCCTCGGCCCCGCGCGGATCGTGCCCGCTGGCGATCACGTCGACCGTGCCATCGGCAATCGCCGCGCGCGCGGCCTGTCGGTCAGCCTCGCTGCGCAAGGGTGGTGAGAGCCGGGCAAAGGTCCGAAAGTCCGCCGTTTCGAGGTCCGACAGCATGAAATGCGCAGGCGTGATCCCGCAGGTGATCGCGATACCGCGCGATTTGGCCTGCCTCACAAGTTCAAAACCGGCGGCGGTGGTGACCTGTCGAAAATGGATCCGCGCCCCGTTCATTTCGGCGAGCGCGATGTCGCGGGCGAGCGCGAGCGTCTCGGCCTCCGCGGGGGCGCTTGGGATGCCGAGCCGTGTCGCAATTTCGCCCGCCGTGGCCGCAGCTTCGCCGGCCAGCGCGGCGTCTTCGGCATGGGCGACTACAACAAGGTCGAGCATCGCGGCGTACTGGAGCAGGCTCAGCATCACGCCGCTGTCGCCGATCCAGCGCCTCCCGCTGGCGACGCCCCGCGCGCCCGCGTCGCGCATAAGTGCGACCTCCGCCAATTCAGAGCCCGCCAGTCCGCGGGTCGCGGCAGCGAGCGGGTGAACCCATAGGTCCGGCTTGCCGCTTTTGGCGATGAAGTTGACCCGGCTGGGGTGGTCGAGCGGAAGTGACTGATCCGGCATCAGTGCGGCCCGAGTTATCCCGCCGAAATGGAAGGCAGGCTTATCGATCGCAAACACCCCGAAATCGACGAGGCCGGGCGCAACAAGCTTGCCCCGCGCATCGATTGCCTCGTCCCCGTCCTGGACTTCCACGTCGGGTCCAGCCGCGTCGATCAGGCCGTGCACAAGCCGCACCGTGCCATCGATGACGCCGCCGGTCGTGACGATCCGCCCGCCGGTAATCACAACCGGACGCATCTGTCTCATGCTTCGTTCTCCCACCCCTCGACACCGCGAGCGGTGCGGGTGAGAACGTCGAGGCAGGCCATACGGATCGCGACGCCCATTTCCACCTGCTGAGTGACGATCGAGCGGTCGAGCATGTCGGCAACGTCGCTGTCGATCTCGACCCCGCGGTTCATCGGCCCGGGGTGCATCACCAGCGCGTCGGGCGCGGCCTGTTGGAGGCGCGCGGAGGTAAGCCCATAAAGATGATGATATTCGCGCGCCGAAGGGATGAACTGCCCGGCCATTCGCTCGGTCTGCAAACGCAGCATCATCACCACGTCGGTGCCCGCCAGAGCCTCGTCGAAATCGAGGAATGGCGTGGCACCCATCGCCGCGACCCCGGCGGGCATCAGCGCGGGCGGCGAACACACGCGGACATTCGCGCCCATCGCGGTCAAGCACAGGATGTTGGAACGTGCGACCCGACTGTGCAGGATATCGCCGCATATCGTCACGGTAAGGCCAGTGAAATCCTCACTATCCTCCCCTCGCCGCACCAGCGCCTCACGCAGTGCGAGCGCATCGAGCAGTGCCTGGGTCGGATGTTCGTGACTGCCATCGCCCGCATTCAGAACCGGGCAATCGACCTTGTCCGCGATCAATTGCGTCGCACCGCTCGATCCATGACGGATCACGATCGCATCGGCGCGCATGGCATTGAGCGTGATCGCGGTGTCGATCAGCGTCTCGCCCTTTTTCACGCTGGACTGGGCGGCGTGCATGTTGACAACGTCCGCACCCAGCCGCTTCCCCGCAATCTCGAAACTGAGCAGCGTGCGTGTCGAAGCCTCGAAGAAAGCATTGATGATGGTGAGACCCGAAAGCAGCCCCGCATGTTTCGCGCTGCGGCGGTTCAATTCGACCCATTGCTGCGCCTCATGCAGCAGATAGAGGATCTCATGACGCTCGAGATGGCCGATACCGGTCAGGTCGCGATGTGGAAAGGCCAGCCGCCCGCCGGGAAAGCGGTCGCTTGCTGCGGGCGGAAATGTGTGATCCATCGAGACCCCGTATCGCTCGGCCCTGCCCTTAGTCGAGCCATGCATGACGCTCAACCCGTCGTGCATGGCGCGGGCATGGAAGTTGCGGGCATTTGCGCCTATCTCGGTCCGGCGACAATCGAACACGGCCCGTCAGCGGGTTACAACATACGAAAGCCAATTCTTCATGAGCTTCATCGGCAAGGCCTGGAAAGTCATCGTCGGGATCAAGGACGCGCTGGTCCTTGTCTTCATGCTGCTGTTCTTCCTCGCGCTGTTCGCGATCCTGTCCGCCACGCCAAATCCAGGCCAGGTGCGTGACGGCGCGCTCTTTATCGACCTGTCCGGCGTTGTGGTCGAAGAACGGGCCGAGGTCGATCCGTTCGAAGCGTTGCTCAGCCGCGAAGCGCCAGTGGTCGAGTATCAGGCCCGCGATTTGGTGCGCGTGCTTGAGGCGGCGGCGGGCGACGAACGCATCGAGGCGGTGGTGATTGACCTCACATCCTTTCTTGGCGGTGGGCAGGTCCATATGCAGGCGATCGGCGAAGCGATGGACCGCGTCCGGCAAGCGGACAAGCCGGTGCTGACCTACGCAATCGGCTATGGCGACGATCACATGCAACTCGCCGCCCATTCAAGCGAGGTCTGGGTCGATCCGCTCGGCGGGGCGCTGATCTCGGGACCGGGCGGCAGCAATCTGTATTACGCCGGGCTGCTCGAGCGGTTGAAGGTCAACACCCGCGTCTATCGCGTGGGCGAATTCAAGTCGGCGGTCGAACCATTCATTCTAGATGGTCCGTCGGAAGCTGCACAAGAGAACCGAGCGGCGCTTTACGGCGCGCTGTGGGAGGAATGGCAGGCCAATGTGACCACTGCGCGGCCCAAGCTGCAACTTGACCGGGTGACGAGCGATCCGGTCGGCTGGGTCGAGGCGTCTTCCGGCGATCTGGCCAAAGCCGCCCTCGATGCAGGACTTGTCGACAAACTCGGCAGCCGGGTCGAATTCGGCGAGCGCGTGGCCGAGATCGTGGGCGAAGACGACTGGGACGACGCACCCGGTTCGTTCGCCAAAAGTGAATTTACGCCGTATCTCGCCGACGTTGGGCCCAATCTTCGCGGTCTGACCGGGTCGGACAACGATATCGCCGTCGTGACGGTCGCGGGCAACATCGTCGATGGCGACGCGGGACCGGGCACTGCTGGCGGCGATCGCATCGCGGACCTTCTGAACGAGGCTTTGGCCGATGATCCCAAGGGGCTGGTCGTACGGGTCGATTCGCCGGGCGGATCGGTGCTAGCTTCCGAAGAAATCCGCCGCGCGGTCGAGCGCTTCCGGGCAAAAGAACTGCCGGTCGCGATATCCTTCGCCAATGTCGCCGCGAGCGGCGGGTATTGGGTTGCGACTGCAGGCGACCGTATCTTTGCGCAGCCCGAGACAATCACCGGCTCGATCGGCGTGTTCGCAATCCTCCCCACGTTTGAGGACGCTGCGGCCGATATCGGCGTGAATTCCGCAGGTTATCGCACCACGCCGCTATCCGGCCAACCCGACCTCATCGCCGGGCTGACCCCGGAGGTCGACGCGATCCTGCAGGCCAGCGTGACCGACACCTATTCCGACTTCCTCGAACGGGTCAGCACCGCACGCGGAATGACGCCGACCCGCATCGATCAGATCGCACAGGGGCGCGTGTGGGATGGCGGTTCGGCGCGGCAGCTCGATCTCGTCGATCAGTTCGGGGGACTCGAAGAGGCGCTCGACTGGGTCGCGGTCGAAGCGGGTCTGGAAGAAGACGACTGGCAGCCGGTCTTTCTCGGAGCGGCGGAAACAAGCTACGATTCGCTGATCCGTCAACTGGTGTTCGACAGTACGGCGGACCGTGAGCAGGCGCGCAATGGCGATCTGTTCGCCATGGCCGCGCGTGAGCGCGAGCGCCTCCTGACCCGCGTGCTAAGCGATGCGCAGCGGCTTTCCGGCGCACAAGGCATACAGGCCTACTGTCTCGAATGCCCGGTCGAAACACGCGCGCCCGATCGCAGCGCGAGCGATGCCAGCATATTCGACTGGCTTGCGGGGTATCTCCTACGCTGAGACTCGGCGTTATGGGCATTGGCCGCAGAACACTGCTCGCTTGCAAACGCCATATTCGCGCAGTAAGGCCGCGCTCCTGTCTCGCAGTCTTGCGGCGCAATTGCGCACCGTCGGTCAGCGCAGATGGGCGCGTAGCTCAGTGGTAGAGCACACCCTTCACACGGGTGGGGTCGCAAGTTCAATCCTTGCCGCGCCCACCATCGCCTTGGTCTAGCGGCTTGGCGATGTCTGGCCGACGTTCGGCAAGCCGAATTGCTCGGGCGAGAAGCTGTAGACCTCGTCATGAGGGAACGCGGCCATCGCGCTCAGGCGGTTGCCTTCATGCCGCAAGTGCCAGTTGCGGCCATGAAGCGGCTCTGACTTCGCAAAACCCGCAGGGTCGAGCAGCGCGACGTTGATGCCGCTGGGGTCGCGCGCGGAGCAGGCGCGGATGGCCTGCCCCTTCGCCTCCCGCACCGCAGCCGCCAAGCTCTGACACGCGCGATAATCATCCGGATCGCACCAGCTCTTGCGTTGGGTATCAAACGGCGCGTCTGTGGTATCGATCAGTCGCTGCAGATCGAGCGGTATCGAAAAGCTCAAATGCTCGCTCGTGCGATTGCCCGGCTGAAACTCAGGTGATCGGCTGAAAAAACGCAGGCGTCCATAGGCCGTCTCCGCGATAGCGGTTCGCTCGTCCTCGCTCGCGTAGAAGATTCCCGGGCGCTCGTCTGCCCGGCGAAACCGGCTGGCCACCTTGTGACCATAACGGAACGGGGACGCGAGCAGGTAATGCAGGCCGTGCGCCGACTTCGGCAGGTTCGGTTTGGCGGCGTTCGCCAGCTCTTCCAGCCGGCGCTGCTCGTGCGAATCTGCTGCAAGGCGGTTGGTAGAGATCCGATGCTGCGCCTCGACCACGCGCCAAACGGTCCGGCGATAGCTGCGAAACTCAGACGCGAGCGCGGTGGGCGTCCACATAATCGCAAACGGTGATGAGGCCCGCAAAGCTCTCGATCAGATCCGCCGGGCGCGCTTCGAGGTCAACATTGGGAGTGGCAAGCCAGGCGCGCGCCGCCATGTCATCGCTTCCCAACAGGGCATCGAGCGAGCGGAACAGCCGCAGGAGAAACTGACCGGCCTCGAAAGACTTGCTTGCGGGATCGAGCGCGGTCTTGCCCGATCGCAACCGCGATACCGTTGCTTCGGACAGACCCAGCACCGCACCAAGCTTGGCGTTGGTGAACCCCCACAACTCGCCGATCCGCGCAATCGCGGTGGTCAGTACTTTGCCATCGTCGGGCTGAACTTCGAGCGGTTGCGTCGCCATTTCGCTATCCTTCACTTGAAAGATATACGAGATATCTAGTCAAATGCAAGAGCAGCCAACCGTCTTAGCCTTCCAAGTCGGTCCCGACCGTCCACCACGTCAGCGATTTGACGTCGTGTGCCGAAGTCCAGATGCGCTGCGGTGTATAGCGCAGCGCCCCGCTTCCTTCCGGCCGGCCTGTGCGCGCGACGATTTCCAGCGTATCCGCGTCGATCACAACGAACGTCTGATCCTCGGTCGTGCGCAGCCAGACCTTACCGTCACCAACGTCGATATCGCCGTAAAGCAGCGTTTCGCCCACTTCGACGCGCCCGGTTACTGCGACCTGATCGGGGTCGACGCGTGCGACGGTGCCGTCGCCCTGCTCCTGCACCCACACGGCCCCTTCCCCGGCAGTAAGGAAGCCGGGCTGCGCGCCGAGCTGCGCAGTCGCAGTCACTTCGTTGGTCGCCGGATCGATGCGCTGGATGATCTCCGCATCACTGCTGACCGCCCAAAGCGCGCCGTGCCCAAACGCGAGGAAGAACGTGCCTGGCACGACATCGATCAGGGCGCTGATTTCATTCGTTGCGGGATCAATCCGCGCGACCGTGCCATCGGCATCGCTCGGCACCCAGATCGAACCGGCCCCTGCGACCACATTGGTTTCACCGCGCGGATTGGCGATGCCGGTGGCGATGATTTCGTCCACCTCCGCGGTAGCGGTGTCGACCCGGTAGAGATTGGCATCCTCGCAATTCGCGATCCATAACGCGCCTTCGTACAGCGCCATCGTCCCGCACGGTCGGGGAATAGCGACCGATGCGACCAACTCCTGGGTCGACCATTGCTCCACCCGCCCATCATTGGTGGTCCAGACCGTCTCACCATCGACTGTCAGAAAGTCGGCAAAGCCCGGCACGTCGAGCACGTTTTCTTCAAATTCGAGCGAAGCATCGGCCGGTTCGTCTTGCGAAACGGCGGGTGAGCACGCGGCAAGCGCAAGCAGTGCGGTGGCGATCGCAGATCTCATGGACACACTCCGGATAGCGCCGCCACCATGGCGACAGATGCAAGCCTTCGGTCATCGCCCTCCCAGGCGGCCCACATACGGCTTGTTGCCGGATTGGCGCGCCAGACATCATAAAAATAATACAGAATGGGGCAACCGTAATATTTTAGCGATGGACAAGGGCAGCGATTGCGGCAATGCTGCACCAGCGAAAGGAACCGACAGATGATCCGAGAAATGCGCCGTATCGGAACGCTGGTGACGCTGGCATTCGCATTGGCGCTCGCGTCGTGCTCGTCGGAAACGCCCGAGGCGGGAGCGGAACGAACCGAGTTTGATATCGGCTGGTCGATCTATGCCGGCTGGATGCCCTGGCCGTATGCCGATCGGACCGGGATCGTCGAGAAGTGGGAGGACAAATATGGGATCACGATCAACTTCGTGCAGGTCAATGACTACGTCGAATCGGTAAACCAGTACACCGCTGGACAGCTCGACGGAGTGACCGTTGCGAACATGGATGCGCTGACCATTCCGGCGGCTGGTGGCAAGGACACCAGCGCCATCATTCTGGGCGACTATTCCAACGGGAATGACGGAGTTTTGCTTAAGGGAGCCGACACGCTCGAGCAAATCCGCGACCGGGACGTCTATTTGGTCGAGCTGTCGGTCTCGCACTACCTGTTGGCGCGTGCGCTCGACACGGTCGGGCTGCCGATGACCGCCGTCAACACGGTCAATACATCCGATGCCGACATTGCCGGCGCGTTTTCGTCCCCCGACATCACCGCCGCGGTCGCATGGAATCCGCAGCTCACCACCATGCGGCAATCACCGCGCGCCACGCAGGTGTTCAGCTCGGCTGATATACCCGGCGAGATCGTGGATCTCCTGGTGGTCGACACCGCGACGCTTCAGGCCAATCCGAAGCTCGGCAAAGCGCTTGCGGGAATCTGGTACGAAACGATGGACCTGGTCGAGCGAGACGACGAGGAGGGTGAGGCCGCGCGCGCCGCGATGGCCTCGCTTGCCGGAACGACGCCGGAATTGTTCGAGGGGCAATTGGCGACGACCTATCTCTACGCCGATCCGCAAGCCGCGGTCGCGGCCACTTCTGACGAAGCGCTGTTCGAGACCATGACGCGGGTGCGCGACTTCAGTTTCTCCCAAGGGCTGTTCGGGCAGGGCGCGCGCTCCGCCGACGCGGTCGGCATGGCATTCCCGGGCGGGCGGACGCTGGGCGATCCCGACAACATCACGCTCAGGTTCGACGAGACGTATATGCAGATGGCAGCCGATGGAGACTTGTGAGCCGAAACGAATGTCCCCAGCGGGCGTGACCGGCCCCTGATGCGCGGGCTCAATCGCGATTTTGGGCAGCGCAACAATCTGCTGCTGGGCTTAATTCCGATTGTCGCCCTGATCCTGCTCTACCTCGTGCTCGCCGGTGAGCGGAACGCGGTCAATCCCAACGACAAGATCCTGCCCCTGCCTGGCGCGATGGCGGAGGCGATGTGGGCGCTGGTGTTCGAGCGCGACCAGCTATCGGGCGACTATCTCTTCTGGTCCGATACCTTCGCCAGCCTGCGGCGACTTGGTCTGGGCCTCGCGATTTCAACCCTTTGTGCGCTCGGCGTGGGACTGCTGCTGGGGGTCATGCCGGCTATCAGAGCGACATTCGGCATGTTGGTCACCAGCATCGCGGTGATCCCGCCGATCGCGCTGCTGCCCATCCTGTTCATCGTCTTCGGCTTGGGCGAAACCGCCAAGGTCGCGCTTATCGTCATCGGAATTGCGCCGTTTATGGTGCGCGATATCGCCGCGCATATCACCGCTCTGCCGCGCGAGCAGATCGTCAAGGCGCGAACCCTTGGCGCGAGCACGTGGCAATTGCTGCTGCGCGTCGCCCTGCCGCAAGCGATGCCGCGGCTGATCCAGGCCTTGCGCCTGTCGCTCGGCCCGGCATGGGTCTTCCTGATTTCGGCGGAGGCGATCGCGTCGGATGTGGGGCTGGGATATCGCATCTTCCTCGTCCGGCGGTACCTCGCGATGGACGTCATTCTGCCCTATGTCGCGTGGATCGCGCTGCTCGCTGCGACCATCGATGTCCTGCTCATGCTGTCGAGCCGTCGCCTGTTCCGCTGGGCGCATGGGAGCGAGCATTGAGCGCGCTCCTCGCCTTGCGCGACGTGTGGGTCGAGTATGGCGACAAGGTCGTGCTGGAGCGGATCAATCTCGAGATCGAGGAAGGCGCGTTCCTCTCGATCATCGGGCCTTCGGGATCGGGCAAGAGCAGCCTGCTGCGCCTTGTGCTCGGCCAGGCGGGCCCGACGCGTGGGGCGATCATGCTCGACGATGCACCTTTGGCTGCCGAGTGCGGCCCGGATCGCGGGGTCGTGTTTCAGCGCTATTCCGTGTTCGAGCATCTGACGGTGCTTGAAAACACGCTGTTCGGGCTTGAATGCGCGCAGGCTCCGCTCATCGCGCGGCTGTTCGGTGCGCGGCGGCGACGGGCAGTGGAGACCGCAAGGGAGATGCTGGAAGCGGTCGGGCTTGGCGACAATTGCGACCTTTATCCCGCGCAAATGTCGGGCGGAATGCAGCAACGGCTTGCGATTGCACAGGCGCTGATCAAGCGGCCTCGGATCCTGCTTCTCGACGAGCCATTCGGCGCGCTCGATCCCGGAATCAGAGCGGATATGCATGATCTGACCACCCGGCTGTGGCGCGAATATGCGCTGACGATTATCATGGTAACCCACGATATTCGCGAGGCTTTTACGCTCGGGACAAGGGTGCTCACCCTCGACAAAACGCGTGTCGATCCGCATGCACCGGACCGCTACGGATCGACCATCGTTTACGATATACCGCTCGATGCGAAGCAGGCTGAAATCGAGCCGGGCAAAGGGGTACAGAAAGGGACCAAGCGTGACACAGGCGCCCCCGCGAACGATATTTCGCATGCCGATCGCGCCCCGGCCGACCGTTCAGACCACGGCTCGCATGATGGCCCTCATGACACCCCTCATGACACCCTTCGTGATAATAGTATTACGATTGACAAAATACATAATAATTGAGAGAGGAATTCCGCGATGAGCTCCGAACCCACCAGTCTCGCTCGCCTCAGCATGAGCCTTCCGGCAGAGCTTTTGCATCACCTCGACATTATGGTCGAGGAACGCGCCCTGCCCTCGCGCTCGCAACTCATCGCGCAACTGATCCGTCATGCGCTGGCCGAGCATGAGGCGATGGTCCGGCCCGAGGAGACGCTCGCGGGGACCATCACGCTGGTCTATCGCAGCGACAGCGGCAATGTGCGCGAGCAGCTTGCGGCAAAGCAGCTGCAATATCTCAAGGAAGTGATTTCCTCGCAGCACGTCTTTCTCGAAGACGATCAGTCGCTCGAAGTGCTGCTGGTGCAAGGCCCGGCCCAGCGGCTGGAGGATTTGTGCGATGCGCTGCGCTGCGTGCGCGGGGTGCGCCAGCTCAAGCTTGTCACCACCACCGCCCTGCTCCCGCCGCTGCACGAACAGGACGAGAGCGGCGAAGACGCTTCGTCGGATGACGGCCATTCGCAAAACGGCGTCGCTGCGTGACAGACACGCTCGCCGATCCCACCCAGGCGCGCGATCATGCGCGCGGGATGACGGGCACCGTGGTCGAGGCGATGCCGACCTTGCCACCCCAAACCGACGACCTTCCACCCCACATCGGCGCCGACGATCTGCTGTGGGAGGAGACTATCGCGCCCGGCGGCTACAGCGCCCGCCGGATCGCGCGGGGCACGCGGGTCAGGCTGATCGACGTGGCGGGCGACGCCTGCGCCTCGCTCAACATCTTCAACGCCGAAATGCCCACCGAGCGGCTGAACGTCGCGGACACGGTCAAGGTTCAGTGGAACGGCTATCTCGGCGAAGGCAAGCTGCTGCTGTCCGATATGGGCCGTGTCCTGATGAGCATTCTCGAAGACGAGGCGGGCACCCACGATGCCTTTTGCGGCACCTCCAACGCGGCGATCAACGAAGCAAAGTACGGCGAGGGGCGCAACAGCGGCGCCTTTCCCAATGGCCGCGACCGAATGCTGATCGGCGCGGCGAAGTTCGGGCTTCAACGGCGCGACGTCCACCCGTGTGTCAACCTGTTCAAGGGCACTCGGATCGAGGCGGATGGGTCGATCACGCCGCAAATCGGACCGTTCGATGCGGGGCGCGAAGTGCTGTTGCGCGCCGAAATGGACCTGACCATCGTCATTACCAATTGCCCGCATGTGCTCGACCCGCGCGAGGACTACACCGGCACCCCCTTGCGCGTCTCCGCGTGGCGCGGCGCGATCACCGCGCAAGACGACGCCATCCGCAACGCGACACCGGAAGGCCAGCGCGCCTTCCTTAACGTCGAAGACTATTACCGCCGATAAAGAGGCCCCCTGCGTGACCACCATGACCGCCGATACGGCCACCGACGACCTCACGGGGCGGATCGTCCATGACGAGATCGTCCCCGCCCGCGCGCCATGGCTGCACGAGGTCAAGGCCGGGCAAAGCCTGCGCATCGTCGATGTGGAAGGCAATCAGGCGGTCGACTTCCTGCTCTACGCCGCCGCCGACGATACCGAACGCTACAGCGCGCAGGACACGGTCGCAGCGCAAGGCAACATCTTCCTGCGCCAAGGCACCGTGCTGCGATCGAGCGAGGGGCGCGCGATGATGACGATCACCGGCAGCGCGGTCGACTATCACGACACGATCGGCGGCGCATGCTCGTGCGAGTCCAACACGCTGCGATACGGCCACCACACCAAGGCGCAGCACGCCTGCGTCGAAAATTTCCTCGAAGCCAACCTGACGCAGGGCCGCGGCAAGCGCGACATGGTTTCCAACATCAATTTCTTCATGAACGTGCCGGTCATGGAGGACGGGACGCTCGGCATCGTCGATGGCATTTCGGCCCCCGGCCTCACCGTCGATCTGCGCGCGGAGATGGACGTGATCGTCGTCGTCTCCAATTGCCCGCAGATCAACAATCCGTGCAACGCCTTCGACCCGACGCCGGTTCGCATGATCGTGACCGAATGAGCGCAGGGGCGGCTTCGCAGACGGTTCTGGTCGCGAACCGGGGGGCGATCGCGACCAGGATCATCCGCACCGTGCGCCGCATGGGATTGCGATCCGTCGCCGTCTATTCGCAAGCCGATGCGGGATCGCTCCATGTGACGCAGGCCGACCATGCCGTGTGCATCGGCCCCGCCCCGGCGGCGGAAAGCTATCTAGATGGCGAGCGGATTATCGCCGCCGCGCGCGAAACCGGCGCGGGCCTGATCCATCCGGGCTATGGCTTTCTGTCGGAGAACGCCGATTTTGCCGAAAGCTGCGAGGCGGCGGGTATCGCCTTTGTCGGCCCGGCCCCCGAGCACATCCGCACCTTCGGCCTCAAGCACACCGCCCGCGCTCTGGCAGAGGAGAACGGCGTGCCGCTCGCGCCCGGCACCGGGCTGCTGACCGATGCCGATGCCGCCGTCGAGGCCGCGCGCGCCATCGGCTATCCGGTCATGCTCAAGGCCACGGCGGGCGGCGGCGGGATCGGGATGCGGGTCTGCCAGGACGAGGCCGCATTGCGCGACAGCTTCGCCAGTGTGGTGCGTCTTGGCGGCAGCAATTTCGGCGATGCCGGAGTCTTCCTCGAACGGTTCATCGCGCAGGCCCGGCATATCGAAGTGCAGATTTTCGGCGACGGTGCGGGCCGCGTCATGCCGCTGGGCGAGCGCGACTGCTCGCTCCAGCGCCGCAATCAGAAAGTGGTCGAGGAAGCGCCTGCGCCCGACCTCGCCGAAGAAACCCGGCGCGCGCTGGTCGATGCCGCCGTCCGCTTGGGGGAGGCGGCGCAGTATCGCTCGGCAGGGACAGTCGAATTTCTGTTCGATGCGGCGCGCGAGGAATTCTTCTTCCTGGAAATGAACACGCGGCTCCAGGTCGAACACGGCGTCACCGAGGAGGTGATGGGCATCGACCTCGTCGAATGGATGATCCGGGGCGCGTGTGGCGATTTCGCAATGCTGGATGGCGAAGCCCCGACGCCGCGCGGCCATGCGGTGCAGGCGCGGCTCTATGCCGAAGATCCGGCGATGGATTACCGCCCCACCACCGGCACGCTCACCCATGTCGACTTTCCCCGCGACATCCGGGCCGAAACATGGTGCGAGGCGGGCAGCGTCGTCAGCGCATGGTACGACCCGATGATCGCCAAGCTGATCGCCCATGCACCGACGCGCAAGGGCGCGATCGAGGCGCTTCAGTCGGCGCTCGATGACAGCCGCGTCGACGGGATCGAGACTAATCTGCGCTGGCTGCGCGAAGTGGTGCGGGATCCGGATTTCGTTTCCGGGCGGGTCGGAACGAAACTGCTCGAAGGGATCGAATACGCACCGCGCAGCGTGCGGGTCATTTCCGGGGGCACGGCGACCAGCGTGCAGGACTGGCCCGGCCGCGAGGGGCTGTGGGCGGTCGGCGTGCCGCCATCGGGGCCGATGGACGACCTGTCGTTTCGGCTGGGCAACCGGATGCTCGGCAATCCGGAAGGGACCGCCGGGCTGGAAGTGACGTTCACCGGGCCGACGCTGCAATTTACGAGCGCAGCGCGCATCTGCCTGACCGGCGCTGACTTCGGCGCGACGCTCGATGGCGAGACGGTCGCGACAGGCACGCCGCTCGATGTGGCCGCCGGGCAGACGCTGGCGCTCGGCCGGGTGAGCGGCGCAGGAGTGCGCGGCTATGTGCTGTTCGCGGGCGGGCTCGATATCCCGGCCTATCTCGGCAGCCGCGCCACGTTCGAGCTCGGCCAGTTCGGCGGCCACGCCGCGCGGCGGCTGGTGGCTGGCGACACGCTGCATCTGGGGCAGGTCAAGACCGGAGAGGCACGGCGCCCTGGCGGCGCGCCCGAACTCTCCGACATCTGGACTGTGCGCGTCACATACGGCCCGCACGGCGCACCCGACTTCTTTACCGACGACGATATCGCAGCGATGCTCGATGCGCGCTGGCAGGTGCATTATAACAGCAACCGCACCGGCGTTCGGCTGACCGGCCCGAAGCCGCGCTGGGCACGTGCTGACGGGGACGAGGCGGGGCTTCACCCTTCGAACATTCACGACAACCCCTACGCAATCGGCGCGGTCGATTTTACCGGCGACATGCCGATCATCCTCGGGCCGGACGGGCCATCGCTCGGCGGGTTCGTGTGCCCCTTCGTCGTGATCGCGGCGGATCGTTGGAAGATCGGGCAATTGGCGCCGGGCAATCGGGTGCGTTTCCAGCCGGTGACCATCGAGCAGGCGCAGGCAGCGGACCAGGCGAAGGCGGCGCTGCTGGCGGGTCAGACCTGCGCCGACACGGCATCCATCACCGCGATCTCCGACCTGTCCCCGATCCTCGCCGAGATTCCGGCGCAGGGCCAGCGCCCGCGCACCGTCTATCGCCAGCAGGGCGACCGCAACATCCTCGTCGAATACGGTCCGATCGTGCTCGATATCGAGCTGCGCATCCGCGTCCACGCGCTGCTCACCGAGCTGGAGGCGATGGATCTGCCGGGCGTCATCGACATCGTGCCGGGCATCCGCTCGCTGCAGTTACATTTCGACGGCAAGGCCCTCGACCAGCGCGCGGCTCTCACCGCCCTGATGCAGGCGGAGGAGCGGCTGGGGGATCTGGAGAATTTCACCGTCCCCTCGCGCATTGTCCATCTGCCGCTGAGCTGGCGCGATCCGGCGATAGTCGAGACGATCGAGAAGTACATGGGCGCGGTGCGCGGCGATGCGCCGTGGTGCCCGGACAACATCGAATTCATCCGCCGGGTGAACGGCCTGCCCGATGCCGCGGCGGTCAAGGATATCGTGTTCGATGCAAGCTACCTCGTCATGGGTCTGGGCGATGTCTATCTCGGCGCGCCGGTCGCCACCCCGGTCGATCCGCGCCACCGGCTCGTCACCACCAAGTACAATCCCGCGCGCACCTGGACCCCGCCCAATGTCGTGGGCATCGGCGGGGCTTATATGTGCATCTACGGGATGGAGGGGCCGGGCGGCTACCAGCTGTTCGGCCGCACGATCCAGGTGTGGAACACCTACCGCCAGACCGACGCCTTCGTCGATGGCAAGCCGTGGCTGCTGCGCTTCTTCGATCAGATCCGCTTTTTCGAGGTCAGTGCGCAGGAGCTGGAAGAATGGCGCCGCGATTTCCCCACCGGCCGCCGCGCGATCGAGGTCGAAGAGTCCGAATTCAGCCTCGCCGAGCATCGCGCTTTTCTGAAGCAGAACGCCGAAAGCATTCGCGCGTTTGAGGAGCAACGCCAGACCGCCTTCGACGCAGAACGCGCCGCGTGGGAACGCAGCGGCGAATTCGACCGCGTGAGCGAGCTGATCGAGAGCGCCGAAGGCGAGCAATCCGCTACGCCCGAGGTCGAAATACCCGACGACAGCGAACTCGTCGAAGCACCCTTCGGCGGCAGCGTGTGGAAGCTGATGGTGGAAGAGGGCGATGCGGTCGAGCAAGGCGATATCATCGCCGTGATCGAGGCGATGAAGATGGAAAGCCCGCTCGAAAGCCCGGGCGCAGGGACTGTTTCCGCGCTGTATATAAAGGAGCGTCAGGCGATCGAACCCGGCGCACCGATCCTCGCGCTGAAGCAGACCGCATGAGCGCCGAACGGTCGCACGCCGCCGCCATCGCCGCAGCGGTGAATGGCGGGGAGACCAGCGCGGAAGCGATCGCGCAGGATACGCTTGCACGAATAGCAGACTATGACGCCATCCAGCCGCAAATCTGGATCACCCGCGCCTCGAGCGAAGCGGTGCTGGACGCCGCGCGCGCGGTCGATGCGCGGGTGGCAAAGGGCGAGAAGCTGCCGCTGGCGGGCGTGCCTTTCGCGGTGAAGGACAATATCGACGTCGCGGGGTTCGAGACCACCGCCGCCTGCCCCGCCTTCGCTTACACGCCCGGCGCATCAGCCACGGCGGTCGCAAGACTGCTGGACGCGGGCGCGATTTGCATTGGAAAGACCAATCTCGACCAGTTCGCCACCGGCCTCGTCGGCACGCGCAGCCCTTATGGCATTCCGCGCAATGCCTATAACCGCGACTATGTCAGCGGCGGATCGAGTTCCGGGTCGGCGGTTGCCGTCGCCGCCGGACTGGTCTGCTTCGCGCTCGGGACCGATACCGCCGGGTCTGGCCGTGTCCCTGCGGCGTTCAACCACCTCACCGGCTTCAAACCGAGCAAGGGGCGCTGGAGCACTTCAGGGCTGGTCCCCGCCTGCCGTTCTCTCGACTGCATCACGGTGTTCACCCGCCAGCCCGCCGATGCGCGGCTGGTGGACGAGGTGATTGCGGGTTTCGATGCCTCGGATCCCTATTCGCGCGCCCTCGACGATCGCGAGCTCAAACCGGAGCGGATCGGCGTCCCGCGCCGAGACCAGCGGGTTTGTTTCGGCGATGGCGAGTCGGAATACCTCTACGACAAGGCCTTGGATCGTCTCGCGACCATCGGCGAGATCGTCGAGATCGACGCCACCGCGCTCAACGAAGCGGCCAGCCTGCTTTACGATGGCCCCTGGATTGCGGAGCGCGCAGCGGCGCTCGAATACCTTTTGCAAAGCGATCCCGATGCGATCCACGAAACCGTCCGCCTGCTGGTCGAGCGCGGAGCCGAAATCGGTGCGGTGGATGTGTTCAAGGGCATGTATCGCCTCGCCGAACTGGCGCGCGAAACAGAGGCGATGTGGCGCGATGTCGACCTGCTCGCCTTCCCCACTACCGGCACGATCTACCGCGTTGCCGAAGTGCTGGCCTCCCCCGTCGCGCTCAACAGCAATCTGGGACGCTACACCAATTTCGTGAACCTGCTCGACATGGCGGCCATCGCCGTGCCGGCGGGCACCCGCGCGAACGACACCGGCTTTGGCATCACCCTGATCGGCCCCGCGCACAGCGACCTCGCCTTGATCGCGCTGGCCGAAGACTACCTCGCGGCGGCAGACCTGCCTGCCCCGCCCCCGCTCGATCTGGAGGGAAAGATGGAAAGCGTGAAACTCGCCGTCGTCGGCGCGCATCTGAAGGACATGCCGCTGCATTGGCAACTCACGTCGCGCGATGCGCGGTTCGTGGGGGCGTTCGAGACCCAGGCGACCTATCGCCTCTACGCCATTGCGAACAGCACGCCGCCAAAGCCCGCGCTGGTCCAAAGCGATGATGGCGCCGCGATCAAGGTGGAGGTTTACGAGCTTGATATCGCGGCATTCGGCAGTTTCGTCGCCGAAGTGCCCCCGCCGCTGGCGATTGGCACGGTGACGCTGTCCGACGGAACGAGCGTGAAAGGCTTCGTCGCGGAGCCGCGCGCGACCGCGGGCGCGCAGGATATCACCCATCTCGGCGGCTGGCGGACCTTTATCGAAAGCGCCGCGTAGGCTTAGAATATTACAAATTTTAGTCGTCTGGAGATTCAAGAATGCTCCGTTAGCCAACAGCGCGCAATGTTACTCTTGACGACCTGCGTAATATCGCTAGGTTGCGGTCCACAGCCAAAACAAAAAATCGCTCATGGGAGAGCTCAGCGTCCATCTCGCCGGTCAACCCGGCGCGCAGGCGCGATGTCTCAAGCCTTGGTCTTTCCATTCGTGGGGAATACGAAAATGAGCGGAACGCGCGTCGGAAACAGGATTATCGGTGCTGATGCCCCCGTGACGGTGGGCTGGGAGAATATCGGGCGGGTCGAAGGCGGTCCGATCAAGCAATTCGTCTTCACCTATTTCCAGCCGTTCTTCCTCTTTTCCTTCATTGCCTTCTGGTATTACGCGCCCAACTCCATCGCCGTCGCATCGACCGCGTTCGCCATGGCGCTGGCGTTCCGCATTCTCTTGTTGGGACTGGAATGGGTCAATCCGCGCTATGACAGCTGGCGCCTGACCTGGAAGGAATTCGCCACCGATCTGTTCTATGTCGGCCTTGGCTACACCATCCTGCGCATGGTCGATGTCTATATTGGCGACGGCGTCATCATCGAATTCGTCCAGACCTCGTTCGACTGGGAGAGCTTTTCCTGGTTCACCGCCATGCCGCTGCTGGTTCAGGCGCTTGCGATCTCGATGATCTTCGATTTCGGGCAGTACTGGATGCATCGCGGGATGCACAATTGGTATCCCCTGTGGCTGACCCACGCGCCGCATCACTACATCACGCAGCTCAACATCAACAAAGGCGCGGTCGGCAATCCGGTCGAGCTGTTCCTGATCGGCCTTGGCGTCGGCGGTTTCTTCGACTTCCTGCCGCGCGCTTTCCTGATCGCCGGAGCCATCGGCGTGACGGTCGGCATTTATCAGCACATCAATGTGCGCTTCAACACGCCCGCATGGTGGCGCTTCATCTTCAACACGACCGAGCATCACAGCGTCCACCATTCGCAGGATTACGAGGCGACCCGCAGCAATTACTCCGCAACCTGGATCATCTGGGATCGCATCTTTGGCACCTGCGTCGATGGCGAGGCCGAGGTGCTCGGCATGGAGGGCGGGCGCCGGATGGACATTCGCGAGACCATGCACTTCCCTTTCACCGAAGGGTACAAGTCGACGAAGGCCTGGCTTGGGCAAAAGCTGAAGCCGCAGCTTGCGAGCGACCAACATAGAGAGCCGGCCGAGTAACGGCAGGCCACCGCCGGCTTCTGAGGGGAGCCGAGTTTTTCGAGAGGCGAGCGTTTCCGACCCCGCGATTGCGGGAACGGGACCGGCTTGCCGCCAGCCGGGGGGCTTTGCACGCCAGTGAAAGCGAGACTGCCTTACGTTGACCGGATCTGGCGGGTTCGGGACTCGGTGAGCATCGAGGAGAGCCTGTCGCCGCGCGAAGCGTTCGAGCGGCTCGATCCGCTGCTGACGACTGCCGGAAGCGAGTACCAGATCGAAGGCGACACGCTCACCTACAGCAAGGAGAACCCGGCAGCACAGGACAAGCTGGCGACCTTTACCAGCGGGACGCTGAGCGTCGCGAACGAAGGCAGGCAGACGCGGCTCAACTACGATGTTGGCAGCACGGCGCTGCTCTTGTGCCTCCTCGCTCCGCTGCTGTTCCTGGGTTTCGCCCAGCTCGCGATCATCGCCAATACCTTCCACGAGCCCGAGGCTGCGGAGGAGGCGGCGGAAGAGGAAGAAGAGGAACCCGCCGAGCTGCACTGGCTCGATGCCATGCTCGGCGCGCCCGAACCCGAACAGGCGGGCGAGGAGGACGAGGAAGAAAAAGACGAGGAGGAGGCGCATTCGCCCACCGCCGCCTACGTTCTGGCGGGCATTTTTGCCGCGCTGTTCGTGGTCGGCAGGATCCTCGAACCCTGGCTGCTCAGGCGCACGCTGCGAAAGGCGCTGGCGGGCACGCTGGAGCTGCCGACCACGCAAATCAAGAACGACGCGGAAGCGAACGCAAGCATCGCGCCGCACATCGGAGGAACGGGAGAAAGGTGAAGAGATGAACCAATCAGAGGGGTAAACATCATGACCTACCAACCCAACGCGCGGCGTGCCAACTCGCTGCTGACCGGCGCTTTGCTGTCTGTGTCCAGCATCGCGATCATGGCCGCACCGGCCCACGCGCAGCAGCTTCCCGATCGCGACACCGAAGCGGTCGAGCCGGAAGACATCGTTGTCACCGGCTCCCGTCTGAAGCGCGATCCGAACCTTGGTTCAGCCTCCCCCATCGTTACCGTTGAAGCCGAAGCCATTCGCGGCGGAGCCGATGTGGCCGAGGCGCTGCGCGAAGTGCCCGCTCTTTCCAGCTCGATCACCAGCGCGGCCACCATCGATCCCGGCGAGCTGGACTCCGGCGCGTCGATCGGTGCGGCAACCCTCAATCTGCGAGGTCTGGGCGCACAGCGCACGCTGGTTCTGGTCAACGGGCGCAGGCACGTCGCCGGTGTCGCCGAGAGCGCGATCGTCGATGTGAATTCGATCCCCCCATCGCTGATCGAAAGCGTCGAAGTCCTGACAGGCGGCGCGTCGGCGGTCTATGGCGCGGATGCGGTGACCGGCGTCGTCAACTTCGTCCTGCAGGATGATTTCGATGGCGTAGAGGTCGGCGCGCGCGCCGGTATCTCAGGCGAAGGTGACGGTGAGCGCTACGAGCTGTTCGGCAAGTTCGGCAAGAATTTCGGCGATGATCGCGGCAATTTCGTCATCGCGGTCGACTACAGCTACGATGACGGCCTGCGCTTTGGCGACCGTGCCCAGACCCGCGACGGCAATATCAGCGCCGATGGCCCCAACCCCTTCCTGCGGTTCCAGCAGGGCGACCTTGGCGGAGCGGGGACGCCCAACTTCAACGCATTCTACACACCGGACAACGGCCGCTATCCGTTCGGCTTCATTATCCCGACGCCGGGCAGCGATGATTTCGAAGCGATATTCGGAGACACCGCCCCTACGGCTGAGGAGCAGGCGCTGATCGACCGGGCGGCCAATTCTCCCACCCGCTTCATCGCCCCGCAATACCAGTTCCAGATCACCTCGGCGGGCGGCGTCATCATTCCGGCGGATTTCAGCGATCCGCAAACCGACATCAACAATAACGGGGTGAGCGACTGCCTCGAGAGCTTTACCGGATTTAACGGCCTGTTCGATTTCTCCAACGCCTTCGGCCTGGCCGGCGGGTGTTACATCAACACAGAGAACGGGCTCGAAGTCACGCAGGATGGCCTGATCGCGAGCAATTTCAACGCGTTCGGCGGCAATCAGGTGATCTTCGACAACAACGCGTTCCTCGTTCCGCAGATCGATCGGTTCGCTGTCAACGTGCTTACCGATTACGATGTCAGCGACAGCGTCAACGTCTTCTTCGAAGGCAAGTATGTCCGGCAGGAAACCACCTTCGGCAGCGCGCAAAACAGCTTCTACGACCTGTTGTTCGTCGCCACGGACAATCCCTTCATCCCGGCCGAACTGCAAGGCGTCGCGGACAATGCAGGTGGCCTCTACATCACGCGCGACCCGACCGATCTTGGGCCGAACATTGATGAAAACCTGGCCGAAACCTGGCGCTTCGTGGGCGGGGTGCAAGGCTCGCTGAGCGATACGATCGACTTCAATCTCTCGGCCAATTGGGGCCGGTACGAAACGGTCGAGACGAACAACAACAACGTCCTGCTCGACCGCTTTTTCGCCGCCATCGACGTGACGAGCGATGCCGATGGTAATCCGGTTTGTCGCAGCGAGCTCGACCCGACGGTGCGATCGCCCTCGACTATCTTTGGCATTCCCACAGGCGATTTCGGCTATCTGACCTTTGTCCCCGGCCAGGGGGAGTGCGCGCCCGCCAATCTGTTCGGTGTGGGGTCGATCAGTCAGGAGGCGGTCGATTTCATCACGGTCACGACGCAGAACCGCTTCGAAACCGAGCAACTTGTCATTCAGGGGCTTGTCACCGGCGATACGAGCGAATTCTTCAACCTGCCCTACGACGCGATCGATTTCGTGGCGGGTTTCGAATATCGCGACGAACGCAGCAATTCGCAGTTCGATCCGCTGGTGCGCGGTGTGCTGCCGGTGACCACGGCGGACGGAAATGCGGGCGATCTGGTCTACGAAATTCTCGATGAGGATGGCGAGCGGGTATTCTCGCAGGATTCGCTCGCGACCCCGCCGGACGTGTTTCAGGCCAATTCCGGCGGTCAGTTCGACGTGATCGAGATTTTCGGCGAAATCGGCACGACGCTGGTGGAGGACGTGCCCTTCATCTCCGAACTGCGATTGGAAGGCGCGGCACGTTACGGCGATTATTCGACCGTGGGCGGGGTGTTCACCTGGGCCGTCAACGGGTTCTACTCACCGGTCGAGGACATCCGCTTCCGCGGCACATTCTCACGTGCGGTGCGGGCGCCGAATATCTCCGAACTGTTCGCGCCGCCGCAAGGCGTCGGGTTCCGCCCGGTTGATCCGTGCGACCAGCGCGAGATCGACGCTCTGGTCGAGATCGGCGATCCGAACGTGCAGAACCGCATCGCGAACTGCGCCGCCGACGGCATTCCGGTCGGCTACGAAGATCCGCTCAGCGCGCGGTTCACCGGCACGATTTCGGGCAATCCCGACCTTCGCGAGGAAACGGCGGACACCTTCACCGTCGGCGTCGTGCTGCAACCGCGGTTCATTCCCGGGCTGAATGTCTCGGTCGACTATTATGACATTCAGATCGAGGACGCGATTTCGCTTCCCGACCCCGAAGATGTCGTGAACAATTGCTATGACAGCGCGACCTTCCCGAACGAATTCTGCGATTCGTTCACTCGAAACCGTGAGGAAGACTCCGCGCAATTCCTCGGGTTCAATTCGTTCACGCAGACGCGGATCAACTTCGTCGCGATCGAAACCGCCGGTATCGACGCAGCGGCCAGCTATGGATTCATGATCGGCGAGCACCAGTTCAATCTCGCCGCCAATGCCTCATGGGTCGACCGGATCGATTTCTTCTTCGACCCGACCGACCCCTCGAATGTCGATCCGGAACTGGGCGAGGTGGGCCGTCCTGAGTGGTCGGGTCGTGGTTCCTTCGGCTGGACCTACGGCTCTTTCACCGCAGGCTATTCGCTGCAATATCTAAGCGAAATGACGCTGGGCGATGTCGAGCGCGAACGGGTCGAGGCGCAATTCGGCGATGTCGGGTTCGCGGAAGAATACTTCATCCACGACATCACCGCCGCCTACACTTTCGCCGACGACCGGTTCGAAGTGTATGCGGGCGTGAACAACCTGACCAACGAGAAACCCTTCGTCACAGAGCGCGCCTATCCGGTGAACCCGGTCGGGCGGTTCTTTTACGCAGGAGTGCGCGCGACGTTTTAGACGATCGGGCTGCCCCCACTCTTTCGTGCCGGTAATCTTCGCGATAGGTGTGGGTCGATGCATCTGTTCGAGACCCTTATCGTGCTCCACGTGATCGCCGGGACGATCGGGCTGGCGGCATTCTGGGTACCGATAGCCTCACGAAAGGGCGCGTCGAACCATCGCAAGTGGGGGCGGATCGCCTGCTATGGCTTCGTCGCGGCGGGGGCGCTCGCAGTGGCGATGGCGCTGCTGTCGCTGTTCGGGCCGGAGGAGCGTTTGCCCTCCGTCACCGATCGCGCGCTGTTCGATGGGTTGTTCGGCTGGATGATGCTGTATCTTGGCATATTGACGATCGGCTTCGTCGATTATGGCCTTGCCGTGGTGCGCCATGCCCGCAGCCGCGAGGCCTTGCGCGCGCCGCGCTACCAGCTTGTGATCGCGGCGGTGATCGCCTCGGCGCTGTATTGCGGGTTCTATGGCGCGCGGATCGGCGAAGTCCTGATGGTCGCGGTCGCGTTTCTGGGCGTGGCGGCGATGGGCCTGCAGCAGGTCTTCATCTGGCGCCCGCACGTCGCCTCACCCCAAGCCTATGTCGGCGAGCACTTTCGCGCGCTCATCGGCATGGGCATTTCGGCCTACACCGCGTTCATGGCCGTCGGCCTCATTCGCTGGGTGCCGGAGCAGGTGTTCAACCCGCTCGTCTGGGCCGGGCCAAGCGTGATCGGCGTCGGGCTGATCGTGTGGTTTACCCACCAGTCAAATCGCAGGCGCAAGGGGCGATCGCCGAGCCACACCCGCTCCGCCGAGGCGTAGCGGCGCGGGTCATGCGCCCCGCGCAGCAATACCCTTGGCCAGCAGCCGATTGACTCCTTTCGCGACAGTTTCTGCGGACGGAGCGGGCTTGTCCCCCTCGCCCCACACCACATAACGCAAGCCGACGAACACGTTCATACCCATGATCGCCCACGCTTCCAATTCGCCCACGTCATCGCGATAAACGCCGGCCTCGACCCCGCGCGCAAGGCGATCCTCGATCCGCCCGGCGATCGTCTCGTAATGGGTGCGATAGCTTTGCGGGTCGACGAATTCGGCTTCGTCGATGATGCGATAGATTTCCTTATGCTCGCGGGCGAAGCGCAGGAAGGCGGCGAGCGCCGCCTCCTCGATTTCGAGCTGGGTCATCTCTTCAGACAGGGCTGAGCGTGCGCTGGTGCGGACATTGTCGCTGAGATCCAGCACCAGCGCCCGGAACAGCGCGTCCTTGCTGTCGAAATAGGTGTAGAACGTGCCCAGAGCGACGCCGGCACGGCGCGTGATCGAGCTTACCGAAGCTTCGTGAAAGCCCTTCTCCCCGAACTCCGTCGCGGAGGCATCGAGCAGCTTGCGCAAGGTGCGCCGCCCGCGCTCGGTGCGCGGAACTTTGTCCCGTCCGGCATCACCGTCCGAACGCGTCGCCGCCTGATTTTTCCGCGTCGCCATCACCGTTCCCTCCACCCTTTGCGTAGGCAGCTTCCACTGCGTGCACAAGACAGAACTTGAAAGTCGGTTCAACTTTCAATATTGAGCAGAACTGAGAGGGTTTGGGAGAGAAAAAATGAAAACTAATGGCTCATTCGTGCGCGCGGCATTGCTGTCGGGCTGCGCGGGGATCGCGTTTTACGCAACGCCTGCCGCAGCGCAGGATATGATGGACGACACTTCAGCGTCCCAGCCGGACGAGGCCGAAGGCAACACCATCATCGTCACCGCACGGCGGCGCGAGGAGCGCCTGCTCGACGTGCCGATTTCCGTCACTGCGCTGACCGGCGAAACGCTGGAGGAGCAGGGCATCCTCGAGATCACCCAGGTCGCGCAGCAGGTGCCCAACATCACGCTCGAAGTCAGCCGCGGCACCAACACGACGCTCACTGCTTTCATTCGCGGTGTGGGCCAGCAGGATCCGGTCGCCGGGTTCGAGGCGGGCGTCGGCCTGTATGTCGACGACGTCTATCTCAACCGTCCGCAGGCCGCCGTGCTCGATGTCTATGATGTCGAACGGATCGAGGTGCTGCGCGGGCCGCAGGGCACGCTCTATGGCCGCAATACTATCGGCGGCGCGATCAAGTACGTCACCGCACGCCTGCCCGACGATCCCAGCCTGACTGTTCGCGGGACGCTGGGCAATTACGATCAGGCAGACCTGATCGTCACCGCCTCGACGCCGGTGACCGACAGCCTCTCCATCGGCGCCAGCGGCGCGCGGCTGTCGCGCGGCGGGTTTGGCGAGAACCTGACGCTGGGCACCGAGAATTACAACAAGGACGTGTGGGCTGCGCGTGGCACGATCGAATTCGACAACGGTCCGATCTTCGCGCGCCTGTCGGGCGACTACATCCGCGACGACAGCGAAGCGCGGCAGGGTTCGCGCCTGATCCCCGGCCTGTTCTCCGGCGCGCCAGTGCTCGATGACGTGTTCGACACGCGCGCAGGGCTGAATGTGGTCGACCAACAGGTCGAGGCCTATGGCGGCGCGCTCAATGTTGCGATCGAGCTGAGCGACACGCTGACGCTCAAGTCGATCACCGGCTACCGTGAGGACAAGTCGACCACGCCGATCGATTTCGACAGCCTTCCCGAAGCCGATCTTGATGTGCCGGCGATCTACGAAAACGATCAGTTCAGCCAGGAATTGCAACTGCTCTACGAGGGCGACCGACTGTCGGGCGTGGCGGGGTTCTACTACCTCAACGCCAATGCCTTCACCGCGTTCGACGTCGCGCTGTTCACGACCGGCGACCTGCTTACCATGATCGATCCCGACACCGACCTGCGTGGCCTCAACGCGCAGACGCTGGGCGATGTCGGCACCGAAACCTACAGCTTCTTTGCCGACTTCACTTACGAGCTGACCGACACGATCAGCGTGTCACTGGGCGGACGCTACACCAATGACAAGCGCTCCAGCCGCATCCTGCGAACCACGTTTGTCGGCGGGTTTTCCGATCTGTTCGATGGCGAAGGCGTGCCTCTGGTCGTGACCAGCGATTTCGAAGGCAGCGAGACGTTCGAGGACTTCAACCCGCGCGCCTCGATCAGCTGGCAGCCTAATGCCAACCACAACGTCTATTTCACATATTCGCAGGGGTTCAAGGGCGGCGGCTTCGATCCACGTGGCCAGACCAGTGCTGCGCCCGATCTCGACGGCGATGGCGATGTTGATTTCGATGATCAGTTCGAATTCTTGCGCTTCGCCCCCGAAACGGTCGACAGCTACGAGCTGGGCTGGAAAGCGTCGCTGCTCGACAACCGGCTCAACATCTCGATCGCCGGGTTCCTCGGCCAATATGACAATGTCCAGATCCCCGGATCGATTGGCCTGGATACCAATGATGACGGGGTGAACGATAGCTTCATCGGCATCACCTCCAACGCCGCGAGCGCGGATATCAACGGCATCGAATTCGAAGGCAACGCGCTGGTCGGGCGCGACTTTGCGGGGGATGGCAGCCGGCTCAGCGTCAATTGGTCGCTGGGCGTGCTCGATGCCGAGTTCAACGAATTCATCGACGCGCTAGGAGAGGACGTTGCCGATGAGCGGGTGTTCCAGAACACGCCGGACATCACCGCGCATATGGGCTTCAATCTTGGCGTTCCGGTGGCGGCGGGCATGGTCGATTTCATCGGCCTCGCCTCGCTTCGGTCCGACGCGAGCCAGTTCGAGACGCCCAACCCGTTCCTCGATCAGGATGGCTTCGTGCTGGTCGACGCGAGCATCGTCTATACCGACGATGAGGGGCGCTTCTCGATCGGCGCGCATGGCAAGAACCTGTTCGACAAAGAATATATCGTCGCAGGCTACAACTTCGTCACAGGTGGTTTTCCGCCGGGCACGCCGTTCACGCCCACGCTGGGCCTCGAAGGCACGCTGACCGGCTTTTACGGCGATCCCCGCCGCTTCTACGTCACCGCCGAAGTCAATTTCTGACCTAGCACGCCCGTAGAGGCGCTCACGCAAAAGGCCCGGCCGCTTGGGGAAGCGACCGGGCCTTTTTTCGCGTCTATTGCGTTTAGGCGGGCTGCACGGCGGGAGTTGCGCGCTTGCCCGAACCGTTGGTGGCGCCGCCCGGTGGCGGATCGATCACCGATCCGGTTTCCGCGTCGGGCGCGCTGCCCGGCGTTTTCAGGTCCGTGCCCGAAAGCTTCTGCGCCTTGTCTTCGGCGCTCTTCTTGTCGAACAGCTTCTTGGCGATAAAGCCACCGGCGCCCATCGCGAGTATCGTGGGAATGCTTATGCGCCGCAGGACAAACGGCACCGCCGCGCCAATCGCTGCGCCACTCGCGCCGCCGACATTCTTGCTCTTTTTCGCTGCCTGCGCACCAAGCGCTGCTCCGATAATCTTGCCAATCATAGTTTGTCTCCTTTTGAAAGACCTAACGGCGAAGAGCGCCGGGATGTTCCGAAAAATGGTCGCGTTCGCGCAACAGGTCGGCGCGTGCGACGGGTGAGCGAAAAGCCGCTTTCAATGCGCAGGCCAAGCGGGCATAGGCCCGTGCCATGCACGATATTCGGCTGATCCGGGACGATCCTGACGCTTTCGACGCGGCGCTAGCGCGGCGCGGGGCGGAGCCTGTGGCGACTGCCGTCCTGGCCCTCGATGAGGAGCGGCGCGCGCTCACCACCCAGCTTCAGGAAATGCAGAGCCGCCGCAACGAAGCGTCCAAGGCGATCGGCCAGGCGATGGGTCAAGGCGACACCGAGAAGGCCGAGGCGCTGAAGGCCGAGGTTGCCGAGATCAAGCAATCGATGCCCGATCTCGAAGAGCGCGAGCGGGAGGCTGCGAAGGCACTCGAAGACGCGCTGGCGGTCATCCCCAACCTACCCGCCGAGGACGTGCCCGATGGGGCGGACGAAGGCGACAATGTCGAGGTTGCAAGCTGGGGCGACAAGCCGAACTTCGATTTCGAGCCGCGCGAACACGCCGACATCGCCCCCGCGCTCGGCATGGATTTCGAGACCGGCGCAAAGCTCTCAGGCGCACGCTTCACCTTCCTGCGCGGCGACATGGCCCGCCTCCATCGCGCGCTTGGCCAGTTCATGATCGACCGGCAGACGCGCGAACACGGCTACATCGAATGCGCCCCGCCGGTGCTGGTTCGGGACGAGGCGATGTACGGGACCGACAAGCTGCCGAAGTTCGCGGAGGACAGTTTTCAGACCACTGATGGCCGTTGGCTCATCCCCACCGCCGAAGTCTCGCTGACCGCCAGCGTCATGGGCGATATTATCGAAGATGCCGCCCTCCCCATGCGGCTCACCGCGCTCACCCCGTGCTTCCGCTCCGAGGCGGGCGCGGCGGGGCGTGATACGCGCGGGTTCATCCGTCAGCACCAGTTCGAGAAATGCGAACTGGTCAGCATCGTGCGGCCCGAAGACAGCGAGGCCGAGCATGAGCGCATGACCGCCGCGGCCGAGGACATCCTGCAAGCGCTCGGCCTGCCCCATCGCCGGATGCTGCTGTGCACCGGGGACATGGGCTTTGGCGCGCGCAAGACCTTCGATCTGGAGGTATGGCTGCCCGGACAGGCTGCCTATCGCGAGATCAGTTCATGCTCGAACACCGGCGATTTCCAGGCGCGGCGGATGAATACGCGCTATCGCCCGGAGGGTTCGAAAAAGACCGAATTCGTCCACACGCTCAACGGATCGGGCCTCGCGGTAGGCCGCACGCTGGTCGCGGTGATCGAGAATTACCAGCAGGCCGATGGCAGCGTCACCGTGCCGCAAGCTTTGCATCCCTATATGGGGGGCGTGACCACGCTCTCCCCCGCACATTGATAAGGCGCGTTCCATGAAGATCCTCGTGACCAACGATGACGGCTACCACGCGCCGGGCCTTACCGTGCTGGAGGAGATCGCGGCGCAGTTCTCTGACGATGTGTGGGTCTGCGCGCCGTCGGAGGAGCAATCGGGTGCGGGCCACTCGCTGACGCTGAACCATCCGGTGCGCTTGCAGAAATACGCCGAGCGCCGCTTCGCCGTCACCGGCACGCCGACCGACAGCGTGATGCTCGCCTTGCGCGAAGTGATGGACACGCCCCCCGATCTCATCCTGTCGGGCGTCAATCGCGGCGCGAACCTTGGCGATGACATCACCTATTCCGGCACCGTTTCCGCCGCGATCGAGGGCGCGCTGGCGGGCATTCGTTCGATCGCACTGAGCCAGGTCTATTCGCGCGCATCGCGCGAAGGCGGCGATCTGTTCGCGGCGGCACGCGAGTGGGGTGCGAAGGCGGTTGCGCCGCTGCTCGACGCTCCGTTCGCCGGACGTTCGCTGGTCAATGTCAACTTCCCGCCACTCGCCGGCGATGCGGTGAAAGGCACCCGCGTCGTTCGCCAGGGCTTCCATGATTATTCGCGCGGCAGCGTGGTCGAGGGGACCGATCCACGTGGCCACCGCTATTTCTGGTTCGGCCTGCACGCTATCGAGCACACGCTCGACCATGGCACCGACCTTGAAGCGATCGACGACGGCTTCGTCGCGGTAACGCCGCTGCAGCTTGACTTGACCCATCATTCCTCGCTCGGCTCGATGGCCGAACGCTACGAGAATTAGGGGCGCTCGGCAGGCGAGATCATGGCGAAGGGCGACGACCAATTGAGCTACGCGCGCAAGCACGGCGAGAACGTCGCCGCGCGCAAGGCGAAGCCGTTGAAGCGCGCGGTGAAGATCCCCGTCTGGGGCGACTTAGGCATCCGCCTGTTCGCTGCCCTGTTTCTCATTTTCTTCGTGGTGATGATCCATTGGTTCGACCGCGACGGATTGGTCGACACGGTCGATGGCGAAGTCAGCTTCCTCGACGTCGTCTATTTCACGATGATCTCGATCACCACGACGGGCTTTGGCGATATCTACCCGGTCAGCGACAGCGCGCGGATGATCGAGGCGGTGATCGTCACCCCGATCCGGTTCGCCGTTTTCTTCATTTTCGTGGGCACCGCCTACAATTTCATCATCAAGCGCAGCTGGGAGAATTGGCGCATGGCCCGCATCCAGGAAACCCTTTCGGAGCACGTCGTCGTCCTTGGCTATGGCGTTTCGGGGTCGCAAAGCGTCGAGGAGCTGATCGAACGCGGCATCGATGCCAACTGCATCGTGGTGGTCGATCCCGATGAAGCGCGCCTGCGCGATGCCGAAAAGCTGGGCGTCAACGTGATGGCCGCCGATGCCACGCGCGACGACACGTTGAAGGCGGTGCGCATTCAGGAGGCGCAGAATGTGCTGGTTTCGGCGGGACGCGACGACACATCGATCCTGATCGTTCTGACTGTACGCCACCTCGCCCCGCGCGTGCCGATCAGCGTGGTGGTGCGCGCCAACGATAACGAACTGCTTGCCCGGCAAGCGGGTGCGAACAACGTCATCAACCCGGTGCGCTTCACCGGCCTGCTGCTCGCCGGCAGCGCGAAGGGCGCGCATATCTCCGACTATCTCGCCGACCTTGCCTCGGTATCCGGCAGGGTCCAGCTGGTCGAGCGCGTGGTGACAGAAGACGAATGCGGCTGCGCCATCACCGAGCTTTCGACCGGCGGGCGAGGCCTGCGGATTTATCGCAATGGCCGCGCGATCGGGTTCTGGGAAGAGGAATGCCAGAACCTGGAGCCGGGCGATGTCATCGTTGAGATCGTGCCGACCGAGAACGGCACGTCGAAAGGCGATGATCCGACGCCAGAGGGCGATGGCACCGACTCCTGAAGCCGCCCAGCGAGATCGAACTGGATCATACGAACAGCAGGAAAACGCCGCCCATAGCCGCCATGCCGACAAGGAAATGGCCCGCATCGATCGCGAACAGCATCCCGCTCTTGCGCTGGTAGAGGTAGTTGATCCCGATAGCAGGGATCATCACGCCCACGGCAAAGCCGACCGCCATCATCATCACCACGTGCGGCAAAGGATTGGTGCGCGCAATCAGGTGCCACAGGACCATCGCGATCAGCATCTCGAACGCAAAGGTCAGCGCGAAGATCAGCGCCATATTCCCGCCCCGCACCGCCTCGTCCGTCAGGCCCGCCGCCCGCTGCCACGCCTTGCCGAACAGCGCGCCGTACCAGATCGCTCCGACAGCGAAGAAGGCGGCAGCACCGGCCAGCACGGGCCACAGGGCGAAATCGTTCATGGGTTGGTCCTTTCGATGAGCCTCGCTCGGAGCTAGCGCTTATCGCCCGAAGAGTGTAGAGGCGCGCGCGTCATGTCCAATACCGCCACTTCGCTCCCTGACGCCAAGCGCGTCGGCATGGTCTCGCTCGGCTGCCCCAAGGCGCTGGTCGATTCCGAACGCATCCTCACCCGCCTGCGCGCCGATGGCTATGCGATGAGCCCGGATTATGCGGGCGCGGACGTGGTGCTGGTCAACACCTGCGGCTTCCTCGACAGCGCCAAGGAGGAGAGCCTCGCCGCGATCGGCGAAGCGGTGGCCGAGAACGGGCGCGTTATCGTCACCGGGTGCATGGGAGACGAGGCCGACGCGATCCGCGCGGCGCACCCGCAAGTGCTGGCGGTGACGGGCGCCCATCAATACGAGCAGGTGGTCGAGGCGGTGCACGAACACGCGCCGCCTTCGCAGGGGCCATATGTCGACCTGATCCCGCAGCCTGACATCAAACTGACCCCGCGCCATTACGGCTATCTGAAGATCTCTGAAGGCTGCAACCATTCCTGCGCGTTCTGCATCATCCCGCAATTGCGTGGCAAACTCGCGAGCCGGCGGATCGACGCGGTGCTGCGCGAGGCGGAGAAACTGGTCGCCGCGGGTACGAAAGAGCTGCTTGTCATCAGTCAGGACACCAGCGCTTACGGCGTCGATACGCGGCATGAGGCGCGGACCTGGAAGGATCGCGAAGTGCGCGCGCACATGACCGATCTGGCGCGCGAACTTGGTAACTTGCGCATCGCGGACGGCGCGCCGCCCTGGGTGCGGCTGCACTACGTCTACCCCTACCCGCATGTCGACAAGGTCATTCCGCTGATGGCCGAAGGGTTGCTGACGCCCTATCTCGACATCCCATTTCAGCACGCCGCGCCCGCCGTGCTCAAGCGCATGAAGCGCCCGGCGAACGAAGCCAAGGTGCTCGAGCGGGTGCGATCATGGCGCGAGGTCTGCCCCGACATCGCGATCCGGTCGAGCTTCGTGGTCGGCTTTCCGGGCGAGACCGAGGACGATTTCAAATACCTTCTCGACTGGCTGGAAGAAGCCCAGCTTGACCAGGTCGGCGCGTTCCGGTTCGAGCCGGTCGAAGGGGCCGCCGCCAACGCCCTGTCCGATCCCGTGCCCGAACCGGTGAAGGAGGAGCGCTATGCGCAGCTGATGGAAGTCACCAGCCGCATCAGCGCCGCCAAGCTCGCCGCCAAGGTCGGGCGCACGCTGCCTGTCATCATCGACGAGGTTGGCGAGGCGGATGAGGACGGCGATATCGGCGCGACCGGTCGCAGCCAGGCCGACGCGCCCGAGATCGACGGGGCGGTTTATCTGCGCAATGTGCCGGAAACCCTGGCGCCGGGCGATATCGTCGATGCGACGATCGAGGATGCTGACGCGCACGACCTCTACGGCGCGCTCGCCGATCAGTCCGCCTGAGCAGGATCGAACAGGCGCGCCACGGTCTCGAACACGAGATCTGGGGCGTCATGCAGCAGAAAACTTCCTGCACCCGCCACGATCTGCGGCTCGCCCAGGCCATAGCGCTCGCACGAGATTGCGGCGAAAGCAGGCGGTGTGTTTGAATCCTCCTCCCCCACCAGCATGCGCATCGGCAGCGCCAGATCAGCAAGATACGCGCTCCATTCGTTCGCCCAGTTCATCATCGTGTCGACCGGCCCGTCGGAGCCGCGTGGCAGGACATAGCGGGCGGTCTTGCGGAACAGCTCGACCATTTCAGGCGACTGCATAACGCCGAGCTCACGCGGGCAGTCTTGGTAGAATTCCTCGACGAAGCGATAGAATTCGCCCGTTCCCATGCTGGCAAGCAAAGCGCGCATATAGACCCGCGCGAAGGCCGGGGCGACGCGCACCATGCGCACCTGTGCGCCCATGCCTTTCTGCAGGAACTGAAAGTCCTCGGCATCGCGAACCGGGAAAAACGGCCCCGCGGTGACAGCACCCAGCAGGCGACCGGGTGCGGCCTGCGCGAACGCCGCCATGTAGGGCGTTCCGGCATGGGTGGCCAACGCAGCACAGCGTTCAATGCCAAGATGATCGAGCAGCGATGGGAGGCGGCCCGCAAACTCCTCAGGCGTGCGTCGACCCGGCTTGCCTCCACTCGTGTCGCCATAATGGGGCCGCCACGGCGCAACGATGCGCAGCCCTGCCCTGCGCGCCGCAACCTCCATCGCGGGCGTGAACAGCGCGCCTTCCAGCGGGTGAAAAAACAGCACCGGTTTACCGTCGGGCGCGCCGAATTCTTCCCATCCGATCGTGCCGCCATCGGGCCCGGTAAAGATGGTGGTGCAGATATGCTCGCGCGTCGTTTCATCCTCAGGCGAAGGATCGAGCGAGTGGATGAACCCCGCATAAAGCAGCAGCAGCTCTTCCTTCGACCCGATCACCAGCTTGCGCTGCAGGGTCTTGAGCTGATTGCGCACCGTGCCGATCGCGCGCCCGCGCAGCTCGGCAAATTCGCGGACCTTGCCGCCGGTCACCAGATGGCGGGTAAGTGCCAGTTCGGTATTGGTCAGGTCCATCGCCTGCTGGAACATTGTCCCGCTCGCCTCGTCCCAGCGCAGGCGCACGACGTGCAACACGGTGATGCGCTCCGTGCCGACCGCCACGCTGCGCGCGCTGAACCAGCGCCCGGCATCGTCGCCCTCGCGCGTGTAGAGGCGCAGAAACACCCGCTCCCCATCGTCCAGCTTGGCCGCGTGAAGCCGCTCGCGGTCCGACGAGCCGGTGACAGGATCGAACAGCCAGTCGGGTGCGGCGGCCTTTCGCGCCACATCCCCGCCTTCAAACACGCGCGGATTGAATGAGACGACCTTCAGCCCGGCATCAAGCGCAAGGTCGCATTCCAGATCGGTTTCCAGATGTGTGCGCAGCGTCGAATAGTCCGCCTCGCCCAGCGGATACATCTTGTCTAGGATCGCCTCCGCGTTGCGGAAATGCAGGTCTGCACTCTCGCCAATGCCGCCCAGCTTCTCATCCGCTTCGATCAGCTCGCCGATCAGCGTGACGAAGCTCTGCGGCTCCGCGATCGCGGCATAGGCCTTGGCAACGACCCCATCGAGGTCGGAGGCGCGGGCGTCCGAAGGCGGAGCAGGAGAGTTGCCGGTCATTGTGTTTCCTACTGGTCGGAACGCCAGCCTATAACCCGAACATTGCGCAAATGTTGTGCTTTGCAAACAAAAAGGCCGGACCCGCAGGCCCGGCCTTCAAGCTTTGCATCAACTGTCGACTATTTGATGCAGTATTTTCCCGATGTTTTCAGGCCGCTGGGGCATGATCCATCACGCACTTCGGCGTATTCGTCATCATCCCCGACGCAATATTTGCCCGACGCCTTGAAGCCCGTGGGGCACGAACCCAAACGCGGCAGCGCGACCATGTCGCTGGAGACGCATCTGGATCCGCTGGCGCTGAAGCCCTTTGGGCAGGATCCGTCCTTGGCGACTTCGTTCGAGCTGGCCTGAGCGAGCGCGGGCGTGATGGCGATCGGCGCAAAGCCTAGCGTCATGGCCGATACAATGGCGGCGATGGTTAGGCGCTGGCGCGCCGACTTGGTTCTGGGGCGCATAATGTCCTCCCGAATGGTAAGTGATGAGATATGCGACGGCCGGGATTTTCGTTTCGGGTCGCGTTGAAAGATCCTCCCGGCCGCCGCACGTCGCAGTCGCGGGGCAAGTCAACCTGCGCTGCGACGAACGATGGCGCGGACGATCAGCCGGTCGGACCGCGGCGGAAGGTGAAAGCCAGCGCGCTTTCGCCGGTATTCTTGTTGAAGTGCTGGCAAAAGAAATCCGTGCCGCTCTTGTCGGTGTGCAGATTCGGCATGATGAAGTTCAGCATCTCGCGATTGCGGCCCTTCATGTATTCCTCGAACGCGCTGTTGCGGTCCGAATTGCTGCCCGATGCGGTCGGTTCGTAGCCCAGCGAATGGCCGGTGTGCAGCATCACCGCCTTGCCGCCGTAGCGATTGAGGCCTGGTGCGTTGGTGTTGTCGAGCTGCTCGGACCCGTCATAGGCGACGCACTGCATGGCATAATCGTACTTCTTGTACTTCGACCGATCGACTTCGACATACAGGATGTCGCCAGCGCCCATGGCGGGCAGCATGCAGCCATCGCTGACCGAAACATTGGTGCGATCGATGATGCCCGAACGCTCCTCGGTCGCGATGCCCTGGCTGAAGGTGTAGTTGCCGCCGCGGCCGATGAAGGCGTTGCCCAGGCCCAGATTGGCGCATTTGACCTGACCGACATATTTCGCCGGAGCCGGACCGGCGACGCCGACATGACCGGGAGCGCGCGCGGTGCAGGGCGAGTTTGAATTGCTGCCCTTGTTGGCATTGCAATAGCTGCCATCGGCCGATGCGCCCACGCCCGTCCTGCTTGGCGATGAAGCGCCCATCACGCCACTGACGACCGAACGGCCATCGCTCTCAACAGCGCGATCGACTTCGTTGGCCACGGCTTCGGCTTCCGCCGCCCGCTTCTTGACCTTCTTCGCGGCTTTCTTGAGCTTGTCGAACGGCCCGGCTTCCATGCTGGCCATCGCGGGTTCAGCGATAACGACACCGGTGACAAGCGAACTGGCGACGAGCGCCATCATCAGATTTTTCATGACTCACTATCCTCGTTTGCGAAAAACGGGCATCTGGACGTCATGCGACTTGCCGCGCCCTGCCCCCCTGTTTTCGAGGATTGCGCCAATAGGCACAGGCTGGCCGCTCGCGAATATCCCATCTGGGACAAAGGCGCGTTTTTTCGTATCGACCGGCGGCGTGGAAAGTCGCGATGCTTTGCGGAACATCGGCCCGCGCCCACGTTGGGTAAGGCATGAGCATCGATGTAACCGCCAGCTTCGCCTTTGAATTCGATCAACCCACCAGCGCGCTGCTGCAATTCGAAGCCGCCGCGCTTCCCGAACAGGAGATCCTGGACTGCTCGACGCAGATCACCCCGACCGCGCATTTCGCGAGGGTTCCTGCGCAGGACAGCATCGGCGAACGCATATGGCTGAACGGCGAAGGCCTGATCGAAATTGATTACCGCGCCACGGTGGAAACCAGGCGAGACTTGCATGAACTGGAAAGCCTTGGCGCGCTTCCGCCGCACACCCTACCCGGCGAGGCGGTCTCCTACCTGCTCGATTCGCGCTATTGCCCGGCGGACAGCTTTCAGTCGCTCGTCATCAAGGAGTTCGGCGACACAACCGGGGGCGCGCGCATAGCCGCGATCCGCGACTGGATCGCGAAGCACTTCAGCTACGTCCCCGGATCGAGCGATGCGACCACCGATGCGACCGACAGCTTTATCGCCCGCCAGGGCATATGCCGCGATTATGCGCATGTCCTTGTCACGATGGCGCGGGCCTCGGCCATTCCGGCGCGCTATGTCGCGTGCTTCGCTCCCGGGGTCGATCCGCAGGACTTTCACGCGGTCGCCGAGGTCTTCCTCGCTGATCCCAACGTGGAGCGTGGGGGTACGTGGCAATTGGTCGATGCGACCGGGATGGCCGATCTTCACAACACGGTGAAGATCGGGGTGGGGCGCGATGCCGCCGATGTGAGCTTCGTCACCAGCTTCGCGCCGATGACCTTCCATCGCAGCCGGGTCGAGGTTGCGACGAACCCTTGAGCCGAAGGGGGTTTGCGCCCGCGCAGCCCGCTGGCTATCCCCATACCGTCCCAAACCCGAGCGGGATGTGCTGGAGCGAGGCTTTTCCTGAATGACGCAGTTCGCCGCCGATAGACTGTTGCTGTTCGGCGCCACCGGCGATCTTTCGCGGCGCAAGCTGTTGCCGAGCCTGTGCGCACTCGATGCCGACGGCCTGCTGCCTGAAGGCTTGCGGATCATCGGCACGGCGCGCAGCCAGCACGACACCGCAGCGTTCCGTGGTCTCGCGCGTGAGGCGCTGGAGGAACACCTGCCGAGCGAGCGGCGCGGTTCGATGGCGACCTTCCTCAACCGGCTGACCTATATCCCGCTCGACGCAAAGACGCTGGAGGGCTTTGATGCTCTGGCGAGCCACATCGTCGAACTCGGCAAGGGCGAGGGGGATGGCGGCCTCGCGATCTTTCTCTCGACCGCCCCCAGCCTGTTCGGTCCGACTATCGCGGGGCTGCAACACGCCGGACTGGCAGACGACAATGTGCGCATGTGCCTCGAAAAGCCGCTAGGCTCCGATCTCGCCTCGTCCGCCGAAATCAACGATGCAGTTGCGGCTGCCTTTCCCGAAGAGCGGATTTTCCGCATCGATCACTACTTGGGTAAGGAGACAGTGCAGAACCTGCTCGCTCTGCGCTTTGCCAATATCCTGTTCGAGCCGATCTGGAACGCCACCTATATCGAGCATGTGCAGATTACCGTCGCCGAAACCGTCGGTCTGGAGGGGCGCGTCGCATTCTACGATGACGCCGGTGCGCTGCGCGACATGGTGCAGAATCACATGCTGCAATTGCTCGCGCTGGTCGCGATGGAGCCGCCTACCAGCTTCGATGCCGCCCCGGTGCGCGACGAGAAGGTGAAGGTGCTGCGCGCGCTGCGACCGGCGGCGGCGAACGAAACGGTCATCGGACAATACCGCGCGGGCGCCATCGGAGGGCAGGCGGTGCCAGGCTATGACGAGGAACTGGCCGGGCACGACCTCGAGCCTTCCGACACCGAGACCTTCGCCGCGATCAAGGCGCATGTCGACAATTGGCGCTGGAAGGGCGTGCCGTTCTACCTGCGCACCGGTAAGCGTCTGCCCGAGCGCGTGACCGAAATCCTCGTCCAGTTCCGCTGCGTCCCGCACTCGATCTTCGAAGGTGCGCACGCCGCCGGATTGCAGCCGAACAAGCTGCTCATCGGCATCCAGCCGGAAGAGAATATCACCCTTTCCCTGATGGCCAAGGTGCCCGGCCTGGACGAAGATGGCGTGGCCTTGCGCGAAGTGCCGCTGGAAATCGCGATCCCCGATGCCTTCGTCGGCCAGCATCGCCGGATTGCCTATGAGCGGCTGCTGGTCGATCTGATAAAAGGCGACCAGACCCTTTTCGTGCGGCGCGACGAAGTCGAAGCGCAATGGCACTGGATCGACGAGATCCGCGCCGAATGGGGGGCGAAAGGCATGGCGCCGCGTCCCTACACAGCAGGAAGCTGGGGGCCGAGCGCGGCGATCGCGCTTGCCGAACGCGACGGAGTGAGCTGGCATGAGTAACCTCGACGATACCGTCCACCGCGTGACGCAGCGTGTGATCGAGAACTCGCGTGATAGTCGCAGGCGCTATCTCGACCTGATGGAGCGCGAGGCAGAGCGCGCGCCGGAGCACAAGGACGTCGCCTGCTCCAACCTCGCCCACGCCTTTGCCGGGGCGCAGGAGGATCAGGACGCGATGAAACGAGGGCGCGCCCCCAATATCGGGATCGTGAGCGCCTATAACGACATGCTGAGCGCCCATGCGCCATACTATCGCTACCCCGAACGCATGAAGATCTACGCCCGCGAAGTCGGTGCCACGTGCCAAGTCGCGGGCGGCACCCCGGCCATGTGCGACGGCGTGACGCAGGGCGAGGACGGCATGGAACTCTCGCTCTTCAGCCGCGACACGATTGCAATGGCGACCGGCGTCGCGCTCAGCCATCAAATGTATGACGGCATCGCCGCGCTCGGCATCTGCGACAAGATCGTGCCCGGCCTGCTGATCGGCGCGCTGCGGTTCGGCCATCTGCCCGCGATTTTCGTCCCCTCCGGCCCGATGCCGAGCGGCATATCGAACGCGCAAAAGCAGGAAACCCGGCAGAAATACGCGAGTGGCGAGATCGGACGCGAGGAGCTGCTCGAGAGCGAGCTTGGCAGCTATCATTCGCCCGGCACCTGCACCTTCTACGGCACGGCCAACTCCAACCAGATGATGATGGAGATGATGGGCCTGCACGTGCCGGGTGCGGCCTTCGTCCAGCCGGGGACGAAACTGCGCCAGGCGCTAGATCGTGCGGCGGTGCAGCGGCTGGCGGAGCTTTCCGGGACGACGGAGCGAAGGCTCTCGCAGGTTGTCGACGAGAAGGCGATCGTCAACGCGGTGATCGGCCTGCTAGCGACCGGGGGATCGACCAACCACGCGATCCACATCCCCGCCATGGCGCGCGCGGCGGGCATTCGCATCGACTGGGACGACATGGCCGAGCTGTCGCGCGTGGTCCCGCTGATCGCGCGGGTCTATCCCAACGGGTCGGGCGATGTGAACCAGTTCCACGCGGCGGGCGGCATGGGATATGTGATCGGCGAATTGCTCGAAGCGGGGCTGGCGCATCGCGATATTCTGACGGTGTGGGGTGAGGGGTTCGAGGCCTATATCGGCGAGCCGGTCTGGCACGACGACTTGCAATGGCAGAAAGTCGACACCACCCGCGATGACACAATGCTCCGCCCGGCCTCCGACCCATTCCAGCCCGATGGCGGGATGCGGTTGCTGACCGGCAATTTGGGTCGCGCCTGCTTCAAATCCTCCGCCGTGGCGCGCGAACGCTGGACCATCGAGGCACCGGCGCGCGTGTTCCACACTCAGGCCGACGTGGTCGCCGCGTTCAAGGCGGGCGAGCTCGACCGCGATGTGGTCGTGGTCGTCCGTTTCCAGGGACCGCGCGCCAATGGCATGCCCGAACTGCACGCGCTCACCCCGTCGCTTGCAGTGCTGCAAGGGCGCGGCCATCGCGTCGCGCTCGTCACCGATGGCCGCATGTCGGGCGCGAGCGGCAAGTTGCCCGCCGCGATCCATGTCACGCCCGAAGCCAAGGCGAAGGACGGCACGCCCGGCCCGCTCGCCCTGCTGCGCGATGGCGATGTGGTGCGCGTGTGTGCCGAAACCGGCGAGCTTTCGACCAGCGCCGACCTGTCGACGCGCGAGCCCGTGCCTGAACCGCCGAGCGAGTGGGGCGTGGGTCGCGAACTCTTCCGCATGATGCAGCTTAACGCCGACGGGGCGGAACAGGGCGCCTCCGCAATGCTGGCGAGCGCTGGATTATGACCACGGAAACTTTTGCCGTCGCGGATATAGGCGGGACGAACGCACGGTTTGCGAAAGCCTACGTGGATCAAGACCAAGCGATTGTGCTCGGCGATCCGGTGACGCTTGCAACCGGCGATTACGCCACGTTCGCTCAAGCATGGGACGCCTTTCTTGCATCCGATCCCGGTGTCCGGCCGCGCGGCGCTTCCCTCGCGCTCGCAGGTCCGGTCAGCCAAAGCCGGTTCAAGCTGGCCAATGCCGACTGGACGTTCGATAACGAGACGCTGGCGGACGAAGTCGGTCTTGATCGCTTGGTGCTACTCAACGATTTCGAGGCCATCGCGCACGCCATCGCAGGAGACCTGTCGGCGGGTCATCTCGAACACATCGCCGGGCCATCAAGCGGACTGCCGGAAGATGGCACGATAACGGTGATCGGACCGGGCACGGGCCTCGGCATCGCCTATCTTCGCATCGTTGATGGTTGCGCGCTGATACAGGCGACGGAAGGGTCACATATCGACTTTGCGCCGGTCTGCGATCTCGATGACAGGGTGCTGGCGCTGCTTCGAGCCCGGCATGATCGCGTATCGGTGGAGCGGGTGATTTCGGGCGACGGGATCGCGTGGATCCATGCTGCGCTGACCGGGCAGCCAACGCCAGGCGATCCGCTACCAATCTGGCGCGCGGGGCTGAGCGGGCAAGACGCGCTTGCCGCGCGCGCGGTTGCACACTTTGTCACAACGCTTGGCCGGATCGCGGGCGATTACGCGCTGGCGCATGGCTCGGGCGGCGTGGTGCTGGCGGGCGGTCTGGGGTTGCGGTTGCACGAGCACTTCGCTGAGCCGGCCTTCCACGACAGCTTCATCGCCAAAGGCCGCTATTGCGCGATGATGGAGGCTATTCCCATCAAGCTCATCACTCACCCCCAGCCCGGCCTGCTCGGCGCGGCGCACGCCTTCTGCGCGCAACGCTGATCGTCAATGGCGCGTGCGCGGCGGCTCCGCGCTGAACCGCCACACGCGCATATCGACGCCGACCTTGCCAAGCCGCTCGACGCCAGAGCAGGCCAGCACACCGCCAAGCGAGGCGTTCTCGCCGCGCCACAACCGGTCCGCTGCCCTACCCGCTTCGCTGCGCGACACTTGCCCGCCAAGCTCGGCGACGATCCGCCGCACGGTCTCGATCTGGATCGCGCGCGGGACGTTGGCGTAATAGCGGTATGACCGCTCCTCGCCATCTTCTTCGAACACCATCTCTTCCCAGTCGAGCTGCGCGTACCATTCGATCGCGCGCCACGCTTCGGCGAGGTGCCCGCCACTGCGGGCAAGTGCCACCGCATCGAGCCATTCGTGCTGGGCAAGATGTTCACGCACCCGCACGCGGTCGAACGTCTGGTCATGGTTGGAGGGATCGCGAACAGGGTCGATCCCGGCCGCCGCAACCAGCGCCTCCAGTTCGGCCTTGCGCATGGCGAGGAGCGGGCGGATCAGCGCAATTTCGGTTCCGGGCACCTGCGTCGCCTCGCGGACGCCAGCCAGCCCTGACAAACCGCTTCCGCGCGCGAGACGCATCAGCAGCGTCTCGGCCTGATCGTCGGCGTGATGGGCGGTCGCGATGGCACCTAGACGGTGATCTCTCGCCCAGCGGCCAAGCGCCTTGTAGCGCGCGTCACGTGCATTGGCCTGCAGATTGCCGGGAGCGACCGAAACAGTGAGCGCTGTGAACGGCACCAAGAGCGCCGCACAGACCCGCTCGACGAGCGCGACTTCCCCCGCCGCTTCGGAGCGCAAGCCATGATTGATGCTCGCCGCAGCGATTTCGCCGGGCAGAGCATCGTGCGCTAAGAGAAGGAGAGCCAGCGAGTCCGGCCCACCCGATACGGCAAGTCCAAGCGGCCCGGACCGATCCTCGACCGGCCACAACCTGTCCAGCGCGGTGCGAAACCGCGCGGTCAGTTCGGGATCGTTGGATCCGCTTGCGACAGGCCTATCAATCGGCGGCCCCCATTCACGCCCGCCCGCGCCTATTCGCAGGTCACGCGGCGGCGATTGGCTTCGTACTGGTCGGACAACCTTCCGGTTGCGACCGCGGGATAGGTCTCGCCGAATTCGGCGAGCGCGATGCACGCGCGGGTGACATCACCCATCGCAATCATCGCCTCGGCGAGATAGAGCAGGCTGTCGGGCGCACGGCGCGCGGTGCGGTCTGCCTGATAATTGCGCAGGAACCAGCGCGCGGCTTCCTCCGGCATGCCATCATCGAGGAACGCGCGGCCGAGCAGATTGCGTCCATAGGTGACGCGGAAATGATCGGGATGCTCCTCGACATAGGAGGCGAGCTGCTGGCGCGCTTCGGGGTAGAAGCCCGCATTCCAGAGGCGGAAACCGTAGGTGTATTCATCGTCGCCCGCGTCGCCGGTCTGCGGCTTGGTGATTTCCTGCACTGCGGCAAGTCTTTCGGGGCTGGGTCCAGCCGCTACATCGGGAAGGGACGGTTCTTCGCTTACCGCGCTCGTCGCGCCGCCGGTCATCGCGGCAAGATTGGTATCGGTGGCTCTGCCATCGTCGTCACCTGCGGTTGCAGCGGTATCGGACATCTCGAGCGTATCGTCACCTGGCACCGGCTCGCGAAGCGTGGGCATCGTGCCTCGCGCTTCCAGATCGGCAAGGCGGGTTTCCAGCCCCGACAGCGCGTTGGTGTTCTCTTCGGTCAGCGCAGTCAGACGCTGCAACTGACCTTCGAGCGCGTCGAGCCGGGCGAGAATGTCGGTCACCGCCGTCGTCGCCGGTGCCGATCGCGTCGCATTGCCGTTTGCGGGCGGATCGCCAGCGGCAATCTGCGGCTCGAAGAAGCGCCCGTCGCCGCCGGGGAACACCGCGCGCTGCAATGCCCTGATTTCGGCCTCCGCCCGGCGCAGGCGCGCCTCGCTGTCGTCCTGTGCCAGCGCGGGGGCGGGAACGGCGATGACCGCCACCGCGCACGTGACTGCGCCGATGGCAGGAACGATCCGACTGGGAAAAGCGGGGTGGGAGAGGATCATGTCAGGTCGAACTCTTTGTTTCGTGTCACGGGGAGCGCAAGCCCCCAATCATAAAACGCGCGGATGAATGGCTTTGAAATCCCTGCAAGCTGACGCCGCGCCTTTCGACCCCGCACAAATTCGGGTGGGGAAAACCGTGGTGATGTGCGCAGAGGCGATCAGTTGTCGGGCACCCCGCCGGTTTCGTCCTCCGGCGCCTCGGCACGCTCCAGCAGGGCGGAGGCGGAAACGGGCACATCGCCGAGCGTGGTTTGCTCATCGGCCAGTTTGGCGACATCCTGTCCATCGATCGTGATTTCCAGCAGGTGAGGTCGTCCGGTGTTGATCAACGGATTTTCGGCATCGGTGGGTATCTCGAAGGCGTCGCCCTCCTGCATGGTCGCTTCGTACAGACGCTCGCCGCTCGGTTCGTATAAGCGGACCCACACATTGTCCTCGATCGCAGTGAAGACCACCGGCCCGTCCTCACTCGGAGTGGCCGCAGCAACTTGTTCGCTCGCAGCATTATCACCGGGGGTAGCGCCCTCGCTTTCCATTTCAGCGGCAATTGGGGGCGGACCGCTGCCCGCGCCGAAATAGGTGCTGTAAAACGCGATCACGCCGACCGCGAGGATCAGCGCGGCAATGGCACCGAACCACACCAGGCCGCTGGACGGCAGCTTTGCCGGATCGCCCGGCTCCATCGCGCCGGCGCTGCGCACCTGCGTCGGATCGCCCTCGGCAAGCTCGGCGCGCACCATGTCGGCGATCTCTTCGCGGTCCAGATCGACGGCGCGCGCGTAGTTCTTGGCAAAACCGATCGCGTAAGTGCGCGAGGGCAGGGTGTCGTACTCGCCCGCTTCTATCGCTTCGAGATGGCGCATGGGGATCCGCGTCTCTGCGGCGACATGCGACAGATCGACGCCCTTTTTCTCACGCGCGTGGCGCAGCCGCGCGCCCGCCGTCGACGGAAGCGCAGCCTTATCAGCGACCCCCGCTTCGTCCACGCCGCCCTCTGTCCCATTGGACTCGGGAGGCTCTTCGGCGTCGATAAATTCGATCTTGTTGCTCATGACCCCGGTTACATTAACGCATTTTCAGGTGAACTTGAAATGACTGGCACCAAGCGTGTTCGCTTTGTGGCTGTCAATAAGCGCCGCTGCAAGCGTATTTGCTTTGAGGCGAACGGTGCCGGGCCAACGCTCGCTCGGGAAACGGACGGACTGGGAAACGGTTTCGCGGCCCGCCGGAGCGCCGCGTCACTCGGTCTCGATGTCCCGCTCCTCGGCCCATGCCGACAATGCCACGCGCACGTCGGTTTCGGGCGAAGCGAGCCACAAGGTCATCGCCTCGGACAATTCCGATAGGTCGACCTTGCGCACCAGCTCCTTGATCGGACCGACCGCGGCAGGGGTGATCGACAGGCGCGTGAAGCCGATGCCGAGTAGTGCAAGTGCCTCCAATCGCCGTCCACCCATCTCCCCGCATACGCCAAGGTTCACGCCGGAACCGACCGTTCCATGCACCACCCGCCGCAGGAACCGCAGGATCGAGGGTGACAGCCAGTCATACCGCTCGGCAAGCCGGGGATTGGCGCGGTCGGCCGCGAACAGGAATTGCGTCAGATCATTGGTTCCGACCGATAAAAAGCTGAGCTTGGGCAGCAACAGGTCGAGCACTTCGGCAAGCGCGGGCACCTCCAGCATCGCGCCGTAATGCACCTGTTCGGGCACCGCCTTCTTCTTGGAACGCAAGAAGGCGCGCTGATCCTCGAACATCACCTTGGCCCGGTCGAATTCCCAAGGCTCCGAAACCATCGGGAACATGACATAGAGCGACCGCCCCGCCGCCGCTTCGAGCAGGGCGCGCGCCTGCGCCTTCATCAATCCTTCGCGGGTGAGCGCAAGGCGCAGCGCGCGCCAGCCCATCGCAGGGTTCTCGTCATGCTGGGCGGTGTCGGAAGCGAGATAGGGCACCGCCTTGTCCCCGCCGATATCGACAGTGCGGAAAATTACCGGCTTGTCGCCCGCGGCATCCAGAACATCGCGGTAGAGCCGTTGCTGGCGCTCGCGTTGTGGCAGGGTGGCGGAAACAAGGAACTGGAACTCGGTGCGGAACAGGCCAATGCCATCTGCGCCGGTCATGGCAAGCGCGCTCATATCCTCGCGCAGGCCTGCATTCACCATCACCTCGATCCGGGTGCCGCAGCGCGTGAACGGTTCGACATCGCGCAATTGGGCGTAGGCCGCCTGCTTTTCGCGCGATTTGGCGAAGCGGTCGGCAAAGGCCTCGGCCACCGACGCGCTTGGCCGAACCACCGCACTGCCGGCACCCGCATCGAGCAGGATCTCATCGCCCTCGCGCACCATGCCGCGAATGTTCGTCGCGCGGCCCAGAACCGGGACGCCCATCGCGCGTGCGACGATGACCACGTGAGCAGTCAGCGAGCCCTCTTCGAGGATCACGCCTTTCAAGCGCCGCCGGTCGTATTCGAGAAGCTCAGCGGGGCCGAGATTGCGGGCGATCAGGATCGTGTCGCTGCGAAGCCCCTGTGAGGCGGCGGTGCCGAGCTGACCGGAAACGATACGCACCAGCCGATTGGCGAGATCTTCGAGATCGTGCATCCGCTCGGCCAGCAGCGGATCGTCGATCTCGCGCATCCGCATGCGAGTATGTTGCTGCACGCGCTCGATGGCGGCTTCGGCGGTGAGACCGCTGTCGATCGCTTCGTTTATGCGCCGCGACCAGCCCTCGTCATAAGCGAACATCTTGTAGGTTTCGAGCACCTCTTCGTGCTCTCCGCCGACGCCGAATTCGGCCTGCACCGAAAGATTGTCGATCTGCTCGCGCATCTTGTCGAACGCGCGATAGACACGCTGGCGCTCGGCCTCGGTATCCTCGGCCATGACCTGCGTGATCTGGACGCGGGGTTGGTGATATGCGGCAATGCCCGAGCCCAGCCCCTTGACCAGAGTCAGCCCGGATACGGTGTGCGGGCCGGTCTGCGCCGCGCTGAGGCCCAGCGCTTCTTCCTCATCGACCAGCTCTGCGTTGTATATGAGCTCCGAGAGCACCATTGCGGTGGTCTGCAACGCTTCGATCTCGACCGGCTCGTACCGGCGCGGTTCGACATGCTGGACCGACAGCACGCCCACGGCGCGCTCGCGATGGACGATCGGCACGCCAGCGAAGGAATGGAACTTCTCCTCCCCTGTTTCGGGCCGGTACTGGAAGTCGGGGTGCGCCTTCGCCTCGGCGAGATTGAGTGTTTCGACATTGGCCGCGATGATCCCGGTCAGCCCTGCGCCGATCGCCATGCGCGTGACGTGTACCGCGCCTGCGTCGAGCCCGCGGGTCGCGTAGAGCTCCAGCATGCCCTCGCGCAGCAGGTAGATCGAACACACCTCGCTCGAAAGACATTCGCCGATGATATCGACGACTTGGTCGAGCTTGCCCTGCGCGTGCAAACGCGTGGCCATGACCTCGTGCAAACGGGTCAGAATCTGGCGGGCGGAAGCAGCAGCAGTCATACTGCTACCGGCCTAGCTGCGCCGCGCGCAAAATCAATGCCGTAGGGATCCGAAACGGCGCTATCGCCGCGATCCGGCGATCTCTGGCTGGGAGCGGAAGTGCGGCGCGGGCTACAGCCGCGAAATCTCTTCCTTCAATTGCAACTTCTGTTTCTTGATCTGCTGGATCATCGCCGTATCCGGGGCCGGGCGGGCAAGCTCGTCGCGAAGTCGCGCTTCGAGGCCGGCATGTTTGGACTGGAGAGCGTTCACGTGAGATGAAGCTGCGGGCGATGCCATATGCGTTCTCCTTATGTGTGCGGGGGATGGCCCCCGGGGAGCGACTCGGCATCTGAGCGGCCGGGCCGCAGAGATCGATTTGACCACAACCGACGCGAATTGCAAAGCGTCAAAGGCGGGCTTGCGATACCTACTTGCAAATCCACGGCGAATTGCCGCGCGGCGCTGCGTGGTTGCGCGTATGCAGTGTCAGGCGAATCGGGGTCAGAAACGCGGGGACACGACGATGCAGGAAGCCGAGCTTCAGAAGCGGCTGGAAACGCTCAGGAGCGAACACCGTGACCTCGATGCAGCGATCGCGGCGCTGACGCAGGCCGGGTCCACCGACCAGTTGCAGATTGCGCGGCTCAAGAAACGCAAATTGCGGCTGAAGGATCAGATAGCGGTGATCGAAGATACGCTGCTGCCCGATATCATCGCCTGAAATTCCCACCCGACATACGGCGGGAAAGCGCGCTTTGGTTAATGCGTCAGCCGTTCTGTTCCGGGGCGGGACGCTGCTCCGAAGATGTCGGGATAGTAATCGCGCGTGGCTGGCAACCCGATCGATAAGCGGTTAGCACCGCTGCCTCATGTCCCGCACAAGCAATCTTTCACGCCCGATTATCGAGGCGCTGTACGAAGAGGCTCTCGTCCTCGCCGATGAGATTCGCGCGGTCTTCGCGCTCGGCGTGCATGAAGCGGAAGGTGACGACCTTTACGACGCCAACGCGCGCCTTGCGCTCTCGACCGAAGGGCTCAAGACGACCACGCGGATTATGCATGTTCTTGCCTGGCTCCTTAATCAGCGCGCGTTCTTTTCCGGCGAATTGAGCGAGACGCAGGTTCGTCGCCACGGTGCCTTGCCGCCCAACCGCCCATCGGACGCAAAAGCTCTGGCAATGCTCAACCCCGGAACGCGCGAGCTGATCGGCGAATCGGAGCGCCTGCACGATCGCGTCGCGCGACTGGACGAGGCATGGCGCAGCGGGTTCGAGGCAGCCTCGCCCGCTCATGCGCTGACACAGCGGATCGAGCGCTCGCTGCGCGATTTCGGCTAAGCCGCGCTCAGCGCCTTGCGCCAGCGGGTCAGCCGCTCCTCGCGCACCGCATCGTCCATCTTCGGCTCGAACCGGGTGAGTTTTCCGCGCATTTTGTCCGCCGCGTTCTGCAAATCGGGATAGAGCCCCGCCCCGCTCGCCGCCAGCATTGCTGCACCCAGCGCGGTTGTCTCGATGAAAGCGGGACGCTCGACGGTCAGGCCGAGCATGTCGGCAAGATCCTGCGCCATCCAGTCATTCGCCGCCATGCCCCCATCGATCCGCAGGGTCTGCCAGTCCGTCCCGTCGGCGGCAAAGGCCTGCGCTAGGTCATAGGTCTGGTGCGCCATCGCCTCCAGCGCTGCTCTCGCCAGTTCGGCCTTCCCGCTTGCAAAGCTGAGCCCCGCGATCACCCCGCGCGCTTCCGACTGCCAATGTGGCGCGCCCAGCCCTGCGAGCGCGGGCACGATGGTCACTCCGCCGCTATCGGGTATCGACCGGGCAAGCGCTTCGGTTTCGCTCGCCACTTCGACAATGCCGAGCGAATCGCGCAGCCACTGGACGAGACTGCCCGCGACGAAGACCGACCCCTCGATCGCATAGGTCCGTCGCCCGTCGATCTGCGTCAGGACCGTCCCGAGCAGGCGGTGCTGCGAATGCGGCGCAACTTCGCCCTGATTGGTCAGGATGAACGCGCCGGTGCCATACGTCGCCTTGGTCTCTCCGGGCGCGAGGCACGCCTGCCCGATGGTCGCGGACTGCTGATCTCCCGCCAGCCCCGTAATCGGAATGGCCCTGCCAAACAATCGAGCATCGGTTTGTGCCAGCTCTCCCGCCATATCGACCACGTCGGGCAAAGCGCCGCTCGGGACTCCAAAAAGGTCGCACAGTCCCTCATCGAACGCCGCGCCCTCCAGTTCGAGCAGGAGCGTGCGGCTCGCATTGCTCGCATCGGATATGTGCGCGGCGCCGCCGGTGAGCTTGAACACCAGCCAGCTTTCCACCGTACCGAAAGCGAGCGTGCCCGCATCCGCCGCCGCGCGAACTTCGGCCACGTTATCGAGCATCCAGCGCATTTTCGTGGCCGAGAAATACGGGTCGAGCACCAGGCCGGTGCGTAGCTGAATATCCTCTTCGTGTCCCGCCTCGCGCAGTTCCGCACACAAGGGCGCAGTCCGGCGATCCTGCCACACGACCGCGCGGGTCAGCGGCTCGCCGGTCGCCTTGTCCCACGCAACCACCGTTTCGCGCTGATTGGTGATGCCGATCCCGGCGACCATGGCCGCGCCGCCGATCTGCGGCAGGACTTCGCGCGCGCAGGCGAGGGTCTTGTCCCAGATTTCGCGCGCGTCATGCTCGACCCAGCCCGCTTGGGGATAATGCTGCGTAAGCTCCGCCTGCGCGCTCGCGGCAGGCACACCGTCGCTCGCAAAGATGATCGCGCGGGTCGATGTGGTGCCCGCATCGAGCACGAGAATGTAGTCTGACATGGCTTCCCCCCGACTAACGCCTTGTTATGACAGCCGTGACTTCTGCCATCTCGATGTCCATATGAGAAGGCGATGGTTGCCTTTCCCGAACGCCCCTGGCCCACCGGGCTTGCCGACGCAGTCGAGCCGCTTGTCCTGCGTGTGCTCGCACCCAATCCCTCGCCCTACACCTATACCGGCACGCAGACCTATGTCGTCGGGCAAGCGGATGGGCCGGATTGCGCGGTGATCGATCCCGGACCGAACGATCCGGCGCATCTCGACGCGATCCAGTCGGCGGTGGGCGAGCGCGACCTGACCGCGATCATGTGCACCCACACCCACCGCGACCATTCGCCCGGCGCCGCTCCGCTGGCCGAATGCACCGGCGCGCCCATCGTCGGCTGCGCGCCGCTGGTGCTCTCGACCGACCTGCCGCGTTCGGACGAAGCCTTCGATACGACCTATGCGCCCGACCGCGTGCTGGAGGATGGCGAGGCGATGCAAGGAACCGGCTGGACGCTGAGAGCGGTGGCGACGCCCGGCCACACCTCCAATCATCTGTGCTTCGCGCTGGAAGAGTCTGGCGCGCTGTTCACCGGCGATCATGTCATGGGCTGGTCGACCAGCGTCGTCGTCCCGCCCGATGGCGATATGGGCGATTACATGACGAGCCTCGAAAAGCTGCTCGCCCGCGAGGACAAAGTCTACCATTCCGCCCACGGCGCCGCGATCACCAGGCCGCAGCAGCTCGTGCGCGGCATGATCGGCCATCGCCGCCAGCGCGAGAACCAGATCATGCGCCTGCTGGGCGAACAGGCCCGCGCGGTCTCCGAGTTCATCCCGGCGATGTACAAGGGGCTGGACGAGCGCCTGATCCCGGCGGCTGAAATGAGCGTGACGGCGCACCTGATCGATCTCGAAAAGCGCGGCGCGGTGGTCCGCGATTCTGAGGCCGGAGTCGAAGTTTGGCGGCAAGCATAGGCCGCTCGCCAAACCTGCGCTTTTGCCGCCGCGCAAGAATATTGCTCGGCAATTGCGCCTTCGCTTCCTATGTCGGGGGCGACGTAGCAAGCGGGACCGAACCATGAGCATCGAAACCAAAGTTCCAACCGGCGATGATCTGCTCGCCGAGATCGACCGGCTGCGCAAGGAGCGCAATGCGGTGATCCTCGCGCATTATTACCAGACGCCCGATATTCAGGACATCGCCGATTTCGTTGGCGACAGTCTGGAGCTTTCGCGCAAGGCGGCGGACACTGATGCCGACGTGATCGCGTTTTGCGGGGTCAAGTTCATGGCCGATACCGCCAAGATTCTCTCACCCGAAAAGACCGTGATCCTGCCCGACATGGACGCGGGATGCAGTCTTGAGGATTCCTGCCCGCCTGAGAAGTTCAAGGCCTTCCGCGAGGCGCATCCCGATCACATCGCGCTGACCTACATCAATTGCTCGACCGAGGTGAAGGCGCTCAGCGACGTGATCGTCACGTCCTCCAGCGCGGAGACTATTCTCCAGCAGATCCCCAAGGATCAGAAGATCATCTTCGGTCCCGATCGTCACCTTGGCGGCTGGCTCTCCCGCAAGTTCGATCGCGAGATGCTGCTGTGGCCGGGCGTGTGCATCGTCCACGAAGCCTTTAGCGAGACCGAACTGCTCAAGCTGAAAGAAAAGCACCCCAACGCGCCCGTGGCCGCGCATCCCGAATGTCCGCCAACAATCATCGACCACGCCGATCACGTCGGCTCGACCAGCTCGATCCTCGACTTCGCCAAGGATTTCGAGGGCGATACCCTGATCGTCGCGACCGAGCCGCATATCATCCACCAGATGGAAAAGGTGCTGCCGGACAAGACCTTCATCGGCGCGCCGGGGGCGGACGGCAATTGTTCGTGCAATATCTGCCCGTACATGGCGCTCAACACGATGGAGAAGCTCTACACCGCCCTGCGCGATCTGGAGCCGCGCATCGAGATCGAGGAGCAACTGCGTCTCGATGCCAAGAAGAGCCTAGACCGCATGCTCGAAATGGCGAGCAACACAGTGGGCAAAGGCGATATCGGCGCGGTCGAAATCGAAGAGGTGCCGAAAGACGACGTGCCCAGCGGAGACTGATACCGCCGTCTCCCGCACCCCTTTGCCGGTTTCGCGCGTTTAGAGCGCGATGACTGCTGAACTCCGCTTTTTCTGGAAGCGCCTGACCGCCAATTACTGGTTCTACCCCGCGCTGTTCGCGATCCTCGCGGGCGTGCTGGCAGTGGCGATGGTGTATCTCGACCAGAATGGCTATGCGCGGTTCCTGCGCGATTACCAATGGATCGTGCCCGTCGGCCCCAAAGGCGCGTCGGACATCCTCACCGTAATGGCCGGCGCGCTGATCGGTGTTGCGGGCACGGTGTTCTCCATCACGCTGGTCGCCGTCACCTATGCAAGCGGCACTTACGGCCCCCGCCTGCTGACCAATTTCCTGGAGGACAAGGGCAACCAGATCAGCCTCGCAACCTTTATCGCGGCTTTCGTCTACGCGCTCGTCGTGCTCCGCGCCGTGCGCGTTGAAGGGGAGAACCCGCTGACCAGCGAGGCCGAGGTCGCGAACACCATTCCCGGCTTCGCCCCGCAGCTTTCGATCCTGGTTGCCTATGTCCTGATGGGCGCGTGCGTCGCTGTGCTCGTCTTCTTCCTCAACCACGTCCCCTCTTCCATCCGCATCAACACGGTGGTGGAGCAGATTGGGCGGCGGCTGATATCGGCCATCCGCGAAACCTACCCCGACGAGGACGAGTTTCGCGATGCGATAGAGCCGAACGGCGGAGCACCGCTCACCGCACGGGGCACCGGCTATGTCCAGCTGATCGACTTCGAAGATCTTGAGGCGATTGCGCGCGATTGCGGCTGCACCTTCTCGCTCCAGGTGCGCACCGGCGATTTCGTCCACCGTGACCTGCCGCTGGTAGATATCGAGGGATGCGAGCCGGGCAAAATCGAGAGCCGCGTGCGCGATTGCTTCACGCTCGGCGCGACGCGCACGTATGAACAGGATCCGCAATTCCTGATCGACCAACTGGTCGAGATCGGCCTGCGCGCGCTCTCTCCGGGGATCAACGACCCATTCACCGCGATAACGACCCTGCATTGGCTGGGCGCGGCGACCACCGAGATCGGACGCCGCGACTTGCGCAAAGATGTGTGCGGGAGCGATGCCGGCGATTGTCCGGTCATTCCCCTACCCGACAATTTCGCGCATTATCTCTCGCGCGGTTTCGGCTCGATCCGGAGCGCCGTCGCATCGAGCCCCAATGCCGCGATGGTCATGCTGGACGTGCTTGGCAATGCCGCCATACCCATCGGCGATGCGAACCGCCGCGATCTGCTGCGCGAACAGGGGCGTCTGCTGGTCGAGCAGGCGCGAGAGGTGCTCGTCGGTCCCGATCTTCAGGGTGTGGAAGAGCGTCACCAGGCTTTCGACAAGCGCTTCTGGGACTGACATCTCGCGATTAGCGGTTGGACGCACTCGCCCGCGCCGCGACCAGCGCGCTGCCCAGCAATGCCATGCCCAGCACATCGAGCGCGCTCAGCACTTCGCCAAACTGCGCATAACCGACCAGCGCCGCGACGGCTGGCTGGGTCAGCAGCGCGACCCCGATCACAAGCGGGGGGAAGTGGCCGAGCGAATAAACCAGCAGGCCCTGCCCGATCAGCTGGCTGGTCACGAACAGGATCAGGATCGGCGTCCAGTCGGTTGGCCAGACCGGCTCGCCAAGAACCAGCGCCAGCGCCAGCAGCACCGGGCACGCGAAGATCGAGACCCAGACCAGCAGGCTCCACGATCCGAACCGTCCGCGTGCGTCCTGCAAGGTCAGCAGGTAGACCGCGTAGAGCGTGCCCGCGAGCAGACAGAACAGATCGCCCGCGAAACTTTCCAGCGATATCTCGAGGCTGCGCCCGAGCAGGATCGCAGCTCCGCCAAGCGCGCAAGCGATGGCGGTCCACTCGGGCCCGCGTGGCAAAGCGCGCGCGACGATGAAGCCCCAGAACAGCAGGATGACCGAACCAGCATTGCCGAACAGCACCGCATTGCCCAGCCGCGTCATGCCGATGCCGATATGCCAGCTCGCCAGATCGAGCGCGAAGGCGAGTGCGCCGATCGCCACCAAAGCCAGCGCCTTGCCGGAAACGCCCCCGATCCGCTGCCCGCTTGCGCGTGCGAGCATGACCAGAAACGGCAGCGCGAGGAACAGTCGCCAGAACGCCGCGCTGACCGGCCCGGTATCGGCCTCGCGCACGAACCACGGGCCTAGCGCGAGCGCGACATTGCCCGCCAGCAACGCTGCAAGCAGGAGCCAGGCGCGGCCTTTCACAAGTTTTGCTTGGCTGGCACCGGCATTTTCCATCCTTGCGCCCTAGCCCCCACGCCGCCAAGTGGACAGCGACACATGAACGAAGGGGAAAGACCACCATGCACGATGCCTTGTTCCAGCCGCTGAAAATGGGCGCTCTCGAAGCGCGCAACCGCATCTTCATGGCTCCGCTGACTCGTGGCCGCGCGGCAGAACCGATGTTCGTGCCCAACGACATGATGGCGACCTATTACCGCCAGCGGGCCAATGCGGGGCTGATCCTGACGGAGGCGACCGGCATCAGCCGCGAAGGGCTGGGCTGGCCATCCGCGCCGGGCATCTGGAGCGACGAGCAGGTCGAGGCGTGGAAGCCGGTGACGGCGGGCGTGCACGAGGAAGGGGGCCTCATCGCCATGCAGCTGTGGCATATGGGGCGGCTGGTGCACCCCTACTTCCTGGATGGCGGCGCGCCGGTTTCGGCCAGCGCGACCAAGGCGCCCGGCGAAGCGCACACTCCGCAAGGCAAGAGCGAATATGCCGAGGCGCGCGCAATGACCAAAGGCGATATCGAGCGCACGATCGGCGATTACCGCCGCGCTGCCGAAAATGCGAAGAAGGCCGGGTTTGACGCGGTGCAGCTACACGGCGCGAATGGCTATCTGATCGACCAGTTCCTGCGCGACAGCTCGAACCTGCGCGAAGACGAATATGGCGGCAGCGTAGAGAACCGCACCCGCTTCATGCGCGAAGTGCTCGAGGCGCTGGTGGACGTGTGGGGCGCGGACCGCGTCGGCATTCGCCTTTCGCCCAATGGCGAGACGCAAGGGGTGGATGACAGCGATCCGGCAGCGACCTTCGGCGCGGCGGCGAAGGTAATCGAAGACATGGGCCTCGCCTTCCTCGAACTGCGCGAGCCGGGACCGGAGGGCACGTTCGGGCGCACCGACGTGCCCAAGCAGAGCCCCCTGATCCGCGACGTGTATTCGGGCGCGCTGATCCTCAACTCGGACTACGGACCCGAAGAAGCGATGACCGATATTGAAAGCGGCAAGTGCGATGCGGTCAGCTTCGGGCGGCCCTACATCTCCAACCCCGATCTTGCGCGCCGGATCGAGCTTGGCGCGGAGATCAACCCCAACAAGGATGTGCCCAAGAGCTGGTACTTCCCAATCCCCGAAGGCTACATCGATTATCCGACGCTCGAAGAAGAGCGCAAGGCGAGCGCGGCCTGATGCGCTGCCTGATGGTCTGCTAGTCTTCGCTTTCCTCGGCTTCGTCCGCCGCCTCTTCGGCGGGCGGCGAGGTCGAGGTCAACTGGTCGAGCGGGATCATATCGTCGCTGATCGTGCCGCCGAGCACTTCGCCCGCCGCCTCGCCGCCAGTTTCGATCGGTTCATCGCCAATCGTCGCTTCGTCCTCGCACGCCGCAAGTGCGAGTGGCGCCACGGCCAAGAGGGTCCAGCGGGCTTTCATCACTTCTCGTCCTTGTTCGGCTTCGCCCCAAGGCTATCGAAGAAGCCGGGCGCGCGCTCCATCAGCGCGGTGTCCCATTCGTCGATCGAGACCGTTTTGCCAAGCCGTGCGAGACTTGTGACGCCGTGATCGGCTATGCCGCACGGCACGATCCCTGCGAAATGCGACAGGTCGGGGTCGAGATTGACCGAAAAGCCATGCATCGTCACCCAGCGCCGCACCCGCACGCCGATAGCGCCGATCTTAGCCTCGCGCCCGTCAATATCGTCGGTCCAGATGCCGACCCGCCCCTCCGCCCGGCGCGCTGCGACTCCGAAATCGCCGAGCGTGTCGATCACCCAGCACTCGATCGCATGGACGAAGCGGCGCACATCTTTCCCGCGCGCGGCGAGGTCCAGCATCAGGTAACCAACGCGTTGGCCCGGCCCGTGATAGGTGTAGCGCCCGCCGCGCCCCGCCTCGACCACTTCGAAGCGTGGATCGCACAGCTCCGCCGGATCGGCGCTGGTTCCGGCGGTGTAGACCGGTGGATGTTCTAGCAGCCAGACAAATTCGCGCGCCTCACCCTCAGCGATCGCGCGATTGCGCTCCTCCATCGCGTCCAGGGCATGACGATAAGGCACGGGCGTATCCGCGCGCCGTAATTCAGGCACGCGGGCGTTGGCATCGGTCGTGCCTTGCGCTGGGGTCAATTCGGTTGCCGTGCTTGCCATCGCCCTTGCGTGGGGGCATTGACCGGGCAGATCAAGGGGCAACGCAGCACGGGAGCGCTGGGACGGACATGGATTTCAGCATGAATGCGACCTGGTCGCGCGCGGTCGATCTGGTGCGCGACAACTTTCAGCTGCTGGTGGTGATCGCCGGGGTGTTCCTGCTGCTGCCGACGATGGCGGCCTATCTGCTGATCCCTGATTTCCAGGCGCTCATCGATCCCACCGCCGATCCAGACATGGTGGCAGAGCGCATGGCCGAAATCGCCGCTCCGCTGGTGGCAGTCGGTGCGATCGCGCTGGTGGTCAACTTCGCCGGCTATGGCGCGATGGTCGCGCTGATGGGCCGGATGCGTCCCACCGTCGGTGCCGCGCTAAAGACCGGCTTCGTCATCGTTCCCAGCCTGATCGCGGTGCTGCTGCTGTTCATAATCATCTACATGCTAGGCAGCATCGTGTTGATCGCGCCGATCTCGCTCCTCGCAACAGCGGGCGGGGTGCCGGGCCTTGCCGCCATCGGGATCGTCGCGACGCTGGTGTTCATCGTCTGGCTGATGGCACGTCTGTCGCTTTCCATGCCGGTGCTCGTGCTTGAAGATACGCTCAATCCGATCAAGGCGATGATCCGCAGTTTTCGGCTGACGAGCGCGCGGCAATGGTCGATCCTGCTGTTCTGGGCGGTGATCTTCATCGTTTACATGGTGATCTCCCTGGTGGTCACCGGCGTCTTCAGCGTGATCGCCGCACTTGCGGGAACGGGCACGGCGGCGATGGTCATCCTCGGGCTGGTGAACGGGGTCATCGCGATGGCGATCGGGATGCTCATCTGCGCCATCGCGGTCGCGATGTTCGGGCAGCTCGCCGGGCCGGGCGCCGAGCGGATCGAGCAGACCTTCGAATGAGCCGCGCGCTGATCTGACACCGCGTGCGATTGAAACCCGCCGGTCGCTGGCGTAGCGCGGCGGAGCATGGCCCAGATCGAACCCGCTCTCGAAACGCCGTCGCGCGCGGCGGCAAGCTCGATCTCGAGCGGGCGGATGGCGCTGCTCTTTACCGTGATGCTGGTGACCGCGGCGGGCAACACCGCGATGCAATCGGTGATGCCTTCGATCGGTACCGCGCTGGAAGTCGACGACGTGTGGATCAGCCTCGCCTACAGCTGGTCCGCGCTCCTCTGGGTCGTATGCGCCCCCATCTGGGCGCGCCGGTCGGACCGTCGGGGCCGCAAGGCGATGATGGCGCTGGGGCTCGTAGGCTTCATCGTGTCGATGGCCTTATGCGGGCTGGTGCTGTGGGCGGGCCTCGCCGGTTGGCTCACGGCCCTGTGGGCGCTGATCGCCTTTGCCGCCGCGCGCAGTCTGTATGGCGGGTTCGGCAGCGCCGCTCCGCCAGCGGTGCAGGCCTATGTCGCCTCGCGCACCCCGCGTGCCGAGCGGACCCGCGCGCTGTCGCTGATCGCATCGAGCTTCGGCCTCGGCACGGTGATCGGCCCGGCGCTCGCCCCGCTAATGGTGCTGCCGTTCACCGGACTTGGCTTGACCGGCCCATTCATTTGCTTCGCCCTGCTCGGGCTGGCCGCGCTGATCGTGCTGCGCCTGCGCCTGCCCAATGACGAGCCGCAATACCCCGCCAGATCGCGCACTTTCGACGCTCCCTATGCCAGCGGCTCTGGCGGCGCGCCGACCGAGCATCAGCACCACGACGACGATGGCGAGGATACCGAACCCGCGCAGCTGCGATGGTTCGAGCCGCGCCTTCGCCCGTGGGTGATCGCGGCACTTCTGGGAGGCCATGCGCAGGCAATGATCCTCGGCATTTCGGGCTTTCTCGTGCTCGACCGGCTGGGCCTGCGCGACACGCCGGAACTGGGCGCGGGGCCGGTCGGGATCGTGCTGATGTTCGGCGCGCTCGCCACTTTGCTGGCGCAGTGGGGCCTGATCCCGCGCTTCGATCTGGGACCGCGGCGCGCCACGCTCTCAGGCATTCTGGTGGCCGCGCTCGGCACACTGATACTGGGCGCGGCGAGCGACTTGCACACAATCGTTCTCGGCTATGCCATCGCATCGCTCGGCTTCGGCCTGTTTCGCCCCGGCACCACGGCGGGCACATCGCTGGCGGTAAGCCGCGCGGAACAGGGACAGGCGTCGGGCGTAGTCGCCAGCGTTGCGGGCGCGAGCTTCATCTACGCGCCGGCGCTGGGCGTATGGCTCTACAATATCAACGACTGGCTCGGCTTCGGGCTGATCGTGGCGCTGTGCCTGACCGTCTTCGCTTTCGGCTGGCGCGCGCTGGCGAGCGACCGGGCGCTAACCGGCACCGATTGATGGCGCGACTGCCTAGAGCAGCTTTACGACCTCATCCTGAGGCCGACACAGCGCGACGCCCTTCTCGGTTTCGACCAGCGGGCGATTGATCAGGATCGGATCGGCCATCATCGCGTCGAGGATCGAGTCGCCATCCGCGTCGGGAAGTCCGCGCTCCTCGGCATCGGTGCCACGCAGGCGCAGCCCCTCTGCCGGAGTTATGCCAGCCGAAGTATAGAGCTGTGCGAGCTTTTCTCGGGTCGGCGGATCCTTGAGATACTCGATGACGGTCAGCTCGACTTTCGAAAGATTTTCAAGGATTGCCAGCGTCTTGCGCGACGTGCCGCATTTGGGATTGTGCCAGATCGTTGCCTTCATATCCGCCTCTCCTTTGCTGCTCGCGCGATAGCTCGCATGTGGTGGAAAGGCCACACGCGAATCCGCTGCGAACAATTCTCAAATAGGACATTGCACTTGCAACTTGTTTGCAATAGCGCGCCTTCCAGACGGAAGGATCACATGACTTACAAAATTGCCCGCGCCGCGCTCCTCGTTGGTTGCGCAACCCTCGCTATCCCGGCCGCAGCCGAAGATAACGCCGCCGCCGAAGAAACCGCTGCTCAACAGCGCCAAATCCTGCCGGAACCCGGCCCGCTCATGGAAACGCAGGGCGAGGACATTCTCGTCACCGGCGACGTACTCTATACCGACCTCGTCAATTCGGTGAAGACGCCGACACCGACCATCAATGTCCCCCAATCGCTGACGATCACGACCAAGGAACAAATCCTCGATCGCGGCTTCACCTCCATCGGCGAAATCATCGAATACACGCCGGGCGTGAACACCTCGCAGGGCGAAGGACACCGCGACGCGATCGTGTTCCGCGGCATCCGCTCGACCGCCGATTTCTTCATCGACGGCGTGCGCGATGACGTTCAGTATTATCGCGGTCTCTACAATCTCGAACAGGTCGAAATCCTGCGCGGCCCCAATGCCCTGCTGTTCGGGCGCGGCGGGACGGGCGGTATCCTCAACCGCGTCACCAAGAAGGGCACGCTGGGCGAGACATTCTCCGGCGGGCAGGTCGCGGTCGACACATTCGGCGCGGTGACGGTTCAGGGCGATGTAAACTTCTCCGCAAGCGACGTCGTCGCCGTTCGGGTCAACGCGGCATACGAGAGCCTCGACAACCACCGCGACTTCTTTGACGGGGAGCGGATCGGCTTCAATCCCACCGCGCGTTTCCAACTGGGCGAGACAACGCTGCTCGACCTGTCCTACGAATTCGCCGATCACGAACGCTTTATCGACCGCGGCATTCCCACGGGGAGCGACGGACGCCCGGTCGAAGCATTCGAGGACATCACCTTCGGCGACCCTGAGGAGAACTACACCGAGCTCGAAGCACATCTGTTTCGCGCCAATTTGCAACAGGATTTCGGCGAGAACTTCAAAGGCGTCTTCAGCGCGTTCTACGGCGATTACGACAAGGTCTACGCCAACTTCTACCCATCGGATTACGATCAGGCCGAAACGCCGGACCGGGTCACGCTCGATGGCTATATCGACACGACCGAGCGGCAGAACCTGATCCTCACCGGCAATCTGATCGGCGCGTTCGAGACAGGGCCAATCGCGCATTCGCTGCTGGTGGGGGCCGAGTATATTGCTACGGACTCCGACCAGGATCGTTTCAATCCGGTCTGGAGCACAAACGGCGAGGACACCGAAAACTTCCTGGTCCAACGCCCGCTGGCCCTGCGCGGCGGAGTCGGGTTCAATGCCGAAGGCGTCCAGGCCGTCAGCGAATTCAGCGACCTCAACGACTTCACGCAAGTCGAAATCGATGTCGTCTCGCTCTACATTCAGGACGAGATCGAGTTGACCGACTGGCTGCGCGTGGTCGCCGGCGGGCGGTTCGACAGCTTCGATATCGAAGTGCTGAACGTCGTCTCTGATGAGTTGCGCACCCGCAAGGATGAAGAATTCTCCCCGCGCGGTGGCATCATCCTGAAACCGCAGGACAATATCTCGATTTACGCGAGCTATTCGGAGAGCTTCCTGCCGCGTTCCGGTGAGCAGTTCGCCAACATCAACGGCGACGCAAACGCGCTCGACCCCAACACCTTCACCAATCTCGAAGCAGGAGTGAAGTGGGACTTCGCCACCGGCCTCAGCCTGACGGCGGCGGTGTTCGAGATCGAGCAGAGCTCCCCGCAGGTCAGCGATGACGATCCCGAAACGCTCGACGTGATCGACACCAAGACGCAAGGATTCGAGCTGCAGTTGCAGGGCGAAGTCGTGCCGGGCTGGTTCGTGTCGGCAGGCTACAGCTATCTCGATGGCGAACAGGTAGACCGCATGGGCGAGACCGGCCTGCGCCCGCGCGAGCTGCCCGAAAACATGGCCTCGATCTGGAACCAGGTCCAAGTGACTGACCGCTTCGCGCTTGGTCTTGGTCTCACGCATCAGGGCAGCAGCTTTGCCGACAATGCCAATGACGCGATCCTGCCATCCTACACCCGCATCGATGCAGCGGCCTATTACGATGTGTCGGAAAATCTGCGGGTTCAGGTCAATGTCGAGAACGTCACCGACGAGCTTTACTTCCCCAACGCTCATGCGACGCATCAGGTAACGGTCGGTGCGCCGCTGAATGCGCGGTTTGCGGTGACTGGGCGGTTCTAGGGCCTGCTAGGCCCCCTTCAGACCCCCCTGTCCGACCAAGCCGCGTCACGGATCCGCGGGCGGCGCGGCGAAGCGTCTTTGCAGGGCCGGGACGCGCTCGGCCGCCTCACCTGCATCGATGCCCGGCGCAGGTGCGGCGCTGATGCTCTCGCGCCGCCGGGTCACGCGCCCTGCCCGTTCGACCACGCGCACCAGCCGCGGATACACACCGCAGCGGCACATATTGGGGATCGCTCTTTCGATCTCCTCACGGCTCGGATCGGGATTGCGCTGGAGCAGCGCCGCGCCCGCAATGACAATGCCGGGGGTGCAATAGCCGCACTGGATCGCCTGTTCGGCCACCATCGCCTGTTGCATGGGATGCGAGCGATCGGGCGACAGCCCTTCGATCGTGGTGACGAAACGGCCCTCCGCCTCGGCGAGGGAAATCCGGCACGAGCGCAGCGCCACCCCGTCGACCAGCACCATGCAAGCGCCCACACAATCGCCTCCCCCGCAGCTTTTGGTGCCGGTAAGGTTCATCGCCTCGCGCAGCGCATAAAGCAGCGGCATGTCGGGATCGAGATCGAACTCGACCGGCCGCTCATTCACGGTCAGGCGGGACATCTGGTTGTGATCCTTTTACAGCCCGCGCGCTGCGTCAGCTGCGCCAGCTATCGTCGATCCGGTCGACCTTGCGCTTCCACGCCTCGAAGTCGAACACACCCGCGCCGCCCTGCGATTGCATCACGGAGAGGTCACGCTGGTGCACGTCGACCACGTGCTGCTGCACGACCTGCGCCTCGCCCTGCGAGAGCGTCGCCACCTGGATCTCGCAGGCGCGCTGGAGCACCCACATCTTCACGAACATGCCCTGGATTGCGCCATCCATCACCACGGGGCCGTGATTGCGCAACATCAGGATCGAATGATTGCCGAGATTGCGCACCAGCCGCTCGCCCTCTTCCTCGCGCACCGTAACGCCCTCAAAATCGTGATAGCCGATCTGGTTCTGGAAATTGCAGGCGTAGAAATTGGTTGGCAGCAAGCCGTCCTTGTGGCTGCACACCGCCATGGTCGCGGTGGTGTGGACGTGGCAGATCGCGTTGGCGCGGCTGCCCAGATGCTTGTGGAAATAGGCGTGCTGGGTGAAGCCAGCCTTGTTCACCATGTAGGGCGAGCCGCCGACATTATTGCCCTCGACATCGATCTTGACGAGGTTCGAGGCGGTTACCTCATCATACAGCAGGCCGAACGGGTTGATGAGGAACGTGTCCTCCTCCCCCGGAACTTTCAATGAAATGTGGTTGTAGATCGATTCCGACCAGCCGAGATGGTCGAAGATGCGATAGCACGCCGCCAGATCGAGCCGCGCCTGCCACTCTTCCTTGCTGCATTGCCCTTCGAGGCTTTCGGATTGCTTGAGCTGCGTTGCCATGGTCGTTGTCCTCACCATCATCGTTTGTGCAAGGTATCGCATGGTTCGGGGGCGCTCGACAAGGGACTGGCCCGCCCAACCGACGTCGATCCCGATGCGGACGCCAGCCGTCTGCGATTTGCTTTGCGCGCCAAGGCCAGCACCGCTACCCGCGCAGGCGCATGGAAGATGTTGGGAAGACGACCGCAAAAACAGCCTCCGCCAAGCTGACGCACGGCGGCATCGTCGGGCATCTTGTGGGGCAGACTCTTCCCGCGATCGTCGGCGTTGCTGCAATCATGTCGATCGGGCTCGTCGATGCCTACTTCATCGGACAGTTGAGCGCCGATGCGCTCGCGGCGATTTCCTTCATCTTCCCGATCTCGGTCGCGCTGACCTCGCTTGGTGTGGGCGTGATGGTGGGCATCAATTCGGTGGTGAGCCGGGCGCTTGGCGAAGGTGATGGAGAGCGCGCCGCGCGCCGCGCCAATCTAGGCGTCGCCTTCGCCATAGTCGTTGGCCTTGCGATGGGGCTGGCGCTCTATGCGCTTTCCGACCCGCTGTTCCGATTGATGAACGCGCCGGAAAATCTGCTGCCGCTGATCCGCACCTACATGCAGCCCTTCGCGCTCGGATTCCCGCTGTTGCTCGCGATCATGGGCTTTAATGGCGTCCTGCGCGGACAGGGAGAAGCGCGCAAGACCAGCTATGTTTCGCTCACCTACGCTGCGGCGAACTGGGTGCTCGATCCGTTGCTGATTACCGGAGCGTTCGGGGTTGAAGGACTGGGCATCGTGGGCGCGGCCTATGCGACGATCATCGGCTGGGGCTGCGGCGCGGTGATGGGCTTTGTGCTGGTCAAGCGCACGGAACTGCCGCTCGATTTCGACCATCTGAGGCAGGCCAACTTCGTTGAACCGATCGTGGCGCTCGTGCGGGTCGCTGCGCCCGCGGCCTTTTCCAACGCGATCAACCCGATCGGCCTGTCGATCCTCACCGCCCTTATCGCCAGCGCGGGGCAGGACGCGGTCGCTGGCTTTGGCGCGGCGGGGCGGTTGCAGAGCTTTGCCACGGTGCCGCTGCTCGCGCTGTCGGGAGCCATCGGCTCGATCGTCGGGCAGAACTGGGGCGCGCGCGAATACGGGCGAGCGCGCAAGGCGGCGATGTATGCGGGGCTGTTCTGCGTCGGCTGGGGCCTTGCAACTGCGATCGTCCTGTCATCTGCGGGAGAATGGCTTGCCCAGTTGTTCACCGACAAGCCCGCCGTGATCGAGGAATTCGCGCTCTATCTAGAGATCGCCGCATGGGGCTATGCCGGATTTGGCATCCTGATCGTCGCCAACGGAATCCTCAACGCCATCGACAAGGCCGCCTTTGCGCTGGGCCAGTCGCTCGCGCGCGTTTTCCTCGCCATGCTCCCGGTTGCCTGGCTGTTGCAGGATAGCTGGGGCAGCGCGGGCGTCTACACCGCCGAGCTCGCCGCCAATGCGCTCGGCGCAGTGACCGGATCGGCGCTGGTGTGGTGGGTGCTGAAAGCCCGTGCGCCCGACAGTGCGCCGTCCAAATCTGTCCGTTCTCGCGCCGCCTGATAAAGCTTCATTAACCACCCGCGTCCATACCCTGCCGCGACTGCACAAGGGGCGCGCGTCATGGATGAACTGCTGGCGGAATTCGTCGCAGAAACCCGCGAAATGCTGGAGGCGAGCGAGGGCGAGATCATCGCCTGGGAAGCCGACCCGTCCGACCGCGCGCGGCTCGATGCGATTTTCCGCTTCGTCCACACGGTGAAGGGCAATTGCGGCTTCTTCGATTTTCCGCGCCTCGCCGCGCTAAGCCATGCCGCCGAAGACGCGTTGGCCGATTGCCGCGCGGGCAAGCGCGAAGCCGACGCCGCGCTGGTGACGGCGGTGCTGGCCGTGATCGACACCATTTCGCAGATGATCGATGCGATCGAGGCCGGGGAGGAATTACCCGAAGGCGACGATACGCATCTGGTTGCCGCGCTCGCACTGAGCGCCCCCACCTCCCATCCAGACGGCCACGACAAGGGTGAGGAGAGCGTGCCCGAAGATCCGATCCCGCCCTCCCGCACCGCGTCCATCGCAACCCAGCGCTCGATCCGCCTGCCCGTCGACCTGCTCGACCGGGTGATGAGCGGGGTTTCCGACATGGTGCTCGCCCGCAACGATCTTGCGCACCGATTGCGCGAGGCTGGCAACCAACCCACAATCGACGGCCCGTTCGAGCGGCTCACGTCGATCCTTTCCGATGTCCGAGACGCGATCACACGCATGCGGATGCAGCGGATCGAAACGCTGTTCAATGCGCTCCCGAGACTGGTTCGCGATCTTTCCGGCGAACTGGGCAAGCAGGTAACGGTCGATCTGGCGGGCGGAGATGTAGAACTCGATCGCGAGATGATCGAGATGATCCGCGATCCGATCACCCACATCATCCGCAACGCGATCGATCACGGAATCGAGTCGCCAGCGGAGCGGGTCGAGCAGGGCAAGCGCGAGAGCGGGCACATCACCATTGCGGCACGCCAGTCCGGCAACACGATCTCGATCGTGATAGGCGATGACGGCGCAGGGCTGAACGAGGATCGCATCGCCAAAAAAGCGGTCTCAAGCGGCATGATAACCGCCAGCCAGCGGGCAAACATGGACCGCGAGGCGATCCTGCAGCTGATCTTCCGACCTGGCTTTTCGACCGCCGAGGAAGTCAGCACGGTATCGGGTCGCGGAGTGGGCCTCGACGTAGTGCGCGAAAACCTCGAGCGGGTCGGCGGCGGGATCAAGGTGTCGAGCACGCCCGGCATTGGCACGCTCTTCACGCTGCAGGTTCCCCTGACGCTCAGCATTATTGCGGGCCTCACGATCGAAAGCGGCGATCAGCGTTTCGCGGTGCCGCAAAGCTATATCGAGGAGATCATCCACGCATCCTCGAACGCGCTCGACTTCACGCGGGTCGGCGAACGCTCGCTGGTGACATTCCGTGGCAAGCGCGTGCCGTGCCTGATGCTGGGCGACGTGCTCGGCCTGGCGGAGAGCGAGATCAGCGAGCGCGAGCGGACTATGGTGATGCTGCGGTTGGCGAGCGGCGACCTGTTTGCGCTCGGCGTCGACCGGATCCACTCGCACGGTGATCTGGTGGTCAAGCCTGTCGCGCCGATTGTCGCGAAGAGCGGGCTTTATGCCGGCTCGACGCTGCTCGACGACGGGAAGCCGGTCCTGCTGCTCGACGTCACCGAAATGGCGAGCCGCCACGACCTCATATCTCCCGCACAGGCGCAGGCCCCCATTGCTGGCGAAGAGAGCGACACAACCAACGTCAATGCCGTTCGCGTGATGCTCTTTACAGGCCATGACGGACGACGCTGTGCGGTCCGGCTGGAACTGGTCCGCCGGATAGAAACGGCGGCGGCGTCGGTTCTGGACCTCTCGGGCGCGAAGCCGCGGGCCGTGATCGACGGCGCGATCGTGCCGGTCGTCGGCCTTCCCGAAGGTCCGCTGCCAGCCGAGAAGCTGCGGTTCCTGCGGCTGTTCGACGGGGCCAGCGAATTGCTGCTGGCGGTGCGCGAAATCGACGATGCGGTGGAATGCTACAACACCCTGCAACCTGCGAGCGACGATCCGATGGTCGAGGCGATTACGCTGGTCGGCGATCGCCCCGTCGCGCTGCTCGATGCCCATGCTCTGTTCGCGAAGCACGGCGAAGCTCCCGAAGCGACCAATCTGCCGTGGTGCCGCCTGCCCGACAGCGAGTGGGCGCGCAGCTTCCTTGCGCCGCTGGTGCGCTCCGCCGGTTACGAGATTGCGAACGGGACCGATCGGCGCGAAGATGTCGCAATCTGGTTCGACCACGAATTCCAGAAGGTCGACGAGCCAGTCACGGCTGGCGATGCGCCGATAATCCGCCTGCGCGACATTCCCGATGCTCCGGAAGGGGCCGATACGATCTATCGCTACGACCGCGAAGCATTGCTCGCCGCCCTGACCGAAGCACGGTCCGGACGCGCTGTCGCCGGAGGCCGGACATGAACGAATTGCTGGTCATGGCGACCATCGCCGGGCGACGCTGCGCCTTTCGCGCCGACGACGTGCAATCGGTCATCGATCTGGGATCGGTCACTCCCGTCCCCCACACGCCAGATTTCGTAGCGGGAATGACCGCGCTTCGGAGCCAGACGCTCACCGTCATCGATACACGCCGCGCCATCGGCCTGGGATCCAGCGAATGGACGAGCGACCACCGCGCAGTCGTCGTCCTCATCGCCGGTTTTTCCTACGCGCTGCTGGTCGATGAGATCGAAGATGTGACGACCGGGCTGGCCCAGACCGGCACCATACCCGGCGGTTTCGGAGCACAATGGGCAAGAGTTGCAACGGGAATGATCGAAACGCGCACCGGGCCTGCGCTCCTCATCGACCTGCCCATCCTGATTGCCGGACCGGATCGCAGCGAGGTCGCGGCTTAATTTAAAACTTACCTTCGCACGTTAGGCCAGTGCCCAAACACCATAAGGTTGCGCCATGAAAACGTGTCTCATCGTCGACGATTCGCGGGTGATCCGCAAGGTTTCGCGCCATATCCTGGAATCGCTCGGCTTCACGGTGGAAGAGGCGGAGGACGGGCAGCAGGGTCTCGATGCTTGCGAAGCGGCGATGCCCGATGTGGTGCTGCTCGACTGGAACATGCCGGTGATGACCGGCATCGAATTCATCATCCAGCTGCGGCAGCGACCAAACGGTGACAAGCCCAAGGTTGTGTTCTGTACTACCGAGAACGACGTTGCGCATATTCGCGAGGCGATTTCGGCGGGCGCGGACGAATATGTGATGAAGCCGTTCGACCATGAGACCCTCCAGATAAAGCTCCAGCTGGTCGGCTTCGCGTGAAGCCCGCGATCGCTCGATCCCCGGCGCGCCGCGCCGATCGCCGCGATTCCGGCGACGCGGGTGAGCGCCCCTGCGTGAGCGTGATGATCGTCGACGATTCGCTTACCGTGCGCACCATCTTCAAGCGTATGGTCGGAAGCGACACCGCAATGCGAGTGGCTGGCACGGCGAGCAGCGCCGAGGGAGCGATTTCGCAATTGGAAAAGAAGCGGCCTGACGTCCTGCTGCTTGATCTCGACATGCCCGGCATGGGCGGGCTCGAAGCTCTGCCCCACATCCTCAAGGCAGCGCCGGAAACCCAGGTGCTGGTGGTGTCGGCCTTGACGCAGGAGGGCGCGGAGGCGACCGTCACCGCGCTTTCGACCGGCGCGGTCGACACCATGCTCAAGCCACGTCCGGGCGAATTCGGCGAAGCCTATCGCCGGCAATTGCTCGACAAGATTCGCGCGATCGGAACCGCCCCCTGCATACCTGAGGAAACGCCGCAGACCGGCAATCCGCCGCAGACGGCTTTGGCGCCCAAGAACCAGCGTCGCACCCCTGCAAGAACCGCCCTTCGCCGCGCGCCAGCACCGCAAATCGTCGCGATCGGCGCGTCGACCGGCGGAATTCACGCACTCAACATTCTGCTGCGTTCACTATCGCCTGAATTTGATCTGCCGATCCTGATCACGCAGCATCTGCCCGCATCATTCATCCCGGTGTTCGCCCGCCAGCTCGAAATGGCGAGCGGGCGTCCAACCTCGATCGCCGAGGCAGGCACAGTCATTCGGCCCGGAGGGATATTCGTCGCGACTGGCGAGGGACACATGGTTCTGCGCCGCGCGGGAGAGGAACTGGTTGCCGAAGTCTCATCGACGCCGGCGAGCAGCGGGTGTCTCCCTTCGGTCGACCCGATGCTGGAGAGCCTGGTCGAGACATGCGAGGGGCGCGCGCTAGCGATCATCCTGTCGGGAATGGGACGCGATGGCGTGGACGGGGCACGCCGACTGCACGATGCTGGCGGAACGATCTGGGCGCAGGACGCCGAAACAAGCGCGGTCTGGGGTATGCCGGGCGCGGTAAGCCGGGCGGGAATTACCAGCCTCGTCACGGCGCCCGCGCAACTGGGCACAAGGCTCGCGGCGCATTGCTCCCATGCGGTTGGCAGCTCGCGCGCAATGGCCGCCAGCGCGCAGGGTCCGGCCTGATCGCAATGGAAGTCAGTCAGGCCTCCCACCAGATCATCGCCGATCTCCTGTGCGAGCGCACGGGACAGCACCTGACCGAGAATCGCCGCTGGCGGGTCGCGACCGCGCTTGCCAGCGTGTTTCGTCAACATGGCATCAGCAACGCCGATCAGCTCGTCTGCCTGCTAGGTCAGCCCCGACGCAGAAGCGGCGACCGCGATCTTGCGACCGAAGTTGTCGAAGCGCTGCTGAACAACGAGACCTATTTCTTCCGCGACAAGCCGACCTTTGATCAGATCCCTGACGCGATCCTCCCCGAGCTTGCGGACCGGCGCAAGACCACGAAGCGGCTGTCGATCTGGTGCGCGGGCTGCTCGACCGGGCAGGAAGTCCATTCGCTCGCGATGCTGTTCGAGGACCAGAAGGCGCGCTGGGACGGCTGGACGATCGACATTCTCGGTACCGACGTGTCGCACAAGGTGATCCAAACCGCGCGCAGCGGTCTCTACAGCCAGTTCGAGGTGCAGCGCGGGCTGGGCGTCGCGCAGATGCTCACGCATTTCGAGGAGACTCCCGACGGGTGGCAGATCCACGATCACGTGCGCCGGATCACCCGGTTCCAGCAGCACGACGTGCTTTCCTTGCCTCCGACCAGCCGAGCCTTTGACCTGATCCTATGCCGCAATGTCCTGCTCTATTTCGATGCCGAGACGCGCCAGCGCGCCTTCACCCGGCTGGAGAACGCGCTCGCGGACGATGGCTGCCTGATGCTCGGTGCGGGCGAAACGGTGGTCGGCCAGACGCGCAGCCTCTCGCCCATAAGCGGCCGCACCAGTCTTTATGCCAAGCGCGGCGCCTCGCACGATGAACGCGCCCCTGCCCTCACCCACTGAAGCGGCAGCGCTTTACCGGACGTTAGCCATTGTGCTGCTAGTGATTCCACGAAGAAAACGCGTGGAACGGCACGCTTGTGACAGGGTCGGTCAGATGAACGGGAATATGAAATGAGCGCTCTGCAGGAGATCGCGATCGACTTGGAAGCCGAGCGCGCGGCTTCTGGCGGCACTACGCGCGAACCTGCTTACGCAGACGTCGACCAGTCCAATCCTCGCGCGAGGCTGACCCGCTGGTGGAGCGCACTTCCCATCGGTCGCAAGATCACGATATTCTTCGTGATGAACCTCTTCCTCGCACTGATAGCAGGCTTGTTCATCATTGGCGGCCTGCTGGAGGTCGGCAAGCGCGCCTCGGAGATCAATGAAACCCACGACAAAGCCCTGGCCGCGCAGCAATTGATCGTTGATCTCTCCGAAGCGCAGCGTCATGCGGAAGTCCTGATCCTCAGCAATGACACGTCGCGCGCGACCGATGCTTTGCGTCAACTCGACAGCGCAGACGCGACCTTGACGACACTTGACGCGATGGTTCGCGATTCCAGCGTCGAGGCGTATGACGATCTTGCGACGATCGATGCCGCGATCGACGACTATCGCGGCCAGATCGCTTTATTCGAGAACCTGAGCCAGTCGTCCCAGCGACGGGAAGATCAGGCGAGAGAGGTCGCGGCAACGGGAACGGTCGCACTCGACGCGGGCCGCAGCGCCGCTGAACTCCTGCGCGAACAGGCGGATGCCAAGTCGGATGCGGGCGCCGCGCTGATCTCGTTCCTCATGTTCGCAAGCCTCGGCCTGGCGGCTTTTCTGACGGTGCTCACCATCGTCGGGCATCGCTATTTCTCGGTATCGGTGGGCGCAACGATTGCGAAGATGGCCGCACAAATGTCCAGTCTTGCCGATGGCAAGAAAGAGCTCGATATTCCCGGCAAGGATCGTCAGGATGAGCTGGGCGACATGGCCCGAACCATGATTATATTCCAGCGCGCTGCGGGCCGGCTGGAGCGGTTTAATCAGGAGCGCTCGGAGAAGGCACGGGCCGATCTTGAAGAGCAGGCTCGCGATCAGGCCCGCAAGGAAGAGGCGCGGCTAGAACGCGAGCGCGCCCTTTACGATATTGCCGACCAGTTCGAGCGCACCGTCGGCGAGGTGGCTGGCGGGCTGGCCGCTGCATCCAGCCAGCTCCACAACACCGCGACCGCGATGGCCAGCACCGCAGAACAATCGAGCCACCGCACCGCCGAGGTCGCGACCTCGATGGAAGAGGCCAATTCCGGCGCGACCGCTGCCGCTGCGGCGAGCGATGAATTCGCGATGTCAATCGGCGAGATAAGTCGCCAGGCAGCGTCCTCAGCAGAGCTTGCGCGCAAGGCAACCAATTCCGCCACGCAGGCTGATGCCACAATCTCGGCCCTGTCCGAATCCGCGCAGCAGGTCGGGCAGATCGTCGAACTCATCCAGACCATCGCCCAACGCACCAACCTGCTGGCGCTCAACGCCTCGATCGAGGCGGCGCGCGGCGGTGAGGCAGGGCGCGGTTTCGCCGTCGTCGCAAGCGAAGTGAAAGAACTCGCCATGCAGACGAGCCGGGCAACCGAACAGGTCGCCGAGCAGATCCGGGAGATGCAGGACACGACCGGCGACAGCGTGGCGGCGCTGCGCTCGATTTCGGACGAAGTGCAACAGCTGGAAACAACCGCAGTCTCGATCGCCAGCGCCGTCGATCAGCAATCGGTGGCCGGACAGGATCTGGCGCGCAGCATCGACCTCGCCGCGCGCGGGACGGAACGGGTTGCAGGCCATATTGATGAAGTGCGCGAATTGTCGCTCTCCACGGGCTCGGCTGCCAGCCAGGTGCTGTCGAGCTCGACGGCTCTGGAGCAACAAGCGGCCACTTTGCGCTCGCAGGTCGACGGGTTCCTCGCGAAGGTTCGCGCCACGTAAGCCAACGGGCAACCGATCCTCAAAACTACGACGCCCAAACAGGAAAGGCCGGCGCTCTTTGCAAAGAGCGCCGGCCTTTCCTGTCTACCGGTTTGCCTGAATTACATGACCATCGAAACCGACGGCATCAGCACCGCGATGAGCGCCAGCATGACTGACGTTGCAAAGATCGAACCCAGGATCGGGGCGGCGGCGCTTCCGGGGTGAATGGGGATGTCGTCCATGTCGTATCTCCTGATTGAACTGCAAATGCGTTTGCAGTTGCTCCTTCATTCGCGCTCACGACGGGATCGGTTACAGCGCAGCACGTGCACCCGAACCAGAAAGGGCCGCCATGTTGGCGGCCCTCCTCGTTCGTTTCAGCACATCACCAGCGCAACAGTCGCGGAAGCGCTAAGCGTCCGACAACCCCGCCGATCGCCACGGGCAAGACATGCCAGATCGCAACGTGGCTCAATGTGTCGAGCGGGCAGGAGAGACCATAGGCGGCGCTACCGAGCGCGCCCGATGCGAGCCCAATCAGCAACCCTGCGCGGTTCGCATCGACCGGAGCGCCGCGTCGCAGCCACCCGGTGAATGCCACCGCCGTCACCAGCGCGACAGCACTGCCGTGCAATGCGCATTCGAGGCCGTAAGGATCCGTCAAGATATCATGCGCGTGGTCGCCAGTGCCAATCCCGCTCAGCGCGACGACCGGCAGGACGCCCAACATGGCGAGCATCCAGTATGCGCCGGAATAGCGATTGCCGACGCTGGGCGAAGCCATGCGCACCACACTCGCTGCGCAAGCAAATCCGAAGATCGTCAGTAGTCCATTGGCGAGATAGAAAAACGGAGAGGCGGTGCCCTCCATCGTCCCGTGCGAGAACCCATGGATGAGAGCGACAAGCAGCAGGCTTATCACCACCGCCGCGCCCGTCAGCAGCAGGCCGTCACGCGCGCGAAAGGCCCGGACCGGCTCAAGGTCCGCAGCGAGTTCGTTTATCAAGAAGCTGTTGGCCCGGTTCATTGTCATTCAGCCTTTTCTACAAGCGCGGAAAGCTTCTTCAATCCGCGATGAATATTCACTTTGACGGCGCTTTCACTCTGACCGGTTTCCTGCGCAGCCTCGCGCACCGAGCGGCCTTCGATCTTCACCAGTTCAATCGCCTCCGCCTGTTTCGGGGACAGCTTCACGAACAGGCGTTCGAGACTGACGCGCGCCATCACGGCGTCTTCCTCCGATTCCTCGACGGCGCTATCCTCATGCAATTCGTCCATCCTCGCGCGGTAGTGCTTGCGCAGCGCATCGACCCAGCGATAGCGCGCAATCGCGGCGAGCCAGGGGAGGAACGGGCGAGCCGGATCATAGCTCGCCCGCTTCCGGTGCAACGCCATCAGCACGTCCTGCACCAGATCATCGACCTGCGAAGGCGCAATACGGTTGGCATAATAGCGCGTCAGCCAGGTCGAGCATTCGGACAAGAGGACCGTATAGGCGCGGCGGTCGCCGCCCTGCGCCTTTATCATGAGCCCGGCGAGCGTGCATTCGTCAGCGCGCATAGCTACCCGCCCGCCGCGCAAGCAGCGCATCGATCGAAAACAGGCCGCCGCCCCGCGAGATGATGAGGGCCGCAAGCGCCACCCAGACCAGGTGAACACTCCACCACGCATCGGGATAGACGAAGAACTGGATGACGAGCGTCATCATCAGCAGTCCAAACGCGGCAAAGCGCGATCCCAGCCCAAGCACGAGAAGAATGGGCAGGCCGTGTTCGGCATAGGTCGCAAGATTGGCGGCCAGATCGGGCGGCAGAGGAACCCCCGCATATTCGGTTTCGAACAGGAAACGGGTGGTGTCGCTGATCTCCAGCCACGTGCCTTCGACCACCTTGGTTCTACCCGAGCGCCAGAAAATTCCGGCCAGGGCTATCCGGGAGACGAGCAGCGCGGCGCCTTCCATCACGCGGCCGGAAAGGACGCCGGTGATCCGGTCATAGGATGAGATTGCCTGCTGCATCGCTCGTCTCCCGAAGCTTTGCGGTTTCGGTTTCAGCGCTCGATCGGTTCCAGCGAGCCGTTACCTTTGGGCGTTTCGATGTCCTCGCAGGTGCCCTTTTCGACCAGCTTCCAGGCATTCCCTTGATAATCGCGGGTCGAGGTTCCGGCGCAGGTTGTGCCAGGGCCGGCAGCGCAATCGTTCTCGCCAGCCTTGGCGACACCGTAGCACTTTTCCATCTCGGCTTTCTGCGCGGTCGCTGATGTTGCCGTGAGGCCGGTAGCGGCAGTGGCTGCGAGTGCGAGGCCGGCAAGGCGGATGGCGTTGGTATTGGACATGATGTTTCTCCTGATCGCGTCCCGACCCGATGCCGGAACTGACCGGACATTCGCCGCCCCGGCCTGATTGGTTACAGCCAGAAGCGATTTTTGTTTTGTAACCTTTTGCTGCGGTCCGCCGAATGGCTCCTTGTTGCCGCACTTTATCACGACGCGCAGGCGACGCTTTATCAATTCAGGAGCATTCGATGATTGCACGCAAACCCGCCACCGCCGCTCTCGCTGCCGCGATGGCCCTCACCACCACCGCTTCCTTCGCCGCAGAGGCGCCCGCCGGCAGCCGCGGCAGCGCCATCGGCGCGGACGACACGGTGCATTGTTACGGCGTCAACACGTGCAAGGGCACGGCCGACTGCGCGACAACCGACCATGCCTGCAAGGGTCAGAACGAATGCGCCGGTCACGGCTTCAAGGCGCTGA
>CANLAD010000001.1:1807500-3205778 GCA_947488755.1 uncultured Erythrobacter sp.
TTCACGCCGGGCGACCTGGTGCTTATCAACACCTACCTGCTGCAGCTTTTCCGCCCGCTCGACATGCTGGGCTTTGTCTATCGCACAATCCGGCAGGGTCTGGTCGACATGGCCGAGATGTTCCGCGTTATCGATACGCAGGCCGATGTTCATGATGTGCCGGGCGCGCCTGCACTCCACGTGCGCAAACCTTCCATCGCCTTCGAGAATGTGAGCTTTGGCTATGACGACGGGCGTACGATCCTCAAAAACCTGAGCTTTGAAGTGCCTGCCGGATCGACGCTCGCGATTGTAGGGCCTTCGGGTGCGGGCAAGAGCACCATCGGACGGCTCATTTTCCGGTTCTACGATCCGCAATCGGGCCGCATCCTGATCGATGGGCAGGACATCGCGAAGGTGCAGCAGGCCAGCGTGCGCGCAGCCATCGGGATCGTGCCGCAGGACAGCGTGCTGTTCAACGACACGCTAGCCTATAACATCGCCTATGGTAGCCAAGATGCTGACGATGCGACGGTTCGGCAGGCCGCGCACGATGCGGCGCTCATGCCGCTTATAGAGCGCCTTCCCGATGGGTTTGAGACAGCCGTGGGCGAACGCGGGCTCAAATTGTCGGGCGGCGAAAAGCAGCGCGTCGCGATCGCCCGCACGCTGGTCAAGAACCCGCCGATCCTGCTGCTCGATGAAGCAACCAGCGCGCTCGACACCCGCACCGAGCAGGAAATTCTCAGCACGCTCAAACGGCTGGAAGAGGGGCGCACCACAATTGCGATTGCGCACCGCCTGTCGACCGTCGCCGATGCCGATCGCATTCTGGTGATGGAAGGCGGCGAGCTGGTCGAAAGCGGAAGCCACGCCGCGCTGTTGGCGAAGGGCGGCCTCTATGCCGAAATGTGGTCACGCCAGGCGAGCGAGGACCGGCAGACCGAGGCTGCGGAATAGCCGACCTATTCGTCGGTACCAGCTTCAACGGTCCCGTTGAATTCACGCCGCAAATTCGCCGAAGCCAGATCCAGCTCGTCTGCCGGGATCACTTCGATTTCCCCGCGCTCCGCCCGAAGGTCGTCGAGGAATTGCGAAGCATTGCCTACCAGCACCAGAGTCGCGCGCGCAGGATCGACGAACTCGCGCGCCGCCGCACTCGCCGCCTCCACATCCACAGCCGCGAGCCGCTCGGCATAGCGCGCCGCTTCATCCGCGCCGAGACCCTGCTGCAACAGGCTCGCGACGATGGCGTTGAACCCGCCGCTGGTTTCCAGTGCTCGGGCGTAGCGGCCACCCATGTAGAGCCGCCTGCGCTCGAGCAGATCCTCGGTAAGCGGCTCCGCGCCCAGCCGCTCGAATTCGTTCAGCAGGATTTGTGCGACCTCGTCTGCGGTGTCGTTCTTGGTCTGCGCGCTGGCCGTAAGGATTGAGGCATCGGCGCGATCGGCAAAGCCGGAGTACGCGCCATAGCTGAGCGAGCGCTTGGTGCGGATCTCCTCGAACAACCTCCCGCTCGACCCGCCGCCCAGTACGCTGTTGGCAAGTTCGAGCGGGAAGTAGCTTGGATCGGTTCGCGCCGGCGCGCGCACGGCTGCGATCACCGCCGCCTGCCCCGCATCGGGCATGTCGACCACGATCGTGCGCACCGGCTGCGACGCTCCGGCGGCGTCATCCGGGATCATCGCGGGCACCGTCGTGATCTCCCAATCGCCGAACATCGTCTGCGCGGTTGCGATTGCGGCTTGTGGATCAATACCGCCCGACACCACGATTTTCATGCGCGCCGGGTGAACATAGCGAGAGCTATACTCCTTCAGATCTTCGCGCGTGATCTGCGCAAGGCTTCCGGGCGTCCCGCCGGGCTGGGATCCGTAGGGCGCATCTCCATACATCGCGGTGCGTGCGACATAGCGCGCAAGTGCTCCCGGCTCTTGCAGGGAGACCTGAAGCGTGTCGATCGCGCGGGTGCGTTCGCGCTCGAACTCATCCTCCGGGTACGTTGCGCCCTTAACGATTCGCCCGGCCAGTTCGCCCGCTTCGGGGAGATTTGCGACCGGCGCGGTCAGGCTGAAGCTGGTGCCATCATTGCCGGCGCCTCCGCCAAAACTCGCGCCCAGGCTTTCAAAGCGCGCGGCGATCTCGCCCGCATCCATGCCGTTGATACCCTTGTCGGCAAGACTTGCGGCGAGTTGTGCGATCCCAGCCCGCTCGCGCGGATCGGTCTTGCTGCCGCCGGGGACGAGCATGGTGATCGTCGCGATCGGCACTTCGCCGGTTTGTACAGCGACCACGGGAATGCCGTTCGAAAGCGTCGCTTCGACGATTTTGGGTGGAGCCACGTCAGGAGCGGGTCCGGGACCGGGAGGCGCCATGCGTTCGCCCTGCGGCTTCACCTCCCGAATTTCGCCTTGCGCCGGGGGTAGCGTGCGGAAGGTCGGCATCGGCAAAGGATTGGCGTAGCTCGAAGGATCATCCTCCCCGGCAGTGTACGTGACGCTGACGCGCTTTTGCGGGTCGAGATAGGCCGAAGCGACGCGCATCACGTCTGCAGCCGTCACAGTGCCGATCTCGGCCAATCGCCGGTCGGCAAAGCCGGGATCGCCGCTCGACACCAGCGCCTCGCCAAGCTCGAATGCCCGGCCCCGCGCAGTTTCGCGGCGGCGCAGTGTGCTTGCGATGATCTCGTTTTTGGCTTCGGCGAGTTCATCGGGCGCCACCGGCTGGGTGCGAATGCGTTCGAGCTCGGCATCAAGCGTGGTGCTCGCGACATCCATTTGTTCGTCGCCGCGAACGATGGCGTAGGCTGCAATCAGGCCCGCCTCGCGGAACATGGAGACATTGGCGGCGACTTGCACTGCTTGTCCCGAACGAACCAGCGCGTTGTCGAGCCGACTGTTGTCCCCGCGCGCCAAGATCGCTTCGAGCACTTCGAGCGCGGCGGCATCGGGGTGGGTCGTGGGCGGTGCCTTCCACACTGCGCCCACCACCGGAAGCGGCACGCTGGGTGCGGTGGCGTTAACGGTGCGCGGCGACGCTCGCTCCGGCTCTCGCCGCTCAATTGCGAGATCGACCGGATTGGCGCGCGGCGGGATATCGGCGAAGTATTGATCCACCAGCGTGCGCAGGCGATCCATCTCGAAATTGCCCGCGACGATCAGGGTTGCGGTATCCGGCCCATAGTACGCCTCGTAAAATGCGCGCGCATCGTCGAGCGTTGCGTTGTCGAGATCCTCGATTGAGCCGATGCCGGGGCGGCGATGCGGCATCACGTCGTAGGCGTTTTCTGGAAGGACGAAGCGCTGCAAGCGGCCGTAAGGCGGAGCGAGCACGCGCTGGCGCAGTTCTTCCTTCACCACGCCGCGCTCGGTCTCGAACACTTCCTCGTCCACCACCACGTTCGCCATGCGCTCGCGGTGGGTCCACAACATCGTCTCGAGATAGGCTGCGGGCACCTGCTCGTAATAATTCGTCCGGTCGATCCAGTTCGATGCGTTGCGCGTGCCCCCGATATCCGCCGTCAGCCCGTAGATCATGTTGTAGGGCATGTTCTCGGTCTTGCGGCTGAGGATATGCTCGAACAGGTGAGAGAAACCGCTGCGTCCATCGGGATCGAGCTTCGAGCCGATATCGTACCACAGCGAAGTCGTGACCGTCCTGGTGCCGCTGTCGGGAATGGCGATCACAGTAAGGCCGTTGTCGAGTTCCCACTGCGTATATTCGATTTCAGGAGCGGTAAGCGCGGACGCTGTCACGGTTCGCTCCTCGATATGCGCATCGGCAAGGGCCGGCGCGGCGACAAGGCCTGCGCTCGCGGCGCTGGCGAGCAGAACGGTGCGGATCATGGTGAGAGGCCCCCAAAGCAATGTGCGACGCTTCATTAGAGCGCGCCTGCCTCAGCCTTTCAAGCGCCCGCGCCGCTCGCGTCCGACGAACCCCCGGAAATCATCGTTGCGCGTCGAGCCCGACCTTGCGCAGCACCGCCATGGCATCCTCGCCCCGCTCAGCGGGCACGAACAGGTGATCGTGATGCAGACCGGCGATAATGTTGCACGCAATCCCCGAGGTTGCGAGCGCCGTCGAGACCGCGCCGGTCAGCCCCACGCCTTCGAGGTCGGAATGGACCTGCAAAGTGATCCGGGCAAAGCGCGGTGCGTCCGGGTCAGATGCTTCGGCGGGAAGCACTGCGCACATGCCCTCGCCTTCACGGATGACGGCGAATGCGGTGTCGGGGATCATCGCGTCGTCCGGCAATGGCTGAAAGCACCATCGGCGCTCACTCAGCCGCGGATCCATGCCGGTCAGCATGGCCTTGAGGTCGCGGACGCCGCCCGGCTGCATTACAGGATATACTTCGACAGGTCGGTATTGCCGGCCAGGTCACCCAGGCGATCCTGCACATAGGCCGCATCGATGGAGATCGTCTCGCCCGAATGCTCCTCGGCCTCGAAGCTGATTTCTTCCAGCAGCTTTTCCATCACCGTCTGCAGGCGCCGTGCACCGATGTTCTCGACGCTTTCGTTTACCCGTGCGGCAATCGTGGCAACCTCGTCGATCGCATCCTCGCCGATTTCCAGCGTCACGTCCTCGGTCCCGATCAGCGCTCGGTACTGCTCTACCAGATTGGCGCGGGTTTCCGACAGGATCCGCACGAAGTCCTCCTGCGTCAGTGCACGCAGTTCGACCCGGATCGGAAGGCGGCCCTGCAATTCAGGCAGCATGTCGGAAGGCTTGGCGACGTGAAACGCGCCGGACGCGATGAACAGGATGTGGTCGGTCTTCATCGGGCCGTGCTTGGTCGACACCGTGGTGCCTTCGATCAGTGGGAGCAGATCGCGCTGCACCCCTTCGCGACTGACGCTGCCGCCGCGCACGTCGCTGACCGCGATCTTGTCGATCTCGTCGAGAAACACGATGCCGTTGGTTTCCGCATTCTCCAGCGCTACGCGGGCGACATCCTCTTCATCAAGGCGCTTATCCGCTTCTTCGTCGACCAACTTGTCCCACGCATCGGGCACGCGCAGTTTGCGCTTCTTGGTCGGTTTCTTGCCGAACGCCTTGCCCATCATGTCGCTGAGATCGATCATCTGCATGTTGCCGCCCATATTGCCCATGTCGAAAGGCATATTGGGCGCATCGGAGACCTCGATCTCGACCTCGACATCGTTCATCGCGTTCTGAACGATCCGCTCGCGAAAGCTCTCACGCGTAGCTTCGGAGGCGTTGTCGCCTACAAGCGCGCTAAGCAGTCGATCCATCGCGGCTTCAGAAGCGGCCTCCCGCACGGCTTCGCGGCGGCGCTCCTTTTCCAGCCGGATCGCTTCTTCGACAAGGTCGCGCGCGATCTGTTCGACGTCGCGGCCGACATAGCCGACCTCGGTGAACTTGGTCGCTTCAACCTTGACGAACGGCGCTTCGGCAAGCTTGGCGAGACGCCGGCTGATCTCGGTCTTGCCGCAGCCGGTCGGGCCGATCATCAGGATGTTCTTTGGCGTCACCTCATCGCGCAGATCGGGGCCAAGCTGCTGCCTACGCCAGCGATTGCGCAGCGCGACGGCGACGGCGCGCTTGGCGTCCTTCTGACCGATAATATGCTCGTCGAGCGCGGCGACGATCTGCTTGGGGGTGAGCGCGTCGAGCCTGTTCGTCTCGGGCGTTTGAATGTCCATCATCGATGCTTTCGAACTCAAACCGTTTCGACGGTCAGATTGCCATTGGTGAAAACGCAGATATCGGCGGCGACCGCCATCGCCTTGCGCGCGATTTGCTCCGCATCGTCTTCGTAATCGGCGAGTGCGCGAGCGGCGGCGAGAGCGTAATTCCCGCCCGATCCTATCGCGGCGATCCCACCTTCGGGCTCGAGCACATCGCCATTGCCGGTCAGCACCAGCAGGCTCTCTGCATCGGCGACAATCATCAACGCTTCGAGATTACGCAGGTATTTGTCGGTACGCCAGTCTTTGGCCATCTCGACAGCGGCGCGCATGAGCTGGCCCGAATACTGCTCCAGCTTTTTCTCGAGCCGCTCGAATAAGGTGAAGGCATCGGCGGTCGCTCCGGCGAAACCGGCGACGACTTTGTCGCCCTCGCCAATGCGGCGCACTTTGCGCGCGTTGGGTTTCATCACGGTGTTGCCCATCGACACCTGGCCATCGCCCGCAATCACGACTTTGTCGTCGCGCTTTACTCCGATGATGGTGGTGCCGTGCCATTGGATAAGGCCGTGGCTGGCCGAGTTATCTGTCATGCCGGGCGATATGGGCTCTGGCCCGGAGGCTTCAAGCGCGCCATCCCGGCAGCAACAACGCTATGGCCCGCCAGGACCGCCTGCCCCGCCCGGCGCGCCGATGCCGCCGACCTGCCCGATATTGCCGAACAGATCTTCCAGGAAGCCGCGCTCCCGGCCCAGCGTCGGGGTTTCATCGCCATCGGGTTGCAGGAACACGACCTGATCGACGCCGCTACGATCGACCGAAGCGACATTGCCCGCCGCGTCGAACTGCACCTTGAGCACCGAGTGATCGCGAATGCGTGGACGCACGAACGGGCGGCGCCCCGTGACGCTGGAGATGTAATACCAGGTCGGATCGCCATATTTGCTTTGAAGCGTGGGCCGTCCCAGCGTCCCTTCGACGGAGCGGCGATTGTCGATCCCCGGCTGAATTGAGCGCACCAAGACCGGATCGTTCACGAAACCGCGCGATTCGCGGATCGAGGAGCAGGCGCCCAAAGCCATGAGCGCGCATCCAAGCGCGGCGATCTTCACGTATCTCGCACGATCAATCCCGCTTTCGGAACACCGTTTGCCCAAGCCTGAAACACTCATTTGCCAGTTAAATCCCGTCGTCATGTGTCACTTGCCGCGCCAATGCGGCGACCTATATGCCAAGGCTCAAGGCTCTTACGGAGAAGCGGCGGGCCATGCAATGCGCTAGCATGCGGCGGGCGTCTCCACTCTGCCCCAGACGTTTCGCGCTGCCCGCCTCCGCTTGAATTGCCGATGAATATCTCTGCCCAGAGGACGTCATGAAAACACCATCTCTCAAGTTCCTCTCCCGCGTGCTGGGCACCGCGCCAGACCCGCGCGAGCAGCTGCGACCTCTATGGCACCGAGTGGTGGAACTGGCGCGCGAGCCGTCATTTTACACCGACTGCAAGGTTGCCGACACTGTCGCCGGTCGTTTCGACCTCATCACCGCAATCCTCTGCACGGTCATGGTCCGGATCGAGGCGAGCGACATGCACACCGAAAGCGCGCTGCTGGCGGAGCTGTTCGTCGAGGATATGGACGGCCAATTGCGCGAATTCGGCGTCAATGACGTGGTGGTAGGCAAGCGTGTGGGAAAGCTGATGAGCGTGCTTGGCGGACGGCTGGGCGCCTATCGCGGCGCATTGGTCGATCGCGATTCGGACCGGCTGACAGGAGCGGTTGAACGCAATGTCACCTTCGTCGAAGGCGTCGAGGAAGATGTTTGTGCGGCCGGCGTTGCGAGCAAGCTTATGGCCTTTTCGCAGCGTCTGGAGCGGTACGGCGATGACGAGTTGCTGAAAGCGAGCGGCATATGGTGAATGATCCCGGCAAACCAGAGCTTTCGCGACCGATCAAGGTCAAAAGCCTACCGGGCGAACCGGTCTCGATTGAGGCCGATGCAAGTGAACGCGCGGCTCTGGCCCGGCGCTTTAGCCTGCCCGGAATCGACCGTTTGCGTGCGGAGATTGTGCTCGATCAGCTTGGCGCAGTGATCCGTGTGAACGGCACGCTGGAAGCAGCGATCCGCCAGTCCTGCGCGATTTCGGGAGAGGACTTCCCGGCTCGGATCGAGGAGGCGATAGACCTGCGCTTTGTACCTGAAGGGATACTGGACCCGGCGGTCGATGAGGACGCGGAACTGGAAATCGAACTCCACGCCGATGATTGCGACGAGATCGAATATTCCGGCGACATGATCGACCTTGGCGAAGCGATAGCGCAAACCCTTGGCCTAGCGATCGACCCCTACGCCGAAGGTCCAAATGCCGATGTGGCTCGCGCGCAAGCTGGCATCGTGGCCGAGGGCGAACAGGACGGCCCCCTTGCCGCGGCACTGGCTGCCCTCAAAAAGGGATAAAGCTGCGCCTACCCGGGACGCGGAATGTCGGGTTCTAGGCTGAACTTCGCTCGCAAAACCGCCATTTGCCAGAACTAGAAGATCGGTGGACCAACCTGACGGTGCGTGTAACCGCTCGAAATCAATCTATCCGCCAACCGATCATTGAAGCTTGCTCAACAGCCCATCCAGATCATCGGCCACCGGGCGGATGGCACCGTCTTCCGAGAAATCGTAATCAAGGTCGACGAAGACGATGTTCGGCGCGTCTTGCGAGCTTCGATAACTCACGCAGAAATATCCGTTTCCAGTATCCATCGCGAAGGGAAAAAGCTTGAGATCGGCCGCGTCATCCGCCTCGGCCCAGCCGACGAGAGTCGATAGAACGAACTCGATCGAGTAGGTGTAACGCTTATGCTCCTTGTGCCCACCGGCGTAAAGGATCGGACTGAACGGCGTCTTTCGGACCTCGCCGATCTGGATCGCCGAAGGTTCCGTCACTTGGCCTGCATGGCCAAGGATCACCTGCCGGACATTGTCTGGCAAAGAGACGCCGACCTCTCCCTCTAAAGCGGCCAGCGCGGCTTCATCCGCGCGCACCGGAACTTCGATGTAAGGTTCCCACGTTACGGGCACGTGATCCAACTCCGTTATCTCCCTCCACCCCATATCCGCATGCCGCCCGTATGCCCACCGCTGAAGTGCGCATGGGTGTCACGATCGACGAGTTGAATGCGGCCGGTGTCTTGGTGGTGGTGCCAGGTCAGGTCCGGTGGTGAGCGGTCCGACGGGGTGTCACGGGTCAGAAACGTGACCTGCTCATCATTGAGACCCATGCGCTGGGCCAGTCCCGGATCGGCTCGCAGCGCGTCGCCGACCAGCTGATTGGCTTCACGGAAATGGGCTGCGCTGTCGGAGCTGTTGATCGCAGCTGGGCTCAGATACAGGTCGGCCTGCGCTTCGAATACGGGGAAGCCGCTCTGGTCGTAGGTCACGCTGCGCCCGTCCCTCGTATAGGTCACCGATCCATCTGCACCGACGGTGCGGGAATCATAATTACTCGCTCCGGGGCGGCGAACAAGATGGGTGTCCCCATTAACATCCGTCACGACCTGTCGACCATCGGCGCGATTGGCGATGGCAGGGGCCTCACCGATAGCTTGCGTTCGGCCACCAGCGGTAAAAGTCGCCCCGCGATTGGCGTCAATCACCAGCGTATTGCCGACCATGCGGCTCCCGGCTTGCGCGACCTCATCCGCGCTACGAGCGCCGCCTGCGACGAAGTCGTCGAGCTGGGTCTTCATCCGCTCGAACGCTTCACGTGCACTCGATGGCATCGCATCGATAGCGCCCTGCGGTATGCGGTTCACCAGCCCCTGTATCTCGCGCAAAGGCGCATCGAGCACGGCGCGCGCCGCGTCACTGCGCGCTGCAAGGCTCACCGCGTCGGCGACGGTCTCAGCCCAATTGCCGATCTTGGCGATTTTGGCCGAGTCTCCGAGATAGGGGAGGATGCTTATCCCTGAGAGCACGCCATTGCCCAGATGGCCAAGGGCTTCACCGGGTTCGCCGCTGAACAGCGATCCGATCGAACGCCCGACCGATATCACTGCATTGCTGCCATCCGCGAACGGCGTTGGTTCGACGATACCGATCAGGTCGAGCGTCAATTGCGCGAGATCGGCGACGGTTTCTGCGGTGCCGGGTCCGGGATCGTTTGCCGCGGCGGGGGGCGATCCGGCAGTCTCGATCGGTCGAGTGAACTCACCCTGCTCGCGCGGAGAAAGCTGGGCGAGCACAGCCTGTTCGATCTCGGCCGCGTGAGCGGGCACGGCCTTCTGATAAAGCGCCACGTCCCGGCGCAGTCCTTCAGCGTCGAGCACCGGATCGCGGTTTTGGTCGATGAGATCGGCAGCCATATCCGCATAGCCGGACGAACCCGCACCGTCTGAGGAGCCGGGTTGAGCGAATGTTTCGGCACGGACCGCATCGACCATTGATTTGCTCCCATTTGCAGGGCGCACATTACGTCCGCAGCTGACGGCGCGGTATCCGCAGATCGTATAGAGATGTGCGCCTGCGCCGTCAGGAGAGTGGGTGAAACAGCAATCCCGCCAGCGCGACCAGACCCCGCATCCCGTCGAGTTCCAGCTTGCGCACCGCACTGTTCAAATGTGTGCGCGCCGTGCCTTCACTGACCGAAAGCAGCGTTGCGATATCGGCATTCGAGCGCCCCCATCCTGCGAATCGCAAAGCGGCGGCTTCGGTACGGGTCAGGCTTTGTAGAGGTTCAACCAGCGACAGCGGCACGCGCGCTCCGTCAACCGTGAACTCACCGACGCTGACCTCGCGCTGCCGGGAAGGATCGCGGCGCGCAGCCTCGCGCATCTGCTTCAGCAGCGCGAGCATTTCAGGGTCTATCGCGCGATCGATTTCGGTTGCAGGTTCGGCACCACTGCCGCGCGGGGGAACGCCCGCCTGCGTCACTGCGGGTCTCCTGCGCGATCCATCATGCCGAAGCCGACATCCTGCCGCGTGGCTAGTTCGCCGACGATCATTTGCGCAAGCAGCGGAAGGATAAGCGCGAGCACGAACAGCGCAGCCATCGATTTGATCGAAAGCGAAAGCATGAACACGTTGAAATTGGGCGCGAATCGGTTGAGCAGCCCCATCCCCAGATCAATGATGTAGAGTACCAGCAAAGCCGGGGTAGCGATCACGAAAGCGATCAGGAAAAATCGCCCGAACTCCCCTTCGAACAAACGTACCGCATCGAGATCGAGTGTCAGTCCGCCCGGTCCCATCGGCCAGACCGCGAAGCTCAGCATCAGGCTGCCCACGAGCAGCGTCAGCCCGCCGGCGGTAACGAAGGTGACCTGCGCGAAGCGGCCCAGCAGCGTGGCCGACAGCGACTGCGTATTGCCGCTGACCGGATCGATGATCTGCGCGATGGTCGCCCCCGATTTGCTATCGATGATCTCTCCCGCCGATGCCATCGCCCACAGGAATGTGCCATAGAACAAGCCGAGCACAACGCCCGCCGCCGCTTCACGCGCGAGCAGTATCACCCATTGCGCCGCGCCCAACATCTGTGGATCGAACGTGATCGGCAGCGAGAGCGTCACCAGACCGAAAGTGATGATCAGGGAATTGCGCACGAGCGCCGGGATCGTCTCGTTCGAAAACAGCGGCAGCATGAAAAAGGCAAAGCCGAACCGTGCCGAGCCCGCCCCGACCAGCAACGCCTGTTGGCTCCATGGTACGGCTGCAAAAAGCGACTCTCCGATGCTTCCGGCGACGCTCAACCGACCAGCCTTGGAAAGTTGCTGAAAATGTTGTCGCTGAACGCATAAAGGCTGCGCGCCATCAGCGAGGCGGTGATGAACAGCGTCAGCACGATCGCGAAGAACTTGAGCGTGAATTGCAGCGTCTGTTCCTGGATCTGTGTCGCGGCCTGCACGATCGCGACGAGCAAGCCGACAATCGAGGCGGCGATGACCGGCGGCGCAGATAGCAGCAGCACCAGCCACAACGCTTCCAGCGTGATGTCGGTCATATCCATGCCGACGCCCTCCGCATGATCTGGTCCCGCTTACACATAGGACAGGACCAAACCGTGGCTGAGTTTCACCCACCCATCGATCAGGACGAACAGCAATATCTTGAACGGCAACGATATCGTCACCGGGCTAAGCATCATCATGTTGAGCGCCAGCAGGATATTCGAGATCAGTAGATCAATGATGAGAAACGGCAGGAATATGAGGAAGCCGATCTGGAACGCGAGTTTCAGTTCGCGCACCGCGAACGCCGGTATGACGATAACGAAGTCGCGATCCGATAGTTCGTCGGCACGCTCCGGCCCGCTGATGCGTCTTTGGGTGGCAAGGAAAAAGGCACGGTCGCCCGGCTCGGTATTGGAGAGAAGAAAGTCGCGCAAAGGCTCCTTTACCCGGTCGGCGGTGGTGATGATTTCGCTGGTGTCCTGGATCTGACCGATGCCGACCGGCTCGTCCCCGGGCATCGTCGCAACCGCTTCTTCACCCAACCCAGCAGCCGCCGACATATCCTGAAGAGTCGGATACATAACGTACACGGTGAGGATCAGGGCAAGCCCGTTGATCACCACATTGGGCGGCGTCTGTTGCAGACCCAGAGCCGAACGGACAATCGAGAGCACGACCACGATCTTGGTGAAACTCGTCACCATCACGGCAAAGAAGGGAGCGAGCGCAATCAGGACGACCGTGATGAGCGCCGAGCCGGGCGTGAAACTGCCAAGCTCCATCATTCATTCTCCGACCGCGCCGCGCCAGGCTCGTGCATGGGTTCAGATGCATCGTCAGAATTTTCATCCTCCGTTCGAGAGGAACGCGGGCTTTCCGAACCATCAAGCAGGACGGCGAAGCGGTCGCCCAATCGAACGATCTCGCCGCGTCCGATCGTGCGTCCTCCGACCGAAAGCGTTGCGCTCAAGCCTTCGTTGACCGCACCGATATCAAGCGTTCCGCGCTCGGACAGGGCGGACAGTTCATCAGTCGTCAGCGCGATATCAGCAAGATGCAGCGCGACAGCGACCTTGAGACCGGCGACATCGTTTGGCTGTGTCATATTGATCGGCTCCGGAGGGGTGGATGCGGCGGACTGGGACGGCGCGAGAACCAGTGCGATCACGCCTGTTTCAGGGTGCAGCCCAAGTGGTTTGACCGACAGATCGGATGGGCAATCGATCACCGACCACGGGCCGCGTTCGAGGATCAGCATGTCACCTGGCGACAGGCGCTCCGCATCCGCGATAGGAAGGCGCGCTGCGATGAAGCCGAGACTCAGGATCGCTAGCGATTCTTTGCGGTGGATCACGATGACTCGTTTGCGGATCGCGACGCGACCGATAGCCGCGCCGTCCCGCGCTAAAGCGATCACCGCCGCTGCTTCGGCAAGCGGCCCGTAATCGTGAAACTCCGCGGCGAGGCCGATGGCATCCTCGATCTGGCGCATCGTATCATCATGCATATCGAGGCAAGCAACCAAGTCCTCCCCCGCCGCGCCGACCAGCGGTGCCGCATTCTGCGCAGGCGCAAAGGCGAGCGCATCACCAAGATAGAAGTCGCCGTCCTGGCTGTCAGCGGTGATGATCCGTCCGGAAAATCCGCGCTCCTCCAGGCGGCACAGCGCGTTTCTGGTCCAACCGACCTGTTCGCTCTCCAGCGCGGCGAGCACCGGCCCGATTCCCTGAGCCGGAATGGTCATGGTCGCTGTCCTTCGGCCATGCGCAGACGGAACCGGCGAGCCTTCGCGGTGTCGGCCTCCAGTACCGGCCTGTTCGGCTCCTGATTGGACGCGTCGCTATCGTCGACCGGCCAGCTTTTAAGCTGCGTGATCGAATGCGCTGTCACCCCAAGCAGCATCTGCTCGCCCTCGACTTCCACCAAAACCAGCCGCTCGCGCGGACCGATCGGTAGAGCGCGCTCGAAGCGCAGGGTTTTGCCCGCATCGTTTCCGCTTAGCTTGCCGAAGCTGCCGTCCTGAAATCGCTTCATCAGCCATAAAACGCACCAGGCTAGCGCGACCACGAAAGCGAGGGACAGGACAATCGCCAGCAGCGAGGAGAAAATGGTTCCGATCGACATGGCTCAGCCTGCGAGCGCCGGAACGTGCATCGGATCAGTCCCGGACGCGTCATCCATGTCAGCGAGGTCGCACTGCATCGGCGCCTCCCCCGCGCGGGCCTTGCGCGCCCACAGGATCACTTCGGCGATCGCGTCGAACATTTCCTCAGGCACCATTTCGCCGACTTCTCCTCTTGCCCACAGTGAACGGGCGGTTTGCACGTGGCGGATGATCGGAACGCCGGTGTGGAGCGCGACCTCGCGCATTGCCGCAGCTGTGTCTCCTTCGCCGCGCGCAAGGATCACCGGCACCGGGGCGTTGTCGGGATCGTAGTCGAGCGCGATGGCCAGATGCGTCGGATTGACCAGCAGCGCGGAGGCATCGGCGGTCTTTGAAACGGAGCCTGATTGCGCCCATTCCTGCGCCATCTGGCGGCGATGCGCCTTGATATGCGGATCGCCTTCGTCGCGCTTCACCTCGTCTTTGATGTCGCGTCGGCTCATCATCATCTTCTTGGTGAAGCTGTGGCGACTCCATGCGAAGTCGATCACGGCCACGAAGACGAAAACCGCCGCAACCCAGGCGAGGATCTGCAAAGTGACCGAGAAGGTCAGGCCGGCATCGTTCATGCCCGCCTGCATCGCCGCGCCCTCCCGCCAGATCGGAGCTGTGGCTGGCACCAACATCGCGCCCATCTGCTCGATATGGCTGCGAGCCACCAGCCACACCGCCGCAGCCACCGCGATCACTTTGATGAGCGTCTTGAACAGTTCGACCAGGCCATCCTTGCCAAACAGCCTCTTGAGCCCCTCGATCGGATTGAGGTTCTCCATTTTGGGCTCGAGCTTCTTGCTCGCGAACAGCCCTTTGGTCTGCAACATCTCGGACGCGAGGCCGAGCACGGCCAGCGGCGCGAGTATCACGGCGCTCAGCAGAATAAGCAGCCAGATCGCCTCTCCGGCGATCATGTCTAGCGCGGTGGGGAAGTCGGCATCGGTCGCACGCGTCACCGTCTCCAGCGCGAAGGCAGTGACACGGCTGGCGACATATCCGCCCGCGAGGAGAAACAGGACCAGCGCCCCGATCGTGCCGAGGGTCGAGGTTATTTCCTTCGCTTTTGGTATGTCGCCCTTCTTGCGCGCATCCAGCAGCTTCTTGCGCGTCGGCAGCTCGGTCTTGTCGCCGCCCTTGTCCTTATCCGACATTGCGCTGCACCACCCCTTGCGTATCGGCCCGTGAGCCTAGTCCTGAAGCGCCAATCGCCCTCGCGAATAGGGGCGACGTAAACATCTGCGTGCGACGAGATTCCTGCACTATAAAGTAATGTCAATGAGTCTTTGAATACTTACACCAGAGTCAGTAGGCGAATCACTTCATTCGCGATTCTGATGTCTTGCCGCCTTCATGGATGAGCCGTTCAGATTATGCGGTGAACGGTAATCGGCAAAATGGCCGAAAATCCGAGATATTCCAATAAGTATCTGATTCACCGAGCAAATATTATCTTCGTTAAGATACTTCTAACCTTCGCAGAATTTGATATTCTGATGTGACGAGGAAGGTTTATTTAGCGGCTCACCTAGCCGTTGAGGAATTTTCCCACGTTTGAACAAAGTGATAGGGGGCCAACCCCCAGCTCGGAGGGCGCATGTGCAGTAATTCTGCGCGAGCCGAAAGTCATCGACTTTCGGGATTAGCAAGCTTTGTCCATACAAGTTTCTCTTATAGTGTAAGGCTTGCAGCTGCTCTTGTTCTGGCGTGCTTTGCGGCGGATGCACTCCACGCCGACGATAGGCCACTCGATCCCATCAAAGATCCGGGCGAATGTCCGATCGATGCGCCCGTTCGCGTCGCCAGCGTCGACAGCCTGCGGCATTTCGAGGGTTTGATTGGCCACTGCGAAGCGACCGCAATCATTGAATCGCCGGCATACCGGGCAAATCGACCCAAAGCGCGGTCACGGTTTGAGAATGTCGAACCGATCCCCGCATGGGAAGCGCCGCGCAATCGGATGCCTGGCGTTATACCGGCCACGATTGCTGCAAAAGTCGATAGGGCCGACAGCAAATCAGGCGAGGATGAGAAGTCCGCAAGCCTGCAGATTTCCAGCGATAGCAAGCAGGTCGCCATCGTCCCACCGCCCAGCAAGCTGATCGCCCGTCAAACCTCGCAAGACGGTGCGCCCACGTCCCCGACCGACAACGAGGCAATCCTGGCGCTGCGACCGCAGAGCTATTCGACAGTCTTCGATGAGCACATTGCCGTAGCCGCACGCTCGCGCGGTGTAGATCCGCTGTTGCTGCATGCGGTTATCCGGCAGGAATCCAACTATCGCCAGCGCGTCGTCAGCCGTGCGGGCGCTCGCGGGCTGATGCAGGTCATGCCGGCGACCGGACGAATGCTGGGCGTTGCGAACTCGGACGATCTGTTTGATTCGCAGACCAACATCAATGCCGGTGCGCGCCTGATCGCCCAGCTTTGGCAGACGTTCGACGGCGATATCGACCTGGTCCTTGCCGCCTACAATGCGGGCGAAGGCGCGGTGCGGAAGCATGGGATGCGCATCCCGCCCTACCGCGAAACGCAGGACTATGTAGCAAAGGTAAAGGCGCATTATACGCTTCTGGCCAGCGAAAGCGGTCTGGCGGTCAGTTTCTGATGAGCGCCGCCCAAACCGTCATTCGCGCGGCGCGCTCCATGCCGAGTGCTCAGATCGCAGTTATCGCGCTGCTGCTAGCGATCTTTGCGATGCTGATCCTGCCGATCCCGCCGGTGATATTGGACGTGTTCATCGCCGCAAATCTCATCATCGCCGCGACCCTGCTGATCGCGGTGATCGGCGTACGCCAGCCGCTGGACTTTTCGACCTTCCCCTCGATCCTGCTGTTCACAACTGTGGCGCGTCTGGGGATCAGCATCGCGACCACCCGCATGATCCTGTCCGAGATGGATGGCGGACAGATCATCCGCGAATTCGGCGAGACGGCAGCGGCGGGGAACATCGTCATCGGCCTCGTCGTGTTCCTCATCATCACGGTCGTGCAGTTCATCGTGATTTCCAAGGGGTCGGAGCGAGTCGCCGAAGTGTGCGCGCGCTTCAGCCTCGACGCGATGCCGGGCAAGCAGCTCTCGATCGACAGCGATTTGCGTTCGGGGATGCTGTCGAAGGAGGAGGCAAAGGCGAAACGCAAGGAGCTAGAGCAGGAAAGCCGCCTTTACGGCAGCCTCGATGGCGCGATGAAGTTTGTTAAGGGTGACGCGATGGCGGGCGTGGTCATCGTCATCATCAACCTGATCGGCGGCATTGCGATCGGCACGTTCTATCACGGCCTGTCCCTCAGCGAAGCGGCAACGACCTTCTCGATCCTGACCATCGGTGATGGGCTGGTCGCTCAGATTCCCGCTTTCCTCTGTGCCATTGCAGCAGGCCTGCTGGTCACGCGCAGCAATGATCCCGATACCAAGCCCGATCTTGCACCTGCGATCTTTGCCGAAGTCGGCGCGCGTCCGGGCACGCTGATCGCGGCGGGCTTCATCGCGCTGCTGCTTGGCCTCATCCCGGGCTTTCCGTTCGCGGTGTTTTTCGCGCTCGGGCTCACGATGATTGCCGCGGGCGCGTGGCGTCATCCCGATATCTCGCCTCACATTCGCTCCGTTTTCGAGCGCGGCGAAGAGGACACCGATCCCGCGCCTGAGGAGATCGTGCTGCATGCCCAGCCCGCCCCGCGCGCCGAACCGCTGGTGCTGCGCTGCGCTTTGCCGGGTGCGAATGCGGGCGCGATGAAGCGGCTGGCGGCTGCCATCGACGCAGCTCGCTCGGACGTGCAAACGAAATCGGGATTGGCCTTGCCAGACCTCCGGATTGCGCGGTTCGAGCGCGAGGTGCCCGAAGGAAGCTGGGAATTGGTCGCGTACGACGCGCCGCTCGCTGCTGCTAGAGAAAACATCGCTCGCATCGAGGACCGCCTCCCGCTGATCGTGGGCGAGTTGCTGCGCCGGAACCTCCCGCTGTTCCTCGGCCTGCAGGAGACGACCGACCTCCTCGATACGCTCGGCGAGACCTATCCCGAAGTCGTCAAGGAAGCGGTTCGCGCGGTGCCTGTCCCGACGATCCTGGAAGTCCTCCGCCTGCTAATCGACGAACAGGTTTCACTGCGCAACATGCGCGATTGCGTCGAGGCGATCTGCGAAGCTGGTCAGTCAGAGCGCGATCCAGCCGCCATCGCAGCGAAGGTGCGGGTCAAACTACGCCGCAACATCATCGCCCCGCTGTGCGAGGATGGCCGGTTCAAGGTGCTGATGATCGGGCCACGTGCGGAGGAGACGATCCGCGCGACCGCAACCTCGATCGATGGACAGACCCGGCTGGCGATCGACCCCATGCGGATGCGCGAATTCGTAAAGCTGGTCGGCGCCGAGGTCGAAAACAGCAAGGCGCGTGCGATCCTCACCGCTCAGGATCTGCGCCGCCCCCTGCGCCTGATCTGCGCCGCCGAAATGTTCGATGTCCCGGTCATCAGTTTCAACGAGCTCAACCCCGCGGTCCAGCTCGATGTCGTGCGCCAGCTCGATATCGCGCCCGACCTCGTGGGACACACTGAAACACCAGAACCCCAAATGGAGGCTGCCGAGTGACACAGTTCGGATTTAACGCGATGTTGCGGCTTGTTTCGGTTCTGGCCGCATCGTTGACGCTGACCCTGCCGACCATCGCGCAGGCAGCCGAACCACCGTTTACCGACAGCTCCGTGTCCATCAGCGCACGCGGGCAGGACGTGCGTGATTTCGTTGCCGACCTGTTTGGCGAAGCGGGCCTGCGCGCGAAAGTCAGCACCGGCGTAAAGGGCCAGGTGCAAGGTGTGTTTCGCGGCAGCCCAAGCGAAATCTGGTCGACCATTTCGCGCGCTTACAAACTGGTCGCCTATTGGGACGGCTCGATCGTACGCATCTACAGCAACGAGGAAGTCGGCAGCCGGTCGATCGCGACCTATGCCCCTCAACGCGTGGTCGAGCAGGCCAGCAGCCTTGGCCTCTCTGACAGCGTGAACACGGTGCGCGCGGGCGATGGCATGGTCTTCGCCACCGGCGTTCCGGAATATCTCGCACGGCTTGAGACTATGGCCGGATCGCTCGGAACCCAGCTCGCCGCCGTTCACCCGGTGCCCAGTAAGTCGCCGGCTGGCGCGCTGGCGTCGCCCCTTCTCAGGGCACCGATGGCGCGGGCCAGCGTGCGCTCCGACGTGATCCGCGAGGCCGATGGCCGCAGTCCTTTCGAAGTGCGGATATTCTACCTCACCTATCGCGATGCAGCCGACCGCGAGAGCCGGAGCGCCGACCGTCTGACTATTATCCCGGGGGTTGCGACATTGCTGCAGGAGCAGATGGGCGACGGCATGCGGGTCGGCTCGGTCAGTTCGTCAGCGGCCAATGAATATTCGATCCGAGGCCCCGAAACCGTTCGTGGACGCGGTCGACCTGACGAGTTCGGGATGCGCGGCTCCGACGAGGAAACCAGTGGTGAACGCAAACCTTACCTCGACGGTCCGCGGATTTCGGCAGACCCCGCAAACAACGCAGTCATCGTGCGCGACCGGCCCGAAACGATGGGCGTTTATGAGAAGATGATCATGAACCTCGATATCGAGCCGCTCATGGTCGAAACGCAGGTCACGATTCTAGAGCTGAACGTGACCAAGCTGGAGCAACTGGGCTTTGGGTTCGGTTTCGGGATCGACAGCCTCGCCGCGTTGTTCGGTGGCGGTCTCAATTTCGATACCGGTGGTTTCACCGGCGGTTATCTGAGCGGTGATGGTGGGTTGTTTCTCGCTAGGATCGAGGCGCTCAAACGCCGCGGTGCCATGCGGGTGGTCACTCGCCAAAGCCTTTCCACCATCAACAATCAGGTGGCGACCTTCGACATTGCCGCGCAGCAATTGGTGCCGCTGGTGGGTGAGCGCGAAGTCGATGCCGTGCCGATCAATTATGGCCTGGGCCTGAGGGTCCGCCCGTCCGCGATCGAGGATGGCGGCGAAATGCGGATCAGGATGCAGCTCGAAGTCACCGACACCGCCCGCAGCGAGGAAGAGGTCAATGGCGTGCCAACGACTGCCGGGGCGCAGCTCGCCACGCACATGATCGTGCGGCAGGGCGAAAGCGTGATGTTGGGCGGGATGACCAGCACACGCACCTTCGATCGTCGCAACCGGACCCCAATCCTGGGCGACATTCCGATCCTCGGCGAAATCTTCAACAGCCGCCGCAAGGGTCAGGACCGGGTCGAGCGGCTGTTCCTGCTGACCCCGCGCGTCACCAATCTGGGCGGTTCGCGAGTTGCGGGGCAGCAGCCTGCCTACACGCTGGAACAGTTGCAGGGCACCGAGCCGCTCGCGGAGGGTCGCCCATGAACGCGGTTAGCTCGATCGCACCCGAAATCGCGGCAAGCGAAGAGGCCGCGCTGGTCTTGCGCGTCCTCACCGGGCGCAATGCCGGGGCAGAGCACCGCCTGCCGCAAAACCGCAAGCTGCTGATCGGGCACAGCTTTGAAAACGACGTCGTCCTGCGGCACGCCAGCACTCGCGGCAACAAGCTGGAGGTGACCACATGCGGCAAGCGCGCGGTGGTCAGGGTCGCGAGCGGTCAGGTATGCGTGCTCGGCAAGAACTTCGCGGCGGGCGAACGCATAACGCTTGAACCCTATATCCCCGCACGCATCGGCGAAATCGTGTTCGCGATTGGCGGCGCGGATGAGGAGCGGTGGTCGGAAGCATTGGAGGGATCGAGCGAGGATACCGCTGCCGCCCTCGAGAGCGTCGAGGATGCGCCCCGCACCGATCTCGGCGAGCGCGTGGCGCTGCGTTCTGCTCCCCTGCGCGACAGATATCTCGACCGCCTCTTGTCGCCGCGCACGCTGGCGATCGTCGGCGGTGCCTGCCTCGCGATCGCAGGAGGCGCGTTTGCAGGGACGTCAATGCTCGCGCCCGAGTCTGCATCCGCCCGCGAGATCGGCTCCGAACTGGCCGAGCTTGGCTATCCGGCCCTGTATGTGGAGCACAGCGCGGACGGGGCCGAGCTATCGGTGATCGGGCTCGTCGGTGGCGACGAGGATTTGCTGACCCTGCGCGAATGGGCCGCGGCCCACCACCCCGATATCGCCATCGGCGTCGCAACCATACAGGGAGCGGCGGAATCGGCGACCAGCCTCCTCGCCGCGCAGGGTATCGATGCTGCCGTGACCCCTCTGGGCGCTGACAGCCTTTCAATCGAGAGCGAGTTTTTGCCGCAGGACAGACAGACTGAACTCGAAACCCTCCTGCGCGCCGACCTACCCCGTGTGCGCCGCTTTGTGTTCAACGGGTCGGCGACGCGCGGTGAGCAGGATCTCGCCTACTTTTTCAATGCACCCGGTTACGGCGCGGCAAGCTTCGTCGCGGGCGATCCGAGCTTCATCGTGACCGAGGATGGAACCCGATGGTTCGTCGGCGCGAGCCTGCCGACCGGACATACGATCACCGAAATCGTCGATAACCGCGTGACCGTCGAGCGAGACGGATTGCGCGACACGCTGATTATGTAGCCTCCGACCCGAAGAAAGGAACTGTGATGACGAATATCTCAACCCGCGTGCTGGCCGATCTGGCCTCTGCCCCCTCGATGGCTCCGGCGACCGGAACCAACCGCAACTGGTTCGAAGCGTTTGCCGGCGCCTGGGGCACCGCGCTCGACAACCAAGCGGCACAGATCGAGCAGCAATCCATGCGCATCTCAGGCGAGAATGCCGATGACAGCCCGTCGGAAATCACCCGCCTGACCGCCGATTCGATGCGCATGAGCTTCATGGCGCAAAGCAGCCACACGTCGCTCGACAGCGTGTCGAAAGCGCTTGAAACCATGGCACGCAAGAGCTGACGATGGGCGGAGAAATTATCGCCGCCGCGCTTGGCTCGCTGGGAGGTTCGGCTGCGGGAGAGCGCATCATCTCACTCGGTCCGAGCGGTGGAGGCGTCAGCGGAAACCCAACCGAGGCCGGACGTTTTGCCGCCGCCATCGACCAGGCGCAATCCGCCAGTTCCGCGATGAGCATCGAATTGCCCGCGCCGCTTGGCAACATGCTCACCGCGCTCGACGGGATCGACGTGCAGGCTCGCTCGGTGACTGATTTCGCGCAATCCGCGCAGGCGAGCGGTGGTGAGCTGACGCCTGGCGAAGTGGTCGAGCTGACCATGAAGTGCCAGGAATTCATGTTCCAGTGCCAGCTCACCTCGAACATCGCCAATCGCAGCGCGGACGGCGTGCAGCAATTGTTCCGTCAACAGGGCTGACGGTTTGGAGTAGGACCGATGGGTAAAATGAGCGGGATTGGAAAGGCGGCGATCACTCTGGCGCTCGCAGCGATGCTGGCGGCATGCGGTGGGCAGGAGCTTTACCGCAATGTCGACGAACGCGAGGCCAATGCGATGATCGCGGTGCTGATGCGCGCCGGGATCGAGAGCGACAAGACGCTGGGCGAGGACGACACGTTTACCGTCCACGTCTCGCAGAAGGATTTCTCCCGCGCTGTCGATCTGCTGCGCCAGAACGGCCTGCCGCGTGAAAAGTTTGAATCGCTCGGCACAGTGTTCAAGAAGGAGGGCTTTACCTCATCCTCACTCGCCGAACGCGCCCGGCTTGTTTACGGGATCAGCCAGGAGCTGTCCCACACGATCAGCCAGTTCGATGGCGTGATGGAAGCGCGCGTGCATCTCGCCTTGCCGGAAGCCGACGCGCTCACGGGGGTTGCCAATCCGCCTTCGGCTTCCGTTTTCATAAAGTACCGCGAAGGCATGGATTTGCCCGCGCAGACTGCCGGGATCAAGGCGCTGGTGATGAACAGTATCGAAGGGCTGGATTACGACAAGGTCAGCATCGCGATGACAGAAGCAAAGCCGCTTCCCGCGCCAATACAACCCAGCGGAGTCGATCGGCTCGGTGCGCTGATTACCCCGATTGCGGGCGTGCTCGGACTTGGATTGCTGACGATCGGCGGTTGGCGTGTGTTCGCGACACGGCGGTCGCGCAGCGCGCGCGGGTTGTCGTTCGGCAAGGACCGGGCGGCGTCCTCGGGCAAGAATTGACGATGACGAGTGCTGCGGGAACGCCAGGAGTCGACGTAACGCTATCTCCCCGCGCGGCGCGGTTCGCCCTGCGGCTCGGCGGCGAGACACCGCCAGGTTTTGCGGAACTGGCGCGCCAAAGGCGGATCGAGCGCGGCGCGAGCGATCGCCGTGAGCAGGTAGCTGCGGTGCTGGCCTTGCTCGATGCGAAGCCCGCGCTTGATACCGAGCTTTGCGGGAGGAAGCTCGGCGCATTGGCGGATGTCGTCGGAGAGGAACTGTTTGATCGCATCTGCGACATGGACCTCGCGGATTGCGCGCCGTCAGCTTCCGAACGACACCTGCCGCAACCCGGCTTGCTGCGCCCGGAAGGTGAGACGCTGCTCGCTGCGACCGGCAGCGATCCGCGCCTCGCGAAGCTCGCCGAAATCGCGATCGCACTGATCGATGGCAAGGGCGAGATCGAATGAGCGCGCAATTGCTCTGCGGCGACACCCTGCTGCGCCTGCCCTCGGCGCGAATTGCACGCGAGGACGTGGCGGTGGTGCGGGATACGGATACGTTGCTGGCAGACGCCAAGGCTATTCGTGAAAGCGCGCTCGAGGCGGCGAAATCGGCCGAGCGAGCCGGGTATGAAAAGGGCCGCGAGCAGGCGTTGGCTGAAATGAAAGAGACGCTTGGCAAGGCGCTGGCCGAACTGACAAGCCAGTTCGACGACGAGAACGCGCGCCGCGAGAACGAAGTCGCCCACGCGGCGATGACGGTGGTCGAACAACTGATTGGGTCGAAGGATGATCTGGATGTGGTGCAAGGGTTGGCTCGGCGGGCACTCGGACACAGCGCCGCAACCATTCACGTCGCGCCCGAATGGGTCGACGATCTGACCGCCTCCCTCGGAACCGAGGCGGGCGCGGAAATCAAGGCAGATCCATCGCTCGACCGGCTGGCCTGCCGGATCACGACAGGCGAAGGACGCATCATCGCCGATCTCGACACACAGCTCGCCAATCTGCGCGCACGCTGGGGCCTTGAAAGCAGGTCAGCGCAATGACCCAAACCTCCGCGCGCGCCGAAATCGCCAATCTTCTCGACGGCTTGCGCGCACCGCTGTTCGAGCAGCGCGGCAAGCTGGTCGGAGCCACCGGAACCACTCTGCGGGTGCGCGGTGTTCGGGCTCGGATCGGCGATCTCGTCGAGATCGGCGCGGGCACTGGCGAGCCTGGCCTTGGCGCAGAAGTGGTCGGATTTGATGGCGATTGTCTGATCCTGACCCCGCTGGGCGAGCTGCGCGGGCTTGGCGTCGATGCCGAGGTGATCCTGCGAGAAATGGCCGACCGTGTGCCCGCCAATGCCAGCCTTATGGGGCGCGTACTCGATGCAGGCGGCGTCCCGATCGACGGGCGCGGGCCGATCGCGCTGATGCCCGACCGCCCGCTGGTCGCGCCATCGCCCAATCCCATGTCTCGCCGACCGATCGACGAACCGCTCGAGAGCGGTATCCGGGCAATCGACGGTCTTCTCACGCTCGGCAAGGGCCAGCGCATGGGCATTTTCGCCGCCGCCGGTGGAGGCAAGTCCACGCTGCTCGCCATGCTCGCCCGCCGCGCGCAGGCGGATGCGATTGTCATCGGCCTGATCGGCGAGCGCGGACGCGAAGTGCCCGAATTCATCGCAGACACGCTGGGCGAAGAGGGTCTCGCGCGCTCGGTCGTTGTGGTCGCAACTTCAGACCGGCCCGCGATGGAGCGGGTCCGGGCTGCGCGCGCGGCCACGGCGATTGCCGAGAGTTTTCGCGCCGAGGGCAAGCATGTCCTGCTGCTGATCGACAGCGTCACCCGCTATGCGCGTGCCCTGCGCGAAATCGGCCTGGCGGCTGGTGAACCGGCGGTGCGGCGCGGCCTCCCACCTTCGGTGTTCGCAGAACTGCCGCGCCTGTTCGAGCGAGCAGGCTCCGATGGCACAGGCGCGATCACAGCGCTTTACACCGTGCTGACCGAAGGCGAGGAGGAAGATCCGGTCGCGGAGGAGGTCCGTTCACTGCTCGACGGCCACATCAATCTTTCGCGGGCACTGGGCGCGCGCGGTCACTTCCCTGCAATCGACATTCTCGCAAGTCAGTCGCGCCTGTTTCGCAAGCTTGCTGGATCTGGCCAATTGGCCGCGGCGGAGGCGCTGCGCGCGATGCTGGCCAAGCTCGCCGATATCGAATTGCTGCTGCAGATGGGCGAATATCAGGCGGGCCAGGATCCGCTCGCCGACGCCGCGCTTGCCCAGCGCGACCAGATTGAGGCGTTTCTTCAACAGCGCCCCGATGAGAGCAGCGACAGCGCGACCACGCTCGCACGGCTGCGTAATATCGGGGAGACGATCTTGTGACCGGGCACTATGCCAAGGCGCGGCGGGTCGCCGAAATCCGCGAACGCCGCTGCGAGCGCGCGCGGATCGAGGCGGCGCGGGCGCTCAGGCAAAGGGAAGCCGAAGCGGCGCGCGCTGCACAGGAACTCGACGAAAGGAAACGCGCCGAGGCCGAGGCAAGGTCGGCTTTTTTCAGCAACCCGGCGGACGATCACGGTACCGTCTGGCTGATCGCCAATGCGCGCAAGCGGGAGGTGGCGATGGAGGGCTGCAGAGACGCCGATACGCAGCGCGATGCAGCACACGCCACCGCCGCGCAGCGCCGCCGCGAATACGAAAAGTCGCACGAGCGCGCCCTGATCCTTGAACAGGCGGAGACGCGGTTGCGGGCGGTTGCGACGCGTCAGGCCGAGGAACGCGCGCAAGAGGACAGCGAGGAGCAACGACGATGAACGCGTCAAACACATCCCCGCCCGCTCACGCCCCCGCTCACGCGGCTCGCCAGCCGGTGCAGCAGGCCCGAACCGACCGCTCGGCCGAACCCCCGCGCCAGCAGGCCGAGACGCGCTCCGCAAAGGATCGCTTCGCGGCGAAACTGGAGCGCGAGACTTCGGGTACGGGCGGCGAACGGAAGGACTCGACCGATTTTTCCGCCCTGGAAGGCGCTTTCGCGGGCAAGGCGCGCCTGCCGAACGGATCGAGCGAGGGCGAAGCAAATTCCGGCGGGCACGAAGGCTTTGCCCAGACTGCGATGACCTTCACAGCGCAATCCACATCGGCAGCTTTGATCGCCGCACCCGCCGCCGTTTCGATCGACCCAACCTCGCTTCAACGCATGGCCGCTCAGATCGCCGAGAGCTGGCCGTCGAGCGCCGCCCAGCAGATGTCAATCCAGTTCCCCGAAGGAATGCTGGCAGAATCCGCGCTGATCCGGCGCGAACCTGACGGCAGCGTGGCGATCCGCATCGCCGGAATGGATCCGACGCTCTCGGCCCGCCAGAGCGCGCGGGCGCAGATAGAGCTTACCAATGCGCTCGCGCTGCGGCGGCTCAGGGTGGACGCACTCAGCTTCGAGCGCGCCGAGGCCGATCAGCGCGGCTTGGATTCCGCGATATCGCGGGCCGTCTGATCGATCTGGCGCAGCGATCCATCGATGGTCTCGCGCGGTTCGGACTGTTCGTTGGCAACAATCAGACGGGCGATCGTGTCCAGAGAGGCGGCCTCGGGACGCGCCGCCATTAACGATGCGCTTTCCTGCACGAAGCCGTCGAGTGAGCGCGCCAACCGGCCCTCATCGGTAGGCCGTCCGCCGAGATCGGTGGTGAGCTCGCGGGCGGTTTCGCTGATGGCATAGATATCCTCGCCCTCGCGGAACTGGTCGCTTTCCTCGTTGTCCCGCTCCTGATCGAACAGCTTGAATTCCCGCGCCATTCGACCTGCGACCTTGCCCGCGAGCCTGCGCAGCGCGCCGCCGGTGCGGCTGCCATTGTCCCCGCCACCGCCAGAAACGGGCGAGACGGGCGAAACACCGGTGGGACGGATTGCATTGACCATGACCCGTCAGCGCCCCCGGCCAGCGACCTGGCGGATCGAGGCGAGCGCTTCGGGAGAGGCGACAAATCCGGCCGCGCGCATCGCTTCTGTGGGCCAGGCACCATTTGCGAACTGGCGCACAATCTCGGACTGGTCGGGTGGAGGCCAGGCGGGTGCCTTGTCGCGGGCCATTGCCAGCAGACGCTCGCGGATCGCGTCCTGATCTGGATCGTCAGCGGGCTGCATCAGCATCGCGGCGGGCAGCGAGCCCTTGTTGCCGACCAGCCACGGATTGGCCCCGGCCTGCATCAGCACCTCAGCCGAGCGATAATCCTCGAACCGGATCGCGGCTTCGAGCGGGGTGCCGCCGACTTCGTCGGGCTGGTTTACGTCCGCGCCCGCTTTCACAAGGAGGCTCACCGCATCGGAACGCTCGTAATACAGCACCTCTCGCAAAGGCCTCGCGCGGCCCGGCCCGTGCGCATCGGGCGAAGCGCCCGCTTGCAGCAGCATCGTCGCCATTAGCGGATCGTCAGCCAGCGCGGCATAAGTCAGCGCGTTGCCGGGCGGGATGCCATCGGGATCGGCGCCCAGTTCCAGCAACGCACCGACCATGCGCGCATCGCAATTCGCCACGGCAAAGGTCAGGAGCCCACCGGTGTTCCCGTTGGATGGGCGCTCGCCCCGACCGAGCACGCGGTGCGTTTCAAGCAGCTTGGGATTGGCGCGCACCAGCCGCTCGACCGCGTCGATATCGCCCGCCACGACCGCGTCGTAGATCCGGCGTCCCTCCTCGCCATTATCGAGAAAAGGCCGCACCTTTTCAGAGGTTGGGAGCGCAACTTGCGAAGTTTCAAAACATGAAGATTCCGCGTTCAAGGGCGAACAACTCCCGATAGAACAGGCCAGCAGCACAATCGCGGGCAAGGCGGCGGCCCGGCCCGTCAAGATTTTCACGTCCGCTGTAAGCCGCTCGCCGTCTTGCGCCAAGTCAATTGCTCTGGAGGCTGGAGATCACGTAATCCATGCCGTGTTTTGCCACCGGATTGTCCTGATACCAACGCATATCGTCAGGCCGCACCGGGTCGAGGGCGATCCGATCGCCTACCGCTTCGGGCAGATCGGTAACCGCGGCTCCAACCAGCCCGCCGACTAGCGCGCCGAACACACGATCCCCGCCATCCTGAAGCGCCGAGAGAATTTCCCCGCGCACATAGAAAGCGCTGATGTCAGGCACGTCGAGCTGGCCGTCGGCGCTTGCGATCGCTTCGGCGTCGGCGATGGTGTTGTCGGAGAGGCCAGCCGCGTTAAACGTCGCGGCGTCAAGTTCGGAGGCGATTGAAGCCGCGGAGGCCAGCCCTCCGCCCAGCGAATGCCCGGTCAACGTGACGCGCGCACCATCGGGGACAGTCAGCCGCTGCCCTATTTCCAGCGCGCGGTTGTAGTGATCGGTCTGAAGGCCGACGCCCTGCCCCAGATTGCTGCCCCAGTCGTTCGCGCTTTGCGTGCCGCGGAAGGCGACGGTGTAGCTCATCTGCCCATCGAATTCGCGCACATAGACTTCGGCACGGAAATCGGAGGTCGGGGAGCTCAACATGCTTTCGGTCAGGCCGATCTCGGCAAGCTGACCGGGCGTTGCCAGATCCCATCCGGCAGGCAGCGCCGTGCCCGGTGCGTAGACATCTGCGGCCATCGCGGCCAGTTCCTGCGCCGAGGGTTCGGGCGGTAACGGCGTCGATGTGTGAGCGAGCTGAGCGGCGTCGGGTGTCGCCGGTGTCGGAGAAAATTGCGCCTGTTGCACTTGGGGGGACGGAGTGATCGCTGCGTCGCGCATCGCCGTACGGGCGGCATCTATCCGCGCATCGCTCGCGGCAGCAAGCTGGCTCCCCTGCGCGCTGTCCTGCGCCCGATCGACACTGGTCGCATTCGATATGCCGCTGCTGCGTTCGGTCTCCACCGGACGATCTCCTGCCATTTATCGCAGCAGCGAGCATGCCACCGGCAGGGGCGAGATGTCTCTATACGTTTCGTATACGGGTAAGCGCGCGCATGATCCGGTCGACGGTCTAGAAACGCTCCCAGACCGTCGCGAGCAGGTCGCCGCCCAACTCGATTTCTTCCAGCATCGGAAACGGGTCGTCAGATGCGCAATCTCCGGCGCGCGCCAGGCCTGCTTCTATCACCTCGGCCTGATCCCCGCTAAGGGCAAGTAGCGGCTCCTCCATGACCGGCGGCTTGCGGCGTCCGCCCGGCTTCCAGAAGGCCAGCGCGCCTGCATCCGCGTCGTAAGCGAGGTCATCGGCTTCGAAAAAACAGCCGTCAGCCGTCATGCCTTTGGTATCAGCCTTGCCATCGCCATTGGCGCGCACGATCACCGCCGCCACTGCGGAATCGAGCAGTATGGGAAGGATGCGACCGTACAGTCCGGGCTGTGCGGCCCTGGTCGGATAGGCCGCCTCGCGCGAGAGAAACAGGCGGTAGCTGCCCGGCTCGATCCAGCCCGGCGCGCCCATCCCTGAGCGCAGCTCGGCTTCGCGTGCGGTGTAAAGCTGGCTGATGCAATTCAATCGCTGGTCGCCATCGTTGAATTGCAAACAGGCGTCTCGGCTGGCTTTCCACGCCTCGTGGCGCTCCGCATATCCTTCCGATCCACTCGCCTGCTGTTCGAGCTGCGCGACCGATTGCAGCAGGGTTCGCGGCGCGCTGCCCGGCGCATCGCAGATGATTTGCTCTGCGGCGCTGATGGCTTCACCGCAAACGTTCATCCCCTCTCCGTTTACCTCATCAGCGTCAGCCAGCTGCTTTGCTTCGCCCGGAAACAGCATGATGGCGCGGCGCGGAGAGCGCAGGACGATCGGCCCGACCAGCCGCGCATCGTCAAGGAACACCAGATGATCGAGCGCCATTTCCGTCTGGTCGATTCGGGCGTCGGCCAGTTCGATGTCGCTGACGTAGAAGGAGTGGAAGCTCGCGCGGCGCAGGTTCGCTCCGGTCAGGTCGATGCCGCCGCGTTCCGTAGGGCATCCGTCCTCCGCACTGGTGCCGCACACGATCTCGAACCCTGTGAGATCGGCCCCGGCGAGGTCGAGTTCGCGAAGGGAGCCCTCCCATCCCCCGTCAATCCGCCCGTTCTGCCAATCAGCGCCGCGCGCATTGACCAGGCCCAATCTGGCATTGCGAAACAGCACGAAGGGCAGTTGGGTTTGCGACATGTCCGCGCCGGTAAGGTCGACACCGACAAAGCCGAGACCCGCAGCGCTCAAGCCCGACCAGTTCGTCTGGCTGAGATCGGTGCTGAAAAAGCACATGTCGTAGAGCTTGGCGCGCCGGAAATCGGCACCCACGAACGAACCGCCCGAAACGAAGATCGTGCCTGCGCGCGTGCTGCGCCTGACCTTTTCGAGGTCTCGCAGACGCCGCATTCCGCTCGCGTCGATGGTGAAACCGGGTTCGCTCTCGCCCAGCCCTGGAGCTTTGGCGAGGCACGAATCCTCGGGCGTCTCAACCGCTTCGAACAGGTTGCCGCGGCCCAGCCGGTTTGCGGTGACGATGATCGCACCGGTATCGCGGGCGAAGTCATCGCCGAGCAGCCCGTCATCCTCGGTCGAGTTTGATTGCTGCGCAAATGCCGCACCACCACTGCTGGCGATCGTCAACAAAGCGACGATGACGAAGAATCGCTTCAGGACGGAGCGGGCTGGAGATTTCATGGTGACAATTGAGGCGCCTTGGATGGCAAATTCAAGCCTCTGTATGCCGCCTCTCGCATGCAAGCATGACATCGCGGGCACACGCCAGTCCCAAGGCCATGCCAGGTCGACCCTCTGCATTTTGCCGACCTCTTCTATGCATTCTGCCGATACCGCGAATCTTTCGGTGGCGCGAAAAGGAGGGCGACGGTGATGGATCGTCTCTCTGGTTTCCTAAAGGGAGTTTTAAAATGTTTGACCGCATTATGGGTGCCGTTTTCAATCCTGTGAATATCGCGCAGATTGCAATGGGGCCGGCTGGCTGGGCAAGCCTGGCGATGCGCACCATCGGTGCGCAGATCGGCATGAACATCATCCAGCAGCTCGGTGAGCAGTTCAATCTGCCACAGCCGATGATTGACATCGCGCAGGGCGCCTTCGCATCATCCGCAGGGATGCCAGGCCTCGCTCAGCAGAATATTTCTGAGGCCGTCGGCGGCCTGTCGGACATGTTCAATCTAAACCCACGAGATGCAGCGCAACTCGAACGGGCTGCCAATGAAGATGTCAATCGGGCTGTGAACGAACTCGCCGCCTCGAATATCGAGGAAGATGATGAAAACGGCGAAGGCGGCTGGCTGATGGCGATCGCCAAGGCGCTGGGCGGACGGCTTGATGCGCAGGCTGAGAAGCTGGAAGGCATGTCGGCGAACATCTCTGACGACACACCGAGCGATAACCTGAAGTTCAGCGCCGAATCGCAGAAATTCTCCATGGCCTTCAACAGTGCCAACACGGTGATCAAGGCTATCGGTGAAGCGTTGACGCAGGGCGCTAGAAAGCAATAATCGGACTAGCATTACGAGGCGCCCCGATGGTATTCCGCCGTCGGGGCGTTTTGGTTTTTTGGAGAATCAGGATGTTTAAAATCAGGGTCGCTTTTCTCCTCCTCGGCTTAGGGGCGCTGATGCACGCTCCACTATCGGCGCAAGACTACTCTCTGCCGCCTATCATCGATAACGTGGGGATGGGCAACATAGCGATTGGAAGCGCGGCACAGGCTCACGTGCGCCAATCCCAAGAGCGCGGCGCGCGCCAAACCGAAAACGACAATCGCAGGTCTCTTGTCGCTCCGGGAACATCATCAAGCACGGCAGACGCTAACGTGGATTTTTCCTACCGCTATGACCGCGCACGTACACAACAGAACTTGCGCACTTTTGTCGATCGTTCCTCTGGCGGAGAGGCGAAGGCGGGTCTTCAGCAGATGCTGTCAGCGCAGCCGGGGCTCATCCAGCAGATTCGAAGCGGCATGAGTTCGTATGGTTTTGATCCTGACAACGCGGCGGATGCTTACGCGATGTGGTGGATGAACGTTTGGATGGCGGCCAATAAGCAGGATGCCGATCCAAGTCGCAACACTATCGAAAGCGTTAAGCGACAGGTCCGCAATGCTTTCGCCGCTACGCCGGAATTCGCCAACACCACTGATGCGCAGCGCCAGGAATACGCTGAGGCGTTAATGTTACAGGCATCGATGCTAAGCACTGCATTCGATCAATTCAAAAGCGATCCAGCGATGCTCGACCAACTCGCCCAGGCGGCGCGGCAGGGCGCGAAGGCCAATGGCCTCGATCTGTCCCTGATGACGCTAACCCGCGACGGCTTCGTCCCGCGAAAGGGCGCGGATGCGCAAGGGGCTCTGCCCGATAGTGATGCCGAGTTGGCTTCAAGCGATTTGCCGACTTCTGATGAGTCGCCCTTTGACGGCGGACTGGCGCTCGGCGCGTTGGCGGGCGTGGGGATTATGGTTCTGGGTGTGTTCGCACTGCGCAACAGAGCTTAGCGGTCGCGGCGGCGAGAAAGCTGCCAATCTCAGGTCGGGGCTCTGTGGCGCTCAACCGAAAATCTGGCTTAGTGCCCTTAATCTCGCCCGCGCTCGATCAGAACGGGATATCATCGTCCAGATCGTCGTAGTTCGAGCCGCCACCCGAACCGCCGCCGCTGCCAGCGGAATCGCCGCCCTGGTTCCAGCTTCCGCCCCCGCCTCCAGAGCCACCCCCTGAACCGCCACGGTCGCCATAACCTGCGCCGCCTCCGCCGCTGCCATAGCCACCGCCCGATGAGCGGCCTCCGCCGCCTCCCGATGCCCCGTCGAGCATCGTCAGCGTCCCGTCGAACCCTCTCAGCACCACTTCTGTCGAGTAACGATCGTTGCCCTGCTGGTCCTGCCACTTGCGGGTCTGCAGCTTGCCCTCGACAAACACTTTCGAGCCCTTCTTGAGGTAGTTCTCGACGACATTGATCAGCCCGTCGGAAAAGATCGCGACGGTGTGCCATTCGGTGCGCTCCTGCCGCTCACCGGTGTTCTTGTCCTTCCACGTCTCGCTGGTCGCGATGCGCAGGTTTGCAACGCGCCCGCCGTTCTGGAACGACCGCACTTCCGGGTCCTGCCCCAGATTGCCGATCAGCATGACCTTGTTGAGCGAACCCGCCATCAAAATATCCCTTCGTCAAATATCCGGTACGCGCCGAAACTCCGCGCGCGAATCTCGCCGGGCCTCTTAGGGCATGATGGGGCGCAAAGGGAACGGTGGGCGGGCTTTATTCCACCTTCGGCGCGTAATTAACGGCTGGGATATCGCAAGCGGCCAAGGAACCGCGTCAGGCTGGGCAATTCGATGTCGCGATTGGTGAATTGCGCCTTGGCCTTTTCGAACCGCATCACGCCGTCGATCCTGCGGTCGAGGAATTCATAGGTCCGCGCCTTGCCTTCGCTGTCGTCATTCACGAACACGGTCAGCGTCGCGGAGTATATCCCGGCAAGGATCGCGCGCTTGGTGTAGTGGTTGTAATCGGTCGCGGTGTCCCCGGCGAGCCGCCACATGACGTCCGCCGAACGCCAGCCCATGCGCAGGGCACGCGGCGCATTCTGAGGCATGGCCATAATCGCCATCGCCCGTCGCACCGCCTCGTCAATCGGCTCCACGAGTTCGAGCCGGTAGGCGACCAGCGTGCGGATTCGCTCGCGGATTTTCAGCGTTGCCAGCCGTTCTTCCGGCCATTCTGCGGCCATGGCGAGGTCCACGCTTTCGACCCACGCGTCGATCATGTCCATCGCCCGGCCCGTGCCGCGCTTTGCCGGAAAGGCGAGCTTTGCGACGTCCGGATCAGCACCTGCCATTTCCGCCGCGGCAACCAGCGCGGTTTCGTTCCAGCCATCGAAGATAGCCGATGCGGCGATCTCCGGCGCGAGCGCGATGCGCAGTTCATCCAGCGTCATGTCGGCGAAATCGGGCGTGGCGGGCACTAGCGCGGTATCGGTCATGTCAGAAAGAAGGCCCGTACTGTTGAGTTGTTCCCTCACCCTCGCGCGCCGCATCCGCGGCTTCGAATTCGCGCACCATCAGCGTGTTGCCCTTCATCAGCGCCAGATAGTCGCGTGCCGAGCGGCCCGAATTGTCGCTGCGATCGGGATCGGCACCCTGCGCCAGCAAGCGGCGGACGATCTCCGGATTGCGCTGGTGGACCGCCGCGATCAGGGGCGTTTCGCCCTGGCTATCGGAAACATTCACCCGCGCCCCGCCCTCGATCAGCGCCTCGACCCCTTCGAGAAAGCCGAGCCGGGTCGCCAGTTGGATTGGCGTCAATCCTTCATTGTTGCGAATATTGGGATCGGCATCGCGTTGCATCAGGAACTTGATCCACAGCGCGTCGCGCCGCGCGGTGACAATATGAAGGCCGGTATCGCCGCTGCTGAGATCGCGGGTATTCACGATCTGCGTGCCCGGCTTGTTGAGCATTTCGGTCACGGCATCGCCGTCACGGTCGTCGACTGCCTGCAGAAATTCATACCCTTCGGAAAACATCTGTGCGGAAGCCGGCACCGCCGCGCCGAGAATTGCGCCCGCCGCAACCAGCCCGCCGAACGCCGCACTGGCAATTCCGGTTCTCAACCCTAACTTGCGCAAAACGCCACGCATCACGCTTTGATCCTTTCGCGATTCCTGCCACACTTCATAACGATAGACCTGCCTCAGATGGGGCTCATCTCGTCGCAACGCAATTAGCAGACCATGAACATGCGCGCCAACCCTTCCCCCACCTTTCTGCGCCCGGTCCTGGCTGGGATAGCCGCGCTGGCTCTGTCGGCCTGCGGCGCTGAGACCGAAGCGGTCGATCCCGGCGAACCACCGCTTGCCGGTGCGACGATCGGCGGTGAGTTCGAATTGCAGAACATCGCGGGTGAAACGGTCCGCTGGTCCGATTTCGACGGGCAGTATCGCATCGTCTATTTCGGCTATGCCTATTGCCCCGATGCCTGCCCCACAGATGTGCAGCGCACGATGCAGGGGTATTCGCAGTTCGCCGAAGAGAAGCCAGAGCAGGCCGCGAGGATCAAGCCGATCTTCGTCTCGGTCGATCCCGCGCGCGATACGCCGGACGTGATCGAACAGTTCACCAACGCCTTTTCCAAGGATCTGATCGGCCTCACCGGCACGCCCGAGCAGGTCAAGGCCGCCGCCGATACGTTCGGGGTCTATTACACCAAATTCGACGAGCGCCCCGATGGCAGCTATCTCATGGACCATTCGCGCATCGCCTTTCTGTTCGGCCCCGATGGAGAGCCGATCACCATGCTTCCTCACGATTTGGGGGCCGATGCGGTCGCTGCAGAGCTTGCCAAGTGGGTGAGCTGAGGGAGCGTTTCTGGGAGCTTCCACTCGCGGACCTCACCCGCGCGGAGTGGGAGGCGTTGTGCGATGGCTGCGGGCGATGTTGCCTGCACAAGATCGAGGACGCGGATACCGGCGAGATCGTCGATACCAACGTGGCGTGCAAACTGCTCGACACCGAAAACGCCTGCTGCTCCGATTATCGCAATCGCAAGGCATTCGTCCCCGATTGCCTGCGCCTTACGTTATCCATCGTCGAGGACGTGCCGTGGTTGCCGACCACCTGCGCCTATCGCCGCCGCGCTGCCGGGCGCAAACTGCCCGATTGGCATTACCTTATCAGCGGCGATCCCGAAGCCATCAAACGCGCGGGCGTGTCGGTTGCAGGCCGGGTGGTGAGCGAGACCGAGGCGGGACCGCTCGAGCACCATATCGTCGAGTGGGGACCGCCACGCCCCGGTCTGAACCATGCCGAAGATGGCGCGGATCATAGCGAGGACGAAGAGCGCCGCGTGGGGTTTGGCTGGTAATGGAATGGCTCAAGCGTCCGCCGAGCGATCCCGAGATCGAACTTAACGGACGCCGCGTGCCGATTGCCGTGCGTCGCCATGCGCGGGCCAAGCGCCTGACCTTGCGGCTCGCGCCCGATGGTGCCGAAGTGCGAATCACCCTGCCGCGCTGGGCGCGGGCGCGCGAAGCAATCGCCTTTGCTCATGCGCGGCGCGAATGGCTCGCCGGGCAGCACGCCGCGATACCCGTAAGAGAGGCGCCGCGTCCCGGCAGTATGGTCCTGTACCGCGGTGAGCCGCTGCGGCTCGACTGGCAGGAAGACCGCCCGCGTCGTCCGGTGCAGGTTGGCGACATGCTCCGACTTGGCGGCCCGATCGACGGGCTGGAGACCCGCGCGCGCCGCTGGCTCGAACGCGAAGCGCAGGCCTTGTTCGAGGCTGATATGGCCGATTACACCGCCGCTGCCGCGATTGCACCGGTCGCGGTCGGCCTCTCTCGCGCGCAGAAGCGGTGGGGAAGCTGCTCGGATGCGAAACGCATAAGGATCAATTGGCGGCTGGTGCAGGCCCCCAATTTCGTGCGTCGATCCGTCGTCGCACACGAAGTCGCGCATCTGGTCCATTTCGATCACAGTCCGGCGTTTCATGCGCTGCTGGCGCAGATTTACGAAGGCGAGATCACCCGCGCCGATAGCTGGCTGAAAGCGAATGGCCGCACGCTCTACGTGCATTTCGGATAGCGGTTTGTGCGTAGGCGTTCGTTAACCGCGCTCGATTACATTCTCGAAAATGTTTCGGATGGTCGCCCTCACCCTGGCCGCTTTCTCTTTTGCGGCGCCCGGCCTGACCGGGCAGGATGCGAACCTGCGCACGCAAGGCAATTGCCCGAACTGCGATCTGCCCCCGGGCTGTCGCGGAAAGGGCAATCAGAAGCCGGGCAAGAAGCCCAAGCGCAATTGCCAGCGGATCGAAATCCAGATCGAAAGCGACCTCGATTTCGGGCGCGTAGTGCTGCTCGGCGATGGTGAGGGACGGGTGCTGCTTGACCTGGAGACTGGGCAAAAGCGCCTGATCGGCGACGTCGATGATCTGGGCGGAATGCCGATCACGGGCCGGGCCGTCGTCACCGGCGCGCCGTTCGAACAGGTCATCATCGACCTGCCGGGCGAAGTCCCGATGCGCGATCCGACTGGCGGGCGAGCGCGCTTGCGCGAGTTCGAGACCGATCTGCCAGCGCTTCCCGTGCTCGATTCCGGCGGCAGGCTGACCTTCAACTTTTCCGGCACGCTGGTGATCGAGGCCGAGACCAACGCCAGCGGTAACCTGCGCGGCCGGGTGCCGATTACGGTCGAATACCCCTAGATCGACGCGCCTCGCCGCGTCCCTCTGGCACAAGCGCCCCCTGCGCTCTATATTGCGTCCATGCTGGAGAATTCGCGCTTCAACCCCGCGCCCGGGATCAAGGACTTCTGGAACGAGTTCCGCAAGCCTCAGCCCTACCGCGTGCCGATCCTGATCCTGTCCGCCACACCTTTGGCCTTGATGGCCTGGTGGCTGTCTGGCGAGACGCATTACAAAGAGCCCGAGCGGCCCAGCATCACCTATATCACCACGTTCGATCCAACCCGCACGGATGAAGAGATCGTCGCCTCGAACCTCGAAAATCAGGAGGTGAAGGATCTGCGCGAGGCGCGCGATGCCGAGCTCGCGGAGCGCAAGCGCGATCTCTACAAGGCGCTGGGTGCGGTGGCAGGCATGGACGTTGAAGAGATCGAGCGCCGCGCTGACGAGGCCCGCGCTGCCGAGGAAGCCGCCGAGGAAGCGCGCCGGGCGGAGATGTTCGGACGTTCGGTCGAAGACGAGACGGCGCCAGAGACCGCATCCGCCGATGATGCGCCGAATGACAGAACGAACGAAAGCGACGCCTCATAAAAGTGCCTGGGCCGAGCGATGGCGACTGGATGGCGGCGGCAGCGCGGCTTGCCTCGCGCGCTCGCCCGGCAAGCCGCCCTAACCCGGCCGTCGGGGCGCTGCTGGTCGCCGACGCCCGCTTGATCGCGCGCGGTGTCACCCAGCCGGGCGGCCGACCCCATGCCGAGGCGGTTCTGCTGGCCGATCTGCCCGAAGCTGCCGCCAATAACGCGACTCTCTACGTCACGCTCGAACCGTGCGCCCATCGCTCACAGCGCGGCCCGGCCTGCGCCGATCTGGTCGTACAGGCCAACCCCGCGCGCGTCGTCATCGGTCAGCGCGACCCCGATCCGCGCACTGCAGGCGAAGGCATCGAACGGCTGGAGCGAGCCGGGATTGCGGTCGAAGTGCTGGACGATCCGCATTCCGCGCGCAGTCTGGAGGGCTATCTCATCCGCGCGCGGCAGGGTCGCCCGCATGTCACGCTCAAACTTGCGACCTCGCTCGATGGCTGTATTGCGCTGGCCGACGGGTCGAGCCGCTGGATCACCGGCGAAGCGGCCCGTGCGCATGTCCACGCCCATCGCGCGCGCGCCGATGCTATCCTTGTTGGCGGCGGCACCTGGCGGGCGGACAAACCCCGGCTCGACGTTCGCCTCCCCGGCCTTGAGGATCGCAGCCCGCGCCGCTTCCTCCTTACCCGCGGCGTCCCGCCCGACGGCGTCAGCGTCATCAACCGGCCCGATCAGATCGCGGGTATGGAAGGCGTGCAATATCTCTATGTCGAGGGCGGCGCGCAAACCGCCGCAAGCTTCATCGCAGCCGATCTCATCGACGAGATACATCTCTATCGCGCCCCGATCCTGCTGGGCGAGGGACGCCGCGCGCTGGGCGATGTCGGCCTGACCGACCTCGCCGATGCACACGGGCGCTGGCACCTTGCCGAGCGCCGCCAGCTTGGCAGCGACGAATTCACCGCCTATCGCCGCACGCGCGAATAGCTAGCAGGAGCGTCCCGACCCCATGTTCACCGGCATCGTCACCGCCATTGGCACGATCACCGCCATCGAGGAGCGCGGCGACCGGCGCGTGCGGATTGCCGCGCCGCTCGACCCCGAAGCCATCGCCATCGGTGCCTCCATCGCGTGTTCGGGGGTGTGCCTCACCGTCGTCGATCGCGGCGGGGCGAAGGGCGATGCGTGGTTCGACGTCGACGTGTCGCAGGAAACCATTCGCCGCACGAGCGCGAACATGTGGAACGAGGGCGCGCGCCTCAATATCGAAACCTCGCTGAAAATGGGAGACGAGTTGGGCGGTCACATCGTTACCGGCCATGTCGATGCGACCGGCGAAGTGCGGCTTTACGAGCAGCGCGGCGATAGCTGGCGGCTCGCGATCCGGGCCGGGCCGGAACTGGCGCCGTTTCTCGCCGAAAAGGGCTCGATCACGGTCAATGGCGTGTCGCTGACGGTCAACGATATTCGCGACCAGTCCGATGGATCGTGCGATTTCATGCTCAACATCATCCCGCACACTGCGAGCGTCACGACCTTGGGCATGCTGGAAGTTGGGGACGCCGTAAACCTCGAGATCGACGTGCTCGCGCGCTATCTCAAGCGTATGCAGAGCCTCGCCAAGCAGGATTAGACCAGCGCCTGAACATGAAAAAGCCGGGCGGGTCCGATAAGACCCGCCCGGGTTCGCGTTTTTAGATCTGACGCGATCAAGCCGCGGGCGGCGTGCCCGGACCGACTGACGGTGGCAGCGTTGCTTTGACCGCCCGCCAAAGCTGCATCTGCGAAGCCCTGATTGGTCTGAAACGCGCTTTAACCTATCTTCCATCGAGTTGCTAAAGCTTCATCTGGTGATACAAAAACTAACATAAAAATGGGACGCATCATGGCAGATCATCAACTGGTAGTATTTGACGAAAACGAAAGTGCATGCAGAGCGGTCCGTGACGGCGATGTCGCGATCACCCCGGCCATGCGCATCACTGGTCAGTTTGAGAATGGATCGCCTGAACCGTTTGCATCGGTCATAAATGCTATCAACATAAGTGCGGGCCTCGAAGTGGAGAATCGACCGCTTTTCATGCGTTGGGAGCCTTTGACTGTCGCGGGCGAGGTCGACGTTCGTGAAAACACAGGCATTCTGTATGAAGGCCTTAGATCGGAAACTGATGTTCGCGTCCGAATCGCCGACCCCGAGTATGTGGACATCTTCGGCCTCACGAGCCGAGTGGCGCGCACCATCAAAGACGACACCGATCTGGGCAACGCCAACATCTGGATGACTGCGGGCTCCTTCGCGGTGCAGCAAGATGCCGAGACTACGACTGACACCGCTTCGGCAACAGCGGTACGGACGTTTCTGAAAATGGAAAACGGCCGTGCGGGCGAGGTAATCAGTATCAATTGTCGTGCGCAGATTGGTCAGTCGAGTGGTCGAGAATTTGAGTGTGATCTACTCGTGCAGACCGTTAGCGGACAAAACTTCGATCTGGGTCGCGCCAATCAGACTCTGACCATCGATACCTTCGTGCAATTGGATTTGCCCAAGCCGAATGAGGTCGGCACGATCAACATCGCCAATCGTTTTGGGATCCGTCAACTGGATGATGAGGCGCTCAACGTGTTCGAGGGTCCGATCACGATGGATAACGTCGCGGTCTTCTTGCCCAACCTGCCCACCAGTGAACCGGCTGGCAGCAGTCAGCTATGGAACGACAACGGTGTGCTGAAAATAACGGCGTCTGCATAAGCGCTCGCACGCCTTCATTTTCATGGAACTCCACAAGCGCCGGGATAGTGACATAGCCGTCTCTTGGATCAACCTTCATACGCGCCGCTTTGGTGCAGCATCCCGCTTCGCGCGTAAGGATCGTGCGCTGTCGGCGAAGCTGTGAAACAATCGGGCGTTCTCGGATAATCTCGGAACATCGCCTCCGGGTCTGCGCGTTGAGATAGTATGATCCACAACGAAGCTTCCACATCTGCCAACCCATCCATCCGCACCGCCAAGGCCATGCCAAGCCGCCGTGAGCGCCTGCGCGCCTTTATGCGGCTGAAATCCCAGAACCGGTTGCTGCTCGGCTCGGTCGGCGTTCTGACAGCGCTGGCAATGGCGCTCGGCACGGCGATGATCGTGAACGACAACGCGCCTGAAACCGTCCGTCTGGGCAAGGGGATGGCCAGCGTGGATGCCAAACCGCTCAACGCTTACGAACGGAAGCCAGCCGATACTGCTCCGGCCTCTGCACCTTCGGCATCGGATCTCGGTTCGGGCGAAGCGAGCTATTACGGCCCCGGTTTCGAGGGACGCCCCACCGCCAACGGCGAACGGTTCAATCCGAACGATCTCACCGCGGCGCACCGGACCCTGCCGATGGGCAGCCGGGTGCGGGTTACCAATCCGAAGACCGGCGACAGCGTGGTCGTGCGGATCAACGATCGCGGACCATTCCACGGCAACCGCGTGATCGACCTGTCGCAGGCCGCCGCGCGCACGATCGGACTGATCCGATCGGGCACCGGGACGGTCAGGCTGGCGCTGCTGGTCTCGTAAACCTGCGATAACACTTTCCTACAGCCGGGGCCGTGCGCGATGGATCGCTGCATGGCCTCTCTCCCCATCCACACCCTTCGCAGGCGCCCGCCCGCTTTCGTGCCCGTGAAAGTTCGTGCGCGCCGCGATGGCTGGACCTCAGAAAAGCAATGCGCTTTCCTGGCTCAGCTTTATCTTACCGGTTCGGTTTCCGCCTCCGCGCGGACTGTGGGACGCAGCCGCGAAAGCGCCTATCGCCTGCGACGGCGCGCAGGCGCCGGAAGCTTTGCCGCAGCGTGGGATGCGGTGCTTGCCGGGCCGGGTGTGCGAACGGCGTCACCGAAGCATGTCAGCGATTGGCGGAAAGTCACAGGTGACGCGCTCGATTGGCGGGTCGGAAGGGGGCTCTGGCGCCCCGTCCTGTATCGCGGCACGATGCGCGGCATCGAGCGAAAAACCGACAATTCAGCGATTATGCGGCTACTCAGACGCGCGGTTGGCAGGTCGCCGGATGCGCTGGCCCCAATGTCTTTCGGCGTGCGCTTGAGTTTCGAAAAATGTGCGGTTCACTGTCAGGCAGGGGATGTTTGCGAGCCACCCCCGTGAGGCTCAGCCCGTCACCTCGGCCAGCGCGCCGATGAACTTGTCGATGTTGTCCATCGTGAGCCCTGCGACATTGATACGCCCCGATCCAGCCATGTAGATCCCGTGATCCTCGCGCAGCCTCGCCACCTGTTCCTTCGACACCGGCAGGGTGGAAAAAAGTCCGTTCTGCGTGCCGAGCGGGGTGAGATCGACATTGCCTGCCATGCCCGCTTCCGCCAGCCGATCGCGCACTTGGCGCAATCGCTCGCGCATGCCGGTCAGCTCGTCGAGCCACACCTGCGTCAAATCGGTGTCGCGCAGGATCAGCCGCACCGCCGCCGCACCGTGATCGGGCGGCATGGACCAGCTTGCGCGGGCCAGCGAATTGGCATTGGACGATGCCTTGTCCAGTGTCTCGGCCCCATCGGCGAGGATGTAGAATGCGCCTACCCTGTCGCGATAAAGGCCGAAATTCTTGTCACAGCTATAGGCGATAAACGCCTCGGGCACCTTGGCCAGCAGGCTGCGATAGCCCGCCGCATCCTCTTCGATCCCCTCGCCGAGGCCCTGATAGGCGATGTCGATAATCGGGAAGATGCCGGTCTCGGCAACCGCATCGCCCAATGCGTCCCATTCCTCCGCCGTGTAATCGATCCCGGTCGGATTGTGGCAGCACCCGTGAAGCAGCACCGCTTCGTTCGGACCCGCGCCCCGGATTGCGGCGAGCGCGGCTTCCACATTCGCAGTACCATCGCTTGCGGCGTGATCGAAGGGCGCAATTTCGAGGTTCAGATCACCGGCGATCTGCGCGTGATTGGGCCAGCTCGGCACGCCCATGTGGACCCGGCCGATCCCCGCCTTCTGCCCAAGCGCCAGCGCCAGCCGCACCGCGCCGGTGCCACCCGGCGTCTGCATCCCGGCGATCCGCCCGCCCATCGTCGCATCGTCGCCAAACGCGTAGGGCATCAGCGCGGTGACAAAGCCGGTATCGCCTTCCGGGCCGAGATAGGATTTGCTGTCCTGCTCCTCGACCAGCTTGCTCTCGGCCGCCTTGATCGCCTCGAAAACTGGAGTCGCGCCTTCATCGGTACGATAGACTCCGACGCCCAGGTCGATTGTGTCGGGCCGATCGTCGGCGGCGTGCATCTTGATGAGCGCGAGCAGCGCATCGGGCGATTGGGGTTCGAGTCGGTCAAGCATCATGGCGCGAGGCATGGCCGCACGCGCCGCGCCTCGCAACCGTCAATCGCAGGGGTTGGTCACGATGCGCGGTTAGAACGGCAACCAGCGCTGCTTTTTGGAAAACCGCATGTAACCCGCATTGACGCCCAGCCGCAGACCAGCGCCCATCCGGATCGGGATCAGCACGACATCGCCGCGCCGCATGTAACTCGCGTGCAGGCCACCGACGAAATAGGCCTGGCCCTCACCTGCGGGATAGCGTTTGAACAGGTCTTCGCTGTCGTAGAGATTGTAGACCAGCACGAATGTGTTGGCCGCATTCGCCCCGGCATCGAAGCCGAGCGAGGGACCGGTCCAGTAGACCTTCTGTTCCCCCTCGACCTTGTGATGCAGCATGCCCGAACCATAGCGCGCGCCGAACACGAACGCGCCGCCGGCTTCGCGGCCCACGATGTAGCCATTGGGCTCGCCCTGTTTGCTCAGCAAATCCTCGATCAGCCGAGCGAGCCCTTCCGCGCCCTTGCCGAAAATGCCTTCTGCTGCGCCGATAAGGTCGTCTTCACCATAAGTAGCGCTGTCGGCCTGCGCCACATCCTCGGGCAATCCGGGCTCGGGCGTTTCGGGAGCGGAAGCATTCGGATCGGCCCAGTCCGGGATAGGATTTTCGGTTTGCTCGGCTGGCGCCGGCTCGTCGGGAAAGCCGCTCTCATAACCGGTTTCCGGCACGGCGGTCGCGGCATCATCTCGCGGCTCGGCAGGGACCGTCCAAGGACCGCCGGGCGATGGCTCTGCACCTGGCTGCGCGAGATCGCCATCGATAGCGCCGGTGTCTTGCGCCTCTTGCGCGTAGACCTGATCGGGATCGACGCTCTCCATTCGCTGAGCGCTGACCGGCGCGGCTGCCAACGCAGCAAGCGCAAAGAACGCGCCCGCGCTGCGAACCCAGCCGATTGGCCCCGCATCGCTGGCGCACCGATCGCGGCGCGCGGTGGTCGCCTGGCGGAGCTTGAACATCGTGAATATCCTTCTTTGCAATTATCGGCACACGGCCGCACGGCGGAGCAGAGTCCCTCGCATCGAAAGCAACAACGTCGAAACGACGAACCGAATCGAAAATCCGATGGGGCGAATCGTGGTCTGCGCTTCCTTAAGCCAAGCTGGCTGAGCCATGAGCGCGCTGCCGGTGCGGCGATTACGCGCCGCCGAGCCAACCCCCTTGCCGCTGGCTCGAAGCGCGACTATGGCGTGCGCCTCGCAGCCAACAAGCGCATGCGTTGCGGAGACGTGGGTGAGTGGCTGAAACCAGTCCCCTGCTAAGGGACCATACCGTTTATAGCGGTATCGAGGGTTCGAATCCCTCCGTCTCCGCCACCTATACCATCCCAAGAGATCCCAGAAAGTCCCTGAAAGCCGCAGAAATCAAAGGTCTGGGGCCAGGCGAATGAGCGGAAACTTGCGTGCCTGCATTCGCCAAGATTTGGCGAAACTAAGCGAGCAAACGCAGGACTAGGCAAAGTCAAGAACCGTTGGCTTTCCGAAGGTTTTATAGCGTTTGCGGGATATTGTGGAGGGGTGCTGGAGCGGGTGAAGGGAATCGAACCCTCGTCTTAAGCTTGGGAAGCTTCTGCTCTACCATTGAGCTACACCCGCAAGACGCTGGAATATCTGCAACTTTTCGCTTCTTTGGCGGATATTTCCAACGCCGTTCGAGGCGATAGCGCCGGATCGGGTGGCGCGCAACTCGGGCAGCGCTTCATCATCGCCGTTTCGCCCCTCGATTTGCAAATCAGGCTAATCATTCATCGCGGGTCCACGCGTGCGATCGCGGTCTGTTCTATCGCAAAGACCGATTCGCAATGTCGGCTATTCCTTACAAGCCGACATGATCAAATTCCGATAGAAGATGCGTCAATTGCCACAGTCCGGGGGCTGATTACGCACAGCATGTTGGGTCTGTGGCGATGCGTTCTTTTTGACTGGCGGAATGTACAGGTTTTTAAACAGGGATATGGCTCGTGATTATCAATGACGGCGAAGATATGCCCGATCTCACCGAACGCGAAGTGCAGATCATCCATTGGGTTGCGCATGGCCTCACCAGCAAGGAGATTGCAATCAGGGCGGACATCGCTCCGCGCACGGTCGAGCGCCATATCGAGAACTCGCGGCTGAAAATGCGTGCGCGCAACCGGGTGCACATGATCAGCAAAGCAATCGCTGCGGGCATCGTCAGGTTGGGGAAGAATCCCGATCACCTGAGAGAGCAGCAACTTCAACATTTGTAAGACCAGAATGCTAGCGCGTCCCTAGGACTAGGCAAGCACTAGCCGCAAATCGGTGCTCGATACCAAACTGAGCGACCAGTCAGGAAGCACCCGGACTCCGGACAACTGCCTGCGCCGAGAAATGCGGCGGGAAAAAGCTTTGGCGGGCTAAAATTGGTTTCGTTTGGTTAACAGCGGTGCTTAATTTCGCGTTTCGAGTGTTCCAGCCTGAAACAATGCTGCTTTGCGCGCACCACGAAACGGCGGAATTGCACGGTTCTTCAGCCGTTTGTTTTCCCCAGAAGTTAAAAAAGGGTTACGAATCCCAATTCCTTGGTTAAACAGACAGCAGCTTACGGGGGATCATAACAAGCGCTTGCCAAAGAGCGCAGTCCCGGGTCGCCCTGTCCGTAGGTTCGTCACGATAATCTCAATCAGGGACTGTACCATCATGAAAAAGCTAATCCTCGTCGCCGCGGCGGCTCCCATTGCCATGATCGCAACCGGCGCATCGGCTGCTGACACGACTTCGGAAGATCTCGAAATCACCGCGACCGTCCTGCCCGAGTGCAGCCTCGCCGACCTGACGCCCGTCGATTTCGGCACGCTCGCGATCAACACCGCCGCCGGCCCGGACGCGCTACTGCTCACCGGCACCCGTCAGGACAACGGTCAGAACACCTGGACCAGCTGCAATTATGCCGCCAACATCACCATCGAAGGTCAGCCGATGGAAAACCAGGACCAGGAAAACACCGGACCCGACGCGGCGGACTTCACCGATGAGCTGAACTATCGCATCACGTGGCGTTCGGACAACGGCAACGACTTCCTGCAGGCCAACCTGCGTACCGTCAACGCCACCACCGTCACGCGTGCTCAGAACGGTGCGTTCCACAACAACGCGATCGTCAACACCGCGCTCGTCACCGAAGACAACCCGCTGCGTCCGCTGTCGGGCACCTACACGGCGACCGCCACGCTGACGCTCGGCGCGATCTGATCGTCGGGACACATCCGATCATTCGGATTTGACCGGAGGGGGGGAAGGTTCGCCTTCCCCCTTTTCAATCCGCACCAGCTTTTATGCGATGGATCGTACGGATCCGGGTGGAACGCGGAAATGAAGCGTTAACAGGTTTATTCTAGTACTGACGTGAATTGGTGCGGGGGCACCACATACAGGGGGTTTTCGATGCTTAACTGGCTGCGCGGTGCTCTTGCGGCACTGCTGCTCATAGGCCTGTCGGCGACGGCGGGCGCATCACGCGTTTCGCCTATGATCGTTGAGCTTGATCCCACCGGCCGCGGCTCGATCGCACGTATCGACCTTGTCAATGATGGCCTGCGCGATCTGCCCTTCGAGGTGCAGATGATGCGCGGCGTCATCACTCCGGAAGGCAGCCTTGAACTGACCCCGGCCGACGCCGAGTTCGTTGTTTTCCCGGCCCAGACGCTGGTCGAAAGCAATTCCCAGCAAGTTTTCCGCATTCAATATGTCGGCGAAGGCGCGCTCGACCGTTCGGAAGTCTACTACATGGCGATCCGGCAGATACCGGTCGCTTTCGATCCGGGCGTGTCGCAGGTCCAGATGGTGGTGAACTTCAACGTGCTAGTCAACGTCGTGCCCGACGGCGCGGTTGCGGAGCCGACGGTTCGCTCGATCGGAGTGACGAGCCGCTCCCTGCCAGGACCGATCGACCCCGAAAATCCCGATGTCGAACCCGATCCCGTCAAACAGAAAGGCATCGAGGTCGACGTCGGCAACGCGGGCAATCGCTTTTATCTCGCGGGACTCTCCGACTGGACGATCAGCGGAAGGACTCTCGCTGGCGAGGAATTTTCCAAGACTTTGCAGGGCGATGAGGCCTCCCATCTGATCGGCGTGGGCGTCGTAGCGCCCGATGCTAACCGCATCTTCTTCATCCCGGTCGAGGAGGATGTCGATCAAGAGAGCCTCCAGATCGAAATTAGTCCGTAGAGATGGCCATGCGGGGGCGGCGATCAATCATGTTGTCGGGCGCGAGCGGGATCGCACTGCTGATCCATGTTCCAATCCTTGCGCAGTCGGCGTCGGTCGAACCCGATGAGACGCGTCCGATCGAATTCGCCGACACGGCAATCGGCCTTACCGCTTCGCAGCCCACCGCTGCTGCAGCGACTTCGATGCAGGCGTCCGGGCAGCGCGCGATCACATTCACCGTCCCGATCGTCTATGGCCAGCGCGCCCTTGGCGACGTTCTGATCGAAACGCGCGGCGGCAATGACGTGCGGATCGAAACACAGACGCTTTCCAACGAATTGTCCGTCCTGCTGAATGATGCAGGGGTCGCCGCGCTGACCGAATTGCTCGCCGGTCGAACCTTCGTGACGCCGTCGGTGCTTGCGCGCATGGGGCTCGATATCCGCTTCGACCAGCGCCGCCTGTCACTGGTTGTCGGCACTATCCCCGGCGAATATCGTCCGATCCAGTCGCTGGGACGGCCTGCACGCGAAGGCAATCTTCCCAATCTGCCGGTGATCGATCCCGAGCCGTTCAGCTCTTACCTCAACATCAATCTCAATCTCGATTACGAGAACGAAACCGATTTCGAAAACCCGGAAATCTTCCTCAACGGCGCAACGCGTTTCGGCGACGTTGTGGTCGAATATGACGGGGCGTTCAGCGGCCAGTTCGTGGCTGAGGATTATCGCTTCTTTCGTCGCGGGGTGCGCGCCGTTTACGACCAGCCGGAAAAACAGCGCCGCTTTGCCGCAGGAGACTTGCGCGCCACGACCCTGCCAATCCTGCGAACCCCGTTTCTGGGCGGCGTCTCGGTCGAAAAGGGCCGCCGCATCTTCGACCCGTTCCTGCCGGTGGCTCGGCTCGGCGCGCGCGAAATCTTCCTGGACAATCAGTCCAATGTCGAGGTGCTCTTGAACGGCGAGGTCTACCAGACCTTTCAGCTTGAGCCCGGCCGCTACAGCCTGGCCGATCTGCCCGTGCAGGTCGGAGCCAACGACATCCAGCTGCTGGTCAACGATTCCGCCGGGCGTCGGCAGGTGATTGATTTCAATTTCTTCTTCGAACCGCTCGACCTCGTCGTCGGCGAAGAGGAATATTCCTTCGCTATCGGTGCGATTGCGCAAAACCTGACATTTGAGCCGGACTATTCGGACGAGATCGGCGTTTCCGCCTTCTATCGCCGCGCCTTTTCGGAAAACCTCGTGTTCGGCGGCGGCACTCAGCTTTCCGAGGATCTGCAGTTAGCCGCACTTACCGCTTCGATCGTTCCGCAAGTCATCCCGGGGGCGTTCGATCTTGAAGGCGCGATGAGCACCGGCCCAGCCGGCACAGGCTTCGCATTCCGGGGCAATTACCGGTTCCGGTCTGGTAACACGTTTACCGACAGCCGCCAGTTTTCGATCAATGTCGATTATGAGAGTGAAGGGTACCAGACCCTTTCGGATCTTATACCGGTCGCCTTCGACTTGCTCTCGGTCAGCGCCAATTACACGCAAGGGATCAACCAGCAGACGTTCCTGAACGCGGGCGCGATCTATACGACGGTCGGCGGACGATCGCAGGATACCTCAACCTTCTTTGTTGACGTCATCCACCGCCTCAACGACCGGCTGCGCCTGACAGGCGGGGTCGAATACGGCACAAGCCCCTTCTTCGATGACGATTTCGGGGTGCGGGTCGGCGTTGCGTATGCGCTGGGCGGGCTCACGCGCGCGAACCTCGATTACCGCAGCCGGGCGGACCTGCTCCGCGCCACCGTGTCGCGCGGGGCAGAAGACCAAGTGGGCGGCTTCGGTTACGATGTGGGCTTCACCAACGCACGCGGACAGGTCAGTTCGGACGCCAACGTCGTGTACAACAGCAACCGCTTCGAAGGGCGCATTCTTGCGCAGACCATCGGACAAGGGCTTGACGGAGTGTTCGACCGGCAGACGGTGCGCATGCAGCTCGGCACCTCGCTCGCCTATGCGGGTGACACGTTCGGCATCGGTCGCCCGATCAATGATAGCTTCGCCCTGCTCAAGCGTGATCCGGCAATCGGCGATGTGGACGTCATCAGCGGGCGCAACCTGTCGGATAACCGCTATGATGCGCGCAGTGGCGCGCTCGGTGCCGCGGTGCAGGGCGATCTCATCTCCTACGCTGCCCAAAGCATCCAATACGATGTCGCGGACACTGATGTCGGCATCGATATCGGCGACGGCGTGTTCCAGGTCGACCCGCCCTATCGCTCTGGCTTCGAGGTCACCGTCGGCTCGGCCTACTTCATCAGTGCGACCGGCTTCCTGAAACTTGGCGACGAGCCGTTCGAGCTTGGCGGAGGACTGGTACAGTCGCCGGGAGACGACGAGTTCGAGCCACAGCCGTTCTTTACCAATTCGGCCGGCCGGTTCGCGATCATCGGGCTCGCGCCGGGCGGAACTTATCGGGTTGTGCTCAACACCGGCCAGGAGTTCGAGTTTACGGTGCCTGCAGACACGGCTAACCTTTATCGACTGGGTGATATCGTGCTCACACCCGCAGCGGAGTAACTGAAATGGCTATGCCTCGTATTCTCGCCCTGTCCCTGAGCGCGCTTGCCCTTGGTGCGGTATCCTCTCCCGCCGTCGCCTGTGCGCCGGAGTTCCTGCGCGCCGCACAGACCATTTCGCTGACCGCAACCGAAGTCGGCGACAGCGCGCGGGTGGAGGCGAGCGAACAGCTGCTCATCCGCAATTCCGGCGAAGGGGAATGCAACGCGTTTCTGCGCATTGCGCGCTTCAGTACTTCGGATCCCGATCCAGCCCGCAATTTCTCGATCACGAGCGGCGGGCAAGTGATCGATATTCTCCCCTCCGAAGTCTCGGCGGCGTCCTCCGCAAGCGACCTGTTCGTTCCCGCCATCGCGAGCGGTGGCGGGGATAGCCGGTCCGTCCCGCTGCGCTTCAGCTTCCCGGCCACCTGGGGCGTTGCCAGCGGCACTTCCACGGAGACGCTGCTGGTGCAGTTGATCGACGAGACCGGGCAGGTGTTCGATGACCTGATCCTGACCGTCAATCTCAACGTACTGCCCTCGGTCGAGCTGCGGATCGTTGGCGCGACCGGCACGAACCGCATCGCGCGGATCGACCTTGGTGCACTGAACCCGCGGGCGATCACCCGCTCCGATCCGTTTGGCGTTCTGGTAAAGAGTACGTCGCCCTACACCGTCACTTTCGCGTCCAGCAATGGCGGCGCGTTGGTCCATGATGTCGCAAGCGATCGGATCGAGTACGATCTGCGCGCGGGCGGGCGTGAGGTCGATTTGAGCGGGGCGAACCCCGGCGCTTTCGGCCGCCTGACGACCGGGCTTGGAGAATTGCACGCACTCGAAATCACCGTCCCGCCCTTCGTCGCGCAGGCAGGTGAGTATACCGATCGGGTGGTGATTACGGTCTCGGCAGGCTGATCCGCCGCGGCGCGCGTCAGACGGGCGTCATCGCAAAGCTGATCGCCAGCGGCGACTGAAGCTGCTCGGTCGCAACCTCGACATCAACCGGTCCGTGACGGGCGCCTTGTCGGAATTGCACGAGGGAAAAGCCGCTCGCCTCGAGCGAACTGCTCAATCCATCATAAGTCACGTCGGCCTGCTCACCTTCTACCAGCGGTCGGTAGGAGGCGACGACCTGAAATCCGCGATTGGTGTTGCAGCTTTCGAAGAAGCGCGAGGTTGCAATCGACTGGCTTTCGCTCGCGATGGTTGTCGATGAGGAGAGCGAGCACATGGCGGGAATTCGGGCCGAAACCTGCATACCGGCATCGGCATTGTCGCGGGCGAAGGCGGGCTGCGACGTCGCCATGATCAGCGAAGCAGCGCCATAAGCGACCAGGGTTTTGAATTGCATATGTGCTCCTGTTCCTTTGAAGCAGGGCTAATGCCAATTCGCTAAGGTATCCTTTCCAAGCGCTTAAATGTCCCGTGGATGCGTTGTGCCGAGTTGCGGATCGGCTCGCGGCTTGCACCAAAGCAGCGTGGTGCCGGTTTCTATCTCTTGCCAGCATCGCACGGCGGCGTCATTTGAAGCGTAAGAGACAGGAGAGAATGCCATGCGCCAGATCGATCATTTCCTTGCAAAACCTGCCCCAAGTGGAAGCTCGTCGCGCACCCACAAAGTCTGGAACCCCTCGACTGGCGAAGTACAGGCGCAAGTTCCGCTGGGCGATGCGGCGCTGCTGGATACAGCGATCGAGACCGCGAAGGAAGTCCAGCCCGGCTGGGCCGCGACCAATCCGCAAAAGCGCGCGCGGGTCATGTTCAAGTTCAAGGAGTTGATCGAGGCGAACATGCAGCCCCTCGCCGAGCTGCTCTCGAGCGAGCACGGCAAGGTGATCGACGATGCCAAGGGCGATGTGCAGCGCGGGCTTGAAGTGATCGAATATGCCTGTGGCATTCCGCAGGTGCTGAAAGGCGAATACACGCAAGGCGCGGGGCCGGGGATCGATGTCTATTCGATGCGCCAGCCGCTTGGCATCGGGGCAGGCATCACTCCGTTCAACTTTCCCGCAATGATCCCGATGTGGATGTTCGGCATGGCGATCGCGGCAGGCAATGCCTTCATCCTCAAGCCGTCCGAGCGCGATCCCAGCGTGCCGGTGCGGCTTGCCGAGTTGTTCGTCGAAGCGGGCGCTCCCGAAGGGCTATTGCAGGTCGTCCACGGCGACAAGGAAATGGTAGACGCAATCCTCGACCACACGGACATCAGCGCAGTCAGCTTCGTGGGATCGTCCGATATTGCCCACTATGTCTACAAGCGCGGCGTCGCGGCGGGCAAGCGCGTGCAGGCGATGGGCGGCGCGAAGAACCACGGCATCGTCATGCCCGACGCCGATCTCGATCAGGTGGTGAACGATTTGTCCGGCGCGGCCTTCGGTTCCGCGGGCGAGCGCTGCATGGCGCTACCCGTGGTCGTGCCGGTGGGCGAGGATACCGCCGAGCGGCTGAAGGAAAAGCTGATCCCCGCCATCAACGCCCTGCGCATCGGGGTTTCAAGTGATCCGGACGCGCATTACGGCCCCGTCGTCACGCCAGAACACAAAGCACGGATCGAAGGCTGGATCGACACCGCCGAGAAGGAAGGCGCGGAGATTGTCATCGACGGGCGCGGGTTTACCCTTCAAGGGCACGAGGATGGCTTTTTCGTGGGTCCGACCCTGATCGACCGCGTGACGCCGAAGATGGAAAGCTACCAGGAAGAGATCTTCGGCCCTGTCCTGCAGATCGTGCGCGCCGACGATTTCGAGCATGCGGTGCGCCTGCCTTCGGAGCATCAATACGGCAACGGCGTCGCGATCTTCACCCGCAACGGCCACGCCGCCCGCGAATTCGCGCACCGCGTCAACGTCGGGATGGTCGGCATCAATGTGCCGATCCCCGTCCCTGTCAGCTACCACAGCTTCGGTGGTTGGAAACGCTCGGGCTTTGGCGATATCGACCAGTATGGGACCGAAGGCCTGCGTTTCTGGACCAAGGTCAAGAAGGTAACCCAGCGCTGGCCCGACGGCACGGCGGATGCAGACAACAAGGACGCGTTTATCATTCCGACGATGGGGTAGGTTTCATGCGCGCTTTTGCCTTGTCCGTCATACTGGTCCTTTCCGCCTGCAACCAGCAGGAGGCCGGGCCGGTCGACAGCGAAGTATCACCCACCAGCGGTGCGGATGACGAGCAGACGCTGCCGGGCGAACGCAGCCTCGCAGATGAGACCGAAACCGGTCCCACCCGCGCAGCGCGCCAGCTGCCCGGCATTCCCGCCCCCTTCGTCGGCGTGTGGGATCATGTGAACGGGAACTGCATGCCCGCCTCCGACCTAAGGATGGAGATCGAGCCGCAGCGCATCACCTTCTACGAATCGGTCGGCACTGTGCGCGAAGTCAGTCCGCTCGGTGAGGATGCGGTCGGCGTTCGGCTCGACATGGAAGGCGAGGGCGAAACCTGGGACAGCACATTGCGGCTCACGCTTTCGGACGATGGTGAGATTCTCACGCCTAGCAATGCGGGAGACCACCCCGAAGATGCTTTGGCACGCAAGCGGTGTGATAGTTAAACCGCGCCTCGCGCCCGCTTATCGCGGACCGGTGCAAGCCTCCGCTCAGCCAGCTCGATCAGCTGCGAAAGGTCGCCCATCGCGTTCATCTCGTCCGCCGATGCCACAATCCGCACGCCGCCCCTCTCATCGCGCAGCAGGATCACGGGCAGCTTTTCCTCAAAACCGGGAAGATGTTTGCGATAGTCGTCTCGGTGCAGTTCGATTGTCTCGAACGGAACACGGTTCAGGAACGCCTTCCATTCGCGCTTCACGGTAAAGAACCCGAAGGCGAGCGCGCACAACGCACAAGGATAGCTGGCGGGCGCGAAGGTTTTCCAGAAACTGTCGCGCACCGCATTCAAAAGTCCGCCATCGGCGTTGTAGATCATCACGAGGACCGGTTCGGGAGTGCTCATGCCAGTCCTTCGCGCCAATTCGCCGACCGGTTACACCGGTCGCGCGTCCACTTGCAAATTTGGGAGCAATCGCGCCCTTCCCTCCCCTCGGGTCTGGGGCTAATGGCATCCGCATGACAGCACAATTCCAGCTCACCGACGACCAGCTTGCCATCCGCGAACTGGCTGAAAGGTTCACCGCCGACAACATTACGCCAAACGCCGCTGAATGGGATGAAAAACACATCTTTCCACGCGACGTGATTCAGCAGAGCGCGGAGCTTGGCTTCGGCTCGATCTACGTTTCGGAAGACAGCGGCGGGATCGGGCTGGGGCGGCTCGAAGCGGCGCTGATCATGGAGGCAATGGCCTATGGCTGCCCCTCCACCAGCGCGTTCATCTCGATACACAACATGGCTGCTTGGATGATCGACCGGTTCGGCGGCGAGACGGTAAAGTCGAAATATCTGCCAAAGCTCGTCACGATGGAGCACGTCGCGAGCTATTGCCTGACTGAACCCGCCAGCGGCTCGGACGCCGCCGCGCTCAAGACTACAGCGCGCAAGGATGGCGATCACTACGTCTTGAACGGCACTAAGCAGTTCATCTCCGGCGCAGGCGCGAACGAGGTCTATGTCGCGATGGTCCGCACGGGCGAAGACGGCCCGCGCGGGATCAGCGCGATGGTGATCGAAAAGGATATAGAAGGCCTCAGTTTTGGCGCAAACGAGAAGAAGCTCGGCTGGCACTCGCAACCCACCGCGCAGCTGATCTTCGAGGATGTGCGCGTTCCCGCCGAAAATCTGGTTGGCGGCGAAGGTGAGGGTTTTCGCATCGCGATGATGGGGCTTGACGGCGGCCGCCTGAATATCGGCGCCTGTTCGCTTGGAGGCGCGCAAAGGTGTCTCGACGAATCGATCCGCTATACCAAGGAGCGTGAGCAGTTCGGCCAACCGGTGGCCGAGTTCCAGAACACGCAGTTCATGCTCGCCGACATGGCCACCGACCTCGAAGCGGCGCGCGCCTTGCTGTATCTGGCCGCCGCAAAAGTGACTGACAACGCCCCTGACAAGACCCGCTTTTCCGCGATGGCGAAGCGGCTTGCGACCGATAATGGGTCCGCCATTGTCGACCGCGCGCTGCAATTGCACGGCGGCTATGGTTATCTCCAGGATTACCCGATCGAGCGCTTCTGGCGCGATCTGCGCGTGCATTCGATCCTGGAGGGCACGAACCAGATCATGCGCATGGTGGTCGGTCGCGACCTGCTGCGACAGTAAGGGTATTGAGAATGACAGAAGACGTCCTGACGCGGACCGACGGCCCCATCGGGCGTATCTCGCTCAACCGGCCAAAGGCGCTGCATGCGCTCACCCTCGACATGTGCCACACGATGAGCGCGGCGCTGTCCGAATGGGCGGACGACGACGGCATCGAAGCGGTCATGATCGACCACGCGCAGGGCCGGGGCTTTTGCGCAGGCGGCGATATTGCGATGCTGCGCGATTCGGCGCTGAATGACGGCGGTGAGCGGGCGCGCCGGTTCTTTCATGACGAGTATCAGCTCAACCATCAGCTTTTCACCTATCCCAAGCCGGTGGTCGCCTTCATGGACGGGATCACGATGGGCGGCGGGGTCGGCATCGCGCTGCCCGCGAAGTTCCGCGTCGCTACCGAGAACACCCGTTTTGCCATGCCGGAGACGGGGATCGGCCTGTTCCCCGATGTCGGCGGCGGCTGGTATCTGTCGCGCATCGGCGGGCGGCTAGGCCAGTTCCTTGCATTGACAGGTGCGCGGCTCGATGGGGCGGAGGCTTTGTGGACCGGCCTCGCGACCCATTACGTGCCGAGCGAGATGCTGGACGATATCAAGACGCGCATCATCGAGCGGCCAGGACGGATATCCGGCATCCTGTCCGAACCGGTCGGCACCCCGCCGCCTGCCAAGATCGAGGACAACGCGCTCAAGATCGCCAAGCATTTTGCCAGCGATGATTACGAAACCATCCTCGAAAGCCTGGAAAAGGCGGCCGAGGACGGCGACGAATGGGCACAGAAGGAGCGCGATACGCTGGGCACCAAAAGCCCTCAGACCTGCAAGGTCGCCCTGCGCCAGCTCGCAACCAGCGAAACGCTGAGCACCTTCGCTGACAACATGACGATGGAATACCGCATCGCCAGCCGCGTCATTACTCGACCCGATTTCGCCGAAGGGGTGCGCGCGGTGATCGTCGATAAATCCGGCGATCCGAAATGGGATCCGCCCACCCCCGAGGGCGTCACCGAGGAACTGCTCGACAGCATTTTCGCGCCGCTGCCGCCCGGCGAGGAATGGGCGGCGTTGAAGTAATCGTCATCCCGGCGAAAGCTGGGATCTCTGTCCGCATGGTCGGACGCTACCGAGACAGATCCCAGCTTTCGCCGGGATGACGGAGAAGAGAATGACCTACGAAACCATCACCGTCGAAACCGATGCGCAGGACACCCAGGGTGTCACCCTGATGACGCTCAACCGTCCAAAGACCCTGAACGCGCTGAACACCACCGTGCTCGCCGAGCTGATCGACGCCTTCGCCGCCTATCAGGACGACGACAGCCAGCTTTGCGCGGTATTGACCGGATCGGGCGAAAAGGCGTTCGCCGCCGGTGCTGACATCAAGGAAATGCACGAGCAATCGGCCGCGGATTTTTATCTGCAGGACTTTTTCGCGCCGTGGACCAGCGAGATCGTCAAGAAGACCCGCAAGCCATGGATCGCGGCGGTGAACGGGTTTGCGCTCGGCGGCGGGTGTGAGCTGGCGATGATGGCGGACTTCATCATCGCGTCCGAAAACGCGAAGTTCGGCCAGCCCGAAATCAAGCTCGGCGTCGCGCCCGGAATGGGCGGCTCGCAGCGCCTGACCCGCGCGATTGGCAAGTCGAAGTCGATGGAAATGTGCCTCACGGGCCGGATGATGGACGCCGAGGAAGCCGAACGCAGCAATCTCGTCGCCCGCGTCGTCCCGCATGGCGATCTGATCGCCGAAGCGCTCAAGACCGCAGGCACCATTGCCGGAATGCCGCCAATGGCCGCAATCGCGAACAAGGAAATGGTGAACTCCGCCTTCGAAATGACGCTCGATCAAGGGCTAATCATGGAACGACGCATCTTCCAGATCCTCACCGCGAGCGAGGACAAGGCGGAAGGTATGGCGGCGTTCATCGAGAAGCGCGACGGTAAGTGGAAGGGACGGTGAAATGAAAATCGCATTCATCGGCCTTGGCAATATGGGCGGCGGGATGGCCGCGAACCTTGTGAAAGCGGGGCATACGGTCCGGGCGTTCGATCTCAGCGAAGACGCGCTTGCGAGTGCTAAATCCGCCGGGTGCGAGACATTCTCCAGCGCCCGCGAAGCTGTGGAAGGCGTCGAGGCGATTGTCTCGATGCTGCCCAATGGCGCAATCGTCAAAACCGTCTACACCAACGAAGTTATCGGCCACGCGCCGCACGCCGCGACGCTGATCGACTGCTCGACCATCGACGTCGCGACCGCGCGCGAGGTTGCTGATGCCGCCCATGCGCAGGGCTACAAGATGGTCGACGCGCCTGTATCTGGCGGGATCGCAGCAGCCGAAGCGGGCACGCTCACATTCATGGTCGGTGGAGAACGCCATGCCTTCGATGCCGCGCAGGCGGTGCTGGACGCGATGGGCAAGGCCGTCATCCATGCGGGCGATGCGGGCAACGGGCAGGCGGCAAAGATCTGCAACAACATGCTGCTCGCGATCCAGATGATCGGTACGGCCGAAGCGTTTACGATGGCGCAAAAGCTCGGGCTCGACGCGCAGACATTCTACGATATTTCCAGCGTCTCATCCGGCCAGTGCTGGTCGATGACGAGCTATTGCCCAGTCCCCGGCGTCGGTCCGCAGAGCCCTTCGGACAATGAATACAAGGGCGGGTTTGCCTCGGCACTGATGCTGAAAGATCTGAAGCTGGCTATGGAAGCGGCCGAGACCGCGGGCGCGAAAACGCCTTTGGGCGAGCAGGCGAAGGGCATCTACGAGCGGTTCGCGCAGGAGCATGGCGCGCTAGATTTTTCCGGGATCATCAAAACGCTCTGATTGCTTCGATCACCTGCGTCAGCCATTCGCGTGGGCGCTCACGATCGCCGATATCCGTCACGAATTCCTGCCCGTTGCCGACTCTGTACATACGGTCGGGCGCGGGCCAGTTCGCTTGCCTGTCCGGAAAATAGCTGATCTCGCCGCGCTTTAGCCACGGCGGTCTTTGCCACATCGCAACCGGCCCTTCTGGCGCGGTCAGCCGCAGCATTGGCGAGGCCTGGCGCGCCGTGATGCCCTCCCCGACATAAAGCGTGTCGTTCGCGCTGTGCATGCCGATCGCGTGCGGGTGATCGAGCTTTAAGAACCGCTCAAGATCAGTTTGTGTCGCGCCGCTGAGCGGCGCGACTTCCTCAACGCGCAGATAGCCGAAAATGCGATGGTGCTGCCTTTCCCCGCCCCCTTCGAACAGACCGAAGAACACAAACACGTCGCCGCGCCCCACGCCCTGCTTTGCGAGATGCCCCTGAGCCGCGCCGCACTGGCCGAGGATCGCAGTGCTGTCGCCGAGGAACATTGGATCGTGATGGCACAGATCGCCCGCGCCGATCTTGCCCCGGCTTGCACTTGCCGCATGTTCGCCAAGCCCAAGATCGCCGTATGTCGTGCGCGACAGGTCGCCTGAGGCAGGGATGGGCAGGCTGATCGGACGACCCCATTGGCTGTCCGAGGCGACAATGGGCGAGGCTCCCCCGCCCGCCACGCTGTCGAACCCCTTGCGAGAGAAGATGATGCGCATACCGGCTGCGCTCTGACGCGGCGAGGCGAGCCGCGCAAGGTCGCAGCCCGCTTTGCTTGGCCACACGAATAGCGCTAGAGGCCCGCAGCATGACCAATGCATCCAAGGCAACAGCGCTCATCATGGCGGGCAAGCGCTCGGGCACGCTCGATCCGCTGGCGGAGCAGGCGGGCGTTTCGCAAAAGGCGATGGTGCCGGTCCACGGCGTGCCGATGATAGAGCGCGTCACCCGGCAGGTCGCCGCGTGCCCCGATGTGGGCGCGATCCGGATCGTCGCGCACGACACCGATGAGATTGCCGCATTGCCAACGGTCTCGCGCCTGATCGAGGAGGGGCGCCTGACGTTTGCCGAGGGGCGCTTCAACATCGTCGACAGCGTCTTTTCGGGCGCAGAAGGTGCAGACTTTCCACTGCTCATCACAACGGCCGACAACTGCCTGGTCACGCCCGAGGGCTACTCGGAATTCATCTCCAAGTGTCTCGCCGCGGATGCTGGTGGGGCGGCTGGTCTCGCGCGCGACGAACAGGTGAAAGCCGCCGATCCGATTGGGCAAAAGCGGTTCTATCGCTTTCAGGACGGCGCGTTTTCCAATTGCAACATGTACTGGCTTGGCAACGAAAAGGCGCTCGGCGCGGTCGAGATCATGCGCGAGGGCGGACAATTCGTGAAGTATCCCTCGCGCATCATCAAAGCGTTCGGCCTGCTCAACCTGATCCGGTTCCGAATGGGCTGGGGCTCCAAGGAAAAGCTCTTTGCGCAGATCTCGCGCCGTTTCGGGGTCAAGCTCGTGCCGATCGAGCTTTCGGATGGCCACTACGCGATCGATGTCGATAATGAGCGGACCTTCAACGTGACAGAGCGCATCCTGAAACGCCGCGAACCGGCGACACTCGCGGGCTGAGCCGGCGCACACGGCGATGAAGCGCCTCTTCACCAATATGGGTTGGCTGCTGGGCGGTCGCGGGATCAACGCGGTGCTCAGCCTCGTCTACCTCGCGCTGGCCACCCGCACGCTGGGCCTGGAGGGCTTCGGCCATTTCGCTGCCATCGTCGCGCTTGGGCAGGCGGTGACCGGGTTCGCCAATTTCCAGACCTGGCAGTTCATCGTGCGCTGGGGCGCGAATGGCGAGGGATCGGACGCGGCGGCGGAGGCAACCGGGTTCGCGATAGCGCTCGATATGGTGTCGGTCGTGGTCGGGATCGCGCTATCGGCGGTGCTCGCGTGGACCGCGCCGCTGTGGCTGCCTTTGCCCGACGACCTGCTGTGGCTGACCTTCGGCTATTGCGTCGTCTCGCTGATCTCGATCCGGTCGACCCCGACCGGATTGCTGCGCCTGAACTTCGCTTACGCGACCGCCACCGCTGCCGAAGCGGTGCAACCGATCATCCGCGCGAGCGGGGCGGTGCTGGCGTGGGTCTTCATGCCGACGGTCACGGGCTTCGTCCTCGCCTACGCCGCCTCCGAGATCGCGGTTGCGCTCGCCCTTTGGGTGGCGGCGGCGCGCAAGGAGCGGATCGACTTCAGCGCACTCAGCCTCACGCGCATCCCGGCGCAGCATCGCGATGCGTGGCGGTTCGTGCTCTCGACCAACTTCTCCGGCAGCCTTACAATTGCGGGCAAGCAGGTGCTGATCCTGCTGGTGGGCACGTTCGGCGGTGCGGCGCTTCTCGGCGGCTTCCGGGTTGCGAGCCAGTTGGGCCAGGCCCTGATCGCACTGGCCAAGACAGTGTCGAAGGCGATCCTTCCCGAACTCGTCCATGCCCGCGACAACGCGCTGGAGATCGCCCGGCGCATGGCGAACATCGCGCTGGTCGGCGGAGTGATCGCGGTGCTGGTCGCGCTGATGTTCGGGCGTTGGGGGCTGGACGTGATCGCTGGCGACGAGTTTCGCGGCTTCTATTGGGCGATGGTGATCCTCGCCATTGCGGGCGCGGTCGAACTGGTCGGGGCGAGCCTTGAATCGCTGCTGGTTTCGGCGGGCCGCGCGCATGTCGCCTTCATCGTGCGCGCGATCCCGACGCTGCTCGCGCTGGTCCTGCTCGACACGGCGATTGACTGGAACGGCGCGAAAGGCGCGGCCTTCGCGGTGCTCGGGTCGAGCTCGCTCGCGGTGGTCGGCTTCTATGTGGCGATCCTCAATATGCAGCAGATCCGGATCGTGGTCGAACCGGACCCGCCGACCGAGCGCTGATCACTCCGTCGGCTCGGTCCACGATAGCTTCGGTTTCCTCGCCGCCCCCGTTTCATCCAGCCGCCGCCGGGGCGCGTAATAGGGCGCCTGCTTGAGGCTTTCATCGCCCGCCACCGCGCGTTCGACCAGGGAGCGGAAGGCGGTGATGAACTGGTCGATCGATGCCTTGCTCTCGGTCTCGGTCGGTTCGACCAGCATCGCGCCGTGGACCACCAGCGGGAAATACACCGTCATCGGATGAAAACCTTCGTCGATCAGCCCCTTGGCAAGATCGAGCGTCGACAGGTCGCCGCCGAAATCCTTGTCGCCGAACAGGGCCTCATGCATGCACGGCCCGCTCTCGGCAAATGGGGCGTGGAGGACGTCCTCCATCGAGCGCAGGATGTAATTGGCGTTGAGCACCGCGTCCTCCGCGACCTGCTTGAGCCCGTCCGCGCCGTGGCTGAGCATGTAGGTCAGCGCGCGGGTGAACATTCCCATCTGACCGTGAAACGCCGTCATCCGGCCAAAGGTCTGATCGCGGGTGTCTTCGCGTCGCTCTTCCTCGACCAGTTCGAACGCGCCGTCTTCGGTCTGGCGCACGAAGGGCAGCGGGGCGAAAGGCGCGAGCGCTTCGGACAGCACAACCGGCCCGGAACCCGGTCCACCGCCGCCATGCGGGGTGGAGAAAGTCTTGTGCAAATTGATGTGCATCGCATCGACGCCGAGGTCGCCCGGGCGCACCCGCCCGACGATGGCGTTGAAGTTCGCGCCGTCGCAATAGACGTAGCCGCCCGCATCATGGACCGCGTCCGCGATCTCGCGGAAGTCTTTTTCGAACAGGCCGCACGTGTTGGGATTGGTGATCATCACGCCCGCGACGTCCGGGCCAAGCCGGGCCTTAAGCGCCTCGACATCGACGCGGCCTTCGGCAGTGGCGGCGATGTCCTCGACCTCGTAGCCCGCGAAGGCTGCGGTGGCGGGATTGGTGCCGTGCGCGCTTTCCGGGACCAGCACGACCTTGCGCGCATCGCCGCGCGCGATGTGCGCCGCGCGGATCGCGAGAATACCGCACAGCTCGCCATGCGCGCCCGCTTTGGGACTCATCGCGACAGCAGGCATACCGGTCAGCGTGCAAAGCCAATGGCCGAGCTGATGCACCACTTCGAGCGCGCCCTGCACCGTCGATTGCGGGGCGAGCGGGTGAACGTCCGCGAAACCGGGCAGCCGCGCGATCTTCTCATTCAGGCGCGGATTGTGCTTCATCGTGCACGAACCGAGCGGGAAGAACCCCAGGTCGATCCCGTAATTCTGGCGGCTGAGGCGGGTGTAGTGCCGCACGGTTTCCGGCTCCGTCAGCCCGACAAGTCCGATAGGATCGCTCCGCTCGAAACCGCCCAGACGGCTGGACGCATCGGGATCGAATTCCGGCAGATCGACCCCGGTCGTCTCCGCATGGCCAATCTCGAACAGCAGCGGCTCTTCCAGCATTAGCGCACGGTTGCCGGTCGTTGTCTGCGGGCCGTTGTGCAGACCATCCTCGTCCACCGCCATTGCGGGTTTCCAGCCGGATTTGTTGGGCGCGTTCATGCCGTCGTCTCCTGCAGGAGTGTTTCAAGTTCGGTTGCGAGCGCTTCGATATCGTCTTCGGTTGTGGTCTCGGTCACTGCGACGAGCAACGCCTGCTCCAGCGCCTCGATGCCCGGATAGAGCCGACCGAGAGACACGCCACCCAGCACACCGCGATCCGCCAGATCGCGCACCAGTTCGCGGCTTGGTTTGCCGTTCACCATGATGGTGAATTCGTTGAAGAATGCGTTGTTCAGCAGGCTTACGCCCGGCACCTTTGCCAGCCGGTCCGCCGCGTGGCAGGCAAGCCGATGGTTCTCCGCCGCCAGTTCGCGCAGGCCTTTCTCACCCAGCAGCGTCATGTGGACGGTGAACGCGAGCGCGCACAGGCCCGAATTTGTGCAGATGTTGGACGTCGCCTTTTCGCGGCGAATATGCTGCTCGCGCGTGGAGAGCGTCAGGACGAAGCCGCGCTTGCCCTCCGCATCGCTGGTTTCGCCGCACAGTCGGCCCGGCATCTGGCGTACGTGCTTGGGATCGCGCACCGCAAACAGACCGAGATACGGCCCGCCGAACTGCAGGCCCACGCCGATCGCCTGCCCCTCACCCACGACGATATCCGCACCCATTTCGCCGGGTGACTTGATCGCGCCCAAAGCCACCGGCTCGGTGTTGACGGCAATCAGCAGCGCGCCCTTTTCGTGCGCGGCCTCGGCGAGCTTGGACAGGTCGCTGATCCGGCCAAGGATATCGGGATATTGCACCACGACGCAGGAGGTTTCGTCATCAATCCGGCTGACCAACCCGTCGAGATCGGGTTCGGCAGCGATCGCGGGCTGCGCATCGGCGATTGTGCCGCCAGTGAATTGCGCCATCGTCTTCACCACCTGCGCATAATGCGGATGCAGCGCGCCCGAGAGCACCGCGCGATTGCGCTTCGTCACGCGGCCCGCCATCGCCACCGCTTCCCAGCAGGCGGTCGATCCATCGTAGAGCGAGGCGTTGGCGACCGCGCAGCCATAGAGCCGCGCGACCTGCGTCTGGAATTCGTAGAGCATCTGCAGCGTGCCCTGCGCGATCTCCGGCTGATAGGGCGTGTAGGCGGTCAGGAATTCACCGCGCTGGATCACCGTATCCACGCTGGCGGGGATGTGGTGGCGATAGGCCCCCGCGCCCAGGAAAAACGGCGCGTCACCCGCTGCCAGGTTCTTGCCCGCCAGACGCTTCATATGACGCTCGACCGCCATTTCGCTTGCATGCATCGGCAGGTCGCGGATCGGTCCGTCGAGCTGCGCCACGGCGGGCACGTCGACGAACAGGTCGTCGATCGTCTCCGCGCCGATTTTCGCCAGCATGTCGGATCGGTCGGTGTCGGTGAGGGGCAGGTAGCGCATCGTGGATCTCCGGGCCGGTTTCGGCAGGAATGACGTTCGAGAGTTACGCGGAAAGGCTGCGACCGGACGCCGGCCGCCGCGCCATTACAAATTGTCGACGAAGGATTTGTAGGCCGCCTCGTCCATCAATCCGTCAAGCTCGCCCTTGTCGCTCACGGTCAGGCGGAAAAACCAGCCTTCCTCCTCGGGCGAGGAATTGACGAGGCCGGGATCGTCTTCGAGCGCGGAATTGGTTTCGGTAACCTCGCCGCTGATCGGGGCGTAAACGTCGCTCGCCGCCTTGACGCTCTCGACCACGGCAGCGTCCTTGCCCTTCACCACCTCGGCGCCGGTTTCGGGGAGTTCGACGAACACGATATCGCCCAGCTGCTCCTGCGCGTAATCGGTGATGCCGACCGTGGCGCTGTCGCCTTCGGTGTCGATCCACTCGTGTTCTTCGGTAAAATATCGCGGCATCAAATCAGCTCCCTCGGAAATAGCGGTGGGGGACAAACGGCATGGGTGAAACGGTTGCAGGCAGGCGCTTTCCGCGCACTTCGCACTCTAGCGCAGCGCCTTCGCCCGCATGCGAGGCCGCGACATAGGCCATTGCGATCGGACGACCGAGCGAGGGGGAGAATCCGCCGCTCGTCACGCGTCCCACATGCGTTTCGCCGGCAAACACGTCAGCGCCCTCGCGCGCGGGCATCCGACCATCGAGCAGCAGGCCGACCCGGCGCTTGCCAAGCGTTCCACCCTCTGCCTCGGCCAGACGTGTCGCGATTGCGGTATGGCCCAGATAGCCGCCGCTCTCGCGCCGCTTCTTCGACAGTGCGAAAATGAGATCGGCGCTGACCGGGTCGATGTCTTCGTCCAGATCATGTCCGTAGAGCGGCAGCCCGGCCTCGAGCCGAAGCGAATCCCGCGCGCCCAGTCCGGCGGGATGGACGCGCTCGTCCGCCACCAGCGCATCGGCGAGCGCTTTGGCCTTGCTCGCATGGAGCGAAATTTCGAAGCCGTCCTCACCGGTATAGCCCGCGCGGCTGACCCATAGATGGCTTCCCTCCCATTCGAACAGGCCAGCGGTCATGAAGGTCAGCGCCCCGGTTCCAGGCACGAGCGCTTCGAGCACGTCGGCAGCCTTCGGTCCTTGCAGCGCCAGCAGCGCGAAATCGTCATAGTGCGTCAGCGTGACTTCGTCGGGCAAGTGCTCGCGAAGATGCGCGATATCGTCCCATTTGCGCGCGCCGTTCACCACCAAAGCCAAGTGCGTGCCCGCATTGGTCACCATCAGATCGTCGATGATCCCGCCATTCTCGCTCAGCAGTAGCGAATACCGCATCCGGCCGGGCTTGAGCGAACCGATCGCGCCGGGCAGCAGCTTTTCAAGCTCATGCGTGGCCAGTGCCGGATCGTCGGTCGGCGAGGTGATCGACAGCTGCCCCATGTGGCTGACATCGAACAGGCTAGCACTCTCGCGAGTCCAATTGTGTTCGGCAACGATGCCGCCATGCTCGCCGCCATACTGGATGGGCATCTTGTAACCCGCGAACGACACCATCCGGGCATCGCGCGCGCGGTGCCAGGCATCGAGCGGCAAAAGCTCGGGTTCACGTTCTTCGATCTCGCTGTCGTCGCTCAAAATCTCGGTCCCCGAACAGGCGGCCAACGCCTCGGATCGAAGCGTTGTTCCTGCCCCCTCTGTCGGGTGACCTGAGAGCTTAGCCGAGAGCGCATCGCGCGCCCGGCCTTCCCCTTCGGTGGCGACCGCTGCTTTCGCACTGGCCGCGCTTTCCAGAGTGCCCATCGTCCGCGGTCCGTTTGCCTGAGAGTTTCCGGGGCGGTTGCTCCTTCGGCGCCGAGGCACGAACCCTTGCCGGGACCGCACTCCGCCTCTCCCGCGAAAGACGTCCGGAATCGCTTCCGGAGTGGCCTAGCTCGTGTTGCGGATAGCGGCCCCCGCGTCAATCGTCCAACAGTCGGGTATCCGAATTATCGGTGAATGGCGGCGTGCGCCGGTTCATCGGAAGACTGCTCGCTCGGAGAGACTCTCAAACCACCGCGTCGCATTCGCCAGCAGTCAGCGTGTAGCTCGTACCGTCGGCTTCGGTGACGTCGACCCGCGCGCACCATGCGTCATCGAACCCGGTTTTCAGCTTGGACAAAACGCTGCGCTCGTTTGCCGGAAGGGTTGTGCTACCCCTATGGCGCGAGCGCGAAGAGCCGACCAGTTCGACTTCGTATTCCACCCGCTGTTCGGCGAGCGATTGCCCGACGATCTCGATCGCGACGCTGCTTTCCTGCTCATCGAAATTGAGCGCGATCGCCCGCGGCGGTCCGTCGCCTGCACTCGCCCCGCCCGTCGCCGCAATCGCGAGCATGGGCGTCAATATGCTCCAGCCCTTGCCAAAATGCCGCATTACTGACCTCCCGTATTGCCGCCGAATTGCTCGACGATCGCGTTGATGAGCGCCTGTGTTTCTGCGGAGAGTTCGCTTGCCGGATCGCCCTCGCCCGAGGGCTGCTGGCCCTGGCCCGACTGCGCATTGTCGAGCCCCACAGACGCGATCACCTGGTTGGAAAAATCGTCCGCCTCCACCCCGCTGCGCGCCAGTCGCGCAATCGCGCTTTCGAGGTTTGCGGCGCGATCACCGTCGAGCCCCTCGCCCAAAAGACGTTCTTCCGCCGAGGGTTTGTAGCGATTGTCCTGCGCGAATTCCGCCGAGCGGGTTTCGATCCGATCCGCACACAGCGCCCGGATTGCCGGAACATCGGGATCGCGCTCGCAGATATCCGTGCCCTCGACCGCTTCGAGCAGCACCTGCTGCTCCGCTTCGGAAAGCTGCGCAAGAGCGCGTACGCCGTCCCCATCGGAAAGCTGTTCCACCTCGCGTCCATCCTCACTATCGCGCGCGACCTGAGGGAGAGCGGCATTCGCGCCGGACGTATCCTGTGCCCCAATCTGGTCCTGAGCCGCGCGGCGCTCGCGGGCGGCTATTGAGGCTTCGGGTGTGATCGCATCGGGGAAATAGACAGGCGATGGTCTGCTCGCGCCAGATTGCCGAGCAGGGTCTTCAGCCTCAGCCCTTGCGGGTGCCTGCTCGACGAACACCTGATCTTCCCCCGCCTGCGTAGCGGGCTGCGCCATAGCGGCGACCGTCCAGGGCAGCGCGAGGGTGCCAACCACAAACGGGGCAATAACGCGCTTTCGCCTGCTGCGGGCCGATGAGTGTTTGATCGCGAGCGCTTCGTACATGACGCCAGAATAGCAGAGGGCCATCGCCCGGACGAGACATTTCCCCGAAATCGACGTTCCCGGATCAGTCACCGCTCGCAAACGCGGCGCCGGTGTTGCTCTGGTAGATGTAGGTCGTCTGGTTGCCGTCCTGTTCGACATGGGCGCCCGAAAGGTTCGAGCCCTCCTGCGTCCATTCGAGCCGGTTGCCCGAATTGAGCTGCGTGGCGGTCATCGTGTTGTTGTCGCCATTCTGCGTCAGGCGCGCCTGGTTGTCGCTGCCATCCTGCACGAAGATGAGCGAATTGGCGTTTCCGGACTGCAGCACGGCGGCGGCGGAATAGCTTTCGCCAGTATCACGCTGAGCGATGGCGGCAGTGTTGCCCTGCCCTTCCTGCGCGAAGAGCAGAGCCGTTTGCCCGCTACCGTCCTGCACGGCGCCGAGCGCATTTCCATCGCCGGATTGCGCGATCCGGGCCGAGTGGGTTCCGGCCTCTCCCTGCCCCAGTTCAACCAAATTCTGCGCGCCGTCCTGAACGATGCGCGCGTAACTCTTCGTGCTGCCCTGCTCAACGCTACCCTCATTGGTCGCACCGATCTGAGCGATGAAAGCGCCCCCGGTTTCTTCGACAGGGCGTTCAATCTCCTCAAAGGTCGGATCCCCGCCACCGGGCGTGCCTTGCGCGGCATCGTCAGGATCGGGCGATCCGTTGCTCGCCAGAACCGAGGGGGGCGAGAACCCGATCACGGCGGCTAGAGCCAGAATGACCGGTGCGGCGTGGAAGCGATGAGACAGCATGGCGTGATACTCTTCTGCAGGAATTGGCACCGAGCGTGGTGATTGCCCACGCCCGGCGCCGATCCGGTTACGCTTCAGTTCTGCGTGACGGCGGCCATGTTGCCCATGCCCGCTTGCGTGATGGTCGACATGTTGGCGTCACTGCCCTGATCGACGGTGGTGCTGTTGCCTTCGCCGCTCTGGGTAACGTCGGAGAGGTTGTCGTTGCCCGACTGGCTGACCTCGGCATAATTGCCGCCCAGGCCCGTTCCGGTCTGCGTCACATTGCTCTCGTTGTCGTCGCCGTTCTGGCTAAGCAGGGCGTCGTCGGCGAACCCGAACTGGTCCACGGTGATAGTGTTGCCCGAACCGATCTGATCATCGACCATGACCCAGTTTTCGTTGCCCGACTGGTTGACCGTCACGAGATTGTCCGACCCCTCCTGGTCCATCACGAAGGCTTCGTTGTCGAGGCCGCTCTGGGTGATGTTCGACGTGAGATCGCTGCCGTCCTGATCGACGTCGGCGAGGTTGCCGTTGCCGGTCTGGACGATGTCGACGCTGTTGTTCGAATCCGCGAGCGTGAAGCCCGATTCATCGACCAGTGCGGTGTTGTTGTTGCCGCTCTGCAGGATCGTGGCATTGTGGCCGCTGCCGATCTGCTCGACATAGGCAACGTTCCCCGAAACGCCCGAGCCACCGAGGCTTTGGGAGATGGTGGCATCGTTGTTCCGGCCGCTGGTTTGTGTGACCAATGCGGCGTTGTTGGCAAACGCACCGGTGTTCGTTGCCGGGCTGACGTTCGCACCGGCTAGCGCTGCATCGACATCGACGGAAGCCGCGCTGCCATCGCTGTCCTGCGTGATCGCCGCGTCGTTGTTGTCGGCTGTCGTCGGGCCTTGGCTGTCCTGCGTGATGCTGGCAAAGCTGTTGTTGCCATTCTGGTCGATCAACGCTTCATTCGCTGCGTTGTTGAAGCCCACCGTACCGATCGGATTGGTGTTCTGCTGGTCGATCACCGCTTCGTTGCCGTTGCCGTCCTGGTCGATATCGGCGAGGTTTTCGACGCCCGGCCCCTGTTCGACGCTTGCCTCGTTATTGTTGCCGTTCTGGAGGATATCGGTCTGGTTGCCCGAAACCTCATCAGGGATGATCAGCTGTTGTGCCTGAGCCGGAGCCCCCAGTGCGAGAGCCAGCACGGACGCGCCGGCAAAAATGGTCTTTTTCATCTTTCTATCCTTCTATCTAAACGGACATAATCATCAGTGGTTTTGAGAGTTCGGCTGCCAGTGCCGGTGCCGGGCGGACGCAAAAGGCCCGCCCGGTCCCGAAACCTCAGCTCAGTTCTGCGTCACGGACGCGGAGTTGCCGTTGCCGAGCTGCTGGATGTTCGATGTGTTGAAGGCACCGCCCTGCGAAACGGTGGCGCTGTTGCCGAAGCCGTTTTGCAGAATGTCCGACAGGTTATCATCCCCGGACTGTTCGACATCGATCTCGTTATTCGAGCCGAAAAGCGTTCCGGTCTGATCGTTGAAGCTGCGGTTCCTAGCACCCGACTGGTTGACTTCGGCAACATTGCTGAAGCCGGCCTGATCGACCTCCGACACATTGTCCGCGCCGCCTTGCGTGACGTCGGCCATGCTTTCCGTGGCGAGGCCGCCCGCACCGATCTGCGTGATCCGGGAAAACGAACCGTGCGAAGCCACTAACTGATCGACGAATGCCGAGTCGCCATCACCGGACTGATCGATGATCGAATTCGCGCTGACACCGGCCTGTTCGACATTCGCAACATTATCGAGGGCCTGACCGCCGCCCAGCCCACGCTGGTCGATGATCGACACGTTATCGCTGCCCGACTGAAGCAGCGTCAAACGGTTGTTCGCATCGTTCTGAAAGGCGTTCGAAGTGTTGTCGGACCCCGTCTGGTCGATGTCGGCGAAGGCCGTCTTGTTCTCCTGAATAAGATCGGAGATATTGCCGGTTCCTTGCTGATTGACGTTGGCTTCCAGTCCGCCATCGGCGTTACCGATAGTGCCGAAGCCCTCATCGCGCTGGACGATGGTGGAGGTGTTACCGGAGCCTTCCTGGTTGACGGTCGCGAGGAAATCGTTCGTGCCTGCATTGTCGAACGTCTGCGTAACGCTCGACGTACTCGCACCATCCTGGGTCACATCGGCGATCATCATGTTCGAACCTTCGCCGTTCGCAGTCTGAACGATCGTCGACTGTGCCCCGTTGTCCTGATCGACATATGCCTGGACATCACCAGTCTGGTCGCCGGTCAGCAATTGCATGATATCGGAGTTGGACCCACCGGCCTGTTTCACGACCGCCCGGGCGGATGGGTTGAAGCCACTCGTGTCGCTCGCAGTCTGGGTAATGATCGAGGTCGAGTCTTCCTGCGTCACCGTCGCGCGCATGTTCTTGCCACCGTTCGAGCCGGTCTGCACGATGTCGGAAAATCCATTCCCGGTCTGTGTGACGTTGGCGCGCAGGCCACCGGTGTAGCCCGGACCGTTCGAGTTCTGGTCAATCATCGAGACGTTGTCATCACCGCTCTGATTGACGTTGGCTTCCTGGTTGAAGCCGCCACCAGTCGCGATGGTCTGGGCGATGGTGGAATTGTTACGATTGCCATCCTGAACAACCGTTGCGTCGGGATCGAAGTCATCCACTCCGATCGAACCGCTGACGCCCGGTGCGGTGTCGGGGTCGTCCTGATCGATTTCGGAAGTGTTGTCGTCACCGGTCTGCGTGACGTCGGCAAAGCCGAAAAACGCATCCTGATCGATGGTCGAGCTGTTGCCCGCGCCGGTCTGATCATTGCTGGCCGAGTTGCTGTCGCCATCCTGATCGATGTCCGACGTGTTGGAGCCGCTCTGCGTTACCGTGGCGCCGTTCAGATTACCGGTCTGATCAACGTCCGAAGTGCTTTGCGCGAACGCGGGAGCTGCCATCGAAAGCGCCAGGATCGAGGCGCCTGTGAGAATTCTCTTTTTCATCTATCGTTCCTTTGAATTTACGTCTGCTTAGGAATTGCGACTTATGGGTTCGTTGGGGACTTGTTTGCCCCGTGTGATTGCCAGACAGGGCTGCGCCTGTCCGAAGGGCATACGGGGACGTACCGCGCTGGCACGCCCCCGCAGCGAAGCGTTAAGGGGCGCTAGTTCTGGCTCACCATCGCCGCATTGCTGTTGCCGATCTGCGTGACGTTTGAGGCATCGCCAATCCCGCTCTGGCTTACGTCCGCGCTGTTGAGGTTGCCGTCCTGGAAGATCGTGGAGCTGTTCTCCACGCCCGCCTGGGTCAGGCTTGCGCTGTTGTCCGCTCCGAACTGATCGATCAGCGAGGTGCCATCGGTTCCGCTCTGGTCGACATCGGCCAGATTGTCGGAACCGGTGTTGATGCCGCTGGTGAACAACCCGCCCAGGACGTCGCCCTGATTGATCGTCGAGCTGTTGCCCGCTCCGGCCTGATCGACGAGAGCCGACTGGTCGGTGCCGCGCTGGGTGATGGCGGACGTGTTGTCCGTACCGCCCTGGCGAACCTCTGCGACCTGCCCGGAACCAGCGCCAATTCCCAAGAAACCGCCATTGGTTCCCTGATCGATCGTCGAGGTCGCTCCAATGCTGGAGGAAAGCTGTTCGACGAAAGCGGTCTGGAAGCCGCCGCTCTGGGTCACGGTCGACTGGCCATCGACGCCAGCCTGGATCACACCGACATCGGTCTCATCCAGAAACGAGCCAGCGTTCTGCGCCAGGCCGCTCTGCGTAACGGTGGACACGTTGTCGCTGCCCGACTGCAGGACATTGGCCTGATGGCCGCCGATCGGGCTCTGCGTGATCGTCGAGGTGTTGTCGAAACCCGCCTGCTCCACGATCGCGCCAGAAAGCACGGTTGCCGACTGGCTGATTACCGAATCGTTGCCCGTACCGGACTGGGTCACGATGGCGCCGTTCAACACACCGGTTTGCGTCACATCGGAAGTGTTGTCCAATCCGCTCTGCGCGACATCGGCGTTCGTCAGCGTGCCGGTCTGAGTGACACTGGAGGTCAGATCCACACCGTTCTGATTCACACTGGCGATGTTGACGCTTCCGCTTTGGCCGACGGTCGAGAGGTTTTCGTCGCCGGTCTGCGTAACGCTTGCCTGCGCATCATTGCCGGTCTGGGTGATGAAGCTTTCCTGCGTGGGCGAGCGCTTGGGCGGTGCAAGATCCAGACCCGTCTGAACGACCGTAGCCGAGCCGTTGAGACCGGTTTGATCGACGACCGAGGTGTTGCGGGCCTGAGCGCCGTCCTGAATCACATCGGTCGACGAACCATCGCCCGACTGATTGACGATCGAGGTGTTGTAGACCCCCATCTGCGCCACATCGACGCTTGCATCGTTCGCGCTCTGGACCACGTTAGAGCGGTTGATGACACCGTTCTGGCCGACAGTGATCGTGGAATTTTCGCCCGACTGATCGATCAGCGAGACATTGTTGTCGTAGAACGTGCCCGCATCGGTCGGCGGGATCGCCGTTCCATCCCATTCACGCGGGCCAAAGCCGTTTGTGCCGCCGGTCTGCGTGACGCTAGCGCTCGATCCACCGGACTGGTCGATGCGCGAGAAGTTGTCGTCGCTTGTCTGTACCGTGCTGGCCGAAGCGCCGACGCCTGCAACAGACTGGGACACGAACGACTGGTTGTCGTCGCCCTGCTGGAAGACGCTGGCGGACTGGTCCGAACCGCTCTGGCCGACATTGGCGAGGTTATCGTTGCCAAGCTGGTCAACGGTTGCGGTCAGAAGCGAAGGATCGATCGAGCTCTGCTGATCGACGATGGCATCGTTGCGGTCACCGGTCTGGTTGACCGAGGCCAGGCTGCGATCAGCGCCGCCGGGGTTGCCGTTGGTCATTTGGGTGATAGTCGAAACATTCTCATCACCGATCTGCGTCGCATTGGCCGATGTGAACGTCGCGGGATCCTGAGTGATCGACGAACTGTTGTTGGCACCGACTTGAATGACGCCAGCTGCGCCATCGGAATTGGTTACACGCAGGCTGTTACCCGCCTGCATTACGTCCGACGCGTTGCCGTCCCCATCCTGTAATACAGTCGCCGTGAGGAATCGGCCATCCTGCGAAATGGTTGAGGTGCTGTCGCCGTTCTGATCGACCCGCGCGGTGTTGCGGCGAGCGCCCGTCTGGGTAATCGTCGAGTCCGCGCCATCACCGGATTGACTGACGATTGCACGATTGGGCGCACTCTGCGTTCCGCTGCCTGTTTGCTCAATGACCGAGACGCCGTTCGTACCTTCCTGATCGACATCCGCTTCGTTCCAGACGCTGTCCTGATCGATTTCGGAATCGTTGTTCGAACCCGACTGATCGACGGTCGCGCTCAAGTTGCTTCCGTCCTGGTCGATCGTGCTGTCATTGCTTTGGGCAAAACTTGGTGAGGCGATTGAGAGCGCCAAAATTGAGGCGCCTGCGAGAACTGTCTTTTTCATTTTAATCCTCCATCTTTTCGACTGATCGTGATTTTCTACTTATCGCGAGTATGCGGAGTTCTGTGCTCCACTTGTAAGCTCGCGGATCGGCTCCGACCCCAACTCTCCGCGCGCCGTGAAAGATCGACACGGTGCGCGGCGTAAATCTTCATGCTCCGTTCTGCGTGACCACGGCGCTGTTGCCCTCGCCGTTCTGGGTGATCGTTGACATGTCGCCGGTGCCGCCCTGCGTGACCGCGGCAATGTTGCCGTCGCCGGATTGGGTGACGACGGAGAGGTTTGCGAAAGAGCCATCGAGCTGCACGACAATGGCGAGATTGGCGGTGCCGTTCTGGGTAACGCGCGATTGACCTTCCTCTCCCGCCTGCGTCACGCGCGCTTCATTGCCGCTGCTCGCCGCGTTCGTCAGCAGCGCGAAATCGCCACCCGTCCCCTGGCTGATGAACGAACTGTTGCGGATGCCGCTTTGGGCAAGCGCTGCCGTCTGGCCCTCGCCAACCTGAACAATCCCCGCCGGGCCAAGCCGCGAGCCGGATGCGTTGCCGGTGCCGATCTGCGCGACCGATGCGATCTGATCGCGCCCGTACTGGGCGATGGCGCTGCTATTTTCCGACCCCTCCTGCTCGACCTGTGCGGTCTGGTTCTCGTTGAGGACCGGGACGGTGATGGTGAGGGGGCCGAACAGCGCGAGTTCCTGCGCGGCCGGATTCTGGGTCACCGTGGAATTGTTCGACGTGCCGCCCTGCCTGACCGCGACATCCGATCCGTCCGCGATCCCGAGCACGAGCGAAGTGTTCATCGCGCCGTCCTGATCGATAGCGACGCGCGCCCCGCCAGCGAGCTGGTCGATGTCCGAGACGTTTCGCGTCCCGTCCTGCTCGACGGAAACGCGGGCGAACAGACCGGCCTGAAGGACATTGCTCTCATTGCCCGTTCCGGCTTGCGCGACGTTCACCCGCACATCGGCGCCGACCTGCGTGATCGCGGAATCGTTCGATGCTCCGGTTTGATCGACGTCGACGATCGCACCCGCGCCGGTCTGGTCCACGCCGGAGACATTGGTCTGACCGGCCTGATCGACGCTGACGCTGGCGAGCAACCCCGCCTGATTGACGATGGAATCGTTGCCCTGCGCGCCATCGACGCCGTTCTGCTGGGTAACGGAGGTGAAGGCGGCGACCCCTGCCTGCACGACCTGCGAGCTATTTTGATACCCGCTCTGCGACACGGCGATATCGTCGCCGAAGGTGGCCGCGGTCTGCAACACGCCGGACGTGTTATCGTCACCGTCCTGCACGACGCTCGCGTCCGAGACAGTTCCCGCTTGGGTCAGCAAGCTCGCATTGCCCTCGCCGATCTGGTCGACATCGGCCGTGTTGTCGGACGACCCCGACGATTGCACGATCGCCGAGCGGTTGGCGCCTCCTGCAACGCTGACCTGCGTCACCAACGCGTCGTTCTCGGCCCCGGCCTGATCGATGTCGCTATTGTTGAAGCCGGCGCCGCCCTGCGACACGCTCGCGCGCCCGTCAGTACCGCTCTGCACCACTTCAGACACGTTAGGGGCCGCGTGTGCGCGGACCTGCTCACTGGCTGCACCAGCCAGCGCCGGAACGGATACCGCACAGAGCAGAAGTCTCTTCAAGTTGCATCGCCCCTGTATTTGGGCGATACCCAGCGGGTGTACCGGCGCACCAAGTCGCCGGGCACCTTAAGGTAACGCCCTTGTTATCCTCGCACGCATCGGAGTGGCAGCTCCCTTGCGTGCTGTTTTTTGTGCAACCCTGGTGGAGCGGCGCGCTCTTGTTCTAGCGGCGCGCCTTCACTCCAAGCGAACAGAGGTGGGACTACAGCCCTTCGTCTGCCTCGCTCTCATCCTCGACCACTGTGAGCGCGGTCAGGGAACCCGCGCGGCGTACAGCGTTCTGCACATCGCGCGCGTCGTAAATGCCATCACGCTCGGCGCGATAGGTCGAAAGAATGGGCGCTGCAGCGTCCATGTCGGCGAACCGCCAAAGGTCCAGCTCGACGCCTTCCAGCACCAGTCCGTAAACCGCTTTCTCGATCGCCTGCTGAAGGGCGATCTGATCCGGCTCGTTCGCCGTAATGCCCCACTCCGCTTCGAGCAGTTCGCGGAAGGCCACGAAGCGGTAAGCGTTGGCACCGATCGCCTGGCTGGCGATCGTTTTCGACGCCTGAACGCTGGTCAGCACCTCGCCGGTGCGTACGGAAACTGCACGCAGATATACCGTGACCGTATCCTGACGGTATTCGGTCCGCGCACCAATGCCCAGAAAGGCGGCGCCGGCACCCCCGGTCACCGTGTTGGTATCATAGCCGACGATCCCGCCTTCAAGCAGCACGCCTGCGAACAGCAGGGCGGGCAGCGCGTTGGGATCGACTTGCTCTTCACCTAGATAGCGACGCCGCATTTCGCCGATGATCTGGCGTTCTTTCAGAAGGTTATCGAGGTTTTCGCGCTCAACGACGGTGAACCACCGACGGTTACCGACATCCTGCAGCGCCTTGACGAGTATCGATCCAGCGCCTTGCGTGACGGCGCGCGACAGCGTTTGCCCGGTATTGGTTGGACGGAACTGACCAGTCTGATCGGTGAAGCCATACACCGCGATCGCCACCTGACGCTGCGGACCGGGCAATTGCTGCAAGAGGTTCTGGGTCTGTGTCCGCTTTGGGAAATAGGCGAGGCTCGTTTCTTCAGGGAGAAGATCGCGCCCGTCTTCGGCAAGGTTCATGCACCCGCCAAGACCGACGGCCAACACGCCCAGCAGGCCGAGTTTGGCCAGCAGGTGCATCAATTCACCTCGACGAAAAGCGGCACCACGATCCGCGTTTCCTCACCCGTATCATCGTCACGGATCACCAATGTCACCGAGTCGAGTGACCGGAAGAATTCTATGGTCTGCCCACCAAAGGCGATTGTGCCCTGCTCCTGCGGGTTGTCGCCGAAAATCGCGTCTACGACTTGCGAGGACAGCGCGGAGAGCAAACGGGATTGCAACTGGCGCGCGAAAATATCCGCCTGCGAGTCGCTGGAGCGTGCATCGGGATCGGTGGTATCGTTCTGGGCATTGGCAATGCCCAGAATGTGGTTGGAATTGAAAGGGTTTCCGCCGAAGGTCGGACTAATCGGTTCATGGACCAGATCCTGAGCGACGACAGGCATGGCAAAGCCAGATAGAGCGATCGTGCTCGCAAGTGCGATCCTGAAAAGCATCCGAACTCCCCCTGCCACGAGACGGTGGCGTCCCGGTGTAGAACCCCCGGATGGCGACTCACCATCTCCCCGCGAGTCGCTTCAGGTTAATAACGCGTAAACCGATTTTGGCCAGCGAATTTCATGGGTTAACTACCCTGCTAACGGCGCCGTATCGAAATGAGACAACGAAGTGCGCCTTCCTTAAAACAGCGCGAAACAATGGGACGCTCAGTCGGTTTTCATAGCCGCAAACAACTCTTGTGCGCGCTGCATGAGGGCCAGTTCGCGGGCTGAAAATCCGCCTTCATCCTCGGCTGACTGGCGCGGCGGAACAGCGGTGGTGAAGTAGGCAAACCCGTGGTTCTCCGCTGTCGTCGAAAACCAGAGGCCCGAGCGCAAACCGTAAGCCTCTCCGGCGTGCCCCAGCCAGGGAACCCCGCTTTTGAAAAGACCATCCTCGCAATCGAACTCTTCGGCCTCGATCACCTGCATTCCCAGCCCATAAATGCAGAAGAATTCCTGCCCCTTTGTCGCCCCGAATTGAAGATGGAAGCGGGCTGGAAGCATCATCGTGCGCGGGAAAATATCTTCGCGCTCGGCCAGCAGCGCCTGCCCGATTCTGGCCAGATCCATCATCCCTATCCGCACACCGCCCTGCGGCGAAAAGATCGAGGCGTTTGTGCCGGGCAGGTAACTATCAAGGTCGCACTCCGACCCGTCCGCCACCGGCACGGTGCAATTCGGCGGCAGGTCTGCGGGCGCGTCGCGCGCGATTTCGCCGGTGTCCCGGTAAAGCGTCACTGCGCGCGCCGCCATCTCATCCGAGCACCCCACCCAATTGGTGCACGCATCGATATCGAGCGGCGCGAACACGAGCCGCTCCAGCAGCGCGTCATACCGCTCGCCGGTTGCCGCTTCGAGCACGGTCGCTACCACTGGCGAACCAAGATTAGCGTATTCGAACGGTGTCTCACCCGGCGGAGCGCCATCGTGCCAGACCTCCGGATCGGCAAGCTTGTCCTGAAGACTTTCACCCAGCGGGACGATGTAGCCCGCCCGGTCGCGCAGGCCGGACCGGTGCGAGAGCAATTGTGCGAGCGTTATCTTGGCATCTGGGTAGTCGGGATGGCGCAGCGTCCAGCCGAGATAGCCCGATACGTCGGCATTGAGCTGCACCACGCCCTCATCAACGAGCCGCAGCGTCGCCAGCGCCATGATGAGCTTCGAAATGCTCGCGATCCTCACCGGATCGTTGGCGGCAACCGGCCTGCCAGTCTCGCGATTGGCAACGCCCTCTACAATCAGCGGGATGATCGTTTCGCGGTCGAACGCAACAACCACGGTCGCGGGCGCGTGAGGATTTCCAGCGCCAGCGCCCACGGGGGCCATCAGCGCTATTGCGGCGAGCAGCGTTTTGAGCATCGCATACGCATCGCGCTCTTCGATGTGATTATCAAGTCAGGTTCGGCCGCAACCAGCGCTCCGCCGTCGCCATGTCCACGCCGCGCCGGTTCGCATAGTCCTCGAGCTGGTCGTGCCCGATGCGCGCGACCCCGAAATACTCCGCTTCGGGGTGCCCGAAGTAAAAGCCGCTGACGGCGGCCGTCGGCAGCATGGCGAAATTCTCCGTCAGCGTTAGCCCGGTACTCCGCTCTGCATCGAGCAGGTCGAACAGCATCGGTTTGAGCGAATGATCAGGGCAGGCCGGATAGCCCGGCGCAGGACGGATTCCGCGATACTGTTCCTTGATGAGCGCCGTGTTATCGAGCTGCTCGCCCGGTGCGTATCCCCACAAACCGGTTCGCACATGGCGGTGCAGCGCTTCTGCGAACGCCTCCGCAAACCGGTCGGCGAGCGATTTCAGCAGGATGTCAGAGTAGTCGTCCTTGTCGGCCTGGAAACGTGCGCAGTGCGGCTCGATCCCGTGGATCGCGACCGCGAAGCCGCCGATCCAGTCGCCATCGGGGTCGATGAAATCGGCAAGGCACATATTGGCGCGGTCGCGCGATTTCTTCACCTGCTGGCGCAGAAACGGAAGCACGACATGCGCTTCGTCCTCGACGTCGTGAACAGTGATATCATCGCCGTCCCGCGCACACGGCCACAAACCAGCAACGCCGCGCGCCTTGAGCCAGCCTTCCGCGATGATCTGGTCGAGCATCGCATTGGCGTCGTCGAACAATTGCCGCGCGGTTTCGCCCACCACATCGTCTTGCAGGATCGCGGGGTAGTTGCCGTGCAGCTCCCACGCGCGGAAGAACGGCGTCCAGTCGATGTAGTCGCGAAGATCGGCCAGGCTCCAATCGTCGAACACATGCACACCGGGCTGCGCTGGCGGCGCAGGCTTGTCGCTGTAGAACGGATCGTAATGGTTCGCGCGCGCCTCATCGATCGAGAGGAGCACGCTGGGCGATTTCCCTTCGCGCGCGAGGCGAACCTTCTCATAGTCCGCGCCCGTGTCGCTGACATAGTCGTCGCGCTGGGTGTCGGACAACAGCTTAGACACCACACCGACCGCGCGGCTCGCATCGAGCACGTGGATCACCGGGCCGGTATAGGCGGGATCGATGCGCAAAGCGGTGTGGACCTTGCTGGTGGTCGCGCCGCCGATCAGCAGCGGCATCGCCATTTCCGCGCGCTCCATCTCCTCGGCGACGGTCACCATTTCATCGAGCGAGGGCGTGATGAGGCCCGATAAACCGATCATGTCGGCATCATTCTCGTTGGCGGCTTTGAGAATATCCTGCCACGGGACCATGACGCCCATATCGATTACGTCGTAACCGTTGCACTGCAGGACGACGCCGACGATGTTCTTGCCGATATCGTGCACGTCGCCCTTCACGGTCGCCATCACGACCTTGCCCTTCGCCTTGCGCTCACTCTCCGGAAGCAAATCTTTTTCCGCCTCGATATAGGGGATGAGGTGGGCGACGGCCTTCTTCATGACCCGGGCGGACTTGACGACTTGCGGCAGGAACATCTTACCGCTGCCGAACAGGTCGCCGACGACATTCATACCGTCCATCAGCGGCCCCTCGATCACCTCGATCGGGCGGCCACCATTGTTCTCCAGCGCGGCGCGCGCTTCCTCGGTATCGTCGACGACATGCGCGTCGATGCCCTTTACCAGCGCGTGCTCCAGCCGCTTCGAGACGTCCCAGCCGCGCCATTCGGCGGCCTGCTTGTCGTCCTCTTTCGACTTCCCGCGATAGCTCTCGGCCAGCGCTATGAGGCGTTCAGTGGCGGTTTCCTCGCCCTCAACATCGCGGTTGAGGATCACGTCCTCACATGCCTCGCGCAGCGTCGGATCGATCTGGTCGTAGACGTCGAGCTGCCCGGCATTGACGATCGCCATGTCGAGCCCGGCAGGAATCGCATGGTAGAGAAACACCGAGTGCATCGCGCGCCGAACGGTTTCGTTGCCGCGAAAGCTGAAGGACAGGTTGGAGAGCCCGCCGCTGGTCTTTGCGTGCGGACAAGCCGCCTTGATCTCGCGCACGGCCTCCAGAAAGTCGAGACCGTAGCGGTCGTGCTCTTCGATCCCGGTCGCGACCGCGAAGATGTTCGGATCGAAGATGATGTCCTCAGGCGGAAACCCGTTTTCGACGAGCAGATTGTAGGCGCGCTGGCAGATCTCGACCTTGCGCTCTTTGGTGTCGGCCTGGCCCTCCTCGTCGAAGGCCATGACGACCACCGCAGCGCCGTAGGCCATGCATTTGCGCGCTTGTTCGAGGAACTGGTCCTCCCCTTCTTTCATGCTGATCGAATTGACGATCGGCTTACCGCTCACGCATTTCAACCCGGCTTCGATCACATCCCATTTCGAGCTGTCGATCATCACCGGGACGCGCGCGATATCGGGCTCGGCGGCGATCAACTTGAGGAACGTCGTCATCGCCTCTTCGGCGTCGAGCAGTCCTTCGTCCATGTTGACGTCGATCACCTGCGCGCCGTTTTCGACCTGGTCGCGCGCGACTTCGACAGCGGTGGTATAGTCGCCGCCAAGTATCAGCTTCTTGAACCGCGCCGAGCCGGTGACGTTCGTGCGTTCACCGATATTGATGAAAGTCGAGGCGGAAGGCGTATCGGTCATCGGGCGGTCTCCGGCTCGAAATCGCGTGCGAGCACGACGTCATCGTAGAGCGTGCCACCGACGTCGAACTGGCGGGTGGCGATCTGGTGAAAGCGCTGTTTCTTGTAAAAGCGGATGGCGCGGGCATTATCGGCCTTGACCCCGAGCACGAGACGCCGCGATCCTCGCGCACTGGCAATTACGGCCGTTAGAAGCCGCTCGGCGATGCCCGACCCGTGAAAGCGCGACAGCAAATAGATCTTCTTCAATTCCACATCGCCCTCGCGCGCTGCCTCAAGATCGGGCGCCGTCAGCAGCGCGTAGCCCACAGGAGCACCTCCCACTTCGGCAAGCCAGGCCTTCGCCCCGCTTGAGAGCTGGCTTGCGAATGCGTCGGGCGTGTGGGTGCGCGCGCAATGCGCGATCAGTGCCTCACCTTCGATGGCACCAGCAAACGTCTCTAGAAACGTCGCATTGGCGACAAGCGATAGCCGCTGCGCGTCCGCAAGGGTCGCGGACCGAACCGCCACATGATCTGCCGAATTCCCGTTCATGCCGCGATCGTGAACGGCTCCAGCCCCGCCAGCCGCATCTTGGTTTCCGGGACGGGAATCGCGCGAGGTTCAAGGCCCTGCACGGCATTCGCAATAGCCCTGATGTGTTCGGGCGAAGAACCGCAGCAACCGCCCAGGATATTGACCCGGCCATCGGTTGCCCATTGCTTTACAAGCGCCGCGGTGGTTTCGGGCATCTCATCATACTCACCCAACTCGTTGGGCAAGCCCGCATTCGGGTAAGCCATGATGAGTGTGTCGGCGAGCGATGCCAGAGTTTGGACATGCGGGCGCAGCTGGTCGGCGCCAAAGCTGCAATTGAGACCGATGGTCACGGGATCGGCGTGGCGCACCGCATACCAGAATGCCTCGACCGTATGGCCCGACAGATTGCGGCCCGAAAGGTCGGTGAGCGTCATCGAGATCATGACCGGCACTTCGCGGCCGAGCTCAGTTTCGAGTTCCTTGACTGCCATGACGCCAGCCTTGGCGTTGAGCGTATCGAACACCGTCTCGATCAGGATAAAGTCAGCCCCACCCGAAACAAGCGCGGCGGCCTGTTCCTTGTAGACAGCTACGAGCTCGTCAAAGCTGATCTCGCGGTAGCCGGGATCCTCGACGTCGGGACTGAGCGAGAGGGTTTTGTTGGTCGGCCCGATCGCGCCGGCGACGAAGCGAGGGCGTCCGTCCTTGGCCTCATAATCGTCGGCCAGTTCGCGTGCGATGCGCCCGCTTGCCTCATTGATGGCGACAACCTGATCCTCAGCCGCGTAGTCCGCCTGGCTGATGCGATTGGCGCTGAACGTGTTGGTGGAAATGACGTCCGCACCGGCATCCAGATAGCTGCGCGTGATGTCGCCGATCACGTCGGGCCGGGTCAGGGCGAGAATATCGTTGTTACCCTTCTGGTCGGCGGCGAGCCCGAGATCGCCAGCAAAATCTGTCTCATCCAGTTTGCGGTTCTGGATCTGCGTCCCGAATGCGCCATCGAAAATCAAGATACGCTCACGCGCGGATACCTGAAAACGCGCGCGTGCAAGGCTCTTCTCGACGCTCATTTACTGTCTCCTCTCGGACGTTTCCCGAGCATATGACAGATCGCGTAGGCGAGTTCGGGACGGTTCAATGTATAGAAGTGGAAGTCGCGCACTCCGCCAGCATAGAGCCTGCGGCAAAGCTCAGCGGCGACCGTCGCGGCGACAAGCTTGCGGGCGGCGGGCTTTTCGTCGAGACCTTCGAACAATCCGTCCATCCAGGCGGGTATCGCTGCTCCGCATGCGCCCGCAAACTTGCGCGCCTGCGCTACGTTGGTGACAGGAAGAATACCGGGAACGACCGGCTGCTCTATCCCGCTCGCGGCAAGCGCGTCGCGGAAACGGAAGAAGGTTTCCGCCGAGAAAAAGAATTGCGAGATCGCGCGGGTGGCTCCGGCATCGAGCTTGCGTTTCAAATGGTCGATATCGGCCTGAGGGCAGTCCGCATCGGGGTGGGTTTCAGGATAGGCCGCGACCGAAATCTCGAAATCCGCGATTTCCTTGAGGCCCTTCACAAGCTCGACAGCGTTGGCGAAGCCTTCCGGGTGCGGCGTGAAAGGCGCACCCGGTTCGCCTGCATCGCCGCGCAGCGCGACGATGTGGCGTACGCCAGCTTCCCAATAATGCTCCGCGACGTCACGAATTTCCGCCTTCGACGCGCCGACGCATGTAAGATGCGCGGCGGCGGGGAGACGCGCTTCGGAAATGATCCGCGAGACGGTCGCATGGGTGCGCTCGCGAGTCGAGCCGCCCGCGCCATAGGTGACCGAGACGAAGCTGGGATCGAGCGGCTTCAATTGCTGGACCGCGTCCCACAATTGCGCTTCCATCGTTTCGCTCTTCGGGGGGAAGAATTCAAAGCTAACCGCGACATCGCCCGGCAGGCCGGAGAACAGCGGCGTATCGGTCGCGGTGCGGTGCTCTTGCAACTGGTCGAGCGTCGGGGTCATGACGAAGCTACTCTCTTTGCCGGGGGTGAGATGCGCTCGCCACCTTTCGCGGGAAGCGTTTGGCGGGTGGCGATCCAGATCTTCACCACCAGTTCGCCGCCCTCGAGCGCGATCGGATCTCTCGGTGCAAACCCGGCGCCTTGCAGCAATTGCTGCATTTGGCTGTCCGTAAAGCCAAGACGGGCATGCTGGTGGCGCTCTCGCAGTTCGTCGCGATCGTGCGCGGCAAAATCGACGATCGCGATCCGCCCGCCCGCTCGGGTAACGCGGGCTGCTTCCTTCAGCGGAAGCCGAGGGTTTGGCGCGTAGTGCAGCACCTGGTGAAAGAGCACGGTGTCGAACCGGGCAGCGGCGAACGGCAGATCGGTGAAGTCGCCCTGAACAAGCTCGGTCCGGGAGCTCGGCAGGTGCTGAAGCTTGGCGCGTGCCACACGCAACATCTCGAGGTTCTTGTCGAGCGCCACCACATGCTCGGCGCGGTCTGCGAACAGTTCCGCCATGCGCCCCGTTCCGGTGCCGATATCGAGCATGATGCCTAGCGGCAAGTCACCCAGCTCTGCGGCAAGCTCGCGTTCGACCATTGCGTCGGGCGAATGGAGCGCGCGCAATTCGTCCCATTCTTCCGCGTGACGAGCAAAGTAGTCTTCCGCCGCCGTCGCACGCGCTTCGCGAATGGCCGCAAGCTTACGCCGATCGTCTTCGCAGGTTGTCGCGAATTCCTCGTTTTCCCGCTCCGCGGTCGCCAGCATCCGATCGAGCGCGGCCAAAATCGATGCATTATCCTGCGCCCCGCTCGCTGACCGCAGGAAGACCCAGCTGCCCTCGCGGCGGCGCTCTGCCAGCCCGGCATCGCACAGGATGCCGACATGGCGCGAGACACGCGGCTGGCTCTGGCCAAGCACATGCGCCAGTTCACCCACAGCCAGCTCCATCGTGGAAAGCAGCCGCGCGATGCGCAGTCTCGTCGGGTCGGCCAAAGCCTTGAAGATTGCGTCGATGACCATTGCGCTGTCCGATATAAAGATATTTTTATATGTGTAAATGCGGCACTCAGCCGTGGTCAGCGCGCTCACTATCCGACGGCTGACGCGATGACAGCAGATTTTCGTAATGATCGCGCAAAGTATCCCTGCCGAAGGACGGAGTTGCCGCTTCGCTGTATTCTCCCGTCTCAGGATCAAGAACCAGCATGCTCTGGGTCGCATAATAACGCCCGATGCGCGCATATTCCGCCGCATCGGCGATTCGATCGAACCACCGCTCGCCAAGCGACAAAACAGCGACGGCGACGTCGAACATGCGCGCTGGCACCTGTCGGTAACGGGTTTTTCTGCCGGTCAGCTCGAATAGCATCGCACCCTGCCCACGCGGTGTGATCGCTGGGCCTGGCCCACCTATCGGCAGGATCGTATTGTATCGCGCCCGATTGCCGACGCCGTTAGCGATGAACCGGGCGAGATCGCGATCACTGATAGGTTTGCAACGCGTCAATTCCCCATCTCCGAAAACCAGAAACGGTTTGCCCTGCGCCACGCGATCGATCTGGCCGGAGAGCGATTTGAAGAATGCGGTCGGCCTGACGATGGTGTGCGCGATCGCGCTTTCGATAAGCTTTTCTTCGAAGGCGAGCTTGGCGCGCTGGAACGCGAGGTGCGGTCGCTGGACACAGATTGCCGACAGGCTGATGAATTGCTCGGCACCCGCGTCCTGGGCCGCCTCCAACAGCGCGCAATTGGCGGCGTAATCGATCCGCTGCGCATCGCGCCGCTCGCCGGTGCGCGAGGCGATGCACGAAATAACGCACATCGGTTTTGCGTCGCCGATGAGACGTGTGAGAGACTTGTCCTCGAAGTCGTCGAGCACCTCGAACCTCGCGCGGCTCAACGCCGGATCATTCGCCGTGGATTTGCCGGATGGGGAGGCGCGTACGACGCAGGTGAGGTCATGCCCGTCCGCCAGCAGCGCGGCGGCCACTGCGCGACCGATGGTGCCACTCGCACCGGCAAGCAGAACTCTGCGCGGTCCAACGATTTCAGAGGCCTTCTCCACCGGTCCGATCGTAGCAGTGACCAAACCGCCGTCAATTCACGGCGAGAGGTCAGGTTGCATCGGAACTCATGCCGACAACCGCTGCTCAATCCGGTTTCGTTTCCCTCGATAGGCGAGATCCATGATGCCGCTAAGATATGTGCGAACCTGCCTCATCGGCCAGCTGGCTTCGATATTGGTGCGCTGAAGCCAAAGCGGATGCGTTTCGCTGTTAATCGTCTGAAGATTCGTCATAAAAGAATAGCTGAAGCCTTCTGCTTCGATCAAGCGTTGAGCGGTCGAGCTGTAAGCCCATTCCTCCCCGCCGACCCAGCAGAATGTATCGACTTCTGCTCCCAAGATCTCGGCAAGCCGAGCTCGTGCTCCGACAATCTCATCCTCGTACTGCTTCAGCGTTAAGGTATCGGCAAGCCGCACGTGCGAATGAGTATGGCAACCCACGACATGCCCGCGCCGCACTAAATCGCGCAGCTCCTCTGGAGCCATGTAGTCCGCTGCGGGAGTGCCATCGACGGTGAGTCCGTCGGCTTGGTTCATTCGCAACCGGCCTGACGAAACGAAAAACCAACCGGTAAAACCAAATTCCTCAAGTATTGGGGCAGCAACATCATAGTTGGAGCGCAACCCGTCGTCCAAGGTGATTAAGATTGCAGGTTTTTCTGTATGGCCGGCGAGCGTCCGGTCGAGCACGGTTCGATCGCAGTTGACAAAGTGGCGTCGATAGAACGCAAGCTGTCTACGAAAGCAATCTGCATCTTCAGCTGGTGTTCCATGATAATTGACAGCCCGCACATAACCACCTTTTCGATCAGCGAAGGCCTTTCCGATAGAAAAGGCACCAAGGACGTCTGCGACACGAATAATGGAAGATTTGAGCATGCGTTCACCACATTTGGTATATAAGACTTGAAGGCTGATCGTCACCTGTCGCACCAGCCTCAGCCCGTTCTCGCGCCACGACGTCCGCTAGTTTTTCCAGCGGATCGATCAATTGCTGCAAATCAGCAAAGTCACCCACCCAGAGCATAGCAAGTCGAGCGAATGTATCCTGATCGCTCGCCTTCATAGTGGCGACATCCATCATCGGGCGTCGGGCAGGGCTGAAATAGCTTTCCTCAAACAGTTCTGATTTGAAATCAAGCTTGAGATCTGCGTTATCGGACAGAGGCCGGATATAGTCATCGAAAATAGCCTCGGCCAAGTCGCGGCTAGTCAAGTTCGAATTCGGATCGCCATTCATCATCGTCCTCCTGTTTGGGCTGGGCGTCCTTAAAAAGGATATGCTCTTCCAAAACCAGAATATCCATCTCCGTGCGGAAGAAGCATCGGATCGCATCTTCCGGCGTCATGACGATCGGCTCACCGCGGACATTGAAGGAAGTATTGATCAACAACGGACAGCCTGTCAGTTTCTCGAAGGCGTCGAGCAGTTTGTAGAATTCTGGATTGTCTTCAGGATGCACGGTTTGAAGTCGCGCAGAGTAATCAACGTGCGTGACTGCCGGAACATCCGATCGTGGACGGTTCACCGCGTCCAACATATCGGCACCTCCTCTACGGAAGTCTTCCCAACCAAACGGCAAACGGCGCTCAGCACGCACCGGCGCGACCATGAGCATGTAGGGACTTTCGTCTTCGTGTTCAAATACCTCAGCAACGCGATCGTGCATGATTGCGGGGGCGAAAGGCCGAAAGCTCTCGCGATACTTGATCGAAAGATTCATCCTCGACTGCATTTTCGTATCACGAGGGTCGCCGAGGATCGATCGCGCACCCAACGCTCGCGGGCCGTATTCCATCCGACCCGCCAAACGGCCGACCACTTTGCCTTCAGCAATCTCACCGGCAATGCGCATCGCGCGAGCGGCTGAATCGGGAATGTGTTCCGCCACCAGTCCGAGGCGGTCGACCAAACTTTCGACCTCCGCCGGGGTGAACCGTGGACCAAGATAGCTGCCTTTCTGGCGGTCGCGGTCGCCAACCGGTCGCAATGCATCAAAGGCGGTGTGCGCTGCATAAAGCGCCGCGCCAAGGGCGCCACCGGCGTCGCCTGCCGCGGGCTGAACCCATATTCCATCAAATAGACCAGTCCGATGCAAATGTCCGTTCGCAACGCAGTTGAGCGCTACGCCACCAGCCATCACTAGGTTTCGAGACCCAGTAATCTCGCGCGCATGCTTGGCTAGGCGCAGGACAACCTTCTCAGTTACTGCTTGGATCGATGCCGCGAGATCCATGTCCCTGATCCGAATGCGTGACTCTTGTGCCCGGGGCGGTCCGCCGAAGAGTTCATGGAAGCGCGATCCAGTCATCTCGGCGCCCTCGGGATAGGCGAAGTAATCCATATTCAATCGGAACGAGCCGTCTGGCCGTATATCAATCAAGTGATCTTCAATCGTTTGCGCGTAAACCGGCTCGCCGTAAGGGGCGAGACCCATGAGCTTGTACTCGCCCGAGTTCACTTTGAAGCCGCAGTAAGCGGTGACTGCGGAGTAGAGCAGTCCCAGCGAGTGAGGATAATTGATTTCCTTCAGCATCTCGATCTTGCGACCAGTTCCATGTCCAATGGAAAGGGTTGCATGTTCTCCAACCCCATCGATGGTAAGGATTGCTGCATCCTCAAAAGGAGCAGGATAAAACGCCGAGCTTGCATGCGAAAGGTGGTGATCGACAAACCAGAATGGACGATCGGCACCAAGAGTCTGAGAAAGCAGTTCGGGAAGCTCCAGCTTGTCACCCAAAACCGAGCGAATTGCCGTGACAAACCCATCGCGACCGCGTGGTGCGACGGACATGAAATTCCGGACAACACGGTCGATGGTCAATGCCGAATTGTCATAAAAGACGACCGCATCGATACTCTCTGGCTCAATGAATGCTTCTTCAAGGCAGTAATTAATCGCTCCGGCAGGAAAGCGCGGGTCGTGTTTTTTCCGAGAGAACCGCTCTTCTTGTGCGGCCGCTATAATCTCACCGTCATCAGTCGACACAATCGCTGCCGCACTGTCGTGGTAAAATGCCGATACCCCAAGTACATAGCTCATGAAGCGCACTCCAATAAATCGCGAATACGCGGCGCCAGGGCCTCAGCTACCGCAGCGTGACCGGCTTGCGTAAGGTGAACATCTCGCTCGAACCGAAATCCGCGTCGTTCAAGCTGCGAGTAACCCTGCAGAGCCGGCAATGGATCTAGGATATGGACATTCAAGTCGGCCCCGAGTTCGGAAAAACGGGCCTGATAGGCTTTGGGATCAGCTGTACCCTCGACATGCTGATAAAGGGGCAGCGGCACGACGGCGACCGCGCAGTCATGAATAGTCCGAATTTCCCCCAACCATTTGACTAGAATTGCGCGCATGAGCTGCCAGCCGGGCGTGTCAGGGTGGTCGTAATCAGGAACCGGCTGATAACCGGTTAGCGACTGAACGAGATCCTTAACCTCGAGCCGATTCAACATACGTCGCAGCGTGGGAAACCGCCCGCCCAGATCAACTGAAGCTTCGCCCAGCTCGGAAGCAGTCACACTCTCGATCGGCACCGGATCATGCCCACGTACCAATAGACCATCCTTCAACTCGAAATAGGGCTTGGCCCGGAAAACCGTCTGGCCTTCTTCGTTTGAAGCAGGTCGCCACGCTGACATTATTCTACGAATGTTCTCCACAAGAACGGCAATCACGATCAGGTCTGACTGTCGATCGCGCGCGAATTTACGCCAAATTAGATACTGCTGATCGGTGCCCGAGCCGGGGAGAGCAAAATTGTGGAACTCGGCACGGTCGAATTCGCGTGCTAGCGTATCGGACCAGCGCTTGCCGTTTGAAACTCCGTCGCCGGCTGTGAAGCTATCCCCAAAAACGAGCACCTGTTGTTTTTCGATTTTTACTTCGGAAGCCGATCTAAAGCCAAGCTCGTTGGTCTCCAGCAGATAGCCGCCCGACTCATGCGCGACGCGTGCTCGCAACTTGGGTAAAAACAAGTAACCAATATCCGGGTCCGGTCGGAAAAGATCGCGCGTGGACATTAAACTACAATTTACTCAGGCAAATGTCTGAAAAATGGAGATCACATGCGCTTGACGGCGTGCGGTGGTGCCGTCTCTAACAAGCACATCCGAAAGTGCAATCGCCAGCGAGAATTCCCGTCAGATTAACGATGTTCTACCGCTTTGGCGACGAAATAGGATCTAGCGCTGTCAAACCGATCAGCGCTGAGTCCATCGGATTGGTCGTGGGAAAGCTCCTCTGAGAGAGCTGATGAACATTTTTCGAGATCCAAACAATCACCGGATCAAAGCGTGCTCGAGTCTGGTCTGAGCCCGAAGTTTCTACCAGCTATGAGTAGAGCCTTAGGCCGTTTTGATGCCCTTCGTTGGGCGTGATGGCAACAACCATATTGGGGGCATGCCCCCAATATGGTTTGCCGTTTGATCCTGCCCCGACCTCCGCCGGGGTTCGGTTGCCCAGGCTCGAGTGGGGCCGGAAGTGGTTGTAGTCGTGTCGCCACGCTTCCAGTTCCTGGCGGGCGTGGGCGAGGCTGGTGAAGATCGTCTCGTTCAAGAACTCGTCGCGCAGGCGTGCGTTGAAGCTTTCGATGAACCCGTTATGGTAGGGCTTCCCCGGTGCGATGTAATGCCACTCCACATTGCGCTCCTTCGACCAGCGCAGGATCGCCATGCTGGTCAGTTCGGTGCCGTTATCACTGACGATCGTATGGGGCCGCGCCATCCGCTCGAAGACCGCTTCATCGAGTTCACGCGCGACCCGCGCGCCCGAAATCGACGTGTCGGCGATCAGGCGCACGCACTCGCGGCTGTAGTCATCGACCACGGCAAAGATCCGGAAGCGCCTGCCGCAGGCGAAGGCATCAGATACGAAGTCGAGGCTCCAACGCTGGTTGGGCCCTTGCGGGATCGTCATCGGTGCCCGCGTGCCCAGGGCCCGCTTGCGACCGCCACGACGGCGCACCTGCAGCCGCTCCTCGCGATAGAGCCGCCGGAACTTCTTGTGGTTCATCGCCCATCCCTCCCGGCACAGCAGCCAGTGCAGCCGCCGGTAGCCGAACCGGCGACGCTGGCTGGCCAGTTCGCTGATACGCTCGCGCGCCTTCGCATCGTCGGGCCGACGACTGACATAGCGCACCATGGTTCGGTCCACGCCCAGCACCGCACAGGCATGACGCTGGCTCACCTCGAAGACCTCCTGGAGATGAGCCACCGCCTGCCGCCTGGCACCGGGCGCTCGAATTTTTTGCGCTGATCTCCTCGAGCATGGCGTTGTCCAGCATCGGGTCCGCCAGCAGCTTCTTCAGCCGCGCGTTCTCCTGCTCCAGCTGGCGCAGCCGCCGGGCGTCCGAAACCTCCAGACCGCCATACTTCGACTTCCACTTGTAGAAGGTCGCCGAGCTGATCCCGTGGCGGCGGTATACATCCGCCGTTGGTATCCCAGCCTCCTGCTCCTTCAAAACAGCGATGATCTGCTCCTCGCTGAACCTGCTTCGCTTCATTCGTCCGCACTCCTTGTCAGGGCCGGACTCTACTTATCTCTGGAGAAAATCTAGGGGCTCAGACCAGGCGGTCTCCAAATCTCACCTGAACTGCTGCTAGCGCCAAGGCCCGCGGACATGCGGGCTAGACCGACCACAGTGCATCGTGCGGTCGGAAGTCTCGAATTTCGGAAAGTGGTGCCGCTTAGAGGATTCGAACCTCTGACCCCATCATTACGAATGATGTGCTCTACCAACTGAGCTAAAGCGGCGTTCGCGCGCGGCCCTTAATGACAAAGCAAAGCGCGCGCAATTTCAAATGTGGAGGCCCGAGCCGGAATCGAACCGGCGTGCAAGGATTTGCAGTCCTCTGCGTAACCACTCCGCCATCGGGCCGAGGCGCCCCATCAAGGGCGGAGCCGCGCCGTAGCGAAGCGCGAGGCTGATGGCAATGCGCGTTGTCCGATGGAAAGTCTGGACGGGATTATTCGCTTTCGCCACTAGGCGCCCCATGACGATTGCCAGCCTTCTCGATCCCATCACCGGAAAGCCCGGACCGGCCCGCCTCGACCATGCCAGTGACTGGATGCAGGGGCGCACGCTTTATGGCGGAGCATCGGCGCTCATCGCCTTTACGATGGCACAACGTGCTTTCCCCGATCTCCCGCCGCTGCGCGCCGGCCAGATCGGCTTCGTCGCGCCGATTGGGGAGGATATCGAGCTGTCGGCAGAGGTAATCCGGCAGGGGCGTAACGTCACGCAGGTGCGCAGTGAGATTCGCAGCGATGGGAAAGTGGCCCTGACGGCGTTCTGGCTGTTCGCAGCAGAACGCGAAGCGAATGCCGTTCAGGACACGGAAAAGCCGCACGACTGGCCCGGCGCGCCGCATGACAACGCCGTCACGATGCAAGGCCAAGGCCCGAGTTTTATTCAGAACAACTTTGAAATCCGCTTCGGCCGGGACAAGGATGCGGACCACGGCGCGACAATCCGGCGCTGGGCGCGCCTGACCGAAGAGCATTCGCTCGACCCGGTCAGCAAGCTTATCCTGATGGGCGACGTGATGCCGCCCGGCGCGATGCGTATCATGCAACGAACCGGCCCGATCAGCTCGATCAACTGGTCGTTCAACGTGCTCGACCCGCACACGCGCTCCGATGGCGGCTGGTATCTTGCGGAGAACGCCAGCCAGCACGCGGCGAGCGGCTATTCTTCGGAGCGGCTGCGCATGTGGGACAGAGAGGGCCGCCAGGTTCTCGACGGCCTGCAATGCGTCGCGGTGTTTGGCTGAAAAGTCTGCGCCTCAGACGTCGGAGAATTTTGGCGCGCGCCTCTCCATTTCTGCCATCACCGCCTCAATCTGGTTCGGAGTGCGCATGATGGCGTGCTGCTCGATGCTCTCTTCCATCAGAATCGCATCGGTATCAGCGCTTTGCATACTTGCCTGCAAGCGCTTTGCGGCACGGATCGCGTGGGGGTTGCGGTTGGCGATTTCGGTCGCGATCCTGGTCGCGCAGGCGTGCGGATCGTTGTCGAGCCGGGTCACGAGACCCATCGATTGCGCCTCTTCCGCGGTGAATTCCCGGTTAGTGTAGATCAGTTCGCGCAGCACATCGTCTCGCACAAGCCCGCGCCACAGCGCATATCCGCCCATGTCGGGCACGAGGCCCCATTTCAGCTCCATGATCGCCATGCGTGTATCGGGGTGGGCGACGCGAATGTCGGCACCGCTCGCGATCTGCAATCCGCCGCCAAAGCAAACACCATGCAACGCGGCGATCACTGGGACGGGCAGCTTGCGCCACTGCATCGCGACCTGCTGGAACTTGTTCGAATTGCCATAGGTCCGCTCGGTCAAGGGCGGCTCATCCTCGCTTGGCGTGCGGGCAAATGTTGAGGTATCAAGGCCGGCACAAAATGCGCGCCCCTCCCCCGACAGGACGACGGCGCGAAGTCCCTTCATGTTCTGGAGCACGCTTCCCGCCTCGATGATCCGCTCGAACATTTCCGGATCGAGCGCGTTCATCTTGTCGCTGCGCGTCAGGCGGACCTGGGCGACGCCGTCATCTCCCAGCTCGATCGAGATACGGTCATTGGCGGGCATGGAGGCGGTTTGCAGCATGGTTCTGCCTTCTGCGAGTTTCAGAGTTCATCGGACTGATGTAAAGACTGGCGGAGCGCGGCGAATGTGTCCAGTCAAACGGCGCTCGCGCAGCCAAATCATTACTATTCAGCCGCGGCCTGTTCGATCCCCAGCGAAGCGAAATAGCGTTTGATGTTGCGCGCGGCCTGCCGCAGGCGCTGCTCATTTTCGACCATCGCGATCCGCACATACCCCTCGCCTGCCTCGCCATAGCCGATGCCCGGCGCGACCGCGACCTTGGCCTCGCTTAGCAATTGCTTCGAGAACTCGAGACTTCCCATATGGACCAGCTGCGGTGGCAGCGGTGCCCAGGCGAACATCGAGGCGGCTGGCGGCGGAATATCCCACCCGGCGCGGCCGAAGGACTCGACCAGGACATCGCGGCGTTTGTGATAAATCGCGCGGTTCTCTTCCACGACGTCCTGAGGGCCGTTGAGTGCCGCGCACGCTGCCGCTTGGATCGGAGTGAAGGCACCGTAATCGAGATACGACTTCACTCGCGTCAGCGCAGCTATCAGTTCCCTATTTCCGACCGTGAAGCCGATCCGCCAGCCCGCCATCGAGTATGTTTTGCTAAGGGTCGTGAACTCGACGGCGACGTCTTTCGCGCCATCGACCTGCATGATCGAGGGGGTCGGCTTGCCGTCGTAATAGAGCTCGGAATAGGCAAGGTCGGACAGCAGCCAAACCTCATTCTCACGCGCCCAGGCGACCAGCCGTTCATAAAAGGCGAGATCGACCGTTTCAGCGGTGGGATTCGACGGATAGCAAACGACGAGCACTCGCGGCCGCGGCGTGGTGTCGCTCATCGCTGACTCGAGCGCTTGCCAATAGCTTTCATCGGGCGCCGTCGGAACCGCGCGGATTGCCGCGCCCGCCAGAATGAAACCAAACGTGTGTATGGGATAGGACGGACTGGGCGCGAGCACCACGTCACCCGGCTCGGTGATCGCGGTGGCGAGACTGCCGAGCCCCTCCTTCGACCCCATCGTCACCACGACTTCACTTTCCGGATCGAGATCGACTCCGAACCGGCGCGCGTAATAGTCCGCCTGCGCCCGCCTCAAACCCGGAATACCGCGCGATTGAGAATAGCCATGCGCATCGGGCTTGACCGCGACCTCGCACAATTTGTCGATCACGTGCTGGGGTGGCGGCCGGTCAGGATTGCCCATGCCGAGATCGACGATGTCCTGCCCCGCCTGCCGCGCGGCATGGCGCATCGCGTTGACTTCCGCGATGACATAGGGCGGCAAGCGCTTTATGCGGTAGAATTGTCCGTCCATCGCGACTCCACGTGCGGCTTAACGATCGCGGAGCATCCCGCGCGAAGCTTTATCCCTAGGCGAAACGGGGCCCGCGTGGGAAGGCGTATTGCGATAGGGGACTGACAGGCAGGCGTGCGAACCGATGCGCCGCTTCGTGGCAAGAGGAGCCGTTGGCGTATGGCAAGCAAGGATAAACCGAAACCGAAAGACGCAGCTGCAGACGCCGGAACCGAGCCGATCGCAGCGTTTTTCGACATGCAAGCCAAGGCGATGCGCGATCTGTTTGCGCAGGGGCAAACTGCCGTCACTCCAACCGTCGATGAAGACGCATTCGGCGCGATGTTCGCCCAAGACATTTCCCCCGCCGACCTTGCCGAATGGGCCAAGTCAAGCACCGACATCCAGCGCCTATGGTTTGAATACGCGACAAAGCAGATGCAGCGCGCGGCTGGCGTGGACAATATCGCAAAGGCGATGTTCGATCCCGCACAATGGCTCGCCCTGTCACAAAACTTCATGCGGGCCATGCCAGTGCCTGCCGCCGAGGCTCAGGCGAAACTCACGCAAGGCACGATCGATCTTTGGCAAAGCATGTTCGATGGAATGTCGACAGCTCCACTTGTTGGCAGCGAAATCGAGGCGGATCGTCTTCCTCATAAGGATCGCCGTTTCGCCGACCCGGCCTGGCGTCAGAATCCCGCAGCGATCATGCTTCATCAAAGCTATCTGCTGATGAGCGAGTATCTCGATCAGGCGACGTCATCGATCGAGGGGTTGGACGAGGAGAAGAAGCAAGAACTGCAATTCGCGACAAAAGCGCTGGCCGAGGCGATGAGCCCAAGCAATTTCCTGCTCACCAACCCGCAAGTCCTCCAGCGCACGATGGAGACGCGCGGGCAGAACCTCGTGCGCGGTATGAAACACCTGATCGCCGATCTGGATCGTGGCCAGCTCACTCACACCGATCCCAATGCCTTCAAGCTCGGCGACAATCTCGCATCGACGCCGGGCAAGGTGGTGAAGGAGACCCCGCTCTATCAGTTGATCCAGTACAGCCCGACGACCAAGGAGGTCTTCGAGGTGCCGCTGGTGATCTTCCCGCCGTGGATCAACCGGTTCTACATCCTCGACCTGACGCCCAAAAAGAGCTTTATCAAATGGGCGGTGGATCAGGGTATCACGGTGTTCGTCGTCAGCTGGAAATCGGCGGACGAGACGCTCAAAGACGTGATCTGGGACGACTACATTCGTGCGCAGATCGAAGCGATCGACACCGTGCGCGACCGGCTCGACGTGCCGAGCGTCCACACTATCGGATACTGCGTGGCGGGCACGACGCTCGCCGCCGCTTTGGCGATTATGGCTCGGCGGGATGAGGCGGACCGAGTGAAGAGCGCGACGTTCTTCACGGCGCAGATCGATTTCGAAGATGGCGGCGAGCTCAAGCACTTCATCGAGGATGGCCAGCTCGAGCTGATCCAGCAGCTTTCACCCGAAGGCTACCTCGACGGGCGGTATCTTGCCGCGACCTTCAATGCGTTGCGCGGCAAGGATCTGATTTGGAGCTACGTCGTCAACAATTACCTGCTGGGCGAGGATTACCCGGCATTCGACCTGCTTCACTGGAACGGCGACGTCACCAACCTGCCCTCAAAGTGGCACAACGCGTACCTAAGAGACCTCTACCGCGACAACAAGCTGGTTGAACCCGACGCGCTGGAGGCGGACGGAACGCCGATCGACCTGACCCGCGTCGAGACACCAGTTTTCATTCAAGCCGGGCGCGAGGACCACATCGCGCCGGCAAAGAGTGTCTGGCGCATGACCGATCATTTTTCAGGGCCGATGGAATTCGTGCTCGCCGGATCGGGCCATATCGCTGGCGTCGTCAATCCGCCCGCAGCGAAGAAGTATCAGTATTGGACCGGCGACAGCGATGCTGGATCGCTCAATGAATTTGTCGCAGGCGCTAAGGAACATCCTGGCAGCTGGTGGCCCTATTGGCTCGATTGGCTTGAGAAGCAGTCGCCTGAGAAGGTCGCAGCTACGGGCAAGCGCAAGCCGGGCGGACGGGGCGACAAAGTTATCGAAGACGCGCCCGGGCGTTACGTGATGACGCGCTGACAACCTGAAAGCTCTCGCGACATCTCGCGGGGCAGATCGGTCAATCGACGCACCCGGGAATTCATTGTGCAGTGCACAATTTCCTTGACTTCGCAGCTGCAATGCGTATTTTGTGCAGTGCAATACGAAGTGAGGAAGCAATGGCTGAATCGAAATCCAAAACGGAGACGGAACCAGCGGCGAACAAGTCCGAAACGGATGGAGTTGCGGCAAAACCCGCAGACCCTAAGGTTTCGCAAGCGGTTGCCGAAGCAGTTCAGGCCGACAAGTCTCCGGAAGCAAATGTCGAGGTCGTGAAGAAAGCGGTCGCGGAAGACGCGAAAGCGACGACCAAGGTGCGCAAGACTTCTGCCAGCAATGCTGCAGGCTCAAGCAAGCCCAGCACGCAGAAGCGCACCGCGCCAAAAACTTCCGCCAAAAAGACGGCGGGAAAAGAGGCTGAGCCGAAAAAGACTGTAGTCAAGAGGACCACAGCAAAAAAGCCAGCCGTCAAAAAGGCTGTCGCTCGCAAGGCTCCCGCAACCTCAACAAAAACTCCCGCTCAAACCCCGTCCATCAAAAAACTTAAGGAAACCATCATGGCTACCACAACCAAGTCCACCAAGAACCCAGCCCAAGACGTGGCTGCCGACATGCAGGACCGCATGCAGTCCGCTTACGAAAAGGCTGGCGAATTCGCTTCCGAAGCGGGTGAATTCAGCAAGGCCAACGTCGAAGCAATGGTCGAAAGCAGCAAGATCTTCTTCTCCGGCGCACAGGAACTGGTCCGCGACAATGTCGAGACCGGCAAGACCGTTGTCGAAACCATGACCGAAGATGCCAAGAAGGTCGCGTCGGCCAAGTCGCCGACCGAGTTCATGCAACTCCAGAACGAAATGGCACGTCGCAACTTTGATGCGATGATCCACTACGGTTCGGAGCGCACGGAAGCCTGGGTCAAGCTTTACAACGAAGCTTTCGCACCCCTCTCCAACCGCGCCAGCGTCGCGGCCGAGAAGATGGCGAAGGTCGCCTGAACCTGACGAATTTCTGAGCCGGGTCTCTCTCCTCTCTCTCCCAATCCCGGTTCACGAAAGCGCGCGAAAGCGCATTGGGCCGGATGGATCGCATGGCGGTTCATCCGGCCCTTTTTCTTTCTAACGGGGATGAGGCGCGCGATCCGCCGCCCTCTGACGCGGTGATGGCTCTTGCGAACCCTCCAACCCATCCCATAATGAGCATTATGGCCGATTGTGTTCCGACTCTAGCTGCTTTGGCGGTCCTTGCCCCGCATTCTCCCGCCCGCCTGGCCGGGGACGACGATGACAAGGACGATGACGGCGCAAGCGAAACCGGTGTCGCGACCAAAACCCGGACCAAGCCCAAGAAGCCGAGCCAGTACAAAGTTCTGATGCTGAACGACGACTACACCCCGATGGAGTTCGTGGTGATGGTTCTCAAACGGTTCTTCGGCATGGAAATAGAGCAGGCGACACAGGTGATGCTGCACGTTCACCAAAAGGGCGTGGGCGTGTGTGGTATCTTCCCCTACGAAGTGGCCGAAACCAAGGTGAACCAGGTGATGGATTTCGCTCAACAGAACCAGCACCCGCTGCAATGCACGCTTGAAAAGGCGTGAGCAGGCAGCCCTTTCATCCTGAACCCGACCCGGCTGGCCCAGGGCAGGAGAGCGTGTGGGATTATCCACGCCCCGCGATCGCCGAACCAACCGATCGCCATATTCGTATCCTGCACAAAGGCATTGAGCTGGTCGATAGCCGCTCCGCCTGGCGGACGCTCGAAACCAGTCATCCGCCAACCTACTATATTCCGCAAGGCGACATCGCGATGGAGCATCTTGAACCCAATTCGCGCCGCTCAATGTGCGAATGGAAGGGACAGGCGCGGTATTTCGATATCGTGATCGACGGTTCGCGCATCGAAGCGGGTGCCTGGTGCTACCCCGATCCGACGCCCAGCTTTCAGGGCATCAAGGACCATCTCGCCTTCTATCCCGATCCGCTCGACAAGTGCCTGGTCGATGGTGAGGTAATCACACCCCAGCCCGGCCAGTTCTATGGCGGCTGGATCAGCCACCATGAGGCAGGACCGTTCAAGGGCGGACCGGGCAGCCGCTTCTGGTAGCGCGCTTTCCACCCCGACAGTTTCGGGGCATGACGCGGGCGCGATTTGGCGCTAGTGCGCAGACAAAGGCTGCAAGGCGGGCGGGCGCTGGACCGGTGAACCGACGGGACGAGACGTGCTGAATTTCATTCCCAGTATTGACCGTTATATCTTTCGCCTGGTGATCGTACCGATGCTGGGCATTTTTGCGCTGGCCGCGTCGCTGTTGCTGCTCGACAAGATGCTGCGGCTGTTCGACTTTGTCGCAGTCGAGGGCGGCCCGATCGGGGTCGTCTTCAAGATGCTGGGCGCGCTGATCCCCGAATATGCCAGCCTTGCCATTCCGCTGGGCCTGCTGCTCGGCATCCTGCTAGCGTTCCGCAAACTGGCCACCTCTAGCGAGCTCGACACGATGCGGGCCGTGGGTCTGTCCTACTGGCGGCTGCTGCGCGTCCCCTATGCGATCACGCTTGTGCTGGTCGCGGTCAATATCGCGCTTGTTTTCTACATCCAGCCGGTCAGCCGCTACTACTACGAACAGATGGAGTATGATTTGCGCTCGGGCGCACTGGGCGCGTCGATCAAGGTCGGCGAATTCACGACCCTGGCGGATCGCATGGCGCTGAGGATCGAGGAGAGCGAGGATGACGGACAGCGCCTCATGGGCATCTTCGCGCGCGTGGCAAACGATCAGGACCAGATCCTGTCGATCAGCGCACGCGAGGGCTCATTCCTTGCGACCAGCGACAGTCCCGATACGATCATCCTGCGCCTGACCGAGGGCACCATCGTCCAGGACACTGGCAGCGAGACACCGCGCGTGCTCTCCTTCAGCCGCCACGACCTGCCGATCGACCTGCCCGCGATTGAGGAATTCCGAGCGCGCGGTGACGAAACCCGCGAATACATCCTGCCCGAACTGCTGAGGATTGGATGGAATCAGGACCGGTCTGAGGAGGTTCGCGATGCGAGCCAGGCGACCTTCAATTATCGGCTGGTCGAAGTGGTCATGATGCTGCTGCTGCCGCTGCTGGCGGTTGCGCTGGCTATCCCGCCCAAGCGATCGACGAGCGCGCTCGGCGTGTTCGTGGCGATCGTGATGGTGGTGTCGTATCACAAGGTCAATCAATACGGGGAAGACATCGCCGCGCTTGGCCGGGTCGATCCGATATTGGCCCTGTGGGGGCCGTTCGCGGTGTTCGCCGCGTTGATCATCTGGATGTATCATCGCACCGCCTACGTTCCGGGCGGACAGGCGCTGGGCGCTCTCGAAACCGTGTTCTCCAAGCTATCCAAGCGTATCGGCAAGCTGTTCAAGCGCAGGCGCAGGGCCACGCCGGGCATGACCGATGACGCGCAGGCGGTGCCGGCGCAGTAGGCGCTTGGCAAACACCAGATGCAGCTTGATTTCTTCCCCTCGCGTACCCTGACGCTTTACCTTGTGAAGATGTTCGTCGTGCGCATCCTTGCGGTGCTGGTGATGCTGGTGCTGGTGCTGATGGCGCTCGACCTGTTGGGATCGACCGGCGATATCCTCGCCCCCGAAGGCAACGGACAGGCGGAAATCCTGAAATATGCAAGCCTGCGCGTGCCGCAATTGATCGCGCGGTTCCTACCGTATTCGGTGTTGCTGGCCACGCTGATTACGCTTGTAACGCTGAACCAGAACAGCGAGGTGGTGGCGATGAAGGCGGCCGGTCTTTCGGCCCATCAGGTGCTCGCTCCGCTGCTGCTCGCCGCCGCTATTGTCGCTGCGTTCAGTTTCGCGTTCAACGAACGGATCGTGACCCGCGCCAACGCAACGCTCAAAGCTTGGGAGGCGGCGGAATACGGACCGATCCCGGAAGATTCCGGCATCCGCACGAACGTTTACCTGACCGATGGTGACGACATCCTGACCGCATCCTCGCTAACCGGCACGGGCGAGAATATCCGGCTCACCAGCGTCACCTTTTACAAGCGAGCGCCTGGCGGCATCATCAGCGAACAGGTTCGCGCGAAGAGCGCCGTCTATGCGGCACCAGGGTGGCGACTTGAAGAGCCGGAACGCTTCGACGTTGGCAGCGCGCAGACGAGCGCGGTGAGCGAGTTGGTGGTGGCGGAAGGTTTGAGCATCGAGCAGATCGATCTGCAATCGGTTGACCCCGATGCGCTGCCGTTCTGGGAGCTGTCCGAAACGATCGACGCATTCGAAGCTGCGGGCCGCCGAACTTCGGAGATGCGCGCGAAATGGTGGCATCGCATTTCGGGGCCGTTGTCGGCGCTGCTGATGCCTCTGCTCGGATCGGTGGCGGCTTTCGGTCTTGCACGATCCGGCCAGTTGTTCGTGCGTGCGGTGATCGGGATGGCGCTGGGCTTTGCCTATTTCGTCGTCGACAACGCGGCGCTCGCGATGGGGAGTTTCGGCGGATATCCTCCATTTCTCGCCGCTTGGGCACCGTTTCTGCTGTTCTTTCTGGTGGGTGAGACGGTGCTGATCCGGACCGAGGAATGACCGACTGGTCGCTACGCCTTGCGCGGGTCGAGGATGCAGAGAGCTACAGCCGGGTCGAGGATGACGCCGCGCAATTGCTCGCCAATGAGCCGAGTCTTGCCGGAACACCCATTCCCCCGAGCCGAAGTGCCGACGACTATCGCACGATGATCCGCCAGCGCCATTGCCTTACCGCTATCAGCGCCGGACAGGTGGTCGGCTTCGCCGCTGCGCGTCGGATCGGGCGCGAGGTGCATCTGCACGAGCTTAGCGTTGCCACCGCTTTCCAGCGCCAGCGGATCGGCGCAACGCTCCTCGGCGCGCTCAAGATCGATTGTCGCAACGCTGGCATCCGGGCGATCACCCTCCACACCTATCGCGACATCGCCTGGAACGCACCTTTCTACGAGCGCCAAGGTTTCGTGATTGTGGACGATCTCGCAGCCTATCCACGCTTGGCTGCGGGACAGAAAGAGGCGGTCGAATTCGGCCTCCCCGCGGACCGCCGCTGCGCGATGATCTGCTTTCTGGATTAAAGCGCGAGACTGCTAGCGCTTCACCATAGTACTGCGCGCGATACGTCCCACCAGCGTCGCCATGCCGGGATGGTTCGCTCCCTCATAGGTCGACCCCATGCCAAGTTCACGTGCCAGACGCCGGTGCGCCTCTGGCAGATCATGATAGGGCATGGACGGCATCAGGTGATGCAGCGCGTGGTAGCGCAGGCCCACCGGCGCCCAGACCTCGGCGATGACGCCGGGTGGTGGCACATTGACGCTGTCGAGGAATTGGGCGGTGACAGTCATCGACTCGCCCTCATTCTCCCATAAATGCGCGACCAGCGTGCGCAGCTGATTGAGTAGAGCGGTGAAGGACAGGATCGCCAGCGCAATCAAAAGCGGTCGCCAACCCAGCACGAACACGCTGCCAAGCAAGGCGATCGCCCACAGGCTAGCCCCTGCCTCCTGCCACGCGACACGCTTGGCCAAGTCGCCCTTGGGCGGCTTGCGGCGGAAATCGGGATTGATCGAAAGCGCGGAGAACCGCTCCCACGTGAAAGTCCGGAGCGCCGGAAACAGCTTTCCAAGCGGCACCAATAACGCAAACCGCACGATCAGCGCGACCGGCGCGAGCAGCGCGACGATCACGAAAAGCGGCAGGCTCCAAGGCTTCATCAGCGCGAGCGGCAGATATTCCGGATCTTCGATGGTTCCGTATTGCGTGCGCTTGTGATGGATCACGTGCACACCTTCGTACATGAAGCTGGGGGTGAGCAGCGGGATGCCGACAAGCAGGTTCCACCCGGTCCTGAAACCGGGGAGCGCGTCGCGGTGGATGTGGGTCAGCTCGTGGATGAACATCAGCGCGCGATAGAGCGCGAGCGAGGCAACCAGGCCCGAAACAAGCGCGACCGGCAGGCTGTCGGTCAGAATGGCGAGCGCGATGCCGCCATAGCCGATCGCGGCAGAGACCAGCATGTCGAGCCAGTAAATCCGCGCGCGCGCTGTCCCCAGATCGCTGGTCAGATCGCGGGCGGCGCGCAACATGTCCTTGTCGTCCGCGCGCAGAAAATCGGCCCGTACGGCGCGTTTGGCGGGACGTGTCGCGGCGCGCTCCGGCGCGGAAGGGTCGATTGGCTGGTGCATCGTCATGGTTCTTGTCTTCGCAACATCCTTTAACCCATCCATATGAACGGGAGCAAATCCGCATTTGTGGCCAGTGTGATCGACCGGGTTGCACAGGGGCACTGAGAGCGACACAGACGCACCAGAACGATCATACGAGGTGACCTGAGTGGCGGATGCTCAAACCCGAGACTTTAAGCTAAGCATAGAAGCCGTGAGCGACAAGCATGGCCGCGCCCGGTTCGTCGATATCGGGCGCGATTTTGCCGCGCGGGTCGAGAACGCGGTGCCGCAATTGCGCCGCGAACAGATCGAATTGGTCGATCCGGACAAGAACCCGTTTTTCGGCCATGCCCGTGCGCAATTGTTCATCGCGCAGCGCGACGGCGCACCGGTCGGGCGTATCTCGGCGCATATCGACGAGCTTGCCCTGGCCATGCCACCCGAGCAAGGCTTTGGCCCGGGCACCGGCATGTTCGGCTATTTTGATGCAACTGACGAAACCGTTGCGCGCGCTTTGCTTCGTGCCGCGGAACGCTGGCTGGTGGATGAGGGGATGACGCGAGTGGTCGGGCCGATCTCCATGTCGGTGTGGGAGGAGCCCGGTCTCTTGATAAAAGGGCAGGATCACGCGCCAACCATCATGATGGGTCACCATCCAGCGCATTACGCTGCCTGGATTGAAGCCAGTGGCTATGATTGCGCCAAGACACTCTATACCTACGATCTTGAGCTTGCAGACCCGCTCCCGCCCCTGATCGACCGGATCGTGAAATCCGGTGAGCGCAACGAGCGGATCACGATACGTCAGGTTCGCAAGAGCGACTGGGACGCAGAAGCATCCAAAATCCTCGCCATCCTCAATGACGCGTGGTCCGACAATTGGGGCTTCGTGCCGATCACTCCCGAAGAGGTCGCACACACCGGGGTCAAGCTGCGCCCGATCATCCGCGAAGACCTCAACATGATCGCCGAAGTCGATGGTGAGCCCGTCGCCTTCATGCTGACCTTTCCGGATATCAATGATGTGCTTGCCAGGATCGATGGCAGGCTGTTCCCGCTCGGCTGGTGGCGGCTGCTGCGATGGCTAAAGCGTCCGCGGGGCGCCGATGTGCGCGTCCCATTGATGGGCGTATCGAAGAAATTCCAGAACTCACGAATGGCAAGCCAACTGGCCTTCATGATGATCAGCCGCATCAGGGACGTGGCCAAGCACACCTACAACGCGCCCCGCGCTGAGATCGGCTGGATCCTGGAAGACAACCGGGGAATGGTCGCCATCGCCGATGCGATAAAGGCCGATATCAATCGGAAATATGCCATCTACGAAAAATCGCTGCCGTGATTGGGCACATTCAGGAACTTAGCCTGCCGAACGTCCTTTATGAACCATGGCCGATACCGCACAAATCTCCCTGCGATCCAAACGGCGCCAGCCCTTGCGGGTATTGGTGGTCGAGGACGATGCAGTGCTGGGCATGTCCATCGAACAGGAACTGACCGAAGACGATTTTGCGAATGTAACGATCTGTTCGACCGCCGAATGCTCGATTGGCAAGCTCAAGTCGGAAAAGTTCGACGCGGTGGTGCTCGATGTCCATCTCGCCGACATGAGCGACGGCTGGGAAATCGCCGAACTGGTCGATGCACTCGGCAGCGAGGATACCCAGATCGTGTTCCAAACCGGCGCGCCGGACGAGATACCGGATCGAATTAAGCAATTGGGCGAGGTGCTGTCAAAACCATACGCCCCGGAAGACTTGCGCAATGTGCTGCGTCAAAAGCCGCGCGCGAGCCTGCTTTCACGGCTGCGACCGCGCTGAACCTTGCTCAATTGTAGTAGCTTACCTGACCTGATGTCTCGCGCGATGGAAGGCCAGACGTTGCCTGTCGTGAGTACTCAGCCATCAACCGACAAGAAAAAAGGCCTCCACTTCATGGAAGTGGAGGCCTTCGGGATCGTATCACCAGCCGCTTGGACGGGAGGGGGGTCTCGGCGGTGACAAGGCTATAATGCGCGGCCGAAAAGGCGGTTCCCGCACTTTGTTTCTTTTTGAAAAAAGTCTGCAATCCGCCAACTTGGTCTTGCCGCAAGCACGGTGTGCGGTCCTCCTTCGCAGCGCAAGGGTTGCGCTGCGCGGGAACACGCGCGATGGGCTTTGGTTTAGTGCAGCAGCAGGCCTTGGGGCGCGCCGCAAGGCGGGGCAATCCAGGCCTCCACCATTCAGAGCCGAAATTACAAGGCGGGAGTTTTTCAAGAAATGTCACTAGGTCAGCAGGTCGCCGCAAATCTCCCGTTCTTGCGGCGCTATGCGCGCGCGCTTTCAGGATCGCAGGCAACCGGCGATGCTTTCGTGCGGGCAACACTCGAAGCGGCACTGGCGGATGAAGAGCTCAAGCAATCGCTCGAAGGCGGACGTATCCCGCTTTACCGCGCATTCAACAAGGTGTGGTCGAGCGCCTATCTTGAGATCGAGAACTCTTCAGAAAGCGCCGGCGAGCACGAGGCGGGCGTGCAGGATCGTCTGGGCGCGATTACGCCGATGAACCGACAGGCGCTGTTGTTGACGACGCTGGAGGATTTTTCACCGGCACAGGCTGGCCAGATCATGAACCTCGAAGCCTCACAGGTCGAAGCGCTCGTTGCCGAAGCGGTCGAGGAGATCGATAAAGAACAGTCAACCTCTGTCCTCATCATCGAGGATGAGCCGCTTATTTCGATGCAGCTTGAAGACCTCGTCACCTCGATCGGCCACGAAATTTGCGGGACCGCAGCAACCCGTACGCAGGCGCAGGAAGTGGTTGCGGAGAAAAAGCCCGGCCTTGTCCTCGCCGACATTCAGCTCGCGGATGGGTCGTCGGGTCTCGATGCGGTGGATGACATTCTCGCAATCGACAGCGTGCCGGTGATCTTTATCACCGCCTATCCCGAACGCCTGCTGACCGGCGACCGACCCGAGCCGACCTATCTGGTCACCAAGCCATTTCAGGAACAGACTGTCCGCGCAGCAATCAGCCAGGCGCTGTTCTTCGGATCAAGCCGCCCGCTGGACTGACCCCCGCCGCAAACTTCGGATCACGCGATGAGGGGTAGTTCGGCCCGTGCGCGGATTTCGAATTCGCTACGCTGACGGACCGGCACCCCGATCACGCAACGCACACCTTCCGGCCGAAAATCCAATTCCACCCGGTGGCGCAATTCGTGCGCGACGATCTTCTCGATCAATTCGGTGCCAAAGCCGCGCGCGCGCATTTCGGCCACGGTCGGCCCGCCGCTCTCGACCCATTCGACCTTGGCTAGGCTGTCGCCCACCAGTGTCCAGGTGACCGATACCGCGCCCTCCGCAACGCTCAGCGCGCCGTATTTTGCCGCGTTCGTCGCCAGCTCGTGGATGGCGAGCCCGAATGACAGCGCATCGTTGGGCGCGAGTTCGACCTCTGGCCCGTCGATCGTAATGGTCTGATCGCTGGAGGCATCGACGTGCTGAAGCTCCGCCTCGATCACCGCGCGGATCGGCGTGGTTCCCCAGTCCGTACCTGTCAGCAGATCATGCGTTGCCGAAAGCGCTCTGATGCGCCCTTCAAGGCTCGACGCGAAATCATCCAGACTGCTCGATCGGCGGCGGGTCAGCGCAAGGATCGACAGGACGTTGGCGAGCGTGTTCTTCACCCGGTGGTTGAGTTCGCGCGTAAGCTTGTCGCGGATGGATTGCTGCTCCTCCAGAAAGGTCAGTCGGGATTGGTCCTCCCTCGCCTGGCGGGTCAATAACCGTGCGACAAGCATCAGCAGGCACGCAATCGCGAGGCCAAAGATAAGCGAGACCATCGAGATGGTCGCGAGCGTCTGGTTTTTGCGGGACTCAACGACCAGCCGCAAATCGCGATTTGCGATCGAAAGTGGCAGGGTGATACGCTCACCTCCCTCTTCGCCGTATCCGGTCGCCACCAGCAGGCCGGTTTCATCCTCTGGCGAAGCGCCATCGTACAAGCGCACGGCAAACGGTCGGGAAGCGTCCTGTTCTACCGCGGTTGCAAGAAACTTCTCGGCATCGAAAGCGCTGAACAGATAGCCCGCGATCCGCCGCTCTCGCGTCGGAGAAGCGGGGTCGGTGCGGTAAACCGGCATGAAGATGGCGAAACCGGGCGTCGACGCATCCTCTTTTGGCGACAGGTCGATGCGCCCAGAGGCCGTCGGCCGCACGGCCCGCCGAGACTTCTCCATCGCCGTCGCCATGTCTTCGTCGGAATACATATCGAAGCCGAGCATCCGCCGATTTAGCGTGCTGTCAGGCGCAAAATAGGTAACCACAGCCGCTCGGTTACGCGGTGTAGAGACAGCCGGGTAAAGACTCGGGAAGTCTGGCCGCCTGGCACGCATTCGTTCCAGATAACGCGCGGTGTTGCCTGCTTCGATCACTTCGACCCAGCCGATCCCGTCTGCGCCGCGACGATCATCGCCAAGCTGCAATTCGTCGACAAATCGGCGGAAGGTCAGCGGGCTGACATCGCGCGGACCGGCAAACAGCACGGCCCCCGCCCGCAGATATGATGAGAATGTGTTTGCGCGGCGATCCAGCGATGAGGCGATTGACTGCGCATATTGTTCGGCTTCGGCTCGTTCGCGCTCGCGGTCGTTGCTTTCGATAGCGAAGACACTGAGAGCAGTGACCGCTGCGATGGCGAGGAAAATCGCTGCGGGGACCGCGCGCGGAAAGCGGACAAGCCATGTGCGCGCGCGGCCGTCCCGAACGGGGGCGTGATGAACCGCTTCCTCTTTCGAGGATGGCTTTGTCCGCGCGCTGATTGCTTGCCCTCCTTTATCGACCCAATGGTCATTTGCAAATATGTGCACGGAACCAAAGACTGCCGCCATCGTTCCCGTAAAGACCCGATGAAACCGACCGGTGTTTGACTTTCCGCTCGGAACCCGTTTCGTCCGGATACGCATAATGAAAAGCGAACCGAGCAAGCCCATAATGTCCAGTGATCAAAATAAAGAAAACGCCCATAAAACCGGGCGGCGAGCCGGTGACGGCGACGCGCCCGAATGGGCGAACGGTTTGCGACAGCTGTATGATTCAGTAGTCGATGAGCCGCTGCCAGATACATTCAAAGACCTGCTCGAACAGTTCGACGACTCCGACGAGACGGCTAACCACAAGTCCGACAGGAAGCAGGCGAACCCATCCTCCCACGGGGGGACAAATTCGTAATGGCCGATCAGAAACCCAAACCCGAGCGTACGGCGAAGGAAAAGGCCGAGTTCAAGCGCGAACTTACCGAGGTCGTGCCGCATCTGCGCGCATTCGCACGTGGCCTGTGCGGCCGCCCGGACATGGCGGACGATCTGGTGCAGGAGACCCTTCTGAAAGCGTGGGCTGCGCAGGCAAGGTTCGAACCAGGCACTTCGATGCGGGCATGGACCTTCGTCATCCTGCGCAACGCGTATCTTACCGACATGCGTCGCAACCGGTTTCGCGGCGAATATGATGAGAACGTCGCCGAACGAATCCTCACCGCTCCAGCGGGACAGGAGGAGCCGATCCATCTGTCCGACATGCATCGCGCGCTCCTGACCCTTCCCCCCGAACGGCGCGAAGCGTTGCTGCTGGTCGGAGCGGGCGGCTTTTCCTACGAGGAAGCGGCGAACATCTGCGGCTGCGCGGTTGGCACGATCAAAAGCCGTGTCGGACGTGCGCGCGCGGCGCTGAACTCCATGCTGGCCGATGGCGACATCCCCCAACGCGATATCGAAGATGCAGGCGCGCACCGCGCAATCCTCGAAGAACTGGACGAAGTCGCGGCCGGCAACGGCATCGCTGCCGCCAAGAATTGATCGCCATCCCTATCGCCCCGCTTGCGCTGCGGGAGGAGCGTTGAGCATATGGCGGTGAGAAACACGCGCAGTGAATGAGCCACGTCCGGTCATGAACAGCCAGGCACCAGATGAAACACCGCCATCGGACGGCGCTCGCCGCCGGAACCAGCGTCGGCTGATTCTTGCCGAGCAGGAGTTGCGGCTGATGTCCGCGCTGGTCCTGCTGTTCGGGCTAGGTCTATTTCTCGCTCTTCCATTCGTTCTGTCGATCGGCTCGGTCGTGTTCCTGCCGCTCGTTACGGCGGTCCTGCTGACAATCCTGCTCTCGCCGCTAGCCGACTGGTTCGCGCGCATCGGTCTGCCAAACGTCGCCGCATCGCTCTTTGCCTTGATCGTCTTCCTCGGCGTGCTGCTCGCAGCCCTCGCCTTGATCCTTCAGCCAGCTCTCGAACTGTTCGAAGAGCTTCCCACCATCACCGAGCGGGTAAGCGCGCGCTTTTCCGACTTGCGCGACGAATTCGAATGGCTCGCGATGGCGAACCGCGAACTTGCCGCGTTGATGGGCGATACCGGCGCGCGCGAAGTGGTGCTCGCAACGCCGAGCCTGCTGGAAGAAATCGCCTTCGCCACGCCCAGCATCGTGCTCGAAGTGCTGATCATGTTCCTGATGGCATTCTTCATGATCGAAGCGCGCGTGCGGCTCCGGCGGCATCTGCTGTTCGACCGGGCGAATTTCGGGTCGAGCGTGAAGGCCGCACGGGTCATGCGAGAGGTGCAGGACCGGGTGGCGGCCTACATAACGACCGTCGGCCTCATAAATATCGGCATCGGTGTGATCGTGGCGCTTGGCGCATGGGCGCTCGGACTGGACGTGCCAATCATGTGGGGCGGGCTTGCCGCGATCCTCAACTTCATTCCCTATATCGGGCCACTCGCAATGACCGCGCTGCTTGCGCTCTTCGGCCTCGGCACAGCGGATACCGTCCTGATTGGCCTCTTGCCAGCCGCCGCATACATCGCGTTGCACGCGGTCGAGGCGAATGTGGTCACGCCCTCCATCCTCGGCGCGCGGTTCACCATGAACCCGGTGATGATCCTGATCGCTCTGTCCTATTTCACATGGATCTGGGGCGTTCCGGGCGCGCTGCTATCGGTGCCGATCCTGCTGACGCTGACCGCCTTGTTCGATCACATCGGGCGACCCAATCTTGTCGGCTTCATCTTTGGAGAACCGCTGTTTCGCAGCGAGGCCATCGAGCGGAGGCTGGAGGACCGCCAGATCGAAACCGCCTGAGGCCCGCATCATTCGCCATGCCGGTCGACCGCACTCGTCACCGCGACATTCATCGTCACGTTGGCAAGCGTCCGCATGATGTCAGGCAGCATTTCGACCGCAACCAATAGCGCCAGCGGCTCGATCGGAACGCCCATCGCAAGCGCAATCGGCCCGATCGATACCACGAAGCTGATCGATCCGGGCAGACTGACCGAGCCCACGCTGATGACCAGCGCCACCAGAATGCCCGCAATGGCGAGCGCCAGGCTTATCTCGACCCCAGCCAGCGCGGCGACATAGAGAGCGACGGCCAAGTTCATCGCCGGACTGGTCGACCGGAACACCGCTACCGCGAGCGGCAGCACGAACTCGCTTGTGCTCGAGCGCAGACGCAGTCGGCTCGCGCTGTCGAGCATGGCGGGAAGGCTGGCGAGCGAACTCTGGGTCGATACCGCGACCGCCTGTGCCGGGAGCATCGCCCTTGCAAATCGTCCGAGCGACACGCCTCCAAGGGTTGCGGCCAGGATGTAGGCGAGCACAAGGATGAAGGCCCCCATCGCCGAAACCACCACGATGTAATGCGCCAGCGCCGCGAATGCCCCGCCTCCGCTGCGAAGGCCGACGCCGAATGCCAGCGCCAGGACGCCGACAGGGGCCACCCACAGCACCCAGCCGATCAGCACCAGCATCGTGTTTGCCAGCGCATGAAAGAAGCTGAGCAACCGCTCGCCCTGTTCGCGTGGCAGGCGGGTCATCGCGATGGCGAACAGCGCGAAGAAGAGCGTGAGGGGCAACATGCTCGTTTCCACCGCTGCGGCGAGTATATTGGGCGCGATGAGCGAGGCAAGAAAGTCGAGAATATCGGGGACCGCCTGCTCGCCCGCCGGAACTTCGGCGAGGAAGCCGCTCGCGCTTGGCGGGATCGGCCAGATGGAGAGCAGCCAGGGCAGGACGATAACCGTGAACAAGCCCCCGGCGACCAGTACGCCGAAGACCAGCAGCAGAAACCGCCGCGCCGCTGCGCCCGCGCGCGCGGCCTGCACGATTTGCGACAGGCCAAGCACAAGCAGCGCGGCGACCAGCGGAATGATCGTCATCTGCAAGGCGTTCAGCCATAACCGTCCGATCAGCGCGACGAAATCGAGCGCCCATTGCGGCAGCGCCACTTGCGACAGGAGCACCCCGGCAGTCAGCCCTGCGATGAGTCCGGCAAACGTGAGCACCACCGGCAGGCGGATCGCCATCAATTCAAGCCCGTTGCCGACCTCTCCCGAAACGTCATCGCGCGCGGTATCTTGCGACTTTGCGCTCATTATGTGGGCGAACCCTTCCCTCCTCGGGGCTCTCCCCCGTCTGAACCCTTCCCATTCGCCGATAACCGCGTCACAAGCGCCTGACAAACAATCGCGAATATTAGCAGGGACGAATTCAGGAATGGCACGCAAGTTCTTCGGCACCGACGGCATACGGGGCCGCACCAATGACGGCGTGATGACGGCGGAAACCGCGATGCGTGTGGGGCAAGCGGCCGGCAATTACTTCGTACGAGGAGGCCATCGCCACCGCGTCGTGATCGGCAAAGACACGCGGCTATCGGGCTACATGATGGAAAGCGCCCTGGTCGCGGGCTTCACCAGCGTTGGGATGGACGTCATTATGACTGGCCCTCTGCCCACCCCTGCAATTGCGCTGCTGACCAGGGAAATGCGCGCGGATCTGGGCGTTATGATCTCGGCTAGTCACAACCTGTTCCCGGATAACGGGATCAAGCTGTTCGGACCGGACGGTTTCAAGCTTTCCGACGAAGCGGAAGCGGAGATAGAGGCGCTGCTCGAACAACCGCCAAAGCTCGCGCAAGCCGAGGCGATCGGACGCGCACGGCGGATCGAGGATGCGCGCGGGCGCTATATCAGCGCGGTGAAGAAATCCGTGGCCAGCGATGTACGTTTCGATAGCCTGAAAGTGGTCGTCGATTGCGCGCATGGTGCCGCCTATGAGGTTGCGCCATCGGCCATTTGGGAGTTGGGCGCGGACGTGGTCGCGCTCGGCGTCGAACCCGATGGCACCAACATCAACGATGGAGTCGGCTCGACCGCAATCGAAGCGCTGCAAAGCCGCGTAGTGGAAGAGAAAGCGGATATCGGCATCGCGCTCGACGGAGATGCCGACCGGCTGATCGTTGTCGATGAAAAGGGACGCAAGGTCGATGGCGACCAGATCATGGCTCTTATCGCGACGCGAATGCATCAAAAAGGCGCGCTGACCGGCGGCGGCGTGGTTGCGACGGTCATGTCCAATCTCGGCCTTGAACGCTATCTCGAAACGCAAGGACTTACGCTGGAGCGCACCAAGGTCGGCGATCGCTATGTGCTCGAGCGCATGAAACAGGGCGGCTTCAATGTCGGCGGCGAGCAATCGGGACATATGATCCTGCTGGACCATAGCACCACCGGCGACGGCTCTGTCGCGGCGCTGCGGATCCTGAGCAGTCTGGTCCGCTTGGGCAAGCCGGCTAGCGAGATTCTGCACGTCTTCGATCCGGTCCCGCAATTGCTTAAGAACGTGCGTTACAATGGCGGCGCTCCGCTGGAGCATGATGGGGTGAAATCGGCGATCCGCGAAGCTGAAAGCACCCTTGAGGGCCGAGGGCGATTGGTGATCCGTCCTTCGGGCACTGAGCCAGTCATTCGCGTAATGGCCGAGGGCGACGATCCCGCGCAGGTCGAGAGCGTGGTCGATAATGTGTGCGACGCCGTGCGTTCGGCGGCGTGAAACCATGACCAAACCCCCGCCGCGCGTATTGTCGATCGCCGGATCGGATTCCTCCGGCGGAGCGGGCATTCAGGCCGATATCAAGACGATAGCGATGCTCGGCGGCTATGCGATGACGGCGATCACCACCGTCACCGCGCAGAACAGCGTCGGCGTGCAGGCGATCGCACCGATGTCGGGAGATGTGGTGGCGCGGCAGATCGCAAGCTGCATCGAAGATATCGGTGTCGATGCGATCAAGATAGGGATGCTTCACGATGCCGAGATCATCGGCGCCGTCGCGCGAGCGCTCGAAGGCATCGATGTGCCAGTCGTGCTCGACCCGGTGATGATCTCGACCAGCGGCGCAACCCTGATTGCGCCCGATGCCATCGCCGCGATGCGCGAACGGCTCTTTCCTTTCGCAACGCTCATCACCCCAAACGTGCCCGAGCTGGGCCATCTCGTCGAACGCTCGCTATCGACCAGTCAGGACATGGCGGAGGCGGCGGAGGAGCTGAGCGAAACCACCGGCGCGGCGGTCCTGGCGAAGGGGGGCCATACACCTGATGAGCGGATCATCGACGTCCTGATCGTCCCTGACGCGCGCGCGGTCCAGTTCGACCATGCGCGCATCGATACCCGGCATACGCACGGGACCGGCTGCACGCTTTCGTCAGCGGTGGCAACCCTGCTTGGTCATGGTCAGCCGCTCGAGCACGCGGTGCGTCTTGGCCGACAATTCGTGCTGCGCGCGATCGAGGGCGCGCCGGGCTTCGGTGAGGGCAACGGTCCCCTCGGCCACCACACGGTCCGAAGCCTGGGCTGATCGGTAGACCTAGCGCTCCAACTCGTAGAATTCCGCGATCCGGCCCCACGCCTCATCGGCGGTTTCGCACCAATGAAACAGGTCGAGATCTTTCTTGGAGATCGTGCCCTCTTCCGCGATCGCTTCGAAATCGACCACCCGCGTCCAGAAATCTCGGCCAAACAGCAGGATCGGAACGGGCCTCATCTTGCCGGTCTGAATAAGCGTCAACAGCTCGAACAGTTCGTCGAACGTCCCGAACCCGCCGGGGAACACCGCGACCGCCCGCGCGCGCAGCAGGAAATGCATCTTGCGCAGCGCGAAATAGTGGAAATTGAGGCTGAGATACGGCGTCACATAGCCATTGGGTGCCTGTTCGTGCGGGAGGACGATGTTGAGTCCGATCGACTCGCTCCCCGCCTCGCTCGCCCCGCGATTGCCCGCTTCCATGATCGAAGGGCCACCCCCGGTCGTCACCACAAACTGGCGCTTGCCATCCTCGATGATCGCCTTTTCCGACACCAGCCTCGCGAGCGTGTAAGCTTCCTTATAATACTTGGCTTTGGCCGCGAGATTGGCGGCGACCTTCTGTTCGAACTCGCCCTCGTCTTTCGCCGCTTCGACGCGCGCCTGCGCCTCCTCCGGCGAAGGAATACGCGCCGATCCGTACATCACCAATGTCGATCCGACCCGCGCTTCGTCCAGCAGCATTTCAGGCTTGAGCAGCTCGAGCTGGAAACGCACCGGTCGCAATTCGTCGCGCAGCAGGAAATCGTGATCGCGAAAAGCGAGCTTGTAGGCCGGATGCTCGGTCTGGGGCGTGTGCTCGGGCGCTTCGTCGGCGAAGCGGCTTTCCTCTCCGGCGCGGTAGAATTTGCGGTCGGTGAGGTCGCGTTCGGGATGATGTTCGTTCATGGCGCAGCCCCTAGGCGTGCAGCAGAATAGCGGCAAGCAGACAATTGGCGCGGGCGCAGGATCGGACGAGTGTTCTTCGACAAGCAGGATGGGCTTACGACGACAGAACAAGTTCTGCTAAGGCCTTGAAGTGCGGTTTCGCTTGCGACCAAGAATGCTTTCGGACGGCACTATGAGGTTCATCGACGTCAAACGGCGGATTTTAAGCCACAGCCCCTATCACCTCGGCGAGATGTGCCAGGCGCTGCGCTCGTATGGACGCCGAAGCCGATTACCGGCAGCTTCGTAAGCCCAAGGAGCGGCGCAGTTGTCGGCGTCTTTTCCTCGACGAAAGGTGCAATCTCATCGACGGATGCTCGGCCCAAGCGTAACAAAATGCATAGGTTGGTGGTCAGCGATGGGTCTATCGAGGTGCAAGAAGAGGGGCGCGTGCACATGGGATCTGCTCGCAGATCAATCAGAAACGTCGCGAGCGCTTCTATACTGGCCCTCGCCAGCTTGCAGGGCTGCGCGCTGCCTCAGCGCGGCGAGCGGCCTGCGCTCGAACAGGCGGTCTCCCTTCCCGAGCCCTGGACTTTCGCCGAAACTGGTGGCCAAGAGATTGAGCTTGGCACCTATTGGCGGCTGCTCGACGATCCACTCCTCGACGAATTCATAGCGCAGGCGCGCGAACAAAATCTCGATATCGAACTGGCCATCGCGCAATTGCGCGCAGCCGATGCCGGACTACGCGAAGCGCGCGCCGGTCGTTTGCCGTCGGTGACCGGCGGCGGGAGTACCGGGCGCGAGTTCGGCGACCTTGCAAACGATGACATGTTTTTCTCGCTCGATGCCAGTTTCAACTGGGAGCTCGATCTGTTTGGGCGGATCAGCTCCGCCATCGACGCGTCCGAAGCCGATCTGGTCGCAGCAGGCTTCAATCTCGCTGACCTTGAACGCATAATCATCGCCAACGTAGCAATCCAGACGATCAACGCGCGCTCACTCGCCGCCCAACTGAAGATCGCACGCGCTTCGCTCGTTAATCAGGACGACAACCTCCAGATTGCCCGCTGGCGTAATCAGGCAGGGCTTGTCTCCATTCTCGACGTTGAACAGGCGCGCACTCAGCGAGGGCAAACCGCGGCCTCGATCCCATTGCTCCAAAGCGATCTGGCTGCGACCGCCAACGCCATCTCGACGCTTATCGGGGAGCCGCCGGGCGATGTGTACCGCGCGCTTCTCGCCGAACCGAGGGACGTCCCGCTGCCGCCGGTCGACCTCGCCATCGCGGCCCCTGCAGACATGCTGCGAATGCGGCCCGACGTGGGCGCGGCCGAGGCGCGTCTGGTGGGCGATCTGGAGCGTGTAGGGCTGGCGCGCACACAACTTTATCCCCTCGCGCGGCTGACCGGCACTGTTGGCACGTCCTCGTTCGGGGTCGACAACCTGTTCGACATCGTCACCGGCAATGTTTTTGCCAATGTGTCGCAACTCATATTCGATGCCGGGCGCACACGCGCGCAGATCGATGCGGCGCAGGCTATCGCCGATGGGTCGCTTGCCTCATGGCGGCAATCGATCCTGGTCGCGCTCGAAGACGTTGAAACCGCGTCGGTCGATCTGCAAAACAATGAGGAGCGGGTTATCGCCTTGATCGAAGCGAGCGACGGCGCGCGCAATGCCGCCGTTCTGGGACGCAGCCAATATCAGGCGGGCCTGATTGATTTCCAAGTGCTGCTCAATGTCGAAAGCGCACTCCTGAACGCGGAAACCTCGCAGATTTCCGCCGAAGCTGCGCGAGCGATTGCCTTCGTGCAATTGGCGAGAGCCATGGGTGGCGGATGGCGCGCGCCGCTGCTGGAACCGGATGAAACAGGGAGCGGCGGAGAATGAGCGATGCGGCGGAACAGACGAGGGATGAGGAAACCGGTATCGACGAGTTCCTGGGGGTAAAGGAGCGCCCGCGCTGGCGGCGCTGGATGAAGTACTGGCTCCCTGCGCTTGGCATACTGGTCCTGATCTTCGCCGTTTCGACCTGCTCGGGCAGCGACGGCGATCCGACCTACATCACTGAGGAAGTGACCAAGGAATCGCTCGATATAACTGTCACCGCGACCGGCAACCTTCGCCCTACGAACCAGGTAACGGTCGGCGCGGAAGTCACCGGCCCGGTGGATGAAGTGCTTGTCGATGTGAACGATCGGGTGACACGCGGGCAGGTGATTGCCGTCATCAATACCGAGATCATCGATCAACAGATCGCGCAATCGCGGGCCAATCTGAATGCCGCCAGAGCGAGCCTTGTCCAGGCGCAGGCCTCGCTGGAAGCGACCAATGCGCAGTTGGTGCGCTTCAAGGAGGTGCGCGAGTTGTCCGGCGGCCAGGTGCCGTCGCTGATCGAGTTGGAGCAGGCAGAAGCCGCCGCAGAGCGCGACCGGGCGACGGTGGCCTCCGCTCGAGCGAATATCGAGGCCGCACAGGCGACTTTGGGTGCGAATCTCACCACACGGTCGCGCGCGGTGATCCGCTCTCCGGTAACTGGTGTGGTACTCGCGCGTCAGGTTGAGGTAGGGCAAACAGTTGTCGCTTCCTTCAACACGGTCACGCTATTCGTCATCGCCGAAGACCTTGCGGCTATGCAATTGCGTGTTTCCGTTGACGAGGCGGATGTCGGGCAGGTTAAATCCGGTCAGGACGCCAGCTTCACGGTGGATGCCTACCCCGGGCGCAGGTTTCCGGCCACGGTCGATCGGGTTGATCTCGCCTCCGGCAACACGGTCAACGAGCAGGCGGGCGGTGCGGCTGCCGCTGCTGCGGGTGGCTCGGTGGTGAGCTACGAAGCGCGCCTGACGGTTCAGAACCCCGATGGCCTGTTGCGCCCGGGCATGACCGCGACCGCGACCATCGCCACACAGTCGACAGGGCCGGTCCTGCTGGTTCCCAATGCCGCCTTGCGCTTCCGACCCGATGAAGAGGAAGAGAGCGAAGGAGGCGTACTAAATGTGAGTGTCGGACTGGAAGAACAGGAGCAGGAAGCCACGATCGGCGTTGGCAGCAGGCAGGTGGTGCAGGTTCTCGAAGCCGATGGGACACTTCGCGGCGTGGATGTCGTGACCGGCAGAAGCGACGGACGTCGCACCGTCGTTCGATCGACCGATCTGGAAGCCGGCATGGAGGTCGTTACCGGGAAAGAGGCGCAAGGAGGATGAGCGCCCAGCCTCTCATCAAACTTGAAGGCATTACCAAGGTGTTCGGCACGGGCGCCGCTGCCTTCAAGGCTCTCAAAGGCGTCGACCTTGCGATCGATCGGGGGCAGTTCGTCGCCATCATGGGGCCATCGGGTTCGGGCAAATCGACCACGATGAATATTCTGGGCTGCCTAGACACGCCGACCGACGGCATATTCAGATTTCGCGGTGTCGAAGTGCAGAAGATGGGCCGCGATCAGCGCAGCCTCCTGCGCCGACGATATCTCGGCTTCGTTTTTCAGGGCTTCAATCTGCTTTCGCGCACGACTGCCCTCGAAAACGTCGAATTGCCGCTGTTGTACCGGGGCGAGAAGAAAAACCTTCGGCAGGAGGCGGCTATGCGGGCGCTCGATCAGGTCGGGTTGGCTCCCTGGGCCAAGCACACGCCGGCCGAACTTTCGGGCGGGCAGCAGCAGCGTGTCGCGATCGCCCGTGCACTCGTATCGGAACCCGACGTGCTGCTCGCCGATGAGCCGACCGGCAACCTCGATACAGAGCGCTCGATCGAAATCATGGAATTGATGCGCGATCTCAATGCAGGCGGTATCACCGTAATCATGGTCACGCATGAGGAAGAGATGGCTGCGTTCGCCAAGACGGTGATTCATTTTCGCGATGGACTGGTCGAGCGCACCGAACGCGGCGCGCGCAGCCTTGATGTGGCGCAGGGGACCGCCTGATGCTTGGCGCGACATTCCTCCTCGCTTTGCGCGAGATCCGGCGGCATCTCATGCGCTCGATCCTGACGACTTTGGGTATCATTATCGGCGTTGCCGCGGTGGTGACCATGGTCACCCTTGGCAATGGCGTCACCGCGTCCGTGCAGGAGGAGATTTCCTCGCTCGGCTCCAGCAACTTCATCGTCTTCCCGGTCCGGGTCGATCAGGGTCCGACCCGCCCGTTCGAGCTTGAGGACGTGGAGGCGGTCGAACAGCAGATCGCAGGCGTTGAAGTCGCCGCGGGGAACGTCGGAGCGAGCGCGACGGCGTTCTACAACGGACAGGATTGGGATACCCGGGTGACCGGCGCGGACAGCAAGTTCCTCGAAGCGCAATCGATCCAGGTAACGGAGGGGCGGAGGTTTTCCGAGAGCGAAGAAACTTCCGGCCAGAATGTCTGCCTGCTCGGCACAAAAGTGCGCGATTCTTTGTTTCTGCCCGATGTGAGCCCGGTGGGTGAGCAAATGCGGCTTGGCGACGTGCCGTGCACCGTGATCGGCGTTCTCGAAGAGCGCGGACAGGGCGGCGGCGGGGCGGACGACGATGACGCTGTGTTCATGCCGCTCAAAACGGTTCAACGAAGGTTCCGCGGCAACGACAGCATCGACTATTTCGTCCTGAAATACGACGCCGCCTATGCGACCTCCGTCATTCAGGAATCGCTGATCGGTCTGCTGCGCGAACGGCGCGTGTTGCAGGGCGATGCTCCGAACGACTTCAACATCATCGACACCGCTCAAGTCAACGACGCGCTTGGTGCGGTGACCGGGGCGCTGACCGCGATGGTTGCAGTTATCGCCTCGATCAGCCTGCTCGTGGGCGGGATCGGTATCATGAACATCATGCTCGTATCCGTGACCGAACGTACGCGGGAGATCGGCATACGCCTCGCCATCGGCGCGCTGGCGAGCGAGGTTCGCCTGCAATTCCTGACCGAAGCCATCGTTTTGTGCGCATTGGGAGGGTTGGTCGGGCTATTGCTCGCTTTCGTCGCCTCGATCTCCCTTGCCGGGGTGATCGACGTTCCGTTCGTTTTCGATCCGACGATCAATATCGTCAGCTTTCTGTTCGCAGCAGGGATGGGCATCGTCTTTGGATATTACCCCGCCCGGCGCGCCTCAGAGCTCGATCCGATCGACGCGCTGAGACATGAATGATGTGATCGCAACTCAAACGCTCACTTGCGCTGATGCGGGTCAGTTTCCGAGCGGTAATCGCCAGTTTCCGTTGGCGGCCCGCCTCTCTTCATGACGGGCGGCTTTCTCTGCCAATAGGCAAAAAGCTGGATGCCCCGTGAGGATTCGAACCTCAATTGACGGAGTCAGAGTCCGCAGTCTTACCATTAGACGACGGGGCATCGTGGCCGGGCGGAATCGCCTGGCGACACGCGTTGCGCGTCCTAGGTTTGCCTTGACGCCGGGTCAAGAGCACCCTCGCTTGCTCTCAAGCGCCGCTTCGGTTAGCCTGCCTCCAGGTTCCGGCGCCGCTTTCGCGCCGGTGAACAGAAAGAATGGTTTATGGCGGATACGCGTCCGCCGGACACAGATAATTATGCTGGTACCAAACGGAGCGATACGTCCGGCAAAGTAGCCGATTTTCGCTACAAGTGCTCCCCCCAGCCAAAAAACGGCCACGCGCGCCCTGCGAAGGGCAGGCGCGATGAAAAGACCCCCTGCCTTTCGCAGCGCGATAACAGGTCCACGAGTGGTTCAAGCACCACTTCGTCCACGAAAGCGCACAAGATCAGCGTTGCCGCGCGGCACGGCCATGAACATGGCGCGCAAGCCTACGCCGCGCTTGATCTGGGCACCAATAATTGTCGTCTTCTGATCGCGCGACCCTCGGGCCGCGACTTCACCGTGATCGATGCTTTCAGCCGTGTGGTGAAGCTGGGTGAAGGGTTGGCGACGAGCGGGCGATTGTCCGACGAGGCGATGGATCGAACGCTCAAGGCGCTGACGATCTGTGCCGACAAGCTCAAGCGCCGCAGGGTCCGCCTTGCCCGGTCGGTCGCGACCGAGGCTTGCCGCCGGGCGGCCAATGGCCCGTCATTCATCGAGCGCGTGCGTGAAGAGACGGGGATTGCGCTCGATATCATCAGCGCGGAGGAAGAGGCACGGCTGGCAGTACTTGGCTGTCACATTCTGCTTGAAGAAGGGGATGGTCCGGCGATCATCTTCGATATTGGCGGTGGCTCGACGGAGCTTGTCCTCGTCGAACCGGGAGGCAAGATCCCTCGTATAGTCGATTGGCAGAGCGTGCCTTGGGGTGTCGTTTCGCTGACCGATACGGTCGGTCGCATGGAAGACGGGCGCGATGCGCGGTTGTCGCGTTATGCAAGAATGCGCGAGATCGTGGCGACCAGCTTCGCTCCGTTCGCAGATCGGATAGCCTCGGCCGCCACACGGAATGATATCCGACTGCTGGGGACCAGTGGGACCGTCACGACGCTTGCCAGCCTTCACCTCGAACTGCCGCAATACGATCGCAAGGCCGTGGACGGACTGATCGTGCCATCGCGCGCGATGCGGGACATCAGCAGCGCGCTATCGGGTATGTCGCCCGGAGAACGCAGTGAGCTGCCCTGTATCGGTCGCGACCGCTCGGAATTGGTCGTCGCGGGCTGTGCGATCCTAGAATCAATCCTTGACCTGTGGCCTGCAGACCGACTCGGGGTTGCGGATCGCGGTATTCGCGAGGGGATTCTGCGCAGCCTGATGGCCGCGGAACGCCACAGCGAACGCAGCCTTCAAGCACTGCACAAAATGCGCAACGGAAGCAATTGAGGCCATGGCACGGTCAGGACGTAATCCCGATCGTCGCGTGCGCACGGCGAAGAAGCGCACGGCGAGCTCCACGCGCTGGCTCGAACGCCAGCTCAATGACCCCTACGTCAAGCAGGCCAAAGCTGACGGGTATCGGAGCCGCGCGGCCTACAAGCTACTTGAGCTCGACGAGCGTTTCGGTCTGATTCGCGGCGCGAAGAGGGTCGTCGATCTCGGCATCGCCCCAGGCGGATGGAGCCAGGTCGTGCGTGCGAGAGCGCCGAAAGCGCAAGTGGTCGGTATCGATCTGTTGCCAACCGATCCGATCGAAGGCGTGACTATCTTCGAAATGGATTTCATGGACGATGGCGCGCCCGCCGCGCTGGAAGAAGCGCTGGGCGGAACACCCGATCTCGTCCTGTCCGACATGGCGGCCAATACCGTCGGCCACAAGCAGACCGATCACCTGCGCACGATGGCGCTGGTGGAGGCGGGCGCCTGGTTTGCGACTGAAACGCTGGAACCAGGCGGCGCTTTTGTCGCGAAGGTGCTGGCGGGCGGGACCGATGCTGAATTGCTGTCGCTGCTCAAGAAACACTTCACCAGCGTGAAACATGCAAAGCCACCGGCGAGCCGCAAGGGCTCAACCGAATGGTACGTCGTGGCGCAGGGGTTCAAGGGTCCGGCGTAGGCGGAGACCTCACAGGCTTGGCGTGCTGTCGTCCTCTTCAGGCGTCGCTTCCTGATCTTCCAGCTCGCTCTCGGTCACCATTCCCGAACCGCCCGCATCGACGTCCTCTTCGCCCTCAAGCGCATCTTCTTCAGGCGCGGGGGGCGTGAATTCGGGGAGCGGCAATCCGCCGCCCTGCTCATTCATGTAGAGCGCGACGGCGGCGCGATCCTCGATGCTGGAAAGACCTGCAAAGCCCATCTTCGTGCCGTCGATATAGCCGCGTGGGTTGGCGAGCCACTCGTTCATCTCTTCCCAGCCCCAGGCGCCGCCAAAGCTCGCCATCGCGCTGGAGTAGGTGTAGTCGGACTTCGCGCCGACATTCGCGCCCATGATCCCATGCAGGTTCGGGCCGACACCGTTCGCACCGCCTGCGTTGATCGAATGACAGGCCGAGCATTTGGCATAGACCTTTTCGCCGTCCGCCGCGCTTACGAGAGTCAGCGCTTCAGCCATTGTCATCTGCGCAGCGCCATCGCCCTCGACCTCGACGCCTTCGATCACGTAACCCAACTGCTCGGGCCGCTGCGGATCGTCGCCGTGAAAATACTTGCCCGCAAGGATCGAAAGGCCGAGGCCAAGCCCTGCCGCGAACAGAACCCAGCCAGCGGCCGTGTTGAACAGGTCGCCCGAACTGTCTTGCATGTCGGGCGTGGTGGATTGCGTGTCTGTATCTGCCATTGCGGCGTCCCTTTATAGCCGCCCCGGCGCCTTCGCAAGGCGAATCCCGTCACCAATCGGTGCACGAATTGCACGCATGTCGGCTCACCGCTTGCCGCTGCCTGTCGCGCGTTCTAGCAGCCTTGTAATTATGCGCAGCTTCCCCGCACCCGCCCTCGCTCTTGTCGATGAATTGCGCGCCGCGGCGAGCGCCAGTCCCGCGAATGCGGTCGCCTTTCAGGGTTCGCCCGGTGCCAACTCACACCGCGCCGCGCGTGAGGCGCTGCCCGACGCCCTGCCTCTGCCCTGCTTCAGTTTCGAGGATGCGCTGGAAGCGGTGAAGGACGGGCGGGCAGGCCGCGCGATCATCCCGATCGAGAATTCGCAGCATGGGCGGGTGGCCGACATCCATTTTCTGTTGCCGGAGAGCGGTCTTGCCATCGTGGGCGAATACTTCATGCCGATCCATCATGCACTGATGGGGTGCGGCGAAGGGCCGTTCGAGGCGGCCTACAGCCATCCTCAAGCGCTCGGGCAATCGCGGCTGTTTCTGCGCAATCGCGGGATCGTCCCGCTCAGTTATGCGGATACGGCAGGGGCCGCGGCGTTCGTCGCTGAGAAGGGTGATCCGAAGTTCGCTGCGATCGCGCCGGCTATTGCCGCCGAACTTTACGGCCTGAACATCGTGGAGAACCATGTCGAGGATAGCGCCGACAACATGACCCGCTTCGTGGTGCTCGCCGACAAGCCCGCCTTCCTGACGGTCGATCCGGAGAAGCCCGCGATCACCACCTTCGTTTTCGAGGTCAAGAATATCCCCGCCGCGCTCTACAAAGCGATGGGCGGCTTCGCGACCAACGGGGTCAATATGACCAAGCTCGAAAGTTACCAGGACGGCACAAGTTTTTCTGCAACAAGCTTTTATGCCGATATCATTGGTGCGCCTGGCGATCCGGCGGTCGACCGCGCGCTGGAAGAATGCGCGTTTCATTCCAAAGAGCTTCGCATCCTGGGATCCTACCCTCAGGCGCGGGCGCGCGGTTGGGGCGGTGTCTCGCGATAGCGTGTTGCACACTCACGGCGGCCATGTCACCACGGACAGCGGGACAACGGGGCTATCGGCAAGGGCGAAACAATGGCGAATGCCGGCGCACAGGCGGCGCAGACCCCGGATGGCTGGAGCGAGTTGCGCAGCGATCCGGATATTCAGTTCGAGCCGGTGGTCATTCCCCCGCGCCCTCCGCGTGAGCCGGGCATGTTCGAGAAGATCTTCGACGCCATCGCCCAATTTCTTGGAGAGATTCTCTCCCCGGTCGGGCAGGCCTTGGGGGTTTCCTGGCCGGTACTGCAATGGATCCTGCTGGGCGGGCTGGCGCTGTTCATCCTCATCTTTCTCCTGCGCATGATAGGGCCGCTTGCACACCGCGCATCAATGGGGCGGGGGGTAAAGGACGAGTCGGACTGGCGCCCGGATCGCGACGAGAGCCTCGCCCTCCTCGAAGATGCGGATCGACTCGCGGCCGACGGGCACTTCGCCGAAGCGACGCGCCTGTTGCTGAAGCGCAGCGTCGGACAGATCGCGGCTGCACGCCCGGACTGGGTCGAACCCTCGAGCACCGCACGCGAAATCTCCGCGCTGCCCGAATTGTCCGAAGCCGCCCGCGCTGCCTTCCGTACCATTGCCGAACGGGTCGAGCGCAGTCTGTTCGCACTTCGCGCGCTCAATCGCGGCGATTGGGAAGCTGCGCGCGAAGCCTACGCCTCTTTCGCGCTCGCCCGGATCGAGCGTGATCAGCGCATGGGGAGTGCTCAGTGAACGCCGCAGCGCCACTTGCTGCGACATCGTCGCAGTTCAGCCGCACCACGGTGCTCGGCATGATTGTCGTCGGTTTCGTCGCATTTCTGGCGATGCTCTATTTCATTGGGGCAGGGAATACGGGCGATAATCAGCGGCCCGGCGTCGGACATGCGGCAAGCAACGCGATCAACGGCTATTCCGGGCTCGTAAAATTGCTCGAAGGCGAGGGGGTGCGCGTGCGCCGCAGCCGCAGTCCCGGCGCTCTCACCACCCCGCAATTGCTGATCCTGACGCCGACGACTGCAACTGATCCCGAGGAGTTTGCGCAGGCGCTCGAGGAACGCGCCTATGTCGGCCCGACACTGGTGATCCTGCCCAAATGGAACGCGTCGGCCATACCCCAAGCCCGCGCACGGCAGGCGGGCGTGGAAACGCGCGATGACTGGGTGTTGCTGGACAACCCGCGCGCGTTGTCGTGGACGGCGTCTCTGCCAGAGCCGTTTGCGATTAAACACCGCGTAACACCTCCCGATGAGCAAAGGGAGCCGGGCCGGTGGGCAGGGCTAGGCCTTGCAGGCGATCTGCCGACCGGGACCAATTCCTATGCAGAAGCGGAAGACATTCACGAGCCGCTGGTGATTGACCGCCGGGGTCGCACTCTGGCGCTCAGTGTCTATGGCGAGCCGGATTCGGACTACTACGAGAACGCCTACGCGCTCGTGGTGGTCGCCGAACCGGACTTGATGAACAATTACGCGATGGCCGATGCCGAGCGCGCAGGGTTGGCGCTGGAGCTGATCCGAGAAGCGAATTACGATGACATCGAAGCAGTAACATTCGATCTGACGCTCGCGGGTCTGGGCCAGTCGGTCAATCTGCTAACTCTTGCCTTCCAGCCGCCGTTTCTCGCGGCGACCTTGTGCCTCATAATTGCGCTTTTCATCATCGGCTGGCGCGCGTTTCTGCGCTTTGGGCCAAGCGCCGTGCGCACGTCCGCTTTCGCCTATGGAAAGTCGCAGCTTGTCGAAAACAGTGCGGGCCTCATCGTGCGCGCCCGTCGCGCACGGCTCCTTGCCGAGCCTTACGAGAAGCTCAGCCAGCGCCGGATCGCCCGCCTTCTTGGATTGCACAACGCGGCCCCAGTCGAGATCGACGAGGCGCTGGCGACGAGGATGCCCGATGAAGCGTCTTTTTCTAAACGGGCCGCCGATTTGCAAAAGGCTAAGACAAGCACAGATATTGTCCACGCCACACAGGCGCTCGACGATTTGACGAGGAAATTGAGCACATGAATACTGTTCCGCCGGCCAATCTTGCCGACGCCGGTCACGCAACGATGACTCTGGCGGAGGTCCGACGCCTGGCCGATGACATTCGCGGGCAAATCGCCAAAGCGATCGTCGGGCAGGAGGCCATGGTCGACATGCTGCTGGTCGCGATGATGAGCCAGGGCCACGCGCTGCTCGAAGGGCCGCCGGGAACGGCCAAGACCTTCCTCGCGCAAGCCTTCTCGACCGCATTAGGGCTCGATTTCGGGCGTATCCAGTTCACACCCGACCTGTTGCCGGGCGATATCCTCGGCTCCAACCTGTTCAACTTCCAGACCAGCCAATTCACCCTGACCCGCGGTCCGATTTTCTGTGAGCTGCTGCTGGCGGACGAGATCAACCGCACGCCGCCCAAGACGCAGGCTGCTTTGCTAGAAGCGATGCAGGAACGCCATGTAACCCTCGATGGAGAGACGCACGCGCTCCCACCGCGCTTCATGGTGGTGGCGACCCAAAACCCGATCGAGAACCAAGGGGTCTACCCCCTGCCCGAAGCGCAGCTCGACCGGTTCCTGTTCAAGCTGCTGGTGCCCTATCCCGACGAAAGCGAAGAGGCGCGGATCATCACGGCCTACGGTTCACGCAGCGGCCCACAGCATCCGCGCGACCTTGGGGTCGAAGCAGTGGCTGATGCGGCCACGCTGTCGGCTGCGAGCGCGGCGTTGCGCGAGGTCGCGGTGGCAGAGGAGATCGCGAATTACGTCGTGCGACTGGTGCGCGCGACGCGCGACCACTCCGAACTTGCGGTCGGCGCAAGCCCGCGTGCTGGCGTGCTGCTGGCCGGTGCCGCTCGCGCCCGCGCTGCTCTGGATGGTCGTAACTATGCGATCCCCGACGACGTCAAGGCGCTCGCCGTGCCCACACTACGCCACCGTCTGACGCTGAGTCCTGCGGCCGAAATCGAGGGCCGCGATCTCGACATGCTCGTCAGGGAACTCGTCGATCAGACCGAAGCGCCGCGCTGACACCCATGCGATTGCCGCGCCCGAATCTGCCTTTGGTGCCGTCCCAACGGGCCGCGTGGATCATCGCAGCGATGGCACCGGTGGCACTGCTGATCGCGGCAGCCTTGCCGCAGGTATGGTTGGCCGCCCCGGCGTTCGCGATCGTGGTGGTCGTGCTGGTGGTGGTAGACGGTCTGCTGGCCCCTCGCTGCGAGGAATGGGGGATCGACGCACCCGCCGATACGGAAGTCGGCGAGCCTACCACGCTCGGCATCTATGCGCGCTTCGGCCGAGCGCCAGGTAGCCAGCCCGAAGCCGCCATCGAGTGCGACCCGCGCCTCGTCCCCGGTGGCAGCGTTTCGATGACGCTGGCCGGCGAACCCGACACGTCGGCCTTCAGCGGTGGGCATCAGGCGCTCCCGACCCGGCGAGGGACCGCCACTATCACCCGCGCGTGGCTGCGCTGGAGCGGGCCTTTGGGACTGGGTACGCGCCAGACTACAATCGCATCTGACAAAACCGTGCGGATCTGGCCCAATCTCGCGCCGGTGCGCAGTCCCGCACTCCAGACCTTCCTGCGCGACGCACAGATCGGGCTGATCGCACGCCGGGTTCGCGGAGAGGGGACGCAGTTCGAGGCCCTGTCGGAATACGAACCGGGCATGGACCGCCGCAGGATCGACTGGAAGGCAAGCGCGCGGCACAATCACCTTTACGCCCGCGAGAATGAAAGCGAGCGCAACAACCAGATCGTCTTCGCATTCGATTGCGGCCCAGCCATGTGCGAACCGGTGGACGGCATGTCCAGGCTCGACCGGGCGATTACGGCGGCGCTGACCTGCTCTTATGTCGCGCTCAAGGGCAGCGACCGGGTGGCGCTGTTCGGCTTCGCCCAGCGTCCGCAGGTGATGACCCCGTTCGCCAGCGACACGCGCGCTTTCGCTCAGTTGCAGGCAGCCGCAGCCCGCCTCGAATACACCAATGCCGAGCCCAACTTCACGCTCGCGCTGGCAACATTGACGGCGCGACTTCATCGCCGATCGCTGATCGTGCTGTTTTCCGATTTTACCGACACCACCGCGGCGGAATTGATGGTCGAAAGCATAGGCAGACTGGTCGAGCGGCATCTGGTCATCTTTGTCACCATCGCGGACAGCGAGCTCGAAGACTTCGCGGCGCACGCCCCCGATGACCTGGCCACCCTCGCGCGCAGCGTCACGGCCGATACGTTGCTGGGACAGCGCAATCTGGTGCTTCAGCGCCTTCGGAGCCTGGGGGTCGACGTGATCGAGGCGCCGCATCAGGAAATCGGTTACGAGCTGATCGACCGCTATCTGCTGATCCGTGGCAAAGAGGCAATCGGATGAAGGCACCGACGCTCAGTCGCTGGTTCGGCCGTTCCGAAATCGCCGCGCCTGCCGATATCGAGAGCGCAGCTTTGCGCTCGGACCGGTTCCGGCTTGAACGCGAGAGCGACTGGCGGCGGCTCGACCACATCGTATCGCGCATGGAAAAGGGCGGCGTGCGAAAGGTCGAGGACGACGATCTGCTCGACCTGCCGAAACTCTATCGCATCGCGGCTTCCAGCCTCTCGGTCGCGCGCGAGACCTCGCTCGATGCCGCCACGATCCAGTATCTCGAAGGGCTGGTGCAGCGCGCGTGGTTCCAGGTCTACGGCCCGCGCAAAGGATTCTTCCGCTGGTTTCGCGGCTTCGTCTTCGGCGGCTGGAGCCAGGCCGTTCGCGAAATCTGGCTCGATATCTGCATCGCCCTGTTCGCGATGGTTGCAGGCGCGGTCGTCGGCTGGCTACTGGTCACGCGCGATACGGAATGGTATTACCGCCTTGTGCCAGAAGGGCTTGCGGGTAGCCGCATTCCAGGCGCAAGCCGCGAAAATCTGCTGGAGACCGTCGGTACGGCGGACGGCACAGTGGGTCTGTCCGCTTTCGCGGCCTACTTGTTCAGCAACAATGCCGGGGTGTGCATCCTTGCTTTCGCGCTGGGCTTTGCGTTCGGCATCCCGTCGCTGCTGTTGTTGATCCACAACACAGCCATGCTGGGCGCGATGTTGTGGCTGTTCTTCACGGGTGGCGCGGGCATAGAGTTTGCCGCGTGGTTGAGCGTGCACGGAACCACGGAGCTGTTCGGCATCCTGCTATCGGGTGCGGCAGGGCTTCATATCGGGCGCTCGATGGCATTCCCGGGACAGCTTTCAGTGCTCGATGCGGCCGCGCATAGCGGGCGACGTGCTGCGGTGGTGATGGTCGGCGTCGTCATCATGATGATCGTTGCCGGTGTACTTGAAGCCTTTCCGCGTCAGCTTGTTGCCGGCACGCAGGACCGCTTCGTAATCGGCGGCGCGTTCCTCGCCTTCTGGCTTGCCTACTTCTTTCTGTACCGCCCGCCCGCAGCTGCGAGCGGCTCGTGAGCACCGCTGCCAGAGCAATGGAGCCCTCCCGGCGCGCGCGCATTCTGGTGACGCCCGAAGGCATCGCCATGCCGGTGACGGTTGCATCACGCGGCGCGCGGGTGGGCGCACTGATCCTCGATTTTATCATAATCGCCGTCGCGACTGCAGCTCTGCTTCTGTTTCTAATTTTTACCGTAGGCGATCTGTTCGAGGAATTGAGGCGCTCTGGCGAAGACATGGTGAATGGCGCGGCGGAGTTCGTTTACGTTCTACTCGTCATCTTCTTCTTCCTTGCACGATATGCCTATTTTCTCGCATTCGAACTCGGTCCGCGCGGGGCAACGCCGGGAAAACGGCTCGTTGGCATTCGCGTGGCGACGCGTGACGGGGGACGACTGACGCCCGAAGCGGTGGTCGCTCGCAACCTTCTGCGCGATATCGAGCTGTTCATGCCGATCGGGTTTCTGCAAACGGCACCGGCAGGCCAGCAAGGTGCGTATGGTCTGGCGGCGCTGACGTGGTTCCTAGTCTTCATGGCGTTCCCGTTCTTCAACAAGGACGCGCTGCGAGCGGGCGACGTGATTGCGGGCACCTGGGTGGTCGAAGCGCCGCGCACCAAGCTAGCCGATGCACTTTCCACACAAGGGGCCGCAGCAAAGGGCGCGAGCGATGTGACCGGCGCGCGCTATGAATTCGGGGCCTCGGAGCTGTCGGTGTATGGCGAACACGAATTGCAGACGCTGGAGCGGATGCTGCGCGAAGATCAGCCCAAAGCGCTGGAAGCGGTCCACGCGGCGATCTGCCGCAAGATCGGCTGGGATCCCGGCGCTGGCGATGAGCGCGCGTTCCTCGAGGCGTTCTATGCCCAGTTGCGCGCGAAGCTGGAAACCGACATGCGCTTTGGCAAGCGCAAGGCGGACAAGCACTCATGACGATCGATCGACGCAATTTCATCGCGGGAAGCCTGGCATCGGGCATAGTCGCGAGCGGCTGCGCCGTGCAGATGCCCGAAATCGACCCGCCCGAATTCAGCCCGGCTGGGCGCTTCGTCGCGGGCCTGCGTCAGATCGAAGGCGAAGCGAACGGCACGTTGGGTGCCGAGTTCTACAATACCGATACCGGCGCATCAGTGGGCCTCAACCGCTATCGCCGGTTCGGGCACTGTTCGTCGTTCAAACTGTCGCTCGCCGCGATGGTGCTGGCGATGGATGCAGCTGGCGAGATCGACGCGGACCGGTTTGTGCGTTGGAGCGAGGACGATCTGATGTCGGTTTCGCCCTTCACCACGCGGCGGCTGGCAGAAGGGGCGGGCCTGCGCGAGCTGGCCGGGTTCACGCAGAAATATTCGGACAACGCTGCGGCGAACATCCTGCTGCGCGAACTGGGCGGACCGGCGGCGCTGACCGCCTTCTGGCGCTCGATCGGCGATAATGTCAGCCGTCTCGACCGCTATGAGCCGGAGCTCAACGATGTTCCGGTGACCGAATACCGGGACACCACCTCGCCGTTCGCGATGGCGCGCACGGTCGCGCGGCTGGCCTATGGCGATGTGCTACCACCAGCGGCGCGTGAGACGCTGCGGCAGTGGATGGTCGATACGCCGACCGGCGCACGGCGGGTGCGCGCAGGGTTGCCGGAGGGATGGCGCGCGGGTGACAAGACCGGCACCTCGATCTGGCCGGGTATTCAGCATATCTATGTTGATATCGGGTTTGTGGAACCAGCGCCCGGGGACGCTGAAATGCGCGCGCCGGTGACTTTCGCGACCTATTTCCGCGCCAATGAGGCGTATGACGGGATGAACCCCGAAGCGGAAGCAGTATTGGCCAAGGTGGGGGAATTGTTGGCGGAGTTTGCTGAAGAGCAGGATGATTGGCCGTTCTAGCCCCGCATTCTAATCCTCCGCGAAGATCGCCACTTCGTTCACGCCCTCGCTGGTAGCGCGGCCACGATACATGCCGGTGGTATTGAAGCTGTAGAGCGCATGGCCTTCGGGAGTGACGAGGATCACGCCGCCGTCGCCGCCCAGTTCCTTGACCTCAGCCATGACGTCGTCGGCGATCCTTTGAGCTCTTTTGCCGAGATCGCCAAGAAGCATCGCCTTGGCCCCATCCATTGTCATATCTGACTTAGACGCCGCCGTGGCTTTCTGCTCGAGCGAAGCATCTATGGTCCAGCCGGTTCCTCCCGCGCGCAGCAGAGTGCAAATCTCCTGCGCCACGCCAACGCGAATGAAATACTCACCCCAGCCCGTCGCCGACACTGCGCAGCTACGATTATCCGCATAAGTCCCGGCACCAATCACTGGAGCGTCGCCGATCCGACCCCAGCGCTTGCCAGTCATGCCGCCGGTCGAAGTGCCCGCTGCGAGATCGCCGTTTTGGTCCAGCGCCACCGCGCCTACGGTGCCGAATTTGTGATCGACGTCCAGCGCCGACATTTGTTCTGCCTTCATCCGTTCGAGCGATTTCCGCCGCGCTTCGGTCGCGAACCATTCGGGCGGGGCGGTCTCGATATCCTGCGTGGAGGCGAACTCTTCCGCGCCCTCCCCCATCAGGAACACGTGCGGGCTTTCGATTCGGACCGCGTCGGCCAGCAGGATCGGGTTCTTGATGCTCGTCACCCCCGTCACCGCGCCCGCACTGCGATCCCGTCCGTCCATGATCGAGGCGTCGAGCTCGTTCACCCCGTCCCAGGTAAACACCGCGCCGCGCCCGGCATTGAACAGCGGATCATCCTCCAGCGGAACGATAGCCGCCTTCACCGCATCCATCGCGCTGCCGCCATCGGCAAGGATAGCCGCACCCGCATCAAGCGCCATTTGCAGCGAAGCTTCATATTGCGCGCGCCGTTCGGGCGTCATCCTGTCGGGGTCGAGCGTGCCTGCCCCGCCGTGGATCGCGATCGACCAGCGCGGTTCGGCTGCCTCATGCGCCTCGGCATGAGCGAGCGAGGGAACGAGTGCGACAAGCGCCACCGCGAAAACGTGAGAGACAAAGTTTTTCATAGCGTAGTGGCTAACCCATTCCTGTTTTTCGGACCAGTAGGACGGTTCATTCGTCAAGAAATCGGCGCAGAAGACGCATCGTGTCTTTCGCCTCGCGCGTCGGGACGATCGCCATGAAGACATGCGGCGCGCCCTGATATTCATAGAGCTTCGCGTCGACGCCCGCTTCGCGCAGCCGTGCGACAAAGCTTCGGGAGTCCACGATGAACAGGTCATGCCGCCCGGTCCAGATGCGCGTTGGCGGCAGCAGCGTAAGGTCCGCTTCGGGTGTATAGAGCGGGCTGAACTGCGCGGTTCGCGGATCATGCTCACCAACCAGCATCTGTCCACATGATCGCAACGTCCCGATCTTGAGCATGATGTCATGCGGCTCGACCTCGGCAATCGCGGGATCGCGCAAGGTCAGGTCCAGCCACGGCGCGAACAGGGCCAGCTTGCCCGGCTGTGGGCCGCCCGCCCTCGCCAGCCGCAGCGCCAGGCTGAGCGCCATATGCCCGCCCGCGCTGTCGCCGTTCAGCACGATCCGCGCCGGATCATGCTCGCCCGCGAGCTTTGCAAACGCCGCATCCGCGACCGAATCCTGCTCTGCATAAGGCGCTTCGGGTACGACGGGGTAGAGTGGCACCGATACGCTCACCCCGCATGTCTCAACCATCGCGGCGACGAGCGGCCAATGTACCTTGAACATCGGCAGGACAAAGCCGCCGCCGTGGAAGTAGAGCATATGCCATTCGCCCATCTCTGATTTGGGCGGCGCCGCCTTTGGATGGAGGGTAACGACCGGATGCCCAGCCGCTTCCCAACGCTCGACGCGAAACCTTTTCTCGAACTTGGCGGGCATGGGCGCGTCGCGCGGGACATCGCGCTTAGCCATGTAGGCTTCGAATTCTTCGGCAGTGTGCGGGAAAACCGGCTTGCGCCGCGCCATCACCCACTTGACCGCGCGCATCAGCAGGCTCGGATTGGCGCTGCGCAGGTGCGTCCCTGTGTCCGTCATCGAAGCTCCCCCATCAGCGTCGCAGCGTGAACGAATCTCGCTCACCGTCAAGCCGCGCCGGTTGTCATTGCCCCTTCACCCGCCCTCCCCTATATGACGCGTCATGTCTTCCGTAAGGCCCTGGCGCGATATCGAACGGCGCAAATGTCGCCAGATCATGGTCGGCGATGTGCCGGTGGGCGGCGATGCGCCGATTACCGTGCAGACCATGACCAACACCCCCACAGAAGATGCGGTGGCGACGATCGATCAGATCCGTCGCTGCGAAGAGGTCGGGTGCGACATCATCCGCGTCTCCTGCCCGACCGAGGAATCGACCGCAGCCTTCGGCAAGATTACCAAAGCAGCACGCATTCCGGTGGTCGCAGACATTCATTTTCATTATAAGCGCGCGCTCGAAGCCGCCGATGCGGGCGCAGCGTGCCTGCGGATCAATCCGGGCAATATCGGCTCGTCCGAGCGCGTCGCCGAAGTGGTGCGCGCGGCCAAGACCAATGGCTGCGCGATCCGCATTGGCGTGAACGCGGGCAGTCTGGAAAAGCACTTGCTCGAGAAATACGGCGAACCATGCCCCGAGGCGCTGATCGAAAGCGCGCTCGACCATATCAAGCTGTTGCAGGACCACGACTTCCACGAATTCAAAGTCGCGGTGAAGGCCTCCGATGTGTTCCTCGCCGTTGCCGCCTATCATGGCCTTGCCGAAGCGGTGGATTGCCCGCTGCATATCGGCATTACCGAAGCGGGCGGCATCGTCGGCGGGACGGTGAAGTCCTCGATCGGCCTTGGCGCGCTGCTGTGGGCAGGGATCGGCGACACGGTGCGCGTCTCGCTGTCGGCAGAACCCGAGCACGAGGTGAAGGTCGGCTATGAGATGCTGAAAGCTCTCGGCCTGCGCACGCGCGGGGTTCGGGTCGTATCGTGCCCGAGCTGTTCGCGGCAGGGCTTCGACGTGATCCGCACCGTCGAAACATTGGAAAAGCGGCTTGAACATATCAAGACACCCATGAGCCTCAGCGTGCTTGGCTGCGTGGTCAATGGCCCCGGCGAAGCACGCGAAACCGATATCGGGCTGACCGGCGGTGGCAATGGCAAGCACATGGTCTACCTTTCGGGCATGAAGGCGCACGCCATCGAGGACGAGGCGATGCTCAACCACATCGTCAAGCTGGTCGAGGACAAGGCCGCGCGGATCGAGGCGGGGGATGATATTGCCTTCGATCCCCACGCCGCACCGGCCGAAGCGGCGGAGTAATTGTCGGCGGTAGCAAGAAGTGCTACCGAATCGGTTATGGGTAAAGCCGAGAAGATATCTATATCGTTGACCGACGAGTTGCTCGCTGAGGTGCAGAGCGCGGTGGCTTCAGGGCATTACGCGTCCACAAGCGAAGTCGTGCGCGAGGCGCTGCGCGCCTGGCGCGAACAGCGCAGCCGGAAAGAGGCGGCCATCGCCGAGCTCAAGCTGCTGATCGCCGAGGCGGAGGCGAGCGGGTACAAGCCTTACGGCGGTGTAGATAATCTGATCGCGCGCAAGCGTGCCGAGTTCCTCACGAAAGAATGACGTGCGAGCTGTTTTGGTCTTCAGCCGCCGAGCGCGACCTCGAAGAAATTTGGGACCATATCGCTGAAAGTGATATCGCAGCCGCCGACCGTACGGTTCGCAAGGTGGGCGAGCTTCTGACACTCTTAGGCGAAACGCCTAAGATGGGGCGTCAGGCGACCGAAATCGACCACGACTGGCGTATCTTAGTGCGAGCGCCTTACCTGATTTTCTACCACCATAATGAACGGAGCGAGCGGATCGAGATTGCGCGCATTGTACACGAACGCCGCGATCTTGCGGCCCTGCTCGACTGACCCCGCCCATGCTTCACGTCGTCCACCACGCCGATTACATGGCTCCGCGCCCCGAGCGCGGGACGTTTAGGTTCGACAAGTATTATCTCGTCATGGAAGTGTTGCGCGAAAGCGGCGCTGCGATCACTGAACACGCGCCCGAGCCGATGCCGCGCGACTGGCTCGAAGCGGTGCATGATCCGGAATATGTCGACGAGGTTTTTCGCGCCGCTGTCCCGCGCGAAAAGGCGCGGCGGATCGGTTTTCCGGTGACGGAGCGCATTCGCGACCGTGTGCGCCACACCAATGGCGGCACATGGCTTGCAGCGCAGCTGGCCATGCAGCACGGTTATGCCGCGAATAGCGCAGCGGGGAGCCACCATGCGCTCGCCGACACGGGCGCGGGGTACTGCGTGTTCAATGATCTTGCTGTCGCGTCCAACCGACTGATAGCGCAGGGCGACGCGCGCCGTATCCTGATCGTTGATTGCGATGTGCATCAGGGCGACGGAACCGCCAGCCTGACCGCGGCGCGCGAGGATATCTTCACGCTCTCGCTGCATGCCGAAAAGAACTTCCCGGTGCGCAAGGCGCGCTCGAACCGCGATGTCGCCTTGCCTGATGGGCTGGACGATGACGGCTTTATGGAAGCGCTCGAAACGCATGTGCCCGAAGTGATCGACCAGTTCGCACCCGATTTCGTTTTCTATCAGGCGGGTGTCGATCCGCATGTCGATGACAAGCTCGGGCGGCTGGCGCTGAGCGATGAAGGCCTCTGCCGGCGTGATCGGTTCGTGGTCGGTCAGGCGCGGCAACGCGGTCTCCCTATCGGCTCGGCGCTTGGCGGGGGATATGGCGACGACCAGCGCGAAGTCGCCGCGCGTCATGCCCGCTCGATGCTGGCGATGGCAGATGAGAACGCGAGGTTCACGTCCTTGCCGTCAGCCGCGACAGCGCGCTAGAATGTTCACCGGAACGCTAGGATTGGTGTGATAGTAGTATCGTCATGAACCGCCGCGATCTTCTCAAAAGCACCATAGCCACGGGCGCTACCCTCGCCCTTCCGGCCACAATCGCCGCGCAGCCGCGCGCGGGAACCGCACGGGAGCGCGTGCTGTTCGATCTCGCCAAGCGCGAACTCGACCGGGCGGGCGATGTCATCTGGCGGCGCGATATCGTCGGGATTGCGGATTTCGGCGTGCATTCGGCCAATCGCCGGTTTCACTTCGTCAATCTCGACCGCGAGGAAGTGCAGTCCTATCACGTCAGCCATGGCACCGGCTCCGATCCCGAACACGATGGCTGGCTGAATGATTATTCCAATGTCGAAGGCTCCAACGCGACCAGCCGCGGGGCATACGTGACGTGGGAATGGTATGTGGGGCGCTACGGCACATCAGTGCGGCTGGGCGGGTTGGACAGCACCAATGACAACGCGCTCGAACGCTATATCGTCATGCACCGCGCGAAGTATGCCGAACCTTCGCATATCGACCGCTGGGGGCGGCTGGGCCGCTCGAATGGCTGCTTTGCGCTGGGCGAAGAACAATTCCGCATTGCGCTCCTCAACCTGTCGGGCGGGCGGCTGCTTTATGCCGACAGCTTGGGGCTTCAGGACGATGGCCGAATGCTGACCCGCGCGGAGCAGTTGGAGATGCTGCAACCCGACAAGCCGAATGCGGTGCAGCAATATATGCCGGGGGTGTTTTGACCCTTCAGTCGTGCGCAACGTAATAACCGCACACATCACTCCTAAGGTAGAAGGGTCCTATCTCCGGATTATCTGTTTTGACCTCAACAAATTTAGCCTGACGGCCAAGGAGCACGGTTTTGAATTGAATTGCGTAATCGGATGCAATTTTCTTCTTTACAGTGCGGCAACATTTGGGATCGTCGAGGTACTGAACTTCAGGCTTGGAGAAGGCTAAATCCTTGAACGAGCTTACGGCCCGCTTAACCCGCTGGTCGTCACTCACTAATCCGATCGGATCAAAGCATAGATGGGTGTCGAAATAGTATGAAAGAGCGGCTCTTGCCGGCAGCACGAGGACCGCGCAAACTAGGCCGAAAAGAGCTAAGAGCTTCAATTTCATCACGACTCGTTAGCTGGTGCAACTCCTCTATGCAGCGCTTTGCGTCGCGCTAAGCCTCCCCTCGCGGGTCGTTCTCAATAACGATGACCTCGTCATCGATCTCGTTCGAGCGGTCATCGACGCGCGGTTGATCCAGGCTCGCCAGCACCGGGGCGTCGCGGCCATAGATATCGTCGAAGGTGCGCATCTCGCCATCGATGTCCGTCGCCATCGTGAAATAGGTGATGTAGGCGGGCATTTCCTTTTCGATCATCACCTTGGTGTATTCGCCCGAAGTCGCGATTTCGACCGCTTCATCGCGGCTCGCGCCCTGCCCGAGGATCGCCATCGTGATCGCAAGCTCCAGCGCCCGCTCGGTGCGGATGCAGCCATGCGAGAGCGCGCGGCCCTCCTTGTCGAACAGGTGGCGCGAGGGCGTGTCGTGGAAGAAGATCGCGTGCGGGTTGGGCATTTCGAGCTTCATCCGGCCCAGCGAATTGCCCGGCCCGGGCTGCTGCACGACCGTGATCCAGCCGTTTTCGCCGCGCGTGCCCTTGTACCCATTCGCGCGCGCCCATGACGGATTGCCGAGCACGCGTTCACCCAGCCCTTCGCCCTTCACGATCGATTGCGGCACCGTCCAGGTCGGATTGAAGACCACGCCCTCGACCGTTTCGGCAAGCTGCGGCGTCGCCGTACGGCCCGGCTTGCCGACGATTGTGCGATAGCTGCTGATGATCTCGTCATTCACCGTCAGGCGCAGTTGATATTCGGGCACGTTGGTGATGAGGTATTGCGAGCCAAGATCACGCGCCAGCCAGCGCCAGCGGTCCATATTCGCCCGGATCAGCTTGCGCGTTTCGGCATCGTCTTCAGGCGTTTGCGCCAATTCTTCGCGCAGCCGGGCATAGTCCGGGTGGGTTGGATGAAGCCGCGCCAGCGTGCCCTCAATATCGCCGCTTTCCAGCGCTTCGGCCAGCAGCTTGTCGGTGCGATAGATATCGCGGTCGGGATCGACCACGAACCATTGTTCGCGCGCCTCCATCGGGGTGCGACCATCGCGCAGATCCTCAACCAGCCAAACGAAATTGCGTGAAGCGAGAACATCGAGCTCTTCTGACTGGCCAGACGCTGCGAGAGACCGCAATTCGGCCAAATTGTAGTCGGCGGGGTCCAGCCCCTCGGCGGCGATGCCCTCGATCACGGCGATAAGCGCAGCGGCGTCAGCAGGACTCCACACCCCGACCAGCGGCCCCGGAGGCGCGAGGTCGCCCTGCACCATCGGCTGCGAGACCATGTCCGGGAAGGCCTCGTCAAAACGCGTGTCGGAACCCGGACTTACTTGCTCGGCCGAATCCTCCAATGCTGGTGCATCGGCGGTCTCGTCCTGCGCATAGGCCGCCCCGGCCACTAGCGCGACGCCGGCCACTGTGCCCGCCAATTGTCCAAACCAAGTGTTTCGCATTTTCGATCCTGTTTCGTGATGCGGTCCGCTCATGCCAAACCGCCGCGCCGTATTGTCAATATATCGAGAGCCCGCCGCTTGTATCAAGCATTGTGGCTTTCCCGCGCCTTAATTCGTTGCGGAGCGCGCGTCCAATGCATGCGTGACCGCGGTGGGCGGAAAGCGTAAGGCGGCGCACATCATGTCCAACGCCCCAGAAATCAGCCGGATTGCACCTATTTTTGCGGCCGCGTTGGGCGTTGCCTGCCTGTCCGCGATGGACGCGGTGATGAAAGGCGCAGCGCTGGCGACCGGCGTTTATACGGCCACCTTGCTACGCAGCCTGTTTGGAGCAGGTATGATCGCGCCATTCTGGCTATCGCAGCGCACCGGCTGGCCGACGCGCAAAGTGATGAAACTACACATCGAGCGCGGCGTTCTCTCGGCCTTCATGGCGCTCAGCTTCTTCTACGCGCTCACCAAGCTACCTTTGGCTGAAGCGATCGCGCTCAGCTTTGTCGCGCCCCTTCTCGCGCTGTATCTAGCGCGTGTATTGCTGGGCGAGACGATCAGTTCGCAGGCAGTACTGGCCAGCATTCTCGGGCTCGCTGGAACATCCATCATCCTTGCCGGAAAGCTTGGCCGCGGCGAATTTGATACAGACGCGCTTTACGGGCTGGCGGCGCTGGCCTTTTCCGCCGTGCTCTACGCCTACAATTTCATTGTGATCCGCCGCCAGAGCCAGATCGCCGGGCCGGTTGAGATCGCCACATTCCATAGCGGCGTCGGAGGTATCGTCCTGCTCATCTTCGCGCCGTTTTTCTGGGTGACACCGCAGCTCGATATGCTCGGTGCGCTGGTGGCTGGTGGCGCATTGACGGTGGCGGGCGCGATGGCGCTCGCCTGGGCATATGCCCGAGCGGAGGCACAAGCGCTGGTGCCGATCGAATATTCGGGCTTTGTCTGGGCGAGCATTCTGGGCTGGGCGTTCTTCGATGAGGCGCTCACCATATCGACTCTGGCGGGCACCATGGTGATCGTAAGCGGCTGCTGGCTCGTGGCGCGCGCCAAAGCGGCGGATCGCGCAGCCGTCCCGTTTGAACATCGGCCCCCAAACCGCCGCAAACCACGGGTATGAACCCTTGACCTTGGCCGTGCGTTGACCCACTTGAACAGCAGAATTTCGGCCCGCGACGCGACGTTCCGCGTAGGCGCCGACACAGCCAGCACGAAGGACCAGACCTACATGACCGCCACCGGCAAAGACACGCTCTCCACCCGCACATCGCTCGACGTCAACGGCAAGACCTACGCCTATTACTCGCTGTCAAAGGCGGGCGAGCAATTGGGCGATGTGTCGCGCCTGCCGATCTCGATGAAAGTGCTGCTCGAAAACCAGCTGCGGTTCGAAGATGAGGGCTTTACCGTCGGGCGCGATCATTTGCAGGCGATCGTCGACTGGCAGGACAATCCCAAGACCGGAAGCGAGATCCAGTATCGCCCGGCACGCGTGCTGTTGCAGGATTTCACCGGCGTCCCCTGCGTGGTCGACCTTGCCGCGATGCGCGATGCGATCAAGGAATTGGGCGGCGAGACGTCCAAGATCAATCCGCAGGTGCCGGTCAACCTGGTGATCGATCACTCGGTCATGGTTGACGAGTTCGGCCACCCCAAGGCGATGGAAGCGAACATGGCGCTCGAATACGAGCGCAACCGCGAGCGCTACGACTTCCTCAAATGGGGCTCCAAAAGCTTCGAGAATTTCTCCGCCGTCCCTCCGGGCACCGGCATCTGCCACCAGGTCAACCTCGAGCACATCGCCAAGGGCGTTTGGGCGAGCGAGGACGAAAACGGCGAAATGGTCGCCTATCCCGACACTTGCGTTGGGACGGACAGTCATACCACCATGATCAACGGTCTGGGCGTGCTGGGCTGGGGCGTCGGCGGGATCGAGGCCGAGGCTGCGATGCTCGGCCAGCCGATCTCGATGCTGATCCCCGAAGTCGTGGGCTTCAAGCTGACGGGCGCGATGGCCGAAGGGGTCACCGCAACCGATCTGGTGCTGACTTGCGTGCAGATGCTGCGCGAAGTGGGCGTGGTGGGCCGCTTCGTCGAGTTCTACGGACCGGGCGTTGCCAACCTCACTCTCGCCGACCGTGCGACCATCGCCAATATGGCGCCCGAATACGGCGCCACATGCGGGTTCTTCGGCATTGACGACAAGACCATCGAATATATGCGGCTGACCGGCCGCGATGAAGAGACGATCGCGCTGGTCGAGGCCTACGCCAAGGCACAGGGCATGTGGTTCGATCCCGCAGCCGAGCCGGTCTTCACCAAGACGCTCGACCTCGACATGGCAAACGTGGTCCCCAGCCTCGCCGGACCGAAGCGCCCGCAGGACAAGGTCATCCTTCCCGAGGTGGACGAGCTGTTCAATTCGGACCTCAAAAAGGTTTATAACAAGGACGCACCGCATCGCACGGCTGTCGACGGGCTGGACCACGATATCGGCGATGGCGACGTGGTCATTGCGGCAATCACCAGCTGCACCAACACCTCCAACCCCGACGTGATGATCGCCGCGGGCCTGATGGCGAAGAAGGCGCACGAGAAGGGTTTGAAGCCCAAGCCGTGGGTCAAGACCAGCCTTGCACCCGGGTCACAGGTGGTCACCGACTATCTCGAGAAGTCCGGGCTTCAGGATGATCTCGACGCGATCGGGTTCGATCTCGTCGGATATGGCTGCACGACCTGTATCGGCAATTCCGGCCCGCTCGCTCCGCCGATTTCGAACGCGATCAACACGCAGGATATCGTCGCCGCCAGCGTGTTGTCCGGCAATCGCAACTTCGAAGGCCGCGTCAGCCCGGACGTGCGCGCCAACTTCCTCGCTTCGCCGCCGCTGGTGGTCGCCTATGCGCTCAAGGGCACAGTAACAGAGGATATTACCACCACCCCACTCGGGCAGGATCAGCAGGGCAAGGACGTGATGCTCGCCGATCTGTGGCCAAGCAACGCCGAGATCGCCGAGCACCGCGCGGCCAATATCGATCGCACCATGTTCGAGCGGCGCTACGCCAACGTCTATGACGGTGACGAGCATTGGCAGGCGATCACGGTCGAACCGTCCGACACCTATCAATGGCGTGCCGGGTCCACCTATGTCGCCAACCCGCCCTATTTTGACGGGATGGAAATGGAGCCCGCGCCGATCGCCGATATCGTCGACGCAAAACCGCTCGCAATCCTGGGCGACAGCGTCACCACCGACCACATCTCGCCCGCCGGTTCGATCAAGGAAGACAGCCCAGCAGGCTCCTATCTCAAATCCAACCAGGTCGCGAAGAAGGACTTCAACTCCTACGGTTCGCGCCGCGGCAATCATGAAGTGATGATGCGCGGCACCTTCGCCAATATCCGCATCAAGAACGAGATGGTGCCGGGTGTGGAGGGTGGCTACACCACCTATCAGGGCGAGCAGATGCCGATCTACGACGCCGCGATGAAGCACAAGGAGGACGGCACGCAATTGATCGTGGTCGGCGGTAAGGAATACGGCACCGGCTCCAGCCGCGACTGGGCGGCGAAGGGCACTATCCTGCTGGGCGTGCGGGCGGTCGTCGTCGAGAGTTATGAACGTATCCACCGCTCCAATCTGGTCGGGATGGGCGTGCTGCCGCTGCAGTTCAAGGAAGGCGAAAGCCGCGAGACGCTGAACCTCGGCCCGGACGACACGTTTACGATCCTGGGACTGGACGATCTGTCGCCCGCGCAGGAAGTTGAAGTCCAGGTGACGCGTCCTGACGGGTCGACCGATACCTTCACCGCGCTTTGCCGCATCGATACTGCGAACGAGATGGAGTATTATCGCAATGGCGGCATCCTCCACTACGTGCTGCGCAAACTGGCGGCGTGACCGGAGAGCATCTGTGATCGACCCGCGCCCGAGCCTCGCATTCACCGTCCTCCTTTCGCTCGCAGCCTGCGCGCCGGGCGAGAAGGATGATGGCGAACGATCGAGCAACCCGGGATGGGGCTTCGAGCTGGCTTCAGCCGAGGCAGGTGAGTTCGAAGCAGGCGCCGTGATTGAACTTTCCGCAGAGGATTTGCGCAATCGCATGGCGGCGGGCGACGTGCGCTTGATCGATGTGCGGACGGATGGCGAAGTGGCCGAAGGGGTCATTCCTGGTGCAAAGCATATTGCGCTCGACGATTTCAATCCGGCGCGTCTGAATCTCGACGACGCAAGCGCCGTGGTTCTCTACTGCCGCTCCGGTCGCCGATCACGCATCGCGGGCAAGAGGCTGGCCGATCACACTGGGCACCCCGCGCGGCATCTCGCAGGCGGCATCACGGCTTGGGAAGCGGCAGGCGGACCGGTTGTGAGCCTAGGCTCCTAATCCGTCTCACTCGCCGTCTGATGGATCGAACAGCCCGGACTGCGATCCACCACGCGGGACCGGGCGGTCGAGATCAAGGTGCTCCCACCCGGCATCGTTCAACATCCGCCCACGTTCGGTGCGTGCCAGGAGGCCTAGCTGGATGAGATACGGCTCAACCACGTCCTCCACCGTATCGCGCGGCTCGGCCAGACCCGCCGCGAGCGCCGCGACGCCGACCGGTCCGCCCTTGTAGGTAGTCGCGATCATCGTGAGGTAGCGGCGATCCATCGCGTCGAGCCCCAGCCGATCGATCTCGAGCCTCGTCAGCGCATTGTCGGCCACCTTCTGCGTCACCTTGGCACCCCCTGCAACGTGCGCGAAGTCGCGCACCCGGCGCAACAGCCTGCCCGCGACGCGCGGCGTTCCGCGGGAGCGCCGTGCGATCTCGCGCGCACCCCCTGCGTCGATATCGAGCTCCAACAGCCGCGCGGCGCGGGTCACCACCCGGTCAAGTTCCTCCTCGCTGTAGAATTGCAGCCGCACCGGAATGCCGAAGCGGTCGCGCAAAGGCGTCGTCAGCAGTCCCTGCCGCGTCGTCGCGCCGACCAGCGTGAAGGGCGGCAGGTCAATCCGCACACTGCGCGCCGAGGGCCCCTCCCCGATCATGATGTCCAGCGCGCGGTCCTCCATTGCCGGGTAGAGCACTTCCTCGACCACCGGGTTGAGGCGATGGATCTCGTCGATGAACAGCACGTCGTGCGGTTCGAGATTGGTGAGCAGCGCGGCGAGGTCGCCCGCTTTGGCGATCACCGGGCCGGAAGTGGCGCGAAAGCCGACGCCCAGCTCATTCGCCACGATTTGCGCAAGCGTCGTCTTGCCCAGCCCCGGCGGCCCGAAGAACAGCGTATGATCCATCGCCTCCCCGCGGCTCTTGGCGCTTTCGATGAACACCCGCAAATTGTCCCGCGCCGCTTCCTGCCCGATGAAGTCGGCGAGCTTGCGCGGGCGCAATGCGGCGTCCGGGTCGTCGGACTGGCGGTCGGGGGTGTGGAGAGGGACGGGGTCGGTCATTAGTCGATAAGACCCAAAGCATCATGAATGGTCCTCGACAAAGCAAGGCCACGACTTGCCATATGCGTCAGCTGCTCTTTTTCATATTCAAGATCGGTGAGGCGAAAGACCTTCCGAAATTCGGTATCTTCATCGCCATCACGATGCCATTTCCTAAACTCTAACCCAAAATCTCCCGAAGATGTATGGTATGCAGTGCAAAAGCCATGCGCCAAGAGATGGCGTATCTGTTGGTGATGTTCAAAAGCCTCGATTAACCATTCTACTTCTTGCCGATATGCGGAGAAAAATCCGTCAATTTGCAAAAGCTCGCGAAGTTTTTGAACTCTTTTTTCCGGTCGGTGAGGGAGCCGCGCCTTGATGCTTTGATATTCTTGAAGTTCATAAGCTCGAATAAGCATATCTCCGAATAAATACTCAACCTGCGAATAACCATTCGAAATCCATCCTCTCAGCCTCTGCGCGTCTTCGATTAGCGCTTTTAATTCGTCTGACGGTTGCTCCATCACCCCGCCGCCTTCTTCAATGCCACGCGGATCAGCTCTCCCTCACCCGCGTCCTCTCCCAGCTCCGTCTGCGCGCGCGCCACGGCTTGGGCGGCTACGGCAGGCTTGAAGCCGAGGTTTTCCAAAGCGCTCACCGCGTCTGCGCTGGCGAGGCCAAGGCGCGGGGTGGCGCCCGCAATGCCTGCCGCACCCGCGGCACCGCCTCCGGGCAAAGCGCCCGCTTGGTCCTTCAGCTCGTTGACGATCCGTCCGGCCAGCTTCGGCCCCACCCCGTTCGCCCGCGCCACCTGCGCCGCGTCGCCTCCGGCGCAGGCATCGCGCAGTTCGCCGGTCGAGAGCGCGGACAGGATCGCCAGCGCCACCTTGCTTCCCACGCCCTGCACGCCGGTCAGCAGGCGGAACCAGTCGCGTTCGCCGGCTTCGGCGAAGCCCAGCAGGCGCATGTCGTTCTCGCTCACCTGCAGGTCGGTGTGGACCGTGCAGCCCTCCCCGACCTCGCCCAGCGCGCTTAGCGTTCGGGCTGAGCAGTGGACGAGATAGCCTACCCCACCGACGTCGACGATCGCCCAGTCCTCGCCGGTATCATCGAGCCTGCCTGCTAGTTTCGCGATCATGCCCGCTTGTCGCCTATCGCGCGGGCAAACGCCAGTGACGAGGGGGCGGTTATCATCACCCGGTCTCGCGCTCGGTTCACCGCAGCCGCAGAACGCCTGACACACCTGACACACTGTCCTTAAGCGAAAAACCGCACCGATGCGGAGACACGGAAAAATCGTGCCTTGCGTGACACTTAGGCAAGCAGAATCGAGCGCAGCCATTGCCGTAACCCTGCCGGACGCGGCCAGAGTAGGAAAAACGCGTGAACCCTTCTCCCGCTCGACAGGATCGACCTTTTCGCTATTGCAGCATCCATGAGCTTCAACACGTTCGGCCGCGCGCTGCGCTTTACGACCTGGGGGGAGAGCCACGGCCCCGGCCTTGGCGTGGTGATCGACGGGTGCCCGCCCGGCCTGCGTTTGCGCGAAGAGGACATCCAGCCCTTCCTCGATGCGCGCAAGCCGGGTCAGAACAGGTACACAACACAGCGGCGCGAGGCCGATCGGGTGCAGATCATGTCCGGCGTGTTCGATGCGGGCGAAGGGCAGGTGACCACCGGGACGCCGATCCATTTGATGATCGCGAACACCGATCAGCGTTCAAAGGATTATTCGCAAATCGCGCGCTCCTATCGCCCCGGCCATGCCGACTATGCCTATGATGCGAAGTACGGCGTGCGCGATTATCGCGGCGGCGGGCGGTCATCGGCGCGCGAGACGGCGGCGCGGGTGGCGGCGGGCGCGGTGGCGCGGGCGATCATCCCGGAGGTAAAGCTGACAGCCTATGTCTGCGAGCTTGGCGGCGATGCGATCGACCGCGATGTGATCGATTACGACACCATTCGACAGAACCCCTTTTTCTGCCCGGACAGCTGGGCTGCGACCCGCTGGGCGGAAAAGGTCGAAGCGGTGCGCAAGGATGGTTCGTCCCTGGGTGCTGTAGTCGAATGCGTGGCCGAAGGCGTTCCAGCGGGCTGGGGCGCGCCGGTCTATGGCAAGCTCGATGCCGATCTCGCTAGCGCTATGATGAGCATCAATGCGACCAAGGGGGTCGAGATCGGCGATGGTTTCGAGGCCGCGCGGCTGACCGGCGAGCAGAACGCCGATCCCATGCGTCCGGGCGAGAAGGAGGGGGATCCGCCGGTGTTCGAGAGCAACCATGCGGGCGGCACGGCGGGTGGTATCTCCACCGGGCAGCCGGTCGTGTGCCGGGTGGCGTTCAAGCCGACATCCTCGATCCTCAAACCCGTCGCCTCGATCACGGCTGACGGCAAGGCCACCGAGGTATCGACCAAGGGGCGCCACGATCCGTGCGTCGGCATTCGCGGGACGCCGGTGGTCGAGGCGATGATGGCGCTGGTGTTGGCGGATCACAAACTGCTGCACCGCGCTCAAGTAGCGAAGCGATAGCGCGACAAGAACGCGCTCAAGCAGCGAAGCTGCGGCGAGGACCAGAAACGCACAAGGCCCCCGTTGATCGTCGGGGGCCTCGGGTTCGCCGGTCGCGGCGAACAACTGAACGGTTATCGCGGGCGGTTCTAGTCGTCGGCGTCGGTCTCGACCGAGAAATCGATGTTGCTGAGTGCAAACCGCTCGTCGAGCAGAAGCTGCGCCAGAATCTCGCGCGTCATGCGGTTGGCAAAACGCAGGCCTGCGCGGCCATCCTTGAACCAGCGCACCTGCACCGAGTGGAATTCAAGACCGCAGAATTCGATCGTCACAAGCGCTCCCGCTTCCAGCTGCGGAAGACCGCCGACGCGCATCCCGCCAAGCGAGATGTTCTCGACCAGAGCGGTGTTGCGCTGCCCGCCGATCCAGCAATCGGCCTCGGCCTTGCACGGCACGCGCACCGAGCGGGAAGGAAATGCCTTGCTCGCCTTGCGCACTTCGTCGGTGTGCTCGAGACCGCATGCCTTGCCATCGCGCCACACGACCTTGGCGGAAATGCACGAATTGGCTTCCCAGAAATAGCTGACTGTATCGCCAATCCGGAGATCGGCATCGACTTCGATGCTTGCGCCGCCGATCGAGAAGTTTCGGATCAGGCCCATCGTCACCTTATCTGACGAGATTACGCAACATGGCCGGTAAGTAGCCTTGTGACGATCGTCGCGGCGACGATCGGTGGTTTCGGTTTTGTCTGCCGCGGCGCGCTGCTCGAGCGCTTCAACTAAAGTCGACATAATGAATTACCTTCGTGGATGTTTGCGACCGGACCACGCTGCGAGAAACATCGCCGCGCCGCTCTTTCTTATTGGAGACGACCCTTCCGGCAGCAGGCTCGGACCAGTTGAGCCGTACTCCCGGAAGGACCGTCGCGGTCGAGCGAACCATCGACGCAACAGAGGCGGGGCGCGGCGCGTCGGATGCGCTGCGCCCTGCCACCTTTTCAGCCGCCAACGGGCTTGCCAGCCCTGCGACGGCCATTGCGGCGAAAACGGGAAGTGATTTGCTCGACATGGCGTGCATCTTACCCACGCGGCATGCATCACATCAGTTTTGCACCGTGATTGTTACCTCGTGACAGGCGCAACATGAAGCAAACATACGTTACGCCCCGACCTGTAACGCTGTAACAACCGCATTATTCCGTCATTTATCTGCGAGCATTAGGGAACTCTTCATACTTGAAGCGCAAACAGTTGTTAACAGAGGACAAAAGTCCTGAAGGTCGCATTAAGGATATCACGGTGTCGGATGACCCGAGCCCCCTACTGAATTTCGAGCATCAACTGAAGCTGGAAGCGCAGCGCGTGCTCGACGACGCGATCTTCCAGCGTGCACCGATCCAGACGCGCCTGCTCGAATACCTGGTCCAGCGGACACTGTCGGACCCGGCACCTCCCACACAGTACGAAATCGCGGTCGACGGGCTGGGGAAGGACGAGGACTATGACCTCGAAGGCGACAGCTATCCGCGCGTCCAGGTTTCACGCCTGCGCCGAAGCCTTGAAAACTATTATGCCCGCAATCTTCCCGGTGAAGGCCTGCGGCTCGAGGTGGAGGCGGGATCGTATCGCCTGACGCTCGCCCCGGCGAAGGCGCCCGGGGGCCTTGCGCGCCGTTTTCGGCCGACCAAGCCGCAGGGACTGCCATGGCGCACGTTTCCGTCCAGGGCAACTGCCCTGACAATGCTTGGAGCAGTCGCCCTCGCCTCCTCTCCGCTGCTGATCATGGGCGTCTCTCCAGTGAACGGCAGCATAAGCGATGCTGCACCGAGCAAGCCATCCACCGCATTGATTGTCGAAGGCGCATCTAGGTTGCCGGGTGAGAGTGCAGGCGGCGTGGCCTTCGCCTCCGCGCAGCGCGCCGCCGACATTCAGCTCACCAATTCATTCGTGTCGAAGCCGATTGCGCTGGGTCAGAAACCGCGCGATGCGGACTATTCGCTGTCCCTCAATTTCGGACCTGGTGAGGACAAGGCCGGCTCGCTTTATCTCGCGCTCGCCGACAAGGATGGCGACATCCTCTATTCGAACGAAATTCTTGCCGACCCCGAGCAGCCGGGCGACTTTTCGAGCGAGCTCGAAGCCTCGCTGGTCTACATTACCTCACCGACCGGCCTTATAGCGCAGGCCGAGTTACCCAGGCGCAAGAACGCCGCTTCGTCCGATTACGCCTGTTTCATTGCGATCGAGAATCGCCGGTCAAACGGCAGCAAGACCGCGCAACTGGTGGATGATTGCATCGCCCGGTTTCCGCAAAGCGATTATCGCTCGTACTGGTACGCACGTCGCGCGTTCACGCGGTACCAGAATGATATTTCGGAAGGCCGGATGGTCGGCAAATCGGGTCCGGGGTGGGCCGATCTGCAGGCCGCGCTGGAAGCGGATCCCTACAACGCCTTTGCCAATTTCACCGCCGCCAAGGTAGAGCTTGCCAAGGGGCGGTGCCGCGCGGCCCGCGTTTACGTCAATCAAGCGCTTGAGCGCGGGGGATCCTACCCCGCGCTGGTTGCTGCGGTCGAAGCGAATGCGGCAGCATGTCCCGGCACACCCGAGGAAGATGCGGTCGTCGCCATGCGCATTCGTTCGCTGGCGCGCTTCAATCCCAATCCGGACCCGCTACTGCACCTTTACCTGATGGTAGGGCTGCTCGCCGCCGATGACCGCGACACGGCGCGGCGGGTGGCGCAGCGGGCTGACATCGCCAACCCCGAAGGACCGATCGAGGAAACGTCCGACCTCTTGCGGCGCTCGCTCGAAGATCCGCAGGTCGCCTTCGCTAACAGGGACACCCTGTCCGATGCGATCTATTCGCTCGTATGGAACGAGGCGGCGACGCGCAAAGTCGTGAGCGCGTTGACGCAAAGCTGAGCGCTGCGGAAATGCGGCTCACTCAGCCGCCTGAACCTGTCGTTCGGATTTGATCTGCGCAGCCTGACGGTCGAGCGGGATATCAAGGCTGATGACCGTTCCCGCTTCGCCGCGACTGACATTCAGCGTGCCATCGAGCCCCTTGACCAGCATCCGCGTGATCTTCGCGCCGAGATTGCCCTCCTCGGGCCACTCGCAGTCTTCAGGCATGCCGAGCCCATCATCTTCCAGGGAAATCCGCAGCACATCATGCGTGAGCAGACGGACCTGCACTTCGACCGTTCCGCTGGAACGCCCCTTGAATGCGTGCTGCAATGAGTTGGTCAGCACTTCGGACACGATCAGGCCGATGCGGGCGGCCGTTTCGGTCTCCACATAGAGCGTGTCGGAAGTGAAATTGACCTTGATGCCCTGCCGCCCGTCAATGTGGTTGAGCGCAGACGTTATCCGGCTGAGATACGCGCCCAAGGGAATGGTCTTGTCGGTCGCGCGCGCACTGCCTGCCTCGTTCATCTCCTGATAAAGAAGCTGCAGTGCCTCGACCCGGCGAGAGAGCGTATCGAACACCTCGCGCTTTCCGTCCGCCTGACCGGCTTGCAGGCGGATCAGTCCGACAACCATCGACAGGTGGTTCTTCACCCGGTGCTGCACTTCGCTGAGCTGCCGATCCAGCTCCTTGCGCTGCTCGTCGCGGTGCTCCTCACTCAGGTCATACTGGATCCCGACGAAGTAACGCGTGGACCCCTCTTCATCTTCGAGCGGCCCCATGACGAGCCGGTTCCAGAACCCCTCGCCATCGGCGCGGTAATTGTAGATCGTCGTTTCGACGTCGGTACGCTCCCTGATGGCTTTCGAGAGTTTCTCGACCTCCTCGCTCGATGTCTTCTCGCCCTGCAGGAACCGGCAATTGCGCCCGAGAATGGCCGAGCTGCTATAGCCGGTCATCTTCTCAAACGCGCGGTTCACATAGACCAGCGGCTCATCTTTCTGTTCGAGGTCAGCGATCGAAAGCGAGAAGGGGAGTCGCTCCCACGCGTCCTTGTTTTCCTGCGAAAGGCCCGAGTCGTTTGAAGCAACCATATGTAGTTCCGTCAAGGCTAGCCGGAATTTGCTGCGCTACGGCACGCGGTGCCCCTGCACGGCACAGATCGCCCGTCTGCAAAGGTAGCTTGGCGTTCGAACGCTATCCCGTCGCGTGACAGAATTCCAAAGCGGAAAAGAAATCACGCGTCCCTCTCCCGCCATTCGCAAAATATTGAAACGACCGGAAAGTTCAAGCCCTTAGGATCGAACCGGAACCGCGACCCCAGCCGCGGGTTCTTCATCGATAGAACCGATCATCCTGATCGCACTTTACACCTTTGCCGAAACGCAGGCGCACCTATCTACACGTCAACAGCCTTCGCAGATGCAGCATGGCGACGCTGCCTTCCGCGATCGAACAACACTTCACGTCAACCAAGAGGATTATATCAGACATGGGCATTATCGGATCGACGATCAAACCGTTCAAGGCGACCGCATTCAAGGCGGGCGAGGATTTCTACGACGTCACGCAGGATGATATCGCGGGCAAGTGGGCGGTGTTCTTCTTCTACCCGGCCGACTGGACCTTCGTTTGCCCGACCGAGCTTGAAGATCTGGGCGAAAAGTATTCAATGCTGCAAGATATGGGCGTCGAAGTATTTGCCGTGTCGACCGACACCCATTTCAGTCACAAGGCCTGGCACGACACCAGCGAGAAGATCGGCAAGCTCAAGTTCCCGTTCCTGGGCGACCAGCTCCACACGCTGAGCAACAATTTCGGTGTGCTGCGCGAGGAAATGGGTCTGGCCGACCGCGCGACCTTCGTGGTCGATCCCGATGGCGTCATTCAGATCATGGAAATCACCTGCGAAGGTGTGGGCCGCAACGCCAACGAGCTGACCCGCAAGATCAAGGCGGCGCAGTATGTCCGCAACAATCCCGGTCAGGTCTGCCCGGCAGCATGGGAAGAAGGCAGCGACACACTGGCACCCTCGCTCGACCTCGTCGGCAAGATCTGACGCCTGCCAACATTCCGTTCCCGGCGGCGAAGGACCCTCCCCCCTCCCCCTTCGCCGCCGATAGTCCCGGGCATACCACCCGGGTCGCAAGAGGGACCGGAAGCGCGCCACCCCACCCTCCGGCACCGCTTCCGGTCCCCAATGCTTTTCACTCAAGTTTCGCGGAGAGATCCATGCTCGACGACGCCATGCAGACCCAACTCAAGCAATATCTCGCCAATCTGCGCGAGCCGATCGAACTGATCGCCTCGCTTGATGATGGCGAAAAGAGCGCCCAGACGCGCGAATTGCTGACCGAGATTGCGGCATTGCACGGCGATGTCAGCGCGTCATTTGACGGAGATCACGAGCGCACGCCGAGCTTCGTCATTCGCCGCGCCAGCGATCCGGCGAAGTGGGTGCGCTTTGCCGGTCTGCCGATGGGGCACGAATTCACCTCGCTGGTGCTGGCGCTGTTGTGGACCGGCGGACATCCACCCAAGGTCGATGCCGATCTGCTGGAGCAGGCGCGGGAGCTTGAAGGCGAACACGATTTTGAGATGTTCTTCTCGCTCACCTGCCACAATTGTCCCGACGTGGTGCAGGCGCTGACTCTGCTGGCGCTCGAAAACCCCAAAGTCACCGCGACCCTGATCGAGGGCGGCACGTTTCAGGATGAGGTCGAAGAGCGCGGCGTGCTGGCGGTTCCGGCGACCTTCCTGAATGGCGAGAGCTTCTACAATGGCAAGATGGAACTGGCCGAGTTGCTGTCCAAGCTTGACAGCGGCGCCGACGCAAAGGCTGCGGAAAAGTTGAACGCGAAAGAACCTTTTGAAGTGCTGATTATCGGTGGTGGCCCCGCCGGGGTCGCATCGGGCGTCTACACCGCGCGCAAGGGCTTTCGCACCGGCATCGCGGCGGAGCGCTTCGGCGGGCAATTGCAGGACACGCTCGGCATCGAGAACCTGCCCGGCACCGCCTACACCGAAGGTCCGAAGCTTTCGGATGAGCTCAAGAAGCAGACGCGGGAAAACGAAATCGAGCTTATGGATCTTGCCACGGCAAGTAAATTGCGCGCAGCGCGCGAGGCTGGCGGGATGCATGAGATCGCCTTCGAGAACGGCGCGGTGCTTAAGGCGCGCTCGGTAATCCTTTCAACCGGCGCTCGCTGGAAGAGCCTGGGCGTTCCAGGTGAGGCGGAATATCGCAATGCCGGCGTAGCCTATTGCCCGCACTGCGACGGCCCGCTGTTCAAGGGCAAGCGCATTGCAGTGATCGGCGGCGGCAATTCCGGTGTCGAAGCGGCAATCGACCTCGCCAAGATCGTGGGTCATGTGACGCTGATCGAATTCGACAGCCAATTGCGGGCGGATGAGGTGCTGCAACGCAAGCTGCGCAGTCTCGACAATGTCGAGATCATCGTGAACGGCCAGACCACCGCGATCACCGGCGAGGGCAAGAAGGTCGACGGTCTCAAGCTGAAGGATCGCGAAAGCGGCGAGGAACGGACCATTGAACTCGAAGGCGTGTTCATCCAGATCGGCCTCGTACCCAACACCGAATGGCTTGCCGAAAGCGGCCTTGAACTGTCGAAGTACGGCGAGATCGTGATCGACGATCATGGTGCGACGAACCTGCCCGGCATCTATGCCGCGGGCGATGCGACCACCGTGCCGCACAAGCAGATCGTCGTCGCAATGGGCGACGGCGCGACGGCCGGCCTGGGCGCGTTCGACTACCTCATCCGCAACGAGCCGGTCGAGGAAATCGCCAAGGCGGCGTGAGGCCTCGGTCACCGCATCTCCGCCCGTCATTGCGAGCAAAGCGAAGCAATGACGCTGGAGGCTCAATCGCCTCTCTCAATCAATATCGTCATATCAATCGATTGGACTGATTAGTCGACTCGCGTCATTCTGTCTCCATCAATCAGGGACTTACCCCGAGTCCCAAGGGAGAGGAGAGAACAATGGACGCGAAGACAGGTGAAATGAGTGGCTGCCCATTCCACGGTGACGGAGCAACGCGCGCGCTGTTCGGGCGAACGAACCGCGACTGGTGGCCTGAAACCACGCAGCTCGACATCCTGACCGAAGAAGGTCGCAGCCCAAACCCCTATGGCGAGGATTTCGATTACGCCGAGGCGTTCAACGCGATCGATTACAAGGCGCTGAAAGACGATCTGACCGCGCTGATGACCGACAGCCAGGATTGGTGGCCAGCCGATTACGGGCATTACGGCCCGTTCTTCATCCGCATGGCGTGGCACGCGGCGGGCACCTATCGCACCGGTGACGGACGCGGCGGTGCGGGCAGTGGGCAGCAGCGCTTCGCCCCGCTCAATTCCTGGCCCGACAACGGCAATCTCGACAAGGCACGCCGCCTGTTGTGGCCGATCAAGCAGAAATACGGGAAGAACATCAGCTGGGCTGACCTGTTCATCCTCACCGGTAACGTCGCGATCGAAAGCATGGGCGGCCCCGTCTTCGGCTTCGGCGGCGGGCGCGCGGACGTGTTCGAGCCGGAAATGGTCTATTGGGGTACGGAGGAAAAGTGGGTCGACGAAGGCGTCGAAACCCGCATCGATCCTGATGAGGGCCGCGCGCTCGAAAACCCACTCGCAGCGATCCAGATGGGTCTGATCTACGTCAATCCGGAAGGGCCGGGCGGCAATCCCGACCCGCTGCAATCGGCACGCGACATTCGCGAAACCTTCGCGCGCATGGCGATGAACGACGAGGAAACCGTCGCGCTCACCGCAGGCGGCCACGCCTTCGGCAAGGCACATGGCGCGCAGCCCTCCGACACATTCGGCGAGGCGCCCGAGAGCGAAGCGCTGGAGCTGATGGGCTTTGGCTGGCTCAACGATGAGCGCGAGATCGAGAAGGGCCACATCACGACCTCCGGGATCGAAGGGGCCTGGACCAATACGCCCACATCGTGGAGCCACGACTATTTTCGGCTGTTGTTCAAATACGAATACGAGCTGGTGAAATCGCCCGCAGGTGCGAACCAGTGGCGGCCGATCAATCAGGCGGAAGAGGACATGGCACCCGATGCGCGCGACCCGTCGCAAAAGGTGCCGACCATGATGACGACCGCCGACATGGCGATGAAGATGGACCCGGACTATCGCAAGATATCGGAGCGTTTCCACGAGAACCCCGAGCAGCTCGACGATGCCTTCGCGCGCGCCTGGTTCAAGCTGTGCCACCGCGATATGGGTTCGAAAATCCGCTATCTCGGCCCGGAAGTGCCGCAGGAGGAGCTGATCTGGCAGGATCCGGTGCCCGCCGGTTCAACGCTGTCCGATAGCGACGTCGCGAAGCTCAAACAGGCTGCGCTGGAGAGCGGGTTGTCGGTGCGCGAGCTAGTGAAGGCGGCCTGGGCTTCGGCATCGACCTATCGCCGGTCCGATCATCGCGGCGGGGCGAACGGCGCACACATCCGCTTCGATGCAATCCGCAACTGGGCGGTCAACGATCCGGACGAACTGGGATGCGTGCTCGATAAGCTCGACTCGATCCGGGGCGACGCCTCGATGGCCGACATGATCGTGATCGCAGGCTCCGCGGCGGTCGAGAAAGCGGCGAAAGATGCGGGCTTCGACATTACCGTGCCGGTCACCACCGGACGCGGGGATGCGCGCGAAGACCAGTTCGATGCCGAAAGCTGGGAGCCGCTGGAACCATTTGCCGACGGTTTCCGCAACTATCTCAAGACCAAGGCGAACGTGAAGACCGAGGACATGCTGATCGACCGCGCGCACCTGCTCGGCCTGTCGATCCCGGAAATGACCGTTCTGGTCGGCGGGATGCGGGCGCTGGGCGCGGTCAGCGAGCATGCCAAGCACGGATCCAATATCGGCGTTTTGACGGATCGTCCCGGTCAGTTGACGCCCGATTTCTTCACCAACCTGCTCGACATGGGCACCAGGTGGAAAACGGTCGATGGATCGGGCGATGAGGAGTATGTCGGCAGCGACCGCGCTTCGGGCGAAGAGAAATGGCGCGCCACCCGCACCGACCTGATCTTCGGCTCGAACTCGCTGCTGCGCGCGCAGGCGGAGGTCTATGCCGAGGCGGGGAGTGAGGAGAAGTTCGTGACCGACTTCATCGCCGCCTGGACGAAGGTGATGGATGCCGACCGTTTCGACCTCACCTACGCAAAATACCACAAGGCGGCGTAGAGCTCGCTCGGGTCGTGTAAAAAGGCCTCCGGCGGAAACGTCGGGGGCTTTTTCGTGCCTGTCAGATCCAGCCCGCGGCTTTCAACTCGCTGACCTCGGCGCGACTGACCGGAGCGACCAGATCTTCACCGAGCACCAGCCGCACACTGCGTCCCTCGCGCTCGACATGCTCGACCGCGCCGCGCGCGACCCACCAGCTGCGATGGACCTGCCGCCCCTCGACGTCCGAGACGTGGGCCATCGCATCGCGCAGGCGCATCAGAACCAGCGCGGACCCAAGCGCCGTGTGCACGCGGACATAATGGTCCTCCATCTCCAGCGCGATCACCTCGCTGCCAAGCTCTGCGGGAAGCTGATCGAGCAGCGGATTGGCATGGGTGGGCGACGGGGCAGGACTTTCAGGCGGGCTCTGCTCCACCACCGCCGCCTTGATCCGATCCTCAGGCGGTGGAGGCCGCTGCGGTGCCTGGCGAACTGCCAGTGTGTTGAACAGCAGCGTCACCGAACCGCCAATCACGAAGACATAGAAATAGGTGGTGAGCGCAGTTTCGAGGCTCGGCAGCGGGGGCCAGTCGGGCATGAAGCGGATGACATAGACCAGTGCGGCCATTGGCACCGTGGCGACCAGCGCCGCCGCCAGCCAGAGCGGTCCGCGCGGCAGATCGAGCGAGGTGTGCGCGCGTTCGACGAAATACCCCATTGGCGAATAGATCATGTAGCCAAGATACGCGAAGGCGAGCCAGCTTATCAGCCGGACAGGCAGCGGTTGCACGATCGATCCGAACGGTCCGATGATCGCGAGCACCACGCCGATCACCGTCATGATCGCAAGGTCGGTCAGCGTCTTGCGCCAGAAAGCTGCCCGGCGACTTATCGCACGATCGCCCTGCGCACTCTCGCGCTTATCCGTATTCCCCGTCCCGTTCGCCATGCGCTGCGAATGCCTGCCCATTCGCGCTTCGTAAAGTGGCAAAGTCGCAGATTTCTCGGGGCTCAAGGGACATTCCGCGAAAGATCGGTCCGATCGACGCAGGCGCGATTGCGGGCGAATGGGCGTGCGGCATTCTGGCTTCATCAGACGCCAACCGCACCCTTCCGATAAAGGATTAGCCCGATGACCAGCCTTACAGCCGACCGCCCATTTGCCGGTTTCCTCACCCCGATTGTGCGACTGTTAAAAGGACCGGCGAAGCCCGGCTTCGACATCGGCCCTCGACCACGTGCGCTTGTCTTGTTCAGCGCAATGACGATGACGCTGGCCGCTTTCTACGCCGTGTTTCGCGGCCTCTCGGGCTTCGCTCCATCCCACCCCGAAGCGCACCGTCTGGCGATCATCATCCATGTCGCCACCGTCCTTCCCGCCGTCCCGCTGGGCGGCTTCCTGCTGCTCGCGCCGAAGGGGACGCGGGGGCACAAGATGCTCGGCAAGGTCTGGGTTGCGCTGATGCTGGTAACAGCGAGTGCGGCGATCTTCATCAAGTCGGGCGGAAGTTTCAGCTTCATCCATCTGTTTATTCCGATGACCTTCTGGGCATCGTACAAGCTGGTCGCCACCGCCCGTCGCGGCGACATGAAGGGGCACAAGAAGGAGATTCTAAGCCTCTATCTCGGCGCGCTGATGATCCCGGGGATCTTCAGCTTCGCAATCCCGGGCCGGGTAATGAATGTGTGGCTGTTCTCGTGAGCGGCGGATCGTCAGCGCGAGCGCTTGAGCACCAGATACAGTGCGCCGTCGCCGCCGTGGCGAATATGGGCGCGGCGCACGGCGGCGATGGCATCGCCGTGGCGGCTCGCGGCGAGCCAGTCGAGCAGCTTGGCACGGATCGCCCCGCGCCGCGTCGCCCGGTCGGCAGGATCGACAGGTCGCTCGCGCCCCGCAACCACCAACACCAGCCGAGCGCCCATGCTGCGCGCCTGATCCAGCCCTCCCATCAAGCGATCATAAGCTCCATCAAGGGTGTGACCGTGCAGGTCGAGCGTGTAGTCAGGCGCAATCTGCCCGGCTTTCAATTTGCGATTCCAGTGCGAATCAAGGCCGGTTCGATCCTCCCCGATCCGGGGAGGTGGGCGCCGCAAAGCGGCGGTCGGAGGGGAATTGCGGATCGGCAAGGCCTTCGGCGGTTTGCGCATTTCCGCGGGCGCCCCTCCACCATGCTTCGCATGGTCCCCCTCACCGGTCCGGGGGGGGGCCTTCCGCCCAACCAGCGGCGTCACGCTTTGCGCCAGCCGCGCCCATGCGGCCTGCTCTTCGTCGCTCAGGCCGCGCGGCGCTGTCACCGGTCGGCCTCCAGCCGATCCAGCGCCCCGCGAGGCAACAGCACCAGCGCCTGTCCCCGCGCGCTCATGCCGCCGGCGATCGCGCGCGCATCCTCGCCCGCGCCCCAGAATGTGTCGAACCGGTTCGCGCCCTTGATCGCGCCGCCGGTGTCCTGCGCAATCCACAGCCCGTCCGCCTCGTCACGGTCGAGATCGAGCCAGACCGGCGCGCCAAGCGGCACAAAGGCAGGGTCGGCGGCAACCGAGGTTTCGGGGCGTACCGGCACGCCAAGCGCACCGAGTGGCCCATCGCCAGTCAGCTCCCGAAAGAACACCCAGCTCTTGTTTAGGCGCATCAATTCCCGCCCTTCTGCCGGATTTTCTCGAATATAGGCCATAATCCCCTGCATCGATGCGTCATACTGGCCCGGCCCATCGCCAAGCAAACCGCGCTCGCGCATGATCCCGCCAATCCCGGTGTAGCCGCGCCCGTTCTGCCCGGCATAGCCGATGCGGATCACTTCGCCTTCCGGGGTAAGCAGACGGCCAGAGCCCTGAATCTGCAGGAAGAACAGCTCAACTGGGTCGGCGGCCCAGGCGATCACCGGCGCGCGGCCCTTGAGCGCGCCGTCCTCGATCTCGGCGCGCTCGTAATAGAGCACGAAGTCGCCGCTTTCGTCGTACCGGCCAAGCGGCGGACGTCCGGTGGGCTCTGCTAGCGGTATGTCAGCGGGCCACGCACGTTCGAGGTCTGGCGGCATAGCGTAAAGCGGCGCATCGTAGCCCGGACGGCGCGTGCGCGAACCGGCAATCTCGGGTTCGAAATAGCCGGTCGCAAAGGCGCTGCCCTCTCCGACACGAACCGGTTCGAAATACGAATCAAAAAACGATCGCGCGCTGGCGGATGGCCACCGGGCCGCGACCTCGCACGGCTGCTGCCAGTCGGACTGGCGGGTTAGCCCGCTCGCATCTTCGCGGGTGAGCAATTGCGGACAGGATCCGATAAAGCTGGCAAGCGCCCGCTCCGCATTGTCGGCGGATAAATCCAGCGTGGCGGCGGCTGGCCCGCTCGCCACCCCAGCCAGCACGGCGCTCGTGATGGCGGGCGCGGGGGGCGGTGCGGTGTCAGGAACGACGCGCCCACAACCGACCAGCAGAAATAGAAGCGCTGCTGCCGGGAGAATGCGCATGGTCAGCTCCCGTGTATTCAGAGCGAAAGTATCGCCCCGCCGGGCGAGGGGATCAACCCTCGTCGGTTTCGTCGAGCACCCAGTTCGGATCACGCGCAGCAACATTGCGGGCAAAAGTCCACACGTCGCGGCTTTCGATCGCATCGTCGAGCGAACCGGCCACGACATTGCCGTCGGCATCGCGCGTCACGGCGGCGATATCGGCGACGAACAGCACCGAAATGCGGGCCATGCGCTTATCGAGCGAGGCCGAGTGAATGCGCGTTTCTTCGATCCGGATCAGCTTGTTGTCGAGCACATGCCCGGCTTCGTTGCGTGCGTCGATCGCCGCCGCGAAGCCTTCGTAAACATCATCGTCGCAAAGTTCGCGCAGAGTTTCGCGATCGCCCTGCCAGAAGGCCTCGAGCACCATTTCGTAAGCGCCCTTTGCGCCTTCCATGAACTGCGACAGCTCGAAATTGCGATCGGCCTGCGCGATGTCGCGAATGCCGCGCTCGACCGCGGGCATGACCCCTTCGAGCTCGACCGCGCGGACCGGCGCGTTCTGAGCGCCGGGTGCGGATGCTTGTGTCTGGCTTGGCTGCGGAAGCGAATTGTCGGCGGCGTCGAAACGCTGCGGGATCGATTCCTCTTCGTGTTCAGCCCGGCGACCGAGCACCGAGTACAGCCGAAGCCCGAGAAAAGCCGCGATCATGGCGAGGATGACAATTTCTAAGATCACAATATTACCCGATACCCTTTCGATCGCAGCGCGAAAGTATGCTCTAACACATCCGGCGCGCCAATCTCCATAGTCAATATCAGATACGTAAGCGGAGAAAGGTGGATGCGTTCCCGAACCATAAATAGGTATTGTTTTCAAATCGCCAACAGCGCGCCAAAATGGCTGCGAGCCACGGCAAGCCGCCCATCGCTCGACTTTGCGCGGGGTCGGCCAGGGCGTTGCAGCGACGCGGCGCGGGTGCTAGGCGCGCCGCCGAAACATCTGATTGCCGCTATTTGCGGCTCGCGATGGCAGCAATTGCCCTGAACACCAACGAAAGATCAATCATGGCCGACGAAGGCGACGTGCTCACCAATCTCGACAACCAGCCCAACGGCGCGGATAATCAGCCCGCCGCCGGGATCATAACGCAGTATGTCAAGGATCTCTCGGTCGAGAACCCGCAGGCGCCCGAAGTCTTCCAGTGGACCGATCAACCAAAGATTGACGTGCAGTTTAACATCGGGGCCGAGCCCAAGGGCGAACAGGTCAGCGAAGTGGTGCTCAAGATCAACATCACTGCGACGGCTGAGAAGGGCACGGCCTATCTCGTCGAACTCGCCTATTGCGGCCTGATCGGGATCCGCAACATTCCCGAGGAGCAGGCGCATGCGTTTCTTTATGCTGAAGCGCCGCGTATCCTGTTCCCCTTTGCCCGCCGCGTGATCGCCGATGCGGTGCGCGATGCCGGTTTCCCGCCGCTGATGGTCGACCCGATCGACTTCAACGGCCTCTACGTCCAGCAGTTGCAGGCCCGCCGCCAGCAGGAAGAGGGCGCGGGCGATGACGCTCCGGCCCCGTCGGGCAACGCCTGACCTGCATTGCGTCCTTGCCCGGCGCGGGTAGGGAACCGGCATAATGAGTCTGCTTCGAAATGTCGGGACCATCGGGTCGCTGACCATGCTCAGCCGCGTGGCGGGCATGGTGCGCGAGATGATTTTCTCCCGCGTTCTCGGCGCAAATGCGGTAACGGACGCCTGGTTTCAGGCGTTCATCATCCCCAATGTCTTCCGCCGCCTGTTCGCCGAAGGTGCGTTTTCGGCCGCTTTCGTGCCGATGTTTTCCAAGCGTCTACACGGGGCTGAAAGCGACCAAGAGGGGCTTGAAGATGCCCGAAGCTTCAGCGCCGACGTGCTGAGCGTGTTCCTGCCAGTGCTGATTGCGCTGGTGGCCCTGTTCGAGCTGGCGATGCCCGCCGTCATCTGGGTGCTGGCCGACAAGCCGGTCGATCCGGAGACCTACCCGCTTGCGGTCGATTTCGCGCGGATCATGTTCCCCTACATCCTGCTCGTCAGTCTGGTGACGCTGTTTACCGGGATGTTGAACTCGGTTTCGCGGTTTGCGCCCGGCGCAAGCTTTCCCATCATTCTCAACCTCGTTCTGATTGCCGCATTGCTGGCCGGCGAGTGGTTTGCCGAGACTAGCGGCGCGAGCATCGCGCAGATTGCCTATGGCGTTGCCTGGGCGGTGATGGGCGCGGGGGTGATGCAGCTTGCGTGGCTGTATTACTGGGTGCGGGTCGAGGGGTTCCGCCCCAGGCTCGCATGGCCGCGCATCACGCCGGAGGTAAAGCGCCTGTCGATCATCGCGCTACCCGCGGCGATCGGCGGCGGGGCGTATCAGATCAACACGCTGGTTCAGCTCTATTTCCTCAACCAGTTGCAGGATGGATCGGTCAGCTACATGAATTACGCCGACCGGCTGAACCAGCTGCCGCTCGGCATCATCGGTATTGCGCTATCGACCGCGATCCTGCCGACCCTGTCAAAGTTCGTGGGATCTGAGAACAAGGAAGGCGCGGATCGGATCCAGTCCGACGCGATCGAGCTTGCCATGCTGCTCACCATCCCCGCCGCCGTCGCGCTTGCGATCTGCGCGACACCGTTCGTCACGGTGATCTTCGGCGGCGGCGAATTCAGTGCTGGCGATGCAGCGGCGACGGGCGAGGTGCTGGCAGCGCTGGTGCTTGGCCTGCCCGCTTACGTGCTGGTGAAGGTGCTGGTGCCGAATTTCTACGCCCGCGCAGATACGAAGACGCCCGTGATAGCCGCCTTCATCTCGCTCGGTGTGTTCATCACCGCCTGCATCCTGCTGCTCGACCCGTATGGCGTGATCGGCGTGGCCTTTGCGAGCGTTATCGGGGCGTGGATCAATGTCGGCTTCCTGCTCACGGTGTTGGCGATGCGCGGCCATTATCGCATTCCGGCCGTGCTGCTGGCCCGCATCGGGCGGCAGGTGTTTGCCGCCGCCGCTATGGGCGGGGCGCTGTATTTTGCGCGCGATGAGCTAGCGGGATGGTTCGGCTCCGGCATCCTGATCGGCTTTCTCGCCGTCGGAGCGCTGGTCGCCGCTGCGGCGCTCGTTTATTTCGGCATTGCCTTCGCCACCGGCGCAATCGACCGCCAGCGCATCGCCACCCTGACCAAGAAGAAAGCGCCTCAATGAGCAGTGAACCGTCAACTCCGATGCGCGTCGTTTCCGGCATCCAGCCCACCGGCAAGCCGCATCTGGGCAATTACCTCGGCGCAATCGTCAATTACGTGGCGTTGCAGGACGAGGCGCACGCGGCGGGCGGCGATTGCTTCATCTTCCTCGCCGACCTGCACGCCCTGTCGCAGCCACATTCGCCTGCCGATCTGACCGCCGCGACCCGCGAAATGGTAGCTACGCTGGTCGCCTGCGGGGTCGATCCCGCCAAGACCGTGCTGTTCAACCAGGCGCAGGTTCCCGCCCATGCCGAGTTGCAGTGGCTGCTCAACGGCACGGCGCGGATGGGCTGGCTGAACCGGATGACGCAGTGGAAGGACAAGGCAGGCAAAAATCGCGAGGGTGCCTCGGTCGCGCTGTTCACCTATCCCGTGCTGCAGGCCGCCGACGTGCTGCTCTATCAGGCGACGCATGTGCCGGTCGGAGAGGATCAGAAGCAGCATCTCGAGCTTGCCCGCGATATCGCGCAGAAGTTCAACAACGATTTCTGTCGCGAAGACGCGCCACTCTTCACCCTGCCCGAACCGTATATCCCGCCCGCCGCCGCGCGGATCATGTCGCTGCGCGATGGCACGGCGAAGATGAGCAAGTCCGACCCATCGGAGATGAGCCGCATCAGCCTGACCGACAATCCCGACACGATCATGCGCAAGATCAAGAAGGCCAAGACCGATCCCGAACCATTGCCGAGCGAAGAGGCGGGTCTCGAAGGACGGGCCGAAGCGCTCAACCTCGTGACGATCTACAGCGCATTATCCGGCAAGAGCGTGGGCGAAGTGCTCGCCGATCACGGCGGACAGGGCTTCGGCGTCTTCAAGCCAGCTTTGGGTGAGCTGCTGATCGAGACGCTCGGCCCCATCAACGCCCGCTTTGCCGAGCTGTCGCAGGACGAAGAGGCGCTCGATGCGATCCTTGCCCGCGGCGCGGCGCAGGCGCGCGAACGTGGGCGTCCGACGCTCGATGCAACTTATGAAGCGCTGGGGCTGGTGCGCGGCTGATACGGGTGAATGGCGCGGCCCGTCGGCGTTCAAGCACAGTTCAGCCCTGAATGATATTGCATCTCACCACAGCGGCGAACGCGTGCCCGGTCCGGGTGGCGAGCGCTTGGGCACGTATCGCGCCGCTAAAGCGTTTCATCCGTACCGGTCGCACACGACCGCGCTGGCCAATCAATTGGGGATATGGCATGAATACCTTTGTAATGACTAACCGCCCGTCCATCCGCTCGTCCGCTTTGGGCCGCGCTTCGAAGCTTGTTTTCGTCGGCGCTCTTGCTGCCGGGCTCGCCGCTTGCGCACCATCGTTCAAGGCGGATGTGTCACGTTTTCAGGCACAGCTTCCCGCGCCGCAAGGCCAGACCTTCGCGGTCGTCGCCGAGGATGCCGAGCTTCAGGGCGGCCTCGAATTCAGCCTCTATGCCGATTACGTCGCTGCCGAAATGGCCGAGGTCGGTTATACTCGCGCCGCATCGCCCGAAACCGCCGACCTGCTTGTGCGCTTCGATTACGGCGTCGACAACGGCCGTGAGCGGGTGCGCACGACGGGCGGTTTTGGCCCCGGCTATGGCGCGTTCGGCCCGTGGGGCGGCTTTGGTGGCTTCGGCTTCCGCCGCGCCTATGCCTTTGGGTTTTACGACCCGTGGCTCGCCGCGCCGCAGGTGCGCAGCTACACCGTCTACACCAGCGATGTGCAGATGAAGATCGACAACGCCGCTACGGGTGAGCGCCTGTTCGAAGGCGAAGCGCAGGCCGCATCGCGCTCCAACCGGTTGCAGCAGCTTGTGCCGAATCTGGTCGACGCGCTGTTCACCGACTTCCCCGGCAATTCGGGCGAAGTGGTGCGGATCACGGTCAAGGAAGACGGCAACGAAGTGAAGCCGCTGAACTGATCGGTTGCGGCAAGGATCAACCCCCGCAAGGGGACGGAAGGGCGGCGCAAGGGATCAGCGCCGCCCTTTTTGTTTTTCCGAAAAACTAAAGCCCCGCCGCGCCGCCGGTCGAGCCGAATCCACCCTCGCCACGCTGCGTCTCGTCCAGCTCCGCAACCTCGTCCCACGTCGCTAGCACCACCGGCGCGAGCACCAGTTGCGCCACGCGGTCGCCGCGCGCGATGGTGAAAGCTGTATCGCCGTGGTTGATGAGGATTACCTTCAGCTCGCCGCGATAATCGGAATCGATAGTGCCGGGCGCATTGGGAACGCTGATGCCGTGTTTCAGCGCCATTCCCGAACGCGGGCGGACTTGAATCTCGTAACCTTGCGGGATCGCCAGCGCGAGGCCGGTCGCAACAGCGTGGCGCGCGCCCGGTGCCAGCGTCACATCCTCGGCGCTCACCACGTCCATCCCGGCGGCGCCATCGGTGGCGTAAGCGGGCAGCGGCAGGTCGGCACCGTGCGGCAGGAGCTTTACCTGCACTCCAATCGGGTGGCTCACTCGGCAGCCTCAGCGGTCAGGACGGCGGCGATGCGTTCGGCCAGAGCCATGGCAACATCGCCCTTGGGCATCGATTTCAGGCTTTCGACCCCGTCGGCACTAACGATGTGCACTTCGTTCTTGTCGCCGCCCATCACATCGCCCGACACGTCGTTCGCTATGATCCAGTCGGCGGCCTTGCGCTTGCGCTTCTTCTTGGCGTTGTCGATCACGTTGTCGGTTTCAGCCGCAAAGCCGATCACCAGTTCCGGCCGCTTCGATCCACTGGCGAGATTGGTGAGAATGTCGGGGTTCTCGGTAAGCATAAGGGCGGGGGGAGCCGATCCGCGCTTCTTGATCTTCTCGTCGCGATATTCCTTGGGCCGCCAATCGGCGACGGCGGCGACCATCACGGCGGCGTCGGCGGGCAGAGAGCGCTTGACCGCGGTGGCCATCTCCTCGGCGCTTTCGACATCGATGCGCTCGCAACCGGCGGGCGTCTTGAGCGCCACGGGCCCTGCGACCAACGTGACTTTCGCGCCCAAAGCGGCGGCGGCGGCGGCAATGGCAAATCCCTGCTTCCCGCTCGAACGGTTGGCGATGTAGCGCACCGGGTCGATCGATTCCCAGGTCGGGCCGGCGGTGACCAGCACGTGGCGTCCATCAAGCGACTGCGGGGCGCCATCGATCGCGAGGTCCGCGGCGATATCCTCTTCGTCCGCTTCGATGACCTCGGCCTTGACCGATGCGGCCTTCTTCGCGGCGGCCTTGCGCGGCGGGGCCTTGCGAGCCTCTTCCGGTTCGGCTTCCTCGGGTTCCTCCGCGCCTTCGTCATCTTCGACCAGTTCGGGCGCGGCCTTGCGATCGTCGACTTCGTGGTTGATCGCGTCGGGATCGATCGGCGGCGCCGACGCGGCCCCGCCCTTCTTCGCAAGCAGGGGGCCGGAGAGGTCGGGATCGAACTCGATCTCGCCCTCCAGTTCCGCCGCCTCGGCGTCTTCGGGCAGCTCGCCTTCCTCATCGATAGCTTCGATTTCCGCTTCGATGTCCTCGGCGCTGCGCCGTTCGGTAGAGCGAGGGATGATGCGCGACAGCAGGCCACCAAGTCCGCCGCCAGCCGGAACTTCCTCTTCCGGTTCGAGCGCTTCGATCTCCGGCTCTTCGCCCTCGTCCGGCACATCGTTGGCGGGGACAGGAGCGGGGGTCTCCTCTTCGACCTCCAGCCCGAAATGCCCGGCAATCTCGCGCCAGATCGCATGCGGTTCGGGCAGGCGGCCATAGCCGAATTCCCCGCACGCCATCGCGCCTTCGTCCGGGTGGAGCACGGTGACGCCGCCGTCGCGGAGCAACTCGACGTTGCGCTGTGTGGATTCGTGCTCCCACATCTTCACGTTCATCGCCGGGACCGCCATCACCGGCTTATCTGTCGCAAGGATCAGTGTGGTGGCCAGATCGTCCGCAATGCCCGCCGCCATCTTCGCCATCAGGTCGGCGGTGGCGGGACACACGACGACCAGATCGGCCTCGCGTGATAGCTCTATATGGCCCATCTCGACCTCGTCCTTGAGGTCGAACAGGCTGGTGTAGACGCGGTTTTCGCTGAGAGCGGCGAGCGACATCGGGGTGACGAATTGCTGCCCGCCCTTGGTCACGACGCAGGTCACCTCGCCGCGCACGTCGCCCACGCCCTTGCGGATCAGGCGGACCAGTTCGCACGCCTTGTAGGCCGCGATCCCGCCGCCCACGACGAGCAGCACTCTGGGAGAGGCCGCGCTCATCGCGCCGTCCCGGCTGATCGGTCGCTGGAAGGTGCGCGCGCGCCGCCCGGTTCGTGCATAAGTCCTGTCGTCATTCCTCTATGGCCGATAGTCCACGGCGTTGGTTCACACCTAGCGCTGCAATGGCCTTGCGCCAAGTGCAGCCGATTGCTTGCATCATCATGGTTAAAATTGCACTTACTTCTCTCTCGCTGCAAAATACGAGAAGCCGCGACGCAAGATGCACGCGGCGACATGACGGGGGGGAGGCTTTTCGATGGTGCTGTTTCTGCGCGCTCTGCTGGTGCTTGCGGGGCTTTTCTTCGTCGTGATCGGCGGCTCTTTCCTGTTCTATCCGGCGAGCCAGGGCGGCAGCTTCGGGCTGGAACCAATCGGCGCACAGGGTATGTCAAGCATGCGCGGGGACTTTACTGCCTATTTCTGGGTAACGGGATGTGCGCTCATAATCGGTGGATGGCGCAAGAGCGGCGATATCCTGCTGGTCCCGATCGCCATTCTTGGCATTACTTTTCTGGTTCGTGCACTCAGCCTGGCGGTGGACGGATTTTATGAGGGCTGGGTCATGCCGATGGCGGTCGAGGCGATCGCGGTCGCGCTTGCCCTGCTCGGATGGCGGACCTTCGCCAGCGCCGCGCGCGGACTGCCTTCGGACGCGCCGCTGTAGGCCAGCGCGTCAGGCCAGCCAGCCCATCGCGCTTGCACCCAGCACCGCGCCTGCCCCGATCAGGGCGGCGAGCAGATAGCCCAGAAACGAGCCGCCTCCGGTGCGTTCGGGACGATCGGTGAGGAGAGCGATCTCCGGCAACGGCGGTGGTTCAGGCGCGCCGCCCTTGGGCGGGAATTTCTCTTCCAGTCTGCGGATCAGGCCGGGGAGGCGCAGCAGGGTCTCGGTGTCTTCCTTCACCCGGTCGGCCAGCGCCGCTTCCGGTCCCAGCTCGTCGCGGATCCAGCTGCGCACATAGGGCGCGGCGGTGTCCCACATATTGATGTCGGGATTGAGCTGCGTCGCGATCCCTTCGACCATCACCATCGTCTTTTGCAAAAGCAGCAAGTGCGGCTGGGTCTGCATGTCGAAATCGCGGGTGATCGCAAACAGCCCGTCGAGCATCTGGCCGACCGACAGTTCCTTGACCGGCTTGCCGCGCATCGGTTCGCCCACGGCACGCAGGGCCGTCGCGAATTCGCCAACCGAATGGTAGCTCGGCACATATTGCGCCTCGAAGTGTATTTCGGCGACGCGCTGATAATTGCCGGTCGTCAGGCCATAGAGAATCTCTGCCAGCCATTGCCGCGCGCGTCGGTCGATCCGGCCCATGATCCCGAAATCGATCGCAACGATGGTGCCATCATCCTCCACGAACAGGTTGCCCTGGTGCATGTCGGCGTGGAAGAATCCGGCGCTGATCGCCTGCGTCAGAAAGGAAATGACCAGCGTTTCGGCCATCTTTTCCAGGTCGTGGCCGCGCGCCACCAATTCCTCGCGCCGGGCGATCTTTACCCCGTCGATCCATTCGATCGTCAGCACCCGGCCATTGGTCCGATCCCAGTCGATCGCCGGGATGCGATAATCGGGAATGCCGGCCATGTCCTCAGCCAGTTCGGAAGCCGAGGCGGCTTCGCGGCGAAGGTCGAGCTCGCTCAGCGTCCAGCGCTTGAAATTCGCGATGGTAAGGCGCGGGCGCAGGCGCGTGGCCTCACCGCCCATCGCCTCGACATGCGCAGCAGCCCATTCATAGGTCTGAATATCGCGCGTGAACTTCTCGCGAATGCCGGGGCGCAACACCTTGATGGCGACCTCGCGCCCCTCGAGCGTGACACCCTTGTGCACCTGCGCGATGCTTGCGGCACCGACCGGTACGGGGTCGACTTCGGCGAACAACGCGTCAAGCGGCTGCTCGAAACTCGCCTCGATCGCGGCGCGGATTTTCTCGAACGGGACGGGCGGCAGATTGTCCTGCAGGCTCAGCAGGTTGTGCGCCGCTTCCTCGCCGACGAGATCGGGCCGCGTGGCGAGCGACTGGCCAAGCTTGATCGCCGCCGGACCGATCGCGCGGAACGCCCCGGCGTAATCGCGCGGACCGCTCTTGCCTGTCAGCGTCGCGAGCCGGGCGAGCCGCGCCAGCCTGCGGAATTGGGGCGGCGCGTTCGGGTCTTCCTCGATCCCGACCAGCGCGCGGCGCCGGGCAAGCGTGACGCCCCAGCGCGCGAGGCGCAGCAAATGGGTGGCGGGCCGTGTCACAGCGTCGCGGCGACCATGCTCAGATCTTCCACCCCGAATGGATCGCTACCGCACCGCCCAGGATTGGCTCGGCGCGCGTGTTTGCAAACCCGGCGTCGCGGATCATCGCCTCAAATGTGGCCATGGTCGGAAACTCACGGATCGATTCGACCAGATAGCGATACGATTCGGCATCGCCCGCAATCACCTGTCCCATGCGCGGCAGCAGCTGTTCGGAATAGACGTCATAAATTTCGCGAAAGCCGGACCATTGGGTGGTCGAAAATTCCATGCAGAAGAATCGCCCACCCGGTTTCAGCACCCGCAGCGCTTCGGCCAGCGCCTTGTCCTTGTGCGTGACGTTCCGAATGCCGAACACGATTGTGTACACATCGAAGGTGTTCGCCGGGAAATCGACTTCCTCCGCGTTCTGCCGGGTAAACACGAGGCTGCCCTCATCCTCCCCGCCGCCGCGCTCCATGGCGCGTTCGGCACCGACGTCGAGCATCTCCTGATTGATATCGGCAACGGTCACGTGCGCACCGCGATCCGCCATGCGGAACGCAATGTCGCCAGTGCCGCCTGCCATGTCGAGAATGTGTTCGCCCGGCTGCGGCTTCACCCGGCGCACGAAACGGTCCTTCCACCCGCGATGCATGCCCAGCGACATCGCATCGTTCATCACGTCGTATTTGCGCGCGACGCTGGTGAAAACATCGCCCACGCGGCGGGTCTTCTCCTGCGGCGAGACGCGCTCGTAGCCGAAGGAGACGGTGTCGTCGGTATGTTCGTTCATGGCCGGTCCCCTAGATGGAATTGTGCGGCGCGCATAGTGTCGAAAGGGTGCTTCGCCGGCCCTCTCCCCCGCCCTTCCACCCGGTAGCTTGACCGAACGATCTCAGGGTGGAAGGGCGGGGGAGAGGGCCGGCCGGGCGACTGGCGACAGAGCTTTTCATGTCGTTACTTATTGCCAATCGCCAGAAAACAAATGCCCGAGCTTCCTGAAGTCGAAACAACGGTGCGCGGCCTTGCGCGGTTCCTCGATGGCGCGCGGATCGAGCGGGTGGTGCTGAACCGCGCCGATCTGCGCCGTCCCTTCCCGCCCGATCTGGTGCAAATGATGACCGGCGCGCGCGTCACCGGCCTTTCGCGGCGGGCGAAATACGGGCTGATCCATCTCGACCGGCAGCACAGCGTCGTCTTTCACCTTGGCATGAGCGGGCGTTGGCGGATCGATCCGGAGACGCCTGACCGCCACGACCACCTGGTTCTGGAAACCGCGGACCACTGCTTCGCGCTGTGTGATCCGCGTCGTTTCGGCTCGGTCGACATGCTGGCGAGCGATGCGCTGGACGACTGGCCGCAATTTGCAGCCCTTGGCCCCGAGCCGCTCGGTCCCGGTCTGACCCCCGCGCATCTGAAGGCCGCGCTGGCAGGCAAGACACAGTCGATCAAACTGTGCCTGCTCGATCAGCGGATCGTCGCGGGGCTGGGCAATATATATGTGTGCGAGGCATTGTGGCGGGCGCGCATTCACCCGCGCAAAGCTGGCGGCAAAGTGACCAAGCCACAGCTGGAGCGGCTGGTGCCCGCGATCCGCGACGTGCTCGAAGCTTCGATCCGCGATGGCGGGTCCAGCTTGCGCGACTATGCCGCGCCCGATGGGGAGCTAGGCTATTTCGCTTCGTCCTTCGATGTCTACGGGCGCACGGGTGAAGCGTGCCGACGCGGGGATGGCGGCACGGTAAGCCGCATCGCGCAGGGCGGGCGCAGCACATGGTATTGCGCGAAGTGCCAGCGCTGAGGGTTGTTTGCTCGTTCACGCTCGGTGCCGCGCCTCCCACGCCCCCGCCCTTCCACCCTTTAGGATACCATGCCCGGACGGAAGGGCGGGGGCGTGGGAGGCTCGGGAACGCAGACAAATGACTCGCCTCGGGGACGAGCATGAGCGAGAAAACAACGCAAATCTTGACGATTCGCGCCGCTCGCCCTATGTCTCGCGCTTTCCGGTGCCTGACTGAAGGTTCGGCTCCGATCCGATTTCGAACCAATCCGATAGATTAATCCGGTCGCGACGATGCGGCCCGACAGCAACGCGAGACAGACAAAAGACATGGCCAATTCGCCGCAAGCCCGCAAACGCATCCGCCGCAACAACGCCCGTGCCGAAATCAACGGCGCGCGCATGAGCCGCATCCGCAGCCATGTGAAGCGGGTCGAGGCGGCCTGTGAAGCCGGTGACAAGGAAGCTGCCCGCGCAGCGCTCAAGGAAGCGCAGCCCGAACTCGCGCGCGGTGTCGCCCGCGGCGTGATGCACAAGAATACGGTCGCACGGAAAATGTCGCGCCTCAGCAAGCGGGTCGCTGCTCTCTAGGAAAGCTGAGCGAAATCGAATCGGTTTCGCTTCGCATACGCACTTTCCCGCAGGGTTTTGACCCCTGAGAAATGACTGAAAATCCGAAAGGGCCGTGTCGCTTTGGCACGGCCTTTTTCGTATGGGCGGGACAGGACCGGAACGCCGCTTCGCGACGTGAGGAATCCCCGCGATTCGCGTTATGCAACACCCTGAATATCAATTAAAACAGATACTTGAACGAAGGTCTGCGGGGTGCAGGTGAGTCAACAGGAATATTTAAGATTTATTGCACTCATCCGACTTGCGCTTAGCGTCCACGTGTTCTTTATTCGCATCTCACTCGGGAGGGGACGACCGGGTTCGCACAGCAACGTCGCTGGGTCGCATCGTTCGGACGACCCGCCCAGGAAGCGCCTCGCTTCCGGGGGCGGGCCAGTTATGTCCGTTGAAAACTGGCAGGAATGATCCTGGACACGCGTGTCCAGGAGCGGGGAAGTATTGGGAAAGCAATGGTGCACTCGAATGACAAGGCTCAGGCCACACGCCGCAATGCAGACGATGACCTGATGGAAGACGCCGAAGCCGTAAACCTCGCCGCCGACTGGGCCGATATCAGCACCGGATTGCGAAAGGATCTTGGCCACCAACTTCACAGCCAGTGGATCAAGCCGATCCAGGTCGGATCGATCAACAAGGAAGACGGCACGCTCGACCTGTTCCTGCCCACCGAATTCTCGGCCAATTGGGTGAAGGATCGCTTTCACGATCGTCTCCAGCTCGCTTGGAAGATCGCCCGCAGCGAAGTGCGCCGCGTGAATATCCAGGTCCATCCCGGGCGTCGCCAGCTTCCCGAGCTGCGTCTCGACGATGCGCGTCGCCCAGCCAATGACGGTGCGAGCGCCATTGCGGTTGCTGCCGGGACAATCGGCGAGTCGGGTTTTGCCAGCTCGGTCGGGCTCGATCCCTCGCTAACCTTCGCAGCCTTCGTGACGGGCGAGGCCAACGTGCTCGCCTGCAATGCCGCGCAACGCATGGCCGCGACCGAAGCGCCGCAATTCTCACCGCTCTATCTCAAGGCCGCGACCGGACAGGGCAAGACGCACCTGCTCCACGCCATCGGCCACGCCTTCCTGCAAGCCCATCCGCGCGCGCGCATCTTCTACTGTTCGGCCGAGCGGTTCATGGTCGAGTTTGTGCAGGCGCTCAAAGCCAGCCAGATGATCGAGTTCAAGGCGCGGCTGCGCAGTTTCGATCTGTTGCTGGTCGACGATATCCAGTTCATCATTGGCAAGGCGTCGGCGCAGGAAGAGCTGCTCTACACGATCGACGCGCTGCTGGCCGAGGGCAAGCGTCTGGTCTTCGCCGCCGACCGCGCTCCGCAAGCGCTCGATGGGGTCGAGCCGCGTCTGCTCAGCCGCCTGTCGATGGGCCTCGTCGCCGACATCCAGCCCGCCGATATCGAGCTGCGCAAGAGCATCCTGCATTCCAAGCTTTCGCGCTTTGCCCCGCTGTCCGTGCCCGAGGATGTGATCGAGTTCCTCGCCCGCACCATCACCCGCAATGTCCGCGAGCTGGTGGGCGGCCTCAACAAGCTGATCGCCTACGCGCAGCTGACCGGGCAGGAAGTGTCGCTGAACCTCGCCGAGGAACAGCTTACCGATATACTGTCGGCCAATCGCCGCCGGATCACGATCGACGAGATCCAGCGCACTGTCTGCCAGTTCTACCGCATCGATCGCAGCGAGATGAGCTCCAAACGAAGGGCTCGCGCCGTGGTTCGGCCACGGCAGGTGGCGATGTATCTCTCCAAGGTGCTGACCCCGCGCTCCTATCCCGAAATCGGGCGCAAGTTCGGCGGGCGCGATCATTCTACGGTCATTCACGCGGTGCGCTTGATCGAGGATCTGCGCACGCGCGATGCGGATATGGATGGCGATGTGCGCAGCCTGCTGCGACAGCTGGAGAGCTGAGGGCACTTTCGCGCTGGTCGAAGTCTGGCGCGTATTGCCTTATCGACACCCGCTCCACAGCCTGCCAACAGGCTGTCCATGAGCGTATCCACCCCCCTGTCCCCCGCCCGTCTCGACCGGTTCGCACGCCATATCGTGCTGCCGGAGATTGGCGGCGTGGGTCAGGTGGCGCTGGCGGGCAAGCATGTCGCGCTGGTTGGCCTCGGCGGGATCGGCTCGCCTGCGCTGCAATACCTCGCCGCCGCGGGGATCGGGCGCTTCACTTTGATCGACGACGATGATGTCGATGCGAGCAATCTCCAGCGCCAGACAATCTTCACCAGCCGCGATGTCGGCCACGGCAAGGCGACGAGCGCGCGGCGCTGGCTCGCCAATTTCGACGAGGCTTTGGAGGTAACGCTCAGCGATACGCGGATCGATGCGGACAACTCTGCACAGTCCATTGCGGGCGCGGACCTGGTGCTAGACGGCACGGACAATTTCGCCACCCGGCTTGCGGTTTCGGACGCCTGTGTCGCCTCGGCCATCCCGCTGCTTTCCGCCGCAGTCGGACGCTTTCAGGGTCAGGTCGGTGCGTTTGCCGGACACATCGCCGACCAGCCCTGCTATCGCTGCTTCGTCGGCGATGCGTTCGATGCGGAGGATTGTGACACCTGCGCCGAGGACGGGATTCTGGGCGCGATGGCCGGTTGGGTGGGAAGCTTCGCCGCGATGCAGGCGGTGCGCGTATTGCTGTCCGGGGTGAGCGCGCTGGGCGAGCCGATGTGGGGTCGCCTCCACCTGCTCGACGGGCTCAAACCCGGCATGCGAACGCTCAACATCGCCAAGGATCCGGCGTGCCGGGGCTGCGCGCCCTCGGGTTAATTCGGAACACAAGCGCCCCGGCTCGCGTTGTTTTGGTGCAACGAAAGGTCGCTGACGATGGAAATCACATATATCCCGATGATCCTCGCGCTCTTCACTCTGGGCGCGGTTCTTCTCTACGGCATCAGCCGCTATCTGAAGATGAAGAAGGAAACACCCGACGATCGCGAACTGCATCCCGAGGACAAGCTCGCGAACGAGCAGTCGGTCCCCAAGCAGGAGCCGACCCCGCAATCGGCCGCCGATCACGGCACCACGCCGCCCAAGCCCTGATACCGGGTCGGCGACGCCGCAGCGCTAGACGCTCAGCACTTCATCGACCCATCGCGGCACCAGCGTTCCGGCTGGGCCTTGGCGCGATTCGTCGAACAGGTGCGATCCTTCGCTCGGCTCCAGGTTGAGCTCCAGTGTCTCTGCTCCCGCCAATTTCGCCTCCTGGACGAAGCCCGCAGCGGGATAGACCGCGCCGCTGGTCCCCAGGCTGACAAATAGGTCGGCCCGCGTCAGCGCCGCATAGATGCGCTCCATCTGATACGGCATCTCTCCGAACCAAACGACATCGGGACGCAGCGCCTTCGCCTCGCACGCCGGGCATTGCGGTCGATCGATCAACGGGCCGTCCGGCTCCGAGCGCACGCCGCACGATGCGCACAGCGCCCGCCTCAATTCGCCATGCATGTGAAGAACGTCGGTCGAGCCGCCGCGTTCATGCAGATCGTCGACATTCTGCGTTACCAGCAAAAGCTCGCCGGAGAACTCGCGTTCAAGGTGCGCGAGCGCGCGGTGCGCGGCGTTGGGCTTGACCTTTTCGAGCGCGGCGCGGCGCATGTCGTAAAAGCCGAGCACGAGATCGGGATCACGCGCGAAACCTTCCGGCGTCGCGACATCCTCCACCCGGTGCTGCTCCCACAGCCCGCCCGCGGCCCTGAACGTGTCGATCCCGCTCTCTGCCGAAACCCCGGCTCCTGTCAGGATGACGATGCGTGATAGTTCTGCCATGGTCGAGTTCGTTCAATCAGGACATGGACAGGGTAGCAATGGCGAATTTCGGGATCGTCGGACACAAGGGGCGAATGGGCGGCGCGATCATCGCGGCGCTTGAGGACACCGCGCACAGCTTTCGCGCGGGCGTCGATGCAGGCGGGGACGTGCGCGCGGTGGCGCGGCAATGCGATGTGCTGGTCGACTTCTCCGCACCCAGCGCACTCGAAGCCAATCTGGCCGCTGCATGCCGCGAAGGCGTGCCGATACTCATCGGGACCACCGGGTTGGAAGACGCCCACTACACGGCGATCGACGAGGCGGCGCGAGACATTGCCGTTCTGCAGACAGGAAACACCTCGCTCGGCGTCACGCTGATGGCGCATCTGGTGCGCGAGGCGGCGGCGCGGCTTGGGCCGGACTGGGATATCGAAGTGCTGGAAATGCACCACCGCGACAAGGTCGATGCACCATCGGGCACCGCCAGGCTGCTGGGCGAAGCGGCGGCGGATGCGCGCGGGATTTCGCTCGCCGACAATCGCGAAGCCGGGCGCGACGGGCATACTGGAGCGCGCGGTGACGGAGCTATCGGCTTCGCGGCACTGCGGGGCGGTACGGTGGCGGGCGAGCATGCCGTGATGTTCGCCGGTGAGCAGGAGCGGCTGACGCTCTCGCATAGCGCGGAAAGCCGCATGATCTTCGCGCGAGGAGCCGTTCGCGGGGCACAATGGCTCGTTGGTCGAAAGCCCGGTCGCTATACGATGAAGCACGTGCTGGAACTTGGGTGACATGAGCGTCCAACCGTCCGCGCCCGATGAGGAGCATTGATGTCGATCGATCCGCAAGCTGCCACCGCCGCCGTTCTCTCCCGCCTGTCGGAGGCTGAGCTGGAAACGGCGCGCAGCTATACGACCGGTAATCACTGGCTGATCCTCGCCGGGCTGGTTGTCTCCGCGCTCGTTGCTTTCATTCTGGTGCGCAGCCGCGTGCTCGATGCGCCTTATGCGAGGCTTGAACAGCGTGGGCGGGCGCTGCGGACCTTTGTGGTCGCTGCGGTGTATCTCGTGCTCAGCACGCTTATCGTCCTGCCTTATTCGATCTACACCGACTGGTGGCGCGAGACGCAGTATGATCGCACCAGCCAGCCGCTCGGCGATTATCTGGCGCAGAGCGCAATCGAGACGGTCCTTACCGCCGTGATCGGTGCGCTGTTCCTAGTCGCGCTCTACGCGCTCCTGCGGCGCACGGGCCGCTGGTGGTGGGCGTGGGGCGGCGCTCTGGTTGCCGCAACAATCGCGTTCTTCCTGCTGCTCTCCCCCACCTTGATCGAGCCGCTGTTCAACGAATACGAACCGGTTCCGGAGGGCGAAGTGCGCGAAGCGGTGCTGGATCTGGCAGCCGATGCGGGGGTGCCGCCGGAGCGGGTCTTCGTCTTCGATGGGTCGCGCCAGTCGAACAACTTCACCGCCAACGTCTCGGGCGTGGGCGGCTCTGCGCGGATTGCGATTTCCGACGTCGCGCTGGGAGAAGCCTCGCTTGACGAGGTGAAGGCGGTGACCGGGCACGAGATCGGGCATTACGTGCTCGGCCATGTCTGGCGCCAGGTCGCGGTGCTCGGCCTGCTGGCTGTGGCGGTGTTCTGGCTGACCGCGCGGACCTATCCGTGGTTTGCCCGGGCGTTTGGCACCCACGCTTCGATAGAGGATGTGCGCGGCTTGCCGGTTCTGGCCTTCACGATCGGCCTGTTCTTCACGCTGGCCCAGCCGATCACCAACACGCTGACCCGGGTGGGAGAGCGCGAGGCGGATGCCTATTCGCTCGATAATGTCGGCCTGCCCGATGCGCTCGCCGGCGCGCTCGCGAAGACGGCCGAGTATCGCTATCCGCTCGCCGGACCGGTTGAGGAGGCGCTGTTCTACACCCACCCCACGGTCGAAAGCCGGGTGCGGACCGCGATGGAATGGAAAGCGGCGAATGTCGGCGCTAACGCCAGCGAGTGACCAAGGACCAGATCTTCGAATTCTTCCGCCGCCTGGCCGAGGATAATCCCGACCCCGAAACCGAGCTGGAATACGGCAACGCATACCAGCTTGTGGTCGCGGTGGCGCTGAGTGCGCAGGCGACCGATGTGGGAGTGAACAAGGCGACGCGCAGCCTGTTCGCAAAGGTAGAGACCCCGCAGCAGATGCTCGACCTGGGGCACGATGCGCTGGTGGAGCACATCAAGACGATCGGGCTGTTCAACTCCAAGGCCAAGAACGTCATCGCGCTCTCGCAATTGCTGGTGGACGAATATGGCGGCGAGGTTCCCGGCACCCGTGACGATCTGGTGCGGCTGCCGGGCGTCGGGCGCAAGACCGCCAATGTGGTGCTCAATTGCTGGTTCCGGCAGGAAACCTTCGCAGTCGACACCCACATCCTGCGCGTCGGCAACCGCACGGGTCTGGCGAAGGGCAAAACGCCCGAAGCGGTCGAGGCGAAGCTGGAAAAGCGCGTGCCCGAACCCTTCCGCCTCGATGCGCATCACTGGCTGATCCTGCATGGCCGCTACGTCTGCAAAGCGCGCACGCCGGAATGCTGGCGGTGTCCGGTGGTGGATCTGTGCAGCTTCCGGAAGAAGGTGCTAGAACCACCCAAACGCTCGACAGCTCGAAAGGCGTGATCTCGTTTCAAAGGAGAAGAGCCATGTTCAGATCCCTGACGCTTTTGGCCAGCGCGGCGTTGACCGTTTCCTGCGCCCCGGTCGAACGTGATCGCGACGTGGATATAGCCGATGTCAGCCCGCCGGTGCGCGTGCTTGGCGAAGGGCAAAGCTGCATCCCCCGCTCGCTGATCCGCCAGACGCGGGTGCGCGGCAATCAGGTGATCGATTTCGAGATGCGCGGCGGCGATATCTATCGCAACATCCTGCCCGGTCGCTGCCCGGGCCTCGCGCTGGAGGAGGCGTTCACCTACGACACCTCGATCGACCAATTGTGCAGCCCGGAAATCATCTACGTTCTCCAGCAGATTGGCGGCCAGATCCAGCGCGGCGCGGGCTGCGCGCTAGGGCAGTTCGTGCCGGTGGAGTATGCAGACGAGGGCTGATCACGGTTCGATCAACTCGTATTTGGCGGCTGCCGATGGTCGAACGATGTAGCGATCATTTTCACGCGCTAAATCGCGAGCGAGTGGGATCGCCCCGTTCGGCATAATTGGAAGAGCGCGCGTGTCAGGCCACAGCAGCACGATATCGGACACTAGTTCGGTTCTGAACCTATCCGACAATTCAGGGTCTTTCCCGCGCGGGAAGCTGATCCAGATACGCCCGAGATGCTCCTTGGAATCCATCGCAGATGCCATCGACTCGTCATCATCATCGCCCCGCCATACCGATGCCTTGAATGTGATCGGAGCTACCTGGGACAGAGTTCTCAATTCCGCTTCCGTCGCCGCGTCGACATGGAACCCTTGCTGTTCAGCGTGTGCCTCCAATAGAGCGAGAAATCTCTTGTGATCCTTAGATGTGGGCAAAGAGACTTCGTACGCCGCCACCGTTCGAACCCATTGCGGCTGATCCACTGCGCCGCATCCGCCCACCAGTAGTGCGAACCCCAAGAAGAGCCTAAACATCATCCGCCGACGCCAGCTCGCTCTTGTCGATTTCGCCCAGCATGCTCGCGGTCGCCACCGTTACGGTCGCGTCGCCGGTGACGTTGGTGGCGGTGCGCATCATGTCCATGATCCGGTCGACACCGGCGACGAAGGCGATGGTTTCCAGCGGCACGCCGACGGCGGTGAACACCGCGCCCATCATCACGAGTCCTCCGCCCGGTATTCCCGCCGCGCCGATCGAGCCGATAGTGGCCAATAACGCGACAACGAAATAGTCCGCCCAGCTCAGCTCCACCCCGAACAATTGCGCGCCGAACAGCGTGACCAGCCCCAGATACATCGCGGTCCCGTCCATATTGATGGTCGATCCCAGCGAGACGACGAAGCTCGATGTCGGCTTGCTAACGCCGAGATTGCGCTGAGTGCAGCGCAAAGTTACCGGCAGGGTCGCGGAGGAACTGGCAGTCGAATAGGCCACCGCGATCGCGTCGATCATTCCGCGAAAGAAACCCGCCACCTGCACCCGTGCGACCAGCGCCAGAATGCCGGTGTAGAGCAGCCCGATCACCAGCAGGCAGCCCGCATAATTGAGCGCCACCAGCTTGGCGAGCGCCGCCACCGCATCGAGCCCCAGCGTGCCGACCACCCACGCGATCAGCGCGAACACACCGAACGGCGTCAGCTCCATCACGATGATGGTGATCTTCTGAAAGATCAGCGCGCCGCTGTCGAACGCGCGCGCGATCGCCGCCGCGCCGCCGGGCTTGCCGCCGTCTTTCTCCTCTTCCCGCCGCGCCAGCAGGATGCCGATGCCCACCAACAGCGAGAACACGATTAGCGGCAGCACCTGCACATTCGCCATCACGCCCACCGGGCTGACGGGGATCATCGAACGCAGCATCTCGCGCCAGTCGAATGGCGAGGGTTCAGGCGTCGCGCCCATCTCCAGCATCGAGGTATCGACCCCGACACCGGGCTCGAAAAACGTCCCCAGCGTTAGACCCAGCACAACGGCAACCTGTCCGGTGAGCACGAACATCAGCACCGCGCGCCAGCCGACGCTGCCGAGCTTTCCAAGATTGCCGATCGCCGCGACACCCGCGACGATGCTGAAGAAGATCAGCGGCACGATCAGCATCTTGATGAAGTCGATGAAGACATCGCCGACGATCTTGATGCTCTCCGCGCCCGGCCCCCAGATATAACCGGTGATCGCGCCCAGGATCAGCGCGGCGATGACGCGCTGCCACAGCGGGATCGCGAACCAGCCGCCCAGCAACCCCTTGCTCTCGGACGATCCGCGCGTGCCGTCGCTCATAGCTTCGCTCATTCCTCGATCCCCCCGAGCGCGCCGCGCGCGATCCGCGCATAGATCCGCGCCAGCACGTCCAGGTCGGCCAATGCGACCGCTTCATCACGCTTGTGCATCGTCGCGTTGCAGAGGCCGAACTCGATCACCGGGCACACGGCGCGCAGGAAGCGGGCATCCGACGTGCCCCCGCTGGTCGATTGCTCCGGGGTGACGCCGGTTTCGGCCTCAATGGCTGCGGCCACCATGTTGGAGAACGCGGCCGGCTCGGTCAGAAATGGCTCGCCGGAGATGATCGGCAACGCCGTGCCACCGTGCTTTTCGGCGATCGCGACGACGCGTTCGGACAGGCTCGCGCCGGTGTGCAGATCGTTGAACCGGATGGAGATGCGCGCTTTCGCCTGCGCGGGAATGACGTTGTGCGCGCGGTTGCCGACTTCGATATCGGTAATCTCGAGGTTCGATGCCTGAAACCAGTCGGTGCCGGTGTCGAGCGTGAGCGCATCCAGCTCGGCCAGCATCGCGACCATGTTCGGGATCGGATTGTCGGCAAGGTGCGGGTAGGCGACATGGCCCTGCGTGCCATCGACCGTCAGCCAGATATTGACCGATCCGCGCCGTCCGATCTTCATCATGTCGCCCAGCCGATCGACGCTGGTGGGTTCGCCGACCAGGCACGAATCTGGCTTGATCCCCTTATCGTTCAAGTAGTCGATCAGCGCGCGGGTGCCGTGGAGTGCTGGGCCTTCCTCGTCCCCGGTGATGATAAAACTGATCGTGCCGGCCTCGCGCGGCACTTGGGCCACGGCAGCGACCATCGCGCCGATCGCGCTTTTCATGTCGACTGCGCCGCGCCCATAGAGCAACTCGCCCCGCTCGGTCGGCTCGAACGGATCGCTTTCCCAGCCTTCGCCCGGCGGGACCACGTCGAGATGCCCGGCAAAGGCGAAGTGCTTCGAACCTTCCGGTCCGACCCGAATTGCGAACAGGTTCTCCACCGGCGCTTCGTCCGTTCCCGCTTCCCCGTCGCCCCGCATGAAGCGGTGGATGTCAAACCCGAGCGGCTCCAGCATCGCCTCCAACGTATCGAACACCGCGCCGGTCGCGGGGGTCACGCTGGGCGCGGCGATCAGGCGCCGGGCGTAATCGAGGGTCTGGATCATCGGTTCTCCGTCATGCGCCGCTGCGTCACTGCACCTGCTCATATTGCTCGATCACCCATTCCTCATTCTCCGAGGCGGCGATCCATTGCTCCATCCACGCATGCTCCCACACGGCCTGCATGTAGCTTTGCGCAAAGCCCGGCACACCGATGCCGTAGGTGACGAAGCGCGACACCACCGGGGCGTAGAAGATGTCAGCCGCGCCGAACGTACCGAACAGGAACGGCCCCGCGCTGCCGTGGCGGGCGCGCGCTTCGGCCCACAATTGCAGGATCCGCACGATATCGGCGCGGGTCTGCTCCGACACGTTTTCCAGCGGTGCGCGGCGGCGCACGTTCATCGGCATTTCCGATCTCAAGGACGCATAGGAGCAGTGCATTTCCGCCACCATCGCCCGGGCCATGCCGCGCGCCGTGCCGTCCTTTGGCCAGAAGCGGTCGCGCCCGACCTTGTCGGCAAGGTATTCCATGATCGCGAGGCTGTCCCAGATCACGGTGTCGCCGTCCCACAGGATCGGAACCTTGCCGCTGGAGGGCTGGACGTCGTCCATCTCCTGCTTCCGCTTGTCCCAGTGCTCGCCCATGATCGGCACGATGATTTCCTCGAACGAGAGGCCCGATTGCTTGGCTGCGAGCCAGCCGCGCAGCGACCAGCTCGAATAATTCTTGTTGCCGATAATCAGTTTCATGGGTCCGCCAGCTTCGCTCCACCGTGCGCTGTGATGCACCGAGTGCGTAGATATTCACAAACGGGCTGTCGAGGCTGAACGTGCAACTTGACACATTTGACACGCTGTCAAGTCGGTTTTTGGCGGTATTCTCCTTATGTTTCAATGGCCTGATCGCGAAAAGCCAACTTGACACTTTTCCAACACGGTTTCATGCCGTGTGCGCGAAACGCCTGCCGCTCTGCCCGGAGCCGCCGCTGTAGGAAAGTCCGCGCTTGGCGCACCGACCCGATTGGGGGTAGCGATATCCGCCATGACCATGCCCCCGTTCCACCTCGCCTTCCCGGTCGACGACCTGGCCGCCGCGCGCGCGTTTTACGGCGAGTTGCTGGGCTGCGGCGAAGGGCGCAGCAGCGCGGAATGGATCGACTTCGACTTTCACGGCCACCAGATCGTCACACACCTTGTCCCTCGCCAGAGCGCGGATGCGGGTGCCAACCATGTCGATGGCCACGGCGTTCCGGTGCCGCATTTCGGGCTGGTGCTGGGCATGGAGCAATGGCGCGTGCTGGCCGACCGGCTCGAAGCCGCCGGAACCGACTTCGTCATCGCCCCCACCATCCGCTTCGCCGGAGAGCCGGGCGAACAGGCGACGATGTTCCTGCGCGATCCGGCGGGCAACGCGCTGGAGTTCAAGGCGTTCGCGGATTTGGGGCAGTTGTTTGCGCGGGATTGAGGGCGGTGGCGATCTTGGGTCTGGTTGCGACCCCATCTCAGTCATTGACAAAACCGTCAGCTTTGCCCCATTTCTGTTTTGCTTTAACTCTCGTTCAAATGCCACATCGCGGTATTCAGCATTGCAAGGTAGTAATGCGGTAGCGAGATAGTGAGTGGCACTTCATTAGCCGAGATATTGCTGCGACCAATGTCGGTGAAGCGCACTATCCTGGAGTTTTGGGCGTATGTTCGCGAGCAGCGTAAACAAATGTCGCTTTCTTCCGCTCACCGCCATAGTCTTGACGGTGTTCGCGCCTTTTTGTGCGTTTGCGCAGGAGGTTTCCGAAACGGATATTGTGATAACCGGCGAACGTTTGCTTGATGAAGCTGCAATTCGTGAGGCAGTCCGTGATATGGCTGGCCAGCGGCGTTTCGATCAACCGCTGTTGCGTTTCCACGATCCCGTATGCTTGTTCGTCAGCGGGCTTGGCGAAGCGGGCGGCGCGCAAGTGCGTGGTCGCGTTCTAACCAATGCACGTATGGCCAGCGTCCCGGTAGCCGAAGAAGGGTGCCGCGCCAATGCTCTAGTGCTTGTGGTAAATGATCCAGAGACGCTTATCCAGCAGCTGGCGCAAAAGCGGCCCCGGTTGATTCCATCAGCCGAGCGTAGGCGGCTCGACGTGGCGCTCGCACGCGGTGAACCAGTGCTCGTCTCGCATAACGAGGAAATGCGCGGAACAGAGGGTGAGAAGGTGAGGATCAGCTCGACCGCGCCCGGCATGCCCGTTACCGGTCCAGGCTCGCAGTTCTCTGCCGAGACGAGGATCAACAGCCATGGAAGGGCAAGGCGGGTGGGCGCAACACATAGCCGCACCGTCATGAGTGGCGTGATCATCTTCAACATCAAACATCTTATCGGGATGGATCTTCTGCGGGTCGCGGACTACGCCACCATGCGGTTGCTGGCTCCCGGCATGCGGGCCGTTCCGGAGTCGTGGGACGGTGCGATCGAGCACGAAGCCGATGAGCAGCGAAGTATCCTCGCCCCATTTGCGGCCGAGCACGGTGCCGAGCGTATGACCCGTTTCGATCGCGCTTGGCTGGGCGCACTCTATGATCTTGCCCCCAACGCCGCAGCCACTCGCCTCGCCGGAGCGGTTGCGCGCGTCTATGCTAGCGATGAAGAGTAGGCGAGCGAGCTCCTAAGCACGCAGACCTCGAGTTAAATAGGACCGGCCACAGATAAGCGAACGCGAACCAAGCTGCTGACAACTACCAATCGGTTGTCGTGCGCACGATAAAAGCGGACTTGAAAAATAGATTGTCCGAAAGCCACCCTATTGCGTTGAAAAACTCGGTTGCGGCCGCTCAAGTTCGGATTTTCAGCAACAATGATTCAACCAACCTCAGCCCTGCGAATCATTGATGCGCGCATCGGCCCGCCAGTGTTCCAATGTTGCCAGCGAAAACTGGTCGCGGAGTTTTTCAACACAATTCACCCAATCGCAGACATTCGGCCCCCGCACATAGGCAAAGACTAACGAACAACTGTATCGTGAACTGAGCGCACGTCCCAAAGCCGTGGGACGCGGCGATGCATCGACCGGCTGTCCCACGGCCACCACACCGAGCGCACCTGTCGCGATGGCAACGCCAATTTGCCGGTCCAACCAATTACTGTCACCTGCGGATCGAACGCCCCTTGCCAACACTCCCGGCATCGACAAACCGGCAGCAAACCTGCACCTTGCGGCATGGCAGATGATGCGAGCGCAGAGCGCCTCCCGCTGGAAGAAGACGATGGCCTGGTTTTTGCCGTATCCCTCGACGGCGAGGGCGGCGGCACAACAGCGGGGTGGGACGATATTCGCGAATGGCAACCGGCGGCAGGGCCGTTGTGGTTGCATGTGAATGCGAACTCGCCATATGTGCGCGACTGGATCGTGGGGAAAGGCGGGCTGACCGAGCCGACCGCCAGCGCGATGCTGTCGCGCGAATCCCGCCCGCGCGTCTTCCACGGGTCGAAGGGATTCGTCGCGATCCTGCGCGGCATCAATTTCAATCCCGGCCGCGATATCGAGGACATGGTCGCGCTGCATATGTGGAGCGATGGCGAGCGGCTCATCTCGATCCGGCAGGAGAAGCTGCGGACGTCGCGCGACCTTTATGAGGAGCTGGTCAACGAGAGCACCGGGCCGAAATCTGTGCCCGCCCTGTTCGTCGCCCTGATCGCGCGGCTGACCGACCGGATCGGTTCGGTGGTGATCGATTACGACGACAAGCTCGACGAGTTGGAGGGCTCGATCGAAAGCTCGGACCAGGCGACTTTGCGCCGCAAACTGGGCGATCTGCGGCAGGAACTGGTCGGCATCCGCCGCTTCATCGCGCCCCAGCGCGAGGCGCTCAACCGGCTGCTGCAGGAGCCACCCGGCTGGCTGGACGCAAGTCAGCTGCTGCAGCTTCGCGAGATCGGCGACCGCTCGCAACGCCATCTGGAAGAGATCGACGCCGCGCGAGAACGTGCGCTGGTGCTGAAGGATGATGTCGCGAACCGCCTAAACGAGACGCTCAACCGCAATATGTACGTCCTCTCGATCGTCGCCGCGATCTTCCTGCCGCTGAGCTTCATCACCGGATTGCTCGGCATCAATGTGGGCGGGATGCCGGGCGTGGACCAGGGTGATGCGTTCTGGCTGACCTGCGCGATCCTCGCCTTCCTGCTGGTGGTGGAGCTGGTGATTTTCCGGTGGCTGAAGTGGTTGTGACCTTGCTCGCCACCATCGGGAGCGTTCGCGTCTCTCCGGCCCAGCTTTAATTTCGCGAAAACATGAACTTTCCCATCGTCCCCGCATTGATGGGACATGCATATTATCGAAGATCAAATTGAGACCACCGGCCCTGCGTGGAACACCGTCATATCCGGCGGGCCGGTGACGGCTACCGCCATTCACGCAGGTCATGTCGTGCGCAGCGAGCTCGAGCCGCATCTCGCCATCGACGAGGAAGGGCGGCGGCGCGAGGAAGACCCGCTGACCGATTATTTCCTCAACCTTGCCGACAATATCGTGCGGGTGAACCGATCGCGCTTCGAATGCGACGTGAACCGCCCGCGCGACAATTGCATCAGCGACGATCCCGAAGACACCTGGGGGCTGAAAATCTGGAAGGACGATTTGCCCGGCGCGCTGAAAGACAGCTCGCGCGAACTGCACGATCGCTTCTATGCCGAGATGCGCACGATGTTCGATGCCCTGCTGGAACGGCACAAACATATCCTCGTGCTCGACCTACACAGCTACAACCATATGCGCGACGGCCCCGATGCGGCGCCGGCTCCTGCCAAGGACAACCCCGATATCGATATCGGCGCGACGACGCTGGACAAGGGCGTGTTCAGCGATGTGCTCTCCGCCCTGTCTGTCGGCCTGACCCGCGTGCCGGTTCGCGGCCGAAAGCCGGAAGTCGCGGAGAACATCCGCTATCCCGATGGCGGCAATTTCCCCGAATGGCTGCACGAGGTTTACCCGGATCGCGCATGCGTCATCACGCTGGAATACAAGAAGATGTTCATGGATGAATGGACCGGCACGCTCGATATCGGGGCGGCGCAGGATCTGCGAACCGGGCTGATGCACGCGCTTGGAGCGGCGCGCGAACAGCTGGGGAGGCTCAACGCATGAGCGGTTCCGTCACCTTTACCGACGAAGCGCGCGAAACCGATCGCGCCCTGACCGAGATCGACCATCTGGTCGACTGGCTCGCGCTGCTGACGCCAACCAATCTCGACACGGTCGAAGCGGGCTTTCGCGAATCCGGCTGGCGCACGATGCCAGAGCTCGCCTATCCGGACCTGCCCGATGGTTTCGATGGATTGCGCGACCGCCTGCTTGCGCTGAAGGTTCGCGGCCTTGGCAACACCGACATAGAGGCGCTGGTGCTCGAAAAACAGCGCGAACTCGACCGGCAGATCCAGCTGGTGCGGCTGCGCGGGCGATCCGGCTTTACAATGGCGGCGATCGACATGTTCGGAAATGTCGATGCGAGCCTGCTGGAGGCGGCCGAGAAAGTGCTCGCAAGCGTCCCGGTGGAGGATCGCGTCGAAGCTCCGCCGGTCGATGCAAAGCACTTCATGGCGGCTGCGCGCGAGGAAATGGAGCGCTATCGCCAGCGTGACGAGCGCTTCGATTTCGCGGTTGTCGAGGAAAAGACGCCCGGCACTCACCTGTTCACCTCGGCGGGCAATCTGCACGTCGCGTTCGACTACGAATGCCCCGAAACGCGCGTCTACCCCCTGGTCCAGCACGAGATTGGCGTCCACAGCGTCACCCGTTTCAATGGCAGCCTCCAGCCGCTCACCATGCTCGAAGGCGGGCTTGCCGATTACGATGACCTGCAAGAGGGGCTGGCGGTGCTGGCAGAGTATCTTTGCGGCGACATGCCGCCCTCGCGCCTGCGCGTCCTTGCAGCGCGGGTGGTCGCCGCGCGCATGGCGATCGACGGGTGCAGCGCCGCCGACATCTTCGCCGCCATGCATGAGGAGCACAGCCTCGACGAAGACATCGCCTTCGACACCACCGTGCGCGCGCTGCGCGGCGGGGGGATGACGAAAGACGCGCTCTATCTCGACGGACTGATCGATGTGCTCGCCTATCTGCGGGCGGGCGGCGATATCGAATTCCTGTTCATCGGCAAGTTCGCGTTCAAGCAGCGGGCTGTCCTGCATCACCTGCTCGACGCCGGGTTCCTAAAACCACCAGCGCTGATGCCCGAAATCTTCACCGGCGAGGACGGGCGCCAGCGTCTCGCCGATGTGCGCCGTCTCCATGTCGAACAACTCTACACCGAAAGCATTACCGCATGAAACTCGCGTTTGTCGTCAACCAGGTCGAAACCGAGAAGGACGACTACACCACCATCCGCCTCGCCCGCAAAGCCGCAGCGCGCGGCTATGGCCTTGCCTTCATCAGCCTGGGCGATTTCATCTATGCCTCCGACGGCACGATCTGCGCGGTGGCGACATTGCCGCAGAGCGGTGAGTACGAGGACGACCCCGCCTTTCTCGATCATCTGCAGAATGAAGCACCCCGCGAACGCATCGCGGTCGAGGATTACGACGTGGTCATGCTGCGCAGCGATCCGGCTGACGAGCTGGCCGCGCGGCCCTGGGCGCCCCCATCCGCGCTGCTGTTCGCGCAGCTCGCCGCGAAGCACGGCACCATCGTGCTCAACGATCCGGGCCACCTCACCCACGCGCAAAACAAGACCTATTTCCAGCACTTCCCCGAGGACGTGCGTCCCTCCACCTGCATCACCCGCGATGCGGACGAAGTGGAAGCCTTCCTCGACGAGCATGGCGGCAAGGGCGTGATCAAGCCGTTGCAGGGGTCGGGCGGTCAGGGCGTCTTCATCGTTACCGAGGAAAACCGCCAGAACCTCAACCAGATCATCGAGTCCGTGACGCGCGATGGCTATGCGATCGTGCAGGAATACCTGCCCGAAGCAGCCGATGGCGATCTGCGGATCATCACGCTGAACGGTCGGCCCTTGCAGGTCGATGGAACCTACGCCTCGCTGCGCCGATCCAATGACAGCGACGATCACCGCTCGAACATTTCCGCAGGCGGTCAGGCCGATCTGGAACAGCCCAGCGAAGCCGCCCTGCGCGCCGCCGAGCTGTGCGCACCAAAGCTGATCGAGGACGGCATGTATCTCGCCGGGCTGGACGTCGTGGGCGACCGGCTGATCGAGGTGAATGTCGATACACCCGGCGCGCTCAATTATATCGAGGATCTGTGCGGCGTGGATTTCTGCGGTGCGATCCTCGATGATCTTGAGCGCAAGGTGCGGCTGCGCCAACATTACCGCGGCGCGCTCAGCAATCGCCAGCTCGCGGTGTTGTAACGCTGTCTCTTCCTGCTTTTATCTAAGCGCCTTCGCCCGGCCCCGTCCGGCGGCGGATTGCTTTCGCTGGTGATAGGCGGAAAGGATCGCACGCTGGGCCGGACGCTCGAAGGAGCGATATAGCGTGTTCGAGATCACGAGGATGACGATCCAGCACATGAGCAATGTGGTGAGCGTCAAGAGCATGGATTGCCCAATCCGCTCACCCACCGCGGCTTGCGCAGTTAGATAAATGGGAACGTGGACCAGATAGATCGTGTAGCTGCGATCGCCAATCCACGTGAAGACCCGGGTGCCCAGCAATCGGCTTCGCAAGGCAAGAAGGATCGCGGCAGGCCACGCAAGGCACAGAGTGACGATCAGCGCGCTGCCCCGTGGTGGAACCACGAAAGCAAGGCACAGGCAGGCAATGAGCATCCAGGTCGGGATCCTGGCCGTCCTGTCAAGCAAGCGACATATGATCACCCCAATGAAGAACCCGGCAAGGCCCCGTCCGATAAGGGCGCCGCCTCCATACACGGCAATCGAGGCAATTCCGACGGCGAGAGCGATGATACATGTCGCCCGGAGCCATCGCCCTCCGGCGAATGCCGCGCATGCAAAAATGCCGTAGCAAATCATCTCGACCGATAGCGACCAGGCCGGACCGTTGAGCGTGTTGGTCGGCTCTTCGAGAAAAACCTGTCCGAACAAGGCGGAGATCACAATGTTCGCCGGTGTGGTGCTGTCGAGCTCGCGAAGGAGCAGAGCAGCAAAGGCGAGTGTCACCAGGTGGAGCGGCCACAATCTTGCGAGCCGCGCGACGACGAAGCTCGGCCCCGAAACGCCACGCCGCATTCTCCAGCCGTCAAGGTAGCAATGGGCGAAGACGAAGCCGGATAGGACGAAGAACAGGTCGACCATCGCCCAGCCATAAAGCTGGAGCCAGTCGAGGCCCGGCACGCCTGCGAAAGGATTGGTGCTCGACGTCAGGATCAATCGGGCGTGGAACACGAAGGCGAGCGCGCAAGCGGCGATCCCGCGCAGGCCGTCGAGAGAAGCGAGCCTTTTGCCGGTCTCCTCACCGTCCGGGCGACGAATTGCACTTTTTTCCATGACGCCCCCGAACCGATTCTCGAGCGTCTGTCCTAATCCACGCTGTGTGAAAATTTGCTAAAGCCAGGCCTCACCCAGCGCGTCAGCCACGATCGCGGCGCGCAGGGCGTCGATGCCCATGCCCTTCTCGCTGCTGGTTAGGTGCAGTTCAGGATAGGCGGCGGGGTGTTTGCGGGCTTCGTCCGCCACTTTGGCGGCTACGGTTTCAAGCGCGCTTGCCTTGATCTTGTCGGTCTTGGTCAGGACGATGCGGTAGCCGACCGCCGCTTCGTCGAGCATCTTCATCATCTCGCGGTCGCTGTCCTTCAACCCGTGACGGCTATCGACCAGCACGAGATTGCGCGCGAGCACTTGCCGTCCGCGCAGGTAGCTTTTGACGAGGCTTTTCCAGCGCTCGACCACCTTCACCGGCGCCTTGGCAAAGCCATATCCGGGCATGTCGACCAGCCGAACCTGCGGCTTGCCACCCTGCTCACCGCCGACATCGAAGAAATTGAGCTCCTGCGTGCGCCCCGGCGTTACCGAGGTGCGCGCGATGGCGCGGCGGCCGGTCAGGGCGTTGAGCAGGGAAGACTTGCCCACATTCGAGCGCCCGCAAAACGCGATTTCCGGCACGATCGGGTCGGGCAGGAATTTGAGCTGCGGCGCGGACAGCAGAAAGTCCACACGGCCCGAAAACAGCCGCGCGGCAGCTTTCTCGCGATACTCTTGCTCGCGCGCAGCCGCTTCTTCTTCGGGCGTCGGCGTCACGGGCGGCGTCACGGGCGGCGTCACGCCTTCCCTTCCGCCTTGCCCTTGCCCTTGCTCGTGCCGGTTTTCTTGTCGCCGCCCTCGGCCTTTTCGGCTTCCTCGCGCGCGCGTTTCTTCGCCATCTCGGCCTTTTCCTTCTCCGCCGCCGCGCGCAATTGCGGGTGTTTGGAGTAGAGATAGCTCTGCTGCGCCAACGTCAGCACGTTCGAAGTCACCCAGTAAAGCAACAACCCTGCGGCGAACGGCGCCATGACGAACATCAGGATCCACGGCATCAGGTTGAAAATCTGCTGCTGCATCGGGTCCATTGCCGACGGGTTCAGCTTGAAGGTCAGCCACATCGTCACGCCGAGCAGGATCGCGAGGATCCCGATACCCAGGAACCCGGGCACGTCATAAGGCAGCAGGCCGAACAGGTTGAGGATCTTGGCCGGATCGGGCGCGCTCAAATCCTTGATCCAGAATTCGATAAACGGCTCGTGCCGCATCTCGATCGACAGGATCAGCACCTTGTAGAGCGCGAAGAAGATCGGGATCTGGAGCAGCAGCGGCAGACACCCGGCGAGCGGATTGACCTTCTCGTCCTTGTAGAGCTTCTGGATCTCCTGCATCTGCTGCTGCTTGTCGTCCTTGTAGCGCTCCTGAATGGCCTTCATCTTGGGCTGGACGGCCTTCATCTGCGCCATCGAGGAAAACTGCTTCTGCGCGATGGGGAACAGCGCGGCGCGGATGATGACGGTGAGCAAAATGATCGCCACGCCGAAATTGCCAGCAAGCTCGTTGAGCTGGCGCAGCAGCCACAGCAGCGGCTTTTCGATCACTTCAAACCAGCCCCAGCTGATCGCCTTGCCGAACAGGGTGATGCCGCTTTCCTCGTATTCGTCGAGAATTTCGGAATCCTTCGCGCCCGCGAACAGCCGCGTGGTTTCGGTCAGCGTGCCACCGGCGGGCACGGTCTGCGGGGCGTAAACAAGATCGCTGCGGAACAGCTGATTGCCGAGCGAACGGAAGCCGACAGCGGCGGTGTCGCCCTCACCCGGAACCAGCGCGGAGAGCCAGTAGCTGTCGGTGAAGCCCAGCCAGGATGCGCGGCCTTGCGGCACGTCGCGGCCCAGCTCGGCCAGTTCCTCGTAGGAATTGGGATCGTGCAACGTGCCGCCGAACACCCCGACCGGCCCGGCATGGGCGATGAACTGATCGGGCGTGGCAGTGCGGGCGGTGCGATTGATGAGCGCGAAGGGCTGAGCGATGATCGCCGCGCCGCTCGCATTGCGGGCCGATTGCTGCGCCGTGATCATGTAATCGTCGTCAATGGCGAGCGCGATGGCATAGACCACGCCGCTTGCATCCGTCCGGGTCAGCGTGACCGGATTGCCCGGCGAGAGCACCTCGCCATCGGCCTGCCAGACTTCGCTGCTGGGAATGCGCTGTCCGCCGACGACGAAGCCGAATTCGGCGAAATACTGCGCATCGCTGCGTTCGGGCGCGAAGAGGCGGACCGGGCCGCTATCCTCGTCCACCGTCTCGCGATGGTTCTTGAGCACCAGGTCGTCAATTCGCGCGCCCACCAGATTGATCGAGCCTGCAACCCTGGGCGTGTCGATCACCACCCGGCGCGGATCGGCAAGCGCGGTGGCGAGATCGATCGGACCCGCCGGTGCATCGATTACGCCAGGGACGTTTGCGGGCACCTGCCCCTCAACATCGGTCGCGACCACGCTGGTGCCCGACACATCCTCGGCGCTGGGCTGCGTGGCTGGGTCCGTTTCGACCAACGGCGCGGTGATCGAGGCCTGCGGATAGAAATACCGCATGCCCACGTCCCAGCCCAGGATCAGCAGAAACGAAAGCGCGACGGCAAGCAGGAGATTGCGCTGGTTGTCCAAGATTATGCCCTAAATCGTCGTGGTAGCTGTGTTATATAGGTAAGACAGGACGCGATGCCAGTGACCCCGTGCCGCGCGCGATCGCCCGCGCGCTTTCAGGGAACCGGATCGTGGCCATGCCCTCCCCATGGATGGCAGCGCCCTACCCGCTTTAGCGCCAGCCATCCACCCTTGAGAACGCCGTGTCGTTCCAGGGCCTCGATTGCGTACTGGCTGCATGACGGGGAGTAACGGCAGGTCGGCGGCAGAATGCGCGAAGGACCAAGCTGCCAGCCGCGCGCGATGAGGATGAGTATCTGCTTCATGCCGCTGTCGACTGGCCGCGATTACCGCGCGCAAGACGGCGGCCCCGCCTTGGATCGCCCTTGCCCTCAGCCGCGCGCTGCAGCGCGGTTTGAAGTTCGGCTGCGAGGGTGTCGAAGTCGCGCTCGACCCCGCCTGCTCGCCCGATAAGGACATGGTCGTGATCGGGCAGGCCACGTTCGGGCAGGGCCGCGCGCAGCAGTTCGCGAAAGCGCCGCTTCATCCGGTTGCGCACGACCGCGTTGCCGATCTTCTTGGTGACGGTGATGCCATAGCGCACCCCCTTACCGCCATTGGGCCGGGTCAGCAGCACGAAGCCCGCCCTCGCATTGCGAAGCCCGCGATTCGCCGCGAGAAAATCGGCGCGCTTGGTGAGAACGTGCGGCATTGCGGGGATACTACCCGAATCGAATGGTGGTGGGTAGAACGACAACGGGCTCCCACAGGGAGCCCGCAAGCGCGCCAAAAATGTGAGGCACGCGCCCGCAGCGACGCGACCTTCGGCTCGCATGAGCGAGGAAATCGCACCCCGGATGGGGTGCGCAAAAAGTTACGCGCAGAGCTTCTTGCGGCCACGCTTGCGACGCGCGCGCAGAACCTTGCGACCGCCCACGGTCTTCTTGCGAGCGAAGAATCCGTGCCGACGGGCACGCACGAGATTGCTGGGCTGGAATGTCCGCTTCATATCGTCCTCGAATATCTGGTTCGGTGCCCTTGGCGGCGCGGGCTTGGCCTCGCGCCGGGCAGCCGGCAAGTGCGACCGGCACAAATCCGATCAAATCAGGCGGGCGCAACTATGCGATAGCTGGACCTGAGTCAAGGCAGAAGGCCGCGCCTAACCGCTCGACAACACAACCGACCTCTCACTATACCGCGCGCCGGGTTCGGGGTCGCAAACAGGGGGCGCAAAGTGGTCGCGCTGGTAAGAACGGTTGCCTATCTGGGGCTGGAGGCGCGCCAGGTGGAGGTGCAGTGCCAGGTCGCGCCCGGCCTGCCGCGCTTTACCATCGTCGGTCTGCCCGACAAGGCGGTGAGCGAAAGCCGCGAGCGGGTGCAGGCCGCGCTGTCCGCGATGGGTCTGGCCCTGCCGCCCAAGAGGATCACAATCAACCTTTCGCCCGCCGACCTGCCCAAGGACGGATCGCATTACGACCTGCCGATCGCACTGGCCTTGCTCGCCGCGATGGGCGTGACCGATGCCGAGCAGCTGGGCGACTGGATCGCGGTGGGCGAGCTGTCACTGGATGGCCGCGTGGTCGCCTCGCCCGGCGTGCTGATCGCGGCGCTCCATGCCAGCACCGAGGAATGCGGGCTGATCTGCCCCGCCGATCAGGGGTCGGAGGCGAAATGGGCGACCGGCGTCCCGGTGCTCGCCCCGCGCGATCTTTCGGGGTTGCTCGGCCATCTGAAGGGATCGCAGGAGCTGCCCGAACCGACCCGCGGCGATGTTGCCGAGGCCCCGCCCGCTCCCGATCTCAAGCAGGTCAAGGGACAGGAAACCGCCAAGCGCGCGCTCGAAATCGCGGCGGCGGGCGGACACAATTTGCTGATGGTCGGCCCGCCGGGATCGGGCAAGAGCCTGCTTGCAAGCTGCCTGCCGGGCATCCTGCCTGAGCTCAATCCGTCCGAAGCGCTCGAAGTGTCGATGGTGCAATCGGTCGCGGGGACTTTGGAGGCCGGGCGCATCAGCCGCGCGCGCCCTTTCCGCGCTCCGCACCATTCGGCCAGAATGGCGGCGCTGACCGGCGGCGGTTTGAAGGTGCGTCCGGGCGAAGTCAGCCTCGCGCATCTGGGCGTCCTGTTCCTCGACGAATTGCCCGAATTCCAGCGCCCGGTGCTCGATTCGCTGCGCCAGCCGCTGGAAACCGGGCAAGTCGATGTCGCGCGGGCCAACGCGCACGTTACCTTCCCCGCCCGCGTTCAGCTGATCGCCGCGATGAACCCGTGCCGCTGCGGCTACGCCGGTGATCCGATGCAGAACTGCAATCGCTATCCGCGTTGCGTCGGCGACTATCAGGCGCGCCTCTCCGGCCCGCTACTCGACCGGATCGACTGCCATGTGGAGGTCGCCGCGGTCAGCGCGATGGATTTGTCCCTGCCCCCGCCCGCAGAAGGCAGCGAGGAGATTGCCCGGCGCGTCGCCGCAGCCCGCGCCCGCGCTGGCGAACGCGGCGTGCGCTCAAATGCCGAGCTGGACGGCGAAGTGCTTGAACGTCACGCCACCCCCGACGAAGCGGGCCGCGCGCTGCTGATGCAGGCGGCGGAGAAGCTGCGGCTGTCGGCACGCGGCTACACCCGAATGCTGCGCGTTGCGCGAACCGTTGCGGATCTGGCTGGCGCGGACGAAGTGGGCCGCGTGCATATTGCCGAAGCTTTGAGCTATCGGCAGTTCGTGGGGGTGCGTTGAGCGCGTTTTGGCCGGGACGCGCAACCTTTCCCAAGCGCATTCATCTTACCGCAAGCATCGCTTCCCCACCGCCGAGGCTCCTGAACGCGCCGCCCATTCTTGCTCGGACGCATTGTCTTGACTGCATCCCTGAGCGGTTCATCCGCCGACGAGCCGGTTGGTTATGCCGACGCTCGATCCGGTTCGCTGCGTGGCAATCGTCTGCGCGGCATCGCAGCGGCACTCGCGGCGGAACTGCTTATTATCGCCTTGCTTCTATCGGTAAGCTGGGGCGTGGTCGCGCCTGAAGGGACGGAGGAACGGGTCACGACGATCAGCGCGCAGTCGGTCCCCGCCGAAGAGGAAGAAGCCCCCGCAGACGACGCGCCGGAGGAAGCGGCCGCGCCGCCGATCGAAGCGCCGCAACCAACCGAGCAACCGGTCGAACCCGAGCCGCGTGAGCCGATCGTCGATGAACGGCCTCCCCCGGTAACGCTGCCATCGCGCCAGCCGATCCTGCGCGAAAGCTTTGAGCTGCCAGCGCCCGATAGCGCACCCTCGCCAGCTCCCAGCGCCGCCGCTCCACCCGCTCGCACCTACGGCCCGCCCGATACCGGCCCGCAAAACGCCAGCATGGACAGTGAGCGCGTCGGCACGGCGCCCAATGGCGAGCCGATGTATGCCGCGCGCTGGTATCGCGAACCCACCGACGCGCAATTGGCAGGCTATCTCTCGACCGCGACGGCACCCTCGACCGCGTTGATCGTGTGCCGCACGATTCCCAATTTTCAGGTCGATGATTGCGAGCTAATCGGTGAGCAGCCGCGCGGTTCTCAGATCGGGCGCGCGGTCCTGGCCGCCGCATGGCAGTTTCGCGTGCGCCCGGCCATCGTCGGCGGGCAATCGCAAGTCGGATCGTGGGTGCGGATCAGGATCGATTACAGCACGCGCGTGCAACGCTGAAATGCCTCACCCGAATTCCCGCACCACCTCGACGAACGCGGACCCCCAGGTCTCCAGCTTCTTTGCGCCGACGCCCTGTATCCGGCCCAGCTCGGATAGGCTCGCAGGACGTTCGTGCGCCATCGCGCGCAACACGCTGTCGTGAAAGATGATGTAGGCGGGGACGGAATGTTCGCTGGCGAGGGCTTTGCGTTTCTCACGCAGGGCGTCGAACAGCGGATCGCCGACCGGGTTGGGCACCGCGGAGGCGCGGTCGCGGCGGCGCTTTTTCTCCGGCGGCTTGGCGATCGTCACGTCGCGCTCGCCGCGCAGGACCGGGCGCGCTTCGGGGCCTAGCGAGAGGCCGCCATGTTCGGTGGTGCCCAGCATCTCATGCGCCATCAGATGCCGCATGACCGGGCGCAGCAGCGGCGCGTCCTCTTCGCAAAGGATGCCGAACACCGACAGCTTGTCATGCGCCCGCTCGCGCACCCGCTCGTCCTCGCGGCCCAGCAGTACCTTTTCGACGTGGCCGATGCCGAAGCTCTGGCCGGTGCGGTAGATGGCGGAGAGGAGTTTGCGCGCGATCTCGCTCACATCGACGACGCTCGGCGGGTCGAGGCAGTTGTCGCAGTTCCCACAGGTTTCGGGAGGATCTTCGCCGAAGTGCCTGAGCAGGATCGCGCGGCGACATCCGGCGCTTTCGACCAGAGCCGCGAGCGCATTCAACCGCGCTCGTTCGCCGGGCAGGCGTTCGGGCTCGACATCGGCTAGCCATTGGCGGGCTTTGGAAAAGTCGTTCGCGGTCCAGAACAGGCGCGCCTGCGCCGGATCACCGTCGCGGCCCGCGCGCCCCGTTTCCTGGTAATAGGCCTCGATCGATTTGGGCAGCCCGGCATGGACGACGAAGCGCACATCCGGCTTGTCGATACCCATGCCGAACGCGATCGTGGCGACCATCACCATGTCTTCCGACGCGACGAAATCGGCCTGTGTGCGGGCGCGCTGTTCGGGCGGCAGGCCTGCGTGATAGGCGCCGACGGGTCGCCCGGTCGCGGTGCGCAGCTTGTCGGCCAGATCCTCGACGCCGCGGCGGCTGGGCGCGTAGACGATGCCTGCGCCGGGCGTGCGCTCGATCAATTCCGCGATCTGTTTCGCGACATTGCCGCGCGCGTCGATGTGGTAGGCGATGTTGGGCCGGTCGAACCCTGCCTTCACCAGCCCGTCGGCGGGAATGCCGAGCTGGACGAGGATGTCCTCACGCGTGCGCAGATCGGCCGTGGCCGTGAGCGCGAGGCGTGGCACATGGCCGAAACGGTCGAGCATCGGTGCGAGGCCGCGATAGTCGGGGCGGAAATCGTGGCCCCATTCGGACACGCAATGCGCCTCGTCGATGGCGAACAGCGCGATGTCGAGCGTGTCCAACAGCGACTGAAACCCTTGCGTGGTCGCACGTTCGGGGGCGACGTAGAGCAGGTCCAGTTCGCCTTCGCGCAGGGCTCGCGCGGTTTCGGCATTGTCGCTGTCCGCCGACGTCATCGAAGCGGCGCGGATACCGACCGATCGGGCGGCGCGAATCTGGTCGTGCATCAGCGCGATCAGGGGAGAAATGACAATCGCGGTGCCGCGCCGGACCAGCGCGGGAAGCTGATAGCATAACGACTTGCCCGCCCCGGTCGGCATCAATGCCAGCGTATTGTTCCCCGCCAGCACGCGCTCGACCACCGCCTGCTGCTGCCCGCGAAACCCGGCGAACCCGAATGTCTCGCGCAGCACGGTCTGCGGGTCGATGTCTGCGGCGATGGTCATTTTGTTTGGAGCGATCCGTGGGGGCGGGGATCAGTCGGGGCTAGCCGCTTCGCGTGTCGCCCACCAGTCGGCATAGGGCGTATTCCGCACCATTTTGCGATTGAGGTCCGGCGCGCCATCGTCCCACCACACCGGACCGCGTTCGCCCAGCGCGACTTTTGCCTCGTGGACGCGAGCGCGGGCCTGCTTCTCGGCGGCGGGATCATCGGCGCGCTTTGCGGCGGCGACAGCGCGGCGTGCATCCATCAACGCATTGACATGGGACTGGCGCTCATCCTCTGAAAGCGCTGGGTTCGCGGCGCGCCACAGCCGACCGCGCACCACGATATAGCGCCCGTCCGGCGTGCGCGGCGGATCGTCGTCGTCAGCCAGCGACGGCGGTCTCCTTGGACTTACGTTCGACCATGTTGTCCGCGTCCGAGGGGGCGCAGCACGTGCCGTCGGCGCGCTTGCCCAGATCTTCGGGCCGCACCAGCGCCAGGTCTTCGTGACCAAGGACACGCCCGTCATGCGCGATGATAGAGATCGGGCCGATTGGCATGCGGTCGCGTTCATCGACGAGAACTGGGTTCTCCGCCATCTCCGCCCCGTATTTCTGCCCCCATTGGCGCAGCGCGAGCATCGCGGGCAGCAGGTCGAACCCCTTGGGCGTCAGGCGATATTCGATCTTGCGGCGATCATCGGCGCACGGCTCGCGCCCTAGGATGCCATGCTCCACCAGCTTGGCGAGGCGGTTGGAGAGAATGTTGCGGGCAATACCCAGTTCGCTCAAGAATTCCTCGAAGTGATGCAGTCCGTTGAAACTTGCGCGCAGGATCATGAAGGACCAGCGCTCCCCCATTACCTCAAGCGCTTGCGGCAGACCGCATTCGGTCAGTTCGCGTAGCGGTTCTCTGATTTCGCCCATGCCTGCTCCTCTCGATCCACCTGCTTAGCGGCTCGCGCCCGGATCGCCAAACGGTCGAATGGAATGTGCCATTCTGACCCGATATAAGTTTTCACTTGCAACTTGAATTGTCGGGAGATAGGTAGCGGATAGCAACCAGTTTTCAATTGAAACGTTGCGCCGCACAAACGATCCGCTTCGATCAAAAGGATAACGCCATGTCCCTCTGCCTTCCTTCCACCAGAACCATTCTTTCCGCCGCTCTGGCTGTCGCCGCCTCGGGTCTCGCCCTGTCGACGCCGCTCGCTGCGCAGGACGGCCCGTATTATGTCGCGAGTCTTGCCACTCCCGCCGAAGACAATCGCGTCGTCGCGGGCGGCGTTGCGTGGGTGTGCAAGGACACGACCTGTGTTGCGAACAAGGGCAGTTCACGCCCCTCGCGCATCTGCCGCGGCCTCGCCCGCGAATTCGGCGAGATCACCGGCTTCAAGGCTGACGGCGAAGAGCTCGAGGCTGACAAGCTGGCGCGCTGCAACGGCAACTGATCAGGCTTCTGCCCATTCCTTACCCGTCCGCAACTCTCCACGTGGACGGCCCCTGACCCCCGGTACGGCCTCATCATCCCCGATGGCCGGTGGTGCCGGGGTTTTTTCTGTCCGGGTCCGCTTAGAGCAAACCGGCGCCCAGCAACTGGCTTTCCAGCGCAGCGGCATCGGTAAACAGGTGCGCGTCCCATCCTCTTGCCCGGGCAGCGAAGACGTTGTCCGGGTTATCGTCGGTAAAGAACAGCGCATTGCCGCGCCTGCCACTGCGCTGTTCGACGATGGCGTAGATACGCGGGTCGGGCTTGGCGATCTGTTCGGTGCCGGACACGATGACATCCTCGAACAAGTCGAAGATCGGCTGCGTCGGGCGGAAGGTCGCCCAGAATTCGTCGCCGAAATTGGTGAGGCAATAAAGCGGAACGCCGCGCTCATGCAGCCGCCTGACAAGATCGTGCGAGCCCTCAACCGGGCCGGGCACGGTCTCGTTGAAGCGCTCGGCATAGGCGCGGATATGCGGCTCGTATTCTGAAAATTGGGCGATCCGCTCAGGCACCATCTCAGCCAGGGGCCGCCCGCGATCGTGCTGGAAATGCCATTCCTCGGTCACGACATTGGCAAGGAACCAGTCCAGTTCCTGCGGATCATCGATCAGCTTTTCGAACAATGCGCGCAGTTCCCACCGGAACAGCACGCGGCCCACGTCAAACACGACAGCTTTTTCCGGTCCGCTCATATGCCCCCATCAGCCGCTCAAACGGCTGCGGCCCGCGCTCCTTGTCGGAGGCGGGCCGCTGCGATCACCGTATCGCCTGCCAGTGGCAAGCGATGCGATCGGTTCGATCAACCCTGGCGGGCCTTGAACCGGCGATTGGTCTTGTTGATGACGTACGTGCGGCCGCGACGGCGGATCACACGGCAGTCGCGGTGGCGGTTCTTCAGCGACTTGAGGCTGTTGCGGACTTTCATGACATCTTCCCGAGAATAAAGCAGGCAACGCAAATGGGTCGCGCCTCTGCGAAAATCAAGCCGCGCGCCTAAGCGGCGAATCGCATCGCGTCAAGCATTAGTCACGCATTTCGGCGGATCTGCGAGAGTTTGCGCTCCCATCTGAGCGCGTGTTCGATGATGGTGTCGAGGTCGTCATGACGCGGCTTCCAACCCAGTTCGCGGCGGATGCGCGCGGGGTCGGCCACCAGCGACGCGGGATCGCCCGCGCGCCTTGGCTCCTCGCGCCGCACCAGCGTCTCCCCAGTCACCCGGTCGACCGCATCGAGCACCTCGCGAACCGAGAAGCCGCGACCATAGCCGCAATTCATCGTCAGCGATCGCTCGGGCTCGGCAATCAACGCCTGCAGTGCCAAAACGTGCGCCGCGGCAAGGTCGTTCACATGGATGTAGTCGCGCACGCCGGTGCCATCCGGGGTGTCGTAATCGCTGCCGAACACGCTGACGCCATCGCGCTTTCCCAGCACCGCTTCGACCGCGACCTTTATGAGATGCGTCGCCCCGGCGGTCGACTGGCCCGAGCGACCTTGCGGATCGGCGCCCGCGACGTTGAAGTACCGCAGCGCGCAATAATTCATCGGATGCGCGGTGCAGGTATCGGCCAGCATCTGTTCGGTCATCAGCTTCGACCAGCCATACGGATTGATCGGCGCGCGCGCGGCATCCTCGCTCACGGGCGACGTTTCGGGCACGCCATAGGTCGCCGCGGTCGAGGAGAAGATGAAGTGCGGCACGCGGGCGTGCAACGCCGCCTCGATCAGCGCGCGGCTCTTGACCGTATTATTGTGATAATAATCAAGCGGCTTCTCGACGCTTTCGGGCACGATGATCGACCCGGCAAAGTGCATGATTGCGCTTGTCTGCTGCTCGCTAAAAATGCGCGCCAGCAGATCGGCATCCGCGATATCGCCTTCGTAGAACGGCACGCTGTCCGGCAGCGCGAAGCGAAAGCCGGTCGAAAGATTGTCGATCACCGCAACCGGCCAGCCCGCATCCACCAGCGCCAGCACCGCATGACTGCCGATATAACCAGCGCCGCCGGTGACGAGCACGGGGGGTTTGGGCGAGGTGGCGGTTTCGTTCATACAAGGCCCTGTAACAGCTTAGGATCGGCGCAGGGAACCCGCGCTTGCCCCTGCGCGCTTTACCGATACGACATTAAGGACACGCTGCCATGACCCTTTCACGACCGTTCGCCCGACCGATCCTTGCCGCGCTCGCCGTGCTGGCCCTGCCCGCCTGTGCTGGCACGTACACCGGCCCGGTGGAGGTAACCCGGTTCGTGACCGATCAACCCGCCGCGCTGGGTCAGGGGACGATCACGCTGACTTTCCCCGAAGAAATCGCCAATCCCGGCGTGCGCGGTGCCTTTGCGGAGGCGGTGTCGCGCGAGCTTTCGCAACTTGGCTATACAGTGGTGATGGACGAAACCGCCGCGCGCCAAAGCGCCGCGATTCGCACCTCGCGCAATGAGATTGCCGCTGCCGAGGATGGGCGACGCGGCCCTGTCGATGTCGGTGTCGGCGGCAGCACAGGCACGTTCGGATCAGGCGTCGGTCTTGGCGTGGGCATCAATCTGGGCGGCGGAGACGATGGGCCCAACGTGGTGACCGAGCTGTCGGTGAGGATCAGCGATGAGCTGGGCGAAAGCCTGTGGGAAGGCCGCGCGCAGCACCCGATTTCGGTCGATAGCGACTACGCCAATATCGAGATCAGCGCCCGGACGCTGGCGGCGGCCTTGTTCCGCGACTTTCCCGGTGGCAATGGCGAGACGATGACGCTCGACGTCGACGACTTGCAGGATTGAGAATGACACAATTGACCATCGATGCCGCCTTCGACAGCGGCAATATCGAAGTGCTTGCCATCGATGGGACCACCGCGCGTCTCGCCATTCCCAAGGACAACAATTCCGAGTTCGCGCAGTGGTTTCACTTCCGCGTCCATGCGCCTGCGGGTGAGGAACTGACGCTCAAGATCACCGGCCTCAATCATTCGGCCTTCGTCGGCGGATGGCCCGATTACGATGCCTGCGTCTCCGAAGACCGCGAATACTGGGCGCGCGCGGCGAGCCGATTCGAAAAGGACGAGGACGAAGGCACGCTGACGATCCGCTACACGCCCGCCTCCAATGTCGCATGGTTCGCCTATTTCGCGCCCTATTCGATGGAGCGGCACCACGATCTCCTCTCCGAATGCGCGGCGAGCGAGGGGGTGGAGCTGGTGCGCCTCACGCAGACGCTCGACGGGCAGCCGCTCGACATGCTGGAAATGGGCGAAGGCGACAAGCAGGTGTGGCTCTATGCCCGCCAGCATCCGGGTGAAACGCAGGCGGAATGGTGGATGGAGGGTGCGCTGGAGTGCCTGACCGACCCCACTGATCCGGTCGCGCGCGGGCTCCGTCGCCGCTGCCGTCTCCACATCGTGCCAAATTGCAACCCGGATGGATCGCGGCGCGGGCATCTGCGCACCAATGCGATCGGCACCAATCTCAACCGCGAATGGGCCGAGCCGAGCGCGGAGAAATCGCCCGAAGTGCTCGCGATCCGCAATCGCATGGACGAAACCGGCGTCGATTACGCCATGGACGTCCACGGTGACGAGGCGATCCCCTCCGTCTTTCTCGCCGGGTTTGAAGGCATTCCGAGCTGGACCGACGAACAGGGCGAGGGGTTTTACCGCTACCAGCGCATCCTCGATCGCCGCACGCCCGATTTCCAGACCGAGCTGGGCTATCCCAAGACCGCGCCCGGCAAGGCGAACCTCACGATCAGCACCAATCAGGTGGCGGAGCGATTCGGCGCATGCGCGATGACGCTGGAAATGCCCTATAAGGACTTGAAGGACTTCCCCGAGCCTGAGCAGGGATGGTCCCCCGAACGCTGCAAGCTTCTGGCGCGCGACTGTCTGGCCGCGCTGCTGGAATGGCTGGAAACCGCCGACTAGTCGAGGTGAGCCTGGTTGAGATGGGCCGGTCCGAAGGCGTGCGGCAATAGCCTGGATAGCCTGACCTCGCGCACTTCGTCCTGACCGACGCACAGGATCAGCGGGTCGGTGCCGCCAAGCTGCGCGATTTCGTTGAGCACTTGCCGGCACCGCCCGCATGGCGTGATCGGAGCGCCATCTCCCTTGTCCGCCGGACCAACCACCGCGACCGCGTCCAACCCGCCGCGCCGCCCCTCGCCCAGAGCGCGCGCGACCGCGACTGTTTCGGCGCATAGCGACAGGCCATAGCTCGCATTCTCGACATTGCTGCCGGTAACGACCGCGCCATCGTCGAACAACAGCGCGGCCCCGACCCGATAGTCCGAATAGGGAGCATAGGCGCGGCTCGCCGCATCGCGCGCGGCGTCGATCAGGTTCGCATGGGCCTCGCTCATTTCTGCACCACCACCCATTCGAGAGGCTCCTTCGCCGCTTGGCTTTCCAGCGCGTCGTTCGCGCTCCATAGCAGCCATGGGCGACCCGCATAGTCAGGCGCGGCACGGTCACGCATCAGCCAAAGATCGCGCGCGGTGGTGCGCGCCGTATTGTGACGCTCTTCGAACTCGCGCGACAATTTCAGAATGACCGGCTTTCCCGCGTGCAACTCGATCTGGTTGATAAGCGTCATCACCTCGCTTTCGACCGCCGCATCGCTGACCGCGGGCTCGCAATCGTCCGCCGTTCGCAAAAGAGCGATGGCGGGCGGTAGCAGAGCGTTCGTGCGCGGCACCATCTGCGTGAAGTACGCGCTTTGCGGATCGGCCAGCAAGCACGGATCGAAGGGGACCAGAACGCCGACCTGCAAGCCTGCGGCCTCAGCCCGGGCGAGGCGATCGGCGAAATCGTTATCGAGCGCGCGCGGTGCCTGCTCCAGCCGCAGATACACGAATTGCGCGCCGACAGCTTTCAGCGTGTTGTAATTGAGTTGCTCCGGCTCGCTCGGGATCACGGCGCCCTGTTCGGGATAGAGCGTCGGATCGGGCCTCCAGTCGCGCATGTCCCACCACAGCCACGCCGCAAAACCGAGCGCGATCAGCGCCACCAGCGCGACCACCCGCCACGCCCAGTAGCCGACGCCGCGCGCCTTTTTCGCACTGCGCCGTCCGCGCGCCATCGTCCCGCTCAGCCCTTGATGTGCAGCACGCAGATCAGCGTGAACAGCCGCCGCGCGGTGGCAAAATCGGTTTCGACCTTGCCATCGAACCGGTCGAGCAGCAGCTCGGCGGCCTTGTTGTGAATGCCGCGCCGGGCCATGTCGATCGTCTCGATCTCGGCCGGGGTCGCCTTGCGGATCGCCTGATAATAGCTGTCGCAGATCGCGAAATAGTCTCGAATCGGTCGCTTGAAACGCGCCAGCCCGATCAGCAGCGTCTCGAGCGGTTGTTCGTCCTCATCGGCAATGTCGATCGCCAGCCGCCCGTCGCGTACGGCCAGCTCGAGGCGATATGGCCCATCCGCTCCGCGCGCGGCGCTGCGAACCGGTTTGAACGTGTTCTCCTCGATCAGATCGTAGATCGCGACGCGCCGCTCCTGCTCGACATCGGCATTGCGCCACAGGATCGTCTCTTCATCGAGCGCGATGTGGCTGATGCGGTGAGTCGCCTTAGGTGATGCGCCGGGCGAATTCGCGGAATCGGAAGGGGCAGGAGCCATGATTGCCACCGCCTTCGCAGATCGCGGGGTCACACTTCAAGCACAACCATCGCCAATCCCCGCTATCCACACCGCAGGAAAAATAAATCCCGCCGCCGATCTCTTGCATGGACGGCCCGGTTGGGCGCATTGGCACTCGGATGGCCGAACTCGAACTCCTGCAACCACGCGACGCCGCTGACGACACTGCGCGCAAGCTCCCCTCCAATCTCGAAGCGGAGGCCGCGTTTCTGGGCGCGGTGCTAATCGACAACCGGGTGATCGAGGAACTGACGACGCCGATCCGGCCCGAACATTTCTTCGAGCCGCTGCACGATCGGATCTACACCCGCATCCTCGCGCTGATCGAGCGTAACGCGACTGCCTCGCCCGTCACCCTGCGCCCGCATTTCGAAGCGGACGAGGCGCTGAAGGAGTTGGGCGGCCCGAAATATCTCGCGCAATTGACCGCCAATGCCTCGGGCCTGCTCGCCCCGCGTGAACTGGCCAAGCAGATCTACGACCTCGCTTTGCTGCGCGAGTTGGTGAGCGTCGGGCGCGGTCTGGTCGAAGGGGCGCTCGATACCTCGGAAGAAACCGATCCGATGGACCGGATCGCCGCCGCCGAAGCGGACCTGTTCCAGGTAGCCGAAGGCGCTGCGACCGGCAGCGAGGCGTCGAGCTTTCGCGAAGCCTCGCTGACTGCGATCAAGATGGTCGAAGCGGCGATGAATTCGGGCGGCGGGCTGTCGGGCAAGACCACGGGCCTTGAATCGATCGACCGCAAAACCGCTGGCCTGCACGATTCCGACCTCGTCATCCTCGCCGGGCGTCCGGGCATGGGCAAGACCTCGCTCGCCACCAACATCGCCTTCAATTGCGCCGAAGAGCACCTCAAGTGGCAGAGCGAAGGCGGCGAACACAATTATGGCGCGCCGGTCGCCTTCTTCAGTCTGGAGATGAGCGCGGATCAGCTCGCGACCCGTATTCTTGCCGAACAGTCCGAAGTCTCGTCCGAGGCTTTGCGCAGCGGTAAATTGAGCCGCGAGGATTTCCAGAAGCTAAGCTTTGCCAGTCAGCGTCTGGCCGAACTGCCGCTCTACATCGACGACACGCCCGCGCTCACCATTGCGGCCTTGCGCACCCGCGCACGGAGGCTGAAGCGGCGGCACGATATCGGGCTGATCGTGGTCGACTACCTTCAGCTGCTGCAGGGTTCGGGTCGCGCGAACGACAACCGCGTGAACGAAATCTCCGAAATCAGCCGGGGCCTCAAGACGCTCGCCAAGGAGCTGAGCGTGCCGGTAATCGCGCTCTCGCAGCTCAGCCGCGCAGTCGAACAGCGCGACGACAAGCGCCCGATGCTGTCCGACCTGCGCGAATCCGGCTCGATCGAGCAGGATGCGGACATGGTCTGGTTCATCTACCGCGCGGACTATTACAAGGAGGCCGTGCGCCCCGATATGCCCAATCCCGATGGCTCCAGCTCTCCCGAAGTGCAGGAGAAATACAGCCAGTGGGAGGCGGAATATCTCGAGGTCAAGAACAAGGCGACGCTGATGGTGGCCAAGCAGCGGCACGGCTCCACCGGCAACGTACCGCTGCATTTCCAGAGCGAGATCACCAAGTTCACCTCACCCAACATGAAGGATTACTCGGATTACGGGTACGAATAACGCTGCTTATGACTCACGCCGCCCGGGCTTGCGCGCATTCTTCAGTTTGGAAGGACCAAGGTTGAACCGGCGGCTGACATTGTAGTCGACGAAGCGCAGCATGAATGAACTGACGAACCAGCGCAGCCGATCGCTCCAGCCCGCATATTGGCGGAACCAGCTCTTGTCGATCGCGCGGCTTTCGGCTTCGAGATCGTCGATCAGAGCGCGCATCCGGTCGGCCATTTCGGCGCTTTCGACCCGCACCATCAGCTCAAGGTTCAGGCGGATCGAGCGCATGTCGAGATTGCCGCTGCCGAAATAGACGATGTCGTCGATCACCAGCAGCTTCATATGCAGCTTCGACGGCTGAAATTCGAACAGCTTGGCCCCCGCCCGCTTGAGCCGGCGATAATGCAGCCGCCCGGCCAGTACGGTGACAGCGTAGTCGGACTTGCTCGCAAGGATCATGCGCAACCGGCTGGTGCGCGCGGCCTTGCGAAGCACCCGGCGCATGGTGCGCGGCGGGGAGAAATAGGCGGTGACGAGGTCGAGGCGATCGCCATGAACCATATCCTCCTTGAACCGCACGGCCCATTTGCTCGACACCGCCGTCGGCCCGCCCATGATAAGCTGCACCGGGCCATCGCCCGCCTCCCAGTCGCGCGCCATATCGCGGACCCTGCGGTATTCCGAACCATCGCCCTCGATCCACTCGACAATGCAGTCGAACCATTCGTTGAACCGGTCGACCAGCGGCCCCTCGAACTTGACGCCGAGGTCGCACCAGCCGTTCTCCTCGGGCGGCGCGAAGTAGTCGTCGGAAATGTTGAAGCCCCCGCTCATCACGCTCTTGCGATCGACGATGCACATCTTCTGGTGGTTGCGGATAAGGAACTGCTTGTTCCAACTGGGCGAGAATATCTTGAAATGGCCACCGGCGGCGACAAGCTCGTCGAAGAACGGCTCCTGTGCACCGCTGCCGAACGCATCGATGTAAAGCCGCGTTTCGACTCCTCGTTTGACCGCCTCGATCAAGGCATCACGCACTTCTGCGCCTGTTTCGTCCTCATCGTACAGGAAGTAGAAGCAGTGAATGCTCTCGCGGGCCGAGGCGATATGGTCGAGCAGCGCCTGCAATCGGTCGGAGCCTTGCGGGTAGAAGATGAATTCGTGCCCGTGGACCGCTATCGTGAACGGCTCGGGCACGTTGTGTGCCTCCTGTGTCGCTCTTGCGCGCGTCTGGAGAGTGGTAGGGGCCATGCCCATGCAATCATCGAACGATGCAAAGGTTGCAATTCTTGACTCTGCGGCGGTGTTTGCCTAGCTGAATGGCTCCGCTGAAAACCTGATTTTCCCTTCGAAAGGCCCACGATGGCACGCGTTACCGTTGAAGATTGCGTCGACAAGGTTCCCAACCGCTTCGACCTCGTCCTGCTTGCAGCACAGCGCGCGCGCGAAATCTCGGGCGGTAGCGAACTCACCATCGATCGTGACCGCGACAAGAACCCTGTCGTTGCTTTGCGCGAAATTGCCGAACAGACGGTGAAGCCCAAGCATCTTCAGGAATCGCTTGTCATCAGCCTGCAGAAGATTCTGCCCGACGATGAAGACGATGCCGACGAAATCGGTTCGCTCAGCCAATCGGCCGAAGCGCTGCGGATCACGGCCAGCACGCCGACCCGCTCGACATCGATCGGTGCCGATTACGAGGGATAAGTCGCGGCGGCGAATGTCGCCGGTTCTGGACGCCATGTTTGAAAGGCCGCCGTTTTGGCGGCCTTTTTGCATTGTCGCTTATGCCCGCGACGCGTCATCGCATCTGGACACACGGCCCTTGTCTTTAGCGCGCAACAATGTAACGATATCTCTTGTAACCAAATTGTAACAAGGCGCGATATCGGGGCTGCGCCAGCTGGACGGGAAGGCGCGAGAAGCCATGGCTTCGATTGCAATTTACAGCGTCAAAGGCGGCGTGGGTAAGACCACCTTTGCGACCAATCTCGCCTGGTGCGCGGCGAATAATTCAAGCCGCACGACCCTGCTGTGGGATCTCGACCCTGCCAATGGCTCAGGCTTCCTGCTGGGCATTGATCCGAAGAAAAAACGCAGCGCAGGCTCGGTGTTCGATCGGACGAATGAGCCGGCGAAGCTGGTGCGAAAGACCGAATACGAGAACCTTCACCTGCTGCCTGCGGACGAAAGCATCCGTGCGCTTGATCGCCAATTCGACCGCATCGGCAAGCGCAAGCGGCTGGCCAAGCTGGTCGAGGGTCTGTCCAAGGATTACGACCGCATCGTGTTCGATTGCCCGCCGGTGATGAACGAAGTCAGCGCGCAGGTCATGCGCAGCGCCGATCTGGTCATTGTGCCCCTGCCGCCCTCTCCCCTGTCGAGCCGCGCGCTCGATCTGGTGGTGGAGGAGGTGCGTGGCAGCGGCAAGAGCCACCCCCCGATCCTGCCGGTGCTTTCGATGGTCGACATGCGCCGCGCGCTTCACAAGGAAGCGCGCGAGGCCAATCCCAAATGGCCCGTCATCCCGCAGGCGAGCGCGATCGAGCAGTGCGCGGTGGAGCGCAAGCCCGTCGGCGCCTTCGCCCCGCGCTCACCTGCCGCGCGCGCCTTCGCCCAATTATGGACAGCGATCGAGCGCAAGCTCGCAAAGGGCTGACGCGCCGCCAGCGCTTTTGCGTTTACGAAAACTGCGTTGTATTCTCCCCGCGTGAACCGCGTAGGGGACCGCCGCATGAACGACATTGCCGAGGGTCTGGGCATCGGTATCGAGGGCACGCTGCTGGGCGGCGCGATCGAGCAACGCCGCGGCAATACCACGGTCACACAGGTGGGTGCTGCCGGATCCGATGATCGCGATCAGGCCGCGTGCGCTAATTGCAGTGCTCTGACATCGGGCGATTACTGTTCGAATTGCGGCCAGAAAACGCATATCCATCGTACGCTGTCGGCCATAGGGCATGATCTCGTTCACGGCGTCCTGCATCTCGACGGCAAGCTGTGGCGAACTCTTCCGCTTCTGACATTCAAACCAGGCCATCTCACCCGCCGCTATGTCGATGGCGAGCGGGCGTCTTTCGTCAGCCCGATGGCGATGTTCCTGTTCAGCGTGTTCGCGATGTTCGCAGTCTTCCAGATTGTGGGGATCGGCGTGCCGACCAATCTTGGCACGGTGGCGAGCGGGGCCGCGGCGAACGAGATCGAGGAGCGGCGGGCGGAACTGGTCGAACGCCAGACCTTGCTCAAAGAAACATTGCAAAGCGCGGATGATCCCGATGTGCTGGCCGAGACCGCCGGCGAGCTTGAGGCGGTCGAAGCAGAAATTCAGGCACTCGCAGTCGCATCGCGCGCCGTCACGGCGGACGGCGAACAGTCAGACGGACCAACGGTCATCGTGGCTGATGAGACGGGTAGCGACATGGTGCCGAGTGATAGCAGTGCAGTTCTCACCGCCGACGGTGATATCGACATTCCTTTCATCGAAGCGCTGGTCAAGAAGTGGCAGGAAAATCCTGGATTGATGTTCTACAAGCTGCAGGCGAACGGCTACAAATTCAGCTGGTTGCTGATCCCGCTGTCGATCCCTTTCGTGTGGCTGCTGTTTGCCTGGAAACGGCGGTTCAAAGCTTATGACCACGCCGTTTTCGTGACGTATTCGCTCGCCTTCATGTCGCTGCTATTCATTGCGGTTTCGCTGCTTTCACTGGTTGAATCGACTGTGTGGATCGCGGGTCTGCTGGTCGCCTTCGTTCCGCCGATCCATGTCTATAAGCAGCTTCGCGGCACTTATGGCCTCAACCGATTTTCCGCCCTGTGGCGCTTGCTTGCGCTGAGCATCTTCATCTGGATTGTACTCGCGCTATTCCTGCAGGCGCTGCTACTGCTCGGCGCTTTCTGACCCACGCTCTTTGCGCTTAGCCGCGCCCGGTCTTGCCTTGCAGTTTGTCGATCCGCTTTGAGGCTTCGGCTTTCGACAGGTCGCTATCGAACGCCTCGGGATCGCCTGCTTCCTCGGCCAAAGTCTTGAGATAACTCGCCTGCGCGCCGGTCATCGGTTCATCGCCGGTGGTCCAGTTTTCGGGCGCCTTTTCGGCATTGCCTGCGGGGTTCGACTTGGGCTGTTCATTGGCGGTGTCTACATCGGTCATGGCTTGCTTCTCCTTTGCCCGACCAACGTTCGCGTTCGCACAATGTTCCGCACAGCAAAAGGGCGCGGCAGACCTAGCCTGACGCGCCCTCTTCGCTTGCCTAGGAAAGATCAGGCGCCCTGAGGAGCCTCGTCACCGCCGGACTTCTTGCCGCCGAAACGCTTGCCCGCCTTGGGAATGGCGGAGCCCTGCACCGGCTTGATAACCGCCGGTCCGCGTGGCTCGTCGGGCCGGTCGATCGTGCCATCTTTCATCAGCTTGTCGATCTCCTCACCCGTCAGCGTCTCGTATTCGAGCAGCGCCTGGGCGAGCAGATGGAGCTTGTCCTCCTGATCGGTAAGGATGTCCTGCGCGCGGGCGAGGCCCTGTTCGACCAGCCGCTTGATTTCGGCATCGATCAGCTTGTTGGTTTCCGAACCACCCATCGTGCGCGCGGTCTGGCCCATGCCAAGATAGCCTTCCTGGCTCTCCTCGTATTGCAGTGGCCCGAGCTTCTCACTCATGCCCCACTTGGTGACCATGTTGCGGGCGAGATCGGTGGCGTACTGGATATCGCCGCTCGCGCCGCTCGATACCTTGTCGTGGCCGAAGATGATGTCCTCCGCCACGCGCCCGCCCATCGCCACGGCCAGGTTCGCGTGCATCTTGTCGCGGTGGTAGGAATAGCTGTCACGCTCGGGCAGGCGCATCACCATGCCCAGCGCCCGGCCGCGCGGGATGATCGTCGCCTTGTGGATCGGGTCCGATGCCGGCTCGTTAAGGCTGACCAGCGCGTGCCCCGCCTCGTGATAAGCGGTCATCTTCTTCTCGTCCTCGGTCATCACCATGGAGCGGCGTTCCGCGCCCATCATGACCTTGTCCTTCGCGTCCTCGAATTCCTGCATCGCAACGAGGCGCTTGTTGCGGCGCGCAGCCAGCAGAGCGGCTTCGTTGACGAGGTTGGCAAGGTCCGCGCCAGAAAAGCCCGGCGTGCCGCGCGCAATGGTGCGCGGGTTTACGTCGGGGGCCAGCGGCACCTTCTTCATATGCACGCCCAGGATCTTCTCGCGACCCTCGATATCGGGGATCGGCACCACGACCTGCCGATCGAACCGGCCCGGACGCAGCAGCGCGGGGTCGAGCACGTCGGGGCGGTTGGTTGCCGCGATGATGATAATGCCTTCGTTCGCTTCGAACCCGTCCATTTCGACGAGAAGCTGGTTCAGCGTCTGCTCGCGCTCATCGTTGGAATTGCCAAGCCCGTGGCCACGCGAACGACCCACAGCGTCGATTTCGTCGATGAAGACGATGCACGGTGAGTTCTTTTTCGCCTGTTCGAACATGTCGCGAACGCGGCTGGCGCCGACGCCGACGAACATTTCGACGAAGTCCGAACCCGAAATCGTGAAGAACGGCACGCCCGCTTCGCCTGCAATCGCGCGGGCGAGCAGCGTCTTACCGGTACCGGGCGAGCCGACCAGCAGCGCGCCCTTGGGGATCTGGCCGCCAAGCTTGGAAAAGCGCGTGGGGTCTTTCAGGAATTCAACGATTTCCTCCAGCTCTTCGCGCGCTTCGTCGATGCCTGCAACGTCCTCAAACGTCACCCGGCCCGAGCGTTCGGTCAGCATCTTGGCCTTGGACTTGCCAAAACCCATCGCGCCGCCGCCGCCGCCTTTCTGCACCTGGCGCAGCGCGAAGAACGCGATGCCCAGGATCAGGATGAAGGGCAGCGACTGCAACAGGATCCACAGGAACATATTGGGCTCTTCGCGCTGGCGACCGGTGAATTCGACGCCGTTCTCTTCCAGCAGGCCGGTAATTTCGGTGTCGGAAGGCACGGGGATGGTCGAGAAGCTGTTGCCGTTGGTCAGCGTGCCGGTGATGATGTCCTCACCCAGCTGCACTTCCTCGACCGCGCCCGCTTCGACCTGTTCGCGGAAATCGGAATAGCGGATCTGCGTGTCGGGCGTCTGCCCGCCGCCGCCAAACAGCGACACCACGAGCAGGAGCGCCATGAAGATGCCGCCCCAGATCATCAATTGCTTGACCCACGGGTTCTGGCCCTCGGGAGGTTGCTGCTGCGGGTCGTTCTGGTCGCTCATTGTCGAGGATTCCTTTCGTGCCTTCACAATGTAGGCGCGGGCGTGTGAATGGCAAGATAACGCGAGATCGCAGCGAATGGATGCGGGCGCGGCGTGGCTGCAGCTAACCGTCGCAGGTTCGCGCGGGCGCATAGGCGGCGAGAAATACGTCGACGGCGCCCTTGATCCGGCGTTCGTCCGCCGCAGCATCGGGCGTCGTCCCGAAGCGGCGTTCCAGATCGCCCATTCCCTTGGTCAGCGCCGCAAATTGTTCCGCCGCCAGGTCGGGATCGTCGATCGCAAGCTCTCCGCGCGCCGCCGCATGGGCAAGGAACGCGCTGAAGTTCGCTTTCATCCGCCACGGCCCGGCTTCGAGAAAGGCGTGACCCAGCGCGGGCTCATGCTCGGTTTCAGCCGCAATCCGGCGCTCGAACTGGATCATCTCCGGGCGCGAGAGAAACACGAACATGGCGCGCCCGATGGCTTCCAACCGTTCGCGAATGGATCCATGGGGCATTTGATCGAGGCTGAAATGTCCGCGCATTTTCTCGCATTCTCGCTCGACCGCCGCGATGAACAGACCACGCTTGTCGCTGTAATGCGCGTAGATCGTCACCTTCGAGACGCCCGCATCTGCTGCCAGCTGCTCGATCGAAGTCGCGGCGAACCCATCCTCGAAGAACCGCCTGCAGGCGGCTTCCACGATGGCTTCGCGTTTGGCGAGATCTGATGGGCGGACGGTTTTGCCGGGCAAGCTGAGCGAACCTTTTTCGATAATGCGGTTGACAAATGAACGTATCCGTTCAAATGAACGGTCGCGTTCAATATCGCTGTCCCGCCGGGTTTTCGCAAGCCCCCTTGGTGAAACTCGCATTCGATAGAAGGTTCCTGCCGATGCTCTGGATCGCCATCCGCATGCTGACCGGGGACAGCCAGAAATTCTACGGATTGCTGTTCGGGATCGCCTTTTCGACACTGCTCATCACCCAGCAGCTCACCATCTTCGTCAATCTGATCGAGCGCGGGGCGAGCGGGGTCTACAATGCGCCCGAAGCCGAAATCTGGGTAATGGACCCGGTCAGCCGCACGACCGATGTCAGCTATGCCATGCCCTCGACCGCGCTGGACGAAGTGCGCTCCGTTCCTGGCGTCGAATGGGCGGTGCCCCACCTGCGCGCCAATGCCTCGGTCCGCACCAGCACGGGTGATCTTGAGGGTGTGACGATCATCGGGGTCGACGATGCGACGCTGATCGGTCTTCCCAAGCGCTTTGAACAGAGTAACAAGGCGATCCTTTCGCGCCCAGACACCGTGATCATCGACGATGTCGGTGTCACCAACCTGTTCGACAACGGCGCGGACCCGCTCGGCCAGCGGCTCGAACTGAACGATCAGCGCGCGATCATCCGCGGCGTCGCGGATTCGATCCCGAGCTTCACCAGCCAGGTCGTGCTTTATACCAAGTACAGCCAAGCGCTCAATTACGTGCCCGGCACACGCAACCGACTGTCCTTCGTGCTCGCCGGAACCAGTGATGGGCAAACACCGCGCGAGGTTGCCGACCGGATCGAGGCGCAGACCGGGCTCAAGGCCGAGACACGCGATGAACTCGCGCAGGCGGGCATCGACTTCATCATCGAGAACACCGGCATCCCGACCAATTTCGGGATTACCGTCGTGCTCGGCTTCGTGGTCGGGGTGGCGATCGTCGGCCTGACCTTCAGCCTCTTCATTCGCGACAACATCAAGCAGTTCGGCGCGCTCAAGGCCATCGGCGTCACGAATGGCAAGATCGTGCGCATGGTCGCGGCGCAGGCGGCGCTGGTCGGCTCGATCGGCTATGCGCTGGGTGTGATGGGCACGGTGCTGTTTATCTACGGGTTCTCGGGCGTACCGACGTTCAAGGGGTTCTACATCCCCTGGCAAATCCCGCTCATCAGCCTGGTCGCCGTCATCATCATCCTCGCCATGACGGGCTGGATCGGCCTGCGCAGCGTGCTGCGCACAGAGCCTGCGGCGGTGTTCCGATGAGCGAGGCGGACCAGAGCGGGGACACGCGCGAAAGCCTGTCGGCGACGCGCGACGGCACCAGCGCCATCAGCGCACGCGGGATCACGCGCGATTTCGAAGCCGGGCAGACGACCATCCGCGTGCTCCACGGGATCGACGCCGATATCAAGTCGGGCGAACTCACCTACGTTGTGGGCGAAAGCGGATCGGGCAAGACGACGCTGATCTCGATCATGTGCGGGATTCTGTGGCCCACCGATGGCGAGGTGGAGGTGTTCGGCACCGACATCTACGCGCTGTCGGACACCGAGCTGGTCAATTTCCGGCTGAACAATATCGGTTTCATCTTCCAGCAGTACAATCTCATCCCCTCGATCGATGCCGCTGCCAACGCTGCCGTGCCGCTGATCGCGAAAGGCGTGGGGATTGACGAAGCGCGCGGGAAAGCGCGCGAGCTGCTGGAAAAGCTCAATATCGGCGATCAGGCGGACAAGCTGCCCAACCAGCTTTCGGGCGGACAACAACAGCGCGTCGCGATTGCCCGCGCGCTGGTGCACGAACCGCGTCTGGTCGTGTGCGATGAGCCGACAGCCGCGCTCGATGCAAAGTCCGGGCGCCGCGTGATGGACCTGTTGCGCGACGTCGCGGTGGCCGAGGACCGCGCCTGCATCATCGTCACCCACGACAACCGCATTTTCGATCTCGCCGACCGCATCCTCGTGCTCGAGGACGGGCGCGTCACCCATGACGGCACCGAGATGCCCGATGATCACTGACCCCTTTACCGCTTCGAGGACATTATGGCGCTCAATCTGAAAAACCTGAGCTTTTCGAGGCAGATCCTGCCGATCCTCGCGGTCGTCGGGATTATCGCGGCCGCGCTCTATATCTTCACGGACATCCCCGATCGCGAGACCACGCAGCCCGAACAGCAACCGCCCAAGCCGAGCGGAGAACTGGCCGATGGCGCACGGGTCGCGGCCTCCGGGCTGGTCGAACCGGCGAGTGAAGTGATCGATATCGGCTCGGCGCTGTCGGGTCTCGTCACCGATCTGCGCGTCCAGCCGGGCGACCGGGTCGACAGGGGCCAGCCGCTCTTCACCGTCGATGACCGCGCGGTGCGCGCGCAATTGAGCGAGGCGCAAGCGCAAATCCAGGAAGCACGGGCCGCCATCGCCGAAGCGCAGGCCGCGCGGGCCACTGCCAGTCAACAGCTCGACCTTTACCGCAACCTGTCCGATCCCGCTGCCGTGAGCCGGTCGGAGATCATCCGGGCCGAAGGCGATGTGGACGCTGCCACCAGCCGCCTCTCCGCTGCGCGCGCACGGCTCGAACTGGCGCAGGCGCGCGCTTCGACTGCGCGCACCGAGCTGGGCCGCCTGACCGTGCGTGCGCCGATCAGCGGCGAGATTCTTGCGGTCAACATCCGCCCTGGCGAATTCGTCGCGACGCAAGGGGGCGGGAATGCCGAACCGTTCATCCAGATGGGCGAGACCAACCCGCTGCATGTGCGCGTCGATGTCGATGAGAACGAGGCGGTCCGGGTCGAATTGGGCGAGCAGGCGCTGGTGTCCCCGCGCGGCGCGGCTGAGATCCAGGTCAGCGCCGATTTCGTGCGCGCCGAACCGCAGGTCGTGCCCAAGCGCCAGCTCACCAACAGCGCTGCCGAGCGGGTCGATGTGCGGGTGCTGCAGCTGATCTACGCGCTGCCCAATACGCAGGAGGCGCAGGTCTTCCGCGTCGGCCAGCAGGTCGATGCCTTCATCCCCGCGACCGGCGACGATGGCACCAACGATGATGCGAGCGGCGGGGAGTAGGCCGATGCGCGCGCTTCACCATCGCTGGGTCGTGCTGGCTCTGGCTGCGGCGCTCGGCGCGTGTGCGGGCAAGCCCGCGCCCGAAATCGCCACTCCGCCGCCCGATCTGCCCGAGACGTTCTTCTTCGAGCCAGACCAGAGCGTGACCGGCGAGGTCGCGGCTTTGTTGCCGAGCGACGACCCTGCCTTTGCCGCGCTCGCGGCCTCGGCCATCGCGGACAGTCCGACCCTTGCCGAAGCGATCGCGCGGATCGACGCGGCCCGCGCAGGGGCGGCCCGAGCCGGAGCGGAGCGATTGCCCAATGTAGGCGCGGATGCGAGCATCATCCGCAATCGCATCAACCCGGCGCAATTCGGCGATGCGGGGCAGAATGGCTTCATTCCCGAGGTGCAGACCTCCTATGGCGCGAACCTGACGGCAAGCTGGGATCCCGACATATTCGGCCAGTTGCGCGCGCAGGAGCGGGCCGCGATCGCGCGGATTGACGGCGCGAGCGCTTCGGCGCTGGCGGTTCGCAACGCGCTTGTATCGGAAATCGCCGGCAGCGTGATCGACTGGCGCACACTGTCCGCGCGGGCGACAGCGCTTGAACAGGATGTCGAAACAGCCACGCGCCTCGTCGACCTGTCCCGTGTGCGCGAGGAGGCGGGCATCGCCCCCGGCTTCGACCGCGTGCGCGCCGAGGCGGCGGCAAGCGCATCGCGGTCGCGCCTCGCCGCGTTGGAGAGCGAGCGGGTGCGCCTGATCGGGCGGCTGGTGACGCTTACGGGAGCGAATGCGGGCGATATCACCGCCACTCTTGCGCAGACGCAGCCCTCGACGGCCCTCGCCGAGCCGCCCGCCGCGCTGCCATCCGAGTTGCTCGTCAACCGCCCCGACATCCTCGCCGCAGCGGCGGAGCTTGCCGCGACCGATGCCGACCTTGCCGCCGCCTCGCGCGCGCGTTTCCCGCGCCTCACCCTGTCGGCGGTGGTCGGCCTGCTCGCATTCGATCCGGAAGACTTTTTCGATGAGGATTCGTTCGTCAGCACATTGGGTGCCAGCATCGCCGCGCCGCTGTTCGATTTCGGGCGGCTGGATGCGGAGATCGATGGCGCGGCGGCCAACAAGCGGATCGCCTTTCAGGCCTATCGCGGCGCGGTGTTTCAGGCCCTGGGCGATGCCGAAGCCGCCTACGGCCTGATCGCTGCCGCCGATGAGGAAGCACGGCTCGCCGCGCGCGAACGCGATGAGCTGGAGCGCGCCGCCCGGCTCGCCGATGTGCGGTTCCGCGCAGGCCTGTCCAATTTCCTCGAAGTGCTCGAAGCGCGCCGGGCCGCCGATGCCAGCGGCGAACGCGCCGCGGCGGCACAAGGCCGGGCCGAGCGGGCGCGGGTGTTGTTATGGCAAGCGTTGGGCGGGGAAGCGCCGGACGCTGAAGAAAGGACTGACGAGGCCCCTTAGAACGGCAGGAAACCGCCCCCCGATCCGCCGCCCGATCCTCCCGAACCGCCCCCGGAACCGAAGAACCAGAAGCCCACCCCGGTCGTCGCCAGCGCGGCAACGATATAGGCGATCAGCATCGCCAACCCATCGCGCACCATCAGCGCAACGCTGATGACCGCCACCGCGAACATCGGCGCCGCGCTGGCCCACGGCAGCACTTCGAGGGGCGGAACAGCGAGGCACAGCAGCAGGATGATACCTGCCGCGACCTGCACGGCAGGGCCTTGCGTCAGCCAGGTCATCCGATCGGTCGAAAGCTTGTCGAGCTTATTGGCGATGCCTTCGATCTTGTCGGTTGCGCCATCCATCTTGTCGCCCGATACCGAGCGGTTCTCGATCCAGCCGGGCACCCAGATGTGATCGCGCCCGATCAGAAGCTGGAGCGCGACCAGCGCGACGCATAAAGCCAGAAAGCTCGGGACGCCGGGTATGGCGCCCACCGGGCTGATTTCGATCAGCGCAAGAACCAGCATGACGGGCGCGAAGCTGCGGCTGCCAAACTTGTCGAGCACGTCGCCGATACGGACGTCCTCTTCATTGCCGGCAAGCTCATCCAGCCCGTCGACCACATCCCCGATCGAATGCGGATCTTTCTGTTCGCCGTCTGCCATCTCGCTTCACTAATGCGCGAGACGCAGGGACTATCCTGACTTTATTCGCTTTTGTGCAAGAGAGCCGAGCGCTCGCAGCGACACACGACCTCGTCGCGCTGATTCAGCAGTTCGTGGGTGAAGGTGACGATCCCGGCGTGCGGGCGCGATTTGCTTTCCCGCAGCTCCTTCACCTCGCTCACCGCGCGCAGCGTGTCGCCAATGAAAACGGGCTTGGGCGTCACAACCTTGTCGAAGCCGAGATTGGCGACAAGCGTGCCCAGCGTCGTGTCGCCGACCGACAGGCCGACCAGCAGCGCGAAGGTGAAGGTCGAATTGACCAGGATCTGCCCGAACCCGCTCTCCTTCGCCGCCTCGACATCGAGATGCAGCGGCTGCGGATTGTGAGTCATGGTCGAGAACAGCAGATTGTCGGTCTCGGTCACGGTGCGGCGAATATCGTGCTCGATCCGATCGCCCACATTCCACTGGTCGAAAAAGCGCCCGGCCATATCGTTACCCCTTCGTCCAGTTGGCGACGACATCGACGCCGCTGTCATCGCTCGCGCGCACGGCACCGGGCGTGCGATCGAAGCGCGGGGCGGGCGCGGTGTGCCATTCGCCATCATGCTCGACGAAGGCACCGCGCGCCTTCATATGCGGATGGTCGCGCGCTTCCTCGAGCTTGAGTACCGGCGCGAAACAGGCATCCGACCCTTCGAGCAACTGCGTCCACTCGGCCTGCGTCTTCGTCTTGAATAGCGCCGCGAGCCTGTCCGCGTATTCTTCCCAGTTCGCCGGGTTCATCTGACCTTCGGCAAGGTCTGCGGGCGCACCCGCCTTTGCCAGGAACTCGGCGTAGAATTGCGGCTCGATCGCACCGAGCGAGATTTCCCTGCCATCCGCGCATTCGAAACAGCGGTAGAAATGCGCCGCGCCGCCAAGCATCCCCTCGCCGCGATCGGTGCTGAGAAACGGGCGACCGGCGGCGCCTGCGAAAAAGCTCATCAGGCTGGTCGTGCCATCGACGATCGCGGCGTCGACCACTTGTCCTTTTCCGGAGCGTTCGCGTTCATACAGCGCGGCCATGATGCCGAACGCGCAATACATCGACCCACCGCCGAAATCGCCGACGAGGTTCTGCGGCGGAACGGGCAGCTCGCCCTTTCGCCCTACGGCCGACAAAGCGCCGGTGATCGCGATGTAATTGATGTCGTGCCCCGCGGCGTTGCTGAGCGGACCATCCTGCCCCCAGCCGGTCATTCGCGCATAAACCAGCCGCGGGTTGGCGGCGAGCACTTCGTCCGGCCCCAGTCCCAGCCGCTCCATCACGCCGGGACGAAAGCCCTCGATCAGCACGTCGGCCTTTGCCGCTGCGTCCCGCACGAAGGCTTTGCCCTCGTCGCTCTTGAGATCGACGCTGGCGCGGTGCCGGGCGCGTTCGACCACGGGGTTGGCCACCGCGCTGCCGGGTCGCTCGATCCGCACCACCTGCGCGCCCAGATCCGCCAGCAGCATCGCCACGTGCGGTCCCGGTCCGATGCCTGCAAATTCGATCACCTTGAGGCCCACCAGCGGGCCGGACGCTTCGCTCATCCGCTCCAGTCTCCCTTGTATTATGCCAACCTAGTGGCGTGTGTCGGCTTACGGGGCAAGTGCCGAGCGCGCGCGATTGACCGCGAACGGCTTCGACCATAGGGCACCCGGCGAGCCTGTCGGACAAACCGGCGCAGATGGACGATCAACTGCATGAAAGAGAACAGGAAAGTCCTCGCGGTCGCATCGGGTGGGGGGCATTGGGAGCAATTGATGCTGCTGCGTCCGACGCTCGAAGGCTATGACGTGCGCTTTGCGACAACCGATGCGGCGCTGGGTGAGCAGCGCGGGATTGCCGAGGTGGACGTACTGCCCGATTGCAACAAGGACCGTCCGGTGGCCGCCGCCTTATGTGCGCTGGTCGCCATGCGTCTCGTGCTGAAGCACCGGCCAGGCACGATTGTGTCAACTGGAGCGGCTCCCGGCTTGCTTTGCATAGTCGCGGGGCGATTGACCGGCGCGCGGACCCTGTGGATCGACTCGGTCGCCAATGGTGAGGAACTGTCGATGTGCGGCAAGCTCTCGCGGCGGCTCGCCCATGCCTGTCTGACGCAGTGGGAGCACCTCGCTGCCGATCCGCGCGTGCACTATCGGGGATCGGTGCTGTGATCCTCGTCACCGTAGGAATGCAATTGGCCTTCGACCGCCTGATCGCGGCGATGGACGCGCTTGCGCCCGATCTCGAGGGAGAGGTGATCGCCCAGACCGGCAAGGGGACGTATGAACCCGCGCACATGAGCGCGCGTCCTGCCATTCCTCCGGCTCAGTTCGAGCAGATGGTCTTGGGCAGCCGCCTGATCGTCAGCCATGCCGGGATCGGCAGCGTGCTGACTGCGCAGCGCTTTGCCAAACCGATCGTGCTGATGCCGCGCCGGGCCGAATTGGGAGAACACCGCAACGATCACCAGCTCGCCACCGCGCGCAAGCTTGCCGGGCGCAGCGGGATCATGGTGGCGATGGATGAAAGCGAGCTCGCAGACGCCATCCACGAGGGCCTGTCGGTGCGCGACGTGACCGCCGCGCCATCGCCCAGCGCCCAGAACCTGCACCGGTCGCTCGCGCAGTTCATCGAAACCGGGCGCCTTTGATCGGCCTTGAAGATTGCGTTTCAATCCGGCGAACAACGCGCTAACATGCTGGCCGCGCCCAAAGCGCAGTCGAGACGGTGAACGGGAAACCGGTGCAAATCCGGTGCTGACCTCGCAACGGTGATCGAGTGATCCGGCGGCATCATGCCACTGCCTGTCAAACAGGTGGGAAGGCTCTGCGGATCGAAACTCGTCAGTCCGGAGACCGGCCGTCCGACCTTCTGCAATCACCGCTCGGGGACTAGCGGACAATAAAGGTTGGACCGATGAACCAACACACGCATACCGGCCTTGTGGCCGCCGCGCTGACGCTTGCCGGCGTCACCTCGCATTTTCTGCCGCACCCGATGGGCGTCTCCACGGTTGGAGCTGTTGGAATGCTCGCCGCCGCCTATCTGCCACGCCGGATTGCATTGCTTCCGGTGCTGGCGACGGTGCTGATCGTCGATGCGGTGAACGGGTTTTACAGCGTGCTGGCGATGAGCTTTGTCTATGTCGGCCATCTGGCCGCTGTGCTCGCGGTAAAACCGGTTCTGTCATCGGTAGGTGCCCGTTCAGTCGCTCTTGCCGCCGTTTTAAGCGCGGTCGTTTTCTGGCTAGTTTCAAACCTCACGCCGATGGCGATGGGCTTTTACCCGAATACGATCGAGGGATGGGTCGCGTGTTATTTCAATGCCTTGCCCTTCCTGCTGAAGGGTATCGCCGCAAACGCAATCTATGGCGGCCTCTCGTTTGGCCTCATCACCCTGATCGGAGCGTCGGATGCGGATCGTCTCCCTACTGCCAAGCGCAACTGACATCGTCGTCGCGCTGGGCGCGGGCGACGATCTGGTCGGGGTAAGCCATAGTTGTTCGGGCGATTGGGAGCATTTGCCAAGGCTTACAAGCACTTGGATCGATACGCAGGCTTCTGCGGGAGAGATCGATGCGCAGGTCTCAACAGCGAACCGGCCACTCTATGAACTTGATATCGCAACGCTTGAGGAGCTGGCGCCCGATGTCGTCGTCAGCCAGTCGCTGTGCGACGTCTGCGCGGTGCCATCGGGCGATGTGCGCGAGGCGGTTATCTCTCTGAGAAACCAACCGATTCTGGTCGATCTTGCGCCCGACAGGCTCGCCGACGTACCCGTCTGCTTCGATCAGGTCGGCGATGCCATCGAGCGGAAGAGTGAAGCAGCGCAATTGCAAGCGCGCTGGACTGCAACGCTCGAGAATTATCGCGGGCGGCACGCAGGCGGCGGATTGCGCGTGGTGTTTCTCGACTGGCTCGACCCGCCCTTCATCGCCGGGCACTGGATCCCCGAAATGATCGACCTGCTGGGAATGACCGATTTGATGGGCAAGAGCGGCGAACCATCGTTCAAGAGCGACTGGACCACTATCGCGGCGTCCCACCCCGATCTCGTGATTGCGGCATGCTGTGGTTTGACCACCGAACGCGCGCAGAACGACGCCGTCCCGCTCGAATGCCCGGTCCTCCACCTTGACGGGCATATGCATTTCAGTCGCCCCAGCCCCGCGCTGCTACCCAGCCTCGCTATGCTGTCCGACGCGGTTTCGGAGTTCATGGAAATTGCCTGAACCAAGCTATTGGGACGTCCACGACGCGGCCTGCGCGCGGGGCGACTTCACCTACGAAGACCCGGACACCGGTTACACCGTGTTCACCAAACTCGGCTTGCTCGAGCGCGAGACGTGTTGCGGCGCGGGTTGTCGGCATTGTCCGTTCGGCCATGAGAGCGTGAAGCTCGCCGCCCGTGCCCGCAAGATTCAGCAGGCAGCCTGGCTCACCGACGCGCGGCCTGACGAAGCGCGCGAGACTGCGGTGCTGTTCTGGAGCGGGGGCAAGGACAGCTTTCTCGCCTACCGCGCGCTGAAACGCGAGACAGACGCGGATATCGTCCTGCTGACAACTTTCGATGCGCGCAGCCGCATCATTGCGCACCAGGAGTTTCCGATCGATGATGTGGTGAAGCAGGCCGAGCATCTGGGCCTACCGCTGATCGGAGTGCCGTTGCATCCCGGTGTCGATTATCTCGATCACGTCATCCCCGCGCTCGATCTCGTGCCCGATTGTACGCAGCTGTGCTTTGGCGATCTGCGTCTGGAGCATATTCGCAAATGGCGCGAAAATGCGTTTGCCGGTCAAGCCCGCACGGCCCAGTTGAAGCTCTCATTTCCGCTCTGGAAGACAGGCTATGACGAACTTCTGGCCGATCTGGAAGCGTCGGGCGCAAGCGTCGTTGTGAGTGCGGTCTCGCCTCAGCTTTCCGGTATTGTCGTAGGAGACCGGTTCGATCGCGCTCTGATCGAGCGATTGCCGGACGGCGTCGATCCATTCGGCGAAAACGGCGAGTTTCACACGCGCATCGCATTCCGCTAATGGTCGCCGGCGCCCGCTGATGCCTTGACCGCGCGCACTTGCGGATCGAGATGACCGCAATGCACTGTAGTTATATGGCCAGCCGGTCCCTCTCCCTTACAGATCGCCTCACAACCCTACGATGACAAAGACTGAGGCACGTCCGCGCGTCATAATAGCCTTCGGCACCCGGCCCGAAGCTATCAAGATGGCCCCCGTGATCGAAGCGCTGCGCGCTCAGGGCGAATTTGACGTCCGCATCGCCGTGACCGCGCAGCATCGTGAACTGCTGGATCAGGTGCTGCGCTTCTTCAGCATTGTGCCTGATATCGATCTCGACCTGATGGAAGCGGGCCAAAGCCTAGACGTGCTCGCAGCGCGCATTCTTAGAGGCTTCGGAGAGGTGCTGGATCGCGAGCTGCCTGATCGTGTGATCGTCCACGGCGATACCCTGACCACGATGATGACGAGCCTGGCCTGCTATTTGCGGCGGATACCTGTCGCGCATGTGGAGGCGGGTCTGCGCACCGGCAATATCTATGCTCCGTGGCCCGAGGAGGCGGCGCGCAGGATCACCGGCACGCTTGCCGATCTGCACTTTGCACCGACAGAAGGCGCAGTGGCGGCGCTCCTCGCGGAAAATGTGCCGTCCGACACGATCCACCATGTCGGCAATACGGTGATAGACGCGCTGCTGAGCGCCCGCGACCGGATCGCCGCCGATCCCTCGCTCGCGCCTGTCACAGCGGACATCGCAGCGCGCTTTGCAGGCAAACGGATCATCGCTGTAACCGCGCATCGGCGCGAAAGTCTTGGTCCTGGAATGGCGCGCATTTCAAAGGCGCTGCGGCACCTCGCCACGCGGGAAGACATCGCGATCGTGTTCCCGATGCACCCCAATCCCGGGATCGGCCAGACCATGCGTCCCGCCCTGCATGATGCAGCCAATATCGCTTTGATCAAGCCACTGGATTATCCCGATTTCGTCGCTTTGCTGACCGCCTGCGACATCGTCCTGACCGATTCGGGCGGTATTCAGGAGGAAGCGCCAAGCCTTGGAAAACCGGTCCTGGTGATGCGCGAGACCACCGAGCGCCCCGAAGGCATCGCCGCGGGAACCGCGCTGCTGGTAGGGACCGACACCCAGCGCATCATCGCCCAAGCCGAACGATTGCTGGATGACCGGGACGCCCACAAGTCCATGGCTCGCCGCGCGAACCCATATGGCGATGGACAGGCAAGCGTCCGGATCGGAGCGGTTCTCGCCCGTTCCCACGCTGTTGTATGAGCGCCTAGCGCGATGAACGCAGCAAACGCACGTAAAAGACGGCCGCGAACATGACCGCCACGCTCAAGCCGATATCGGCAAACCAGTTAAGCTTCAGCGGGCCGTACAACAGCGCATCGACCCAGTGGAACGAAACCAATCTGAAGGCGACCAGCAAGACCAGCCCGCCGCCAGCCGCCAACGCCGCAAGAAGCGCTAGATTGCGACGCCCGCGCATGAATGCGCGGGCACGCCAAGCGGCGGCAAAGCCGGCGATCCCCGCCAGAGCAACGAGCGCCGAAGCGATGATGCTCTGATAGGATCGCCGCATTTCGTAAGCGCCGCTCCCGCGCAAGCTATCGCGCAACTCGGCCCTGACGATCTCTTCAAGCGCCAGGACGCGCCACAGCGCTAACAGTACGAAGAGAGCCGCGAGGCCGAACCACGCCGCCCTGTGCCAGTTTGGCTGACCTGCGGCACCAGCGCGCACTCCAGCTGCGCCAACAGCCAGCACGACGAGCAGATAGAAAGCCGCAGCGATGATGCTGAGTAGCGATGGAGCCACAGTCATAAGTCACCCTGTGCGAACACAAATGATTTGCCGCCACTCACCCTTTGCGCGGCACCATCCGACGATACCAGCGTTAACCTGCCTGCGAGGATCGAAGCGGCTGGCATCAAGGCCATTCGGTCAGCTTTGATAAGATCATGTGGAGACGACGGCGCAAGACCAGCTTTCGGCAAGCGGGCCAAGCGTATTGCGCTTACATTATCAAGAGTCTAGTGCGCGACGACTATCTCATGGAGGGTGTATGTTTTCGATTTCGGCTGCAGCAAAACGCGCGACGGTTCTCGTCGGCGCGACGGCGGGCCTCGCGGCATGCGCTTCAACGCCAGAACCCATCATCGGGCAAGCTGCGTCGACACCGATACCCGCACTCGGGCAGGAAGGTTACAGCCAGAGCCGTCCGGACACATATCTGCTGCGTCCGGCTGATCTCATTTCGGTCAATGTCTTCCGTGAGCCGGACTTCACTCTGGAGAGCGTGCGCATCGGCGTAGAGGGCAACATCTCCATTCCAATGCTGGGATCGATCCCGGCCGCAGGCATGACTGCGGCCGAGTTCGAACAGAACGTGAGCGAGAGGCTTGCCTCGGTCGGCCTCCGGATGCCGACGGTTAGTGTCAATATCGTTGAATATGCGTCTCATCTCGTCACCGTCGAAGGCGCGGTGGAGGATCCCGGTGTCTACTCGTTCCAGCCTGGATCGCGCCTGTCGGCAGCGATCGCAATGGGCGGAGGGCCTGAAGTTGTCGCCGACGTCGATCAGGTCGCGATTTTTCGTGAAAGCACGGACGGGATCATGGTCGCCAAGTTCAGGTATAGCGACATCCGCCAGGGGACGATGCTGGACCCGGTCCTGCAGCCGGGCGATCGTGTGGTGATGGGGACTGATGGGCTTTCGGCTTTTTACCAGGACTTTCTCCGTTTGCTTCCCGCCGCCGGCCTGTTCCTCAATCTGACCCGCTGATAGATAATGAACGATCGCTCGATCATCGAATCACCTGAACCGGGTCCGCGCAGAGGGTGGGTCGACCACTACATGCCCGAGGCATATCCGCAGCCCTATCAGGCACCGCGGCAACTGTTCGACATTTCCTCGATCCGCGGAATGCTTTTCCGCCAGCGTTGGCTTTTTGCAGGCGTACTGCTCGCCACGGCAATTATTGGGCTGATTGTAACTCTGCTGACGACCCCGCTTTATGAGGCGCAGTCATCGGTACGTGTCGAGCCTTACGGGCAGTATATCGTCGAGGGCCAGGATATCGAACAGCCCTTCGGCAGCAATCAGATTTACGATTACATGCAGACGCAGGTCGCGGTTATTGAAAGCCGCAATCTGGCCAATACCGTAGCTGAGAACCTGAACCTCGGTGAGCGCTCGGCGCTGCTGGGCGAGGACTTCGAAGAGGGGCGACCTCCCAATATCAGCGACGATGAATGGAGCCGGACCCGCACGGCGGCCGCGGCAGGAATTTTGCAGAGCCAGGTCGATGCCGATATCCCGGACGATAACTGGATTATCAAGATCGCGTATCGTTCGTCCGATAATGTGCTCGCCGCCGAACTCGCCAATGCCTACGCCGACGCCTTCGCTCTGACGGACACGCAATCCGCGCTGGAGCTCAACGAATATGCGCGCGACTATATCGAAGATCAGATCGTCACGGTCCGTGAGCGTCTCGAGGAGGCCGAACAGGCTGCCAACGCCTATGCGCGCGACTCGCAGATCATCGTGCAGCCTGGAACGGACCTTGGTAGCGGCCCGACGACACTGACCGCCTCGAACCTGTCGGCCATCAACCAGCGCGTGTCAGAAGCGCGGGCGAAGCGGATTGAGGCGGAGCAGCGCTGGCGGTCCGTGCAGAACGTGCCAGCCGGACAATTGCCAGAAGCACAGACCAATTCCGTGCTGCAGACCCTGATCAGCCAACGTACCAATCTGCGAACGCGGCTGGCTGAACTGCGCCAGCGCTACAATGACGATTTCCCCGAGATTCAGAACGTGCTGCAGCAAATCAGCATTCTTGATGAACAGATCGGGCGGACCGCCGCCGAGATCAAAGCGGGGATACGTAACAACTACATCGTCGCGCGAAATCAGGAGCAGGCGCTGACAGGTGAGCTGAACAGTCTGACAGGTGACACGCTCGCCGAACAGGATCAGCAGGTCCAGCTAAGCGTCCTCGAACGCGAGGCGCAGGCCTTGCGTGATCAGCTCCAGTCTTTGCTTGCTCGCTACAACCAGCTCAGCAGTGCGACCAATGTCGATACCGGGGCCTTCACCAAGCTCGACAATGCGACCGTCCCGCAAACACCCTATGCACCCAGCCTGCTGCGCAACATGACGATGGCCATCGTGATCGGTCTCGCGCTGGCCGGCGGGCTCGCGGTGCTGCGTGAAACCTTCGACGATCGCATTCGCTCGCTGGACGAAGTGGAGGACAAGCTGGGCCTCCCGCTTCTGGGGCAGACTCCATATGTGGACGAGCGCGATATCGACGTCTCCGAAAATCAGTTCGGTGCGCTGATGGAGTCCTATGCGGCGATCCGGTCATCGATCGACTTCGCTCTGCCGCGCGATCGCAACGTGCTGCAATGCACCAGCACCGAAGCGGCGGAAGGCAAATCGACCACCATCGTCATCCTTGCCGAGCTGTTCGCCCGCATGGGCCGCAAGACCCTGTTGATAGACGGCGATTTCCGCCGCCCCTCAATCGCCAAACTGCTGGATATCGAAAAGCCCAAGGTCGGTTTTGCGGAAGTCCTTCTGGGCCACACCGATTTCGAAAGTGCGCTGGTCAAGGGCGTGCACGAAAATCTCGACATTCTGCCCATCGCCGAAACACCGACCAATCCCAGCGAGCTCTTCGCTGAAGAAAATCTGCGCGAATTCATCGCCAAGCGGCGCGATGAGTATTCGCTGGTGTTGTTCGACTCTTCGCCGGTCCTTGGCCTCGCGGACGCACCCATGCTGAGCCGGGCAGTCGATGCGACGATCTTCGTGATGGAGGCCAACCGCATTCAATTCGGCAAGGTCAATGCGGCCAAGCGGCGGCTTGAAAATGGCGGTGCGAAGATGCTCGGTGTGATCCTGACCAAGTATCGCGCGCTTCAAGCTGGTGAAGATTACAGTTACCAGTACGCTTACTACCAGTACGGCGACGACAAGTAAGGCGCCCTCGGCGCGGCGCCGTGCATTCAGGCCCCTGCGCGAACCGGGATAGGGCGGACATGTCCCGCAACAACGCTGAAAAGGGTCCGCGCGTCCTTCACATCAGCGCGGACTTTCCCGATCCGATCGAGCCGTTCAAGACCCCGGTGATCAAGCGGCTGGTTGAGCTGACGGCCGCAGATTTCGACCACCGCGTCATCTCGCTCAACCGGCGATCGCCCGGTCCAGTCGATTTCGCGCGCTCGCTGTTGTCGCGACCTATCGGCAAGCCGTCGCTCAAGACAGAGTGGGTGGATTTCGATCACGGTGAGGCGCTCACCTACTCCGCGCCCCCGCGTGGATTGTGGCATCGCGCAATGCTGGAACAGCTTGCAGACCGCATCGCGGCAGATATCGCGGCTAGCCCATTACGGCCGGATCTGCTCATCGCGCACAAGCTGGGGGTCGAGGGGATCGCTGTTCGGCGCATCGCCCGGCAGACCGGCATACCCTTCGCGCTGACCATCCAGGGTAACACCGACCGAAAGATTCTCGCAGCCCGCCCTGACCTGCGGGCTCTTTTTCGCGAGATTTTCCATGAGGCCAAGACGGTTTTTGCGTTCACGCCTAATGCGAGAATGGCCGTTGAGCGCTATCTTGGCGAGCGATCCGATCCAGTTCGCTTGCTGCCATGCCCAACCGATCTCGACACCATCACGACGCCGCACGTCACCGGAGAAGGCTTGGCTTCGGTCTTCCACCTGAAAAACTATCACGTGAAAAATCTGTCGAACCTCGCGCGGGCTGCGAAGCTGCTACAAGAGGAAGGCAACGCGCCGTCAATCTCGATCGTGGGAGGCGGTAGCGAGGCGGATCGAGCTGTCTGCCAGCGGCTTGTCGCGGACGTGCCGAGCATCACACTAGAGGGCGCGGCCGATCGCGATGGTTTGCCTGAACGGCTGAACCGGGCGAGCGGGATGGTCATGCCTTCACGGTCGGAAAGCTTCGGCCTGGTTTTTATCGAAGCCTTATTTTGCGGAGTGCCGATCATTTATCCCGCCAATACCGCGATTGACGGATATTTCGACGACTGCCCTTTCGCAGTGCGAGTTGATGCCAGTTCGCCGCGAAAGATTGCCGATGCCATCCGCCGCGTTCAGAAGGACGAAGCAATGATGAAAGCGGCCCTGGCGAAATGGCAGGTTTCCGACGCGGCGCGGCGCTTCACCCGTCCAGCGATTGCGGCGACTTTCCGGTCCGGGATCAATTCAGCGCTAAAATCCACGGTGGCCTGAGCCAAGCAGCCCTATGAGCTTGGCGGTCCGTATCCGCGCAGCCAATTTCCCCGCGCGTTCCAGATTTTGCGCCACTCAGCATCCTGGATCTCATCACCTCGTACAGACGCGGCGAGACGGCGATTGGCAATCCACACCCACATCAGAGCGCGGCCAAGAGGTAGCCAGAACGGGTGCCAATGGTCCTCCATCAGTGACACTCGCGCACGCATCAGCCGGATCTGCTTTTCGCTACGCAGCTTCGTCGATGCGCCGACAAGGTGCATGATCTGCGCATCCGGCGTTATCATCGGTCGATAGCCGAGTTTGGCCGCGCGAAGGCACATATCGGCCTCTTCGCCGTACATGAAATACTTCGGATCGAACCCGCCCAATTCCTCCCAAAGCGCGCGCCGCAACATAAAAAAGCAGCCGACCACGATGTCGACATGGCGCACACTATCGCGTCGCCAGCCACCCATCGCCTCGGGATTGAAGATGGTCGAACCGGGAAAGGCTCGCGATAGGCCGAACGCGCTGCAGAACAGGCTCCACGGTGACGCTCTGCGCCAGCAGGAGGCCGGGTTCAGGGAACCGTCGGGAAACACCGTGCGCCCGCCGACTATCCCAGCCTCCGGATGCTTTTTCGCAAACGTGAGAAGATTCTCGACGGCGCCCGGGTGCGTTTCGGTATCCGGGTTGAGCAAAAGCAGCCAATCGGTCGTGGCGCGTGCCGCCACTCGATTGTTCGCCTCACCAAACCCGATATTCTCGTCATGCGCGATGAGTTCGACAGTGGGGAACCGCTCGGCAATTGCCTCGGCGGACCCGTCGCTCGACGCATTGTCCCACACCACCAGATGCATCGCGACATCGCCGGCGTTTTCGATCAGCGTTTCAATCGCTTTCAAAGTCAGCGCGCGGGTGTTCCAACTGACCATGATGACTGTGACTTCGGCGTGTTCGCTTGAAACGAGCATGATCGGGGAGGCCAGCATTTTGAGGATTTGGTGGGAGAGCTTGCGGCCTATAGTGCAGTCAAACCGGTCCGTCACGCCCTTCATTTCAAAGCCTTGCAGCTGTGCGAAGCGTCGCCTTACAGGTGAAAGCACACGCCGAAGTCCCGCAACTTTCCTACACGCAATGTTCTTTTTATGTTCCGGCGCGAATCAAAGGAGACTTGCTATGCCCAACGACAAGTTCGCATTTTCCGACAGCGTTACCTCTCCTGCCCGTGCAGGATTTTCACTTTCGCCTGACGACACCGCCGCTCTTCCCGCAGTTCCGAAGGCGATCTATGTCGGAAGTGGCGGTGACTTGGTTGTGCAGATGGTGGACAGTGATGCCGATGTCGTCCTGCGCAATCTCGCGGATGGCACACTCCTGGCCATTCGGCCTGCGTTTATCCGCGCAGCCGGGACCACCGCAGGCGATATCGTAGGGCTGCTTTGATGCCGGGGTTCTTCTACGAGACCGGCTTTCGCGCGACGGCATCTCGACGGTCGCAGCTACCATTCCCGTCGCCCGTGCCCGCGTCGCTGACACCGGGCAGCGAATGGGACGGGACGCGTTCCAGTGGTTTTTCCGAACCGCCGACGGATTCGCAGCGTATTACGGCAAAACCGGTCGTGCGGCTGCTTTGTCCACCACGTCAGACCGTCACCGGCGCGCTGGTCGTGGGTGTGTTCGCCGCCGCGAATAACGCGGGCACGCTGATCGACAACTGGGGGCTACTCCACGTCGATTTTCACTGCGAGGGGGCCACCACCCGCGTTTTCGCACCGAGTGTGCGGCGGTTCGAACCACCGGACGGATCCACATATTCCTTGATAGGCTGGTGGGTCACATTGACCAAACCTGCGATGCAGGAAGGATTAGCGGAGCTTTACGTCGAGGCGGTCCCGCGTGACGGGACCATGCAAGCACGAATGACCGGTCCCTTTCCGTTTCTGTTCTACGATGAAGAATTCGACCACGACATAACCGTCGCAGCCAGTGGCGGCGCGGACCACACAACGATCGCCGAAGCATTCGGCACGCTCCGCAACCTCAACGCCCAACGCCCTCGCATCCGCATTACGGAACCGGGAACTTACGATCTTCGTGGCGGCGGCGGTCATGCAGGTTCGGGCTATTGCACTATCGAAGCCAGCGCTCCGGTGGTTTTCGCCCAAGAACCCCCGGCCTTGCCGTACGATTTTACGCGCTTCCGCCCCAGCTACGACCGGCTGCATCTCAAAGGGGCAAATATCACGCTCGATTTTGCTGAAAGCCTGGAGTTCTACCTGGAGAAACCGGGGCGCCAGCATTGGCTCGATGGATGCAACATCATCCAGAGCCGGGGTCGCAACGATCTATGGCGGGGTCGCCCGCGCAATATCATCCCCTCGCTGTTCAGGGATGGCGCCTATTTCACCGATTGTATGATTTCCGATGTGAACGATTGGGGCGACAAGGCACCGCTCGCGCGTGGCAACCGGACAAACTCGACATGGGGCGACGCGCTGCAGGACGCACGCTGTGCTGTGGCGAACGAGATAGTCGATCATTCCAGTGCGCCTTACTATGCGAACCTCGACGCGCTCTCACTGCAATATTCGGGCAGCGCCTCGACCGCGCGCGTCACCTTGAACGGCGGTAATGGTGCCAATCGAACCATGCGGCTCTATGAAGACGATATGGAAGTCGCGATTTTCTCGATCAGGAATTCCGAACAGGCTTACAGAGACGGAACCAACTACACAGTACAGAACGTGGTAGATTTCGTGAATGCGCAACCGGATTGGAACGCGACGCTGCTCGACAATTCGAGATACGCCGCTGCCTTGACGTCACCGGGCAGCACTAATGGCGCAGGCTTCATCAAGCTTGATGCGAAAAGTGCGCCGCTTGTCCTGCCAACCCATTTCGACATCCATTCCGATCTGTATCAATTGCCGAATCTGAGCGTGCGGCGCGCGAACGTCGTCTTCGCATTCAATCGTGGTTTCGCCATCGATGCCCAGAACATGCTGATCGGCGGAACCGGCGGATTGGCCGATAGCTTCTTCGGCTGCAACGCGCTCTACAACAACCTGGGGACGCTTGACGAAGGATTGGCAAGTCAGATCGGAGCGGACCACAGCCATGTGATGATCGCCCATAATTCGATGCCGACACAGGCACTCCTTCTTCGTCAGGATCTGACCTATGATGGCGACGCCTTCTGCCTGATAGCAAACAATGTCGCACGCAGGCTGAGCGTGTCGGGTGGTGGCGCTATAGACGCAGATATAACCCTGAAGAACAATCACTTGGCTGCCGGAGCCACGGCACCTTCCGGGGGTACGGGCACAACCATTGGGGGCGATGTGACCGACCTTTTTGTGGATGCGGCGCGGGGCGACTTCACACCCGCGGGGCCGTTGCTGAGCAGTGGCAAGCCACCGGTCATTACGCTCACACTTGGCGGAGTGGCACGCGGCGCGGCAGCCCCCGCCGGCGCTGATTAGCGCAATTGTTCGGGTTATCCCGGCGCCAGACGCTTCTGTAGCTGTTCCTTGATAAGGTTGCGGAACGCGTCTGGTGCCATCCTGTAGGCCATGGCCAACGTCAAAACAGCAACGACGGTCGCAAGCGCAACCTTGCCGACAATGACATCGACCCAGAGGCCGGCAACGAGCGCCACAACTATGCCCATCGCCGCTGGCACCTGAGTGAGCCAGAAACGCACCAAGCCAAATCCAGCTTTCTGAACAAAGATCACCGCCTCCACCGCCCGACGAACAAGAAGCGCGGCGGCCGCGCCCAGCAGTCCAAACTGCGTCGTCGCGTAGATCAATAAGCCGAGGTAGGGGATCAACTCGCAAAGTTGGAAAAGGGCCACAAACCGCCCTTCGGATTGCGACTGCAAATAGACCACCGATGCTTGCGTGATCGATGTCAGCAGAAATGCGCATAGCAGGATGATGCCGACCGGCGCTGAGCGCGGATCCAGATTATCGCCAAGCCACAGTCCGAGCAGTGGCTCGATGAGAAAGATCAAGCCAATGATGATCGGCGCGAACAGTCCTGACATAAGGACAGCGTAGTGACACGCCATGTCGCGGGCGCGCTTGCCTTCAGCGACAGAAAGCCGCGGAAAGATTACATTGATAGCTGATTGAGGGATCAATTGCAGGCGGCTGATGATCTGAAACGGAATGGTATAGGCCGCAACCGCAACCGCCCCCAGCTGGGCGCCGATCACCAGCCTGTCTAGAGTGATGAGAACCGGCGCTGTGATTGCTATGATCGTGATCCAGAAGCCGAAGCGCAGCAATTGTCGTGAACTCGCGCGGTCAAAGCGTGCCCGGCGCTTGCGCAGGAGGGAGAACCACAGATCTGCCGCCGCGATGATCAACCCCAGCGCGCGGCTTATCAAGGTGCTTGCCAACAAGGCCGACATGTCTGGCCCGATCCAATAGGCAGCGGCGAGCGCCAGGACGGGCATGCCGCCATTGCCGATCATCAGCGCAACGGACGCGGTCGGAAACCGTTCTTTCCCGATCAAGGCGCTGTAGCATGTCTGCAGCAGGCCGGAGACAAAGGTGCTCGCGCCTATGAGCCAGACGATATCGAGCAACTCGGCCCGAAGCGCGGCATCGACTTCAAAGTAATATGCAAAGAACACCCAGCTCGCCGTCGAGGCGATGACGGCGGTGGCCACGTTGAGCACCAGCGAAACCGCCAGACCCGTGACGATCGTATCCTGTGGGTTTGTGCCATCATCCGGGTTCGATCGCGCGACTGAGTGGGTCAGAGCCGTTCCAAGGCCCATCACGATCTGGCCGCTATAGACCAAAATCAGCCACGCAAGAGCGAGCGCGCCGTAACGGGTGGCGCCAATCAGCTCGAGCAGGAAGGGGAGCGTTACGACCGTGGCGAGGACGGGAATGATGCTCCCTGCGAGCGAGAACAGGCCATTGCGAGCGAGCATGGACGGGCCTTGGCCGGCCTCAGCCGGGCCTCACCCTTGCAACGTCTCTGCGGTGCCGAGCAACGCGCGCCGGACTTGGCATCGGGCCTTGACGCGCAGGCGGCGCGAAGGATGTGCAGGACACGCCGACTGCCAATGCGATCATGAAGAAAACATTCGCTTCGGAAAAGAAGCTCACCGTCATTGATGTGAACAGCAGGACTATCAGCATGAAGTTCACTCCAATCAGGAGATCCCGGTCCATTTTCGGGAGGGTACGCACCGCTCTTCCAATCAGGAACAGGACTAGCACCGTCACGATCAGAAAGCACAGCGACGTAAGCAGTCCGCTGCGCATTGCGAGATGCAGGAAATGGGCGTCAATCGCAGAGGTCAGCCAACTGGGCCGCGCATATTCGGCAAAGCCGAGTCCGAAAATGGGGTTTTCCAAAGCGGCGTCACCACCATATTTCCATTGCATCCGCCGGATATAGGCCGTCGCCGGATTCAGCGTGAAACGGCCGATCAATCCTGCCACCCCGCCTTGCAATCCGACGTTTGCCAAGACCGCATACACCGCCACGAGTGCGGCAATGATCGGCCAGCTGAACGGTCGCAGGCGCGGTAGCACGCGGTCGAGCACGACGAGGCCGATAGCCAGGGCAAGACCGGCGAGCGCGGCGGATGAAACGGAGAAGAAAGCGCCAACGCACGCAGCTACACCAAGGACCGGCATCCATGATCGCAACCCGCTCAAAAGGTATAGCGGGAGCAGCGAGGCGAGGATCGCTCCGCCAAGGATCGGATAGGAGAATGTGCTATACGCGCGCAGCAGGCCAAGACGGCGCTCCTTCACCAGTTGAAGGCTGCCCGCCGCTTCCCCCTCGGAATAAGAGACCGCCTGCCCGAAGATCGAGCCGAAAAACGGACGAACGAGAAGGCGCCCCGAAACGCTTTCGATCAGCAGGAATCCGCTGGCGAACAGCAAGCCGGGCAGGATCACGATCAAGGTGCGCCGCAAGTCCGCCGGATTGGAAATCGATAGCCGCGCGACGAGGTACGCCCCGAACGTATCCAGGAAAATCGCGAATGCACGCACAAGGCCGGAGGACGCCCCCAGGTGATGCACGAATGATATGAGTATCCAGAGCGACCCGATCGCGACCGGAATGTCGAGCAGCGAGAACCGCACCTCCCGACGCGGCATCAGGTAGATCGCAAGCGGCACAGCGATGAACAGGGCGATGCGATAGGAATAGATATTGAGGCCCGCGATCGTGAGCTTCACTTCGATGGGAAGGAGAAGAAAGGAGTAGACCACGATCGCAACCGGAAGCACGCGCAAGATTGGGTTGAGCGTGGTTCGATACGAAGAGCGCCGATCCAGAGGCGGTTCCGGGCGCATTACCTGAGCGTGAGCGTTAGTCGCCATGTCGGCAAATCCCTTGCATGTTCAGGCCCGCTGCAACCCGGAAAGGATCCGGTTGCGGCGCCGCGCAGCGAGCAATCGTCCGGCAAGCCGCGAGCGGCCAAGGATACGCAGAATCAGGCGCTTTGCCTCGAAACGCCAGTCCTTTGTTTTCTCGCGATCGGCCACCAGCACTGCTGCGATAGTCTCATCTGCCATCGGCATCACGCGGGGAGTCGGATTGCGAAGGGCCCGGAGGAGGGGCTGAAAGCCCCGCCTTGCGCGGGCAATCGCCTCATCACGAGCAGCCAGCGTGTCCTCTTTCGATGCGTGGACGAAGGTGCTGCTGAGATCGGAGATGCTTGTCGCGATGCCATAATCGATACCGGCGGCGAGAAGTGTCTGGCGATGCTTGCCCACCGCTTTTCCCCGCCCGGTAAAGCTCGCGAATGGAAGTCCGAACGATGCCGCCGTCACGCTGGCGTGAAGGGAGCTTGTCACCAGTCCGACGGACTGTCCGATCAATGCGGCGGTGGCAATTACGTTGGCACTTCCCTCGGGAGCGAGCGCGACCCGTTGTTCATCGATGCCAAGGGAGATGAGGATATCGCGAGCCGCACCCAGCGTCATGCGATCATTCATGAAGTGACATACAGGCACTAGCATGACCGGCAGGTCGAACTGGCGCGAAATCCCGGCTATCTGATCGCACCACGCCCGAAGGTCTGCCGTTTCCAGATACGGTGCTGAAATGTGGGCGGAGAGATAGCTGGCCTTCGAATAATGGTCCGGTAGCCACTGCCGCGCCTCTTCTTCCCACATTTCAATCGACTTCATCGTGCTGAGGGCAAACACGGGGTCCACTTCGACCGGAAAAGAATTGCCCAGCCGCCGCGCCGTCACCTCATCACGCACACTCACTTTGGTGGCGGAAAGGAGGGCCTTCTCGATATCGGGTCTCGGCGCCGCATCGGCTGGCGGCATGCCTACGCTATGCACGTAAAAAACAATTTCGCCGCGCGAAGCAGCGACCGTGGGCGCGAACCAGAGCCTCGCGTTTGCGCTCAATTTTGACGCAGGGAAGTTGAAGGTGCCGCTGCTGTGTCCAAGATCGAGCGTTTCACCGCCGCACAGGATCAGGACGTCCTCCTGAAAGGCGACACTTCTCAGAGTGTCAGGCAGAGGTTTGATCGGTCCATAATCATGGATCGGTGCCGCTTGAGCGAACGGCGAATAATACGAGAAGTCGCAGGCGCCCAGTTCGTCCTCGATCATCTGAGCGTAAACGATGGGAAACAGGCAATCGCCATAATTTGCAACGTCGAACGTCCCCACAAAACCAATGGTCGGCTTTCGGGCTTCAAGGGGTGGGGCTGCGTTCAATTGGTCTGTGTCCGGCTTCTTGATGATGATCGGCGTTAACAAGATCGGGCTAAACCATTTGTCCCGGCGCTTAAACCTCTGATTGGAGTTCGGCTATCGGTCGTCAGCCCAATAGGTTCTTTGATTCCTGTCAGCTTCCGCCAGCCGCCCGAAGGGTCCGATATCCGCAACGTCCCGCGCGATGATCCGTGCCGGATTGCCTACGACAACCGCGAACGGGGGCACATCCTCGAACACAACCGCTCCTGCGCCGACGATGCTGTTGGGACCGACCGTCACGCCCGGCAGGACCAGCGCGCCGCCGCCGATGAAGCAATTGGCCTCAATCCGCACGTCGCGCCGACGCCCCTCGGCATCGCGCGCACAAATCATCGACTTGAACGCGATGAGGGAAAACGCGCCCACACTGATCGATCCTTCCCCCGCGCTTGCGAACCGTGCGGTCATAGAAATACTGACATTGTCCGCAAACCGAACGCCCTGCACAGCGGTCAGCCATTGTCGGCGCACGCCCGTGATCCGACGCCGCAATGGCGCCAGGTTGTTGAGTGATTTTAAAGCCATACGTTTGATGCTGCGTTGTATTAAAAGTTGCGCTACCCACAACACGCATGGAAGTGAACAATTGATGACCTCGACCCGAAAAACGCTCTCGCTGCGCCAGCGTCGCGATCGGCTCCTGCGCAAGCACTTGTGGGGCATGGATATCGCGCGCGACGCGTGGATCGCCAAGAGCGCGTATATCGACCGCACCTGGCCGCGCGGCATGCATATCGAAAGCGGAGCAATCGTGGAGGACGAAGCCTCGATCCTCACGCACGACATGACCCGCGGGCTCTACCGCGACACCTTTATCGGTGAAAACGCGCGGATCGGGATGCGCGCAATCGTCATGCCGGGGGTGAAGGTCGGAGCCAATGCGGTGGTTGATCCGGGCTCGGTCGTCATCAGGGACGTTGCGCCCGGCGGCCATGTACGCGGAAATCCGGCAGATGACGTGGAAACCGACTGACGGACGTCAAACTGCCGCTTCCTTTGCGACACGCTTGTCGTGGACGATGGCCAGAAGCTGAGCGGCGCGCTGCTCGCCGACCTGGAGATAGGCAAACGGCATGACATCGCGCTGGGCATTGTCACCCAGCATCCCCCGAAGGTCCGGGTCGCCCGATAGGCGATCCAGCGCCTTGGCGATCGCGCCGCCATCATGTGTTGGCACGATCAGGGCGTTCCGGCCATCCTCGAGCATTCTGGCACGAGCCATGGGCGTTGCAATCAGTGCCGCGCCCGCAGCGGCCGCTTCGTAGGTGACTTGCGGGCCACCTTCGTCGAGCGTGGGTATGACGATAACGTCGCAATCGCGATAGAAACCCTCGATATCTTCGACATATCCGACCACCTCAATCCGGTCATCCGCACCCGCCGCGCTTTTCACCGCGTCTGCCATGCTCCAGTCGATCGGACCGGCGAGCTTGAGGCGTCCCCTGCCATTCCATTCTTTCCAGCCGGCGAGCAGGTCGCAAATTCCCTTCCCGATCGAGATGGTTCCAAGATAACCGACAACGAACTCGTCATCGCCGGTATCACGATGCCGCCGCGATCCGAAGCGCTCTTCGGCCCAGCCGAACGTCGTGCGCAGGATACGCTCCTCCGGAATTCCGGCATCACGCAGGGATATGTCCACATCCTCGTTGGAAGAGAAGATGAAGTCGTATTGCCGCAGGGCGCCGAGCTCATCCTCCACCCGTTCCTGACTTATATGGTGCGGTCGATCCTCGCCAGCCAACGCGAAGGCATGATCGAGCGTCGCCTTGGCCGCCTCGAGCGTCCGGTTCGTCATCTCGCGTACAGCTATCCAGGAGCGCGCCTTCGCGTATTCCACCAGCTCCGGACTCGCCGTTGGCCAGAAATAGGCGACACCCGGCTCCATCTCGCTCAAGCTCTTGCGAAATCCAGCGTCGAGCCGGTCCATTCCGAGGTCCGAAACAAACCGCCAAGGCACCCAGTTCAAAACACCCGGCAGTGCCGGGTCAGTTTCGATTGATGCTGGAACCGGCCTCCTCTTTCGCGCAACTTTCAGCGTCGTTTCGAGACCCAATGGGCTGAAATGCCTGATAATCTGCACGCAGCTCTCCGCCGGACCGCGTCCGCTATAGGAATGCGGCAGATACACGAGACAATTCGCCTTACTAGCCCCTTCCTTATATTCCATTTCCCGTCCCATTGATAATTTTCTTCTTCGCCACAGATTGCTTTATTTGACTTATATTTGTTTTTTCAAAGCAGGTTGTCGAACTTCTTATTGCGCCCGTTCATTCAATTTGTTGCGCAATGATCGTGCCCAGACGTCCCAATCGAGTCGGCTCGCGCTGTCCTGAAGGGCGCGCTGCGACATGGTGCGGTACCCATCGGGATCGTCTACCAATTCCGCGATGACGCTTGCGAACTCCGGCGCGCTGGCCGAGGACGGCAGAAGCAGACCCGTCTCGCCATCCTTCACGACTGTCGGAATACCGCCGATTGCGCAAGCGACGCTGGGCAAGCCCCAGGCGGCGGCCTCCGCAAACACGATACCGAAAGCCTCGGCGCGCGATGGCAGCAGGAGCAGGTGCGCGGACGTAAATATCCGGTCGAACAGGGCCGCCTCTTCCGGCTTGCTTTTGGACAGGCGGCCATGAAACTTCACATTGCGCGGGATCGGCACGTTCGCCGCGCTCCTACGCGCTCCGATTATATCGAGCGAGAACTCCTGATCGCGATCCGCCAGATCGCGCATGATTTCAAGGGCAAAGTCCCCACCCTTGCGATCCCAGTCGAGCCCGACAAACAGCAGGCGAACCGGCCCCGCTTCCAGCTTTCGAGGTTGCGCGCCCGATGGTTTGGACATGTTCGGCCCCCACGGCAGCACGGCAATCGAGCCCGGCGATACGGCGAAGTCCTCGCAGGCAGATCGAGCAGCCCAGTCCGTGGGATATGTCAGGAGTGCCGCCTTGCCCATCGCCTCCCTTTCCATAGCGACATAGCCTCTTTGCACCCACGGCCATAAGCGGTCGAACCTATGGTAATATTTCGACATGGCGATGGACGTCGCATCGGATACCAGCACCTGAGGCGTCGACGCGTCCAGCATCGAGGCGACGTTGGAAGCCGCAGCCGAGATCGAGAAATCCGCTTTCGCCCGGCGGATGCGGCGGCGCGCGGCGAAGCTTGCCAGCCGCACGATCGCGGGCACCATGCGAAGCTCCAGCCGCCGCCCGCTCAGCTTGAAGATGGCGCGCGAAAGCCAGCCAAAGCCGCGCGGAAAGGGATCGCGTTCGACGTAGACGACATCGAAATGCGCCTCCAGCGCGCGCAGGGCATAATACGGGGTGCCCGACCACACCGACACGTCGAGCGGGTCGCCTCCGGCGAAAAAGACGACCCTGGGCCGCCGGGTTGCATTCGCATCCGGCATCGTCAGCAGGCCCGCCGCTCACGTCTTCTGCAGCCAGCCGCCAGGAATGATCGCGTTCGCATGGCTAGGCTTGACCGCGCACCAGCGGACGCCACCAGGCTTCGTTCGCGAGGTACCACCTGAGCGTGGCGCGCAAGCCCTCGTCGAAACCGTTTTGCGGACGGTAATCGAGTGCGCTGCGGGCCTTCGTCTCGTCGATCGCATAACGCCGATCGTGGCCCGCCCGGTCGGTGACGAAGGTCTTGAGGCTCTCGCTGGCCTTACCCCTGGCAGCCGGAGCATCGGGGAAACGATTGGCCAGTCCATCGATCTCTTCGAACGCGCGGTCGACTTCGCGGCAGACGCGATCGATAACGGTCATGTTGGCGAGCTCCGCACCGCCGCCGATATTGTAGGTCTCGCCCGGCCGGCCGCGCGACAGGCAGGCTTCGATCCCGCGGCAGTGATCCTCGACATGCAGCCAGTCGCGCACGTTCATCCCGTCGCCATAAATCGGCAGTGGCCGACCCGACAGCGCGTTCAGGAGAAACAGCGGGATAAGCTTTTCAGGATATTGATACGGTCCGTAATTGTTCGAGCAATTGCTGGTCGTTACTTCCAGCCCGTAGGTATGGTGATAGGCGCGCACCAAATGATCGGACGCTGCTTTTGACGCGGAATAGGGAGAATTGGGCGCGTAGGGTGTCGTTTCGCTGAACGCCGGATCATCGGGGCCGAGCGAACCGTAAACCTCGTCGGTCGAGATATGGTGGAACCGGTGATCCCTGCCATCGCCCTCCAGCCACACCGAGCGCGCGGCCTTCAGCAGCGAGTTGGTGCCCAGAATATTGGTATCGATAAAGGCATCAGGCCCGGTGATCGAGCGATCGACATGGCTTTCCGCAGCGAAGTGGACGATCGTGTCGATCTCGCGATCGCGCAGCAGGCTCGTGACCAGATCGTTGTCCCTGATATCACCGACCACAAGCTCGGCCCGCTCGGCACCTGCGATTGTCGATCGGTTTCCTGCATAGGTCAGCGCGTCGAGCACGGTGACCTGGTCGTCTGCGTGTGCCCCCGTCCAGTAGTGAACGAAGTTACCGCCGATAAAGCCGGCGCCTCCGGTGACAAGCAGGTTAGCCAAGAGCGCGCTCTTCCTTCAACATGGCTCGCAAATTGGCGCGCCAATGGACGGATGTGTCATTCAGCATCGCGCGTGTGGCGGCGCAGTCGAGCAGGGAGAAGGCTGGACGCCGCGCGGGGGTAGGATAGTCGGCGGTGGTGATCGGGCGGATGGCTGGCGCTTCCTCAATCAATCCGATGGCCTGCGCTTCCTCCGCAATGGCGACAGCGAAATCGTACCAGCTGCACACCCCCGCATCGGCATGGTGGTAGGTGCCCGTAGCTTCGGCGTCGACCAGTCCCCAGATGGTTTGCGCCAGGCCGGTCGCCCAGGTGGGCGATCCGATCTGGTCCGCCACCACATTAAGCTGGTCGCGCTCTTTCATGAGGCGAAGCATCGTGCGCACGAAATTTGCGCCGCCCGCCTCGTAAACCCAGGCGGTGCGCACCAGCAGATCATCCTTGCGCAACTGGTCCTCTCCCTCGGCCTTGGTGCGGCCATAGACAGACAGCGGTGCGCGTTCATCGTCCGGGCGATAGGGTCGCGACTGTGCGCCGTCGAACACGAAATCGGTCGAGACGTGGACCAGCTTTCCTCCGGTGTCGGCCATCGCCTCCACCATCACGCCCACAGCTTCCGCATTGATTGCGCGGGCGATATCCTCTTCGCTTTCAGCCCGGTCGACAGCTGTATAGGCGGCGGCGTTGAGGATGATTTCAGGCGCTTCGACAACCAGTCGGGCGCGAAGCATCGCGGTGTCAGTCAGATCGACATCGTCGATATCGATCGCGTTGATATCGGCGTGATCGGGGGCGGTGCGCTGCAACGCTCCGCCAAGCTGCCCGGTGCCGCCTGTGATGAGCACCTTCATGGAAATGCCGGCACCTTACCCAAGGCAAGGCCCTTCGCATCCTTGTCCGAAACGATCGGCTCACCAGCCGTCTCGGGCCAGTCTATCCCCACCGCCGGATCGTCCCAGGCCAGCGTATATTCGTTTTCAGGCGCGTAGAGCGCGGTGCACTTGTAGAGGAAATCGGTGTCATCCTCGAGCGTAAGAAATCCGTGCGCGAAGCCCTCGGGCACCCATAGCATCCGCTTGTTCTGCTGTGACAATTCAACCCCGATCCACTGTCCGAAATGCTCGGAAGACCGGCGCAGATCGACCGCGACATCGAACACCGCACCGCGCGCGACCCGCACGAGTTTCCCCTGCGCCCCGGGCTTTTGAAAGTGCAGACCACGCAGCACGCCTTTCTGCGAGCGGCTGTGATTGTCCTGTACGAAATCGAGATCGAGACCCTGATCGGCGAATTGCGCCGCGTTCCAGGTCTCCATGAAGAATCCGCGCGCATCGCCGAACACGCGCGGTTCGATGATCACCGGTCCGGGGATCGCGGTTTCGATGATCTTCACGAACGCACCGGTCGCTCGAGCAAGCGCAACAGGTATTCCCCATAGCCGGATTTGCGCAGGGGTTCCGCAATGCGCTGCAATTCCTCATCCGAGATAAAGCCGCGCCGCCAGGCAACTTCTTCGGGACAGGCGATCTTCAGGCCCTGCCGCTCCTCTGTGATGCGCACATAGGTGGCGGCGTCGAGCAGCGAGGCGTGCGTACCGGTGTCGAGCCAGGCAAAGCCCCGCCCCATCATCTCGACCGACAAAGCGCCTTCATCAAGATAGGAGCGGTTGAGGTCGGTGATTTCCAGCTCGCCGCGCGGTGAAGGTTTCAGGTCGCGGACCCGGTCGACCGCAGTGTCGTCATAGAAATAGAGGCCGGTGACGGCGTAGTCCGACTTAGGCTTTTCGGGTTTCTCCTCGATCGCGATGGCACGTCCATCGTCATCGAACTCGACCACTCCGAAAGCTCCGGGATCGTTGACGCGATAGGCAAATACGCTTGCACCTTCTGTCCGTTGATCAGCGCTCTGAAGCAGTGCGGGCAGCCCATGTCCGTAGAAGATATTATCGCCAAGGATCAGCGCGCTCGGTCCGCCGGCGACGAACTCCGCCCCGATCTGATAGGCTTGCGCAAGTCCTTCAGGGCGCGGTTGCTGTGCATAGCTGAGCGAAATGCCGAAATCCGAACCATCGCCAAGGACGCGGCGAAACTGGTCCGCGTCCTCTGGCGTCGTGATGATCAGAATGTCGCGAATGCCCGCCAGCATCAGGGTGCTAAGCGGGTAATACACCATCGGCTTGTCGAAAATCGGCATCAATTGCTTCGATACGCCGCGGGTCAGCGGGTAAAGCCGCGTTCCCGAGCCGCCAGCCAGAATGATGCCCTTACGCGTTTTCGCCAAGGAAATTCGCCTCTTATTTCAATATTGTTCAAACCGCGGCCTGCCGCATCGCAGCGCGCCATATGGCGGTCAACACCTAATCTGCAGGGTATTGACCCACGCAAGCCCAGCTGCGGGATCGCCGGGCTTTCCAAAGCGCCGCGCATATCGCATGAGCATACGGTAGGCCTTTGGTCAGGACGCTTTCATGGGCTTTTCGGACGCCTGCGTCTTTCGTGAGCTGGAACAACTGCCAATCCGATGACGGACCCTCAATCTATCGACATCTTTCTGGCAGGCAGCCTGCGTGCAGTCCGCAGCGGGTGCGATGCGCAGTGGGAGCTGGTGCCGGGGGACAAAACCGACAGTGCCGCGGCATGCAGCGCGATATGGGAGCGGATCGAATATCACGGCATAACGACGCTGCTGCATGCGCATGTCGCGCAATTGAGTGACTGGCCCGAGGTATTGCTAGAGCGAATAGCCGAAGAGGCCCGGCTGATAACGCTGTGGGAAGCGACCCATGGCGATGCGGTCGGCTCGCTTATTCAGGATTTGGCTCAGGCCGATGTCGATAGCGTCGTCATGAAGGGGACTGCGCTCGCCTATTGGCTGCACAACGATCCAGCAACCCGCAGGCGAGGCGATACCGACCTGTTAATCCATCCCGATACGCTCGATCAGACGCGCGGCATCCTTTCGCAAGCGGGCTGGACGCGGCGCGACGATGTTCACGGGCTCAATTATCAGGAAGGCTGGATCAGCAAGGGCAGGTCGGGATTCGCGCATATCGTTGATTTGCACTGGTCGCCTTCGGACAGTCACGTGCTGCGCCGCCTGCTGTCGCTCGAAGAATGCATGGGCGACAAGCAGCCGCTGCCCCGGCTGAACGCGGGTGCGTATCGGCCCGACGCCGCGTTTCTTCTGATCCACGCCGTCGTCAATCAGGGTTGGCATGAACAGCGCGGCTATCATGCGGAGGCGGGACGCGTCATCGGCGCGCGCAGGCTCATATGGTCGGTCGATTTCGATCTGCTCGCAGGCGCGATGGACGAAAGCGACTGGGCTCGCGTTGTCGATCTGTGCGCGCGTAATGGCGCCGGGCCGATCGTTGCGAAAGCGCTGCGTTCGGCTCGCCGCGATCTTGGCACAACGCTCCCCGACGAAATGCTCGAACGGCTCGAAGCGCAAGCTCTCGACCCGCATCTTTCGAGCTATTTCGCAGCGCCGGACGAAATGACCGACTTCATGCTGAACCTACGCACGGCGCCCGACTGGCGCGCGCGTCTTCGACTGCTGGCCATGCGCGCTTTTCCGCCGCGAGCCTACCTCCTCGAGAAGTATCCGCACGGGTCGGACTGGCCGACGCCGCTGCTGCGTTCCCGCCTCATCCTGGGCGCGCTTACACGCCTCGCAAAACGGGCGGTGCGGACATGAGCCAGGGGTTCTGGCTGGCATGGGCGCGTCGGTTCAAGGGTGAGCTCGCGCTGATCGCGGCGCTGACGTTGCTGGCTTCACTTGCAACGCTCGCGGTGCCGTGGCTGGCCGCACAAGTCCTCGCCGGGTTGGTGGACGACAACACCCAGCCGATCGGGCTGGAGCAGACGGTTGCGCTTCTCGTCGCCGCGCTGATCGGATTGACCGGGCTGACGATCGCAGCTCAGATCGTGTCAGAAACCGCAGCAGTCCGCATCCTCACGCAGCTGCGAGAGACGGTCTATAATCACGTGCAAAGCCTGCCGGTTGGCTTCCACGACGATTCACGCAGGGGCGACATGCTCGCTCTCACGTCCTACGAAGTCGAAAACCTGAGCGACTTTCTGGCAGGCACCCTGGCGACCGCCCCGGCCCTCGTTCTGACCGCTGTTGGTGCCGTTCTGGTCCTGTTTGCGATTGACCCCGCGATGGCGCTGGTCCTCCCGCTCATCATCCCCGCCTTCTATATCGGAATGCGCCTCTCGGGCCGGCGGCTGCGCCGGATGTCGCATCAATTGCGCGCAGCGGAGGTCGAACTGATCTCGATTGCCGAACGCGATCTCGACATGCTGCCGGCGATCAAGTCGTTCGCGGCCGAGGAGCACCACCGCGAAACATTTTCGGCGGCAGCGCAGCGCTCGCTCCGGCTGGCGGTGCGGCAGGCGCGGCTCAACGGCCTGGTTGGTCCACTGTTTGCGCTGTTCGCGGCGCTTGCTGCGATCGCGGTGCTTGTGACGGCCGGAGATCGCCTGTCAGATGGGGGCAGCCGCCCGGGGGACGTGTTCGCGTTTCTGCTCTACACCGCCCTGCTCACTCGCCCGATCGGGGGCCTTGCGAATGTCTATACCCGCTATCAGATCGCGCGCGGCACACTTGCGCGGCTGGAGACGGTGATGGCACTTGATGGTGAGCCAGGTTACGCCGCCCCGCACCTGATCGAGCGGGCCGCGGGGCATATCGCGTTCGACGGCGTCACGTTCGCCTATCCCGGTAGAGAGCCGGTCCTCACCAACTTCGATCTGACGATCGTGCCGGGCGAGATCGTGGCGCTGACCGGACCGAACGGCGTCGGCAAGTCGACCATCGCCCGGCTGCTGCTGCGCTACCACGATCCGCTTTCGGGAACGATCCGCCTCGACGGTGATGATATAGCCCATATCCAGATCCAGTCGCTGCGTCGCCAATTCGGCGTCGTCCCGCAACGCGCGCTGCTATTCAACGCGAGCGTCGCCGAGAACATAGCTTTCGGACGGCCGGACGCGGAGCCCAAGGAAATGGAACGCGCAGCCAAAGCGGCGCAGGCCGATACCTTCATCCAGGCACTTCCCGATGGCTACGATACGCAGATCGGAGACAACGGCGTGCGCCTTTCCGGTGGCCAGCGCCAACGCATCGCGCTCGCCCGGGCGCTGTTTCACGATCCACCTATCTACATTCTCGACGAGGCGACAAGCATGTTCGATCTCGAAAGCGAGGCGGCCTTCGTCGAAGACTGCGTCTCGTCACTCAAGGGACGGACGGTGATCCTGATCACCCACCGACCCAAAAGTCTGGCGCTGGCGGATCGAATTTTGCGGCTTGGCCCTGAAGGATTGGTCGAATTGGATCAGGAAACAGCTCGTTCCGAAGCGCGCTAGTCGGACCGTTCCACGATGAGTTCGCGTTCACGCAGGTCGCGTGCCAGCGACAGGAGATCCGCGACGATCCGGTCGCGGGGGGCATCGAATTCAGCCTCTATGGTGTCGGCTACTTCATGGAGCGTGCGCGGCTCATGCGAAAGCAGGCTCCAGATGCGGCCGCCCACTGTGTCCAGCCCGAAATACATTCCGCTGGATAAGTCGAGCAGAACCGTCTCGCCGGAAAGCTCGCGCGCGACGACATCGTCGGAAACCTTGAAAATGTCGCTCAGCTGCATGGTGGACCTGTCATTCGTCACATCGAGGGGCGGGTTGATTCGAGCCCGTCAATCCGGCCGAAGCGTTGTCAAGACGGCGTTCAACACGCTGGCTAACTCCGCGTAATCGCGCGTATAGTCAAGGGCATAGCACGCCACCTCCTCGGTCAAGTCAGCCATTCGAGAGAAATGCGCGCGCAGGCGAGATTTGTCCTCCACATCCAGGATGAACGCGTGCGGCAGCAGCGCTGCAAGCGCTTCGGGCGGCGAATAACGCCGGAGCGAGAGCGGTGCGCCTTGATCGGTGCCAAGCACAAAGAGCATCCGCAACGGCACTGCCTCGTCGGCAAACGGCAGGGTCGATCCGCCGTCCACGTCGTGCTTCTCATCGATCTCGGGCATCTTTAGGTCCGACCCAAGCAAATGGTGCGCGCTGTCGTGAAAAAGACGCAGGGTCGATGATTTCGGCTCCAGCCAATACGTCCCGTCACGCAGCCGCAGGTCGATCACATCCTCGGTCAGGAACGGATGCCCCTGTTTTGCAAAAGCGCCAGCCAGCGTCGTCTTGCCACTGCGCGAAAGGCCGAGAAACGCGATGGCTCCGCCTTCGTTGCCTGCCTCATTGACTATCGAGACAGCGCTTCCATGCAGGAACAACCCGCCTGAATGGTTGCCGAGGATCGGGAGGATCGCGTTGCGGTAAAGGTTGCGCACCACCCGCTCGGGACAGCCTGGGGCGGGCCACGCGGTGACATGATACCCGGCAGCCTCGCTTATCGGTTCAAGCGCGAAATCTGCCTGATGGGGAAACCGGAGAAGATACCGATCGCCGCGGCGATGAAACTGCGCGACGCATGCTCCATCAGGTGAGACCCACGTATCGTATGGCACATCATCGAGTAGTGTTTGCGGCCGCGATTCGCCGATGACCAAGCCTGTCATGCGGCCATGAGCCTATCGGTCGCCGCGGGCACGAACATATTTACGCGTATTCCCGACAGACAAGCGCTGCTCAAATCGGCAGAGCCCCAACAAGCCAAGCCCAGACGCACGAAGGGAGGCACTTCCATCGAAACGCCTCCCTTCGTTACCGCAATTAGCGGGAGTAAATTAGAAACGTGAGTCCTGGATGCCGCCGTCGCGGAAGCGTGTCGAACTGCCACCGGTCAGATTGCGAACGGAACCGAATTCCGTCAGCTTGGGCGTATCATACTTCGTCTTTTCGATCGTCTTGGTCATAATCGTGTCCTATCGAATCTCTTGGATGCTGCCATCAATGTGGGCAACGGTCATTTGGCTCTGTATATACAGAAATGTTGACGCCGCGTAAAGTCCCCATATTTCCCAAGCCCATAGGTCGCCTTCGGGTGATGTGAAATCCACGTTCAATATGCGAGCGATGCCGTCCATATCGCAAAGGTCTGCGAGCTGTTCGGTTCCCCGATTTCTCATGTAGTCGGCGAATTGTGTATCGATGCTGACATTGGTGAAATTGGCTTTGCTTTGACGATTTAGCACTTCGTCGGGCAAAATGCCTCGCATCGCCTGGCGGTGAACGATCTTGCCGATGCCGCCCCTCGATTTGATGTGCGCCGGGGTTTGCACCGAAAACTCGATGAAGCGGCGGCTCAGCATGGGATGGCGCGATTGCAGCCCGATTTCCGCACGCTGACGCGCCATCATCTCGTGTGAAAGGTCGCCGCGCGGCGCTTTGGCAAGATTGTGTTTCACCCATTTTACGGGATCTTCGGGCAGGGCCGCCCGATATTGGGCCTCAGCCTCCCGCAGCCGCTCACGCCATTCGGGTTTGAGCCAGAACAGTTCTTTGTCCCGAGCCTGTCTGGAAGCGTGCAGGCGCATGCGGATCCTGCGCGCAATCGGTGCTGGCGTCAGCTCGGCCAACACATGGCGCGCTGCCTCTGCAATTGCGCTTGGCCAACCAGCTGCTGCGGCATCATCGCGAAAGGCCCTGCCAAACTGCGCGAACGCACCATCGCGTAGAAACTCGCGATAATACAGCCGGTTGCCCTGCAGCCATTCATCTCCGCCAGTGCCGTTAATGATCACCCGGCACCCGTCCGCGACCACCTGCCGGTCGATCCCCAGCATCATCGCACCATTGGAAGGGATGGCGATATCCCGGCGCTCACGGGCATCCTGAGCATACCAGTCGATATCGGGATCGAAGAGCGGGCATTCGATGATTTCACGCCCGGTCTCTCGCGCCGCGGCATGGGCATAGGGCAATTCGTAGGCGTTGCTGCCCTCATCCGCTGCAAAGGTGTAGCCCCGGAGGCCGGGTGCCAACAGCTCACCGTTGTTTTTAAGCCGATCGGCCACGCAGAACAGTGCGGTCGAATCGAGCCCCCCGCTTACCGCGAACGCAACCGGGCCATCCGACCGGGAGGCCCGCCGCACCTCGTCGAAAAGCAGCTCTCGATAGTGTTCGGCATAGTCCTCGTCACGCTGGTAGCGGATCGTGACATCGGTGGGAGGGGACCAGTATTCGTCGGTCCGGATGCGCTTTGCGTCAAAACTCAGCGTATGCGCGCGAACGATGCGCTTGACGCCCTGCCACGGCGTCGCCTCACGCAGATGGAAACTCTTTGCGAGAACCTGTGCGAGATAATCGTGATCAGGCTTCAGCGTGGATCGGCTGACATGCGAAAGCGTCCGAAAGTCCGATGCGACAAGCAGACGATCTCCGTCCTTGCGATAATAGAGCGGCACCAGGCCCATATGATCGCGTATCGCGAAGAGTTTGCCGGTGACCTGATCTGCGATGATCAGCGCAAACTCACCTTCGAGGCGGGGCGCGCATGCCTCCCCCCATGCGCGATAGGCGCCCATGACAATCGCCACATCGCTTTCATCCCGGGGCCGCAGGCCTTTCGCCTCAAGCTCTTGCAGAAGATTGTCGGCGTTAAGCAAATAACCGTCAAAAACTGCCGCTATCCGGCCATCGGCGCAGGTCGCAGGCTGGCGCGTCTGGCGCGATTCGGCATGGGTGTGAAGGGTCGCTGCCGCCAGAGCGAACGGTCCTGCGCGCCAGCCATCGACTTCGTCATGCGGAAATTGCGCGAGCGAATGCTTGAGCGTGTCGAGTGTTTCCTCAGGCACCCCGCGCTCGCAAAAAATTGCGCCTATCGCCGACATGCCCACCCGATCCGTGCATGAGGGAAATGGCGATCGACTGACTGACGCGGGTCCGCTTCGCTCTGGCAATCGGCCTTGAGACGCGAGAACCGCAGCGCGTTCGACATTTCGTTCAAAACCCTGTTAAGCCAGGCCATATTCAATAGACACATCAGGCAAACGGCTTAGGCACGTGACCGATCGAGTGCAATCACCGCAAGCCCTTGACGGCAAGGCCAGACCGACATGGCGCGACATCGCATGGCTCGTGCCCTACGCGGTGCGCGGCACGCTGGAGCTGATTCGCGCGCGATACCAGTTTCGCAATCTGAGCGCCCGGGGAATCGTGGCCCGCAATCGCGACCTTCGGACCGATCCAGGCCTGCAAGCGTCCGTCGATCCGAAGGTAATTGCTCGAATCACATACGTCCTGCCGCGAATTTCGGACCGCCTGCCGTGGCGCAGCGATTGTCTTGTCCAGGCGCTCGCCGGGCAAAACTGGCTGCGGGCCCGGGGTCTGGACAGCGAAATCGAAATCGGCGTGGAGCACCCGGAAGACGGCGATTTTGGCGCTCATGCGTGGCTTGTTTGCGGTGAAATGGTGGTGACGGGCGGCGATATCGCACGGTATGAGCTTTTGCTGAGCCGCCAGAAGGTCGGCAAAACCTGATTGAAAAGCGCTTTTCAGGCCGGTTTCGAGCAGTTTTTCGTTCCCGTTCAGGGATTAGGAACCATTGCCAAGCAGTATACGTTGTTATAAGTAGATGAACGAAGGTCCACGTCTGTCCGGGCCAAGCCGAACTTTTAATTACCGATTTTTAGCGACAAAGGCCAATCTTATGATGAAATCTATGTCACGCCTCATGGTGACCGCCGCAGCAGCAGGCATGGCGTTCGCGCCAGTAGCCGCGCAGGCGAACACGCGTGCTGGCGACAGCGCGCCGGTTTATACCGCGCAGTCATCCGAAACCTCCGCGCAGCCGGGCACAAACCGCAACGCTGATGGCGAAAACATTGCCGGCGTTCCGGCGCTTATCGGCGCGCTTCTCGCCGCAGCAGCGGCTGCAGGCGTGATCGTGATCGTTGCCGACGATGACGATGACGATCAGTCGCCGGGCACCTGAGGCCGGAAGAACACAAAAATGGTGATCGGTTTTTGCCGGTCTGAAAAGAGCGCGCGGAGTTCCGTGCGCTCTTTTTGTTTCTGATCTCCAGGACCGGGGGACTGGTTTGGCGGACGCACGCTATCAAGCTGACAGCAATTCGCGCGCCACATCGCGTCGCCAATTTCACCGCCGTGCGAATCGGTCGAAGACACCATGGGCCGCGGTGTCGCTCGCCACGGTCGTTGCACTAGCCATCTTGGCTGGTGGGGGCGGTTCGCATTACGGATTGGCCAACCTGGCGGTGCTTCTTGGCGCACTCCTAACACTTTCATTCCACCGCCATGCTTTTGCGAAGTTGGTGACAGAAACACCCTTGCTGCTGACCATCCTGATCGTCGCCAGCCTGCTTGTGCCGATCGCTCAAATCGTTCCGCTGCCGCACGAAATTTGGTCCGCCGCACCCGGGCGCGAACTGGTCGAACGCTCCTACGGGCTCGCCGGTCTCGAGCGCGAGCGCTGGGCCGCGCTGAGTGTGCATCCTGCTCGCACGCTCATGGCCCTGCTCGCGCTTATCGTTCCGGTCACGGTTCTGGCGATCGGGTGGACAGTGTCGCGGGACCGTTTGATTCTTGTGGGGTGGGTTGTGGTCGTACTCGGTCTCGTTCAGCTCCTCCTAGGTATCGTTCAGGTTCTCTCGAATGGTGAGACCGGCCTTGTTTATCCCGAAAATCCGATGCCGGGCGTGCTTTTCGGACTTTTTGCGAACCGCAACTCAACCGGGCTTTTCCTTGTCGGCACCCTGTGTCTCGCCATGCTGCTACCGCCCCCTGCAGGCATGACGCGCGGCGCGGCGTTCGTGCGAACGGGTATCGTCACGCTGCTGGTTCTGGCGGTCCTCCTCACGCGTTCGCGCACCGCGCTGGTCCTTGCGCTGCTACCAATGGCTCTGGGAGCTTTGCGCATCTGGCAAGCACGCCGCGCTGCGCCAGAAGATCCGCACGCCGCACCACCGCGAACCCGAATGATCGCGGTGGTGCTCACAGGCTTGGCGCTCGTCGCAGCGGGACTCACCTTCGCTTCAGCGCCTGGCAGAGTTGGCGACACGATCGAACGGTTCGATGCCGAGCGAGTCGATGGACGCTTTTACATCTGGGACGATGCCTCTTTTTCAGCGGAACGGTATTGGCCCGTGGGATCGGGCATCGGGACGTTCGACGACGTGTTTCAGATTGACGAATCGCTCGAGAACATGGCCACGCGGCGGGCAGGACGGGCGCATAACGACTACCTCGAAGTCGCGATCGAGGGCGGCGCCGCAGCGCTCGCGCTCGTCGTCGCCTGGCTTGCCGCCCTGGCTTGGCTGGCGTGGCGGGCGCGGGCCGCACGTGGTCGGTGGATCGCCTGGAGCGGTGGGGCTATCCTGCTCGTTATCGCCTTGCAGTCCATCACCGATTATCCCTTGCGCAATCTGTCCATGCTGGGATTGGCGGGCTTCGCACTCCTTCTGCTCGTCAAGTTCGGTGGGTCGTCAGCAAGTCGGAGGGCGGGCTCGTGATCGCTGCTGTTGCCTGGCGCCTGTTCCTCGCCGCAATTGCGGTGATCGTGGTCGGTGTGCAGCTCGATCGGCAGAGCGAGCGTGATCCAGGCCTCGCTGGGACAGTTCCCGAACTTTTCCGTTCTTCTGCCCAACCATGGATTGCAGCTTCGACGATTGCCGAAGATGACTCGACGCAAGCCCTGGAGGAAGCGCAACGGCTCATACTGCGCCGTCCGCTTCCAGCCGAGCATTTGCGGCTTCTCTCACAAGCACAGGTGGCGACGGGCAATTTCGACGAGGCCGCTCTGACCATCCAGTACGCAGCTCAGCGTGGATGGCGCGATACCCTGTCGCAAAGGGCCATGATGGAACTCGCGCTTCAGGCAGGTGACATGGAGGAGGCAGCCAGGCGCTTCGCTGCGCTGTTCTTTCGCGGGACCATCAGCGACGACCAGCTCAGGGCTGCCGGTGAGCGCATCTTCGGAGAATCAGGAGGCCCGGGGGGCGCTACCTTTTCCGCAATCATCGCCGATGCCGAGCGGCGCCACGGCCAATTCGTGGCGCGCGGATCGCGCGTGTTACCGCCCAACGTCTTTATCGACTCTCTCAATGCGATTGCAGATCAGGGCGCGGAACTCGATTGCGGCGCCCTCCAGTTCGCGCAGCGCACGCTTGAGCGCCGCGAGCCTGACAGCGGCGAGCCACTGGCACCCCACATCGCCCGCGCCTGTCGGTAGCCGCACCAAATTACTCAATGCTACAGATAACCGCTTGCCTTTCGACCTCGGCGAATAGGTGCTGCGGAAAAGATCGCTTCTCGAAAGCCGCGGGCGCCACCCTAGGCGACAGCCTGTTGCGCCTGGTCGATCCAGGACGACCCAATGGCCAAATCCCTCGAGTTTCCGGGGATTTCATAGAGTAACCGGGAGAAACAAGAAAGAACAAATGGTGCCCAGAAGAGGCATCACATTCGAACTTCTTTTCCGTTTAATTTCTGATGTTTAGATATTTCGGTCAAGCTGAAAAGCCCGCAAAAGGCCCGCAAAATCCCTCTAATGTATTGGTTCGATGCCTTTTTTAGGACTCGGAATTTCAATTTCAAACTTGACCGCGGAGTAGGTCGTTATCCGCTTTGCGCTCCAATCTCCGCTATTTTACGGGCTGCGCGCTCTGCCCGGAAGCAGTCATCCGTTCGGTTTACTTTAAATCATCGATATTCGTTCCAGCTTCTCTTCTTTTTGGCCGATAGTCTGGGAGGGGAGGATTTGATGTAATTCCCTCAACCTGAATATCTTCGATTTTTTCACTGAGAGGAGCAAGTTCGCGACTAAGTTCGCGAAGGTCCGTTTCACCTTCAACCAAAGAATCTTCGACCGCCGGAATGCCACTCCTTATCTGGGAAAGTTTGTTTTCAGCGTTCTGCACCCCCTCCCTGAATTGGCGAAGGCGTAGTTGCGCGATAGCAGAAGCGCTCCGCCCTGAGATCCGCCGATCTGCATCTCGAAGATTATTTCCCCATCCACCAACCCTTTGCCCTAAGTCTAACAATCTTCCTTTTGTTGAGGCCAATCGTTCGTCCCAACCTTCGGCGTCCGATGCGAGTGCGGCCGTCGTGACTCGAAGCCGGACAAGATCGGAGGTGATCACCCGTTGCTTTTCTGGCTCCAGTCCTTCGTTCAGAGCGCGAATGCTATTTGCCACGGTCTCTACAGTGGCGGTCGCATCCCTCCCCAATAGTCCGGTTTCGTCCGCGGCGGGAATGATCTTTTTTCCTGACTTGTCGGTGTAAATGCCCTCACGACCCCGTCGGCCCTCGAGCACGAGCGCAGCCTCTCCAGTTATCAGATCCGTGCTGATTGTCGCTTCAAGGCCGTGGACTTTCGCCGCAGAAGGATCGAGAGTCAGAACAACGACCACGTTTTCCGGTTCATTTTCCGCCAGACGGACCGATGTTACCTGTCCCACAGGGACTCCCAATAGTGTTACAGTCGATCCCGACTGAAGGCCTTCCACGGAGCGATCAAACTTGATCTGATATGTTTCCTGATTTGGTCTGGGATCGATTAGCCACATCGCGAAAGCGATGGTCGTAAGCATCAGAATGCCAACGATCCACGCCACTAGGGAGAAGTTTGCGTTAGTTTCCATCTAGCACGCCGCCAGCGGTTTGTTCGTCCGGCAGAGGGCCGGTGCAATGAAAGTTCGCGTCCCGCATGCTCCATTCGGTTGTCCGCTATAGAACATGACCGAGGTTCGTCCCCTGGCGCAATCGCCACGAGCGGGGCATCCGGGCGCGTCGAATGTGTTTTGGTTTGAGATCGGCCTAGTCCCAACACGGGCGTGATGCCGCCCCGCCCGTGGCGACCGAATATTGCTATGACTTGCGCAAGCCGCGTCCGGTCACTCAAGCGCGAAGGCGTCATGTCTTCCAGGCCGCTGCTGGAGGATGTGATTTCAAGTCTCCTGGCGATGTCCGTCTGGTTCAGGGCAGGAGCTCTGATGAGCTGCGCCAACACACGCCACTGCGTACGATTGAGGCTCAGCGGCTGTGCTCGGTCATCGAATGCCTTGCGCGCGGCGCGGCTGATCTGGTCCATCATGAAGATCGCTCGATCATCGTGGGTGATGACATTGTCGAGTGCGAGAGTGCCCTCATCTTCTGGCATGAGACATTCCTATCGATCGGAGAAAAATAGTAAAGGACTTTCGCATTTTGTTTTGGCCGCTATATCGCTCGCGCAGCGGCTCAAACGATGGCGAGGAGCGAAATAATCATGGCGGACGAGACAGCAGGGGCTAGCGATGAAGGCGCACGTCCGACGGGGTTGTCCAGTCCGCGGGTCCGGCTGGGTCTGCTGATCGCCGGCATTCTGGTCCTGCTCGCCGGGAGCTACTGGTATTACAATCATCAGACGTACGGCAGATTCCAGCAGTCCACCGACAACGCTTATATTGCCGCCGACAGCGTCATCATCTCCCCCAAAATTGCGGGCTACGTCGAGCGCGTATTAGTGACGGAGAATCAAACGGTCGCGTCGGGCGATGCACTTGTCCAGCTGGACGTGCGAGATTATCGTGCCCAAACGAACCAGGTCGAAGCCCAGATCGCCGCGTCGCTCGCCGGAGCAGATACGGTACGCGCCCAGCAACAAGAGCAGGACGCGGCAATTGCCCAGGCCCGTGCACAGCTCGCAGCAGCATCTGCACAGGCTGGTCTCGCTGCTGAGCAGGTTGTCCGGTACCGCCCCCTTGCCGCTTCGGGAGCGGAGCCGCGCGAGAGGCTCGATCAGCTGGAGGCCCAGGCCAGAGAAGCGCAGGCTCAAGTCGCGGCAGCGCGCGCCGCGCTCACGGCGGCACAGCGCCGACAGAACACGCTTAGCGAGCAGATAGACCAGGCCAATTCGCAAGCCAACGCCGCTCGTGCGCAACTCGAGGCCGCCCGTCTGAACCTGTCATCGACCACGCTCCAGGCCAGTATTTCCGGGCGGGTGGGTGACCTCACGGTCCGACCTGGACAATTTGTCCAGCCTGGCCAACGCCTTATGAGCCTCGTACCGACCGACCGCCTCTACGTGACAGCAAATTTCAAGGAAACGCAGCTCGGACTTGTCCGCCCGGGGCAACCCGTCACCTTGGAAATCGACGCGCTGCCGGACCTCGAGCTATTAGGAAGAGTGGAAAGCATCGCCCCCGGGACCGGGGCAGAATTCTCAATCCTTCCGCCACAGAACGCGACGGGTAATTTCACCAAGATCGTTCAGCGCGTCCCGGTGCGCATATCCATTCAGGCTTCGCCCGAGATCCTGCGTCTGCTGGTGCCGGGCATGTCTGTTGTCGCGAGTGTCGATACGCGCGCCGCTAGAGACCAACTCGATTCGATCCGCAACGCGGCCGGAGACTGACCGATGGCAGGCGCCGCTGCAGCGGTTTCGCCGCCGGTCGAAAAGGCCGATGCTACGGCCTGGATCGCCGTAGCCGCCGGTGCGCTGGGGGCGATGCTGGCAACGCTTGACATCTCGATCGTCAATTCGGCGCTGCCGACGATCCAGGGGGAAATCGGCGCGACCGGAACCGAAGGCACCTGGATCGCGACAGCCTTCCTTGTTGCCGAGATCATCATCATCCCTCTGAGCGCGTGGCTGGAAAGACTGCTCGGCCTTCGCACGCTGCTCATCGTCGCGGTTTCTGCCTTCACGGCCTTTTCGGTGTTGTGCGGCATTGCCACCGATCTGACGACGATGATCATCGGTCGCACCGGTCAAGGGTTCATGGGCGGCGCGCTTATTCCAACCGCCATGACCATCGTCGCAAAGCGACTGCCTCCATCGCAACAGCCGATTGGCATGGCGCTCTTCGGAATGACCGTGGTTCTTGGGCCGGTAATGGGCCCGTTGGTGGGGGGCTGGCTTACCGAGAACCTGAGCTGGCACTACGCCTTCTTCGTCAACGTGCCCGTCTGCGCGTTGCTCCTTGCTTTACTATTCATCGGGTTACCCCATGAAAAGCCCGACTGGGTTTACCTGCGCGAGGCTGATTGGGCGGGAATAGCTGGTATGATCCTTGGGTTGGGTGGGCTGACCATCGTTCTGGAAGAAGGCCACCGTGAGGAGTGGTTCGATTCCACGCTGATCGTCCAGCTCACACTGATGACGGTCGTGGGTTTTGCACTTCTGACCTACGGACAGCTTTACGCGCGCAAACCCGTGCTCAAATTGCGCCTGATGCTCAGCAGGCAGTTTGCCAGCGTCGTGGTGATGGCACTGGCGCTTGGCATGGTCATGTATGGCTCGACCTACGTGATCCCGCAATTTCTCGCGATAATTTCCGATTATAATGCCTTGCAGACCGGACTTGTGATCTTCTGGATGGGCGTTCCGGCTTTCCTGTTGATGCCCGTTCTCCCGTTCATGATCCGCAGGATTCACATCCGCATTGCGGTCGGCGCGGGCATGTTCATCATGGCGCTAAGCTGTTTCGTCAGCATAAATCTGACAGCGGAATCGGGAGGTGGAGTGTTCACCGAAAGCCAGTTCCTGCGCGGCATCGGCATGATCCTCACGATGATGTTCCTCAACCAGGCGACGGTAGCTTCGGTTGCCAAGGAGGATGCCGGCGATGCTTCGGGCATCTTCAACGCGGCGCGAAACCTAGGGGGCTCTTTCGCGCTCGCCGGGCTTGCTTCGTTCCAGGACCAGCGCCTGTGGCATCATAGTCGGCGGATGGAAGAAACTCTCAACGCCAACAGCCCCCGGCTACAGGAATACCTGGACACCATGACGGCGTCGTTGGGCAATCCACAGGCCGCGCTGGAGATGCTTTCCGGCATCATTCAGCGCGATGCGTTCGTGATGACCTACAACGATGTCTTTTTCGCCATGGGCGCGATTACCCTGGTCACGGTGCCGCTGGTACTGTTCCTCAAGCCTCTCCCGAAGAACTTATCCCTTTCGATGCACTGAGAACTCTATGCGCAAGACCCTAACCCTCCTCGCTCCCATGGCGCTCCTCGCGGGTTGCATGTCCGGTCCCGACTATGCCGGCCCCCCGCAACTTGCGACCGACGCAGGCAATGCGTTCGTACGGGCCGGCCCCGAAATCGATCCGTTGGCGCCGATTGCCGGCGACTGGTGGACGCTGCTCGGCGATCCGGTTCTCAATGAACTTGAGGCGCGTGCGCTGGCCGGCAATCCGGGCGTGGCCGCAGCGCGCGCTCGCATCGAACAGGCAAGGGCTTCTGTCCGCCAGGAGCGCGCCAACCGGCTACCCGCCGTGGCTGCGCAGGCGACTGCGGTCCAGGCGAATATCCCAGGGCTAGATATCGGCAGCGGCCCGCCCCCGGGATCGCCCGGCGCTCCTGCAGACACCGAAGAGCAGGACAGCCTCAGCGTCTACAACCTCGGGCTCAACGCAAACTGGGAGATCGATTTCGCTGGGGGGCAGGCACGGCGTGTCGAGGCCATTAACGCTCAGGCTGCGGCCTCGGTGGCGAACGCCGAGGATGCGAAAGTCCAGCTCGCCGCCGAAATCGCGCGGGCGTATGTGAGCCTGCGAGAAGCGCAAGGGCGGCTCGAGCTTGTCCAGCGAGAGCGCGACTTGCAGCAGCAAATTCTCGAATTGACCTATCAGCGCTATACACAGGGCGCTCTCGCGCTGTTCCCGGTCGGTAACGCGAACGCCGAGCTCGAACTGCTCAAGTCGCAGATCGCGGAAGCTCAAGCGGACATCGATGTATTCAAAGACACGCTCGCGGTGCTGACGGGCGAAGCGCCCGGCGCACTCGACGGGCTCCTGGCGGCTCAGGCCGAAATTCCGCTTCCCCCCGAACGGGTCGCGGTGGGCGATCCCGCAGCGCTAATAGCGCGGCGGCCGGATGTTCGAGCCGCCGAACGCATGCTGGCCGCGGCGAATGCGCGGATTGGCGTGGCAGAGGCTGCTCGCTTCCCCAAGATTTCCTTCATGGGGATTCTCGGTTTGGGCGGATCGGAGCCCGACGACATCCTGGACCCGGGCAACTTATCGGCAATCGCTTTGCCGCGGCTACAGTGGAACCTGCTTGATTTCGGCCGCACGGCAGCATCGATCGATCAGGCCGAGAGTGCGCGCGACGAGGCCGAAGCGCGTTATGTTGAAGTGGTCCTTGGCGCACTGCGCGACGCCGAACAATCGCTTGCCCGGTTCGGGCAACAAAGAGCCAACGTAGCCGCGCTGGCGCAGATCAGTCGACAGGCCGACACGGCTGCGGAGCTTAACGAGCAACGCCGCGCCGCGGGGGTAATCTCGCAAGGCGAACTCAACACTTCGATCCGCAAGCGCGAACAGGCCAGAGCAAATCTCGATCGGGCGATCGCCGCCATGACAAATGGCTGGATCGCGATCCAGAAGTCGCTTGGGTTGGGATGGGTCGAATTGTCTCGCGACAATCGCACGTCGGTTGAGCCTGCTCCGGTCGATCGAAAATCAGTTATGAAACCTGAACAGAGTTAGGATAAGTTTTCTCAGAAGTCTGCCCCGCAGCCCCTTCCAACTTTTCCTAACGCGTCAGCACCTCGTGCACTTTGACCCAATCTTGGATCATAGGGGTCAGCATGTTTCCGCCTTTCGCAGAGTGCGTTTGCCAGTATCACCATCGGATATCCCGATTGCACTATTCGGTGACTCTTCATTGTCGTATCTATGTAAGGCCTTAAGCTTTCCGCGAGCATCTCGTAGCGACATCAACGAGCGATCGTAAAAGCATTTCGAGTGCAGCTCGCATTTGGCCGGTTCGATGACCGCCTTGTCGGTAGGCTTACGAGGCGGTCATCGAGCATTACGCCGCTCTGGAAAAGCTATAAAGTCATGGGTCGAAATACGAACTAGCTGGCACTGTCCGTTCGGGTCGTTGGGAGGACCACCAATCTCCCCGCCAACACGATCTGGACCTGTTAGAAACTGAACCCCAAAGCAACACCATATCTACGAGGATCCAAAGTGTAGATATTGGTAAAATTCCCCGAGGATGCGTCGGTCAAGTACAAGCCTGTCACCGAGCTGCTGTCGAAAATGTTCTGAACAAATCCGCGCACGAACCAACGCTCATCCGCACTGTTCAACTGCACGATCGCGTTGGCTTGCACGAATGGCTCGATCCGGTTGACCCTGCCGTTAAAGATATTGCCGTATTGCTCACCAGTCAGCGCTACGTCCACGCGAGGAACCAGAGTCATGCCATTGTCGAAAGTGGCGGTGTACTGCACACCCATCGAAACCTTCATTTCGGGGGCCTGCGGCAACTTGTTCCCTTTTAAGTTGACCTCTACGCCAGGGCTTAATACCGCAAGGCCGCTGCCCGCCGGAACGGCTCCGGCCAAGACATCGCAAATGCTGAATGCGCCGCTTGACGCAAGATTGCCGTCGTTAGGAAATTCTTCGGGACCACGAAGACCCAGAGCTGCGTTCACTCCGGCGACGAATGCGTCGGCCACGCCGGGGGCTGGCCCGGTTACGGCACAATTAGCACCGTTGCTGATATCCTTGATGATGACGGCATCAGGATCGCCGCCACCCGGGTCGCGCGGATTGGAGAAGAACTGGTCGCCGGCAACTTCCGCGTTGAGATAACTGAACGTCAAGTTGACAAGCCAATCGGGATCGGGCCGGATAACGGACTCTAGTTCCACACCCCAGATATCGGCATCGATAGTATCATTAACTGAGGTACGGGCGACGATGCGGCTAAGCTGCAACCCGCTATACTTATAGTAGAATGCAGTAGCGTTTAATTGCAGTGCGCCATTCGCAAAGGTATTTTTCGATCCGATTTCAAATGCGTCGATGGTTTCTGATCCGAAGCTTTCAGCCACATCGAAAACGGGCGAAAGGGGCGGGTTGATACCCCCGGATTTATAGCCCCTGGCATAAGATGCGTAAATCGAATTGTCAGGCGTAACTTCGTAGTCGAGCACCGCACGCCCGGTTATTTCATCGAAACCTACTTCTCTAAATTGCGTCAGCTGCTCACCTGGCGTACCAGGATCGGCATCAAAAAGACCAGAGGGACCGGTTAAGGGAGTGATCGGGCTGTCGAACGGCTCCCCGTCATTCGCGTAAGGATTGAGGAAGCTAATCAAGGTCGTGCGCGCAGTCACGTCTTTCTTGTCGTCGTTATACCGCAAACCTCCGGTGAAGGTCAGACGCTCGGTCAGGTCGACGTAGATCTCCCCGAACACACCGAAGCTCTCAAGATTAGCCTCGAGAGAATTGTTGCGGTACATGGATGTTGCGAAGTAGGATGGCGGTGCACCGCCTGCCAAAGTACCAAACGATCCCAGAATGGCACTGGCGTAGTCAAGCGCGAATGAGTTTACATAGTAACTGTTGTCGGTAGTCTTGGACTTTGCATAGATCCCTCCGAGCAGGAAATTGAATGCTCCGTCGAAATCACTGGAAAGGAGGATTTCGCCGCTCCAGGATTCGCGTTGCTCTGAAGACCTGTCGAAGGATAGCGGCGTTTCGCCGCACAATACATTACCTTCGAACGCGCCCCTGTTCCCATCATCGTTATCGGAGGTGCACAATACGCCCCCTGGGCCATTGGGGATGAGAGCCTCCACAATCGGGGTAAAATACGCCGACGAACCTGGCACGAACGCCGGTGCAGGTGCGGGGAGGCCGGTAGGCAAACCGTTGGCCGCGAAGCCGGACAACACGTTCAAGGCCGTAGCAAAGGCGGTACGATCCTGAATGCCCAGAAAGTAGTCCTGCCGGGAATCGACTTCGGTGTCCTGATAAAGACCGGTTGCAGTCAGTGTCATAGCTCCGATGCGCTGCTCGAGACGGGCCTGTAGCTGCACTTCATCGGCAAAATAGAATGGAGTATACGCCGTGTTTACCGTGCGCACATCGTCGGGCTTATCGAATCCTGCAAATGCATCGGGGCCGTACAGGCTTCCCAATCCCAGTACTGAGGGAATTCCCTGAATAGCGAAGAACTCTTGCGAACTGAGCGTTGCGCCGACTGTGGAATTGGCATTGGTGATGTCAAAGTCGCGGCGATTGTTCAGACAACCCAGCACGCCGAGCGGGTCACGCTGGCAGGCCTGCTTTTGATTACGTAAACGGGTGTCATCTTCCCTGAAATAATATGCCATGAAGTCGAGAGTGGTATCGGCACCGGGTTCAAAACGAAGAGAACCACGAACAGCGTACATGTCTCGGTCGTCGACATCCGAATTGTCGAAAAGGTTTGTGGTGTAACCGTCGCGATTCAGAAAGAATCCGGCTACCCGAACGCCGATAGAATCGCCGATCGGGACATTGACCACCCCCTCGGCCTTGATGCTGTTGTAATTCCCATACTCGAACTCTCCGGCCGCGCCGAAAGAACCGAGGTCAGGCTTGGCTGTCACAAGGTTGACAACACCCGAGGTAGCGTTGCGGCCGAAGAGGGTGCCCTGCGGCCCCCGTAGGACCTCAATTCGCTCAAGGTCAAAATATTCTGTTTCGAACAGCCGGGTACCAAAAAGAGGGGAACCATTGATATGGATAGCCGTCGCTGCGTCACACGTCACACCAACACAAAGATCGCCGATACCACGGATGGTGAAGGACGACCCGGTGAAGTTGCCCTTCGAAAATGAGACGTTCGGGAGCGTCAATTGAAGGTCAGCAGCGTTTTCGATCTGCTGGCTTTCGAGAGCCGTAGCATCGAAGGCACTGACCGCGATCGGCACCTCTTGCAGACTTTGAGATTGGCGTTGGGCCGTCACGATGATTACGGATCCTTGGGGTTCCGCCTCATCAGTTGTGGAATCCTGCGCTAAAGCCATCTGCGGCCAAGCCAAGATGGCCGAAGTGGCGAGCACCATCGCTCTCAGTGTCATATAGCATCCCTTCCCATCTCTTCAGTGCGACGATAATTGGCTCCGCCGCTTACTGCAAAATGGGGCGACCTCGAGGGTCGCCCCTTAGTCTGTGGAGAGGAGAGGGAAAGAATTAGCCCAATCCCCGTCCATGGGCATATACGTCCGCGTGATATTAGTAAAGCGCCTTATCTTTTGACCCCATGGGCCACGATCCAGATCGCACGCGGAGTGAACGTTTGCTAAAGATCAGCAATGGTTGGCGCGCTAAGCGAGTTGCTCCCGATAAAGCTTTTGCCCCAGCTGGCATCGAGACCAACGAAGCGTTCGTCGTGCCGACGGCGACAATGGTTCGGATATAGTACAAGATGAATATGAACGCCCTTTGCCCCCATCTCGCTGGCCTCTGACCAGGAACCAGCCTCTTAGTATGGGGGATCTCAGAGGCTCCAAAAGGCCAGTACCGCCCGAAGCGCAGCGACGAACGCGAGCGGCTGATCCAGCATGAGATGATGGCGTGCATCGGGCACTGCAACAATTGGTATCTTTCCCCCTCCCAGTTCCCGGATATAGCGGGCGGAATCGCGATCAAAGAGCTGACTTTTCTCGCCGTACACAATCGCTTTGCGCCCGGGCGCATCGACCAGCCTCTGGCCTACTGTCAGCCATTCGTCGGGCTTGTTGCTGCGCCGGAACACTTCGGGAGAAAACTTCCATGTCCACTCCTCGCCATCGCGGCGGAGAGAGTGATAGGCCATGTAATCCATCAGGAACGGCTCACCAACTGCCTGCGGCGGCGACAGGATATACCTCTCGCGCGCCGCTTCGTAGGTGGGGTAGCGTCGCACCGGTTTGTCAGGATTACCCGACCCGGGGCTCGATCTGCCCATGGTCCAGTATTTCTCCAGCTTTTCGGGCCGCATCACCATGAGATCGCAGACAATAACGCCGGCGAAGGCATCCGGCGATTGGGAAACGGCGGTCAGCGCTGCACCCGAGCCGAAGCTATGGGCGATGATCGTCGGTCTGCTTCCATCCGCAAACAAATCGAGCGCTTCGCTGATCTCGACAAATTCCTTTCCCCGCGCAGCTATATCGGCCACGCCGCGCATCTCGCTATCGCCCATACCGGCCAGATCGAACGCCACCACGTCGTAGTCTTCGGCAAGGTACGGTGCGATGAAGGCAAAGCAGCGGGCATGGGCGAGAAAACCGTGAGTCATGAGCAATTTGGGCCGGTCACGCCTGCCCCAGCGAAGATAATGCACCCGCGCGCCACCAACCTCTACGAAGCCTTCCTCACGGGGCACGCTCAGCGCCCAGGCGAACCATTCGGGTATATCCGCCCCGTCGCCGGCCCATACGGGATCAATATCTGTTGACCCGTCGTGGATTGGTTTCATTTCATTCATTTCGGCGCAGTCTCCATACCGGATAGTGTATTCCTGATAAAACCACGATAATCGTGCCGTGCGACATCGTGGCATAGATCGGCGTAACCAGATACGCTGGGGAAATTGATCAGTTGTCGGGGTTTGCCGGGAATATTGGCGCCCATGTACCACGATTCAGCCTTGGGGAAGAGCGTCATCGACCCTACTTGGGCGACCATATCGGTCCAGCTTCGCTCGGCCAGCGCATCGGCTTCGAAAAGGCCGATCCTGTTATCGCGCAGCCAGATCAGGAAATCGCAGATCCAGTCACCCTGGATTTCGGCGCTTGTCGGACCGTTGGAAAAGCCTGAAGGGCTGAGCGGGCCGTAGGCGAACAGCATGTTCGGAAATTGGGCGACGGCCATGCCCAGATAGGCTTTGATCTCACTCTTCCATGCTTCTGCCAGCGCCAGCCCACCGCGGCCGGTGATGTTCATGTCGATGAGCCCGCCACGACCGGCATCGAAGCCGGTCGCGAAGACAATGAGATCGCACGGGATCATGCCAGTGGCTGTTTCTATCCCGGCCTCGGTGACGCGAGTGATCGCGGTGTCGTTCAGATCGACCAGCGTCACATTGTCTTGTGCGAAGATCTCGTAATAATTCTGTTCGAGCGATGGTCGCTTGGTCCCGAAGGGATGTGGCGGCTCATCGGGAGCGAGCTTCTCGGCAATGGTCGGGTCGCAGATCCGCTCGCGCACCTCGTCACGCCAGAACTCGTAGGCGTGGCGATTGGCGTCCTCGTTCGTCAGTATGTCAGCGAAATTATGATACCAGAAGCGCAACCCTCCTCGCTGCCACAAATCCTCGAAATGCGTAGTCCGCTCTTCCTCGGTCACAGCCAGGGCCGAGATGTCCAGCGATTGGCATTCGAAACCGCCACTTGTCGTAAGCCTTTTCTGGAAGACAGCGGGATATTCGGATTTTTCGCGAAGCTGACGATCAGCGTCCAGTTTTTCCTGCCGCATGGGAAGGGCGAGAATCGGGGTTCGCTGAAAAAGCGTCAGCTGCTCCGCACAGCTTGCCGCCTCCTGCGCCACCTGTACGCCGCTGGCACCCGTGCCGATCAGGGCGATCCGGCGGCCGGAAAGGTCGATGCCTTCCTGCGGCCAGCGGGCGGTATGGCACCATTCGCCTTCGAAATCGCTAAGGCCCGGGATATCGGGAATGTAGGGTTTCGAGGCGAACCCCAGCGCCGGCAAGAGGAAACGCGCGCTTACTTTTCCGCCATCGTCGAGCTTCAATCGCCAGCAGGCGGTGTCTTCATCGAACGGCGCGCTTTCGACCCGTGTTTTCATTCGCATTGCCGGCCAGAGGTCGAGCGTATCGCAGACGTGGAGGAAATAGGCGCGCAGTTCTTCCCAGCCTGGAAATCGTTCGCTCCACGTCCAGCTTTTCCATACTTCCGCAATGGAAAATTCGTAAAGTGGAACCTGGGAATCGACCCGTGCTCCCGGATAGCGGTTCCAGTACCAGATTCCGCCCGGCTGCTCCGCTGCGTCTACCAGCAGAACATCGAACCCCGCCTGACGCAGCTTGTAAAGCAGGTATATTCCGCTGAACCCGGCCCCGACGATTACGACATCATAGTCAGGAGGGGGCGAATGGCTCACGAGGCCCCGGCACCCGCTTTCGCGATGTCTTTAGCCGTAGTATAATCCGCCTTGCCGTTTGACGCGCGCAAGGCGGTTTGCGTTGGGCAAATCGCCTTGGGCGTTTTGTAACCTGCCAGTTGCTGGCGCACGTGATCCTTGATCGCTTGCGCGTCGAAGTCCGCATCCTGGGTCAAATGCACCACAGCGGTCACCGCTTCGCCCCATTTTTCGTCAGGCACCCCGACGACAAGCGCGTCGGCAATGGCGGGATGGGTTTTGAGCACTTCCTCCACCTCCTCGGGGTAAACCTTTTCACCTGCGGTGTTGATGCAGACGCTGCCGCGGCCCAGCAAGGTCAGGCTTCCATCGGATTCCACCCGGCACCAGTCGCCCGGGATGGAGTAACGCACGCCATCGATCGTCCTGAAAGTCTTGGCCGACTTTTCCGGGTCCTTGTAGTATCCTGTGGGGATTGCGCCCTTGCGGGCAATAAAGCCGGGCACGCCGCTCCCCGCCTCGACCTTCCGGTCGTTCTCGTCGAATACGTCGCAAAATTCCCCGATCCCGAATTTCGCGGTGTTGGTGCCGCCCTGTGCGGTCGTCACCGACAAGCCGTAGCCCAGCCCTTCCGAAGCGCCAAAACTGTCCATGAGGATGACCTGGGGGATATGTTTGCACAGGCCCGCCTTTACCTGTTTACTCCACATGACGCCGGACGAGATGATCGAAATCAGGCTGCTCGTGTCCCAGCGCTTCGGGTGGGCGTCCAGCGCCTGCAGCATGGGTTTGGCAAAAGCGTCACCGACAATGGCGATGCTCTGCACCTTGTGCTGGTCCACCGCATCCCACAATTCTTCCGCGTCGAAGGATGGATCGGACAGCGTGACGATGGCCCCGCCCGACATGAGCGTGCCGATAGCAGTAATGAACCCGGTTCCATGCATCAGCGGGCACGCCGGCAAAGTGATGCGCGCAAGCTCGCCCTGCTTCACCAGGGCCACCATTTCCTCCATGGTCTGGGGAACCGGACCCAGCAGCTTTTGCGCGTCGAGCTGAGCATTGCGCATATCATCGTGTCGCCACATCACGCCCTTGGGCATGCCGGTGGTACCGCCTGTATATATGAACAGCAGGTCATCGGGGGAACGCTCGATATCGAGAGGCGCGCCGTTACCTTCTACAAGTTTTTCGTAAGGAAGCGCGAAGGAAGCGATCTGCGAAGCATCGCCGATTTCTACAAATGTATGAACCTTGGTCAACCGTTCCTTCAGTTCAAGAATGCAGTCGCGGAACTCGGAACTGTAAACAATTACCTCGCTATCGGAATCGTCGAAGATGTAGAAAACCTCCTCGGGACGGTAACGATAATTGATGTTCACGTGCGTGAGGCGGCCCTTGAAGCACGCGGCCATCAATTCCCCGTATTCGGGACGGTTGCGCATGTAGAAGGCTATCTTCGCCCCGTCGCCTGCACCTTGCGCGCGCAGATTGCGCGCCAAATTGTTCGAACGCTTCGACATTTCGGGCCAGCTAATGATCCGGTCGCCGTGAATCAGCGCCGGAGCATCTTCTGGGACCGCAGGCTCGATTGCATCAAGGATGTCGCCAAGGTTCCAGTCGATCACGTATTAATTCCTCTCTCCTTGGTGGCCACGATTTTGTCGGTAGCGTGCGCCTAATTCATCGTCTCATGCGACCTGCGTCCACCCCTGCAAGGCCGCTGCTTCGGCCCGGACCGCTTCGGGACCTCCCAGAACCTGGCGGTCGAAACCGATTCGCTTGAACCAGAAATGCAGACCTAGGAGATCGGTAAAACCCATCCCCCCATGCACCTCGGTTGAGGTTCGGGCGACAAAACGGTGGACTTCGCCCGTATGTGATTTGGCATGGCATGCCACCAGCGAAGCCTCGTCGGGCGTCGCATCGAACGCATGGGCGGCATACCAGACCAGCGAACGGCATGGTTCATGGCGGGCAGCCATTTCCGCGCACATATGCTTGACCGCCTGGAAGCTGCCGATCACTCGTCCGAACTGTTCGCGCTGCCCGGCATAGTCGACCGCTTTTTCGATCATAGCCTGGCCCGCACCGAGGCTATCGGCGGCCAAGAGCACCCGGCCGGCGTCCCGCAGGCGCCTGACTGTGGCCCCACCATCGTCCGCGAGAGCCTCGCCCGCTACGCCAGAAAACCGCAGCTCCCCTACGCTCCGGGTGCGGTCGATCGTTTTGAGAGCAACCTTCTCCAGACCCGCAGCATCGCCAGCTACGAAGTGCATACGACCGGCGGTATCGGCTACCAGAAACGCGTCGGCTTCCAGGAAGTCGAGCGCGAACAAAGCCGTTCCGTCGAGCTTTGCGCCGTCGAAGTCCACGCCTGCCCGGTCCCGGATCTCCACCGTTTCCGCGATCGCGACGGCGATTTGCGCCTCGCCCTTCGCTATCCTCGGCAGCCAGTGCGCCTTCAACTCCTCGCTACCGCCCTGTGCCAGCGCAAGGGGTGCCAGTACATGGGCACCGATAAAAGGCACCGGCGCGACGGCATAGCCGAGCTGCTCGGCCACAACGGCGGCATCGAGCATTGTCATCCCGAGCCCGTCATGTTGCTCGGGAACCATCATTCCCCAAATGCCGATTTCGCCCAGCGCCGAACGCACGTTGTCGCTGAAGGGAACCGAGCCCTCCGCGCATTCGCGCACATGATCGAGCGGACAAGTATCAGCAAGAGTGCGGCTGATCGCGTCGCAGAGCATCTCCTGGTCTTGCGAAAGTCCGAAATCCATCAGGCGGCTCCCTTATTCTGCCCGCTTGCAACGGCCGTCGCCTGTTCGGCCGCGGGAGGCGTTGCGAACTTGGGTTCGCGCGGCATTTCCAGCCCGCGTTCGGCGATGATGTTCTTCTGGATCTGGGCGGTGCCTCCACCGATGATCAGACCAAGCTGGAACATGTAGTTCCACTGCCAGGCACCGTCTTCGCGCTCGCGCTCGCTTCCGTGATAGAGTATGCCCATCTCGCCCATTGCGTCGATCGCGAGCGCGGAAATCTGATGGGCGAGCTCACAGCTCTGCAGCTTCACGACAAGTTTCGCCATGCCGCCGGCATCCCCCCTAAGGCTGTTCGACAGGATGCGCATGCCGTTGAATTTCATCGCCGCGACTTCGGCTTGCAATGCAACCAGCCGGTCACGCAGAACGGCGTTGTCCATTGCGCAACCCTGGCCGATGCGTTCTTTTTGCATCAGCCTGACCAGCGCCTGGAGCCGGTTTTCCAGTGCATCGGGGTCGCCCAGCATGCCACGTTCATGGCCCAGTGTGGCATTGGCCACGTACCACCCCTGCCCGCGCTGCCCGACGATCTGATCCAGGGGAACCCGCAAGTCGGTAAAGAACGTTTCATTGAACTCGGCATGACCGGTCATGGTCTTGAGTGGTCGGACCTCGATCCCTGGTGTGTCCATCGAGAAGATCAAGTAGGAGATGCCGCCGTGCTTGGGCGCGTCCGGTTCGGTCCGAACAAGGCAAAAGATCATGTCCGCCTGCTTGGCCGTGCTGGTCCAGATCTTCTGTCCGTTGATGACAAAGTCGCCATTTTCGACGCGGGCGCTGGTCTTGAGCGCGGCGAGGTCCGATCCCGCTCCAGGTTCCGAATATCCCTGACACCAGACTATCTCGCCATTAAGGGTCGGCTCGATCCATTGCCGTTTCTGGGCTTCGGTTCCGAGTTCCAGCAGCGTGGGAACGAGCATGGAAATGCCCTGGTTCGCAAGGCCTGCGGGGATGCCAGCGCGCGAAAATTCCTCGGCAATGATCCGCGATTTCAGGATGTCCGGCTCGGCTCCGTATCCGCCGTATTCTTTGGGAATCGTACGCGCCGTGTAACCATGCAGGATCAACAGCTTTTGCCATTCGACGGCTTCGGGGGAAGGGCGCGCGGCACGGCCTTGGCCATCGGGTGCGCGGTGACCGTGGGTTTGCAGGAACTGGCGCACTTCCTCGCGAAACACGTCATACTGGGGTCCGTAGTCGAGATCCATCTTGGTCTATCCTTCTGCGCGCGCGATCGCGACGGGTCGGAATACTGGCAGGCGAAAATCTTCGGAGATCGGCTCGAAATCCAGCGTGACCGGCAGATCGAGCTCAAGCTCGTCGAGCGCGCAATCGACCAGCCGGGTTGCCATGCGCACTCCCTCCTCCAGTTCCACCACCGCAGCGATGAAGGGAATCTCGCCGGCGAAGGCGGGATGCAGTGCCTGATGGGTCACCGTCCAGGAAAACAGCGTGCCATTGCCGGTGCTACGCTCCCACGACCACTCAGGAGAACCGCATCGGGCGCACATATAGCGCGGCAAATGCCGAAAACTGCCGCATCCTTCGCACTGCTGGAAGTAAAGGTTGCCGTCCTGACACCGGTTCCAGAATTCCTGCTCCACCGGACCCTGCGGGCGCGGCTTTGGCTTGGCTGGTGCGGCCTGCGCCGAGGGGCGCATCTTGGGCGGCAGATCTTTCTCGTCGCTCACGCAAACCTCCTCAAAATCGCTATACTGCCGTCACCCAGATCGCCCCAGCCGGTCACCAGGCCGGTCTGGGCGCCTTCGACCTGCCGCTCCCCACAATCGTGGCGCAACTGACGCACCGCCTCGACGACATGGTTCAGTCCCCAAACATGGGCCTCGCTCAGCAGGCCGCCATGGGTGTTGACGGGATAGCGCCCGCCCAGCTCGATCTGGCCATTCGCGACGAACTCTGCCTGTCCACCTGGTTCGCAATAGCCCAGGGCCTCCAGCTGCAGGAGAACCACGTAGGTGAAGCAGTCGTAGATCTGCAGAAAATCCATGTCTTCGCGATCGACCCCCGCCATTTCGAACGCGCGCGGCGCGGCGTAGCTCAGGCCGATCTTGAAGGGGTCGGGACGCGAAGGGATATCGTCGGCGGGGTAAGGATGCCCTTCAGCCGCACCGGCGATGCTCACGGGAACATGCGGCATGTCCCTGGCGCGGTCCATTCGCGAAACCACGACTGCGCATGCCCCGTCAGTCTCCAGACAGCAATCGTAGAGGCGAAAGGGTTCGGATATCCAGCGCGCGGAATGGTAGGTTTCGGCATCCAGTTCCCGGCCATAAGTGAAGGCCTGCGGATTCATCTGCGCATGGCGACGGCACGCCAGTGCAACGGCCGCCATCGCTTCCGGGCCGATATCGTAAATTCGGGAGTGCCGGGTGGCGAGCCAGGCATACATCTGCACCGGCAGGAACACGCCATACGGAATGTAATAGCCTTGGATCGTATTCGTCAGGGTGTTCATGTTCATCGGCCGCGTCGGCGGTGCGCCAGGCTTGGGCCGCAAGGCGGAATAACCGTTCCACCCGAGCGTCACCAGCACATGGTCGCATAAGCCGCTGGCAATTGCCATCGCGGCGTTCTGGAGTGCCGTGGTAGGGCTCGCCCCGCCCATGTGGACCGTAGAGGCATAGCGCAGAACTTCGATACCGAGGTTAGCCGCCATCTCTTCCGAGGTGGTGTAGATCGGCGGAGGAACCATGCCGTCGATATCCGACGGCTTCAGCCCTGCATCTGCTATGGCTTTGCGCGATGCTTCCAGCATCATGTCGACCGCGGTTTTCTCGGTGCCTTTCACGAAAGCGGTTTCGCCCACTCCGGTGATGGCCGATTTGTCGCTTAAGCTCATGCCTGCCTGACCGCCTGGTAATCGCGTTCGAGCTGTTCGGAAAGAGCGCGCACCCTCTGATAGGTCTCCGGCGGACGCAGTCGCAACTCGCGGCGGACATCCTCCAACGGACGATCGAGATTTTCTTCCCAGTAGAAGGTGGTCAGATCGGCTGCAGCCCGGCCCCGGCGCCACGCTTCAAATGCAGCGCGCGCCACTGGCAACTGGGCAGCTTCCAGTTTCATCTTGGGAATGCCGACGCCCACGATGAAAGCGATCCCGTGATTATAGAATTGCGCGTTTCCGAAGGACAGCACGCACAATTCGCCCAGTGCGTCCCTGCCGTATCCGGTGACGACATGAAACAGGTCATGCGAATCGCGAAGGCGCCGACGATAGAGGGAAACATCGGGGTCGCCGAGGTCCTCCAGACCTCCGGCCTCGCTGGCTTCCGCCAGACCTTCTGCTGTCAGACCCTCCCCGTAAACAAAATCGAGGTAGGCTCGGCCAAGCGTGCCAGACGCACAGGTCGCAAGGCGTTTGCGATCGCACAAGGTTTCAAGTAGGTCGGCCCGGTCGGAAGCGATACGCCGCCCATCGCTCGACTTCATGAAGCGATTGAAATTCCGATAATAGGAATTGCCCGACAATGCCTTGACGATACGGAACACCTGCGCCGTATCCTCCTTGTCGGCAATCAACTGCCTCATTGCCCCAGCGCTCTGAGAGGCTCTACGGGGCGGCGCAATTCATGACCTTTGGCGTAAGCCATCTTCTTGCCTCCTGCGCTTCACTTGTAGATACCAGCGGACGCCAACGCCTTCTCGGCTCCATCGACCAGGTCGCGCATCACTTCGGCGGCAGGCCGGATCGAATCGATCAGGCCGATGCCTTGCCCCGCGAAGCCGGGGATGACATCCTTGCGCTCGGCCTTGATCCCGGAGGCCATGACCGGGCCGGAGATCATCGACTGATAGGGCATCGGCAGAGGTTCCTTTCCGGCCTGCACCCAGGCGTCGGCCCATTTGTTCCGGATCATGCGCGCCGGTTTGCCGGTAAGCGATCGACTAACGACCGTATCGGTATCGCCGCTTTCGGTGATCGCCTCTTTCTGGAAGCGCTCGATGCCCGCTTCCTCGGTCGCGAGAAATGCCGTGCCGACCCACGCGCCCTCTGCCCCCAGCATCATCGCAGCGGCAACACCCCGGCCATCCGAGATACCGCCGGCCCCAAGGACAGGAACACGATCGCCAACGGCGTCGACCACCTGGGGAATCAAGGAAATAGTCCCGATCGGCGAGTTGTGACCTCCGCCATCGTGCCCTTGCGCGACGATCATGTCGATGCCCGACCCGACGACCTGTTCGGCGTGCTTGACCTTGCCGATCACCGCCATGACCTTGGTGCCATTGGCATGGAGCCGATCCATCCAGGGTTCAGGATTGCCAAGGCCGGCAGCATAAACCGGCACCTTTTCCTCGATCACCACTTCCATCTGCGCCTCAAAGAATTCCTTCGAGAACAACTGCGGGCCGCCCTTGCCCATTTCAGGCGCGCCCGCCGCCCGCATGGCGGCGGCAGCATCGACCTCCGGAAGCTCTTCACGATCCATGAAGTCGCGCGCGAACTGCTGATATTCACCCATCAGATCCATGGGATTTTGGGGTGCAGCACCGCTTTGAGGGGCAGAGCCGCGCCTGACCGACGCGGGGAGCAGCGTATCGACACCGAAAGGTTTGTCGGTCAATTCCCGGGTCTGGCGAATCCAGTCACGCAACTGATCGGGCGAACACGCCGCGGCACCCAGGACCCCGAGCCCGCCGGCATTCGAAACCGCAGCCGCCAGCGCCGGAACGCTCGCTCCGCCCATCCCGGCAAGCAGGATCGGGTACCGGATCCCCAGCATTTCGCATATTCGGCTCTTCAACGCCATTCTTCCTCTCCAGCCACTTGCCTAAACGCACACTCAAACTATTGAAAATTCTACAGCTGCCCCCACCGCACCCGCTGCGAGACCAGCTCGGGACTGCGCTCCGAAAGATAGACGGCAGAGCCGGCCACCAACCGGCTCATTGCTTGACGGGCCGCGGCGCTGTCGCCAGTCCGCACTGCCTCGAGCACCCGCACCAGAAACTTCATCTGCACCGCCCGTTCCTGTGCCGAATATCCCAGCGAATGGGAAAACTCGCGGGTCAACAGATGCATCGCAGAGGTCAGCAAACCGAACAGCGGATTGCCGCTCGCCCAACCCAACAAGTCGTGAAATCTGCGATTAAGTTCCTCGAATTGATCAGAGGCTTCATGATGCCTCAATTCCGCCAGACACCCTGCCAACGCGCTGAGATCAGCGGTAGTTGCACGCTGGGCTGCATACCCTGCGACATCGGGAGCAATTGCTTCGCGCAATTCAAGCAAACCACGCAAATCGGCTTCCATGAAATGCAGAATCAATGACAAACTGCTTGCAAAATCGCCGGTCTGCGGACGGGCTACGACGGGACCTCCACCACGGCCGAGCTGGAGATGGATGACCCCTTGCAATTCCAGGAACCGCAAAGCCTCCCGCAAAGTTGCGCGCGCAACCTCGTAACGCGCGAGCATTTCATCCTCGCGCGGAAGCCTGTCACCCGGGTTATGGCGACCCGCCTCGATGTCCCTCACGATGCTTTGCGCAAGAGAAAGGGCACGCTTGGCCTTCTTCATCGCCGGCATCCGCCACTCATCAGCACACCCGCACCTCTCGAATAAACAGTATAAGGATATTAGCAAACCTTCGCTGGATCGGCACACTATCCGATGGGATTGGTGTCTGCAAGGGACTAAAAGAGTATACGATTTATTGACTGCACGAGATGTCTCCCTTAAGGATGACTGAAGGCCGATCAGGCCTGAGATGTAGAAGGAATAGTTCTTATGGACAGCCAGATCGCCGAGCCGGATGCCGCGGCGAGGATCGCGTCAATTCCGATCGAGGAAATCGACGTGGCCCGGCCAAGCCTGTTTCAGAACGATACCATCGGTCTATTTTTTGACAGGTTGCGCGCCGAAGAACCTGTCCACTACTGCCGCGAGAGCTATGTCGGCCCTTACTGGTCCATTACCAAGTTCGACGACATCATGTCGGTGGACACCAATCATAAGGTCTTCTCTTCGGAAGCGAAGCTAGGCGGAATTGCAATCCAGGACATGCATTCGGTGGAAGGCGCGCTCGAACTTGAAATGTTCATAGCGATGGACCCGCCCAAGCACGATCAGCAGCGCAAGGCGGTGACTCCGGCAGTGGCTCCGTCCAACCTGCAACTGCTCGAGCCGATCATCCGCAAGCGCGCGGGAGAGATTCTCGATGAACTCCCGATTGGCGAAGATTTCGACTGGGTGGATAAGGTTGCGATCGAGTTGACGACGATGACGCTGGCAACCTTGTTTGATTTCCCTTGGGAGGAGCGGCGCAAGCTGACGCGCTGGTCCGATGTAGCAACTGCGGCACCTGAAACCGGGATCGTCGAATCCTACGAGGCGCGGCGCGAAGAACTCATCGGTTGCGCGATGTATTTCAAGACTCTGTGGGACGAACGGATAAACGAGGAGCCGAAGAACGACCTCATCTCGATGATGGCTCATTCTCCCGCCACGCGCGACATGCCGTTCCTCGAGTTTCTCGGCAATCTTATGCTGCTGATCGTCGGTGGAAACGACACAACACGCAATTCCATCAGCGGCGGCGTGCTCGCCTTGAACCAAAGCCCGGACGAGTACGCGAAACTCGACGCGGATCCTTCGCTCATTAGCAAAATGGTTCCGGAAATCATCCGTTGGCAGACCCCCCTCACTCATATGCGCCGCACCGCGCTGGAAGATTGGGAGATCGGCGGCAAACAGATCAAGAAGGGCGACAAGGTGGTGATGTGGTACCTGTCAGGCAACCGCGACGAGAGTGCTATCGAGCGCGCGGACCAGTTCATCATCGACCGCAAAAATCCGCGCCATCACCTCTCATTCGGCTATGGCATTCACCGCTGCATGGGAAACCGGCTCGCGGAACTGCAGCTGCGGATCATCTGGGAAGAAATTCACAAGCGCTTTTCCCGGGTCGAGGTTACAGGTGAACCAGAGCGTCTTTTTTCAAACCTCGTCCGCGGAATCACCAGGCTGCCGGTGCGGCTCCGCGCCCGCTGACTCTCGAGATCGAAATGCGGAGTTCAAGATGATCAAAATTACGTTCGTGGCTAGCGATGGTGAGCGACGGGAGGTCGAAATAGAAGAAGGCGAGACAGCCAGGGAAGCGGCGCTATACAATGACGTGCCGGGTATCGATGGCGATTGCGGAGGGGTATGTGCTTGCGCGACCTGTCATGTGCATGTCGATCCCGAATGGATCGACAAGGTGGGTCGGCTTATGCATGATGGAATGGAGGCCGACCTCTTGCAGTTCGCCGAAGGCACCACTGAATACAGTCGCCTTGCCTGTCAGATTCCGATGAAGCCGATGCTGGATGGATTGGTTCTTCACCTACCCGAACAACAATACTGACGGAGGGATCCTCGTCCCCGTAGCCTACATTCTTATCTGTCTTTCCTTGATTCTTCGAGAAAACACCCATGGCCACACAAATCGAGCCCGCAACCCAGACCGACGAAGACGCCTTCCGCGCGGAAGTGCAGCAGTTTCTGGCGGACAATTTTCCCGCCGAACTCAAGGGCCAGTCGAACGCGCTGGCCGGCGTGGACGGCCCCACCAATGAAACGCCGGCGCAGACCAAGTGGCGCGAAGCCGTGGGCGCGCGCGGCTGGGGCACCCCCACCTGGCCGAAGGAATACGGCGGCGGCGGCCTCACCAAGGCGCAGGCCAAGATCATCGACCAGGAATTCGCCAAGGCGGGTGCCTACAACCCGATCGGCGGCATGGGCGTCATGATGTTCGGGCCGACGCTGCTCGAATACGGGAACGAGGCGCAGAAAAAGGAACACATCCCGCCGATCACCCGCGGCGAGATCCGCTGGTGCCAGGGCTATTCGGAACCCAATGCCGGCTCCGACCTTGCCAACCTCCAGACCTTTGCCGAGGACAAGGGGGACCACTACCTCGTCAACGGCCAGAAGACCTGGACCAGCGGCGGCCAATGGGCCGACAAGTGCTTTGCAATTGTGCGAACCGACAAGAGCGACAAGCACAAGGGCATCAGCTTCATGCTGATCGACATGGACAAGCCCGGTGTCGAAGTTCGCCCGATCACCATGATCAGCGGGACCAGCCCGTTCTGCGAAACCTTTTTCACCGACGTGAAGGTGCCCAAGGAAAACCTCGTCGGCGAGGAAGGCCAGGGCTGGACCATCGGCAAGCGCCTGCTGCAGCACGAGCGCACCAATATCTCGGGCGGCGGCAGCCTCGCCCGTCTCATGGGCCAGAGCCTTGGCGATATCGCCAAGAAGTACCAGCCGACGGGCGCCGACGGCGAACTCGCCGATGCGGTGCTGCGCGACAAGATCGCTGATTTCGAAATCCGCTGGAACAGCTTCCTGCTCACCGCGCGCCGCGCGATGGAAGAGAGCAAGGCAGCTGGCGGCGTCTCCGAAATCAGCTCTGTGCTCAAGAAGCTCGGCACCAAGCTGAGCCAGGAACGCAGCGAATTGCTGATCGAAATCCGCGGGTTGCAGGGCCTCGGCTGGGAAGGCGACGGCTTTTCGGACGGCGAGCTGGAGGCCGTGCGCGCGTGGCTCTTCGGCAAGGCGACCACCATCTATGGCGGCTCGACCGAAATCCAGAACAACATCATCGCCAAGCGCGTGCTCGGCATGCTCGACCACCAGTAAGAGAGGGGAGCAAGGACAATGGCCGTTCTCAACGAAGAACAGGAAATGCTGCGCGACATGGCGCGCGAATGGACCGTCAACGAAAGCCCGGTCACCGAATTCCGCAAGGTCCGCGCCAGCGGCGAGCCCGAAGCCTTCAACCGCGACGCCTATGCGACGATGGCGCAGATGGGCTGGGCCGGGGTCATCATCCCCGAAGAGCATGGCGGGTCGGACTTCGGCTTCCTGTCCGCGGGCCTCGTCGTCGAGGAACTCGGCAAGACGCTCACCGCCAGCCCGCTGGTGATGAACACCGTCGCCGCCTCGGCGATCGTTCTTGGCGGCAGCGACGAGCAGAAGGCCAGGTGGCTGCCCAGGCTGGCGAGCGGCGAGGCCATCGCCACCCTCGCCGTCGACGAAGGGCCGAGCCACGATCCTGCGAAGATCGAGACCAGTGTGTCCGACGGCAAGCTGAGCGGCACCAAGGCCTTCGTCCATGAAGCGCATGGTGCGGACCTGTTCGTCGTCGCGGCGAAGGACGGGCTTTACCTGGTCGAGAAAGGCGACGGCGTCGCGCTCACCACCCGCAAGCTGACCGACCAGCGCAGCCATGCCGACGTCACCTTCGACGGCGCGGCGGCGGAGAAGCTCGCCAATGGCGGCGACAGCCTGCTCGATGACGTGCTCGACCGCGCGCGCGTGCTCACCGCAGCCGAAATGCTCGGCATGGCGCAGCAGGTGTTCGACGACACGCTCGACTATCTGAAGCAGCGCGTGCAGTTCAACCAGGTGCTGGCGAGCTTACAGGCGCTGCAACACCGCATGGCGGACCTCTTCGCCGATCTCGCCCAGATGCGCAGCGCGGTCGAGGCGGGCCTGCAAGCCGTCGATGCCGGCTTCGGCGTGGCGCGCGCGGCGACCATCGCCAAGACGGAAGCCAACCGCGTTATGCACACCATGGCAAACGAGGGCATCCAGCTGCACGGCGGGATCGGCATGACCGATGAGTACGACGTCGGCTTCTATCTCAAGCGCGCCCGCGTGCTGGAGCAGAGCTTCGGTTCGTCGAGCTGGTTAAAGGACCGATTTTCCAAGCTTTCTGGCTACTAGAAACCTGCATGTAGTGACCAGCATGGCATTTTTGCCACATGCTTGTCGACAATGTGAAATAATCCGTCAATTCATCTACCAAGTCTTGAAATGAAACGCGCTTATCGGCATCGTTTCTAACATCGACTAGTGCCTAGGATGGGGCACATTCTTAGAGGAGAGGCACATGAAAAGATTTCCATCACGCCACCATTGCGCCCTTGGTGCATTGGCAGCGGCACTTGCCTTCACACCGACAGCCGCCTTCGCCCAGGATGTTGGCGAACCCGATGCGGATCTGGTTGAAGGGGCCGATGTCGAAGACCAAAACGTAATCATTGTTACCGCGCAAGGGCGATCGCAGGTCTTGGCGGATGTTCCAGTCGCCGTGTCAGCTGTTTCCGGAGAAACCCTCCAGAATTCGGGCGCCAGCGACATACGTGAGCTGAACCAGGTTGCACCGTCCCTGCTGGTGTCTTCCACCGGCAACGAAGCTAACGGTTCCGCGCGTATTCGCGGTATCGGCACGGTCGGCGACAACCCTGGTCTGGAAAGTTCGGTCGCGGTTTTTGTCGATGGAGTCTATCGCTCTCGTTCGGGAAGCGCCCTGAGTGAGCTCGGCCCTATCGACAGGGTCGAAATCCTTCGCGGTCCCCAAGGTACTCTGGGCGGGCGGAACTCATCGGCAGGCCTGATCAATATCTACACCGCACCGCCCGAGTTCGATTTCAGCGCATACGGGGCCTTCACTTATGGCAACTATGATGCGATCCGCGTCGAAGGTGGCATAAACGCTCCGCTTGGCGACACCGTAGCTGCGCGTGTGGACGGCGTTTACTTTGAGCGCGACGGCTTCTACAACGATATTACCAACGGCGGGACGATCAACAATCGCGATCGTTATCTGGTCCGCGGTCAGCTCCTGTTCGAACCCAATGACGACCTGTCCATTCGCCTTGTCGGGGATTATTCCAAAAAGGACGAAGCGTGCTGTGCCGCGACGTTCGTCCAGCCCGAGTTTGCTCCGCTTGCACGGATCAGCGCTGGATTTGATCCCTTTACGAGGCCATCGGATGGGGCCGCCCTGACGAGTACCGCAAATCCGATCGTTCCCGTGTTGCTTGCGCTTGGGCAGGATCCGCGTGCCCTCACCCAGGATACATTCAACCGCGACCTGTACCCTACGCCGGGCAGAAGCTATGAAGGCGAAACCGAAGACTACGGTATTTCGGCTGAGATCAATTGGGATTTCGGGAACGTCACGTTGACGTCTATCACGGGCTACCGTGAATATGCCAACAGCCAGGGATCTGACACCGATTACACTACTGTCGATATTCTCTACCGCGCTCCGACCGAGAATGCTCTTGCTCGAGACTTTGAAACATTCACTCAGGAACTGCGCCTTACCGGTGAGGCCTTCGATGGCAAACTCGATTGGTTGATCGGCGCGTATTACGCCAATGAAGAACTGCAGGTGCGTGACAATCTGCGGTTCGGCACCCAGTACGGCAATTTCGTAGCGTGCCGCATCGCTATCGCGATCAACCCGGCTTTGGTCAATCCGGGGGCTTCCAATTGCCTGGGTGCCAACGTGGCGGCATTGGACGGTACGCTGACCGGAAGCCCGGCATTCGGCGCTGCAACCCCGGCGATCCTCGCAGGTATCAACAACCTTGCAAGCATCAGCGATTTGGGAACGGTCAGCGAGGTCTACAATCAGACGAGTGAGAACTTCGCGTTCTTCACGCATAATATCTTTGCGATCACGGATACGCTCGATTTGACGCTGGGGCTTCGTTATACAAACGAAACCAAGGACTTCGACGCAACTTTCCGCAACGACAACACGGTTTGTCCGACAAACCGCAATCTGCTCGGAGGCTTTCTGGGTGTTCCGACTTTGGCACCTCTGGCCGGTGGTATCATCAGCCTTTCCTGCCAAGGCAATTCGACATCGGAGCTCGATGGAGTTTCTCTCGAAGACTCGCGCGAAGAAGAGGAGTTTACCGGCACGGCTATCCTGAGCTGGAAGCCAACTCCCGATCTGCTAGTCTACGGTTCGTATTCACGCGGCTACAAGGCGGGCGGTTTCAACCTCGACAGGTCTGCACTGTCAAATCCGCTTGCGTTCGATCCGGCCAATATCTCGGCAGCCGCGCTGCAGTTCGATGAAGAAACAGTCGATGCATATGAGATCGGCCTCAAATACTCGACACGCGAGTTCGGGGTTAGCATTGCAGGCTTCCGGCAAGAGTTCAGTAACTTCCAGTTGAACACGTTCAATGGGGCGTTCTACATTGTGCAGACGGTCAATAGTTGCGATAGCGATCTCGGCGGGGCCGACAGAGACGCAAGCGCGACAACCGGTGCATGCTCTTCCGATGAAGTTGCACCAGGTCTGATCGCTCAAGGTGTCGAGATCGAAACCTATCTACGGCCCGCTCGTGATTTGGATATTACCCTTGGCGTCACCTATTCTGATACGAGCTTTGAAGACAATCTTATCGGGGACGATACCGGGGCACCGCTCGACCCCGCACTACGCTTGCTGCCAGGCGACAACCTGTCGAATGCACCAGAGATCGTGGCAACATCGTCGCTTACGTGGACGCCGCCAATCGGCGACAGTGGGCTCGAAGGCCTGGTCTTCGTGAACGCTCGTATGGCTGGTGATTACAACACCGGCTCCGACCTGCTCTTCGGCAAGGAACAGGACAGCTTCGTCGTAGTGAACGGGCGTGTGGGTCTGACCAATATTGCGGATCGCTTCGCGATCGAGGGATGGGTCAATAATTTGTTTGACGTTGGGTATACGCAGGTGGCCTTCAACACGCCTTTCGTGGCTCCGCAACAAACGTTCTCCGCTTTTCTTGCGGAACCCCGGACTTACGGCATCACCGTGCGCGGCAAGTTTTAAACTTACTCGCTAATTGCAAGAGGGTTCGGCGCTTCGCTGTGTCGAGCCCTCTTTTTCGAACTTTTATTTGCTCACGACTAGGTGGCGTCCGAACAAAAGTTCCGTGTGCTCAATATCGTCGATGATGTGATAGGGAGAGGCCGGCAGCGGTGTTCGCTGCAGGAATCCCTCTTCGCTGGGCTACCAGCCGCCGGCCCCACAAACGATCTTGCCTCGTCCTGCCATGCTGCCTTACGCTGCGCTCCAGGCCGCCCAGCAGGGCGACCCCAACCGCCGGAACTCTAACTTAACCGGTGGACCACCCTGATGGGGCAGGTCAGGTGGAAGACTACAACCGAGAGAGACCGCCCTCATCCCTTGGCTACGCGACACCGGCGGTGTTCGCCGCCGAACTAGATAAGCAATGGCCTGCTTCGCCACGCCCTACGGGCTCCGCTGCGCAGCCCATTGCTTCAACCGCGCTCATACGCATCAACGCGGCTCGGCTCTAATCCCAGCTGGGGGAAGATCAGGGGGTCACGTCACTCATTGGAAGGCGGCTATCGCGACGCAATTCGCTCTGAAAGTCGTGGGACTATTTTGCAGGTCTTCGAGGAACAGACCTGCTAATTTTCGCCCTGCAGTTAGTTCCATTAGGATAACGCTGTTAGCATACGTAGGCACCGCGGCCGCTAGCCAAAAGGTTGCCAGTAGGACCGTATACACGTGTTTCAGCGACCGAGATATTTTTACCGATCTTGATTATTTTGCCCGATGCTACGAGTGGTCCCGAGGTTGCCGGGCGGTGGTAGTCGACCCTCAGATCGGCGGTCGCCTTGGCCCCTGTACCTTGCGACAATAAGGTGTAGAGCCCGGTTAAATCGATCAGAGAGGCGAGCACGCCGCCATGCGCTGAACCGATTGCCGGGTTTGACACGATCTCGTCGCGCCAAGGCATCTCCAGTTCAAGCTGCTCGTTCGAGCATGACCGTAAAGTGAGGCCAAGCCACCGGTGAAACGGGGCAATCTGCAGGATCTCTTCGAGGCGCTTAGGATCGATCCTTGTCAGATTATCGGTCATGTAACGGCTCCCTGCGGACTGTGATTACGCTTGAGAAAATCGAGTATCGCTGCCGAAAAGGCATCGTTGGCATCGCCAACCACCATATGTGTTGCCTCTGCGATGTCGGTGTATTCAGCGTGTGGAACAAGTTCGAGCAATTGCGCGACCGCGTCTTCGGAAACCAGATCGCTCGATCCGCCGCGAATAATATGCAATGGCAGCGAAAGCCTGCTGGCTGCATCGTTCAGCGCATCAAACTGGCGTTCCTGATCAGCCGGATCGCTTCGCTTGGCTAGTGTGATGTTGCGGATAAAGGCCGGATCCCAATGCCAGTAGTAGCGGCCGTCTTCCTTCTCTCGCAGATAGCGCCGTAAGCCCTTGCCGGCTCCGCGCTTGCGGCGATGTGGCATGTAGCGCGCGATGACCTCTGCCGCTTCGTCCGGTGAAGAGAAACCGGTCTCCACGTGCTCCTCCATAAAGCCGACTACGCGCATAACGCCCCCCGTCTCCATACGCGGCGCGATGTCGACGAGAGTGAGCGACGCGAAGCGGCCCGGCGCAAGGTGTCCTTCGGCGATCAGTCCGGCCAACCCGCCAAGGGAGGCCCCGACGAGCGCTGGCTTGCGGTCCATTTTTGAAGCGATCGCAACGAGATCTGAAGCGAAGTCGCGCGTTTCGTAAGCGCCCTCGGCAGACCATTCGCTGTCGCCATGACCGCGCATATCAATTGCGATCGGACGAAATCCCGCATTGGCGAGATCGGCTGTGACACGTTTCCATGCGTGACGGGTCTGGCCGCCCCCATGCGCGAGCAAGACCGGTAAAGCATCGGCATTTCCGGTCGCTTCGGCTGCTATGGAGATGCCACCATCTCCCCCGATATGGAAAATTTGCGACTGCATACCGCAACCTCATATTGTAAATCGATTTACAGTAAACGGCTTTATTTCCTGATCCGCTATGGTAGGTTGCCCTAGATGGCTGCCTTGACGGGCTATGACGCGGATACAAAGGGGGGCAAGTTTCCTCACCGATACCGATCGGCTGTTCTTTCTTATGGAGGAAGTGACCCGGCGTTTGCGCAGGACCGCCGATTCTTCGGTTGAACAATTCGGGCTCACGCGGACGCAATGGAGTATATTGGCTTATCTTTCGGAGCCCAGGCATGACCCAGACAGAGCTGGCTCGGGAACTGAAGCTAGAGCGCGCTAGCATCGGCCAGACTATTGATCGCCTGGAAGAACTTGAGCTGGTGGAAAGACGCAGGCGCGAAGAACGACAGGCGCGTTTGGCGGGTTCATTTACGCCCTGCCGCAATCGAGCTACTTCCCAAGATGCGAGTAGAAGCTGATGCAATGTATGCTCGCTTGCTCGGGGGGATCCGTTTTGGGGAACTGGAGCGCTTACGCGGATCGCTGGCTAGGATGCATGACAATCTGGGCAGCGAGCCATAATCACTCGAAATCGAGCCCATGCCCCGCGTTCACGCCCGCGTTTGCCCTTCAGGGGGTCTGATGCTCAGATGAGGGACGCCGAGCGCATGCGATCATAACATCCCGGCAGTCGTGGCAGGCGAGGTGGCCGGAGCCCCCGCACTCACCCAGCGCCGTTCGGTTCCTTATCAGCTTGAGCGACCATCGGATTCAGTTTCTGCTGTAGCGTGAAATCAGCGAGTGTTTGCATGGCGGCACTGCTAGCGAATATGGTTGACGCTGAGCTTGAACACGCCAGGCATGCGCGAGCCTTCCAAGATAGCGCTATGGATAAGCATATGCCGAAAGATGAGATACGTGATTACGCCCCCAACGAAAAGGATGACATCCTTTATTTGCTAGAAGAGGTGAACAGGACCGCTCGGCGGACCTTCGACGCTCTGATCGTGGGGCTCGACCTCAATCAAACACAATGGCGGATCATCGCGTCCTTGTTGCGAGAACCTACGCTAACACAGACCGAGATTTCTCGCCTGCTCGAGCTTGAATCGGCGACGATAGGACAGGCTGTCGCAGTTTTGGTTGAAAAAGGTTTGATCGAGCGAGAGCGGGCGGCGCACGATCGAAGGGTTTGGAACCTCCACCTCACCGAGCAAGTAAGAACCATCTGGCCGGAACTGCGCGAAGCGGCTGATCGACTCCACGAAATTCTCTGGAAGGGAATGTCTGCGCCTCAAATCGACCTCCTGCGTACGATGCTTCGAAAAGTTGCGGAGAATCAGAAGCAGGCTGACACTTGCGAAGAAAGCCGATGAAGCATGATCTGGAAAACAGTGTCGGTGAACTGACGCGGCTAGCAGAACTCGGTCAGATTTTCGCCCGGCACGGTCTGAAAAATCTCGGAAGCTTGCTTGGCTTTATGCCGGTTTCGGAGAATGAGCCAGATACCGACGACTTGCGTCCTGCATCGGTGGTGGCGCTGTTGCGCGATGTCGGCCCTGTCGGAATAAAGCTTGGCCAGCTCCTGGCGACCAGAAGCGATCTGTTTACACAACCCTGGATTTCCGCGTTCGGCACTCTCCACGACCAGGTGGAACCGCTGCCGTTCGATAAGATCGAACCGGTGATTGTATCGGCTTGGGGCAGCGACTGGGAACGTGAATTCGCCGCTTTCGAGAGAAACCCGATCGCCTCAGCCTCTATCGCGCAGACTTATGTCGCAACCCTGCTGGACGGAAGCGAGACTATCGTGAAAATCCGCCGACCCGGCATGGCGTCCAGGATCGAGGCGGACATGAGGCTGTTGACACGGCTCGCGGGCCTCGCCGAGCGTCGGTCAAGCGACATTGCCCGCTATCGACCCGTGGAATTCCTTCAGACATTCGCCAAGAATTTAGCGCGGGAGATGGACCTGGCGGCAGAAGCACGTGCCTGTGAAAGGATTGGCGGTTATCTGGAGATGCTTGGGGTGAAGACGCCCGCGATCCACTGGGAACTCACAGGCTTGACGATCAATGTGCAGGAAGCCCTGGGCGGAAAGCCCGCGTCGCGGCACCCGGCAACTGATCCGGCAGGGAATGCCCAGTTCGCGAAGCGCTATGCCGATGCAGTGCTACGGATGATCCTTCTCAATGGAGAGTTTCATGGCGACCCGCATCCCGGCAACGTCTTCTGGATGGAAGGGAACCAGGTAGGCTTCATCGATTTCGGCTCGGTCGGCTTTCTCAGCGGCGCGCGGCGTCAGGAAATCGTCCGACTGATTTTCGCTATCGCGAACGGACAGATAGACAAGGTGGCCGATCTGCTGCTCGACTGGGCAGGCAATCCACTCGTGGATCGCGCGCAATTGGTGATGGACCTGGATGAGCTGATCGCGGAATTTAGCGGCACAGCTCTTGCCGGGATAGAATTCGCGGCAATTTTCGATCGGGTTTTCGGATTGTTGCGCGATTATCGCCTCGTATTGCCGCCCGACCTCGCTATTTTGCTGCGCACCCTGCTGACCGCAGAGGGCTTCGTTCGCTCTTTGGCGCCGGACTACAATATCGCCGAAGAAACGAAGCCGATCGTGATGCAATTGTTTGCCGAGCGATTTTCGATCGGAGCCGCGCGGGATCATTTGGCCAAGGTCCGCAGTGGCCTGCTTGATTTCTCGGCATCGCTGCCCGAGCTAATCGATAACGTTGCCTCGGTCGCTCGATCAGGTACGATTCAGGTATCCATCGACCCAGCCAGTCTGAACCATCTGACGCGGGAAGAGGACCGCAGCACCCCCGTCAAGGGTCCGGTGGTGGCAGCGTTGATCATCTCTGCCGCATTGCTGGCCGACCAATCGTTGTTACTGGCAGGAATTGTTCTGGCTTTCGCGGGAATAGCACTCATTCCTAGATGGAACTGATAAGACCACACACAATGAACGCTTAGACCACGGCCGCCCGGCACCGATATTGGCTACATCAAGGGAGAAGAGTGGAAATGACCGAACAGAAACCTGCCGAAGCGGTGCCTGCCGCCACCATGCTGCTGACCTGCCCCATCAGGGTGGTCCACCGGTTAAGTTAGAGTTCCGGCGGTTGGGGTCGCCCTGCTGGGCGGCCTGGAGCGCAGCGTAAGGCAGCATGGCAGGACGAGGCAAGATCGTTTGTGGGGCCGGCGGCTGGTAGCCCAGCGAAGAGTGTGGCCGGACGGTGTTGTAGTGGATACGCCAGCGCTCGATCAGGATGATTGCCTCCTTCAGAGTGTAGAAGATCTCCCCGTTGAGAAGCTCATCCCTGAGCTTGCCGTTGAAGGATTCGTTGTAGCCATTCTCCCATGGTGATCCGGGTTCGATGTAGAGAGTCTTCACACCAATCCGCCAGAGCCAGTCGCGCACGGCATGAGAAGTGAACTCAGCGCCATTATCGCTACGGATGTGATCAGGCGGACCATGGCGTTGGAACAGCTCGGTCAGCACGGCCAGGACATCATCGCTCTTGAGCTTGCGCTGGACATGGATCGCCAGGCACTGGCGGCTGTACTCGTCGATCACGGTAAGCATGCGGAAGGCCTTGCCGTCATGGGTGCGATCCATGACGAAGTCGTAGCTCCACACATGGCCACTATATTGCGGACGCAGCCTCACGCATGATCCATCGTTGAACCACAGACGCCCGCGCTTTGGCTGTCTCTGCGGAACCTTGAGCCCTTCACGGCGCCAGATCCGCTCGACCCGCTTGGCGTTCACCAACCAACTTTCATTGCGCAGCAGCGCCGTGATCCGGCGATAGCCGTAGCGACCATATTGCTGGGCCAGCCGGATGATTGCAGCTGTCAGCGGCTTCTCGTCGGCTGGTGGTGCGGGCAGCTTGCGCTGGGTCGAGCGGTGCTGGGCAACGACCCGGCAGGCACGGCGCTGGCAGATATCTAATGCCTCCTGCACATGGTCGATGGCCAGCCGACGCCGTGAAGGGCTCAGTACTTTCCCTCGACAACCTCCTTCAGGATCAGCGCATCGAGCGTAAGATCAGACACCGCCTTCCTGAGCCGCTGGTTCTCCTTCTTGAGATCCTTCAATCGCCGAGCCTGGCTGACCTTCAGCCCACCGTACTCGCGTCGCCAGCGATAGTAACTCTGCTCCGAAATCCCCAGCGATCGGCTGATCTCCCCGATCTTCTCTCCGTGCGAGAGCCGAACTTCGGCCTCACGCAGTATCCCGATAATCTGTTCCGGCGTGTATCTCTTCCGTGCCATTCATCAGCCCCTTTCAAGCCGTAAATAGCCGAAATCCTAACTCTCAAAACGGACCACTTTTCGGGGGGAAGGTCACCTCTGGCCGATGGGAAGGACGCTGACAGGCTGGAAACCGCAGTTGGGCGGTTGGGGCTTGATCGACCTTAGAAACGCGCAATCGGTCGATCCGTTTTCCCTGGCCTCAGATGAACTCATTGAGGTTACCGACTGGGAACTACTTGATTTTGCAGTTCAAGTTGTCAAGCAATGGCTCCAAAGGAAGGGTTTCGAGATCATGTCCACTCACTCAAATCCCAACGTCGATCCGAACATCTGATTTGTCGGAGACAATGGACCCGAGTGGGTAATCGTACGAGCAGCGCGATATCCAGAAAAGGTGGCTCAGATCCCGAGCAACGTAGAGGCCATCGCTAAGCAATGCGAAGCTCTCAGTCACTTGGGGAATTTCGCATCTTTTGGCTTTGCGTTGGCGGAAAACGTTGAAAGGCCCATCTGGCGGGGACACGCTGCCGATGTCCAATTCGAAGGCATTAAGCCGATCTGATCCGGAAGCTCTCATTGCTCCACGCAGGTGTGCGATCTCTTGAAGAATCATGCGGCCATATTCGTGCTCGGCGGTCGCTTTTGGGGTGTAATATCGCCGCCGCTCTGCGCCAAAACACCAGACGTCCAGACCGGTAACGGCGTGGGCTGTAGACTGGAGTTCGTTCGACCTGAGGCCGGTCGGATTACGACTTCTTACCAGTCGTCGAAACTTTGAATTTTGCTCAGATTGGAAACCTCATTCAAGTGCGTTTCCAAGTGATGGCGTTCCTCATCCCAAACCGCAAACAGATGTTCTGCGCCAGAATTCTCAATGTTGTTTAATTCGAAATCGTACACATCGAGAAACAATTGCTCGTAGTACTTAGAGAGACGATTCTCCATGCTGGTGAATGTCACGTATAGCTGGGCATTCTTCGGCCATTTTTTTGACGTGGCTATCAACGCGAAGCTCAGCAAACCCTTTCCCGACATACACGCATAACATCGTGTAATTGCCATGGTCGTCGCAGGCGTCATAGTCTACCCACAGGTGATAGAGGCCTGTCTGACCACGGAGGAATTTAAGATAGAGCTTGTACGTTATGTTCCCAATACGAAGTTCGTCGTCGACCGGCAGTTCCGCACAAAATGCGCTCTCGTTCACCAACTCATGGGCAGAAATTGGCTGGCTTAGTTCTAAGAGCGCTATTTGATCGAACGCATCGTACTCTTGATTTTGACACGGGAAATCTTGTTCGATGCACTTTGTCATGATCGGCTCGACCTACTCAATATTGTATGTTCCTTAATAGGCGCCGGTGGCTTCCGAAAGCAGCTCGGTTCTTGCAGCGACGAGCGCTCCCAATACTCGAGGGTATCGGGCCGACTGCTTCGATCCGGCGACCGCGCAAAGGATGCCTTTGACTGCCCCTGTCGATGGCACGTCCGCCTCCAACCAGTCAGCTCCAGACCAATAAGCGGTCACTTCAGGCGGTCCGAAATCCAGGCTTCGACTTCTCTTTCCGACCATGCCACGGAATAGCCTCCGAGCTGTACGGGTTTGGGAAACTTGCCCTCGCTCATCCAACGGTAGATCGTCGAACGGCCAAGCCCGACGCGGTGCTGCACTTCGGGCAAGCGAATAAGCCGCGTCACCCGGCGAGACTCCGTCGCTCCTTTGTCGATCTCTTCACCCACGATGGCCTCTTTCGGCACCGGCGAAGACATCGCCAAGCAGCGCGTCCTTACGTTCGAGCTCATCGATGTGATCGGAAAGCAGGCGGGCGACACGGTGTGCCGTGCCCTTGGCCCAACGCGGCTTCACCTCATGAACCTGGTTGCCTAGGACTCGTTCGAGCGCCGAGGGCAGTTCGCCGGAAAAGTCCTCGAAGAACTGCGCGAGGTCCGATTGCAGCCACGCAATCGCATGATCGCCGCTGCTGACGAGGAACAGGAGCAGGTGTGCGTGCGGCGCGACGCCGCACGCGGCAAGAATGCGCAAGGCTTCTCCGAGGCTGGCCGAGCGTTCGCCGGCGAGGACCCGGCGCAAGGCATCTTTATGGATCTGCGCGTTGCGCGCGATGTCGCAGCGTGCACGGCCGCTGGCTTCGACGGCAGCCAAAAGCAGCCGGGCAAGGTCGGCGCGAACCTGTTGTTCGGCAAAGAGCGCCATGTTGGTCATCGACGAATCCTTATCTCTGGAGGTGATCGACTCACCGGCTAACCGCGAAGGAAGCCTGTAGGAAAACGAAAAGAACAATTACAGAACATAGAGGAGCCACCGAATCGGCTTCCTTCGGCGATTCGCGCGAATTCCGGTCGTGTTCGCGCATATGGCGGCACGCTCCTCGCCAAACGCGGCACAGTTGGCGCTGATCCGCGATCAACCTGCGCGAATCCCAGCTTGCGCACCTCCAGATGTCGCTTTTTGCTTGGGCAGCAGCCCCAAAATCCAGTTCCCGATTTCCTACAGCCCGGCTCCGGGGAGAGGAAAGAACATACAGCGAACGCATCGTTGGCTGATGTTCAATCCCTCGAAAGGTTCCATCCATGACCACCAAGACTGCCCTTCCGGTCCAACAGCGCACGCCCAACCGTGCACGGGGCCGCGACTACGTTCTTCCCGCCTGCGTGGCACTGGCCTGCGCCGGTGCCGCCTTTGCCGGCGCCGACACCACCTTCGATCCCGCGCTGACCAAGTTCACCGACTTCCTCGAAGGCTCGGGCGGCAAGATCATCACCGTGCTCAGCCTCGCGGGCGGTCTGATCGGTCTCGCCTCCGGGCGCTTCTCACTCGGCCAGGTCGCGGTGCCGGTCGGCGTCGGGATCGGTGTCGGTACCGGCGTTCCGATCGTCACCTCGGTCGTGACCGCGGTCATCTGATCAGCGGATCCGGTCACGACAGGAGGGCGGCATGGCCGACAGGTACCTCGTTCCACGGCGGCTCGACGACCCGGAGCTCATCGGCTTCTGGACCATCGACGAGTTTGCAGGGATCCTTATTCCCTTCGCCTGGGGCATTCTCTCGCAGCATATCTTCATCGGTATCGGCCTGGCCGCCGGGGCCTGGCTTGCCTTGCGGAAGGCAAAGGCACGCGGCGCCGGTTCGGCACTGGTGCATGCTGCGTACTGGTACCTGCCCGGGAGCTTTCTCGGGTTGAAGGCCACGCCGCCCTCCCACTGCCGCCTGTTGGCGGGCTGAAGGAGGCGAACCATGCGAGCAGAATTCGCGCACGAACAGGCGCAGACCTACCTCCGGCAACGCAACCGCTTCGCCGTGCTGGCAGGCGTCCTGGGCCTGACCACGCTGGTCAGCCTCGGCGCCGCGGTCACCCGCGACGAGCAGGTGGTGCTGGTGCCGATTACCGCCGAGCGGATCACCGTTTCGAGCGGCGGGATCGACGCGCCCTATCTCGAGCTCGTCACCCGCGACACGGCGCTGATGCTCCTCAACCGGGCACCCGAAAACCTCGACTACTGGATGGCGAACATCCTGAAGCTCGCCGATCCCGCCGCGCACGGCCGCCTCAAGGCCGAGCTCGTCAGAATCGTCGAGGAACAGCGCGGCTCGGACATCAGCCAGGCCTTCGTGATCGCGGAAATGCATGTCGACCCCAAGGCCCTGACCTCGACCGTCACCGGCACGCTCAAGACCTTCGTCGGCGCGCAAGTGATCGCGAGCCAGCGCCGCTCCTTCCGTTTCCGCTGGTCGAAGCGTGGCCTCAGCCTCGCGCTCGCCGGCTTCGAACAACTTCCCACCGACAAGGAGGAACCCGGCCAATGAGCCTTCTCCCATCTCCCCTCGCTGCCGCGCTTGCCGGAACCGGCCTTGCCTGTTTCGCGATCGGCGCGACAAGGCGCCCTGATCCCGGGCTCAAGCTGACCGGCCTCACCGTGCTCGCCTTCGCGCTCGCCCCTGTCCCGGCGCATGCCGACCAGTTTATCGAGGCCGCCGACGACGCGACCATCGACTGCGAGCTCGCCCGCGGCGAACTCACCCGGATCGCGCTCATCGATGACGGCTTTGCCAATGTCTCGAAGATCGCGAGCGGCTTCCCCTACAACGACTTCCAGGTGACGCACGAGCCGGTGCGCGGAGACATCTATATCTCCGTGCCCCCGCAATTTGCCGCTGCCCGGGTCAGCTTCTTTGCGACCAGCAAGGCGGGCTATGTCTACAAGTTCGCCTGCCGCCTCGGCGGCGAGGAAGCGACCCAGCTCTTCATCACCAATCCCGCGCTCGCTAAAGCCGCGGCTACCGAATGGGAGACCGAGACCGGGCCGGAGGACGCTGCGATCCGCCTGATCGAGGCGATGGCGAGCGATGCCGTCCTGCCCGGATTCACCGCCCGCGCCGAACTGTCTGTTCCGCGCCGCACCGGCGGGATCGAGGTCCAGCTGGTCGCCGAATACCAGGGCGATGAACTCACCGGACAGCGCTTCCTCGTGCGCAACCTCGGCCAGGAGAGCCTTGCGCTTGGCTCCGAGCGCGAGGGTCCCGCAGGCGCGCTCGCCTTTGCCTATGGCCGCGATGCACTCGCTCCCGGTGAAGCGACCAGTGCCTTCCTTGTCTTTGCCAAGGGAGGGCTCGACTGATGGCCGAGGCAACACAGAAGGATGCCGAAAAGAGGCCTCTGCCAGGCTCGCCCGAAGCGCGTGAAAGCGGACGGCGCACCCTCAATTCGCAAATCGCGCAGCGCCAGAAGATGCTGCTCGCCGGGATCGGGGCCATCGCGCTCATCGGCGGCGGGATGTTCATCTTCGGCGGCGACGGCGACGAGGGCGGCACCGATGCCAATGGTGCTGCAACGATCGACACCGGCGGCCTCGTCAATCGCAACCTCTCGCAGCGCGAGTTCGTCGCGAGTTACGGTAACCGGCTCGATGCACAGGGCCGCGCGATCAAGGATCTGCAGCAGGCCCAGCTACCGCGACCCGAGATCGAGCAGGAACTCGAAGCGCTGCGCAGCGAGAACGCGCAGATGCGCTCCGACGGCCAGGCAGCGATCGACGCGATCTCGGCTGAGAATGCCAATCTGCGTTCACAGCTCAGCGACGCTGCAAAGGCCCCTGCGACCGCACCGCCCCTACCGCCGCCGCCTGCCTATGGTCCCGGCGTCGGAACCGGCGGGGCTGTCCAGCCACCGCAAGGAGCGCCGGAAACGCAGGGCGGACAGCTCAGCCTGATGAGTTTCAGCACGGAGGCGGGCAAGGACGGCAAGCCTCGCGCGACAGAGACTGCGCCGGCCTTGCTGCTCGAAGCGAGCCGCGATTACCTCCCTCCCAACAGCTATGCACCGGCAACGGTCATCGTGGGTGTCGATGCCTCGACCGGCGTTGCCAGCCAGAGCGATCCGCTTCCCGTGGTGCTCCGGATTACCGGACCGGCCCGCTCGGTCATGCGCGGCAACAAGCTGCTCACAACCGACATCACCGGTTGCCTCGTCAACGGCGCGGCGCGCGGCGATCTCTCGGCCGAGAAGGTCTACGTCAAGCTGGTGCGCATGACCTGCGCGCAGCCTGGCGGCCGCTTCGCGGTCAGCGAGGTCAAGGGGTTCATCTCCTTCGCCGGAAAGTCGGGCGTGCGCGGCCGCGTGGTCAGCCGCGAAGGCAGCCTTGTCAGCCAGGCACTGCTGGCCGGGATCGTTGGCGGCTTCGGTCGCGGATTTTCCGCCAACGCCAACGGCATCTTCACCGGCCAGGTCGGCGCCAACGGTCAGCGCGAGGCGCTGTCGCCGACCGACATCCTCGCCGGTGGCTTTGGCCAGGGTGCCGGCGAAGCCGCCGACACCGTCAGCCGATACCTCATCGAACGCGCCGAACAATACCAACCCGTCGTCGAGATGCCGACCGGCATCGAGGTCGAGATCGTCTTTCTCGACGGCGTCCACGTCAGGAGCTCCTCCAAATGAACTACAATGACCACCGGCCGGGCCTGAAGGCCCGCGCCGCCCACCTTGCCCTTGCCCTTTCGAGCGCCGCCGCCGTGCTGACGCTCGGCGTCTCGGCCGTAACTGCGATGCCTGCGAGCGCTGCCGGCATGGCCAGCGATGTCGCGCAGGCACTGAAGCTGCGGCTGCCCAAGACCCCGATCGATGCGATCAGCTGCGACACGCTTGGCCCCTGGTGCGAAGTCGTCTCGGGCGACACGCTGTTCTACATCGACGAGACCGCCCGCTACCTGTTCGTGGGCCGTCTCTACGACATGGAAGAGCGGCGCGACGTCACCGCCGCCCGCCTGCTCGAACTCAATCCCGACCTACTTGCGGCCGGTGCGGCACGCGTAGCGAGCGATACGCCGGCGGGACGCGACGAAGCGCCTGTGCAGACGGCCGCCAGCCATGTCGACCTCTCGTCGCTTCCAGCTGCCGGCGCGATCCATTGGGGCAACCCCAAGGGCGAACGCCTGGTCGTCTTCTCGGATTTCCAGTGCGGCTACTGCCAACGCCTGACCGCTGAACTCGCCAAGGCCAAGGTCCATGTCGAAGAGCGACCGATCTCGATCTTTGGCGCGGCAAGCCGCAAGATTTCCGAAGCGGTGCTGTGTGCCAAGGATCCGGCAAAGGCGCTCCATGCGGCCTACGCCGGCCAGGCTCCGGCGAGTGCCAAGACCTGCAAGGACGCCAAGGCACTCGATGCCAACGAAGCCTTCGCAAAGGCCAACGGGTTTGCCGGAACTCCAGTCATCGTGCGCGCCCGCGATGGGGCGGTGCTTCATGGTTACCGCGATGCCGCGGCTATCCGCCGCTTCGTCGCCGAGGGCAAGGGAGAGGCGCAATGAGCCGGCTCCCGATCCTTCGCGCCGTGGTGCTTGCTGCGCCGCTCTTTTTGGCCAGTGGCTGCGCCAGCCTTGGCGGCAACGTCAAAGGCAGCTTTGCCTGCCGCGCTCCCGAAGGAACCTGCGCGCCGACTTCCGCGATCGATGCCGGGGCGACCGGCATTGAAAAGGCTGACACGACTGACGCGCATCGGACGGTGAGCCCGACCGGCGAAGCGGTTCGCCGCCTGCAGGTCGTGTTGACGCCCTACCGTGACGCGGCAGGCCGCGACCATAAGGCGCGCGTCGTTCACCTGACGCTGCCCGAACAGGTAGGGACAGGCTGGCGCGCGCCGCAGGGCCGCCGCGAAGTCCTGCGCTCGCTGGCATCGACCATTGCCGCGACCCGCGAGGGCAACCCCGCACCCGATTTCCAACCCACAGACACATTGCCGGAACAGCTGTTCATCCCCTCGCAGCCCGTTCCGGCGATGCCCGGCGCTGACGCGCCGGAACCCGGGGGACCTGGCTCGTTTCCCCCTCCCCGCGAGCCGGTCCCCCACCCTGACATGACCGAAGGAGAGAGCCAGTGACGCTATCCCTTGCTGCCGCGCGCGACGCACTCTCGCGGGGCCTGTTTGCCGACACGTCTCGGCCTGAGAAGCCCCAAGCCCATTTCGGGCTCGACATGCTCTCGGACTGGCTGCCTTACCGGGTCTATGACGAGGGGGCGAAGCTCTACCGCAACGCCCGCTCGAAGGGCTTCGTGCTCGAAGTCACCCCGCTGATCGGGGCCGACGAACGGACCGGCGAGATCCTTGGTCAGTTCTTCTCCGAAGGCCTGCCGCAGGGCGCCTGCCTCCAGATCCTGAACTTCGCATCTCCGCGGATTGGCAGCGTGGTCGGCCCCTGGTTCGCTCCGCGCTATGAGCAGGGCGGCATCTACGAGGCCATCGCCAGGGCGCGCACCAGGCGTCTCTACGATCTCGTCTGGAATTCGGGCTCGGCGCATGCGCCCTTCCATGCCCGCAACGTCCGGCTGATCGTCTCGCTCGGCGTGCCAGTGCCCGGCAGCGTCACCGATGCCGAACTCTCCGAATGCCGCGAAGGGTTGTTGGGCATGCTCCATTCGCTCGGCCTGCACGCGCAAGAGCTGCGTCCGGGCGGGCTGCTGGCGCTGATCGACGAGCTCACCTCGCCGACCACGGCGCACGAGACCGATATCCATGCGTGGAACCCGCACGATACGCTCGATGTCCAGGCCATCCGCCGCGACATCGAGCTCGAGGTTAGCGACGATCGCCTGATCCTCAGGACCGAGCGCTTCCGCGAGACAGGCCGAGACGAGGAGGGCAATCCCGAAGTCGGCGAATGCTATCCCGACCATTTCGACGTGCGGCATTATGCCGTGCGCTCTACCCCTGAGCGCTGGGCGCCCTGGGAATGCGCGCGGCTCATCGGCGACATGTTTACCGACAAGCTGCGCTTCCCCTGTCCAACGGCGACCATGCTGTGCCTCGTCTATCCCGACCAGGAAGCCGCCTCGGCGCGCGCTGGCTTCAAGTTCATGCGCACGACCAGCCTCAGCCAGACCAAGAGCGCGCGCTTTCTCCCGAAGCTCGCCGAACAGTCGGCCGAATGGCGCCACGTCCAGGCCGAACTCCAAGCCGGCAAGAAGCTCGTCAAGCTGTTCTACGGGCTCACTAGCATTTCGCCGCTCGGCCAGGGCGACGCGCACGAACGCATCATCAAGGCGATCTACAAGGCAGCGGGATGGGACCTTGCCGACGAGCGCTTCCTCCAGCTGCAGGGCCTCGTCGCTGCCTTTCCCCTGAGCCTTGCCGATGGCCTCGCCGACGACATGGCGCGGTTGAAGCGCCTCAAGACCATGCTCTCGACGACAGCGGCGCATATCGCGCCAATGCAGGGGGAATATCTCGGCGGCGTGATCCCGCACCTCCTGCTCGTTGGCCGCCGCGGCCAGCCCTTTTGGTGGTCGCCGTTCGAAAACACTGCCGGCAATCACAATATCGCGATCTGCGGCAAGTCGGGCTCAGGCAAGTCGGTGCTGCTGCAGGAGCTCTGCGCCGCCTTGCGCGGTGCGGGCGCCAAGGTCGTGGTGATCGACGACGGGCGCAGCTTCGAGCATTCGGTCAAACTGCAGGGTGGGCGCTTCGTCGAGTTCACGCTCGCCTCGGGCTTTTCCCTAAACCCCTTCTCGATGGTCGACGATGCCCGCGCGCACGAAGACGAAGACTACCGCCTCGACTGCTTCGCCATGATCAAGGCGATCGTCGGCCAGATGGCGCGTCCCGGCACCGCGCCGAGCGACACCGAACGCGGACTGATCGACCGGGCCGTGACTGCGACCTGGGAGGCCCTCGGAAACGGCGCATCGGTCGACGATGTCGCGCATGCACTCCATGGATCGGAAAGCGAGGCGGGCCGCGATCTCGCCACCGCGATCGCGCCCTTCTGCCGCGGCGGCAGCTACGGCGGGTTCTTTGCAGGCAAGGCGAGCTTCGCGCTCGACGATGATTTTACCGTCTTCGAGATGAGCGATCTCGCAAGCCGCGAGGAACTGCGCAGCGTCGTCCTTTCGGCGATCATGTTCATGACGAGCCAGGCGATGACCCGCTCGTCGCGAGCAACCAAGAAGCTGCTGCTGATCGACGAGGCCTGGGCCATGCTCAAGGGCGGGTCGATGGGCGAGTTCGTCGAGACCTATGCCCGCACTGCCCGCAAGTACGGCGGCGCGCTCGCCACCGCGACCCAGTCCCTCAATGATTATTACAAGTCCGACGGCGCGCGCGCCGCGCTCGAGAACAGCGACTGGATGCTGGTACTTCAGCAGAAGGCCGAGACGATCGCCGATTTCAGGGCGAACGCGCGGCTCGACATGGACGACCGCACCGAGACGCTGATCCGCAGCCTCAAGCGTTCGGGGACCGAGTATAGCGAGGTCTTCATCAAAGGCCCCGAGACCGAGGCGGTCGGCCGGCTCGTGCTCGATCCCTTCTCGGCGACGATCTACTCCTCCGATCCCGACACCTATGCGGCGATCCAGGACTGCGAGCGGCGCGGGCACAGCCTCGCCGATGCCATCCGCATCGTGGCGGGAGGCGGACAATGATGGTCTCGCATCTTGCCGACCGGGCCCCTCCGGCCAACCTCCGCAGCCTGCTGCCGTTCCTGCAAGGGAGCTGCTTCGTCCTCATCGAGACCGCACGCTTTGCGGCGACTTCGCTGCTGATCGTGCTGGGATTGCCGCTCGGGCTGTTCCTGTTCGTTGCAGGCTGGGACCTTGGCGGCCTCTTCACCCAGCTCGCCAATCTGTCGGACCGCTACCTTGAGGCCGATGGCCTGCGCCGCAGCCTGTTCAGCCAGGACCTCAAGGGCTGCTTTCTCGTGCTCGCTGGCGCGGTGACGCTGTTTCGCATGCCGCGCTTCCTCAAGCGGCTCGCGGCCGATCTCGACAACCATCCTGCCCGGGAGGCAAACCGTGACTGAGACGCGCAGATTACAATCTTTTAATCGCCCGCTCGTGCTCAAAATTCTTGGCGTGCTCGCGCTTGTCGCCGCGCTGCTCTGGGCGGCGTGGGTCAGCCGCGAGCTGTCCGAGCCGCGCCAGCAGATCGTGACCGTCCGGCTTGCCGAGACCATCGCGGGTTTCGTCGATGCCGAAGCGCGTGGGGCACAGGATCCCGAAGCCAGCCAGGCGCGCGTGCTCGCTTTCCTCCAGGCGTCCGAGCGCGCCGTCGCCGAAATGGGGAGCGATGGCCGCGTGGTGCTGGTCGGCGAAGCGGTGCTCGCGGGCGATGCCCCCGATGCCACCGACGAACTGCGCGTACGGATCGCACGCCAGCTTGGGCAGGGAGGCGGTCAGTGACGCAGTTTGCCTCTCGCCTTGTCCGCACGATCAAACGCCCGCTCGTCCTGACCGGCCTGGTGCTGCTGCCGCTCGGATGGGGCGCGGTCGACGCCTTCGCGAAAGACCACGCCTTCCTCATCAACGCCAGCCCGAGCCTGCCCAACTGGGCCTTTTGGCTCGACAAGCATGCGCGGATCGAGCGCGGCAGCCTGATCTTCTTCGAGCCCCCGGCAAACAGGCTTGTCGAAGTGCATTTCGGAAAAGGCGCGCAGCTCTTCGGCAAGCGGGTGCTGGGTGTGCCGGGCGATGTCGTGAGCCACCGCGGTCACGAGGTCTTCATCAATGGCCGCAAGATCGCCGCGCGGCTCGATGAGACCCGTCTCGGCATTGCGCTTCACAAAGGCCCCGAAGGACCGATCCCACACGGCTGCTTCTACACCGGGACCAGCCATCCCCGCGGCCTCGACAGCCGCTACGCCGAGATCGGCTTCGTCTGCCGCGGCCAGATCCTCGGCAGCGGGAGGGCGATCCTGTGAGCAAGCTCATCCTCCCTGCGGCCCTGCTTGCAGTGCTGCTCTGTCCCTCCCATGCGCTGGCGCGCGATTTTGGCCAGCGCGGCACGGTGTTTCCCGTGATCGAACGCGACCTCCTCGAGCAGATCCATTCGCGCCTGACGCAGATGGAACGTTCGGGCGAGACCGCGCGGCTCAATGAAGACCTGAAGCGCCGCACTATCGCGCGCGTGAACCGGCCCGACCCCGTCGCCGGGATCGTCCGGGCCAGCGAAGCCCGGCGCTGGCACTTCGACCCGACGATCACGCTCGCTGCCGATATCCGCGGGGCCAACGGCGAGCTGATCCATGCCGCTGGCACGAGGGTCAATCCACTCGACAGTGTTGGCCTTCGCGCCGAACTCCTGTTCCTCGACGGCGACGATCCAGACCAACTCGCCTGGGCACTCAAGCAGAATGCCAATGCCAAGCTGATCCTGGTGAAGGGCGCGCCGCTCGAGCTGATGAAGGCCGGCCAGCGGCGCTTCTATTTCGACCAGGGCGGCAAGCTCACGGAGAGGTTCGGGATCAGGTCGGTGCCCGCGCGTGTGCGCCAGCAGGGCCGCCTGCTCGAGATCAGCGAGATCGCGCTGCCGCCGAGAAGGATGACGGCCCAATGACCCGCTTACGAAAGCTGGCGCTCGTGCTGGCCGCCATTCTTGGTCTCGCCACCGCAACGCCTGCCGTGGCCGATGCCGGTCCCGGGCGCTGCACCGGTAGCTTCGTCAACCCGATCACCGACATATGCTGGTCGTGCCTGTTCCCGATCTCGATCGGCGGGCTGGACATCTGGCCGTCGAGCCGGCCCGATCCCGACAACCCCGACCTGCCGGTGTGCCTGTGCGGTCTGAGGCCCGGAATAGCGATGGGCTTCTGGGAGCCAGTGCGGCTTGCCGATGTCAGCATGAAGCCGTGGTGCTTCGTGAACCTCGGCGGCATGAAACTCGATCCGGGTTTCGATATCGGCTTCCGCTCGATCTCGGGTCCATCGGCGGTGGGCGGCGCGAGCCAGTATTATTCAAGCTGGCACGTCCATTGGTATGCCTATCCGCTAATCTACTGGATGGAGATCGTCGCCGATTTTCTGTGCCTGGAATCGGGCTCGATCGACATTCTCTACATCTCCGAGATCGATCCGCTGTGGCAGGATTCCGAGCTCACCGCGATCATCAACCCCGAAGCCGTGCTCTTCGCCAACCCGCTGGCGCTCGCTGCCTGTGCGGCCGACTGCGTCGCCTCGACCGCGAAGCTGCCGATCGACGAGATGTTCTGGTGCGCGGGCTGCCAAGGTTCGATGTATCCGATGAACGGCAACGTCTCGGCCTCGATCGGGCACGTCCAGGCCTCGCGGCTCGTGCTCTCGCGCTTTGCCTACAAGCTCCACCGCGAACTCGTCTCGTGGGGAACGATGGGATCCAAGGGCCTGTGCGGCAAATATCTGATGCCGGTGATGCGCAAGCAGCAATACCGCTTCCAGGCCACCAACCCCAACCCGGCGACCTCGGGCCGTTACGCCTGCCCGCCCATCGGCGCCTCCACCACCTTTCAATCGGCCGGACAGGTCATCCCCGCCATCGGCGAAGACATGGGATATCTCGTCTGGCGCAAGCGGAACTGCTGCGCGCTATGAACAAGCACTTCCTCCTTTTGCCCGTCGGCCTTGCCGTCACACTCGGTGGCCTCGCTCTCGCCCAAAGCGCGCCCGAAGGCATCGACCTCGAAGCGATCCGCGAGCGCGCGGCCGAACATGCTGACGATGCGCAGGCGCTCAGCACCAATGTCCGCCAACGCGCCGAGGCGCTGAGCGAGGACGCACAGGCTATCCAGGCGCAGGCGCAGGCCAATCGCGCAGCCTATGCCGACAGCATCAAGGCAGTCGAGACCGACGCCGTCCTCGACTTCGACGCGATGATCGCGGGACAAGCTGCGGCCGAGAGGGCATCGCTCGGGGGAGGCCCGCGCTTCATTGCCTTTGCCAGCCTGTCGATGCCGCCCGAGGCGCTGAAGGCACTGGTCCATGACATGACCAGGGCTGGTGGCGTCACCGTGCTGCGCGGCTTCCCGCAAGGAAACAGCGAGGCGTTCAAGAAGCGCCTGGCTGCCATCTGGAGCAGCCGCGACGCAGCCGGGTCGCTTGGCATCGATCCGCGGCTGTTCCGCGCGCTCAACATCGAGGCCGCGCCGAGCTTCGTCATGCTGAGCACCGAGTTCAGTCCCTGCGACGGGTTCGATTGCACCAGCGAGGTGCCGCCGCACGACCGCATCGCCGGCAACATCAGCGTGGGCGAAGTCCTCGAGACCTTTGCCTCGGGCAATGGTCCGGGCGCGGAGCTTGCACGCCTCCATCTGCGCCAGCTCTCGAGGGAGGAACGGCCATGACCGGCAGAACCCTCGCCAATCTCCTTGCGGCACTCGTCGCCCTCACCGGCGCGGCTTCCATTCACGCTCAGACCCGCGATGCAGCAAGAGCCGACGGCAAGGACTTTGCCACCGAGCTGCTGGGCGAAGCGCGCGATGCCGCCACGACCAATCCCGACGCGGCGCGCGTTCCCAATTTCGATCCGCAAGCGACGCGCGACCTGCAGGAACTTGCCCGCGATCCCGACCAGATCGAGGCCCGCGGACGCAGCGCCGCGACGACCAGCACGCCAATGCGGACGATCCGTGACAGCATGGCCAATCGCGCAAGGTTCGAGCCGAACGAGATCGAGGACGTGATCGCCCGCAGCCTCGCGATCAATGAGACGCCGCTCGACTACACCAGCGGCATGGCAATTTCGGGCAGCCAAAGGGCCTGCGTTCCGCTGCCACCTGGTTCGGGGGCGGCGGGCACATATACCGCGACCTGCAATACGGGCACACGGATCGATCAGTCGGCAGGCCAATGCACGGTCCCGCTCGTCGCCGCGGTCACCCGGCGCCCCCAGTATCATTACCTTTGCAGCCCATTGGGCAGCTTCAACCTGTCAGGCGAGCCGGATTGCGAAGAGTTTTCGGGCGCTCTTTGCCGGGTGACCGGACACCGCGATGGTCCTTGCTTGCAGTGGGGATGGTCCGGCGGCCGCAAGTGGTGCACCGAGCCCGGTGATCCGCTTACCGAGCTGACCTGCGACGAAGAGGTCGCAGGACAAACGACCTACCGCATCGCCACGGCGACCACGGTCACGACGACCCCTGACGAAAGCCAGTGCACAGGTCTTGCGGACAATAGCGATTGCACGCTGGACGCACAGATCTGCACCGATGCCGATCCGCAGACCCGCGTAGTCGATGGCGTCTCTGTCACACGCCCATGCTGGGAATGGCGACGCAATTACACCTGCATCGCCCGCGAAGCGGCGACCGACTGCTCCGACATCAAAAGCCAGGGCACCTGCCGCTTTGTCCGCGAGGAATGCCTCACCGACGAAGACCCCTGCGAGACCTGGGAGCGCATCTACGAGTGCCCGCTTCCCGGGAACGACAGCTCCACCCAGTATGTCTGCGAAGGTGATGTCTATTGCATCGACGGCAGCTGCGAGACGATCGAGCGCACCGCGAACGATGAGTTCAAGGATGCCGTCACCGCCCTCCATGCGATGAACGAGGCCCGCGGCCAGTTCGATCCCGAGACGCTGACACTGTTCCGGGGCACGCGTAACACCTGCTCCTCCAAGGTCTTCGGCGTGCTCAACTGCTGCAAGGGTAAGGGTTTCCCGCTCATCCCCGGGATCAGCCTCTTGGTCGCGCTCGGCTGCAACCGCGAGGAAGTGCTGCTCCACGAACGCGATGCGCAGGGGCTGTGCGCTTATGTGGGGACCTATTGCTCGGACAAGTTCCTCGGCGTCTGCCTGACCAAGAAGAAGGTTTACTGCTGCTTCGAAAGCAAGCTCTCGCGGATCCTGCAGGAACAGGGCCGGCGCCAGCTGCCCAAGCCTTGGGACAAGCCCAAGGAAGAGCAGTGCGAGGGGTTCACACTCTACGAATTCGGCCGGCTCGACCTCAGCCAGATGGATTTCAGCGAGGTCTATGCCGAGTTCACCGAGGCTGCGCGGCTTCCCGACGAGCTCGAGACCAGCATCCTCATCCAGCAGAAAATCGAAGACTATTACGCAAGGAGTGGCCAATGACGCGCCGCCAATCACTGCCGATGCTGGCGCTCCCAGTATTCGCCATGTGTCTCGCTGCACTGCTTCCCGTTCGGGCAGTTGCCCAGCAAGCGCGCCAGGCAGTGCCAACTGCCTCGGCAGACAGCCTTTACTGCGAGCAGCGGAGGCTCGGCTACTGGTTCTATTGCGTCAGGCCGGAGCCGAAAGCTGAGCCGCAGATGGCGCCGCCACCGGCCCCCGTAACCGCCACGCAGGAGCTCGACGCGGTCACGGGGGAACTGCGCGAGCTCAAGGCGCGCGCGATCCTCTATCCGACGCCGGAAAACGTCACCGCCTATATCCGCTTCCAGCGTGCCCAGCTCGACCGGGCTTCGCTGTTCTCCGATGTCTGGCAGCGCGCGATCTGGCAGGATCCCGAGCTCGACTACACGCTCGAAAGACCGGTCGGCGCGCTCGCCAAGAAGCAATGGCAGGACGCGCGCGCTGCCGACCGCGACGCGGTGATGGCAAGGCTCTCCGAACGCTATGGACTGTTCTACTTCTTCGCCCAGACCTGCGGCGCGTGCGAAGTGATGAGCCCTATCGTGCGCTCGGTGGCGGACCGCTGGCATATCACTGTCCGGGCGATCTCGACCGATGGCGGACCGTCCCGGCACTTCCCCGACTACAAGGTCGAAAGCGGCCAGCGGCCGCGCATGGGGCTCGAACCCGGCATTACCCCGGCGCTCGTGCTGTGGGACAGCGTGGCCAGGCGCCCGATCCCGATCGGATACGGCGTGCTGTCGGCCGACGAGCTGCAGGACCGCATCTACCTCCTCACCTCGAAGGAAGCCGGACATGATTACTAGCATCCGCAATGCGGCGCTCAGCATAGCTGCCGCCAGCATGGTCGCGTCCCCCATCGCCGCAAACGTCGGCGACAGCATGGACCGTTTCATGGACGACATGGGCGCTGCGGCCAATGTCACCGGGCCGAGCGCGTTCGAAGGACAGTCGGCGGGCTATTACAGTCTCGGCAATGTCTGGACGCGCTTTCCGCAGAAGACGACCAACATCGCCAATCTCCAGCTGCCGCGTGCCCGCGCTGGTTGCGGCGGTATCGATATCTTCGCAGGGTCCTTCTCCTTCATCAACGCAAGCGAGATGGTCGCGCTCTTGAAGGCCGTCGCCAACAATGCGGTGGGGTTCGCCTTTAGTCTGGCGATCGATACCGTCTGCCCCGAGTGCTCGAAGATCATGCAGGAGTTCAGCCAGAAGGCGCAGCTCATGAACAATCTTTCGATCAACTCCTGCGAGATGGCGCAGGGGCTGGTCGGCGGCGTCTGGCCCAAGGGCGATCTCGCCGACAAGGCGATCTGCGAAGCAATCGGCAATTCCGAAGGCATCTTCACAGACTATGCCGCTGCCAAGCACGGTTGCGGAACGCGCGGCCAGCGCGCCTCGACCAACGAGAGTGGCGGCGCCGACTATGCTGACGTCAATCCCGGTGTGCCGCGCAATTACACCTGGCATGTCCTCAAGCAGAGCGCCTTCTTCAACCCTGGTGGCACCTTCGACCGCGACCTCGCCGAGTATGCGATGACGCTCATTGGCACGGTGATCTACGTGCCGCCTCGCGACGACGAGCCGGGCAAGTTCGTGCCTTTCGCAGGCGATGCCTCCTCGACGCTGGTGACCGCACTGCTCGACGGGACGCAGGGCCAGTCGGTGCGGGTGTTCCAGTGCGACGAGCCCGACCAGTGCCTCAACCCGACCTTCCAGCAGATGAGCCTGTCGAGCGCAAAGGCCATCCGGCCCCGCGTTGCCCGGCTAATCGGCAGCATGGTCGAGGCCATCCGCAGCGACACAGCGATCGGCGACGAGGAGAAGGAGCTGCTTCAGGTGGCATCGGTGCCGCTCTACAAGATCCTCACCGTTCAGGCGGCCTATGGTCGCGGGATGGCAACCGACGACCGCGACACGCTGGCCGAGATCGCCAGCATCGATCTCCTCTATGCCATCCTCGAACGGATCACCGCAGAGGCCGGACGCTCGATGGCGAGCTTCATTGCGGCCGATGAAGCGAAACTCGCGATCTGGCGCGCTCAGGTCGCCGAGGTCCGGTCAAGCCTCGCCCAGCGGCAAGCGACCGGACAGGCGCGGGTCTCGGCGATCATGCAGATCATCGAGAAGACGGCGATGATCGAGAATATGCTCGCCGCCTCAATGTCACCGTCGATGGCCGCCGCGCTCGACTGGTCGCGCGGGATGCAGTCCCGCTCGATCGTTCCATAAGGGTCAGGCAGCATGGTCGAGATTTTCACGGTCGGCGGCGGCGAGTATATCGTCAATGTCCTCAACGCCGTTGCCGCCTGGACCGGTGCGGGCGGCTACAAGAGCCTCATTCAGGTCGCGCTGGTGATGGGCATGGTGCTCGCGGTCATCGTGGTCGCGTTCAACCAGGACTGGCGTGCCTGGCTCAACTGGTTCCTCGGTGCGACGCTCATCTACATGTGCCTGATGGTGCCGCGCATGGACGTCCATGTGACCGACCGGGTCAATCCCAGCCTTGCACCGGCAACGGTGGCCAATGTCCCGCTCGGGCTCGCCCTGATGGCAAGCTTCACCAGTCAGGCGGGGGACTATCTGACCCGCTCTGCCGAGCTCGTATTCGGCCTGCCGGACGACCTCAACTACTCCAAGAACGGCATGATCTATGGCGCGCGGTTGCTCGAATCGACGCGCAGCTTGCGCATTTCGGATCCGGAGTTTGCTGCGAACTTCGACGAGCATGTCCGGCAATGCGTGTTCTACGATCTGCTGCTCGGCCGCTATTCGATGAAGGAGCTGTCCGAGAGCGATGACATCTGGACGACGATCGCGCCGGGCAGCGCGGCGCGCGCGCAGAAATTCCTGACCCGGCAGGCCGACGATAGTGTGACGGCCTCGATCATCACCTGCCGCGAAGCCTACACCGCGCTGTCTGGGCAATGGGCGAGCCTCATTGACGAGATGACGCTTGTCGCAGGGCGTCAGCTTTATCCGCGCCAGACCGAAGCACTCGCCAAGGCCAAGCTCATGGCCGATCTCCCGATTGCCTATCAGTATCTCACCGGCATCTCGCGCAGCGCGAGCGACATTTTCCGCCAAGTGCTGACGATCAATGCCATGAACCAGGCCATGCATGGCTTTGCAGGGGCGAGCGGCACGGGCAGTATCGACGTCTTCGCGCAGACCCGGGCCGATATTCAGACAGAGCGGACCTATTCCTCGATCGCGCACAACGCGATGAAATGGGTGCCGATCCTCAATGTCGTGCTGACGGTAGTGTTCTACGCGCTGTTTCCTGTCCTGTTTCCGCTGTTCCTGATGCCGCGGACCGGACCCATTGCATTGAGAGGTTACGTCACCGGCTTCTTTTACCTTGCGGCGTGGGGACCGCTCTTCGTCATCCTGCACATGATCCTGATGTTCAAAGGCGCGGGCGATGTCGCCGCCGCTGGCGGCAGCACGGGGCTCAGCCTCGCGACCTTTGCCGGCATGAGCGACGTCAACAGCGATATCGGCATCCTGGCGGGCTATCTTGTCGCCTCGATCCCGTTCCTTGCCGGCGGGGTGGCGCGTGGTGCGCTGGCGATCTCGGGCCAGGCAACGAGCTATCTCAACCCGAGTCAAAACGCGGCCGAGGAAGCCTCGCGCGAAGCGAGCACCGGCAATGTCTCGCTCGGCAATTCGAACATCGACAATTCGACGGTGTTTTCCCGCCAGTTTGCCCAGGGCAATCTTGCACCCAACATCGCCTATGGCGCGGCACAGACGCGTGGTTTCAGCGACAGCGGCACGCAGACCACCAGCTTCCCCGATGGAGAGTTCGCTGCTGTCCCGAATTCAAGCTATCCGTTCACGCCGACACTGGGGCAGGACTTCACCGGCCGCCTCGGAACGATGGCAAGCCAGAGCCGGACGCAGAGCGAGACCTATGCCAACCTCGCCCAGCAATCGACGAGCTCTGCGCTCACCCGCTTCAGCGAGATCCGCAACGCCTACAGCCAGGGTCAGAGCTCCGACACGGTCAGCGGCGTCGGTACGAACGACAGCATCGGTACGGCATTCAGCGAAGTCGACAATGCCTCAAGGACGCTCCAGCAGCAGTTTGGCCTGTCCCGGCGCGCGTCTGATGACATCACGGTTTCATGGTTTCTCAATGGCGAAGCAGGAGCCGGAGCAAAGGTCGAGGGCGGTGTATTGAACGCGCAGGCGGGAGTCCGAGGCGGCCGCAACCAGTCATGGACCGACAGCGATATCGGGATCGCCTCGGAAGATCGCGGCAGGATCATGGGTACGCTGCGGCAGCTTTCGGATAGCCGCAACTGGTCGAATACGCGTGAAGGTTTCCTGCGCGAGACGAGCTCAAGCTCGGTATCACAGGTATCGAGCAGCTCGTGGGGTCTCAGCCGATCGCTGACCGAAGCCGAGAGCTACACGCGGGAGGCGCGTCGGGCCGAAGAGATGGCCAGCCGGCTCGAGAATCAGGCCAGCTGGTACGAGGCCAACAGCGCCGCAGGCACGCTGAACTTGAGCCAGGCCTATCGCGAATGGGGCATGGCCGAGATCGAAGCCAATCGCGACTACTACGGGCCAGTGCGCTTCGATGACGTCGAGTTCCAGATGAGCGCACGCGGCCAGCAGCTGCAATCTCGGTTTGTCGAGAGCTATGCTGATCGGCTGCAGGACGACATCGAAGCCGACCTTTCATTGCCGGACTTCGCTCCTGTCAGCCGCCCCGGGATCGGGAGTGCGGGCCAGGTACGCGCAAGGGGAGCCGTAGGTTCTGCGAGCGGTCCTTCAATGCCCAACGCTCCTGATCGGTCTGGCATCACCGATGAGGTCGAGCGGGTTGGCCAGCAGGGTCGTGGAAGGATTGGTACCGTTCGAGGTTACCTGGACGGCCAAACGCAGGGCGCCACAGGCTCAAGCGAGGAGGCTGCAGACGACGTCAAAGAATGGGGCAATAGATAGTTACAGCACGAAATCCTGCAGAATGACGAATACGGCGAATGCGACGATCACCAGCCCGAGAAGCCAAAGGCCTCGTCGCTCCCATGGATCTGCGAGCGCCTTCTTCCAGCGGTATTCCATACGCCTATTCTCGGAGATCGCACGATCGATCTCCTGCAGACCTTCCCAGTGATGTTCCGAATTCTGCGTGGGGTCGTTGCGCCCTGCCATGACTTTCTCCAATCGAGGCGAGTTTAATGTATGAAAATCGCGACACAAAGCCCGTTTTTGGCTTTAATGCATCGATTTTGAAGCATTATCGCAGCGGCAATCACCGAGGTTCTCGGGGCATCTTACTAGTCGATCCGCTGCACGAAATCCCCGTGAGACTTGGCAACGGCCTCGATGACTTTCGCGACTTCGCTTTGGGGGTCTCGAAGCGTGATCACCAGTGTATCGATCGGCCTAGTCAAGGCAATCATGACCCATTGCCACGCGACGCGGCTAGCCCGCTCATTCGGGTCAAGGAAACCATAACTAGAGGTGTCTTGTCGGAGCGAGGCATCGAACTTGCGATGCCAGAATTCGTCGAGCCCATCGAGCACCGTGACCCAACCCTCTAGACCTCGGCAAGATTCGTACTGGACGATCCTCGCCGTTTCGAGCGAGCGCGGGAAGTCTTTCCTGGCAGCCCGGTTGACCGCGTCCCAGGTAGCCAGACCCTCGAGCTCGAATTGGTTGGCGAGGTTCGACCTTGGCCCATTTTGCGAGCCGACCACTTCCGAGGCTGGCACGCAGTGCAAGAAGTCTACCAGGGAATTCCCGGTTGTCTGGGCTTCTACCAGCAAGGCCTGCCTAGTCGGGCCGAGTGACGTGTACGGCTCGTAAGAGACGAGGACCTTCCCACCAGCGGCTTCGTCGCTCGGCTCGATGGACCAGTTAAGGCCTGCATTCTCGGCCATGGCATTGGCAAATACGCCGAGATTTCGTTTCATGCGCAAGCAACGAGCCAAGCTCTTCTCTGATACATTCTCCTTCCCGCCTGCCGCCGAGTGCCAGTTCGTCCTCTCCCCGCGCACGAGCTGATCAAGCCCGTCGGCGACTAGGATCGTCGAAGGGTCATAAAGGCGGGTAAGAAGGTCTGCCTCTGCTTGTGGCCAGTCCTGGCCCTCGTCCACGAGAACGACGTCGAAATCGAGCAGGGATTGCTCGGCGTCTTTCGCTTTCGAGATGTCAGAGGCAGACACGGTACCCATGTCAATCCATTCAAGGGCGGTCGCGCACTTGCCAACGTACGCATCGAAGTCGTCCTCGGCTTCCTCCTCTTCCAATCCGAGCCGGTTCAGCCACGTGTAAACGAAAGACATGACTGTCTTGACTTCGACACCACCGCCGTCCGAGGCCCCTGGAATGCGCAGGAGTGCGAGTAAGCGGGTAATATCGGCAGCCAAGGCCACGTTGTAGGTGAGGACAATGCATCGTCGGCCATGACCAACGAATGCCTCGTGGGCAGCCTGCAAGAGCATGATGGTCTTGCCTGTGCCACCGTGCCCCTTGAGGCGAACCATGTGCTGGCCCAAAAGTTCGGCCAGGTCCTTCGCCTCGGAGCGGCGCGCTGCAATTCGGTCCATCTTCGCCCGGTCGAGCTTCGAAGGGACGATCGCCCTGAAAATCGATGCCTCGAGAACCTTGCGGGCTTTGGTCATCGGGATCGAAGAAAGGACAAAGTCCCGACCGAACTTTCGGACGCCGTTCACACCCGTGACCGCGGTCAAGAAATCGGACCCGCTAAACCCGAAGGCAACCGCGCCCGCTTCGGGCACCGATTTTCCGTTGGAGATCGGCAGCGCGGGAATGCCTTGCAGCGCGACACAACGGTAAACCCAAGTCGAGAGATGTTGGTGCTCGAAGTACTTGGCTAGCGCGTGGACCTGATCGATGTTCTGGCCGGTGGCGCTCTTCCATCCCTCGGGGTAACGAACCGTGACCTCGTCACCGGCGACGTTGATCCCCCCGGCATCGTGCCCCTTGACCTCGACGGCCACCACTAGGTTCTCGACCTTTACCTTGACACTGCCCAACCGCTTGCCGTCCTGGTCGTGCAAGGCCTTGCGCGGGACGAAGTAGCGCGGCTTGGCGAAAACGCCAGCGACGACGATATCGACATCGCTGACCTTGTAGCCTGCCAGTTTCGCGTTCGGCGCGATCTTTACGTGTTCGAGTTCGGAGGGAGACTCCCTCAAACCCGGCCAGAGCTTTGCAAGCGCATCGGAAATGGCGACTGCCGCGTCGTATTCCTCGGTCCCTTCTTCGCCTATGATCTCGATCACGACTTCAGCGCCAACAAGTACTCGGGAAAGCGTATCGCAAGGTGTCGAACGTCAACGAAGCGGATGTCGGATTCGGTACCATGTGCCGCGCGGAAGCTGTCCTGTGCTTCTAGCTGGACCGGCTGGACCAATCCGAGCGCGGAATGCCAAAGCGGGTGGCCGAGCACCAATGCCCGCGCGTCCTTGTGAATGACCGTCAAGCCAGCGTGCTGCTCGACGCCGACTTCCAGCCGGGACTTGGCGCAGAACGCCGCGAAGGCACTGGCAATACGTACCTCTGCGCCGTCAATCCAACGTCCAGTGCCCAGTGGCAGTCCAAGCGTTAGCTCGGCAAGGTCAAGGGCGAGCCTCCAGTCGAGTAGCCCGTGCGAAAAGCGGTTGGAGTAGCTGCGAAGGCAATCAGGGCAAGAACGGTCGCAGTTCTCGGCATGGATGGGACGCGTCCATTGCTCGCTTGTATCAGCGTAGAAGCGCGAAAGTGCACGGCTGAAGTTTGCTGGATCGGAAGCCCAGCGCGCGTAACCCGCGCCGTTTTCCAGTGCGTCGGCGAGGAAAACTTGCTCGGTCTTGCCCTTGTCCGTGATCGCGATCGGTTGCCTGCCTACCCGGAACTCGTCCGGCGAGATATCGAGCTCCGTGGCGATCGCTAACTTCGCGAACTCCGCGAACGAGGCTAGCGCAGGCGTGGTCGACGGCATTCCCGACTCCAGCAGCCCGTGGTTACCCACGCCCTGTGCATTGTCGAAGTAGAAACTCAGGACATCGGTGGTGAAGATCGCCCCGATTGCCCCGTATGGATCTTCCGAGATCGGGTTGCCTGGAAGGTCTCCAGGGATCCGGTCGTCGCGGTACAGCGCAGTGTCGTTCACCACGACCATGTTCGGTTCCTTGGCATGAAACTCGAAAAGGTGGTTGTCGTTGTCGTTCACGACGGTGACCGGGCCAGTCCCGATCGCCATATCGAGGGGACCGCAGCCACGGTCCCCGTAAACCTGGTCAAAGGCCATGACAGGAGGGGGAAGTGCCGGACCGCGGCTGCGCTGGCCGTCGTAGTCCAACGCACGCCAGTGCGCCATGAAGCCCTTCGGCTGGTAAAGCTTGAAGTCCCTCGACGGGTTTCCGCAAACCTTGCAGGTTTCTGCCGATCCGTGCGTGATCGCGCCACACTCGTCATCGACGCAGCGAGAGTATGGAAGCGGGGCCCCGAGCGGATCTTCCTCGTTCCTGACGCCTTGCGGGGAATCGTACTTCGATACGAAACCACACGCGACGTGCAGTTGCTTGTCCTTGGGCACTTCCGAGCCCGGTGAAAAGGCCCAGACCGCGTGGTCGAGCGGACGGTCGCTTAGGGCTACCTTCTCGACCTTCGTTGCCTTCTTGTCCGAGTAAAGCGTTCGTACCTGTGTCGGGAAGCCGAACATGGGCAGCAACCCGGCAACCGCGAGGCGATGGCTAAGCTCGCGCTGGATGAACCGGGAATCTTGAACCACCTCGTCAATCTTCGTGACGAGGTGCTCCTTCAGATGCGCGGCAATTTCTGTCTTCGTGTCGGGACTAAGCGGAGCGAAGGCGCTGAGCCTCGAGACAACCGCGTCGACGTCCGGCGCACGCGCCAGCCAGTCTGCGATGGCTTCTCGGTAGGTGGGCCATTCCTCCACGCGACCGAAGGCGCCGTGGAGGCTCTCGGGATTACGCTCCGGGCCATCCTCGATAGAACGAAAGGCCCGGCGCAAGAGCTCGGCCGTTGCCACGCGAGACAAGATCTCGCCTCGTGACAAGTCGAGCTCAGGCTGCGGGGGTACGTCCCCGGTCATGCGCTCGGGATGGTTGAAGTAGTAGTCGTCGTGGGCCGCGCCCCTTGAAATCGTCAACGCGTAGGAGAAGGGTTGGCCAGCACGGCCCGCACGACCAACCCGCTGCTGGTAGTTGAAGCGTTGCGGCGGCATGTTGGCCATCATCACGAGCTTCAGTGACCCGATGTCGACACCGACTTCCATGGTCGTCGTAACCGAGAGCACGTCGATCCCGTGCGTAACCGGGTGTTCGTGACCGATGTATGCTTGGCCCTTGAATAGGCGCTGTCGCTCGCGCTGCTTTTCCAAGGGCTTGGTTTGACCGGTAAGTTCCCAGGCAACCAGCCGGTGCGCGGGCTCCCGCGACACCCAACCATAGTAGTCTTCACCGGGCTCGGTGATTTCCTGGAACGTGTTCGAAGAGCAGTAGTCGGTCGTACAGACGAGGCCGGGGTTGTTGAGGGTCGCGGTCGCGCAACCTTCGCAGCGCAAGAGCGGTCGAGCGCCGCGCGGGACGAGCTCGATCTTGAGTTCCAAGAAGTTGCGGGTCTTGAGCAACCAGTTCTCGTTCAGGACGCCGATGCCCGTAAGCCGCTCGCCGATTTTCTCCTCGAGCGCTGCGGGATCCTGCCCCAGTTTCCGACCGAGCTTCTCCAAGTAGCCTTGGACCGCCATGGGAGCGTTGGTCGTGTTGCGCGTCGACCCGCCTTCGTAGAGTTTTCGCTGCCCCAGTATCCGAACGACATTTGAAAGCACGCCCTCGGCAACGTCATCGCCTAGGCCCAGCGCGGCACCATGCTGACCCTTGATGGAGATGTACGCGACCCCCATGGACTCGAGGTCACGACCAGCCCGGTCGAACAAGGCATCTGCCACGTGGCTTGAAAGGTGACCAAGGTAGTTCGCCTGGCCGCGTTGCAGCGTCTCCGGGTCAAGGTCGTCCCAGGTTGCTCCCTTCGGCCTGAGAAAAAAGCGCCACCAATCGACGCCGTCCTTTCCCGGGTACTTGGCAAGGCTGACCTTTGGTCCCGCGGGGTTAACGCCCATGGCCACCATTTCGTCGACCAAGGTTGTTACGAGGGTGGGCCAGGCAACGCGGGACGTCGAAGCGCTGGCATCGAGCTCGGCAAGGACTGCCATCTCGGCCTCCTCGGCCATCCCACCGGAAACGAGCCTTGCTGCTTGCCAAGGATTGCCGGGTAACTTCTTCGCCTTCTCGACGATGGCGGCCTCGCTTTCGGATAGGTCCGTGCCCGACCTTGCCTTGGCAACGAGCTCCCCGAGCAGTTCGGATGTAATCGATTCCCGGGGCTGCAACGCCTTGAAAAGAAGCTGGCGGACGAGGTCGCGGAAATGGTGCACCTCGAGGCCAGCAGCAAGGTCTGCCGCGTCGTCGCGGCTGTCGGTAAATGCGATCATTTGCTCCGCTTTCACCGTGTCGCTCGTCGCGATAGCGGACCTGTCCGCAACCAGCTGGGTGGTCGCGTTGAGACCCGTCCTGAGCCCGCGGATCGGAGTGTTAACGGACGCGCGGTAGAATTTCTCGATCTCCTTGGCGTTGCGCCATTTTTGCTCGCTTCCGCACCTTGGACAGCATTCGGGGAGGCCGGCCACGTTGACTCCCTGCGCTGGGGAGAAGATCACTCCCGTTGCATCGTCACCGCCGGGAACGGCAGGACGCAGGAAGCCGGCCAACGGATCGAGATGGCCAAGCGCGAACGAGAATTGCTTCTGGCCCTTCTTTCCGGGGCCTTGGTGAGTCCAGCTCCGGTTTTCGCGCGGAAGCTGTCCCCCTGGCCAATACCAACGGAATTCCTCGTGCGGGCGCTCGTAGACCATCCCCGGGGGGGCCATTGCCATGCCTGGCTTTGTCGACTCCAGGAACGCCGCGTCCGGTCCCGTTGCGAACCCTTCCGGTTCCTTGACCTTGAACCCGCCGAGGTAGGCTTCTCCGCAGTCGTAGCAGTAGAGGAGCTCGAGAACTTGGCCACCGCAAGCGCATTTCATGGCAGGCGCCTGGAAGAGCTTCCCGATTTTGCGACCCGGCGTGCGGTAGTCCTCGTGGACTTGGTCACAGCCTGGATTGCTGCAAGCCCAAATCCCTTGCACCTGCCGCAAGAACATGTGCGAGCGAAAGGTTGGCAGCGGGCTTTCCCATTTCGTCGCCTCGTCGCCTTGCTCGGCCTTTGCCGCGGCGAGGAAGCCTTCAAAAGCCGCGTCCGAAGCCGCGTTCCCGAGCAAGACCTCTTTCAAGCGATTGAGCCTTGTTGGCCTGACATGTCCTGACACATCCTTGCCCGCGACGTTGCACGCGGCGGCCAAGGTTTCTCGCGGCGAGATACCTTCCAAGGCCGCCTGCAGGCCCTCGACAGTGGCTTCGCCTTGCCGGGTAGTTGTCTCGAGCTTGGTGAGCACTTCGCCAGACAACGGCAACTTGGCTTCGTAGGTTGAGGGAGTGCCTTTCAAGATAGTGAAAGTCTGGCGGGGAACGCCGAAGAACTCCTCGAGGTAAGCTTCGCCGGTATCGCCGTCGAGCGAGGCACTCGTCCCGATGCATCGTAGCTGTGGTGAGCCCGGCTCCAAGCCAAGACGGTCAAGCAAGTTCCTGACCACGAGCGCCACCTCGGTCCCCTGCGTTCCGCGATAACCGTGGAGTTCGTCCACGACCAGGGAGAACACGTTAGACGAGTCTGCCTCCAACCATGCCTTGGTCTGGTCGAAGATGGGGTCCTCGACGTCCCTCATGAGCATGATGTTGAGCATGCTCGTGTTCGTGATCAGGATGTCGGGCGGTGTCGCGATCATGTCCCAGCGAGTCAGCAGCTCGCCGCATTCCGGGTCTTGGAACTGGGATACTGCCTCGACGAGATCGTTTCCGCTCTTCCCCCCGTCAGCCAGGACCTTGCGCAGGCTCCGTGCCTCGCGGGCGATCTTCTTGATCTCGGCGGCAACCTCGTTGACTTTGTTCTTACCGTTCGCGTTAAGTGACCCTTGCGGGAAGAAAGTGCCTCCCGGCGTCGCGCCCGTGTAACGGCCGAAGTAAAACAAGGGCAGTTCGTGAATCTCGCGCGCGCGGATTGCTGCTTGCCGCAACCGCGAGACCTGGTCCTCGACCAGCGCGTTGGTCGGGTAAAGCACGAGCGCACGGACCGCGGCATGCGGCCCGCCTGACAAGCCGTCGCGCATAGGTTTCCACGTTGGCTGCTTTCCCTCGAGGCCTTTCTCCCACCAGCGGTGCAAAGCGCCGTTGCCCGCTCCTTGCCGTCGTTCCTCTAGCAAACCCGCGAGCAGTGGTAGCAGGAAGCTCTCGGTTTTGCCCGAGCCCGTGCCCGAGGTCACGATGACGTTCCGGTGCCCCTCGGTGGTTCCCTTGTGGGCCATCACGAGCGATCTTGCCTGGTGGTCGCGGAGCTTGATCGACTCGTTGCCGAAAACCACCGGCCCGAGATGCCTAGCAGTGAAATCCGAAAGCCCGGCTTCTCGGCAAGCGTCTTCGATGGCCTTGACCGAGGGATAGACGGGCACCGCTTCCAGCAGCGCTTCCTGCGCCATGACACCTGGTAGCGCGAGGATTTCGTCTCGTTCGCGCATAATGCCCGGATCGCGCATCCAGAACGCGCTATCGTAGTATCGCTTGTACGCATCGCGCACGTAGGCAAGGACATGCGGGGGATTAGCTACTCTCATCGGGAACCTCGGTGGAATACAGGACGTCCAGGACGGCCGCGGCGACATCGATCGGCACCTGGGAATACTTGAGCACGCCCCCTTCTTGGGTCGGCAGCCGCCGGGAACATGCGCACAACGCCCTTGCCAAGAGCCCGGCCGGATCTGCACCAAGGCGCGAGACGAACTCCTCGTTTGCTTGCGAGTAGGCGTGCAAATTGATCCCGGCATCACGCGCGGCGAGCACTTTGACTATCTCGTGGGGGCCTTGGAAGAGATTTCCCCTCCCGTCGCGATAGGCGTAGGCTTGGCCTCGCCATGCGAGGCGGTAAGCGCCCGGCTCCAACACGTCGTGGCAATGGCTCCAGCGGCCATGGTCCAAATCGTAGCGTTCGGATGCAACGTCATCGGCCACGGACAAAGGGACGAGCATGCTCCTTGTCGATCCAAGGATTGCCATCCGGCGAGCAATTGCGCGCGGCGGATCGAGGACCAACGCGATCGATCTTCCGTGGGGATCCTTGATTGATTGCGCGAGCAGCGCAGCAAGATCCGGTTCGACCCCGTCGAAAGCGATGTTCAAGGGGTGACCGTTCAACGCTTCCGATACGTCTCGTGCACCGCGGCTGACGAGCAATTCGCGAACTGCGTTCGTCATGGTGACGTTGCGAAAACCGCGCAGGTGCGCCCGTCCGTCTCCGGACAGGTAAAGCGTTGGAGCGGCGATAGACCATCGCGTGATCCTGCCGGCCCCGGGTTTACGCACTAGGTCGATATGACCGAGAGCCTCGAAGGACCGGGCGATGGCATGGGCCTGCCAGGGTTCCGAGACGTTGGTCGATAGGAGCGCCTCGAACGCAGCCCAGCTACCCTCGCCCAAGAAGGACAAGGCATCGAGCAATAAATCGTGGTCGACCTGCTCGACCGGTTCGGGGGAGCGCGACGCAGAGGGTACCGGCTGGCGCTTCTTCTCTTGAACTTGCTTGGGCGATTTGCCCCTGTTCTCTGTCAAGACGGAGAGGCGACAATCCCTACATTCCATGTTGAGCGGCATGTCTTGCTTGCCACCTTGCGGGACTGTTTCGCAGATCCAGTAATGGCTTCCGCGTTCGCCGCACGACATCGCGAGGATGTCCTTCGTATCCACCGACTTCCCGTACTTCACGGGGTCAAGGCTAGTCGGGAGCGGAATTGCAAAGCCCCGTTCCGCTTCGCCGCCTGCGCCCAAGGTCTCGAAGCCTTGCGGCATCATCAAGGAAAGTGTGCCCGCCGCGTTCGCCCAATTTTCTGCGCGGTCTCCTTCAGCGATGTCGGTCCTCGGCTTTGCAGAGATTGGCGAGACATACTGTAAGCCCAGAAGACTATCGATCTCGAGAGGCCTAGGACGCCGCGCTGTGCGGCAGAGGAAGCCGAGGTAACCCGTTTCTTTCCCTGCCTCGTTCGCGAGAGCCACCATGTCCCCGCTTTCGGGTACATGGCCCGAAACCCCGAGCTCGCAAGCCTCGCCGTCGGCCTCGGCCTTTGCCAAGACGGGCCCATCGGTATCGATACCCTCGAAAAGCTCGATGCGCGTTGGCCCCTTGCTTCCCTCGAAGTGCAAGACCGGGGGAGCTTGCCTGTGCCAAACACTGCGCGAAAGACGCATGCCTCCAAACGATTGAAGTCCAGCCGCCCGCGAAACGGGAACAAGCGAACGCAAATCGTTGTCTGGCAAAACGGCTGGCATGCGCATCAAGCGCACGTTCTCGTACAGCACCCAGCCCGCCGGAAGCCCCGGCAAGTCGGCCGACGTTGCCACCGTGAATCCCGGCGCGGCCAACTCAGTGAGCAAGTCCTCGACCGCAGACCGGGTCCGTTGTCTATTGCGAACGAGTATCACGTGGGGCGAACCGAGGGCAGTCTTGTTCGTCTCTATCCAGAAAGGCCCGGTCTCGGCCCGCACGAACGGGATGACGGCCTTGTATCGCCAACGAAACGTGCGGTTCTGGCTTGGCGCGACGTACTCGGCTCCCTTGAGCAAGATCTCGGAAAGCGGAACCGAGGCTGGAGGCGACAAGGTCGCGAAGGACCCGAAAACGTCGTTATCAAGGGTAAGCTGGTGCCCCTGTCGATCAAACAACAACTGCACGTCACCTTGTTCGCCGTGCAGACCAAGGGAAAGCGCCGCGACGCGATCGGGGAAACCGGGCACCAAGGAGAGGGCAAGGGCAAGCGCGGCAAGTTGCTCGCGATCACCAACGTTCGAAGCGCTCGACGCCTCCGACCAATCCTCCAGTTCCGCGATGACAATCTCGCAGATCCTAGGGCGCAACTTGGGGTCCGCCCAGGCTTGGCGCAGTCGCCTATTGGCCGCGGATGACCGGATCCACGTATCGATGTACCGGCCAATCTCGGCTTCGGTCACGGTGTAGCCGCCGGCGAAACCGTAGCGCTCGAACATGTCGTGGAAACAGGCCCGGTCACCCGCGCGGATGATCGCCTGTGAAATCGCGATGCTGATGTACTTGAACTGGTTTACCGGGCGAGCCGTGGGACGACCATAGCGGTAATCCGTGCTCACCAACCAGCGTGCTAGCCAATGCCAGAACTTTTCGGTGTCGATTCCACGCAAGCTGAGCTGGTCCTTGGGCAAGCCGGTTAGCTCGCTCAGCCGAACGTAGTAGTTGCCCTGCGTGTGCTTGCCGTCCGACGCCATGAGTTCCGCCGCATGCGACAAGCAGAAGAGCAAGGCCGTGAACGGCGGCTTGGTCGCCATCCCTTCCTTGCACCAGAACTTGAGCTGGGTTTCGTGGCGTGCGTAAGGGTTACCCGTCCGTGAAAGGCTCTTGCCTACTTCCTTGCAGATGAAGGCCTCGACCTCCTCCTCGTTTTGGCCAAGCCGCTTCGCCGCGGAAGACAGCGCGACGGGATCGAGAACCATGAAGACGGGGCGAGATTCGAAGCGTCCCGAGAAGATTACTTCGTTCAGGACCTCGTTTACTTCCCCGTACACTCAAATGCCCCTCTGGCTCGCCGCAAAATGCCGAGGGACAGGCTAAGTGTCCAGTTCGAACAACATGTTAATGCGTGGACGAAATGAAAAGTCGAAAACGGGGAGAAACACCTGGACCGCCGCCAGGCCCCGTGCTAGCAAACGCGGCATGACTCTTGACACCAAGACCCTCGACAAGGACGGGACGACCGCGGTCCCACTGACTTCCGCCGAAGAGCCAACGGCGACTCGTTCGATCTATTCCGCGGTCGACTTGTTCGCCGGGTGCGGCGGGCTCGGCACCGGGCTCGAGAACGCCGGCTTCACGACGGTCTTCGTCAACGAGCTCGATAAGGACGCGATGGCAACCTACCTGCGCAATCGCGGGCACGAGCTCGGCAGCATGCGTTTCTCTGACAATGCCGAGCTTCGCTGCCACGACGCGCACGAGCTCAAGGGCAAGCGGCTCGAGAAGCTGGTCAGCGATCTTGGATCGATGAGCGAGGTCGACTTGCGCTTCGAGCAAGCTAGCCTCGGCAAGCTCAGCAACCTCGACCTCGTCGCCGGCGGCCCTCCTTGCCAAGGGTACTCGGGCATCGGGATAAGGCGTTCTTACGCGGTCGACAAGGAAGCCCTGCCTTCCAACCGACTTTACGCGAGGATGACCAAGATCATTGACCGGCTTCGTCCGCGCATGTTCCTGTTCGAGAATGTGCGCGGGCTCTTGACCTCCCGCTGGACGCGCGAGGGTTCAAGGAAAATCTTCCCGGATGTCTTGGAAGAATTTCGCAAGATTCCGGGCTACGAGGTCCGGTGGTCGCTGGTATACGCCAAGGATTACGGCGTTCCGCAGAACCGGCCGCGCGTGCTTCTCGTCGGAATACGCAAGGACGTTCTCGAGGCCTGTAGCTTCCTCGACAAGGGCGCCGACGCGGAAGACGCTGTCGCATGCGGGTTCTTGCCGCCGCCGAACCCGGGAGCGTTTCCCGATCTCGTAGACCTGCTTGGCGACCTCATCGATCCAAAGATCACGAAGATCCTGCGAAGCGGCGACTTCCCATCCGGCTCGTTCGAGACCACAGCCTACCCGCGCAAGCCGATGAACGAGTTGCAGGAGGGTTTTCGCACCACACCGGCCTGGGCCGCCTCTCGGGCAGGCAAGCTGACGGAGCAGGAGTACAGCAAGCACAAGCGCGAGATCGTCGAGAAGTTCGACTACATGCTGGCGAATGGCGGCGAGATTCCCGCCCACGCGCAAACCAAGAAGTTTTCGCAGCGCGTCTTGAAGCCGCGTTGGGGCAATGCCGAACCGAACATGACCGCGACCTCGCTTCCTGACGATTACGTCCATTTTAGCCAGCCGCGCATCCTCACCGTGAGGGAATGGGCAAGGCTCCAGATGTTCCCCGATTGGTACGAGTTCTCGGGCAAGCGGACGACGGGTGGTATCCGCCGGGCCGGGAACCCGCTCGAAGGCAACTTCGACCGCGAGGTTCCCAAGTACACGCAGATCGGCAATGCCGTTCCCGTTGGCCTCGCCGAGGCCGTCGGCAAGCATTTCCGCAAGGTTCTGGACGAGGCCGTGGGAACCCGTGCTTGAGAAGAGTGACACGGACGTCGGCGATGTCCTCGCCGCGTTCACGCGCCACGAGATCGACGTAGCACTCTTGGTCCCCACCGAAACGGGGTTGAAGAAGTCGATCATGGACGCGACCGCCAACGTGCGGGATTACCTCCTGTCGACCGGCATCCACGATTTCGACGACCAGGCGCAAGGCCCGGAGAACAAGGTGGTCCGCAGGGCCTACTTCGTCGAGCCTGATCGCCTCGTGGAATCTTCGGTGTCTCTGTATCGTCCCCAGACGAAGTCCGGTGACCCTCGCATCTGGTTCGCCCTGCTCGGGCGCTATGCCGATCCCTACAACTTGCTTGCCGTCTTCGAGCACGAAGGCGACCTCTACGTGGTCAACGCGAGCCGGACCGAGGTCTTGGCCTCGCTCGACAATGCCGGCAGCCCCCTTGGGCATATCGCGGCAAAGTACCGGCGAGGCGAGGACCCTGTCGTCGGCGAATTGCTCGATGCGCTAAGGGAGATTGCCGCGCAGGGGTTCGTTCGCACGCTGCGTCCGGGCGACACCGGCGTCGGCATGACGCTGGAAACCTTGCTCGGCATCGCGGCCAATGCCGAGAAGACGCCTGACTTCAAGGGGATCGAGCTCAAGGCGAAGCGGATCAAGCGGGCTCCCACAAGGTCCACGCTATTTTCGCAGTCGCCCGATTGGTCGGTCAGCCCTGTCGGCTCGGCGTGGAACCTCCTCAGCACCTTTGGGTACCATCGCAACGGCAAGCTTCGCTTGAATTGCGAGATCAACGCCAAAGCTCCAAACTCCCTCGGGTTCATGCTGAGCGTCGACGCCGAAAAGGACTGGCTGAAGCAGGACCACGTCCGAGCCGAGGAGGAACGGCGCGCGCATGTAGTCACTTGGCCCCTCGAGGTCTTGAGAGGCAGGCTGCGCGAGAAGCATCCCCAAACATTCTGGGTCGGTGCGCGCTGCCGCGGCAAAGGCGCAGACGAGCATTTCCACTACATGCAGGTCGAACACACCCGAGCGCCGAACGTGCGTAATTTCCAAGCGCTCTTGGAAAGCGGCGTGATCTCGGTCGATTACCTCATGAGCCAGAGAGGCGAGAGGCAACTGGTCAGGGACCACGGCTACCTCTTCAAGATCAAGCAGAAAGACTTCCCGGCACTGTTCCCGCCATCCAATGTCCATGTCCTCGCCTGACACGGCCCTCGGGACCGGCGAAAAGCGTAAGCTGACGCTCCTCGCGGCCGATCTCGCGGACTGGTACCGGCAGGGTGGTGGCCGATCCTTCCCATGGCGCGAGCCGGGTACACCACTCTACCAGCTCGTTTGCGTGGAAGTCTTGCTCCAGCGGACCCGGGCCGAGACGGTCGCAAGCTTCTACAACCGGTTTTTCACCCGATTCCCGGGTTGGCAGGACCTCGCGGAAGCCCCCGTCGAAGTGCTCGAGGAGTTTCTCAGGCCGCTCGGCCTATGGAAACGCAGGGCCGCCTCGTTGCGTGCACTCGCGGCGTATGCTGCCGAGCACGACGGCATGTTTCCTAACCGCTACGAGGAGCTCCTGCAGGTACCTGCCGTTGGCCAGTACGTTGCCCACGCGATCTTGATGTTCCAGCATGGAGAGAGGTTTCCGCTCATCGACGTGAACATGGCACGCGTGGTGGAACGCTTCGTGCGTCCGCGCAAACTTGCCGACATCCGGCACGATCCTTGGCTTCAGCAAGCTTGCAAGTGGCTCGTGAGGCGAGGTGATCCGAAAACGGTCAATTGGTCAGTACTCGACCATGCCGCGTTGACCTGTCGCGCGCGGAACCCCGACTGCCAATCGTGTCTCGTTTCCAGCAGGTGTGCCTTCAAGGCTGTCTAGGATCTTCGCGAGGCACGGTCGGCTTCGCATATGACGCCAAGTAGGTTTCAACTTTCTCGATCGTGCGGCGCCTCGGTCGCCTTCCGAGCCGAAGGTCAAGAACGAACCGGGGGTCGCCGACTGCCCGCCTCCCGAAGCGCGTCGCGGACATCCGCGATTCCCGCAGGTGGCACTCGATCCTATCCAGCAGTTTCATGTCGTCCTCGACTCGCTTTGCCCTTGTGTTCTTGTTTTGTTCTTAGTAGGAAGACTCCATTGAGTCTAGGAAATTTCCTTCACCCCGGCATCGACCGGAAGGATGCAAGCGATGGAACAAGTACGGGAAGAACTCGACAGGCTGATCCAGCAAAGGCGGCTCGGTTACTCCTCGATTTCCCGCCTGATCGGGCGCAACTCGTCGTATATCCAGCAGTTTATAAAGCGCGGGTCTCCGCGTCGGCTCGACGATAACGACCGGCGAACGCTGGCGAGCTTCTTCGGTGTCGACGAGCAGGTCCTGGGTGGCCCACCGTTGCCGGTCCGCGACGGCTTGGTCGAGATCCCGGTGCTCGATGTCGATGCATCGGCCGGTTTCGGGGCGATTGCCGAGAGCGAAACGGCGCATACTCGCTTCGGCTTCGACGAGCGGTGGCTCAAGCGACTTACCCCGGCCAAGAGCCCCAGCCTCTCGATCATCCATGTCTTGGGCGACTCCATGGAGCCAACGCTCAGCGACGGCGACGAGGTCATGGTCGATGCGTCCGACCACGGTTCCCGCCTGCGTGACGGGATCTACGTCCTGCGGGCCGACGATGCTCTCGTTGTAAAGCGTGTCACCCTCAAGCCCGGTGGACGCAAGATCACGATCAGCAGCGATAACCCGGCCTACCCGAGCTGGGATGACGTCGACCGGTCGGGCATCCAGGTGGTCGGCCGCGTCATTTGGTTCGGCCGCGCGATCTAGCTGTCTGGCAAGCTGTAGCGTGCCTTCACGTGCTGCGCGGTCTCCTGGATGCTGGGATAGACCGTCGTGGCGTTGATGTTGAGGGCGTCGAGTTGACCGAGGATCCGCTGCTTGTCCTTGACGTTGATGCGCGAAACCTCGAGCCCGTCCTGGCCAGATTCGGGCAAGATCGCCTCGTGGCCAAACAGCAAGAATGCACCCGACTGCGACTTGATACGGGTATTCGTTTGCTTTGCCTTCACGCAGACAATCGAACCAAGATCATCGGGCACGATCCTGGCTTCGAAGAAGCCTTTTTCCGATTTGATGTGATGCAGGAGCTTGCCCGTGACCGGCTCGCCGTTGAACGCTTCGAGCTCCAAGGATAGATCGATATCGTTCTTCTGCTCATAGCTCAGCTTGGATAGGTTGGATATGCAACTAACCGTGTCGGAATCGTAGTATTTGACCTGCTCTTCCGGCACGCGGAAGATGATGACCTCCCCTTCCTCTTCCATCAGTTCGGGCTTGCAATAGCAGGCGAAAAACAGCGCCACCAACGGGTTGCCCGAGATGTCGAGAAGCCGCGTCGGTAACCCGTAGTGCTGCATCCTGACCAGCTGGTCAAAGCAGTACTGGTCGCCATCGAACTCGTCGTAGTGGGCGATGAGCAGTTCCTTGCAGAGGCGATCCTCGTTCGGCATGAACTTCCAACTGCCATTCGGCCACTTTCGAAGCAGCGAAGGCGTTAGTTCGAACGTGACATCCTCGTGGCCCCTGTAGAACGTCTGTTCTCCATCCTTGGGCGGATGCGCCTGCAGAACTTCAAGAAACGCTTCGACGCTATCGACCTCATCTATGATGTTCTTGTGCCTCTCGGGAGGCTCTGCACCGGGAGCATCGGCCACTCCACCGAGCAATTCGGCGACCGCATCGGCAAATGCTGGCTTCCGTTCGGCCAGCCCTGCGAGAATCGGACCGTATGTGCCTTCGCGCACGGCCCAGTGCGTGCGGTAGAGCTGGAACCCGTCGGCACCAAACATCTCTGTTGCCTGGTCAACGCTCTCGAACGCGACCTCGCCGAACTCGATGATCGGTTCGAAGTTGGCCGTCATTTCCCTCTTGCCGGCCTCGAGGTTCGAAACGCGCCCGTACCGGACAACCATCGTGGGATTATCCGTCGACCGGTCAATCTCGCTACAGAGGAAGGTCGGCAGCTTGCCGAGGAATTCGAGGGAAGGCGGCCCGAGGTCCTCCAAGCCCTTGGCCAGCTCGGTAGGAGTATACTCGAACATGCGGCCACGGCTCATGCCGATCTCATCAACACCTACGACGTAATCGGGGTTACCGAATGATATGTAGTTGAAGTTGTCTGCCATGGAGCTACGCGCAAAACCTCGCTTGAGACGGCCCAGAATAGATGCCTCTCACGGGTATGCGTTTCACTTAAAGATTCCAACGCCCAATCAGCCAGCAGCTCCACGGGAGACCATTTCTCGACTCCCGGGACCCGTATCGATAGACAGCAGAACCTTGAGAACACGAAGCTTTAAGCCGTTTCAGTGTAAGTGAGCGCCCTTTTTCACCACTTCTTGAAGGTATCATCATGGCTGTAGGCTATCGGCGGATGAAGCTCACCGTTGAGCTGATCGATGAGGCCATGGAACGTGCCGACAGCCTCCCCATCTTCGAGAATTCGCATAGGCAAGAACAGGCAAATCTCGTCGGCTGCATCGGCGAGATTGTCTTCGAGAGATACCTCGCTCACCACCAGCTCACTTTCAGGAACGACACGATTTCTACCCGCCGTGATTACGTTATCGGGAATTCGCTCGCGCTGGACGTGAAGACGAAAGATCGGACGGTTCGCCCGCAACCCCACTTCGACAACTCGGTCCCGCTATACAACCATCCACACCAGCGCCCCGACTATTATTACTTCATTTCGTTGCTCCGCGAAAAGTCGCTCGGCGCGACAGATCCTAGGCGCTTCAAAGTGGCATACTTGATGGGCGGGATCTCGCTCCAAGACCTCGACCGTGTGGCGAAACGTTGGGACGCCGGGCAGACCGATCCTTCGAATGGCAAGACGTTTTGGACAGCCTGCCTCAATGTCCAGATGGATCAATTGACACCGAACGACCAGCTCCTCGAGACCTTCCGGAACGCGTAGGAGCGGTCGGCTTCTATCCAATCCACCTAGATCCCGATCTCGAAGGGCTTTACGCGTTCCTTCACGAGTTCGGGTTTCTCCTTCTCCGAAGGTACAATCTCCTTCTCGTTGTCCCTCGAAAGGCCCTTGGCAGCCGCCGCTTTAAGCCGCTGCGTAAATTCGAGGGCGGATGTTTTCTCGCCGCTGTTTGACTTGATGGCCCGGCCGAGTTTCTGGGCATTATCTGCAATCAGCGTAAGGCCGTCGCGAAGCCGGGTGACCGTGACCAGGAAGGTCTGCCGATTGGCGAGATTGCGCTCGCGGCTGTCCATGACCGCGATCCCGCGATCAGAGGTCAGTCCCTGCGCCATATGCGCATTGAGGGCATAGGCGAGGTCCATGCGTTTGAGCATGGAGTCGCCGCGGCTCAGGCGGAGCTCCTTGCCCGCTGATGTCTCCACCAAGACGCCCTTTGTGTCGATGGCCAAGATCCTCGCCTGGTCGGCGTTGAACAGCCCGCGCTTGTGGTCATTGTCGGTCCAACGAATCTTGTCACCCTCAATGATGGACAGCGATTTGCGGTCAAAGAGCGACAGCCGGCTATCGGCTGCGCCTGGCCGCAATCGCGCGGGATTGAACTTGCGAACCCGCCCCTTCCTGTCCTCAAGCACGAGCTGCTTGCGCGCATGGTCGATGGTCTTGACGGTGTAGTCGCCCTTGGAGAGCTTCTGGGTGCTGTCGCGCGAGCGAAAGTTGAGGACCATGCCCGGCTGATATGTGCGATGATAGCGCAGCTCCTCGTGTGTCACATTCACTCGCGAATGAACGGTCAGGCTGCCCGATCGTGGGCCGAGCTCGCCATTGGCCTTGAGTCCGCGCTGGACAGCCTCGTTGACCGCAGACCGTAAGGCCCGTCCCGACGCGTAGATCGACGTCCGATCCCGATCCGCCGGGCTGAGCGAAAGCCACTTCTCGGCAGCAACAATCGCACTGTCCCCGCGAGTCTCGATGGTTGAAGGAGCAAGCGCCCGGAGCGCATCGTCGATGCGTCCCTCCTGCGCGGCGGCCTGGGCTCGCCGCAGGATGGGATCGCGGCCGCGCAAATTCACATCCATCTTGGCGCGCTCGATCCCGGCCTGCTGTACGAGGTCGAAGGGCTTTCCGGCATCGACGGCGCCTAGCTGTCGCTTGTCGCCGACGAGGACAAGGCGGTGGACCTCGGCCAGGTTTGCCAACCGTACCAGCTTGGCCTTGTCCTCGTTCGACACCATCGACGCCTCGTCGAGCACCAGGACATGGTCTCCGAGCGCGCTCCGAGCCTCACTCAGCAACGTGGCATTTCCCGGCTCGTGCAGAAGCCTGCCCCATTGCGCGAGAAAGCGGGCAATGGTCATCGAACGGATGCCGGTGTCGCGCTCGAGCATCTGGACAAGCGTGTTCTGCACGGCGAGCCCTAGCACTTGCTTGCCTTCCTCGCGGACTAGTTGGGCGACCGGCTTCATCACGCTGCTCTTGCCCGCCCCGGCAATGCCCTGGATCGCTACAATCCTGTCACGCGATGAGAGCACAAGGCCCGCCGCATCCTCCTGCCCTTCGTTGAGCGAAATTCCGTGGTTGATCGCGGCAACTGCCTGAACCCGTTCTGCGGCGTCCGGTCGATCCAGGATGGGCAACACCGCACCTCGTCCCTGGTCGACATTCGCAATAATGGTGCTTTCAAGGTCAAGCGCCTCAAGGCTCGCCAGCCAGCCTTTGTGCTCGCCTTTGCCGGATTCGAGTGCGCCGCTTCTGACCAATGCGTTCACACGGGTTTCGATGTGGTCCACCGTCGTCGGCAGCCCAAAATCGAGCGCCGCCTTCAGCAATCCCTCACGGGGAAAGGCTGCCTCGCGCTGCGAGAGATGGCGCACCGCGGAAGCAACGGCCTGCGCGGCCGCGATGGTCGGTGCATCTTGCTTGAGGACATGGGCAGGGATCAGTGGATCCGCCGGATCGCCCTTGATCCGCTGCGCGAACTCTCTCAGCTTCGCAATTCCACGCTGAAGGAGGTTCCCTTCTTTCGAGCTGGGGATGTCCTTTGTTGCAGCGCGCATCTGCGACGCATCGATCAAACCGGCAAGGTCAATTCCGACTTCCTGGGCTTTCTGCCGCCATGCATCGAGAAGGCCTTCCCGGTCCCTGACGGGCGCCTTGTTTTTCCTTGTATTGAGCACAGCAATGTCGCGGGTTTTCGGAGTGTTCTCACCCAGCTGGCGTACCGCGTCGAGGACTTCTTCGCGCCGCGTCGAAAAGGCCATGACCTGCTCGCGGGCAATGCCCGCTGCTTCGAAGTTGCCATGCTTTCCAACCGGCCCTGCTTCGTAACCCATCTTCTCGACGGCCAGACGAAAGCGCGCCATGGTCATCGAGTTGAGGAGGGTGTTGAAAGACCAAAGCTTGTCGTTGCGAAGCGCGCGCCACTTCCCGTCGCTGCCTTGCGTGACATTCGCCACGACCGCGTGAAAATGCAGGTTTGGTTCCTGGTTGCGATTGGTGTCGTGCTGGAAAAGACCAATCGTCAGATTATCTGTCGCGACCTTCCCGTAGCCAGCCTGACTGCCCATCCGGGTCTGCGCCGCGTTCTTTTCTGCCCAGCGCAAGGTCTCGATGACGGCCTCGCGGTAGGCATCGATAATCCGCTGGTCACCGCCCACCAGCGCGAGCAGCGACCAGCTTTTCGGGAGTGAGAATGTGAGGTCGGTTCCAGGCCTGTGAGCCTGGCCCGCGTTGCCGACCTGGATACCACCGGGCAGTTCTCCCCGCAGCAAGGCATCGAACTGCTCGGTGCCGACGCGCCCCTCAAGACCAAGTCGCTCCGCTCCCTTCCCAACCCAGGTTCCGGAACGATCGGCATCAGCGCCGGTGTAGTAATTGTCTGCCGCGAAATAGCTCGCTGCAGCCGAAGGGGAGCGCACATTGGCGACGGAAAGCATCCTGTCTGATCCTCGTCACGGCTCCCCTCGCGGCCAGGTAATCCCTCCCCATTTGCCTTTCACATGTCGGGCTCGAACTCGCCGAAATCCTTCTCCGGAGGATCTGCGACCGCGCCTTCACGCAGGTCTTTCTCGACCGGCGTGAGAGGTTGGCGGCCGTTGGCAGCCGAACGGCCTCGTGGCGTCGAACCATCCTTGCCACCTGCGTCATCGCCGGCGGTTCCTGGTTCGGACAGATGCTGTTCCGCGCCCATTGCTGGTGTATCCTCACCGGTTTGCACGGCGGCGAGAGGTAGCGTTGGACCTGCATCCAGATGAGTATCGGACCGGGTTTCGGCACCGAGATCACCAGCATCGCGCCCTGCGTTCAGCTTTTCAAGCGGCACAGCCTCCTGCCGATCCTGCGGTTGATCGACGACACGGCGCTGTCCCTCCAGATCGAGTTTGAGCTGCTTTGTATCGACAGGCTTACCGACACCGTCGTCATTCGAGGCGGGATGTTCGTCATTCGGTTTTGAACCCGGTTTTGCTTGGATCGTCACTGCCGCAGGACCCTGGCCAGGCTTTATGAGCGGTTTCTCGCGGGCGATGAATCCCTCGGCAATACGACCACGCGTGCGCGGAATGAGCGATACCGGCGCAGCGGGGAATCCGTCGGGAAACTTGATGTAGGCCGACAACCGCGGAAGGTTCATGAACTGGTCGGGCAGGAGCAACGGCTCGATCTGCCGCCGGGGGGTCAGGCTGACTGCGTCGCGCGCGTTGTTGTACCCGTAGCTGTAGCCTTCTTCCATGTCCCGCACCTGCCGGTGGCCGATGAAATCGGAGCACCAGGTCGCCGTTTCGCGATCGGCTGTCGCCAGGATAAGCTTGGTGCGCGCAAGCGAGGACAATGTCATGGCCATGTTCTCGCCGTAGACTTCCTTGAGCTTGGCAAACGCATGCACCCCGGTGACGATCGCACCGCCAAAATTGCGCGCCGTTTGCAGCCCCTTTTCAAGCGCCGGTAGTCGGTGAAGGGCGCCGAGCTCGTCGATCAGGAACCACATCCGCAGGTCCTGTGTGCGCTCGAGCGTCATCAGCGTATTCATCGCCGTGTCGAGCCACAGCGTGAGCAACTGCGAGGAGATGCTCATGTCGACATAGCGGGCAGAGAGGAACAGGATCGAGCCCGCCTGGCAGTCGCCTTTGACCCAGTCGCGGACCGAAAAGCGCGGTCCGGATGAGGGCAAGAGCTTCAGCACTTTCGCATTCGCATTGAACACAGCGCGGATCGATTCCGCCATGCGGGCCGCTTCCGGAGCGGTCAGCGGATCGGCCATGGTACCGCGCATCAGCTTATGCACTTCGGACAGGTCAGCGGTCATCAGCCGCCGTGCCAAGGCCTCGTTGGTTGCAGTGCCGGTACGGGCAAGATGAAGACACATCTCGACGAACAGCATGCGCGCCGCGAGCACCCAGAACTGTTCTGAACCACCCCCGTCATGGGGCACGAGCGCTTCGGCAGCGGCATGAAACTCAGCTTCCGTCGTGCAGTCGTTGAAGACGCTCCACAGCGGACACCGCACATCGACAGGATTGAGAATGATGTCGCGCGCGGGATCATAGAAGGCTTCGATAAAGGCCCCTGTCAGGTCGAAAATGACCGCGCGCTGGCCGCGTTCACGCGCTTCGGCAACTAGTTCGGTGAGCGCCACGGTCTTGCCGGTTCCGGTCGTACCGATGAGCATGGCGTGGCTCTGCTCGAGCCGCCACGGCCAGCTTACGCCGGCGAGATGTGCGGGTTGGTAGTGGCCCGCTTCGGCGAGCGCCGACGAGCTCGCAAGCCGCCACTTCCAGCCGAACTTGCGTCCCAATTCCTCGGCCCGGAATGCCTTGTTGTGACGCTCGATTTCTTCTTCGAGTTCGTCGAGCGAAACAAGCATAGCACCACGCTCGTGCTTGCGCTCCTTCGACCGCCCGCCAAAGCGCTCGGCGAACCACCAGAAAAACACGAAGGCCGGGATCAGCAGTACCGCCGAGACCAGCAATCCCTGCTTCACTGCCGTACGAAACGCTTCGACCGCCTCGCGCATCGGCGGGAACTCGCGAACGATGCCGAACGGGAGGCCGACCCTTTCGCCGTCAAGCAGTTCAAGGTTGACCAGCTTGGCCGGATCGAACTCCATGAAGGCATAGAGACTGGCGTAGATATGCATCCAGACCAGGTAGATCTGGTGATCACTCAGAGCCGACCGCACTTCCCAATAGCAGGTGCCGACCGCTACCAGGCCGGTGACAATCAAGGGGCCCTTCAGGCCGGCTGCAAACATGAAACCAAAGTGGCCGAGCAACTGGCTCCCGCGGGTGAAATTCAGGAGATTATGCTTCATGGGATTGGCCTCCCATGTTTGCGTTGACGGGGAGGCCAAGACGCTCGAGGCGTCGCCGGTACGCCTCGTGAGTACGGTCGCGCAAACTCGCGTCAGAATGGCTGGCCAGAAGCGCATCGAGCGCCACCGAAATGAAGATTGCCTGGCGCGCGGGATCGAGCCCTGCGGGGCGGTCCTTCGCCTCGTTATCGCGCTGCCACGCTGCGACAATAAGGTCACGGATAAAGACGCTGACACTGACGCCATGGTCCGCGGCACACTGGCGAACCCAGTTACCAACGGAGAGAGATACGAATGTCTGAAGCCGATCTTGTCGGGTCATGAAACAGGTTCCTTGTCGGGCCGACGGAACCTGGCTCACCTTGCGGAAGGTGCCGATGAGAATAAATCGTGAACAACTCGCAGTCAATCGAAAGATTCAGACGATATTTCAGGGTTTTAGATGCATGAGAGTTGTCAGCGGATCAGCGCAAAGCCGCTCTACTCGCAGACGGGTTGATTTCGCCCAAAACCACATTCTTTAGCAATAACAGAAAGATAAATCCCGAAATCGCGGGGTAGGGTGTGCTCCTTTGTTCCCAAGTGCGCGAGGAGGTCCAGGCAATAAGGGGGATTGATCAAGGACGACCTTTCCCGATCTCCATGTTGGAGCGCGAGCAACCAGGCCTGGCACCTCTTCGGATGCAGATCGAGAGCATTCGACGCCTCCAGCCAAAGACAGCACCTGCGAAAGAGGCAGCGGCCAAGGGCGCGTGGGAAGCAAGGCAAGCGGGGCATGTCGCATGCCCTAGCTTCCCGCCGCCCGACCCGTTGCCGGTTCGCAAGTGCGTGCGGGGCCCAGGAGAAAATCAGGCCGCACCCTCAGGAGCGCATCGCAAGATGCGCGGGACAGAGTGCGTCCACAGCCCCGCTCCATTTATCGGGCGCCGCCACATTGCGGTGGGCGGCCGTCAGAGTAACCGACCGAACCGGTTTCTTGCGCTTCGATGGACTACCCGGCGAACAAGAAAAAAGGGCAGGAACCGTTCCCGGTTCCGGCCCTGTCGATAGTCTCAGAACTCGTCGAGCATGCCGCCGTGGACCGTGTGGACCACCCGCGCTGCGAGATGCGCTGGCAATATGTTGTAGTCACCCTCGTCGAGGGCAAAGTACCCGAGTTCGTCATCCTCGATAACGTGCTGATCGAAGAAGCTGTGCAGCGCTCTCTTCTCGGCTGTTTCCAGAGCCTCGAAATAGCTCCGGGACGGAAGGGCGCAATGCATTGAATAAGCCATGATAATCCTCCTGATTTCTGTCGTGAGACGACAGGAGGCGTTCGCGATGGTCTTGTGCATCCCGGGTCAGGGATCGCCCGAATGGGCGACCGCGATAGCGGCGGTGGGGGTAACGATTTTGTTCGCTGCCGGATGCAATCCGGTGGCGGGCAAAATGGTGGGGCCCCGCCATCCTTGAGGCGGGAGGCGCAAGGCCATCATGCTGGGAGAACCGTGAGCAAGAACCCACAACCTCCGCCCAATATCAAACATCTCCTGCATGCGAATTGCCTTTCCTACACCCCGGTGACGCGGGCATGGAAACAACTGGGGAGCGGATCTGAGGGGGACAAAAGGACAAGTAACATGCCCCGAAACAGGAGCGCGATTGCAGCCCTGCAAAAGCTCGAAGCGGACCGCGAGGCGCTCGACGCCAAACAACGCGAACTTGAAGTGCAAGCAGCCAGGGAACTCGGCGAAATCATCCTGGGAAGCGGCCTCGAAAGCTTCTCGAAGAAGGGCCTGAGGAAGGTTGCCGAAGAACTCGGGAAACTCGGCGAGGATGCCGCGATCGAGAAACTGACGGGGCGCGGTGCAACCCGTGCTTCGAATGCAGCGCCGGGAACCCAGTAACCACAGAAGAAGAGGCCCTGCCGCTTGCGGCAGAGCCTCTTCGTAAGGGGACGATCGGGATCGATGTCAGTCGATCTCGGGAGCGTCGGTGTTGTCGCCTTCTTCACCCGAGCCGTTGCCGCGGGAGAGAAAGTCGACCTTGTCGGCGAGGATCTCGGTGCCGTAGCGCGTGACCCCATCCTTGTCCTCCCACTGGGTGTAGTGGATGCGGCCCTGGACACTGACCAGCTGGCCCTTTGAGCAGTACTGCCCGACGGTCTTGGCAAGGCCATTGAAGCAGGTCACCCGGTGGAACTCGCTTTCCTTGGCGGTGTAGCCGTTATCGTCCTTGTAGGTCTTGCCGTCCTTGTCGCGTGCGGGGCGATCGGTGACGACGGTGATCCCGGTGACGTTGGTGCCGCCCTGGGTCTCGCGGATGTCGGGATCGCGGGCGATGCGGCCGGTGAGGATTGCGATATTGGTCATGATGAAATTCCTTCAGTTCCTCAAACCGGAGACCATCTCCGGCTTGCGAACATCCAGAAGAAGCAGGGCATGGGAGGACTGCACCGCAGGCCTGAAGGGCCGAAGGGAAACCTGTTCATGACGGGGGGTGCGGGCAGGCGGCGAAGCCGCCAACACGGCCGGAAAGGAACGGGTTGCGGCTCCTCAGCTGACCTGGTTCAGGACTGTTCGCGAAGAAAGCCGGATGGGTATCGGGTGCGGGTCTGAAGGTGCCAGGACCCTGCTGCAATCAGCTTACCACATCGCCTTCCGATGCCGCCAGGAGATCCATGAAGTTGCGGGCTGCTTCCCGGTCTTCCTCATTCTCGAAGGCCACGTCGAGGTCAGGGGCAGACCCGAGCAGGTAGAGCATGGCCCACAAGGCAAAGCGCTTGCCCCGGTCCTGCTCGAGACCGAGATCGACCTGGCACCGCTCGATCCCCGATGCCAATGCCTCTGCGCCAACCATTCCGAGATCGGCAGTGCGGAAATAGCGGACGAGGAGCGTATCGAGGTCCATCGCAGTCTCTTCAGGTCAACGATCCAGCCGCAGGCAGGAGAGCTAGGGTTCGAGGGCCGGTCATGCGTCAGTCAATCCGTTGAAGGTTCCTCGCGAAACCGTCGAGCGCGCTCCACAAAGTTCTCCATTTGTGTGGCAGCGTGCAAGGTTAGCGGATGCTGCGTCGCGTCGGCGCGTGGGGAGATGAACTCGGCCAGTTGTTCGATCGCAGTGAGCTGATGATCGCTTGCCGTGGACAATAATCCTAGCACCATGTTTTCGAGCGCGATCACCCTTATGCGTAGCTGGATTATTTCGGCATCCGTGAGCGGAGGGATGTCCCATTTCTCGCAATCGGCCGCGAGGGCTTCTTGCGGCCCGCAAGGGAGCGCACCGCCTTCGTCTTCCCAGCGCGACAGCGCACCGGCCGTTCTTTTTTCGGTCATTGGCAGTTCCTTTCCATGTCCCACCACGCGCTTGGCAGCGCAATGCTTGTATAGCACGAAGCCATGCCGGGAAGCGCCTGGCACGACGACAACGAGGACGAAGAGACGGAACCCCGCGCGTTGGGTTGGTCTTCACGCGGGGTTCCAGAACGGCCCCTTGGGCACCTGCGACCCGCAGGGCTTCGGGGGGAGGCGGAGCCGTCCTTTTCTGATGTCCGGATTTTCGTCACGATTGCTTGCAGACGATTTCTCCTGACTATCCTGACTGATGGGCCATGCGCCGGATTACATGCCTTCCATGTCGTGATCGGCCATCGAGGACATGTCATGGCCGGCATGGGGATCGGCGGGCGGGGTCGCCTCGCTCTCGGGTTGCGCGCGCGGTGCCGGCGCGGCGGATGTGGCAGTTGCACGTGGTACCGGAGAGGCGGCTCGCCGAGACGCGGGCGCGGCAGCATCGCCTGTCGAAAGAGCGTCCTGCCGCGCAGCCACTGACTCACTTTCGGAGGTAGAGGTTGTCGGGTCTGCAAGACCACCCTCGGGTGCCATGCCGGGCATCACCGCTGCTTCGCCCATCGGCGACACCTCTGAGGTCGGTGTGCTCTCCTGCGCTTCGTCGCAAGCGGCGAGAGCGGACATCATCGGCGCAATCGCGAAAAATGCGATCGCTGTTTTTGACCTGGAAGTACGCATGCTGTTCAACTCCTTCAGAGCCAGGAAATTCCGAGATGGTTTGGCCCATGCGCGAGTTCGCCGCCAAGGAAGCCCTGCACCAGAATAAGTGCTGCCATCGAGAAGATAGCCGTACGCAACCATGCGCGGCTCTGGCTCGGCCTGCTCGCGAGGTATGCCATTGCCACACCGAGGACCGCGATCAGCATCCCGTTCCATCGATGGACCTGCATGACGGCATCGCCTCCGAACCAAAGGCCGGTGTGAATCCATCCGAACAGAACTGCGACGACTGCGCCGATTGCTCCGCCGTAGACGAGTACGCCCACCGCACTTTCCAGGCCCGCTCCTTTCCGGCGCATCACGAACAATTCGGTGGCCGCAGCCATGAAAAACAAGGCGATCGGGAAGTGGATCGTTGCCGGATGCAGCTTTTTCAGTACGGCCATGACGCCGGTTTCGCTCTCATCCGCATGGCCACCGGCCTCGTCATGGGCTGCGCCCGCTTCATCGTGCGCGCCGGAGGACTCGCCAGCATCCGCAGTCTCGCCCATCTGCGCCATGGCCGCCTGGTCGTGCACATCGCCATTGGTGGCAGCAGGCGCGGCGCTCGCCTCTTCGCCGTGCTTTTCGTCGCCATGAGCCTGAACGGGTCCGACGAAGAGCAGGCTTGCGGCGAGCAGCGCCAGAAATGAGGGGGCTTTCATGTCTCGTATGTCTCCCGACCCTGCAGTTAAAGTGCGACCTATGTGCCTGATACGCACGGCAGCCGCGTGCCCCTCGCATTAATTTGATAGTTCAGCGCGACTGAAGTGCGCCCGGGTGGTCACGCTTGCTGGCGGCATCATCGCGATCGTCGAACGCATTCGGCTCCTGGCCGCGTTCGGCCTGGCGAACGAGGGTAAGGCGTTCGCCCACGCGAATAAGCCCCATGGGCTCAGGCGAGCTTGCTCTTCTTTGCGCGGCGGCGCAGCCTCGGCATCCGGTTCGCCAGCAGGACGAAACCCGACAGGGCTATGATCGTGCCGCCAATGCCGAACAGCAGCAGCCACCAACTGTTGATGCGGTCGCGCTCGGTCCAGTCCATGATGTGGAGGCCCCAGATGAAATCGAACAGGCGCCATGTATCGCTGCGCGCCGCCCCGAGCGTGCCGCTGGCGGCATCGATGTAGATGCGCGTCGAAGCCTCGTCAGCATAGGTGACCTGCCAGGCCGGAAAAGGGCCGCGAAACTCGGTTCCGATGGGGTCATCGACGATCCGTGCGGCCTCGATGGTCGTGCGCGGCCCGGTCCATGCGCGCAAGGCGATGGATTTTGCCGTTGCCGCCGAGATGGGGGAGAGTTTACGCCCAGTCACCGGATCGTGGAGGCTCACGCTACCGTCAACCTTGCGGACCTCGGTCACGGCATCGCCGTCGAGCGAACGTGTCGTTACCGCTGCAAGAGTACCGTCGTTTGCGACCCAGGCCGGGAGCGGGGCATCGGCGGGCAGCGCCTCTTGTTCACGCGAAACGACATGTTCGGAGCGAACTTCTTCCAGGTCGAGAAACGACATGAGGGCGCCGGTTCCCATCCACAAGAGAACCTGGACACCGACGAAAATCGCCAGCCATTTGTGGATCTTGCTGCCGAGCACATGCAGGCGCAGCTTCAGCGACGGCGTTGCCAACCGGTGCTACCTCTTCGAAAGCCGTAATCAGTTGCGCGGCGCGCGCGACGAGGAATGGTACTGGACGATTCTCCACCCGTCCGCATCGTGAGCAAGCACCGATGTCGCCACGCCGTCGCGCTCGATCACCCGGCCATCGCTAAGTTCGATGCGATAGCCATACGTCTCATAGGCATGGGCCATGTGCCCCATCCGGGTGACGGTCAGCGTGGGGTCGGTAAAGGTGAAGCTCACAATCGCGTCGAGCTCGGGGCCCAAATGGTGCTCCATGTAATTGGCAAAGCTTCCTTCGGCCTTGCCATTCTCGAAGATCGCCGAGTCCTCGGCGAAGAGCGCGCGCATTGCCTGCGCGTCGCGCGCTTCAAGAGCGGTGCGATAGGCCTTGAGGGTTTCTTCAGCGCCCGCGACATCGTCCGCCGAAGCGTCCATCGCGTGCATCTGATGGTTCGCATGGGAAGAGTGGTCCATCTGCTGCGCGAAGGCTGGCAGCGGTATCAGCGTGGCAACAAGCGCAGTCGCCGCGATGCGTGTCAAGGTCTTGGTCATGGAAGTTCTATCCTTTTTGAGATTTCAGAACCAGAATCGCACACCGACGACATAATTGGTGACGCTCGGATCCTCTCCGGCGGCCCGCGCAAAATCCGCGCTGTCGCCGATGCGCCATTCCTGGGAAACGCCGACATAGGGCGCGAATTCGCGTGCGAACTCGTAGCGAAGACGCAGACCTGCCTCGATCCGGTCGAGGCCAGCGCCAATGCCGAGTTCGGGAATATCCTGAGCGGAAAGTGCGATTTCGGCACGCGGTTGAAGGATCAGCCGCTGCGTGATGCGCTGATCAAGTTCGCCCTCAAAACGCGCCGTCACATCGCCCTTGGTGGAGACGAAGGCCGCGGCATCGACCTCGAACTGGTAAGGCGCGATCCCTTGGATACCGATAACCGCGTGCGTGCGTTCCGGACCGGTCAGGTCCTGGCGAACACCCGCCTGGAAATCGAAGAAGGGCGCAATGGCGCGGCTCCAGAGCGCCTGGACCTCGGCGCCTTCTATGGGTTCGCCGAAGCTGCCCTCACCCTCGGACTTGAACCAGAATTTGTCGATGTCGCCGCCATAATATCCCTGGATGTCCCACAGATATCCATCCTTCCCCTCGCGGGCGCGGTACTCGAGCCGGTCGCCCTGAAACCAGAAGCGCATTCCTCCGTCGGTCTCGCGGACAAGCTCGCGGCGCGCTTCGTTCATGGCTTCCTCGCCCCAGATGGCGACCGCCGCGCGCGCTGGGCCGCTCCCTGCTTCTGGAGGAGGCGGCAGCAGCGGGATATCATCGTCCGAGCCCATCTGCATCGCCGAATGGTCCATGCCCTGCCTGTCCTGCGAAGGCGTCTCCCCATGGTTCATCTGGCTGTGATCCATCTGCCCATGGTCCATCGACGAACTGGCCTCCGCCTGACCCATCTCGCCGTGATTCATCTGCGAATGATCCATCGCGCCTTCGGCGGGCTTGCCCTGCGGCATCGAGCCGTGATCCATTCCTTCATGACTTTCGGGCGATGCCTGTGGACGGGCAGCGTCCACAGGCATTGTCATGCCAGAATGGCCATCCTGAGCGGTCATCGCACCATGATCCATGGTTGAGTGATCCATCTGCGAGCGGTCCATGGCGGCTTCAGGCTGGGCAGCCGGTTCGCATGCTCCATCTGCAACCGGATGCCCCATCGCGCGATGGCGCTCGGCTTCTTCCTCGCACTTCGTCTTCGCGTCAGCCTGCGCCTCGGCGCTTTGCTGCGGCTCCGCCGGCGAATGACCGGCATGCTGCGCCGCCGCGGGGGAGGCGAGAACTGAGCCGGCTGCGACCGATGCGAGCAGGCTGGCAATACGAATTTTCATGCTTCGCTCCCGTCGGGATTGGCGACCGTGACGATCTGAAACATCCCGGCATGCATGTGGTAGAGAAGGTGACAGTGGAAGGCCCAGTCGCCCGGCTCGTCCGCCGTCAGGTCGAACTGCGCGCTGCCACCCGGCTGCAGGATTACCGTGTGCTTGAGCGGTTGACGATCGGCCGGCGCGCCATTGACCAGCTCGAAGAAATGACCGTGCAAGTGAATGGGGTGCGCCATCATCGTGTCGTTGACGAGCTTCACGCGCACGCGCTCGTTATAGGCGAAACGGATCGGCTCGTCTGAGACGGCGGAGAACTTCTTGCCGTCGAACGACCACATGTAGCGCTCCATATTGCCGGTCAGATGAATTTCCATTCGCCGGGACGGCGTGCGGCCCTCGCGGTGTGGAGTCAGAGCGCGCAGCTTGCGATAGTCGAGCGTACGATGCGGCACATCGGCGAGACCGATGCCGGGATCGCCCATGCGGTCGACCGGGTTCCTCGAGACCATGTCGAGACCGGGCCCGACCTTCACATCGGGCGGCAGAAGCGACGTGTCGCGCATCTGCATCCCCGACATGCCGGCCATGCCTGCCATCTCGGATTGGCCGGACGAACCATGATCCATCCCCGCCATGTCGCCGCCACTTCCGTGGTCCATGCCCGACATGCCGGCATCGCCAGACGAGCCGTGGTCCATGCCGCTCATGCCCATGTCGGCCATGGTCAGAAGCGGCGGATCGCGCAGCGGCGGAATGGCGGCGCGAGCGCCGGGTGCGCTCGCGAGTGTGGCAATACCCATGCCCGAGCGGTCCATCGACTCCGCGACCAGCGTGTAGGCTTGTTGCGCGCCCGGCGTCACGACGACGTCGTATGTCTCGGCCACACCGATCTGGAACTCGTCGACCTCCACCGGCTCGACGTTCTGCCCGTCCGCCTGAACGATGGTCATCGGCAGGCCGGGAATGCGAATATTGAAGAAGGTCATGGCGCCGGCATTGATGAAGCGCAGCCGCACGCGTTCGCCCGGGCGGAAGAGGTATTCCAGATTGTCGAGCGGGCCATGGCCGTTCAGAAGATAGGTATAAGCCGCGCTCGACACGTCGAGGATGTCCGTCGGCATCATGCGCATTTTCGCCCACATCCGGCGATCCTCGCCCGAAAGCGGGTAATCGTCGGTCCAGGTGTTCTGGTTGTAGTTGAAGTAGCCTTCGCCCTTCTTGAGCTTGTCGAAAATCGTGTGGGGCGACATTTCGCTGAATTCGCTCAGCACCACGATATATTCGCGGTCGGCCTGGACCGGATCGGGTCCGGCGGGGTCGACCACGATCGCGCCGTAATGCCCGGCCTGTTCCTGCAGGCCGCTATGCGAGTGCCACCAGTAGGTACCCGACTGGCGAACCGGGAATTCGGCGGTGAAGGTCTCTCCCGGTTTGACGCCGGGAAAGCTCACGCCAGGCACTCCATCGAGCTGAAACGGCACGAGCAGACCGTGCCAGTGGATCGAGGTATCTTCCTCGAGCTGGTTATGGACATTGAGCCGGACGGTCGTGCCTTCCTGCAATCGCAACAGCGGACCGGGGATCGTGCCATTGACGGCGATCGCGCCGCCGCGCCTGTTGCCGGTCGCGAAGGCCGATCGGGCAACGGTGAGGTCGATATTGGGGCCGGATATCTCGTCCAGCCCCTTGCGGGCGTTACCTGCGAGGATGTCCGCGCCCCGTGCCCAGGCAGGCATCGCCCCGGCAAGGCCGAGCAGACCCATTCCTCCTGCTCCGGCTCCGAGAAACTTGCGTCGATTGACGGCGATCATAAAGGGCTCCTGACTTGGCGTTTACCGTTACTTACGCGCGCGCCCAGCCAACCCCTCAAAGTTTTTCGAAGCGCTCCTTCAGCCTGTTGCGCGCGCGATATACGCGGGTTTCGATCGCCTTTTCGGTCGTTCCGAGAAGATCGGCCGCCTCGGCCTGGCTACGCCCCTCGATGGTCACGAGCACAAGCGCTTCGCGCAGCCTTACAGGCATTCGCGCGATCTCGGCCTGAACGAGATTGAGCTCTTCCCTGGAAACGGCCAACGCTTCAGGACCCGGCAAATCGTCGGCGATGGAATGAAGTTCGTCATCACCCGACAGTCCGAAAAAGCCCGCGACCTTGCGCCTGCGCAAACGGTCCCGGCAGCGGTTGAGGACGACGGTTGTCAGATAGGGTCCGATCGGCTTGTCCGGATCAAGCCGATGGCGCGTCAGCCACACCGAAGCGAGGCTGTCCTGAACAACGTCCTCGGCCTGAGAAGGAGAGGAAAGCATGCGTGTCCCGAGCGCGAGAAGCCGACCAGTTTCATGCTCGACGAGTTGGCTGAAAGCCCGCTTGTTTCCAGCCCTCGCCTGCGAAACAAGGGCCTCATCCGGATTGTCGCCCGCCCCCGACATGGCGCTTCAGTCGCGAGGGTCGCGGGTCAAGGCGTCGGAGACCTTGCGGTCGAACTGGCGTTGCTGCTCGGGTTCGAGAATTTCGCGCATGTCGAAGACATGGCGCACCGTTGCTTTCTGCAGATCGCCCATGCGTGCATGCACCTCGTCGATCGCGGCCGAGACCTCGGGACCGTACTCATGCTCGGTTTCCATCGCCTGGGCGAGCCGGGCATTGGCTGCACGCGCCGATCCTTCGAGCCGTGCCCTTTCGACAGCGAAACGAGCCTCGAGCGCATCGAGACGCTGCTCCTGGTCGGCCGTCAGGGTGAGTTCGTCGTGCACGAAATCGTGGAGGCCGGAGCCAGCCTCGTGATTGGCCCAGCGGTCCGCGGCAATCGCGCCGAGGCATCCTGCAAGTGCTGCGAGAAGCACCGCGAGAACGATATGCGTCGTCTTCAAACCCTATTGCTCCACATGGAGGAGCGCCGATGGGGACAGCTGTTCGCCGAGGATAAGACTCTCGCCAAATGACGCGGAAGACGTGCCATAGCCGCCGGGCCAACCGCTCGTTCCGGCGCCAGCTCCAAGCCCGACGACGAACAGACCGACGAACAGAGCCGTCCGGCGGCGTCGGTCGGCGATTTCGCCAAGCTGTCCGGCGCGCTGCCAAACGCCATCCATGAAGTCGGCGGGGACCTCGCTGGTGCCGGTGGCGGAAAGGGTTCCGAGCACCGCATCAAGAGAGTGATTGTCACGCATCCGAAAAACTCCTGTGGGTTGCACGTGTCCTATACGCGCTCGCCTGCACAATCCCTTAAACTTCTTTTTTTGAGGGAATGTCCACCACCATACGTAATCGAGACGGGTCTGTCAGAATCGGGTCGAACCCGGGATGAATGGAAACCAACTCGTGAGCAATATCACCGCACCTGAAGATCACGGCGAATTTACGCCTCTTCTTGGCAAGAGCTTTCTGACGCCGCTTTACGACCGGGCGATCGGTCTGTTCACCCGCGAACATCTCTGGCGCCAAAGGATTGTCGAAGAGCTGCACCTTGTCCCCGGCGACCGGGTGATCGATGTTGGCAGCGGAACCGGCACTCTTCTCAAGGCCTTGATGACGGATTGTTTGGAAGCGGGTCTGATCGGTGTCGAACCCGACCCGGATGCGCTCGCGCTTGCGCGGCGCAAGTTTGGCGCGGGAGCCGATCTCGTGAAATGGCACAATGGCTTTCTCGAAAGCCTCAAGCTACCCGCAGGGTGGCAGCCGAACAAGATCGTCAGCAGCCTCGTCCTGCACCAGGTCCCCTTGCGCAAGAAGCAGACAATCCTGGAAACCATCGAAAGCTTGCTCGTGCCAGGCGGAACCGTGTTGATCTCCGATTATATGAAGCAGGATAGCCCACTCATGCGGAGCCTCTTCCGGGCGACCGTCCAGTCTCTTGACGGCATAAGCGACACGCAGCCCAGCGCCGACGGCGAAGTCGAAAAACTGTTCGCCGAAATCTTCACCGAGCCATGCCTGCTCCAACGGTTCCCGACGGCAACCGGGACGATCTCGCTATGGCGCGGATACAAGAAAGGAATTGCACAATGAATTTGAAAAAGCCTTCGCTGCTCCGGCGATCGATTAGCGGCGCGGCCTTGCTCGTGCTGGCAGCCTGTTCGAACGTGGCTCAGGCAGCGACCTATACGATGTTCCGGGATCCAGGATGTGGGTGCTGTCTCAACTGGGCAGGCCATGTCGAAGACGGGATGAACACGAAGGTGGCATCGGTCGACAGCAACGACATGGCGGCGATCAAGACCGCGCGGGGCGTACCCCAAGAGTTATGGTCATGCCATACGATGGAGGTCGATGGATACATCATCGAAGGTCACGTGCCTGCAGAAGCCGTCGCCAAGCTTTTGCGCGAACGGCCCGCCGGCGTTGCCGGCCTCGCGGTTCCGGGAATGCCTCTGGGATCGCCCGGCATGGAGGCCGGAAACCGGATCCAGCCTTACGACGTCATCGCCTTTGGCCCAACCGGACAGAGCGTCTTCGCGTCCTTTCCGTAAGGGGGTGAAGCCACTCCATGCGTCGGCATGAAAGGTTGCAGGCGATGAGGACTAATTGCGGGAAGCGACACAGAAGCCTGTCGAACTTCTCGCCGGGTCCGGGCTGGCTGCCCCCACAGTCCCGGACCCTTCCAATTTGTATGATTGCAGCACGCACGAAATAGGAGAAATGCGATAGTCAAAAGCTCGGTCAGAAATGCTGGATCTTTTTAAGGGGTGAACCTCTGCCCAACGTACTGCTTGTCGTGATGCTTCTCGGACGGGATGACATAGACAGGGGAAAGACTTGCAGACAGATGGCGACGATCAACATAGCGAGAATGCGGGCTCGATAACGTTGCTGGGCGGTGTCGCGATGGGGACCGGCGTCATGATTGGCGCAGGTATCTTCGCACTGACCGGCCAGATTGCCGAACTGGCTGGACCGTTATTTCCGCTTTCTTTCATAGTCGGCGCGCTGGTTACCTCGCTTGCCGCCTACAGCTACATCAAGATGTCGAACCGCTGGCCCTCCTCTGGCGGCATCGCGATGATCCTTCAGAAGGCTTACGGACCGGGCGTCGTTGCAGCATCGGCATCGCTCCTGATGGCGCTGTCGATGGTCATCAACGAAAGCCTGGTCGCTCGGACCTTCGCGACCTATGCCTTGCGGCCCTTTGGGCTCGAAAGCAGCGGCATTCTGGTCTCCGTCGCGGCACTGGCCCTCATCGTTTTCGCCTATTTCGTGAATGCTGCTGGCAACAAATCGGTCAGCGGGTTTTCGCTCATTATGTCGGCAATCAAGATCGGCGGCATCGCCCTGTTCGCAATTGCGGCGATCTGGGCCACCGGATTTTCAGGCGGTGCCTTCGCAGAGCCGGTCGCGCTTTCGGGCCTCGACGCGTTGCTCGCTTCGGTCGCTTTCTCGATCCTCGCTTTCAAGGGTTTCACCACCATCACCAACAGCGGCGGCGAAATCATCGATCCGCATCGGAATGTCGGCAGAACCATTATCATTTCGATCGCAGTATGCGTGGTCGTCTACCTTCTCGTCGCGGTGGCGGTCGGCGCCAGCCTCAGCACTTCAGAAATAGCCGAGGCGCGCGATTACTCTCTTGCGGCAGCTGCGCGCCCCGCGCTCGGAGAGCTTGGCTTCTATTTCACAGTCGCAATCGCGATCGCAGCCACGACCTCGGGTGTCATCGCCAGTGTTTTCGCCGTTTCGCGAATGCTGACGATGCTGACCGAGATGAAGATGATCCCGCATAGCCATTTCGGCATGAGCGGACCGATCCGCAGTCACATGCTGGTCTATACCGTAGTGATTGCCGGCACGCTCGCGGTCCTGTTCGATCTGTCGCGGATCGCTTCGCTCGGAGCATTTTTCTATCTCGTAATGGACATGCTTGTGCATTGGGGCGTGCTGCGCGGTTTGCGGGAAGAGATCGGTGCGCGTGCCTGGGTGCTATGGTCGGCACTCGTGGCGGACAGCGTAGTCCTGACAGCTTTTGCCTTCGCCAAGCTCAAAACCGACCCTGCGGTCGTCGCCTATGCGGTCGCAGGCATTGCCGCCGTTTTCATCGCCGAATGGTTCTATTTGTCCAGGCGTTCGCAAGCGATGGACTCCGCTTCAGAAAGACCGGCGGAAGAGAGGCGGTGACCCCGTTAGTAGAACACGAGCGCAAAGGCAGCGACCAAAAGCCGACGAGGATCGAGGCGCCAAGTTCGCGGATCAAAAGAAATTCAAGACGGAGCATATCGTGACGACTATTACTGCCACCGTTTACCGAATGGTCATGCCGGACCACGTTTGTCCGTATGGATTGAAAACGGTCGATTTGCTCAAACGCGAAGGTTTCGAGGTGGACGACCACCATTTGAAAACGCGCGAGGAGACCGATGCGTTCAAAGAGCAGCATGGGGTAGAAACCACCCCCCAAACCTTCATCGGCGGGAAGCGCATCGGAGGTTACGACGATGTCCGTGAGCATGTCGGCAAGAAAAGAACGCAAGCCGGTGATGACGAGACCAGCTACCAGCCCGTCATTGCCATTTTCGGCGTCGCTTTCCTCCTGGGTCTGGCAATTAGCTGGTACGTTTTCGACACGATTTTCACGGTGGAAGCGGTCGAATGGTTTGTCAGCCTATCGATGGCCTTGCTCGCGATCCAGAAGTTGCAGGACGTGCGCAGCTTCTCGACCATGTTCCTCAACTACGATCTGCTGGCGCGACGCTGGGTACGATATGGATTTCTATATCCGTTCGGTGAGGGTTTGGCTGGAATATTAATGGTCGCGCACGCGCTTCCGATCGTCTCGGTTCCGGTATCGCTGTTCATAGGGACGGTCGGCGCGGTCAGCGTGTTCAAGGCGGTCTACATCGACAAGCGCGAGTTGAAATGCGCTTGCGTCGGCGGAAGCAGCAACGTGCCGCTCGGCTTCGTATCGTTGACCGAGAACCTGTTCATGATCGGTATGGGTCTTTGGATGGGTGCCAAGGCCCTGGGTTGGGTCTCGCTATGATTTGGGCACTGCTTCTCGGTTTCGCGCTGTTCGCGATCTCTCTCTACTTCCACATGTTGATGCTGCGCGGGGCGAAAGCCGTTTCTCCGCCAGGCAAGGACCCACGCCATTTCCGGCTGCTTGCAGGCTCCAGCCTCGTTCTTCTCAGCCATCTGGTCATCGCCGGCATATTCGCGGGCGGAATGTATCTCGCTTCCGTCTGGGGCCTTGGCGGGCTCGAGAAGGACGTCATCAACAGCTGGATGGATTATTACTACTTCGCGCTGATCACGATCTCGACGGTCGGTCTCGGCGATATTCTGCCCGCCGGGCACATGCGCGCCATTTCCGGCATCGCCGCCCTTACCGGGTTCCTGATGATCAGTTGCACCGCCCAATATGTCTATCAAACCATGAGCGAAAAGGAGAATTGATATGGCTGAAGCTAGGCACGATGCACACGAAAAAGGTGGAGGGGGCGGCAACTACTGGCGGTTCATGGCAATGGTATCGACCTCGACCGTGATCATGTTCTTCCTGATGTATGCCAACAGCTTCGACATGGACGACGTTTTCTGGAGCGAGACGCGCTTCTGGATGATGTTCGTCATGGGCGCGATGATGATGGTGGTCATGCTTCTCTTCATGTGGGGCATGTACAAGGACCGGACCAAGAACTTCATCATCTTGGGTGTCGGAGCCGTCGTCTTCGCGCTCGCGCTATGGCTCGTACGCAGCCAGACCACGGTGGACGATACCGAATACATGGCCGCGATGATCCCGCACCACTCGATCGCGATCATGACTAGCGAGAGGGCGAGCCTGAAGGATCCGCGGGTTCGCGAACTCGCGCAGGCCATCATCGTCGCGCAGCGGCGCGAGATCGCCGAGATGAAATATCTCATCCAGGACATCGAGGAAAACGGTCCGCGCACCGAAGAACGCCTGCCCGAGGAGATGCAGCAATGAACAAGATCGCAATCCTGACGCTTGCAGCCCTCCCTCTGGCGGCCTGCAACACCAATACCGCGGTCGGCAATGATCGCGAAGCACAGCTCGATCCCCCGGCAACTGCGGCGCCGATAGAGAGTGCTGCGAGCGCTCTTGCCAACCTCAGCCCGGGCCTCATGCTGCCCGAGACCATGAGCGACGCGGACCTCGCCACGCTGGGAGCCGAGAACACGTGTCAGTTTCGCCTGACTGAGGTCGCGTTTCCGTCGTTCGTCTACGACAACAGCGGTGGCGGCGCGATCAAGATCAACGGCAAGCTGATCCCTGTCACAGCAAGCGCCCCGGGTGAGTATGCGAATGGTGAGCTTCGTATCCGCACGCGCCTTCTCGATGACGAAGGAGACGCGGGCCTGCAGATGCAGGAACTCATCGTCGCCGGACCTCGGATGAAGGACGAGTTCGGGTTCTGGGGGTACACGACCTGCGGCAACAGCGAGGCGTGAACACGAGCGAGCGGGCGCCAGCGTGCGTCGGCGCCCGCTCCATGATCACGACGGGCCCGGCACGCGCGGCCAGATTCATAATGAGGTACGACAGTGGCAGCTGAGGCTGTGACCGATGCAGCACCCATTGCGGTCTTCGGTGCCGGAGGAAAGACCGGTACGGAAATACTGCGCCATGCGGTTCGCAAGGGCATCGCGGTTCGAGCGTTCGAGCACACCTTGCCCGAACCATCGGACCGGGTCGATAACGTCGAGTACTTCCAATGCGATGTACTCAATGACGACTTCAGCAGCGAGCTCGAAGGTTGCCGTGCTGTTATTTCCGCACTCGGTATAGGGTTTAGTCCATCGACGGCGATCGATCCGCCTCCGCTTTACACGGAGGGAACCCGCAGGCTGGTGGAAGCGATGTCGGCAACCGGCATTTCCCGGATCGTCGTGATATCGGCAGCGTTCGTAGAGGCGCAGCCCAGCGTTCCTGCATGGTTCGAGCTCACAGCAAGACCAGCCTTGCACAAAATTCTCGCACAGATGCGCGCAATGGAAGATCTTCTGGAGCGCGCGAAAGGCCTGGAATGGACGGCTGCGCGACCGGGCTGGCTCCTGGACGAACCCTATACCGGTGAAGCCGTCATTTCCGACGAGCGCCTTGCCGAAGGTTGCTTTCGCTGCCGGCACGCGGATCTTGCGGCAGCGATGCTCGAATTCGTCTGCGAGAACACCTGGGTCAACGCCAAGCCCGCAATAGCCCGCCCAGAAGAAGACCGCTTCGAAAGCATGACAGCGCTGAAAGCCGAACTGGGAATCGACTGAGGAGGAGGCGGCATGTTCGAGACACGTACGGCGACAATCGGGAGGGGTCACGATAATTTTGAGACTCTCCGCAGGCTGCATGACCTTGTCTTAAAAGCGGCAAAGCTCTAGGTGAGTGTGATGCGAGCCTTGCGTACCCTAGGACTGTTATTGATCGCCTGCGGGCTATTCGTCCAGTCGGCCGCGCATGCTTCTGCTCTTCCTCAGGTCGTCGACGCAGGCGATCCGGCCTGCGCAGAGATGGAAACGATGGCGGGCGCGACTTCCACGGAAGATGACGGCAGCGCACCTTGCAAGAACCTTCGGCTGGATTGTCTGGTGGCGCTCGGGTGCATTGCGCCGCTCGCTCCCGGCGCTGATGCGACCCATTCCGAAGACTTACCGGCGCAGGCTGCTCAATTCAGCGGTTTGATCTCCAATTCGCTCGCCGCCCCAAGGCTGGGGCCAGAACCGCCACCTCCGCAATTTCCGGCATGACCCGCGTGCAGGCTTAAGCCTGCGCGCTCCTGCCTCTGGATGAACGGCCTGCGCTCGACGCGGGCCGGTGATCCGGAACGCGTGCCTGACGCGCTCCTTTTGCGGAATGAACAATCATGAAACGAGTATGCTGGACCGCGCTTCCGGTCCTGCTGGCCATTGCGCCGGCAAGTAATGCCCAGTCGGTGGGCTATGAAGAAGCTTTGCGAGCAGCGGCTAGCGACCAGCCGCAGGTTCGAACAAGCGGACTGCGACTGGACGCCCGGCGCGAGATCGCCGACGCTGCCGATGAACTGCCTGACCCGCGCCTTCGCGCGGGCATCCAGAACCTGCCGGTAAGCGGGCCGGCCGCGTTTGATCTGGGTCGCCAGCTTCCCACGCAGATCCAAGTCGGAATCGAACAGGAGATTCCCAATCTCGCAAAGCGCAGGGCCCGGTCTGGAATGGCGGACGCCGACATCGACTTTGCCGCAGCACAGTTGATTCAAACCCGTTACAGGGTGTGCGTCAGCGCAGGAAAGGCATGGATCTCGTTGGCTTACGCCCAACGGGCTCTGACCGTGGCCGACGATGCGCTTGCTGAAATCGGGGGGCTCGTGCCACTCGCGCGCAGTTCTGTAGCCGCCGGTTCGGCCAGACCCGCCGAAAGTCTCGAAATACGCCGTGCCGTGCTCGAGGTCGAAGATATGCGGACCAAGATTGAAGCCGACCGAGAGGCCGCGCAAGCCATGCTGTCGCGCTATACCGCTCTGACGAACGCTATCGCGACCGGAACCACGCCTTCGCCCGATCTCGATCCCGAAGGTTTGCGGGCAAGTTTGCAAAGCAATCCGGAACTTGTCGTGGCGCTTGCGCAGGTTCGTCAAGCGGAAGCGCGAAGTGATCTTGCCCGATCGGAAAGGCGTCCGGATTTCGGCGTCAATGTGAGCTATGGAAGGCGCGATCCCGACTTTGGCGATGTCGTCTCGGTGATGGGTTCGATCACGCTCCCGATTTTCGCCGACCGGCGCCAAAACCCGCGTGTAGCCGCCGCCGACGCCGAGGCGGCGGCGGCGCAGTCGGCCAGAGCAGACCGGCTCCGTGAACTCGAAGCCCAGTTCGAGACCGATCTCGCCGCATGGCGCAGCGCTTATCGACAATGGCAGCGCGCGACGGACGAACTGCTCCCTCTTGCCGAAAGCCGCGTGGACCTCGAACGCGCGAGCTTTGCCGCAGGCCGCGCGGATCTGCTCGACATCATCGACGCCATCAAAACGCTCGCCATGCTGCGGGTGGAAATTCTGCAACGCGAAGAGGCGTCCGTCGAGGCCGCCGCGAACCTGCGACTGACTTATGGGGAGTATGGCCGATGAGACCCGCAATGGGAGCCGCGTGGGACAGGCTGTCGCCGCGCCAGAAATCCTGGATGATGGCAGGCACGGTCGCGCTCATCAGTCTTGCCGCCGGCTATGGTCTCTCGCAGCTCGGCGAAGGCCAGGGTTGTGCAAGCGACGCGGGCGGCAGTGCGACCGAATGCGAGGAGGTCCTTTACTGGTACGACCCGATGGTGCCGGGGCAGCACTTCGACGAGCCGGGCAAGTCGCCCTTCATGGATATGCAGCTGGTGCCCAAGTGCGCGGGCGAGGAGGCCACTGCAGGCGTCAGGATAGATCCCGGCCTGGTGCAGAATTTCGGCATCCGCACCACTGAAGCCGAGTACGGCGTCCTCGAGCCGGAAATAACCGTCACAGGCGTTCTGGCCTACAATGAACGCGACGTCGCGATCGTCCAGCCACGTGCCGGAGGCTATGTACAAAGAACCTACGGCCGCGCGCCCGACGATGTCGTTGGACGGGGCGCGCCGCTCGCGGATATCCTGGTTCCCGAATGGGGCGGAGCGCAGCAGGAGTATCTGGCCGTCCTGAACAGCGGTGATGAAGAACTTGCGCAGGCCATGCGCGAACGCATGCGCCTTTTGGGCATGCCTCCAGGCCTGATCTCATCGGTAGGGCGCAATGGACGTCCGAAGTCCACGATCACCGTTACCGCGCCGATTGGAGGTGCCATCACATCGCTCGGCGTGCGTCCGGGAATGACAGTCATGGCCGGACAGACGCTCGCCGAGATAACCGGTTTCTCACCGATCTGGCTCGAAGCCGCGGTGCCTGAAAGGCAGGCGGCGACTGTCCGCGTCGGGCAACCTGTCAGCGCGACGCTGACCGCATTCCCCGAGGAACGCTTCTCCGGGCCCATCATCGCTATCCTGCCGAGCGCGCAGGATGCAAGCCGTACGATCACCGTTCGTGCGCAACTGCCCAATGCATCCGGGCGCCTCAAGCCGGGCATGTTCGCACAGGTCTCGCTGACCCCGGACACACGCCGCGCGCTGCTGGTACCGTCCGAAGCGGTTATCAGGACCGGACGTCGAACCATCGTGATGGTGAAGCAGGACGAGGGCGGTTTCATGCCCGCCGAGGTCCGGATCGGCCGCGAAGCGGGTGGAAGGACCGAAGTGCTGGCCGGTCTGTCGGCAGGCGACCAGGTCGTGACATCGGGTCAGTTCCTGCTCGATTCCGAAGCAAGCCTCACCGGACTGGACGTCCGTCCGATAGATCAGGCAGATGACGCTTCCACCGGCGGCGAGGACGCACCAGCGACCTTCGGTGCCACCGGCACGATCCAGTCGATCGCCAATGGTTCGGTGACGCTGCGGCATGGTCCTGTGCCCCGGCTCGATTGGCCCGCGATGACCATGACCTTCCGCACGAAGAGCGCGGCGCAAATGCGCGGGCTCGAGACGGGAGACAGGGTGCGCTTCACCTTCACCCAGCAGGATGCCGGCCCCCGGATCGAGTCTATCACGAGGGCCGGACAATGATTGCTCGGATAATCGATGCCTCGATCGCCAACCGCCTGTTTATCGTTCTCGCCGCCGTCGCGGTAACGCTGGCCGGTTTCTGGGCGGTGCGCACGACGCCGGTCGACGCGTTGCCCGATCTGTCCGATGTGCAGGTTGTGGTCCGGTCAAACTATCCGGGTCAGGCCCCCCGGATCGTCGAGGAACAGGTCACCTATCCCCTGGCAACGACCATGCTCTCGGTGCCGGGGGCGAAAACCGTCCGTGGCTATTCGATGTTCGGTGACAGCTATGTCTATATCATCTTCGAGGACGGTACCGACCTCTACTGGGCACGCTCGCGCGTGCTCGAATATCTCAACCAGGTGCAGAACCGCCTGCCCGATGGCGTCACGAGCACGCTTGGGCCCGATGCAACCGGTGTGGGGTGGATCTACGAATATGCGCTCGTCGACCGGACCGGCGGGCACGACCTTGCCGGACTGCGCAGCCTGCAGGACTGGTTCCTGCGCTACGAGCTCAAGACGATTCCCGGCATTGCCGAGGTCGCCAGCGTCGGCGGAATGGTCAAGCAATACCAGGTCGTGCTGGAACCTTACCGGATGGCATCGCTCGGCGTGACTCACGCCGAGATCGTGAGCGCAATCCAGGCCGCCAACCAGGAAGCGGGCGGCTCGATCGTCGAGATGGGCGAAGCCGAATATATGGTGCGTGCCTCGGGCTATCTCGGCGACCTCGACGATTTCAGGGCGATCCCGCTGCGCGCGGTGAGCGGCGGCGTTCCGGTCACGCTGGGCGACGTAGCGACGATCCAGGTCGGCCCCGAACTGCGCCGAGGCATCGCCGAGCTCAATGGCGAAGGCGAGGTTGCCGGCGGCATCATCGTCCTGCGCCAGGGGGCGGATGCGCGAAGCGCAATACAGGCCGTGGAACTCAAACTCGATGAGTTGCAGGCAAGCCTTCCCGAAGGCGTCGAGATCGTCACGACCTACGACCGATCCCAGCTCATCGATGCGTCGATCGAGAACCTCACCACGAAGCTTATCGAAGAGTTTATTGTCGTGGCGCTCGTATGCGCACTGTTCCTCTGGCACGCGCGTTCGGCACTCGTCGCCATTATCACCCTGCCTTTGGGCGTGCTCGCAGCCTTCATCGTGATGCGCTTCCAGGGCGTCAATGCCAACATCATGTCGCTGGGTGGAATAGCCATCGCGATCGGTGCGATGGTAGATGCCGCCGTTGTGATGATCGAGAACGCGCACAAGCATCTCGAGCGATGGGAACACGAGAATCCCGATACCGTGCTCGCGGTGAAGGAACGCTGGCGGATCATCGCCGATGCATCGAAGGAAGTGGGACCGGCGCTGTTCTTCAGCCTGCTGATCATTACGCTGTCGTTCCTACCGGTCTTTACCCTGCAGGCGCAGGAAGGGCGGTTATTTGCACCGCTTGCTTTCACCAAGACCTATGCGATGGCTGCCGCGGCCATTCTTTCGGTAACGCTGGTGCCGGTGATGATGGGTTGGCTGATCCGTGGGAAGATCCCTTCGGAAGATTCCAATTTTCTAAACCGCTGGCTGACGAAAATCTATCGTCCGGGGCTCGACTGGGTCATGCGGCGCCCCAAGGCAACGCTGGCGATCGCGGCGCTGATCTTTCTGACCACCGCGATCCCCTTCACCCGGCTTGGCGGCGAGTTCCTCCCGCCGCTCGATGAAGGCGATTTGCTTTATATGCCGAGTGCATTGCCCGGCCTTTCCCCCGGCGAGGCGTCGGCGCTGCTGCAGCGCACCGATCGCCTGATCAAGTCGGTCCCGGAAGTGGAAACGGTGTTCGGTAAAGCGGGGCGCGCCGATACGGCGACGGATCCGGCTCCCCTGACGATGTTCGAAACGACGATCCGCTTCAAGCCCCGCGAAGAATGGCGCGAGGGAATGACGCCCGATCTGCTGGTCGAGGAACTCGACCGGGTCGTCCAGGTGCCGGGCCTCGCCAATGTCTGGGTGCCGCCGATCCGCAACCGGATCGACATGCTCGCGACCGGAATCAAGAGCCCGATCGGGGTCAAGGTGTCAGGCGACGATCTCGATCAACTGGAACGCGTTGCACTCGATGTGGAGCGTATCGCCAAGACCGTGCCTGGCGTGAGTTCCGCGCTGGCCGAGCGGCTGTCGGGCGGTCGCTATGTCGATGTCGATATCGACCGGATGGCGGCCGCGCGATACGGACTCAACATTGCCGACATCCAGCAGATCGTCTCTGGTGCAATAGGCGGCGCCAATGTCGCACGGACCGTCGAGGGGCTGGCGCGCTATCCGATCAATGTGCGCTATCCCCGCGAAATCAGGGACAGCGTCGATGAACTCAGGGCCCTGCCGGTTCTGACGCCGTCCGGCCAACAGATTACGCTCGGCACTGTCGCCCGTATCGCCGTCAGCGACGGTCCGCCGATGCTCAAGAGCGAGCAGGGTCGTCTGACCAGCTACATCTATGTCGATGTCCGGGGCCGCGATCTTACTTCGGTGGTCGCCGATCTTCAGGAGGCCGTCGCCGCGGGCGTCGATCTGCCTGCCGGCGTCAGTCTGTCCTATGCGGGCCAATTCGAATATCTGACGCGCGCCTATGAGCGACTAAAGATCGTGGTTCCCGCGACGCTCGCGATCATCTTCCTGTTGCTTTATCTCATTTTCCGACGCTGGGACGAAGCTTTGCTGATCATGGGCACGCTGCCCTTTGCGCTGACGGGCGGATACTGGTTGCTCTATCTGATGGGCTACAACCAGTCGGTGGCGACTGCGGTCGGTTTCATCGCGCTCGCCGGCGTCTCCGCCGAATTCGGCGTCGTGATGCTGATCTACCTGAAAGCCGCACTGGAACGGCGACAAGCTGACCTGAGCGCCGAAGAAGTGGACGAGGCCATCCGGGAGGGCGCGCTCCTGCGCGTGCGGCCCAAGGCGATGACCGTCGCAGTCATCCTTGCCGGTCTCTTTCCGATCCTGATCGGCACCGGCGCGGGCTCGGAAGTCATGAGCCGCATCGCCGCGCCGATGGTCGGCGGCATGATTACCGCGCCGCTCCTGTCCATGTTCCTGCTTCCCGCCGCTTATCTGTTGTTGCGGCGCCCCCGTCCGGAAAAATCGGCCAATTCTCAAGGAGAAGAAGAATGCGTACCCCAACCTACATGATCCTGCTCGCGGCACCGCTGGCGCTTGCAGCCTGCGACGCTGCAGACGACAGCTCAGAGACCATGATGTCTGACGACATGGCGAACTCGGACAGCATGCCCATGTCAGGCGAAATGCCGATGGCGGAAGAGACCGGCGGCGAGCAGAGCGCCAGCGCGGAGGGAACGGTAACAGCCATCGATTCCGAGGCGGGCACGGTGACCATCGAGCATGGTCCGGTCGAAAGTATCGGATGGCCCGCGATGACCATGGCCTTCGAAGCCGACGCGCAAATCCTCGAACAGGTCAGTGTCGGTGAGGGAATAGCCTTTGAATTTCGTACTGGAACCGAAGGCAGCGTCGTTACCTCGGTAACGCCGCGATAGGACGGTGGGTGGGAGGCGCTCGGTTGCGCCGGTGCCTCCCACGCAAAAACAGGTGAATATGCCAGGTATCGACAGGCCCGACTTTAAGGATCGCCGCGACTTCATCAAGAGCGCCGGCCTCGCGGCGACGGGTTTCGCCGCGCTGCCGCTGCTGGGTTGCGGTACGCAAAGCAGGATGTCGCTCGATCAGGGAGGCGAAAGCAATCCTCTTGCCATACCTCGGCTACAGGCAGGAACGATCGAACGGGGCGAGCGTGTCTTTCGCCTGTCCCTGACACCGGGCGAGAAAGAATTCGTGCCCGGCACGGCGTCACCGACGATCGGTATCGACGCATCCTATCTCGGCCCGACCCTCGAAATGCGCCGCGGCGAACAGGTTCGCTTTCACATCGACAACAAGCTTGCCGAAGATGCGACCGTCCACTGGCATGGTTTCGAACTTCCCGCCACAGCGGATGGCGGGCCGCACCAGCTCATACGGTCCGGTGAGCGCTGGAGCCCGTCCTTCGAAATACGCCAGCGCGCTTCGTTATACTGGTATCATTCGCATCTGCATCGCCGGGCCGGACCACAGGTCTATGCCGGACTTGCTGCCCCGATCTACGTGCGCGACGAGGAAGAGGATCGCCTCGATCTGCCGAGCCGGTACGGTGTAGATGACATACCGCTCGTCGTGCAGGATCGCGTGATCGACGGCGCGGGCCGCCTTGTTTACCCGCTCGATATGCACTCGCGGATGATGGGGGTGATGGGTGAGCGCATCTATGTGAACGGAACGGCCAATGCCGTTTTCGAGGCCGCCGCCGGTCCGCTGCGCCTGCGGCTTCTCAATGGATCGAATGCGCGGTTCTACACCTTCTCGCTCGAAGGTGATCGTCCGATGCAACTCATCGCAAGCGATGGCGGCCTGCTTGCCGCGCCAAGCGAGGTTCGCAGTCTTACCCTTGCCCCAGGCGAACGCGCACAAGTGATCGTCGATCTTTCCGAAGGGCGCCCGCTCCGGCTGATTGCCAGCAGCCCTGCTAACGCCATGGGCATGATGGGCGGGCAAGGCGGGGGTATGATGGGCGGCGGAATGATGGGAAACCGGGCCGATCGCGAGAGGCAGGGGCGCACGTTTTCGATCCTCGATATGCGCCCCTCAGGCGCGTCAACTCCAGTAATGCTCCCGCCCACTCTGGCCGCGCTTGCTGCGCCAGACCCCTCACTCGCCGTTCGCAGCCGCCGTTTCGTACTCGATATGGGCATGATGGGTCGGGGCATGGCGATCAACGGCGAGACCATGGACATGGATGTCATCAATCAGCGCGTACCGGTGGGTCAGTGGGAAATATGGGAAATCGCCAACGCATCGATGATGGCCCATCCCTTTCATATTCATAACGTGCAGTTCCGCTTGCTCGACCGGGACGGTCGGCCTCCGCAGGCGGAAGAGGCGGGCTTCAAGGACACCGTTATCGTCAAGCCACGTGAACAGGTCAGGCTGCTGTTGCGGTTCGAAGAGAATACCGATCCCGACAATCCCTACATGTATCACTGTCATATCCTCGAGCACGAGGACGCAGGCATGATGGGGCAGTTCGTGGTGATGGCCAATTAGGGGAGAACGACAGATGAGCGATGGGCACAATGCAATCGAGGGTATGGCGACCGACCCCGTTTGCGGAATGAGCGTGAAGATGGACGGCGCCCGCTTCGTCGATCGACACGAGGGTGGCGACCATTACTTCTGCTCCTCGCGCTGCCTCGACAAGTTCCGCGCGGATCCGGAGATGTATCTTTCGAAGGCGCACCTCGATGCTGTCGAGGATGTCCCGGAAGGTACCATATACACCTGTCCGATGCATCCGGAGATCCGGCAGCCGGGGCCGGGCTCTTGCCCGATATGCGGGATGGCCCTCGAACCCGAAACGGTCACTCTGAACGAGGGCCCCGATCCCGAACTCGTCGACATGCGGCGAAGGTTCTGGTGGAGCGCGCTCTTCACGCTGCCGCTCTTCGCCTATGCGATGGGCGACATGATCCCGTCGCGACCGTTCGATCAGGTCATCGAACCCGCTATCGCGCAGTGGCTGCAGCTCCTGCTGGCAACTCCGGTGGTGCTTTGGGGCGGCTGGCCCTTCTTCACCCGCGCGCTGCAATCGGTCCGGACCATGAACCTCAACATGTTCACCCTGATCGGCTTCGGCGTCGCCATCGCCTATCTGTTCAGCCTTGTGGCAACCCTCGCCCCGGACATCTTTCCCGAGGCATTCCGCGATCATGCGGGCCGGGTCGGCGTCTATTACGAGGCCGCAGCGGTTATCACGACCCTCGTGCTGCTCGGGCAGGTGCTCGAGCTCAAGGCGCGCGGATCGACATCGAGCGCCTTGCGAGCGCTTCTCGAACTCGCACCCCCGACCGCGATGAAGATCTTCGGTCGCGGGGACGAGCGCGAAGTACCGCTCGATGAATTGACGTCGGGGGACCTGCTGCGCGTGCGTCCGGGCGACAAGGTCCCCGTCGATGGCACGCTCGAGGATGGAAGCAGTGCCATCGACGAATCCATGATCAGTGGCGAACCCATTCCCGTCAAGAAAAGCGCGGGCGATCCCGTGATCGGGGGCACCGTAAACCAGACCGGCAGCTTCACCATGCGCGCGACGCAGGTCGGCGCGGACACCATGCTCTCGAAGATCGTGCAGATGGTCGCGGAGGCCCAGCGCAGCCGGGCACCGATCCAGCGGCTCGCCGACCAGGTCACCGGATGGTTCGTACCCATCGTCGTCCTTGTCGCTATCGTGAGTTTTGTCGTCTGGGCCATCTGGGGACCGGCACCGGCCCTTGCCTACGCGCTCGTCAACGCGGTCGCCGTTCTGATCATCGCGTGTCCCTGCGCGCTCGGACTGGCGACGCCGATGTCGATCATGACCGGTACCGGCAAGAGTGCGCAGCACGGGATCCTGATCAAGAACGCCGAAGCGCTCGAAACGCTGGAAAAGATCGATACGCTGGTCGTCGACAAGACCGGAACGCTGACCCGGGGCAAGCCTGATCTTGTCGACGTAAAACCGCAGCCAAATTTCGACGAGCAGGAATTGCTGAGCCTTGTCGCTGCCGTTGAGAGAGGAAGCGAGCATCCGCTCGCCCACGCGATCGTGGAAGGGGCTCAAAACAGGGGCGCTGCCATTCTCGACGCTTCCGATATCGAATCCGTGACCGGCGAAGGTATCCAGGCAAATGTCGACAAGCGCCTGGTCGCGATCGGGAATGAAAAGATGATGGAGCGTATAGGGGCGCTCGAAGAAGGCTGGCGGTCAACGGCGGACGAGGGCCGAAGCCTCGGACAGACGGTGATGTTCGTGGCCGTGGACGGGGCACCGGCAGGCCTTATCGCGGTCGCCGATCCGATCAAGGCAACCAGCCGCACCGCTATTGCCGCGTTGCATGAGCGCGGCATCAAGATCGTGATGCTTACCGGCGACAGCGAAGCCACCGCGCGTGCGGTAGCAAGCCAGGTCGGTATCGACGAAGTCGAAGCGAACGTCTCGCCCGAGGACAAACATCGCAAGATCGAGCAGTTGAAGAGCGAGGGTCGCCGGGTCGCTATGGCCGGCGACGGCATAAACGACGCACCCGCGCTTGCCGCTTCGCATGTCGGCATCGCGATGGGAACGGGTACCGATGTCGCGATCGAAAGCGCGGGCGTGACATTGGTGCGCGGCGACCTCGTCGGCGTTGTTCAGGCGCTCGTCCTGTCTCGGGCCACTATGCGCAACATCAGGCAGAACCTGTTCTTTGCCTTTGCGTATAATGCGCTCGGCATACCGGTCGCAGCAGGTGTCCTCTATCCATGGACCGGGTTGCTTTTGAACCCGATGATCGCGGCCGCAGCGATGAGCCTGTCTTCGGTATCGGTGATCGGCAACGCCCTGCGCCTGCGCGGCCTCGCTCTTCCCAAATTCGATACCTGAGCGATGGGGACGGGACGGAGATCGCAGGAGTGACGAATCAGACGATGCAGGATCAGGACCAAATCTCTGAGGAATCGCGCGAATGGCGCGGTGCTCATCCAGCCCTCTGGATCGCGATATTCGGAATTCTCATCGCTTTCGCCTGGGAGATGCTCCAGCTTCCTTTCTACCAGTCGGGAGGTCTGTCGCCTGCCGAGGCAGCACGTCGCTGCGGCCTGGCCTCGTTCGGCGATGCCGGGATCATGGTGGCCGCTTATCTCGGCGCCTCTGTCGGCAGTGGTAAAACGCCGTGGCTCGTAGACTGGCCGATCTCGCGTTTTGTCGTGTTCCTGGGAATCGGCCTGGCCATTACTGCCATGGTCGAAGTGCTGGCTGTCGGTGCCGACTGGGGGTGGTCCTATAGTGCAATCATGCCGCTTGTGCCCGGGACCAAAATCGGCCTGGTACCGATCGTGATGTGGGTCGCGGTTCCCACGGCCACCTTGTGGCTCGCGCGCCGTCTCGGCACCGGACCCCGCTGATCGCAAACCGGGATCTCCTATCCCTCGACAGCTGCCGGCTGCGGTCCCGATGGTGATCGACTTACCCGAAATCCGGCAATCAGGGCCAGCAGCGTGAGCAATTGCGCGCCGATCGTCTCGACAGTCGGGAAGAAGCCGAGTTCGGCGAGGCGCGGCAAGCCGGCAATGAAAGTGGCGGAAAGAACTCCGGCCTCCTGGAAAGCGCCCACGCCCTTGCCCGCGAGAATGACCGCAAGGATCGCAATCAGGATAGCACTGTAGCGGAAGAACTGGGTGATCGGCAGTTTGCGGCTGTAGCGCAGCATGGCCCATGCAATGAGCGCCAGCAGCGCTACTGCGGACAAGGCACCTGCCAGTATGATGCCGCTGCTCTGCGGGTTCCACAGGGCAGCGTAGAACAGGATAGTCTCGAACGCTTCCCGGTAGACGACCACGAATGCAAGACCAAAGAGAAACCATGCCGATCCGCGCGAAAGCGCCTTGCCCATTTTTTCCTGGATATAGCGCCGCCATTCCTCGGCCTGGGATTTGCCATGCATCCAGATCCCGACCGATACGAGAATGACAGCCGCAAGCAGCGCGCCGATCCCTTCGGTCATCTCGCGGCTCGCACCGCTGATGCTCACAAAGTAGGTTGCCAGGACCCAGGTGGCGACACCTGCAAGAAGAGCAGCGATCCACCCGCCATGGACATAGGGCAGTACCTCGAAGCGGTTCGACTTTTTCACAAAGGCAATCATGGCGATCACAACCAGAAGTGCTTCGATCCCCTCGCGCAGCAGGATGGTGAACGCCCCGAGAAAGGTCGAGATTTCGCTGGCCGCCTCAGGAGCCAACGCTCCCTCGGCTCTGGCCAGCAGACTATCGATGCGAGCCCTTAGTTGCTGTAGTTCGGATGGATTCGCACCGGACTCTATTCCGGCCCGGAATTGCCCGAGCGCCTGTTCTACCTCCCGCATCAAACCGCCATCGCGCGTTGCCAGGAGAGCCTCCAGGGGTTCAAACCCGTCGAGATAGGCAGACAGGGCAAGCTGCCGCGCTTCCTCTCGGTTGCCAGCCCGATAAGCTGACAGGCTGCGATCGAGCGTATCGCGAACGAAGGCGAGCGAACCTGCGTCATTTGCCTGTCCCACCGCATCGGGATTGGCGCGAAGATAGGCCATGACGGCGAGCGCACGGTCCTCGCCGATCTGCTCGGCCAGACTTTCCGGTGTGAGCGCGGCGAGCGTCTCGAGATCGGGGACAAGCTGGCGTATGCCATCATCTTCCCGCCAAATACGCTCGCCCTTGGCCACATCTTCAAAAGCAATGCTGCCGGCATGGAATGCAAGCGCCCAGCGATCCTCGTCGGACAGCGATGCGAAGCTGGCCATGGACGTTCCTTCCAGCCCTTGCGTGATGACCTGGTAAAGCCCGAACGCACTGCGCTGCCGCGCCCGGTCACTATCGGTGAAGTCGATCGGCGGGGGATCAAGTGCCTGCATTGCGGCAGGTGGCGCACTTCCGGCGGCGCCGTGACACGAGGCGCAGTTCTGCGCGAAGAGAGTGCGGGCGCGGTCAAGGTCGGGCGCTTGCGAAGGGGCAAGCGGAACCGGGTAGGCTGTCAGCAACGAGGCTGCCAGCGCGCGCGCTAAGCGCCCAACTCGCTCGGCGGGTTCCTTATTGGCGATCAGAGCTCGCAGCTGGTCCGATCGGCGGATGAGTGCTTGATTGTCTTTAGTATCCGGCAATGCAGCGATCTGCCGCGCCACGACATCGGAAAACTCCACCATTTCGCGATATTCGAATTCGTCGGCAACACTTCCCTCGGAAACGGCGGAGGCGTAGTCGACCGCGATATAATCGAGCAGACGCCAGGTGGTTCGCACGTCGGGTTCTTCCGCGTTCGCGGTGACGGACAGACACAGCGCAAGCGCCAGCAGAATGAGCCGCAGTGCCGGATGGACGGTGGCGGAGACGATGCGATGCATGAGGGGTCTCTATATCTGTTGCAATTAATTCGCAATAGCAGGGTGTAGACGGAAATGTATTTCCTCCAACCCCCGATCGCGGGGATATTCTGGAGTTTAGGTAGAGCGCAGTTCGCCACGGGCCTGTTTGGAGACTTCGGCACTTCCCCACACCGCCAGTCCTGCCATGATGCTCGCCACAACCAGATCGGGCCACGCACGGCCGGTGCCGAAAACGCCAATCGCTGCCGCCAGCACGGCGATATTACCGATCGCGTCGTTGCGCGAACAGATCCACACCGAGCGCATGTTCGCGTCGCCCGAGCGATACCGGAACAGCATCGCGGCGACGGCGAGATTTACCGCCAGAGCAAGAGAACCGATGGCGCCCATCGTTCCCGGGTCGGGCGACGCCCCGACAAAGAAACCCCAGATGGCCGAGCCGAGCACCCACAGGCCGAAAGCCAGCATGGTCGCTGCCTTTACGAGAGCCGCACGCGCGCGCCAGACGAGCGCCATCCCCGCTACACCGAGACTGATAGCATAGTTTGCCGCATCACCGAGAAAGTCGAGCGCGTCGGCCTGCAAGGCGCGCGAATCCGCAGCAATGCCTGCCACGATCTCCACGCCGAACATGATTGCATTAAGGCCCAGTGCGATCCACAGAATGCGCCGCCATGTCGGATCGTTGTTGTTTGCACCGGCCTCATCGGGGCCGCAGCAGGTCTTTCCCATTTACTCGACTCCTTGCGTCGATCCGCCCTATGCACCTTGTAGTAACTACAAGGTCAAGCGGCAGGAGCCTTTGTCATGAGAATTGGTCAACTTGCCCGGATAACCGGCGTCAAATCCGAAACAATCCGCTTCTACGAGCGTGAGGGTATCCTCGCTGCCCCTCCACGCACGCGGGCCAATTATCGCGATTATGGACCAGCAGAGGAAGCGCGCCTTAACTTCATACGGCGCGCGCGTGATCTCGGCTTCTCCATGGCACGCATCAGGGAATTGCTCGATCTCTCCGATGATGCCGACCGGTCCTGCGCGGGCATCGACGCTCTGGCCAGAAGCCATCTCGGCGAGGTCGAGCGCAAGATCGCGAGCCTGGAGGCGTTGCGGACGGAACTTGGGCGTATGATCGCTGCCTGCGAGCAAGACACTGTAGGCGATTGCCGCATCATCGATGCACTTGCGGGTACCGCCGAGCCTTGATGTCCGCGCCTCGTGCGCCAGTTCGGTCAGGCTCGCCAATGCACGGCTTTTGTCGGCCGCCCATAAGAGACTTAACTTCGGGAAAGGCCGACGAGTGCGAAGCTGCCCGTGTCGCCATCCCGGGTCTGTCGAACGGGCTATGATGCCGCCGCAGGCCAGTTCCAGACGGCCATTTTTTCAATGCTCATATCCGCCATAGTGTAGGGGATCCCGCCGACGCCAAGCCCGGAGCGGCGCAGCCCTGCAAAAGGCATCCAGTCGACGCGGAATGCCGTATGGTCGTTCACCATCACAGCCGATCCCGCCAGAGACTGTATGCAATGATTGGCGATTGACAGCCGATCGCTGAATACAGCGGCCTGAAAGGCGTAAGGCAGGGCATTGGCCTGCTCGATAGCCAGGTCGATATCGTCATAGCCATACACGCAGATCACGGGGCCGAAGATTTCTTCCTGGGATACCTTGGCACTATCCGGAGGATCGACAATGACGGTCGGGGAGAAAAGAGTGTCACTCAGACGGCTTCCCCCGCACACCAGGGTGCCTCCTGCTGCGATGGCTTCATCGACCCAGCGTTCGACGCGGTCAACTTCCTCCGTTCGGATCAGGGGTCCGCATTGGGTCTCAGCATCGGCGGGATCGCCCACTACCAGCTTTTCGGCAGCTCGCCTTAGGTCATGAGCGAAGTCTTTCAATTCTGCAGCAGGGACGTACACGCGCTGCACGGAAACGCAGACCTGACCCGAATGATAGAACCCGCCTTTGAGCAACGAGGCGATCACTGCTGCGCGCTCCACGCCGCTGTCCACGATTACCGGCGCCGCGCCGCCGTGCTCGAGAGCAATGCGGGTTCCCGGCGCCAGCTTCGAGCGAAGCATCCAGCCGATCTTCGCAGAACCGATGAATGAGAAGAACTCCGTGCGCGGATCGGTTACCATTCTTTCGGCAATATCGTTGCCGCAAGGTGCGAACCGGCACCAGGCCTCGGGCAGGCCGGCTTCATGGAGAATGCTCACGAAGCTCTGGCATGACAGAGGCGTTTCCAGCGCAGGCTTGATGAGAACGGGGCACCCGGCTGCTACCGCCGGTCCAACCTGATGGACGATCAGGTTGAGCGGGTGATTGAATGCCGAGATCGCCACGACAGGACCGATCGGCTCGCGGAAGGTATATGCCGTCCTTCCCGCACCCGCTTCTGTCAGGTCCATGGGGATCTCGTGACCGCCGCCATCGCTGAGCGCCTGAACGCATAAGTCGACGCTGTTGATCGCGCGACCGGCTTCCACGCGCGCATCGACCAGCGGTTTGCCGCCCTCCCTGACGATCTGGAGAGCCAGATCCTCGGCTCGTTCGCGCATGATATCCGCAGCCCGCCGGAGGATGGCGACACGCTCGTGCACGGCAAGCCAGCCATGGCGGTCGCGGTGGAGCAACTGCGCTTCATTCAGCCATTCATCGATTTGAGGCCAGTCGATTAGCGGCACTTCTGCAACCGGCTCGCGGTCGAACGGATTGTGAACGATCGTCTTCATAGCTCACACACCTTTGCGCCGAGTTCATCAATCAGCACCTTCTTGTTTTCGGAATAGTCGACGGGCAGATCGACGAGATGCACGCCGCCAGCCTCGAATGCGTCGTTCAGGACCGCCACAAGATCTGCGCTCCGTTCGACCCGGTGACCGGTCGCTCCATAGCTTTGTGCGTAGGTGACGAAGTCGGGATTGGAAAAGGTCAGGCCGTAGTCCGGAAAGCCGAGCTGGTCCTGCTTCCAGCGGATCATGCCGTATGCCGCATCGTTCAGGACGAGTACGACGAGGTTCAGGCCCAGCCTGACGGCCGTTTCCAGTTCCTGCGAGTTCATCATGAACCCGCCATCGCCGCATACCGCGAGCACTCTGCGCCCCGGCGACAGCATCGCCGCCATCATGGCCGATGGAAGGCCTGCGCCCATCGTCGCCAATGCATTGTCGAGCAGGATGGTGCCAGGCTCGTGGGCGATGTAGTTTCTGGCGAACCAGATCTTGTAGATGCCGTTGTCGAGCGCAACGATATCATCGCGCGCCATTACGCTGCGTACGTCGGCAACCACGCGCTGGGGGACCATTGGAAAACGTTCGTCGTCGCTGGTCTCGGAGATGTGCGATGCAATCTCGTGATGCAGGGCGGTATAATAGCTGCGGTCGCACTGCAGCTTGCCATCCAGGCGGTTTCCCAGCCGCTCGACCGATCCGGCGATGTCGCCGATGACCTCGAGCTGCGGGAAGTAGACCTGATCGACTTCGGCTGCCTTGTAATTGATATGGATGACGGTCTGCCCGCCCGGCTCCATGAAGAAGGGCGGCTTCTCCACCACGTCGTGACCGATATTGACGATCAGATCGGCCTTTTCGATTGCGCAGTGAACATAATCGCCCGACGATAGCGCCGCGGTGCCCAGATAGAGCTCGCTATCTTCATCGACCACGCCCTTGCCCATCTGGGTGTCGAAGAATGGAAAGCCGGTATCAGACACGAATTTGCGCAACGCTTTCGAAGCGCGGCGGCGGTTCGCTCCGGCACCGATCAGGAGCAATGGCCGCTCAGCCGCGATGATGCGCTCGGCCGCTTCGTCGAGCGCAGCATCTCCGGCGACCGCATAACGCCTGTAATGCGGAGGTATGACCGGTTCGATCGTTTCCTCTTCAGCGATATCTTCCGGCAGCTCGAGCAGTACAGCGCCCGGCCTTTCTTCCTGCGCCAGACGGAAACCTTCGCGAACGAGCGAGGGAATGCGATTGCCGTTCACGATCTGGGTCGAAGCCTTGCAGAGCGGCGTAAACAGGGAAACGACGTCGACAATCTGGAACTGAGCCTGTTTCGATGTCTTGATCGGTTTCTGCCCAGTAATAATGACGAGCGGAAAGGCCCCGAGCGCGGCATAGGCCGCCGGTGTGGTCAGGTTCGTGGCACCAGGCCCGAGCGTTGCCAGGCACACACCTGCCTTGCCGGTCAGGCGGCCATAGGTCGCCGCCATGAAGCCAGCGCCCTGTTCGTGACGGGCCAGAACCAGCGTGATGGCGGAAGTTCGCAGCGATTCCAGGAGATCCAGGTTCTCTTCGCCTGGAACGGCGAAAACATATTCGACGCCCTCGGCCTCGAGCGCGGCGACCATAAGATCGGAAGCTTTCATTCGTCGGTCCTCTTTTACGAGTTGCAGGGCGGTTCATGCCGTGCGCTACCAAACTGCTTGCTTGCAGCGGCCGACCTGATCGCCGCGCTTGTCAATGGTCGTGATCATGGTCTTGGCATTGGTTCTTTTCGACCTGATGGCCCGGGACCATAACCGGATCACAGTTGGCAGCGAGGCAGGCTTCGAACGTTGCATGGGTGATGGCGTGCCGCGTCTCGAGCATACCGCGAGCCCACGCCTTCACATCCTCGAAAGCCTGCAACGAAGATTCGGCAGGAACGACATGCGCCTCAAGCGCGCGATAATGCTCGCTGATGCTCCAGACTTGGACGTGATGGACGTCGGCCACGCCTTCTGCGTCACGCAGGTCGCTCACAATGCGATCGAACTCGCTTTCGTCCGGCACCGCGCCCATCAAGAGACGCACCGTGCGAGGCAACAAAGTAACGCCCTGCCAGATCACAAAGTCACCAATGACCACCGTGATGGTCAGATCGGCGATATAAAGTTCGTATCGCAGAATGAGCACGCCAGCCACGATCACACCGGCCGAAGCCAGCGCATCGGACACATTGTGCAGGAAGATCGAATAGGGTCAATTCCTCTTCTCGCCGTGTTTGGTTCCCGCATCGTCGTGGCTATCCATGTGAGCGTCGCGCAGAATCTCGATGCCGCCATAGAGAGCGATGCAAGCTACCGCGATGCCCACAACGAGGTCGGGCCAGTTGGTTCCGGTCAGCATCACAATGATGCCGGCGATAATGATCCCGCCATTAGAGATAAAGTCGTTGAAGCTGAAGGTGGTCGCCGCCCGCATATTGACGTCCTTGTTCTCCATCTTCTGCAGCAGGCGCAGGCAATAGAGATTGACCATCCCCGCGATGATCGCCATCGCCATCATCAATATCCCGCCCGGATCGGACCCTTCCACAAACCGTCGGTAAGCATCGAAGATAACCCCAGCAGAGAAGATCAGCAGCATGATGCCGGAGAAACGTGCGGCCCCGCGTTTCCAGGTCCGTGAGCGGGTCAGCGCGAGCAGGCTGAGCGCATAAACGATGGCATCGGATGAATTATCGAGGCCGTTCGCCAACAGCGCATTAGAATCGGCAAAATACCCGACCGCGAAAAAGCCGATCGCGATGGCCACGTTAAGCCACAGGACAACCCACAGGGTCTTGCGCTTTTCAGGCGACCCGACATCGACCTCATCTCCGCCACTCATGCTGCGTCCTCCTCGGTTTGTACCCAGCTTTCCGCATGACTACGCTGTGATGGCCGGAAAAACTTCATTTCGGCGCGGAAGAGTGAGGATGACAATTTCGTGCCCCACTCTTCCCATTCGCTGTCGCCGATTATGGCGATCCGGCCGAAACAATCCTTATGCCGGATGTCGAACTTGAGATCGCGCCAGAGACCTCCGAAGTTCCAACCCGAAAAGTCAGGCGCGAGCTCGATCACCATCGGGACGGTACCGGCCTCGCGCTCTGCGATATGTTCGAATTGGGGAACAAAGCGGTCATAAGCTTCATCCCCCTGCCTGCCTCCGGCACGTATCCAGAGCAGTCCGTTCTTTTCCTTCAGTGCCAGCACCGTATTCTCCTTTCCCGATCGGTCATGTGATGTCCTTCAGCTCGCGCTGCTCATCGCTTGTCACATTGCGCCGCAGCCTGTCCCACCAACGCTGTCGCCAGGTCCGGTCATCTTCTCTGGTCCCGAAAACCAGCTTCAAGATTGCGGGCAAGACGAAAAGGGTCAGCGCGGTGGCGGTGATCAACCCTCCAATGACGACTGTCGCCAAGGGACGTTGCACTTCCGCGCCGGTCCCGGTCGCAATGGCCATCGGCACGAAGCCGAGCGATGCAACGAGCGCGGTCATGAGAACCGGCCTTAGGCGCGCCAATCCACCATCGACGATGGCGTCATCGAGCGCCATGCCCCTGTCGAGCCGCTGACGGATCGCAGTCACCATCACGAGGCCATTCAAGGTCGCCACACCCGACAGGGCGATAAAGCCTACCGCCGCAGATACCGAGAATGGCATCCCGCGTAGAGCCAAGGAGAAAATCCCGCCTGCCAGGGCCAACGGGATCGCGCTGAATACGGCGAGCGCCGGCACCCAGCCCCCAACCGCCATGTAAAGCAGCAAGAGAATGACCGCGAAAGCGATAGGAATGACTATCTGAAGTCTTTCCTGAGCAGCCTGGAGGTTCTGGTATTGACCGCCCCACTCGATAAACGCGGCAGCGGGCAGTTCGACCTGCGCCGCAACCCTTTCCTGGGCCTCTTCTACAAAAGACCCGAGGTCGCGTTCTCGCACGTTGGACGAGACGATCACCAGTCTGCGTCCCTGTTCCCGGCGAACCTCCGCGAGACCATCCACCACACGGAACTCGGCAACCGAGCGTAGCGGTATTGTTGCCCCGTTCGGGAGCAGCACCGGCAAAGCACCCAACTGGTCGAAATCGTCGCGGGTCGCGTCCGACAACCGCACAACCACATCGAAGCGGCGATCGCCTTCGAAAACGAGGCCCGCAGGCCGACCGCCCAGTGCGATCGCCACCGATTGCGCAACGTCTTCGACCTTCAGCCCGTAACGGGCAATCGCTGGCCGATCGAAGGCAATATCGAGGGTGGGGAACCCGGTCACTTGCTGGACCTTGACGTCCGCGGCGCCGTCGACATTGCGCAGCACGCCCGCAACCTCGTTCGCCGCTGAGGTCATGGCGCTGAGATCGTCTCCGTAGATCTTGACGGCAACATCTCCGCGAACGCCTGCGATCAATTCGTTGAACCGCAATTCGATCGGTTGGCTGAACTCGTAAAGGTTGCCGACGAGACTGCTGAGGGCGCTCTCCATTTGCGCGACCAACTCGTCCTTGGCGAGGTCGGGATCGGGCCATTCCTCACGGGGTTTGAGGATCACGTACGCATCGGAAGCGTTCGGCGGCATCGGGTCACTGGCCACTTCCGCCGTGCCCGTCCGCGAAAAGACAAGCTCGACTTGCGGAAATTGCTCGAGCCGGTCCTCTACCCGCCTTTGCATCGCGAGCGAACGTTCGAGCGATGTCGAAGGAATACGCAGCGATTGCACGGCGATGTCGCGCTCGTCCAATTGCGGTGTGAACTCGCTCCCGAGGAAGCTGAACACGAAGGCCGCAAAGGCGAAGATGCCGACGCCGACGCCGATGACCGGCCAGGGGCGGGTGATCGCCCTGCGGACCAGCGGTCCGTATCGCTCCTTGGCGATCCGGATCGGCTTGACCTCCTTTTCGGTCAGCTTTTTGTTGAGCAGGATGGCGATCATTGCCGGGACGAAGGTCAGCGACAACACGAACGCCGAGGCGAGCGCGAGCATGACCGTGATCGCCATGGGTGAAAAGGTTTTGCCTTCGACGCCGGTAAAGGTGAGAAGCGGTGCGAAGACGAGAAGAATGATCGCCTGGCCGTACACGGTTGGCTTGATCATTTCCTGCGCGGCAAGCCGCGTTTCCGTCAACCTCTCACCAAGTGTAAGAAGTCGGCTCTCGTGTTCCTGTCGAGCCGCGAGCCTCGCGACGCTGTTCTCGACGATGATGACGGCACCATCGACGATCAGGCCGAAGTCCAGCGCACCCAGGCTCATGAGATTGCCCGAAACGCCGAGCCGGTTCATTCCGATCGATGCCATCAGCATGGAAAAGGGGATGACCAGCGCCGCGATGATCGCTGCCCGGATGTTGCCCAGCAGCAAGAACAGGATCGCAATGACCAGAAGCGCGCCCTCGACAAGGTTCTTCTCGACGGTCGCGATCGTCGCATCGACCAGGGAAGACCGGTTGTAGACGATCTCCGCGACAATTCCTTCCGGCAGGGAGCTGCGGACTTCCTCAAGCCGTTCGGCCGCCTGGGCCGAAACGGTGCGGCTATTCTCGCCCGCGCGCATGAGCACGGTGCCCACGACCGCTTCATCGCCATTCAGCGACGCCGCGCCAGTTCGAAGGTCACCGCCGATGCTGACCGTGGCGATGTCCCCTACGCGAATAGGCACTCCCTCGCGGGTGGAAACGACCGCCTGCTCGATATCCTCGACGCTGCCGAGGCGCGCATCGACCCGGGCGAGGAGGGCTTCACCGGCCCGTTCGACGAAATTGGCCCCTTCGGCGAGATTGGCCGCTTCCAGCGCGTCGATCACCTCGTCGAACGACAAACCGTAACCGGTCAATCGTGCGGGATCGGGTTGGACGAGATATTGCTTTTCGAAGCCGCCGATGGAGTCGACACCTGCCACACCGTCGACCGACCGCATGAGCGGTGCAACCACCCAGTCCTGAATGGTTCGCAGATAGGCAGCCTTGGCAACATCGCTGTCGAGCCGGTCGCCACGTTCGGTCACGAAGCTCCCGTCGGACTGCCATCCGACCGCTCCGCCCCGCGGCGCTTCCTTGCCGTCAGGATATTCGTACTCGATGGTATACATGAGCACTTCGCCCAAGCCGGTCGAGATGGGTCCCATCACCGGTTCGGCACCCTCGGGCAGCGAAGCGCTTATGGGCGTCAGCCGTTCGTTGACCTGCTGACGCGCGAAATAGATGTCGGTCCCTTCCTCGAAAATCGCGGTCACCTGGCTGAACCCGTTGCGCGATATCGAGCGTGTCATTTCCAGACCCTCGATGCCAGCAAGCCCGGTTTCGACAGGATAGGTGACCTGCGTCTCGACTTGCGAGGGCGAAAGGGCTGGTGCCTCGGTGTTGATCTGCACCTGTACGTTGGTGATATCGGGCACAGCATCGATGGGCAGGCGGAGCAAATTCACCACGCCAAAGATTGCCACACCGAGGGTCAGCACGACCATCGCCCAGCGAAAGCGCACGGCGACGTCGAGGATCATGCCGATCAGGCCATGGCGGTGGGGGCGATCCGCGTCCTGCATGTGATCAGTGTCCATGCTCGGCCTCCTCCTTCTCGAGTTCAGCCTTCAGCAAGAAGGCGTTGGCGGTGGCTATCCGCCAATTTGCTTCGAGACCGGACTCGATGACCACCCGTCCTCCCGAACGCGCACCGGTGACCACTCGACGGGTTTGAAACCCGCGGCGCGTGCGAACGAAGACCACCTCTGCGCCATCGATTGTCTGGACGGCACTTTCCGGCACCGACATGCGGCCGGTATCGACCTCACCCGAGGGGCGGATACGTGCCTGCAAGAACGCACCGGGTTGCAGGCCGGGGATCGGCCTTGCCAGCGACAGGACCGCCGTAGCGCTGCGGCTTTCGGGATCGAGCGAGGGAGTGACGGATCGCACGCGCGCACCCACTTCCCGGTTGTCCGCGATTTCCAGCGTGGCCTCGTCGCCAGGCTGGATGCGGCTTGCTTCAGCCGACGGGAGGGCAACCTCGACCTGCATGCCGCTCGGGTTCACGACCTGGTAGAGTTCTTCTCCGGCCTCGACGAAGGACCCGAGAACGATAGGCGCCGAGGTCACTCGGCCCGCGAGCGGGCTCGTAACCGCGAGGGAGCGCCCGTCGCCGCTAACACCCGCCGCCGAGACTGCCGCTTGGGCACGCGCAAGTTCCGATTGAGCAACCTGCAGATTGGCTCGGGCGGCCTCGAGATCCTGCCGCGCGGTGACATTGGCTTCGAAAAGGCGGCGCTCTCGATCGTAGGCAGCAGACAATTCGTTGACCCGCGCGCCCGCTGCGCTGAGTTGCGCCGCAAGAGCAGCGGCGTCGGCGCTCTCGATGCGGGCAATCGTCTCTCCCTGCCTCACGTAATCACCCAGCGTTTTGCCGACACTGCGGACTACGCCCGCTGCGCGGGCATCGATGCGGGCACTTGCCGTCGGGCTTGCCGCGACGGTGGCCGGAAAGACCAGCTCGACCGCCGATCCCTGACCGACGGTTTCGACCTCTATCTGGGACGCTTCGATTTGTTCGGCGCCAAGCAGGACAAGCCCTTCGGGAAGCTCGGCCTCCTCGCTCGTTTCCTCAATGTGCTGGTCGGCACTGCCACTTGGCCACAGCATAAACACTGCAGCGGCGATTGAAACGATCACGCCGATAAAAACGGCCAGACGTCTACGGTTCATTTGGAAATACCTCATTGTGCGCCGAGCCAGATCAGCGTCGCCGCCAGGCGGCCACGATCTTCCTGGGCTTGAATCAATGCTTCACGGATGGTGTCGCGCGCTTCGGCCGCAGCCAGAACTTCGATCAGCGGAAATCTGCCGTTGCGGTAGCCAATCCGAACGAGGCGCAAGGCTTCCTCGGCTTGGGGCAAGGAGGTCTCCGCGAGGGTCTCGACCCGCGCTTCGGCTGCCAGAAATTGTCCGCGAGCCTGCGTGACTTCGAGTTCGAAATCGGTGCGGGCAATCGCCTCCCGTGCCGTCGCGGCGCGAAGCCGCGCCTCGGCAGCAGCGATGTTTCCTTGGTTGCGATTACTGAACGGAAACGGGATCGAAACGCCTACGAGGAACGCCTGGTCTCTGCTTTCCTCGAACCGTCGGACACCGGCGGATATCGCCGGATCCGGAATGCCTAAAGAGCGTTCCCGGGCGATCGCGGCATCTGCAGCCTCGCGTTCGGCACGGGCGATCTGGAGACGTAAGGCCGAAGGCGAGGCGAGCAGCGTTGCCGGAGGTTCGATCTCGGGGAACACCGAAGGCACGTCCGCAGCAGGTGCTGCCTCGCCCCAAAGCGCGGCCAGCGCATTCCTCGCCGCACTGTCGGCAGCCAGGGCCGCTTCAAGCTCCGCGAGCGCCTCCGCAAGTGCCGCTTCGGCACGAAGCGAACGCAAGGGAGGCTCCCGCCCGACATCGACCAGTACCCCTGCGATCCTGGCAAGCTCGCGGTTGCGCTCGACTATGTCCCGCGCGAGTTCCAATCGGGCTGCCGCAGCGACGGCTTCCACATAGCGCTCGCGCACCGATCGCCCGAGCTGAGCAACCGAGAGCGCTCCTGAAAGGGTCGCGACGCGCGCCTCCGCCTGGGCGGCGCGGACGCGCGCTCCTCGTTTGCCGCCCAATTCGAGCCGCTGGCTCAGGGACAAAGTGTACTCGGTGGCCTGCAATCCCGAAAATGCGCCGCTTCCGGCAATGTTTTCGGCTTCGAAAGCAATTTCGGGGTTGGGCCGCAGCCGCGCCTGGTCGACCAGGGCCCGCGCCGCGTCGGCTTCGGCCCGCGGTCCGATCAGGCGCGGATTTTCTGGGGGCTCATCTGCGCTGTCGACGATGCCCGCACGAGCGAGCGCAGCTTCGAGCGTCAGAAGCTCACGCTCCTGCGCCGCCACGGTCGTGGCTTGAGCGGCGAGGAACAGCCCTCCAAGGAGGACCCCTCGCCAATGAATGGCTGACATTTTTCGAAAATTCCTCTGCTGACGATCCGAACTGCGCTGCGGCATGCAGCGCGGTGACGGTCGTCAGGCGCGAGGGGGGCGCTTCAGTCGGTCGGCAATTTCGGAAGCGAGCGCTTCGGCGGGAGGCGCATCGGGAACCACGACCAAGTGAGGGACCGAATTCTTCTGCACGGTGCCGGCAAAGCTCGCCCCGTGATGGCAATGGCCGTGTCCACACACGCCGTGTTGCTCGGCCGGCGCATCCGGATCGCCCGGCACTTCATCGGCGGCTGCGGATGACGCAGACGCGCTATCGAGCGAAGCCAGAACGGGCGTGCTTCCGGGCGCCACTTCGGCACCGCAAGCAGCAGCATCCGCCGCCGTCACGAACACCATCGCGACCAGCATGAGCAGGACGACGAAAGGGTGCAGGACAAGGCGACGATAGCTTGTAGTCATGGATTCCAACGGCTCCTAGCAAACCGCATCAAGATTGCAAGTTCCGTAACACGATGAAGTATAAGTCTTTTGTTACAGTATAACAGTCCTCGAATACTGTTTCGGTCTTTTAGAACGGCGCGATCAGGCCGCGCGAAGCTCGGGATGCGGATGTTCGCAGCGATGAACTTCGATCGTGACGTGCACATATTCTGCATGCTCTGAAAGTCGGCTGGCATAATTGTCGGGCGCGAGCGGATCATCGGCGATGAGCGAGGCGATGACTGCATACTTGCCGGGACCGATCCGCCAGATGTGCAGATCGCCGATCGCGGCGTCCCGGTCTTCGAGCGCCTCGCGCACCTCTGTGTACCGTTCAGAGGCCGCTTCGGCGTCGACAAGCACGGCAGCGGTATCGCGCAGCAGTGACCATGACCAGCGCCCGATCACGAATGCACCCACCAGCCCCATTGCCGCGTCCATCCATGCCCAGCCGAGGTACATGCCGGCGAGAAGGGCCACGATAGCCAGGACGGAGGTCAGGGCATCGGCAAGCACGTGGAAATAGGCGGAGCGCAGATTGTTATCGGCATGCGCATGGTCGTGGTGATGATGATGGTCGTGATCATGCCCATGGTGATGATCGGCACCAAGCAGCCAGGCACTCGCGAGGTTCACCACGAGGCCGAGCACGGCGATCCAGATAGCCTCGGTATAGGCAATCGTGAGCGGACTGACGAACCTTTGAGCCGATTCAACCGCGATCCCGATTGCGAAGATGGCGAGGACAAGCGCGCTCGCGAAGCCGGCGAGGTCGCCCACCTTGCCGGTACCGAATGTGAAACGCGGGTTGTTCGCATGGCGCTTGGCAAACCAGTAGGCGAAGGCCGCGACGCCCAAGGCACCTGCATGGGTCGCCATGTGGATACCATCGGCGAGAAGCGCCATCGATCCGGTCCACAGGCCAGCGACGATTTCGACCACCATCATCGCGGCGGTCAAGGCAACGACATAACGCGTGCGCCGCTCATGGGCGTCGTGCGAGGCGCTCAGGAAGTTGTGATCATGGGCGAGCGGATTGGAGTCGGCGTGATGCATGCGAGGCTGATACCCCGAGATGCCCTTTCCAAGAAATCCCCTCTCCAACCGAAAAGGCAATCGACGACGATTGTCTGTGATGATCGCCGCAGCCAACCGATCATAGAAATGCTGCGGCGACCAACAGACTATTATCCCTTAATCTTGGATCGGAACGTGACGGTCCTGCGATCGACCACGGTGATCCGGCGCGTCTTGGCATCGATCACCAGCCGTTCGGTTACGCCATTGCCCGGAAAGGCGACGACGTAACGCGGATTGAGCGAGAGCATCTGCTCGTTGCGCTTGAACCCGGCGCGGGCACCGAGACGACGATCGAGCGAATAAGTCAGCTGCTGGACTTCGCGGCGCTCGGCCCAACTCGCTGCCAGACGATCGGCACCCTTGCCGTCGCCGCCATGGACCAGGAAGAGATCGGGAACCGCATCGCGAACCTTGTCCAGCGTCGCCCAGATGTTCTCGGCGTAGGCGCGCGCGTCCTCGGCGCTTTCAAAGCTCTGGCGACCACCCGCAAAGACGACTGGAGTTCCTTCAGGGATCAAGGCGTGACGACGGTTCTCAGCGCGTGCGCGTAGAAAATCGCGGGCATCGATCACGGCCGATGTGAAGTGGCGCGAATGGCTCGTGCGCGAGCCCGAAACGGGCTTCCAAGAGGAGCCGGTCTCGTCGCGGTAAAGTGCTGCCGCCGCCTCGCGCATCTGCTCAAAGGCAAGCATGCTGGCTTCGGCAGCCTGCGCGCGCTCAACCTGCTCTTCAAGATTGCTCGAATGCACTTCGGACCCGTCGGCTGATGCGAGGAGGACCCGGATCTCGTCGCTGGCCCGATCAAGTTGAGCCGACTTGCGGCTGGCTGCGCGGTGGAACAGATTGACCATGCCCCAGGCAATATCCTCGGCATCGGCTTCCAGGGCTGTGTCGGAAAACATCGCGAAGAGGTCGGACCATACGGCGCCAAGCGTCTGCTCGATCGCGTCCTCGCAGGGAAAGTCGGTCTCGTTGAAGGGGGCCGGCCTGATGCTCAGGCCTGAGAGATCGAGGCCGCTCAACTGGTCGATGAAGCTGTCGTACATGGGGTGTCTCCTGATCGCGGGGACAAGGAGAGGAGGCACCATTGCCTCGGCCCTGTCCGCCGGAGCCCGATCAGGGCCGGGAAAAGGGGGCGTGACGCACCGCGCAGCGGGAAACCTGCGGCCCTAGGCTGGCGCGGGTAACACGGGCCGACGGGCCGCAGGTTGCGGCGCGCCCCGACCGGCCCAAGGGCCTCTCCCGGCGGAGAGGGATGAGGCAGGATCAGGACCCGGTGTCGCAGGTGGATCGGGAGCGCTCGAAGATTGCTTCGCCATTCGAGAACCGCCCGACCAGGCGCAGTTCACCGAACAGGTCGATGAACCTACCCGATACCTGGCCAAGCCAGTGGCGTGTTCTCCCCGTTCGTGGGTTGTAGAAATCGGCCTCCCAGTACCGGGCATCGTCGCGTTCGGCGAGCCAGATCGCGGCAAGGCCGCAATAGGTCGATATGCCGCAATCGGCGAAAGCGTTGCGCAGGAGAATGCGGTCCTCGCGGCCGCGCCATCCATCGAAGCGCTCGAAAGAAGGAAAGGCCGCCTTCGCGGCATCGATGACCTCGTCGACGAGGCACTCGTAGGCCCAATCGACATCGTCGTCTTCGCCGTCATCAAGCAGGCGAAAGGCGACTACGGAGCCGGTCGGATAGCTGACGGAACGTCCCATCTCATTGCTCCTCAGGCCGCATCGGCGAGATCGACATCGGCCTCGCCTTCCAGGGATTGGTGACCCCCAAGGTCAAGCAACAGGCTGGCCGCTTCCTCGGCCTTGGCAGCAGCGGTCAAGATAGCGCGCTCATCCGATTTGAGGATCTTGAGCCAGGACGCGATGTAGCTGGCGTGATGGTCGAGGTGGGTGATCGGAAGACCCAGTTCGGCCCCGAGGATGGCTGAGGACAGTTCTGCGATCAGTTCTTCCGCAGCATAGGCGTCGCTGCCAAAGCGATTCTTGAGATCGCGGTCGAGCCGCGAAGAATGCCCCGTCCAGTGCGACAGCTCGTGTGCGAGCGTTGCGTAGTAGTGGTCATAGGCTTCGAAGAGTTCGGCTGGCGGCATTGTGACGCGGTCGCGCAGCGGCTCGTAATAGGCCTGCGCACCATGATGCCGCAAGTCGGCGCCGATATGGGCAAAGAAGGCATCAAGGCGGTCTTCGCGTCCTTCGGGCTCAAGCGCGGCAACGAGTGGCTTGGGGTGATAGAACTCAGGGAGGCCGTCGCACTGATCGGCATTGAACACGGCATAGGCCTTGAGCACACGCCGGTTTTCAGTGTCGGCCTCGCCTTCGGCGTTCTCGACCTCCTTGGTATAGCTCTTGTAGAAGATCGCGATGGTCGATTTCTCACCCTTGCGGACCTGGCCGCCGAGCTGCTGACACTGGCGGTACGTCATCCAGTAGGGCGAGGCGTAGCCACAGCCATCGGCCACCATCCACAACCAGAAGGTGTTCATGCCGCGATAAGGCGTCCCGCAGTAGCGCAAGGGCCGGGAGACCGGCACACCTCGCCAAGGCTTGACCCAGGGTTTTGTTCCTTGCTCGAGCTTTTCGATAATGGCGGCGGTAATGCGCTGGGCAGGCGATGTCGAAACAGAGCGGCGGGACTTGGTCATGGGAGATCTCCTGATCGCCGGAACGGAGTTGTCCCGGCTCAGGAAGAGCAAAGCTCCCTCCCCTTTCGTTTAATGGAACGCTAAGCGCCCTCTCGTCGGCCATAGAAGAGATGCCTCTGATCTCCTGAATGCGGTCATCGGATCACTCGGCTCAATCTGTCCAAAATGTTGGACGATCCGGAAAGGCAGGTATTGGGGTGCGACGTGCGAATAGCCGACCTTAGACGCTGCTATCATAAATGGTAGCCACGTGCCCATTCCTGCCGTTCATCACTTTCACCGCAGTTGCTGCTGCGGCCATTGAAACCTGACTTGGGTGCAAGCTCTTAAGGCGAGCCATAATGTATTCGCGAAGCATCTTTTTGTTCTCTTGATGTTCCAGGCATCGTATGGGATGGTCGAAGGTCGAGATTAAGGAGAGTTATGGCGAAGCCATATGCAGCTGAGATGGCGCGGCTTGCGGAGACGTTCGCCTGGGCTGATGACGTGGACATTGGAGCGTTGCGACGCGCCGTGAGAACGGCCGGAGGAATGCCGCTTCGCGCAGTGGGATCTGGTGGTTCTCTTACGGCGGCGCACGCGCTGGCGCAGCTGCATCAATATGTTACACGCCAACTGGGCGTAGTGGCGACCCCGCTAGATGTGACCGAACCAAGCGCAGCGCCGCTCGCGAACTGGTTGTTGAGTGCCGGCGGAAGCAACGTCGACATTTTAGGTGCAGCGCGCCGGCTGGCAAACCAGGAGCCGCGGCAACTCGCCATCCTCTGTGGTCGCTCGGAAAGTCCCTTGTCCGATCTTGCTCGCAGACACCCTTTCGTTGATCTGCTGCTTTTTCCACCGCCAGCGGGTAAGGACGGCTTCCTCGCCACCAATTCCTTGCTGGGCTTTATCGCTGTGCTTGTCCGGGCATATTTGCTTGAACTCGGCACTGCAGAAGAGTGGGAAGCGGTACGTGTCAACATAGCGCCTTTGCTCGACGCTGGGTCCGCTCAGATCGAAAACTGGGCACTAACGACCGAGCATTTGTGGCGGCGTGGCACGACTATTGTCCTTCACGATGCAGACAGCCGGATCGGGGCGATCGACCTCGAGTCCAAGTTCACCGAAGCTGCGGTGGGCAACCTGCAAATCGCGGACTACCGGAACTTCGCACATGGTCGGCATCATTGGCTCGCCAAGCGGGGCGATGCTAGCGCCGTACTCGCGCTTTATTCACCGACTGGAGCTGATCTCGCGGAGCGCACACTTGCACTGCTGCCGCCCGAGATACCCATCGCAAGGCTTGAGCTGCCAGCATCGCCGATGGCGACGATGCTGGCGTCGCTCATCGCGGCGTTGCAGATCACGGGTTGGGCGGGGCGCGCGCGGGGCCTCGATCCGGGACGCCCGGGCGTCCCCGAATTTGGACGCAAGCTCTATCATCTGCCGTTGCCGCGCACCGCGGCGCCCCGCATCGCCAACCTGACCCCCAGGCAAGCCGCGGCAATCCATCGCAAGGCGGGCGCTTCCGCCGCGCAGCTTGCCGATGCGGGCGACCTTGCGCGCTGGCAGGGGGCGTTGGAAGCTTTCCGCCAGCGGCTGTTGGGGCCTGTCTTTCGGGCGATCGCGCTCGACTATGACGGGACGCTGGTCGACACGCGGCATCGGTTCGATGCCGTGTCGCCCGAGGTCAAGAGCCAATTGAGTCGCCTGCTCGGCGCAGGCGTCAAGTTGGCGATCGCCACGGGGCGGGGCGCCTCGGTGCGGCGCGACCTTCAGGCTGCGCTGCCTAAATCATTGTGGGAAAACGTGCTGATCGGCTATTATAATGGCGCCGAAATAGCAGCGTTGGGGGAAGATAATGCGCCGGATGGCAAAGACGAACCGTGCGATGAGCTCGCCGCGTTGGCGCTAGCGCTGCGCGATCAGCCCGAACTGGCGGGCGCCGCGATACAATCGGACCGAAAATACCAGGTCACATTGGAAGCCCGACAAGGACTGTCGGAGTCGCGACTGTGGGATCTGGCGCATGAAGTACTGCTCACGCAGGGAATGCGCAATGTGATCGTCACGCGGTCGAGTCATTCGATCGATATCGTGCCTGAGCATGTGTCCAAGGCCAACGTGCTGGCGGCGATCCGCTCTCGGATCGACGATGGTGCCCTGCTGGCGATTGGCGATCGCGGTCGGTGGCCAGGAAACGACTATGCGCTTTTGCGCGAGCCGTTCGCCCTGAGCGTGGACGAGATCAGCGTCGATCCGAGCACATGCTGGAACCTTGGTCAGCCGGGGCAGCGGGGCCTGCAAGTGACCCTCGAATATCTGGACGCACTTGAGCCGTGTGAAGGCGGTGTCCGCTTCAAGGCGGATGCGCTGCTATGAACCAGGATCTAGGCCTCAAAGTCCTTGCCGAGATCATGCACTGGAGCGACGAGCGCGCCCGGGAGGAATATCGCTGGCTGCGGCTGATGGCGCGGCTGAAATATGACGGCTACCGGGATTTCCAGGCGGGCATGCGGTTTTTCGAGAGTCTCGCCACCTGGCTCCAGCAGTTCGATCGGGCGGAACGCGAGACGGCCTATGCGTTCGTGCGCAGTAGGTTGGTCTATGTCGGGCCCATCGAAATGCAGAAGCTCGTCGAACAGTTCTATCCAAAGACGATGCGGGAACGTCTGGTGTCGACGGTCGCGGCGCAGCGCGGCATTCCCGCCTTTCGGGTGCTAGGCGATGAAGCGGCGCGGAGCGACGTGGATCGCTTGCGCCGCCAGACCCTCGTCATGGGGTTGAGCGACGGCGCACGGATCGACGGCGTTCGCCATAGCAATGTCGGGCTGCTCACCAATGAACAGCTGGTGCTCGCAACACAGCTCGACAAGGAGAAATGGGAAGACCTTCTCGGCAACCTTCGCGAGGATCTGAAGGACGAGCAGGCGCTGTTTCGGCTGGTCTATCTTGTCGACGATTTCGCGGGGACGGGCACATCGTTCTTCCGCTACAACGAGAAGAAGCAGAAGTGGTCGGGGAAGCTCTGGCGCTTCAAGGAATCAATCGAAGGGGCGCGCCAGGTCCTCGGAAGCGACCCGTTCGATCCGAATTGGGAGCTTTGCGTGCATCACTATATCGCCTCTTCGACCGCAGCGCAGGCCATCGGCGAGCGTCAAGAGCTCGCAAAAGATGCGCTGGTCGGCGACGGCTGGGCCAAGGCGGTCCATATTTCGTTCGGCACGGTCCTCCCGACTGACCTGCCCCTGGGCGTCGTTGAAGGGCGTGACGATGCGTTCATCAAACTGACCCAGACATATTACGATCCGATCATTCGCACGAAGCACACGGATGTTGGCGGCGTCGAGCATCTCGGCCTTGGCTATGGCGGCTGTGCGCTCCCGCTCGTGCTGAATCACAATACACCGAATAACGCGGTCGCGTTGCTCTGGGCGGAGACCGCGGGCGGGGACCGTGATGGTGTTGCGGCTCCGGCGATGCGCCCTCTGTTCCGGCGGCGGCAGAGGCATGTTTGAGCGGCGGCCATGATCAATCCCTTCGAGAAGCGCGCCACCGAATATCTTCGCGATGACGAGGCCTTTTTGGCTGTCGTGACGCCCGAACCGCTGTCGACCTTTTTCGAGAAGCCGGCAAAGGATGGGCGGCTCTACGATCGCTTGGCAATGGTGATCGGCACGCCGGGCAGCGGCAAGACGACCCTGGCCCGGCTGTTCCAGTATGCGACGCTGCGCACGCTGCTGCGCAATCGCGGCCTCAACACCTACAAGCCGTTGATCGACACGCTGACGGCGTGCGGGGCGCTGGTCGATGAGCAGCCGGTCCTGCTGGGGGGCAGGCTTCCGCTCGAGGCGGAATATCGCGAATTCTGGGAGTTTCCCTATCCCGACGAGCTCAAGGCAGGGTTGATGATCGCCCTCCTGCAAGCGCGCACGATCCTAGCATGGCTGCGCAACTTGCAGACGGCAGGCGTCGCGCTCGATCAGGTTGAGATCATTCCTCGGGCAGACGCCGATGCGGCGTTGACCGCGATCGGGGGGACGGCCGGTCCCGATCTGCTCCAGCGCGCGCGCGAGGTCGAACTCGCGATCTATCGGATTTCAGCCGCACTCATGCCGCCCGACGTCAAGGATATCGATGACCAGGCGGCGGCGGCCTATCGCCCATTCGACGTCATCGAATCCTTCCGCATTGACGATGGCGAGGATGTGCTGACGCTCCGCCCGTTGATCATCTTCGACGATGCGCACAGCCTCCATCCGGCTCAATTGGCCGCCTTGCAGCGCTGGCTCGCGCGGCGAGAACTTAAAGTTTCGCGCTGGATCCTGACTCGGCTCGACGCGCTCACGCCTGCTGACGTCCTGCTGGATGCCGAACCGCAGGACGGTGAGGAGCCGGGCCTCAAACGTGCCCGGGAAATCACCGATATCTGGATGCAGAGCACCGACGACCGGCTCGGGCAGCGGCGCGCATTCCGCAAGATGGCGCGAGATATGGCTGGCCGCTATTTGAGCCAGATGGAGGTGTTCAATCGCCGCCGGCTGAACAATCTCGGCGATCTGTTGTCGACTACGCCCGAGATCATCGCACAGAGCAAACGGGAACGGTTGGCGGAGCATGTCGACGTGCTTCAGCGCCGTCATAACATCTCTGCCGTCCGCCGGCACGCGCTCGCGCAGGATATTGCCACCTATTTGGAAGGCACGGGCGAGGCCGGCGAGGACATGCAGATGGCAATGCTGTCGGTGCTGTTTGAGCGCTATGCCAAGCGGATACCCCAGCGAGGCCTGTTCGATCAGCCGGAGGAGGATGTCGAGCCGAACCGCCCGCTGACGGTTGATGCCTCGATCGCGGAAGGTGCCCGCATTCATCTCCTCCATCGCTATGATCGGCCTTATTATTTCGGGATCGATGCGCTCTGCGATGCTAGTTCGGAGAATGCCGAGCAGTTTCTGCAACTGGCTGCCCGCCTGGTCTCCCAGTCGGAGACCCAGCTCATTCGCGCCAAGGCGCCGACGCTGCGCAGCGGGATGCAGCACAAGCTGCTGCGCGAACGCGCCAGCGAGATGGTGCGGGAATGGGACTTCCCGCAGCAGCAGTTGGTCAGGCGTCTGTCGGATGGGATCGCTCGGGAATGCGTTACCAAGAGCCTGGAAGGCAATGCGTCGCTGGGGGGTGGGGCGACTGCCTTCGGAATTCCGCAAGACGAGTTCGACTCGATCCCGACGAGCCATCCCGATCTCGCGCGCGTTTTGCAGTTCGGCGTGGCCTATAACGCCTTTGTGCTCGTGCCGGATCATGGCACGAAGAAGCGCAAATGGTGTCTCATCGAGCTGGGCGGCGTGTTGCTGCTCCATCATGGCCTGACTCTCAAGCGGGGCGGGTTTCTCGAGCGGCGCGCCGACGATCTGGTTCGGCTTCTGGATGAGGTCCCCTGATGGCCGGCCGATGGGATCCCTGCGTCTCGCATCGCGGCGCCGAGATTGACGGCTTCGTGGACGATTATTTCGCCCGCCCCGAACGTCGCATCCTGCTGGTGGGCGGAGCTGGCTTTGATCCTCGTTCTACGACCGTGGCGCGGCGGCTCGCCAACACCGAAGGCCAAATCCGGGGGTTGTTTTTTCAGGAAGAGCGCCCGAAGCCGACGCAGACGCTGATCGACCGCGCTACCACGAATGGCGACGTGCTACGGGCGGCAATTCCGGCGCATGAGATGGCATCGGTGAACATCTTCGGGAGCGACGGCGCGGTAGTGGGCGGCCGGAATGCGGTCGCGCTGATCGGTCGGCAGGATTTCGCGGAGACGACCGATGTCGTCGTCGATATCAGCGCGCTTTCGGTCGGCACGGCGTTCCCGATCATCCGCTATCTGGTCGAACGGTCGGTGCGGGCACCGGCCGAGTTCAATCTTCACCTGTTCGTGACACATGACCCGGCCCTCGACGGCGCGATCACGTCGGTATCGAGTGATGCGCCGGGCTTCGTGCATGGCTTTCGCGGCGGATCGACCCTCGACGGCTCGGCCGGCGCCGCGAAGCTCTGGCTGCCGCAACTCGCATCCGGGCGGGCCGGCGCGCTCGGACGGCTGCATTCCTTCGTCGACCCGCACGATACCTGCCCGATCCTGCCGTTTCCGACGATCGATCCGCGGGCCGGCGATCGCTTGGCCGAGGAGTTTCTGACCGAGTTCGAGAGCGGGTGGTCGGTAGATACGCGCAATATTGTCTATGCGGACGAGTCGGATCCGCTCGATCTCTATCGAACGATCCTGCGTCTTGATGACCTGCGAAAGCCGGTCTTTGCGGAGGTCGGAGGATCGCTGATGATCCTTTCACCGCTCGGAAGCAAGGTCATGGCGCTTGGTGCCTTGATGGCGGCACTCGAGCGTGATTTGCCTGTCGCCTATCTGGAGGCGATCGGCTACGCGTTCGATGGGCCGGCCGCCAACGAGGAGGCGGCCGACATGATTCATATTTGGTTGGAAGGGGATGTCTATCCGCAGCCTCGACCGGCACTTCATAATGAGGGGGTAGCGGCGTGAACACAGCCGAAGGCGAAAAGCCGCGCGCATTTGGGACCGGCCTGATCGCACTCGATCTGGTCATGAGCGCGAATCCGAACCTGCCGGTCCAGGCTTGGGCGGGCGGGACTTGCGGGAACGTTCTATCAATCCTCGCCTACCTTGGGTGGGAGAGCTACCCAATCGCCCGCATGAACGGTGACCCTGCCTCCGAGCGGGTCAGGGCTGACATGAGCCGCTGGGGCGTGAAGCTGGATTTTGCCGGTTGTGAGCCAACCAGTCATACGCCCATCATCATCCAGGAGATATGTCGAGGGCGCGATGGATCACCAACACACCGCTTTTCCTGGGCTTGTCCACGCTGCGGCCAGTGGTTGCCGAGTTTCAAGCCGGTCACACGCCAGGCCGTCGATGCCGTCGGCGACGGGGTCAACGGCGCCCAAGTTTTCTTCATGGATCGGCTTTCGCGCGCGGCGCTGACCTTGGCAGCGCGAGCGGCAGACGCGGGCGCGATCGTCATGTTCGAGCCGTCTGGCAAATCCGATCCCAAGCTCTTTGCCGAGGCGTTGCAGCTCGCCCACATCGTGAAATATGCCGATCAGCGCTTGAGCGAGGCTGGCGGCGCGATGACCGGTGATAGTGCCACGATTCTTGAAATCCAGACGATGGGCATTGAAGGGCTGCGTTATCGCCATCGTCTTTCAAATCTGTCCGATTGGACGCATTTGCCGGCGGTCAACGCGCCGCAGTTTTTAGACAGCTGCGGGTCCGGTGATTGGTGTTCGGCCGGTCTATTGTCGAAGATCGCCGGAGCGGGCCTTTCAGGATTGAAATCGACGAGCATCGAGAGTCTGACAAATGCTCTACGCTATGGCCAAGCACTCGCGGCGTGGAACTGCGCCTTTGAAGGCGCGCGGGGCGGAATGTACGCGGTCGAGCGCGACCTTTTCGACGATCTGATTCGGCAGATTCTCGATGGGCGCCTTGGAGGCCCAATCCCGGGACCGAAAGCGATGGTCGAAGAAGCCGTCAGCTGTCCTGCTTGCCCGCCAGCGAAGCGCGATCGTGCCGGAAGGCCCCGCAGTTTGCCATCGCGTAGAAAAATGGTGCGTCGAAATGTAGCTTGAGCGTCTCACGCAGATATCAGTCCATTAGAGATGCGCGTAACCCTGAATTCACTCCGTTCCCAATCATGAACGCCTTTAGGCCGCCCGTCAGCTACGGCCCGTTACCGCTTTTGGCTGGGCATGAACGTTGGGCAGGTTTCGACGGACTAATCTGAGCCAGCGAACGGCAGCAATGTCGGCGACTGCTGACACGCTTCCTCAGCACTAGGAATGTGGCATTCAGAAGTATCGTGTCGGACGCCGCAATGGAAAAACACGAAAAGGCGGCCCGTCCCAAATGGGACGGACCGCCTACCGAGTGACTTGGACCTGTCAGGAGGGGTCAGGCGGCCTGCTCGGCAATTTCGTCAGCTTCTTCGGCGTTGACCGCCTCGTCTCCTTCGGGGCCGGTCAATTGGACTTCCTCGGCACTGGCGAAACGCATGATCGAAGGCACCCAGGCCAGCGCCCGTTCCTTGATATCTGCCTCGCCGATGAAGTTGCCCGAGAAAATGCGCTCAGCAGCGCTCGCCAGCTCTGCTTTCTTCGAGGCGGCATAGCGACTGACCAGTTCTGGACCACCAGCGGCATCGAGCGCTTCAAGCGTGCGGGCCTTGGCCACCCGGTCGAAGTAGTTGTTCGCAGTGGGACGCCACCAATGCGCTGCCTCGATTTCGAGGAGGGAGCCGAGCGCCTCGTGCAGCGGCACCGAGCGTTCGCCTTCGCAGGCGAGACTGGCAACGAGTGTGCGCGAAACGACATGGCCAAGCCACGCAGAGCGCGCCTCGTCGGAAAGCGCCCGGAACCTTGCAAACCGTTCCACGTCGCTTTCGCCAGCGCGCCAGCTTTCATCGAGCGACACGGCAAACTCGGCCAGAGCAGCGCTTGCTGGCGCATCTTTGGCCTCAAACCCTGTGACCGGGCCGGAGGCGACCGATCCGACCAGCGTCGATGCTTTTTTGGCGCGCCAGTCGTGCCCATCGGCATCGGCGAGCGTGAAGACCATGAAGTCAAGCGCCAGTGCGGGATCGTTCGCGAGATGGATGGCCAGGATGTCGCGGCGCTGCATTGCGAGCTCGTCGAGAAGACGCTGCGACAGCGCGCTCCCCTTGGTCTTCACCGCTCCGCTTTCCTCGATGGTCTCGACCACACCTTCGTCGGCGACGACTTCGGTCTCGGTGTAAAACTGCGGGACCAGTGTCGGCTCGCCATTGCGCGAGAGGACGAGGAAGGCACCGGCCTCCTGTTTCAGTTCGTCGGCGAGTACCGGCGGCCGGTCGTTGAGCGCGCGCATGGCGCGGTCGATGACGACGAGTTCCTGTTCGGCCTTGGCGACCTCGTCCTCTGCGCTGTCCTCGTCTTCGAGCACGGCGGCGACGCGGTCGTAGTCGGCCTCGAGCTCGCCGAGCTCCTGCGCTTCCTGCTCGGTCATCGGTGCAGGTTCGCATGGCAGACGGCCGAGACCTTCAACAAGGTCATGGCTGACATAGTTGCCAAGGGTCGGCCGAACCCAGGCAAGGCCATATTCGAGCGCGGCTTTTTCTGCGGCTTCGTCCATGGCCTTGTGTGCGAGGTTTTCGAGCAGGGCGATATCGATCCAGCTCTCGCTGGCATCATCGTCGAACAGTTCGCGCTCGATCCGGCCACCTGCGGCGATATATGCATCGCGTCCCACGAGAACAGCGCGCGGATCGGAACCGCGCACCGTGGCATCGAGCACCATGCGGCGGATCGTGTCAGGCGTGATCTGGTACCAGGCGTCCTGCAGCTCGGCATAGACATGCGCCTGGCGCTCCACGTCGGAAATCGCGCCATAGGCCTTGGCCATGTCGAGCGTGATCGCACCTTCGGCGAGCGCTTCGAAGACGCAAGGCGCGAGAGAGGCCAGGCGCAGACGTCCTTCGACGAAACGGACAGTGAGACCGAAGCGGCGCGCCACGTCTTCGGTCGTAGCCCCCGCATCGATGATAGAAGCGAAGGCCTGCGCCTCGTCGGCGGGGTTCATCGCCAGACGCTGGAAGTTCTCGGCAAGGCTGGCCTCACGCACATCGCTTTCCTCGCCTTCGATGACGAGGCAAGTGACCTCATGGCTTTCGGGCAAGGTGCCCTCTTCGGCCAGCGCCTGCAGCGCGGCGAGACGGCGACCGCCGGCCTCGACCTCGAACTTGCCGCGCTTTCCTTTGCGTACGACGAGGTTTTGCAGCAGGCCTCGCGCAGCAATGTCTGCACGCAGCTGGAGGTCGGCGAGCACATCGCTCGACTTGCGAACGTTGCGCGGGCTCGGAACGAGCTTCTTCAGGGGGATCGACTGAATCATGGGTGTTCTCCTGATGGAATGAAGGCGCAGGTGAGGATCACAAGGCCCACAAGCCCAAAGGGCTCCCTCCACTCTCATTCTGAGAATGAGGTCTGCCCGAGGGATCAGGCGGCAAGCGCGTGGAGGACCGACGAGGCTGCGGAGACTGGCACGAATAGCCGCGTGCGGTAGCGGATGATTTCGGTGAAGCAGCCCTTGTTCTTGTACCAGTCGAGCCGGTCGGGCGAGAACCCGGTCAGTTCAAGGCGCTGTTCGCCTCCGACCAGCGAGCGTTTCACGGTCAGGGCATCGTGGCTTGCGAGGCCCAGCGGCTTGCCGCTGGCGATGACGAGCTCACCGATCTGCTCTGCGGCTGGTCCGGTAACTCCGGAAAGTCCAAAGGTCTCGGCGATTGCAGCGAGATCGATATCGAGCACTTCGCGGCCAATGATCGACTGGCCGTTCTCGGCAACGAGCCGGGTGACCCGAACATGATCGCCGGGCAGTCGCTTCCAGACCGGAAGCAGCAGTCCGGTGGCAAGATGGACGCGCTCGGTCACAGGTGAAGCGGCGGCCTCCTCTTCCTCGGTTCGCCAGGCGCTGGTAAATGCGGTAACGCCAATATCTTCCCAATGGCTTTCACCGAGTGCCTCAAGCGTCCAGTTTGCGGACTTGAGCGGTCGCAGCAGGCGTCGGCGTTCGATCACGGCCCCGTCGTCGGCGATGAGGCGCCGGGCAGGAACCGACAGTGCGACCTTGCCCGAGCGCGCATTGCGCATCGGGATCGCGTGCGGGCTGCCAATCTCGTGCATCCGCACCAGGCGTTGCAAACTTAGAGGCCGAAGGTGCCTCGTCACTTCTAGCGAGACGAGGCGGGTCTCGGCTCCGGTCACGGGGTCGGTGCGCAGGAGCTCATCGGCGAGGACCGTGAAGTGATCGACCCTGACGGTCTCCAGTCCCTGATCGAGCGTGCCAGCTTCGCGCGCCGCTTCGATCCGCGCTTCGACGAGGCCGAGATACTCATCGAAGATCGCGTTCTGAAGCGCGATCGGTAGCGCGAGAATGCGGTTGAGCCAGCGCTGGATGGTGGGGAGATTGTCGGTCAGCCCGCCATCGGGGCTTTCAAGCCGGAGGCCGGTGCGCTCGACGAAGTTACCGAAGCTCGTGGCTTCGAGCTTGCCGTCATAGAGCAGTTGGAACCAGCGGCTGAGCGCATCGCGCGCATAGTCGCTTTCGAGATTGTCGGCCGGGTCGAACAGGTTCTGACCGCCGGTCTGGCGCTGGCCGCGCGTCAGCGCGCCCAATGCGTCGAGCCTGCGGGCAATGGTCGAGATGAACCGACGTTCGCCCTTCACGTCGGTGGTTACCGGGCTGAACAGCGGGGCCGAGGCCTGGTTGGTGCGGTTCGTACGACCAAGCCCCTGGATGGCGTTGTCGGCGCGCCAGCCCGGCTCGAGCAGGAAATGGACCCGGCGTTGCTGATTCCGACAGCCGAGGTCGGCATGATAGGAACGCCCCGTACCGCCGGCATCCGAGAAGACCAGGATGCGCTTGGTCCCTTCCATGAAGCTTTGCGCTTCGGCGACATTCGCACTGGGGCTCCGGCGTTCGAGGCGCTGCTGACCATCGCGGCCCAGGACCAGCCTGCGGGTCCGGCCCGTGACCTCGGCCACCGCCTCGGTCCCGAAGTGCTCGATGATCGCATCGAGCGCTGTGGCGATAGGCGGCAGCGCACAGAGCTGTTCGATCAGTGCATCGCGCGCGGCGATAGCACGCGAGCAGAAAACGGGATTGCCCTCCTCGTCGCTCATTGCCTCGGAGCGAAGATTGCCGTCCTCGTCGGCGAAGACCTGCATCAATCGTACCGGGAAGCTCTTCGTAAGGTAGTCGATGACGTATTCACGCGGTGAGAGATCGATATCGAGCGCTTCGCGTTCTTCCACGGTAAGGTCGGCAAGGCGTCGGTCGAGCATGGCCTCTGCGGTCGAGACCAGCTGCACGACAACCGAATGATCCTCGCCAAGCGCCGCTTCCATTGCAGGGATCAGGCTAGGCAATTTCATCGAGAGCAGGAGCTGGGCAAAGAAGCGCTGCTTGGTACCTTCGAAGATTGAGAGCGCCGCAGCCTTGGCGTTGCGATTGAGTGTATCGCCGCTGTCCTCGTCGACCACGCGGGTTGCTTCGAGCGCAGCTTCGAGGTTGCGGTGAATGATTGCCCAGGCCTCGGCATAGGCATCGTATATCCGCACCTGTGCATCGGTCAGGCTGTGCTCGAGGATTTCGTACTCGACCCCGGCGAAGGACAGCGCACGGGCAACGTAGAGTCCCTGGGCCTTGAGGTCGCGGGCGACGAGCTCCATCGCCGCGACGCCGCCAGCGCGGATCTCGGTCATGAACGCCTCGTGGGTCGGAAAGGCGGTCTCGGGTCCCCAGAGACCAAGCCGTGAGGTGTAACCGAGGTTGGCGATATCCGAAGCGCCAGTGGCAGACGCGTAGAGCACGCGGGCGCGCGGCAGATGGTTCTGCAGCCTCAGACCCGCCATGCCCTGTTCGGAGCCCTTGACCTTGCCGCGGGTTGATGAGCCCCCGAGCGCATTGGCCATGGCGTGGGCTTCGTCGAAAGCGATCACGCCGTCGAAATCCTCGCCCGCCCAGGCAAGGATCTGGTCGAGCCGCGTATCCTCGGCGCGCCCCGAGCGCAGCGTCGGGTAGGTGACGAAGAGGATGCCTTCGGACATCGTTACGGAGTGGCCAAGTTTCCAGCGCGAGAGCGGCTGGAGATCGAGCGGCAGCCCGCCAAGCGCTTCCCAGTCGCGGCGCGCATCTTCGAGCAGCGCCTCGTTCTTTGTGATCCAGATATGGCGACGCTCGCCGGCGAGCCAGCGGTCCATGATGACCGCGGCGATCTGTCGTCCCTTGCCCGCTCCGGTTCCGTCGCCAAGGAAGAAGCCCTGGCGGTATTCGTGACCATCTTCGGACAGTTCCAGCGCGGTGCCTTCCTGGCTGACCTTGAACCGGCCCGGAAGATCGCGCGCGAATGCCTGGGCAGCGTAGACCAGTGTCTCGCACTGCGCTTCGGACAGAAGGCCATCGGCCCGCCAATTTGCGGGAAGGCGCGGGCTAACATCCGGCTGGGGCGCCGCGACCGAACCCATGGCGACCGATTCCACGAGCGGGGTAGGATGGACCGGCGCATCCTCGAACGCGATGCGACTGGGCCGGTAAGGCAGGTAAATTCCGGTCTGTTCAGGCACCGGCGCGGGGTCGGCGAGAACCGAATAGGCAAGGTCAATCGCATTCGCCGTGGCTGCTGGTGTCGCGGCGAACGGCGCCACCGGCCGAACCAGCGCGCTTTGGGTCGAAGTCTTGCAAACGAGGCGCACTGGCTTGCCGAGCGGCAGGCGATGGATGTTGGCGGAGGTCTGTACGCGTGGCGGAAGCGCAGTGATAAGCTCGTGGAGCAAGATGAGGTCGACAGTATCTCCGATGATCGCAGGCGAGGACGCAGTCTGCGTCTTGTCGATGACGACCAAGCGAACGGCGATACCAGTCCCGGTGCGGCGGAACACCTGCTGCAAGCGCACATCGAGCAACAGCGATGCTTCGCCCTGCGCTTTGGCGAACGTGGAAGCATCGAAGCCATCGGGCATGATGCCGACAATCCTCGCGGCTCCGGCAGTGGCCCGGATCGCGCTGCGCAGGTGGCGCTGCGCCGTCTCGCCGTCCTTGCCGCGTTCCCGGCTGCGGGCGAATGGCGGGTTCATCAACACGGCCGATGGAACCGGGCCGCGAAGTAGGTCGGCGATCAGTTCCCCGTCATGCGCGGTGGTCGCGGTCGAAGGAAAGATGTGGCCCAGGTTGTCTCGTCTCGCCGGATCAATCTCGTTGAGGATTAACGAGGCGTTCTGGAGCCAACCCCAGAGAGCAAGGGCACCATTGCCGGCGGAGGGTTCGAGCAGCGTGTCACGCGCGGAGAGAGCCGCAGCCTTCGCCATCAGCCAGGCCAGCATCGGCGGGGTCGAGAACTGCTGGAGCTCGACCTGTGCTTCGCTGCGCACGTGCCGTGGCGGCAAGGCTGCTTTGAGCCAGTCGAACCGCGCTTCGGCTTCGTGCACGTTCGTCGCCAGATCGATCCGTGAGGACTCTCGCAGCCAGAGCAGTGCGCCGATCTCGACCGCGTTGTTGTGGTCATCGATGGTCCAGGCGCTTCCCCAGTCCATGACGCCGGTTTCCTCGGCGAACAGGCCGGCGATATCGGCGCGGGAAAGGTGACGTCCCGAAGCGAGAAACTCGGCAATCCTGGCGCCGACGGCGTAAGCCAATGGCACTGACGACTGTTGCTCGCCGGCGGGAAACAGGTCTGACTGAAACATGGCAATTCGTCCTCCTGATGAGGGCATCGGGACACGCCCTCTGCCGGATCAGGAATTAGAGAAGCTCTCTCTCCTCTACCGCGCCGCTTTGCGGCGCAGCCATGCTGTAAGTTCATCGTTCCAGTCGGTGTCGCGTGAGGATGGTTTGCGAACGTGGATCGTCCGCCCATCGCGGGCATAAGCGGCCAAGCCACGCGACGCGGCCAGCTCGCCGCCAGCATCGTGATCGACGAAGAGGTGAAGCTCGGTCACGCTTTCAGGCACGCTGACGAGACCGAAGCGCTCATTGCCCAGGGTCGCCCAGACGGGAATGCCGGTGAGAGCATAGGCCGACATTGCGCTCTCGATGCCCTCAGCGAGGCCGAGCTTGCCGGAGGCCGGAGCGAAGAGGCGGACAGCAGCTTCACCGAGCGCGCCGAGCGCGCGTTTCGGCTTTTCGAAAGCGGCCTTGCCTGAAGCCTCGGTAGACAGGAACGTGCGGTGGATGGCGATCGGGCACTCGTCGAGGCTGACTGCCGCGATCATGGCGGGCAGAAAGCGGGCCCGTCCTTTCGGGCCAAGCGGCGTTCGTGGATGGAAGCGGAGCGCCGGAGATGCGGCGAGGATGCCGCGGCTTTCAAGATATGCCTTTGCCGGACTAGCACGCAGTGGCTGTGCATCGCGCCAGATCCTCAGCGCTACCGCCGAGGGTTTGCGGGTGCTGGTCGATTCGGGTTCGTTGGTGGTCGCAGAACCTGAAAAAAGCGCCGGTGCCTCGAAACCTTCACGCGCCAGAGCAGCCAGCACGCTCTGCTGATCGCATCCCGCGAAACAGTGGAAGAGGATGGCCTGTCGGCCGAGCGACACACCGAGTGACGGCGTGCGGTCATCATGCGCGGGGCAACAGGCCATGCCCTTTGTGCCGGACCATTTGCCCCCTCGCGATTCGCAAATGCGACGGGCGGTCTCGGCAAGCGACCGGTTGGGATGAGTTTGGACAGACAGGGACATGCGAGCTCCTCAGCATGCAAAGTGGCCCCCCCATCAGCGTTCCTTTCCTCTCCCGAAGGCAGGCATTCACAGGTTTCCTACAGTCATATGTTCTATTTATGTTCCATTGTGATTCGAATCAATGGAGCACCACTCGAGATGACCTCTCTCAATTGTCGGACCGCGATAGCGGTCGCCTGCCTGGGGATGATCGCGACCTCCTCTCAGCAAGTCCGCGCCCAGGATTTCACCTTGTTCGAGCACGCGATCGTTCCGCCGAAGACGGACCAGCAGCCGGCAAGGGAATATCTTCCTGCAATCTACCAGGCCGAGCCAGCAAACGTATCCTACCGGGAAGGCTTGTATATGGCGGCGATAGCCGAGGCTGAACGCCGTTACGGGCTTCCGACCAACCTGCTTCGTGCTCTTATTTGGGCTGAGTCCCGCTTCAATCCGATGGCTGTTAGCCCAGCCGGTGCTGCCGGGCTGGCTCAGCTTATGCCGGCCACGGCGAGAGAACTGGGCGTCCGGAACCGTCATGACCCTCTTGCATCGATCGACGGTGGCGCCAGGTACCTTCGCGATATGTTGGACCGGTTCGACGCAGTCCACCTGGCCTTGGCTGCTTACAATGCTGGCCCAGGTGCCGTCTCCCGATCACGCGGCATTCCCAACAATGGTGAAACGCCGCAATATGTCCGGTCTGTGTTGGGACGTTGGCAAGCAATTGGTACGTACAATTGACGAAACTACCTGATTTCCGGCTATCGTCTGAAATCATGTGCCGGAATGAAGACGGACAACGCCAGTGAATGAGACCCCCGGTGAGCCGTTCGACTTTCGCAAGGCGTTGAAGGCACAGAAGCGCCGGAAGCTGAGAAAGGAGATCTCGTTGGGTTTGGGAGCATTCGCGATCGTATTTGCTGGAGGGATGCTGGCACTCAACTGGCCAGTCCATGATGCCAGCCTTGCTAACGACGATCATCAGCCTCAGGCTTTATTCCAGCAAGCAAGCTCCCCACAATTCGACATCTGCGGATCCATCCGGCGCACATGCGTCGTGGATGGAGATACTTTCTGGCTTGATGGCGTGAAGATCCGGATTGCCGACATCGACACTCCCGAGATCAGCGAGCCTCGTTGCGACTATGAATACCAGCTCGGCATGCGCGCGACGCACCGCCTTGTCGAATTGCTGAATGGCGGGCCCTTTGAACTGAGGACCATCGGTAGCAGAGACGAGGATCAGTACGGTCGCAAATTGCGGGTTGTAACGCGCGGCGGCCGCTCGCTTGGCGATCAGCTGGTCAGCGAAGGCCTGGCGCGAACCTGGACCGGGAGACGTGAACCATGGTGCTGAACCGCGATCAGGAATTGTGGGCCGTCGCGCTCTGGGTCGAAAAGAACCATGGCGAAGAGGGAACCGCGTATATCGCGCAGCAAATCCAGCGGCTATCCAACGAAGGGGACGAGGCAGGCATGGCAACGTGGAAGACTGTTGCTGACCGCTTCGATCAGCTTAGCTGCCAAAGCTCTACGAACTGAGGCTCGGCACGATGCGGAAGTGGCTTAAGGTCTGGGGCATCAGAATTGAGTTCGCCTTGCTCGCGTCAGTGTCCCTGATAGGGCTGGTCCTGAGCCTTCAATCCTGCACTGGCTGAGAAGAAATTCGTTCTTCCGATCAACCCTTCGCAAACTTTCCCACGATGACCTTTCCTCCTGTCCGGAGCTCATCGAGGTAGTCGCTCCACCATTGAGCCATTCGCACACGCTCGTCCCAATGCTTGCCGCGATGGTAAATGCCGCGCACAACATTGCTGTCACCATGTGCTAGGGCACGCTCGATTGCGTCCGGATTCCAAAGTCCCGACTCGTTCAGGAATGTCGATGCCGTCGCCCGGAGTCCGTGCGCGGTGACTTCTTCTTTCGAGTATCCCATGCGACGGAAAGCGGCATTGAGCGTGTTTTCACTCATGGGACGCTTGGAGCTGCGCGCAGATGGGAAAACATATCCTTCGCGGCCGAGCATCTCGGCCAGATCTGTGAGATAGCTTCTAACTTGCTTGGAAAGCGGGACGGCATGCGCTCGGCGCGCTTTCATTTTACCGGCAGGGATCTTCCAGACCCCATCGACAAGGTCGATCTCATGCCATTCGGCGTGCCGGAGTTCGCCGGGGCGTACGAACACATGCGGCGCTATCTGCAAAGCTAACTTCGTCACCATGTAGCCAGTGAAGTCGTCGATTGCGCGCAGTAGCCCGCCTAGCTCGGTGGGCTCGAGGATTGCTGCATAATGCGTGGCTCTCGGCGTTACGAGAGCGCCCTTCAGCATACTGGTCGGATCGGATTTGCAGCGGGTGGTAGCAACACCATAGCGAAACACGCGGCCGGCGAACGAGCGGCATTTCTTCGCAGTCTCGTGCTTACCGGTGGCTTCCAGCCGTTTAAGGGGAGCCAGGACTTCGAACGGCTCGATCTCGTTGATGGGTCGGTTCCCGATGGCAGGCGCAAGCTTATCGAGGAAGTAATTGGCCTTGACGATCGTGCCATCGGCGCGGCCATTCTGGACCATCATCTGTTCAATATACTCACGCGCGACTGCCTCGAACGTCTGTGCAGAAAGGAACTCCGCGCGGATTTTCCGCTTCCGCTTCTCAAAAGCCGGGTCGCCCCCTGAAGCAACAGCTCGTCGCGCCTCGTAGGCCGCGTCTCGCGCTTGCTTGAGGCTGATGTCGGGATAGCTGCCGATGCAGAGCTTCTTTTGCGCACCGCCGATCCGGTATCGGAATCGCCAAAGTTTGCTGCCGGTCGGCGTAACCTCAACATATAGGCCGCGCTCATCGGTTACCTTGTACGGCTTATCCTTGGGCTTGAGTGCGCGGAGACGAGTATCTGTCAGCGGCATGTGGGGGCCTTTTCATCTGGGCCTTTGCGAAACGGCCTCAAAAGGCCCACAAAAGTGTCTGGAACCCCCGAGAACAGGCGGGACGATCCGGAACGATCCAAGGGCCAAATCCCTAGGATTTCTGCGGGTTTTATAGATTATTTGGGAGAACGTGAGAAGAACAAATGGTGCCCAGAAGAGGACTCGAACCGCTCTCAGAATGTCGCAAAACTGCGAGAATCTTGACCTTGGTTACTTAAGTGAGGCCCCCGTTGGTGCCCCCAGAATGCATTTTTACCAGAGGATTTGGGTCCCATCCTCGAAAAAGTCTAATGATTTCAATATGCGTCTTTTAACGCAAAACGCGTCTGATTTCCAGCAAATTTGCATGGCCGACCAGCTCCAATGCGGTGCATTTGAAGCGGTGGCGACCAGCTCCGAAAATGGGATGCTAAGTGAAACGATAATCAATTCTGCTACGATGCTGCTCGCCACCGTGAGGAGGAGAATTGGCGTTTGCTTGTCGCACCCGAAGATCCCGGTTCCGAAACCATTCGGGTGCCCGTCCTCAAGGTCTTTGACGGCGATGGCTTCCTGACCCGTATCGACAACCCGCGACGGGGAGCCAGCCTTGAAGTTACAATCAGGCTTGGGTTCATCGACGCGCCGGAAATGGAGCAGCCTGGAGGCATCGAGGCGCGTGACTTTCTTCAATCGCTCATTGGCGGAAGGCATGTCGATCTGGCAATTCTGATGAAAATGGACACTGGCGGCATTGTCGATCGCCACAAGCGGATCGTAGCCGTGCCCTATTTGCAGATGGATCAGAGCAGTGGTGCCAGCGATGCGGCTTCCCGGCTCGGACAGTTCTTTCGGGGGCTGACTGCACCATCCCACCGCAACATCGAGCTAGAAATGATCCTCAATGGATGGGCATGGGTGCTTGATCGCTATGGCCCCGATGAAAGCTACTTCGATGCGCTGGAAGATGCTCAGCGAAATCGGCGCGGCATCTGGGCAAATGACGACAACGTTCATCCGTGGGAATTCAAGAAGCAACGCTACCGGGCTCGGCGGGCGAAGCCGAAGCCTGCTCCCCAAACGCCGCTCTTCGACGTACCTGAGTCAGCAATCTCTTGTCCAATGGAAGGCTGCGATGGTCAGTTGGTTGAGAAGAGCGGACGTTTCGGGAGTTTCCTTGGATGCTCGAATTTTCCGAGGTGCCGTCACTCGCGCAATTTGAATGGATGACTGAAGTGAGCTCTAAGGGATCGCAGCGATGTCCGAACGCGTCTGCAATTGAGGGGCTTTTATCCCGCAAAACGCGATTTCTAAAAAATGCGGGATAAATCGCGGATTGGCCCTCTGCGTTCTTCCTATGTTCGAACATTCTTGTTTTGCTAACGCATGAAGCGTATATTCTCGCTCTGAGATTGATTCCGTAGGTTTAAGATGAGCAACCTAACTGCAAAGGTTCTGGCAACGGTGAACGCCCCCTATGGGGCGAACCATTCCGCTCATCAACTCGCTGCGCTCATCGCTGACCCATCGAGCGTGGCAACGTGTGACGCCAGCGTCTTCGCTTTCTTCTCGGAAGTGGCACCAGCGATCCAGAAAGCCTTCATGGCTGAAATGAAGGTCAATGAGGATATGGCAAAAGCTGTCGCTAGCCAGTTTTCCAAGATGGCTGGGTACTCGCTGCCTCTGGCAGCCTGAGAGAGTGATCTCGCCTCGACAGCAGCCGAGCCAATGGCCGCTTTTATTTGATTTGGCATCCGACATCATCGCGCGAACCACCGAAGCCGTCGGCCGCGAGCCAGATTGGTCGTTCGGAGGTGGGACGGCATTGATGCTCCAGATCGATCATCGCGAGAGCCATGACATCGACCTCTTCATTCCCGATCCCCAATTCCTCCCCTACCTCAATCCCGAGACGCAGGGGTTTGAGCTCGAACGAATGCCGGACACCTACGAGACAGACGGCGCAGGTTCACTCAAACTGATCTTCGAGGACATTGGCGAAATCGACTTCATTTGCTGTGCCGACATTACGCCAGAGCCATCACAGGTCAGTGAGCTAAGGGGGCGAACAATCCGGCAGGAAACACCGGCAGAGATAGTCGCAAAGAAGGTCTACTATCGCGGTGCATCGATGCAGCCACGCGACATGTTCGATATCGCGGCCACCAGCGAAAAGCTGGGCCAGAACTATGTGATCAATGCTCTCCGCGAATGCGGGGTCGATCGATGTAAGAATGCACTTCGAGCTGCGGAGAATATGAAGCCTGACTTTGCTAGCTCGATCATCAAGCAACTCATGTACCGCGCCCGAAACGGTCACCTGATCGAGGAAGCGCAGGCGATTACGGCGCAGCTGCTGCGTGCAACCCTAGGCGCTTAAGGCTCCCCTCACTCAACCCCAATATCAGCCCATTCAAGAACCAGCTTGTCACCCTTCACACGGGGCAAGGCCTTGCGTGGAATAAGTTTCCCGCGCACCTCGAATTCAGACGTGATCTTGACCAGAAAGACCATGCTGAAGTTCCGTTTAAGGTTTAGCGTGACCCGGTCATTGCTCTTGAATGGTGTGATTGTCTTGACCTCGACCAGGTCATTGCCGAGCCGTCCGTCCGATCCTTGAGCGTAGTTGCGGTGCAGCTTTATGCCGTGCGTGATCGCCCCGTAGAGTTCTCCGATATCGCCATACACCTGAAGGTGCTTGCCTGTGTGAAGGTGATAATTTTCAGCCGTGCCGATCAGGTTCTCGAATATCGAGACCAGCGACAGATCGGCATTGGGATATTTTGCCCGCCATTCCTTGTACTGGATTTGCTCATTGATTTCGTCCCAGCTGATCCATTCGCCATCATCCCAGATGGCATTATCCGGCCCAAGTTGCTGCATCCGCAATTCCGCTAACGTGTAAAGATTTTCGCGTTTTCTTTGCATGTCCGCAACAACGTGCAAAGCGAAAGCGCGATTGCTTGTCATATCGGCTCAAGCCGCGATTCGCGCGAAAACCAGTCTCCCGCTGCACCTGAACAGTAGAATCGGCCCTGCATTGGCCCGGAGCGGACACCAGCGGGAAAAATTCTTTCAGTCCCGAACTGTCCATACCCATCCAACATCGTCCACCCGCCAATGCGGAACGGCATTTGTTCTCTTTTTGTTCTTTCCTACATCATTGCGATTCGCATAGCATTGCTCGCGTCACCGAAGCTTGGTGGCGCTGAGTTGAACGTCTTATCGCACGGTTCGCAACGGCAATTTGAAGGACAACCCATCGTCGTGGGGGAACACGGCTTCGGTGACAGAACCTTGAAGCAAAGGAATCTGTCGTGCCGAATACTGAACTACTCACCTGCCATGAGGTCATGCGCCTGACTGGCATTCGCAGCCGGACAACAATCTGGCGACGCATCCGCCGAGGTGCCTTTCCTCATCCCATCGACATTGGCGGCGGACGTATCCGCTGGCGTTCCACCGACATCGAGGAGTGGATCGAGGCCCTCCCCCTGCGCAGCTATTGACCCCCCAAGGCGGGCAATGGTCCGCAGAAAGCATCTCTCCCATGTCCATCCTTTCCCTTATCAACGCGGCCCTGCAGAAGCATGGCTGGCTGATTGCTCGCCTTCCGAGCGATGAAGAAGAGCGCGCGGTCCAACTCATCGAATTGCTCGTTGAAGACACTGCCGACGGGCGTGCTCGTCGGCACACTCTCCGACCCTGGCTTTGGTACGAACGCCCAGTCCGCGAGCGATTTGAGGGGCAAGATTGTTGCCTCACTGTCGAGGGCCCGATCTACAGGAGCCGGGACGGAACCGGATATCCGCTTGGCAGCCAGCTTCGTACCGAATTCGGGTGGCTCGACCTTTCGCCAGAAGAGACCAACCTGCTCGCAGATGACGTTCGATCAGCGATCGACCTCGCACTGCTTCGCTGGTTTACGCGCCCCGAAATGGCGGACCGCCAGTTGCCTTCGCGCCAATCCCGCGATCGCTACTTTGACGACGATGTCGCCCGCAATCTGATCCTGTCTGCGACGCCTCCAACGGCAAGCATGAAGCAAGACGCCCATGCCAGTTGACCGGAGAAAGACTGGAGAAAGAAGGGGCCACGATACTGCGTATCGGACCCGTAATTTTCATACACACCCCACGCACGCGTGCATCAAGGATTTCTGCGGGTTTGAAGGGATGCGGATAGCATCTCGCCCGCGCAGAAGATTGCGAACCCACGCAAATCCGCCATTCTTCGCGATGGCGGATAGCATCGCCGCCGGAGCGGAACGATGAGCGCGCGAGCGCAGACGGTGCGCCTCAGTCCGTCGCAATACCGGGTGCTGGCTGACTTCGCTAGGCGCAGAGGCCTGAGCGACTACGCCATGCTGGCGCGGGTCGTGGAGGCAGGCTTTCTCGCCATGCTTCACGGCACCGACAAGGAGACCGATCTCGCCGAACTGGCGCGCGAGACCGGGGCGATATCGGAGCGCCTCGCCGAAGCAGAACGGGTGCTTGACCGGACCCTGTTCACCGCCTGTGCGGCCTACGCTTACTCCCGCCATGCCGCGCTGGGCACGAAGAAATCCGACGAGACAATCGCAGCCGAAGTGCGCGCCGCATTCGAGCGCCAACGCTCGCTCGCCCTGGAGATTGAGCCATGAATTCGAACATCGATTTTGTAACCCGCGCCCATGCCCTGTGGCGTGTGCGCATGGCGCACTGGCAGCAGCGTTTTCGCTTCTTCTCGACGATCACTCTTGGTGCAGCAGGGGCCGGAGCATTCATCGCCCCGCAGTTCCTGCTGCATGGCCCTGCGATAAGGACAGCGGTGCAGTATGCGTGGGCCAACGTGCTGACCCTGCTCGGTTCCCTTGGGGGCAGCGACATCAAGATGAACATTGCGATGGAAGGCCAGCGCTGGACCGTTTCCGCAGCATGGTTCGCCTCTGAACCGCTCTTCACCGATACCTTCTGGCAGGTCGTCAAAGTGACCGCTGGCGGTGCAATCACCGGCCTTGTGATAGGCCTGTTCACTGTCTGGGTGCTCCAGCGAACCATGTCCGAACAGGGCAAGGATACACTCGCCGATCGGGTCATTAGCGGCACCCGCGTGGCCGATGAAGAAGACGTTGCGGCGCAGACGACATTGCTCTGTGGCAGGGATGCATTGCGCATCGGCCCGGTCCCCGTTCCGCGCCGGATCGAGACCCGTCACTTTGCCTTTCTCGGCACCACCGGCAGCGGCAAGACCACTGCCCTTCGCCAGATGCTCGATGGCATCGAAATGCGTGGTGAAGCGGCGCTGGTCTATGACACTTCGGGCGAGTTCATCGCCCACTATTACAATCCTGCGCGCGGGGACATCATCCTCAATCCGTTCGACGCGCGCTGCGCCTTCTGGACGCCCTTCGACGAGATATCGCACCCCGCCGATGCCGACCGCATAGCCCGGCAACTGGTGTCGGAAACCAGCAGCCAGGATGATGATGTCTGGCTCGAAACAAGCCGCATTCTTGTCGCCAACATGATCCGCTCGCTGTGGGCGGAAAAGAACTGCAGTCTCGAAGCCCTGCTCGAAGCCTTGCAGGTCAAGGACAAAGAGCAATTGAAGGAGTGGCTGGGACACACGTCGTCCGCCCGCACCTTTGCCAATGACGCTGACCGCGCCACCGGGAGCGTGCTCTTCATGCTCGCCAAGGCGGCAAACCTGATCCAGTTCCTGAAGGTCGAAGACGAGGGAGAGGAGCGCTTCGCCTTCCGCGATTTCATCGCTAAACTGGACGAGTGCGAGGGGGCGAAACCCTGGATCTTCGTCCCTCGCAAGGAAGACTACTTCGAGGCATCCAAACCGCTCATGGCGTGCTGGCTCGAATGCGCGGCAAGTGCGGTGCTGGGTCTGTCGCCATCTCCGAACCGCCGCATCTGGTTCGTGCTCGACGAGCTGGCCGACCTTCCGCGTGTCGAAAACCTTGCCCGTCTGCTGCCCGAAGGTCGCAAGTTTGGTGCGGCCATTGTGCTCACGTTCCAGGCGCTCGGGCAGATGCGCAATCGCTATGGCGTGAACATCGCAGAGGCCATGCTGGCCTGCTGCAATACCAAGTTGTTTCTGCAAACCGTCGATCAGGAAACCCGTAAATGGGCGAGTGAGACAATCGGCCAGTGCGAGGTGGAATTGCGCGTTGCCACCGACACACTATCAATTGGCAGCGAAGTGCCGCGCACTACCATCGCGACCCAGCGGCAATTCCGTCCCGCCGTGCTTGAAAGCGAGCTACGGCTAAGCCCGCATCAGGGCTATCTGCTGCTCCCTGATGGCCTTCCGGTCGCGCGTATAGGTCTCACCGCCGATCACATCACCCGGCGTGGCGAGCCGCGTCAGCCCGGTTACGTGCCTGGCGATCCGGCGGGCACACTGTGGAGCAGGGTCAGCGAAATTGCGAAAGGTGCCGAGCCCGACGCAAAACCGGGACCCGTCTGATGGTCGCATCGGTCTCGGCACTGTCGAGCGCCGGTCAGGCCGCGAGCTACTACGAAGCCGACGACTATTATGCCGAAGGCAGCATGGCCCCGTCCGAATGGTTTGGTGAGGCAGCGGAAAAGCTGGGCCTATCGGGTGAGGTCAATCGTGAGAAGTTTGCTGAGCTGCTCGAAGGCAGGATTGCCGGACAGCAGCTCGGCACTACGCGCGACGGCAAGGTCGAGCACCGGCCAGGCTGGGACATCACTCTTTCCGCGCCGAAGTCGGTCTCGATCATGGCCGAGGTTGCCGGAGACAAGCGGCTCATCAAGGCGCATGGCGCGGCGGTGAAAGTGGCGCTAGCCCATGTCGAGAAGCACATGGCGGCAACGCGGATCAGGCAGGGCGGCGAGGTCCGGCGCGAGGTCACTGGCAATCTCGCCATCGCTACCTTCCGCCATGCCACGAGCAGGGCACAGGATCCGCAGCTGCACACTCACGGCGTTATCCTCAACGCAACGCAGGACAAGGACGGCAGCTGGCGCAGCCTTGAGCCGCGCGCCTTCTACCAGCTGCAGAAGGAAATCGGCGCGATCTACCGGCAGGAGCTGGCGCACGGCGTTGCCGCGCTGAGTTATCGGATCGAGGCGGGCAAGGACTCGCTGTTCGAGATCGCAGGGGTTCCGGAGAAGGCCATCGATGCGCTGAGCCAGCGCACCGCAGCAATCGATTCCCGGCTTGCCGAGCGCGGCACGAGCCGCGCGGAGGCGAGCGCTGCCGAAAAGCAGATCGCCGCGCTCGATACGCGGGAAGCCAAGAGCCATGCCGATCATCGCACCTTGCGCACTGACTGGCGGGCGACTGCCGACAACAACGGGTTCGACAAGGCAGCTCGAGACAAGCTGATCGGTGAAGCGAGAGAGCGAGCCAAAACCAGCGAAGCTACCGCCAGCCCCGAATTGCTGGCGCGGCAGGCGGTGGCCTGGGCCGCTGCAAAGCTCTCCGAGCGAGAGGCCGTTTTCGTGGCAAGTACGCTGGCGCGCGAGGCCGGAGACTTCGTCTTCGGCAAGGTCGGGCATGGTCAAATCGGCGTCGCGATTGCCGAGGCCGGAGAACGCGGCGAGCTTGTCCCGCGCACCTTCCTTGACCGGCGGGGCGCGGAGTTCGCCGGGTTCACGACGCCGCAGGCTATCGCGACTGAACGCACGATGTTGCGGCTTGAGGAAGCCGGGCGCGGCATGGCCAAATCGCTCGCCACCCCCGTTGCGGCAGCACGGACCATTGAGCGCGCCGCACGGCAATCGGCACGTTCCGGCTATGCCTGGACCGAGGACCAGAAGCGCGCGACAGCAGATCTGCTCACCTCGCGCGACCGCGTTGCCGCCGTCCAGGGCTATGCCGGGACCGCCAAGACCACCACCGTGCTCGCAACCTATGCGCGCGAAGCCCGGCGGCACGGGCTTGCCGTGACCGCGCTTGCGCCGACCGCGTCGGCAGCAACCGTGCTGGGCGAAGCGCTCGGCCTGCGTGGCGATACCGTGGCGCGGCATTTGCTGGCACCGGAGGCGAAGACGGCGGGCAAGGACGCCGTCTGGATCGTCGATGAAGCCTCGATGCTCTCGGCGCACGACATGGCGAAACTCATGCCCCGTGCCGACAGGGCCGGAGCCCGGCTCGTGCTGGTGGGCGACGTCAAGCAGCTGGGATCGGTCGGTGCGGGCGCGGCTTTCGCGCAATTGCAGCAGGCCGGCATGGCGACCGCCAGGCTTGCCGAGGTTGTCCGCCAGACTAATGCCGAGACCCGCGAAGCCGTCATGGCCTCGATTGAGGGCCATGCAGGCAAGGCCCTGGCCGCGCTGGAACGCGGCGGCGGCCACGTGATCGAAGGCGCCTCGCCGGATGCGCGCCTTGGGGCGATGGCCCGGCACTATCTGGCCTTGTCACCAGCAGAGCGCACGCGAACGCTGGTGATCGAGCCATCGCGCGAAGGCCGCGACAGGCTCACCGGCTTGATCCGCTCGAAGATGGCCGAGCGTGGCGAGCTGTCGGCGGAGGCCGCGCGGTTCGATGCGCTGGAGGCGAAAGGCCTGACCCGTGCCGAAGCGCGCGAGGCTGCAAGCTATGCCATCGGCGATGTCGTCCGGTTCAGCCGCGATTACGGCACCAAGGGCGTGCGTCGTGGCGAGAGCTTCGCGATTTCCGCTGTCGATCCAGAGCGCGGGCGCATTGCTCTGGAAGGCCGCGACGGACGTTCGCTTGACTGGCATCCCCGGCAGTGGGGTTCTGGAAAAGCCGAGGTGTTCGAGCCGAAACCGATGGAGTTCCGCACCGGTGACCGCGTGCAGTTCACCCGCAACGACCGGGAAGCGGGGCGGGTCAATGGCCTTGGCGGGTCCGTCACAAGCATCGATTCAGACCGCGGCCGGGCAACGGTGAAGCTCGCCAATGGACGAGTGCAGACGCTCGATCTCTCCGATCCTCGCGACGCCCATGTGCGCCATGCCTATGTCCAGACCGCCCATGCCGCGCAGGGCCAGACCGCCGAGCGTGTCCTGATCCACGCCGACAGCCGCTCCACCAATCTGGTCGACCAGAAGATGTTCTATGTCGCGCTGTCACGCGCCAGGGCAGAGGCGGTGGTCATCACCGACGATAAAGACCGGCTTGTCCGCGCCATTTACGAACGCGCGGGCGAGAAGCAGACGGCCATGACCGCAAGTACTCCCGAAGCCGGAAAGTCAAAGGCAATGGGTGCCGGGTTGGGCTGATCAAAAGCCTTGGCAGCGGCAGACCATGGCATCCTTCGTCCTGCCGTTGGAATGAACTGCTCCTCTTCGACAGACCGTGCCGGGCGGATCAACAGCCCGCCCACTCCATTCGGGCTCACGCCCTCCCGTGTTGTCTGTTCCGCGTAACCGCTGACCCGCCCGGCCAATCCGGCCCGTCCCTTCATCCGCGTTCCCAACGATTGAATGAAGGAGTTTCACCATGGCCAGCACCACAACCGCCAGCATCTACGATACGATCACCAACCAGATCATCGCCGCCCTTGAACGCGGCACCGATACTTTCTCACTCCCTTGGCATCGCAGCACCGTACCGCTTTCGCGCCCCATGAATGCAGCGACCGGGAAAGCCTATCGCGGCGTCAACGTGCTCGCCCTTTGGGCTAGCGCCGAAGCGCAGGACTTCGGGCACGGTCTCTGGGCGACCTATCGCCAGTGGCAGTCACTTGGTGCCCAGGTTCGCAAGGGCGAGAAGGCTTCGCCCATCGTGTTCTACAAGGTACTCGACAAGCGCGATGACGATCAGGCCGAGGAAAGAGACAGCTCGACCCGCATCTTCGCGCAGGCCTCGCACGTGTTTAACGCCAGTCAGGTCGAGGGTTACGCCCTGCCCGAAGTACCGGATGGCGAAGACTTCGACCCTATCCAGCAGGCGGACAGCTTCGTTGCGGGCACAGGTGCCAGCGTGCGCATCCATGGCGACAGCGCGCACTACACACCCTCTACCGACACGATCACCATGCCAGACCGCGAGCGATTCTTCGCTACCGCCAGCGGCAGCGCGGCGCAGAACTGGTATGCCACATTGCTGCACGAACTCGTCCATTGGTCTGGCGCTGAACACCGCCTTGCGCGAACGTTTGGTAAACGGTTCGGCGACGATGCCTATGCCATGGAAGAACTGGTGGCCGAGCTTGGTTCAGCCTTTCTCTGCGGCGACCTTGGTCTTTCCGCCAGCCCGCGCCCGGATCACGCCAGCTACCTCGCCAGCTGGCTGAAGGTGCTCAAGGCCGACAATCGGGCGATATTCACCGCCGCGAGCGCTGCGGCGAAGGCTGCTGAATTCTTGAGCTCGGATTAGGTCGAGCAATACGTTGAGAGAATTTGTAGTACGGTCTATCGTCTTCCAGAAACGGCAGACCGGCTGCGAACATCATTTCGAAGTATTATCATGAACCTAATCAAGTCCAAGCAGCGCGTTGCCGATCATGGGGAGGTATTCACACCGCCCTGGCTGGTCGAGCAGATGCTCGACCTTGTGAAGGGGGAGACTGAACGGATTGATTCCCGATTCCTTGAGCCTGCTTGCGGCAGCGGCAATTTCCTCGTGCCGATCCTGCAACGCAAGCTGGCCGCCGTGGAATTGAAATTCGGTAAGTCGGACTTCGAGAAGCGGCATCATGCGCTGCTGGGTCTGATGTGCTGCTATGGCATTGAGTTGCTGGCCGACAATATCGCGGAATGCCGCGCCAATATGCTGGAGGTTTTCGCAGACTATCTGGCGCTGGGTGCGGACGACGATCTTTTTCCTGCCGCCTCTCACGTCCTTTCGCTCAATCTTGTTCACGGCGATGCGATGACAATGCGCGCGATTGATGACGCACCGATCCGCGTGGTCGAATGGGGTTATCTGGGTAAAGGGAAATTCCAGCGCCGCGATTTCAGACTTGATGTGCTGACCGGCATGGCGAGTTTCAGCGCGAAAGATTCCCTGTTCTCGACATTGGGCAAGCACGAAATTTTCACGCCTTCACAGACATATCCGCCGATGAGCGTGCGCGATCTTGCGGCGGCGAATGACGGAAAGGGGGCGAGCACATGATTGAACAGGCCAGCTTTGCTTTGCGCGGGCGCAACCCCGATGTGCTGACCTGCATCGCCAACCTCTCAAACGACGAGGTGTTCACCCCGCCGGAGTTCGCCAACCGGATGCTGGATACGCTGGCAGAGGCATGGGCGGCAGACAATGACGGCGCGAACATCTGGGCGGACAGTTCGGTCAGGTTTCTGGACCCGTTCACGAAATCCGGTGTCTTCCTGCGGGAGATCGCCAAGCGGCTGATCGTTGGTCTTGAAGCAGAAATCCCGGATTTGCAGACCCGCGTTGATCATATCCTGACGCAGCAGGTTTTCGGTATCGGCATCACCCGGCTTACCAGCCTGCTGGCGCGCCGCAGCCTTTATTGCTCCAAGCACGCGACCGGGGAGCACTCCGTCGCCAAAGGGTTTTCCAACGACGATGGCAATATCTGGTTCGAGCGCGTTGAGCATTCGTGGTCGGAAGGAAAATGCCGGTTTTGCGGCGCGAAAGAAGAGACGTTCGAACGAGGGGAAGGTTTGGAGAGCCACGCCTACGCGTTCATTCACACGGATAACATAGGGGCTCGGATTGCTGAGCTGTTTGGAGAAGAAATGCAATTCGACGTGATTATTGGCAACCCGCCTTACCAGCTAAGCGATGGCGGATTTGGCGCAAGTGCTGCGCCAATTTACCAACTGTTTGTCGAACAAGCGAAACAACTTGAACCAAGATTTTTGAGCATGGTTATTCCCGCCAGATGGTTCACTGGTGGCAAAGGGCTTGATGACTTCCGAGCATCTATGCTCTCGGACTCCCGCCTGCGAGTTATAGAAGACTACTTGAACTCGTCAGATGCTTTCCCCGGCGTCGAACTTCAGGGCGGAATTTGCTATTTTCTCTGGAATCATGACGAGCGCGGCGATTGCGTGGTCACCACTCATTATGGTGGCGAGGCACTTTCGACATTGGAAAGGCCTCTTCTCGAAAAGGGCGCGGAAAACTTTGTTCGACATAACGGCGCATTGTCGATTGTCAAAAAAGTGATGGCCATCGAAAATGGCGGTAGCGGGCTGTCCCTTCCTGAAAACAAGCAATTCATGCAGCTTGTAAGCCCTCGCAAACCTTTCGGGCTGGCCACCAATGTTCGCGGCAAATCGTCACAGTTTGCAGGGGGAGTAAAGATCTTCCAATTCGGAGGGTCAGGCTACATTGAGCGATCCGCGATTTCAGCCGCCGACAACATCATCGATAAATGGAAAGTTTTCATCGGTGGAGCGCATGGCGGACAAGGACACGGAAAGGATGTGTTCCCGACAGTAGTGCTGGGTAAGCCCTTCCTTGGACCGCCGGGAACAGCCTCCACTGAGACTTACCTCTATATCGGCCCTTTTGAGAACGAGGCTGAATGCCATAGTGTTCAGTCCTACATTCGGACACGGCTATTTCGACTTCTCGTGTTGCTCAACAAGCCAGCACAGCACGCGACAAGAAAGGTCTATGCATTCGTTCCGAAGCAGGACTTTTCAAAGCCGTGGACCGACGAAATGCTGTATCAGAAGTATGGCATAGATGAAGATGAGGTGGCCTACATCGAAAGCATGATCCGTCCGATGGCGGGTGCCGATGAATAAGCCCTCAATCGACGACATCCTCACTCCAAAACCCGATGCGCGCCCGCGCATTTACGCCTATTCCATCGCGGATGAGGCGCATGACGGGTTGCTCAAGGTTGGGCAGACCACGCGCGATGTGAAGCAGCGGATCGCCGAGCAGTTGAAGACGGCGGCGATCGCCAATTACGCCATCGAACTTGACGAACCCGGTGAGGCCGATGACGGGTCGATCATCACCGATCATGCCGTGCGCGATGCGCTCAAGCGCAAGGGTTTTGTCAATCCGCAGCTTGAATGGATGCGATGCTCGCTGGCCGATGTGAAAACCGTGCTGGCCGAACTGCGCAGCGGACAGCAATTCACCGGCACGCATCACGAAGATTTTCCGCCGCGCAAGGAGCAGTTGGAAGCGGTCGAGCAAACTTACGCCTATTATCATTCGCGCTGGCAGCAGGATGCCAATGCCGTTCCCCGCTTTCTGTGGAACGCCAAGATGCGTTTCGGCAAGACCTTCACCAGCTATCAGCTTGCCAAGAAACTTGGCGCAAAGCGGGTGCTTGTGCTGACATTCAAGCCCGCCGTCGAAGATGCCTGGCAGACCGACCTTGAATGTCATGTCGATTTTGATGGGTGGCAGTATCTCTCCCGCAATTCCGGGCGCGATCCGAGCCAGATCGATGGCGACAAGCCCGTGGTCTATTTCGGCTCGTTCCAGGACCTGCTTGGGCGTGACAAGGCCGGTAATATCAAGGCCCGCAACGAATGGCTCCACACGATCAACTGGGATTTGGTCGTGTTCGACGAATATCATTTCGGCGCATGGCGCGAGACGGCAAAGGAGCTTTTCGAGGGCGAGGATGCAGGAGAGGCCAAGAAGGAAGCCAAGCTGGAATATGCCGATGGTCTGAACGATGTGAACGAAGACCTTGGTGTCATGTCGGAAAGCGAAACCGACTTTCTGCCGATTACCACGCGGGCATACCTCTATCTTTCTGGCACACCCTTCAAGGCGCTGGCCACGGGCGAGTTCATCGAAGAACAGATATTCAACTGGACCTACACGGACGAGCAGCGCGCCAAGGAGGCATTTGCCGCGCAGCATCCGGGGCAGCGCAATCCCTACGGCGCATTGCCGCAAATGCGCCTGCTGACCTACCAGATGCCGCCGGAGATCACCCATATCGCCAGCGGCGGCGAGCTGGATGAATTTGACCTCAACGAGTTTTTCGCTGCGAACGGAACAGGTGTTCTCGCGCAGTTCAAGCACAAGGACGAGGTGCAGAAATGGCTCAACGTCATTCGCAATTCGCCCGATGCACCGCGATCATTCGACAGCATCAAGACCGGCGTTGTGCCGCCGTGGCCCTATTCGGACACGCGGCTTCTGCCCCATTTGCAGCACAGCTTCTGGTTCTTGCCCAACGTCGCGGCCTGCCACGCAATGGCGAACTTGCTGAAAGAGAAACACAACACGTTCTGGCACGATTATCAGGTGATCGTGGCCGCAGGCGCATCGGCGGGCATCGGCCTTGATGCCTTGCCGCCCGTTCGGGACAAGGTTGGCAGCGGTTTCGACACCAAGACCATCACGCTTTCCTGCGGCAAGCTGACCACCGGGGTTACGGTCAAGCAATGGTCGTCGATCCTGATGCTGCGCAATCTCCAATCGCCGGAAACATATTTTCAGGCGGCGTTCCGGGTGCAGTCGCCCTGGTCGATCAAGAATCCCAACGGGGACAATCCGAACGAGGAAGAGATCATCAAGCCGGTCTGCTTCGTGTTCGATTTCGCCCCGACTAGGGCGCTGCGGCAGTTGTCGGAATATGGCATCGGCCTTTCACCGGGGGAAGCGAACCCGGAAAACGCCGTGAAGGAACTTGTCTCGTTCCTGCCCGTGTTGGCCTATGACGGCGCGAAGATGATGCAGATCGACGCGGGCGGCATCCTCGACATTGCGATGGCGGGAACGTCCGCGACCCTGCTGGCCCGGAAATGGGAATCTGCCATGCTGGTCAACGTGGACAACGACACGTTGCGCCGCGTTCTCGAAAACCCCGAAGCGATGGCCGCTGTTGAACGGATCGAAGGTTGGCGCGCCCTTGGCGACAACATCATCGAGACGATCATCAACAAGAGCGAGAAGATCAAGGACATCAAGGACAAGGCCAAAGCCAATGACGGGGAGCTGACCCCGAAAGAGAAGAAAGAACTGACCGCCGAGGAAAAGGAATTCAAATCCAAGCGCAAGCTGGTTCAGGAAAAGCTGATAAAGTTCGCCACGCGCATCCCCGCCTTCATGTATTTGACCGATTTCCGCGAGAACAAGCTACAGGACGTGATTACCAAGCTGGAACCGGACCTGTTCCATGCAGTCACTGGCCTGACCGTGGCGGATTTCCACCTGCTGGTTCGCCTTCGCGTGTTCAACACCGAGCGGATGAATGAAGCGGTGTTCGCGTTTCGCCGCTACGAGGATGCTTCGCTGCGTTATACCGGCATCGAAAGCCACGAAGGTCTGACGCATTATGGCTTGTATGACACTGTGGTGGCGAAGGAATTTGACGCCTAGCTGGAAATGGGAACTAACGAGCCGCGCTTCTAGCTGCTCTTGATGGCTTTAACTCGAGCCAACCCCCGTAAGGCGAATTTGCGCAGTGCCTTCACCTGTCGGTTGATGGATTGGCTCTGGAGTTCATCGGAAGAACGATCAGCATAAGCCAAGAAGTTGCGAAGCCCTACATGGGTTAATCGCCCGCGCAGCTTGCTGGTGTAGATTTTGTCTTTCTGACCGGCTTTTGCCAACCTTTCGGCCTTTCGTTCAGATCGGCGAATGGCTCTTTTTGCGGAGCGCCATTGCCTTGAAAGGGAGCCGGGCCGGACCAAAGCCGGTCCAAGGCCAAGTTGGAAACCGAGATACTGGAAGTTGTCCCGCTCATCGCCAGTGAAGCGTTGGCGGATAGTCTTGTTATTTTGAAGTTCCAAAGCTTCGTTGTTGAGCGCGTCGGCCACGGCAGCGGCTAGCTGATCGGCGTGTTCAGGGGCGCAAATGATAAGAATATCGTCGGAATATCGCTGGTAAAGCGCACCGTGCTGATCGGCCAGCGCCTTCATCGCCAGGTCAAAATCGGCCATGTAGAGATTGGATAGGCTGGCGCTTATCGGCGTTCCTTGCGGGACGCCAATGCCCTTGCCGTTAGTGTGGATCGGGATGCCCCCAGCCTTCAGTTCCTTGACTGTCGCTATAGGGCGATCAGCGCCGCGCTGTTTTAGCCGCAACCCAAATACGGGATGGGCCTTCAAATCCGCCTTTCGGACGTGGCTATACCGGGTGACGGAACGCAGCACTCTGTGCCAATCGTTGGGGAGTTCATCGACGGCGAGCAGCCACTTGAGCCGCTGCTTCAGACGCTTGTGGTCGATATTGTCAAAGAAGCCGGTCACGTCGAAGCACATGGCTTCGACTGAATCGTGGTCGCGCACATAGGCCTGTGCGGTGGCGGCGAAATGGTAGTTGGATTTTCTGAGGGAGCGGTAGGCTATGACCGCCTCATGCAGCCCGTTTGCCGCATACCACGCATCCAACCTGCCGGTTAGCTCGTGCGAGTACTTGGATAGGATGCATGCATCGCGGTGCGAGGCGTGCATGATGTCACGCTCCTTGACCACTGTCTTGCCGTCCAGCGGTCGATAGCGCGGTGTTTCTTTGATCCAATGCAGCAGCGGGGACCACGGGTGCGCGACAACCTGTTCCGGCGTGAGTGTGGTTGCCCACTCACTCCGTATAGGCACATCGAAGTGCCGATACCTGCGCGGCTTGAACCAAGACGGCTTTGCCATCCCCCCTCATTTCTAGCAGTCTCTGGGGGATAGTTCTGGCTCTGAACCCGGCTGGTGCCGCTAGACCCCCCAGAGGCACGCCACCATCCGTGGTTGCCTTCTCGCAAATGCAACCACGCGAGCCTGTTAACGCTAGGTGGTATTGTATGGTCGAGGAGGTCCGATTGTTGAAGATCGAAGTCTCGCCGCTGCAACTCGCAGAGTGGCTGATCCACGGCATCGCCGTAATCATATCGCTCTTGCAGGTTGACAGTGTAAACGACCGCACCCTTTGGCCAATTCCAAGGGCTCTGGTGATATGGGAACGGATCGGCAACATTCAAGGGCGCGTAATCAACTTTCTTCGTGAGGATTTCGACGCTGTTTTGACCCCATAATCGTGTCTGAAATTTCTTCTCAGCGCGGTTCGACTCTCGATTCAGTAACAAACTTCTGTGTGGTGATTCTGCCCTCCCGGGCGACCCGCTCTATCTCGCTGCGCTCGACTGAACCCGCGTGGCGGTTTCGTCCCATTCGGGTGACGATCAGGAGCAGTTCGAAGCGGAGCGGGAATTCCTGATGGACGCGCTCTGTCCCGCATGTCCTGCGGTCATGCTCCTGAGGGCGCGGCATTCCTGAGCTAACCCGCAGGCACGCTTGCCTCTCTCATTGCCGGAGGCCCGCTGGCGCACTGATCGCGCGCGCAGGACCTCCGTCGGCTTCGCGCCGTTGCAAGGGTGCCGTCCTTGCTGGATCGCCTGGCGATCCCTGGCGGGAACACCAAGAGCTTTGCCCTCTCGTTCCCGAAACCGGAAATAGACGCCCCCGTGTGGCGGGCTGTGCCCGCTGGCCCGCGCCAGGACATCGATTCCGGTTTTCCCTCCCCCTCCCATCCTCGCCGGAAGGCAGGCCGCATGCCGCGTGTCGGATGCGGCTTTCAGCCGAAGGAGGACAGAAAATGGGTGACCTGACTTTGAACTACCGCGCTTGCGGAGCCGAGTGCCGCGAGGACTGGTTGCGGATGCTGGCCAATGAGAACGGCTTGCCGTTCGGGACGGTGCGTCGGCTAGCCGAGAAGCTGGGCGAACGGGAGGATTTTGGCAAGCTGGTTCACATTTGCGAATGCGGCGGGAGGGTGGTGCAATGAGTGCTGGCACCCTTTCCCGCAGCGAGCGGATTGCCCGGCTCAATGACCACGCGCGGCAGGCGATGGGCTTGGCCTGCGTTGCTGTGGCAACCGAAGGCTTTCGGGCCTTGCCCGAAGCGGATCAGTCGCGAGTGCGCGAGCTGGTCGAGACCTTTGACGCCTTCACGTCGGACAACGATCCCTACGGCGAGCGCGATTTCGGAGCGATCTATCAGGACGGCGTAGGTCGCTGGACGACCAAGCGACCGGCGCAACCTGCCGAAACCGTGTTCTGGAAGATCGATGCCTACGACCGCGATTTGCATTTTGGCAGCGATGACCCGGCCAATCCTGCGGTTACACGGCGGGTGCTCACCATCATGCTGGCCAGCGAATATTGAATAGGGGGGAGAGGAGTCCGCGCGCCGCCTGACACGTCAGGCGGCGCGTTGATCGACGAAGCAGTGTTCGTTGTGCCAGTCGAGAAATGCCGGTTCAGGATCGAACCGGGTTGCCGACCGCAATGTCGCGTTATCGAATTGCTGGAAATAGTCGCGCGTCTCGCGGCTCTGGCTTTCGCGCAATTGCCGCGAGATGCGAATGCGCCGTTGGTGATCGACCGTGATTAGACCGCGATCGAAGGCGCGGTCGAGTGTCGCTGACAGCAATAGGCCATTTGCGGGGTTGTGCCGGTTGTCGCTGTCCTTGCCCCACGGCTTGATATGGCTCGCCGTCAGCAGGCGCGGATCGGCGATGCCGGTGATGCAGCACGTCTCTTCGTAATTGGCGAGCACCGCGCGGCGGAAGAAGTCCTGGCCTACGCGCTGATTGACGAGCGCCTGTGTGGTGGACTCGCCTTGATAGGGGTCGAACCGAAACTCGCTGCGCTTTTCATTGAGGCGCAACGGCGGCGGTGGTGGCTCGAACTGGCCGACCTGGGAAGTCCACAAGTCTTCCACCCGCGAGACGAGACCGGTCCAGTCCTGGCCGAACTCGGAATAGGTTGCGCGATCCAGCTTGGATGCACCGTCCAGACCCTTGCGTCCGCTGTCCGTGATCTTGGGATCGAGGCTGGCGAAGTTGCACAACTTCATCGCGACCGAGCTGTTCGTGCGCCCGAGCGCAGCGGCGAGGTCCTGGATTTCCGGATTGCCCGAATGCAGCTTTCCAAACGGCAGCTGGAGATAGAGATACAGCGCAAGCACCGTCTCCTCTTCGCTCCAGCGTTTCCGTGAACTGCCCTCGATTGCCATGGCGAAGGTTTGGGCGAGAGTGATCCAGCGCGCAAGTGTGACGGTTTGCCATGTATTTGGTTGCCTTTCGATCAGGCGGTTCCGTTCTTGGGCACCCCAACTGGCCGCACTCGGTCTGCCTTCAATGTCCGGCCCGCGCCGGTTCGCTCCGCTCACCCGTGTTGGACATGAATCCTGCCCTTGGCCGTGCGGCCTTCCTGTTTGGTGCAACGAGCCACCAGATACGAAAGGAAATCATCATGGCACGCAGCAATACTGCACCCGCGCAGGAGACCAATCCGCCGGACTTCCTCGCCTGGCATGTCGCCAACAAGGGCGACAAGGGCTACTGGACCCGCATCGGAGCGGCGTGGTTCCACCGCGACCGCAAAGGTCTTTCGCTTCAACTGGAAGTGGTGCCGATCAATGGCCGGATCGTCCTGCGCACGCCGCTGGACGACGAGAAGAAGGAACCGGGCGCTTAGCGCCCGGCCGTCTGGCGGATCGCCTGGGACGGACAGATAACAGGCAGCCGGCTGGCGAAGTATTTTCTGGTGATCTTGCGGACTTCGCCGCCATAAAGTTCGCTTCGAGCACCTAGCGTCAAGGTAGCAGGATCGTTATATTCGTCGTGGAGGTAATGGCGATGGCTAAGCAAGGTCAGCACGTAGTTCGGAGTTCATCTGGAGGTTGGGCGGTGAAGAAGGCTGGTTCATCCAGAGCGAGCAGCGTGCACGACACCCAAGCCGAGGCGATCAAGGCCGCAACAAGGATCGCTCAGAATCAGAAGACGGAACTTTATATCCACGGCCGTGATGGTCGAATTAGGGAACGAAATTCCTACGGCAACGACCCGCATCCGCCGAAGGGCTGAGTTTGCCTCCACCATTTGAAAGGTCGGTCTTCGTCAACTGTCCATTTGACGAAGAATATGCGCCGATTCTGCAGGCATTAGCCTTTTGCATCGTCTTTCTCGGCTTCCACCCCCGCTTAGCTCCAGAAAACGCCGACAACGCGGCGACGCGGCTCGATCGCATCGCTGAACTTATACGTGGCTCCAAGTATGGCATTCATGATTTGAGCAGATGCAAGTCGAGGACGGTCGACGAGTACGCGCGCATGAATATGCCATTCGAGCTTGGATTGGATCACGCATGTCGCCGGTTTGGACCTACCCCTCTAACGAGTAAGCGAATCCTCATTTTTGAGCATACGCGCTTCGACTACCAACGGGCACTTTCAGACATTTCCGGTTGGGACATACGGGCTCATGGCGGTGACCATGAAAAAGCTGTCCGACATTTACGAACTTGGCTCATTGCTGAGGCCGGAGCAGTTCCAGTCGGGGCGGCGCTCATACAAGGGAAGTATATCGCGTTCCAAGAGTGGTACTGGGAACGAGAGTTAGCGGCAGGGTCATCCGAGGAGGACATTCGCGAATATCCTACAACCGAGCTCGTTCGGGCGATGCACGAATGGAAGGAAGCGGGAGAGCCCGTCTAAGCGGCCATCGGGCGGTCAGAGCAACCCAAATTCTCTATAGGCGTCATCGTTGTAATAACCCAGACCACCTCCCGCCGGCGCCTTGTTGTGGTTGAACTGCCCTATGGCATCTTCGATGGCTTTCCGATTGAATGGTATATGGATGACCTTTGCCTTGCCGTTGTCGATCCGTGATTGCAGGGCACTTGGCCAGAGATTGCGCAGGTTGTTAGGCGACCGAATGACGCCTTGGCCTGGATAGGTAGCGATGATCGGAATGCGGCAACGGTCCACAGCGTCCCCTATTTCGTAGGGGACGAAATCGGTATCGAACCTCGTTCGAGCGCCGATTATCAGCACCATGTTCTTCGAATTATCCATTCGCAGTCTAAGGCTACGTTTGATGGTCTCCGCTTGACTGGTGTCGCGAACAGCAGAAACCTTGTCGTGGCTATTGTAGAATGGGAAAGCCGAGCCGTCTTTGGCTCTCCAGGCCAACATCATGCGATAGTATTTGATGTCGGACGCGGTAGGGTCCGTGCTGCCCTCTGCGTGGAATGCTATGTAAGTGCCGTTGCGGTAAGCCATCAGGGTTTTTTCCAGTCGCGCGCGATTTCTCGAATATCTAGCTCCTCGAAGCAGCTTTCGTGCAAGACGATCGTTACGTCCTTTGGGAGACGGGCATTGCTATTCGTGGCAAAGTCTACCAGCGCCAAGACGAGCAACCGCAGTAGATTTTGTGGCTCAAGCTTCACGCCTGACTGGCCATTACCGAATAGCGGCATGGCCAATGGCTCACCATTCCCATGGTCATGTACGAACTGAAGTCCCTGCCTCAGGGCGGTCCACAGCCTAGGAACGTCGCTGGACGCTTTCGACGTATTCGGGTCGGTGTTGGCCATAGCCATGAGGAAGACGGTGTGAGATCCGTTTGGCACGGAAACAGTGGTTCCTATTGGAAAAGCCTTGTTCGGCTCAATTGTGCGAGCCGTCGGCGAGGCCACCGCACCTGCAGCCGCCAACGCGGGTTCCACTGCGGCGCGGAATGACTCAGCGCTCCCGTTGAAGTTCCGGACAATGAGCTGCCCGTGGACTGTGTTCTTCGACACAGGAGCGCCAAGTTCACCGTCGAAGAACTCGTTCACTCCGATAAGCAAGTTCGCATCTTGAGCAAAAATGTCCGAGTATTTGAGCGTGATCTTCGTGTCCGTATTAGGCACCTTGAACGACACTGACCCTGGCTCAAAGACATATGCCAGAAACACGAAGACAAACAGGATTGCCATGGCAACCAGATATTCGGTGCCTTGTCCATCAAGCGCTGATTTCGCGCTCGTACTGGCTGCCGTAAGCACCTCGGTGATTGTCCACACAGCACCGACAGCAGCCAATCCATTGCGCAGCCCGTTACCCCAACGCCGCTGCACTCCGAGGACAATGGATTTAATTGGATGATTCGCCATATTGTAGAATAGAATGGCGAGTGCGCCCCTCCGCAGCAATCTGTTCGATGAAGGCATCCACAACGTCTGTTAGAGGGGCGGGGATCGAACCCAAGGTGCGGTTGGAATAGGATGCGCGCTTACGAAAGACCGCTTTCGAGCATCCAGCCTCGAAACTGCCATAACTGTATCAGGGGCAAAAAAATTGCGCCCATATCACTTTACGATCAGCGGCTCGCTTCGCGTTGTCGAAGCTCATCAAGGAAGTCGCTCCACCATTGCGCCATCTTCACGCGTTCATCCCAGTAGTTTCCGCGATTATAGACCCCTCGAATTGCGTTGCTGTCACCGTGAGCCAGTGCCCGCTCAATCGCGTCGGGGTGCCAGAGGCCGCTTTCGTTGAGCATGGTCGAGGCCGTCGAGCGCAGACCATGTGCCGTCACTTCATCCTTGGTGAACCCCATACGCCGGAATGCCGCGTTGATAGTATTCTCGCTCATGGGACGTTGGCGCGTATGGAACGCCGGGAAGATGTAGCCCTTGCTGCCGGTAATCGATTTCAGCTCTCGAAACAGTTCCAACACCTGCCGTGATAGCGGCACCACATGGGTCCGCCGCGCCTTCATCTTGCCTTCCGGAATTGTCCAGGTGGCCTTGTCCCAATCGATCTCGTTCCACTCGCCATGGCGAAGCTCACCGGGCCGCACAAAGACATGTGGTGCAATCTTCAGGGCGAATTTGGTGGCGGGATAGCATTCGAAGTCATCGATAGCGCGAAGTAGCCCGCCCAACTTCTCGGGCTCAAGGATCGCCGCGTAGTGCCGCGCTCTTGGCGTGACCAGTGCTCCTTGTAGGATCGATGTTGGATCGGTTTGGCATTGTCCAAGCGCGGCTCCATACCGGAACACCCGGCTTGCGAAGGATCGGCACTTCTTCGCGGTTTCGAGATTGCCTTTGGCTTCGAGTTTCTTGAGCGCCGCCAGCATCAACTGCGGGTCAACGTCGTTGATTGGCATATTGCCGATTGCAGGCTTGAGCAGATCAAGGAACCAGCGCGCCTTGCGCAGCGTGGCCTCCGCTCGACCTTCCGGTACCATCTTCTCATCGATGTACTTATTGGCGATGACCTCGAAGGTGTTTTCCGCACCCAGCTTGATCCTGGCCTTCTTGCACTTACGCTCCAGCATCGGATCGATGCCATCGGAAACCTTGAGCCGCGCCCGGTCGCGAAGCTGGCGCGCTTGCGACAAGCTTATCTCAGGAAACGCTCCAATGGGCAGCTTCTTTTCCTTCCCGGCGAAGCGGTACTTGAAATACCAGAGCTTGGAGCCGTTCGGCTTCACCAGAAGCAGCAGCCCCCGCGAGTCGTATTTCTTGTACGACTTTTCGGCAGCCCGGAAGCCTTTGATTTCCTGCACATTGAGGCTCATTTGGGGGCCTCACTTTTTTGGAAGTTGGGGCCTTTCGACCTGGAGCCCCCAGCCGAGGCCCCCACAGACGTTGGAACAAAGCGGAACAAAACAAGACCTCGCTTTCTGCGTTAGAGGCCAAGAATGGCAGAATTCCGCCATTTCTGCAATGCTTTGGAACGTTCTGATGAGAACAAATGGTGCCCAGAAGAGGACTCGAACCTCCACATCCTTGCGAATACTAGCACCTGAAGCTAGCGCGTCTACCAATTCCGCCATCTGGGCACACGCGGCGAGCGTCGTCGATGTGGCTCGCCGGGTAGGCGCGGGCCAATAGCGGGTGGGCAGCGGCGCTGTCAACGCGAAACGTCAACGCGAAACCTCGCCCGCCGATCGCACAGCCGGGGCTTGCGCGTGCTTGCCTCGCGCTGTGGATTGACGCATTGGGGCCGCACGCCCGCCCTACCCCGATTGCCTTTGCAAGAGACCCGCAATGTTCTCGACCTCCAAGCTGTCCGATGCCGTCGTCACCGTGTTCGGCGGAGGTGGTTTCATTGGCAATTACGTTGCGCAGGAACTGCTGCGGCGAGGCGCGCGGGTGCGGATCGCAAGCCGCAATCCGGATAAGGCCTTTGCCCTCAAACCGCTCGCGGATCTCGGCCAACTGCAATTCGCGCGCTGCGACATCACGAAGGATGAAAGCGTCGCCGCCGTACTTGAAGGCGCGACCCATGTGGTCAATCTGGTCGGCGCATTCGACGGCAATCTCATTGCGCTGATGGGCGAGGCACCGGGCCGCATGGCGCGCATTGCGAAGAACAGCGGTGCGCAAGCCTTCGTGCATCTCAGCGCCATCGGGGCCGACGCGGATTCGCAGGTTGATTATGCCAAGGCGAAAGCGCTGGGCGAGGAGCGGGTTCGCGAAGGCTTTCCCGAAGCGACGATCCTGCGACCCTCGATCGTGTTCGGGAAGGACGACGACTTCCTCAACATGTTCGCCGGGCTGATCGAGACGCTGCCGTTCCTGCCGGTCTTCGGCCCGGAGGCACAGCTCCAGCTCGTCTATGTCGACGACGTTGCCGAAGCGGTGATGGTCGCGCTGACCAAGCCGGAGCAGCATGGCGGGCATCTCTACGAGCTTGGCGGGCCGGAAAAGCTGACGATGATGGAGATCAATCAGCGGATCGCCGCGGCACAGGGACGCAAGCGGCGCTTCATCGCGATGCCGGACGGGCTCTCCTCTGCATTCGCGGCGATGCCGGGCACGCCGATGAGCAAGGACCAGTGGGCGCTGCTCCAGCCCGGCAGCACGGTTTCGGGCGAGCACCGCACCTTCGCCGACCTGGGCATCGATCCGCGCCCGCTCGGCCTGTTTCTCGACAAGTGGATGACGCGCTATCGCAAGTTCGGGCGCTTTGGCCTCAGCAATGAGCGCAACAAGGAGCGTGAGACGCGCGGTGTGAAGGCACCGGAAACCGGGGCCGGTTCGAAGGTCTGACGCGCTTCGCGAGCAAGTCGGTGGACACACAGGCCGGGTTTGCGCCAAACTTCGCGGCTTGTGTAAAACCTTGGAATTGCCTGCGAAATGGCGAAGAAGGTTCGGACGTGGTGTGACCTCTCGTTTTCGCGCGCCGACAGGATGCGAGCAAGTGGTCACATGGCTGTTTTCACGCGGCAGGACGCAGGGCATGAAGGCGCCCTATCCGAGGACACCGAAGTAGGAAATCGCTGCCAGCCAAGCTGCGCAGCCGCCTTCTACAGGTTCGCCTGATATAGCTGCAGGAGGTCGACATACGCCTGCTCTGCCGCGGGAGCGGTGTAGGCGGGGCTGTCTGGCACGGTCCAGCCGTGGTCGCCGATATAGACATCGACCTTGGCCTCAACGCCCGCATTCTCGGCTGCCTCGGCAAAAGTGCGCTTGGCCTGCGGATCGTCGGCATCGTCATCCTGCGCCACCGCGATCAGCAGCGCGGCCTCGACCTCGCCCAGCATGTTGTGCGGGCTCTGAGGCTCACCTTCGCGCACCAGTCCGCCACCGTGAAAGCTTGCCGCCGCATCGATCCGGTCCGGCACCGCCGCCGCGCTCCAGATCGTGAACGGGCCGCCCATGCAATACCCTTGCGTGCCGATTCCGCGATCGGTGTCCACCGCGTCCTGCCCATCGAGCCAGGCCACCGCAGCGCTCGCATCGCGGCCGATCGAATCCGCATTCAGCTTTTCGCGCCATGGGCGCACCTGCTGGAAACCGCCGCTATCGGCAAAGCTGGCAAAATCCTCGTACTGCTCACCCGCGACGTCGCGGTAATAGGGGTTGAGGACGAGCACCGAATAGCCCTTGCTCGCCAGCCTTCGCGCCATGTTGCGCTTGGCCTCGCGAAGGCCTGCAATATCGGGCCAGAACACGACGCCGGGATGCGCGCCCTCGGCCGGATGGACGAAGAAAGCGTCCATCGTGCCATCGGCTGTGTCGAAGGTGACGCCGCTTTCGGTGGTGTCGAACGTGTTGTCGTCGCCATCCCCCGCATCGCTCACCACAGCCGGGGAGCATGCCGCGATGGTGCCTGCCGTAATACCGGTCCCCGCCAGCGCGCCGAACCGCCGCCGGGAGATCGCCTGTTTCGCCCAGCGTTCGAGTTTCGCTTCATCGCACATCGCGCCCGTCCTTCGTTTACCCAGCCCTGTCCCAACGCATAGGCGCATGAGTGGGCGATGGACAAGCGCGCGGTGACGGGGCAACATCATGAAAAAACGGAGAGGGATAGATGGCGATGAAAATCTGGGCGACATGCGCTCTGCTGGCTGGCGCGCTTGTGACGACGGGTTGCGAAGAGGCGTTGGGCGATGCGGGGAGCGAGGGCCGCATCACCGCCGCTGCGCTAACCAATGCAGGGGCCGACAGCGCCAACTGGATCAGCCACGGGCGGACCTATTCCGAACAGCGCTTCTCCCCGCTGGATCAGATCGACACGGCCAATGTCGACGAGCTCGGCCTCGCCTGGTTTGCCGATATGGACACCGCCCGCGGGCAGGAGGCGACGCCGCTGGTGATCGATGGGCGGCTCTACCTCACCACCGCATGGAGCAAGGTGAAGGCGTTCGATGCTGCAACGGGTGAGCTGCTGTGGGCCTACGATCCCGAAGTGCCCGGCGAAACCGCGGTCAAGGCGTGCTGCGACGTGGTGAACCGGGGCCTTGCCACATGGGGCGATGCACTGTTCCTTGGCACGCTCGACGGGCGGCTGGTGGCACTCGACCGCGACAGCGGCGAAGTGCTGTGGGAAAAGGTGACGGTCGACCAATCGCAATCCTACACCGTCACCGGCGCGCCGCGCGTGATCGATGGCAAGGTCATCATCGGCAATGGCGGGGCGGAGTTCGGCGTGCGCGGCTATGTCGCGGCCTACGATGCGGCGGGTGGCGAGGAACTGTGGCGGTTCTACACCGTGCCTGCGGGCGACGAGGACGCGGACGATCCCGCCTACCTGCAGGACGCCGCCGAAACCTGGAACACCGACGTCCTGGCCGGATCCGACGCGATTGGCGGCGGGGGCACGGTGTGGGATTCGATGGCCTACGATCCCGATCTCGACCTGCTCTACATCGGGGTCGGCAACGGAAGCCCGTGGAACCGCGCCTATCGCTCTCCGGGAGAGGACGGGACGGGCGAAGGCGACAATCTCTACCTGTCCAGCATCGTCGCGATCCGGCCCGATACGGGCGAGTATGTCTGGCATTACCAGACCACGCCGGGCGAGACGTGGGACTACACCGCCACGCAGCACATCATGCTCGCCGATATGGAGATCGACGGCGAAATGCGGCAGGTGCTGATGCAGGCGCCGAAGAACGGCTTCTTCTACGTCATCGATCGCGAGACAGGCGAGTTCATCAGCGCCGAACCATACGTGTCGGTCAATTGGGCCGAGGGCATCGACCCGGACACGGGCCGCCCGATCGAGAACCCGGAAACGCGGGTGGACAAGACCGGCAAGGCGGCGCTCGTCACACCCGGCGCGCTGGGCGGGCACAACTGGCACCCGATGGCCTATCATCCGGGCGAAAACCTGGTCTTCATCCCCGCCTTCGAGGCGGGCATGATGTACGCGCCGGAAACCGACTGGAAGCCGGACCGCGCGCGCGGCTTCAATGTCGGGTTCGATCTCGGCGCGGGCGATCTGCCGCCCGACATGGGCATCCGGCGCGAGGTCGCGGGCACGCTTCGCGGCATGCTGGTCGCGTGGGATCCGGTCGCGCAGCAGCCACGCTGGACCGTAGAGCACGAAGGGCCGTGGAACGGCGGCGTGCTGGCGACCGGCGGCGGGCTGGTGTTTCAGGGCACGGCGGGCAGCGAGTTCAACGCCTACGATGCGTCCTCCGGCGAGAAGCTTTGGAGCTTCGCCGCGCAGACCGGGGTGGTCGCACCGCCCGTCACCTATACGGTCGAGGGCGAGCAATATGTCGCGGTGCTGGCCGGATGGGGCGGCGCCTATGCGCTCAGCGTCGATGGCGATCTGATGGCGAGCAAGGCGCCGGTGCGCAATGTCTCGCGACTGCTGGTGTTCAGGCTCGGCGGCGAGGACGTCCTGCCCGCCGAGATGGAGCTTGCAAGCCTGCCGCTCGACCCACCTGCCAGCCGTGCTTCGGCGGAGACCATCGCGCTCGGCAAGGCAAAATACGCCCGCTATTGCGCGGTCTGCCACGCGCCGGGGGCGGTGGGATCGACCGTGCTGCCGGATCTCAGGCGCGCAGGCTCGCTCGGCAATGCGCAAAGCTGGATGGCGGTGGTGCATGACGGTCTGCTGAAGGATAACGGCATGGCTGCGTTCTCCGGCTCGCTCAGCCGCGAGGAGATCGAGGCGATCCGCGCCTACGTCATCCACCGCGCGAACGAGGACAAGGCGATAGAAGGTGAGCGGATCGCGCGGCGCTAACCGAACACCAAATTACCTAGCAGGCGCCCGGGGATCAGCGTGAAGGCTCCGGCGATCACAAGGCCCGCGTAAAGCCCGGTCATCACGCCGCGATGCTGCGCGATGTGGCCCCTGCGCGCGAGCCAGATGCCAAGCGGCGCATTCACCAGCGTCCAGACCGTGAAGATGTGGATGAAGCTGAACCCCGTGCCTGCAATCCCCGCGCCGGGTGCCCGGATGAACGCCGACGCAATCGCGGTCGCCAACATCAGCGCGACCCATACCCGTCCCAGCCGACGATGGAGCCGGTCGCCCTTGCGCCGCCACAGGATCACCGGACCCAGCAGCAGCGCGGGCAGAACCGTGGCGAGGTGGATCACCGTTGGCAGATCGAGCGCGCGCTGCTCGACCGGCGTATCCTGCGAGGCGAAACCGCCCAAGGTCGCGGACAGCACGGTCATCGCGATAGTGATGAGGACCGTGATCGCACCCGTCACGATCAGAGTGCGATAATTGCGGGTCGGCGGTGACGCGGCGGTCTGTTCGTCTGGCATCGCGGAAGGCCTCTGTTGGTTGGCGCGGCTCGTGCGAGCGGCTTGTTTCGCTTGGCGTTGCATGTGTAGGATATGGATCATGTTCGTTTTCGAGCGTCCGATTTCGCTCCGCAACGCGGTCTTCGCGAACCGTCGCGCCAATGCGCAGGTCGTCCATTGGCTGCGCGAAGGGTCCACCCGGTGACCTTGCGCAGGCGCGAGCGGGGCCTGGCCGAAATCGGCATCGTCGCGGCGATTGCGTGCGTGGTGGGGGCAACCGGCATATTCATTCCCGATGAGGCTCCGCTGGGCGCCCGGATGGCGGTGTCGCTTGTCGGGTTCGTCGCCGCCTGGGCGCTGATGGCGATGCTCTCCATTGTCGGCAAAGCCAGCGCGAGGTTGCTGGGACTGAGCCCGGTGTGGGGCTACGCTTTTGCGGTGCCCGTCGGGAGCGCGGTGATCGCCTGGGTGGTGCTATGGTCCGGCTTCGGATTGACGGCGGCGATGGGGCCGCGGTTCGCGCAGGTCTGGCCGCAGACCATGCTGATCGGCGCTGCGTTCTTCGTCCTGTTCTTCGTTCTGTATTGGCGCGCCGGGCGCAGCGCTGCGGTAACGGCTGGAGCAACGGTGTCGGTCGACGAACCGGTGTCGGCCGACCGGCAGGACCGTTCGGCGGGCGTGGCCGATACGCCGCTGCACGAGCGTCTGCCGCCCGGCTTCCCCCCGATCCTCGCTCTTTCAGTGGAGGACCACTACGTGCGCGCCCACGGCTTTGGCGAAGACGGCGACAGGCGCAGCGAAATGGTGCTCATGCCGCTGGCGGAAGCGGTCAGCCTGATGCCGGACCGGTCAGGCGAACAGGTACACCGCAGCTGGTGGGTGGCGCGCGCAGCTGTGGAAAGCCACCGCCGCGCAGGCCGTGACCTTCGGCTGGTGCTGGTCGATGGCACCGAAGCGCCCGTCAGCCGCGCGATGGTCAAGCCATTGCGCGAGGCAGGCTGGCTTTAAGGCGCGCTATTGCGGCGCGACGGTCAGGCTGGCGAAGATCGTGAAATAATCCGCGCGGTCGTCATTCGGAGCGGGCACGCCCCACACCACCGAATACAGCATCGGCAGCGCGCTCTGCGCCGGGATCGTCACCGTGCCATCGGCCGCGGTCATGTAAGTCGTCGCCTCCCCGGTTTCGTCCAGCGCAGCCGCCGACAGGGTCGCCCCTTCGAGCGGCTCGCCACGCCACAAGACCTGGAGCGGCAATGGCTCACCTTCGCCCATCGCAAACGGATTGGCGAGCGGGACGATCTCGAGCGTCTGACCGATCGGCTGCGTGACGTTTTCTGTGTGGCTATCGCCAACCTGCCACAGCGTCTTGGCGCGCCTTGCGTACAATTCAGTCCCGTTCAGACCCCCGTTGGCCCTGCTTGCACGGTCTGCTGCAATGGCGCTCAGACCCTCGTGTTCGACATATCGATCGAACCGCTCGGCCTCCAGATCGCTCGCGCTGGGATTGCTGGAAAAGGCGAGAACATAGCTGCCCGGTTCGTCCAGCGTCACGCGCGCCGTGCCCGCTTCGCCTAAAGCCGTGGTGCGTAAGGCGCGCTGCTGGTCGGTTACGCCGTCCGGGCCGTAGAGCTGGAATGCGCCGATCCGCTCCCAGTAAAGCCCCCAGTCGTTGACATCGCCTGCGTCGCCGACCTTGAATTCGACCGTCACCGGCTCGCCCGCTTCGGTCGTGTGGTCCTGCGGTTGGAGCCAGAAGCTGTGTGCGCTCGCTGCGACAGGAAGGGCCAGCGCAATCGCGGCGAAGACAGTGCGGATCATCGTGCCATCATCCTCTTCAACGCCGCGCCAAAGCGGCTTCGCATTCGTCCATCAATTGCGCGATGATCTGCGCAACCGGCTCTTCGGTCTTGACCATGCCCACCGACTGGCCCGCCATCAGACTGCCCGTTTCCACATCGCCATCCACCACCGCGCGGCGCAACGCGCCTGCCCAGTAATGTTCGACCTGCAATTGCGCTTCCTCCATCGCGATCTCTTCACGGTCGAGCGTGCCCGCAATCTCGCGCTGCTTTTCGGTGAATTCCTGACTGCCCTTGTTTTTGAGCGCACGCACCGGAATCACCGGCAGGCGCGGATCGACCTGCACGCTCGCCACCGCATCGCGGGCGGAGGCGCGAAAGAACGCCTTCTTGAAGTCAGGATGCGCGATGCTCTCTTCCGCGCAGGCAAACCGGGTGCCCAGTTGCACACCGCACGCGCCCATTTCCAGATATCCTGCGATCGCCTCCCCGCGTCCAATCCCACCGGCAGCGAAGATCAGATTCTCTTCGGCGAGGACGGGCAACATTTCCTGTGCCAGCACGCTGGTCGAAACCGGACCGATATGGCCGCCCGCCTCCATCCCTTCGATCACCAGCGCATCGGCGCCGGAACGCAGCAGCTTTTTGGCGAGAGCCAACGTTGGCGCAAAGCAGACGACCTTGGCGGGATTGGCCCCGCCCTTGATCGCCTCGACGCTGCCCTTGGGCGGGATGCCGCCAGCGAGCACGACATGCGTGACGGCGTGCTTCTCGCACACCGCAATCAAGTCGAACAGATCGGGGTGCATGGTGATAAGGTTCACGCCGAACGGCTTGTGCGTCAGCGCCTTGGTCGCCGCAATTTCGATATCGAGCAGGTCGGGCGTCATCGCTCCGCAGGCGATCACGCCGAAACCGCCCGCATTGGAGATCGCGGACACGAGGTTGCGCTCCGATACCCAGCTCATCGCACCGCACAGGATTGCTGTTTCGCAGCCGAGAAAGTCGGTCGCACGCCGCATCAGGGCGGCGCTTTTGGGATAATCGCTCATGGAATGAGCGATTAGGTGCCCTGGTCGCGATAGGCAATGCAGACCTTGCCCGCCGCTTTAGATGCAAGGCCGCGCGCCTGATCGGTATCCGCGCCCCGCGCCAGCGCAACGCCCATGCGGCGGCCCGGGCGGGTGGTCGGCTTGCCGAACAGGCGGATGTCGACGCTGTCGTTCACGCCCAATGCTTCGGCAAGGCCCTCGAACGCAAAATCGCTGCTGTCGCGGTCCGCGAGGATCACGGCGGAGGCGCTGGGCCGGGCGGCGATTCTCTCGGGCACTGGCAGGCCGAGGATCGCTCGGGCGTGCAGGTCGAACTCGCTCAAGTCCTGCGAGGCCGACGTGACCATGCCGGTGTCGTGCGGACGGGGCGACAGCTCGGAGAAAATCACCTCGTCGCCGCGCACGAAGAACTCCACGCCGAACAGGCCCCAGCCGCGTCCATCCCCTTGCAATGCCTCGACGACCGTCCCCGCCATCTTTTGCGCCTTTGCCAGCGCGCTCTCGCTCATCGCGGCAGGCTGCCAGCTTTCGCGGTAATCACCGCCCTCCTGCCGGTGCCCGATCGGCGGGCAAAAGGTGATGCCGCCCGCGTGACGCACGGTCAGCAGCGTGATCTCGTAATCGAAATCGACGAATTGCTCGACGATCACCCGCGCCCGGTCGCCGCGCATCGCCGCGCGGGCATAGTCCCAGGCGGCTTCGAGATCGTCGCCGCTGTCGACCTTGCTCTGGCCCTTGCCCGATGAGGACATGACCGGCTTGACCACGCAAGGAAATCCGGCGTGCGCCGCTCCGTCATGAAGCTCATCGAGGCTTTCGGCATAGCGATAGCGTGAAGTCACCAGGCCCAGCTCGCCTGCCGCGAGATCGCGGATCGCATCGCGGTTCATCGTCGCCTGCGCGGCATATGCGGAGGGCACGACGGCGAACCCTTCGGTTTCGAGATCGGCCAGAATTTCGGTACGGATCGCTTCGATCTCGGGCACGATAAGATCGGGGCGGTGCTTGTGCGCGGCATCGCGCAGCGCTTCGCCATCGAGCATCGAGAAGACTTCGCGCGCATCGGCAACCTGCATCGCGGGCGCGTCATCATAGGCGTCGCAGGCGATGACCCGCGCGCCCAGCCGCTTTGCCGAGATGGTGAATTCACGCCCGAGCTCGCCTGAACCCAGCAGCAGAATGGTTGCAATTGCCGACATCGGGCAAGCGCCTAGCGCGCTGGCGAGCGATAACCAAGAGGGGCTTGAGCCAGAACCGTGTCAGGCGTCGCGCTTGTCCGGTTCGTCCGGCAGCGGGGTAATGCGCGGCAGAGGGCCGCTCATTACACCCGGAACACATTGACGTGCGACGACCGCCTGCTTTCCCCCGCCCGCGCGGGCCATCACCAGACCGAGCTCGGCCTGGCGCATGGTGTAATCGACGCTGGTTTCGAGCTGCGCCACGCCCGCGCTCGCCGTCAGTTTCGGATCGCTGGTGGAGGAAGTGGCGGTGATTTCGGCGAAAGTCTGCAAAACATCGCCGACCCAGCTCTTGGCAGTGCGGGCAGACATGCCGGGCAGGCGGATTGCGAACCGCTCGCCATCGATCTGTGCAAGTTCGTGGTCGACATGGGTCATCGCTTCAAGAAAGCGCGCCAACCCCCACACGATCTCGTCGGCCGCGTGCTGGCCGTGCTGCAGCAGGATCGCCTGCATTTTGTCGATCGCGACAATCGCGACCGCCTGCGTCGTGCTGTCCTGCAGACAACGCTCCAGGTTTGCGATCAGAGCCTGGCGATTGCGCAAGCCTTTCAGCGGATCGGGCGCGGACCGTTGGCCTTGCCCGTCATCCATCTCGCGCGTGTTGTCGACGGATCGCAGCAGCCCCAGCGCACCCTGCGGCGCGCCGTCATCGGGCGCGATGGGGCGCAGATTAAGGGCGAACCACTGCCGGCAAGCGATGGGCGTGTCGCATTCGCCGCCCTCGTTTTCGTCAGAGCCGCAGACATGCACCGGAAATTCGACCCACCCCTGCGGAGCGGGCATATCGCGGTTCGCGTGCAGCACACTCGCCACATGGCGCGCGATGGCGTCTCGATGGTCCGGTTCAGCGAAATCCGAGATATGCGGCATCAACAGCAGGTTGGAGAGATCCATCCCGAGCTCTGCGGCGTTCGGGGATGCCTGAAGGACGAAACCCCCACCATCGAGCCGGACAACGATATCGCCCGAAGCCTCTTCCAGAAGGCCGTGCAATGCACGCCCGTCTGCATCGTTAAAATGCATATTCATGCCAGTTGCCCCCGGCTTTGCGACCATGCTTACGCGAATCGTACGAACCGTTACCCGGCTTCAACAAACGCGCTGCTTTTTACCCCTGTTTTGTGCCTCAACGCCCAGACCACTAAACAAAATTTAGTTAACCTGAACATAACCTGAGCACAACACCGGTTTTTACTACCAGAAACGTGATTAATTGCGAGTCAATTATACTTCTATTGTTCACCTTCGTCAGACTTCTATCATTATCCGTACACGCTTGGGCGAGGTCGCGTAAGCCGTTGCAATACGTACGCGGCATTCCTCAACCACGTTGCCTTCGGAGCTCGCTTCCTCGCCGCCAGAAAGCTGCGCGGCTTCAACGCCCAGAACCTTGGCAATCGCCTCCATTCGTTCCGGCAGCGGGCGAGCCTTGCCCTTTTCCCACGCCCAGACGGTCGGCTTGCTTACCCCCAGCGCATCGGCCACCTGCGCCAGCGTCATCCCCCGTTCGCGGCGCGTCTGGCCAAGCCGCTCGCCGAGCGTGTCGCCCACGCCGGAAAAGATCGGCGGACCGGCGTGAGGCAGGACACCAGCATCCGGTCGCGAAACTGAGGTGGCCGATTGCAATTGCGCGGCCGACAACGCCGCTTCACCCAAGGCTTGCTGGAATGCACAACCGTGGAGCTGTTCACTGCTCCAGACGATCTCCGCGCCGACCGGCCCGACTTGCGGAAGATCAATCGCCAGCGTGTCCCCGACTTTCAGCGAAAGCTCGGTTTCGATCAGCAATCCCGCAGCGGAGATATTGTGAACGGTGACATTCGCCTCCCCGCCGCCCGGCACAACGCCGCTGGTCTCCAGGCGCAAAGCCCGGCGCGGACTGCGCCGCCGCTCGCTACCACGATTTTTTGAGTCCGATGGACTTTCAAGATGCGCCCTGAGCGCCATTGATCTGGCTCCTCGTATGAGGCCCAGAGGTTTTGTGGAAAATAGTTAACAACCCGTTAGCGGGTGGCACCTAACGCGGCAAAACGCACGGATTTGCAGGCGTAATGCCATGCTGAGAGGGTTAATCCTCAGCATCGAGACCATAGGCGGTATGGAGCACGCGCACCGCCAGCTCGGTCTCGTCCTCATCGATCATCACACTGATCTTGATCTCCGAAGTCGAAATCGCCTGCACGTTGATCCCGCGATCGGACAGCGCGCGGAACATCGTGCCCGCCACCCCGGCATGACTCTTCATCCCGACACCTACGACACTGATCTTCGCGATCTGGCTATCGGTGATGATGCGGTTGAAGCCGATCAGTTCGCGCTTGTCCTCCAGCAGCGCCTGAGCGCGCGCCAGGTCCGCCTGTGGCACGGTAAAGGTCACATCGGTCTCGCCCTTGTCGCGCCCGACATTCTGGATGATCATGTCGACATTGATACCCGCATCGGCCAGCGGCTCGAAGATATGCGCGACCGCTCCGGGCTTGTCCGGCACGCGGGTGAGGATGATCTTCGCCTCGTTCTTGTCGTGCGCGATGCCGGTCACCAGCTGGCGTTCCATCAGGCCCTTCTCCACCAATTCGTCCATTTCCGCATCCGAGACGATCATCGTGCCCGGCAATTTGTCCGCAGCCACCGCGTCTTCGCCCACGAAGCTGGAGAGCACCTGCACGCGCACCCCTGCCTTCATCGCGAGCCCGACCGAGCGGGTCTGCAGCACCTTCGCCCCGACGCTCGCCAGTTCGAGCATCTCTTCATAGGTCACCGCCTTCAGCTTGCGCGCCTTGGCGACGATGCGCGGATCGGTGGTGTAGACGCCGTCGACATCGGTGTAGATGTCGCAGCGATCCGCGCCTACCGCAGCGGCGATGGCGACTGCCGAAGTGTCCGATCCGCCGCGCCCCATCGTCGTTACGCGGCCATCGTCGGACACGCCCTGAAAGCCGGGGATGACAGCGATCTCACCCGCTTCGAGCGCTTCGACCAGGCTGGGCGCATCGATCGCCTCGATCCGCGCCTTGGAATGGTGCGCGGCAGTGCGGACCGGGAGCTGCCAGCCAAGCCAGCTCCGCGCCTTGAGCCCGAGCGATTGCAGCGTGAGCGCAAGCAGTCCGCTTGTCACCTGCTCGCCGCTCGCGACCACCACGTCGTATTCCGCCGGATCGTAGAGCGCATTGGCTTCGCGGCAGAAATTCACCAACCGATCGGTCTCGCCCGCCATCGCGCTGACCACCACCGCGACCGCGCTGCCGCCGCCCGCCGCCGCCTGGGCGCGCACGATGTTGGCAACGCGGCGAATCCGCTCGGTCCCGGCCATCGATGTGCCGCCGAACTTCATGACGATGCGTTGCGCGCGCCCGGTCTCCTGCTGGCTCCCCTGTCGATCCAAGTGACATCCGCTCCCGCTGGTGAGGTCGTGCGAGCGCTGTTAAGGAGGGGGCATGGGAAACGCAAACACCAAGACGGCCAGCGCGAGTGACGCTCGCGGCGTAACGATCCGCCCCGACGAAGCGGCGTTCTTCGCCGATCTCGCGCGCGACTGGTGGAACCCGAAGGGCAAAATGGCGAGCCTGCACCAGGTCAATCCGGTGCGCCTCGCCTTTATCCGCAGCGCGGTGGACGCGCATTTCGGCAGCGATCCGCTGGCGATCAAGCCGCTTACGGGCAAATCCGCGCTCGATATCGGCTGCGGTGCGGGGCTGGTGTGCGAACCGCTCGCCCGGCTGGGCGCCGACGTCACCGGGGTAGATGCGGCGGCTGAGAACGTCTCGGCGGCGGCGGCTCATGCGGAGGCGGGCGGGCTCGACATTCGCTATATGGCGGGCGAAGTGGGCACGCTCGATATCGGGAAATTCGACCTTGTCACCTGTCTCGAAGTGGTCGAGCACGTCGCGGACAAGCGCGCGTTTCTGGCGGACGTTGCCGCTCGGATCGCGCCGGATGGGCTGCTCGTCCTGTCCACCCCGAATCGCACCGCAGCGAGCCGCGTCCTGCTGGTCGGCGCGGCAGAAGCGGTCGGCTATGTCCCGCGCGGAACGCATCACTGGAAGGACTTCGTCACGCCGCCCGAGCTTGACGAACTGCTCGCCGAAGTGGGCCTGGAGGTAATTAAACGGCGCGGCATTTCCTACGCCCCGGGCAAGGGGCTGCACCTTTCGGACAACGAAGCGCTCAATTACATTCTGAGCGCGCGGAAGGCCTGATCAGTCAGCAGCGCGCGACGCCGAAGGAAGGCAGTTCCTTCCCGATGTTGGACTGCATTTCGAGCCAGATCCGACCACCCCGCTCGATGATCTTGCGGCTACTGCTAGTTTCGCACAGCTTTGGTCGCATCATCTTGCGCGCGTAGTTCGGATCAAAGGTGGCGTGGCCCGTCGGTATGTTGACCATGCGCACGACGATCGTGTCCTTGCCTTCGACACGAGCCGAAACAGTAGCGCCGCCCATTTCGACCGGCAGGAAGCTGTCGCCGCGCGTGTTGAAGAAATCGGCTGCGTCGACCAGTGAGTCTTCAAGCGTTCCTGCGCCGCCCGGCACCCCGCCACCACAACCGCTCAGTGCAAGTGCCACGAAGACAATCGCGAATTTCCTCATTCCCCATCCCCCGAAAACGTGCGGTTCAGCCGTTAGAGGGAGCTGGGTAAAGGTTCGGTTAGCCCGCGCTTATTCGCCAGGCTCGCCATCGATCAGCGCCACGAACTCCTTCACATTGTCGACGAAGAACCCGTCCGCGCCCGTGGCAATGGCGGCGCGCCAGAGGCGTTCGTATTGGCCGTCTTCCCCCGGTCCACCGCCGTTCTGGAGCGGGCTTGGTAGAAAACCGTTTTCCTTGCGAAGGGTCCAGGGATGCACCTGCAATCCGGCCGCGTGGGCATCAGCCACAAGCGCGGTCGGCTCCATTGTTGCGGGGTCAAGCGCGTGGCCCAGCCACGGCCCGATCCCGTCGGCATAGGCCGCGATTTCCGCGAGACCCGTCGGCGTCAGCATTTGCGACCAGCGCATGTCGGGTTCGTCATACGGACCGCCCTCGCTGCTGATGAGCATGACCAGCGGCGTTTCCACCCGCGCATCGAGCCGCTGCAGCGGACCAACCTCGAAAATCTGCACAAACACGCGATCATCCGCATCGTCGAGATCATAAGCGCGCAGCTCGCGGACCATCAGATCGACCATGTCGATCCCCTCCTGCTCGAGCATGAGCGTAGGGTGCTTGAGTTCGGGATAGAGGCCAATTGTGCGCCCGGTTTCCGCCTCCTTGGCCCGCACGAGATCGACGATCTCCCCAAAGGTCGGAACCTGGTAGAGCTCGTCGAAACTCGCGCTTGCGGGGCGGATATTGCCGACCCTCTCGCGCGCACGCAGGGTGCGCAGTTCGGCAAGCGTGAAGTCTTCGGAGAACCAGCCCGCAACCTGTCGGCCCTCGACATTCTTGGTCCGGCGGCGATCCTCGAACTCTTCGCGACTGGCGACGTCCGTGGTCCCCGACAGCTCATTTTCATGCCGCGCGACCAGTTGCAGATCCTTCGTCACTACCAGATCGGGTTCGATATAGTCCGCGCCCTGATCGATCGCGCGTTCGTATGCGGCCAGCGTATGCTCGGGCCGCTCGCCGCTCGCACCGCGATGGGCGATGATGAGCGGGCGTTCAGGCACGGCGGCTCCGCTGGATTGCGCGGTGACGGCGCCCGGCGTGGCGACCACAAGCGCGCTGGCGAGCGCGACGAAGGCTTTCAGCAAAATTCATTCTCCCAAACGCTCTGGGTAAAGCCGACCAGCACGGTTTCGCTATCCTCGCGCGTTGCAACCGGGCGCTTGATGAGGCTGGTATGTTGCAGCATGAGGTCTAGCGCCCGGTCGCGGCTGAGATCGGCTTTCTCGCTGTCGTCCAGCTTGCGAAAAGTGGTGCCGCGGCGGTTGAGCAGCACTTCCCAGCTTACCTCGTCGCACCAGCGTTCGAGCTTCTCGCGATCCGCACCTTCCTTCTTGTAATCGTGAAAGGTGTAGTCGAGGCCGTTCGCATCGAGCCATTTGCGCGCCTTCTTGACGGTGTCGCAATTGGGAATGCCGTAGAGATGAATGGTCATGGTCGCTCCTTCGCGAGATCAGGTCGAGGCGCAAGATGCGCATCCGCAATCGCCACCGCCAGCGCATCGGCGGCGTCGGCTCCGGCCGGTTTGGCTCCGGGCAGCAGCACGCCGATCATGGCTGCAACCTGCCGCTTCTCCGCGCCGCCCGCTCCGACCACGGCTTTCTTGACAAGCCGCGCGGCGTGTTCATTGACCGCCAAGCCCGCCGCGCCGCACGCCGCCAGAACCGCGCCCCGCGCCTGCGCAAGCTTGAGCGTGGATTGCGGGTTCTTATTGGCGAACACTTCCTCGCATGCAGCGCGATCGGGCCGATGTTCGGCGATCACAGCAGCGATACCGGAATGCAGCGCGTCGAGGCGGTCGGCCATCGCCGATTTCGGATCGGTCGCAATCTGGCCGTTGGCGATGTGCGAGAGCCGCACACCTTCGACGCGAACAACGCCCCAGCCGGTGCACGAAAGGGATGGATCGAGGCCGAGTATTATCATTCACACGTCACCCCAGCGAAAGCTGGCCTCTCCCGCAGCCCGGTCCGACATTGTGGCAAAAGATCCCAGCTTTCGCTGGGTTGACGGCAAGTAGGCCAGCGCCCAGCCAGCTCAAGCGTCGATCTTGTCCATCACCTCGTCGCTGATCTCGTAATTGCCCCACACCGTTTGCACGTCGTCATCATCGTCGAGCGCGTCGATCAGCTTAAGCAGCGTGCCCGCGCCCTTCTCATCCATCTCTACGGTCAGGTTCGGCTTCCAGGCGAGTTTCACGTTTTCGGGTTCACCCAGCGCCTTCTCCAGCGCCTCGGCGACCGCGTGGAGGTCATCGGCGGCGGTCCAGATCGTGTGGCCGTCATCGGAGCTTTCGATGTCTTCGGCGCCTGCTTCCATCGCGGCCATCAGCACCGTGTCCTCATCACCGACACTTGCGGGATATTCGATCAGGCCGAGCCGCTCAAAGCCGTGCGCAACGCTGCCTTCGGTGCCCAAATTACCACCATTCTTACTGAATGCGGTGCGCACGGCGGTGGCGGTGCGATTGCGGTTGTCGGTCAGCGCCTCGACAATGATCGCGCTGCCGCCCGGACCGTAGCCTTCGTAGCGCACCTCCTCGTAATTCTCGTCATCCCCGCCGCTTGCCTTGTCGATCGCGCGCTGGATGTTGTCCTTGGGCATGGACTGCGCCTTGGCGTTGTTGACCGCGAGGCGCAGGCGCGGGTTCATGTCCGGATCGGGCGCGCCCATCTTGGCCGCGACGGTGATTTCGCGGCTGAGCTTGGAGAACAGGTTGGAGCGCTTCTTGTCCTGCGCGCCCTTGCGATGCATGATATTCTTGAATTTGGAATGGCCTGCCATGGGAACTCTTCTGGGTTGGCTTGAGCTTCGCTTAAGAGCTGTCGCCTTAAACCCATGGACGATATGACCACAAGCCCTGCCACACCTGCCACGAGCATCGCCGCCGAACCAATTGCTCCAGCTCCGTCGATGCCGGCCGAGTGGCGTCGGTTCGGGCGGTTTCTCGCGCGGCCTGCGCTTCCTGCAAGGGATGCGGCGCGCGCGCCGCTCACGATCCTCGCGCGGCTCTATGCGCTCGACATCGCCATCATGCTGGCGCTGCTCACCTTGGCTTTCGTCGCAGTGGCGGCGGGGATCGAGCTGCCGGAAACCGCGCTGGCAGAGATGGAGTTCACCCCCGGACTGATTGTGCTGGTTATCATCGGCGCACCTTTGCTGGAAGAGATCGCCTTTCGCGGCTGGCTTTCGGGCAGGCCGGGCCATTTGCTCGCCGCCGCCATCATCGCCGCCGGATTGCTCATCACCTTCGGCACCGATCTGACCCAGTCGGATGCCGGGGTGAACGTGGCTGCAATCGGCCTGCCATTGGCGGTGTTCGTCGGAGCGCTCGCGGCGCTGATCGTGCTGCGCGGTCGTCCAGCCCCGGGCTGGTATGAGCGACTGTTCCCGCTGTTCTTCTGGGGTTCGGCAATCGGTTTCGCGCTGATCCACATCGCGAATTTCGGCGATGCGCCGCTGGTGATGGTGCTGCCGCTGGTGATCCCGCAATTCGTGCTGGGCACCATCCTCGCCTATCTGCGCGTCAATATCGGGCTGTGGGCCGCAATCCTCCTCCACGCCGCGCACAACGCGACCGCGCTGGGGATTGCGTCACTGGCGATGGGTGCCGAAGCGGGTGCGAGCTAGACCTTAACCGCCGTGCCGCTTGCGCTGACCATCAGCATTGAGCCGGTGTCGCCGATTACCTCGTAATCAAGGTCGATGCCGACCACCGCATTCGCGCCGCGCGAAGCCGCTTCGGCCTGCAATTCCTCGATCGCCTGATTGCGCGCGTCCGACAGGATGCGTTCATAGCTGCCCGAACGCCCGCCAACGATATCGCGGATATTGGCGAACAGATCGCGAAACAGGTTCGCACCGACAATCACTTCGCCGGTCACGATGCCGAGATAGTCCTGGATCGGCTTGCCTTCGATGGTCGGCGTGGTGGTTACGGTCACGCCGCGCGCGTCTTTCCAAGGGCCAGCCATACGTCGTTTCCTCCGATAGAAGAGGTGTGTTGTCACCGCAATACACAACGGTGCGCGATACCGTCAACCCATGCCGAGCGCGGCCTTGTAGGTTTCGAGGATCACTTCCTGCTCGCTGCGATCGTCGGGCTTCATCTTCCGCAGGCGCACGACCTGACGCATGATCTTGGGATCGTAACCCACTGCCTTTGCCTCCGCGTAGACGTCTCGGATATCGTCCGCGATGCCTTTCTTTTCTTCTTCGAGGCGTTCGATGCGTTCGATCAAAAGGCGCAGGCGGTCGTCGCTGGCTTCGGCCATGGTGCAGTGTCTCCGGTAATGCGAGAATCGGTTGCGGCCTGATTACTGACGTGCGGGCGGCGGCAAAAGAGCGCTATCCACAAGTCCGGCTCGCATTCCGGATCAGCGCAAGTCCGCCCGGTTTCGCGTCAGGCTCTTTTCCATCGCGGCGATCTGTTCGGGCGTGGCGGGACTTTGTTTCGTCGCCTTCCATTCCTCCTGCGGCATGCCATGGATCAGCTCGCGCGCGGCGGCCTTGTCGCCCTCGTAACCTGCATCGCGGATCCAGTCGGCGAGGCAGTTGCGGCAAAAGCCCGCCAGTCCCATCAGCTCGATATTCTGCGCATCGTGGCGGTGGCGCAGGTGGCGGACCAGGCGACGAAAGGCGGCGGCGGCCACTTCATCGTCGAGTTGGCCCAGCGGGTCTGTTGTCTCGGTCATCGGCGTTTTCCTTGAAGTGCAATGCGGGTGTGCCATAGCGATCGGCATGGCGAAACGAAGCGATACGAGGATCGACCCGCGCGGTCGCAAGGTCAAGATACTCGCGACGGTCGGCCCCGCCAGCCGCTCGCCCGAAATGCTCGAAAAGCTGGTGCGGGCAGGCGCCGATGCGTTCCGCGTCAATATGAGCCACGGTGAGCACGCCGATCATCGCAAGACCATCGCCGCGATCCGCGCGCTCGAAAAGCAGCTTGCTCGCCCGATCGCGGTGCTGGCCGATCTGCAGGGGCCGAAGCTGCGCGTGGGAGAGTTTCAGGGCGGCAAGGCGGTGATCCGACACGGTGGGCACTTCACCCTCGACCGCGATCCGACGCCGGGCGATGACAGCCGCGTGTGCTTGCCGCACCCTGAACTCTTCGGCCTGCTCGAACCCGGGCAACGGCTGGTGATCGACGATGGCAAAATCCGACTGGTCGTGCGCGAGGCCGACGACCATCGCATCCGCTGCTCGGCGGAAGTTGGCGGGGTCGTCTCGAACCGAAAGGGCGTGAACGTGCCCGATGCCGAAGTGCCGATCCCGGCACTGACCGACAAGGATCGCCGCGATCTTGCCTTTGCTGTCGATGAGGGCGCGGACTGGATCGCGCTCTCCTTCGTCCAACGGCCGGACGATCTGGCCGAAGCGCGCAAGCTGATCGCCAATCACACAGGCGCGAAGAGCCAGGCCCCGGCCCTTTGCGCCAAGATCGAGAAGCCGCAGGCCGTCGCGCGGCTGGGCGAGATCATCGAATTGTCGGACGCGATCATGGTCGCGCGCGGGGATCTGGGCGTCGAGCTTGAGGTCCACGAAGTCCCGCCGCTGCAAAAGCGCATCGTCGCGGCCAGCCGCAATGCGGGCAAGCCGGTGATCGTCGCGACGCAGATGCTCGAATCCATGGTCAACTCGCCCATGCCGACCCGCGCGGAAGTCTCCGACGTCGCCAATGCGGTGTATGACGGGGCGGACGCGGTGATGCTCTCTGCCGAAAGCGCCGCGGGCGAATGGCCAGAAGAAACCGTCGCCATGATGCACCGCATCGCGGTGCAGGTCGAACGTGACGAGGGCTACAAGGAGCGCGTGCGGTTCCTCGACACGCCGCCCGATGCCACCACCTCGGATGCGCTGGCGCATAGCTGCATGACGATCGCCGACACGGTGCCGATCAGCGCGATCACCGTCTTCACCGCGAGCGGATCGACCGCCCGGCGCGTTGCGCGCGAACGACCCGCAACCCCGATGCTGGTGCTCACCCCCTCCATGCAGACCGCCCGGCGCGTCGCTCTCCTATGGGGCGCGCACGCCGTCATCACTCGCGATATCGGAAGTTTTGAAGAGATGATCGCCAAGGGCAAGCGCATGGCTCTGCGCCACGGTTTCGGCGAGGCGGGCTCGAAGCAGATTGTGCTGGCAGGCGTGCCGTTCGGGACGCCGGGCGCGACCAATTTGTTGCATGTCGTCACCCTCACAGGCGACGAATTGAAACGGCGAGACACGTAAAGGTCAGCTCGGCGCGATCTGCCGAACGACCGGCGATCCGCAATCGTCCATCGCGTCGCGCACGGAGCGGTGAAATTCGCATTGGCGCGAATCGAGGCGCGACAGCCGCTCCTTCACCGGCTCATGACACTCGGCGAAGTGCACCTCGATCCGATCGAAATACAGCCGCTCGGTCACGCGGCGCATCATCGCCGCTCCGCTGGCATCGACCGTGTTGACCGCCCGCATGTCGATGACGAGGCAGGTGACGTCGTCATGTCGCCCAAGCAACTTGAAGATTTCGTCCTCGACGAAAGCGCAATTCGCGAAGTAGATCGACCGGTCGATCCGCAGGATCAGCAGCGGCAGGGTCGTCAGGTCCACGCTGTCACGATCGACGGAACGGAAGGTCTCGCCTCCATCATCCGTGCCGACGCGGGTGACGCGCGGGAGCGAGGAGAACCACAGGTGATGCGCAAGGCCCGCCAGCGCACCGATGGCAAGGCCAAGCTCGACCCCGAAAATCAGCGTCGCCACGAAGGCGATGGCGATCAGCGCGCCCTCCACCCGGTCATGCTGCCAGACGCCGCGCATCTCGCGCAATTTCACGAGTCCGAAGATCGCGCTGATGACGAGCGCGGCCAGCGCGGTCTTGGGCAGGTAGGCGAGCACGGGGGCAAAGAACACCAGCACCGCCAGCACCAGCGCCGCCGCTATAACATGCGCGACCGGGGTCTTGCCGCCGCTATCCTCAACCAGCGCGGAGCGGCTGAGACTGGCGCTGACCGCGTAGCCACCGATGAGCGAGGCGCCGATGTTACCAAGGCCCAGCGCCACCGCTTCGCGACTGGTATCAAGCTCCCCTCGATCGCTCCCGGCGAGCGATTTGGCGACAGCGGTCGCGGTGGCGAAGATGACGACCGCAACCGCAATCGCACTCGGCAGGAGTGCAAGCCAGGGCGCGGGGTCGAGCGGCGGAAGCTTAACGGAGGGCAGTCCGCTGGGCGGCGAAGAGGCGCGCGGCACTTCGCCGGGAACCATGGACGCGGCGACCGCGCATCCGACGATGACCAGCAGCGGCAGCGATTTCGCGATGGCCTGACGCCAGGGCGGCCGAATGCCGAGCTTCCATGCGGCTGGCGCGGCGTAGGCGTTGAGCAGAAGCAGCAGAACCAGCGCACTTGCGCCGATCGCGGCGGTGGCGGGTTGCCAGTCGGGCAGCACGCTCCAGAACGCGGCGAGCGCATCAGGCAGGTTGCCCGCGCGGTCGGGATCGGTGCCCAACAGGGTGGGCAATTGGCTCGCACAGATCAATATCGCGACGGCAGCGGTAAAACCGAGCAGCACCGGCTCGGAGATGAAGTTGACCAGGCGCCCGAGCCTGAGCGCACCAAGGGTTGCAAGGATCAGTCCTGCCTCGATCCCGATGATGGCAGCCGCCGTGATCGGCTCCATGTCTGCCCCGCCCGCAGCCTCTGCGATCACGAGCGATATCAGCGCAACCGGGCCAACCGAGACATAAGGACTGGTGCCGAACAGCAGATAGAGGATCGGCGGCACGAGCGCTGCGTAAAGCCCTGCCTCAGGAGGGAGTCCGGCCAGCTGCGCATAGGCCATCGCCTGCGGGACCAGCAGGATGGCAAGGATCGTCCCCGCAATCGCATCGGCCAGCGCGGTGCGCGGGCCATAGCCCTTCAGGCTCTCCAGATGCGGAACGAGCGGGGAAGTCATCAGTGATGCTTGTTCAAGCAGATCATCGCGACCCTAACGCGGGTGCCGGAGCGCTCGTTCCGCCTCGCGGATTTCAATCTGCAATTGCGAGCCTGCGATCCAGCGCTTCAAGCCGCTGTATCGCCTCTTGAAGTCCGGGCTGGCGCGGGCCTCGATCGATCGGGATAACGCGGCCGCTCGTGCCGTTCCCCACCGGAGGCGAATAGACCCACAGCGTGCCGCCAGTGGTGGTGGCCGCTTCGCCATACAGCTTGTGGGCCTTGCCAAAATCGCGCGGGACGCCGATCCCCTCCTCGAAGCGGATGCCGAGTTCGAGCTGCGCGTTCTTGCTTCCGGCGCTGGCCATGCGCGCCAGCGAAGTGAGGCTCATTGAGGCGATGCCGCTAGGGCCGCGTCCAAGGCCCAGTTCGTCGCTGAGATTTTCTATGGCCGCGAGTTTTTCTGCGCATTCGAAGCTTTTGGCCTCGACGACCGGGACCGGCCTGAACCCACCGGGAACGCGCTCGTAGCAGCCTTCCAGCATTGCGATCAGCATCAGGAGATTGCGCTTGCGATCCGCAAGCGCGCGGGCGGGGTCGACCGGTTCGCGGGCCTGCGGCGCGCGGATGTCGATGCCCATATATTCGCCAGACGATGCGCAGGCGGTGGAAAGAAGCAGCAATGTCAGGCCAGCGATTCGGATGATGGCGCGCATCGGCATTCTTACGCCGCCGCCCGGTCCAGCCGCGCGCGCGCTTCGTCCTCGCCAATCAGCGGGAGCAGTTCGCCCATGTCGGGTCCGTGATCCATACCGGTCAGCGCCTGACGCAGCGGCAGGAACAGCGCCTTCCCCTTGCGCCCGGTGCGATCCTTGAGCGCGGCGGTGAGCGCGCCCCACGGATTATCACCCCATGCGAACGCCTGCGCGGCTTCGCCAAGATAGGCCTCGTCTTCCTGCGAAAACTCCGGTTGCTCGATCGGGCCTGTCACCAGACGCCACCATTCCTGCGCCTCGCTGACGGTGGTAACGTTCGGGCGTACGGCGTGCCAGCCGGCCTCGTCCATCCCATCGGGCAGGCGATCCTTCACCTCGCCGTAGGGCATTTCGTGCACGATCGCGGTGTTGAGGCGCTCAAGGTCGGCCTCGTCGAACTTCGCCGGTGCGCGTCCGAAGGTCGACAGATCGAACGTGTCGAGCAGCACGGCCCGGTCCACAATCGGCTCGACCGGCAGCGAGGTTCCCAACCGTGCGAGCAGCGCGATAATGGCTTCAGGCTCGATCCCCCGCTCGCGAAACGCATCACAACCGAGCGAACCCAGACGCTTTGAGAGCTTGCCCTCCTTGCCCACCAGCAAGGCCTCGTGCGCGAAGGCTGGCGGTTGCGCGCCCATTGCGATGAACATCTGAATCTGCACCGCGGTGTTCGACACGTGATCTTCGCCGCGCAGAACCTGCGTTATACCCATGTCGATATCGTCGACCGTGCTCGGCAACATGTAGAGCCACGAGCCGTCCGCCCTGCGGATCACCGGATCGGAAAGCTGCGCGGGGTCGAATTTGACGCGCCCGCGAACGCCGTCTTCCCAGCTGATCTGTTCGTCATAGTCGAGCTTGAAGCGCCAGTGCGGCTGAATGCCCTCGGCCTCCTTTTCCGCGCGTTGGCCATCGGTCAGGTCAAGCGCGGCGCGGTCGTAGATCGGCGGCAGGCCGCGTCCGAGCTGGATCTTGCGCTTGAGTTCGAGTTCCTGCTGCGTTTCGAAAGCGGGATAGATGCGCCCCGCCTTAAGCAGCTTCGCGAACGCCGCTTCGTAGGTGTCGAGACGCTGGGATTGCCGCTCCTCGCTGTCGGCTTCGATGCGGAGCCACGCCAGATCTTCACGGATCGCCTCGACATATTCCTCGCGCGAGCGCTCCGCATCGGTGTCGTCGATGCGCAGCACGAACGTGCCGCCCGCCTGCGTGTCCGTCTTGCGGGCCAGCATCCAGTTGTGGAGCGCGGTGCGGATATTGCCGACATGCAGGCGGCCGGTGGGCGATGGAGCGAAACGGGTAACTGTCATGCGGTGTGCGGTAATCGCGCCCGCAGCGGCTCGCAAGCGGTCAGCTTGTGCGCGCTTCGGCTGCGACCAGTGCGAGCACACCTTCCCACAGGCGGTGAATCCGGTCGGGACGCACCAATCCTTCGACGGCGGCCTCGAAGCCGTGGCGGTCGCAATGCCCGGCGCTGTCGATCAGCGCGGCGATGGTTGCTTCGTCATGGGTGAGGATCGGCGAGCAGAAGCACGACACGTGGATGTTCTCCGGCCAGGTCGCCGAAATGGTCTGTCCCAAAGCGAGTGCCTTCGCTGCGGTTTCCACACTTCGTAGCCGTACCGCCAGTTCCGGCACCGGATCACGCCCGACCCGCTCATGCAGCGCGATCAACCGAAGCGCATAGACGAAGCGCGCAGGCACGGGGTCGAGGCTTTCGAGCCGCAAGGGCCGAGCGAGCCGCTCGATTACGGCTTGCGAAGTGGCGGATGTAGAACGGCTTTGGGTCATGGGCCTCCGGCTTTTCGTGTGCGGTCACGAATCGGAGGTAGCCCTATTGCAAACGTTTCGCAATAGCGTTTCGGTCTTATTGCGAGAACAGCGTCACACTGTGGCCCTCACCCGACAGGCGAACCGCATTGCTCGGCATACGCTCGGCGCGCGTTACCGCATCCAGGGCTTCGGCGAGTTGGCGCTGCTGGCGGCTTATGGCGATACGGCACGTCGGCGGGGTGATGGTGGCGGTGAGACGCGGACCGCGACTGCCGGGACGCGCAGTCTGCATGCCGCCATCGACCATCGCAATCTCCCACACGAACCCGGCACAGGTCGGCTCGAATGAGAGGCGCGTTCCGGTGATCGAAGCCGCGATGCCCTCCATCCCGCCCAGTTCAGCCCCGTCGATGCCCGCTACCCGGTATTCGCCTTCGAGCGCGGCGAGAGATGTGATCGCGGTCGCGGCCCGCTCCGATGAATTCACCGGCCCCTCCTCGGGCGTTATGCATCCAAGGAGGAGCGAGGCCACCGGAGCGATAAGAAGCATACGCATGGACAGACCATACCCGGTTTATGCTGACCCGCACATAAAAAACCCCGCCGGAAGCGAACTTCCGACGGGGTCATTCTCATGACTTCGCCATCGCCTTATTCAGCGGGTGTGTCTTCGCTTTCGCTCGGTGCCTCGGGCGCGGGCGCATCGGCGCCGCCGCTTGAGCCACCCATTGCGGCCTTCATCGCTTCTTCGGAAGGCACCGCATCGGCGGCGGGCTCTTCCTCCACGGCGTTTTCGGCAGCGAGTTTTTCCTGCTGCTTCTTCCACGCGGCTTTCAGGGCAGCATCGCGGCTGGACGCGGTCACGCGCATCCGGTTCATACCCGCACCAGTCCCGGCGGGGATGAGACGGCCGACGATCACGTTTTCCTTCAGACCGACCAGCGTGTCCTTCTTACCCTCGACCGAAGCCTGGGTCAGCACGCGGGTCGTTTCCTGGAACGACGCGGCCGAGATGAAGCTGCGGGTCTGCAGCGACGCCTTGGTAATACCGAGCAGGACCGGTGTGCCTTCGGCTGGCTGCTTGCTCTTGGTGAGCTTCGCATTGATTTCCAGCATTTCGGCATGGTCGACCTGTTCGCCGGGCAGCAGCGTGGTGTCGCCGCCATTGGTGATCTCGACCTTTTGCAGCATCTGGCGAACGATCACCTCGATGTGCTTGTCGTTGATCTTCACGCCCTGCAAGCGATAGACCTCCTGGATCTCGTTGACGAGATATTCGGCCAGCGCTTCGACCCCGAGTACTTCGAGGATGTCGTGCGGGTTGGGCGAACCGGAAATCAGGGTGTCCCCTTTCTTCACGTGGTCGCCTTCCTGAACGTCGATCACCTTGGTCTTGGGGATCAGGTACTCGACCGGATCACCTTCCTCCGGAACGATCGCGATCTTGCGCTTCGCCTTGTATTCGCGGACGAATTCGATCTTGCCCGAAATCTTGGCGATGACCGACATGTCCTTGGGCAGACGCGCCTCGAACAGTTCGGCAACACGCGGCAGACCGCCGGTGATGTCGCGCGTCTTGGCGGCCTCACGCGATGCACGCGCAAGGATGTCGCCGGCCTCGACCGTCTGACCGTCCTCGACCGACAGCGTGGTGCCGGGCGCAAGCATGTAACGCTGCGCTTCGGTTTCGCCTTCCTCGGTCTCGCCTTCGCCCAGAAGAGTCATGCGCGGGCGTAGCTCTTCCTTCTTCTTGCGGCCCGTGGCGCGGTTCTCGGTCACGACACGCTGCGCGATCCCGGTGGCATCGTCGGTCTGTTCCTCGAGCGTCGTGCCCTCGACCAGATCCTGATACTTCACCACGCCCGATTGCTCGGTGATGATCGGCAGGGTGAACGGATCCCATTCGGCCAGGCGGTCACCCACCTTCACCTCGGCTCCATCCTCGAACATCAGCACGGTACCGTAGGGCACCTTGTGCATCTCGCGCTCACGGCCCTCGGCATCGATCACCGCGATCTCGCCATTGCGGGCAAGCGACAGGATGCGACCCTTCTTGTCCTTGATCGTGGGCATGTCGCGCAATTCGATCCGGCCCTCGGAGATCGACTCCAGGTGGCTGGTTTCGTTGAGCTGCGCGGCGCCGCCAATGTGGAAGGTCCGCATGGTAAGCTGCGTGCCCGGCTCACCGATCGACTGCGCGGCGATGACACCGACAGCCTCACCGATATTGACCGGCGTACCGCGTGCAAGATCACGGCCATAGCAGGTTGCGCAAACGCCCTGTTCGGCTTCGCACACCAGCGGTGAGCGGATCTTGGCCGACTGCGTTTCGGCGGCTTCGATGTCCTTCACCATCGCCTCATCGACGAGCGTGCCGGCCTTGACGATCACTTCGTCGGTCGCGGCGTTGACGATATCCTCGGCCACAGTGCGGCCCAGGATACGCTCGCCAAGCGAAGCGATCACGCTGCCGCCCTGAACGATCGCGCGCATTTCCAGCGCGTTCTCGGTCTTGCAGTCCTCGACCACGATCGTGCAGTCCTGCGACACGTCGACAAGACGGCGGGTCAGGTAGCCCGAGTTCGCCGTCTTGAGCGCGGTATCGGCTAGGCCCTTACGCGCGCCGTGGGTCGAGTTGAAGTATTCAAGAACGGTCAGACCTTCCTTGAAGTTCGAGATGATCGGCGTTTCGATGATCTCGCCCGAAGGCTTGGCCATCAGGCCGCGCATGCCCGCAAGCTGCTTCATCTGCGCCGGCGAACCACGCGCACCGGAATGGCTCATCATGTAGATCGAGTTGATTTCCGCCTCGCGACCATCGTCGTCGATCGGCGTCGCCTTGATCCGGTCCATCATGGCATCGGCCACCTGATCGCCGCAACGGCTCCAGGCGTCGATGACCTTGTTGTACTTTTCCTGCTGAGTGATGAGGCCGTCCTGATATTGCTGCTCGTAATCGGCAACCAGCGACTTGGTCTCCTCGACCAGCTTTTCCTTGTCGTTCGGGATGATCATGTCATCCTTGCCAAAGCTGATCCCGGCCTTGAACGCGTGCTTGAAGCCGAGCGACATGATCGCGTCGGCGAACAGCACCGTGTCCTTCTGGCCGGTGTGGCGATAGACTTGGTCGATCACATCGCCGATCTCACGCTTGGTCAGCAGACGGTTGATGATGTCGAAGGGAACCTTGTGGTTCTTCGGCAGGCATTCACCGATCAGCATCCGCCCCGGCGTCGTCTCGAAACGCTGCATGACGACCTTGCCGTCCTCGTCTTCCTGCGGGACGCGGGCGAGGATCTTGGTGTGCAGCGTGACGGCCTTGGTTTCCAACGCCTGATGCACTTCGGCCATGTCGGAGAAGCTGGGCAGACGCTCGTGCTTTTCGCCGTCGTCGCTCTCGATGTATTCAGGCGTCTTTTCCTGCCGTTCCATCGACAGGTAATAGATCCCAAGCACCATGTCCTGCGAAGGTACGATGATCGGCTTGCCGTTGGCGGGCGAGAGGATGTTGTTCGTGCTCATCATCAGCACGCGCGCTTCCAGCTGAGCTTCCAAGCTAAGCGGCACGTGGACCGCCATTTGGTCACCATCGAAGTCGGCGTTGAAGGCCGAGCAGACCAGCGGGTGGAGCTGAATCGCCTTGCCCTCGATCAGCACCGGCTCGAACGCCTGGATGCCGAGACGGTGCAGGGTCGGCGCACGGTTGAGCAGCACGGGGTGTTCGCGGATCACCTCGTCGAGGATATCCCAGACCTCCTTGCGCTCCTTCTCCACCCACTTCTTCGCCTGCTTGAGGGTCATCGACAGACCCTTGGCATCGAGACGGGCGTAGATGAACGGCTTGAACAGTTCGAGCGCCATCTTCTTGGGCAGGCCGCACTGGTGCAGCTTCAATTCCGGGCCGGTCACGATGACCGAACGGCCCGAATAATCGACGCGCTTGCCGAGCAGGTTCTGGCGGAAGCGGCCCTGCTTGCCCTTGAGCATATCGCTGAGCGACTTGAGCGGACGCTTGTTCGCACCCGTGATGACACGGCCACGGCGGCCATTGTCGAACAGCGCATCGACCGATTCCTGCAACATGCGCTTTTCGTTACGCACGATGATGTCGGGCGCGCGCAATTCGATCAGGCGCTTCAGGCGATTGTTGCGGTTGATGACGCGGCGATAGAGATCGTTGAGATCGGACGTCGCGAACCGGCCTCCGTCGAGCGGCACCAGCGGGCGCAGCTCGGGCGGGATCACGGGGATCACTTCGAGGATCATCCATTCCGGGCGGTTGCCGGAATCGATGAAGCTTTCCACGACCTTCAGGCGCTTGATGATCTTCTTGGGCTTGAGCGTCGACTTGGTGGTCGCGAGCTCTTCCATCAGATCGTCGCGTTCCTGTTCGAGGTCGAGCTCCATCAGCATGTGCTTGACCGCTTCGGCGCCAATGCTGGCGGAGAAGGCGTCTTCGCCATGCTCGTCCTGCGCTTCGAGCAGTTCGTCTTCGGTCAGCAGCTGGAACTTCTCGAGCGGGGTCAGGCCCGGCTCGGTCACGACATAGCTTTCGAAGTAGAGAATGCGCTCGAGCTGCTTGAGCTGGATGTCGAGCAGCAAGCCGATGCGCGAGGGCAGCGACTTCAGGTACCAGATATGCGCAACCGGGGCGGCGAGCTCGATGTGGCCCATGCGCTCACGACGGACCTTGGTGACGGTGACTTCGACGCCGCACTTTTCGCACACGACGCCCTTGTACTTCATGCGCTTGTACTTGCCGCACAGGCATTCGTAATCCTTCACCGGACCGAAGATGCGCGCGCAGAACAGGCCGTCACGCTCGGGCTTGAACGTGCGGTAATTGATGGTTTCCGGCTTCTTGATCTCGCCGAACGACCAGCTGCGAATACGCTCGGGCGACGCGATGCCAATCTGGATCTCGTCGAAGGTTTCCGGCTTGGCCAGCTGATTGGTGAATTTGGTCAGTTCGTTCATGTCGTTTCCGCCTTCCTGAGCCCCTCCCCTCGGGGAGGGGTTGGGGTGGGGGGTCAGTGCTGTCAGGTGAGGGCCGCGCCCCCACCCCTCGATCCCCTCCCCGGTGGGGAGGGGAGGCTTGAAGTTACTCCGCCGCGATCGCGCTGTAGTCGTCTTCGTCGCTTTCGTCGGCGATCGAGGTCAGTTCGACGTTCATGCCCAGCGAGCGCATTTCCTTGACGAGCACGTTGAAGCTCTCCGGAATGCCGGCCTCGAAGGTGTCGTCGCCCTTGACGATCGCTTCGTAGACCTTGGTGCGGCCGACCACGTCGTCGGACTTCACCGTCAGCATTTCCTGCAAGGTGTAGGCCGCGCCGTAGGCTTGCAGCGCCCAGACCTCCATCTCGCCGAAGCGCTGTCCGCCGAACTGCGCCTTACCGCCCAGCGGCTGCTGGGTGACGAGGCTGTAGGGACCGATCGAGCGGGCGTGGATCTTGTCGTCGACCAGGTGGTGCAGCTTGAGCATGTAGATGATGCCCACCGTCACCTTGCGGTCGAACGCCTCGCCCGTGCGCCCGTCGAACAGGACCGACTGACCCGAGGCATCGACACCGGCCTTGACCAGCATGTCCGACACGTCCGCTTCGCGCGCGCCGTCGAACACCGGGGTGCCCATCGGAACGCCCGCGGACAGGTTGGTCGCCAGCTCGACGATCTGGTCGGTCGAGCGGCTTTCGAGATCCTCGAAATACTGCTCGCCATAGACGTCCTTCAACCGCTCGACCACGGCTTCGGGTGGCTTGGCCTTCTTGTAGTCCTCGGCCGCGTTGGGATTGGCCGCCTTCCACTCTTCGAGCTTGTCGGCGATATCCATGCCCAGACCGCGCGCGGCGAAACCAAGGTGCGTCTCGAAGATCTGCCCGACGTTCATGCGCGAAGGCACGCCCAGCGGGTTGAGCACGATATCGACCGCGGTCCCGTCCTCGAGGAACGGCATGTCCTCGACCGGCAGGATGCGACTGATGACGCCCTTGTTCCCGTGACGCCCGGCCATCTTGTCGCCCGGCTGCAGCTTGCGCTTCACCGCGACGAAGACCTTGACCATCTTGAGCACGCCCGGCGCCAGTTCGTCACCGCGTTCGAGCTTTTCCTTGCGGTCATCGAACTTGGCATCGATCATCGCGACGCTTTCGTCGTATTGCGCCTTGATCGCTTCGATCTGGGCCTGACGATTGTCGTCGGCGACCGCGAACTTGAACCATTCGTGGCGTTCGACCTCTTCGAGCACCTCTTCGGTGATCTCGGTGCCCTTCTTGACCCCCTTGGGCGTTGCCGGAGCGGTCTGGCCGAGCAGCATATCCTTGAGGCGGTTGTAGGTCGCCCGGTTGAGGATCGCGCGCTCGTCGGCGGCGTCCTTGCGCAGGCGCTCGATTTCCTCGTTCTGGATCGCACGGGTACGGTCGTCGATCTCGATCCCGTGGCGGTTGAACACCCGGACCTCGACGATCGTGCCCGCAACGCCCGGCGGCAGACGCAGCGAGGTGTCGCGCACATCGCTCGCCTTTTCACCGAAGATCGCGCGCAGGAGCTTCTCCTCCGGCGTCATCGGGCTTTCACCCTTTGGCGTGATCTTGCCGACCAGAATATCGCCCGGATGCACTTCGGCGCCGATATAGACAATGCCCGCCTCGTCGAGGTTGCGAAGAGCTTCCTCGCCGACATTGGGAATGTCGCGGGTGATGTCTTCCGGACCCAGCTTGGTATCGCGGGCCATGACCTCGAATTCCTCGATATGGATCGAGGTGAACACGTCATCCTTAACGATGCGTTCGGAGATCAGGATCGAATCCTCGTAATTGTAGCCATTCCACGGCATGAACGCGACGAGGCTGTTCTTGCCCAGCGCCAGTTCGCCCAGATCGGTGGACGGACCGTCGGCGATGATATCGCCCGGCTCGACCACTTCGCCCACCTTCACCAGCGGGCGCTGGTTGATGCAGGTGTTCTGGTTGGAGCGTTGGAACTTCTGCAGCGTGTAGATGTCGACGCCGGACTGCCCCGCTTCGACATCGCCCTGCGCGCGGATCACGATGCGGGTCGCGTCGACCTGGTCGACGATCCCGCCACGCTTGGCCGCGATCGCCGCGCCGCTGTCACGCGCCACGGTCTCTTCCATGCCGGTGCCGACCCACGGTGCCTCGGCCTTTACAAGCGGCACCGCCTGGCGCTGCATGTTCGAGCCCATCAGCGCGCGGTTGGCGTCATCGTTTTCGAGGAACGGGATCAGCGAGGCCGCGACCGAAACGAGCTGCTTTGGCGACACATCCATCAGCGTCACCTGCTCGCGCGGAGCCATCAGGTTGTCGCCCGACTGGCGCGCGCTGATCAGCTCTTCGACGAAGGTGCCGTCATCGGTGAGATCGGCGGAAGCCTGAGCAACGGTGTGCTTCTGCTCCTCCATCGCGGACAGGTAGATCACATCGCCGGTGACCTTGTTGTCCGCAACCTTGCGATACGGCGTCTCGATGAAGCCATACTTGTTGACCCGGCTGAACGAAGCCAGCGAGTTGATAAGACCGATGTTCGGACCTTCCGGCGTTTCGATCGGGCAGATGCGGCCATAGTGCGTCGGGTGAACGTCGCGCACTTCGAAGCCCGCACGCTCACGCGTCAGACCACCCGGGCCGAGCGCCGACACGCGGCGCTTGTGCGTCACTTCGGAAAGCGGGTTGGTCTGGTCCATGAACTGCGAAAGCTGGCTGGAACCGAAGAATTCGCGCACGGCGGCGACAGCAGGCTTTGCATTGATGAGGTCGTTGGGCATGACGGTGGACACGTCCACGCTGCTCATGCGCTCCTTCACCGCGCGCTCCATGCGCAGCAGGCCGACGCGATACTGGTTTTCGAGCAGCTCACCGACCGAACGCACCCGGCGATTGCCGAGATTGTCGATGTCGTCGACTTCGCCCTTGCCGTCCTTGAGGCCGACCAGCTCCTTGACCACCGCGAGGATGTCTTCCTTGCGCAGCGTGGTCACGGTGTCTTCGGCATCGAGGCCCAGACGCATGTTGAGCTTGACCCGGCCCACGGCGGACAGGTCGTAGCGTTCACCGTCGAAGAACAGGCCTTCAAACAGCGCTTCGGCGGTTTCCTTGGTCGGCGGCTCGCCCGGACGCATCACCTTGTAGATGGCTTCCAGACCCTCATCGCGATCCTCGGCCTTGTCGACCTTGAGCGTGTTGCGGATCCACGGGCCGGTGTTGATCTCGTCGATATCGAGCAGTTCGATGCTGTCGATCCCGGCATTGTCGAGCATCTCGACATGCTCGAGCGTCAACTCGTCACCCGCTTCGACATAAATGCGACCCGTCGCCTCGTCGATCATGTCGCGCGCGGCGTAGCGGCTGACAATTTCCTCGGTCGGGAGCAGCAGATCGGTCAGACCGTCCTTCGCCGCCTTGTTGGCAGCGCGGGGGCTGATCTTCTGATTGGCAGCGAAGACCTCTTCGCCGGTCTTGGCATCGACCAGTGCAAAGCCAGGCTTCTGACCGCGCCAGTTCTCCGGCACGAACGGAATCTTCCATCCGTCTTTCGCCCGCTCCCACACGACGGTGTCGTAGAAGTGGTCGAGAATGCCTTCGCTATCGAGGCCGAGCGCATAGAGCAGCGCGGTGACCGGCAGCTTGCGCTTGCGGTCGATGCGGACATTTACGATGTCCTTGGCGTCGAATTCGAAGTCCAGCCAGCTGCCGCGATAGGGAATGACGCGGGCGGCGAACAGCAGCTTGCCAGACGAATGCGTCTTGCCGCGATCGTGGTCGAACAGGACACCGGGCGAACGGTGCATCTGGCTGACGATCACCCGCTCGGTGCCGTTGACGATGAAGGTGCCGTTCTCGGTCATGAGCGGCATGTCGCCCATGTACACGTCCTGCTCCTTGATATCGAGGACGGAGCGGGTTTCGGTTTCCTGGTCGACTTCGAACACGATCAGGCGCAGCGTCACCTTCATCGGAGCGGCGTAGGTGATGCCGCGCTGGCGACATTCGGTGGTGTCGTATTTCGGCGCTTCGAGTTCGTAATGCACGAAATCGAGCTCGGCAGTGCCGGCGAAATCGCGGATCGGGAAAACGCTGCGTAACGTTTTTTCAAGACCAGAGACGTAATCGATCGACGGGTCGGAGCGCAGGAACTGCTCGTAACTTTCGCGCTGAACCTCGATCAGGTTGGGCATCTGCACGGCTTCGTGAATGTCGCCGAAGATCTTGCGGATGCGCTTCTTCGCGGTGCCTTGCGCCTTGCGGCTGCGGACCTTGCCGCCCTTCGATGTCGTGGTCGAAGGGGTTTTCGCCTTGGTTGCCATAGAAGAGATATGCCTCTTTTTCCTGTGCGCGCGGGGGATCGGGGTGCCGCATCGCTGATGTGTCGCCGTGTCGCTGCGCGAAAGCTTAGGCCATGACCGACGCAGAGGGGCCGCACGCCGATACGCACCCTCTCGGGCCGCTTCGGCTGCAGCTTGATACGTCGCGAATATGGCAAATCACCGCTTCCATTCTTGGATCCGATTCCCGCGCACGAATCGGTCCGGCTCGAAGCTGGCGTGTGCAGGCGATGTAGGAATGGCGGATGCCAGCGTCAACAGCGACCCTCGCAAAGTCCGGCGCGTTCCGCCGATTTAGCCGCCTTCCGATATGGAGATTATCATTTTTCGATAATATCGTTTGACAATAAATCGAGTCGCGCCTAGCTGTGGATTATCGAAATTCAATAAGCCACTTCAAGGAGAACGATATGTCCCGCTTCGTCACCCACTCGCTCGCTGCATGCGCCGCCATCATTCTCGCCGCGACTTCGATCGGCACGATCATCAGCGTTCCCGCTTCCGCATCATCAAGTGTCGCGCCGAGCACATCGATCGAACTCGCCTGAACGCTGGAGCACGTCCCATGATGAACGACAAACCCAACGACCTATTGCTGCTTGCCGGGCAGGTGCTTGCGGTCATCGCCCAGATCGCGCTGGCGATCGGTGCGGTGGCTGTCGCGCTGGTTCTTCCGGCGATGATCTTCTTCGGTGACACAATCAGAGCGGAGATCGCGGAGGAAACGGGCGCCGCCGTCGGTGCCTTCCCGATGATGCCCACCATCGGCCTGCTCATGATAGTCCTGGTCGTGATCGCCCTCGTGTACCGGTTTTTCGGAAAGCTGCGGGCGATCATCGCGACTGTCGGCGAAGGCGATCCTTTCGTTCCTGAAAACGCCGAGCGCCTCAACGCGATGGCGTGGCTGCTGCTTGGGGTGCAAATCCTTGTCATTCCAGCGTCGGGGCTGGCCCTGCTGCTGGCGAAATGGGCGGACGAGATCGAGAATGCCGACTTCACCGTCGATGTCGGGCCCGACCTCACCGGCATCCTGCTCGTCATCGTCCTGTTCATCCTCGCCCGCGTGTTCAAGCATGGTGCCGCGATGCGCGCCGATCTGGAAGGGACGGTCTGATGCCTCCCAAATCCCGCGACGCCGAAGAAGGAGCCGCCATCATGGTCAAGCTCGACGATCTGCTCCACGAACGCCGCATGACGCTGACCGAACTGGCCGAACGGGTCGGCCTGACGCTGGCCAACCTGTCGATCCTCAAGACCGGCAAGGCCAAGGCGATCCGCTTCTCCACCCTCGCCGCGATCTGCCGCGAACTGGACTGCCAGCCGGGCGATCTGCTGGAATACGGGGGGCCGGTGGACTGATCGCTTGCGCACAGAAGGCGGCTCGCCACAACTCTGGTGCATAGCTCTGGAGCTGGCGGGCCGATCTTTCTATGCTGGCTTCATGAAGCTTCGTGCCACGTCACTCGTTTCTACCGCGCTGTGCATCGCCCTATGTGCATGCAGCGTGGACGAAATACGGATCAACGAGCCGACACCGACCCCCACTCCGCCACCGCCGACAAGCGTAACACCCTCGATCCCGCGCCTCGCCGCCGGACCGCATCTGGGCATGATTACCGGTTTCGATCCGCTCGATCAGGCCCGCGCCGATATCGCCGAGACTCGCTATGATGAAGCCAAGGCCGCGGGCATGAGCATCGGGCGCATCCAGATCGACTGGGCCGAACTGGAGACGGCACGCGGCGTGTACGACGCTAACGCGCTCGACGATGCGTTTGCCGATCCTCTGCTCGATGGGTTGGACATCTATGTGACGCTGTCGACCCTCGACAGCGAGGGGCTGACCGTCCCCGCATACCTGTCCGACGGCGAAGGATTGCGAAGCGACCTGACGCTGGCGTCCCCTGAAGTGATCGATGCGTTCGAGGATATGCTCGACTGGCTTGCGCCGGAACTGGAGCGGCGTGAAGTCTGGGCGCTTTCGCTTGGCAACGAAGTCGACGTACCGGTCGATGACGGGCAGGTCTCGCGCGGCGAGGCTGAGGCGTTTTATCTAGCGGGCCTTGCCCGGTGGAACACGATCAGCCCCCCAATCGCCTCCAGCGTGACTTTCACCATCGGCGCAATCGATACCGTGCCCGATCTGTTCGAGGCGATCCGCGACGGCTCGGACCTCGTGACCTACAATTATTACTGCCTCGCCAGCGACCTCACCGTGACCGGCGAGAGCGAATGGCAGGCGCGCATCGACGACATGAAGCAGGCCGCAGGCGATCGGCAGATATTCATTCAGGAACTCGGCTGCCCAGTCGGCTATTCGCCGCAAGGGCAGCCGACCTCGATCGGCGGCTCGCTCGATAACCAGGCGCGCTTCTTCGAATTCTTCGGCGAACAATTTGCGCAGGATCCGCAACTTCGCGCGGCGACCCTGTTCCAGCTTTACGACTGGTCACCGGGCCTTGCCGCGCAGTTCGCCCAGCCGCTGCGGAACGAAGGTTTCCCGGTCCTCGCCGACCGGCTGGAAGAATGGCTCGCGACTGTCGGCTTGGTCCGCTGGAGCGACGGCACGACCCGTCCGGCCTGGCAAAGCTGGCTCGCAGCGAACCAGGCGGTGCGCGACGCGCGCGGCGATTGAGCGCTTGCATTCCAGACCTCGATCGACAAAATTGCGCCACAATCTGATTGGTATTCCTGCCGAAAGACGAGGGACTGACTTATGAAAAGACTGGTTATCTGCGCTGCCGCCGCCACCTTCGTGCTGGCTGCTTGCGATGGACCTGCCGAAGAAGCGGGCGAAGAGCTTGACGACGTCACCGAAATGCAGGCCGAAGTGACCGATGAACAGGCGGAGCTTGCCGAGGCAGAAGCCGATCTCGCTGAAGAGCGGGCGGATTTCGCGGAAGAGATCGGCGATGATGCGGCCGCTGTCGGAATGGAACAGGACGCGGAAGATCTCGAAGCCGAGGCCGACATGCTTGAAGAACGCGCCGACGGTATCTGAATGCAATTTCTCGCGGTTGTTGACTCGCCGCGGAATTACTTTAATGGCCCGCTGCTGAATGGCGGGCCATTTTCGTGTCTGCCATTCATCCGTCCAAGACAGTTGGTGATCCGGGTCTGCCGGATCTTAATTTCCAGCCTAGGCGGGGAAAAGAGAGTTTTTTCGGATCGCCATCGCGCGATCCTGATGGTGCCAGCGCGCACCCTCCTTCCCCATCATTGGACTTTCGGTGTCGATCCACGGCACCGGAAAACGTGAGCCGGTCGCATGGGCGCAGTCCCGCGCGGCCATAATGAAGGAGTATGGCATGGATCGTTCGCAAAAAGCCGACGCGGTTGCCCAGCTCAATGCGGTCTTCAACGAGGTTGGCGTGGTGGTTGTCACCCGCAACCTGGGCCTGACGGTGGATCAGTCCACCGATCTGCGCTCGAAGATGCGCGATGCTGGCGCTTCCTACAAGGTTGCGAAGAACCGTCTCGCCAAGCTCGCCTTGAAGGACACCGACTACACCGGGATCGATGAGTTTCTCACCGGCCCGACCGCGCTGGCCTGGTCTGAAGACCCGGTCGCGGCTGCCAAGGCCGCTGTCGATTTCGCCAAGTCGAACGACAAGCTCGAAATCGTCGGCGGTTCGATGGGCACGCAGGTGCTCGATGAAGCCGGGGTCCGGGCGCTTGCCTCGATGCCGAGCCTCGATGAGCTGCGCGGCAAGATCGTGGGCCTCGTCAACGCCCCGGCGACCAAGGTCGCCCAGTTGATGAACGCACCTGCGAACAAGCTTGCCCGTGTCTTTGGAGCCTATGCGGCCAAAGAGGACGCATAAGAGACGTTATTCGCGAGAAAACGAAACATCTGGGGCTTCGGGATAAACCCGTCCGTCCCGCCACGAATTGGAGTGTAGATCATGGCTGATATTGCCAAGCTTGTTGAAGAACTTTCGAAGCTGACCGTCCTCGAGGCGGCCGAACTTGCCACCGCTCTTGAAGAAGAGTGGGGCGTCAGCGCCGCAGCTGCCGTCGCGGTTGCCGGCCCCGGTGGCGGCGGCGAAGCTGCTGCTGCCGAAGAGGAAAAGGACGAATTCGACGTCATCCTCACCGGCGATGGTGGCAAGAAGATCCAGGTCATCAAGGAAGTCCGCGCCATCACCGGCCTGGGCCTCACCGAAGCCAAGGGCCTCGTCGAAGGCGCGCCCAAGCCGATCAAGGAAGCGGTCAACAAGGCCGAAGCCGAAGAGATCAAGGGCAAGATCGAAGCAGCTGGCGGTACCGTCGAGCTCAAGTAAGCTTCGAACTGCTTTTGCAGATCAGGAAGAGGGCGGCGCCAGCAATGGCGCCGCCCTTTTTCTATGGCGCTGAAATCACCGCGAAATCTGGTCGATCAGCGCGCGCTCGCCGCCTAGGGTCGGGGCGCCGATCTGTTCGACCTGCACCTTCGCCGCCTGCGGGGCGTCGTCGTAATCCACCGCCAGCTCGATCTCGTCATAGACGGGGTCGTAGCGGATCGGAATGCCCGCACTCTGCAACGCCGCCAGCGGCACGAAGCTGTCGATCGCCGGCGCACTGCGGAAGTGTTCGTATTCCGCCTGGTCATAGCGATCATGCAGCAGATCGAGCACCGAACGCAGCTTGACCGCGATAGTGGTGCCCTGCTGCTGGAAATCGACGCTGCCGGTCTTGACCCCGTTGACCCGCGCATCGAGCCGGGTCTTGGGCGCGATATCGAGCGCGTCAGCGATACGCTCGCTCATCGGCGAGGCCGTTTTCACCGGCACGGGAATTGCGGCGAAGGGGGCGCTATCGGGCTCGGCGAGCGAATCGAGCGCCGTTTTCTCCTCCACCGACTGGCCAGAAAGTGTTTCGAGCGCGGACTTTCGCGTGGCGTCGATATCGCTGGCAAATTGCTGAGGCGCAGGTTCCGGCTCCAGCGGAAGCGGCGCGATCTCGCCGATATCCAGGGTCGAGACCATGAACTCCCGCTCACCCACCGCTAGGGGCTGCGACCCCGCTGCGAGAAAGGCCAGCGACAGTTTCTCGGCCCGCGCGAACCGGGTGGACGGCAAGGGTTCGGACCCGGACACCGGCGACTTAGCCAGAACAGTGGTCGCGCCTGCGATTGCGCCGGCATCTGGCGAGGTGGTGACGGCGATGCCCACCTGTTCGCGCACCACCGGAACCGAAATGATGCTGTCACCCCTTGGTGCGCCACCGAGGTCGAGCGCCATCAGCTTGACCGGCGCAGCGGAGAGGTCGGGTATGGCGAAGGTCGTCGCAATCAGCGCGGTGCCCGCAACGATGCGCAAGCCCGCCAAACCGCGCTCCGATCCTGTCGAAGGAGCCGACAGCCCGGAGCCGAAAAGTTCGCGTGCGCGGTGCGTGGACACCGATTCCCCCCAATGAAACCGAGTCCCTATTGAACCCATCGGCGCTCCCTATAAAGGATTTTTTAACCTCGCTTTCCGCCCGTCCCATCGCGGAACATCGTGCGCGCTACCAATAAACCCCTTCCCCTCGCCTCTCGCTCACCCTATCCGACCCGGCTCGCCATTCGCGAGCGGACACCGAGGTCATGCGCGAAGAGGCACCATTGCAGACGCCCGGCTGGGGGCAGGAATTCCGGGCGACACTGGCGCTTTCGGCACCGTTGGCGCTCGCCAACCTGCTGCAGATGCTCACCTACGCGATCGATGTGATCTTCATCGCGCGGCTGGGCGATGAGCAGCTGGCTGCGTCCGCGCTGGCGGTGTCGCTGTTCGGGCTGGTCCTGTGGGCGATGACCGCGCTGACAGGGGCCGTCGCGCCGCTGATCGCCGAGGCGGTGGGCGCGCGCAGTCGGACCGTGCGTCCGGTGCGGCGTTCGGTCCGCATGGCGCTGTGGCTGGCGCTCATCAGCGGGATTGTTGGCATGGGCCTGTGCCTGCTGCTCGATCCCGTTATGCGCGCAACGGGCCAGCAACCGCGGATCATCGCGTTCGCCAATTCCTACAACGTCGTCATCGTGTTCTCGATGGTGCCGATGCTGCTGGCCGGAGTGCTGCGCAATTTCGTCTCTGCATTGGGCCGCCCGATCTTCGCCACAGCGATCACGGGGCTTGGCATTTTCGTCAATGCGGGGGCGAATTACGCGTTCATCTTCGGCAATTTCGGCGCGCCCGAACTGGGCCTGCGCGGGGCGGCGGTGGCGACGATCATCACCGCTGTGTTCACGCTCGCCGCCTATGTCATCGCAATCCGGCTCGACACGCGGCTCCATCGCTTTCACGTCTTCGGGCGGTTCTGGTCGCCCGACTGGCCACGCTTCGTCCAGATCGTGCGGATCGGAACGCCTATCGCGCTGACCGTCACCGCCGAAGCCGGGATCTTCGCCGCCGCCGCGTTCCTGATGGGACGCTTCGGTGCAGCAGAGCTGGCGGGGCACACCGTTGCGTTGCAACTCGCCGCCCTGGCGTTTCAGGTGCCGTTCGGCGTCGGACAGGCGGTGACGATCCGGGTGGGCTATTTCTTCGGCGCGCGCGACCCGGTGGGCATGGCGCGTGCGGGCTGGGCGGCGCTGGTGATCGGGACCGGGTTCATGGCCTTCACGGCGAGTGCGATGGTGTTCGCCCCGCGAACGCTGCTGTCGATCTATGTCGACCCGGACGCGGCCAAGAACGCGGTGATGGTGGGCTTTGCGCTCCAGTATCTGTGGCTAGCCGCGATGTTCCAGCTCGCAGATGGCGTGCAGGCGGTCGCTGCCGGAGCGCTGCGCGGATTGCAGGACACGCGGGTGCCGATGTGGATCGCGATCTTCAGCTATTGGGTGCCGGGGATCGGCGCTGCCATCGGCCTGGGCTTCTTTACCCCGCTGGAAGGTATCGGCGTGTGGATCGGCCTTGCGACCGGTCTGGGGTTTGCCGCGGTACTGCTGCTGCGCCGCTGGATGGCGCGCGAGCGGCTGGGGTTGACGCGGGGCGCCGCCGCGCCGCCGCTTACGCCGCCCCCTACTCCGCCAGCACCGACTGCGATCCCACCAGGTTGACGTCGCGCTGCGGGAACGGGATCGACAGGCCAGCCTTGTCGAACCGCGCCTTCGCCGCTTCGGTAAGCGCCCATGACAGCGCAAGGTAGTCAGCCGTCACGCACCACACGCGAAGGCCAATTCCGACCGAGCTGTCGTCGAGCGATGCGACGAAGGCGAGCGGCGCGGGATCGTCCAGCACGCGCTCGTCCTCCTGCGCCAACGCAATCAACTCCTCGCGCGCCTGCTCCATGCTGTCGCCGTATGCGATGCCCACGATCAGCTCGAACCGGCGGATCGGGTGGCGATGATAGTTCACGATCGCCTGGTTCCACACCTCAGCATTGGGAATCATTACGAACAGGCCGTCGAATTTCTTGAGCTCGGTGGTGAACAGGCCGATATTCTGAACGACGCCGGTGATCGAGCTGACGGTGATCGCTTCGCCCAGCTTGAAAGGTTTCTGCACCAGGATCATCACGCCCGCCGCGACATTGCTGAGCGTGCCCTGCAGCGCGAGACCGATGGCAAGCGCCACACCGCTCAGCGCTGCAAGGATGCTGGTGGTCTCGACTCCGAACTGGGTGAGTACGGTGACGAGCACCACGATCCACAAAGCGTATTTGACAATGTTCGCGAGGAACCGCGCGACCGTCTCATCAAAGCGGTCGGACTTGAGCAGCGCTTTGGAAACGCTGCGCGAAATAAGCCCGGCAATGGTGAGGCCCAGCACCAGCACGGCGAACGCGCCCAGAATGTCCATCAGATTGGCCTGGAACCACAGCCAGATGGTCTGCGGGATGGTGAGCGCGGCGATATCGGTGTCGAGCTGCATTTGGTCCTACGATCGGTTCAGGAAAAAACGCGCGCTAGCGGTCTTTACCCGCGCTGGCCAGCTACGTGAGTGGTCGCGCCGGAGATGTCGATTTTTTTCATGAACCGCGGTTGACTCATGCACCCGCCGCAACCATTTGCGCTCTCGCTGGCACTCAGACAAGGAGAGTGCCAATCGACACATCAACCTCAACAAGAAAGGTCATTACCTATGGCATTTCGTCCGCTCCACGACCGCGTCGTGGTCCGCCGTATCGAAGCCGACCAGAAGACCGCTGGCGGCATCATCATCCCCGATTCCGCTCAGGAAAAGCCCAGCGAAGGCGAAATCGTCGCCGTGGGCGAAGGCGCCCGTGACGACGATGGCGATCGCATCGCACCCGACGTGAAGGCCGGCGACCGCGTGCTGTTCGGCAAATGGTCCGGCACCGAGGTCAAGATCGACGGCGAAGACCTCCTCATCATGAAGGAAAGCGACATCATGGGGATCATTTCCTGATCCGCTGACGCACGCGCTTTCCCACACACAACAGAAATTCAGGAGAAAACACCATGGCTGCCAAGGACGTGAAGTTCAGCCGCGAAGCCCGTGAGGGCATCCTCAAGGGCGTCGATACGCTCGCCAATGCCGTAAAGGTAACGCTGGGGCCGAAGGGCCGCAACGTCGTGCTCGACAAGAGCTTCGGCGCACCGCGCATCACCAAGGACGGCGTCACCGTCGCCAAGGAAATCGAGCTTGAGAACAAGTTCGAGAACATGGGCGCGCAGATGCTCAAGGAAGTCGCCAGCAAAACCAACGATCTTGCAGGCGACGGCACCACCACCGCCACCGTGCTGGGCCAGGCCATCGTGCGCGAAGGCATGAAGTCGGTCGCCGCGGGCATGAACCCGATGGATCTGAAGCGCGGCATCGACACCGCCGTCGCCAAGGTCGTCGAGAACCTCAAGAGCCGTTCAAAGGATGTTTCCGGCTCCAGCGAAATCTCGCAGGTCGGCGTGATTTCCGCCAATGGCGACAAGGAAGTCGGTGAGAAGATCGCCGAAGCCATGGAAAAGGTCGGCAAGGAAGGCGTCATCACCGTCGAGGAAGCCAAGGGCCTCGAATTCGAGCTCGACGTGGTTGAAGGCATGCAGTTCGACCGCGGCTACCTCTCGCCCTACTTCATTACCAACCCGGACAAGATGGCTGTCGAACTCGACAACCCGTACATCCTGATCCACGAAAAGAAGCTGTCGAACCTGCAGGCGATGCTCCCCGTTCTCGAAGCGGCGGTGCAGTCGGGTCGTCCGCTGCTCATCATTGCCGAGGACATCGAAGGCGAAGCGCTCGCAACCCTCGTGGTCAACAAGCTGCGCGGCGGCCTGAAGGTCGCGGCGGTCAAGGCTCCCGGTTTCGGCGATCGTCGCAAGGCGATGCTGCAGGACATCGCGATCCTGACCAAGGGCGAGATGATTTCCGAAGACCTCGGCATTAAGCTCGAAAACGTCACGCTCGGAATGCTGGGTGAAGCCAAGCGCGTCACGATCGACAAGGATAACACCACCATCGTCGATGGTGCCGGTGAGGAAGCCGACATCAAGGCGCGCGTTTCCGAAATCAAGACGCAGATGGAAAACACCACCAGCGACTACGACAAGGAAAAGCTCCAGGAGCGTCTGGCCAAGCTCGCAGGCGGCGTGGCCGTCATCAAGGTTGGCGGTGCGTCCGAAGTCGAAGTGAAGGAGCGCAAGGACCGTGTCGATGACGCACTCCACGCAACCCGTGCGGCTGTCGAGGAAGGCATCGTTCCGGGCGGCGGCACCGCGCTGCTCTACGCCTCCAAGGCGCTCGAAGGTCTGAAGGGCGACAACGACGATCAGAGCCGCGGCATCGATATCGTGCGCCGCGCGATCCTGACCCCGCTGCGCCAGATCGCCGAAAATGCGGGCCATGATGGCGCTGTCGTTTCCGGCAACCTGCTGCGTGAAGGTGACGAAACGCAGGGCTTCAACGCCGCGACCGACACTTACGAGAACCTCGTTGATGCCGGCGTGATCGACCCGACCAAGGTCGTTCGCACCGCGCTACAGGACGCAGCCTCGGTCGCTGGCCTGCTGATCACCACCGAAGCGGCGATCACCGACGTGCCGGAAGACAAGGCTGCCGGCGGTGCCGGTGGCGGCATGCCTGATATGGGTGGCATGGGCGGAATGGGTGGCATGGGCGGCTTCTAAGCCCCCTCACCCAAGCGCAACGAAAACAGGCCCCGGCGGAGCGATCCGCCGGGGCCTTTTCTTTGTGCGTTTTACGCAACGATCGCAGGCCTTGCGCGTTGTTGGACAAAGGAGAAAATCGCGATGAAACTTCCCAAGAACGCCCACGTTGCCGTGATCGATGGCGAGACCTTTTTGCTGTTCCGCAACGAGGGCGCGCTGTTTGAACCCAAGCTCAAGAAGGAAGCCAGCCCCGAGCTCGACGTTACCAATTTCAGCGCCGGCATCCGCCACCAGGATGATGTCGGACGCAATCTCGGGCGCTCCGATCTCGAAGAGCTGGGCCACGCAGCCGCCGCCGCCGAATGGCTGAGCGCCAAGGCCGTTGCGAACGAGCTGCACGACGTGCTGGTGATCGCCGATCCGAAATCGCTGGGGGAAATGCGCAATCATTATCATTCCGAACTGGAAAAGCGGCTGGTCGGCGAAATCGACAAGACGCTGACAGGCCAGCCGGTCGACAAGATCGAACAGGCGATCACCGCTGCGGAATAAGGTCGTGTGCGCCGTTCTTCGCAGGCTGGCTTGGCCGATGGCCTAACCATGGTTGATTAGGGAACGCACCCCGATGAAGCCGGATTGATACTGCATGACCCAGTATCAGAAACAGCGCAAGCGCATGGTGTCCCGGCAGATCGAGGCGCGCGGTATCGATGATCCCGCTCTCCTCGCGGCGTTCTCGAAGGTACCGCGCGAACGCTTCGTGCCGGAGAATATGCGCGAATTCGCCTATCGCGACGGACCGTTGCCGATCGGCGAGGAACAGACCATCAGCCAGCCCTTCATCGTCGCGCAGATGATCGACGCGGCGGAGGTCAACCAGGCTTCCAACGTCCTCGAAGTCGGCGCGGGTTCGGGCTACGCGGCGGCGGTGATCTCGCGCATCGCGGACCGGGTGACCGCGATAGAGCGGCACGAAATCCTGGCCCGCCGGGCGCGCGAGGTCGTGGACGGGCTCGGCTATGACAATTGCGAGATCATCGCTGGCGACGGGATGAAGGGCTGCGCCGACAAGGCCCCCTTCGACGCGATCCTGGTCGCAGCGCGCGGGGCGGAAATCCCGCAGGCGCTCAAGAACCAGCTGGCCATCGGGGGCCGCCTGATCATTCCGGTCGGCGGCGAGACGGTTCAGACCTTGCGCTGCCTCCAACGCACCGGGGAGGACCAATGGGATGAACACGACCTTGGCTCGGTGCGCTTCGTCCCCCTTCTATCGGGCGCGGTTGCCGAAAACGGGACAAAGGCCGCCAGCAATCACCGTTCGGCGCGCGGCCTTGCGACGCCGGAATTGATCGCCCGCCATGCCATGGAATTGCCCAGCATCGACGATCCCGAATTCGCTGCCCCGTTCGACCGTTTCGCGGACAAGCGCGTGGTCATGCTGGGCGAAGCCAGCCATGGCACCCATGAATTCTACGCCGCGCGCGCAACCATCACCCGGCGCTTCGTCGAAGAGCACGGCTTCACCATCGTCGCCGCCGAAGCCGACTGGTCGGACGCCGCCGTGCTCGATCGCCATATCCGCCACCGCGAAATGCGCGAGGACGCATCGCCGCCCTTCCAGCGCTTTCCGACCTGGATGTGGCGCAACCCCGTGATCCGCGACCTGGCAAACGACCTGCGGAATTTGAACGAGGATCGCGAGGATGACGCGAAGGCGGGGTTTTACGGCCTCGACATCTACAATATGTCCGGTTCGATCGAGGCCGTTCTCGCTTTTCTCGACAAACACGATCCGCAAGCGGCCAAGGTGGCGCGCGAGCGTTATGGCTGCCTGACCCCGTGGCAGCACGAACCGGCGGCCTATGGCCGGATGGCGCTGAGCGAGGGATACGAGGAATGCGAGCAGACCGTCGTGCGCCAATGCCGCGATCTCCTCGAACGCGCGCTCGACGAGGATGGCGAAGCGTTCGGCGCGGCGATGAATGCGCGGCTGATCGCGTCGGCGGAGAAGTACTATCGCGTAATGTATTATGGCGGCGCGCAAAGCTGGAACCTGCGCGATAGCCACATGGCGGAGACGCTCGAACACCTGCTCGAACAGCGCGGGCCCGACAGCAAGGCGATCGTCTGGGCGCATAACAGCCATATCGGCGATGCCCGCGCGACCGAGATGGGCGCCGTGCGCGACGAGCACAATATCGGCCAGCTCGCGCGCGAACGGTGGGGCGAGGATGTTGCCCTGATCGGTTTCGGCACGCATACCGGCACGGTCAGCGCGGCGACGGACTGGGACGGGGTGCGCGAGGTCAAGCGCGTCCTGCCATCGCGCCGCGATAGCTATGAACGCCTGTGCCACGATAGCGGCGTTTCGCGCTTCCTGCTCGAACCGTCAGCCGATCGGGCGCTCGCCGACCGGCTAGCGGAGCCGTTGTTGGAGCGGTTCATCGGCGTGATCTACCGCCCCGAAACCGAGCGCTGGAGCCATTACAGCCAGGCCGCCCTGCCCCGCCAGTTCGATGCCTGGTGCTGGTTCGACCAGACCCGCGCGCTCGAACCGCTCGACGACAGCGAACCGCATGAGGGCGTGCCTGAGACCTACCCCTTCGGCGTTTGAACGGGCTGCGTGGCGGGGCGTATATCAGCCCCCCTGGCGGCTCGCCTCGGCGGCTTGGATCGCGGCGTCGTCCCATGTCACCTGCGTCTGGGTCTGCGGATTGAAGCGCTCGCCCGCATAATTCGCGGCCTCGGCTGCGGCGATTTCGGCGGCGGTCAGATGCTCGCTCGGCTCCAGCGCGAACACGTCGAGACCGCGGGTGATCTCCGTCGCGTAAATGCGTCCATCATACCAATAAGATGACCAGAACCCACCGACGACGAGCTGCTCTTCATCGATCGGGCCCCGGTCGAAATAGGCGATTTCGACCGGGTTGGCGCTCTCGGTGAAGTCCATCAGGCTCAGCCCGCCCTGATACCAGGATTGGACGAAGATGTCGCGCCCCGGAACCGGCACGATCGAGCCGTTGTGAGCAACGCAATTCTCGAATTCGCCCTGCGGGCCGGGCATCTTGTAATGGCTGCGGAATTCCAGCTTGCCATCCTCGATATCGTAGATCGCGTTGGCGCCCCAATCCATCGGGTCCGACGCCTTGCACCGCGGCCTCCCGCCGCCGCCCCATTCGTCGGTGAAGATGACCTTGGTGCCGTCATTGTTGAAGGTCGCCGAGTGCCAGTAGGCAAATCCCTTGTCGAACACGGCATCGATGCGCACCGGGTTCATCGGATCGGAAATGTCCATCAGGATGCCGTTGCCCGAACACGCGCCCGCCGCGAGATTCTTTGCCGGGAAGACGGTGATGTCGTGGCACTGATCGGTGCGGCGGGTGTCTTGCGCGCCCTCCTCGCTTTCGCCGCCTTCCCATAGTCCGGCGATATCGCCCGTTTCACTGTCGGCAAAAACGCGTGGGCTGCTGACGATCCGCGCGGCGGCCGGATTGGCGACCGGGATTTCGATCACGTCGATACTGAAATAGGCGGTGCGGCTGGACGCGGGATTGTCGTTGCAGCCTGCCAGCTCCTCCTCCTCACGCACTCGCGACGTACCCGAATTGTAGACGATGATACGAGTATCGTCGGCATCCACGATCGAGTGCGTATGGCTGCCCCGGCAGGTCTGCACCTGACCGACCTGGCGCACGGCGGTGAGATCCGAAATGTCGAAAATCCTGAGGCCCCGAAAGCGTTCGTCGCTGACATCGCCCTCAACCCCCTGAAGACCGCAATCCACGCGCCCGCGAGTCTGCTCGACGCTCATCACCAACAGATCGCCCACGACCGACACATCGCCCTGTCCGCCCGGACACACGACAGAGCTGAGCAACGCGGGGGCGCCGTCGGCACCCAGACGATAGATATTGAAGCCGTGGTAATTGCCAGCGACCATGATGTCGTCGAAGAACGCGATATCGGTGTTGGCGAAGTCGAGCAGCGGGGAGCGTTCGGCGAATTGCGTCAGGCTTTCTTCGCCATCCGGCTCGGCTACGTCATCGCCTTCTCCCTCGGGATCAGCGGCGGCGGCGACGGCCTCCTCCGCGCCATCTTCTATAATATCGTCATCCTCGCCCTCTTCCTCATCCTCCGGCACGGGAGGGCGCAGGTCGGCTGGGTTGTCCGGATTGTAGAAGCCGGCGGGTTTGCGCAGGCTGGCGACATGGCGCAGGTTCGAAATCGCCTCGCCTGCATCGTCAAAGCCGGCGGCGAGATTGGCACGGGGGTCCTCGGAAAGTCCGGCGAGCACAGCATCCATCCGCTCGATCTCGGTGCCCTGATCGCTTTCGATATCGCCTACAAATCGGAACAGGACCGGATCGGCGGCGCTGCCCGGTTGATCGAGAAGATCCTCGACCATTTCGAGCGCGCCTTCGTGATGGGCGATCATCAGCGTCAGGAATTGCCGCTCGAACTCATTACCCGAGGCCGCTTCGAGCGCTGCCATCTGCTCCGGCGTCGCCATCCCGGCCATCATCAGGTGGCCGCGATGGTCCGCATGCTCGGACATGGCGCCGCCATGCATCGGTGCCTCCAGCGGCTCACCCCGGTCGCGCAGCCATTGCTCCATGAACGCGATCTCATCCGCTTGTCCGGCAATGATCTTGTCCGCGACAGCAACGATTTCATCCTGATTGGTACGATCTTCTACCAGCTGCGACATTTCCAGCGCCTGCCGGTGATGCACGATCATGTGCTGCATGAAGCGCACATCAGCCGCAGTGTAGCTGGCGCTTGCGAGCTGCGTCGCTTCATCGGCGCTGAGCATCCGGCTGTCCTGCCCCGGCGCGCCGGGCTGAAGGATCGGCGCGGTCTGCGCGAGCGCGATGGTCGACCCGCCAAGCAGCATGGCGGTAAGAACGTTGCGCGAAGTGCGAAGGGCAGTAGGCTTGATGGTCATTAGGCTTCCTGATTTTGAAACTTCCCCCCTTCCTGCCCGAGTGAGAAAGTCAGTCAAGGGCGGATCGAATTGGACCCATGTGCGCGTTCGTCGGTTCTGATCGTGGAAGCCGCACGGTCTGCCGCGCGCGACAAAGCGGTCGGTTGCGGCGACGAATCGCATGACGCTAGAAGTCATCGTTAAGACGACGCTAACCCCGTGTGGAGCAAGATACTGAAATGAAATCACTGTTTCCGGTCAAGCCGCTCGCCTCCATCGCTGCCGCAATCGCGGCTTTATTTGCCCTCGCAGCTGCACCGGCGTCGGCTCAGACAAACGAGCTCAACGCCCGGTTCGACGATGCTTTCGGCACGGAACTGCGCGCCCCGCAAAGCTTCGAGGCGATTTATGCCAGCGGATTCGAGCAGCGCATTGCCGAGCTCGCCGATGGCGACAATGGCCGGATCGGCGTCGCCGCGATCGACCTTTCCACTGGTGAACGGATTTCGGTGCTGGGCGATCAGCTGTTTCCGATGGCCTCGACCAGCAAGATCGCGGTCGCGGCCAAGTATCTGGAAATGGTCGAGCAGGGGCAATACTCGCTCACTTCGGAATTTCCGCTGCTGATCCCGGTTCGCTCGGCCAAGTTTTCCTCGCCCGCCGCACCAGTGCGCAAGGGCAAATACATGCCTGCCATCGACCTGATCGAGATCATGATAACCCGCTCCAGCAATCCTGCGACCGACGCGCTGCTGGCGGCTGTCGGCGGACCGAAGGCGGTCACCGAATGGATGCAGGCGCAGGGGATCAACGAGTTTTCGATCGACCGCGATATTGCGACCCTGGTGCGCGACGATGGCGAATACGACCCGGCCAACTGGATCGATCCGCGCGATGCTGCAACGCCGCGCGCTATGGTGCAGCTTCTGCAGGGTCTTTATCAGGGCGACTTTCTGTCTGCCGAAAGCCGCCGGGTGCTGCTCGGATCGTTGAGCCGCACGGTCACGGGCCGTCGCCGGATCCCCGCAAACATGCCGGACGCAGCGCGGGTCAGCCACAAGACCGGCTCGCTCAACAACACGTCGAGCGATATCGGCATCATCGAATCGCCTGATGGCCGCGCCATTGCGGTGGCGATCTACGTCACCGGGCAAGGCTCACGTCGGGCGCGTGAACGCAAGATCGCCTCGATCGCGCGGGCCTTGTACGATGGCTTTCAGGCACAGGCGCGGGTGAACCAGCAGCAGCGCACCTGGACGAGCGCGGTCGGCAGTCGCTAACGCCAAAATTCGCGCAACGAAAAAGGGCGGTGCCTCACGGCACCGCCCTTTTTGATTGGCCTGGCCCCTTGGTAGGAGCCGGTCAGAAGACTTAGTCTTCTTCTTCCATTTCGGCTTCGGCTTCGGCGGCAGCTTCTTCAGCTTCCATTTCGACTTCGTCGCCGGCCGCTTCCATGTCGGCTTCCATTTCGTCCATTTCGGCATCCATGGCGTCAGCGTTGGCTTCGGTGTCGGCAACCATGGCGTCGTCCATGTCGCCCGCTTCGTCAGCGGTTTCCGAGCAAGCGGCGAGGCCGAGAGCCGAAGTGGCGATGGCGGCAGCCATAACGATCTTACGCATAGAATAATTCCTTGTTCAGCGATTGGGGAAGCGCCGGCCCGATGAACGGAAGCGCCGAAACCGGCGACTGATCCGGCTTCGGGTGTCTAGATAAAGGCAGAAATATGGCAATACAAGCGGAAATAAGGCGGCGCGGCACAATTTGGCCGTAATCTCGCCGTGTTTCATCGTCTGCGGGTGGATGTCTACCGCGCTTCGACCGCCGTCGCAAACCCGCTTACACTGCGCCATCGGCGGTGCTAGCAGGCGGCGCCATGGCAAGCGAAAAACCGCATCTCTATCTCGTCGACGGATCATGCTATATTTTCCGGGCGTATCATCGGCTTCCGCCTTTGACGGACCCGGAAGGCACGCCCGTAGGGGCGGTCTATGGCTACACCACGATGCTGTGGAAACTCGCTACCGATCTCGAAGCGGCAGACGGTCCTACGCATCTTGCGGTGATTCTCGATAAGGATTCGACCAGCTTCCGCAACGAGATTTACCCGGAATACAAGGCCAATCGCCCCGAACCGCCCGAGGATCTTCGCCCGCAATTTCCGCTGATTCGCGACGCCACCCGCGCCTTCGGCCTGCCGTGTATCGAGGAACAGGGTCTGGAAGCAGACGACATCATCGCCTCCTATGCGCGCGCGGCGCAGCGCGAGGGTTGGAACGTCACGATCGTCTCGAGCGACAAGGATCTGATGCAGCTGGTAGGCGAGGTGGATGGGGCGCGCGTCGACATGCTCGACACTATGAAAAGCCAGCGCATCTATATCGATGAGATCGAGGACAAGTTCGGCGTCGCGCCCGAGCTGGTGGGCGATGTGCTGGCCCTGATGGGTGACAGCGTCGACAACATTCCGGGCATTTACGGCGTCGGACCCAAGACTGCGAGCAAGCTGATCGCCGAACACGGATCGCTCACCGCCGCGCTCGACCAGGCTCCGGAGATGAAGAAGTCGAAACTGCGCGAGCGCCTGATCGAGGGCCGCGAAGACGCCGAGCTTTCGCGCGTGCTGGTCACGCTGAAGGAAGACTGCGACCTGCCCGTCGCGCTCGACAAGATGAAGATCGAAGGCGTGCCAGAGGATACGCTGTCGGCCTTCCTCGAAAAGCACGGCTTCACCTCGCTATTGCGACGGCTGGGAACTGGCGCGGGCAGTCCAGAGCGAGCGAACAACCTCGATACCGAGAAAGCTTCGACCAAAGGCGATGCCGGATCGCAGGAAGGCAATCGCCAGCCACTTCCGGAAATGCCTGCCGTCGATCGCGACGCCTACGAAACCGTCCAGACACTAGAGCGGCTGGAAGAATGGATCGCGCGGGCGATTGCCGCGCGGCTCGTGGCGGTGGATACCGAGACGTCTTCCCTCGATGCGATGGAGGCCGATCTGGTCGGGGTCAGCCTCGCTCTGGCCCCCAATGAGGCCTGTTATGTCCCCCTTGGCCACGGTGGCAGCGACATGTTCGACGAAAAGCCCGAACAGATCGCGCTCCCCGACGCGCTCGCCGCCTTGAAGCCGATGCTGGAGGACGACAGCGTTCTCAAGGTCTTCCAGAACGGCAAGTACGACCTCAATGTTCTTGCCCGCCATGATGTGCACGTGTCGCCGATCGACGACACAATGGTCATCAGCTTCGCCCTCGACGCCGGACGCGGTCAGGAAGGTATTGGCGGCGGGCACGGGATGGATGAGCTGGCACAGCGTCACCTTGGCCACACTTGCCTGACTTTCAAGGAGATTTGCGGGACCGGCAAGAAAGCAATTCCCTTTGGCGAAGTGCCACTCGACAAGGCGACGCAATATGCGGCCGAAGATGCCGATGTGACGCTGCGCCTCTACCGTCACCTGAAACCGCGCCTTCCAGTCGAAGGCGGGACACAGGTTTACGAGCGGGTCGATCGCCCGCTCATTCCTGTGGTCGCCGGTATGGAGCGAGAAGGGATCAAGGTCGACCGCGCGCGGCTGGCGGGATTGTCCGAGGAGTTTGCGGGCCAGACCGCTGCGCTGGAGAAGGAGATCCACGAACTCGCCGGGCAGGAATTCGCTGTCGGCAGCCCCAAGCAACTCGGCGAAGTGCTGTTCGACAAGCTCGGCTACAAGGGCGGACGCAAGGGCAAGAGCGGGCAATACTCGACCGACCAATCGGTGCTGGAGAAGCTTTCTGGCGAAGGCGCGCAAATCGCTGACAAGGTGCTGGAATATCGACACCTTTCCAAATTGAAATCAACCTACACCGACGCTTTGCAGGCGCAGATCAACCCCGATACCGGCCGGGTCCACACCAGTTATTCGCTGGTCGGCGCGCAGACGGGGCGGCTTTCCTCGACCGATCCGAACCTGCAGAACATCCCGATCCGCACCGCCATCGGTCGCACCATCCGCGAAGCCTTCGTGCCCGAGCCGGGAAATGTCCTGCTCGCCGCCGACTATTCGCAGATCGAACTGCGACTTGCTGCACATATGGCCGATGTCGGCACTCTCAAGGAAGCGTTTGGGAACGGCGAGGACATCCACGCCCGCACCGCGACCGAGATGTTCGGCGAGGTGACAAGGGATACGCGCGCGCAGGCGAAGACCATCAACTTCGCAATCCTTTACGGCATTTCGCGCTGGGGACTTGCCGGACGGCTCGAAGTCGACCCCGACGAAGCGCAGGACATGATCGACACCTATTTCCAGCGCTTCCCCGGCATCCAACGCTACATCATGGAAACCCTCGAAAGCGTTCGCGAACGCGGGTATTCCGAGACCTTGTTCGGTCGCAAGACGTGGTTCCCCCGCATCAAATCGAAGAACCAGGCCGAGCGCCAGGGCAGCGAGCGCGCGGCGATCAACGCTCCGATACAGGGCACCAGCGCAGACATCATCAAGCGGGCGATGGCGCGGATGATCCCGGCCCTGCGCGATGAGGGCCTCGATAAAGTGCGGATGCTGTTGCAGGTGCATGACGAACTCGTCTTCGAACTGCCCGAAAGCGACGTCTCCGCCGCTTCGCCGATTATCGAGCGGGTGATGGCCGAAGCCGCCCTGCCTGCTGTCGAACTGGACGTGCCGCTCGGCATCGATATCGGCACCGGCGCTTCGTGGGATGCAGCGCATTGATCGACCGGCTCGATCCTCGCAGCGTCACAATCGACTGGAGCTCGGTGGCGACCTCGGCGCTGAGCGTATTTGTCGCCGTGATCGTGGCCTATGTCATTTATCGGATTGTATTCCGGATAGTCGACAAGGTCGCTCACCTGTCGGACACCCATGTCGACGAGATCCTGCTCGCGCGTATTCGCAGGCCGATCAAATGGTCGTTCCTCGCCATCGCGGTGACGGTGGCGGCGCAGACCGATCCGGCGCTGCGCGAATGGTGGGAGCCGCTCGCACGGTTCCTGCGACCTGCGCTGCTCGGCTGGGTTGCCTACAATGTCGTGCGCGGTCTGACTGCGGTGATGGAATTGCGGATGGCGGATGCCGACCCGGTCGCCTCACGCAGCCGCCGCACGCGCATCGCAGTGCTGTCGCGAATCGCGACCTTCGCGATCATTCTCATCACGATCGGCCTGATGCTTTTCAGCATCCCCTCGGTGCGCGCTATCGGGACCACCATGTTGGCTTCGGCCGGTCTCGCCGCGCTGGCCATTGGCGCGGCTGCACAACCGGCGCTCAAATCGCTGATCGCCGGCGTCCAGGTCGCGCTGACCGAACCGATGCGGATCGGCGATCTGGTCAAGGTCGATGGCGATGCGGGGCGCGTGGAGGAAATTCACATGAGCTTCGTCACCGTGCGCACTTGGGACGAGCGGGTGCTGGTGGTGCCAACCAGCCGCTTCCTCGACGAGACGTTCGAGAACTGGTCCCGGCTCGACGAGGCGCTGACCGGCACAGTGTTCCTGCATCTCGACCCGACCACGGAGATCGCCCCGATCAGAGCCGAATTCGAGCGCTTCGTGGAGACGCATGAGCTTTTCGACCGTCGCAATATGGGGTTGGTGGTGACCGAAGCCTATCCCGAAAGCATCGAGCTGCGGCTGACGGTCAGCTCGCAGACGATCGGCGATCTATGGGCGCTGCGCTGCGCGGTGCGCGAGCATATGATGGACTGGCTGCGCGAGAACATGGAAGACGCGCTGATCCGACACCGGCTGGAAGTGCCCGGCGGCCATCCCAAAGCCGGGGAGGCCGCCGCGCCTTAGAGCCGCATCATTCGTGCTTCTTCGCGCGCGCCGGTTCGAGTGTGTCGGGCGCGAAGAAACCGATCGGCTGGGCTTCGGCAGCGCGCTTTTTCAGCTCGCCGCGCATCTTGCGATATTCCTGCTCCATCTTCGCGGTGACGGTCGCGCGGCTGTCCTTCAGCGCATCGTCGAAGTCCTGCGCCGCGACCTCGCTGACCTCGCCGCCCATTCGGCGCAGCGCGCTAAGCCCGGCGCGGCGCACGACGTCTTCCAGATCGGCGCCGGTGAAGCGCTCGGTCTTCTGCGCAACCGCGCCCAAGTCGACATCGTCAGCCAGCGGCATTTCCTTAGTGTGAATGCCAAGGATGTGCTCGCGCCCCTTGCGGTCGGGCGTCCCGACATAGACCAGCTCGTCGAAGCGACCTGGGCGAAGCAGCGCGGGATCGACCAGCGTCGGACGGTTGGTGGCGCCAACGACCACCACGGATTGAAGCTCCTCGAGCCCGTCCATTTCGGCAAGGATCGTGTTGACCACCCTGCCAGTCACCTGCGGTTCACCCTGACCCGATCCGCGTGCGGGAACGAGGCTGTCGATCTCGTCGATGAAGATAACGCAGGGAGCCACCGCGCGTGCTCGGGTAAAGAGCCGCGCGATCTGCTGCTCGCTTTCACCATACCATTTTGACAGCAGGTCGGAGCTTTTCATCGAGATGAAGTTGGCTTCGGCTTCCTTTGCCACCGCCTTGGCGAGCAGTGTCTTGCCGGTGCCTGGCGGGCCATAGAGCAGGAAACCCTTGGCCGGACGAATGCCGAGACGACGAAAGGCGTCGGCATTCTTGAGTGGGAGTTCGATGCCCTCCTTCAGCTTGTCGATCGCATCGCCGACGCCGCCGATATCGTCCCAGCCGACCTTGGGCGCCTGCACCATGACTTCCCGCATCGCGGAAGGCTGGACGCGCTTGAGCGCGGAGAAGAAGTCGGCACGGGTTACGCACAGATCCTCGAGCACGTCGGGCGGAATCTCGCGCGCGTCGAGATCGAGCCGCGGCATGATCCGGCGCACGGCGTCAATCGCTGCCTCGCGTGCGAGAGCGGCAATATCCGCACCCACAAAGCCATGCGTGGTGCGGGCAAGTTCGGACAGGTCGACCTTGTCCTCCAGCGGCATGCCGCGGGTGTGGATCGCAAGGATTTCCCGCCGACCGGTCTGATCCGGCACCCCGATGACGATCTCGCGATCGAAGCGTCCCGGTCGCCTCAGCGCTTCGTCGATGGCATCGGGACGATTGGTCGCGGCGATGACGACGAGGTTCGCACGTGCTTCCAGACCGTCCATCAGGGTAAGCAATTGCGCGACCAGACGCTTTTCCGCCTCGCCCGGCACCTGCTGGCGCTTGGGCGCGATCGAATCGATTTCGTCGATGAAGACGATTGCAGGCGCGGCGCGCGTCGCTTCCTCGAACACTTCGCGCAGGCGCTTCTCGCTCTCACCATAGCCCGATCCCATGATTTCCGGGCCGTTGATGGTGAAAAATTCGGCGTCTGATTCGTTCGCGACCGCCTGCGCCAGCCGGGTCTTGCCGGTGCCGGGTGGGCCGTGGAGCAGCACGCCCTTGGGCGGATCGACGCCAAGACGGGTGAACAATTCGGGATAGCGCAGCGGCAGCTCGACCATCTCGCGCAGCTGCTGAATGGTGTCTTCCATGCCGCCGACATCGTCATAATTCACGACAGCGCGCGCATCGCGCGGCTCTTCGAATTCGGTGCGCAGCTCGACTTCGGTATTCTCGTCGATGTGGACGATGCCCTTCGGCGCGGTCGAATGCACCGACAGGCGGATCTGGGTCAGCGCGTAGGCGGGAGCCCTGAGCAACTGGCGCACGTCGGAGGGCATGTTCTGAACCGGCTGCTGACCGGTCGTCGCCACGAGATCGCCTGCGACCAGCGGCTTGCGAAAGAAATTGCGCTTCAACGCTTGAGTCGGTCCCTGAAGCCGCATCTCGCGCTGCGCGGGCGCAAAAACGACGCGGGTGGCGGGGCGTGATTCGGCGGCGACGATTTCGACATGCTCGCCCGAACCCGCCTCCGCATTGCCGCGTTGCAAGCCGTCTAACCTGACGACATCGAGCGTGTCGTCCTCTTGATAGGCCGCCATCGCGATTGCGGCGGTCGAACGCTTACCGGTGATCTCCACCACATCGCCTTCGGTTATTCCAAGCGTCTGAAAAGCCGAGCGCGGCATTCGGGCGATCCCTTGGCCGGATTCCTCCTGTCTCGCGGGGGCAACCTGCAAGCGAGCGGTGCGGGCCTTCGTTGCGGTGTCGGCATCGACCATGGAATTCCTTCCCTTTGGGCGGCCATCCCTGACCGTTTGTTTGGTTTCGGCTCAGTACGGCGGATCGATCGCCAGCCCACGCTTTCGCGCCAAGAGCTAGGAAGGCGCGGACAGATTTTCAAACGAGTTGACGCGCGCTTCGATCCGAAAGCGCGGCGCTTGGCCGCACAACCGGGCCGCACAGGGGCGAAAAAAAGCCCGGCGCGATGGCCGGGCTTTGGAAGTTTGGGAGAGGATGCCTAAAAGGCACGATCTGTTATGCATCGCAGCAATTCATTGTGCAACTGCGAAATGGCCGAATATATTGCAGATTTTGCAATATGAGATGCGTTGAGCGCTCAAATTGGCTTAGAAAGTGATTAATTTCTAATCTAATGCTTAGAATTTGTGCAATTCAATCCGCCTCATCGGTCGCAGCGCGGCATGTCGGGCGTCAAACTTCCGCTCCCGCGGCGGGTGACAGGCACCGGGAATGGCATTAATACCGCGCCGAAACCGGGAGTATCCGGCCTTTGTTCCCTTCGCGCAATGCGCCCGCATCGCGTGCCATCCAGCAGGGTGTGACCATGTCCAAAATCTATCCCGACGCCATCGCCGCGCTTGACGGCGTCCTGTCCGACAACATGCTCGTCGCCGCCGGCGGGTTCGGCCTGTGCGGTATACCCGAACGACTGCTCGACGCGATTCGCGACAGCGGCGTCACGGGGCTGACCTTTGCCAGCAACAACGCCGGGATCGACAATGAGGGCATCGGCAAGCTGCTGCGCACGCGTCAGGTCAAGAGGATGATCTCCTCCTATGTCGGCGAAAACAAGGAATTCGAGCGACAGTTTTTGTCCGGCGAGCTCGAGGTCGAGTTCTGTCCGCAAGGCACTCTCGCGGAAAGGATGCGTGCGGGCGGAGCGGGGGTACCCGGCTTCTACACCAAGACCGGCGTGGGCACGCAGGTGGCCGAGGGCAAGGAGCACAAGGATTTTCCCGATCCGGACGGGGTAATGTCGACCTACATCCTCGAACGCGGCATCTTTGCCGATCTGGCAATTGTGAAGGCATACAAGGCTGACGAAACCGGCAATTTGATCTTCCGCAAGACGGCCCGCAACTTCAACCAACCAGCCGCGACATGCGGGCGTGTCTGCGTGGCGGAGGTCGAGGAGATCGTGCCTGCAGGAGCGTTGGAGGCCGACGAGATCCATCTGCCGGGCGTTTTCGTCAACCGGCTGGTGCTTGGCGCGCCATATGACAAGAAGATAGAGTTCCGGACCACTCGCGAGCGTGAGAGTGCATAGACAGCCACGAAAAATGCAGCCGCGCCGCGCTATCGCTCTTTCCGCCATCACGCTTGGTGCCCTTGCGTTGCAAGGCTGTATCGCTGCGGCGATCCCGCTGGCGGCGGGCGGACTAGTTGCGCGCGGAGCGGGTGGCGGTGTGGGCAACAACTCGACCGGAGGAGAGGTCAGCGTCGCACAGGGCATCTCGCAAGGAGTCGCACAGGGCGTTGTGCAGGAGGTAGCACGCGAGCCGGTGCCGGTGACCGCAGCGCCAGCGCTTGCCACCGCGCCGAGCGGACCGCGCATTGCGAAAGTCGATCTCGACGAGCTCCCGCCGGGCGATGTGAATGCCGCGCCGATCGAGCTTGCGGGGGTGACACCTGGCACGCGTGTCCCCACACCGACGCGGCGCTCTGGCCTGCCGGGCGCGCGCGATCCCTTCGGACCATTTTTCGACTATGCCCGATCGCTGACGGACAAGAAGTTTGCAGCGCGCCCATCGGCCGTATTGCGCGATCCCGCCTCGCTCGAACCCGACCGCGCCGATTGCGGCGCACGCGAGCCGACCTTGCTGATCGACCTCGATCCGGCGGAGGGCCTGCTCGATCCCAATGCCGCCGCGCTACCCGCTCCATTCCTTGCCGACGACCTTGCCCGGTTGCGGCGAAGGGACGTAACAATCGCCTGGATATCGGGGCATTCGGCGGCGATGGCCGGGGACATCCGCGCCGCCCTGAAGGCCGCGCGGCTCGACCCGAAGGGCACTGATCGCCTCATCCTCATGCGCTATCCCGATGACCGCAAGCAGAGCCGTCGCAATGAACTGGGCCGCAATGTCTGCATCCTCGCCATTGCCGGCGACACCAAATCCGATTTCGACGAAGTGTTCGACTATGCCCGCGACCCGTCCGCGACCGCGATGCTCGAGACGCTGATCGGGCGCGGCTGGTTCCTCGTCCCGCCTCTTTTTCCACCCCAAGGACCGCAAACATGAACGATACGACCCCCGGCTGGACCCGCGATCAGATGGCCGCACGGGCCGCTCAGGAATTGCAGGACGGATATTACGTCAATCTCGGCATCGGCATCCCGACGCTGGTGGCGAACCACATCCCTGAGGGCATGATGGTGACACTGCAGAGCGAGAACGGAATGCTCGGCATCGGCCCCTTCCCCTTTGACGACGAAGTCGATCCGGACCTCATCAATGCGGGAAAGCAGACCATCAGCGAGCTTCCGCACAGCGCCTATTTCGACAGCGCGACGAGCTTTTCGATGATCCGCGGCGGGCATATCGATCTCACCGTGCTGGGTGCGATGGAGGTTGCTGAGAACGGCGACATCGCCAACTGGATGATCCCGGGCAAGATGATCAAGGGCATGGGCGGCGCGATGGACCTGGTCGCGGGCGTAAAGAAAATCATCGTCGTGATGGATCACACCGCCAAGGATGGCAGCCCCAAATTCATTCCCGAATGCTCGCTCCCGCTGACCGGCGCTGGCGTCGTCGATATGATCATCACCAATCTTGGTGTCTTCCACCGCCCCGACCATTCCTCACCTTTCCGCCTGATCGAATTGGCGCCGGGCGTTTCTGCGCAGGATATCGCATCGCAGACCACCGCGCATTACGAACCGGCGCTCGAAGACGCCTGACCGAAAACGCCGCCGATACGCGCCGCCCATGACCGCCTACTACATCTTCCAGTTCCTCCACACGGCTGGCGTGATCCTGCTGGTAGGGAACATCACGGTGACGGCGGTTTGGAAGGTCTTCGCCAACCGCACGCAAGACCCCGCGATCATCGCATTCGGGCAGCGTCTGGTCACCGGCACCGATTTCGGACTGACCATCCCCGGCATCGCACTGACCATGATCGGAGGTTATGGAGCGCTCTGGGTGATGGGCTACTCGGTGTTCGAACCGGCGTGGCTGCTTTGGAGCCAGCTGCTCTTTGTATCGGCGGGCATAATCTGGTTATTCATCCTCGTTCCGATCCAGATCAAGCAGGCGCGGATCGCCAGCAGCTTTCAGGAAGGCGGGGAAGTCAGCCAGGAATATCGTGACCTCTCGCGCCGCTGGATCACCTGGGGGCTGGTCAGCACGGTTCCGCTGGTGATCGTCCTGTGGTTGATGATCGCCAAGCCGGCATGACAGACTGGCTGAAAGACCCCCGAAACGCCAACGCGCCGCTGGCTGGCATTCGCGTGCTGGAGCTCGCGCGGGTGCTGGCAGGACCGTTCGCCGGACAGGTTCTCGCTGATCTCGGCGCAGATGTGATCAAGGTTGAAAGCCCGGAGGGAGATGGCACGCGGGCCTGGGGCCCTCCCTGGGTCGAGCGCGTCGGAGGCGATGGCGAGGTGCGGCGCGAGGCGGCCTATTATCATTCCTGCAATCGCGGCAAGCGCGGCATTGTCGCCCATTTTCGCAAGGCCGATGATCTGGCGAAGGTCCGCACGCTCGCGGACAGCGCGGACGTCGTGATCGAGAATTTCAAGACCGGCGGGCTGACGAAATTCGGGCTCGATTACGGCGCCTTGTCCGCGAGCAATCCGGGCCTGGTCTACTGCTCGATCACCGGTTTCGGGCAGACAGGCCCCCGCGCAAAAGAGGCCGGCTACGACTTCGTTATCCAGGGTATGAGCGGGTTCATGTCGGTAACGGGGGAACCTGACGGCCCGTCGGTCAAGATGGGCGTGTCGATCTCCGATTTGTCTTCAGGGCTGTGGGCAGTCAGCGGCATACAGGCCGCGCTGCTGCGCCGGCTGCGGACCGGACGCGGCGAGCATGTCGACATCTCCCTGCTCGACAGCTCGATTGCGCTGCTTGCCAATCAGGCGACATACCACTTTGTCACCGGCGACAACCCGCCGCGCATGGGTAATGCTCATGCCCAGGTCGCACCCTATGGCGTCTATCCGGCAAGCGACGGGCATGTGATCCTCGCCCCGGCGAACGACCGCTTGTTCGAGCGCCTGACGAAACTGCTCGACCTGTCCGAGCTTGCCGACGATCCGCGCTTCGCCAGCAATGCCGATCGCACCGCCAATGCTGCTTCGCTGGATGAAAAGATTGCGCAAGCCACGAAAGAGTGGAGCAAGGCACAGCTGCTTGAGGCCTGCCATGAGCACGGCGTGCCCGCCGGTCCGATCAACCACCTCGACGAAGTTTTTGCCGACCCCCAAGTGATAGCGCGGGGAATGCGGGTCGATCTCGGCGGAATGGCGGGCGTGCGCAGTCCGTTCACCTTTTCCGATGCCGAACTGGCGCTCGATCGCCCATCGCCGATGCTGGGTGAGGATGACTAGCGCGCTAGCCGAGCCGATGCGAAGTCGCACGCCACAGCCGCTCGACCGGCCCCTGCCCGAAGCGCGGCAGCCATGCGGGTGACCAGAGCAACATTGCGATGCCCGGCACGAAACTGAGCGCAAAGGCCTGCCAACGGCTGACCTGTGCAAACAATCCAAGGCCCCAGCTCGCGAAGATTGCAGCGAAGATCAGCGACGTCATCAGGTAATTGGTCAGCGACAATCGTCCGACCGCCGCCAGCAGCCGCGTCACCGCTCCACCGGGTGCGAAGAAAGCCATGGCAAGCGCCGTATACGCAAGGCCGAGCGCGGTATCGAACGGAGCGGACAGAACCAGCGCCGCCATCGCGGCCAGCGCGGCGGGAAACCCGTTCGAGGCCACCCACCATGCAAGCGCGAGCAGGGCGGGTAAAGCGAGCAGCGCGCTGATTGCGGCGATCCGCTGAAGCCGGAAGGTCCGCCATTCGCCCGCCAGCATCCGATCCTTCCACAATCCCATGCCGAGCGCCATCGCGGCGAGATTGAGCGGCAGCGATCCGGCGACTACCACAAGCTGCGCGGGGATACTTCCGGCGCGGCGCGCGATCCGCTCCCCCAATCCCTCGCCCCCGCGTTCGACCATGCGCTCCAGCGCGCCCGGATCGCTTCCGAAGTTTCGCTCAGCGAACAGCGCCGCATCGCTCATCGTGCGGCCGGTGTAGAAATCGACCACCGCTGCGCCGAGCGCGACCAGACCGGCACCAACATGCAGCGCGACCAGCCCGATCGCGACCGCATACAGCGCGCGGCTCGAAAGCGGTGCGAGCCACGGCAGTGCCAGCCCGGCGATCGCGTAGGCGCGAAGCACGTCATTGCTTGCAAGGAAGATCGAATGGGCAAGGCCGAGCGCGAACAGCACAAGCATGCGGGCGATGTGTCCGCGCCACGGGTGGATATCGCCGCGCTTCCGGGCGCGTTCGAGCAGGATCAGGCAGCCTGCGCCAAACAGCATGGCGAACAGCGTGCGAAATTTGTCCTCGACGAAGACGAAGCTCGCCGCCCACACGATCCGGTCGAGCGCTCCGTCACCGCCCCACACGATCGGATTGGTGTAGGCTTGGCTGGGCAGCGCAAAGACGTAGACGTTCATCCACGCAATGCCGATCACCGCCAGACCGCGCAGCGCGTCCAGCTGCTCGATCCGAGCCGAGGGATCGGCGGGCTTGGCGGGCGTCAGAACCATCGACGCCCGGACCCTATCACCGCACTTTTCCGTTCAGCGCCGCTTTCAGATCGTCGACGAGATCGGTGCGCTCCCACGGGAAGTGATCGCCCTCGGCAGTCCGGCCGAAATGGCCGTAGGCTGCGCTCTTGCGGTAGATCGGCTTGTTCAGCCCAAGATGCGTGCGGATCGCGCGCGGGGTCAGCCCGCCAAGTTTGCCGATCGCATGGATCGCGTCCTCGAGCCCGGCGTCATCTATACCTTCAGCCGCCGTCCCATGCGTGTCGACATACAGCGAAAGCGGCTCGCTGACTCCAATGGCATAGGCGATCTGGATCGTGCATCGCCGCGCGAGCCCAGCCGCAACCACGTTCTTGGCCAAATAGCGGGTGATATACGCCGCGCTGCGATCGACCTTGGTCGGGTCTTTGCCGCTGAACGCTCCGCCACCATGCGGCGAAGCGCCGCCATAGGTATCGACGATGATCTTGCGCCCCGTAAGTCCGGCATCGCCATCCGGTCCGCCGATCTCGAATGCCCCGGTGGGATTGATGTGCCACGCGGTCTCGCCGTTTACGAAGCCGTCGGGCAGGACGTCGCTGACGACCCGCTTCACGTAAGCTTTGAGCTCGGCCTCTTTCTCGCCCCTGTCATAACCCGCGGCATGCTGCGTCGATACGACGACGGCGGCGCAGCCAACCGGCTGACCGTTCTCGTAGCGGAGCGTGACCTGGCTCTTCGCATCGGGTTCGAGGAATGGGGCAGCGCCATTCTTGCGATCTGCGGCCAGCCGTTCGAGTATCTTGTGACTGTAATCGAGCGTCGCGGGCATCAGGTCAGGCGTTTCGTCGCACGCAAAGCCGAACATGATGCCTTGGTCGCCCGCGCCCTCATCCTTGTTGGAGCCTTCCGCTCCAGCGTCGACACCTTGTGCGATCTCGCTTGACTGACCGTGCAGGTGGTTTTCGAACACCAGCGTTTCCCAGTGAAACCCCGCCTGCTCGTAGCCTATTTCCGCAACCGTGCGGCGAACCGCGCTTTCGATCTCGTCGCGCGCGCCCGGTGCCCAGTAGCTGTTGAACTTCCATTCCTCGCGGGCGCGATCATACATTGGTTTGCAGCGGATTTCCCCCGACAGCACCACGCGCTGGGTGGTGGTCATTGTCTCGCAGGCGACACGCGCCTCGGGATCCTTGGCCAGCATCAGATCGACGATGGCATCGGAAATCTGGTCGGACACCTTGTCCGGATGGCCTTCCGAAACGCTTTCGGAGGTGAAGAGATAGTCGCTGCGCATGGGATCTCCCGAAGCTTTCGAATTATTGGCTCTGGTCACCTTATGTCGATATAAGGAAACCTTTATGTCTCGCATCAGCGCCTAGCCGCGCCCTCGTCTCAGCGCAAGCAGTCTTGGTCCAGCGACGCCCGCAATCGCTAGCAGCGCAGCCCAGATCAGCGGCAGCGCGTTGCCGATCTGTGCGAACAGCGTGGCAGGCCGGGCCGGGGGCACGAAGCCCTCCAGCCGACCGGCCTCCCCGCTGGCCACGCGTTGGCGAACCACGCCGTGCGCATCGATCACCGCGCTGATCCCGGTCGTCGTCGATCGCAGGACAGGCAACCCCTCTTCGATCGCCCTCAGTCGCGCTTGAGCAAGGTGTTGCGGCGGCCCCCAATTCCCGAACCACCCATCGTTGGACGGATTGAAGATGTAGTCCGGCCGGTTGCCGTCCTCCACGACTTGGCCAGAAAACACGATCTCATAGCAGATTTGCACACCGGCGCGGCCCAATTCGCCCAAATCGAGAGTGCGCGGGCCGGGGCCGGGAATATAAGGGATGCCGCCTGCGGTCAGACGGGCAAGTCCAAGCGGCTCAAGCAGCCATTCCATCGGCAAATATTCGCCATAGGGAACAAGGTGCGCTTTCGCGTAATGCGCTGCGATATCGCCCGACCCGTCAATCGCGACGACGGAATTGCGAGCACTTACAGCACCGCGCGTTCCGTCCTCGCGCATGGCGATATTGAGGTTGACCACACCTGTAAGCAGGGTCGATTGCGCTCCGATCAACCCGGCAATCCGTCGCCGCGCGAAAGCGGGATCCCCGCCCGCCGTGGTGCGCAGATAATAGCGCTGCGGATAACCTTCCTCCAGATAATCCGGGATCGCGCTTTCGGGCCAGAGCACCAGCCGCCGTGTCTCGCGCCCCGGTGCGGTTAGCGCGGCGGTCCGTTGAAACTGCTCTTCGAACTTCGATCCGTCGTTCATCTCCTCCTGCGGGATCAGCGGCTGGATCAAAGCGTAAGGGACCGCATCGGCAGGTCGTGTCGCTTCGAGGTGTAGGCTGGGCGCGAGCATCAGCGCGGTTAGCCCGGTGACGCCGATGGCCAGCACGCCCCAGCGCCTCGCCACCAGCGCCCAGACTGCACCGCCCGCAATCAGAATGGTCAGCCCTGACAGCGCATAGGTTCCAAGCCATGGAAGCGCTCGCGCCGCGCCCGGCGTGTCCCACCCGCCCAGCAGCATGAGGCCAAGCGGGGGCCAGGGATAGCCGGTGAAAACCCAGCTTCGCAGCCACTCGGTCACGATCCACGCCGCGCCAAGCATCACAACATGGCTGAGCAGGCTACGCCGCCGCGCGACCAGATGCGCGGCCAACGCGGCCAGCGCTGGATAGACCGCCAGGTAGATGCACAACAGCGGAACAGCGAGCCAGCCGAGAAACTCCGGCATCTTCGCCTGATGGGTGAATGCGGTCGCGATCCAGTTGTTCGCCAGCGACAGATGCGCCCAGCCGAACAGCCAGCCGAGAATGAACGCATGGCGACCGCTCGGAGCCTCTCTCAGCAGCGCGATGAACCATGCCAGTGCCGCCAAGCCAAGCGGCCACACATGCAGCGGCGGATAGGCTGTTGCCGCGACCAACCCCAGCACGACGGCTGCGATTTTTGGCTGCGCCGATACGAGGGCGATAGCGCGTCGGGCAACCGAAGGGCTCTTGTCCGGCCCCTGGCGGTCCACCGCAACAGACCGTTCGACTCCGGCACCCGCCGCCGATCGGCTCTGCTGTGCCACAGCTTCGCGCGCCGACCGGGCGTCGCTCACGTCCTAGCCGACCGCTTCCAGGTCGTCGCTGTCGCGATCTTCGGGTTTGATTGCGGGGGGAAGGACCGACGAATCGATTTCGCCATCGGCATCGGCGTCTTTCTTGCGCGTCGAAGCACGCGGTTTGCGGCGCGGCTTCGCATCGTCTTCGCCGGTCGCTTCGACCTTGGGCTTGCGGCCGCGCCGCTTCGGCTTGGCTTCATCGACATCGGTGCTGACCGCTTCGCCCTCGACACCCACTTCACCTTCGACGGGGTTTTCGCTGGGGCTGTCGTTGTCCTCTCGGCGTGCGCGCGGGCGGCGGTTCGAACGCTTGGCGTCACCGCGGCGGTTGTCGCGCTCGTTCGCCTCGTCGCCATCATCGTTGGCCTGATCGCGCGAATCACCGCGATTATCGTTACGATTGTCGGCGCGACCATCATTGCGGCCATCGCCGCGTTTGGCCCTTGCCTCATCTTGGCGCGCCTTGTTGTCGGCGATGACGCGGAAATAATGGTCGGCGAATTGCAGATAATATTCGGTCTGCACCCGGTCGCCATTGTGCTGGGCGTCCTGCGCCAGCTTCTTGTACTTGTCGAGCAGCTGTGGCGCATTGCCGCGCGCGCGGCTGTCGATCCGGTTGAGCTGGTTGCCCCCGCCGCCCTGGTTGCGGTTTCCGCGACCGCGACGACGATTGTTACGATTGTTATTCAAGGAGATTCATCCTCATCCGTGGCTCGCGGTGCGCACTGTTCGCGCACCGGCTTTGGCCCGTGGACCCCGACATGATCCTTTTACCAAGGGCACCCACCGCGTGTGACAGGCGCACCCGCCAAGCCCGAGACCTAAGGGGCGACCCTTGGCGGTCTGTTCTGGCGGTAGTTCGGAGCTTGACCTGCAATCGATCCGCGCGAAACCGTGCCGTTCGATTAGGTCTGGACATGACGTAGCGAGCGGATTCGCGTTTGCCAAGCCCATTGCGCGTTTTCACCGGGAAAGCACGGCGCAGCGTGGCCGATTTGCAAGGTCGCAGCGGATTTCGCACGCAAATCCGGCTGTGCGAGCGATTTCCGAGACCGCATCCCCTTGCGACGGACCGATTTCAAACAGGGCAAGCGCCTGTGGCTGCAACAGCGGGCCAAGCTGCGGAATGATGGCGCGATACTCGTCCAGGCCGGTATCGCCTGCGAACAATGCGGCGTGTGGCTCGTGGCCGCGCACTTGCGGGTCGAGCGCCGCACCGGTTTCGACATAGGGCGGATTGCAGATGATGAGGTCGAATGTGCCCAGACTGTCGGTCCATCCGGCAGCGTTCCAGTCGCAGACCTCGATTTTGGCGCGCGCCTCCAATGCAAGCGCTTGTGCGTTGCGCTTTGCCACCTCCACCGCTCGGGGCGAAGCGTCGATCCCGACGCCCAGCGCCTCGGGCAACTCGGCCAGCAGCGTCAGCAACAGCGCCCCGGACCCGGTGCCGAGATCGAGGATGCGCTGCGGTTGGGGGGCAAGTTCAAGTGCGACGTCGATCAACGTCTCGCTATCGGGCCGCGGGATCAGCACGTCGGGCGTCACCGCGAAATCGCGACCGTAAAACCCTGCGTGGCCGGTGATGTAGGCGACCGGCTCGTGCGCGGCGCGGCGTTCTATCAATAGCCCGAACGGGGGCGGCGCGTCGTCTCGCATATGCCGCACCAGCAATTCCGAACGCGACACTCCCAGCGCATGTGCCATCAGCAATTCCGCGTCCAACCGGGCAGTGTCGCTCGTATCGGCCAGCCTGCGCGCGGCTTCGCGTATGGCGCCCGAAACCGTCTCCGCCTGCATCAACGCACCCTCATTCATTCGCTGAGCGCCGCCAACCGCTTGCCCTCATCCTCGGCCACCAGCGCATCGACCACTTCGGCAAGACCCGGCCCGGCGAGCACTTCTTCAAGCTTGTGGAGCGTCAGGCCGATGCGGTGGTCGGTGACGCGCCCCTGCGGGAAATTGTAGGTGCGGATGCGTTCGGAGCGATCGCCGCTGCCCACCATCGCCTTGCGCGCCTCGGCTTCGGCGCCTTGCGCCTCGTCGCGCATCTTTTCGTAAAGCCGCGCGCGCAGCACCTGCATCGCCTTGGCGCGGTTCTTGTGCTGGCTGCGCTCGTCCTGCTGGGTGACGACGATCCCGCTGGGCAGGTGCGTGATCCGCACTGCGCTGTCGGTGGTGTTGACGTGCTGACCGCCTGCGCCGGACGCGCGGTAGATGTCGATCTTCAGATCCTTGTCCTCGATCCCCACATCGACCTCGTCGGGTTCGGGCAGGACCGCGACCGTGGCGGCGGAGGTATGGATGCGCCCGCCGCTTTCGGTGACGGGCACGCGCTGGACGCGGTGGACGCCGCTTTCGAACTTGAGCTTCGCGAACACACCTTGCCCTGCGACATTGGCAACGATTTCCTTGAAGCCGCCAACTTCGGACGCGCTCATGCTGACCGGCTCGACCTTCCACCCGTTCTCCGCCGCGAAGCGTTCGTACATGCGGTAAAGGTCGCCCGCGAACAAAGCCGCCTCATCGCCGCCGGTTCCGGCGCGGATTTCGAGCATGGCAGGTCGCGCATCGGCGGCATCGCGCGGCAGCAGGGCGAGTGCGAGGGCGCGTTCCTTTTCGGGCAGCTGTTCGCGGATCGTCGCCAGCTCGTCTTGCGCCATACCCTTCATTTCCGGATCGACGAGCATGTCCTCCAGCCCCGCGATCTCCTCGCGCATCGCCCGCACCTCGGCGGCAATGTTCGCGACCGGCTCCAGCTCCGCGTAATCACGACTGGCCGCAACGAAGTCCTCGCCTTCGAGCGTGCCGCTGGCCATCCGCGCTTCGAGTTCGGCGAAGCGGTGGGCGATCTGGTCAAGGCGTTCGGCGGGAATTTGCAAGATGAGGTCTCGGCGACTTGTTGGAATTGCCTGACACATTGGACACCGTGTCAGGTGGCTTTTTGAGTTTTAGGCGGTTGATATCATGGGTGAAACGGGGTGGAGAGCCGACCTGACACTTCTCCAACTCGGTTTCGGGGTCTGGGGCGTATCCATCCGCGTCGAATAGCGCCAAACCGTCAATGTAGGAAATCCTTCGCCTTTCCGTCATCCCGCTCCACCACCGTCATCCCGGACTTGATCCGGGATCCCGCTCACTTGGGCGCAAGGCAAGCAGGAAGCGGGACCCCGGATCAAGTCCGGGGTGACGTAAGTTAGGAGACGAAAGTGGTCATTTTTTCTTATTGATAATCCATGAGTGCGCTTTCGCGATTGTCGTTTCGGAACAATCAAATTTCGCGGTCAGCGCGTTTTCAATCCTCTTCCGCATTGGGCGCTCGTCTTCGACGTTGAGATCTCTGAGCCGCACCACTCCAAGAGCGCCTTGGAACGGTTCGACTGACAAGCCTCGGTACGCGCCGGTTGCTTGCGCCTTCGCATACCTCTTCTTTCTCGATCCAGAGTACAAAAATTCGGTCATAAGTGGTTTTGGTGCTGAACGTAGCGCTGTAGCAACTGCAATTGCCAAGCCATCGCTTTCACGATGTTCACTAAAGACAACGAGATCCAGTACCTCCTCCGCCCGCTCCCCCACCAGCATAGCCAGCCGCTCAATCCCGGCAGCCCAACCGACTGCCGGAGTGTGTGGTCCTCCTAAGGAATACAACAAACCGTCATAGCGACCGCCACCAAGAACAGTACTTTGTGCTCCGAGGGTCGCTGCCGCAGACGAGTTCTCGCTTGGGATAAATTCGAAAGCGGTATGGCGATAGTAGTCCAATCCACGAACTAGACTCGTGGCTCGCGCATATTTCACCCCCGCCGCTTTCAAGCCGGATTCAACGTCATCAAAAAACCGGAGAGCATCTTCCGATAGGTAAGCGTCGATCGTAGGGGCTTCGGCCAGAAATTTTTGGTCGCGTCGATCCTTGCTGTCCAATATCCGAAGCGGATTCTTTTGTAGGCGCTCTTGCGAATCTTCAGAAAGGTGCGGGCGATATAGTTCAAAATACTCAATTAGAGCTCGTCGCCAGACTTCCCTGCTGTGCGCATCGCCCAGGGTGTTAAGGTGGAGCGTGACGTCTTGGATCCCAAGCTCGCGCAGCAATTGATCGGCGAAGGCCAGCAGCTCGACATCGGCCTGCGGTTCGGCCGCGCCGATAATCTCGGCATCGATCTGATGGAACTGGCGATAGCGGCCTTTTTGCGGGCGCTCATAGCGGAATAGCGGGCCGTGGGTCGCAAGTTTCAAAGGCGCATGCTGCCGCCAGCCATTTGTGAGATAGGCGCGCGCGATCCCGGCGGTGAATTCGGGTCGCAGCGTAAGCGATTCGCCCCCGCGATCCTCGAACGAATACATCTCCTTCGACACGACATCGGTCGTTTCGCCCAGCGAGCGCGCGAACACCTCGGTCCGCTCGAACACCGGAAATTCGGCGCGGCGAAAGCGGTAGAGCTTGCGCACACGCTCGAAGGTTTCGACCACGAAGGCGAAAGCCTCCGCATCGGGTCCGAAGATGTCCTGCGTGCCGCGGATGGCCTGCGGGACGGATTGCTTGCTTGCCTTGCTCATTGCAGGGGCGATTAGGCGACACTTGAACTTGCCGCAACACGGCTCGCAAGCTAAGCGCCGCGCCACCGGCTCGCAGGTGGATTGCGGGCCTCCCGATTTAGCCACACCAGTGTAAACGCAATTCAGGACCGTTCATTCATGCGCATCGAGAATATCCCCACCGGAGACAATCCACCCGAAGAGCTCAACGTCGTGATCGAAGTCCCGACCGGGGGCGAGCCGGTGAAGTACGAATTCGACAAGGAATCAGGCGCGCTGTTCGTCGATCGCATCCTGCACACGCCGATGCGCTATCCGGCCAATTACGGCTTTGTCCCGCACACGCTGTCGCCCGATGGCGACCCGCTCGATGCGCTGGTGATTGCCGAGACGCCGTTCGTGCCCGGCTGCGTCGTGCGGGCGCGGCCCATCGGTGTGCTGAACCTGGAAGACGAGCATGGCGGCGATGAAAAGCTGGTCTGCGTGCCGGTCGACACGACCTATCCCTATTATTCGGCTGCACACGAGAAAAGCGACCTGCCGCCGATCGTCTTCGAACAGATCGAGCACTTCTTTACCCACTACAAGGATCTGGAAAAGAAGAAGTGGGTGCGCATCGGCAAATGGGGCGACCATGCCGAAGCGTGTCAGATCGTGGTCGAGGCGATCGAACGGGCGAAGAAGTAGGCGGGTTTTGACGAGCGAATGAAAGTCCGCTGGCGACCCGATTGCGAATACGTCCGTCAGCATAACCCACCGTCGTCATCCCAGCGAAAGCTGGGATCGCTCCCATCCTGGTCTATACCCCGACGATGGGCGGATGGGTCTACATCATGACAAACAAGCCTCACGGCGTTCTCTATATGGGAGTCACCGCCGATCTGCTCGCTCGCGTCGCGCAGCATCGTGAAGGTAAAGGATCAGCGTTCTGCCGTCGCTACGGCCTTACCCGCCTCATCCATGCGGAGCCTTTTGAAGATATCGAAAGCGCTATTCGGCGCGAGAAGGCGATGAAGGCTTGGAAACGTAGCTGGAAAATCGAACTGATTGAGCAATCCAATCCCGAATGGGATGACCTCTACGGTCAGCTTTGACCGACAGCGATCCCAGCTTTCGCTGGGATGACGAGGGACGGACGGTTTCACACCCGAATCACCATTCACTCCACCGGTCGCGAGCTGTCCAGCAGGTCGTTCGCCTGTTCGGCATCGCTCGCGCGTTCGGCTTCGACCAGTTCGCTGATTTCGCTTTCGGGGCGCACGTCTTGGGCGCTTTCGTCGATTGGCGGGCGCTTGCGTTGTTTGTCCGGCGCCGGTGTCGTCTCGCCGCCACCCTCGTCCGCCATCGCTTCCATCAGCTTGGCTGAACCGCCGATCGGCAGCGGGTCGGTGCGTGCGTCGAAGCGCAGACGGTAGATCGGCTCGGGCAGCGCGAAGCCGCCTTCTTCGAGCGCTTCCTTGACCGCCGCAATCCCGAGGCTGCGCGACTTGAACCAGTCCGCCTCGCGCTGATCGACCCAGGCCATGAACAGGATGACGATGTTCGAATCGCCAACCTGCGTCACCCGGCCGCCCGGTGCCGGGTCGGACAGAACGAAGCCCAGCCCTTCCAGCACTTCGGCCCCCAGCTTCATCGCCGCGCGCGGATCGTCGTCGGCGTCGATCCCCAGCTCGAAATCGAAGCGCCGCTGCGGATTGCGGGTGTAGTTGAGGATCACCGCCTTGAAGACCTGGCTGTTGGGAATGCGCAGGTGATTGCCCTGCAGCGTCATCAGGATCGTCGCGCGGCTGGTCAGGCGGATGACGCGGCCCTCCAGCTCGTCGATCACCACATGGTCGTTGGGGCGAAACGGCTGGCGCAGGCTCAGCATGATGGAGGCGACGTAGTTCTCGATCGTGTCGCGCATCGCGAAGCCGAGTGCGATCCCGATCAGACCCGCCCCGCCCAGCACCGCGCCAAGCAAGGCGCCCGCGCCAAGCATGTCGAGCGCGATGACGATCCCGCCAACCACGAAGACGAAACGGATCGCGCTGCGGATCAGTTCGGCGAGAAAGGCGTTGGGCGCAATCCGCTTCCACAGCGCGCCGAACCCGGCGATGATGTAGCCTAGCGCTCCGATGATCAGCGCCACCAGCACCGCGACGGCGAGCAACGGCAACAGGATAATACTCGAATCTATCAATTCGCGCGCCTGCCCTAGGATCGACAGGTTCTCTTCCACTGAAAGATCGCGCTCGATCGCGTTCTCGACCGTTACCACCCCCGACACGAGTTCGGCGATCCCGACCGCTTCGTCGATCGTTTCGGCATCGGGCAGCGTGCCGGACAGGAAGACCACGCCTTCTTCGACGCGGACCTGCACGTTCTCATAGTCTGGCAATTGGCCGAAAATCGCCTTGATACGCTGCGAGATCCGCTCGTCCTCACCCGGCTCCTGTTCCTGCTCAATGGGCTGCTCGGGCGCAGCCGTCTCGCTGGTGTCGGGCGTTTCGGGAGCCGCCGGAAGCAGCGCTAGCGCAGGATGCGTCAATCCAGTCAGCAACATCACGCCAAGCAAAGTGGCGCAAAGCCGCCGAAGCGGGTGGTGTCCGGTTTCCAACAAGGCCCCCTTCCGGTCATCGCCGCGCAGCGGCGGTCGATGCACAAACCGGTGAGCGAGGGTCAGCGTTCCCGTGGCGGTTGCCGCACGATCAGACCAGAGCGAACATGACCTTGAAGATGCCGGTCAGCGCGACCGGCAGCAGGATCGCAAGCAACCAGAGGCCGATCGTGTCGCGGCGAAACTCGCGTGCAAGCGCTGGATCGGCGGCATCGGCATCGGAAAGCCCGGTCCAGCGCTTCTCGAACCAGCGGCACGCCGGAATGATCGCGGCGACCAGGATGATAAGTGCCATGTATGGCAGTATCGAAGGCAGGCCCTGATCCATCGCCTTGACCGTCATGAAAATTTGCAGGCCGGTATAAACGAGCAAAGCGTAGGCGACATGATCGCTCATCGCCTTGCGCCAATCACGTGCCGGCGCGGCATCCGCTGGCTCTTGCGGCAGCTCTTGCCGCGCCAGGCGATTGTTGTGTGTCAGATCATTCATGGCTTCCGCTCCCACCCGTGGCCCTTAATTTTCTGTGACACTTTTATCTCAAACCTCGCGCAATTGTGCAAGCGCCGTAACTATGAACTTATTATATTGCGCGATTTGCAATTGAGCGCTTCTGCAGGCTGATCGACCGTGGTTCAGCGCAACACCCGGTGCTCGACCCCGCTCGCCGGAAAAACGGCTAAGCAAAAATCCTGCCAATAGGGGATCGCCACCCTTTCATGGCCGCGCGAGGGTGCTAAGGTTCGCGCGCAATGGATACGCCGAATATCGAAGAACTGGTCGAAGCCGCCGCCGATGGGCCGAGCGATGCCACCGCGCCGCTGCCCGATGGCGGGCTGGAAGTCGTCTCGATCGCGAAAAGCTATGACAAGCGCGCGGTGCTGACCGATATTTCGCTGACGGTAGCGAAAGGCGAGGTGCTCGGCCTGCTCGGCCCCAACGGCGCGGGCAAGACCACGTGCTTTTATTCGATCATGGGCCTCGTCAAACCCGATTCGGGCCGCATCCTGATGGATGGCGAGGATGTGACCAACCTGCCGATGTATCGCCGCGCGATCCTTGGCCTTGGCTATCTGCCGCAGGAGACCAGCATCTTTCGCGGACTGACGGTCGAACAGAACATCGAATGCGTGCTCGAAATGGTCGAGCCCGATGCGGACACACGTGCGCAGGAACTGGAGCGGCTGCTGGGCGAATTCGGGCTTACGCGTCTGCGCGCCAGCCCGGCGATGGCGCTGTCGGGCGGGGAGCGGCGGCGCTGCGAGATTGCGCGCGCATTGGCGGCAAAGCCCTCGATCATGCTGCTCGATGAGCCCTTCGCCGGGATTGACCCGCTGTCGATCAGCGACATTCGCGATCTGGTCAAAGACCTGAAGCGGCGCGGGATCGGGGTGCTCATCACCGATCACAATGTGCGCGAAACCCTCGACATCGTCGATCGCGCCTGCATCATATATGGCGGGCAGGTGCTGTTTGCCGGTACGCCGCAGGATCTGGTCGCGGATGAAAACGTCAAACGGCTTTATCTGGGCGAAGGCTTTACCCTTTAGGACTGCATTCGATGGCCCTGGGTCCGCGCCTCGATCTTCGTCAAACCCAATCGCTGGTGATGACGCCGCAACTGCAGCAGGCGATCAAGCTGCTGGCGGCGTCCAATCTCGAAATCGAAAGTTTCGTTTCCGAAGCGCTCGAAGCCAATCCGCTGCTCGAAGCGGGATCGGTGTCGCGCGAGGATAGCGGTAATGAGAGTGGCGAGAGCGAGACCCCGCGCGAGGAGCCGACCGCCGATTTGCTGATTGCGCAAGGCGGGGGCGAAGGCGACGCTCCGCTCGATATCGACACCAGCGCGCTGGACCGCGACCGGGATACCGGCGCCGCAAATGCCGAGTGGGGCGCGGCAGATGGCTCAGCCGGGGTAGGCTTTGAAGATTTGCCCGACATCGCCGCGACCCGCGCTGGCGAGACAACCCTTGTCGAACATCTCGACCGGCAGATCGGCGCGCTCGCGGTCAATGCGCGCGAAGCCTTCGCCGCGCGCCATATCGCCGGACTGCTGGACGAAGCGGGCTATCTCCACACTTCGCTCGATGAAATCACCGCCGATCTTGGCATATCGCGCGACGAGGCAGACGACGCGCTCACCGTCGTGCAGATGTGCGATCCCACCGGCGTGGGCGCGCGCGACCTTGCCGAATGCCTTGCCCTGCAGGCGCGCGAGGCGGATCGCTTCGATCCCTGTATGCGCGCGCTGATCGACAATCTCGAACTGGTCGCGCGCGGTGAAGTCGCGAAGCTCAAGCGCCTGTGCGAAGTCGATGACGAAGATTTCGCCGACATGCTGGGCGAGCTGCGCGGCTACGATCCGCGCCCCGGCCTCGCCTTCGCACCCGCAGCCGCAGCCGCCAATGCGGTTGTGCCCGACGTGCTGCTGAGCGCGAACGATGCGGGGGGCTGGGACATCGCGCTGAACGAAGCGACGCTGCCGCGCCTCATCGTCAATCGCGGATATTTCGTGGAGCTGGACAGCGGCGGGGCGGACAAGGCGACGAAGGGCTGGCTGAAGGAAAAGCTGGCCGATGCGCACTGGCTCATCCGCGCGCTCGATCAGCGCCAGAAAACGATCCTCAAGACCGCTGCCGAAATCGTCAAACAGCAAGAGGGGTTTTTCCGCCGCGGCGTCGCCGAGCTGCGACCGCTCACGCTGCGCGATGTGGCCACCGAGATCGACATGCACGAATCGACCGTGAGCCGCGTCACCTCGGGAAAGTACCTGTCCTGCGATCGCGGTTGCTTCGAGCTCAAATATTTCTTCTCCAGCGGCGTCGCCTCCAGCGATGGCGAAGGCGCATCCGCCGAAGCGATCAAGGCCCGCATCCGCGCACTGACCGAAGCGGAGGATCCCAAAAAGGTGCTGTCCGACCAGAAACTCGCCGACATGCTGAAAGAAGAGGGCTTCGATCTCGCCCGGCGCACGGTCGCGAAATACCGCGAAGCAATCGGGATCGGTTCAAGCGCGGAGCGGCGGCGGCTCAAGAAGCTGGCGGGGATTTAAGCGGTCACCCCGCGAGCGCCGCAATCATTCGGTGGCGGGCACCCCGAATACCTCCGGCCAGCCAAGCCATTCCTTGCGCATCGCTTCGATGTCGAGATCCCGGACAAGGGGCGCCGGAAGCTGCGCGGTCAAACCCACGATCGCTTCTGCAGAGAATTGCAGCTCCTGCTCAATCTCATTCATGTCGCCAGCGCGAACGAGATCATCCACCGCAGGCACTCGCAAAAGGAAAACGCTGAGCAGCCGCGCCTGTATCAAAGCGTGCGGCGCGTGCTTCTGTGAAAGCTTCTCGTATCGATCACGGTCAAGCGCTTTTGCCGATGCAAGATCGTCGACGAGCCAGCAGATTTCGCGATAGCGATAGTGAGGCTCGAGCGAGTAGGTCTCCCGATCATCGGTAAGACCGAGGCGAAGGTCCATAAGCTTTCCGTTGTCGAAATATTGGGTGGCCTCGAACATGGACCTGGCCAGCGTCAGGTTCGGCGGCGTCGGCTCTTCGGCCAGTTGGGCACAATTGATCGAGAGCTCATCGAGCACGTGCGTGAAAATCGCGGCCGCGATCTGCAGATGCGCGCGGACTTCCGCCGCTGCCTTGAGACGCGGGGAAAGCTGATCTTCCGCCTTCCTTTTGAAAAGGCCGAGCATTTACTGTCTCCCCGGGGCGATTTGCGGTGAGATCGGATCGAAGCCCTCGCGGCAGAGGTAGCCATCGATCATCGCCAGCGGGATCTTGCTTCGCGGGCTTTTCTCGCCCGCCATCAGCAACCCGCCTTTCCCCTCAGGCATGACGAAGATATCGCCAACGCCTGCGCTTGTGGCAACGCGAAAGATAACGCCGCCCGCTTCGCCCTGGGGATTGGCGGAAAGACAGCTTTCAAACGTTATGTCGCCGGGGGTGACCCGGCAAATGTAGTTCAAAAGCTGATGCGCGGGATCTTCCTGCTGCTGGCGACGACGATTGGCCTCTCGCTCCTGCAAGCGCTGTTCGCGCATCGGGTTGCGGGTCGAAAGCGCGCTCATCGCCTCGCGATATTGGGCGTCCGGGAGCGCTTCGAGTTGCGGCATCTCGCTGATCCAGCCTCCAAGGCCCTCTCTCAGCTGATCGCCAATCCCGGCATAGAACCGCTGATCCAGCCGTTCGACAAAGCTGTCCTCATCGCCAAAACCTGCCCGTTCGGCCACGCCGTCGAAGCGGTCCGGCGCGGCCTTGGAGAACGTCAGGAACTGATCGAAAACCTCAATCGCCTCACGATGTCCAATGGCGTTGAGGCCTGACCTGATGTCGTCGATAATGAAGTCGTGCCAACCCGAATTGTGCGCAAACTGACCGTGGCCGCCATTATTGACCTGCGCGATGTAGTAATCGACGTGAAAGGCCCACATGGCGGCTTGCGGCAGTTCGTCTCTTTCGAAACCGCAGCGTTGCAACGCGTGATTGACGAATTGCACGACCTCATAGGCGAGCGAGGCAGCGTCCAATCCGGGTTGAACCGAGGCCTGTCTGACGATGATGCTCAGACCATCATTGGCTGGCATCCCGGTAACAAGCTTCAACTTTGGGCCATCGGGCTTCGGTTTCAGCCCTTTGCGTCCAAATGTGGTCATACTCGATCCGCGCCTCCCTTATGGCGGGCGTAATGAGCATTGTATTACAAGTGGTTAAAGAGCAGAATGTTATCGTAATCTGGGGTCCAGCCGCAAGCAGCGCGCCGACCATCGCGAGAGGGTCACGCGGTGAGCCATGAAAGCATACCGCGCCTTTAAGTAGAACCCCTGGCGACTTTCGAAGCCAATGGGTTTACGTGCGATTAACCTTTTCCGTTCATTCCTCGTGTGGTTAATACAGGGCAATAAAGGTTAGCGGGTCGTAACCGCAGCCAAGACATACATCGAACAGGGTCTAAAGGGGGCTGACAATGCGCGTGCTGTTGATTGAAGATGAGCCGACGACGTCGAAGGCGATCGAGCTCATGCTCACAACCGAAGGCTTCAATGTATACTCCACCGATCTGGGGGAAGAGGGCCTCGATCTGGGCAAGCTGTACGATTACGACATCATCCTGCTCGACCTCAATCTGCCGGACATGCACGGTTATGACGTGCTGAAGAAACTGCGCGTTGCCAAGGTGCAGACGCCGGTCCTCATCCTCTCCGGCATTGCCGAAATGGACAGCAAGATTCGCTCCTTCGGCTTTGGCGCGGACGATTACGTGACCAAGCCCTTCCATCGCGAAGAACTCGTCGCCCGCATCCACGCCGTGGTGCGTCGTTCGAAGGGCCACAGCCAGTCGATCATCCGCACCGGCAAGCTGGCGGTCAACCTCGATGCCAAGACCGTCGAAGTCGACGGCGCGCGTGTGCATCTGACGGGCAAGGAATATGCGATGCTCGAGCTGCTTTCGCTGCGCAAGGGCACCACGCTGACCAAGGAAATGTTCCTCAACCACCTGTATGGCGGGATGGACGAGCCCGAACTCAAGATCATCGACGTGTTTATCTGCAAGCTGCGCAAGAAACTTTCCCATGCGTGCGGCGGCGAGAACTACATCGAGACCGTATGGGGCCGCGGCTACGTTCTGCGCGACCCGAACGAGGAAGCCGAAGCGGCGTGATTTTCTCTCGCGCTTAGCGGCTGCGCCGCACGCTCCGAGGGGCGCGGCAGGGGCCGCGGCGCGCGGTCGCGCTTGCGGATCGAGGGCGATCCGAGGTTTCTCTCACGCTTAGCGGCTGTGCCGCACGCTCCGAGGGGGTGCGGCAGGGGCCGCGGCGCGCGGTCGCGCTTGCGGATCGGGGGCGAGTCGATAGCAGTGAATTTCCGAAATCGTCCGGGACCGCACACGTCCCGGGCGCTTTCGTTTGCGCCTGATGGTTGCCTGAGCGCGGCAAGCGGCTGCAAACTATACGTTTCGCGGATGGCCGGATGCGCGGATTGGTGAGAACCTTGGCCTCGTATCGGAGGACCGCCATGAACGCCGTCGCAAGCACCGCCACGAATACCGATCTGTCGACCCGCGCAGCCGCGATGTCGGCCGCCAACTACACGATCCGCAGCGGCGACACGCTCGGCGAGATTGCCGCGCGGTTCGGCACCGATGTGTCGACGCTCGCCCGGATCAATGGCATCGCCAATCCGAACCGCATCTTTGCAGGCCAGGAACTGATGCTGCCCGCCAATGGCGCCAGCGTGCATGTCGTATCGCGCGGGGAGACGCTGGGTGCGATCGCACGCGGTGCCGGGCTCTCGCTGTCCGAAGTGCTTGCGGCCAATCCGCAGATCCGCAATCCCAACGTGATCTATCCCGGCGATCGCATAAACTTACCCACGCCGGGGCCGGAGACGGTCGGTGGCGGTGCGCCGACGCCGACACCCTCCCCGGCACCGGTCGGCGCTGTGGCGACAGTCGGGGAGACCAGCTTCGTGGACGGAACACTAAGCCTTACGCAAACCGATATCGACAACCTCAAGAAGACGCTCCAGACCGAATGGGTTCAGTCGGCCGGAGACGCGCAGGCGCATGGCGTAATCGACACGATCCTTAACCGTGTCGCGTCGGGCCGTTGGGGCAGTACGGTTTCCGAGGTCGTCAATGCGCGCAACCAGTTCTCCGACATCAACGGCCCGGTCTCGCGCCGCGACGGGCGCAATGCGGTCGAACAGATCCCGATGGCGCAGGTAAGCGACCGGGTCGATCAGCTGGTCGACAGCTATCTCGCCGAACGTGCCGGGGGCAGGCCATCTTCGATCGGGTCCAACCTCAACTACGCCAATCCCAACTATTCCGACGCGGTCAATCTGGGCTGGATCAACGCACTGGAGGGGCCAGTGCTGGGACGCGGCGACGCGATCCATCGGCATGGGACCGTGCCCGAACTACAGCGCTTCCGGCCCGAGGCGTTTGCCATTGCCCTGCCGGGTGAAACCGCCGCTCCTGCTCCAGCTCCTTCCGGTCCGTTTGACGGAAGGGTAGTCGCCGCCGAAGTCGGCGTGGCGATCAAAAGCGACCGGGTGGATATAGACTCGCTCCACCCCGCGATGGACCCGGTGATCCGCGCAGTCGCTACGGCGGCGGACCGGCTCGGCCTGCCCCAGCCGGTCATCACCAGCGGCAATGACAGTCGGCACATGGACGGCTCGCTCCACTATCAGGACCGCGCGCTCGATTTCCGCGGTAACAACATCACCGATGCACAAGGGGTAGCGCTGCGCGATGCGGTTCGCGATATTCTGGGACCGGACTATGATGTGCTGTTCGAAACCTTCGCAGGCAATCCGGCCAATGACCATCTGCACGTCGAATACGATCCTGATTGAAACGGGCCCGACCGCGCGCCAACCGCTCCCGGCCAGCGCGATCCTACTGGCGATCGGCGCATTGATGCTGCCCGCTTGCGCAGGTGAGGCGGCCGATGGTGTGGACGAACACGATGGCGCGACGCAGGCCGCGGCGCTGCGCCCGACCGGGACGCCTGCGCAGCGCGTCGATCGGGGTCAGCCTCAGGAGGTCGCAGAGGTATCTCACGTGATGCGCATGAAGGACATCGAACAGGGCGATGTGCCCGCCTGCCACATCACCTTTGCCTATGAGGATCATCCGCCCGAAACGCTGATCTGGTCGAAAGAGCCGTGCAGCGATGTCTCGGCGATGTTTCTCAGCCAGGCGGAGCTGGAGCATCATCGCGACTGGCAGCGGCTGTCCAAGTACGACCGCGAACGCTTCGCCGAATTGCCGAACAAGAAAGTGCTTTACGTCGCAGGCAATTTCACCGCCTCGGTCTACCCGCTCGACTACAATCATCTGACCTACGAAGTCACCGTTTCCGACTGACGGGCAAAGGGACTGCGCTGCGCTACCCGAATGAAGAGACCGAAGCGGCTCCGGGCGGTTTGATCCGCTCGCCTTAATTCAATTCTAAACCGGTTTTCGTAAGCTGCGGCGATGACCAGCAGACCATCCGGTGCGGCGCGCCCGCAGTGAGCGCTATTCCTTCAAACGCGTCGAGCGCTGGCTGTGGCATCGTCCATCAACGCCCACGATGACGACCAATATCGCCGCCGATCAAACGTAATTCGCGCAACCCGTCAGCTTCGCCCGCTCAGTCCCGCTGCAAAGTCCAATCCGCTCGGCTGCTGGAACACGCGCAGGTCGAATTCGGGCACGATGGCGAGGAGATGGTCGAAGATATCGGCCTGAATGCTCTCGTATTTCGGCCATTCGGTGGTGTTGGTGAAGCAGTAGAGTTGCAGCGGCAGGCCCTCCGGCCCCGGCTCCAGCTGACGCACCATCAGCGTGAATCCCTTGTCGCTGACCTTCGGGTGGTGCGTCATGTAGGCGCTCGCATAGGCGCGCAGGGTGCCGATATTGGTCAGCCGCCGCGCATTGACCGGCGCCTCGCCATCGGGAAGCTCGGCGGCGTTCCATTGCGCGATCTCGTCCCGCTTGGCTTGCAGATACGGGCGCAGCAGCACAAATTTCTTGAGGTCCGCGACCTCCTCGTCGGTCAGGAATCGGATCGAGTTCTGGTCGATATTAAGCGAGCGCTTGATCCGCCGCCCGCCGCTTTGCGTCATTCCGCGCCAATTCTGGAACGCATCGGATACCAGCCGGTGGGTGGGAATGGTGGTGATGGTCTTGTCGAAATTCTGCACCTTGATCGTGTGCAGCGAGATGTCGATCACGTCCCCATCGGCTTCCATGCTGGGCATCGTGATCCAGTCGCCCACGCGCAGCATGTCCTGACTGGTGAGCTGAACCGAAGCGACGAGGCTCAGGATCGTGTCCTTGAACACCAGCAGCAGCACCGCGGTGATCGCGCCAAGACCCGACAGCAGCAGCAGCGGTGACTGGTCGATCAGGACCGAGATGAGGATGATCGCCGCGCCGCACAGGACGATGATCTTCACCAGCTGGACATAGCCCTTGATCGGGCGGTTGCGCGATTGCGGCTGGCGCTCGTAGACTTCGTTGGCGTAGCCGAGGCCGCGCACGATCGCCATCGCCACCGACACCACGATCAGCGCCTGCGTCACGTTGGTGACGACGCTGCGCACATCGTCGTACAGGTGCGGGATTACCTGGATCCCGTAGGAAATCACCAGCAGCGGCGCGACAGTGGCGAGCCAGGCGGCGGCCCTGTCAATGCGATCCGATTTCTGGTCGAGATAGGGTTCGGCGGCGCGCAGGATCACACGCTTGAGCACGAAATTGACGGCAAGCGCGGCGGCGGCGAGCGCGAGAAGGCCGATGAGCGATTGCGCCCACACGGGCTGCTCGGCGAAAAGGCGGGTGATCGTATCCATGATGCCCGCGCGCTATAGGGATGTGAGCGGGCACCTCAAGACGTAGCAGATGGCAAAGCGCACACTGGACACAGGGGCTCCTGCACGATTAGCGCGTGCGGCATGAGCGCATACAAGGACGGCGATCCCACCACCCTCTCCCGCCTGTACGGTCGCAGCGTCGGCAAACCGCTACGCGCGCGCCAGCAGGGGCTGGTCGACAGGCTGTTGCCGCAAATCGCGGTGCCGGAGGACGGGCCGGTGACGGCGCAGAACCTGTTCGCGGAAGACTGCCCGCTGCATTTCGAAATCGGTTTTGGCGGCGGCGAACACCTCGCCTACCGCGCCGATCTGCTACCCAATCACGGCTTTATCGGCGCAGAACCGTTCCTCAACGGCGTGGCGCAGGCGCTCACCCATATCGAGGATCAGCGCCTCTCCAATATCCGCCTGCATCACGGTGATGCGATCGAGGTGCTCGCGCGCATACCCGACGGCGCGCTGACGATGGTGTATCTGCTCCACCCCGATCCCTGGCCCAAGGCGCGCCATGCCAAGCGGCGGATGATGAACGATGGCCCGGTGCGGATGATCGCCGACAAGCTGAAGCCGGGGGGAGAATTCCGCTTCGGCACCGATCATCCGGTCTATGTCCGCCATGCGCTGATGGTGATGCAGCGGTTTGAGCGGGAATTCGAATGGATCGTCGAAGGGCCGAAAAGCTGGCAGAACCGCCCGAGCGGCTGGTGCGAAACCCGCTATGAACAGAAGGCTCGCGAAAAGTTCGGCCACGAAGTCTGGTATTTTCGTTTTCGGCGCAAGCAGAACTGAGCATTAACCAATGAAAACGCTCGGTATTATCGGCTCCGTATTTCTCAGTGTCGGTATGCTGTTTCTGGTGCTGGCCGGTTTTGCGCTCGGCTCCGATCGCGATGCGGCAGCCGATGCCCTGCCCGCGGATGGTACCGTCATCGCTCTTGAACGGCGTCTGCAGGACGATGGCGGCGTCACCTACGCGCCGATCGTCGAATGGGTCGATGACAGCGGAGACCGCCACCGGCTCGTCAGTTCGACCGGCTCCTATCCCTCAACGTACGCGCTCGGAGATGGCGTATCGGTGCTTTACGATCCTGACCGGCCGGGCCGCGCGGTGATCGACAGCTTCGGCCAGCGCTTTACGGGGATACTGATCTTCGGCGGGATCGGTCTGGTGTTCGCATTGATCGGAGCGCCGATGGTGTATTTCTACGCGATACGCCAGTGGACCATTCGTTGGCTGAAACGCCACGGCACAAGGATTGAGGCGACGTTCGTGCGTTCGGAGCTCGATCGCTCTACCGCGGTCAAAGGGCGTAACCCATATCGCGTGTTCGCACAGGGCACGCATCCACAAACCGGAAAACTCGCCAGTTTCGTGAGTGAGCCGATCTGGCTGGATCTGACTTCCGAACTCAAAAATGCGGCGATCCCCGTGCTTATTAATCGGACCAAGCACGGACCGCATTTCGTCGATCTGTCGCATTGGGTCCATGAAAGCGAGCGCGACTGATTGCGCCCCACAGCTGCGTTAAGCCGTTAATTTCCCGATCCATCGGGAACGACTCCCGGCCCGACACGCAAGCGAGGTGACGAGGGGCTTTCTTGGAACGAAATTGGGTGGTGGCCCATTGGTTGAGTGAACGCCGCCATTGACGGCCTAACCAGTTAAAAGGACATCTTCCTCATGACCATCAGCACCCTGAAAGACCTCTACATCGACCAACTCCAGGATCTCTACAGCGCAGACAAGCAATCGCTCGATGCCACGAAGAAGCTGCACGAAAAGGCGACTTCGCCTGAGCTCAAGAGCGCGCTCGAAGACGGCGTAAAGGGCATTTCGCAGGGCATGGAGCAGGTCAAGGGCCTCATCCAGGGCCACGATGCGAACCCTAACGGGGAGCATTGCAAGGGCATGGAAGGGCTCGTCGCCGAAGCCAAGGCGCACGCGATCAACGCCGACATCGCGGACAAGGACGTGCTCGATGCCTCGATCATCACGCAGTATCAGCGCATGACGCATTATGGTCTGGCCGGTTACGGCACCGCGCTCGCCTTTGCCAAGCGTCTGGGGCTGAAAAACGATGCGGATACGTTGCAGACCTGTCTGGACAACACCTATGGCGGCGACCGTCGGATGACCGAAATCGCGACTGGCGACGTCAACAAGGAAGCGATGGCGTAATCGCCTGACAAGACAAAGAAAAGGCCCGGCCCCAACGCCGGGCCTTTTTCGTATCCGGATGCAGTTCCTACCCCACGATGCCCGCGCTCGACAGGACGGCCAGCGTCAGCACGTCGGGAGCGGCGGCGGTCATGGGGACGATCTGCACCGGCTTTTCCATTCCGATCAGCATCGGCCCCACGGTCGTGTTCGCGCCGAGTTCGCGCAGCAGCTTGGCCGACAGATTGGCCGATTGCAGGCCGGGCATGATGAGAACGTTGGCAGGCGCGGACAGGCGGCTGAACGGATAGAGCTTCATCACGTTCGGGTTGAGCGCGGCATCGGGCGCCATCTCCCCCTCATACTCGAAATCGCAGCCCTCACGGTCGAGGATCGCCACCGCCTCGCGGATCTTGCCGAGCCATTGGCCCGACGGATTGCCGAAGGTCGAATAGGACAGGAATGCGACGCGCGGTTCATGCCCCATGCGCCGCGCCACCGCCGCCGTTTCACGCGCGATAATTGCGAGCTCGTCCGCATCGGGGCGCTCGTTGATCGTCGTGTCGGCGAGGAAAGTGGTGTGGTTCTTGCCGATCATCATGTGGATGCCGAACGGGAGGGCGTCCGGCTTGGGATCGATCACGCGATTGATCTCCTTCGCGGTCTGGGCGAAGGTCCGCGTCAGGCCCGAAATCATCCCGTGTCCATGCCCCAGCGCAACCAGCAGCGCGGCGAACACGTTGCGCTCCTGATTGACCATCCGGCGCACATCGCGCTCGGTGTAGCCGCGCCGTTGCAGGCGCTTGTAGAGGAATTCGACCATTGCGGGCACGTGCTCGCTATCGGCGGAGTTCTGGATCTCGAACCCGCCGGGATCGGAGACCGAGAGCTGGTGCAGCTTGTCGAGCACCGCCTTGGTCCGCCCGACCAGGATCGGCTCACCATAGCCGAAATCGCGATACTGGATCGCGGCGCGCAGCACCACGTCCTCCTCCGCTTCGGCAAACACCATCCGCCTGGGATTGTTCTTCGCCTCGTTGTAGACGCCCGCAAGGACGGCGGTGGTGGGGTTGAGGCGTGAACGCAGCGCGAGGCGGTACTGTTCGAAATCCTCGATCTGCGCCTGCGCGACGCCAGAATCCATCGCCGCCTTGGCCACCGCGGACGACACCACCTCAATCAGGCGCGGGTCGAACGGGGCCGGGATGATGTAATCGGTGCCGAACTTGTGGTTCCGGCCATAGGCGCTCGCCACTTCCTCGGGAACGCGTTCGCGCGCGAGTTGGGCGATGGCCTGAGCAGCGGCGACCTTCATTTCCTCGTTGATTGTCGTCGCCTGCACGTCGAGCGCGCCGCGGAAGATGAAGGGAAAACCCAGCACGTTGTTGACCTGGTTGGGAAAGTCGCTGCGCCCGGTGGCGATGATCGCATCGGGTCGCACCGCCTTCGCCTCGTCCGGCATGATTTCGGGCACCGGATTGGCCATCGCGAAAATGATCGGCTTGTCGGCCATGTGCTCGACCCATTCCGGCTTGAGCGCACCCGCCGCCGACAGGCCAAGGAAAATGTCCGCGCCCTTCAGCGCTTCTTCGAGGCTGCGCGCATCGGTTTCGACCGCATGGGCGCTTTTCCACTGGTCGACATCCGCGCGGCCCGGATAGATCGGCCCGGAGCGGTCGCACACGATCACGTTTTCGTGCGGAACGCCCACCGATTTGACCAGCGCGGTGCAGGCGAGCGCGGACGCCCCGGCCCCGTTCACCACCATCTTTACTTCGCTGAGATCACGGCCTGTCAGGTGGCAGGCGTTGATCAGGCCGGCGACCGCGATGATCGCGGTTCCATGCTGATCATCGTGCATGACCGGAATGTTCATCCGCTCGCGCAAGGCCGCTTCGATGATGAAGCATTCGGGCGCCTTGATGTCTTCCAGATTGATGCCGCCGAAGGTCGGCTCCATCAGCGCGACCGCATCGATGAAGGCCTGCGGGTCTTCGGTCGCGAGCTCGATATCGATCGAATCGACGTCGGCGAAGCGCTTGAACAGCACCGCCTTGCCTTCCATCACCGGCTTGGATGCGAGCGCGCCGAGATTGCCGAGCCCGAGGATCGCCGACCCGTTGGAGATCACCGCAACGAGGTTCGCCTTGGCGGTGTAGCGCGCGGCGAGGCTGGGATCGGCTGCAATCGCTTCCACCGGGACCGCGACGCCCGGCGAATAGGCGAGGCTGAGGTCGCGCTGCGAGGTCATCGGCTTGGTCGCGACCACTTCCAGCTTACCGGGCCGGATCGTCTCGTGATAGAACAGCGCCTCACGGCTGGTGAAGCTGCCTTGGGGTTCGTCGTCCATCGTCGCGATCGTTCCTGTTTCTTGCCTGCGGCCCGGTTGGTTACGGGCGCGTCTAACCCGGCGTGAAACGATAAGATAGAGGCCAAAGTGCGGTGAAAAGAGCGCGTGCGGCTTTGCCGAATCGGGCGCGCGCCGGGTAGGGCATCGCGATGGCAGACAAGCCCACCCCGATGATGGAGCAATACCTCGCCCTGAAGCGCGAGGCGGGCGGATCGCTGCTGTTCTATCGCATGGGCGATTTTTTCGAATTGTTCTTCGAGGACGCGAAGATCGCCGCGCGCATTCTCGATATCGCGCTTACCAGCCGGGGCGAGCACGATGGCGAGCCGGTCGCGATGTGCGGGGTGCCGGTGCATTCGGCAGAGAGCTATCTTGCACGGCTGATCCGCAGCGGGCAGCGAGTGGCGATTGCGGAGCAGGTCGAGACCCCGGCAGAGGCGAAGGCGCGCGCAAAAAGCGAAGGCAAGCCGTCCTCCAAAGTGCTGGTCGCGCGCGACATCGTGCGCTTCGTGACGGCGGGCACACTGACCGAGGAGGCGCTGCTCGAACCCGCGCGCGCCAACTTGCTGGTAGCGCTCGCCGAAGTGCGTGGAACCACCGGGCTGGCGAGCTGCGATATCTCGACCGGCGCGATGGTGCTGGAGGAATGCGCGCCGGACGCGCTGGGCGCGGAACTGGCGCGCCTTACCCCGAGCGAAGTGGTCGTGCCCGAAGGCTGTGACGCCGACGAGCCGACCGAACCGATCACCCATGCGCGCGCCCATTTCTCAAGCGATGCGGGCGAAGCGCGACTGTGCGAGGTGCACGGCGTCGCAACGCTCGACGGGTTCGGCACGTTCAGCCGCGCGATGCTGGCGGCGGCGGGCGGGCTGATCGGTTATCTCGATCACGTGGGGCGCGGATCGCTACCGCTGCTGCTGCCACCGGTGACGCGCGAGAGCGATGCGGGCATGGCGATGGACGCGGCGACGCGCGCGAGTCTAGAAATCACGGAAACACAAAGCGGGAGCCGCGCCGGAAGCCTGGTCGCCACACTCGACCGGTGCTCCACCGGCGCGGGATCGCGATTGCTGGCTGAAGATCTCTCCGCCCCTTTGCTGGATCGCAAGCGCATCGAAGCGCGGCTCGCGCTGGTGCAGTTCTGGCAGGAGCGACCGATCGAGCGTGCCCGGCTGCGCGAGGCTCTGCGCGCGCTGCCAGACATTGGGCGCGCGCTGGGGCGTATTGTCGCAGGCCGCGGCTCCCCGCGCGATCTGGGACAGGTGCGCGACGGCCTTGGCGAAGCGGCGCGGTTGCATGAATGGCTTGGCGGCGAAGCGGATCGGCCGGCGCTGCTCGACACGCTGTTGCCGCGTCTTGCCGGGCAGGCTGCGCTGATCGACCTGCTCACCCGCGCGCTCGTCCCCTCGCCGCCGACCGAGCGCGCCAATGGCGGCTTCATCGCGCAAGGATACGACGCCGCGCTCGACGACTTGCGCGAGACCTCCGGCAATGCCCGCCGCGCCATCGCCGCGCTCGAAGCGCGTTATCGCGACGATACCGGCATCACCGCGCTGAAGATCAAGCACAACGGCGTGCTCGGCTATTTCATCGAAGTGCCCAGCCGCCATGCCGACGCGCTCATGGCCCCCGACAGCGGCTTCACCCATCGCCAGACGATGAAGGGCGCGGTGCGGTTCAACTCGCTGGGCCTGCACGAGGAAGCCTCGCGCATTTCTGAAAGCGGCGGACGGGCGCTCGCCGCCGAAGAAGCGCATTTCGAGGAGCTGGTCGGCGAGGTCGTGCAGGCCCGCGAAGCCATCGCCGCCACCGCCGCCGCGCTCGCCCGGATCGACGTCGCAGCGGGCAATGCGGAGCGCGCGAGCGAAGGCGATTGGTGTCGACCGGTGATAGAGGACGCCGCCTGTCTCGACATCGAAGGCGGCAGGCACCCGGTGGTCGAAGCGGCGCTGGCGAAGAGCGGCGAGCGCTTCGTCGCCAATGATTGCGCGCTTGGCGACAACGACCGGCTGTGGCTGATCGGCGGGCCGAACATGGGCGGCAAGTCGACCTTTCTGCGGCAGAATGCGCTCATCGTACTGATGGCGCAGGCCGGGTGCTACGTGCCCGCAAGTGCCGCGCGGATCGGGCTGGTCGATCGCCTGTTCAGCCGGGTCGGCGCGTCGGACAACCTCGCGCGCGGGCGTTCGACCTTCATGGTCGAAATGGTCGAGACCGCCGCGATCCTCGCCCAGGCGAGCGAGCGCAGTTTCGTCATTCTCGACGAAGTCGGGCGCGGTACGAGCACCTATGACGGGCTCGCGCTGGCATGGGCCGTCGTCGAGGCGGTGCACAGCCGCATCGGGTGCCGCTGCCTGTTTGCAACCCATTACCACGAGCTCGCGCGGCTGGCCGAAACCTGCGAAAACCTCTCGCTCCACCATGTCCGCGCGCGCGAGTGGAAGGGCGACCTGGTGCTGCTGCACGAACTCGCCGAGGGGCCTGCGGACCGATCCTATGGGCTCGCCGTAGCCAAGCTGGCGGGCGTGCCGAGCGACGTGGTCAAGCGCGCGCGGGCGGTGCTCGACACGCTGGAGCGCACGCACGAGGAAACCGGGGGTTTGGCGGCGGGGCTGGGCGATCTGCCGCTGTTCGCCGCCGCGGAATCGGCAGAACCGGAAGAAACACCCGAGCAGGCGCTGACCGCCCGGCTGCGCCAAACCGATATTGACGCGCTGTCGCCGCGTGAGGCGCTGGACCTGCTTTACGAGCTGAAGCGCGCGCTCGACTGACGCTGTGATACAGCGCGCGGCAACCGAACCTTAACCTTCCCGGTGCCAGTGTCGCGCGCATGTCGAATGGTATGCTCGGTAACTCGAAAGCCACGCTGATGTTCGCCGCGATCGTCGTCGCGCTTGCCGTGGTGGCCACCTTTGCGGTCGGCACGGTCCTGCCTGCCGACGAAAAGGTCGAGCAGGACGATGCGCCCGTCGCCGTCGAAACCCCGACGCCCGCGCAACCCGCTGACAGCGGCTGGGCCGAGGATGATGACGACGATGGCTGGGGCGCTGCCGCCGTTGCCGCAGCCGCTAATGGCACGGGCTTCTCCAGCAGCAGTTCTAGCGGGTCGAGCCCGTTTGGAGATTACACACCCGATCCGAACCAGGAGCGCGGATCGCTTCCGGTCGCATCGAACGGTTCGAGACGAGTGATTCGCATGACACGGCGCGAAGCGGCCGAGCAACTCGAACCGCGCGGCGGCGGCCGTGTGGCGATACCGATGCGGCCACGCCCGGCGCAATAGGCCGCTCAGACCGCAGCGCGAGAGCGTCAACGCCGCATTCAGTCGGTTTCCTTGCCCTTGTACTTCTTCACATTGTCATCGTGGTTCGGCTCGCCCGCATAGGCGGAATTGTCGATCTTGCCGGTGTCTTCCATGTCGCGCATTTCATCGACCAGATCGGTTTCATTGCCCGCGACGTTGTCGACGCCGGGTGAGTGCGCCTTGCGGCTCTCGGTGCCGCCCGGGCGCTCGTGCCGGTCAGATTGCGCCTGCTCGGCAACTTCCTGCGCCTGGCTGCGATGGTCGTCCTGTTCGTCATTGTGCGTCTCGGGCGCGAGGCCGGCCTGACGCTGTTCCTGGCTGGTGGGGTCTTTGCGGTCGGTCATTGAAATACTCCTTCGACCAATCAACCGATGAACCATCGCCCGCGTTCCGAATGGGCGGTCTTCGTGGCGTTCGCTAGCCTCCCACTCCCCCGCCCTTTCACCCGGACATCGTATCCTCAAGGGTGGAAGGGCGGGGGAGTGGGAGGCTCGGGAACGCAGACAAGCACCGACGCGAGAAAACTAACGCGTCGGTACGGGCGCTTCGCCGGTATAATCGTAGAATCCCCGCCCTGCCTTGCGGCCCAGCCAGCCGGCTTCGACATATTTCACCAGCAGCGGCGCGGGGCGATATTTGCTGTCGCCGGTTGTCTCATGCAGTACGTTGATGATGTCGAGGCAGGTGTCGAGTCCGACGAAATCGGCGAGTTCGAGCGGCCCCATCGGGTGATTGAGGCCGAGGCGACAGCCTTTGTCGATATCCTCGATCCCCGCGGTCGACTGACCCAACACAAACACCGCCTCGTTGATCATCGGCAGCAGGATGCGGTTGACGACGAAGCCGGGCTCGTCCTGGCTCAGCACGACTTCCTTGCCCAAACCCTTCGCGAAGTGGGTGATGCGGTCGGTGGTGACCTGCGCGGTGGCGAGGCCGGGGATCACCTCGATCAGGCCCATGACCGGTACCGGGTTGAAGAAGTGCAGGCCGATGAAGCGCTCCGGATCGGGCGAGTGGTTCGCCATGCGGGTGATCGGGATCGAGCTGGTGTTGGACGCCATGATCGCGGTTTCGGCCAGCACTTCGCCTGCCTTGGCAAAGATCGCCTGCTTGATCGCCTCCTTCTCGGTCGCGGCTTCGATGATGAGGTCAGCCTCTTCCATCGGTGCGTAATCGCCGATCGGCGTGATGCGGGAGAGCAGCTTTTCCGCGCCATCGGCTTCGATCTTGCCGCGCCCGACCAGCTTGGCCACGGCGTCGTCGATCCGGCCCTTGCCCGCCTTTGCCGTGTCGAGATCGATGTCGGACAGCATCACGTCCATGCCGTTGGCGGCGATGGTCTGGGCGATGCCGGTGCCCATCTGCCCGGCTCCGATGACGGCGACTTTCTGCATTTATGGCTCCCTTCGCAAGTGCAGCATGGGCGCGCACTAGCGGCGAAGGAGAGATGTGGCTAGCGCTAGCGCGCCCGACACTATCGGTTCGCGCCGGGAACCCACTTCACATCCGCGCGCCCTGCATTGTTGCAGCAGCGCGCGAGGACGAACAGCAGATCGGACAAGCGGTTGATATACGCCGCGCCCGCCGGATTGACCGGCTCGACTTCAGCCAGTGCCGCAACCGCTCTCTCGGCGGCGCGGGTGCTGGCTCTCGCCACATGCATGCGCGCGGCTTCCTCGCTTCCGCCGGGCAGGACGAAACTGTCGAGCGGTTCGAGATCGGCGTTGAACGCATCGATCTGCGCCTCCAGCCAATCGACCTGCGCGGGCACGATGCGCAGCACCATGTCGCCCGGCTCGAAGCCTTCGCCATCAAGCGCACCCTTGGGCGTCGCGAGATCCGCGCCAAGATCGAACAGGTCGTTCTGCACCCGCAGCAGCGCCTTGGCGATCGCGCCGTCATCGCTCAGCGGCACCAGCGCACAACCGATCGCGCTGTTCGCCTCATCCACTGCGCCGATCGCGGCGATCCGGGCGGAGTTCTTTGGCGTGCGCGAACCATCGACGAGGCCGGTTGTGCCGCCATCGCCGGTGCGGGTGTAAATTGTGTTCAGCTTGACCATGACAGCAGCCTATGACGCGGGGCGCGGACCGGGTCCAGCGCTTCAGCTGGCGATGACTGCGATCAGCGCGACCACGCCAATGGCGAGCGCCTGATACTTGATCCGCGCGAACATCGCCTTGTTCTGCAGCGCCTGCATTTCGGTGACGGTTTCACCCTCGCCGGTCTCCAGATCGATCTTGGTCGTCTTGAGAAACGCGATGATGCCGCGGATCAACGAGAAGACCACGAGGCCGCACAGGACCACCAGCACGATGATGAGAAACCAGTTCATGCCTCACTAAATGGGGGCGCGCGGTTCAAGTTCCACCTTCGAAAGTGCGCAACCGCAATTGCTCGGCAAGCATCAGCCCATCGTCACCCGCGCGGCGGCGGTCGGCGAGCGGCGGCGATCCGCGGCGTTTGGCGAGCTTTTCGCCATTGTCGTCCAGCACGAGATCGTGGTGATGCCATTCGGGCACCGGCAGGCGCAGCAGCTCCTGCAGCACCCGGTGGACATGGGTCGATTCGAACAGGTCGCGCCCACGGGTGACAAGCGTGATCCCATCGGCGGCATCATCGAGCGTCGCGGCGAGGTGATAACTGGCAGGAAGATCGCGGCGCACGATCACGACATCACCGAAGGCACGCGGATCGGCGATGACGCTGCCCTTCTTCGCGTCGCGCCACACCACCTCGCCCACGGACTCCATCGCCCGGTCGACATCGAGTCTGAACGCCGGGGCTTCCCCATCCGAGCCAGCGCAGCGCCCGCGACATGAACCGGGATATTCGAACCCGTCCTCGCCCGTGCGCAGCGGCAGATCGCGGATCTGCGCGCGCGTGCAGGTGCAGGGGTAGAGCAACCCGTCATCGGCCAACCGCGCTGCCTCGCGCTCATAGATCGCAAGCCGGGTCGATTGGGCGGGCACCTCTTCCCATTCCAGCCCGAGCCATTCGAGATCGCGACGAAACTCGTCGGCCAGCTCGGCGCGCGAGCGTGGGCCATCGATATCCTCGATCCGAAGCAGAAACCGCCCCCCGGCTGCGCGCGCCAGATCGTGCGCGACGATAGCCGAATAGGCGTGTCCCAGATGCAGCGAACCGTTGGGGCTGGGCGCGAAGCGCGTGACGATCGGAAGAGGGTCGCTCATGGTGGCTCAGGCGTTTTGCACACATCGCGTCCACACGCTATTCACGTGTTGTCAACAGGCTGTCCACAAGGATATCCCTGTGGATAGCGGGTTTGTCATGGCTTTGACTCTTTTGCGCGCCACGGCATGATCCGGTCAATCAGGGAGGAACGCTAAAGGTGTTTCAAGCCGAACTGATCGAAAATGCGGCCCGGTTCCGCAGCGCCGGGGACGATCCGACGCGCAACCTGTCGGCCTGTCCGGCACTGGTGCTGAACGCGGATTACACGCCGTTGTCCTATTATCCGCTGAGCCTGTGGCCATGGCAGACCGCGATCAAGGCGGTGTTTCTCGACCGTGTGGACATTGTCGAAGCCTATGATCGCGAGGTTCACTCGCCCAGCCTCGATATGAAAATCCCGAGCGTTATCGCGCTTCGCCAGTATGTGAAGCAAAGCGAATTTCCCGCCTTCACCCGCTTCAACGTGTTCCTGCGCGACAAGTTCGAATGCCAGTATTGCGGCAACGGGCAGCACCTCACTTTCGACCACGTCACGCCGCGCCGTCTGGGCGGCAAGACGACGTGGGAGAACATCATCACCGCTTGCGCCCCGTGCAATATGAAAAAGGGTGGTCGCACGCCGAAACAGGCGGCGATGCCGGTGCGCCGCTCGCCCATTCGCCCCACGAGCTGGCAATTGCAGCAGCACGGAAAACAGTTCCCGCCCAATTACTTGCACGAAACCTGGCGCGACTGGCTGTATTGGGACATCGAGCTAGAGGCTTGATTTACAGCAGGTTTGCGTGCATCAGCGAAGTGCTGCCCTTGGCGCTACGGACGTGATCCGGGGAAACGTCCGCATTTTTGGCTGCGCTGGGGGTTGAATGAGCTTCGTGGAAGACCTGCTCGCAAAATACGGTCAACTCAGAACCCTTACGCAAGAAGAGGAAGCGGCCTTTCGTTCGCTCACCGTGAAAACGCGCGATTACAAGGCGGGCACGGATCTGATCGCGGGGCAGTACGATGAACCCGATCATCTGTTTCTTGTCGAAAGCGGCCGATTGTTCGCATCATGCGAACTCGAGAACGGACAAAGAGCGATCACGCGGCTGTATTTCGCGGGCGATATCATGGGCACCGCGAACATACCCTTTGAAAAAGCGACCCACACGATCACCGCGCAGTCGGATGCAACCCTGTATGCCTTCCCGCGGCAAAAGCTGATCGAAGCCTTCACTAAGCTGCCGCGTGTGGCGGCGATTTTCTACACCTTCGCAGCGCTCGAAAATGCGACGCTCAACGATCGGCTGGTTTCGATCGGGAGAACACGCGGCAAGGCACGACTTGCCTCGCTGATCCTTGAGATTTCCGCACGGCGAAGCATGCTCGCCGCGCGTTCTGAAGACTCCTTCCCGATCGGATTGACCCAGGCGCAGATCGGCGATGCGATCGGGTTGACCGAAGTGCAGGTCAACCGATTGTTCCGCGACCTTGATAAAGACAAGGTGATCGAGCGGAGCAACGGTCACATTACCATCACCGATCGCGACAGGCTCGCTAGGATCGGCGTTTTCCGCGATCGCTACAACGATCTCGATCTGGACTGGTTCGACGAAGAGATGAAGTAACTGCGCCGTTCAGGCGTGGTTGGCTGTATCCGATAGTTCCTGGGGTCCGGTGGGCTGAACGAACCAAACCCCATCTTCGCCCACCAGCTGCATCTTGCAGACCGATTTGCCATTCAGATACAGTTCCGCCCAGTCGCCGCTGGCCGACTCCTTTGCCAGGTCGAGCGCCTGCGCGGTCGAATGCGCGTGGAACGCGACGGTTTTCTCGCCAGTCTGATTCTCAGCCGCAAAGCGCAGGGAATACCGATCCATTTCGCGGACACTACGCGGAACCACGAATTTCGCCTTATAGAATGATGTCCGGCGGTCGGGAGGGTTCGCTCAGGTGACGGCGGCGCGCCGATTGAAAGCGTCATCCTGCCATTCGCCACTTTCGAGCACTTCGGCGAGGTGCCGTGCCGCGGCCTCTATATCGGCGAAGCGCAGATAGGCGGGGGCGAAGCCGAGGCGCAGGATATCGGGATCGCGGAAATCGCCGATTACGCCGCGCGCGATCAGCGCTTGCGAGATGGCATAGGCGTTCTCATGCTGGAAACTCAATTGGCTCCCGCGCGCGCCGCTGTCGGGGGGACTGACGAGATCGAGGTCGAGCCCGAGCGCGCTCGCGCATTCGAGGAAAAATTCCGAGAGCGCCTGCGACTTGGAATACAGCCGCGCAACGCCGATCTCCGCGATCAGGTCGACGCCGACTTCGAGTGCGGCAAGCCCCAGGATCGGGGAAGTGCCGCACTGCAATTGCTCGATACCCGGCGCGGCTTCGTACTCGTCGGAAAAGGCGAACGGGCGCGCATGGCCGAACCAGCCGGTGAGCGGCTGGCGCAGCGCAGGCAGATGGCCCTCTGCGACAAAGGCGAAGGCGGGCGCTCCCGGCCCGCCGCACAGATATTTGTAGCCGCACCCGGTGGCGAAATCCGCGCCAGTCGCATTGAGATCGACCGGCAGCGCGCCCGTGGAATGCGACAGATCCCACAGCACCAGCGCGCCCGCTTCATGCGCGGCGGCGGTCAGCGCGGCCATGTCGAACACTTCGCCGGTCTTGTAATGCGCATGGGTGAGCAGCAGCAGCGCGATATCATCGTCCAGCGCATCCACAATGTTCCCGCGCTCGGCCAACCTGCGCTTCGCAAGACCCTGTCGCTCAAGCCCTTCAATCATGTAGAGATCGGTCGGGAAATTGCCCGGTTCCGACAGAATGACGTTGCGACCCGACTGCATATCGAGTGCGGCTGAGATCAGCTTGAACAGGTTCACGCTAACCGTATCGCAGGCGATCACTTCATGTGGCTGCGCGCCGATCAAAGGGGCGATTTTCGCGCCGACGTCGCGCGCCATATCGAACCAGCCCGCGCCGCCCGATTCCTCATCGTTCCACGACCGAATCAACCCCTCGCCCCATTCGCGCTCCACCACGCGGCGCATCGCTTCCGGCGTTGCGACCGGCAGAGCGCCGAGCGAATTGCCGTCGAGGTAGATCACGCCATCGGGCAGAGTAAAGCGCTCGCGATAGGGGCCGAGCGGATCGGCGGCGTCGAGCTCGGCGGCGCGGGTATGCATCGCTGCGCTCACGGCAAGTCTCGCAGGATCGCGCGCACCGGGGAGGCATCGCCGCCCGCGATCGGGAGCGGCAGGGCGATCAGTTCGTAGCGCCCCTCCTCGACATCATCGAGCACCAGCCCTTCGAGCACGCGGATATCGTGGCGCAGCACCGCCTTGTGCGCAAGCATGTCCTTGGATGTCTGCGGGTCGATAGACGGCCCGTCGATACCGACCAGCTTCACGCCCTGCACCGCCAGCCAGTCGATGGTTTCGGGCGCAATCGCCGTGGTTTCGGCGTCCCATTCGTCGCGGGGGAAGGTATCGAAGGTGCGGAACAGCACGCGGTCGGCGCTGTCCAGATGCGGCAGGTCGCCGACTTCGATCTCGGCGCCAACCCCGCGCGCATCCACCACCAGGCACTCGCCGACATAGGGCGCGAGATCGACGCTCGCGATATCGGGCGCGCCTTGCGCATAATGAAGCGGGGCATCGGCGTGTGCGCCGGAATGAGTGGAGAGCGTGATCGCCGAGACATTGACCGGCGAGCCCGCCTCCATCTGCCAGGTCCGCGCCTGCTCGAACGCGGTATCGCCCGGCCACACCGGCAGGTCCGGACGCAGGCGCTGCGAGATGTCGCGAATCCGCCGGTTCATATCGCGGTCCTGACGCTCAGCAGCTCGGGAAAGAACGCCTGCTTCAAAACGCCCGCGAGATACGGCACGCCGGGCGTCCCGCCTGTGCCTTTCTTGAAGCCGATGATCCGCTCGACAGTCTTCAAGTGACCGAATCGCCAGCGCTGGAAGTGGTATTCGAGGTCGACGAGTTTTTCGGCGAGCTCATACAAATCCCAGTGCCGTTCCGGGTCGCGATAGATTGCCGCCCACGCCTCCTCGACGCTCGTATTGTGGACATAGGGTGCCCTTAGGTCACGCTCTGTCACCTCTTTGTCGATCGCGAAACCACGGCGCGAAAGCAGCGCGATTGCGGTGTCGTAAAGGCTGGCGCGCGCGGTTTCGGTCTCCAGCCGCGCGGCCCAATCCGGCCCGTGTTCCGGCCCGTTTTCTGTAGCCCCACGATGCAGCCGAACATGCTTGGCATCGCGCCCGCCCAGCATGAATTCCATCATCCGGTACTGCGCCGACTGGAACCCGCTCGAGGCGCCCAAATGTGGGCGAATCTGCGAATAATCGTGCGGTGTCATGGTGCTCAGCACGTCCCAGCTCTGGATCAATTGCTGCTGCGCGCGCGCCACCCGGGACAGCATCTTGAAAGCCGGGCGCAGCTCGTCATCCGCGATCCGTTCACGCGCCTCGGTCAGTTCGTGCAGGCACAGTTTGAGCCACAATTCACTCGCCTGATGAACAACGATGAACAGCATCTCGTCATGCGCGCCCGAGGCGGGATGCTGCGCGCTCAGCACTTTCTCTAGGTCGAGATAGCCGGAATAGGTGATGGGCGCGCTCATACCCCGTCCCCTAGCGCGCACGCGCGCCGCTGCAAACTATCCCTCGATGATGCGGGTTTCGGGATGATGTTTGTCGAGGTGCTTGCGGATGATCTTCAGGTTTCGCGTGTTGGAGCGGAACGCAAGATCAACCGCATCGCCCACGAGGGGCACCAGCCCGATCGCGGTGTCGATCGCGACATTCGCGCCCATGCGCGTGAGCTGCCATTTCGACATGCCCAGATTGCGCGCTTCCCACACTATATAGGCGCCAAGCGCGGTGGTGATGAAATCGCCGATGATTGGCACCAGGCCGATGATCGCGTCGAGGCCGATCGGAAAATTCGTGCCCGGTATCGTGAAGCTGCGCTCTAGCAGCGTCTCCATCGCCTCCACCCGCGCGCGGATCGCGGCTGGATCGTTGCCGGTGGGCATCGAGACGCCCATCACCTGCGGACGAGCGGGATCTGGCCCGGTCGCGTGAGGGCTGATCGGATCGGGCGAGCCGAGCGGGCTTTCGGGACGGGTCATCGCAGGCTCCTTTTCTCCCTCACGTGGTGGGCTGGGAGAGCGGGAACAAGGGGTGGAAGCTCCACGCATTAGCCTGATATGCGCTCACCGCCCCGCGCACCAGCGACCAGCGCACCGGCGCGCCGAGCGGGATGAACACCTCCGCCTCCACCAATTCTATATGCGCATCGGCGAGCAGCGATTGCTTGTCTGCCGCGTCTAGCAGGGTAAGCGATTCGCTCACCAGATCGTCCGCTTCGGGAGAGCACAAACCCGTCGTGATCCCGCAATTGAAGCGATTGAGAAACCAGCGCGGCGAGGAATAATGCGCGGCGAGGTCGCGCAGAACCAGTTCGGCGTCCTCGTCTGGACCCGCGCGCTCCGCCTCCAGCCCGATCATGCGCCAAGCCGAGGAAAGTTGATCGAACAGCAGATCGCTGCCCGGTCCCGGCGGCAGAGCTACGCGAACGCGCGCTTCCTGCCCTGTCTGCGCTTCCCAAGCGGAAATGCGGCGGCGCGCATCTGCCTGGCGCTGCTCGATCGATTGGTCGCTCCAGCGCGTGGCGGGATATTGCAGCGGCGAAAAGAGTGTCTGCGGGACGATCCACGTGTTGGGCTGCCAGCCGCCCAGGCCAAACGGCTGGATCAGCTCGTTCCGATCGATCGCCATCGACAACGCCTCGCGCCGCGCGGGTTCTGACAGCAGATCGCTCTCTTGCACGAAAGCCAGGCCAAACAGGCCGAGCGCCGGGTCGACCTGGATGGTGCCGCGCGACAACGGACCAAGCTGCGCCATGGGAAAATCCGTGATTGTGCCGCCGATCACCAAACCGATCTCGCCGTCGAGAAATGCGTCGACCGCAGTGCGCGCTGGCCGCGCAATCATGGTCAGGGCACGCGAGTTGTTTTTTTCGTCGCCCTCACCGTCCGGCATCCCGAGTTCGGTTGCAGTAAGGGCGCTGAGACGTGCCAACCCGCCGTCCTCGTCGCGCGAGACGATCATCGGCCCCGCACCGCTGCCGCGATGGATGAGGCCGAGTTCAGGCTGGGCGAGCAACCGCAGGAATTCGGGCATCGGGCTCGCCAGCCGTATTTCGATGATCTGGCCGGTCATCGCCCTGACCTCTGTAATCTTTTCCAGGTCCAGGCCGAGCGCCGTGCCATCGAGATTGCGGATCGCCGCGTTGAGAGCGTCCGCTGCGTCCTCTGCCCGAATCGGCTCGCCATCGGGCCACGCCGCGTCGCGCAAGCGGAAGATATAGCTCATCGCATCGTCGGTCACGATCCAGCGCTGGGCGATTGCCGGGACCACCTGTCCCGCCGGATCGAGCGAGACCAGCCCCTCCGCGCTTGCCGCCCGCAAATGCCGCGCGCCTGAGGGCAAAGGCGGCTGGGAGGCGAACAGCACATCCTCATCGCCGATGATCGCGATGTCGAGTGGACCGTCCTGCGCGCCGCCATCGCAGGCGGTAAGCAGGCATGCGGCAAAAAGGATAAAGGAGAAGCGCGTCACGCCTGCGCGCCTAGCAGTTTGTCGCCAGATCGTCAGTGCGCAACGCGTGGTATTTCAGACCTTGCGCAAGCGCTCGGGTTGCGCGGCTTGCTGCGCGGGCGTGCGGTGAAACCACGAGACGTCGTTTTCTGCGCGCGATTTCGCCGAGTCGGCCAGCACCGGGCGGCGCGCGCGTTCGGAGTCGACTTCATGATCGAAGGCCACGCCAAAGCGGCGGCCCTGAACCCATGCAACGGTTCCGCCCACCTGCCCGACCTTGCCAAGATCAATCGCGAGCCGATCACCGCGCCGCACCGCAATCTCGCCCTCGCCCATCATTCCACCATCGGACAGGTTGCGCACGCGCACTCGGTGGGCTTCGCTCGCGCATTCGACGGTGATGCTGGCGAGAAGAAAGAAACTGTCGCGCGAATCGCTGCGCGTATCGACGCCTGCCATGATGTCCCGCTCCTCAAAATCTCGTGCTGCAACCTGAGCGCCGCAAGCCATCGGGGCGGCGGGTCACGCTTCCATGTAACACACGGTGTTTTAGTGAAAACGCGGTAAATAGCCAGTGAGGCAGAGACGCGAAAGCGGCTGATTCAAGCTCGCGTTTCATTTCGGCACAATAAGTCGCGGGCGAGCAAACCGCGCGGCGTGCCGGGCGCAATATGGCGCAATTCAATCGTCGCGGCTGATCTTCTCGCGCCGCTCGTGCGCTTCCTGCGCTTCGACCGTCATGGTCGCGACCGGTCGTGCAATCAGCCGCTTGAGGCCGATCGGATCGCCGCTGACTTCGCAATATCCGTATTCGCCCTGCTCGATCCGTCGCAAGGCGGCGTCGATCTTGGCGACAAGCTTGCGCTGCCGGTCGCGCGTGCGCAGTTCAATGCCCCAGTCGGTCTCGCTCGAAGCGCGGTCGGCGAGATCGGCCTCGCGCATCGGCCCATCGGCCAGCGATTGCAGGGTCTGGCCAGCCGCATCGTGGATCGAACGCTTCCATTCGATCAGCAGCATCTGGAAATAGGTTTGCTGGCGCTCGTTCATATATTCCTCGTCATCACGAGGAATATAATCGGGTTCGAGCGCCTTCTTCGCCTCCTTGAGGATGGTTTCTTCGGACGCCGCCGCTGCCATGTGATCCTCTATTCCCGATAACGCGCCGCGCTGGATGGCGTGATCGGACGCGTGGATTTTTCCATCGGCCCTCCTGTCCCGCCAGCGAAGGGTCGAAACGTTGCGCGGCCTATAGGCAAGCGACCCGCGCCTCGCAAGCCGCTTTGCCCGCGCGCATCGTCCGCCTGTGAGCCCACGGATTTATTCACCTTATCGTTAACGGCTTGTTGACCCTGATCGGCAAGGTTGATGACGCGCCGGGTGGCTCGATGAGGGGTTCGGGCCGATGGTTTTGAACCGGGCGCGCAACAGGGGACGACAGATGGAACTGAGAGCTTTCGACAACACCAACGCTAGCTTGCTGACAGGCGGGGAGGCAGATCTGGCGATTGCGGGCTATCTCGCCGCGGCAGTCGGAGGGGATGAAACTGCCATGTTCGACCTCGGCGTTGCCTATTCAACCGGCAGCAACACGGTCGAATGTGATCTTATAGAAGCGCATATGTGGTTCAATCTTGCCGCTTCGCGCGGACATGAAGAGGCTGCCGTTTGCCGCGCTGACGTATCGGACGAAATGACCGCCCGCGAGATCGCCGAAGCGCAACGCCGGGCTCGTCGCTGGCTGTCGGAAGAACGGCGCGCCGCCTGAAGCGACCGGGACACCGTCGCGGAGTCAGTCGCCCTTCTTGAACGGGGTGCGTTCGCCCAAAAACATCTGATCGGTCGCAACGCCTTCGCGCTCGCGCTCCAGAAAATCGGCGACCGCTGCGCGAAAGCCTTTCTCGACGATGTAATGCGCTGAAAAGGTCTGCACCGGCTCGTAGCCTCGCGCGAGCTTGTGTCCGCCCTGTGCGCCAGCTTCGACCCGTTTCAGACCACGTTCGATCGCAATGTCGATCGCCTGATAGTAGCACAGCTCGAAATGGAGAAAGCGCACGTCGCGCGCACAACCCCAATATCGACCGTAGATCGCTTCATCACCGACGAAGTTGAGAGCGCCAGCGATCGGATCGCCATCGTCGAAGGCGAGGATCAGCACGATCGCATCTCCCATCCGCTCGCCCATCAGGGTAAAAGCCTCGCGCGTCAGGTAGGGCGTCCCCCATTTGCGCGCGCCGGTGTCCTGATAGAACACCCAGAACGCGTCCCAATGCTCTTCGCGAATGTCGTCGCCCGACAACCGCTCGATCCGCAGTCCTTCCTGCGCCGCGGCGCGTTCTTTGCGCAGGTTCTTGCGCTTGCGCGAGGCCAGCTCGGCGAGGAAGCTGTCGAAATCGTCGTAATTGCGGTTGAGCCAGTGGAACTGGATATCGCGGCGGATCAGCCACTCGCCCGCTTCGAACAAGGCAACCTGATCGGGCTCGATAAAGGTGGCATGGGCGGAGGACAGGCCGTTCTGTTCGCACACCAGCTCTGCGCCCTTGAGCAGATGCGGGGCGAGTGCAGCGTCGGACAGGAGCAGGCGCGGCCCAGTGGCCGGGGTGAAGGGCGCGGCGATCTGCATCTTGGGATAGTAGTTGCGCCCCGCCCGGTGGAGCGCATCGGCCCAGGCATGGTCGAACACATATTCGCCCTGACTGTGGCTTTTGGCGTAGCTCGGCATGGCGGCGAGCAGGCGCTCGTTCGCATCGGTGACGACGATCGGGGCGGGATCCCAGCCGGTGCCGCGCCCGACGCTTCCGGAATCCTCCAGTGCGCTCAGGAATTCGTGGGAGATGAACGGGTTGCGGTTGCCTCCAAGGGCGTTCCACTCAGCCGCGTCGAACCCGCCAACATCAGGCGCGAGCTTGACGGTGAGTTCGCCGCGTACGGGATCGTCTTCACTCAAGCCAGGCCCTCCCTTTCGACAATCAGCGCATCCGCATGGGCTGCGGCGCGTTCTCGCAATTCCGGGCTGTCGACGGTCCATGTCAGGATCGGCAGGCCCTTTTCGCGAAGGCCCGCCACCCAGCGATTGGGCAGCGCGGCAACGTGATAGGCGAGAAAATCGGGCTGAGCGCTCCGCAGGGCCAGTTTGCGCTGCCAGCCACGCCGGGTGTAGCCATATTCGTCCTCGCGCATCACAAGCCCGGATGGCGTGTGCGGTACGTTGTGTCGAAACCATCGCGGGACGCGCGGATCGAAACTCATGACGGCGTGCTCCCCTTCGTAGGATTGAAGCAGGCGGCTGACTTGGCGGCAAGTCGGCTCGACATCGTAGCCGCGCTTCGACTTTACCTCCAACAATACGGGCACGCGCCCGGCAACGGTTGCAAGAAATGTCGCAAGTCGCGCGGGGCGATGCTCTGTGTCGCGATACGAAAGCAGCTCGATCTGCGCTGCTGACAGCACCCCTATCGGCCCTGATTCGCCTGTCAGGCGCTCCAGTTCCCAATCGTGATACACGATCGGCTCGTCGTCGGCGCTGCGCTGGATATCGCACTCGATCCCCAGCCCCGCCGTGATAGCCGCTTCGGCCGCGGCCATCGAGTTTTCGGGCACACCGTCTGAATGCAGCCCGCGATGGGCGTATTCCCAGCGCGTCAGCCAGTCCGGGGTCGAGCGCGCGCTCAACCGGCGCGCCTAATCGGCAATGGCGATCACCGCATCGACCTCGACCGCCGCGCCTAGCGGGAGGGCCGGTACGCCGACCGCCGCGCGGGCATGGCGGCCTTTTTCGCCAAACACTTCGAACATCAACTCGGACGCGCCGTTCGCAACCTTGGGCTGTTCGGTGAAAGCAGGCGTCGAGTTGACGAAAGCACCGAGCTTGACGATCCGCTCTACCTTGTCGAGCGGGATCAGCGCGCTCTTGAGCTGAGCCAGGATCATCAGACCGCAGGCGCGCGCGGCTGCGATACCGGCATCAAGATCGACATCATCGCCCAGCCGTCCGGTCACCAGCTCGCCATCGAGAAAAGGGAGCTGACCGGAGACATGGACGAAACCGCCATGCGCGACCACGGGCACATAACTTGCGACCGGGGCGGCGGCTTCGGGCAGGACAATGCCAAGCTGGTCGAGACGTGCTTCGATACTCATTCGTGTTCTCCCTCCAACCGCGTGCGAAGCCAGGGCAGCGCCTCGGCCCACCGGTCGATCCGTGCGTGTGCGTCGCCCGCGATATGCGCGCAGTCGATGGCGTGCGCGATCGACGGCTCGCCGCACATATGCAGGCGCGTGACATGCGGCGTGGTTTCTTTGACCGAGCTGTGATGCTGCGCGAGATCGTCGATGAAGACCGCGCGGGTCGGGCCGTATTCGTCGATTATGCGTTGCAGCGCCGGCCCTTTCGGCCCCTGATTGGTGAAGACCTTCGCCTCCAGCCCGTGCGCCAGCAATTGCTCGGTGCGCTTCTCGCGCCGCTCGTCGACCAGATTGGTCAGCACAACGACGTCTGCGTGCTCGGTGAGTTCATTGAGCGATTCAATCGCCCCGGAAATCGGCATCTGGCTGTCCATCTGCGTGTCGAAGAAACCGCCGAGCATTCGCCAGATATCCTTCTGCTCCAGCAATTCCCCGCTTTCCTGCCAGCGCATGGCCTCGGTGAAATTGGAACCTGACAGATCGAAGTCGACGCCCTCGCTCTTCGCCAGCCAGTCGCGGAAGGGGGCGATCATGTGCAGGATCACTTCGTCGCAATCGCTTATGACGAGCGGGCGGCCATCGGTGCGGATCGGGGCAGGAGCATTCATTCGGTTGATTTTCCGTCGGAAAGATCGTGGCGGGCGGCAACAAGTTCGGCAGGCTCGACGCCCAGCGCCTCGGCCGCGCGGATGAGATCGGGTTCGTGATTGGCGAGGAAATCCAGCGCGGAGGCGAGAATGCGCGGATCGTCCAGCCCGGCCCGCAGCGTATCGGGATCGAGGCCGGTGAGGTCAAGGTACCGCTGCGCGCGATCCTCATCCTGCAGCGTCCAGCCGATCGAGGCGAGTGCGAGCGTGGCGGCGCGGGTCTGCGCCGAGGCGCGATCGGGCGCCGTTCCGGAAGGCGAATCTTGCGGGATTGTGGAGTCCTTGACGAAAGAGTAGGCTTAATTCAGCGGTCGCACGACGATCGCCAATAACGGGGCGCGATGTGACAAAGCGCATAATGGTTGTTGAGGATAACGACCTCAACCGGAAATTGTTCTGCGACGTGTTGAGCGCGAACGGTTTCGAGGTCGATCCTGTCGCCGATGGCGAGAGTGTCTTGCAAACCGCGCGCGATACGCATCCCGATCTCATCATAATGGACATCCAACTGCCGGGCATTTCCGGCGTTGACCTGATTGAGGCAGCTAAAAGGGAAACAGCTCTGGAAGCCATCCCCGTGCTCGCGGTTACAGCCTTCGCCGCCAAGGGTGATGAGGAGCGGATCCGATCCGCCGGGGCCGCGGGTTATCTCGCCAAACCGGTATCGATCACACCCTTTATGAACGCGGTAAGGGGCCTCCTGCCTGATTGAGGCAGTGCGGCCCGCGCGCTCGCGCAAACTTGACAATTCGCCCGCCGAACCGCTTTGCAATGCGCCGAAACGGCGCGGCAGTGCGTATATCTTGAACCAAGCCGCCCCCAGCCAAGCGAAAGCCTCATCATGACGCCAGCCGAAGTCGACACCCGCATCCGCGCTTTGATCGAACCCTTCAACAAGAAGGACGTCGCCATCACCGACGCGACGACGTTTCAGCACGATCTGGAATTCGACAGCCTGACGGTCATGGATTTCGTCGCCGAGATCGAGGATGAATTCGACATCATCATCAGCATGAACCAGCAGGCCGAGATCGAAACCTACGGCCAGCTCGTGACCGCAGTGCACAAGCTGCAGGATAGCTGATAGGAGGCACCCATGACAGATACAGCCACCGCGACAGCCGCGCCCAAGGGCGACCTTCTCTCCAAATTCGACGACACCATCCAGACCCGCGAAACCCTGCTTGCGAGCGGGGTGACGGACCCGTTCAACCTGGTGATGGAAAAGGTGCTCTCGCCCACCCGCGCGATCTGCAACGGGCGCGACACGATCCTGCTGGGCACCTACAATTACATGGGCATGACCTTCGATCCCGACGTGATAGATGCGGGAAAACAGGCACTTGCCGACTTCGGATCGGGGACCACGGGCAGCCGGGTGCTGAACGGAACCTATCAGGGTCACAAGGAGTGCGAGGACGCGCTGCGCGAGTTCTACGGCATGGATCACGCGATGGTCTTCTCGACAGGGTACCAGGCCAACCTCGGCATCATTTCGACTCTCGCCGGAAAGGGCGATTATATCGTCCTCGACATCGACAGCCATGCCTCGATCTATGATGGCTGCAAGATGGGCGATGCCGAGATCGTGCCGTTCCGCCACAACGACATCGAAGCGATGGAAAAGCGGCTGAAGCGAATTCCTGAAGGAGCGGGAAAGCTCGTCATTCTCGAAGGCGTCTATTCGATGCTGGGCGATGTCGCGCCGCTCAAGGAGATGGTCGCCATTGCCAAGCAGCACGGCGCGATGGTGCTGGTCGATGAAGCGCATTCGATGGGCTTCATCGGGGAGAACGGTCGCGGGGTTGCCGAGGAGCAGGGGGTGATTGACGATGTCGACTTCATCATCGGCACCTTCTCCAAAAGCGTTGGAACGGTCGGCGGTTTCTGCGTCTCGAACCATCCCAAGTTCGACATTATGCGCCTCGTCTGCCGCCCCTACGTCTTCACCGCCAGCCTGCCACCCAGCGTCGTGGCAACTGCTGCAACCTCGATCAACAAGCTGAGGCACGGCGCGAACAAGCGCGCGCATTTGTGGGAGAACTCCAAGCGGTTGCATGCAGGACTCAAGGAACTCGGCTTCGAGCTCGGGACGGACACGCCGCAAAGCGCGATCGTGGCGGTCATCATGCCCGATCTCGAACGCGGGGCGATGATGTGGGAGGCGCTGCTCAAACAGGGCCTTTACGTCAATCTCGCCCGCCCGCCTGCAACCCCTGCGAACATGACGCTGCTGCGTTGTTCACTATGCGCCGAACACTCCGCCGAGGAAGTCGAAACGATTCTCGAACGCTTCGAGCGCGCGGGCAAGGCCACCGGAATTATCGCAGGCTAAGTCCGGAACCCCAGGCGTCTCCGATGCGTCCTTTACACTGAACGCAAAGGAGGTTCGACACATGAGCACCACCAAGAGCGCCAGCGCGCAATACGAAGGTTTCGGCAAGTCCGGTCAGGGCCACATCTCTACCGGGTCTGGCGCAATGTCGGGCCAACCCTATGGCTTTCAGACCCGGTTCGAAGAAAAGGCGGGTACCAATCCCGAAGAGCTGATAGCGGCCGCTCATGCGAGCTGTTTCACCATGGCGCTGTCCCTCATGCTGGCCGAGGAAGGTTTCATGGCCGGCACACTGGAAACCGATGCCGACGTGACGCTGGTCAAGGATGGCGACGGCTTCAAGGTCAGCAAATCCGCGCTTTCGACGAAGGGTTCGGTCGAAGGGCTGGACCAGGCAAAGTTCGAGGAACTCGCGAACAACGCCAAGGAGAATTGCCCGATCTCCAAGGTTCTCGACTGCGAGATCACGCTGGAGACCAGCTTCTCTCCCTCATAGGAGCGCCGCAAGCGCCCCGACCTGCCATGGATCGTCAGCCCATACAGGAGGGCGCGGCGCAGTCAGAAGCCGGACGGGCAGGGCAAGCTGCTTTAGGCCGCTTGCGCGATTTCAATACGCCTCTTCGACCGTCTCCACCGCGGGCGCGTCCGCGCACGGGTCCGCTTTGTCCTCTCCGCCGCCGCCCAATTGCGTGAGCGCAAGAAATCCGCCGATCACCAGCAGCACGAACACCGTGGTCACCGTGCCAAGATAATTGTCGATCACTTTCTTGATGGGCCGCCCGAAGACCTGGAACAGCACGCCGACCGTCACAAAGATCAACGCCCGGCCCGCGAGACTGGCGAGGATAAAGGGCACCAGCGCCATGCCGAGAAAGCCTGCGGTGATGGTCAAGAGCTTGAACGGCACCGGGGTCGCGGCGGCGATCACCACCGCAAAAGCACCATATTCGTCGAAGGTGCATTGCGCCGCGGGTAGGCTGTCATACAGGCCGATCGCGGTCAGCAGCGGCACCCCGACCGCATCGAACAGCAGCCAACCAATCAGGTATCCGAACAATCCTCCCACGACCGACGCGAGGGTCGCAATGATCGAAAAGCGCAGCGCCTTCCTGGGCTCGGCAAGGCACATGAGACCGAGCAATGGATGTGGCGGAATCGGAAAGAAGCTCGCTTCGATGAAGGCGAAGAACGCCAGCCACCATTCCGCATGGCGATGCGCGACCTTGTCCATCGTCCAATTGTAGAGCGCGCGCAGCCACCGCATCGTCTGGCAAACCTTTGTCGGGAAGTCGGCGCCACGTAGGGCAGCGGTCTCGCGCACGCAACCGAAAGTCCAGAGTCTTGAATAACCATATTGGTTATTTTTATTGACATCGTCACGCTCTTTGGTTAGAGAAGGACAACATCGCGAAATTGTGATTCGCAACGGCAACCCAGCAGGGCGGGCTTTCTCACGGGAAAGCGCCGCCCTTTTCATTGTGTTCGGGAGGGAACATCATGGCCAGGCGCTCGAAACGCGTAAAAATCGCACCCATGCTGAAGGAGGGAGAAGGGCCGAGCGTCAACCGTCACTGGCGCAGTCACTTCCTCGATTTTCTCGCCGAGAGTTCAAACGTCACGAAAAGCGCCGAACGCGCCGGCGTGAATCCCAGCCGCGCCTACAAACTTCGCCGCGAGGATCCCGAGTTCGCCCGCGCCTGGCTGGTCGCGCTGTGGGAGGGATATTCGCACCTAGAAATGGAGATCCTGCGGCGCCTGCGCGAAGGCGACCAGAAGGCGTGCGGCCCGAAAACGGACGACCTGGAAACCGGCAAGAGCGCCGCAGCCGACAAATACGATTTCGCCAATGCGATCCGCTTGCTCAACGCCCACCGCGAAAGCGCCATCAAGGCCCACGCCCAGCAACAGAATGTAAGCGCCGCCGAAGTGCGCGCCTCGATCGATCGCAAGGTCGAGGCGATCCGCCAGCAGGTCCAGCGTGAGAAGCGGGAAAGGATCGGTCGCGAATGCACGGACGTCTAGCCTGGCTCGCCGAGGTCGACCCCGAGGTCCGCCAGCGCCTCGCCGCTCAGATGGACGCTACCGAGCGGCGCGAGTTCGATTTTCATTGGGAGCTGATCGCCCGCTCTGCTCAGGTGCCGCCGCCGGGCGACTGGCGGATCTGGCTGGTGATGGCGGGGCGCGGGTTCGGCAAGACCCGCGCCGGAGCGGAATGGGTGCGGCTGATTGCAGAAGCCGACAGTGAGGCGCGGATCGCGCTGGTCACGTCCTCACTAAACGAAGCGCGGGCGGTGATGGTCGAGGGTGAAAGCGGGTTGATCGCCTGCGCCCCATCCGACCGGCGGCCTGTGTACGAACCGTCTCTGCGGCGCGTGCGCTTTCCCAACGGGGCGCAGGCGCAGCTATACTCCGCCGCCGAGCCCGAAAGCTTGCGCGGACCGCAGCACAGCCACGCCTGGTGTGACGAAATCGCGAAATGGCCGCTGGCGCATAACCGCGCGACACAGACTTGGGACAATTTGCTGATGGGTCTGCGGCTCGGCAGCGATCCGCGCATCGTCGCGACTACGACGCCGCGCGCCGTGCCGCTGGTGCAACGCCTGCTCGCGCAGAGCGAGGACGGTTCGGTCGTCGTGTCGCGTGGGTCGACTTACGACAATGCGGGCCATCTGCCTCGCCGCTTCCTCGATGCGGTAGAAAGCGAATTCGCCGGCAGCCAGCTCGCCCGGCAGGAGATTGCGGGCGAAATGCTCGACGATATCGAAGGCGCGCTGTGGACGCGCGCCATGCTCGAAGCGGCACGTGAGAAAGAGTGTGCGGCGGAGCATCGCCGGATCGTTGTCGCCGTTGATCCACCCGCATCGTCCAATGGCGATGAATGCGGGGTAGTGGTCGCGGCGCTTGGCGAAGACGGGATCGCCCGGGTGCTTGCCGATTGCTCGCTACCCCGCGCGCAACCGGATCGCTGGGCGCGCGAAGTGGCGAATGCGGCGCAAAGCTGGGAGGCCGACCGCGTCGTTGCCGAAGCCAATCAGGGCGGCGCAATGGTCGAGAGCGTGCTGCGCGCCGCCGATGCGGGCCTCCCGGTCAAGCTGGTCCATGCGAGTCGCGGCAAGGTCGCGCGGGCCGAACCGGTCGCCGCGCTCTATGCCGCCGGGCGCGTGAAGCATTGTGGGAACTTCCCCAAGCTCGAAGACCAGATGTGCGGCCTGATAACCGGCGGCGAATATGCCGGGCCGAGCAATGGCGGGAGCCGCAGCCCCGACCGCGCCGACGCGCTTGTCTGGGCGCTGACTGAACTGCTGCTGGGCCGCGCGGGCCGTCCGAGCATTCGCTCGATATAACGCTGAATACGCAAAGGAATTTTCATGGCCATGCTCGACAATCTGCTCTCCGCCTTCAAGGGCGGGGGTTCAAGCCGCGCGCCGCTCGCACCCGCAGCCGCGCTTGGGTGGACGCCTGCTTTCGAAGGCCATGGTGGCCCTCGATCCTATCGCTACGAAACGGCTGTGCGCGACGGGTTTTTGTCCAATCCGATCGCGCAGCGGGCGGTGCGGATCGTCGCAGAGGGGATCGGGCAGGCCCCGATTGGATGCGACGATCCCGATCTGCGAGCGCTCATCGATGCAACCAGCGCGGGCCAGTCGCTGGTCGAAACGCTCGCCGCGCATGTCCTGCTGCATGGCAACGGTTACGTCCAAATCGTCAAGGATGCGAGCGGGCGGCCGGTCGAACTGTTCGCGCTGCGACCCGAGCGCGTGACCGCGATCGCCGGCCCCGATGGCTGGCCGAAAGCTTATGAATACAAGGTCGGCGGAGACGCGCTGCGGATCCCTGTCGAAGACGAGGATGGCTGGCCCAGCATCGTCCAGATCAAGGCGCTGCACCCGCTCGACGATTATTGCGGGGCCAGCGCGCTCGCCGCGGCACGTCAGGCGGTCGCGATCCACAACGCGGCATCCGAGTGGAACCGGTGCCTGCTCGAAAACGCGGCGCGGCCCTCGGGCGCACTGGTCTACGATGCGGGCGACGGCGCGGGGCTGACCCACGAACAGTTCGAACGATTGAAGGCCGAGCTTGAAACCGCCTTTTCCGGCTCCATCAACGCCGGACGCCCGATGGTGCTCGATGGCGGGCTGAAATGGCAGGCGATGGCGATGTCGCCCGCCGACATGGATTTCGCCACGCTTAAGAGCGCCGCGGCGCGCGACATTGCGCTCGCGTTTGGAGTGCCGCCGATGCTGCTCGGCCTGCCGGGCGACAACACCTATTCGAACTATCGCGAGGCCAATCGCGCGCTGTGGCGGCTCACGCTGCTCCCGCTCGCCGACAAGCTGTTCTCGGCTTTGCGCGAAGGGCTTGCGCCGTGGTTTCCGAATGCGAGCATGGCGATCGATCTCGACCGGGTAACGGCGCTGTCGGAGGACCGCGAGCGACTGTGGAAGCAGGTGTCTGACGCAGACTTCCTCTCCCGCGCGGAGAAGCGTGAGATGTTGGGTCTGTCACCGGAAGAGGAGAATGCGCGATGAACCGTCAGGACATGCTCGCCAGCCTGTTGGCGCAGGCGAGCGAGGAAGGTGCCGAACTCGTGACCTTGCGCGCCATCCTCGAAGAAGCGTCCGAACTGTCTGCCGAGCGGGTGCTCGACCGGCTGGGACTCGCCGATCCGGGAGCCGAGGACGATCTCGACGAGCTGCGCGAATTGCTGCGCGCCTGGCGCGATGCGAAGTCGAGCGCGTGGAAAGCGCTGATCGATTGGACGGCGCGCGGTTTTCTCGCCGCCCTGCTGGTCGGGATCGCGGTGCGGCTTGGCGTGTGGGAGCTGCTGTGATGCGCCCCGTCGCCACCGTGCCGATCCGCCTGGCAGGCTATGCCGGGCTGTTCGACATTGCCGATGCGGCGCGCGATGTGATCCGGCGCGGCGCGTTCGCCGCCACGCTGGCCGCGCGCGCGGACCCGCTGCCGCTGCTCTGGCAACATCGCCCAGACCAACCGATCGGCACGGTCGAGACCATCGCCGAGGACAAGCGCGGCCTGCGCGTGGTCGCCCGGATAGATCGCGCAAACAGTCGCGGTGCCGCATTGCTCAAAGCGGGCAAGGTGAGCGGCCTCAGCTTCGGATACCGGGCGCGCGCCAGCCGCAATGGACCCGAAGGTCGCGAACTCACCGCAGTCGACCTGTTCGAGATCAGCCTTGTCACCCATCCCCTGCAACACGGCGCGCGCGTGCATCTCGTCACCTGATCTGCCCCGCCACCCAATCCGACCACCCCGCCAGGCCGCCTCTTCAGGCGGCCTTTTTCATGCCCAACAGAAAGGCAAGACTACCCATGGACATTACCATCCCCCAACCTGCCACCAAGCCGGTCGACACGCTCGAGCAGAGCTTCGACATCGTTGCGCGTCAGGACCGTGCCGAAGCCGACATCGCCGCCCTGCGCGGTGACGTCGACGAGGTGAAAGCGCGCATGGACAAGGTCGCACGCGCCGCATCGCGTCCCGCCATCGGTGGCACCGGCGAAACCGCCAGCGATGAGGTCAAGGGCTTCGTCGAGGGCTATCTGCGCCGTGGTCACGAGACCGAAGTCAAGTCGATCAATGGCGGCGCGCCTGCCGATGGCGGCTATGCGGTTCCGCGCGAAATCGACGCGATCATCGCCCGCGAACTGGCCGAGATCAGCCCGATCCGCAACATCGCTCAGGTCGTGCAGACCGGCTCTTCGGGCTATCGCAAGCTCGTCGCGACCGGTGGCACGGCTTCGGGCTGGGTCAGCGAGACGGCGGGTCGACCCGGCACCGACACGCCCAACTTCGCCGAAATCGCGCCGCCCTCCGGCGATCTCTACGCCAATCCGGCGGCGAGCCAGGCAATGATCGACGATGCCGCGTTCGACCTTGAAAGCTGGCTGGCGAACGAGGTCGCGATTGAATTCGCCCGCGCGGAAGGCTCGGCCTTCGTCAATGGCACTGGCATGAACCAGCCCGAAGGCTTCCTGCAAGCGGGGACCGGCACCGATGTCGACGGGTCGCGCGCCTTCGGCCAGCTGCAATATATCGGTTCGGGCGATGCCGACGGCTTCGACACCGCGCCCGATGTGAAGCTGATCGATCTGATCCATTCGCTCAAGGCCGGCCACCGCCAGGGTGCGAGCTTCGTGATGAATTCGGCAACGCTTGCCAGCATCCGCAAGATCAAGACCACTGATGGCAACTTCCTGTGGCAGCCCGGTCTGGTCGAAGGGCAGCCCGACCGTCTGCTCGGCTACCCGGTAGTGGAAGCCGAAGACATGCCCGACATTGCGGGCGGCGCCTTTCCCATCGCGTTCGGCAATTTCCGCCACGGCTACCTGATTGCCGAACACGCTGCGACCCGCGTGCTGCGCGATCCGTTCACCAACAAGCCCTTCGTCCACTTCTACGCGACCAAGCGGGTGGGCGGACAGGTGCTCGATTCAAACGCGATCAAGCTGCTCAAGATCGAGGCCTGATCCTGCCTGGCGGGGCGGTTTCCCCCTTTCCGCCCTGCTGCACCTTACCCCCGCGCCGTGACCTGCGGCGCGGGGGCCTTTTTGATGAACAGACGTATTGGAGACAGCGATGCGGCGCACACTCGTGCAGCCAGCGGACGTGAGCACCGCGCTGGCCGAATTGAAGACATGGCTGGGCATCAGCCGCTCGAACGAAGACGATATGCTGGCAGGATTGCTGCGCGCCGGATTGGAAGCGTGCGAGGCGTTCACAGGCCAGGCCCCCCTCTCGCAAACGGTGGAGGAACACCTGCCGGTGCGAGGCGGATCGTATGACCTGAAGTCGCGGCCTGTCCGCGCTTTGTTGAATGCAGAACTGGTCGCCCAGGACGGCACGCGCAACGCGATCGATACAGGCGATCTTGGATTTGTCCTACATTCGGATGGGACGGCCCGTGTCGAAAGCGCGCCAGCATTCGAGGGTCGGGCGATTTCCCTGCACCTCGATGTCGGATTGGCGGCAGACTGGGCAACGGTGCCCGCATCGCTTCGGCAGGGTCTGATCCGGCTCGCAGCGTTCGAATACCGCTATCGCGACCAGGCGGTGGGCGACAAACCCCAGGCCGTCCCGCCCGCCAGCGTCACCGCCCTGTGGCGTCCGTGGCGCCAGCTCAGGCTCGCATGATTACCGCGCGCGCTGCGACCGAGCGGCTCATCGCCAGACTTCAACGCAGGGGCGCCGATATCGCCGCACGCCATGCCACACGGATCGCGCTTGCGCAGGCCCGCGCCGGATCGTCCTGGCGCTCGGCAGCCGCGCTCTGGCCCGATCTCGAACAGGATTGAACCCATGGAGAACGCTTTGCGAGCCGCGCTGATCGAATGGCTGCGTGCCGATCCTGCGCTCACCGATATCAACGCAATCGAAGAAGAAACCCCGGTGGCCGCCAGCGCCCCGTGGCTTGGCATTGCCGCCAGCGCCTCGCGGGACTGGGGCACGAAGGACCGGCGCGGGCGAGAAGTGCGGATCGCGCTCGAACTCGAAAGCCGAACCGATGCGCCGGCCGCCGATGCGCCGCTGTTGGAAGCGATCGAGGCACGCGTGCGCGATCTGCCACCGTTCCATCCCGGTTTCGAGCTCGCCTCGATCCGGTTCCTGCGCGCTCGCAGCGAAGCGCGCGCCAACAATCTGCGCGGCGCGCTGCTCGAATTCCGCTTCCGCCTGTTTGCACCCCTGAATTCCTGAAGGAGATTATCCCATGCCCGCCCAGAACGGCTCCGCCTTCCTGCTCAAGATCGGCGACGGCAGCGCCTCGCCAACTTACGAAACGGTCGCAGGCTTGCGCACCACCCAGCTCTCTATCAACGGCGATGCGGTCGTCATAACGCACAAGGAATCCGGCGGTTGGCGTGACTTGTTGTCGGGCGCGGGAACGCGCTCGGTCTCGGTCAGCGCCGCCGGCATCTTCCTTGGTAGCGATGCCGAGCGAGCGATCCGCGCCCACGCACTTGCCGGAACTATCGACGATTACGAATTGTCGTTCGAAGACGGCGAGCGTCTGCGCGGGCGCTTCCTCGTCCAACGGCTCGATTATTCGGGCGATTTCAACGGAGAGCGCAATTACACGCTCCAGCTTGAAAGCTCCGGTCCGGTCCTGCCCGCATGACCGCCGCCGCCAATCCCCATCGCGGCGAGGCGAGCCTGCAGGTCGGCGGGGCCGATCTGCGGCTGCGCCCCAGCTTCGAAAACCTCGTTGCCGCCGAAGAGGAATTGGGATCGCTGTTCGCGCTGGTCGAACGCGCGTCGGACGGCGCGCTTACGCTCAGCGAGATCGCCGCGCTGCTGCACCATTGCATCGACAGCGATGAACGCCCCTCACGCCGGGCGATCGGCGAGGCGGTGATGGCCATGGGCCTTGTCGCTGCCACCGGGCCCGTGCGCGCGATCCTCGCGCAGGTGCTGCAAGGCCGATCGTGAGCACCGCACAACCCGGATCCTTTGCCGAGATGGCGCTGCGCTGCTGCTCGCACGCGGCCCGCCTGCTCGGCTGGAAACCGGGCGAATTCTGGTCGGCGACGCCTGCGGAGCTCGCGGTCGCGATCCGTGAACCGGGCGACCCTGCAACCAACCCGCCAACCCGCGATCTGATCGCGCGCATGATGGAGCGTGACACCCATGAATGACGACTTCGACGACCTCGTAATCGACGTTCGCGCCTCGACCGAAGGCTTCGCCGCCGACCTTGAAAACATGCGCGGCAAGCTCGACAGCTCGCTGCTGGATGGGTTCGACAAGGCCGGGATCGTGCTTGAGCGCGGATTGCTCTCGGCCCTGAAGCGCGGCAGCCTGGGGTTCGACGATCTCAAGCAGGTCGCGTTCAGCGCGCTCGATGCGATTGCCTCGCACGCTTTGCAGTCCGGCATCTCCTCGCTGTTCGGCAGCGGCGGCAGTGGCGGCGGCGGCCTGGGTGGACTGATCGGCGGCTCGCTCGGGTCGCTGCTGGGCCTGCCGGGTCGCGCGACCGGCGGCCCGGTCGCTCCCGGTCGCGGGTACATCGTGGGTGAGAACGGTCCTGAACTGTTCGTGCCGACCAGCGCCGGGAAAGTTGCGAGCGATTTCGCCAATCCGAGCGGAGGACGCGATGTGCGCGTTGCGATCCAGCTCGCCACACCGCGCGGCACCTCCGCCCCGGTCGCGATGCAACGCTCTTCGCGCCAGGTCGCGAGCGCCGTGCGCCGCGCTCTGCAGGAGGGTTAGGCCATGGCTTTCTGGCTCGCGCGCGAGAGGCGCAATCAGGAATCGAGCTTCATCCAGCGCTTCGATCCCCGGTTCTGGACCGTCAACTTTCCTCGGCCCGCAATGGCGTCGGTTATCAGCACCAGCGCGACCTCCATGCAGATCGATGTCGAATTGCATCACGAGGGCGAGCTGGTTGGGGTCATCTGGGACAGCGTCGACAGCCTCGACCATCCGCTGCTCGCCTACGAAACCAGCCGTGACTACTCGCATACGACGCTCAGCTTTCGCTGGCAGTCCAAAGGCGTGATTGCGCTGGATGGCGTCAACGGGCCGACGCTGACGATCGAAGGGCGCGATGCGACCGGCGCGCCCCAAAGCTGGTACGTGCGGCTGTGGAATTACGCCGAGGGCTCACCCACCGATGCAACGATAACGCTGCCGTTCTCGCATCTCGAAAGCGGTTTCACCCTGCCCGGCACGCCAATCCATGCAAGCGATATCGATCGCATGTTTATCTCGCTCGTCGCGCCCGGCTATGTCGCGGGAAGCGACGCGCCACTGGCAGAGCGCTTCAACGGGCGTGTCACGGTGTCTCGGATCTCTTGCGACGGACGCGGAGCGATGCTCGATATCGGCGATGTACGCCTGCCGGTTCACGGCGAGCGGATGGCAACGGCCTTCGATGATGCCTATAACCAGACGCCGGCGCGGCTGGTGCGCGGCATCGTCGGTCTCGGCTATCGTGAGGATGTGGTTCACTATGTCGGGATGAGCCACTTCATGCGGCTCACGAGGCAAAACGGTCCATTGCTGGTCGATCCGGGCGGAGCATTGTCCGAACCAGCCGCGCGCTGGCACGGGAACTTCTTTGCCGCCTGCGCCGCAAACGATCTCCAGGTCGTCGCCTCAATCTCATACGAGCTTTTCGACGCCTATTGCCCCGAAGACTGGAAACAGCGCACGTCGGTCGGAGCGCCCGCATTGACCGGGTGGGTGCCGCCCTCGACGCTGCTTTCGCCTGCGAATACCCAAGCGATGGACTGGCTGCACGCAAGCACCCGTGCGTTTGTCGATCTGCTTCAGGATGCGGGCCAGCCGGTGCGCTTCCAGATCGGCGAGCCCTGGTGGTGGACCACGGCGGCGGGCGAAATCTGTCTCTACGACGATGCGGCGCGCGCCGCTTTCGGAGGATCGCCCCCGGTGATCGCCGACATGCGTGAGCCTCTCGAAAGCAATGAAACCGATTTGCTCGAACAGGCAGGCGCGCTTTTGGCGCAATCGACCGCCGACCTGACTGCGGCGATCCGAACCCGTGCCGCAGGCGAGGCGCAAGTGCTGCTGCTCGCTTTCACGCCGACGATTCTAGCCGCCGATATGCCGGAACTCTACCGCGCCAACCTCCCCACAGGGTGGGCGCGTCCGGCTTTCGATCGGCTGCAGCTGGAGGACTACGACTGGCTTACCGCAGGAGCCGACGCGTTGCGCCGGGCTGCCTACACCTTCGTCGATGCCCGCCTCGGCTACCCGCGAGAGGAGCAGGATTACCTGTCCGGCTTCGTCCTCGATCCCGAAGATGCGGAAGCGTTCTGGGAAAAGATCGACGCAGGCCTCGACCAAGCGGCGAAGCGCGGCGTGCCACGCCGCTACGTGTGGGCGCAGCCCCAGATCGCTCGCGATGGATACACGCGCCTGCCCCCTACAGGAGACGACCCCATGCAAGCATTCGATGACGTGCTCTATCCCTTCGCGCTCGGTCGCAGCACCGCTGTCGCACCGGAATTCTCGACATCGGTCACAGTCACCGCGTCAGGGCACGAGCGCCGCAACGCGTTGTGGTCGGATGCACGCATCCATTTCGATGTGGGGCCGGGCATCCGCTCCGAAACCGAACTGTCCGAGCTGATCGCGTTCTTTCGTGCCCGGCGCGGCGCGGCGCGCGGCTTTCGCGTATGCGATCCGTTCGACCATTCCTCGAACGGCATGACCGGCTCGCCGACCATGTCCGATCAGTTGATCGGCATCGGCGACGGGCTCACCGCAGATTTTCAGCTGGTGAAGAATTACGGTCCGGCGAGCGATCCGCAGCGACGCCCGATATTGCGCCCGCGCGCCGATACGCTGCTGGTGAGCGTGGCGAGCACGCCTGTGCTCGACTGGTCGCTTGAGGCCAATGGCATGCTTCGCCTGGCCGAGGCTCCGGCAGCAGGTGCGCAGGTTCGCGCCGGTTTCCTGTTCGATGTTCCGGTCCGGTTCGCCGAAGACCGCATCGACATATCCGGTGTGAACTTCGAAGCTGGCGAAGCGCCCAGCATTCCCCTGATCGAATTGCGCGAGGAAGGGTGATGCGGGTCTTTTTCCGTTCGGAGCTCGAAACGGCTGCAACCTATTGGCGGATCTGGAGGCGCGACGGAATCGCGCTGGGCTTCACGAGCCACGACCGCACTCTCACCTTCGGCGGCATGTCGCACCGGGCCGCGCCCGGTATGGTGCCTGCAGCGATCCGCACGACCGCGGAGCTCAGCGAGGACAGCGCAGGAGTCGAAGGCGCGCTGAGCCATGACTCGATCCGCTCCGAAGACCTCGCTGCGGGGCTGTTCGACGAAGCTGCGATTGAAGTGGGTATCGTGGACTGGGAGGCGCGAGAGGCCCATGCGCTCTACACCGGAACTCTCGGGCCGATCGAAGACGACGGACGCGGCTTTTCGGCGACGCTGCTATCGCCAAAATCGCAACTGGAGCGCGACCTCGTCCCGCGCACCAGCCCGACCTGCCGCGCCGCCTTCTGCGGTCCGGGCTGTAACCTCTCGGCGGCACGGTTCACGTCGCGCGCCGCGGTGGTCGATGTGGATCTCGATTTCAATCGAGTGCGGTTCGACGCGATCGACACCGCTCTACACGTCGATGGAAGGGCGCGCTTTCTCGGCGGTCCGCAAACCGGGATCGCATTCGGAATTGTCGGCGTGCAGGACGGATGGCTGACGCTCGATCGACCGCTTGCCGAAGGTCTCCAGGCGGGAACGCGCGCAGAGGTACAGGAAGGTTGCGATCGCACCATCACAACCTGTGCTGAGCGTTTTGACAACGCTGCGAACTTCCGCGCCGAGCCATTTCTGCCGGGCAACGATCTGCTGGCGCGATATGGTCAAGGCGGCTCTTGATGTGCACTCTAACCGAAGGCGAGCGACTGGCTGCTGCGGCCGCCAGTCTAATCGGCACTCCGTTTTGCTTGCACGGGCGCGACCCTGCAAGCGGCCTTGACTGCGTCGGTCTGGTCCACGCCAGCCTCGCCGCGATTGGACACCAAGGTCAGTCACCGGAGGGGTATGCGCTGCGGACCATCGATCCTCAGCGCTGGTTTGCCTGCGCCCACGATTATGGGCTGGTGAAGGCCCACGGCAGCATCCGCGCAGGCGATGTCATTTTGACGAGCCCCGGTCCGGGTCAATCCCACCTGGCTATCGCCGAAAGCGAGATAAGCGCCATTCACGCCCACGCCGGCCTTCGACGCGTCGTACGGCAGACCCTGAGTGTCATGCCTGCAAAGCTCATGCGCTGGCGAATACCCGGTTGAGACGGAGACAAGCGATATGGCTACACTGGTATTAACCGCAGTGGGCACCGCGATCGGCGGACCACTGGGCGGTGCGGTAGGAGCGTTCATCGGGCGACAGGCGGACCTAGCCATCGCGGGTGGCGGTTCACGCGAGGGGCCACGGCTGCGCGAGCTTGCGGTAACTACCTCCAGCTACGGTCGGCCCATTCCCCGGCATTTCGGGCGAATGCGGACCGCAGGGACGGTGATCTGGTCAACCGACCTGGTCGAAACGACGACCAAGGACGGCGGGGGAAAAGGGCGACCGTCCACAACAACATATTCGTATGCCGCGTCTTTCGCAGTCGCACTTTCGAGCACGCCCATCGCGCGCGTCGGGCGGATCTGGGCCGACGGCAACTTGCTGCGCGGTGCGGGCGGTGACCTGAAGGTTGCGGGCGAGATGCGGCTTTACCGCGGGTATGGTGACGATCCGATCGACCCGCTGATAGCGGCGGACAAACAATCCCGAGCGCCGGCTTTTCGCGACTGCGCTTACATCGTGTTCGAAGATCTCCAGCTGGGTGAGTTCGGAAATCGGATCCCGGCTCTCACATTCGAGGTTTTTGCGCCCGAAGATTCCTCGGTCTCATTGCGTGACCTCGTGCCGGACAGGGTGGACGACGGGAGCGATGTCCATCTTGAGGATACACGCGGCTTTGCAGACGAAGGTGGAGCGCTGTTCGGTTCGCTTGCCGCGATCGATCGTGTGATCCCGCTCAACTGCGTGGCAACTGAGACAGGTGTCGCCATTGCTCCGCGCACGCCAATCCCGGCCCAAGTGCCGGTCCTTCCCGAGCGTCTCGCGCAAGATCGCGACGCGTCTGGCCAAATGCAGCACGCACGTCGCGGCGATAACGGGGAGCATGAGCCGCTCGCGCTTCGCTATTACGACGAGGAGCGCGATTACCAGCCGGGAGTTCAGCGCGCTCTTGGACTGCGGCCGGGCGGACGCGAAGCGGTTGTGGACCTGCCTGCCACGCTCAACGCAGACGGCGCGCGAAGGCTCGCCAGCGCCAATGCCCAGCGCGCGCGGTGGCAACGCGACAGGATGGTCTGGCGCGCAGGGGAACTCGACCCAAGTAAAGGGCCGGGCGATGTGGTCAGAGTTCCTGAGACCATCGGAGTTTGGCGAATCGTCAGCCGTGAATGGTATGATCGCGGGGTTGAATACGCTCTTGAACGGCTCGCACCGGAAACGGGCGGCGTCGCTCTTGGAGATGCAGGCGCCGCCAACAAACCGGCGGACGCTCCGCTTCAGCCCACAATCCTGCACGCGTTCGAAGCACCGCCGGAGGATGCCGATGCGCCAGCACAGGCGCGCATATTTGCTGCCGCCTCCTCAGGCGGCGCGGGCTGGCGCGGCGCGGCACTGTACGCACAACGAGGCGGAACGCTGGTTGAGCTTGGCACAACTGGACGGCGCAGAGCGGTTGTCGGAACGCTTGCAACTCCGCTCGGTGCTTCGGCTGGCACACTTCTTGAGCGTTCCTACAGCGCCGAACTGATCCTGGTGGCGTCTGACCTGCTGCTGGCGAGCACGGACGTGACCGGTCTCGCGCTCGGGTCGAACCGGCTAATGGTCGGGTCCGAAGTGTTGCAATTCCTGCATGCAGAGGCGCTTGGAAATGGCAATTGGCGGATCAGCGGCTTGCTGCGCGGAAGAGCAGGCACCGAACCCGAGGCGTGGCAAGGCCACGAACCGGGCACGCCTGTCGTCCTGCTCGACGATCGATTGACCGAGCTCGATCCTTCGCTTGTCGTGCCGCACTCTGCTGCAACCATCGCGGCCCTTGGTCTTGGGGATGATGAACCAGTCTCCGCCCCCCTTGAGCATGTCGGTCTATCGCGTCGTCCTTCGAGCCCCGTGGGGGCAAGGACGCGCGTGCTGGCCGATGGAAGCTGGGAAGTAAGCTGGGTGCGACGTGCGCGCGGGCACTGGCAGTGGATTGATGGAGCAGAAGTCCCGCTTGTCGAAGAACGCGAAGCATACACGCTTGGATACGGGCCAACCATTGCACCCGCCCAAACCTGGGCGCTCCAAGAGTGTTCTTACAGTCTTCGACCGAACGAACGCGCCAATCTGGTCGCTCAACATGGCCCCGGCAATTTATGGGTGCGTCAGGTCGGCACCTACTCGTCCTCAGAAGCGCTGCACATCGCGGCGCTCTCGTGACCAGGACAAATCTTTATGGAGACGATCATGACCAAAGTCGCTGCCTTCCCGTCGACAACAACGCAACTCGCCCTGCCCTTGCTCTTCCCGGGGCAGGCGCAGAAAGAGTTTTTCCTGAACGAGGCCCTGAGCATTCTTGATGCGATGGTGCCGCGGACCGTTCTTGCCTCACTCGACGCGCCTCCGGTCAATCCCGAACCAGGCACGTGTTATCGCATTCTTGCTCCCGCCAAAGACGCTTGGACCGGCCACGACAATGCTTTCGCGATCATGATTGGAGGCGATTGGCAGTACGTCCAGCCGGTGGCAGGAATGGCCGTCTATGATCGCGCAGCCCAATCGCTGTTGCAATACGATGGCGAATGGCGTCTTGCCCCAGAACCTACGGCTCCCAAGGGAGGAAATGTCGTGGATTCCGAGGCACGTCAGGCTCTCGCCGACTTAGTAGAAGCACTTAGAATATTTGGACTGTTTCCTCGCAATGGAACAATTTGACGATCAGAGCGCTCTTGATCCCGTCCAATCATGAGCGAAGCTTTCGATTTTCGGCAAAGAGGTGTCGAATAGAGGCTTTCTTGCAACAGTTCCGGGTTATTGCTTGCTTGATACTCATCATTGGAAAAGATAGAGACTGCAAGCGCCTCAGACCTAATAAGGGGATAGATATATGCGTAAGATCGTCATTGGTATGGCGATGGCTTCGACAGCACTCACCGCACCCGCCATGGCCCGCGACGGCCAGTGGTACATTCAGGGTGACGGCGGAGTGATGATCGTCGAAGACATTGATCTAGATGTAGACGACAATTTGAACGATGCTTCCGTTGATACCGAAGTCGGTTACGACTTCGGCGGAGCTGTCGGCTACGACTTCGGCGTGTTCCGTCTTGAAGCCGAAGCCAGCTATCGCGCCGCGGACGTCGATGAACTGACGGCGGGTGTCGCTGGCCTCCAGGCCGGTCCCGATTTCGGTGACAGCGATGACGACGACGGCGATTCCGATGGTGACATCGTAACCGGCGTCTTCCCGGCCGATGGCGAGTTCAACGCCCTCAGCTTTATGCTCAACGGCCTGTTCGACTTTGGTCCGGACGACGGCCTTCAGGGCTTTGCCGGTGGTGGTATCGGTATTGCTCGCGTCGATCTCGACGGAACGATTCAGACAAGTGGTCCGGGCGCATTTGACGACTCTGACACCGGCCTTGCTTGGCAGCTGCTCGCAGGTGTTCGCGCTCCGCTTACCGACTCTTTCGACGTCGGTCTGAAGTATCGCTACTTCAACGCAGTGGATGTCAATCTGGTGGACTCGCGCGGTCTGGATCTCGAAACCGACATTGCCACGCATTCGGTTCTCGGCTCGCTGATTTACAACTTCGGCGGTGACGAAGCGCCGCCTCCGCCGCCTCCCCCGCCACCGCCGCCGCCGCCTCCCCCGCCGCCTCCGCCGCCGGCACCGCCGCCGCCGCCGCCAGCGCCGCCGCCCTGCAACACGGGTCCGTACATCGTCTTCTTCGACTTTGATGAATCGACCATCACTGCCGACGCCGCGACGATCCTGGACAACGCGGTCACGGCTTATGCGAATTGCGGTACGGCCAACGTCATGCTTGCCGGTCACACCGACCGCGCGGGTAGCGTGACCTACAACATGGGCCTTGCCGAGCGTCGCAACGCTTCGGTTCGTGACTATCTTACAGGGCGCGGAATTCCGGGCACCCGGATCAGCAGCGAAGCGTTCGGCGAATCTCAGCCACGCGTGCCGACTGCCGATGGCGTTCGCGAACTGCAGAACCGCCGGGTCGAGGTTACTTACGGTCCGGGTTCGGGCATGTAACGACTTCGCCAAACGCGAAAAAAGAAGAGGGGCCGGAGCGATCCGGCCCCTTTTTCGTTGAGGTAGGGAATTCCCAAAAGAGGACATCCCGTGCGACACGCTCCAATTCTATCTCTTCTCGTTTGCATCTCGGTTTGCAGCTGCACCAGCATCGATACTTCTCCGACCGAGACGCTCGGAAATGCGAGGCTGCAATCCCCAAGCGGCTCTCCCGCAGGCTCAGTCGATTTGTTCGCGGATGGTTCTGAGCTGAAAGTCTCGCTAACTGCCTCTGGACTCACCCAGGGAGCCCACGGATTTCATCTGCATACGACCGGCCGTTGCGACACACCCGATTTCAAAAGCGCGGGCGGACACCTTAATCCCGCCGATAACGTTCATGGCACACTATCGCCTGGCGGAAGTCACCTCGGCGACCTTCCGAACCTGACAGTCGCCGCGGACGGCGTGGCGAACGCGACAGTAGTCGTAAGCAATGACCCCGCACGCGCTCTCGATGCGATCTTCGACGCCGATGGCACTGCCGTGATCATTCACGCTGAGGCTGACGACTACCGCACAAACCCTTCGGGTGATGCTGGCGCACGTGTGGCCTGCGGCGTCCTTACCCGCCGATAGTTCATTCAGGCGATAGGTTCACCTGCTGCCCGGGCACGATCGACCACGCTTCCCCCCGCCGCGGGGACCAGCTTGATTGCGGCGATCAGGAGCGCGAGACCGATTGGTGTGATCCATAAGGTAGCCAATACGCCAGCGCTCAAATCGCCTTCATTTTGCGCGGAAACATACCCGGCAGTGTAAGGCCCAAGGGCAAGCCCAACCAAGGTGGTCGCAAGGAAGAATGTCGCGGTCGCCGTTCCGCGCATGCGCGGCAGTACCAATGCTTGGCTGCTGGCCGCCGCCGCCCCGAGAGCGGTAGCGGCAAACGCTCCAACCACCACATTCAGCGCGAGAAACAAGGCCAAGCTATCGGTCGTATATTGCACGACGGCAAATGGGATAGGCGAGAGCAGCCCGAAGAGAATGACGAAAATGCGCCCCGCCGGCAGGCGGGTGAAAAGGAAATCCGCCATTCGCCCGCCGAGCACTACGCCGAGGAAGCCCCCCAGCGCACCGCCGCCTCCGAGCCAGAAGCCCAGCTCGCCCTTCGATATCTCGAATACCCGCTCGGCATAGGGCGCTCCCCAGTAGGACGCCGAATAGGCCATGAATGCCACCGTCCCATATCCAAGGATCGTGCACAGAAAGGCCGGTGATCCCCAGGTCAACGCGAAGGTCGGATAGTCTCGGGTCCGAAGCGCGCTACCCCAACAAAACACCGCATAATAGCCGATAGCCAAGAGGAACCACTGATCGGTGATATCGGGTAAATCAACGTCCAAAAGCGCTTCGACGCCCCCAGCTAAAACACCATCGCCGGATGCGAGTAGGTCGGTGATGAAAGCTGCGGCAGCCATGAACGCGGCGAAAACGATGACATTCAACGCGAAAGCTCCAACCCCGCGCCGCGCCGCGCCTACGAAAGTGAAAGGGGGAATGACCGTGAAAAGCTCCGCGAAGAACCCTTCGAACGGGGCAGGGTTTTCCGGCGTTTCAAGGCCGTCTATCGCACCGCGCACGGGTTCTTTAAGCGTCAGCACCCAAATGGCGAGCAGGAGCCCGGGCAGCCCGACGGCGATAAAGGCGACTTGCCACCCTGCGAGGTTCAAGACCCCACCGTCCGGGTATGCCGCATTCCACTGGTCCACGATAAGGCCGCCGATGAGCAGCGAGATGCCGCCTCCCAGATAGATGCCCGACGAGTATATCGCGAGCGCCGTTGCGCGCAGCCGTGCCGGGAACCAGTCAGAAATCAGCGAGTAGGCAGACGGGCTGGCCGTTGCCTCACCCACGCCAACACCAATCCTTGCGACCGTGAGGGTGGCTGTATCGCGTGCAAAACCCGAAACGGCCGTCATCGCCGACCAGAGAGTAAGCCCGATAGTCATTAGGCGAACCCGCTTCCAGCTGTCTGCCAGTTTACCGAGCGGAATTCCGAAGAGAGCATAGAAAATGGCGAAGGCGGTGCCGTACAAAAAGCCAAGATAGGCATCGTCTACGCCCAGATCGGCTTTAATGTCGTTCGCCAGGATCGAAAGAATCTGGCGATCGATGAAGTTCAGCACATAAACAAGAACGAGCACGCTGAGCGCGTACCAGCTATAAGGTGGTACTGGCTGTTCGGCATCGGCAACGGGCGCCGCCTTTGTGACCACATCTTCGCGCAATGGACGATTCCCCCCGATGTTTTGTTTTATCAGCCCTCGCACGTCAGTTGCGATCAATCGGCGTAAGGCGTGCTATCGACTAATCCCGCCTCGGCAAAACCCTTTTTGCGCAAGCGACACGAATCGCAGCGACCGCAGGCCTCTCCACTGCTGGTCGGATCGTAGCATGACCAGCTCCACGCCGGGTCGAGCTTCAGTCTCTCACATTCTCGCGCAATATCGGACTTCGTCATATGCTGGAGCGGGGCATGGACGGTGAAAGCGTCTCCCTCGACACCAGCTTTGGTCCCCAGCCTAGCTGTCTCTGCGAAGCTGGCGATAAATTCGGGCCGGCAATCGGGATAGCCAGAATAGTCCAGCGCATTGACCCCGATGAAGACGTCTCGCGCCCCGGCGGCTTCAGCACAGGCAGTGGTCAGGGCAAGGAAAACGAGATTGCGCGCAGGGACATAGGTGACCGGTATCGCGTCGCCGACCCCACCCTTGGGTACTTCGACGTCATCGGTAAGCGCCGAGCCACCAAAAGCTCGCAGGTCGAGCGCGATCTCGACGTGACTGGAAAGCTCCAACCGCTCCGCGATGCGCGAAGCTGACTCCAGTTCGATACGATGACGCTGTCCGTAATCCACCGACAGGGCATGGACCTCGTGGCCGCGCTCCTGCGCAATCGCGGCGGTGACCATCGAGTCCAACCCGCCCGAGAGCAGCACTATCGCCTTTGAAGAATGGTCGGTTGCATCGTTCGCTTTCATCGTCGGCGATGTAACGCTCATGCAGCAATTGGCAACGTCTTCCGCCCCCAAGCTATGTCAGCAGTTGCCTGTGCGGCGCGCCTCGGCTGTAAGCTGAAAGGGAAGGCCTCCAGCGATACCTTGGCTCTCGATCTGTACGAGCGCGTTGGTCTCGCGGCGAATGTTCGTGCGAGCATAGCCGTTGCCGGAGCATGTATACTGTACAGCGACCCGATTTTCCGAGTCTTCGACCACGAAGCGGCTGCATGTAGACCCACGATGGCGAAGTTGAATGAGTTCACTGCCCGAGCGCACGCAAATCTTGCGCGCAGCGGACCCATCACGAAACCTGACTGTCCATTCCCCCTTGGTCAGCTCCCCCAGCAGCGGAAGATTTGCGGATTGCGCAAGCGCAGGCAGTGACAGCGGAAGCGCAATAGCAGCACACGCGGCAACGGCGACAGCAAACGATTTTCGAACGATTTTCGTCATGCCCACACCTTTCGCCCAAGCGGGCCGCAACATACTTGTATAATCTACACTTGTCGGGATGAAGTGTTTCTTAACAGCGATAAAGCGTTAAATCTCTAACCTGTAGCTCTGAGCGCAGAAGGCACAATCCACGATGACTGCTCCGCTTTCGTCGCGCATATGCTCGCGGTCATCTTCTGGAAACCGTGTCAGGACCGCGGCGTAATACTCCGCGCTGCACCGACAACCTTGCTGCAGCTTTGGGCCAGGCTGTATGCGAACCTCTTCTTCCTCGTGAAAGAGGCGCCAGGCGATACCCTCTAGTGAAAGACCAGGGTCGAGAAGTTCATCGTGGCTGATCGTGCTCGTGAGCGCAGAGATATGTTCCCAATCCGGATGATCAAGACGCACGTGAAGGCGCTCGCGCCCTTCCTCACCGTCGGCAAGATGCTGGATCAGCAGACCAGCAGCCACGCGACCTTTCGCTCCAGCACGACTTGCCACCCGGATCATCGTGGGCACCTGCTCGGATTGGCTGAAATAGTTTTCGCAAGCGGCTGCCAAAGTGTCGCCTTCAAGCGGGACGATGCCTTGGTACCGCTGACCTGCTCCTGTTTCGAAAGTGATCGCGAGATAGCCGTCTCCAAACAGCGTTTCGAGCGATAGGTTGGCGCCTAGGTCGGCAAGCGCATCCGCATTAAAATCGGCGTAACCGCGCAAGACGCCGCCGCGATAATCGCAGACCAGCAGCGAAACCGACCCGCCTTTGGTTTGCGCTTGCATGGTGAGTTGCGCGTCCTCACCCTCAGCCTTCAGCAACCCACCCATCAGCGCAGCAAGAACGAGGGCTTCGGACAAGAGGTGTGTGATGGGTGGGGGATAATCATGCGCCGACAGCACGTCCTCGACCACGCGATCGAGCCGGACAATCCGCGCACGCGCGTTGCGCGCGGGCATGGTGAAGCCGAGCAACTTGTCGGCGAAGGTTTCAGCTTGTTCCATTGCGCCCGCATATAATGGCACGGCCTTGTCGGTTTAAGGCCCCGTTCGGCGTTCTGCATCTTGGCCAAGCAGACCGAAGCTCCACAGCAGGATCGATTTCTGCGCGTGGATCCGGTTCTCCGCCTGAGCGAAGACGACTGATTGGGCCCCCTCGAACACCTCCTCGCTGACCTCGTCGCCGACATGAGCGGGCAGGCAGTGCAGAAAGATCGCGTCATCTTTCGCCTTTTTGAGGAGCGACGCATCGACCCGGAATGGAGTCATGGCCGCACGCTTTTGCTCCGCGTCGGTCTGGCCCATCGAAATCCACGTGTCGGTCATCAAGACGTCGGCCTGTTTCGCGGCCTGGGTCGGGTCGTGCGTGACAACGATCTCGGCCCCGGCCTTACGCGCGCGTTCTACGATCTTTGGATTGGGTTCGTAACCCGCGGGCGTCGCGACCCGAACGCCGAACTTGAGGAGACCGGCGGCTTCCAGAACCGAATTCAAGACATTGTTACCGTCACCGAACCAAGCGACCTGAAGGCCTGGCAGAGGCTTCCCATGCTCTATGATGGTGAGCAAATCGGCAATGATTTGGCAGGGATGCGACCGGTCAGTCAGCCCGTTGATGACCGGCACGTTCGCCTCGTGAGCCATCTCCTCGATCTTGGCGTGACTGTCGGTTCGCAACACGATCGCATCCACCATGCGGCTGAGCACGCGCGCGGTATCGGCGATACTTTCCCCGCGGCCCAGTTGGCTCGATGCAGAGTCGAGCGTGAGCATACTGCCGCCGAGCTGACGCATTGCCATATCGAAACTGATACGCGTCCGAGTCGAATTCTTCTCGAACACCGACGCCAGCACTCGCCCTGTCAGCGGAGCGTCGGGATCGGGCTGTCCCTTTGGCAGAGCTTTGCGCGCAGCCTTCCGATCGATCGCATCGGCAATCATCGCAGCGATCGCGTCGGTCCCCGCGTCCGACAGATCGAGAAAGTGTCTTCCTCCCGCCGTCATCACGCGGGCTCGGGCACCTTGTAGCTTGCTGCGCCCGCGGAAAGCTTTTCGAAAAACTCGTCGATCTCCGCATCTCCGATCACCAGCGGCGGAATAACGCGCAATGTCTGGTCACCTGCCGCCACAGTCAGCAGCTGGTGGTTGTCGCGCAGATGCACGAAGAACGGTCGGCTTTCGACTTTCATGCGCAGGCCCAGCATCAGCCCTTTCCCGCGCACGAAATCGAACAGCTCAGGGTAGTTGCCGATAAACTGCTCGAGCCGCGAACGGACTCGCTCACCCTTTTCGCGCACCTGCGCGAGAAAGGCCTCGTTGGCGACCGTATCCATGACAGCGCTCCCGGCCGCCATGGCGAGTGGATTGCCGCCATAGGTCGAGCCATGCGTGCCGAATGTCATGCCACGCGCCGCCTTTTCGCTCGCCAGCACCGCTCCAAGCGGGAAGCCGCCGCCCAGCCCCTTTGCACTGGCAAGGATGTCGGGCTCGATACCGTATTGCTCATAAGCGTAGAGCGTGCCCGTCCGCGCAACGCCGCATTGCACTTCGTCCAGGACCAGCATCAGGTCGTGCTCGTCGCACAGCGCTCGCAGACCTTGCATGAATTCATCCGATGCGGGACGGATGCCGCCTTCGCCCTGGATCGGTTCGACAAGAAAGCCCGCCGTGTTCGGGCCGACCAGCGACTTTGCCGATTCCAGGTCATCGAACTCCGCGTATTTGAACCCCTCGAGCATCGGCGAAAATCCGTGATGCATCTTGGTCTGGTTCGAGGCGCTGATGGTCGCCATCGTGCGGCCATGAAAGGCGTTGGCGAAAGTGATCAACTCGAAGCGGTTGGCATCGCCCTCATCACCGGCGTTCTGGTGATAGGCGCGTGCGGTCTTGATCGCGGTCTCAACCGCCTCGGCGCCCGAATTGGTAAAGAATACGGTGTCGGCAAAAGTGTGATCGACCAGTTGCTGCGCGAGTTTCTCACCCTGCGGGCTGCCATACAAATTCGACACATGCATCAGCGTCGCCGCTTGCTGCTGGATCGCCTCGATCAGACCGGGATGCGAATGGCCGAGCAGATTGACTGCAATGCCGCTGGCAAAATCGAGATAACGTGTCCCATCTTCGTCAATCAGATGGCAATGCTCGCCCCGCACCGGCCGGACCCCGCAACGCGGATAAACAGGCATAAGCGGCGTGATGGACATAAATGACTTCCCGATTGTCTTTGGTTTGCAAGGCATGGTCGATGCACCGTGCCTCAACGCAAATGGCGGCCCCATTTAAGGGACCGCCATCGCTTATGTAAATGCGCGCGACAAATATCGAGCCGGCGCGCGTTCTTGTACCGGGCGTCAGCTGGCGACCGGCACCAGATTGACCGCGGAATACTTGCCGCGCCGATCGACTTCGAGGTCGAACTCAAACCGCTCGCCTTCGTTGATCTGCGTCAGGCCGGACCGCTCGACCGCGCTGATGTGCACGAACGCATCAGGCTGACCATCGTCGCGTACCAAAAAGCCGAAGCCTTTGGTCGAGTTGAAGAACTTGACCGTGCCGAGCGCCTTCTCGCCGGTAAGCTCGCGCTTGGGCGGGCCACCGCTTTGCTGCACCTCAATCACGTCGCCAACGACCTGGAGATCCTGAGCGGAAATCTTGCCGCCACGATCGACGAGATTGAACTCAAGCTCCTGCCCTTCGGCAAGGCCTTCAAGACCAGCACGTTCTACGGCGCTGATATGGACGAACACGTCCTCTCCGCCGCCTTCCTGCTGAATGAAGCCGAAGCCTTTCTGGCCATTGAAGAACTTGACCGTGCCCTTGCCGGTGCCGACGACCTGAGCGGGCATGCGGTTAAAGCCGCCTCCTCCGCCACCGCCGCCGCCGCGTGGAGCGCCGCCGCCAGGACCGCCGCCGCCGTAGCGACCGCCGCCACCGTCACGGTCACCACCGCCGAATCGGTCGCCACCACCACCGCCGCCGTAGCGATCACCGCCACCGCGATTGCCGTAATCGCTGGGAGGCGGAAAACCATCGCCTCCGCCACCGAACGGATCGAAGCTGTCTTCGCCAAAACCGTCACGCTTGTCGCGACCGCGCCGACGTCCCCTATCGTAACCCATGATCGTGTAAGTACCTTGCCACACTGCCCAACCGTAATGGCGCCCGTGGCGAGGACAGCGAATCGCGCCAGACGCAGACGGTCTTCCGGACGTCCCGGTCCGCCTTCTTTGCGGGGCATAGCGCACCAGGGCGCGCTATGCGAATGATTTTGCCCGCATTCATACTATGACGCAAAATTGTGACAATTCGACCAAGCCCTGCGTACGTCTTTTCGTGCGAGCGTGGCCACAAGTAGCATGAGCGGTTATGGCTCACGCGAACCGCGCCAGGAGACTCAAGTCAGATGTCCGACTTTCGCCGACTTTCCCCCGACATGCTTGCATCGCCACAGATCACACCTGCCGATCTGGATGATGCCAAGGCAAACGACGTGCGATTGGTCGTAAACAATCGGCCCGATGGTGAAGAGCCGGATGCCCCGCAGTCCGCAGAGATCGAAGCGGCGGCGCGCTCGCACGGCATGGAATACCTTTATCTGCCTGTCACCCATAGCGGGATCAGCGCCGCCCAGATCGATGCGCTGAACCACGCGCTGGAGAACAACGAAGGTGCAACTCTTGGTTATTGCCGATCGGGCACTCGCTCGACGATGCTATGGGCACTGGCGCGCGTGAAGGGCGGCGAAGCACCCGACGATGTCGCGCGCGCCGCTGCTGAAGCTGGCTACGACCTGACTCCGATCCGCCCGATGATGGATATGCTCGCAGCTGGTTAAAGCGCGGTAATCGCCCGACTATTTGCGATAGTCGAGCGGTGGATCGCGATCGCCAAGCAGTGAGCGGTACTCATAGTCTTCACCACGGGCGCGGTTGAATTCCTCTCGGGCGGCCTCACGCAGTCCCGGATTTGTGAACAGGTCTACCGCCATCAGCGCCATCGCCTTGGCCGCGACCTGCGCGCCCTTGTGACCTATCGAGTGGCCGCTGGCCGCGACCGCCTGCCAGCTGTGCGAGCTGGTACCCGGCACCCATGTCGCGGTGCGCACGCCCACCGTTGGAGTGGCCCACGACACGTCCCCAACATCGGTCGAGCCGTAGCCAAGATCGCGGCTGTAGGGCTGGATTTCGGCCGCGCTCTCGAGCGGCTTTGCGGCATCGCCGAGCGATTCGTGCAATTCGGTCGCCCAGGCGCGTTCCTCAGGCGTGTAAGTGATGCCTCCTACCGCTTCGAGCTTATCGTGCATGGCGCGGGCCAGTGTCTCGTTCACCAAAAGCGGATTGTTCCCGTGGATCACTTCCCACTCGACTTCGGTTCCCGTCCCCATCGCCGCGCCCCGAGCTGCGTCTTCCAGGCGGGTCCAGATTTCTTCGACGCCTTGGGGATCGGGGTGGCGGACGTAGTAGAATACTTCCGCGAAATCGGGGACGACGTTGGGCGCGTTGCCGCCGCTGGTGATGACATAATGCATGCGCGCATCCTGCGGGATATGCTCGTGCATCATATTGGCCATCATGTTCATGGCTTCTGCCCCATCCAGCGCACTGCGCCCGCGCTCCGGGGCGGCAGCGGCGTGCGCGGACACGCCGGTAAAGCGGAACTTGGCCGAACGATTGGCAAGGCTGGTGCGCGCCGCCGCACTGTTCTCGTCATCGGCATGCCAGTGGATCGCGATATCGACGTCGTCGAACATGCCAGCGCGGGTCATGTAGACCTTGCCCGATCCGCCCTCTTCCGCAGGCGTTCCATAAAGGCGAATGCGTCCCGGCGTGCCGGTCGCTTCGAGCCAGTTCTTTACGGCCAGCGCTGCCGTAAGCGAGCCCGCGCCGAACAGGTTGTGCCCGCAGGCATGGCCTGCGCCCTTGCCTGCGATCGGATCGCGTGTCGGCGCGCCGGACTGGTTGATGCCGGGCAGCGCGTCCATCTCCGCCAGGATCGCGATCACCGGCCCGCCTTCGCCCCACTCTGCGACGAAAGCTGTCGGAATCTCGGCGATTCCGCTTTCGATCTCAAATCCTTCGCCCGCGAGCTCTGATTGCATCAGACCGCTCGATCGGGTTTCCAGATATCCAAGCTCGGCAAACTCCCACAATTGCTGCGCCAGCCGGGTTGTGCGGTCGAACTCGTTCTCGACCAATTCGGTTGGCGCGGGCGCTTCGGACGTTTGCGCGACGAGCGGGTTGGCGGCAAAAACGAGAGCGGCGCCGGTCATCAGCGCTCGAACGGTGCGATTCATTCATCTGTCTCCTTGTCTACTCTGCTTGCCCCAATCCTGGCAGCGTGCCAACCGGGTGGACGAGAACACCTGATGGATATCCCTCCACTTCTGCTCCAAGCACTTGGCTCACTGGTCGCGATCCTCGCATTGGTCGCCTTCGCGCGGGCTATGCGTCTGGGCGGCAAGCCGCCGCTCGATGACGAGGATGCCGTTCGCGAAGCCGCCGCAGAGGTGGAGGACGGGTTCAAAGCGACACGCATATCGATAGCGCGCGGAGGCAGTGCTGCTTTGGCGCAGGATGGCACGGGCCGGATCATGCTGATCAAGCGCCATGGCAATCGCTTTGCAGGGCGCGTGTTGACGAGCGCGGCGCGGGTGCGCGAAGAAGTCGATGCGCTGGTCGTCGATTGCGGGGACAAGCGCTTTGGTCCGCAGCGTCTGTCGCTCGACGATCCGGCGTATTGGGCCGACGCGATCAATCGGCTATAGCCTTTTGCAAACCATGCCCGATTTCTCGCCCACCCAATATGCCGTGCCGCTGTTCGTCCTCGCGATCATTGCCGAGATGATTTGGTCGCGCTTGCGCAATCCGCAGAGTTACGAGCCTATGGATACGCTCGTTAGCCTGGGCTTCGGCCTCGGCTCGACTATCGCAGGCGCGCTGTTCGGCGGGTTTGCGCTCGCGGTGTTTATCGCGGCGTACGAATATCGCGTTTTCGACTTCGGAGAAGAATGGTGGGCCGTGTGGTGGGCGTGGCCGGTGTGCTTCGTCCTCGACGACCTCAAATATTACTGGGTCCACCGCGCCGGGCACCGCATCCGCTGGATGTGGGCGAGCCATGTAAACCACCATTCGAGCCAGCATTACAACCTCTCGACCGCGCTTCGGCAAAGCTGGACCGGGGCGTTCACGTTCGGCCTGCTGTTCGCGCTGCCGCTTGTGCTGCTGGGATTTCACCCGGCGATGATCGCAATCTGCGGCGGGTTCAACCTCATCTGTCAGTTCTGGATCCACACCGAAGCAATCGACCGGATGCCGCGCTGGTTCGAAGCGGTGATGAACACGCCAAGCCACCACCGCGTCCACCATGCGACCAATCCGCGCTATCTCGACCGCAACTATGCCGGGGTCTTCATCATCTGGGACAAGCTGTTCGGCACGTTCGAGCCTGAACGACGCGCCGAGGAGGGGGGCGAAAAACTGCGCTACGGCATCGTGCGCCAGCTCGGCAGCTTCAATCTGCTTTACGCCGTGTTCCACGAATGGATCGGCATGCTGGGCGATATCTGGCGCGCGCCGTGGCGGCACAAGCTGTCCTACCTGCTGCGCGAGCCGGGCTGGAGCCATGATGGCAGCCGCGAAACGTCGGACATGATCCGCGCGCGCTGGCGGGAACGAGTGGGTGAGGTTGCAGACTATTCACCACCCGGCGCCAGCCGAAACCCGATTGCCGCCAGCCACGAAGCTGCCTAGTCTCCCCTTCCAGAGGAGAGATCATGGAAAGTTTCGATTATATCGTCATCGGTGGCGGCAGCGGCGGCAGTGCGGTTGCGGGCCGTCTCGCGGTGGATGGAACGCGGCGCGTCTGCCTGCTTGAGGCCGGAGGGCGCAATGACAGTTTTCTGATCAAGACGCCGGGCTTCATGCCCTTCATCCGCAATTCGTCCAATTACAAGTACGACACGGTGCCCCAAGCGGGACTGAACGGGCGCATAGGGTACCAACCCCGGGGCCGAGGGCTGGGCGGATCGTCCGCCATCAACGCCATGGTCTATATTCGCGGTAACAAGTGGGATTACGACAATTGGGCCGAGATGGGCTGCGATGGCTGGTCGTATGACGATGTGCTGCCCTGGTTCAAGAAGGCCGAGGCTAATGAGCGCGGAGCGGACGAATATCACGGCGCAGGCGGTCCGCTGTTTGTATCGAACCAGCGATCCCCCAACCCCACCAGCCATGCTTTTGTCGAAGCCGCGTCCGAACTCCAACTGCGCACCAATGACGACTTCAATGGCGAGCGGCAGGAAGGCTTCGGCATGTTCCAGGTCACCCAGCGCGATGGCGAGCGCTGGTCGGCTTCGCGCGGTTATGTCGAACCGATTCGCGAGCAGGGCAATTTCGACGTTCGGACCGACACTCTGGTCGAGCGGCTGGTTGTCGAGGAGGGGCGCGTCACCGGCGTGCAAGTGCGCGATGGCAGCGGATCGAAGACGCTCTACGCCAGGCACGGCGTGATCCTGTCGGCAGGTGCTTTCGGATCGCCGCAGATCCTGATGCTGTCCGGGATCGGGCCGGGCGACCATCTGCAGGCACACGGGATCGAGGTTGTGCTTGACCGGCCTGAAGTCGGATCGAACCTTCAGGACCATATCGATTACGTCTCCGGCTGGAACACCACGTCCGACGTGCCGATCGGCGGCACGCTCAAGGCGACGCTCAAAATGGCGGCGGCCGTTCTGCAGCACCAGCGCTCGCGGACCGGGGCGATGACGACGCCATACGCCGAAGCGGGCGGGTTCTGGACGGTGATGGAGGACAGCCCGGCGCCCGACGTGCAATGGCACTTTGTCCCCGCCGTGCTTGAGGATCATGGGCGCGAGAACGTGAAGGGCTACGGCTTTTCGCTCCACGCCTGCGTGCTGCGGCCCGAGAGCCGGGGGACGGTGCGACTGGGTTCTGGCGATGCCGCCGCCGCTCCGCTGATCGACCCGAACTTTCTCGACAACGATCGCGATATCGCGGTCCTGCGGCGCGGCGTTCGCCTGTCGCACCGCATTGCCGACGCGCCATCGCTGCAGGCCTATGGCCCCAGCGACCGTCATCCCGTCGATCTCGATGACGATGACGCGCTCGATCACATGATCCGCGACCGCGCGGACACGGTCTATCACCCGGTCGGCACCTGCCGCATGGGATCGGACGCGGACGCGGTGGTCGATCCGACGCTCAAGCTCAACGGGCTCGAGGGCCTGTGGATCGCGGATGCGAGCATCATGCCCAAGATCGTCAGCGGCAACACCAACGCACCCTCGATCATGATTGGCGAGCGCGCGGCGGAGTTCGTGATGGCGGCGGAGAAAGTCCCGGCTTAGGTCGCAGGACGGGCGGCGGGCGTATCAGTTATACGCCCGCTCTCCATGCTCGGCGATGTCGAGGCCATCGATCTCCTCCTCTTCGCCGACACGCAAGCCGACCGTCGCCTTGACCAGGAAGCCTGCCAGCAGCGTGCCGACCCCCGCCCACACGATTGTTACGACCACGCTCCAGACCTGCACGCCGAGCTGTTCGCCAAGGCCGACCGAGCCATCCCCCGGCCCTCCAATCCACGGCTGGTAGACCACCGCCGTCCCGATCGCGCCGACGATCCCGCCGATCCCGTGAATGCCGAAAGCGTCGAGCGCGTCGTCGTAGCCCAGTTTCGCCTTCACGCTGGCGACGAAGACGTAGCACACGGCGGACGATACGATGCCGAGCAGGATCGCTCCGAACGGTCCGCTGTTCCCCGCAGCCGGGGTCACTGCGACCAGCCCCGCGATCACGCCAGAGCAAAAGCCCAGCGCCGAACCCTTATTGCCCGCAAGCCGCTCGATCACCATCCAGCCAAGACCGCCTGCCGCCGTCGCGACGAACGTGTTGATCATCGCCAGACCCGCCGACCCGTCGGCTTCCAGCGCTGAGCCTGCGTTGAACCCGAACCAGCCGACCCACAGCAGGCCGGTGCCGATCATGGTCATCACCAGATTGTGCGGCGGCATCGGCTCGGCTGGCCAGCCGCGCCGCTTGCCGACGAGATAAGTGAGGATCAGCCCCGAAACGCCGGCATTGATGTGCACCACGGTCCCGCCCGCAAAATCGAGCGCCCCGTCCTCGAACAACAGACCGCCCCCGGCCCAGACCATGTGCGCGATCGGGAAATAGACGATGGTCAGCCAGATCGGCACGAACGCCATAGCCGCGCCGAACTTCATGCGCTCCGCCGTTGCGCCGAAGATGATCGCGGCGGTGATCGCGGCGAAGGTCATCTGAAAGCTGATGAAGACGTATTTGCTGATGACTTCATCTGTAAAGGTCGCCGCCGTGCTCGACGCATCGGTCCCGGCAAGGAAGAGGCTCCCCCCGCTGATGAACAGGCCCAGCGGCGCGTCGTAGGTCGTATCACCGAACGCCATGGAAAAGCCCCACATCACCCAGATGATCATCGCAAGCGAGGCGGTCGCGCCGATCTGGGTGAGCATGGACAGCATGTTTTTAGAGCGCGTCAGCCCACCATAGAACAGCGCTAAACCCGGCAGGATCATCAGCATGACGAGCAGGGTCGCGGTCATCATCCAGGCATTGTTGCCTGGATCGGGCATGGCGGCAGGGGTGGCGGCGAACGCGACGTGGGAGGCCGACAAGGCGCTGGTTGCGAAAGCGAATTTGGCGGTCCGAAGCATCATCACAGCGCCATCTCCCCGGTTTCGCCCGTTCGGATGCGGGTGGCCGACGCAAGGTCGAGGACGAAGATCTTGCCATCGCCGATCGCATCGGTGTTGGCGGTCTGCCGGATCGTCTCGACCGCGCGCTCGGCAACATCGTCGCTCGCCGCAATTTCCAGTTTCACTTTGGGCACCATGTAAGTTGAGTATTCCGCGCCGCGATAGATCTCGGTCTGACCCTTTTGCCGCCCGAAACCCTTGACCTCGGAGACGGTCATCCCAGCGATGCCGATCGCGGCGAGAGCCTCGCGAACCTCATCGAGCTTGAACGGTTTGATGACGGCAATGATGAATTTCATGAAGCATGGCCCCTGCTGCCCGCGTATGCGCAGCACGAGGGGCAAGGAACGTGCCAAGCGCATCAGCACCATTTTTTTCAGGCTGGCCGGTCATCTAAGAGTATTTGCCTGCCTGCCAATTAGCCGATTGCCCATATTTTAGGCGACGTCGGTTGATCACAGAAAGTCGCGCAACACTCCGATGAACTTATCGAACTGGTCGTGATGAAGCCAGTGTCCTGCTTTCTCGAACTCTATCACTTCTGCCGTGTCGAAATGCTCGATCCGCCCGTCCTTCGCCGGGTTCGAAGCCCAGCTATCCGCGCCGTATAGCAGTAGCGTCGGGCAATCGATCGCCGCCCAGGTTTGCTCTAGGAATTCGTCGGCAACATCCTCAATGCCCCAGACATTGAGATGCGGGTCGAACTTCCAGCTGTAGGTTCCGTCCTCGTTGCGGTTGACGCCGTGGATAGTCAGATGACGCGCCTGCTCCTCGGTGAGGTAGGAATTCTCCTCGATCATCCGGGCAAAGGCGGCTTCAATGCTCTCGTATTTGCGCGGGGTGCGCCCGGCGGCCTTGCGCTTCTTGCCGATCCATTCGGCGAGCCGTTCGGGATAGGGCGTCTCGCGTTGCTTGGCGCGCCATTCCGGTGAGGGGCCGAGTCCTTCGATCGCGACCAGCTTCGTCACCATGTCCGGGAACGTCCCGGCATAGCGCAGCGCGACATTGCCGCCCATCGAATGCGCCACGATCCGCACGGGGCCAACGCCGAGCTGGTGAATGAGCTGCGCGAGGTCATAGACCATGTCGCTCGCCGAATAATTTCCATCCGACACCCAATCGCTGTCGCCATGACCGCGGTGGTCCATGGCGATGACTCGATAATCCTCGCGCAAAACCTCGGCGGTCCAGTCCCAGCTGCGCGCATGGTCGCGCCCGCCATGCACCAGGATCAGCGGCGGCTTTTCATCCGGCGCGCCGGAACTGCCCCAATCCTCGTAATTGAGGCGCAGGCGCTGGGAGATGAAAGTCTGCGAAGTTGGTCCGGATCCGTTCATGGCGCTGCGCTTTGCCGCGAAGCCCAGCCTTTCGCAACCGCCGCTAGCGTTCCTTGGTCGCGGAAAAGGTGAGGTCCGGGTTCTTCTCTTCCTGATAGTTCACGTCCCACGGGCTTTTCGCCATGAAGACGAGGTCGCCGTCGCGGTCGCGGGCGAGGTTAGCGCGGTTGAAGCTTTCGAAGTCGTCCAGCGCTTGTGGCTCACCCTTGAGCCAGCGCGCGGTCGCAAAGGGCGAGGGTTCGAGCGCGGCCTCCACCTTGTATTCCGCCTCCAGCCGCGACACCAGCACATCAAGCTGAAGCTGCCCGACGACGCCGACAATGTGCTGTGCGCCGATCTCGGGATAGAACACCTGAATCACGCCCTCTTCCGACAGATCGTCGAGCGCCTTGCGTAATTGCTTGGTCTTGGTCGGGTCTTTGAGCTGCACGCGGCGCAGGATTTCGGGCGCGAAGTTGGGCAGGCCGGTAAAGCGCACGCCGTCCTTTTCGCTCAAGGTATCGCCGACCCGCAAGGTTCCGTGGTTCGGAATACCGATAATGTCGCCCGCCTCGGCCGTGTTGGCGATCTCCCGGTCCTGCGCGAAGAACAGGATTGGAGAGTGGATCGCGATCGGCTTTCCCAGGCCCGAGGGCGTCAGCTTCATGCCGCGTTTGAACGTGCCCGACACCTGCCGCATGAAGGCGATGCGGTCGCGGTGGTTGGGGTCCATGTTGGCCTGCACCTTGAAGATGAAGCCGGTGACCTCGTCGCGTTCCGGAGTGATCTGCTCCTCGCCAGCGGGTTGCGGGCGCGGGGGCGGGGCGACGCGGGCGATAGCCTCGATCAGCTCGGTCACGCCGAAATTCTTGAGCGCGCTGCCGAAATAGACGGGGGTGAGGTCGCCGCTGCGATAGGCGTCTATATCGAATTCAGGATAGCCGACCTGCGCCAGCTCGGCCTCTTCCGCGAAGTCTTTGGGGATATCGGGGTTGGCATCGCGGGTGCCGAGGAACTCCTTCGAGGGGCCTTCGGGGCGGCTGACTTCGCCGGTCGCGAAATCCAGCACGCCTTCAAACTGCCCGCCCATCCCGATCGGCCAACCCTGCGGGCTGACGTCGAGCGCGAGCATGTCGGCGACTTCGTCCAGCGTCTCGAAGGGGTCGCGGCCCTCTCGGTCGACCTTGTTGACGAAGGTGATGATCGGCACGTTGCGCAGGCGGCACACTTCGAACAGTTTGCGGGTCTGCGGCTCGATCCCCTTGGCCGCGTCGATCACCATCACCGCGCTGTCGACCGCCGTCAGCGTCCTGTAGGTATCCTCCGAGAAGTCCTCGTGCCCCGGCGTGTCCAGCAGGTTGAACGTCACCCCCTCTCGCTCAAAGGTCATCACGCTGGAGGTGACCGAGATGCCGCGCTGCTGCTCGATCTTCATCCAGTCCGAGCGCGCACGCCGCGCTTGCCCCCGCGCCTTGACCTGTCCGGCAAGGTGGATCGCGCCGCCCTGAAGCAGCAGCTTCTCGGTCAGCGTGGTCTTGCCCGCATCGGGGTGCGAAATGATCGCGAAGGTTCGTCTGTTGGAAGCGGCCGTCATGGGACGCGCGCTCTAGCCTGCCCGCAGCAGAGCGTCCATAGACGGCATCCTCCACGCCAAGCTGCAGGTTTTACCCAACTGTAACGCGCTTTACCGTAAGCGCCCAAGGGGAGGATGACCATGCTCGGCACACTCAAACCGCTTCGCTACGCGGCCGGCCTTTTGCCCGCCCTCGGGCTCGTCCTGTGGATGGGGCTGAGTGGCGACACGACCACCTATGCCCGCTCCCCCGCTGAGATACACAGCGCCCTAAAGGCTGCTCGCGTACCCACGCACGTGCTGGGCGAAGGAGTGGCGGGCAGCCGGGTGCGGAGCGATGGGGAGAACAGGGTCATCACCGCCCTGGTGGACCCTGCCGGCGTGGAGCTCGTGCTTTTTGTTACGACGGTAGATCCCGATGGGGAGGGATCGCAGGTCAGCACGGTCGTGCAGATGGCACCCGGTGACCGGGCGCAAGAAGCGCGAGATGCGCTGAAGAAGAATGCAATCGCAACCGCGTTGCTCGAAAAGCTCGCGGATGAGCATGTCGCGGCGGCGATCGAGGAACGACCCTTCGACATGCTTTTTGCAGCCCCTCCGGGCGCGGCACAAATGATCAGCGCGACACCCGGAATGCGCGACAAGATCGACGACGCGAACGCCTCCGCCAGCGACTTCGCCAAGACCCAGCAGGAATGGGCTGAGCACCAGCGCGAAGAGGAATTTCGCGAGCAATATGGCGATGATTGGGGCGCAAGCGGCGCCGATTCCTCCGATGGCTGGGGCGACTGACCCCCTCACTCAACCGCGCAATTCTGCCCCTAATTTGGCTGCCGCCGCGATGACCTTTTCCGAAATCGCCTTGAGCTGCGCGTCGGTGTAGCTCTTGTCCTGCGGTTGCAGCGTCACTTCGAACGCGAGCGATTTCTGCCCCCCGGGCACGCCCTCACCGGTGAACACGTCAAACACCCGCGCCGCGACGATGTCGGTCTTGTCCGCTCCCTTCACCGCGCGAACCATATCGCCCGCAGACACATCCTCAGGCACCAGAAAGGCAAAGTCGCGCGTCACCGACTGCAAGGGTGGCGGCGCGAAGCCGGGGCGCGCGAAGCTGACCGGGCCTTTGCCGTCCTTCTTGTGCGGGATGGCCTCGAGTTCGATTTCCAGCGCCGCGACCGGTCCCTCGATGCCGTATGATTTCAGCAGAGCGGGATGCAGCACGCCGAAGCTCGCCAGCCGGTTCTTCGGGCCAAGACGCAGGGTCGCGGACTGGCCGGGGTGATAGGCCTCGCCCGCCTCGCCCATGACCTGCAGGCGATCGACCGGCGCACCCGCTGCTTCGAGGAGGGTCAGGCACACCGCCTTCGCATCATAGGCATCAAAGCCTCGCGCCTTGCCCGTTTGCCAGCTTCGCGGCGTCGCCTCCCCGGCCAGCACGGCGGCAAGCGCAGGCTTCTCGTCCTCGCGCAGATACCGCCGTCCGATTTCGAACACTCGAGCGGAGGCCAGTCCCCGGTCGAAGCTGCGCTGAACCGCCGACAGCAGGCCGGGAAGCAGCGAAGGGCGCATGACCTTCATGTCCTCGCTGATCGGATTGGCGAGCGTCCAATCACCGCCGCCGAACCGCTCGGCCTCATCTTCGGAGATGAACGACCAGGTGATCGCTTCGTTCAAACCGCTTCCGGCCGCCGCCCGGCGTAGCTTGCGCTCAAGCATCTGGTTCGGTGTTGCGGTGGGGCGTGCAACCCCTTCCGCGCGTGGAAGTGCGACGCTTTCGACCTGATCGAGCCCGTGGATGCGCACGACCTCCTCAACCAGATCAGCGGGCCCCTCAATATCGTGGCGGCGCAAGGGGCAGGTGACCTGCCAATCGTTTGCGACCTCGAAATCGAGACTTTCAAGTATGCGGCGCTGCTCGTTCTCGGCCACCTCGACCCCACCGAGCTTCGCTGTCAGGGCAGGATCGAACGCGACCACCTTACGCTCGCTTGGCGGCGATCCCGCGCGCGACACGGCGCTTGCCGTTCCGCCCGCCAGTTCGACGATCAGGCCAGTGAGCAGCTCCAGCCCTTTGTCGAGAAACGCCGGGTCCACCCCACGCTCGAACCTGGTGCGCGCATCGCTCGCCAAACCAAGCTTGCGCCCGGTAACGCCGATCCGCGCCGGCTCGAAATAGGCGATTTCGAGCAGCACGTCGGTGGTCTGGTCCGATACGCCCGAATCCGCGCCGCCCATGATCCCGGCAATGTCATGGACCTGGCGATCATCCGCGATCACCACCATGCTCTCATCGAGCGTGTAGGTCTTGTCGTTGAGCACCGTGACCTGCTCGCCCGGTTCAGCCCGGCGCGCCACCACCGCACCCGACAGCTTCGCCAGATCATAGGCATGGGCCGGGCGGCCATAGGCGAGCATCAGGTAGTTGGTCAGGTCCACCAGCAGCGAAATCGGCTTTTGCCCTGCGCTCTTCAGCCGCTGTTGCAGCCAATCGGGCGAAGGACCGTTGGTGACGCCCATGATGACGCGGCCATAGAAGGCGGGGCACCCGTCGGGATCGTCGGTGCGAATGTCGATCGGGCATTCGCCGCTCGCCTCGAACCCGGGAATGGCGATCGGTTTCAACGTGCCGAGGCCCGCCGCCGCAAGGTCGCGCGCAATGCCGTAGACGCCCATGCAATCGGGCCGGTTGGGCGTGATCGCGACGTCGATGATCGGCGACGAGCCCTGATAATCGGCGAAGCTGTAGCCCACCGGCGCATCGTCCGGCAGTTCGATTATCCCGTCGTGATCCTCGCCCAGTTCAAGTTCGCGGCGCGAGCACATCATGCCATTCGATTCGACGCCCCGGATCGCCGCTTTGCGGAGCTCCATCCCGTTCGCCGGGACCACCGCGCCAGGCTGTCCGAGCACGCCCTTCATTCCGGCACGCGCATTGGGCGCGCCGCATACGACCTGCAGCGGTTCGCCCTCTCCGGTATCGACGCTGAGCACTTGCAGCTTGTCGGCATCGGGGTGCTTTTCGGCGGTCAGAACCTTGGCGACGGTGAAGCCTGCAAGCCGCTCCGACGGATCCTCGACGCCTTCGACCTCAAGCCCGATGGCGTTGAGCGTGTCTGTGATCTGCTCAAGCGAGGCGTCGGTTTCAAGGTGGTCCTTAAGCCAGGTGGTCGAGAACTTCATGCGCGCGCTCCCACGCCGCCGGACAGCGTCGGCTGGTCGAAGGGTGAAAAGCCGTAATGCTCGAGCCAGCGCGGGTCGCCATCGAAGAAGGCGCGCAAATCGTTCATGCCGTATTTGAGCATCGCGATCCGGTCGATCCCGAGGCCGAAGGCAAAGCCCTGCCATTCGGCCGGGTCGAGCCCGACCATTTCAATCACACGGGCATTCACCATACCGCTGCCGCCCAGCTCCATCCAGTCATAGCCCTCATCATCGCCGTGCCCGCCCACCACGCGGCGGTCCCCCTCGTTCGAATAGCCGACATCGACCTCGACGCTGGGTTCGGTGAAGGGGAAGTAGGACGGGCGTAGGCGCAGGACGATATCCTCGCGCTCGAAGAACGCCTTGAAGAAGGTTTCCAGCGTCCATTTCAGGTGCCCGAGATGGATGTCGCGGTCGATCACCAGACCTTCGACCTGATGAAACATCGGCGTGTGGGTCGCGTCGCTGTCCGAACGGTAAACCCGGCCCGGCGCAATGATTCGGATCGGGGCACCCTGCTTCTTCATGCTCCGAATCTGCACAGGCGATGTGTGCGTGCGCAGCAACATGCGGTGTTCCGCCCCATCTTCTTCCGGGAAATAGAACGTGTCGTGCATCGCGCGCGCCGGGTGCGTCTCGTCCATGTTGAGCGCGGTGAAGTTGTGCCAGTCGTCCTCGATCTCCGGCCCTTCAGCGACCGCGAAGCCGAGATCGGCGAAGATTTCGGCGAGTTCGTCCATGACCTGGCTGACCGGGTGGATCGAGCCTTTGGGCTTCTCCGGCGCGGGCAATGTCAGGTCGATCGTCTCGCTCGCCAGCCGGGCTTCGAGCGCCGCCGCTTCCAGCACCGCGCGTCGCGCATCGATCGCTTCGGCGATGTCGCTGCGCACCGCCTGGATCGCTGGCGCTGCCTGTTTGCGCTCGTCCGCGCTCATCGCGCCGAGCGTCTTCAATTCGAGGCTCACCCACCCCTTCTTTCCAAGCGCCGCAACGCGCTGTTCGTCGAGCGCATCGAGCGAGGGTGCGGCGGCGATCGCGGCTAGCGCCGCGTCCTTGCGGGAAGTGAGGTCGGTCATCGGTCTTGGCTTTCGAAACGAGCCGGTCCGCTAGCGTCAATCGCACCCATATGCAAAGCGCGTGTACCCGCCTAGCTCGCTTCCGGACGCGAGCCCGAATGCTCGCCCGAACGTTTGGGCGCATCGAGCGTCTGTGCCGCGCTGCCCCAGACGCGGGCGCGCGCTTCGACAAACGAGGACAGGATCGGATGATCGAGCGCGGCATACTCGCTCGGCGTCATGGTCATGAACTCGCAGAATTCGCGCGTGAACTGCGCTTGATCGTGATAGTCGCGATCCATCACTTCGGTCCAGCGCGATCCCTTGTGAAGCATGAAACTGGTGAGGCTGCGCATGAAGCGCTGGCGGCGCATCAGCAGCTTGGGCGTGAAGCCGAAGTGCCGGCGACACACGCGTTCGAGCGTGCGAATGCTCATCGCGCAGGCATCGGCGAGATCGTTCACGGTGACATACTGGCCATCGACGAGCGCGGCGTGGACCCGCTTGATCCGTGGCTCATCCCGATGCGGCCGGGCCACCCGGTCCATCGTCTCGCCGATGGCGGCGAGCTGGTCATCCACGCGCGCATCCGGATCGCACAACACTTGTAAAAGCGACTCGAACTTGCCGAAAACAGGATGTTCCGATCCGTCGCAGATCACGTTGCTTGATTCATATGCATCGCCGCCGACAAAGCGCGCCCAGCCCAGCGGCAGGAAGCCGATGCCCCACATGCGCGCGGAGCCCAGCTCGAACTTGCAGGGCCGCGAGCTCGGCCCGAAAGCATTGAAGGCAACGCCTTCGACCCGCGATCCCTCTATTTCAGCGACAGGGCCGGAACCTGCGAAAAAGCGGACATTGCCCCATTCGGGCATCAGCCGATCGCGTAGCCTCCCGCCATCGGCAACCTTGAGATCGAGCGTGTAGAAGCTGGTGAAACAGCCCTCGAACCTTTCTGGCGGGGCGTAGAACTCGGCATGCACGGTGTAGGGCTCGGGCGCGTCGAAGGATCCGCTTTCGCGCTGCTCGCCGCTGGTGTTTCTACCCTGGCCCACGCGCCCCGCCCCATCGATAAGAAAGCCGCTCAGAACCTATCTGATCGGCGCTTTCTGTCGCTTTCCTACAATCCTTTTGTCGTTTTCCTACAATTGCGGGATGAATGCAACGACAGAAGGGGCTCGGCGCCGCTGTGCGCCAGAGCCCCTTCTTCAGACTAAGGTCGAGGCCTCTTGCGATAGGACAACGCCGCGAAGAGCGCAGCGCGTTTCAGTCCGACAGCCTTTAGGCAGGAAGCGCCTTCTTCGCCTGCGCGATGATGGTCTTGAACGCCGCTTCCTCGTTCATGGCGAGATCGGCCATGACCTTGCGATCGAGCTCGATCCCGGCAAGCTTCACGCCGTGCATGAACTGCGAATAGGTCAGGCCCTCGGCCCGAACGGCTGCATTGATGCGCTGGATCCACAGGGCGCGGAAGCTGCGCTTTTTAACCTTGCGGTCGCGATAGGCGTACTGGCCGGCCTTCTCGACCGCCTGACGCGCGATGCGGATGGTGTTCTTGCGACGACCGCGATAGCCCTTGGCCTGGTCGAGCAGTCGCTTGTGCTTCTGGCGTGTGGTCACGCCGCGTTTGATGCGAGGCATTGTCTTATGTTCCTTTCAGTCACGATGCCCGGGGCCCCGCTCCCTCCACCCTTCCACCCGGATTTTCACACCGGAGTATGATCCGGGTGGAAGGGTGGAGGGAGCGGGTGGCTTGGCCCGGCGGCTAAACGCCGATCAATCCAACCCGTAGGGCGCCCATTTCTTGACGGCGGCCCAGTCGGCCTTGGCGAGCACCTTGGTGCCGCGTTGCTGGCGGATATACTTCGCATTGTGGCTGATCAGGCGGTGGCGCTTGCCCGCGACACCGTGCTTGACCTTGCCGGAAGCGGTGAGCTTGAAGCGCTTCTTCACGCCGCTCTTGGTCTTAAGCTTGGGCATTTTCATCTCCTTTGATCAGAGACACGCTTGGCCAGCCCTGGCAGCCCGTGTGAGCCAGGCCGGTCGGTTGATTCGTGTCGTTGAAGCCGCGCGACATAGGCCGATGCGCGCCGCCAGGCAAGGGGGCACGGGCCTTTCGGGCAATCGCTATTCGGAGCCGGAAGTCGAACTGACACACATGTGGGGGTTTGGCGAAACTTCGTGTTTGATCGCATCCGTCCGCCAGTGCGGCCTCCGGCCGGGAACCGTGTCCGAAAGTGTGACCTTTCGCGAACGGCTTCGGCACCGGGTCGCCGGATGCGCCTGAGATCGTCTTGGTGCTCATGGCGCCTCTCATGCGGCATTGCGGGCGGGTAGGAAAGCGCTTCAGCCTGCAAACGCGGGGTGCCCGGTTTCCTCCAGCCAGCGAACGAAGTCGCCATGCGGGATCGGCTCGGCATCCTCCGGCAGATCGCCGGTCCACAAATAGGCCTGCGCCTGCGTTTCGCCAAAGCCATCCCATCCGTCGACCGCGACGGCCTTTCGTGCGTAGTCCGGGCCTTCGAACGCATCAATAGCGGCGATATCAACGCCCGATGCTTCGTGCAGCGTTCCGTGAACGGCGGTGGCATAGCGCGCCTGCGTAAGGACCAGCGCTGGATACCAGCCGCGCGGATCACGAATGGCGAAGAGCGCGCCCTCCACCGTCGCGGGCGCCCCGATACCAAGCCCTTCGAGGAACGGCCAATCACCCACGCCTTCGCGCAGGACGCCATAGAAAAAGAGGTTCATGAAAAATTCGCCCGGCGGGATTTGAGATGATGCGTAAATCGGATCTTCTGCACGTCTTTCCAAGCCGGATCTGCAAATCCCTAGGCGTGGGATGTGGACGCACCGCTTACTCCAGACGGTAGGTCAGCCCCTCCGGCTGGCGCTCGATCCTCGCGTTGAGCTCCATTGTGCCCGGCACAATGCGCTCCAAAAGAACGCTACCAAAGCCGCTGCGCACGCCATGATTACCCGACGGTTGGATCGGAGGGCCACCGCGTTCACGCCAGGTGAAGCTGGTCATCATATCCGCATCGTCGGCTGTCAGAGTGATGTCGACCGTTCCACCTGCACGCGACAGCGCGCCGTATTTCGCCGCATTGGTCGCCAGTTCGTGGATCGCAAGACCGATCATCGATGCGCTACGTTCAGGCACATTGCATGGCGGGCCGCTTATCTTCAGGGCGCTTTTGTTCCCCTCGACATAAGGAGCAAGCTCCATGGAGATCAGGTCACGCACCGGCATATCCGACCATTCTGTCTTGAGCAGTGCGTCATTCGCCCGCGCAAGGGCGACAAGCCGGTCGTCGAATTTCGCCTTGAAATCGTCCAGGTCATCGCTCTGCCCGGCAATCATCCGCATGAGCGACTGAACATTGGAGAAAATGTTCTTCACGCGGTGCTGCAATTCAGCCACGTGGATTTCGCGCTGGCGCTCCGCCCGGCGTTGTTGAGTTATATCGACCCCGGAAGTGACGATCTCACAGACCTGTCCTTTTTCGTCCATCAGCGGGGTCAGTTGCACGTCGAGATCGATCAGCCCGTCATGCGCCGTCTTGGCGGCGAGTTCGAAACGCTGCAACTCGCCTGCTTGCGCATCTTCGACCCGCGAACGCATCGCCGCGCGCACCACATCATCGTAATTCCACCATGGGCAGTCCCAGAACGGCACTCCGCGCACATCCGAGCTCCTTAGGCCAGCCACATCCAGCGCTGGCCGATTGACTTCGCGAACGATGCCATCGGGGGCAAGGCTGGCGAGGAAAAAGTTGACCTTCTCGGCCAGTTCGCGCGATCGCGCCGTCTCGCGCTCGAGCGCGTCGATCAGGCTGGTGCTCTCGGAGCTTTCATAGACGCAACAGCCGAGATGATTGCCGTCTTCTCCATTGGGAACGGGGAAATAGTCGACTTCGAATTCGCGCATTACCCCCGGATGGGCAGGCGTTTCGACCAGCACGCGATGACCGGTACTGACCGCTCCGCCCTCGATGACGCGGCGCTGGACACGGGAAATGATGTCATCAACTTCGGGCACAAGCTCGTGCTGGAACCGACCGATATGATCCTCTTTCGATCGCCCGTTGATTTCCGCCAAGGCGGCATTGATCCGGATATAGCGTAATTCGCTGTCGAGCAGGGAGAAGCCGATCGGCGCGTGATCGAAGAACCGCGTGAGATCATCGTGCCGTGTGATGCGGACTTCATCCATTCAGCGATGCCTTCCCGAAAAGCGACCTGGAGCCGGTAGGGCTTATGTGAACATGCCATTAAATCGCATCGCAGTGAAGTCGAAAAATGACTGCGCGCGATCCGGTTTATCCCATCGCTTCAAGGACATCGTCGAGCCGGGCCGGATCGCCGAGCGCAATCACCCGCCCGTTTTCGCTCGACGCGCTGTCGGCATCGAGCGGATTGCCCTGCCAGTCGCTCATCGTGCCCCCGGCGCCCTCGACCACCGGAACCAGCGCCGCATAGTCGTAGAGCGCAAGGCCCGCCTCGACGATTACGTCGATGTGACCCGATGCGAGCAGGCCGTAATTGTAGCAGTCGCCGCCATAGATGATCGGGCCTTGTCGCTCGTTGCCGCCGACCGTGGCCGCGACCTTCATGTAGGCATCGGCCTCGTCTGCGTCGAAATAGTGCGGGCTGCTGGTGGCAAGGCGCGCGTCGGCAAGTTCTTTGCAGGCGCGGGTGGTGACCGGCTTGCCATTGAACGTCGTCCCTTCGCCGATTCGCCCGGTCCACCGCTCGCGCGCGATCGGCTGGTCGATCACCCCCAGCACCGGCCAGCCATCCTGCATTAGCGCGATCAGCGTGCCGAAGATCGGGCGACCGGCCATGAAGCTGAGCGTGCCGTCGATCGGGTCGAGCACCCATCGCCGCCCGGCGTTTTCGTTGCGCGCGCCGTATTCCTCGCCCAAAATCCCCTCATCGGGCCGCTCGGCTTCGATGATCGCGCGCATGGCAGCCTCCGCCGCGCGATCGGCCTGGGTGACAGGGGATCGGTCAGACTTGGTTTCGGACTGCCAGTCCCCGCGAAACAGCGGCCGGATCGCCTCTGCGGCCGCGTCGGCAAGGCGATGGGCAAGAGCCTGATCGGCATCGGTCATAGCGTTCGTCCATTGGATGCAAGAGCAGCGCGCGACCCCGTAGCGGCGCGGCCAATCCTCCAATACGGTTCTTTTCGCAATGTCAAAACCGTCCCAGATCGGGAAGAGGGGGCATGGACACGCGCTAACATGCAGCTATGTCGCTTTTCATGTGCTAAAGCGTAGCATCGCGAAACCGGGCAAAGGGGAAGACTCGGAACGCAACGCAAGAAGGAAGAAAAGGGGCGCGATTGAGTATCTGGCCACGATCTGGAGCTTTTGAGCACAGCAATGCGCTGACGCACGGGCGTGATCGTGGGCGCGATCGTGGGCACGAAGATGGTCGGGAGCGCGGCGATCCGTGCGGCGATGCCCAATTGGACACGCGTACCGGGACCACGCGTTCCGGGATGCCAATCTCGCTCAACCGCGCGCCCGCCGCCGATCTTGCGCCGTGGATAGCGCGCGTGGCGGTGACACGGGTCGAAGCCGGCCCCCGATTCGAGGTCGAGTGTGGCCTGTGCAGCGACATCGCCTACCAGCGCGTAATGGTCGCGGGCGAGTGGGAAGATAGAACAGGTGATACGCCCGTCGAATATGCGCGCGAATCGGTCATTGTCGGTCCGCATTCACGCTATTTCAAAGCACGCTGTGTGGGGCCGATTGCGACCGTGGGCATCGGTTTTCGCCCCGGCGCGCTGCAATGCCTGTTCGGAAATGATGGCGCGGTCGGCGTCGACGCGATCGAACGCGGCGATCCGCTTGGTCTTATCGCCAAGGGCGAGGATCTCGGCTTTCCGGCAGGCGCCTCGGCCGAGGAATGGGCGCAAATCGCCGAGGGGCGCGTGAGGGCCTTCATCGAAGAGACCCGCCCCGACGTTCCCGACCCGATCAGCGCCGCGTTCGAACTCGCCAGCTTTGCCGACCCCAATATCGCGGTGGGCGATTTCGCGGAGCGTGAGGGCGTCAATCGGCGACGGCTCGAACGGCTGGTGAAGCGCGATTTCGGGCTGTCTCCGCGCACCGTCCTGCGCCGTGCGCGCGCGCTCGACCTCGCAGCGCAATTGCTCGGCATAGCGGACGAAGGCGAAGAGGCGGAATTCATCCTGCGCTATTTCGATCAGGCGCACCTGATCCGCGAATTCCACACCTTTTTCGGCGCCACGCCCAATACCTTCCGCCAGCGTTCACACATGTTGATGACGATCATTCTCGAAGCGCGATCGGCGCGGCGGCTGGAAGAACTCGACCGCTTGCTCCCGGGTGAAAAGCGCCCTTGGGAGGGGCGCTAGACCGCGGCGGACCAATAGGCAAAGGCCTCGTCCTGCGCCTTCACGACATAGCGGCGCGCCGCCTCTCCCTCCCAGTTATCCGGCCAATCCGACTCGTGCGCTCTTGCCTGGGAACGCGTCACGAACCAGCCATGTCCGGGGAGCCCGTCCGACTGGCGCACCACCAATACGGCAAGGCCCGGCTGCCCCGCGGCGCGCGCGTCCTCGTCGATCCGGTCCAGCACCTTGCAAAGCTGGCGCATCAGCGGGCGAGTGAAGCGGTGGCCAAGGAGGCCGAGCAGCTGCGAATAGGTCAGCGGCTCGCGCGCTCGGGCCGCGTCGATCAGGTGAGCACGGATTTCATCGGGGTCAAAGAAGGGTTATTTCTCTTTCGACTTCGTGGTGCTCGCCCGGTCTTTCACGCCCCCTGCAGGTGGCGGAGGTGGTGGGCTGGAATCTTTTTCAGACGTGTTCCGCAATCACCTGAATGATGGTTGTGAAGCATGCGATTAGGAGGGCCGATAGCACAAATGCGAAAGAGTTCGCATTCGCCCAGTAGAGATTTTCGGATCTCTCGTCGTTCAATTTCGAATTGATCGACGTACAAAATGCTATGTCACGCATGGTTTTTTCGAAGGTTGATCCGGATCCGGCACATCGGGAAACTGGATTGAGAAATCGGCAAGCTCCTCGCGATGTTTGAGAGTAGCATCAAGCATCCAAATATACCGGTACTCGCGGCCAATTAGAGAGAATGCCACTTGCCGGACAAAAGATAGTAGAGGCAATAAGAAAATTACAAAAAGCACGGATCGAATAACAGCGGACGTATCGCTGCCTTCTAGGCGTTCAGCCGCAAACCCAAGCAGCGGTGCCCCAGCTACTACGATACTGACCGGAAACACCGGAGCATTATCAGTCGAATAGCGAACTTACACTGCTCTCATCCGCGATACGACGCATCGCTTCGCCAAGAAGCGGGGCGATGGTGAGGATGCGGATGCGGTCGGAATTGTGCGTTGCTTCGGTCGGCAGGATCGAATCGGTGATGACCAGTTCTTTAAGCTGCGACCCATCGATCCGCGCCACCGCTCCGCCCGACAGCACGCCGTGGGTGATATAGGCCGCAACCGACTTCGCTCCATTTTCGAGCAGCGCATCGGCAGCGTTGCACAACGTACCACCCGAATCGATGATATCGTCGATCAGCACGCAGTGCCGCCCCTCGACATCGCCGATGATGTTCATCACTTCTGATTCGCCCGGCCGGTCGCGCCGCTTGTCGACAATGGCCAGCGGGGCGTTGTCGAGCCGCTTTGCGAGCGCCCGCGCGCGCACCACGCCGCCCACATCGGGGGAGACGACCATCAGATCCTGATCGCCGTAGCGCGCCTGAATGTCGGCCGCCATGACGGGCGCGGCATAGAGATTGTCGGTCGGGATATCGAAGAAGCCCTGGATTTGGCCAGCATGGAGGTCCACTGCCAGCACCCGGTCGGCCCCGGAATGCGTGATGATGTTCGCTACCAGCTTGGCTGAGATCGGCGTTCGCGGACCTGGCTTTCGATCCTGCCGGGCATAGCCGAAGTACGGGACCACCGCCGTGATCCGCTTGGCCGAAGCCCGCTTCAGCGCATCGATGCAGATCAGCAATTCCATAAGATTGTCGTTCGCCGGAAAGCTGGTCGGCTGGACTATGAACACGTCCTCGCCGCGCACGTTCTCGTGGATCTCGACGAACACTTCCTCATCGGCAAAGCGCCGCACGCTCGCATCGGTCAGTGGCATTTCGAGATAGGCGGCGATCGCCCGGGCGAGCGGCAGGTTCGAATTGCCGGACATGATTTTCATGGATGCGAATCCCCCGCGCGATTGGTCCGCGCCCCGGTTAGCCGAGCGTCATGGAAATGCAACGCAGGGTGGATGGGTTATGCGAAACTGGAAGGAGCATCGCCAGCTTTCCTGCGGTCGATACGTTTGCACTTCGATACTTGGGAGCATTCAGGCGGGGGCGGCTGCACTAGGAACATTGCTGGAGCACGGCTAACTACGGCCAGGAATTGGCGAATCGGGTTCATGTCGACAGACACTACAGAAAGATATGGCCTGACCTGGCGGGTAACGCCGGACCTGCTTGGCATTCTGAATTCCAACGGATTGTTTGAGTCGACCAATCCGGCCTGGGCCAAGACCCTCGGATACACTGCCGAAGAGATTGAGAGTCGGCAGTTTTTCGATTTCGTTCATAAGGACGACATCCCGCGAACGGAGGAAGCCTTTGTCGCCATCAAGCAAGGCAACCCCATCCTTCAGTTCCGCAATCGCTATCGCCACAAGGATGGCTCGTTTCGATGGCTATCATGGAACTGCGTACCCGAAGGCGGCAAGTTCTACTGCAGCGCCCGCGACATCACTTCGGCTGTCGAAAATCAAACTGCGTTGCGAAACAAGGAAGAAGAGGCCAAGCTGCGCGAGCAGTTCATAGCAGTTCTCGGTCACGATTTGCGCAATCCCCTCGCCGCCTTGCAGGCAGGTTTCGCGCTGCTCGGTAGAGAGACAAACTTGAGCGATCGCGGTCAGGCGGTCATCGAATCCAGCAATCAGACCGCTCGGCGCATGTCCGGCCTGATCGATGATCTGCTGGATTTTGCCCGCGCAAGGTTGGGAAGCGGGATTTCGCTCGACCTCTCCAGCGGAGCCGACCTGCCCGGTGCGATCGAGGCGACTGTCGAAGAGATTCGCCTGGCCCATCCGGAGGTGCCAATTGTCTCGGACATCCGGATAACGCGCGACATACGGTGCGATATCGGTCGGATTTGCCAGCTTTGTTCAAACCTCGTGGCAAACGCGGTCACTCATGGAATCCCCGGTGAACCGATCGAGCTGCAAGCGTTCACGGACGAGGAGGGATTGACCATCGCGGTCAGCAATCGAGGCAAGTCGATGTCTGACGAGGTCATTGCCCGCTTGTTCGAACCTTTCGTCAGGGAGCAGACGCGACCTTCGCAAGAGGGGTTGGGGCTGGGCCTTTTCATCTGTGCCGAGATAGCCAGGGCGCATGGCGGCGAAATGTCGGCGGAATCAGCAGGCGGGCAAACGACATTTCGGTTTCGGTTACATCAAGAGGCGTAGCTGTTGGATCATCCGGGTGGAAGCGCGTTTGAGCGCATCGACTCAGATCAGCAGTTCCATAAGGTTGTCGTTCGCTGGAAAGTTGGTCGACTGGACGATGAATACGTCCTCTTCATCGAAGCGAATTCCCCGCGCGAATAGTGTGTGCACCGGTTAGCCGAGTGTCATGGGATGCACCGGAAGAGGGAAAATTTTAGGCAGGTTGACGTGCCGATGACCGTCACGCGAAACCGACGACTGACATTCGAAAAAGGGGACGACTCGACCATCGGAAACCTCGATCTGGAGGATTAACACTGATGGCCATTAAGCTTCACGACAGCTTCGCGCTCCATCCCGGCCCATGGCTGCGGCGCAATTTCGTCGAGCCTTGAGGTTTGACGCTAAGCGAGGCAGCCGGACATCTGGGCGTGACGCGGGTTGCGTTGAGCAATCTGCTGAATGGTAAAGCCGCCCTCTCTCCCGAAATGGCGATCCGGTTCGAGAAGGCGTTTGGCGTGTCGGCGAAAACGATGCTGAGGATGCAATCGGCACATGATCTGGCCGGTGCGAAGTCTGCTGTGGAGACTGTCTTAGTTCAGAGGATTGCTCGACCAAGGCATGATACAATTGCGGCACAGGCGCGATAGTTTTCGAAAAAGGGCTGACGGTTATGCCTATCTGACTATCTGGTCCGGATCGCCCGCTCCGACAATTTGCAAGAACTGATCTTCGCCGAGCTTGTCCCAAATCTCAGCGTATAATCTGAGTAGGGCTGCATCCTGCCTAAGGAGGGGCATGAGAGCCACGTCAAACTCAGCACGTTCTCGTGCGCCGAATCGCTCAAGGTACACAGTGTCCAGCCAGCCCTGTGCAGACCAGATTGTTTTGTAGAGTGGGGTTACGCTACAATACGGACCCATCTCGATAAAAAAATTAGTAAAATCAAAAGTCTGGTCACTCTTCGCAAGTGCTCGATATTTTTCGGAGATTTCGTCGAATTCGTAATCGAACCGCTCGGGCTTTCCTAATTGGACGATCATGTCCACTACGAACCGGTTGCGCCAAGTAGCCGGTTCGAGGCCGTCGACATTTTGAGGATTGTGCTCAAGGTAGTCGCGAATCTCGTCTTTATGTCGTTCCTCAATCTTATCGATCTCAGCGACTAGCCTCTCCGCCTCGGCCACGAACTCTCGCGTCATCAAGCGCGGCGTCTTTCCATTAGGCTTGAAGATGGTTGGTTCAAATGTGCTCGCCGTAGATTTAGACCACTCAGCCATAATACCGCCATCCTCTCCCACTTCTCAATCGACCCGGTGCTCGCCTTTCACCCACCGCACGTATCTTTTCGCGGGTGCGAGGACCGTCGCGCTTGATGAAGCGCCACCCTCTCACACCTCTCAATCGACCCGGTGCTCACCTTTTACCCACCGCACCGTTCCCGACGACGCGCGCATTACGACGCTTTGGGTTGTCATGATCGTTTCGCCGGTGGGTTTCCTTCGCCGCTTTACGCCTTCGAGCAGCGAGCCGTCGGTCACGCCGGTGGCGGCGAAGATACAGTCGCCTTTCGCAAGGTCTTCCAGCTTGTAGATGCGGTTCAGATCGGTGATGCCCCACTTCTTCGCGCGCGCCTTTTCGTCCTCGTTGCGGAAAACGAGGCGGGCGTTGAACTGGCCTCCGACACAGCGCAGGGCCGCTGCCGCCAGCACCCCTTCAGGCGCGCCGCCCTGGCCCATATACATGTCGATCGTCGTGTCCTCATCGGTCACCGCGATCACGCCCGCGACATCGCCATCACCGATGAGGACGACCCCGCAGCCCAGCTCGCGCAGCTCGGCAATGAGCTCCGCATGGCGCGGGCGGTCGAGGACGCAGACGTTGATACGGCCCGGCTCCACGCCCTTGGCCGCAGCTACGGCGCGCACATTGTCGGACGGGGACTTGGCCAGATCGATCACACCCTCGGGATAGCCGGGGCCTACCGCGAGCTTGTCCATGTAGACGTCGGGTGCGTTGAGCAGGCAGCCTTCCTCCGCCGCCGCCAGCACGGCGAGCGCATTCGGTCCTGCCTTGGCGGTGATGGTGGTGCCTTCGAGCGGGTCGAGCGCGATGTCGATCTTGGGGCCTTTGCCAATGCCGACCTTCTCTCCGATATAAAGCATGGGCGCCTCGTCGCGTTCGCCTTCGCCGATCACCACGGTGCCGTCGATGTAGAGGCTGTCGAACGCGCGGCGCATGGCTGCCACTGCTGCGGCGTCGGCGGCCTTCTCGTCACCGCGCCCGACCAGCTGCGCAGCGGCGACGGCGGCGGCTTCCACAACGCGCACCATTTCAAGCACCAGCACACGCTCGATCGCGTTGTCATCGCCGGGTTCCTTGTGGGCCAGCACGTCTGTGTCTTCCGGGGTTTCGTGGGTCGTGTTCATCGCAAATTCAGTCCTTCTGCCGCTTGGCTGTTGCTCCCGCGCTTAGACACGAGGAGACGGGCTTGTCGAGCAATGCCGACGTCTCGCGAAGCCATTGCGCGTTATGGGGCCTGCGCTGCGCCGTAATTGGCGGGCTTGTCATCCTGACCGCTCCCCCCGCCATCGCGCAAGACGCGGCGGAAGACACCGAAAATGCCGAGGCCGAAGCACCCCCTCCCCCGCGTGAAATCATCGATCTGACAGTCACCGTCCCGCGCGACGAATCGGACCGGCTGCTCGAAGAGGACTGCGAGGAAGAGAATGACGCGGCCCGTGTGAGGGGCGAGATTGTGGTGTGCCGTCGGCGCGGTGAGGCGACGGACGGATCGTGGAACCGCGAGGCTTGGGAGCGCGACTACGCCGCTCGCACGCAGGGGCAACAGCCTGTCGATGTCGCGGGCGCGGGCATTTTTCGCGGTCCTGCGACCGTCTCGGGCATGTGCTTCCTGCCGCCGTGCCCGGACGATCCGGCGCTGATGATCGATGTCGAAGCCCTGCCCGAAGCGCCCGAAGGATCGGACGCAGACCGGATCGCGCGCGGGCTTCCACCGACCGGCGAATCGGACGAACCGACACCTGAAGAGATCGCGAGACGCCGCCGTGCGCTGGGGCTGGATGCGCCGCCCGTACCGGAGGAATAGCGCGTCGCCAGGCCTACGCCAGGATCGGCAGCACCAGCGGCTCGCCGGTCAGGCTCTCCGATCCATCGAGCAGATCCAGTGCGCGGCGAACGTTTGCCTCCGCGCCTTCATGAGTGACGATCGCGACCAGCACTTCGCCGCCATCGCGATTGCGGCCACGCTGGATCAGGCTTTCGATCGACACGTCCGCATCGCGCATCGCGGCGGTGATCTCGGCCAGCACTCCGGGGCGGTCACGCACCGTGAAGCGCAGATAGGTGCGTTCGGTCCGGTGGCCCGGCTCGGCAGGCGACAGGTCGGCCAGTTGGGCCACGGGGATGGAGAACGGCGCGCCCACTTCGCGCGGCGAATCGAAGCTGCGCGCAATATCGATCAGGTCGGCGACCACCGCACTCGCGGTCGGCCCGTCGCCCGCGCCCGCGCCCTGAAACAGCAGGCGGCCAGAGAAATTGCCTTCCGCCACCACCGCATTGGTCGCACCGTCGACTGATGCGAGCGGATGGTCGCGCGCCACGAGGCACGGGCGCACGCGTTGAAGCAGGGAGCGCGCGTCGCCGTCCTCCTGCACATCGGCCTCCGCGATCAGGCGAATGACGAAGCCCAGCGCATCGGCCTGCGCGATATCGGCGGCGCGGACCTGGGTGATGCCGGTGACGTGCACCGCATCGAAATCGACCCGCGCGCCGAACCCGATGGCGGACAGGATCGCAAGCTTGTGCGCCGCATCCACGCCTTCGATGTCGAAAGCGGGATCGGCCTCGGCATATCCTAGTCTTTGTGCTTCAGCGAGAACGACATCGAAATCCGCGCCGGTCGCTTCCATCTCGGACAGGATGTAATTGCACGTGCCGTTGAGGATGCCGTAAACCTTGGCGAGCTGGTTGGCGCTGGTCCCTTCGCGCAGACCCTTCACCACCGGAATACCGCCAGCGACCGCAGCTTCGAAGCGCAGGGGCGCGGCGCGACTCTCGGCCAGTTCGGCGAGCGCGAGGCCGTGATGCGCGATCATCGCCTTGTTCGCGGTGACAAGCCCCTTGCCCCCATCCAGCGCCGCGCGTGAAAGGGCGAGCGCAGGCCCGTCCGATCCGCCGACCAGTTCTACCACCACATCGACCCCGTCATGCGCGGCGAGCGCGGTCATGTCGTCTTCCCACCCGAGCGCGGAGATATCGACGCCGCGATCCTTGTGCCGCTCGCGGGCGCTCACCGCGATCACCTCGATCCCGCGACCAGCGCGCGCGGTGATGAGATCGCGATTTGTCGCGAGCAGCTGCATCACGCCGACGCCGACCGTGCCGAGCCCGGCAATTGCGATCCGCAGCGGGGCGGAAGAGAGATCAGCAACCAATGAAAACGCCTTTCGAATTTTGGGTTCGCTCGGTTCGAGCCAGCTCGCCGGTGCGGATGCAGGCGCGCCGCGTCAAGCGCAGCTTGGCGAGCGGTTCAGCTTACCTGCGTCAGCGCGCGCTCGCAGTCACCAAGCGCCTGCATCACCAGCGCATAATCGGTCTCGGCAAGCCTTCGCGCGGCGGGATCGCGGGCGAGATTGGCGTTGGAGGGCAGGGCCGACGGCAATGAGCAGGCGAGGCGATACCAGCGCACCGTCTCGTTCTCCGGCGGACGCGCGCTCGAATCGACGATCTCGCCCCAGGACACGCCCCATGTCGGCTCCTGCCCCGGGCGCCGAAGCACCGTGAGCGATACCGGTGAGCCGTCCGTGGTCTGAAGAAATATCTGCGTTTCCGATTCGCCCGTCAGTGTGCCGGGTACTGCCAGCGCATCCTTGATCCCGGTCACGGCAGGCGGCACGTGGGGTCCGACCAGTTCGGTCAGGATCGGGCGCAGCCGCGCCTCGAGCGCGGGCGAATGGCTCATCTGTGCGGCGGGGCCGACGAGCTGGATCGCCCCGCGCTGGCCCGGTACGGCCCGCGCGAACAGCAGCACTTCGCTATCCTTGAGCTTTGGCACCTTCCCGCGTTGATCGAGCGGCACGTCGAGCAGATAGGTCAGATCCTCACCCACCGGTACCGATCCGGCGATAAGGCCCAGCGTTTCCGCCTCGATATAGAGGCGTGCGAATCCGGGCGCCACGTCGGGCGCGCGCTCCGGCGGCAACGCGATCTGGTCGTTGATCCGTGCGCGAATGACGAGGTCGGCACGTTCTGCAAGCGTCACGAGATCGGCATAGGTCGCCACCATTTCAGCGCTGCCCCGATCCGGGACAGGGTCTTGCGCCGCGGCCATTCCGACACAACCCGCAAGCGCCACCGAGGCGAGCAGGCACGCCGCTACAGGCCTGAAACTCTTTATTAAAATTTCGTTAAGGTTACGCATTTTGCAACTTTCCTTGTCGTGCCCCGGTCCGCCGGCCTCCGGCCTTTCACAGCTGTATCATGGTTCGCGCGTCCGTTCTTGAATCGCAGGTGAACCGATAAAGCGTTTGATTGCCCAAGGGTTGACCGTTAAAGCGCAAGAAGTTCGTGACGAAATCGGGGAACGCGATTGTTGCGAACCGGGACGTGCTCCATGCTCTGGGGAATCAGGGCGGGAAAGCCCGTTCTGCCGGACGCAAGGTTTTGCGGGTGGGCGCCTGACAAGTTAACAGGCACCGCCTCACAAAAAAGCCTCTTGGATCCGGAAGTTTTCGGATACCGGGGGTTTGCATCCCGGGGCTGGCTCGGATCCGTCGAGTAATCGGATCTGGTTCGAGTGCAGGCCCCAGCCAGATATCGTGCCGGGTGGCGCCCGGCGTTGAGATGGAGAGAAAACGACTGGATGGCCTACGCTGACCAACAAATGAGTGGAAACAAGGTTGTTTCCATCATCATCGTGGCGGTGATCCACGTGGTTATCGGGTATCTGCTCATTTCCGGCCTGGCCATTTCGGCCGTGAAGGAAGTGGCCGAGCGCATGACCGTTGTCGACATCGAGGACGAGCCGCCTCCGCCGGAGGAGCCGGAAGAACCGCCGCCCCCGCAGGAGCCGCAGGAAGTGGCTCCGCCACCGCCGGTCGCGCCGCCCGCTCCAATCCAGATCGCACCGCCGCCGCCGATCCAGACGACGGACCGTATTCCGCCGCCTGCGCCGCCTGCGCTGGTCATTCCACCGCCCGCTCCGGTGGCCCCGCCCGCTCCGCCCCCGCCCCCGCCTTCGCAGGCACGTGGTGCAAGCACGCGCGGCGAAGCCCGCTGGGCGCGTCGGATCCAGGAAAACTATCCCTCGCGCGCACTGCGCGAAGAAGTCGAGGGAACAGTTGGTGTTCGCGTTACCGTCACCCCTGAAGGGCGCGCGACAAATTGCTCGGTCACGGGATCGAGTGGGTCAAGCGTACTCGATCAGGCTGCCTGCCGGGGGATGGAGCGCTATGCGCGGTTCAACCCTGCACTAAACGATGCGGGCAACCCGACGACGGGATCGTACTCAACCAGGATTACCTATCGTTTGAATTGATGGATTTCGTATGGTCCGGGTCGCGCTTGCGATCTGCGATCTTCGGGCAATTTTTCCAAAAGGACCACTCGCAATGAACCTTTACTATCTTATCGCTGCAGCACCGGGCGAAGCACCCGAAAACGCCTTCGGTTTCTGGAAGGCCATGGAAGAAGGCGGCCCCGTCGCCTGGTCGATCCTGGCCGTTCTCGTCATCATGTCGGTCGGATCGTTCTACATCCTGTTCACGAAGTGGTTCGAACAGCGCAAGGTGCTCAACCAGTACAAGGGCGTTCGCAACCAGTTCTGGCGCGCCCAGTCGCTCAAGGAAGGCGCGACCAAGCTGGAAAAGAACAGCGCCTGGCGCCAGATCGCCGACGATGCGATCGTCGCGCAGGAAAAGCACGGCAAGATGACCGACCAGATGGAAGCGCATGATTACATGCATGGTTCGCTCCAGCGGTCGGAAGATTCGATCAACTACGCGCTCTCGGGCGGTCTGTCGTTCCTCGCATCGGTGGGGGCCACCGCGCCGTTCATCGGTCTGCTGGGCACGGTGATCGGGATTTACCGCGCGCTCATCAACATCGGCATCGAAGGGTCGGCCTCGATCGACAAGGTCGCAGGCCCTGTCGGTGAAGCGCTGATCATGACCGCCATCGGCCTGCTCGTCGCGGTTCCTGCAGTGCTGGCGTTCAACTACCTGCAAAGCCGCAATCGCCGGATCGCCGAGCTGCTCGGCAGCTTCTCGACCGACATTCTCGCCTACATCAGCTCCGATGGCGCAGTTAAGCCGAGCGTGAACACGGCCCCGGCAGCGAAGGGCACCGCGAAGCCCGCCGCACGTCCGACCACCAAGCCGGCCGGCACCGCTGGCGGCGCCACGGCTTCGATGAAGAAGACCTGATCGCATGCGGTCGGCGGGGCGCGCCAAACTGCCCCCCGCCACCGCGGCCTCGAATTGCCTGGCGCACGACGCGCCCGGTATCGGGGCAAAGGTTCTGGGCCAAAAAAGGTCCGGCGGCGTCAGAGCCGCGCGTTAGAATAGCAAGGAATTCACAATGGCGATTTCGATGGGAGGCGGGGACACCCCGATGTCCGACATCAACACCACTCCGCTGGTGGACGTGATGCTGGTGCTCCTGATCATCTTCCTCATCGCGGTTCCGGTGGCGATCCAGACGATCGAGAAGCTGGAGATTCCGGTGTTTGAATCGATCGAATCCAAGAACAAGGTCGAGAACCTGCAGCTCACTGTCAGCACCACCGATGCCGCCGGTCGCAGCGCGGGCGAGCCCGGCTTTGAGGGTGCCGCGCGCAACGGTGATTGCCGGGTCTACTGGAACAACATCGCGCCAGTTTCTTCCGAGCAATTGTTCGACCAGGCCTTCAATCGGCTGGATGCGATCGTGCAGCGCGCTGGCGGTGCCGAAGCGATCATGGAGGATCCCGAACTGATCCCGCAGGTCCACATTCGCGGCGACGTGAACGCGCCGTGGCGCTGCGTCGCGGGCACGATCTACAACGTCCAGCGTGCCGGCTATCCCACGGTTGGCTTCATCTCGAACCCCGTCGAACCGGGCGTCTGAGCCGTCATTTGAATAGGAGTAACTGATATGGGTATGTCCGGAGGCCAGCTCGACGGCCAACCGATGCTCGACATGAACATGACGCCGCTGATCGACGTCCTGCTCGTGCTGCTGATCATGTTCATCATCACCATTCCGGTGGCCACGCATTCGGTCAATATCGACCTTCCGCAGGGCGAGCCGCCACCAACCGACATCGAGATCGATCCGATCAAGAACAAGCTGGTCCTCGCCTCCAACGACCAGATCCTGTGGAATGGCGAACCCATCACGCAGGGGCAGTTGGTGACGACCTTGCAGGAAACGACAACCTACGCTGTCGAGCCCGAGCTGCAATTCGAGCCCGAAGCGCTGGCGAGCTATGATCTGTCGGCAAAGGTGCTGCAGATCATCAAGGGCTCTGGCGTCACCAAGTTCGGCTTCGTCGGCAACGAGAAGTACCGCGAATTTGCAGCAGGCGGTCCGGGCGCCTCTTAAGCGGCGACCATTGCTACAAGAAAAAGAGGGCGCTGCGGGAGACCGCGGCGCCCTCTCTTTTCTTTGGTCATGGCGCGCCGTGCGAACAGTAGAGGGTTTCAGAACCGATACCGGTACGCGTTAGGCAACTTTTAGGTCATGCTATACAGTCTCTTGCACGGCGCCGCGCGCCTGCCATGAGGAGACTTCGATGCCCAAAGCCGTCCTTCGCTCCAACGCCTACGCCCCGCGCAGCTCTCGCCCGATGGGCGGCATGAACGTGACGCCATTCATCGACGTGCTGCTGGTCCTGCTCGTCATGGTCATTCTCGCCGTGCCAATGCCCGTCCACCAGACCAGCGTCGACCTTCCCGGTAAACCGCCGATCACGCCACTGCCGATCGCGGCGCAAAACACAGTCTCGATCGACAACGCCGATCACCTGTTCTGGAACGGGACGCCGGTGTCGCGCGAGGATCTGTCGCTGCAGGTCGCTGCGGCAAGCGGGCGCGAGGACGAACCGCTACTTCGCTTCGAGCCGGCCGCGCTCACAAGCTATGACACGGCAGCACGCACGATCGTTCTCATCAAAGAGGCGGGCGCACGCAAGTTCGCCTTTATCGGGAACGAGCGGCACAAAACCTTCAACTGATTGCGCGGGATGAGGCTGTAAAAACGCCTTACTCCCCCTCCAAAACCTCCGGCCCGTCGCTGGCATCGATCCGCATCGCCTCGCCCGCCAGTCCCTCGGCTTCAAGTAACAACTCATCATCCGCTGCGCCCGAAGGCGTGTTCTCACGGCCGATCAGGACCATGATCGGGACGGCAAGCGGGCTGACGCGTTCAAGCTCGACATGGATCAGCTCTTCCTGCGCGCGGTCGAGCAGCTCGGAAAGCCGCCCGATATCGGTCATCCGCGTGCGCGCATCGGCCCATGCGGCTTCCAGTAGAACGTGATCGGGCTCGTACTTGCGCAGCACATCGTAGATGAGGTCGGTCGAGAAGGTGACCTGCTTGCCGGTCTTGCGCTTGCCCGGCTGCTGGCGCTCGACCAGCCCTCCGATCACCGCGACTTCGCGAAACGCGCGGCGCAGCAGGTGCGAGCTTTGCACCCATTCGACGAATTCATCGGACAGAATGTCGGGAGACAGCAAGGGTCCGGGATTATCGACCGGCTTCAGCGACCACACGGCAAGGCAGTAATCGTTGGCGTTGAAGCCGAGCGGCTGGAGCCCGCGATCCTCCATGCGCTTGGTCACCAGCATGCCCAGCGACTGGTTCGCGTTCCAGCCGATAAAGGTGTAAAATACAGCGTAATGGCGCTTCTGGTGGGGGAAGCTTTCGACCAGCACATCGCCCGGGCCGGGCAGGCGGCTGCGATAGTCCTGCACTTCGAGCCATTCGCGCACATCGTCGGGAAAGCGCGCCCAGCCCGCCCGATCGACCAGCATTTCGCGCACGCGGTCGGCCAGATGCGTGGTCAACGGCATCCGCGCGCCGCCATAGGAGGGGATCATCGCCGCCTTGGTCGACGCACGCACGATCACGTCCATATCCTGCATCTTCACCACCTCCAGGCTGGTTCCGGCGAATGCGAACGTGTCGCCCGGCGATAGCTGCGCGGCGAACCGCTCCTCTACCTTGCCGAGCGCACGCCCCGGACGCCCTCCACCCGCTGCAAAGCGTACAGTCAGGAATTCGCCATCGATGATGATGCCCGCATTGATCCGGTGACGCGCCGCCTGCTGCGGATGGGCGAGCCGCCATGTCCCGTCCTTGCCGCGAACGATGCGTTTGAACTTGTCGTAGGCGCGCAGCGCATAGCCGCCATTCTCGACAAAGCTCAATACGCGCTGGAACACTTCGTGATCGACCCAGGCGTAGGATAGCGACGTGCGGATTTCGGCCAGCAACGCGTCTTCGTGAAAGGGCGCGGCGCAGGCGCAGGCCATGATGTGCTGAGCCAGCACGTCGAGCATTCCAGGATTGAATACCTCGCCATCGCGCTTGCCTTCGTCCACCGCCTCCTTCGCTGCGGTCGCTTCGAGAAATTCAAAGCGGTTACCGGGCACGAGCAGCGCGCGGCTCGGTTCATCGAGCCGGTGATTGGCGCGTCCGACACGCTGAAGCAGCCGGGAGGAGCCTTTGGGCGCGCCCATCTGCACGACGCAGTCGATATCGCCCCAGTCGACACCGAGATCGAGGCTGGCGGTCGCGACCAGCGCGCGCAATTCGCCGCGAGCCATCGCGCCCTCAACCTTGCGCCGCGCTTCGACACTGAGCGAGCCGTGGTGGACGCCGATCGGCAGATTGTCCTCGTTCACCTCCCACAGATGCTGGAAGATGTATTCAGCGAGGAAGCGCGTGTTTGTGAAGATCAGCGTCGTGCGATTGCGCTGAACCTCCTCGTATAATTGCGGGATCGCCCAGGTTGCCGCGTGCCCTCCCCACGGCACGCGCGCCTCTTCAGGCAGCAGGATCTCGACATCGGGGTCGGCGCCCTCCTCGCCCAGCACCAGGTCAGCGGCATGGATCTCGCCTTCGGCCTCGGGCGGTTGCGGGGCGAGCCATTCCTGAAACGCCCGCGGATCGGCAAGGGTCGCTGACAGGGCGACACGCTGCATATCGGGCGCGCAGGCGGAAAGGCGGGTGAGGGCCAGCGCCAGCAAGTCGCCGCGCTTACCGGTGGCGAAGGCATGGATCTCGTCGATCACCACCCGCTTCAGGCTGGCGAACAGAGCGAGGCTTTCAGGATAGGACAGCAACAAGGACAGCGATTCGGGCGTTGTCAGCAGAACATGCGGCGGCTTTTCGCGCTGGCGCTTTTTGCGGTCGGAGGGCGTATCGCCGCTTCGGGCCTCGACCTTGAGCGGCAGGCCCATCTCCTCGATCGGGGCCAGCAGATTGCGGCGGACATCGTGCGCCAGCGCCTTGAGCGGCGAGACGTAGAGCGTGTGCAGCCCCTCTGGCGGCGGCGTGTCGCCCAGCATCGATGGCGCGAAATCGCACAGGGTCGGCAGGAAACCCGCCAGCGTCTTGCCCGCCCCGGTATCGGCGACCAGCAGCGCATCGCGCTCCTCGCGCGCCTTTGCCAGCATTTCGAGCTGGTGCCGCCGGATGCGCCACCCGCGCGCGTCGAACCATGCGCGGATCTCGACAGGCACATCCGCCGTCGCCTCGGGATCGAAAGGGGCGTTCATATAGCGGGCAACGCAGCGCGCGGGACTATTATCCCCTTCCAGCGAGTGGACAGGGCAAAGCGGCGCTTGTCAGCCAAAAGCCAACACGCTGCCTTGCCGTCTCACATTGTCTCTTCGACAACTGCCTCCTCGGCCGTCGCGCCTCCATAATCCGGCCCTTCGTCGATGAAGCTGTCACCCGCCATATCGTCATCGCGCGGGGGAAGCACGGCCGCCTCAAGCTCGGATACAGCGATGCCGGTCAGCGCGCTTACCCGCTCACGCTCGGCCTGTGTCAGCTCGGCATAGGTCTTTTCCGCTGGCAGATCGGCGAATGCTTCTTCCATCCGCGCTTCCATATCACCGAATTGGCTCATCATCGCGGGCAGCGCCTGCATGCTGGCGGACATGACCTGCGGATCGGCCATCAGCTTCATGTTCTCGGTCGCATAGATCGCGCCGGTCGGTGTCTCGAAAAACTCCGCGATATCGGCAAGCTGCGCTTCGTTGAAACGAACGGCGTAAGCGCGGCTCATGCCTTCGCGATAGACCGGCTCGATCTGGATGGCAGCCTGCGTCATGATGTCGCCCATCAGGGTTTCCATGACCACGCCGCGATCGCCGAATGCGGGATCGAGAATGCTCGCCAGTTCGATCTTTTGTTCCGCCGAAAGCTCCTGCAGCGCCGCCTCATCGGCGGAGAGGCGCGAGGCAAGCACTCCCGTCGCGGCAAGTTCGCCGGACATCATGCCCATCATCGGCCCCATGATCGAATCCATCATGTCGGCCATCAGCTCGCTATAGAACCCTTCGGGCAGCATGGTGGAAACCACCGTCGTGGCGGCGGGTAATCGGGCGAGCTGTTCGTCGGTAAGCTCTTCGGCCTCGAACAGGTCACCGATCATGCTCATCGCCTGATCCATGGCGTCGGCTGAAATCCCTTCGCTATCGGGTTCCACATGAGCGTCCGCCAGCGCGGGCGAAGCGCTCGTCAAGGCAAGGCTTGCCGTGGTAACAAGGATGGCGCGTTTGATCATTGGTCTTCTCCCGAAATGCGTTGGGCTTCAATGCCCGACGGTTTCGCCGCGTTCCAGTCCTGAAAGCGCGAGCTGTTCATCGATTTGCGCCAGCAGGCGGGTAAGGCCTTCCTCGCTGTCGCTTTCGGCGCGCGCGACAAGCACGTCCTGCGTGTTCGAAGCGCGCAGCAGCCACCATCCGTCGCGTGTGTTGACTCGCACGCCATCCGTTGCGTTGACCTCCTCGACCTCCGGGCCGGGATTGTCCGCCAGTCGTTGCGAAATTTCGTCGATCGCCGGAAACTTGCGGGCCTCGTCGACCTGGAAGCGCATTTCCGGCGTGTTGACCATTTCGGGCATCGCATTCTTCAGCTCGGTCACCGATTTTCCGAGCCGCGCCGCCGCCGCGACCAGCCGCACGCCTGCATAAAGCGCGTCGTCGAAGCCGTAATAGGTGTCCGCGAAGAACACATGGCCACTCATCTCCCCGGCCAGCGGCGCGCCTGTTTCCTTCATTTTGGACTTGATGAGCGAGTGGCCCGTTTTCCACATCAGCGGCTTCCCGCCATGCGCCGCTACATGATCGAACAGCGCGCGGCTCGCCTTCACATCGGCGATGATCGTCGCATTCGCGTGGGTTTTGAGCAGATCTTCGGCATAGATCATCAGTAACTGGTCGCCCCAGATTACCCGGCCCTCGCCATCGATCGCGCCGATCCGGTCGCCATCCCCATCGAAAGCCACTCCGAAATCGAGCTTCTTGTCCGCGACGAGCGCGCGCAGATCCGCCAGGTTGGCTTCAACAGTCGGGTCGGGATGGTGGTTTGGAAAATGTCCGTCAACTTCAGTAAAAAGCAGATGGTGCTCTCCGGGAAGTCGCTCGGCGAGAGCCTCAAGAGCAGGTCCGGCGGCACCGTTGCCAGCATCCCAGCCAACGCGCAGGCCGGAGAGAGCGTCGGCGTCGATCCCGGCCAATCCTTCGAGCAGGCGCTCGACATACTCGCCCAGAATGTCGAGCGTGGTGACAGCGCCGGCACCGTCGGTCCAATCCCCTGCTGCTGCCAGTTTCCCGAGCTTCTGGATATTGGCGCCGAAGAACGGTCGCCCCTGAAATACCATCTTGAAGCCATTGTAATTGGGGGGATTGTGGCTGCCGGTTATCTGAATGCCGCCTTCCACCTCTTCGCGTGAGGCTTCGGCGTAGTACAGCATCGGCGTCGCACTCATGCCGATGCGCACGACATCGCAACCGGCCGCAGTGAGCCCTTCGACCAGAGCATGTTCGAGCACGGGGGAACTGACCCGCCCGTCATAACCAACCGCGACCGTATCGCCGCCTGTCCGCTTCAGCAGCGAACCGAACGTGCGCCCGATCGCACGCGCATCGTCCGCGGTCAGCGTTTCGCCGACGATCCCGCGAATGTCGTATTCGCGAAGCACGGTGGGGTCGAAATCATGCTTCATTACAAGGACTTTCTTTCAGAATTCGACGGTATGAAGAACCGATTGCGCGGTTCATGTTACCGATCCGCGTCCGATGTCGAGTCTTTAACCTCTGGCTCGTCGTGCGACGCATCGTCGTCTCGTGAAACCTCCCCGTCCGATGCCGCCGGATGAACCGCTTCGCCAAGGTCAGCCAACAACACGTCGCGCGCCGCATCGACTTCGTGAACCTTTTGCGCGCTGCCGCCCCGGTCGGGATGGACACGGGTGATGGCAAGGCGGTGTGCGGCGAGCACTTCGGTCCGATCCGCTCGCGCCGACACGCCCAGCGTTCGCCGCGCCGCTGCCAGACGCCGTGCTCCGATATCCGGCCCCTTGGCCAGCTCCCACGGCCAGAACCCGAACGCCCAGCGAAAGATCGCGATGGCTACGAGCAGGATGACGGCGAGTTTTATCATGACAATCCAGCCACTCAGGCCGGTTCGAGAGCGGAGGGACCGCGCGCAAACTCAGGCAGGTTGAGACCGCTGAGCAGGCTGCGCAATTCCTGCCGCGCAACAAGGTGACTGGTGCCCAGATCGCCCAGATGGCCCTTGTCGAGCAGGGTGAGGCCGGAGGGAAAGAGCTCGCGATAAATCACCCGCTCGGACAGGCCGTGCAGCACGCGAAAGCCCACGCGCTTTGACATTTCAGCGAGCGCGCGCTCGATACGGACGCGGTTGCGTGCCTCGACATGGCCGGTGCGATTGCGCACCACGACCCAGTCCATTTCCGGGCGCTGCTGCTCGATAGTCGCGCGACTGCGCTTCACGCGCGCTTCCCAGATGAGTTCGGCGAAGAAAGACAGCTTGCGCACCTTGAAGCTTTCCGGATCGACCTGCCCGATCAGGTCGAAATCGACGAAGCTGTCATTCATCGGCGTCACCAGCGTATCGGCATTTTCGACCGCTATGCGTGCAAGCGGATCGTCGCGGCCCGGATTGTCGATCACCAGAAAGTCGCTGTCCACCTCAAGACGGTCGATCGCCGCGAGCAGGTCTTCGCCGGTTTCGCCACCAAACACCTCGCAAGCAGGCGTTGGCAGCTCGAGTCCGCGGCGCTGCATCGTGCGAAACCGGTTTTCCATGTAGCGGTGCGTGGTTCGCTGGCGCGGGTCGAGATCGAGCGCCGTCACCCGCGCGCCGAGATAGGATAGCGCGACCGCGACATGAACGGCGGTGGTCGATTTCCCGGTGCCACCCTTTTCATTGGCGAAGACGATCCTGTGCGCCCCGGAATTGGTAATTGTCTGACCGGTCATCTGGGGCGCATTTCCTCGTGTCATCTGCGCCCGCGCGATTAGCGTTTGAAGGCGGACAGCAAGCGTCTAATTGGGCTGCGACGTTATCGCAGGGGACAAACCGGTGCAAACCGTACGCAATCTGGATGTGTTGAGAACGAGCGTTGCCGCACTGCGCGAGGATGGCGCGAGCATCGGGCTGGTGCCCACGATGGGTGCGCTGCACGAAGGGCATCTGACGCTCGTGCGGCGCGCGCGGGAAGTTTGCGATCACGTCGTGGCCTCGATCTTCGTCAATCCGACGCAATTCGGGCCGAATGAGGATCTCGATGCCTATCCGCGCACGTTCGATGCCGACGCCGCGCTGCTCGACGCGGAAGGTTGTGCGCTGTTGTGGGCACCCGATGTCGCGACCATGTATCCGGACCGGTTCGCCACCAGCATCTCGGTTTCGGGTGTGAGTGAGGGGCTGTGCGGCGCCTCCCGGCCCGGTCACTTCGACGGTGTGGCGACTGTGGTTGCGAAGCTGTTCAATCAGGTTCGCCCAACCCAGGCGTTCTTTGGCGAGAAGGACTATCAGCAGCTCGCGGTAATTCGCACGATGGCGCGCGATCTCGACCTGACACACCCGAACCCTGACGCGATCATTGGCGTTCCGACGGTGCGCGAGGCGGACAGGCTCGCGATGTCGAGCCGAAATCGCTATCTCTCGCCCGCCGACCGCGAAGCCGCCGCGACTTTGCCTCGCGCCATGCGGGAAGCGATTGCGCGGATCGAAGATGGGCAGGAGGTTGCGCCAACCCTCGCCATGCTTGAAGACGAGCTGCTGGGCGCGGGATTCGGCGAGGTCGATTACGTCGTTCTGGCCGATGCCGGATCGCTTGCGCCTCTCGATGCGTTGTCTAATGGGGCCGCGCGGCTTCTCGTCGCGGCGCGGATCGGCGGCACGCGGCTCATCGACAATATGGCGATTGCGCGATGATGAAATGCGTGGTCCGCCCGGAGGAATAGCTTTTTATGCTCAAGCATTTCTGGGGTTCGCTCCTGTTTTCCGCAGTCTGCCTCGCGCTGGGCGGCTGGTACGGATGGACGCTCCACGGCACGCTCGAAGGCATGCTGTCGATTCTGTGGATCTGCGCGGTTCTCGCCGTGCTGGAAGTCTCGCTCTCTTTCGACAATGCTGCCGTCAATGCGTCGATCCTGAAAGACATGGACCCGGTCTGGCAGCAGCGATTCCTCACTTGGGGGATCGCTATTGCGGTGTTCGGGATGCGGATTGTCTTCCCACTCGTCATCGTGATGGTCGCCGCCAGCATCGGCCCCATCGACGCTATCGATTTGGCGCTCAGCAAACCTACCGAATACCAACGCATTGTCAGCGACGCGCATGTTGGTCTGATGGGCTTCGGCGGCGCGTTCCTGGGAATGGTCGGGCTCAAGTTCTTCTTTGATTCGGACAAGGAGGTGAACTGGATCGACGCGATCGAACGTCCACTCGCAAAAGTCGCCGATATCGAGGCGATCTCGATCGGGCTCGTGCTGCTCGCAACCTGGGCAACCTCGACCATGCTGTCTGACACGGATGCGCTGACTTTCATCGTCGCGGCAATCGGCGGGCTGCTCGCCTACCTGGTCGTCGAGATCGTCAACCATATTCTGGAACCGCCCACGCCATCGACTGGCGACGTCGCCAAGGCAGGGTTTGGCGCATTTCTCTATCTCGAAGTGCTCGACGCGAGCTTTTCGTTCGATGGGGTAATCGGGGCGTTTGCGCTCACCAACAATCTCATCATTATCGCTATCGGCCTTGGGATCGGGGCGATGTTCGTGCGTTCGATGACGATCTTTCTGGTTCGCAAAGGCACGATGTCGGAATATCGCTTCCTCGAACACGGGGCATTCTACGCGATCCTCGCGCTCTCCGGCATTATGTACATCAATACCTTCGCGCACATTCCGGAAGTTATTACCGGGCTGATCGGTGCGGTGCTGATCGGCCTCGCTTTCTGGGCATCGGTTCGCTCGAACAGGGCCGATGCGAGAACCGCGACCGGAGAAGCTTTTTCATAACGCCTTTCCCGGACGCCCTTTCCTGACTGGCTTTTCTTGACGGGGCGCGCGGGTTAGTGGCAAAGGATCGTGCCTTAGCGGGCGGGTATAGCATAGTGGTAATGCTCCAGCCTTCCAAGCTGGCTAGAGGGGTTCGATTCCCCTTACCCGCTCCACCCCACGCTTTGGGCGGGGGCACTCGCCCCCTCTAAGTACTACTGAATTCCCAAACAAAACTTTGTTTCGGGCGCCGTACTCGTGCACTAACGGGCCTGCCATGCGCAGCCTGACCCATCTCGAACGGCTCGAAGCCGAAAGCATCCATATCTTCCGCGAAGTCGTGGCCGAGGCGCAGAACCCGGTCATGCTCTATTCGGTTGGCAAGGACAGCTCGGTCATGCTGCATCTGGCGCGCAAGGCGTTCTATCCCGCGCCCCCGCCTTTCCCCATGCTGCATGTCGCGAGCGGGTGGGATTTTCAGGCGTTGCTAGACCACCGTGACAAGACCGTGCGCGAATACGGGCTGGAGCTGATCGTCGCGCAGAACGAAGACGCCGAGGCGCAGGGCATCAATCCCTTCGACACCGGCAGCGCGCTCTATAGCGAAGCGCAGCTGACCGAACCGCTCAAGCGTGCGCTTACCGAGCATGGCTTCGACGCGGCGTTTGGCGGTGGACGGCGCGATGAGGAGAAGGCGCGTGCGAAAGAGCGCGTCTTCAGCTTCCGCACCGCCTCGCATCGATGGGATCCCAAGAACCAGCGGCCCGAATTGTGGAACCTCTACAACGCGAAGAAAGACGATGGAGAGAGCATCCGTGTCTTCCCGATCTCGAACTGGACCGAGCTCGATATCTGGCAGTACATCGCGCTGGAAAACATCGATATCGTCTCGCTTTACCTGTCCGCGCCGCGCCCCACGGTCGAACGCGACGGAATGCTGCTGATGGTCGATGACGAGCGCTTTCGGCTGGAGGATGGCGAGGAGCCTGTCACCCGTTCGGTGCGGTTCCGCACGCTCGGCTGCTATCCACTTACCGGCGCGACGCAGAGCGATGCGACCGACATGAGTGGGGTGATCCAAGAGATGCTGCTCGCCACCGGTTCGGAGCGCCAGGGCCGCGCGATCGACAAGGGGCAGTCTGCGTCGATGGAAGACAAGAAGCAGGCCGGTTACTTCTGATGAACAAACAATCTTCCGCTCCCTCTTTCACCGCCGACGCGTTGGTTGCCGAGGATATCGACGCCTATCTCGAACAGCACCAGCACAAGGGGCTGCTGCGTTTCATCACCTGCGGCAGTGTCGATGATGGCAAGTCCACATTGATCGGACGATTGCTCTACGATTCGAAGATGATCTTCGAAGATCAACTCGCCGCGCTGGAAAGCGACAGCCGCAAGCACGGGACGCAAGGGACTGAGATCGACTTCGCGCTGCTAGTGGACGGGCTCGCTGCCGAGCGTGAACAGGGCATCACGATCGACGTCGCCTATCGCTTTTTCACGACCCCAAAGCGCAAGTTCATTGTCGCCGATACGCCGGGGCACGAGCAGTACACGCGCAACATGGTGACCGGCGCGTCCACTGCGGACCTTGCCGTCATTCTGGTCGACGCGCGCAAGGGGATTTTGCAACAGACGCGGCGCCACAGCTATCTGGTCCACCTGCTCGGCATACGGCACGTGGTGCTGGCGGTGAACAAGATGGATCTGGCCGAGTATGACGAAGCGGTGTTTCGGCAGATCGTTGATGATTACGGAGCATTCGCGAAGGAAGCCGGGATCGAGCGCTTCACCGCAATCCCGATCTCCGGCTTCAAGGGCGACAATATCACCGCCTCCCCTTCGCCGAACACGCCTTGGTATAACGGTCTGTCCCTGATCGAACATCTCGAGACGGTCGAGTTGGCCAGCACCGCCGCGCAGGACCGGTCGTTCCGGATGCCGGTGCAATGGGTCAACCGCCCGAATCACGACTTTCGCGGCTTTTCCGGCCTGATCGCGAGCGGCACGGTGCGCCCCGGCGATGCAGTACGTATCGTGCCGGCAGGCCGCACGAGCATGATCGAACGCATTGCGACCTTCGATGGCGATCTGGATGAAGCGGTGGCCGGACAATCGGTCACGCTTACTCTCACGGACGAAGTCGATTGCAGCCGCGGCGACGTAATCGCAGCAGCCGACGATCCGCCGCAAGCCTCCGACCAGTTCTGCGCGACGATCGTGTGGATGGACGAAGAGGCGCTGAAGCCCGGCCGCGGATACTGGCTGAAGCTTGGCACGCAGACCGTCACCGCGACCGTCCAGCCGCCTAAATACGAAATCGACATCAACAGCCTCGAACATCTCGCGGCAAAGACACTGGAGCTGAACGCCATTGGGGTGGCGGAGTTCGCGACCGATCGGCCCATCACCTTCGAACCCTACGCGCGCAGCCGCGAGCTCGGCGGGTTCGTGCTGATCGACAAGTTCACCAACGCGACCGTGGCCGCCGGGATGATCGAGTTCAGCCTGCGCCGCGCGCAAAACGTCCATTGGCAGCCGACCACCACCACGCGCGAACAACACGCCGAAATGAAGAACCAGGTGCCTCGCGTGCTGTGGTTCACCGGGCTTTCGGGGTCGGGCAAGTCAACCATCGCCAACGAGGTTGAAAAGCAGCTCGCCCTGATGAACCGCCACACCTTCCTGCTCGATGGCGACAATGTCCGGCACGGGCTCAACCGCGATCTCGGCTTTACCGAAACCGATCGGATCGAGAATATTCGCCGCATTGGCGAGGTCGCGAAGCTGATGGCCGATGCCGGGCTCATCGTGCTTACCGCGTTTATCAGCCCGTTCCGAGCCGAGCGGCGGATGGTGCGCGACATGCTGCCCGAAGGCGAGTTCATCGAAGTGTTTGTCGACACACCGCTCGATGTCGCGGAAGCGCGCGATGTGAAGGGCCTGTATAAGAAGGCGCGCGCGGGCGAGTTGCAGAACTTCACCGGGATCGACAGCCCCTATGAGCCGCCCGAGACGCCTGAAATTCGCGTGAACACCGTCGACATGAGCCCGGCGGAAGCCGCCGAGCACATCATCAGCCGGATCCTCCCCCTTAAATGAGCGCCGACCTGACCGATGCTGAGCTGGCCGCGCGGCTGGCTCATGCCGCAGGAGCTATCCTCCTCGACATTCGCGCCAGCGGCATGTTCGAAGGTAAGGCGCTGGGCGGAGCGGGGGATGCGGTCGCAAACGAGTTTCTGTGCCGCGCAATTCGCGAGGCGCGCCCGGATGACGGGCTGCTGTCGGAGGAAGAGAAGAACGACACCGCACGCTGCGCGCTCGAACGCGTGTGGATTGTCGATCCGGTCGACGGCACGCGCGAATATGGCGAAGGCCGGGGCGACTGGGCGGTGCATGTCGGGCTCGCGATTGAGGGCGTGGCAAAGATCGGCGCGGTGGCTTTGCCGGGCCTCGACGGCGGCGTGGTGCTGAGCTCCGATCAGGCCGCTGCCCTACCAGGCCCGGCGGAAAGACCGCGATTTCTGGTCAGCCGCACACGGCCTGCGAAAGAAGCGCTTGCGGTATGCGAAGTGCTAGGCGGTGAGCTGGTCGCGATGGGTAGCGCCGGGGCCAAAGCGATGGCGGTCGTGCGCGGCGAGGCTGAAATCTACTTGCATTCTGGCGGCCAGTACGAATGGGACAGCTGCGCGCCGGTGGCCGTGGCGCTCGCCCACGGCCTGCATTGTTCGCGCATCGACGGCTCGCCTATCCGCTACAATCGCGCGGATCCCTACCTGCCCGATTTGTTGATCTGCCGTCCGGAATACGCCGAGCGTGTTCTCGAAGAGGTCGCCAAGGCCGCCTAGCGCTGAATGCTACTCGGCTTCGGCCTCGTTGTCCGTATCCGGCCCAGCGGTTTCGCCCTCATTCCCATCAACTTCAACGGTGAGTTCGACACGGCGGTTAGCTGACCGGCCCTCCTCATTCGCAGTGCCATCAGGCAGGGCATTAGGTTCTACCGGGTTCTGCTCACCGAAGGCGATGACCTCGATCCGGTCCTCTTCGACGCCTTCGTCGACCAACTGGTCGCGCACCTGCTCTGCACGCTGACGACTGACACGCAAATTCACCGCATCGTTGCCGCCCGCATCGCTGTGTCCGCGCAGGATGATTGCACCGCCCTCATCGATCTGCGGAGAAGCGAGCACCTTGCCGATCGCCTCCTGCGCATCCTCGTCAAGTTCGGAACCACCATCGGGAAAGCCGATCGTGACCGTGAGTGGCTCAAGCTGCACCAAAGGCGCGTCGGTTGGTTCAGGCTGCTCGATATCGGGCCGCAGGATCGAAGTCGTGGCCGTGGGCTCTGGCGTCGGTGTCGAAGCATCGGTCGGCACGGCGGGGGCCAGCTCGCCATCACTGTTCGCATTATCGCCGTTGGAATTGCACGCCGCCAGCGCCATGCAGGCCGCTGTCAGACACGGTGCCAGAAGTATCCTCATCCCCATCCTCAAATCAATGCACGACGCGATTCGCTGGTTCCCGCGGGCCTGTTGCTATGTCGCCTGCGGCTTGGGCGCGCTGCCACCTTCGCTGTCTTTTCCACGACTGGTCGCCTGTTTTTCTTTCGCCGCGCGCTTTGCCGCCTTTTCCTCCGGCGTCTTCAGCTTTGGCGGGGAGAAAGTGACAATCGTATCACCTGCCCGCGGTTCGGGCTTTGCCGCATGAGTGAAGAAGCGCAGCGTGCCGCTGCTGCGTACCAGCAATAGCATCGTTGCGGTGTCGGGAAGTCGCTCCTGCGCTTTTTCGTAATCGAACTCTTCGGAGAGCTTTGTTTTTTTGAATACCCAGCCTTGCTGCTGGCGCTCATTGACCTCATCGACGCCATAGCCGCTTTCGAACAGCGCACGTCCGCGCATGCTTTGCGGCAGAGCGTGCTTGTCCTCCCGGCCATCGACGCTTTCGCCGAGCTGATAGACGCTGTCGCGGCCGATCTCGTGCGCGAATTCGTTACACACCAAGGTGTTGTAGGCCTCGTTATCCGTTGCCGCGACCAGCACCTGATAGGGCGACAGGTCGAGGTTGTGCTCGGTCGCCTCGTTAAGGATTTCGCCGTGATAGTAAGGCAAGCCCTCGCGACGCGCGGCACCCAGGCGCTGCCAGCTCGGATCGACGATCATCACGGGCGTTTTGAGATCCTGCATCTGCTTGGCCAGCGCGATGGTCCACGGCGTCGAGCCCACGATCAGAAGGCCGGGGCGCGACGTGCCCTTTATCCCCAGCCAGCGCGCAACGATATCGATGGTAAACCCGTGCGCGATCACGGTGACGACCACCACCGCGAAGCTCAATCCGATCAGCAACTGCCCACCCGCAATGCCAAGGTCTTCGAGCCGGAGCGCGAACAGGCCGGAGATCGCGACGAGAACAATTCCGCGTGGCGCGATCCAGGCGACGAACAGCCGCTCGTTCCAGGGCACGTCGGAGCCCAGCAGGCTGAGGAGCACGGTTACCGGGCGCACGACAAACAGCAGCGTGAGCAGAAACAGCAACGGCCGCCAGCTGGTCTGCAGATAGGTGAGCTCCTCCCAATCGAGCGAGGACGACAGCAGGATGAAAATCCCCGAAACCAGCAAGACCGCAACATTCTCCTTGAATGGATGGATCGAGCGAATGCTGGAGACGTCCATATTTGCGAGGGCAACACCCATCACTGTAACCGCGACCAGCCCCGCCTCATGCTCGATCATGTTGGTTAGGACGAACACGGCAATCACGGTGGAAAACAGCACCGGCACTTTGAGATATTCTGGTATCGCACCGCGCGGGAAGAGATAGGCGATAAGCCGCGCGGCGGCATACCCGATCAGACCGGACAGGATCGCGGCGATGATCAGCGGCGGGACGACCTCGAACAGGGAGGCGCCGGGAGACTCGGTGACGCGGCGGAAATATTCATAGGCGATGACCGCACACAGAGCGCCAGTCGGATCGTTGACGATGCCTTCCCATTTGAGGATCGAATTGGGCCGCGTCTGGACGTTCGCTTGCCGCAGCAGCGGGATAACGACCGTAGGGCCGGTGACGATCAGGATGCCGCCGAACAGCACGGCAACCGGCCAGACCAGTCCCGCAATGTAGAAGCCCGCAAACGCGCCCAGCGCCCAGCCAATAAGCACGCCGATTGTCGCAAGCCGCCACACCGCATTGCCCGAATGGCGGAGTTCACGCAGGTCGAGGCTCAGCCCGCCTTCGAATAATATAAGCGCGACCCCGACGCTTATCATCGGGTCGAGCAGTTCGCCGAACGCCGCTTCGGGATCGATCAGGCCGGTAACAGGTCCGGCGATGAAGCCCGCCGCCAGCATCAGCACGATGGCTGGCCAGCCGGTGCGCCATGCGACCCACTGGGCACCAATGCCGAGCGCGCCGACTGCGGCGATTACCAGAGCTTGCGATGCCATCAGTTGTCCCGAATTCCCGCAAGCCTAACGCACGGGGTCCGCAAGGCGTTCCTGAAGAGACATGCCACCATCACTTGCCTTCGAACTGGATCAGTGCGTGGGTTTCGACCTCGACATCGCGCAGTTTACCGGCGCCTCCGAGATCGGGCAGATCGATCACGAATACCGCCGCATCGACCTTGGCGCCTGCGTTCCTGAGCAATTGCGCGGTAGCGACTGCGGTGCCTCCTGTGGCGATCAGATCATCTACGATCACCACCCGCTCTCCATCGTTGACCGCACCGGGATCCATTTCGAGCCGATCGCGCCCATATTCCAACGCGTAATCGATGCCGATCGTTTCGACCGGGAGTTTACCCGACTTTCGCACGGGCACGAAACCGACCCCTAGCTCCACTGCGACTGCAGCGCCGAAAATAAAACCGCGCGCTTCCATTCCGGCAATCGTCTGCGCCCCCGCTTCGCGCGCGATCGCGGCGAGATGGCGGACGCACGAAGACAGACCCTCGGGATGCGCGATCAACGTGGTGATATCGCGAAACTGGATGCCGTGGGCCGGAAAATCCGGCACTGTTCGGACCAGCGCTTTCAGCTCGCGCGCACTCAATGTTTCAGCAGTCACTGGCGATGCCCTGTGCAAGAGACGGCTTTAAATGCGAACGCCCCGCCATCCAAGGTGGACGACGGGGCGGTCTGTGGTTTCGATGCGGTATGAATCGCTCAGGTCTTCTTCGGTTTCAGACCGGCCCATACCTGCTTGTAGGACAGGAAGGCGAGGATCGTCGCGAAGAACAGGAAGCCGATCACGAACCATCCCGTCTGCTTGCGCTCGACCAGCGAAGGCTCGGCGGTCCACGTCAGGAACGCGGTGACGTCCTCAGCCATCTGCTCCGGCGTCGCTTCGGTCCCGTCTGAATAGGTGATCAGATCAGGATAAAGCTGCGGGGGCATCGCGATGTTGATGTTGTAGAAGTACTCGTTGAAATACAGACCCGCGGGCGTTTCGAAGTCGGGCGACTTTGCCACGTCCTCCGGGTCCGGCTCGTTATAGCCGAGCAACAGCGAGTACACGTAGTGCGTGCCGTCCTTGCGCGCCTTGGTCATGAGCGAGAGGTCGGGCGGGATCGCATTGTTGTTCGCGGCGCGCGCGGCAACGTCGTTCGGGTAGGGCGATGGGAAGTAGTCGGTCGGCGTCGCCGGGCGCGTGGTCGCCTCGCCGGTCAGCGGATCGATGCCCGGCACGTTCCAGTTCGCCGCCTCGGCGCGCACTTCAGCTTCGTTGTATCCAAGCTGCTCAAGGTTGCGGAACGCGACGTATTTCAGGCTGTGGCAGGCCGAACAGACTTCTTTATAGACCTGGTAGCCGCGCTGCAGCTGCTGTTCGTCCCAGGTACCCAGCGGGCCTTCGAAAACGAAACCGCCTGCAGGCTGAATGTTCTCTTCCTGGTAGGCGTAATAGGGTGGATCCTCCGGCAGCGCGAAATTCAGGAGGCCGGGGGCTAGCGACCACAGCACCAGCACCGCGGTAAGCGCGAGGCCGACGATGATGCTAGCAAGTCGGATGGTCATGACCTGGGTCTTTCTCGTTTTCGAATCGTCAGGTTATCGTGAAAGCTTCAGCCGATCACTCGGCCGGCTGAAGCGATCCATCGGGGTCGCGGCCAGGCAGATCCTTCACCGCATCCTTTGGCTTGGGATGCGTTCCGCCCCCGGTCGAACTGCCGGGCTTGTCGTCGCTCCCCAGCACCGCTTCCGTGATCGAGAACGGCAACGGCTTGGGTACTTCGATCTGACTGATGATCGGCAGGATCACAAGGAAGTGCAGGAAGTAATACGCCGTAAAGATCTGGCTGAGCACGATGTAGGGCTCTTCAGGCTTGGCTCCGCCGAGATAGAACAGCGCGCCCATGCACGGCATCAGGCCGAGCCAGAAGAACTTGTTGAACAGCGGGCGATAGTGACCCGAACGCACCGGGCTCTTGTCGAGCCATGGCAGGAAGAACCACACCAGGATCGACCCGAACATCGCGATCACGCCCAGCAGCTTGGCTTCGATCAGCACAATGCCGGTAAACGGAATGGTCAGATCGCCGGTAAAGGCACGCAGGATCGCGTAGAACGGGTAAAAGTACCATTCGGGCACGATCAGCGCCGGAGTCGAAAGCGGGTTCGCCTCGACATAATTATCCGGATGGCCGAGCGTGTTCGGCAGGAAGAACACCATGAAGGTGAACAGAATGAGGAAGATGCCGAGACCGAAGCCGTCCTTCGCCGTGTAATACGGGTGGAAGGGAACGGTATCGCTTTCCTTCTTCACTTCGACGCCCGTCGGATTGGACGAGCCGGGAATGTGCAGCGCCCAGATGTGCAGGATGACAACACCCGCGGTCACGAACGGCAGCAGGAAGTGCAACGAGAAGAAGCGGTTGAGCGCGGCATTGTCAGGCGCATAGCCACCGACCAGCCAGATCTGCAGCGGCTCGCCGATGAACGGAATGGCGCCGAACAGGCCGGTAATGACCTTCGCACCCCAGAAGCTCATCTGACCCCAGGGGAGCACATAACCCATGAATGCCGTCGCCATTAGGAGCAGAAAGATCACGACGCCCAGCAGCCAGATCATCTCGCGCGGAGCCTTGTACGAAGAGTAGAACAGGCCGCGGAAGATGTGCAGGTAGATGACGATGAAGAAGAAGCTCGCCCCATTCGCGTGAGCGTAGCGCATCATCCAGCCGTAATTGACGTTACGCATGATGTGTTCGACCGTGCCAAATGCGACTTCGGTGTTGGCCGCGTAATGCATCGCAAGTACGACGCCGGTCACAATCTGCAGTACAAGGCAGAAACCGGCGAGCACGCCGAAATTCCACATGTAGTTGAGGTTGCGTGGCACCGGATACCCGGCGCCGACCGCATTATACACCAACCGCGGAACCGGCAATTTCTCGTCGACCCACTTGGTGAAAGCGGACTTTGGTTCGTACTGCTTTGCCCAGGCGAAACTCATAATGCTCTCTCGCGATCTCTACGTGCGGACCTTACCACACCTAGTAATACGAAACGTCAGCCGACGCGGATGACGCTTTCGGAAACGAATTCGAAATCAGGCACCGCCAGATTGGTAGGTGCCGGCCCTTTTCGGATGCGGCCGATCGCATCATAATGCGACCCGTGACAGGGGCAGAAATAACCGTTGAACTCACCCTTGTTCTCCCCCTCGGCAGCACCCAGCGGCACGCAGCCGAGGTGGGTGCAGACACCAAGTTGGACAAGGACGGAGCGGTCGGTTTCCTGCGTGCGATCCTCGAAAGACTGCGGATCGCGTAGGCTCGAGACGTCGATCTCGCTCGCCTCGGCCATCGTCGCGTCGGTCAGGCGCGTTACGAACAGCGGCTGCTTGCGAAACTCCGCTTTAACACTCTGTCCGGGCTGTAGCGCGCTGATATCGACATCGGTGGTGCTCGCGGCGAGCACATCGGCAGATGGCGCCATCTGGCTGACCAGTGGAAACAGGACAGACGCTGCGCCAACGCCCGCCGTGCTTAGCGCAGCGATGTGAATCCAGTCACGCCGACGAACACCGTCTTGCGTGTCGTCACCATGCGCACGGTCGGCCTGCGCTGTGGTGGCGGTGTCAGAAGCTCCGGTGGAAGCCATCGATCATTACCCTGCTGTTTGGCCGTCTGGACGCGAAGTGCGCCCTCCTGGCCCGTTACCCGCTCGCATCCGTAAGACCATCAGGCCTCGCTCAACGAACAATCTCTGCAATCACTTCGAACGCCGCTTGAGCGACGCCGTTCCGGCAATATCTGCCTTATTTCGCCCTTACCGGCAAACCAATTGAAAACCAACTGTGTTTTGGGAACACCACATTCACTTTCGCGCAACCGGCCCCGGTGTGAGTTAGGGGCAAAGCGCGATCATACTGATTTGCCTGCCATATTCATCTGCCCCGGCGCTCATTTTGCGGCGATAGGAATGATAGCGCGCGGACTGCGAGAAGGTATCCTGCGCAATCACTTCCACATCCGGCACGCCGCAACGCTCCAGCCGCGCCGCGATCGCGCCCGGCAGGTCGAACAGCCAGCGCGCCTCGCCGTCACGTAGCGGTGCCGAGACAAAGTGGGCATCATCTGCGCTGGAAAATTGATCGCGCATGGCCGCATCGACCTCGTAGTTTCTCTGCGCGATGGCTGGTCCGATGGCTGCGGCGATATGTTCGGGCCGCGCACCGAGCGCGCACATCGCGTCGAGCGTGTTTGCGATAATGCCACCAACGGTCCCGCGCCAGCCGGCATGAGCGGCCGCGACCACTCCAGCCTGGCGATCGGCCAACAACACTGGCGCGCAATCGGCACTCACGATCGCGAGCGCCAGCCCCTTGCGAGCAGTCACAAGCGCGTCAGCCTCCGGCCGTCCCTGCGGTGCGTCCGGCCACGCCTCACCGAGCGTTATGACATTCGCCGAGTGGACCTGCGCCGGAGCGACGGGCACCGCACCCCGGCAGATCGACGCAGCAGCCGCCCGGCGAAGCTGCCGCACATCGTCGAGCGCACCCGGTCCGCCATAACCAAACTGATGCGCTCCACCTGCCGACCCGAAAAAGCCGTGCGGCACACCAGCGAGAATGTCGGCGCGCTCGATATCGAACGCAGGTTCTGACACGGCGCCTTCAGCCATCAAGGCTGCGGTTGACCTGCTCGGACGTATCGCGCGACAGGTTTGGCGCCGCGACAATCCGCTCAAGCTCCGCCTTCATCAAGTCGGCACGCATCGGCTCGATCCGCCGCCATCGGCCAAGTGCGGGCACAAAGCGCGCGGCAGTCTGCGGATTGATCGGATCGAGCGCGAGAATGGTGTCTGCGATCATGCGATAGCCCTCGCCGCTTTCATCGTGAAAGGCCTTGGGATTGGCGGCGAAGGCCATGTAGAGCGAGCGCACCCGGTTGGGATTGCGCAAGGCGAAGTCGCGATGCTCGGCCAGTTCGCGGACCTGCGCGATCACTTGCGGATGGGTCGAAAGCGCCTGCATCGAGAACCACTTGTCGATGACCAGCGGATTGCCTTCGTAACGCTTGTAGAACGCATCGAGCCGTTCCTCGCGCCGGGCCGTTTCCAACCCGCACAGCACGCCGAGCGCGCCTTGCCGATCGGTCATGTTGTCGGCTTGATCGAACTGGCGGGTCGCCATGATCGTCGCACGTTCGGGTTCGCTGAGCGCGAACAGCGAGGCGATGATGCTCCTGATCTTGCGCGCGCCGCGACCTTGCGGATCGTCGAATGGCACTTCGCTGACGCGGGCGTAGAGCGCCTCAAGCTCGCGCTTCAGGATGACGCCAATCGCGGCCTTGAGCTGCTCGCGCTCGCGATGGATCGCGCCTGGATCGGCCTTCTGTTCCTCGCCGTCGACGGTGGTGGCCATTTTTTCGAACAGATAAGTCTCGCTCGGGAAAACCATCAGCTCGGCCCGCATCGCATCGTCGAGCGCGTCGTCGCGCAGCACGGCCCGCATCGCATCGCTGATCGCAAGCTTTCCGGCAGCGCGCGCCGCTTCATCCAGTTTTCCGCTGGCCGCCGCGACGAGATGCCGCACGGCGAGATCCTGCATCGCTTCGTAGCGCGCGAACGGGTCATCATCATGTCCGGCAAGAAAGACGAGATCTTCGGTCGGAAGCTCACGTTCGATAGTGACCGGGGCGGTGAAGCCTCGATTGATCGAGACGACCGGCATGGGCCCAGCGACAGGAAGGCTCACGGTCTCCTCGTCGAAGCGCAGGATTAGAAGCTTTTCCTCGCCCAGCGCGCCTGTTTCGCGGCAATGGACCGCGACGCGCAAGGGAATGGGCACCGCGCCCTTGACCTGCTGGCCAGGGGTAGGGGGGGTGGTCTGTGTTAGCGTCAATTCGAGCGCGTCGTCGCCAAGCTTCTGGCTGACCTTAACCCGCGGCGTGCCTGCCTGACGGTACCAACGGCGGAATTGCGCGAGTTCCAGTCCAGCGCCATCTTCCATCGCGGTGATGAAATCCTCGCAGGTCGCGGCTTCTCCATCGTGACGCTCGAAATAGAGGTCGGTGCCTTTTCTGAAGTCCTCCACGCCCGCCATCGTGCGCATCATGCGGATCACCTCGGCGCCCTTGTTGTAGACGGTCGCGGTGTAGAAATTGCTGATTTCGCGGTAGCTGTCCGGTCGAATCGAATGGGCGAGCGGCCCCGCATCCTCGGGAAATTGCGCCGCGCGCAGGATGCGTACATCCTCGATCCGCTTGACCGCTTCCCCGCGCATATCCTGGCTGAACAGCTGGTCGCGCAGGACGGTGAAGCCCTCCTTGAGCGATAACTGAAACCAATCGCGGCAGGTGATGCGATTGCCCGACCAGTTATGGAAGTATTCGTGCGCGATCACGCCCTCGACTGCGTCGAAATCGGCATCGGTCGCGGTATCGGTGTCGGCGAGCACGTATTTGGTGTTGAAGACGTTGAGACCCTTGTTCTCCATAGCCCCCATGTTGAAATCGCTGACGGCGACGATGTTGTAGAGATCGAGGTCGTATTCGCGCCCGAAGGTATCCTCGTCCCATTTCATCGCGCGGTGAAGCGACGCCAAAGCGTGATCGGTGCGCGCCAGATCAGCTTCGCGGACCCAGATGTTGCATTCGACTTCGCGGCCGGAGCGGGTGGTGAACGGCTTGGAATTCGCCACCAGATCTCCCGCGACAAGGGCAAAGAGATATGAAGGCTTGGGCCAGGGATCGTGCCACTCGGCCCAATGCTCGCCGCTTGAAGCTTCGCCTTCATCGACCTTGTTGCCATTGGACAGCAACACCGGGAACAGGCCTTTGTCGCCCTGCATCCGGACGCGATAGGTCGAGAGCACGTCGGGCCGGTCGGGGAAGAAGGCGATGCGGCGAAACCCTTCCGCCTCGCATTGCGAACACAGCATTCCGCCGCTGGCGAACAGGCCCATCAGCGCGGTGTTGGCCGACGGGTCGATATGGGTGACGATCTCGATCTCGTGCGCTTCATCGGGCAGCGTCAGGAGCAGATCGCCGCCGTCCATCTGCCAGTCGCCGTAGCGCGCACCGTCGACTTCGACGTGATCTGTCTTCAGCCCATCGCCGTTGAGTCGCAGCTGGCGCATCTCATCGCGCGAGCCCTCGAACGCCGGATTGCGCTCGACCTTGAGCGTCGTCGTCACGCGTGTATCGTCAAGGCCGAGCGCGAAATCGAGGTGTGTTTCGGGCACGAGCCACGGGAAGGGCCGGTAATCCTTGCGCTTTATGACCGGCGGCTCGTGCGGGGTGGGCGCGGCATCGGCGAGCTGGGTGTTGCCGGTCTGGTCGGTGGGGGTGCGGGCGATATCCATCAAATCTCGGTTTTCTGTTGTTTTATTGGGCCGTCAAGCGATTAGAACGCTGTCATGGCGAGAATGTTCATCTTTGGCCTTGGCTATACCGCGAGCCGGGTTGCGAAGACCTTGACGGCGAATGGCTGGCAGGTCGAGGCGACGGGCAGCGCAGGTTCGGTCGATTTTGCCGACGAAACCGCGGTTGTGGCGGCGCTGGATCGTGCCAGCCACGTCCTGTCCTCCGTCCCGCCCGACCGCGAGGCGAGGGTCGATCCAGTGCTCCAGCATTATGGCGAACGGCTTGGGGAACGGGCGCTCTATTACCTGTCCTCTACGGGGGTCTACGGGGACCAAGGGGGTGCCTGGGTCGACGAAGCGACGCCCACGATCGTGCAAAGCGGGTCCGGCCGACGCAATGCTAGAGCGGAGGCCGACGCAGCGTGGATGAAGCTCGGCGCGCGGGTGTTTCGCCTGCCCGGAATCTACGGACCGGGTCGCAGCGCGCTCGACCGGGTGCGCGAGGGCAAGGCGCGGCGGATCGATCTGCCGGATCAGGTTTTCAGCCGGGTGCATGTCGAGGATATCGTCTCGGGTGTGGTCGCGGCGCTGGAGGGGGACGCGCCGGCGGGGGCCTACAATCTTGGCGACGATCTTCCGGCGAGTGGCAACGCGGTCACCGAACATGCCTGCCGCCTGCTCGGCGTCGAACCGCCGCCGCTGGAGACGCTGGAGGAGGCCAACCTGTCGCCCATGGCGCGCGGTTTCTATGCCGAGAACCGCCGCGTCGCGAACGGCAAGGCGAAGCGGGTTCTGGGCTGGCGACCGAAGTACCCGACCTACGTGGAAGGGCTGGCTTCGCTGCTCTAGCCGTTCAATCCCGAAGCCGCGCGCTCTGCTGCACCTGTACCGTCTTCACCCGCCGCGCGCGCAGGGCCAGCACCATGCCGAGCAGCGCCAGCCCCATCCCGCTCGCTGTCAGCGCGGTCCAGCGGTAATCCTCGAACAAGGTTGAAAGCAGCATCGCGACCGACACGGTGACGATGCCGTTATAGGCCGTGCGTCCCGCCCCGATCTCGCGGACCAGATTGTAATGCAGCGGAAAGGTCACGACCGATCCCAGCAGCGCCAGAAACACGATGCCCGCCCAATAGCTTGTCCCCGTGGGCAGTGGCGGCGGCCCGGCGGTGAGCGCTGCGAAAGCGAAGTCGAACGCCGTGCCATACAGCATCGCCCAGGCGAGCAGGCTGACCATCGGCACCGCGCGGCCCGTGCGGTTGGCCTGCACCACATTGGCGATCGACGCCGCCAGTATTCCGCCGACCGCCAGCCCGATGCCGAGCGCGACGTCGCTGCCCTTCCCCGCGACCGGGGCGGCGTTCCATTCGTGGATCAGCAACAGGCTGACCCCGGTGATCGCCACAGCGCTGCCCAGCAGAAAACCGCCCTGCACCCGCTCGCCGAGGAAGATGCGCGCGAAGATCGCATTGGGCACCATCAGCAGCGCGAACATCACCGCGACGATGCCCGACGTGATGTAGAGTTCGGAATGGTAGACGAACAGGAAATTGCCGCTGAATTGCGCCAATCCCACACCCAGCGCCAGCATCTGCTCCGCTCTCGTCAGCCGTAGCCTGCGCCCCATCAGCAGCGCGACCAGAAACAGCGCGGGGGTCGCGAGCGCGAACCGGTACGCGACCGACCACGCGGCGGGCACGCCGTCGATCTGCCCGGTGATGACGAACCAGGTCGAGCCCCAGATGCACCCCGTGAGCACGAAGGGCACGATCACCCGCCAGCGCAGCATGTCTGAGCCGGGCGCGCTCACGCGTTGGTCTTCATAGGCGGGCGATGGCCTTGCCGAGCGCCTGCGCATCCTCTTCGCGGGTATTCCATGCGGTGACGAAGCGAGCGGCGTCCGGACCCCAATCGTAAAACGCGAAATCGTGGCGACGCAGCGCCTCTCGCTCGGTTTGCGTCAACCGCACGAACAGCTCATTCGCCTCGACCGGATGCATCAGCCGCTCCCCGCAGCCAGCGGCAATCTCCTGCGCGGCGGCGTTGGCGTGGCGTGCGTTCTCGAGCCACAGATCGTCTTCCAGCATGACGAGAATCTGCGCGGCGAGATAGCGGCCCTTGCACTGCAAATGCCCCGCGCGCTTGCGGCGATAGCGCACGAGATCGGCCTGTTCCGGATCGAACAGCACAATGGCCTCCGCGCCCATCGCGCCGTTCTTGATTAAGCCGAAGGCGAGGCTGTCGACCCCGTGTGCCGCATCGCGAGCCGATCCGCCAAGGAACGCCGCCGCGTTGGCAAAGCGCGCCCCGTCCATATGCAGGCCGAGATTGCGAGATGTCGCGAAGTCGGCAAGCGCCGCCAGCTCATCGCGTCCATAGACCCGCCCGTATTCGCTTGCCTGTGTGATCGCGATGGCGTGTGGCTGCACCTGATGCACATCGTCGCGGATCGAATCGATGGTCGCCGCGATTTGTTCCAGCGTCAGCTTCGCGCCCTCTCCGCCGTGACCGTCGCCGCACAGGATCAGCTTTGCGCCATGCAGAAAGAAGCCGGGCGCACCGCCTTCATCGGCCTCGATATGCGCTTCTGCATGGCACACCACCGCGCCATGCGGCTGCACCATCGTCGCCAGCGCGAGGCAATTTGCCGCCGTGCCGGTCGCGACCCACAGCGCGGCGCAGTCGCGCCCGAACAGCTCGGTAAAGCGCGCATCGAGCTCGCCCGACAGCGCGTCCCCGTCATAGGGATTGTCCGCGCTGTCCGCCGCGCGCATGGCCTCCCACACTTTGGGATGGACGGCGGCGGCGTTGTCGGAGAGGAAGGGGACGGGCGTGGTCATCGTGGAACGCCTCTAACCGGATGCACGTTCAGCACAAGAAGGAGTTCACGAGCATGAGCGAGCAGGCAAGCGACGTCACCATCACCCACCACGCCCAGGGCCAGGGCGGAAAATACGTTGCCCATCCCGGCGATTCCGACACGACCGGCTTCCTTGAATGGGAGCCACGTTCGGGCCTGCCGAAAGAGCAGGTGGCAAGCGATGTGCGGGTGGCGACACATACCGTGGTGCCCGAGGCGATCGGCGGTCGCGGCATTGCCGGGAAGCTGGTCGAGCGGCTGGTGGCAGATGCGCGCGAGCGGGGGTTCAAGATCGTGCCCCAATGCTCTTACGTTGCGGCCAAGTTCAAGGAACACCCCGAATGGTCGGACCTGTTGGCTGACCAGCGTAGCTGAACACGGGTCAGGCTAGGCCGCGCTCTGGCTTTCAAGCTGTGAAAAGTCCGTTGCGGCAATGGTCGCCATGACCTTGCGGCGCACCTCGCGCGCGCGCTCCACCGGGATGCCGGGGATGGCGAACACGCCGCCCGCCTGCCCCAGATGCAGCGTCGCATAGCCGCGCAGCCGGGAGAGCGGCCCCTGCGCGATCTCGACCGAGTGCAGCTTGAGCCGGGTGGCGATCTGACTGGTCGGTGACAGCAATCCACTGCGCACCATGACCTGAGTCGCATCGAGCGCGTGGCGGCGGAATTTCCAGGACACCACCGCGATCATTGCGGCCAGCCCTGTCAGCACCAGCGTCGCGCCCAGTGCCACCTCGCTCCATTCGGGCGCAAAGGTCAGGCAGGCACTCCATCCGGCGACCCCGAGGGCGAGCACGCTCAAGGCGTCGATCACCACGCTGTCGACCAGATAACGCTCACTCGCCCGATGCCAATCCGCGCTTTCGCCTGCCATGTGAAAGCCCGCTGCCTCGACGATCGGCGCGATCTCGCCCAGCTTTGCGAACGGCGCGACAACATGGCTCGAAGCGCCCGCATCCTGCGCGAGGCTGACAAAGCGCAGGCTGTGCCAGCCGAAGCGATAGCGGATCGCGCGCGTGCCGATTGTGATGCCCTGCACCCGGTGGACCGGCATCACCACGTCGGTCCGGGTGAACAGCCCGCGCCGCCGCCGAAACCCACGCGCCGTGCGTTCGAGCAGGAAATCCCACTCGCGCGCGAAGGTGCGGAACAGTCCGGTGGCCGAGCCGATCAGGAACACTCCGATCAGCCCCGCAATCGCACTCGCGACCTGCGCATAGGGGCCAAGCGTCGTGACGGTGCTCGCCTGATCGCGGACGAAGACTTCCCAGACTTCGGGATCCCAGATCTCGAAATCGACGAAACTCTCGACATATTGCAGCATACCCGCGAGCACTGCGAAAACGGCGAGCGAGAATTCGAACAGGCCGAAGGTAAAGAGCCGCCGCGGCCCCATCGTGAACAGCGGTTCAGCCTGCTCGGCGGATTTTGCGGGGGTGGCAGCGCCGGTTTCGGTTATCGCCTCGCCCACTTCCTGCCCGTCGCGCCGCTCGCGCACCAGTTGGCGCAGTTCCTCGCCCTGATCCTCCGTCAGAAAGGAAAGCGACAGGTCTTCGCCCCCGCCCGCGCCGGTCTCGAACTTAACCGCAACCAGGCCGAACAGGCGCGGGATCAGGCTCTGTTCGAGGCTGACGTCCTGAATGCGCTCATACGGGACCGAGCGCGCCGAGCGGCTTAGCACTCCGCTTTCGACGCGGATGTCCTGCTGCTGGATGGTGTAGGTCAGCCGCCGCCATGAGATATAGGCGAACAGGCCACCGATGATGGCGAGCGCGAGGCCGACCGCGACCCCGATCCAGATGCCGGACGAGCGGGTGGAGAAGGCGACGAAGAGCGCGGGCAGGATCGCTCCCTGCGCGCTCTGCAACGCGCCGACGATCACGCTGAGCGGGGCGGTGCGGCGGGGCTTTGGACCGGGGGCGGGCGTTACGCGCGGCACCCCGCTGACCGAGGCCGGGGTCGCGGGCGCGACGCCCTCGTTCACAGGCTTTCCCGGCGGATATGCGCGCGGATCGTCTCGCGCATTTCGGTGGCGCGGCTGTGTCCAAGGCCGGGCAGCGAGACCGAGGCATTGTGACTGCCTGCGGTGTGCAGCGTCATCGTCGCGATATCGAGCGCGCGCTCGACCGGGCCTTGATCGACGTCGATATGCTGCACCCGCCCGAACGGGACGACGGTGTCCGAATGCCACAAGACCCCGCGCACGACCCGCAGCCGATCGATGCCGAGCTGATATCCGCGCGCATTGTAGCGGGCGGTCGGCAGGCGGATCACGAAAAACAGACCCAGCAACGCGACCACGGCTGAGACAACGCCGACCGGTGTGCCAAACTCGGCCCCGAGCTGGCTATCGATGACGATCGCCGCGACCACCAGCACCAGCGCAAAGATGATCGCCTTGATCCGCAGCATCAGCTTGTAATTGGGGTGAAGCTGGGTGAGCGGACCGTCATCGTCCAGCGCGCCCGGATCGACGGCGCTAGAGTCGGCGCCACTCGCAGTTTCGCGCGTGGCCTTGCCGAACGAAGGCGTGGCCCGCTGCGCGGTTTCCGGATCGATCGGGATGCTCGTGCTCATCGCGCGATCCATGCACGTCGCCCCCGCGCCAGCGCAAGCGCAAAAACCTCAACGCCGCTGGTCGAACCGCCGGCCGACCATCGCAGCAGCGATATTGGTCTTCTGCACGTCGATCGCTCCCCCTGCGATCCCCCAGGCATAGGCGTCGCGCAGGCGCTGCTCCATGCCGTAATCCTTGTGATAGCCATATCCGCCCATCACCTGCATGCCGAGCGCTGTGACTTCGCGCACGATCTCGTTGGCATAACATTTGGCGAGGCTCGATTCGTACGCGGTTGGCAGGCCATCGTCCTGCGCGCTCGCATTGGCGGCGGCGCGGTGGATCAGCAGGCGCGCGGCCTCCACCTTCATCGCCATCTCCGCGAGCTTCAGCTGCACCGCCTGGAAATCGACGATCGGCTTGCCGAACGCCTCGCGCTCCTGCGTGTAGGCGAGCGCCTGTTCGAGCGCGGCGGCAGCCACACCCAGCGATTGGGTCGCATTGCCGCAGCGTTCGAGGCCAAAGGCGCTCATCAGTCGACCGAACCCGCCCGCGCCGACGATCACGTTTTCGCCCGGTACCTTCACGTCCTCGATATTGATGTCGGCGGTGGGAATGCCGCGAAAGCCCATCAGCTCCTCGCGCGCGCCGAAGCTCATGCCCTCCATCTCGCGCTCGAGCAGGATCGCTCCGATGCCCTTCGCACCTGCATCCTCGGAGAAGCGGCAATAGGTGACGTAATAGTCGGAGTGCCCGCCCCCGCTGGTCCAGCGCTTGGTACCGTTGACCACGTAGCCATTCCCGTCGGGCTTCGCGCTGGTGGTGAGGTCGGTCAGCGCGGTCCCGGCATTGGGCTCCGACATCGACACCGCGACGACCTTCTCGCCCCGGATCACTTGCGGAAGCACGCGGGCTTTCATGTCGTCCGACCCGAACCGCTCGATCGTGCGCACCGGGCCGACCAGCGCCTCGAACACCGGAAAGGCGACCGCGTTGGAGATCTGCGCGAATTCCTCGAGCACCAGCAGCGCCTCAACATGGCCGAGACCCAGACCGCCATATTGCTCCGGCAAATTGACGCCGAGAAACCCCATTTCGCCATAGGTGCGCAGTATGTCGGGCGGGACGGGATAGTCCTTTTGCTCCATGTCGCGGGCAAGCTCGGGCAGTTCGGCGCGGGCGAATTTGCGCGCCGCATCCTGCAATTCACGCTGCTGATCGGTGAGGTTGAAATTCATGGCTTCGGTCCATCTCGTCGGATCGCTACGCTGTCCCCTAGCGCATTTGTGAGGGCGACGCGCAAGCCTCGCGCTCATAGGATTGCCCGCACGTCAGTCACACAAAGGATCGCCCATGCCCAAACTGCATTCCAGCCTCGGTCCCAATCCGCGCCTCGTGCGCATGTTTCTCGCCGAAAAGGGCCTTGCCGAAGATCAGGATTTCGAGCGTGTTCACTACGACATCATCAAGGGCGAGAACCGTTCGAGCGAAGACTACGCGGCCAAGAACCCGCTTGGCACGCTGCCGACATTCGAGACGGACGATGGCACCTGCCTCACCGAAAGCTGGCCGATCTGCGAATATATCGAGGAGCAGCATCCCGAACCGAACCTGATCGGCACGGACGCGAGGGAGCGCGCCGAAATCCGCAAATGGTGCCGGTTGATCGATCAGGAGATCGTGGTGCCGATGACGATGGGATTTCGCGCGACCGGCGGGCGCCCGATGTTCGAACCGCGGCTGCGTGTCGTCAGCGAGAGCGCCGGGGGTGAGCTGATGGAGTATGCCAATGCGAGCTGGCGCTGGCTCGATGGCGAGCTTGCAGGCCGCGATCACATCGCTGCGGGGCGGTTGACGCTCGCCTGCCTGATGGCGTTCTGCTTTGCCAATTTCGGCTTCACCGTCGGATGGAAACTGCCCGAGGGCACGGACAATCTCGCGCGCTTTATCGAGGCGCATAAGGGGCGCGAAAGCGCGCAGGTCTGGACGCAGGCGGAATAGTGCCCGACCTTTCCGGCAAAGTCGCGATAGTCACCGGCTGCGCGAACGGGATTGGCGCGGCGACCGTGCGGCGGTTTCGGGAGGACGGCGCGCAGGTGCTCGGCACCGATATTGACGAGGGCGGCGTGCGGTTTGCGAGGAGGCAGGCGCGCGCTTCGCGGTGCAGGACGTCGCCGATACCGGCGCTTGGCCTGGCATCGTCGCGCAGGCGGTGGAGGCGTGGGGCAGGCTCGACGTGCTGGTCAACAATGCGGGCGCGATCTCCGGCGCCGGAATCGAGGATGTGACCGACGAGGTCTGGGACCGGACCTTCGCCATCAACGTGACCGGCGCAATGGCGGGATGCCGCGCGGCCATTGCGGCGATGAAGGACAATCCGGGCGGGCCGTCCGGAACGAAGGGTGGCGGCGCAATCGTCAACATTGCCTCGACCAGCGCGATGGCGGCGCTGCCGGGCGATGTCGCCTATTGTTCGAGCAAGGGCGCGGTGCGGGTGCTGACCAAATCGGTTGCGGTTCATTGCGCGAAGGCGGGGTATGCGATCCGCTGCAACACCGTGATCCCCGGCGCGACCGAGACCGGGATCCTCAACGCCGCCGAACAGCAGATCCCCGGCTTGAAAGCGGCCGTGGCCGCGACCTCTCCGCTCAATCGGCTGGGCGATCCGGCGGAAACGGCGGCGGCGATCGCCTTTCTGGCGAGCGATGAGTGCCCCTTCATGACCGGCGCGGAAATGCTGGTCGATGGCGGGGCGATGTCGATCCATCCCGGCTTTTGAAGCGCGCTTCTAATCCCGCGCCATGCGCGCCAGATGGCCCGAGCTTTCCATCTGCGCGGCGGTCCATGCGAACACCCCAAGCGCGATTACGCCGGATACCAGGCACACGCCGAAAACCGCGATTGTCAGGGATAGCGAGCCTTGCGTCGGGGCTAGCCAGTCGCTCACCCAGCCGATCACCGCCAGCCCCAGCGCCTGCCCGACAAGGTTGTTGAAGAACAGCGCGATGGCGACCGCAAAGCCGCGCTGCCCCGGCTCGACCGCGGACTGAATGCCCGACAGGATCGGCGCCTGGCTGGACACGAAGATCGCATAGGCGAAGGCAAAGAAGGCCAGAAAGGGGCCGAGTGCGTCCGAAGAGAGGCTGAACGCCAGCGGCACGACGCATAGCAGACTCACAAGCCCCGGCATCCACGCCCGCCAGCGCTCGTCTCGCGCGGCGAGCCATCCGGCGACGTATCCCCCCAGGATCGGTCCCGGAATCCCGCCGATCAGGAAGGCGAGGCCGAGATACAATCCGACATCGCCGCTAGATATGCCGAAATTGCGCATCATCACCGCCGCCATCCAGAAGGCGAGCGCGTAGCCGATCATGATCTGCACCGCCCAGCCGATCGCGAGCCCCATGAACACCCGGTTGCCCGTCAGCGTGCGCGCGGTTTCGATCAGCGGCTGCTGGTCGATCGCCGACCCCTTGGGCGCATAGCGACCGCGCTTCGGCTCACGCAGGGCGAAGTACACCAGCGCTCCGATGGCGATGCCCGGCAGGCCCATCAGCACGAACGCCCAGCGCCAGCCGAACAGCTCGTTGAGCTGCCCTCCGATCAGCAGCCCGCCCGCCGTGCCCATGCTCGCGCCGATGGTCAGGAACCCCATCGCCTTGGCAAGCTCGGAACGCGGGAAATAATCGGCGACGAGGCTTTGCGAGGCGGGGCCCGAGCATCCCTCGCCAACGCCAACGCCGGTGCGCGCGAAGAACAGCGTCCAGAACCCCGTCGCCAGCCCGCACAGGGCCGTCATCGCGCTCCAGAACGCGATCGCGCCCGCAACGATATTCTTGCGCACCGAGCGGTCGGCGATCCGCGCGGCGGGGAAGCCCACCACCACATAGGTCGCCGCGAAGGCGAGGCCGCCAAGCAGGCCGATCTGCCCATCGCTGAAGGCGAACTCGGCCTTGATGTCTTCGAGCAGGATCGAGAACACCAGCCGGTCCGCGACCGAGAACATGCTCACCAATGTCAGCAGCGACAGGACGAACCAGCGGTAATTCACGCTCTCGCCCGGCCCGGCGCTGGGAATCGCGGGCGGCACCGCGCCGGGCACGGTCCGGTCCGCGATGGGGCCTTCAGTGGTGGGGTCTGGCATCGAGACCGTTATCCACCGGGAGCGTCACGCCGTTGAGGAAACGCGCCTCGTCCGAGGCGAGAAACAGCACGCAGTTTGCAACGTCGGCAGGCGATCCCAAGGCGTCGGCTCCCAACGGCCCGTCGGGGATCACCGCCGGTTCCTCGCCCCCGCGCCCGGAAACATTCATCACCATCGGCGTCTCGATCCCGCCGGGTGCGAGAGCGTTGCAGCGAATGCCGTATCCCTCGTCCTGGCAATGCATCGCGATCGATCGGGTCATGGCGCTGATCGCCCCCTTGGCCGCCGTGTAGGCGGGGATCGCGCCATAGCCCATCAGCGCGGCGGTCGAGGCCATGTTGACGATCGACGCGCCAGCATGATCCGCCGCAGCGCCATCCGCCATGTGTCGATGTTTCATCAACGCCAGCGCGTATTTGCAGCCCAGAAACGTGCCGACGGCGTGGATCTCCAGATGCAGGCGAAAGTGGTCGAGCGAGCATTCCTCGATATTCTCGAAGATCACGTTTCCGGCATTGTTGACCAGGATATCGAGCCCGCCATGGCGCTCCTGCACGCGCGCCATCGCGTCCTGCCATTGCGCCTCGCTGGTGACGTCGAGCGCGAGCGCTTCGCCCCCGATTGCGTCCGCGACTGCCTGCGCCATGTCGCCCTCGCGATCGGTGACGATGACGTGTGCGCCCTCTTCGGCCAGCCGCTCGCAATCGGCCCGGCCCAGACCCATCGCGCCGCCTGTGACCAGCGCCACCCGGCCTTCAACTCTCCCGCCCATCGCATTCTCCCCGTGCCTGACCGTGCGGGCGCAAGCCTAGGCGGGTCGCGCGGGCGCACCACTGGCTAAAGCGATGACGACGCTGCGAAGAGCGCCCGCATGACGCTACGGAATGGGGCGATTGCTCGCCTGCTGTGGCCAAATGGTCGCATATCGAAAGGGTGCCTAGCGCTTTTGCTAGATGAGCGCGCGAAGTCGGCTCCATACAGTCTGCCAATTGGCCAAAGGGCGCGGCAACAGCGTCACATGGCCGGGAAGGAAGCGTCGCAGACGCACACACAGCGTCGGGCGCTTGCATGGGAGAGCGAGCAATGACGATCACACCCGAACCTTGCGCAAAGCCAGCCGGCACGGCGTTTCGGCGCGCCTTGATGGGGGGCGTCGCACTTGGCTGCGTGGCGGCGGTGCCACAGGCCGCGTTCGCGCAAGCGACCGCGACGATCGACGAAGACGTGCAGGAAGATGAGCAGCGCGGCGAGCGTGAGGGCGGGATCACCGACACGTTCGACGACAATGTCATCCTGGTCGAGGCGAGGCGCCAGACCGAAACCCTTCAGGAAGTGCCCGTTACCGTCACCGTGATCGGCGGGGAGACGATCGACAAGTTCAGCGTCGACCGCGTGGCCGATGTCACCAGCCGCGTCCCGACCCTGAACGTGCAGGTCGGCGGCTCGGGGTCGGGCGGCCAGCTTTCCCTGCGCGGTGTAGGCTCTTCCAACATCTCCGCAGCGTTCGACAGCGCCGTCGCGTTCGATTTCGATGGTGTTGTCGTCTCGACCATGCGGCTGGTGCAGGCGGGCTTCTTCGATACCGCGCAGATCGACGTGCTCAAGGGTCCGCAATCGCTGTTCTTCGGCAAGTCGGCCTCGGCGGGCGTGTTCTCGATCCGCTCTGCCGATCCGACACCCGATTGGGAAGTCGGCGCGACAGGCTCCTACGAATTCGAGGAGAAGGGCTACCTCGTCTCGGGCTATATCTCAGGGCCGGTGACAGACACACTGGGCATCCGCCTTGCCGCGCAGTTCAACGATATCGACGAATTCCAGGTGCTGCAGGAAAGCACCCCGGCGGTGAACCAAGAGCGCGGGCTGACCGATTTCGTCGGCCGCCTGACGCTCGATTTCGAGCCTTCGGACGTATTCCAGGCGAACCTGAAACTGCAATACACCCGCAATGAAAATGACGGGGCAAACAGCTTCGTCGAGATCGGCTGCGGCGCGAACGGGCGCGCGGACGAGGTGTTCCTGATTCAGGGCGTCGTGGCGATCCCGGCTGGCTATGACTGCAACACGCAGGACCAGCGTTATTATTATTCTGATCCAGCCGCGCCGTTGGCCGGGAGTGTCCCACCGCCGTCCGCAGCGGTTGGGCGCGACGGCGTGCCTTTCGGTGAGACCGATCTGTTCTTCGGGCGTCTGCGCTTCGATCTCGACATGTCCGATGCGCTGACGCTGACCAGCGTGACCGGCTTTGTTGATCTGGATGCGACCGATTTCGACTGCTATGCCTATGGCGGCGAGGGTCCGGCCTTTTCGCCGATCGGCAACGCACTGGGCGATCCGGACTTTCTCGCAGACGAAGCGCCTGCGCTCGCGGCGGCTAATGGCGATGGCGTTCCGCTTGGCTCCGGGTGCAGCGATCCCAACAACCAGCTTGAGCAATACAGCCAGGAATTGCGGCTCGCGAGCGATTTCGATGGCCCGTTCAACTTCATGGTGGGCGCGTTCTACGAATGGCGTGAGTTCATCTTCGACACCGCGCAGCAAGGGGTGAACATCTCGCTCATCGGTCCCGATCCGGTGACCGGTTTCACCTATGACTGGGACAAGACGCACACCACAAAAACCGAAGCGATATCGTTCTTCGGCAGCGCTTCGCTCGAACTGACCGACCGGCTCGAACTTTCGGGCGGCGTGCGCTGGACCGACGAGAGCAAGACCCAGACGATCGACATTCCCTTCGTCCACACCTTCCTGTCGGCAGGCGGCGGGTTCGTGTCCTCCGGCTTCTTCTCCGGGCCGATCGATTTTCAGGACGACAACATCTCGCCCGAAGTCACGCTGACCTATCAGGCGTCGGACGACATCAATCTGTTCGCTGCCTACAAGACCGGCTTCAAATCGGGCGGGATCGACAATTCCGCGCTGCCGTCTGCCGGATTGCTCGGTTTCGCCGATCCCGACCCGGCGGTGCAGGAGGCCGCGGCGCAGGCGCTGATCTTCGATTCCGAAACGGCGGAGGGCGGCGAAATCGGTATCAAGAGCCAGTTCGCCGATCGCACGCTGACGCTGAACGCGACCGCGTATTACTACGTGTTCGACAATCTGCAGGTGCAGAACTTCAATGCGGTTACCGTGCAATTCGTCACCAGCAATGCGGGCGAGACGACGACGCAAGGGGTCGATTTCGAATTCGGCTGGCGCACTCCGATCGAGGGGCTCGGGATTTCGGGCAATCTTGCCTATCTCGATGCGCAATACACCGACGACTTCATCCAGCCCGGTCCGGATGGCCTGCGCGGAACGGCGGACGATACCAACCTCGATGGCAGGCGCGCGAGCCAGGCGCCGGAATGGGCAGGCAATGTCGCGTTCGACTGGACGATCCCGGTCGGCGACAATTTCGAGCTGCTCGCGGCGGGCAATGTGGCCTACAACGACGGCTACATCACCGACGAGCAGACGCTGAACGACGATTTCGTGCAGGACAGCTTCTTCACGCTCGATGCGACCGTCGGATTCGGAGCCGAGGACGGAAGCTGGCGCCTCTCTCTGATCGGCGTGAACCTGACCGATGAAGTGTTCGTCGTCACCTCCGGCCCGCGCCCGTTCCTCTCACCAGGGGGCGCAGGCGGGTTCGGTGTGCCGGCAGGCGATGACCTCGTGCTCAGCCAGAACCGCGGGCGGCAGGTGTTCGTGCAGGGGCAGGTCCGCTTCTAAGAGCGGGAAAGGAGAGCCTGTTGGCCACATCGCACGATGAGCTTCTGTCGATGACCCGTAGCCTCGTTGACCACGGGGCGGCGGACACGATGGACTATGCCGACGAAGTCGTGCGGGTGCCTGCGAGCGTCTATACCGATCCCGACCTGTTCGAGCTGGAAAAGCGCCGCATCTTCCGCCGCCTGCCGCTTATGGTCGCGCCATCTTGCGAGCTGCCCGAGCCGGGCGATTACAAGGCGATGGACATTTGCGGCGTGCCGCTGCTGCTGACCCGTCAGCGCGATGGCAGCGTGGCGGCGTTCCTCAACATGTGCAGCCATCGCGGCAATCCGATCGTTTCGGGTACGGGGTCGGCGACCCGGTTCGTGTGCGGCTATCACGGCTGGACCTTCCGCAATGATGGCGAGCTTCTCGGCGTGGCAAGCGCGAAGGATTTCGGCCCCGTGGACAAGGCGGCTTTGTGCCTGAAGCGCTTCCCGTCGCACGAGAGCGCGGGGCTGATCTGGGCAACGCTCGACCCGGCAAGCACGTTGTCGATCGCGGATTACCTGTGCGGATACGATGCGCTGCTGGATGCGTTCGGTTTCGACGGCTGGACGCTGTTCAGCCAGCGCACGATCGACGGGCCGAACTGGAAGACGGCCTACGACGGCTATCTCGATTTCTATCACCTGCCGGTCCTGCACAAGGACACGTTCGGCGCGGATTTCTTTAACCGCGCGAACTATTTCGCCTGGGGCCCGCATCAGCGGCTGGCCAGCCCGTCCAAATTCGCACAGAAGACGGGGAGCGACGAGCAGCTCGACCTCAGCGAAATGCGCGACGACGAAATACCGGGCGACGCGCTGGTGCAGGGCGTGTGGACGATCTTTCCGCATATCTCGATCGCCAGCTTTTACGGCGGCGGGCAGCGCGGGGCGCTCATCAGCCAGCTCTTCCCCGGCGACACCGTCGAAACCAGCACCACCACGCAATATTACGTGATGGAAAACCAGCCCGAAACCGAAGACCAGGTCGCATCGGCGCACGACCAGTTCGACTTCCTCGAAACCGTCGTGCGCGATGAGGATTACGCGACCGGCAAGCGCCAGCACGAGGCGCTGCAATCGGGAATGCTCGACCACGTCCTGTTCGGCCGCAATGAACGCGGCGGGCAGGTCTTCCACCAATGGGTCGACCGGCTGACCCGCGCGAGCGAAGCGGAACTGGCCGAGATTTTCGCGGAGGAGCGGGAAGCGGTTGGCTGAGCCGAAAGAAGTGGTTTCGCGCAGAGGACGCAGAGATTTCGCAGAGGCGCAAAGGGCTCGTGACTGCGACGAAGCCGCTGTTGTTTTTCACACGGAGGCACGAAGACACAAAGGTTTTGGCACGTAGATCGGGTAATGAGCGTATCCTTCTTGTCTTAGTGTCCTTGTGTGAGGAAATTGCCGCTTTGCGGCGAAGACCCTCTGCGTCTCTCTTTCCTCTGCGCCCTCTACGCGAAACACCAGCGCCGCCAGAAAGCACTGCGAAACGCGTGCGGGGAAAGACAGGCCAGCTTTCCTACACCATCCCACGATCCTAGGATGCGCGCTCGCTCTTTCTCAAATCATCGAGCCATGCGTGCCCGCACCGCCGACCACACGAAAAGTCACACTTCGCAGGCCAAAAACGCGGATTATGCGTTTACGCCCAGATACTTGGCGCTATCCTGAACTTCCGAAAAACCTGCGCTTCGGTGTCGCATTACCCGAACGCAGGCCTGAAATTGCTCTCGCCCCAATCCTGCCGCTTGGTCCATTCGCCCATGTCCTCCAGCTCGCCTTCCAGCTCCGGGAAGCGTTCGTAGACGTAGTCCATGTCGACTTCGAACGGCTTGGTCGGCGCGGTGTTGTTGTATTCGTAGAATGCCTCGATCCCCTTGGCGAAATCCTCGCGCATTTCGGGTGGCATCGTGTCTCCGGCGGCTTCGACCAGATAGCGCCCGAATTCGGCCGGCGTGCACGGATCGTACTTGACCTCCTTGTCGAGCGCCTCGGACAGGTAGCGCGTCACCTGTTTGCCGACCAATCGCTCCGGCCCGCCGATATTGAGCCATGCGCCCTCCATGTCGGGACGCTCGAGACTGGCGAGCATGAACTTCGCCACATCGTCGAGGCTGATCCAGTTGGCCTCCAATTCCGGATTGTGCGGATAGACGTAGCGGTCCTCGTTGACGATGAAGGGCCGCGCCCAGTTGGTCAGCAGGTTGTCCATGAACAGCACGCTGCCGAACACGGTGCCGGGACAGCCCGAGCGCCACAGGGCGTTGATGCCCTTGGTGTTCTCGCCATAGGTGAAGGGGTCGCCGGGTCGGTCGGGGATCCAGCTCGAGGTGTTCCAGACCAGCCGTTTGACCCCTTGGGCCGCCGCTGCTTTTCCCAGATCGCCGACCAGCACCGCGCGGTCGGCGCGCGCCTGCAAGGGGTGAGTGTAAAAGACGTAGTCCGAGCCTTCGAGCGCGTCCGGAAAGGTCGCAGGATCATAGAGGTCCATCGGACGCACTTCGACCCGCTCCACACCCTCGACCTTTGCGCCTCCAAATGGGTCTTCCTGGCGACTGATCGCGCGCACGTCGTACCCTGCTTTGAGCGTCTGACGCACCTGCGCCATGCCCTGCCGCCCCGACGCTCCGATTACGGTGATGAGTGCCATACCTGTCCTCCCGGTTCGATTGCGCAGAGCCTACGAACGCGCCTGCCGCCGCGCACCGCGCCAAAGTGATAGCCAGGTGGGGTCAAGGCCCTAGCAAAAGCGCGGCTTGCCCATGCTTTCACGCCGCCGGACAAGGCCGTATGGACAACCGCTACTGGCGCATCGAAGACCGGCCCGAGGGCTTCGATTTCGCCTCCGCCTTTGCTCTCATCGAAGAGCCGATGCCCGCTCTCAAACCGGGCGAAATCCGCATCCGCAATGCGATGCTGTCGATGGATGCGGGCACGCGGCTGTGGCTGACGGAGCGCGAGGATGGCTACCAACCGCCGCTCCCGACCGGAGCGCCGATGACGGGGCTGGTGCTGGGCGAAATCATCGCGAGCCGGGCCGATGACTTCGCCGAAGGCGAGCTGGTGCGCGCATTCGGGCAGTGGGGTGATTACAGCCAGGTCGATGCGGTCGCGAGTGGCGCGATCATGCTCGATCCCGCGGTGGCTGATCGGCGCGCGTGGTTCGGGCCGCTCGGCATGAATGGCTGGACCGCTCTGTGGGGTATCGAGCAGACCGGCGCGGCAAAGCCGGGCGAGCGCGTGCTGGTCTCGGCCGCCGCAGGAGCGACCGGCATTCTCGCCGTGCAGATAGCCCAGGCGCTCGGCTGCGAGGCATGGGGCATTGCGGGCGGCGTAGAGAAGTGCTGCTACCTGACCCAGGAAATCGGGATCGCGGGCGCGGTCGACTACAAACGGGCCGGCCTGGATTCGCAGCTCGATGCGGCGGGCGGGTTCGACGTCTATTTCGACAATGTTGGCGGCTCGCTGCTTGATGCAGTACTCACCCGCATGAACCATTACGGCCGGATCGCGGTTTGTGGCCTCCTGTCCGATTACGGCAGCGGCACCCGCACGGCTCCGGCGGAGTTCGACCAGATCCTGATGCGGCGACTACGGGTCGAAGGGTTCTTCAGCCCCGACTTCATGGATCAGGGCGAGCGCCTGACCGCCCGGCTTCGCGACTGGCATGAGACTGGCACGATCACCATGCCCTACGACGTAACGTGCGGCCTCGAAAACACGCTGACAGCGTATGAAAAGCTGTTTACCGGCGGCAATATCGGCAAGGTTATCGTGGAGCTGGATGCGTGAATATGAGGCTGGAAGACCGCGAAGCCATTCGCGACGTGATTGGCGCATACGCCCATGCGATCGACCGGCGGCGTTGGGACATGATGGAGCAGCTGTTCCACATCGAAGCGACGTTCGGCTTCGGAGAGATCAGCGGGAGCTGGAAGGACTTCGTCGCCTCCGCGCGCGCGATCATCGACCCATGCCTCGCAACCCAGCACCAATTGGGGCAAGTGCAGTTCGCGTTCGCCGAGGGTCCGGGCGGCGAAGTGCTGTGCCACACCGAAACCTATATGACAGCGGTGCACACGGTTCCGGCGGGCTATCCCGAAACCGATGTGTTCCCCGACCGTAGCCGCATCTACTCCGCCGTGATTGCCGGGCGCTATGTCGATCGGTTCGAATGCATCCGCGGCGACTGGCGGATCATGCACCGCGAGGGGCTCTACGACTGGCGCGAATTTCGCGAGGTCGACGGGGTGGATCTGTCGCAGATGCCCGCGGGGTCCTGCGGCTATCACGACGACCGCGATCCGTCCTTTCCGGTGGTTGAGCGATGGCGCGGGTAGGTTTTGTTTCGCGCGGAGGGCGCAGAGGCAGCAGAGACGCTGAGGGACTTCGCCGCGAAGCGGCAATATTTCACACAAAGGCACGAAGACACGAAGGACAAGCGCCTCCGCGCGGCTGGCACCAACACCTTCGTGCCTTTATTGTCTTCGTCTGCAAAACAAATAGCGGCTTCGCCGCAGGCACGACCCCTCAGCGTCTCTGCCACCTCTGCGCCCCCTGCGCGAACCCCTTCAGCTCCGGATCGCGAACACGCCGGTCATCGTCGCAATACGCTCTCCATCTCGCAGGATCGCGCCGCTCGTATAGGCGACCCGCCCGCCAAGCCGGTCGATCCGCACTTCAGCCTCCAGCCAATCGCCGAGCTTCGCGCCCGCGAGGTAATTCACACCGAGCTGGATGGTAGAGGGCGTCAGGCGCGGGCGCTCGGCGTCGTAGACCGCGTGGCTCAAGGCGACGTCGGCGAAGGTCGAGATCACTCCGCCATGCGCGGCGTCGGCATAGTTGATGTGATGTTCGCAGATGCGCAGCCCGATCAGTTGCGGCGCATCCTCGCGGGGCTTGAGAAAATACGGCCCGCCGTGGTCGAGGAAACCGGGCGTGAAGTCGGCAGGGACAAACCCTTCGGGCGGCGCTGGATCGGTCATTTGCGTGCCCTAGCGCATTGCGGCCTGCACGCCGCGCTATGAATTGTGCCAATCCCCTCGGTCGCCGCGCGCGACTAGCCTGCTTGGCGATGGATACAGTGCTCTCCGACGCCGAAACCTTCTGCGACCTCGTGCGCGACCATGCGGCGCACAATGCCGACAATCCCGCTTTCACCTTTGGCGAGGAGACCATCACTTTCGGCCAGCTCGACCAAGGTGCGAATCGCGCCGCCCAGGCGCTGCGATCGCTCGGCGTGACGGCTGGCGAGCGGGTGGCGTATCTGGGCAAGAACCATCCGCTCTATTTCGAGGCGTTGCTGGGAGCGGCGCGGATCGGAGCGGTGATGACGCCGGTGAACTGGCGGCTCGCGGAGCCCGAAATCGCCTATATCCTCGGCAATTGCGAGGCGCGGGCGGTGTTCGTCGGCAAAGGCTTCGCCGATACGCTCGAGGCGGTGCGCAGCGAAACGCCGCGGGTCGAGCACGTGATCGGCATCGATGCGCCTGACTGCGCAGGACCGGATTACCGCACATGGCGCGCCGGGTTCTCCGCTGACCCGCCCGGTGTCCTCGTCGCCAGCGAGGACGACGCGCTCCAGCTCTACACCTCGGGCACGACCGGCAGGCCCAAGGGTGCGGTGATGACGCACGGCTCGATCCTGTCGAGCCGCGAAGACGCTGGGCAGGAAGGCGAGATGCGCAAATGGCAGGAACCGGTCGAAGGCGACGTGACGTTGCTCGCCATGCCGTGCTTTCACATCAGCGGGACGGGCACCGGGATCGGCACGATGGTCGCGGGCACCAATTCGATCGTCCTGCCCGAATACGATCCGACCAGGGCGCTCGACCTGATCGAGAGCTACAACATCTCGAAAATCTTCCTCGTCCCCGCCGCGATCCAGATCCTGCTGAACCATCCGCGTGTCGAGGATGTAGATTTCAGCCGCCTCAAATACGTGACCTACGGCGCTTCGCCGATCCCGCTCGAACTGATGCGCGAGGCGATGCGGGTGCTGGGCTGCGGATTCGTGCAGATGTACGGGATGACGGAGACGAGCGGCACCATCGTCGCGCTCGATCCCGAGGATCACGTGCCCGAGGGGTCGCCCAAGATGCGCAGCGTCGGCACGCCCTTGCCCGGCGTTGAAATCAAGATCATCGACGAAGACGGCGAAGACGTTCCTGCAAATACGGTCGGCGAAATCGCCACGCGTTCTTCCAAGAACATGAGCCGTTACTGGAGAAATCCCGAAGCGACCGCCGAGACAATCGACGCGGATGGCTGGCTTCGCACCGGCGATGCGGGTTATCTTGATGACGACGGCTATCTCTACATCCATGACCGGGTGAAGGACATGATCATTTCGGGCGGCGAGAATATCTATCCCGCCGAAGTCGAAAACGCGCTCTATGCCCATCCGAAAATTGCCGACGTCGCGGTGATCGGCGTGCCGGACGAGAAATGGGGCGAAGCGGTCAAGGCCTGCGTGGTGGCGAAAGGCGGCGAGGAGCTGTCCCAAGCCGACGTCATCGCCCATGCGCGCGAGCATATCGCCGGCTACAAATGCCCCAAATCGGTCGATTTCATCGAGGCTCTGCCGCGCAACCCATCAGGCAAGATCCTGCGCCGCGAATTGCGCGCGCCCTATTGGGAAGGCAAGACCCGCGCGGTGAATTAGGCGCCGTCCACCAGCGCTTCGAGATCGACCATACCCGCCCGGCATTCCGCATCGGCGAGCGCGGCGACCACGGACAAGGCGACAAAGCGCACCTCTCCGATTTCGGCGACCACCGCAGCGGCTTCTTCGTCGGTGATGGCGGTGTGTTCGAACGGCATCCGCCTCGCATAGGCGATAGTGGCTGCGGGTGCCTCGCCGTGCGGCGCGGTCGAGGCAACGCCATGCACCTCTGCCACCGCATGACGGACATGCGCGACCAACTGTGCGCCAAGCGCCTCGTGCGCAGCATCGCGAAAGGCCTCGTACTTCGCACCGAGATCGGGGGTTCCGCTGAGCGCAGCAGCCACCGGCCCGCTCACGCCCCCCGCACTCATCCTGCCATCGCCCGGCTCGGGGTCGGCAGGACCGAGCGCTCCATGCGTTCCGGCTCCAGCCCCATCGTGATCAGCGCCTTGGCCAGCGCGAGGAACAGCGTGACCCCAAGCCCCAACTCCGCGATCTGATCGGGCGACAAATGCTTTTGCAAAGCCGCGCGGTCAGCGCCGGTCAGCAGCTCGGGGTCATGGATAATCGCATCGGTGAATTTCAGGATCGCCTTCTCGGTATCCGAAAGCCGCGCCGATGCCTCATATCCCTCGTCGATCTCCGCCACCACCTCCTCACCCAGACCCTGCGCCACCGCCTTGTCGAACCGCACATTGCGGCAGAATCCGCATTGGGTGATGCGGGCATTGCGCATCCGGGCGACTTCCTTGAGCCGTGCGGACAGAACGTCGCTGTCCCAGAACGCGCCGTAGAGCGCCCCGAACCGCTCGGCGATCGCGGGCTGGTGGGCGAGGACCGATGCGAAATGTGGGCTTTCGCCTTCGATGGCAGAGGATACGCGCGGGTTCGTGGACATCGGCCTCTCCTTCCCTTTGAGACATAGGGCAAAGCGGCCGACCTCGCGCTTGGCGTTTTTCGCAGGGGCACGGCTGCGCATTGCGTGGCATTGCTTGGCGCAGAGGGAGAGAGCGATGGCAGGCCAGGCGCAACAGGTGATCGAGCGGTTCTGGGCGATCCAGGACGCAGGCGACTACACGAAACTCGCGCCGCTTTTCGCCGAGGATGCCGTCGTGGAGGATCCGGTCTGGGGGACGTTCAAGGGCCGCGATGCGATCCTCACCTTCATGCAGACGATGGTGAAGGAGATGGGCGCGCGTTCGATCAGCTTTACCGTCGACGAGGTCTGCGGCGATGATCACGCCTGCTGGGCACGCTGGACGATGCACTCGCCCGAGGGAACGCGCGGCGGCTGCGGCATCTACAAGGTCGAAGGCGGCCAGCTCACCTATTATCGCGACTACATGGATCCGCCCGAAGGCGGAGGAGACAGCGCATGAGGCTGGAAGGAAAGGTCGCCGCGATCACCGGCGGCACGGCGGGTCTGGGGCGCGGGATCGCCGAAGCGTTTCTGGCAGAGGGCGCCAGCGTCGCCCTGTTCGCGCGCAATCCCGACAAGGGCGCAAGAGTGCTGGACGAACTCGGTGCGCAGGGTCGCGCGGCGTTCTTCCCCGGCGACGTGATGAACCAGCCCGATGTCGAAGGCTTCATCGACCAGACGATCGACCGCTTCGGCACGCTCGACATCCTCGTCAACAATGCGGGCGGCGCGGGCGATCTTCAGCCGCTGGTCGATCTGTCGGACGAAACGTTCGACGAAGCGATGAAGTGGAACGTCTATTCAACCTTCTGGGCGATGCGCCGCGCGCTGCCGACCATGCTGGAAAAGGGTGACGGGCGGATCATCAACCTGTCCTCGACCGAAGGCAAGCACGGCAAGCCCGTCCTGTCCGCCTACACCGCGGCAAAGCACGCGATCAACGGCCTGACCAAGAGCGTCGCGCGCGAAGTGGGCGAGGCGGGGGTGACGGTCAATTCGATCTGTCCCGGCCTCGTCATCACCGACATCATCCGCGACAACGGCCCGGCGACGGCCAAGGCGATGGGCATGGAGTTCGACGAGATGATCGCCATGTTCGCGCAGGAATCGGCCATCAAGCGGCCCAATACGGTGGAGGAGGTGGCCGCGATGGCGGTGTTGCTCGCCTCACAGGAGGGCGCAGGGATCACCGGCGCGATGCTGAGCGTGGATGGTGGGACCGCGCAGTATTGATCGCGCTCGCTACTATTGCTTCTCAGCCATAGCCGCGCCGACCGCGGCCTCGATATCGGAGGCTTGCGGATTGCCGCGCAGGGTGACGCCGCCATTGGGCTGAATGTTCTGGCCGGTGACAAAGGCGTTGTCGCTGCATAGCCAAGCACACGCCTGCGCCACGTCCTCTCCCGTGTTGAGCCGCCCGAGCGGGTAGCGCGGCAGGAACGCATCGACGAGGCCGGGCGTCGCGAACGCCTCCTTCGTCATCGGGCTTTCGGTAAACGCAGGCGAGACGCTGTTGGCGCGAATGCCGAGATGACCGAAATCGTTGGCGATGCATTCGATCATCGCCTCGCCCGCGCGCTTGGTCGCGATATAGGCGGCGTGATTGGCGATCAGCGCCTTTGTCGTGGCCGAAGACAGCGAGATGATCGAACCGCCCGATGGCTTCTGCTCGCCCATCACCTTGACGAAGGCTTGCAGGAAGTGATGCACGCCCTTGAACTGCAGATCGGTTATCGCGTTTAGCTGCTCCGGCGTCACCTCGAGCAGGTTCGCCAGCAATCCCCAGCCGGTGCAATTGATCGCGGCATCGACGCGCCCGTACTCGTCCACCGCCCTGTCCGCCAACGCATGAACCGCGCCGTGATCGGTGATGTCGCACAGGGCATGGGAACCCCCGATCTCCTCGGCGATCTTGGCCAGCGGTTCTTCGTTGCGGCCCGCGACCATCACCTTCGCGCCCTGGGCGGCGAACAGGCGCGCGATCTCCTGCCCGATATTCCCCTCGCTCGCCGCACCGAGCACCACCGCGCTCTTGCCTTCAAGCTGCGCCATCATCGTCTCCCGTTTTCGCAAGAAGGAGGTAGCACGCCGCCCACGCCCCGCACCCTTCCCTAAAGTGTTCATTGCCGCCCGCTGCGCCGCGTCCGATAGCAAGGGCGAAACACGAGGGGAGACGCGCGATGTTTACCGGACCGATGGAGGACCGCCTGGCGATCCGCGAGCTGCACGAAACCTATGGCGATGGCGTCGTGCGCTTCGATGCCGAGACGTGGGGGTCTGTCTGGGCCAACGATGCGCAGTGGGATTTCATGGGGACGGTGCTGGAAGGGCACGCGGCGATCCTCGAGACATGGAACGGCGCGATGTCGGGGCTGGATGCGGTCAGTTTTTCATGCGTGCCCTCTGCGATCGAAGTCGATGGCAATCGCGCCACGTCGCGCGTGCAGACGCAGGAAGTTCTGAAGGCCAAGGACGGCTCGACCCGGATGATCGGCGGGCTTTACACAGACGAGCTGGAAAAGCGCGACGGGCAGTGGCTCTACACAAGGCGCGCGTTTGAAATCGTCGCCGAGTATGCGGGCCAGGAGGGGTAGGGCCATGGCCAAGATCGTCATCGCCGCGCAGATCGACCTCGACCCTGCCCAGCGGGCCGAAGCGCTCCGCCAGGCCAAGCCGCATATCGACGCCGCGCTCGCGCAGGACGGGTGCCTCGCCTATGACTGGAGCGCGGACGGCAACGATCCCGCGCGGGTCAACGTGTTCGAGGAATGGGCGAGCGAGAAGGCGCTGGCGGCGCATTTCGCAGGGCAAGCCTATGCCGGAATGCGCGATCATATCGGCGCATTCGGGTTGGCGGGCGCGGAGAGCCGCAAATACCGCGTCGATGCCGAAGCGCCGGTCTACGACGCCAGCGGCGAAGCGACCGAGGCGTTTGACTGACCGTTCTGGGCGCCATTCTGGCAGGCGGAAAGTCGCAGCGGTTCGGGCGCGACAAGGCGCATGCGCGGATCGGCGGCGTGCGGTTGATCGACATGGTGGCCGATGCGCTGGGATCGCAGACGACTGCGCTGGTGATCTGCGGACGCGAGGAGCCGGGGTTCGGCTGCATTCCCGATCGCCCTGATCATGGGCTGGGACCGCTCGGAGGCCTGAACGCCGCGCTCGCCTTTGCCGGGACTCATGGATTTACCCATGTGCTGAGCGCCGGGGTCGACATCCCGAACCTTCCGCCCGATCTCGCCGCGCGGCTTGCTGGCAAGGGAGCCGCGATTGTCGCGGATCAGCCGGTGGTGGGATGGTGGCCTGCAAGCCTCGCGCACGATCTCGATGCGTTTCTTGAGGCAGGCGGGCGGGCGCTATACGCCTTCGCCGATCATGTCAGCGCGCGAAGGGTGCGGATCGAACCGCCGCTGATGAACGTCAATCGGCCCGTCGATTTGCCCGGCTAACCGTCATTGCGAGCCGAAGGCGCGGCAATCCAGTCCGACGTCGCAATGACGTGATATTCAAACCTTCAACATCTGCTTCCCTCGGTTCTTGCCCGTAAAAAGCCGCTTCAACGTTTCCGGCGCGTTTTCGAAGCCTTCCTGAATATCCTCCTGATATTGCAGTCGCCGATCCTGCACGAACCCCTCCAGCCGCTTGCGGATCGCGGGAAATTCCCCCGCCCAGTCGAGCACGATGAAGCCCGCCATGCTCGCCCGGCGGAACACCAGATTGAAGTAATTCTCCGGCCCGGCGGGCAGATTGCCGGTCTCGTAGCGGCTGATCCCGCCGCAGATCACGACCCGCGCATTGGTGGCAATATGGCCGAGCATATCGTTGAGGATCGGGCCGCCGACATTGTCGTAGATGACGTCCACGCCGCGCGGACAATGCTCGCCGATCTGCTCCTTCACGCCGCCCGCCTTGTAATCGATCGCGGCGTCGTAGCCCGCTTCCTCGACCAGCCATTTGCACTTGTCCGGTCCGCCCGCGATTCCAACGGCGCGGCAGCCTGCAATCTTCGCAAGCTGACCCACGACACTGCCAGTCGCTCCTGCCGCACCCGACACCAGCACGGTATCACCCGCGACCGGCTTTCCGACCTTGAACAGCCCGCAATAGGCGGTCAGCCCGGTGGTGCCGAGGACCGAGAGCACGGCGGTGGGCGACAGCTCGGTTTCCACCTTGGTCAGCCCCGCCCCTTCATGCAGCAGATACTCGGTCCAGCCGGTCGTCCCGAACACCATATCCCCTTCCGCAAAGCGCCCGTCATTGCTTGTCACGACTTCGCAGATGCCGCTGCCGCGCATGACGTCGCCGATCGCCATTGGCGCAACGTAGTCGGCGATGTTCTCCATCCAGCCCTTCTGCGCCGGGTCGAAGCCGAGATAATGCGTCTTGAGCAGCATCTCGCCTTCGCCGGGATCGGGCAGTTCGGTGGTCGCGAGCTTGAAGTCGTCATCCGCGATGCCCCGCCCGCGCGGGTGTCCGTTCAAGAGCCATTGGCGCGTGGTGGTCGGCATATCGGTGCATCTCCTGTCCGTGCGAGACGCTTGTGCGCGGGTCCACCGGCCTCGCGCCACGGCCAAAAGTGTCAGTCGTGAGCGTGCGCCCGTGTGGTATCTTCGATGCTGAGGAGACCTTGCCATGGGTATCACGACGCACCGGACCTTCTGCCGTTTCTGCCATGCGAATTGCGCGATGCTGGTCGATGTCGAGGATGGCCCGCGCGGTCGAATGGTGCGCGAGGTGCGCGGCGACCCCGAGGATCCGGCGTTCGGCGGCTACACCTGCATGAAGGGCCGCGAACTGCCCGATTCGCACAATGCCGACCATCGCCTCCATCACAGTCTCGTGCGCGGCGATGACGGTGAGTTTCGCGAAACGCCCATGCCCCAGGCGCTCGAACACGTTGCCGATGAATTGAGGCACATCATTGCCGAGCACGGACCGCATTCGGTAGCGGTGTTCATGGGATCGGGCGGATATCAGAACAGCGCCGCCATGGCCGCCTCGCTCAGCTTCGCGCAGGCGATTGGCAGCCGCAATTTCTACACGTCGGTGACGCTGGACCAGCCGGCCAAGGTCTTCACCACCGCGCGCTATGGTCAATGGCTGGGCGGCACCAACACGTTCAGCGAAAGCGATGTTGCGCTGCTGATCGGCAACAATCCGATCGTCTCGCACTATTCGCCGCCCGGCGGCGTCCCGCCCTTCAGCCCCTCGCGCCGCATCCGCGATGCCAAGGAGCGCGGCATGAAGGTCATCGTCGCCGACCCGCGCGAAAGCGATGTGGCGCGGCTGGCCGATATCTACCTGCCGGTCAGACCGGGCGAGGATCCCGCGCTGCTCGCAGGGATGCTGCACGTAATCATCGAGGAGAACCTGCACGACAGCAATTTCGTCGCCGCTCATGTCGACGGGTTCGATGATCTGGCGCAGGCGGTGGAGCCTTTTACGCCCGACGTTGCCGCCACGCGTGCCGGAGTGGACGAGGATCAGCTCATCGCCGCGGCCCGCATGTTCGCACGGGGGAGCAAGGGGTGCGCCGTCACCGGAACCGGGCCGGAAATGGCGGGCAACGGTACGCTGACCGAATATCTCGTCCACTGCCTCAACACGGTGTGCGCCCGCTTCCGGCAGGAGGGTGAGAAGGCCAGCATCCCGCGCGTTTTCACCCCCGCCACCCCGCGCCGCGCGCAGGTCGGCCCGCCCGTGCCGATGTTCGGCGCCAACGGAATGGCAAAATCGCGCTTTCGCGGGCTGGGCCAGCTCGGGTTCGAAATGCCGTGCAACGTGCTTGCCGACGAAATCCTCACGCCGGGCGAAGGACAGGTTCGCGCGCTGATCTCGGTCGGGGGCAATCCGGTCGTCGGCTTCCCCGATCAGGCCAAGATGGTTCGTGCGCTCGATGACCTCGACATGTTCGTGCAGATCGACCCGTGGATGAGCGCCAGCGCCCGGCGCGCCGATGTCGTTCTCGCGCCTTCGCAATGCCTTGAGCGTGAGGACATCACCAACCTCTCCGAATGGTGGCACGAGGAAGCCTATGCCCGCTACACCGAGGCGCTGGCCGATCCGCCTGGCGACGTGATCGACGAATACGCGATGTTCTGGACGCTGGCGAAGCATCTGGACGTCACCATGCAACTGGCCGGCGGCGCGCTGCCGATGGACGCGCTGCCATCGAAGGAGGTGTTTCTCGACCTGATGACGGCTGGCGGGCTGGTGCGCCCCAGCGAAGTGCGGCGCGATGCGGCGGCGGCGGGCGGCGCGGCGGTAATCTACGAGGATCGCCATCCGGTCATCGAACCGGTCGACGAAGGCGAGTTCCACCGCTTCGACCTTACCGCCGGGGACATGCCTGCACACCTCAGCGCCTATGCCGACCAATCCGAAGCGCGCGCAGGATACGAATTCAAGCTCATCAGCCGCCGCTCGAAAACGCGCTTCAATTCGATCGGCCATCCGCTGGAAAAGCTGCGCGCCAGGACCACCACAAACCCCGCCTACATCCACCCCGACGATCTGGCGACACTGGGCCTCGAAGAGGGCGACATCATCGCGATAGAAAGCGCGCATGCGACGATCCACGGGGTCGTGAAGCCAAGCGACAAGGTACGCCGCGGCCTTGTCTCGATGGCGCACGCCTATGGCGATGCCGACGCGACGAAGGACGATGTGCGCGAAAGGGGCTCCTCGACCAATCGGCTGGTCAGCGAGACTGTCGATTACGATCCGATCACCGGGCAAAGCCTGCAAAGCGGCATTCCGGTGAGACTGGCACCTGCCTGAACACAGATCCTTCGAGGAACTTCAACAAATGCCCCAGAACCGACGCTTCCTCCTTCAGCGCCGCCCCGATGGCGAACCTGTCGCCGAAGATTTCGAGCTTGTCACCGAGCCGACGCCCGAGCTGGCGCAGGGCCAGTTCCTGATCCGCAACCACTACGCCTCGCTCGACCCCGCGATCCGGGGCTGGATGGATGAGGGCGGAAATTACATGCCTCCGATCCCGCTCGGCGATCCGGTGCGCGCAACCACCATCGGCGTGGTTGAGGAAAGCCGCGCGGACGGGTTCGAGCAGGGCCAGTGGGTCATGGGACTGAACGGGCTGGAGGACTATTCGATCGCCGAAGCGGGCGGGTTCACGCAACCAATCGACCCCGACATGGTGCCCAGCGTCACCAACTACCTCTCGATCTTCGGCGCGGTGGGGATGACGGCCTATTTCGGATTTCTCGAAGTGTGCGAGCCGAAGGAGGGCGATACGGTCCTGGTTTCCGGCGCTGCCGGAGCGGTCGGGAGCCTGGTGGGTCAGCTCGCCAGGATCCACGGGTGCCGCGCGGTCGGGATCGCGGGCGGGCCGGAGAAATGCGCGCGGTTGACGCAGAAATACGGCTTCGACGCGGCGATCGACTACAAGAGCAAGGACGAGGCGGCGCTGACAAAAGCCATCGCCGAAGCCGCGCCCGATGGCGTCGACGTGATCTTTGAAAATGTCGGCGGGATCATCCTCGATGCTGGGCTGATGAACCTCAACCTTTATGCCCGCGTCGGGCTGTGCGGGCTGATCAGCGAATACAACACCGACCCGCGCGGCGCGCGAAATCTGTGGCAGCTGATCGTCAATCGCGCCTCCATTCGCGGCCTGCTTGTGGCCGATTACGTCGAGCGCTTCGGCGAGGGAGCCGCCAAGATGGGCGAATGGGCGGCTGCTGGAAAGCTAACGGTGGACGAGCATGTCGATGAAGGATTGGAGAATGCGTTCGACAGCTTCATGCGCCTGTTCGCCGGGACGAACGATGGCAAGATGATCCTGAAGATCGCGTGACGCGCGCTCAATGACTCCATTCCAAACCGTCACCGCCTTTATCGGCCACTGGAACAGCGGCGACATGGACGCGGCCTACGATCTGTGCGCCGAAAACGTGGTCTGGCACAATGTGCCGATGGACCCGATCGTGGGCAAGGCTGCGATGCGCGAAGCGGTGGACGCGTTCATGGTGAGCGTCGAAAGCTGCGACTGGCGGACCGATGCCTCCCACCTCAGCGACGGACGACGCGCTGCCATCCGGGTGATGGGCACGTTCGAGATCGACGGCGATGGCAGGATCGCGGCGTGGCGCGACTATTTCGACATGGCCGAGTTCCAGCGCGAATTCACCGGCGGTTGATCCAAACGCCTCCGTCCGCCCGGGCCGATTGCAGTATGCGCATCCACTAGCACATTCGCCCATCGCGCCGCCCCCGCCGCCTTGGGTAGAACCGATCCCGCAACGCAAATATGCGTATGGGAGTCCGCTGCACATGAACAAGCCCGAAGCGATCCTGGAGCGCAACGTCTTCGCGCCCGAAACGCTGACCGATCCGTTCGACTATTACCGCGCCGTCCACGATGCCGGGATCACGGTCGAACACCTGCCGGAAATGAACACGTTCGTCGTCTACAGCTACGATCTGTGCAGCGAGGCAACGGGCAAGCCGGACGTGTTCTCGAACGATTTCAGCACGCTGATGGGCCGCGACAAGGATGCGGAGATCGAGGCGATCCTGGCCGACGGCTGGCCCGACGAACCCACCCTGCTGACCGCGGATGCGCCGGTGCACACCCGCAATCGCAAGCTCGTCAACCTCGCCTTCTCCGCCCCGCGCGTGAATGCGATCGAGGAGGAGATGCGCACCAAGTCGATCGAGCTGATCAAGCGAATGGCCGATAGGGGCAGGTGCGAATTCGTCGAGGATTTCGCGATTCCCCTGCCGGTCTACATGATCGCGGGCCAGATCGGGCTGGATAACGATCCCAAACAGGTGAAGGACTGGTCCGACGCAGCCGTCGATCGGTTCAGCCAGATGGTCGATCACGAGCGCAAGAAGGAATGCGCGCGCAGCCTGGTCGAATTCCAGAAATACATGAAGACCAAGATCGACGATCGCCGCGAAAATGGTGGCGATGATCTGCTCACCGATCTGGTCGAAGCGCGGGTCGAGGGCGAAACACCGCTGACCGATGCGGAGATCATGTCGATCATGCAGCAATTCATGGTCGCCGGGAACGAGACCACGACCTCGACATTGGCGGGCGGCTTGCTCCAATTGATCCGCAATCCCGATCAGATGGCAAAGGCGCGCGCCGCCGCGGGGGGCCGCGATCCCAAGGTCATCGGCAACCTCGTCGAGGAAGCGTTGCGCTACGAAACGCCCACGGCCGGCATGTGGCGGGTGGTCAAGCAGGACACGGAGCTTGGCGATACCGCGATCCCGGCGGGCGCGATCGTGCAGCTGCGCTATGCCGCGGCGAATCGCGATCCGGCCAAGTTCGAGAACCCCGATGCCTTCGACGTGGAGCGCAAGAATGCGCGCGCGCACCTCGCCTTCGGCAAGGGGCCGCATATGTGCGTTGGCAACATGCTCAGCCGCAAGGAAATGCAGGTCGCGTTCGACGAATTGCTCGATCGGCTGGAGGATTTCGCGGTCGCCGATGAGGACGGCATTGCGGTTCTGCCCAATATCCTGCTGCGCGGCGTGACGCGGCTGCCGATCACCTTCTCCAAAACCGGCTGAAACCCATGAATTTCGACCTTACCGAAGAGCAGGAGATGTTCCGCAGCTCGGTCGAGCGGTTCGCAGCGCCGATCGACGTTGAAGCGCGGCGCAAGCTACGCTCGCTGCCGAAGGGCTATGATTTGGAGCGTTGGAAAGAGCTTGCCGAGCTTGGCCTGATTGCGCTTGCGGCGCCGGAAGAGGCTGGCGGAATGCAGGGTTCGCCGGTCGACCTCGCCATCGTCGCCGAAGCGATCGGCAAGGCTAATTCGCCCGATCCGTGGCTCGAAAACGGCGTGATCCCCGCGCTGCTACTCGCGCATGGCGGGGGGGAAGGTGCGCTTGAGACAGTGCTTTCAGGCGAGCGGATCGCCAGCTTCGCCTGGGCCGAACGGGCGCAGCGCTACAATCTCGAAGCCGTGCATATGAAGGCGGAGCGCTCGGGCGACGGCTTCACACTCGGCGGCGCGAAGACGCTGGTGATGGGCGCGGCGCTTGCCGACCTGTTCCTCGTCACCGCCGGCTGCGAAGGTGAGACCGCGTGCTTCCTCGTGCCTGCGGATGCCGACGGCGTGCAGATGCGGCCCTATCGCCTCGCCGATGGGAGCATTGCGGGCGAGCTGTCACTGACCGGCGTGAAGGTTGGCGATGCCGCACGGCTCGATCTGCCTTTCGACACACTGCTCGACATCGTCGCACAGGCGCGGCTGTATGCTGCGGCGGAAATGGTCGGGCTAGGCCAGCGCCTTCTCGACGACACGCTAGCCTATGTGAAGGAGCGCGAGCAGTTCGGCGTGGCAATCGGTTCATTTCAGGCGCTGCAGCATCGCCTGGTCGAGTGTTACGCCAAGCAGGAGCAGGCAAAATCAATGCTTTACCGCGCAGCATTGACTGATCCGTCCGACCCCATCGGATGGCGGCGCGCGGTGGCGGGCGCGAAGGCCTATGTCGGCGAAAACGTCGATGCGATCGCCCGCGAGGCGGTGCAGATGCATGGCGGCATGGGTATCACCGACGAGCTCGCGATCGGTCATGCAATGAAGCGCGTGATGGTGCTGGCGCGGCTGTTCGGCGATGCCGACACCGAACTCGCCCTGTATGCAAAAGCCGCCTGAGGAGCCGAGATGCGCGCGAAGATCGACCCCGACCTGTGGAGCGACGAGGCCGAACCGCACCTGATGGGCGGTCGCCTGCCTTCGGGCGAAATCGTGTTCCCCATGCCAAAGGGTGATGCGGCCAAGGACGTAGAGCCCTACAAGCTCTCGCGCACCGGCACGCTGTGGTCATGGACGACGCAAAGCTTCCTGCCCAAGACGCCCTATGCCGGGCCAGGCTCCGGTCCAGACCAAAGTCCGAGCGATTTCGAGACCTTCCTGCTCGGCTATGTCGAGCTGCCCGGTGAAGTCATCGTCGAAACGCGGATCGTCGATGCGCGGCTCGAAGACCTTGCGCTCGGCATGCCAATGGAGTTCACCATCGTGCCTTTCAACGAAACCCACGACACATTCGCCTATCGCCCCGCCGCGCATGCCCGGGCGAAAGCGGCATGACCGCGCCGGTCTACATCATCGGCGCGGGGATCCATCCTTTCGGCCGGACCGAGGACCGCTCGGGCCGCGAACAGGGCGTTTACGCCGTGCGCCAGGCGCTGAGCGATGCGGGGCTGGAATGGGCGGACATCGAATGCGCCTATGGCGGATCGGCGGCGGCGGGCGCGGCAGACATCATGGTCAACGAGCTTGGCCTCACTTCCCTGCCCTTCACCAATGTCGCCAATGGCTGCGCGACCGGGGGCAGTTCGCTCGCCGCCGCCGAGCAGGCAATCGCGAGCGGCGCGTACGATCTCGCGCTGGCGGTCGGCTTCGACAAGCATCCGCGCGGCGCCTTCAACGCCAAGCCTGCCGATTACGGCCTGCCCGAATGGTATGGCGAGACCGGCATGATGCTGACCACGCAGTTCTTCGCGCTCAAGATCCAGCGCTACATGCAATTGCACGGGATCAGTCGTGAGACTTTGGGCAGGGTAGCCGAAAAAGCGTTTCGCAATGGCGCGAAGACTCCGCATGCCTGGCGGCGCAGCGAAATCGATCTCGAGACGATAATGGAAGCGCCGGTCATCAACGATCCGCTGACCAAGTTCATGTTTTGCGCGCCGGCCGAGGGCGGCGTTGCGCTGATCCTCGCTTCGGAGAAGAAAGCCCGCGAATTGGGCGCGGACGGTGTGCGGATCGCACAGATAGCGGTGCGCACCCGCCCGCCCAACAGCTTCGAAGTGTTCCAGCCCGGCATCAGCGTGGAGGAAGGGGGAAAGCCCACCGTGCTGGCCTCGAAAGCCGCGTTCGAGGGCGCGGGGATCGGCCCGGAAGACATCGACGTCGCGCAATTGCAGGACACCGAAAGCGGAGCGGAGATCATGCACATGGCCGAAAACGGCTTTTGCGCCGATGGCGAGCAGGAGGAATGGCTCGCCAATGGCTGGACCGAGCGCGAGGGCAAACTGCCGGTCAACACCGATGGCGGCTGCCTCGCCTGCGGAGAACCGATCGGCGCATCGGGCCTGCGTCAGGTCTACGAGAATGTCGAACAATTGCGCGGGCGCGGGGGCGAGCGGCAGGTGCCCGGCCCGGACGGCAAAGGGCCGAAGACCGGTTACTCTCATGTCTACGGCGCGCCCGGCCTGTCCGCTGTCGCGATACTGGAGCGCTGAATGGGCGAGCGGATGAAAGGGAAGGTCGCGCTTGTCACGGGCGGCGCGGAAGGAATCGGAGCAGCCACGGCGCGGCTGATCGTGGCCGACGGCGGCCAAGTGCTGCTGTGCGATGTGCAGATCGACAAGGCGCAGGCGCTGGCTGACGAACTGGGAGATAACGCCGCAGCCTTTGAGCTCGACGTGCGCGATCTCTCCCGCTGGCATGTGGCGGTGAAGGAGGCCCATCGGCGCTTCGGCAAGCTCACTGTGCTGTGCAACATCGCCGGTATTTCCGAGCCCGGAAACGTGGTCGATGTCGATCTCGACAGCTGGCAGCGCACCGTGGCGATCAATCTCGAAGGTCCGTTCTACGGATGCCGTGCCGCGATCCCGGCGATGGAGGCGAGCGGGGAGCCGTGCGCGATCGTCAATATCGGATCGATCATTGCGCTGCGCGCCGCGGCCTTCGTCGCCGCCTACAGCGCGTCGAAGGCCGGGCTGCTTGGTCTTACCCGCTCGATAGCGCTCGACTGCGCCGAACGCGGCCTGCCGATCCGCGCGAACATGGTCCATCCCGGTGCGATCCGCACGCCGATGTATGAACGCTACAAGTTTTCAGGGGCCGACACGCCGGAGAATATCGAGACGAACTTTGCCGCAACCCACCCGATGAATCGCATCGGCGACCCGGAAGAAGTCGCGCGCGCCGTGGTTTTCCTCGCCAGCGACGAGGCGAGCTTCACCACCGGCTGCGACTTTACCGTCGATGGCGGCGGATCCATCAGGAGCTGAGGTGAGCATGGCCCTTCCCAGCCTCGCAAGCGCCTGGATCACCGCGCTCACAAATACCGCCGGACCTGTCGACGACGGCGGGAGCATCAGGAGCTGATATGAGCGAACAACCCGCACAGCGGATCGATGCCCATTTCGTTGCGGCGGGCAAGTATCATGACATCGATTATGCGCGGCTCGAGATCCTCAAGCTGCTGGCCGAGCATCCGCATATCCGCACCACTGTCGCGCACGATTATGCCGGGCTGGAACGGCTCGATGCCTGCCGTTTCCTCGTCACCTATACCTGCGATCTGATGCCGAGCGAGAAACAGGCGAGGCAGCTTCGCGCATGGCTGGAAGCGGGCGGCAAGTGGCTGGCCCTTCACGGTACAAATTCGATCCTCGTCTTCACCGAAGAGGGGTTGGTCAATTGCCCAGAGGAACGCCCCGAAGTGTTCGAAATGCTCGGCACCCAATTCAAGGCGCACCCCGTGATCGGCCCGTTCGAAGTCAAGGTCACGAACCGCGACCACGAGCTCACCCGCGGGATCGACGATTTCGAAGTGGTGGACGAACTCTACCTTTCGAAAACGACCTCCGAAATCGACGTGCTGATGCAGACCACCTTCGATGGCGAGGCGACCGGGTTCGTCGAGGACACTTGGGAGAACGCCACCGTCCCCGTGCTCTACACCCGCGACATCGGGAAGGGGCGCGTGGTCTACAACACGCTGGGCCATTGCCGCGGGCATTACGACCTGCCCGGAATGCAGGATTTCTATCCGCACAAGGAGATGTGCGCGTGGAATTACGATGTGTATTACGACATGCTGCGCCGCTCGATCGGCTGGGCGATGAGAGAAGGAGACTGAAGCCGTGGACATGACCTTCTCGGCCGAGGACCGCGCGTTTCGCGAAGAGGTGCGCGACTTCCTCGACCAGAACCTGCCCGATCGGCTGAAGGATGGCGCGCGCCGCACGCCCGGCGTGTTTGTCGAGCCCGATATCGGCATGGAATGGCACCGCATCCTGTATGAAAAGGGCTGGGTCGCGCCGCACTGGCCCAAGGAAGATGGCGGCACGGGCTGGACGCCGACGCAGAAATTCATCTTCGAAAAAGAGTGCGCGCTCGCCGGAGCGCCGCCGCTCGCCATCCTCGGCCTGCGGCTGGTCGGCCCGGTGATCTGCGAATTCGGCACGCCCGAACAGAAGGAGCGCTTCCTGCCGCGTATTCTGTCGGGCGAGGATTACTGGTGCCAAGGCTATTCCGAACCGGGCAGCGGCTCCGACCTCGCCTCGCTCAAGACGACCGCGCGGCTCGCGGATGGCGACTACGTCGTCAACGGGTCGAAGATCTGGACCACCCACGCCCACCACGCCGATTGGATCTTCGCGCTGGTCCGCACCGACAATTCGGGCAAGAAGCAGGCGGGCATCACCTTTCTCCTGCTGCCGATGGATCAGGAGGGCGTCGAAGTCACGCCGATCCATTCCATGTCCGGCGATCACGAAGTCAATGCGGTGTTCTTCTCCGACGCGCGCACGCCCGAGGAAAACCGTATCGGCGAAGAGGGCGCGGGCTGGAGCATCGCGAAATTCCTGCTCGAAAACGAACGCGGCGGATCGTGCTTCGCGCCGCGCCTGCTCAAGAGCATCGACCGGCTGGAAGAACTCGCGACCGAGCAGCCTTCGGGCGTCAACGGTGCGCTGGCGCACGATGCGCGGCTGCGCGATCGGTTGGCGCGCGTCAGGCTGGAGGCCGAAGCGCTCGAAGTCACCGAACTCCGCATCCTCGCAGAGCTCGCGAAAGGCCGCGCGCCGGGTCCGCAGACCTCGCTGGTCAAGCTGCTGGGTGCGAATATCGGGCAGGAGATCGACACGCTGCGGATCGACCTGCTCGGCCCCGACGCGCTGCAATTGCCATTGGAACGCCCGCTTTACGGCAACGAAGCGCCCGAGCCGGTCGGCAGCGAATTCGCGCAGACCGCGATGGGCCGCTACCTCAACAACCGCGCCGCGACGATCTTTGGCGGGTCGGACGAAGTGCAGAAGAACATCATCGCCAAGACCGTTCTGGGTTTGTGATTGGTATCCCCGTCATTGCGAGGAGGCGGAGCCGACGAAGCAATCCAGTTCTGACGTTGTGATTCCTTCCCACGGTCGGAACTGGATTGGTTGGCCTATGGCCAGCTTCGCTTCCGCCTTCGGCTCGCAATGACGATTTGAAAGGAAAATAAGCGATGGACGTATCGAAACTGATGTTCCGCGATGGCCTGATGGAAGGCGAGCGCATCCTCGTCACCGGTGGCGGCACCGGTCTGGGGCGCGAGATGGCGGAAGGCTTTCTGAAGCTGGGAGCGACGGTTTACATTTGCGGACGCCGCCAGAACAAACTCGATGAGACCGCTGCGGAACTCACGGAAAAGCACGCCAATGAACCGGGTGGCAAGGTCGTCGCCCACGCCTGCGATATTCGCGATCCGCAAGCGATCCACGAAATGGTCGACAAAATATGGGCCGATGGCGGCGCGCTGACCGGCGTGGTCAACAACGCGGCGGGTAATTTCATCAGCCGGACCGAGGATCTGTCGGTCAACGGCTTCAACGCCATCGCCGATATCGTGATGCGCGGCACGTTCTACGTCACGCTCGATATCGGCAAGCGGCTGATCGACGAAGGCAAGAAAGCGAGCTTCCTCTCGATCCTGACGACATGGGTGTGGTCGGGCAGTGCCTTCGTGGTGCCTAGCGCCATGTCCAAGACCGCGATCCACGCGATGACGCAGAGCCTCGCGACCGAATGGGGCCGCTACGGCCTGCGCTTCAACGCCATCGCCCCGGGCCTCTTCCCCACCAAGGGCATGAGCGCGCGGCTCAGCCCCGGCGGGCAGGGCGGCAATTCGGGCGGCAACATGAACCCGATGGGCCGCGCGGGCGAGATGCACGAACTCGCCAACCTCGCGGTGTTCCTGATGGGGCCGGGCGCGGAATACGTGAACGGCCAGACCATCGCGATCGACGGCGCGGGCTATCAGGCCAATGGCGGCACGTTCTATCCGGTGCTGCAAGGTCTGGGCGATGCCGAATGGGACCAGATGCGCGCGATGATCAAGGGCACGAACGAGAAGGACAAGGCCGACCGCGCGACGGGGTGAGGGGTGAGGGGTCTTGCAAAGCCCCCTCCTCTTCAGAGGAGGGGGTTGGGGGTGGTGCCGCGGCCAGGAACGACGCCTTCGGGCGTCGAAACCACCCCTCGATCCCTTCCTTTGAATAGGAGGGGAAGAGCGCGATTACGCCAACCGAGCTCCGTCATCCCAGCGAAAGCTGGGATCGCTCGCATCCTGGTCTATAAACCAGCGATGGGCGGTATGAGTGGTCTCGAAATTAAACGGACTGCCTGTTTACGACCCAGTTTCGGAAACTAGGCTCGGCCCCGCCAAAATAGCCAGCGCTGAAACTGTAGGCTGCAGGCCCACAACAGCAGAAGCGCTAAAGCGATAAGCACTACATACAGGGCTACACCGGCTGCGAAGTGCCAAGTTGGTTCGGACCTAAGCGCGTATACATCAAGCAAGCTGGAGATTTCGAGCGGCTCGCCTTGGAAACCCCGAAGGATACGAGTGAACCAAACAACAATCTGTATGATTAGAAGTGGCGTCGCCACTACCGCCCAGAACAGCTCTTTCCAATTTGGCCGCCCATTTTCTTGCATCTCAGATCGTGAATGCCAAAACATCAACACGGCCTACCCAAGAACTGACGACGAGCAAAGTGGTAATGTCAGCTTTCACCCCCAACAGCAGCCCTAACCGCACACACCCCTACGTCCCCAACTCCTCCGCCAGCCGCTGCGCCGTTTTGTAGTCCGGCTTACCATTGTTCAGCCGCAGCGGCTGGTCGCTCATCACATAAAGCCGCGGGATCTTGTAGCCGGCCAGCCCTTCGCGCGCGTGGGTGTCGAGCGTGTTCTCCAACCCCGCCGCAGCTACGCCCTCTGGCTCCACCACCGCGACCACCTTCTTGCCAAAGCGTTCGTCCGGCAGGCTGACGACGCGCACGTCGTGGACGGCGGGGTGCTCGGCAAGCACGGCCTCGACCTCTTCGGGGAAGACTTTTTCGCCGCCGGTGTTGATGCACATATTGTCGCGGCCGATGAATTCCATGCTGCCATCCTCGCCCCAGCGCGCGCGGTCGCCGGTCATCAGCCAGCGTCTGCCGTCGATTTCGGGAAAGGTCGCGGCGTTCTTCTCGGTTTCGCCGAGATAGCCGAGCGGCAGCGGGCCGGTGCGCGCGACGATGCCGATGCCGTCGCTGCCCGGTGCGATTTCATTGAGGTTCTCGTCGAACAGCTTGGTTTCGCGGCCCGGCAGCGGCTGGAACTTGCCCCCGCCGGTCGACCCCGCCGCCGTGGTGATGACGATGCCGGTGCCCGAACTTTCGGACGATCCCAGCGCATCGATCACCACCAGCCCCCTGTTATGCGCGATCAGGCGCTGCTTGAGCCCGGGCGAGAACACCGCGCCCGAGGAGGTGATGGTGCGCAGGCTCGCAATCGCTTCACCACCGCGCCGGTCGAGCGCGTCGGCCAGCGGCAGCGCAAAGGCGTCGCCGACAATGAACACTCCGCGCGCGCCGAGCCGCTCGATCTCGTCCAGCGCCACATCCGCGTCGAACTTGTCCGCCGGTAGCAGCGCCAGCGTGCCGCCTTTGAGCAGATGGATGACGGCGGTGAACTGACCCGCGCCGTGCATCAACGGGCTGAGCAGCAGCAGCGGCGAAGTGCTCGCGGGGTGGTCGGGGCCGATCTTGGCTGCTTCCTCCACCTGCGCCTCCAGCGAGGTGGCGACAAAGGGCGGCTCGGCAAAGCCGCGCTGCCAGACCGAGATGCTGAACGCCTGCCACGCCTCGACCATCGGCCACATCACCGCCTTGGGCATGCCGGTCGTGCCGCCGGTCGCAGTGAGGAACAGCGCTTCGCGGTCGTCGTGCACCGCGAAGTCATTCGGTACGTCGTGCTCGCGCATCGTGGCCCATTCGCCACCATCCACGTCGATCACCGCGCCCTCGCCCATCGCCTCGCGCGCCGCATCCGCAAAGTCATCTTGCGCAAACAGCGCCTTCATGCCGAAGCGTTCGCAGATATCGGCCAGCTCGCGCGCCTTGTAGTGGTAGTTGACGTTGACCGGCACCAGATCCGCTTTCGCGCAGCCGAAATAGGCGAGCAGATAGTCGGGATTGTTGCGCAGCATCTGACCCGCAACGTCGCCCAGCGCGAACCCGCGCGCGCGCAGGGCTGCGGCGATCCCGTCCGTCCGCATATCCAGTTCGTTCCAGGTCAGAACGCGATCGCCGTGGACGACTGCCGGACGATCGGGTTCTATCGCACTCGCCAGCGCCTTCAGCGCAACGCCGAAATTCTCGCCCTGCCACACCATACGCCGCGCTCCTCCTTCTCGCGAACACCGCTAGCCAGCGCGGCCGCCCCATGCCCCTACGTAAAGTATGAGGCAATCGGGGAAAAGTGCTGTAGGCTGGCGAATCTGGCAAGGATAATACGGGGAGAGGTCACAATGGCTGCAAAAGTTGTCGAGTTGCGAACACCGAAGGGTGCCGAACGGATCGAACAATTGCTCGACCGGGTCACGATCACCTGCCCGGAGGATATTCACGACGCAGCCGAGAACCTCGCCCTGATCGCTCGCGAACGTGGAATGCAGGTCGCGGTATGCGACGATATTTCCTCCAAGGAACCGATGGTCGACGCTGATGGCACGATCCTCAACGCCGACGTGTTCCGCTGGCTCGACGACGGCGCGCGCTGGTGGGAGGACCATCGCCTCGCGCTGCATTCCCCGCTGCCGCGCGCCTGCCGCTATGAAAGCGAGCCGTTCTGGGTGAACGCGCAAGGCTTCAACACGCGCTGGCGCAATTCCTACCTCGAAGAAATCGACCTCTCGGATTTCGAAAAGCGCTCCCTATGCAAGGCGGCGATCGTGGTGCCGGTGCATTTGCCGTTCGGACAGATCTCGGCGAGCAGCTTCGTCAGCACCGACCGGGAGAAGGAAGATCTGAGCGAGGAATTCGCGCATTACGAATTGCTGTTCGCGCAGGCCGTCCGCCGGTTCGTCGCGGGTTACGTGCAGGCGATGCGTACCAAACGGCGCATCCCGTCCGATTGCGTGCTGTCCAAGCGCGAAGTCGAATGCCTGCGCTGGGCCGCGATCGGTAAGACCGACCGCGAGATCAGCATGATCCTCGACCGCAGCCACGCCACCATCCGCTATCACATTCACCGCGCCGGCGAGAAACTCGACAGCGTCAACCGCGCGCAGACGATCTTCAAGGCGGGACAGCTTGGGTATTTGGGAGCGAATAGCTAGCCTTCGTCATTGCGAGCCGCAGGCGAAGCAATCCAGCTCCGAAGGGGCGCTGAATCGCCAGTGTTGGCAACTGGATCGCCACGTCACCTTCGGTTCCTCGCGATGACGATTTAGGTCAACCCAATTTCCGCAGCGGCTCGCTACCATCCCAATCCTCACCCGCCTGCTTGATCATCGCGAACAGCTCGGGTCCGTCCGGCCCCTGTTGCAGCACTTCGACCAAGTGCCCTGGCCCGCTGCCCGGATCGATGTAGATCGCGCGGCTTTCACCCAGCGTCCCTTCGAGCACGACCTCGCCCCCGGCCGCCTCGCAAACGCCGCGCGCCGCCGCGATATCGTCGACCAGCACGCACACGTGATGCAGCCCGCCGCCCACATCGGCATATTCTCCGCTGTAGATCGAGGGATGATCATCGCGCGGGCGGATCAGCTCGATCTGGAGATCACCCCAATAGGCAAGCGCGAGGTCGAACACCGCCTCGGTCGGATCGCCGCGATAGCGCATGTCTTCGAGGTGGATGCCCTCCATCAGGAAGAACGGGCCGACGCCCATTACCTGCGTCCAATGCGCCACCGCCGCATCGAAATCCGGCGGCACGAAGGCGAGCTGCATGATCTCGCCGATATCCGATATTCCGTGCGCGCGCGCCATTCGCCCTCTCCAATCCGATAGGATGACCAGCCCCCAGCCTGTGTGATATTCATGCCCGCTCAAACTGCGCAAAGTATCAGGAATGCGAGAAATCAGGGATCGAGATCGCACATGAACGAGGTCAAGGACGTCGCCCGGGACAAGCGTTGCCCCGGCATCAGCTACACCGACATGCTCGAAGGCGACACGCGCACGCCGCCCGATTACCTGTTCGAGGAAACGACGCTCGACATGGGCGACGAGCCGCTGTCGGTCGAACCCTATATCTCAGAAGAATATGCCGAGGCCGAGCGAGAGAAGATGTGGCCAAACGTCTGGCTGTTCGCCGCGCGCGAGGACGAAATGCCCGATCCCGGCGACACCGTGCTGTTCGACATTGCGGGCAAGAGCTTCCTGCTCGTCCGGCAAAAGGATGGCGGGGTGAAGGCGTTCTACAACGCGTGTTTGCATCGCGGCCGAAAGCTGCGCACCGAAGGCGGCAATTCGATCCAGCTGCGCTGCCCGTTCCACGGCTTCACCTGGCGCAACGACGGCACGCTGAAGGAAATCCCGTCGGCCTGGGACTTCGAGCATCTCGAAGGCAAGGACATGTGCTTGCCCGAAGCGCGCGTGGAGCTGTGGCAGGGCTTCGTCATGCTGACCGAGAACCACGACCTGCCCGATTTCAAGACCTGGCTCGGCCCGGCGGCGGATCATTACGACCGCTACGACTTCGAGAACCGCTACACCGGCATGTGGGTGCAAAAGCGCATTCCGGCCAACTGGAAAGCGACGGCCGAGGCGTTCATGGAGGCATGGCACTCGATCACCACGCACCCGCAATTGCTCGGCTTTCTGGGCGATGCGAACACGCGCTATGACCTGATCGGCGACCATTTCAACCGCGCCATCACGCCCTCTGGCGTCCTCAGCCCGCATATGAAGGGCAAGGATTCCAATTACGTGCTGGAGAAAATGAACGACTTTTCCGGCGGGGAGGACAGCGAGACCAATCGCCGCTTCGCCGCGGGCAAGGAAGAGGTCGACTTCGAACCCGACGATCCGCTGGCCGCGCGCCGCGTGCTGGCCGAAGCGGGGCGCAAGGGCTTTACCGAGGAATACGGCTACGATTACTCCGACGCCTCGGACAGCGAGATCCTCGACAATTTCACCTACAACATCTTTCCCAATTTCGCGCCCTGGATCGGGTTTCTGCCCACGCTCGTTTATCGCTGGCTGCCCGGCGACACGCCCGACTGGTGCATCATGGAAATCCGCCTGCTGTTTCCCAAGAAAAAGGGCGAGGAGCGGCCCCGCGCGGTCGAGATGACCTACATCCCCGATGATGAGCCGTTCTCATGGGCGGCAGACAAGATGGGCCCGCAGCTCGCCAATGTGTTCGATCAGGACATGGCCAACCTGCCCCACGTCCAGACCGGCATGAAGGCGATGAAGGATGGCGAGATGCAGCTGGGCCATTACCAGGACAGCCGCGTGCGCCATTTCCACGCGACGATGCGGAAATATCTCGACGGGGAATTGCCTGAGACGGCTTGATACCTCACTGGTCCGTCATTGCGAGCGTAGCGAAGCAATCCAGCTCCGGGACTGGATTGCTTCGTCGCTACGCTCCTCGCAATGACGTTCAGATGCCGAAAGCTCAAACATGATCATCACCGCCGACTTAAGCGGGCGCACCGCGCTCATCACCGGTGCCTCCTCCGGCCTCGGCGCGCATTTTGGACGCCTGCTCGCGGCTAACGGCGCGCGCGTGGCTCTGGGCGCGCGGCGCAAGGACCGGCTTGATGCGCTGGCAGGCGAGATCGGCGACCAAGCCGCAGCCATCGCGATGGATGTCGCGCGCGAGGCGGATATCGTGGCGGGTTTCGATGCGGCGGAGGCGGCGTTCGGCCCGGTCGACACCGTGATCGCCAATGCCGGGATCGACGGCGCCGGGATGGCGACCGAGATGCCCGAAGAGGAGATCGAGCGCACGCTGGCGATCAACCTCAAAGGCGCGATCCTGACCGCACGCGAAGCGGCGAAACGGATGATTGCGAGAGCGGTGCCGAACGGGCGGATCGTGATGATCGCCTCGATCACCGCGTTCGAGCCCTCACCCGGCCTCGTCGCCTATTCCGCGAGCAAGGCCGGCGTGGTGCAGGCCGCGCGCAGCATGGCCCGCGAATGGGCGCGCCACGGCATCAACGTGAACACCATCTCCCCCGGCTACATCCGCACCGCCATCAACGACGACTGGTTCGACACCGAACCCGGCCGCAAACAGATCGCCCGCTTTCCGAAGCGCCGTTTGATGGAGCCCGATGGATTGGACGGCCCGCTCCTGTTCCTGTGCTCCGACGCGGCAGAGTTCGTGACGGGCGCGGATTTTGTGCTGGATGACGGGCAGACGTTGTAGGTTTGAGGACTTCCGCTTGCGGCCCTGTTGCGAGCATATACACCATTAGGTCTTAGTCCATGTCCTTCTGTGTCATTGATTAGCTTAATGGCCAACTTCGATCCCATCGGGAAATATGGTAACTTTTGCTGAGGAGGACAGCACAGTGACCCATTTTCGACATGTGATAGGAGCCGCCATCGCAACGTTTTTGGCACCCGCTGGTCTAGCTCAGACAAGCCCGGCCCAGCGTCAATTGCCGACGATGAACGCGCCAATAAAGCCAGCGACAAAGATTGAAGTCAAAAAGCCAGCGGCACCTGTACAAGCACCCGCCAAGCGGAACTCTACCGTCGCACCGACGCGCCAAACCGCCAAGGCCAATACTACCATCGCGAATACAGCGAAAATTCGCCCCGCTATACGCGTTTACGCTCGAACAAGCCCGACCAGTCGGTACAATTTTGTTCACTATGTGGTTCCGAATATAGCTGAAACTCCAGCTTCAGAGTTGATCGTTGAGCGAAGTGGGGTGTGTGGATGGACGACATCCTCTTTCGATGGAAGCAGGGCACCAGAGGCTGATAACCGCGAGAATTGTGCCGAGCTATTCGGAATCTACAGCGATGCAGTTGCTCGACTGGCCGAAAGCCCCCCTGCAAATCAGCATTATTATGAACTCAGGATCGCAAAGCGAAGCTCGCTTTGGGCGAGATTGTTCAACTCGGGATTCTTCGACCAGCCGGTGATGGTGGTGGCTGAAGGCCCGGGTCGGCGTGTCACACGCTATAAACTCCAAACGCTGGCGGCGGTACCGCGCGATGATCAGACCGCGGTAAAAGTTGACCGCGATCGGGATGGCTTCGCCCCCGTTTCCGCAGGAGGCCTCGATTGCGACGACAACGATGCTTCGCGGTATCCAGGAGGAATTGAAATTCCCAACGACCGGGATGAGGATTGCGATCCGTACACAATTGGAACGCTCGATCGAGATGGTGATGGGTTCACCGATTGGAACGTGTCGAATCCCGCGTTTCTAAATCGCAGAAGGCCCTTAACCGGAGGGGATTGCGATGACAGTAACTCCACTGTCCATCCCAATGCCCCTGAAGTTCCAACCGACGGCATTGACAATAATTGCGACGGCGATGTCGATCGCGTGGTCAATTGAGACATCAACGGGAGAGTTAGATCGGGAAGCGGGCCAGCTTCCTTCATTGCTACCTAGAAGCTTGGTTTTACAGGATCAGTCTGAACTTGGTCGGCGCACTCGCGGGCTTCCTGAACTCCTTGCCAACCATGGAGGTCGGGGGAATTAGTCGGATGGTCGAACCGGGCGCATTTGTTGCGCAGGGCGTGCCATGATTTCACCGTTCGCTGCGATCCTCGTTGAAAATCGGCCTCCATCTGGTCGGGCAGGAGCGCCGCGCTGTATGGGATGGCGCACGCGCTTCAAGCAACCCGGAACCGTCATTCCCGCGAAGGCGGGAACCCTTTGCGGAGCAGCGCTACAGCCAACCTGGATCCCTGCCTTCGCAGGGATGACGGTAGAGATCGGGCTGCTGCTTGCAAACAAATAGCTGACCCTCTCCAGATGAACCATGGACGACTGAATATGCCGAAGAACGGAATCTTCCGCGCCGCCAACATACGCTAAATCGCTGTCTCTTATACTAACGGTTCTTCATGAAATAATAAATGGCTGTCATTGCTCCGCAAAAAACCTGTCTTTCAGATCCTGCGCGATACCGTCCAAACCAGGAAATAAAGAGCCATAGGTGATCCCATCAATTCTAACTCTCGAAGAATACGTGGCGCCTCGGTCGCGGGTAGCTCACATATCGTAAGATAATCCTGCTGATCTTGGGTCTCTTTGGCGCGAATTAGGCTCTCAATATCTGTCACATTTGAAAAAGTTGAGATAGCTTGTGGTGGTGCAGCCCGGGGATTACCGAAGTTGTAGCTTTCGAGCACGATCACCTGCGGTGGCGATGGATCGGCGGTGAAACCAATCCTGCCGTATCGCTCATTCCATTTCGCTTGATCGAAAATATAGATACGAGGTCGGACAGGGTCTTCTGGCCCTACATTCACGAAAGCGAAATATGCCGCGACAAACGGTGAGAATGTCCAATCAAGCAGCGGCGTAGGATATCCATGGTGTTGGAGGAGGCTCCAAAACGCCGCGTTGTGCGCCATGTTTCCAAGTTGAAGAGGGTATGAAATCTTTTCAGACATTGCGCCGTAAAGCGCTGCGACATCATCACGAATCCAATATTGTAGGTTCTTCCTCCAAGTGCGATGAAATGTTGTGCTTAGCTTGTACGGTTTCGCCTGTCCCCGGAAGATAAAGTTCCGCGGACTCCTACCGACTGCCCACTCTCGAAACTGATCCCAAGTCTTCATATCGGCCCGACCGACCAGCGCTGACGGAGTCGCGAGACTCGACTTAGTCAATGTGATCGCTTCAGATTCACCGCCCGCTGTCGTGTATCCGATCAGTATGTCGTTGCCTTGCAATTCAAGTTTGACCCGAAGTGTTTCGGGAATCGGCACTTCACCGAAGCGTTCGGCGAGCGACGCTTCCGCTCGTTCTCTGGCTTCTTGCGTCATTATCCCGCCGTTTGAATGGAGATATATCGTCGTAACGTCGGTTACGATTGGAGCTTCAAGCCCGACATCTATGTTGAACATGAAGCCGGGTAGATGGTCTTCTTGGGAATAAAAGAGGTAGGCGTTACCCACAGAACGACCCTTACGTTCTTCAAGTTCGAGGCGAACGGTGCCTCTAAAGTCATCGTCGAATTCGCCGAGCCACTGCCCCTGCATGTCTGCCCCTGTATTCCAATAGTCGCACCAGCTCGAATACGCGGTGGATGTCAGAAATCCACCAAATAAGTGGAAGCGCGATGCTCACGAACGCTGGCACGCAACAACGAGCGTTTTCCTACACGCAAACGGTACGCTAACTTCGCGCCGGCTCTTTCATAATGTGGTTCCGCGCGCGCCTGGTGGAGATATACGCAATCCCTGCGCCCGCATGTATTTGATCAACTTGCGCGGCGTGCAACACTCACGCCTGCGCGGCGACTTCGGCGGCGTCGAAATAGTGGATGCGCAGGTCTTTCAGCAATTCGCATTCGAACGTGCCCGCTTCGCACACGGTCTGGCTGAAACGCTGGCCGGTCTTTCTGGACGTCATGGTAAGCCGCACGACGGCGAGCACCCATTCCTCGCCGCCCGCGATTTCCAGCGTTTCGGCGTGCGGATCGTCCCAGCTATCCATCACTGCGGGATAGAGGCGCTTGAAGGCGTCCTTGCCGGTCCAGGCCCCGCCATAGGGCAGTGACGGCGCTTCGTGGATGGTGAAATCCTCGGTCACGCGGTCGGCCAGATCGTCCCACCGACCCTCGCGAGCGGCGGCGTAGACCTCCCGCAGAATGTTCGCGCGATCTTCGGGGGTCAGCATCGCCAGCGACCTACTCGATCGTCCCGATGACGTCGCCGACCTTGTATTTCGTGCCTTCTTCGCCAGCCGGGTGGATAACGCCGCCGGCCTGGGCTTCGATCTCGACCGTCGTCTTGTCGGTTTCTGCGGTGTAGATGATGTCGCCCTTCGCGACTTCTTCGCCATCGCCGAACATCCATTCGGCCAGGGTCACTTCGGTCGCGCTCATGCCGAGTTTCGGGATACGGATTTCGTTGGCCATCAGTCCTTCCCGACGCTCGCCTTGATCTGGCCCGCGATCTCGTCCTTGCTGGGGATCCAGGCCTGTTCGAGATGGCTGGCGAAGGGCACGGCGGAGAACGTGCCTCCGATGCGGCGCACCGGGCCTTTGAGATCGTCCCAGCATTTCTCCTGAATATTGGCGGCGATTTCCGCGCCGGTGCCGAAGGGGCGGACCGCTTCGTGCAAGGTCAGCGCGCGGCCGGTCTTGCGCACGCTTTTGAGCACCGCTTCCTCATCGTATGGCGCGATCGTGCGCAGGTCGATCACCTCGACGCTGACGCCTTCCTTCTCCATCTCGCCCGCCACTTCGAGCGCGTCGAGCACGGTGCGGCCATAGGTGATGAGGCTGATGTCGGTGCCTTCCTTCGCCACCGCCGCCTTGCCCAAAGGCACGCGATATCCCTCGCCGGGATCTTCCGCCTTGAGGCCGTAGCACAGGATGTTCTCAATAAAGATCACCGGATCGTTCGCATCGATACTCGCCCGCATCAGCCCGCGGGCATCGGCGGCATTGGAGGGGGTGACGACATGGATGCCCGCGACGTGGGCGAACCAGGCCTCCAGCATGTCGGAGTGCTGCCCGCCAAAACCGACGCCGACGCCGGTGGTGGTGCGAATGACGATCGGGCAGGGGGTCTGACCGCCGCTCATGAAGCGCAGTTTCGCCGCGTGGTTGACGATCTGGTCCATGCACACGCCGACGAAGTTCATCAGCATGATCTCGGCAATGGGGCGCTGTCCAGCGAGCGCCGCGCCCACCGCCGCGCCGACGATCGCGGTCTCGGAAATCGGTGTCGCGCGGATGCGATGTTCGCCGTATTTCTCGCTGAGGCCCTGTGTAACCTTGAAAACGCCGCCGCCCTGCTTGGCCGAGACGTCTTCGCCAAGGCAGAATACGCCGTCATCCTCGGCCATCGCTTCGTCGATCGCCTTGTTCAGGCCCTCGGTCATAGTGATTTCGGCCATTTAAGCGGTCTCCTCGAGCACGTCTTTGTAGATCTCGTCAGTGTCCGGCAGCGGCGCGTCGAGCGCGTGCTGGACCGCAGCGTCGATCTCGGCGTCGATATCGGCGACAATCTTGTCCAGTTCCTCTTCGGTAAACTGGCGTTCGAGCATCACCGTGCGCAGCTTGGGCAGCGGATCTTCGGTCTGCATTTCCTTGACGTGGTCTTCGGGCATGTAGGAAAAATCAGCGCCGAAGAAGTGTCCCATCATCCGATAGCACATCGCCTCGACGAGGACCGGTCCCTTGCCGCTGCGGGCGTGTTCGACCGCGTCGACCATGGCCGGATAGACTTCGTTCACATCGTTTCCGTCGACCGTCACGCCCTTCATGCCGTAGCCTTCTGCGCGCGCGGCGATGCTGGGGCTGTCGGTGTGGTCGGCATAGGCGGTGTGTTCGCCATAGCGGTTGTTTTGGCACAGGAAGACGACCGGCAGCTTGTAGAGCTGGGCCATGTTCATCGCTTCGTGAAAGCCGCCGATATTGGCCGCGCCATCGCCGAAGCTGACCAGCGTCACCCTGCCATCGCCGCTGTTCTGGCTCGCCATCGCAAGCCCGTTGGCGATGGGGATGCCCGAGCCGACGACGCCGGTCGTCACCATAATGCCGGTGTCGGGATCGGTGATGTGCATGGTGCCGCCCTTGCCCTTGCACGTGCCGGTCGCCTTGCCGAGGCATTCGCCCCACCATTTCTCCAGCGGAATGCCCTTGGCGGTCTGCTCACCCTGCCCGCGATAGGTGCACACCACGTAATCGTCCGGGTCCAGCGCTGCCATCGCTGCGGCGGACACCAGCTCCTGCCCGCGCACGCAGTAATACATCACCGCGACCTTCCCCTGCATCAGCAGCTCGCGGAATTTTTCATCGGTGCGGTTCACCTTCATCGTGCGGGTGAAGATGTCGAGCAGCTGCTCGCGCTCAATTTCTTTGGCAATCTCGGCCATGGAGTGGTCCTCGTGAAAAGAGTTCAGAATTGAACGCGTTGCGTAAAGGCACCGTCCACGATGACATTGGTGCCGGTCATGTAGGGAACGGCCGGGCTTGCGACGAAGACGATCGCCTTGGCCACTTCCTCGTCATTCCCGAACCGGCCCATCGGCATTTTCGCCAAAGTCGCTTCGTAAAGCTCTGGCATCGCGCCCTCGATCACTTCCCAGTTCCCACCCTTGTAGTAGATCGCGCCGGGCGAGACGGTGTTGACCCGGATGCCCTGCGGCGCGAGCGCCTGGCTGAGCTGTGAGCCATAGGTGATGAGCGCAGCCTTGAGCGCGTTGAAGGCCTGCGGGGCGATGAAGGTTTCAAGCGCGGCGGTCGAGCTCATGAACACAATTGACCCGCTGTCGGACTTGCCCAGATGCGGGGTCAGCGCCTCGACGCCGTGGACCGCGCCCATGATGTCCATGTCGAGCCCGTTCTGCCAGTCGCCCGTCCCGCCGGTGCCGGAAGAGGACGCGGTATGGATGAAGATGTCGCATCCACCCAGCTCGCCCGCGGCCTTCTCCAGCCAGGCTTTGTAGGCATCGCCGCCCGATGCCATATCGAACACTTCGGCGAAAACCTTGCCTTCGCCAGCTTCGTCGATGGCCTTTTTGGCGGCTTCGATCTTGTCGTCCTTGCGGCTGAAAAAGGCGACATGCGCGCCCTCGGCAGCGAACAGCTTGAGCGCAGCAAGGCCCAGCCCGTGCGCGCCGCCATTCATGATGACCTTCTTGCCTTTAAGTCCCAGATCCATCGCTCGCTCTCCCAAAAGGTGCGTGAGCGACAGGGATAGCGAACGCACGGTGCCGCGCGTATCGTCAAAAGTGGGGGTGGGAGGAATAAAACTAACATCAGGCCCGAACCAAACGGGCGCACCGCGACCGCAAGGCCGACTAGCCGCCCGCAGGTGCCCGGAATGGAGCAAAGCGAAATGGGGGAACAGCAGCGAGGACGATCGCCCGGATGGGTGATCAAAACGCGAGAAATCCAGTTTCGCAAAAGCGAAAATGGTGCTGCTGGAGAGAATTGAACTCTCGGCCTCGTCATTACCAATGACGCGCTCTACCACTGAGCTACAGCAGCGTTCGAAAGAGGCGCGCCTATCTGCGTGAAGGGCGCCAATGTCAAGGTTCGCTTGAACGGATGGCTCGTTATCGGCAAGGCCTTTCGCATGGGTGAAGACAAGAGCAAGAATCTGTCGCGCGAAGAGCGGCTCGCGGCGAAATTGCGCGAGAACCTGCGTCGGCGCAAAGCGCAATCCCGAGCTATGACCGATTCGCCCCCGCACGAGATCGCGCCCGACCTTTCCAAGACCGATGGCGCGGACTAACGAAGCGGCCCGCACCCTGCTGCCCCGACACAACCGGAGCCTCCCGAATGCCCAAACTCATCCTCGTTCGCCACGGCCAGAGCGAATGGAACCTCGCCAACCGCTTCACCGGATGGTGGGATGTCGATCTGACCGACAAAGGCGTTGAAGAGGCGCGCGCTGCGGGCGCTCTGATGAAGGACAAGGGCATTCGACCCACGCACTGCTTCACGAGTTACCAGACGCGGGCCATCAAGACGCTCAATCTCGCGCTTGAAGAAATGGACATGCTGTGGCTGCCTGTGACCAAGGACTGGCGGCTCAATGAACGGCACTATGGTGGGCTGACCGGGCTCAACAAGCAGGAGACGCGCGACAAGCACGGCGACGAGCAGGTGCATATCTGGCGCCGCAGCTACGATACGCCGCCACCCGAGATGGAAGCCGGGCATCAATACGATCCGGGTGCCGATCCGCGCTATCACGGGATTGATGTTCCGACGAGCGAGAGCTTGAAGCTCACTATCGAGCGGGTCTTGCCCTATTATGAAAGCGATATCCTGCCACGTCTGAAAGCGGGCGAGGACGTGCTGATCTCTGCGCACGGCAACTCACTGCGCGCGCTGGTGAAGCATCTGTCGAACATTTCGGACGAGGACATTACCGGGCTGGAAATTCCCACCGGTCAACCGATCGTCTACGACTTCGATGATAATATAGTGCCGGGCGAACGGTACTATCTGAAAGACGGCTGAGGGGGCCGACATGGGAGGAAAAGTCGCGATCGTCATGGGCAGCCAGTCCGATTGGCCGACCATGCGCCATGCCGCCAGCACGCTCGACGAGCTTGGCGTCGCTCATGAAGCGCGCATCGTTTCGGCCCATCGCACGCCCGATCGGATGAGCGATTTCGCAAAGGGCGCAGCGGGCGAGGGCTTCGATGTTGTTATCGCAGGCGCAGGAGGGGCGGCGCATCTGCCCGGTATGATCGCGGCGATGACGCATTTGCCGGTGCTTGGCGTTCCGGTGCAATCGAAAGCGCTGTCGGGCATGGATAGCCTGCTCTCGATCGTGCAGATGCCCGCCGGAGTTCCGGTCGGCACGCTGGCCATCGGCGAAGCGGGCGCGACCAACGCGGCGCTGATGGCGGCGGCGATCCTTGCGCTGTCAGATGAGGCGCTGTCGCAGCGATTGCAGGACTGGCGCGCGGCGCGATCCAGCGCCGTCTCGCAAGTACCCACCGACTGATGGCGGGCAAAAAACCACTTCCCCCAGGCGCGACCATCGGCATTCTCGGCGGCGGGCAACTTGGCCGGATGCTTGCCATGGCCGCGATGCAATTGGGCTATCGCTGTATTGGCTACGCGCCCGAGGGTGACAATGTCGCTGCCGATCCCTGTGCAGATTTTTTCACCGACGGCTGGAGCGACCGTGATGCGCTGGCTGCTTTCGCGGGGCAGTGCGACATCATCACGTGGGAGTTCGAAAATGTCCCGCTTGAAGCGGTCGAGGCGATCCCGGCGCATCTGCTGGCCACCGATCCTGCCGCTCTTCGTATCGCGCAGGACCGGCTGGAGGAAAAAAGTTTCGTCGAACAGCTGGGCGCCAGGCCTGCGCCTTACATGCGGGTGGATAGCGATGAAGACTTCGCCCGTGCGTTCGAGCGGGTCGGCACGCCCGGCATCCTCAAGACCGCGCGCGATGGTTATGATGGCAAGGGCCAGTGGCGCGTCGATTCCGCGCATGAAGCGCAAGGCATCCGCTTCCCCGGTCGGCGTTGCGTCTACGAGGGTATGATCGATTTCGAGACCGAATTCTCCGTCATCCTCGTGCGCACGGCCGACGGGACGATACGGTTCTGGGATTCGACCGCCAATACGCATGACAGCGGAATGCTCACACGCGCCGCCTTGCCGGCGGGCGAGATGGTCGAAGGGCAGGTCGAGGCCGCGCGCGCCATCGCGCAGGCAACGGCCGATGCGCTTGATTACGTCGGCGTCCTCACGCTTGAGTTTTTCGCCACGCGAGCAGGGCCGATTTTCAACGAGATGGCGCCGCGTGTTCACAATTCGGGCCATTGGACCATTGAGGGCGCGGCCACGAGCCAGTTCGAGAACCATATTCGCGCGATCTGCGGCCTGCCTCTGGGCGGAACCGAAACCCGCTTCGCCGCGATCGACATGCGAAACCTTGTTGGCGAAGAAGCGCTGGAGGCCCATTCGATACTCGCCGAAGAAGGCGAGCCTCACCTGCATCTGTATGGAAAGCGCGAGGCGCGCGACGGTCGCAAGATGGGTCATGTCACGCGGGTTTCCAGCAGGCTGCCATGATGCCGGAACTCGTTCTGATTTATGCCCGCGCAGCGAATGGCGCGATCGGCCACGAAGGCACGCTACCCTGGCGCCTGCCCGCCGATCTCAGGCGTTTCAAGCAGCTTACAATGGGCAAGCCGATGATCATGGGGCGAAAGACTTTCGAGAGCCTGCCCGGCCTGTTGCCGGGTCGGCGGCACATCGTCCTGACCCGGCGCGAGCGCTGGGAAAGCGAAGGCGCCGAGGTCGCAGGCTCTGTCGATGAGGCGCTCGCTTTGGCGCGCAAAGGCGACGCGAGCGACGAGATCGCAATCGTGGGAGGCGCGGCGATCTACGACGTGTTCAGACCTATGGCGAACCGGGTCGAGGTGACGGAAATCCATGAGGACTTTCCCGGTGACGTCTTCATGAAGCCGCTTGGGGAACAATGGGAAGTCACCGCGCGCGACGATCATCCGGCGGGCGAGGACACGCCCGCGTTCTCCTTCGTCACCTATGGCCGCCGCGATCCTGACGAAACGCGAAGCAACGCCTGATGCGCTGGCTCGATCATCGCGAACCGGTGACCCCGGCATTGCGCGGCGCGGTGATTGCGCTGGGCAATTTCGACGGGTTTCACCTTGGCCATCAGGCGGTGGCAGGCGAGGCGATCCGCTGGGCGCATGAGGAAGGGCGGCCGTCGATCATCGCGACGTTCGACCCGCATCCGGTCCGCTTTTTCAAACCCGACGTGCCGCCGTTCCGCCTCACAACTCTCGAACAGCGACAGGAACTTTATCTAGCCGCCGGCGCGACCGCGATGCTGGTGTTCCACTTCGATGCGGAGCTTGCCGGGACGAGTGCGGAAGACTTCATTGCCGACCTGCTGATCGAGCGGTTCGGCGCGCATGGCGTCGTCACAGGGGCGGATTTCACCTTTGGCAAGGGAGCGAAGGGTGACGTCGATCTGCTGCGCGATCGTGGCGGCAAGCTTGGTCTGAAATCGCGCGTGGTCGACGTGGTCGAGGGAGATGGCGCGGTCGTCTCTTCCAGTCGCATCCGCGAGGCCTTGCGAGAAGGCGATCCGCAGCTCGCCGCGAAGCTTCTAACCCGCCCCTTCGCCATTCGCGGCATCGTCGAGCATGGCGACAAGCGCGGGCGCGACATCGGCTATCCCACCGCCAATCTCGCGATCGACAGCTATCTGCGCCCCAAATACGGGATTTACGCGGTAACCGGGAGGGTGCTCGCCACCGGGCAGGAGTTGAAGGGCGCGGCCAATATCGGCATCCGCCCGCAATTCGAACCGCCCAAGGAGCTGCTCGAACCCTATTTCTTCGACTTTTCGGGCGATCTTTACGGCCAGGAGATCGAAGTCGCCTTCCACCACTTCCTGCGCGGCGAAGCGAAGTTCGACTCGCTCGATGCTCTATTGGAGCAGATGGAGCGCGATTGCAGCGAAGCGCGGCGATTGCTGGCTGACCGTTGAGATAACAAAGGATCAGTCCGGAACGCGTGAGACAAGTCAAAGGTTGATCGGGAAAGGGCGACGATGTGATCCGCCCGCAACCGGAGATTTGCCGTGAACGCCAGCCAGCTCGAAGCCCAGCAGATTCGCTACCGCAATGCCAAACCCGCTTTCCTGGGTCGCGGGATCGACAAGCTGACGCATCCCATCGGAGCCGCGATTGCCGACCGGATTCCAAGGCGGCTGGTCGAGGGTGTTCTCAAGGGCATCGACCGGGCAATGGGCATGCGCGAACTCATTTCGTTCGATCACGACACCTCCGATCTGATCGCAGCGCAGCAGGCTGCCAAGAATGTCGAGCGCTATGCCCGCGCTATCAACGCATCCTCCGGCGCGGCGGCGGGGTTTGCCGGAGCGCTGACCGCCAGCGCGGACATCCCCGCGACCATCGCCATCGCGCTGCGCAATATTCGCGATACCGGTCGCGCCTATGGGTTCGAGGGCGAGGGCAAACGCGAGCGGCTGTTCCGCCTCCAGATCCTCGAAATCGCTGCGCTCGACCAGCATGAGGAGAAGATTGCACGGCTCGACGCGCTGGAGGCGGAAATCGATGCCAAAGGCGATCTGACCCCGATCGAGAGCAAGAATATCGAGCCGCTGGTCGATCAGGTGGTCGAGCGTGTGAGCCGCGCGCTCGCCTTTGCCGCGGCGCGGCGGCGCGTGGGCATGTTGGTCCCCCTCGTCGGGTCGGCGGTGGGCGGGTTCATCAACTCGCAGTTCCAGCGCGATGTCGCCCGCGCCGCCCGCTATGCCTTCCAGGCGCGCCGCCTTCGCACCATGGAATGAAGCCGGGGCCAGGTCGCAAACTCCTTTATTGCAGGCGCGAGATGCCCTAACGGCGCTCTCCTATGAGCGACGATACCAAGCCAGACTACAAGGACACCGTCTTCCTGCCGAAGACGCCCTTCCCGATGAAAGCCGGCCTTCCGCAAAAGGAACCGGGCATTGCGGCGCGTTGGCGCGAGATCGGGCTTTACGAGAAGCTGCGCGAAACGCGCGAGGGCCGCGAGAAGTTCATCCTTCACGATGGCCCGCCCTATGCCAATGGCAATATGCATATCGGCCATGCGCTCAACCATATCCTCAAGGACATGGTCTGCCGAACGCAGACGCTGATGGGCAAGGACGCGCCCTATGTGCCGGGCTGGGACTGCCACGGCCTGCCGATCGAGTGGAAGGTCGAGGAGCAATACCGCAAGAAGAAGCTGAACAAGGACGAGGTGCCCCCGGTCGAATTCCGCGCCGAATGCCGCGCCTATGCGAGGCAATGGGTCGATGTGCAGCGCGAACAGCTAAAGCGGCTCGGGTGTCTGGGCGATTGGGATAATCCCTACCTGACGATGGATTTCGACGCCGAGGCGACGATTGTCGCGGAACTGATGAAGTTTGCGGAGGCGGGGAACCTGTACCGCGGGTCCAAGCCCGTTATGTGGTCGCCGGTGGAGAAAACTGCTTTGGCCGAGGCGGAGGTTGAATACGAGGACCTGACGGATTCGCCGCAGATCGATGTGGCGTTCGAGATCACCGACAGTCCGAACCCGGGCCTTGTCGGCGCATACGCAGTTGTCTGGACCACAACGCCTTGGACCATTCCGGTGAACCAGGCGCTCTCGTTCGGTAAGGACGTGATGTATCAGGTGTTCACGGTGGCCGATGGCCGGCGTTTCGTCATTGCCGAAGACCTTCGTGAAGCCTTCTGCGCTCGGGCAGGCTTGGAATTCGACCCAAGCATCCAAGACGAAGTCGATGACGTTTACTTCAAAGGAGAGATGTTCGGTTTCACCGATGACATGGATGTAGGCGGGCGGACCTATGTTCGCCACCCGATGCATCATCTCGGCGGGTTCTACGAAACGCCGCGCCCACTGCTCAAAGGCGATTTCGTCACCACCGACAGCGGCACCGGCCTCGTCCATATGGCGCCCGATCACGGCGAGGACGATTTCGAGCTGTGCAAGGCCCACGGCATCAACCCCGTCTTTGCTGTCATGGACGATGGACGCTACCGCGATGACTGGCCGTGGCTGGGCGGCGCGGATGAGCGGCGGCGCAGCGTCATCAACAAACCCTTCAACGCGCCCGATGGCCCGATCTGCAACGATTTGCGCGAAGCGGGCGCGCTGCTCTCTGCCAGCGCGGATTACGAGCATTCCTATCCGCATTCCTGGCGCTCGAAAGCAAAGGTAATCTATCGCGCGACCGCGCAATGGTTCGTGCCGATGGATCGCGACCTTGGCGATGGCGGCACGCTCCGCTCCCGCGCCCTTTCTGAAATCGAGCGCGTCGACTTCATCCCGCAAAAGGGAGCGCGCCGCATCGGCTCGATGGTCGAAGGTCGCCCCGACTGGGTGCTTTCCCGTCAGCGTGCCTGGGGCGTGCCGATCACGCTGTTCGTGCGACCCGACGGCTCCTACCTGCAAGACCCTGCGGTCAATGCCCGCGTGGTCGAGGCGATCCGCGAAGAGGGCGTCGATGCGTGGGAGGAAAGCCGCAAGGCCGAATTCCTGGGCACCGATCACGATCCAGACGAATTCGAGTTGGTCACCGACATTCTCGACGTGTGGTTCGATTCCGGCTGCACCCACGCCTTCGTGCTCGAATCCGGGCGCTGGCCCGCGCTTACATGGCCCGCCAATCTCTATCTCGAAGGGTCCGATCAGCATCGCGGCTGGTTCCAATCCTCGCTGCTGCAATCGTGCGCCACAAGAGGCCGCGCGCCATACGATCAGGTGCTGACCCACGGTTTCACGATGGATCAGGCGGGCAAGAAGATGTCGAAATCGCTCGGCAACACGATCGATCCGCTCAAGGTCATGGAGCAATACGGCGCGGACATCATCCGGCTGTGGGCGCTGAGCGTCGATTACACCGAAGATCACCGGATTGGCGATGAGATCCTCAAAGGCGTGGGCGATCAGTATCGTCGCCTGCGCAACACGTTCCGCTACCTGCTCGGAGCGCTCGACGGGTATATCGGCGACATGAGCGACGTGGGCGAGATTCCGGAGCTTGAGGTCTATATCCTCTCGCTGTTGAGCGAACTCGACGGGAAGCTGCGCAAGGCTGCGCAGGATTACGACTTCAACACCTACACCCGCCTGCTGGTTGATTTCTGCAACGAGGATCTCTCCGCGTTCTTCTTCGATATCCGCAAGGACACGCTCTATTGCGACGGGCTGGGCAGTGACACCCGCAACGCCTATCGCACCGTGCTCGACCTGCTGTTCCATGCGCTGGTCCGCTATGCCGCGCCGGTGCTGGTCTTCACCGCCGAGGAAGTCTGGAAGACCCGCTATCCCGAAGACGATGCGCAAGGCGGCAGCGTCCACCTGCTCGAATGGCCCAGCGTGCCCACCGTCACGGCGGACCGCGAGAAGTGGGATGCTTTGCGCGCCCTTCGCGAGCGCGTGACCGAAGCGATCGAGCCGTTGCGGCGCGACAAGGTCATCCGCTCCAGCAACGAAGCACGGGTGATCGTCCCTGCCGACGCGGTGCCGGGCGGCGTGACCGACGAACAGCTCGCCGAATTGTTCATCACCGCGTCAGTGGATCGGGGGCAAGCGGACGAGGTGACGGTCGAAAAAAGCACTAATGCCAAATGTGGCCGCTGCTGGCGGCTGCTTCCCAGCGTGCCGGAAGACGGCGCGCTGTGCTCGCGCTGCGAACAGGTCGTCGCATCGCTGGACGCGGAGGCGGCATGAGCGAGCTTTTCACCCGCAACCGCCTGATCGGCCTCGGCATTGCCGCGGCAATCGCGCTCATTGACCAGATCGTGAAGTGGTACGTGATCGGCCCGCTCAACCTGCGCAACGTGCGCAATATCGAGCTGCTGCCGTTCTTCGACCTCACCTACACGGAAAATCGCGGCATCTCGCTCGGCATGTTGCAGGCGACCAATATCGAGATGCGCCTCGCACTGGTCGCGCTGACCGCGCTGATCGCGATTGTCGTTCTGGTTTGGATGATGCGGGAGAAATGGCTCGGCGATATCATCGGCCTGGCACTGATCCTCGGCGGCGCGATCGGCAATATCCGCGATCGCTGGGAACTGGGCTATGTCATCGATTACGCCGATTTCCATATCGGCGCATTCCGCCCGTTCCTGATATTCAACATCGCCGATGCGGCCATCACCATCGGCGTCGTCATAATCCTTGCCCGCAGTCTGTTCGTGCGCGAAAAGGATGAGCATTCGGACGCAGGCACCAAATCGCGCGGCGTTCAAACGGAGAATTAGACCATGACTGCCATCAGAACCGTCATCCTGCTCGCTTCGGCCAGCGCCATGCTGGGCGCTTGTGGTGGTGGCGGAGTGTTCAACCGCGACCGGCCTGACGAATTCGCCGTCCAGCGCCAGGCCCCGCTGGTCGTCCCGCCCGATTTCACGCTCACCCCGCCCGCGCCCGGCGCGCCGCGCCCGGCCGAGGGCACCGCGTCGCAGCAAGCGCTCGAGGCGCTGTTCGGTGGTCCAGCGGAGCGCAGCGAGATCGAAACCAGCGCGCTCGACCGGGCCGGACCCGCCGCCCCGGGCATTCGCTCGCAGGTCGGTGATCCGGACACCAACACCGTGGCAAAGGGCCGGGTCACGCGCGACATCATTGCCGCGCCCGAAGGCGACGGAGCATCGGCGCAGGCGCTCATTCCTTCCTGACCGGGCACTCGACCAGGTGGATCAGACCTGAGCTGGTCGAAGCGGCCGACCGTATTACATCCTCTGACGCGTGGCCGGGCTTTCCGTCGTTCGGGTGACCGCAATCTTGTCGATCCGGCGGTTTTCCATCTCCACGATGGCAAAGCGCCAGCCCTGGTCGGTGAATGCCTCACCGATCATGGGCAGCTTCTTCATTACCGACAGAACATAGCCTGCCGCCGTGCCGAATTCGCGGTCCTCGCCGTAGTCGAGCCCCAAGCGGTCCGCCAGCGCATCGGCCGACAATGCACCTGAGATCAGCAGCGAGCCATCGCCCCGTTCGACGATCTGCGGCGCATCGCCCTGATCCTTGTCGCTAGCAAAATTGCCCGCAATCGCGGTCAACAGGTCGGCGGGCGTCACGATACCTTCGAAATGCCCGTATTCATCGTGCACCACCACCATCGCGATATCCGCCGATTGCAGCACCCTGAGCGCATCCATCGCATCGAGCTGGTCGGGGACGACTTCGGCGCGGTGCATGATGTCACGGATGGATACGGGGCGACCCGAAGCCTGTGCCGCGAGGATTTCGCGCACCTTGACGATGCCCAGGATTGAATCTGGCGATCCTTCGGCGATGGGCAGCAAGGAATGGGGGCTGTCCTCGATAATCTGCTGGATCTGCGCGAGATCGGCATCGGCATCGATCCAGTCGAGCTCGGTGCGCGGCGTCATCAACTCGCGCACCGGCCGTTCAGCCAGACGCACCACGCCGGTCAGGATCTGGTGCTGCTCGGCCTCGATCACGCCCGACCGCGTGGCCTCGGCGAAGATCATCTGCAGCTCCTCGGCGGTGACCGAGCTTTGCCCCTTGGAGCGAATGCCGAGCAGCGCGATCAGCCCTGCGGACGATTTGTCGAGCACCCACACCAGCGGAGCGGCGACCCGGGCCAGCACTGCCATCGGGCGTGCCATGACCAGCGAAATCGGAATGGCCGAGCGCAGCGCAAGCTGCTTTGGCACCAGCTCACCGACAACGAGGCTGAAATAGGTCGTCAGCGCGATCACCACCGCAAACCCCGCATCGCCTGCCAGATCGGTCGGGACGCCGAGCACAGCCAGTCGCTCGCCCACCGGCGCGCCCAGGCTGGCCCCCGAATAAGCGCCTGCGATGATCCCGATCAGGGTAATCCCGATCTGCACGGTGGAAAGAAACTTGCCGGGATCGGCTGCCAGCTCGATCGCGATGCGGGCGCTCGCCGAACCTGCGTCCCGCTTGGCCTTCAAGGAGTTTGTCTTTGCCGACACGATTGCCAACTCGGACATGGCGAACAAGCCGTTCAGGACTATGAGCCCGGCGATGATGAGCAAATCTGACCAGGGAAAGGGTGTCACAACCACCTTCGCTAGCACAATTGTGCGGTCCTGCCAGTCCCGCGCCGTCCCAGATCGCCACCGAATGTTGCACCAATTCGAATGAGTCGCAGGAACATCGGTCCGTTTCAACGTTTGATCGTTCAGGACATGATTAAATCCTCGGAGGAAATATAATGAAGACTTCACGCATCCTGCTGTCGGGCACCGCCGCTCTTGCGCTTATCGGTACAAGCGCGTGCGTAACTGACCCCAATACGGGCGAACAGAAAGTTTCGCGCACCGGTATCGGTGCCGGACTTGGCGGCACGCTGGGCTATCTTCTGGGCGGCATCATCGGCGGCGACACCGCGCGCATCATCGGCGCCGGCATCGGCGGATCGGCGGGAGCGGTGATCGGCAAGCAATTCGATGACCAGATCAAGGAACTCGATGAAGTAACCCAAGGCACCGGCGTCGATGTCGAGGAAATCGGCGATCAGGATGCAATCCTGGTGCGCCTGCCTGATGGCGTGACCTTCGCATCCGGTTCTGCAAACATCACGCCGGGCTTTCGCGACACGCTCGACGCGGTGGCGGACAGCATGATCCGCTATCCCAATTCGCTGATCGACGTCTACGGCTTCACTGACACGACGGGCTCCGACGCGCTCAACCAGCGCCTCTCAGAACAGCGCGCACAGGCCGTGAAGGACGTGTTGGTCGCCAAGGGCGTCGCCAGCTCGCGGATCGAGACGCGCGGTTACGGTGAAAGCTACGACTATTTGCGGGTGAAGACGGCAGACGGCGTTGCCGAACCGCTCAACCGCCGGGTCGAGATCAAGATCATTCCGGTGAGTCAGGAAGACGTCTCGGCTGCGCGGTCGCAGTAACCGCACGGCCATGCGACCCTAAATGAATCAGGGGGTCGGGGCGAGAAGCTCCGGCCCCTTCTTATATCCGGCTTCTCAAAGCGGGTCGCGGTTCTCTTTGAGTTGCGCCGCCCGCGCTTCGAGCCGCTCTACCGCCGCGGCGTGGATGAACGGGGAGCATACCAGAACCCCGAAGTCCTGTGGCACATGCTTATTATAAGCGAGCGGATTGCCGAACGCGTCCGAAGCCCTCGCGCCCGCCTCGCGCGCGATGAGCGTTGCAGCGCCGACATCCCATTCAAATCCCCAGCGCAGCGTTGCGACGAGATCCGCGCGGTCATCCGCCACCATCGCGATGCGCAGCGCAATCGAATTGGGCTTTTCGACCTTGGTGAGGTCGGCATCCGGCCTGGGCAGATGATCGACCGGAACCCGTGCGCCCCCAAACTGCCGTCTTGTGCTGGCCTGCAATCGCTGGCCGTTCAAGGTCGCGCCCTGCCCGGCGACGGCGAACCATTCCTCCTCTCGCGCGGGCGCGGCCAGCATTCCGATCAGCGGCTTGTTGGCGCTGATGAGTGCGACCGAAACCGCCCAGCCTGTCCGGCCGCGAACGTAGTCGCGCGTGCCATCGATCGGATCGACCAGCCAGATCAGGTCGCTCTTCGTGCGCGCCTTGTCGTCTGCGGTTTCCTCCGACAGCCATGCGGCGGAGGGCAGCAGCCGGCCGAGCTCGCGCTTGAGAAAGGTATCTACCGCAATATCCGATTCGCTTACCGGATCGCCGGGCTTCTTTTCCCACGTTTCGCATTCGTGCCCATCGCCCGGCCAGCGCGACAAGGCGATCCGTCCCGCCTCCCGGACGATCTCGGCAAACCGTTCGTTATCGATCATTTCCAAGCGAACCCTGCGCTGTGCCTTCGCGCAGCCAAATGGGGGCACGCTCCGCACTTTTCATCGTCCCCGATACGTGCTTAGGCGCCTGCGACACAACCTCCCCCAGGCGACGCAATCAAAAAGGGATCACTCCTGACATGAATGTCCACGAATATCAGGCAAAGGAATTGCTTAAAGAACACGGCATTGCCGTACCCGAAGGACACGCGGCGATGACAGTGGAAGAGGCCGTGGCGGCGGCAAAGAAGCTGCCCGGGCCGCTCTATGTCGTGAAGGCGCAAATCCATGCGGGTGGCCGGGGCAAAGGGGTGTTCAAAGAGCTCGAAGAGGGTGCGAAGGGCGGCGTGCGGCTCGCAAAGTCGGTCGAAGAGGTCGAATCGAACGCGCGCGACATGCTCGGCAACACACTGGTGACGGTGCAGACGGGTGACGAAGGGAAACAGGTCAACCGCCTCTACGTCACCGATGGCGTCGACATCGCGAAGGAGTACTATTTTTCGCTGCTGGTCGATCGCGCCAGCGGGCAGGTCGCGATGGTCGCTTCGACCGAAGGCGGCGTCGATATTGAAAACGTGGCGCATGAAACGCCGGAAAAGATCACCACCATCACGATCGATCCCGCGCAGGGCTTCATGCCGCACCACGCGCGTGCCTTGGCGTTTGGCCTGAAGCTCGAAGGCGATCTCAACAAGCAGGCGCAAAAGCTTGCCCGCCAGCTTTACGACGCCTTCGTGTCAACCGATTCGTCGATGCTTGAGATCAATCCGCTGGTCGAAACCGAAGACGGCAAGCTGTTGGTGCTCGATGCCAAGATGAGCTTCGATGCCAACGCGCTCTATCGCCATCCCAAGATCGAGGAGATGCGCGACGAAACCGAGGAAGACCCCGCCGAAGTCGAAGCGAGCGAGCACGATCTTGCCTACATCAAGCTCGACGGCAATATCGGCTGCATGGTCAACGGCGCAGGGTTGGCCATGGCAACGATGGACATCATCAAGCTGAACGGCGCGTTCCCGGCCAATTTCCTCGATGTCGGTGGCGGCGCAACCACCGAGAAGGTCACCGCGGCGTTCAAAATCATCCTGAAAGATCCGGCGGTCGAGGGCATTCTCGTCAACATCTTCGGTGGAATCATGAAGTGCGACGTGATCGCCAACGGCATCGTCCAGGCGGCGAAGGACGTGAACCTCTCGGTCCCGCTGGTCGTGCGCCTCGAAGGCACTAATGTCGCGAAGGGCAAGGATATCCTCAACAATTCCGGTCTCCCGATCGTCAGCGCCGATGATCTGGGCGATGCCGCGAAGAAGATCGTCGCGGAGGTCAAGCAGGCGGCCTGAGCCTGACCAATCGCGCAATTGGTCGCGTATCCGTCGTCCGAAAGGGAACGAGCAACGTATTTCAGCCGTTCGGACATTGCACGGGCAGGTCGCTTAGTTGACGTTTACGTAAACGCAAGGTAAATCAGGGCCAGAATTTGCCATTCGCGCGCACCCCTTGATGTTGCTGCGCGCACAGACGGAAGGAACCGCCATGAAAATCCTCGTCCCGGTCAAGCGAGTGATCGATTACAATGTCAAACCGCGGGTCAAGCCCGACGGCTCCGGCGTCGATCTCGCAAACGTCAAGATGAGCATGAACCCGTTCGACGAAATTGCGGTCGAAGAAGCGATTCGAATCAAGGAAGCGGGCAAGGCAGAGGAGATCGTCGCGGTCTCGATCGGTCCGGCCAAGGCGCAGGAGACGCTGCGCACCGCGCTCGCCATGGGTGCCGACCGCGCGATCCTGGTCGAGACCGATGAAGAGGTCGAACCGCTTGCCGTCGCCAAGATCCTCAAGGCCATCGCCGAGGAAGAGCAGCCCGGTCTCGTCCTGCTCGGCAAGCAGTCGATCAGCGATGACAGCAACCAGACCGGGCAGATGCTCGCCGCGCTGATGGGCCGTCCGCAGGGGACGTTCGCCAATACCGTTGAGATCGAAGGCGATCACGTTTCGGTCAAGCGCGAAATCGATGGCGGGCTGGAGACGGTCAAGCTCGAAATGCCGGCGATCGTCACCACCGATCTGCGCCTCAACGAACCGCGCTACGCTTCGCTTCCCAACATCATGAAGGCGAAGAAGAAGCCGCTCGACACCAAGACGCCCAGCGACTTCGGAGTGGACATTGCTCCACGCCTCACCACGACCAATGTCAGCGAACCGCCGGTCCGCCAGGCCGGTGAAAAGGTTGAAGACGTCGATGCGCTGGTGGCTAAGCTGAAGGAAATGGACATCGCCTGATCGGCGGCGCTCCACGAAAGGATACGGACATCATGAACACTCTGGTTCTGGTCGAACACGACAACAACTCGGTCAATGACGCGACTCTCGCGGTCGTGACCGCGGCGGGCAAGATCGGCGAAGTGCACGCGCTGGTCGCCGGGCACGATTGCGGTGCTGCCGCTGACGCGGCCGCCAAGATCCAAGGCGTCGCAAAGGTGCTGAAGGCGGACGATGCGGCCTATGGCGAACATCTTGCCGAAAACGTCGCGCCGCTCGTCGTCGGATTGATGGACAGCTACGACGCCTTTCTCGCGCCTGCCACCACCAGCGGCAAGAACATCGCTCCGCGCGTTGCCGCACAGCTCGACGTGATGCAGGTTTCCGATATCCTGTCAGTTGAAGGCGACAAGACCTTCACCCGTCCGATCTATGCCGGCAATGCGATCGCGACCGTCCAGTCCTCCGACCCCAAGCTCGTCATTACCGTGCGCGGCACCGCGTTCGAGAAGGCGGAAACCGAAGGTGGCTCGGCTTCGATCGAAGACGTCAGCGGGCCGGGCGATGCCGGGATCTCCAGCTTCGTCAGCCGCGAAGTCGCCGATGGCGGCGACCGTCCCGAACTTGCGAGCGCCAAGGTCATCGTTTCCGGCGGCCGCGCGCTGAAAGACGGCGAAACCTTCGAGAAGATCATCAATCCGCTCGCCGACAAGCTTGGCGCGGCCATCGGCGCATCACGTGCTGCGGTCGATGCGGGCTATGTGCCCAACGATTACCAGGTCGGCCAGACCGGCAAGATCGTGGCCCCGGAAGTCTACATTGCGATCGGTATTTCCGGTGCGATCCAGCACTTGGCCGGCATGAAGGATTCCAAGGTCATCATCGCAATCAACAAGGACGAGGACGCGCCGATTTTCCAGGTCGCCGATATCGGCCTTGTCGCGGACCTCTACAACGCCGTGCCGGAGCTGACCGAAAAGGTCTGATTTTTGCGAACAATGACAATTGTTTGAAAACCCCCGCTGCGGTATCAATCGCGGTGGGGGTTTTCGCATGAAGTTTCAGGTTTTCATGAAGTCCAAGGTTCTTACAGCGCCGCTGCTCGCGCTCTGGTTCCTCGGCCTGACCACGCCGGTCAAGGCTGAAAAGGAAACTCTCGATCTGTGGCCGACGTCGCAATGGTCGGTCGATGCGCTGGATACCAAATGCCGTCTTTCGCGAACGTTCGGTTCCGGCGAAAACCAGACCGTGCTCTGGATCGAGAAAGGCAGCGCAGATGCCGCTTACAATCTGACTTTGATCGGTCGGCCATTCCGTCATCCCTTCGGATCGAAGGTGTCGGTGCAGTTCGCGCCGGAACCTGAATATGAGCGCGCCTACCTCACCGCGAAATCAAGCGCTGGTCGCCCGGTGATAAGCCTGTTCGGCGCGCACTTCACCCCGACGCCAACCGAACGTGATGCCGATCAGGATGCAATCGTCGATGATAAGGTCGAAACCGTCGATTACGGCGATCCCGCGTACACCAGCACGGGTGCGATCGATTTTGCAGACGCCGCCGAAAGACTAAGAGCGATCAACCAGCTGCGGCTTGGCGGAGCGCTTATGAACCCGGTAAGCCTGACGACCGGACCGCTCGAGAAGCCGCTGGCATCCTTGCATGAATGCGTTACTCGCCTCGAGGAACGCATAACGCGGGACATTGAGAATGCGGCCAGTCCGACCGAGCCTGTCGACATCGAACGATGGGCGGGCATCTTGCAGCGCAGCTATCCCACACAGATGCTGCGCGAAAAAGAGGAAGGGCGCATCGGAGTCAATCTGACGATCGGGAAGGACGGACGACCGGGCCATTGCGAAGTCCTCTCTGTGGTCGGCCCCACCTCGTTCAACGATACCGTATGCCTGCTATTGCTGCGTCACGCGACCTTCGAACCGGCGCGCGACGCGAATGGCGATCCGCTGGTTTCGCGATATCGGACCAGAGTGACCTTCAGGCTCAACGACTAGCGCGTTGCGCGCAGACCGATGGAGCCCCTTGCCCGCCACCGCGCGATGTAAGCCGCGCCGCGCTTTTGGTGGCGGCGTCAATATCGCCGGACCTCAGAGCAGACGCACAATATGTGCATTCGCGCTGCACTTCACGGGTGCGCTTCTGCGCGACGACCTGCGATAGCAGGCGAAACAGGCGAAAGCGGTGCGTTTCGAGGCCCGCGGGCTCGGTGGCCACGTCGAGCAGCGAATAATAAAGTTCATCGCCTGGATCTCCTGATGCGCCACGATTGCGCCAGAGCCCGCGCCCCGTCACGACATGCGCTCCCGATCCGATTTCGAGGATACAGTCCTGTGTCGCGGTGATCAGCGCTCCGTTGATCACGGCCTGAGCACCTGACATGAGGCGCAACGTCTGGACTGCCGGTCTGTCTTCATGTTTTTGCGTCACGATACGTAGAACGGTTCGGAACGGCGCAGGTTGCTCAGGATGACTACCTAGCCAAATCCCGAAACTACATCAGCGACGTGATGAAGTGCAGTGTCATCCCGACCAGCCCGCCCACCAGCGTGCCATTGATTCGGATGAATTGCAGATCGCGCCCGACCGCATTCTCGATCCGCCCGGTGATCGTGGTCGCATCCCAGCGGCGCACCGTTTCGGAAACCAGTTTCACAATCCCGCTGCCGTAGCGGGTCGCGATCCCTACCGCCGTGCGGCGCGCGAAGCGGTTGATCTGCAATTGTAGCCGCACATCCCGCTGCAGCGCTGCCCCCAATTCCGCCATCACCTTCTGCAATTCGACACCGATGCCGCCATCGGCGCCGCGCGCGCGGGCGATCATCGAGCGGCGAATACGCTCCCACACGCCCATCCACCACTCCGCTACCGCCGGATTCTCGATCAGATCCCGCTTCATGGTCTCGACCCGCCCGCGCATCACGGGGTCGTGCTGCAGATTGTGTGCAAGGCTCGCGAGACCCTCCTCGGCCTTGTGGCGCAAGGGGTGGTCGGGATCGACCAGAACCTCGGCGAGCAGCTTGTACAGGCCATCAAGCACGTTGGAGGAGATGGTCTTGTCCAGCCCCGCCCAGCGCAGAACCCCGGCAACACGCGCGTGAATGATCTCGCGGATCGTCTCCTCATTGTCCTCCAGCGTCAGGCCCGCCCAGCGGATCAGCCCGTCGATCAGCGGCTGATGACGGCGATCGGCCATCATGCTTTCGAGCATCCGGCCGAGCAGCGGAGACACTTCGACCTTCGCCAATTGCCCAGCCAGACCCGAGCGCACCTGGTTGCCGAGCCGGTCAGGGTCGAGCGATTCGAGCACTTCGGCAAGCAGTTCTGCTGCCCCGCCGGTAATGCGCGAGCGTGTGTCGGGCCTGCTCGAATCCCGCGCGCTCTCATCAGGAGGCGTGACCAGAAATTCGCCTAGCGCCTGCGCCACATTCATGCCCGACATGCGCCGCGCCACGACCGCAGGCGTGAGGAAGTTCTCGCGCAGGAATTGCGCCATCGTGTCGGCGATGCGGTCCTTGTTGGTCGGGATGATTGCGGTGTGCGGGATCGGCAGGCCAAGCGGATGGCGGAACAGGGCCGTGACGGCGAACCAATCCGCCAGTCCGCCCACCATCGCCGCTTCGGCGAAGGCATTGACATAGCCCCAGGCCGGGTGGTCATCGACAAGGCCGTGCGTGGTGAAAAACACCGTCGCCATCGCGGCGAGCATGCCGGTCGCCGTCCAACGCATCCGCCGCGCACGGTCGGCGGTCAGCGGTTCGCCTCCGAATGTGAGGGGAGCGGGCGTGATCGTGGCCATTGACGCTCTATCTGCCTGAAAAGGCCGAACGCGTCACGCCCCGCCCATCGCCCCATCACCGCCCGCGCGGGTCATTCGGCTGGCTCGCTCCCCGGCGGCAGGCGCGGTGGTTCTGCGCTGGATGTGCCGGGCAGCTTGCGCGCGGGCACTGGTCCTGCGGGAAGCGGGTCGTAGGGCCGATCCTCGTCTCCTGGACGATAGGTAAGCAATCGTTGGCGCATCCAGGGGCCGACGCGCCGTTCGAACCCGTCAGCCAGGCTGAATCCGGCTGGCACGATCACGAGCGTGAGCATGGTCGACATGATCAGCCCGCCGATCACCACGATGCCCATCGGCTGACGCCAGGCGCCATCGCCCGAAAGCGAAATCGCGACCGGGACCATGCCCGCCGTCATTGCCACGGTGGTCATCACGATCGGCTGCGCGCGCTTGTGCCCGGCTTCCATGATCGCCTCGAGCTTGTCGGTGCCGCGCGCCATTTCCTCGATCGCGAAGTCGATCAGCAGGATCGAGTTCTTGGAAACGATGCCCAGAAGCAGCAGCATTCCGATGTAGACCGGCATGGATTGCGGCATCCCGACCAGCCAGACGAGCAGGATTCCCCCCAGCGGCGCGAGCGCGAGCGAGGTCATGTTGACGAGCGGGCTCATCAACCTTTTGTAGAGCAGCACCAGCACGGCGAAGACCAGAAGGACGCCGGCGATGATGGCGATAATCAGGTTCTGGATCAGCTCCTGCTGCCATTCATCCTCACCCACCACATCGCGGATAACGCCGGTGGGCAGGTTCTGCAGCACCGGCAAGGCATCGACCTGGGCCTGCGCCTCCCCCTTGAGCACGCCGCTTGCAAGATCCGCTCCGACCAGAACCCGGCGGTTCTGATTGTAGCGCTGAATCGCCGTCGGGCCGGAGCCGAACTCAATATCGGCGATCCGGCCAAGCGGGACGGAGCCTCCATTCACTGTCTGAACGGGCAGGTTGCGCAAAGTTGTCAGATCACCGCGCGCCTCGTCGCTCAATCGCACCGTGATCGGGATCTGGCGATCCGAGAGGGAGAAACGCGCCGCGTTCTGCTCGATCTCGCCCAGGGTTGCGATCCGGATCGTCTGCGAGAGCGCCGCGGTGGTCACGCCAAGCTCGGCTGCGATCTCTTCGCGCGGTGTCACGAGGATCTCGGGCCGGTTGAGGTCCGCGCTGATCCGCGGAGCGACCAGCGTGTTCAGGCCCTTCATCTGCTCGACAAGCTGGAACGCGGTTTCGTCGAGCAGATCGGGATCGGACCCGGCCAGCATCACGGTGATGTCGCGGCCCGACCCGAAGCCCGCGCTTTGCGACTGGAATCGCACGCGCGCATCGGCAATCTTTGCCAGTTCGGGGCCAAGTTCGCGCTCGAACTCGATCGACGTGCGCTCGCGATCGTCCTTCAGGGTCACGAAGATGGTCGAAGCGTCGCCGAGCCGTATCCGCTCCAGCATCAGTTCGACTTCAGGTTCCTGCGCCAGACGATCGGCAACCTGGTCAACCACGCGCTTGGTTCCGGCGAGGGTCGATCCGGGCACCATCTCGATCTGGACCCGCGAATTCTCGTCGTCGATGGTCGGCTGGAACTGCGGCGGAATCTGCCCGAAGAGCAATATCGTGACCAGCAATGAGAACCATCCGGCCGCGAGCATCCAGACACGGTGATCGTAGAAGCGCGCGGTGAGATAGCGCGTGGCATTGCCTATCCTGCCGCCAAGACGAGATGGCAATTCGATCAGTTTGAACGCGCCCCAGCCCACGAGGAAGGTGGCGATCGAAGTCAGCAGCAAGAGCGTGACTTCGAACAGCTTGGAAGCCAGGAAGAACGGTGTTCCATAAGGATCGCTCGAAACCGCCGCCGCCACCTTGTCAGGTATCCCGAGGCTGGACAGGGCGTCAAAGATCCAGAACATGGCGATAGCAGTAATGGCCAGCAGCACGATCACTGTCGCCAGGAGCGCGACCATGTAGATCGCGCGGGGGTGCGGCGCTTCGACACCTTCACGCCGTTCGCTCATCTTGCCTGTGTGGAGCGTCCAGGAGAGCGTGCGCAGGTAGCGATCCATCATCGGGCCTTCGCCATGCGCGCCATGACCCTTTGACTTCAGGAAATAGGCCGCCATCAGCGGCGTGACCATGCGCGCGACGGCGAGGCTCATCAACACAGCGACGACTACGGTCAGGCCGAAATTCTGGAAGAACTGGCCCGATACGCCGGGCATGAGCCCAACGGGCAAAAACACCGCGACGATGCAGAAACTGGTTGCGACCACCGGCAAGCCGATTTCGTCGGCGGCATCGATGCTGGCCTGATAGGCGGTTTTGCCCATTCGCATATGTCGCACGATGTTCTCGATCTCGACGATCGCATCATCGACCAGCACCCCCGCGACAAGCGCCAAGGCCAGCAGTGACAAGAAGTTCAGGTTGAAGCCGAGCAGATCCATGAAGAAGAACGTCGGAATCGCCGAAAGCGGGATCGCGACCGCGCTGATGAAGGTCGCCCGCCAGTCGCGCAGGAACAGGAAAACCACCACGATCGCGAGCACCGCGCCTTCGATCAGCGCCGACATCGACGAAACGTACTGTCCGCGCGTGTAGTTGGTGCTGGTGCCGAGATTGATGAACTCAACCCCCTCGATCTCCTCCTCCATCGCCTCCATTTCAGCGACTGCCGCATCGTAAACCGCAAGATCGGAGGAACCGCGCGCACGGTTCATGTAGAAGTTGACCACCTCCTTGTCGCCGACCTCGCTGATCGACGTGCGCTCGGAATAACCGTCGCGCACCCGCGCGACATCTGCCAGACGAATGGTGCGCCCGCCGCCAAGCTGGATCTGACGCTGGGAGAGATCGTAGGCGGTTTCTTCATTGCCGAGCACGCGCAGCGACTGGCGCGTACCACCGATCTCGGTAAGGCCGCCAGCCGCATCGAGATTGGTGACGCGCAGCACGTTGTTGATCTGGGACGCCGTGACGCCCAACGCCTGCATCTTGGCCGGATCGAGGATGACTTCGATCTCTCTGTCGACGCCGCCGAACCGACCGATTTCAGCCATGCCCTCGATCTTCAGAAGCCGCTTGGAAACGGTATCGTCGATGAACCAGCTCAGCTGTTCGATCGTCATATCGTCGGCCTCGACGGCGAAATAGCCGATCGATCCGCCCGCAATGTTGACCTTTTGCACCCGCGGCTCGAGAATGCCGTCGGGCAATTGACCGCGGACACCGTCGATGGCTGTCGTCACCTCGCTCAGGGCTTCGATCAGGTCGGTGCCGATTTCGAACTCGACCAGCGTGTTGGAGCTTCCCTCGCTGGCGGTCGACTGGATTGAATTGACACCGTTAATAGAGCGCAACGCACTTTCGACCCGCTGAGTGATCTGGTTCTCGATCTCTGTCGGGGCGGCGCCGGGCTGGGCAATATTGACGACCACCGCGGGGAAATCGACGTCAGGATTATTCGTCACATCCATCCGCGCAAAGCTCACCAGCCCGGCGAACAGCAAGGCGGTGAAAAGCACCAGCGGAACGACCGGATTGCGAATCGACCAGGCGGAGATATTGCGAAAATTCATATGGTTCGGGCTCGTTCGGCGCTGGGTCCGGCAGCCGAAGCCGTCCGGTTAGTCCGGTGCGCGGCTTGCCGACACATCATGATGTCTCCCGGCGCGGATCGACGGTTTCATCGGGACTGAGGAAGCCGCCTGCGCGCAGCACTACCAGTTCGGTGCCGGTAAGCCCTTCGGTGATGGCGACACCATCGGCTGTAACTGCTCCGGTGGTGACCGGCGTGCGGCGCGCCTTGTTGTCATCCCCGACGGTATAGACATAGCTGCCCTCGTCATCGGCCAGCACGGCGCTTTCGGGCAGAACGGTCGCTTCGATCGTGCCGCTCCGGATGCGTGCGGTGGCAAATCCGCCGGGTCGCAGCTCGGGAGCATAGGACAGGGCGACGCGCGCAGTGCCCTGGCGGCTTTGATCGTCGATCGTCGGCGAAAGCTGCCAAACTTGCCCTTCGAACGTCTTTTCCGAACCTGCCGGCGTCACGGTTGCGACGACGCCTTGCGACAAGGATGCAAGCTGGCTCTCGCCGACTTGTGCCAGCATTTCCATTTCGCCACCGCGCGCGATGGTGAACAGCGCGGGCGAGCCGGCTCCGACCGTCTGGCCAGGCTCCACATTGCGTTCCAGCACGTAGCCCGAGGCGGGTGCGACAACGCTGAGCTGCGCATTGCGAGCGCGCCGCTCGCCGAGTTGCGCCTCGGCCACACGCACCCGAGCGACGGCGGAGTCGCGCTCCGCAGTCAGGCGGTCGACGTCGGCTTTCGATACGAAACCGCGCTCCACCAATTGCAGCGCGCGGTCGAGATTGGACTGCGCAAGCTGAGCATCGGCTCTGGCAACCTCGATCTGCGCCGCCTGCGCTTCGGCCTGCTGCGTCTGCACGGACCGATCGATCACCGCGAGCACTTCACCGCTACGCACCCAGTCGCCTGCATCGACGCGCACGGACACCACGCGCCCGCCTTCACCCACGACACCGACCGGCATCGCGCGCCGCGCGGCGATGGTTCCGGGTGCCTCGACAATGCCGGCAATCGTAGTGCGGCCCGGCGCGATCACGGTAACGACCGGAGCCTGCGCACCTTCGTCACCCGCCGTCTCGCCGTCATCGCCAAAGAAAGCAAAGTAGGCCCCGACCGCAAGCAGCAGCGCAAACAGAATGCCCAGCCCGATCAGCAGGCCGCGCGGCAAACCGCCCGATCGCTCATCAGAATGCGCGCTGGACTGCCGTGCGGGATCACGCGTCGCCACATCGGTGGAGATATCGTCCTGCGCATCAGCCGTGATCGTGGTGTCGTAATTCATTCTGCTTCCCGAAGGATTGGCGTGGGTGCCAGGATCTGAGGGGTGTGTTATAGACATAAGTCACTTCGCGCAATCTTTCATAAGCCTGTGCGCGACTTCGGGCAATGCGCGGTTCGACTAGGGACTTGAGCAAGGGGTCGAACGCATTTCACTCACCTGGTGGTTCGCTCTTATATGCCCCGCGGATGCAAAACGAAGGGCGGCGCGGTCCAGTCGACCCCGCCGCCCCTTAGCTGCAAGCGCTCTATGAATGCGGGCGTTACCGCACCCGACCGCGCTGGATCAGGTTCAGAATGGCCAGGAGAACCACCGCACCGAGTAGCGACATCAGCAGGCCGGGGATGCTGAAACTGGTCAGGGTCGCATCAACTCCGAGGAACGTCGTTCCCAGAAACCCTCCCAAGAGCGCGCCAATCAGGCCCACGACGATGTTCCAGAAAATGCCCATCGAGGCATCGCGCCCCATGATCATGCTTGCCACCCAGCCAATCAGCCCGCCGACAATAATCGCGACAATCCAACCCATCGTGCGTCTCCCATGTTGCACCTAGTTCAACGATGCTACGGATGGGAGGGTCGGGTGTTCCCGCACAAACCCACGGCCGATGTCGCGCGTGGGCGTATCAGAACTTGTGCTGGCGCTCGTACAGATCGCGATAGGATTGCAGCTTTGTCACGCGCAGGCCGAGCATGCCGGAGCGATCGATCGCCCTCTGCCAGGAAGCAAATTCCTCGAGCGTCAAGCCGTAGCGCTCCAGCGCTTCGTCAAGCGTCAGCAGGCCACCGCTGACGGCGGCGACGACTTCGGCCTTGCGACGCACGACCCAGCGCTTGGTCTTGGGCGAGGGCAGGTCGTCAAGGGTCAAGGGTTCGCCCAGGGGGCCGATCACTTCGGCCGGGCGAATGTCCTGGTTTTCAATCATTTGTCGTCTCTCGGGTCGCCTCTCGCCGTCCGCTGCGCTGGCCCGGTCCGCCACCGGCGAACCCAACGGTCCGATCATGTCTGGCGCTTGAGGCTTTGCCGCGCTCTAAAGCAACATGGTTAACAGTGTGTTGGCGCACCCGCCGCGCCCTGCGAAGCGCTTCCTCCCCAGTATCGGCGTCGATCGCTGCGGCAGCTCTCTCGCAGCGCGAATCGAGATAGCGACCAGCGGCGCGCGCAAACTCGGTCGATGCGAGGCCCGCTTCGCCTTCGCGTTCAACTTCAAGAAGCTGACGCAGATCGCGCACCGCGTTGAGGCGTGCGGTTAATTCATTCCAGTCCAGTTCGCGCAAGGATCCGCCCCCGATACCGGGTACGGCATCGGCATGGTCAACAGCCGGGTCGATCGCGCCGGAAACGGAAACGTCATGCGCTTCGACATCGTCAAACGCTCCCGCGGCAGGCTGGCTTTTTTCGAACATGACGACGGTGTGTAGGGCGAGAGCGTCAAGATGTGGTAAAACTGCTCTTTACCTCAGCTTAGGAATGATCCGCGCGGCTGCTGTAAGCATTGCATAAGCGCCGCCGCGGTCGACCCTCCGCTCTGGCGGAGCAGCGCATGAACGCCTATATGCCGCGCCGATCATGACGCTTGCAAACTCTCTTGCCCCCGCCCGCGACCCAAGTCTGCGCACCGCCGCGCTGTTCGATCTGCCGCGCGCCGCCGCCGAATGCCGTATCGTCGTCGCGATGAGCGGCGGGGTCGATTCCTCGGTTGTAGCGGCCCTCGCGGCGGAAACCGGCGCGGAAGTGATCGGTATCACCTTGCAGCTCTATGATTATGGCGCGGCGACCGGGCGCAAAGGCGCGTGCTGCGCGGGCGACGACATCGCCGATGCTCGGGCCGTCGCAGACCGGCTCGGCATCGCGCATTACGTGTTCGATCACGAAAGCGCGTTTCGCGAGGATGTGGTCGAACAGTTCGCCGACGAATACCTCGCCGGACGCACGCCGGTGCCCTGCATCCGCTGCAATATGGGGCCCAAATTCACCGACCTGTTCCGAATGGCGCGCGAGCTGGGGGCGGATTGCCTTGCGACCGGGCATTACGTCCGGCGGGTCGAGGCACAGGGAGGCCCGCACCTTTATCGCGCGCTCGATCCGGCCCGCGACCAGTCGTATTTCCTCTACGCGACAACGCGCGAACAGCTTGAATTCATTCGCTTTCCGCTGGGCGGATTACCCAAGACGCAGGTGCGCGAGCTGGCAGAGGATGCAGGCCTTCGCAACGCGGCGAAGCCCGATAGTCAGGACATCTGCTTCGTGCCGGACGGCAATTACGCCGGTATCGTCACCAAGCTGCGCCCCGAAGGCGGTGTCCCCGGCCCGATCGTCCATGCGGCGACCGGCGCGGTGCTGGGCGAGCACAAGGGTATCGTTCATTACACGGTCGGCCAGCGTAAAGGCTTGGATATCGGCGGCCAGCCCGAGCCGCTTTACGTCATCGCTCTCGATGCCGAAGCTCGCACGGTTCGCGTCGGACCCAAGCGCATGCTGGGGGTGACACAAGCGGTACTGAAAGAGACCAACCGCATCGGAGAGGTGCCCGAAGGCGTTCAACTGACCGCCAAGGTGCGCAGCCTCGCCAGGCCGGTGCCGGTCACCCTCGAAAGACCGCTTGGCGATGGTGCATCTTGCGCAATCGACTTTGCAGAGCCGGAGTTCGGAGTCGCGCCCGGACAGGCGGCGGTGATCTATGCCGGTGAGCGGGTCGTGGGCGGCGGGTGGATCGATTCGACCATCCCGGTCGCGTCCTGAGTCATTCGTCCCAGGGCTCCAGCACGCAGCCATAGCCTTCGCGATAGGTGGCGGTCGTTTCGGCAAGCATGGGGAAAGTCGCGGTGACGCTGCGTGCTTCGGGATCGTCGCTGAGTGCGACCAGCTCCATTCCGCCAAGCTTGTCCTTCTCGCAGTCCTCCAGACTTCGCCCCGCGACGAAGCGACACGAGCACGCGACCCGCGCGGCGTAGGACGTGCCGACATCGGCGTAGCCCTGTGCCGGCGCGCGGTTGAGCCACGCGGCGGCAGCGATCGCGGCGATGGCGGAGACGACCAGCCACAGCATGATGCGCGATCGCAGCGGTCGTTCCTCGGCTGTCTTTGCTCCGGTTTTTGTCGTTGCCAAGCGGCACCTCTTGAGGAATTGGGAGCGCGATGATCTTGCGCCTGCCCTCCCTTATCGCCGCTGCCGCTCTCCTGCCAAGTCTTGGCGCGTGCGGCGACCCCGAACCACTACCGCCCGAACCGCTGACGCCAGAGGCACTCGCCGCTGTGTCGAGCGATGCTGGCGCGCCCAAGGACCAGCTCGCCCGGCAGATCGACGACCTGTTCGCGCTCGAAGACCTGGGCGAGACGCGCGCGGTGGTGCTGATGGCCGATGGAAAGCTCGCCGCGGAGCGCTACGCATCCGGCTATGACGGAGAGACCCGGTTCCTCAGCTGGTCGATGGCGAAAACTGTCACCGCCGTTCTGATCGGGATGCTGGTCGCCGATGGCTTGCTGAGCGTCGATGCGCCTGCGCCCGTGGCCGAATGGCAGCGCACCGGCGATCCGCGCGCCGACATCACCTTGCGCCATCTCCTCCAGATGCGCGCCGGTCTGCGTCACACCGAAGCAGGCGATCCACCCTACGAATCCTCCGAAGTGCGGATGCTGTTTCTCGATGGGCGGGACGACATGGCGCAATGGGCGCGCGAACAGCCGCTTGAAGCCGAGCCGGGTGAGCGGTTCGAATATTCCTCCAACACCACCGTCATTCTCGCCGATATCGCTGCGCGCGCGCTGACCGACAGCGACGATCCCGAAGCGCGTCGGCGAGCGGTCGCGGATTACCTTCAGGAGCGGCTGTTCAAACCGCTCGGCATGACCTCCATCGTCCCCGAGTTCGATGCGTCCGGCACGTTCATCGGCGGCAGCCTGATGCACGCCACCGCGCGCGACTGGGCGCGGTTCGGCGAGTTTCTGCGGCTGAAAGGCCGGGCGCCGGGCGGCGAGCAACTGGTCCCGCGCCGCTGGATCGAAGCGATGGTGGAGCCGAGCCCCACCGCGCAGCAATACGGCTACCAGACCTGGCTCAACCGTCCGCTGGGCGAGGCGGGCGATGAATGGGGCCACCCGCTGTTCCCGACCCGCGCCCCGCACAGCCTGTTCGCGATGATCGGGCATATGGGGCAGTATGTTCTGGTTTCGCCTGAGCAGCGCCTGACGCTGGTGCGGCTGGGTCATTCGACCAGCGAAGAGCGCCCGCCGATGCTGCAGCAGGCGGCCGATGTGCTGGAGCTGTATCCGGTGCGCTAGCCCGGCTCGCGGCCCGTCACAGGTAGAACGTCCCCTCGACCACCGTCACGCACGGCCCGCCAAGCCATGCCCTGTCGCCGTCCAATCGCAAGGTCAGGTCGCCGCCGCGCTCGCTCGCCTGATGGGCGGTAAAGCTCTCGCGCCCCAAGCGCTCGGCCCAGAACGGCGCGAGCGCGGCATGGGCCGAGCCGGTTACACTGTCTTCGTCAACACCCCAGGCGGGCACGAAAACGCGACTGACAATGTCGTGCTTGTCACCGCGCGCCGTGCAGATCGCCATCAGATCGATATCGCGCAGCTTCGTCATGTCGGGTTCGAGCGCGCGTATTTCGGCTTCGTTCTCGAACAGGATGATCGCAGTCTGCTCGGCGCCTTCATAGCTCAGGAAGACTTCGCCGCGAAAGCCGATCGCATCGAGCAGAGCGGGCTGCGAGTGCGGCTTCACCCGCGTAATCGGAAGTCCGAGTTTATAGCCCTCGCCAGACTGCTTGACCTCGAGCACGCCCGCCTTGCGAGTCGCGAATGTCACGCGCTCGCCAACGCCGAAACGGTCCGGGTTCGAGAGGATCGCATGCCCGCTCGCCAAGGTTGCATGACCGCATAGCGCGACCTCGTCGGTCGGTGTGAACCAGCGCAGTTCCCAGTCTGCCTCGCTTTCCGTGTCACGCACCAGAAAGGCGGTTTCGGCAAAATTGTTCTCCTCGCCAATCCGCTGAAGCACATCGTCCGGCAGCCATTCGTCGAGCACCATTACCGCCGCCTGATTGCCGCCAAAGGCTCGCGCGCTGAAGGCATCGACATGCCAGTACGGGATAGCTTGCGTCATCGCGAATGCCTCACGGATAAAGGAGTGTGTCGGTCCACCGCAAAGCGTCACCGGCACCCTCAAGGGTAAACAGACGACGATCGTGTAGCCGGTTGTCGCGGTCCATCCAGAATTCGATCCTTTCAGGGCGACAAGTGAAACCTGTCCAGTGATCGGGACGCGGCACTTCGCCAGCGTCCTCGTGCTCTGACCACAGCTCTTTCACCCGGTCGAGATAGTCCTGCCGCTCGGGCAATTCGCTTGACTGGTCGCTCGCCGCCGACCCGACCTGGCTCTTGTAGGGGCGCGAATGGAAATAGGCATCGGCGCGCTCGGGCGTGACTTCGACCAGCGGGCCTTCGATGCGGATCTGACGGCGCAGGCTCTTCCAGTGAAATAGCAGGCTGGCGTGCATGTTCGCGCGGATTTCTTCGCCCTTGCGGCTGTGCGCATTGGTGAAGAAGGTGAAGCCGCCCCCCGGTGCCTCGTCCGCGCCGTGCCCCTTGAGCAGCACCATGCGCACCGACGGGCGCGCGTCCAGTGTCGCGGTGGCGAGCGCCATCGCGTTGGGATCGTTGATCTCGCTGACTTTCGCCGCGCCGAACCACTCCTCGAACAGCGCGAAGGGATCGCCGCCAGAGGGGATCGCGCTGTCGGCGAGCTGTGCGTCGTCAAGGGTGGTGACATCGTTCACGTGATTGCTCCGATAGCTTTGCAAAGGCGCTCTAGTCGCGAGCGCGCGGATAGCAAAGGTGGGGCCTCAATCAGGGCTTTGCGAGAGCGCAGGGCAACAAGCCCGCTTGCCCTTGCGCACCGGCTCACCTAGCTAACACACCATGGCCGATCCCTATAAGACCCTCGGCGTGGCGCGCACGGCTTCCGAAAAGGAAATCAAGGGCGCCTATCGCAAGCTCGCCAAGGAACTTCACCCCGACCGGAACAAGGACAACCCCAAGGCGTCCGAACGTTTCTCCGCCGCGACGCAGGCCTATGACCTGCTGTCGGACAAGGACAAGCGCGCGCAGTTCGATCGCGGCGAGATCGACGCGGACGGCAATCCGCTTAACCCATTTGCCGGAATGGGCGCGGGTCGCGGCGGCACTTATGGCGCCGGATCGGGCGCAGGGCGACGACCGGGCGGCTATGGCGATGCGGAATTCGGCGGCTTCGGCACGGAGGACGTGGATCTGGGCGACTTGTTCGAAGGATTGTTCGGTGGAGGCCGCGGACGCGCGCAGGAACCGCCGCCGCGGCGTGGAGGAATGGGCGGCTTTGGCGCGCGGGGCCAGCAACCCCCGCCCCGGCGCGGTGCGGATATTCAGTATCGGCTCGCCGTACCCTTCGTCGATGCCGCTGCGGGCCGCGAACAGCGCATCACGCTGGCGGATGGCAAGGCGATCAATCTCAAGCTTCCGGCCGGTGTCGAGGACGGCACGCAGATGCGCCTCAAGGGCAAGGGCCATGAAGGACCGGGCGGAAAGGGCGACGGGATCGTCATGGTCGAAGTCACGCCGCACCCCTTCTTCCGCCGCGATGGCGACAATATCCGGATGGACCTGCCGATCACTCTCGACGAAGCGGTGCGCGGCGGAAAGGTGAAGTGCCCCACGGTCGATGGTCCGGTCATGCTGACGATCAAGCCGGGCACCAATGGCGGCACCGTCATGCGGCTGGGCGGCAAGGGCTGGACCAAGAAGGGCAAGGGCACCGGTGGCAAGACGCCGCGCGGCGACCAATTGGTCACGCTTGAAATCCAGCTGCCTGAAGACCTCTCCGCGCTGGAGGAAAAGCTGGGCGAGTGGCGTGATCCGGCCAGTCCGCGCGAGAAATTCGGGCTTTAGCGCTGTGACGGGAAAGCGGGCGATGCGGTGAACAGGCTCCCGACCCTTCCGCCGCGGTCAGAGCGCACGGTGGAATCGCTCTCGCCCGAGGCACGCCGCGAGCGCGCGCTGCGCGAACGCTCGCAGTTCAGCGGGGCCTTCGCGCCCGAGCACGATCGGCCCGGCATGGTCACGCGCCTCAAGAACCGGATCAAGCCGGGCACGCGTGTCTTTGAAGTCGCCAAGCGCACGATCGTGGGAACCTACAGCGACGGGTTCATGTATGCGGGCAATCTCGCCTATCTGGCGATGCTGGCGATCTTCCCGTTCTTCATTCTGGGCGCCGCCTTGTTCGAGCTGATCGGGGGGCGCGAGGAGACGGCGCGCCTGATCTCCGCAGTGCTTGTATCCATGCCGCCCACCGTGCGCGAGGCCATCGCCCCGGTCGCCAATGATGTCATAAACGAGCGCGAGGGATGGCTGCTGTGGCTGGGCGCGGGCGTGGCGTTGTGGACCGTCTCCAGCCTGATCGAAACGATCCGCGAAATCCTGCGCCGGGCTTACGGCACGCCGGCGATCCATGCCTTCTGGAAGTACCGGCTGTTTTCCGCCGGTCTGATCCTCGCCGCGGTCATCCTGCTGATCGTGTCGCTGTTCGCGCAGGTCGCGATCGGCACCGCCCAACAGGTGATCCTCGCGGGTTTCCCGCAATTGGTGGAGGCCATCGACACGCTGCGATTGAGCCGGGTCGTGCCCGCGTTCGGTCTGCTCGCCTCGCTTTATCTTCTGTTTTTCACGCTCACGCCGTCCTCCTATCGCTCCCGGGCCTACCCCAAATGGCCCGGCGCGCTGTTTACGGCGCTGTGGTGGCTCGGCGTCACCACCGCGCTGCCACCGGTGCTGAGCAATTTCCTGTCATATGACCTTACCTACGGCAGTCTGGGCGGCATCATAGTCGCGCTGCTGTTTTTCTGGCTGGTCGGGCTGGGACTGGTTATCGGGGCGGAATTGAATGCCGCCCTGGCAGAGCCCGAAGTAGAGACGCTCGACCACGATGAGGATGGCGAGCAGATCGGCATGGTCTTGACCGGTGCGGAAATCGGCACTGAAGAGGGCGCGATGAGCGCGAGAACAGGCGAGGAGAGAAACGCGTGACGGGATCGACACAGGGCGACCTGATGCAGGGAAAGCGCGGGCTGATCATGGGCCTTGCCAATGACAAGTCACTCGCCTGGGGCATCGCAAAAGCGCTGGCCGCGCAAGGGGCAGAGCTGGCCTTTTCCTATCAGGGCGACGCGCTCGCCAAACGGGTCAAGCCGCTCGCCGAGCAGCTCGGCAGCGATTTCACGTTCGAATGCGATGTGTCCGACATGGATTCGCTCGATGCGGCTTTCGCGACGCTGAAGGAACGCTGGGACACGATCGACTTCGTGGTCCACGCGATCGGCTTTTCCGACAAATCCGAATTGCGCGGCAAGTATGTCGATACCAGCCTCGACAACTTCCTGATGACGATGAACGTGTCGGCCTATTCGCTGGTCGCGGTGACGCAGCGCGCGGCAGCGATGATGCCGCCGGTGGATGATAACGGCAATGGCGGCGGGAGCATCCTGACGCTGACCTATTACGGCGCGGAAAAGGTGATCCCGCATTACAACGTCATGGGCGTGGCCAAGGCCGCTCTAGAGGCCAGTGTGCGCTATCTCGCGAACGACCTTGGCCCCGGCAACATCCGCGTCAATGCGCTCAGCGCCGGCCCGGTCAAGACGCTGGCGGCGAGCGGGATCGGCGACTTCCGCTACATCCTCAAATGGAACGAGCTGAATTCGCCCCTGCGCCGCAATATCACGATCGAGGATGTCGGCGGGGCGGGGCTGTATCTGCTTTCCGACCTGTCCTCGGGCGTGAGCGGCGAGGTGCATCATGTCGATGGCGGGTATCACGTTGTGGGCATGAAGCAGGAAGACGCGCCCGATATCGCGCTCGACAAGTAGCGGGCGCTCGGCGGATATCGGCGCCGGGGCGCAGACGCCGGATTACTTGACCCCGAAACCGCCCAGCACGATCCGCACGGTGCGCAGGATGATGACGAGGTCCAGCCACAGCGAGAAGTTCTTGATGTAATAGAAGTCGTACCGGAGCTTGTCGTGGACCGAGCTGAGGTCGGCGACGTGGCCCTGATTGACCTGCGCCCAGCCGGTTATGCCCGGCCGAACGATGTGGCGATAGCTGTAGAACGGCAGCTCCGCTTCGTACCAGCGCGCCAGCGCATAAGCTTCGGGACGTGGGCCGATCCAGCTCATCTCGCCCCGCAACACATTGATGAGCTGTGGCACCTCGTCGATCCGATATCGCCGGATGAACGCGCCAACACGGGTGATTCGCGTATCGCGATCCTGTGTGACCGAAGCGACCCGCTCGTCATCGCGATCCTGCACGTCGTGCATGGAGCGGAACTTTAGAACCGTGAACGGTGCCCCCCCGCGCCCGATCCGCGCCTGGCGAAAGAACACCGGCCCGCGCGAATCGAGCTTGATCGCCAGCGCCACGAGCACGCAGGGCACGAACACCAGCGGCAGGACCAGCAGCGCGGTCAACCTGTCGGCAAGCGACTTGATATCGGCGAAAGCACGATTGGGAATGAGCGATCCCAATGAGTTTTCCGACAGGTGCTCGATATCGACCCTGCCGGTCAGCGCCTCTTCAAGCTGCTTGAAATGATAGACCGGACACCCTTGCAGCGCGACGTCGGCCAGCGTCTGTTCCCATTCCGGTGGCAGGTCGGCGCGCAAATCGGCCACCACGCCATCGACACGGCCCGCCATCGGCAGGCGCGAGCGATCTATCGGCACGAATTGCGCCCACTTGATCGCCCCCAGCCGGGTCGCATTGCCGATCGGCACGACCGCATAGCGCGGCAGACGTCCCCGCACGAGCGCAGAGGCGAAAAGCAGCGCGACGCCCACAGCAAGTGCGAAAGAGGAGACAAGATAGGTATTGGAATAGTCGATTCGCAGCACCAGAACCACGATCGCGGCAACGGTATACGTGCCGATGAAGATAGGTAGCTCCGTCGCGACCTGCGTCACCCCGGGATAGACCCGCAGCCGCCGAGACAGGACCAGTCCGAAGCCAAAAGCACAGGCCGCCGCGATCACCGAATTGCCAAAGCTCGCCTGTGTCAGCTCCTTATCCTGAAACAGATAGACAATGAGCGCTGGCACAGCGAGCGCAAACAGCGAACCCAGCACCAATTGCGTGCTGAAGCGCTCCGTCAGAGAGCGTTTCGCACGGGTCATCAGGACCGGGCTTGTCTGCACCTGCATGTTCATATCGCGACCATCCTATTACAGCTACCGCTGCGTGCCGCACGCTATCAAGTCAAGAATGGATGTTGTTGTGCAATGACTTAGCGCGCCGGTTTTGCGACGAGGCTGCGCCGGATCATGTTTCTTTCGCGGTGGAGCTATGCATTTTTCCGTGCTTGCGGATGAAGATGCATAGCCCCTTGTCGAGCTGGGGCGGCAAGACGCGGTGAAGCAGCGCCTGCAGACCATAGATCGCACGCTTTCCGAAATGGTAGGTCGGAGTCGCGGAAGAGCGGAACCAGAAAACGTCGGCCCTGTCGCCAAAGTGCTTGCGCAAATCACCCGGCGTGTTGAGCTTGTAGGCCGTCGGGAAAATGTCCGCTTCCTTGCGCCCCGGCTGAACGAACCGTAGCACTTTCGCGTGCAGGCGATTGGGCACCAAGCGCGATGCGAGCGCGAGATAGCCCCATTTGTTCGGAGCGATCGCGCAAATCCAACCGCCCGGCTTCGTCACGCGCAGCAATTCGTTTGCCGCCCATTCCGGGTCGGCCAGATGCTCGAAGACATAGCGCGAGACCACGAGATCGAAACGCTCGTCCTCATAGGGCAAATCCTGCCCTTGCTGGAGTACCGTCGCCTTGTCCAGCGTGCGGTTGTTGGCGACCACGGGGTCGACATCGCAGCCGTCGACGAAAGCGCAGCGACCGCGAAAGTTCTGCAGCCAGCGGCGGTAGTGTGATGGATCGTCCTCGAACCATTCCCCGCGCCCCGCCCCGAAATCGAGCACGACATCGTCAGGTTTGAGCAGCGCGGCGATCTGCGTGAAGAACATCACTTCGGGATCCAGATGGGCAAAGCCGGAAATGCGCGCCTCGGGGTGGAAGGCCTGGTCCATGCGCAATTGCTTTCCTGCACGGGCATAATCGACGGTGCCGAATGTCTGCAGGTCTGTATCCCGGCGCCGGGTCATGGCATCACCTTGTGAGATTTGGCGAGAGCGAATTCAATCTGCGAGGCAGCCGCATCGACCGAAAACAGCCGCTGCGCGAGAGCCTTGGCACGAACACCACTTGCTCGCAGCGCTTCGCGACTCTCGACCATCGCGCGCGCGAGCTCGGGCAAATCCGCTCCAGCTGGATCGGTCGAGACACGCCCAACCCCTTCGGCCTCGACCAGCGCGATCATGTCGTTGCCCGGATTGACGCTCGCGAGCACGGGCAGGCCGGCATGGGTGTAGGCGATGAACTTGCCCGGGATGTTGTGCCAGCTGTGCCGGTGATCGAGCGCGACCATCCCGACATCGACCTGCGCGAACAGGCCCGGCATCTCGTCGATCCCGATCTCGTCATGGAAAGCGCAATTGGCAAGACCGCGCGTTTCCGCCAACGCTTTCAGCCGCCCCGCTTCCGATCCGCGCCCGACGAACAGGAAACCGAAGCGCTCGTCCTCACGCAGCGCGGTCGCCAGGTCGATCAGTTTGTCCATGCCCTGCGCGACGCCCATGTTTCCGGTGTAGGCAAACACGGTGCGCCCGGAGAGCGGACCGTTGGCCACGTCGATCGAGCATTCGCCCGGCACGCCCGGATCGGTCCAGTTCTGCAGCACCTCCACGTCCTTTCCGCGCGCGATATCGTCCGCGAAGAAGGCAAGGTTGCCCGGCGTCTGCACGCCGATCACGTCGGCAACGCGGTATTGCCCGCGCGCGATGGATTGTAGTAGGCGAAAGGCCGGGCCGCGCGTGATGAGCCCAAGATCGGCAGCCCATTCGGGGAAGATATCGCGCAGGATGAGGTATCCCGGCGCTCCTGACCTGGCCTTGAGCGAGCGGGCGAGGGGGCCGAAGAAGATGCTCGGCGAATACCATACCACTCCGTCGAACGCCGTAAGGTCGATCGCGCTCGTCTTCAGCCGTCGACGCATCAGAAACGGCATCGCCATCTCCGCCGCGAGCCGCACGGGGTAGGGCCGGTCGCGCGTTTCGGCGGTCTTGAGGCGCACGATGTCGACCCCGCGCTCGCGCTCGACCTGATACCCGGTCGAAAGCTGCGGGGCGGGGACCATCACAGTCACGTCGTGCCCACGCTCGGCCATCCGCACCGTTAAATCGCGCATGAGCACCGCGCCCGACGAGCGCATGGGCGGATAGGCATCGGTGATGAAAGCGAGCTTCACGCGGGGCCAGGCAGTCAGTATCGCTTCCACACGGTGCGATTGACGTAATCGGTGTAGCTGTGGAGCAGCCGCACGACTTTGTCGGAGACATTGGGCATCGAATAATCGCCGGGCAGGCGGATCAGGCGCGCATCGCCGCGCGGTTGATCGGCCAGAATGTCGAGCGCCTGCATCACGCGCTCCGATCCCAGCCCCACCATCATCGCCGCGGCTTCCTCCATTCCCTCGGGCCGCTCATGCGCTTCGCGGATGTTGAGCGCCGGGAAGTTGAGGATAGAGGCCTCCTCACTGATCGTGCCACTGTCGGACAGCACCGCGCGGGCCTGCATCTGCAGCCGGTTGTAGTCGGTGAAGCCGAGCGGTTTCATCAGCCGGATCTGCGGATCGAGCGTGACGCCCGCACGATCGATCCGATTGCGGGTGCGCGGATGGGTCGAGACAATCACGGGCAGCGCGAACTTCTGCGCGACGGCGTTGAGGGTCTCGACCAGGGCAGCAAAGCTGGTCTCGGGCTCGATATTCTCCTCACGATGCGCGCTCACGAGGAAATACTCGCCGGGCTCAAGCTCCAGCCGATCGAGCACGTCGGAGCCTTCGATCCGGTCGCGATAATGCCCGAGCACTTCGAACATCGGGCTGCCGGTCTTGATGATAAGGTCGGCGGGCAAGCCTTCCGCCAGCAGATATTCGCGCGCGATATCGCTGTAGGTCAGGTTCACATCCGCGGTGTGATCGACGATCCGGCGGTTGATTTCCTCCGGCACGCGCTGGTCGAAACAGCGATTGCCCGCCTCCATGTGAAAGGTCGGGATCTTTCGGCGCTTCGCCGGGATGACGGACAGGCAGCTATTGGTGTCACCCAGCACCAGCAGCGCTTCGGGTCGGTGCTCGTCCAGCAGCGCGTCGAGCTTGATGATGACCTGCCCGATCGTTTCCGCCGCACTTGATCCGGCGGCATCGAGGACATGGTCGGGCATCTTAAGGCCCAGATCGTCGAAGAAAATCTGGTTGAGCTCGTGATCGTAATTCTGCCCGGTGTGGACCAGCGTGTGGTCGCAATACCGATCGAGCGCCGGGAGCACGCGCGACAGCCGGATTATCTCGGGCCGGGTGCCGATCACCGTCATCACCTTGAGCTTGCTCATGCGCTCTTGTCCGCGATCAAATGGGCGATGGTGTCCGGGCGCTCGGGCTCGAACCGCTCATTCGCCCACAGCACAACGATCATCTCGTCATCGCCGGTATTGGTAATGTCGTGCGCCCAGCCCGGCACGGTGTCGACCACTTGCGGCCTGTCGCCCGAGACCGCGATCTCGAATGTCTCGCCGGTGACCATGTGGCGAAACTTCATCAACGCCTGCCCCTGCACGACCAGAAACTTCTCGGTCTTCGTATGGTGGTAATGCCCGCCGCGCGTGACGCCCGGCCCTGCGGTGAAGAACGATACCTGGCCTGCATTTTCGGTCCGCAGCATTTCGGCAAAGCGCCCGCGCGGATCGGCATGGACGGTGAGGTCGTAAGCGATCTTCTCGGTCGGTAGATAGCTGACATAGGTGGCGTAGAGCGCTCGGGTAAGGCCGGTGCCGACATCGCCCACGGTCCGCGTGTTCGGGATGGCGGCGAAAGCGCGCATCCGGTCCGCCACCTCGCCGACCGTGGTTTTATAGACCGGCGCGACTTCGCCGCTGTGGAGTCCCGGCGCGTGATCGCTATCGAGCCAGCGGATGATCTCGGCTACCACATCGTCGATATAGACGAGCGGCAGCGGCGCGGCGGGGTCGTTAATCGGCAGGTCCAATCCGCGCGCGGCATTATGGGCGAAGGTGGCAACGGCAGAATTGTAATTCGGGCGGCACCATTTGCCGAAGATATTGGGAAAGCGATAGACGCACGCATGCCCGCCCGCCTCACCATATGCCTCCAGCGCGCGCTCGCCAGCAAGCTTGCTTTCACCATAGGGCGTGTCGTTGCCCGCCTGCGTCGAGGAGGCGAACAGGATCGGGGGAGCCGTGTCGGACCGCGCGGCCACGTCTGCGATCTTTTGCGTCAGCCCGGCGTTCACCCGCTCGAACTGGGCCGGGTCGTCGGGCCGGTTCTCCCCCGCGAGGTGAACGATGGCGTCGGCTTGCCGGATCAGGGCGTCAAGATCGCCGATATCCGTATCTCGCGTGAAATGCAGCGTCTTGAATCGCTCAAGCTCCGACAGGCGCAGACACAGGTTCTTGCCTACAAAACCCCTCGCTCCGGTCACCAGAACCTTCACACGCCCGCTCCCGTCTCGATCCGTTCTCCAACGGCGAGCGCCTGGATCAGCGGCAGTTTCAGCAGTAGATCGCGCAGCGCCTCCCCTTCGAGCCGCTGCGTGTTGTGTGAATTGTATTCCTCCGCATGCGAGATCCGGGTTTCGCCCTGCTCGACATACTTTCCGTAATTGAGATCGCGCAGGTCTGGCGGCACGCGGAAATATTGACCCAGATCCTCCGCAGCGACCATTTCCTCGCGGCTCAGCAGCACTTCGAACAGCTTTTCGCCGTGCCGCGTGCCGATCTCGCGCACGTCATGCTCCGGCTTCCCTGCCAACGCGCACAGCACGCGCGCCAGTTCGGCGATCGTCGCGGCGGGCGCTTTCTGGACGAAAGTCTCGCCCGAACGGCCATTGGTGAAGGCAAACATGACAAGATCGACCGCATCCTCCAGCGTCATCATGAACCGCGTCATGTTGGGATCGGTAATCGTGATCGGCGCGCCCGCATTGATCTGGTCGACGAACAGCGGGATCACCGACCCGCGCGAGGCCATCACGTTACCATAGCGGGTCACCATAATCCGCGTATCGGGCGCGTTGCGCGACGCAGCGACGGCGACCTTTTCCATCAGCGCCTTGGACATGCCCATCGCGTTGATCGGATAGACCGCCTTGTCGGTGCTGAGGCACACCACCTTCTCGACCTTGTTCTGGATGGCTGCGCGGATGGTGTTGTGCGTGCCCTCGACATTGGTCTTGAGCGCTTCCATCGGGTGGAATTCGCAGGATGGCACCTGTTTGAGCGCAGCGGCGTGGAAGATGAAATCGACCCCGCGCGTCGCGCCAAGGACCGATTCATAATCACGCACATCGCCGATGTAGAATTTCAGCTTATCATCGGCAAAGCGGCCCCGCATGTCGTCCTGCTTCTTCTCGTCGCGGCTGAACACGCGAATTTCAGCTAGTTCTGAGGCGAGGAACCGGCGCAGCACTGCATTGCCGAACGATCCGGTCCCGCCGGTGATGAGCAGGGTCCGGTCGGTGAAGGGTGATGCAGTCATATATCTTTCGCGAGGTTGTAGAGCGCGGCCCAGGTCGCCGCCGCCGTGCGATTCCAGTCGTAGCGCAGCGCGCGCTCAGCCGCCGCGGCGGCGAGCGCATCAGCATGTGCCTTGTCCGACAAGACCCGCTCCAGCTTCGCGCTGATTTCGCGCGGGTCGTAAGGTGAAAAATAAGCGAGGTCCACCCCGCCGAACTCGGGCATAGGCGCCACATCGGATGCAATCACCGGCCGTCCTGCACCAAGCGATTCGAGCAGAATGTTCGGGCAGTTTTCACAGCTCGACGCAAACACGACCGCTGCCGCGTTGCGATACCAGGCCGGGAGCTGCTCGTACGGCACCTTACCCATCAGTCGCACGCGATCGGAGAGGGCGTTTTGAGCGATATAGTCTCTCACCGGTTCGGCAGCCGCGTAATCGTCTTCACCGACCAACAGCAGACGGTGGGTTTCGCGCAATTGCCGAGGCAGTGCGGTGTAAGCCTGTACCATTTGGTAATGATGCTTGTACGGCTCGAACCGCGACACATAGAGAATGTATGGGTCATCGCCCGTTTCAGCTGGCCTCGGCAATTCGCGCCCGGCGGTCAGGAAGGCCTCGTTGATGCCGTGCGGAATGGTGATGGCGGCGCGCGGGGTAATGCGCTGCTCAATCGTGGCGCGGGCAAAATCGGAGATGAAAATCGTCAGATCCGCTGCGCTCATGCTGCGCAGCATCTGCGGCTTCAACACACGATTGCGCAGCTTCTGCAAGCCGGGTTGCAAGTGGGAAAGCGCCGCCTCATCGAAGGGCAGCATGTTGCGAAACATCGTCGCGGTTCGGCAGGCGCTCGGTACGCGCGTGTTGAGGAGGCCACCGGGACAAAACAGGACGTCGGCGTCGAAATCGCGCAGGGCGCGTGGCAGGACAAACCGCTCCCAGGCGAGCCGTGTTATCGGATTGGTTACAGAAAATCGGGTTCGGCCGCGCGCGATTCGACGGTCTTCGGGCAACGCGAGATCGTCGGGCACGAACACCAGCAGCGCCAATTGCGGATCATCGGGAAGACGCGCCAACAGATTCTTGAGATAGGTCTGCCCACCCCCGATCCGCGCCGCGTGGGCGTTTATGACGAACCGCATGGCAGTGTTCACCGCGCGCGGCGCGTGCGTTCGGCCGCAGCCTTGGAAGAACGCCCGGACCGTACCGCGCGTTTGGCGCCGGGTTCGGGGATCAAGACCAAAGCCGTTCTGACCGCGAGCAGGGGGATCAGTTGGGTCAAGACGAAACCGAGCGCGATATTCGTAAATTCCCCTACCATCAGCGCGACACTTGCCCACACGGCATGCAGGTAGATCACCAGATCGACCGCAAACAGCCGATCGCGCACCCGGTCGGGATCGCGCACCAACCGCGAATACCAGCGGATCAGACCGTTGAAGAGCAGCCCGTAGGCGATGAAAAAACCACTGATGCCGGCCAGGTAGCCGAAATTGATAATCCATTCGCCCAGAAAGGTCGGCGTCAGGTTGGACAAGCCCTGCCACATGTTCCCGGCGTAATTGACGGTGAAGAACACGCCCCCGGTGTCGGGCTTATCCGGATAAAGTTCACGCGGGATCGCGTTGGTGAAGAACGACAGGAATGTGCTGCCCTCTGCCAGCACCAACTGCGGCGCTCTCGTGATGTAGTCGAGCGGCTCCACGCCGTAGAAGAACGAATTGAGGCTGAAGGTTTCTGTCGAAGTCGCCAGTCCCGTCGTCAATTGGCCGTTCTCGATTCGCAGCCTGCTGCGCGCAACACCAAACAGGGACGCCGCCCCAACCAGCAGCACGACCAGGGCGGATGCAGCGGGCAGGCTGATCGGACGCTTGAGATAATGAAATGTGATCGCCAGCAGTGCGAGAATGTTGAGCATCCCTCCGCGCGATCCCGTGCCGAGCCCCAGGAAAAACGTGACGGCGAAATGCAGAGCGAACAGCACCCACCAGAGATTGGCGCGGCGGCGGACAAGGCCGATCGCGAAATACGCCACGTTGAGCGTGCTCATCAAGCCGATCAGGGTGCGCGCCCAGCCATAGCCACTCCAGTCCCGAACGCGCGTTTCGATCGACCCGACATACGCCTCGATCCCGCCGAACTCGTTGATCATGTAATATTGCGCAAAGATCGAAGGGACCGACAGAGCCCAAAGCACGATCACCGAACGATAGTCGCCTGATTTCGGGAGAGTCGGGGCAATCGCCTCCCGCGCCGTGGGCAGGTATTGTGTCTGGCTCGCTTCGTTCAGAGCCATCAATACGGCGAGAAACAGCGGGACTGCGATCAGGCCAACCACGATGTTGGTGGGCGGATCGAAGAACGCGCCAACGTGAAACAGCAGGTAGAACGCGAGGAAGAACTTCGCTGGCGAGAACGTGTCCGAGTTGGATGTCACGGCGATCGCGCCGCCGATGAACATCAAGATGGCGATGATAAGCAGCATGGTTTTACTAAAAAGGCCTGTCGGCCGCCTTATTCCAGGAAAGCGGCCTGTTATCCTGACCAGATCGCGAGCATCGCGATCCGCCATCTCCTGCGGAAATACCGCGCTGGGCGGGTAGCGCAACCGCAAACCGGTCCGAACCGCTCTGCCCTATTGTGGTTTGTCGCGGCTCGAGAACCGCAGTCGCACCCGAACCTCGCGCAACGCCATGCGTCTCTCACTAGAAGAGATGCTCAACGCGACAATGGAAGCGACCGCAACAAGGCCGAGCAGCGCCATTGCGGCCATCGGTTGCAGCTGGTCCGCCAGCGGTTTGCCGACATGCGGCTCAAACATCCAGTATGCTCCCGCCGTCAGCGCGAAAGAAGCAAGGGCAGCTACGGTGAGCAGTCGAATGGAAAACTGCGTGGCGTAAACCCGGTTGCTGATGGCGCTCGCCGCAAACGCGCGCACCATCGCACCGATAACAAAAGCAACCATCGCACCAGTTACGCCGATCACCGGCGCCAGCAGAGCCAGAAGCGCCAGATTGGCGAGCGCGGCGAGCAGCGATATCGTGATCAGATTTCCCGTCTTGCGCGATCCATGAATTCCGATTGAAGTGAGATTGCCAATCCCGAGCCATAATTGCCCCATCACGAAGCCGGCGCACAATACGACTGCAAATCCGTATTCAGCCGGAGCGAAAATCACGACGAGAATCGGGCTCACGCCAATTGCGCAAGCGGCGGCCAGCATCATCGCGACCACATAAAGTTTGAGCACCCTATCAAACAATTGGGCCGGACGATCCGGATCATCGAGCTGACGAAACGCCCAGGGTTCCCACGCCAATCTGAAAGCGTAGACAAGAAATCCGAACAGCGCCGCGACGCGCAGGCCGATACTCGCGATTGCGACATCGGTGAGGGTGAAGAACGCCGCGAGCACGACGCGAGCGCCGTTCGTCTGGACCCAATTGAGCATGACCGGCGCGGTGGTCGGGATGGAGAAAACCAGCATCCGGCGCAGCAGATCCGCGCCGGGCATGTGCGTTGGCGGAAGGCGGAAGGTTGCGCTCCATGCGCCGATAATCCCCACGACCTTGCCGATCAGCACGCCGATCAGCGCGCCTTCGACGCCCCAGCCGAATTTGACCAGCAGCAGGACGCTTATCGTGGCCGCCAGCGTCACATCCGCGAACGTCACGAGACCGAACACGACAGCGCGCTTGTCGAACCGCAACAGCACCAGTTGGATGCCGAGCACTTGTGTGGCCGCCGCAATCGCCAGAACGATCGGCAGGATCGCGGCCTGATCGGTCGAAAAAGCTCCGGCTGCCCATGCTAGAAAAGCCACCAGCGCCACCAGACAAGAGCCCGCCCCGGCGATCGTCAGCGCCCCCCACCGCAGCTCTGCAAGCTGCCCGTTCTTCGCCGCCAGATGGTACTCGCGCACCACAGCGGATTCGCTCTGCAAACCGATCAGGATCGTCAGCAGGGCCGCGCCTGCCAGCAGGAATTCGAGCTGCCCGTACTGCTCGATCGAAAGCACGCGGGTGTAGAGCGGGACGAGGAACACCATGACCAGCCGACTGGCTGTGCCGGCGATGCCGTAAATCGCAAACTGCTTGAGCATGTTCATCGGCGCCCGGGTCGTCGAGCGGGCATGGCGCTAATGCTCCTCAAGCGCGCCGCTCATACACGTCAAGCTTGCCGAAGCTGCCTTCGATCCTGTGCCATCCGACCGGCGCGCGCCATTGCGGCAGTCGCTCTCGCCGTTCGTCAGAATTGACGATGAGCGTATCGACGGTGCTGAGTTCGGGGCTGTCGTCTAGCAGGGTCAGGTCCACGCGAGGGTAATCTTCCAGACCCTTCATCGCCGTCTTGAATGCGTCGTTCGACATCCATGGCAAGAGGCAGGTGTGGTGCGTGCTGATCATGATGCGATATGGCGGCACGGCGTGATAGGGATAGACGAGGATCGTGCGCTTATCATCCAGTCCTTCGAGGTAGGTCATCACCGCGTTCGCGCTGCGACGCAGCTCGGGGTTCAGCTCGCCGCGCAGCAAGATAAGCTCGGCGAGGGAGAAAGCTATGCCATAAGCAATGGCACACCAGACCAGCCAAACCACCCCGTGGATCGCGCACAGACCAACGAACAAGATATTCGACCAGATCGAAACATGACTGAGATATCGCTCGGCCTGGCCGATGAACAGCAGGTATTTGAGGCTCGTCAGTGCATAGACGACCGCTGCGCCCGCGATCATGGGGACCAGCGGCCCTTCGAACGTTTCCTGTGAGACAATCGCCGCAATGACGAGCCCGGCAATGGCGACGAAATGCGGCGCACGCAGGATGACGCCGGTTATGGAATTGCGCGCAAGCCAGGCGAACACGAGCCTTCTGATGTTCTGCGCGCGGGTCTTCTCGGGGGACCATTCACGCAAACTGCGCAGCGCGTTTCGGCCCTGGATCGGCAGGCGTCCCGCCCGCAATTCCGAGGCATACCATGTGAGATGCGCGGCCTGATGGCGCAATTGCGAGGTGAACTCGCCCCGCGATACGAGTTGCGCAAGGCCGATCGCGAGCACGAGGGTCGCAAGCAGCGCCCAACTCACTGCGAACGCCGCGATCAGCGGGGTCACGAAAAAAACCACCTGCACCCCGAACTTACTCCCGAGCATCACCGCGGCGAGCAATATCGCGGAACCGACGATCGCAATCGCATCCGGGATCGGTAGCGGGAACAGCACGAGCGCAATGGCGAGCGGATAGATCAGCTCCGAAAATGTGCGCGTCGTGAAGTTGAGCACGCGCGGGCCGATCGAGATCTTGCTGAACCACAAGGGGGTCACAACGTAACACAGACCGCCCAGAAGCACCCAAACCCGGTCGATACCGGCGGCCAGAGCTAGTGACAGGGCCACAAAGACGAACACCGTCTCCAGCAGCGGGTTGATCAGCTGGTTGCGGCGCAGCAAAAACCCGTCCGGCAGATGACTGTAGAACCAGTGCGGCAGCAGCGGATAATGCAGATCGCCTGGCTCGATCACCTGCCCGCGTATCGGCTTGAACGGTCCCCTCCCCTGACGCTTGACCGCGAAGGTCAGATAAAGGTGCCCCCAGCTGTCGAACGTCATCGGATCGCGCGGCAGCAGGAAAATCCGGTGCGCGAGATTGATGAGGGCGATGCCGAGGACGAAGACGTAGGAAATGGCTATGCGGTCGCTTTGGCAATTGCCGCGATGACCCGGTCCGGGTCGGCTTTGTCCATATAGGGATGGATCGGCAGGCTCATCACTTCGCGCGCAGCCTGTTCGCTGTGCGGGCAATCGGCTTGCGCGTCGGCGATGGCCGGTTGGCGCGATAGCGGTTTGGGATAGTGGACCGCGGTGGGCACGCCCACTTCCTTCAGCGCAACCTGCACCCGCCCGCGCTCCTGCACGCGCACCGTGTACTGCGCCCATGCGCAGCGATTGTGATCGAGAACGGCGGGGGCGGCGACCGTGTTCATCCCCGCAAACGCTTGCGAATACCTCCCGGCAACCGCATCGCGCGCGACAATCTCATCATCGAGGATCGCCAGTTTCGGCAACAAGATTGCGGCCTGCAACGTATCGAGCCTGGAATTCACACCAATACGCACGTGGTTGTAGCGCCCGTCCTGCCCGTGCCGCGCGATCCGCCGCATAGTTATGGCAAGCTCGGCGTCATCGGTGAACATCGCCCCGCCATCGCCATAGCAGCCGAGCGGCTTCGACGGGAAAAAGCTGGTCGTCGCAATGGTGCTCAAAGACCCACTTTTGCGGCCCTTGTAGCTCGCGCCGAAACTCTGTGCGCCATCCTCGATCACCGGAATTCCGTACCGCTTCGCAATCGCTTCGATCGCATCGAAATCTGCGCATTGGCCGTAGAGCGAAACCGGGATAATCGCGCGGGTCCGCTCGGTGATCGCGTTATCTAGCGCGGCCGGGTCCATCAGATAGGTGACCGGGTCGATATCGACGTAAACCGGTTTTGCACCCAGAACCTTCGCTGCTTCAGCGGTCGCGATATAGCTGAAATCGGGGGTGATGACCTCGTCGCCCGGTTCTGCGCCCAGCGCCATCAACGCGATCTGAAGCGCATCGGTGCCGTTGGCGCAGGTTATGCAGTGGGCCACGCCGACATAGGCGGCAAGCTGCTCTTCCAGCGCATCCACTTCTGGGCCGAGGATATAGCGCCCGTGCGAAAGCACGCCTGCGATCGCGGCATCGATTTCGGATCGCAACCGCTCCTGCTGCGCGGCCAGGTCGATGAACGGGATCAATCTGTGTCTCCTGCACGCGACACCATGCCGCCGCGCAGCTCATATCGCGCGCCGGTCGCCATGCATACCGCATCGCCGTCTCCGCCCGTTGGCAGATCGAGCCGCTCGCCGTGCTCGCTCATCCAACCGATATGGCGGGCGGGCACGCCGGCCATCAGCGCGTAATCGGGGACATCGCGTGTGATCACCGCGCCTGCTGCAACAAAGGCAAAGCGACCAATCGTCACCCCGCAAACCACCGTGCAATTGGCACCTAGAGTGGCCCCGCACCGCACCAGCGTGTCGCGAAACTCATCCTTGCGCTCGACCAGCGCGCGCGGGTTGTGGACGTTGGTGAACACCATGCTCGGCCCGCAGAACACGCCGTCTTCGAGCGTGACGTTATCATAGACAGAGACGTTGTTCTGGATCTTGCACGTGTCGCCAATCACGACCTTATTGCCGATAAAGACATTCTGGCCAAGCGACACGCCTTCACCAATGCGCGCGCCGCTGCACACATGGACGAAATGCCAGACGCGTGAGCCTGCGCCAATTGCGGCACCATCATCGACAATGGCGCTGTCGTGGATGAAGACGTCGCTCATCCAACATCCTTCACGAGGGGGTTGCGCTCCCCCCGGTTCGGTTCGACGCGCGCCTCGCGAATCTTCGAGACCGTTGCGATCGCAGTACGATTGGCCTCGAGACCGAAGCCATTACCCGCCAGGATCTCCTCATAGCTGCGCGTGTGGAGATCGGTGAAGCCCCCGGAAAACTCGATCTCGTCGCCATTGACAGTGATCGAGCGATAGGTCCGCTTGCCCGCCTCGCGCTCGGCCGCGGGAACATCGGTCGGATCGAGCGACATGAACCACCGCACCCGGGCATTGGCGTATTCGAGATAGCCGCCCGCCCGTTCGGAATCGTTCGCGTGGACGATCACCTCCTGCAACTCACCGAACAGGAAATGCAGCATGTCGAAGAAATGCACGCCGATATTCGTCGCGATCCCGCCCGATTTGCGCGTATCGCCTTTCCAGCTCTGGTGATACCACCGCCCGCGCGCGGTGACGTAGGTCAGGTCGACATCGTATTTGCGATCCCTGGGTGCCGCCTCGATCCTTTCGCACAGCGCGATGATCGAAGGGTGAAGACGCAATTGCAGGATCGTGTGGATCGTCTGGCCGGTGTCGCTTTCGACCTCGGCCAGACCGTCGAGGTTCCACGGATTGAGCACCAGCGGCTTTTCACAAATCGCGTCGCAGCCCGATCGCAGGGCGAAGCGGATATGCGAATCGTGCAGATAATTGGGCGAGCAGATCGACATGTAATCGATGCCGCCGCCCGCGTTTTTCCGGCGGAGCTTGTCGATATGACGGTCGAACCGCTCGAACTCGGTGAAGAAGTGCGCGTCGGGAAAGAAGCTGTCGATGATGCCGACCGAATCGTTGGGATCGAGCGCGGCGATGATCCGGTTTCCGGTGTCGCGAATGGCCGCCATGTGGCGTGGGGCAATATATCCAGCCGCCCCGATCAGCGCGAAATCCTGCATTTGTAAGACCTTGGTTTGGACGCGAAGTCAGTCGCGGTGCGAAAGGGCGCATACAAAGGACACGCGTGCGCTGCAAACGGGTCGAGCGCGAAAACAGTCACTTTGGAGGCAATGGTAGTCGCCCACGAACTCGGAGCTCGCGCGGGTGCTGTATCACGGCGCGAGGCGCGCATCGACCGGTTGCAGGCGCACATCCTCGATCAGCACTTCACCAGAATTGCGTCCGCGGCGTGCAAAGGCCTGCAACTCGATCATCTGCATCGGACAATCCGGCGCTATCGTGAGCGCGGCCGCTTCGCCGTCGCGCTCGATATCGATCGGTCGCCACAGCCCGCGAGCGTGACACTTCACCGCCCAGTCGAACCGCACCGCGTCGCCATCGACCCGCTCGCCGCGCTGGTCGGTAAGGGCATAGCGCCCCGGCGACAATTGCAGCACCCGGCGCAGGACCGGAGCACCATCCTGCGCTCCGGAAGAAAAGGCGATCGCGCCAAAGCCGCCATCGTCGGTTCTGCCCAGTTCAGCGCCTGTCGCAGCGCCATCCACCGGTGACCAGCCCAGCCAGCCCATGTCAGCCTGCGCCGTTTGATCGGAGAGGCGCGTGTCGCGAAGCACGCCGACCCGTTCTGGAAACGCGCGGACGAACAGGGCGCGCGTTGCCTCGGCATCGCCGGAGCGGGCGAGCAGCGAGAGGAAAACCGGACCAATTGCGCGCGCGAGCGCGCCCGACTCCTCGCGATCGGCGCGCAGGAACACGTCCGCGACATCGCGCACGTCGACTCCGTTCGAGACCAGTGCCATCCTCGCGAATGCGGCGATCCATTCATTGTCGCGTGCAACTTCACCCGACAGGGCTGCGCGGAACTCGGGGTCAGGTAGCAGTGGCACCATCAGCGCGAAGATTTCCTCACGCGTCCGGCGACTGGTGGTGAGCGCAATGCCCAGATGCTCCATCGCGCCCGGCACGTCGTCCTCGCGCGCAGCGAGGCGAGCGAGGAGCAACTGGTTGAGCTCGTCGCGCCGGGTGACCTCCTGCGATAGCTGCGCAAGCTCGCCCGCACGCACAAGCTCGCCCTCGTGTTCCTCATGATAGGCAAGCGCGCGCAGGGCCGATGCGTTGAGCGGTTCTCGCCGGATCGCCGCTGCCGCGCTGCTGCGGATCGCGGGATCGCCGAGAGTCTCAGGGTCGCGCAGCGCTGCGACCTGCCAATTGCGGACATCGGCCTGCGCAGCCCCCGTCACCCGCACGGTCAGCGCTGGATTGCGGGCGGCGAACAGCGCATCGAAGCTGATCGTGAAGGCGTGGGCGGCGATGGCGAGGCCGACAAGGCACGCAAGGACCGGGCGAACGCGGTTCACCGACGAAAGCCCGTGCGTGTCATCCCGTCCCATGCCGCGCCGGTGTCAGGAGTTGCGGTCGCCATAACCGTAACTGTAACCGTAATCCGTGCCGTAGCCAGTTGCGCGCGTCTGATACTTGGTCATCACCGCGCCGAACAGCCGCGCATCGGCCTGCCGCAGCCGGTCGAGCGAAGCCTTCAGCGAGCGCTGCGAAACGCCGTTGGTCTCGATCACGAACACGCAGCCCTCGACCGCGCGCGCCAGCAGCGGCACGTCGGCCAGGCCAAGCAGCGGGGACGCATCGACGATCACGTGATCGTAATGCGCGTTCAGCTCGGCCAGCAGGTGCTCCATGCGATCGGTGCTGAGCAGTTCGGCGGCGCTGGGCGGGGGCGGTCCGGTCGAAATGAAATCAAGCCCGGCGCTGCTCGTCTTCTGCACCATGACCTGCCAGTCTTCCTCACCGGCGAGGTAATTGCTCAGCCCTCTCTCGTTCCGAAGGCCGAGGATCTTGTGACACGAGGGCGAGCGCAGATCGCCGTCGAGCAGCAGGATGCGATCGGAAGTCCGCGACAAGGTCTGCGCCAGCGCCACGCTGGTCGTGCTCTTGCCCTCGGCCGGGCGCGTGCTCGTCACCATCAGATTGCGGGGAAATCCGTGTTCGGTGACGAAAGCGAGGTTCGATTTGACGTTGAAATACGCCTCGGAGAGCTCCGACTTGCGGTCATCGAGCTCGGCCACAAGGTCATCGTGTTCGACGCTCGGCACGGTGCCCAGCAGCGGTACGCCCAGCGCCTTTCGCACATCGGATGGATCGCGCAGCCCCTCGTCGATCTGTTCGAGCACCACGAGCGCACCAAAGGCCAGCCCAATGCCCGCGATCAGCGCGAGCGCGAGGTTGAGGAACGGGTCCGGTGCGCTCGGCGTGCCGGGCACTTCGGCAGTGTCGATAACCGTGATGTTGTTCACCGCAACGCCGGCAACGCCGATCTCCTTGTAGCGCTGCAACAGGCTGTCATAGAGCTGGCGGTTGGTATCGGCTTCACGGCGATAGATGTTGTACTGGATCGAGGCGGCGTTCTGCGTCGAGAGCTGACCTTTCAGCCCGTTCACCTGCTGGCGCAGGTCGGCCTCGCGCGCGGCGGCCTGGCGATATTCGTTCGCTCGGCTCGTCTCGATGCGGCTTTCTTCCTGCTGGATTGAGGTCTTGAGGTCGGTGATCTGGCTCTGCAGCGCGACAGCGGGGGGATAGTCCGATTTGAACTGGCTCATCAGCCGGGCATATTCCGCCTCGGCCTCGGCCAAGCGCTGGCGCAGCGAATTGACGGTCGCATTTTCCACGTTGGACGAGTTCGCCGCGCTGCCCTGCAACCGGCTTTCCGCCGCGATCCGGTCCGCCGTGGCTCGGGCAAGCGCGGTGTTGAGCGCTTCGAGATCGGTCGAGGCAAGCGTGCGGTCGACGAGCGAGCGACCATCGGGCGTCACCGAATTGCCGAGCGTGACGATATCGTTGGCGGCAGCGTAATTGACTGCGCGTCGTTCCGATTCCTCAAGCCGCTCAGCCAGTTCGGCAAGGCGCCCTTCGAGAAATTCGCGCGCGTCTGCCGTCGAGGCAAAGCGACGATCGCTGCTGGCCGTAATGAATTCGCTTGCCCAGCGATTGGCGATCATCGCCGAATAATCAGGCGAAGCGCTGGTGTAGCGGATATCGACGAGGCGCGAGCGTGGGATCGGCGCGATCTCGACGTTGTCCAGCAGTAGATCGACCGTCAGGTTCTCGCGATATTCGCGTTCGTTCCGGCCTTGCGTGAGTGTCCCGGCTTCGAACGTCTCCTCGAGCGCGGCGAGATCGACGCCGTGCGCTGCAAAGAACGCCTCGTTGGTCGGAAGACGCAGTCCGCGCGCAATGCGCAGCGCCAGCGAGCGGGCGAGCAGGTTGGAGTACTGCGTCTGGTAGAATTCATCATCCTGGCCCGTCTGGGCGTTCTCGAGCCCCTCCACGCTGGTGATGTTCGGTTCTTCCCGGCTGATTTCGAGCCGGGCTTCCGCCGTGTATTGCGGGGTCATCAGCAGCGTTGCGACCAGTCCGACCGCGAGCGCGGCGACGATGATCCCGATCACCACCCACTTCCACCGCAGCAGGCTATGCCAATACTGCAGCAGAATGGGTTGCTCAGGTTCGTCGTATCCGCCGTGCCCGCTAAGCGCGACGGCCCGACTTTCATTCATGGGTTCGACGAGGTGCCGATTCATAACTTCGAAATTCCGAATACGTGTGCCGTCCCGGCGAGAGGCGAGGCGGGCAAATGGGTCAATTGTTGTCGAAGACCGTCAGGATGATCGGGGCAAGCAGCGCCGGAGCGATACCGACTGCGTTGCGGACAAAGCGCTTTTGCGCCGACTCGCCCACAACAACCAGATCGCTCGCGAAGATTTCCGGATCGTCGTAATTCCCGCGCTCGATCCCGCGCAAATCGTAGATCGCGGCCATGCGCCGACCATTGACCGTGCGAAAAACGATCACTTCTTTCGAATCGGCCAGGTCTTCGAGACCACCGGCCTCGGCGACGGCACGAACAAGGGTCATGCGGCCCAGCACCGGATAGGAGCCTGGATCTTCGACTTCGCCCGCGATCGTCACGACGCGGCTGGTGGTCTCCTTGAGGTTCACGGTGACGCGCGGCTCGCGGATGAAATTGTCACCAAGCTGCTGCGAGATTTCCTGCTCGAGCTGGCCCGGCGTCATGCCGCCCGCATCGATCGTACCGACCAGCGGGAAGGATACACGACCTGTCGCATCGGCGCGGTAGTCCTGTCGCTCCAGCCCCTCGACCCCGAACACGCCGATCTCGAGCACGTCGAACGGGCCGATCAGATAGGGATTGAAAGACAGCGAAACGTCTTCGCGCGTTGGCGGCGGCAATGTCGCGCTATCGGCCATCACGACATTGGAGGTTGGGCCGCTGGCGGATTGGATCGGTCCGGCGGGCGGACCGGAACCGCAGCCTGCCAAAAAGAGAGCGGCCGAGAGGATAAGCGTGTGAATACCGATCGATTTCATCAATTTGCGTCCATTTCCATTCTGTCCGTGCGGTACATTTGTGCCGCCGCGGTCTCTCTTTTTGCTCCCGTGCCTTCCCGATCGGTTCGCGCCAGGATCATGGCGAACATGATCGCCGCGAAAGACGAAAGGGCCGGCGTGCGCAGGGGATAATCGACTATGCTCGCCAAGGCAAAAAGACAAAGGGTCACAGCGGCGGCTTTTTTTACACCGCCTTTCAAATCCTTGGCTGAAGAACGCCTGAATAGTGGCACCGCAGCGCGTGCGGCAACCCATGCGAAGACCGCCAGCAATATCATCGCGGGAATGCCACCTGTAAGAAAAACTTCGAGCAGATCGTTATGCGCATGGTTGAAATAACGCGGTTCCAGCCGGTCGAGCGGCTCGTGGCGCTGGTATGTCTCGACAAACGTGCCGATACCCGAACCCAGCGGCAGGTAATCGTTCGCCAGTCGCAGGATCGGAAAGAATGTCGTGATGCGGTAATTCTCTCCCTCCTCGACGCCAAGCAATCGTTGAAGCGACTTAGCGCGCGAGGCCAGCACGGCGATCGCCGCGATCGCTGTGCTCAAAACAATTGCACCCATTATGGCAATAATTCGCGGTCGCGCCCCGCGCATGCGGGTGGCGGCGCCGTCATACACTATCGGCATGGAGACAAGGCCGAAGAAACCGAGCAACAGCCCTGCGCGCGATCCCAGAAGCAGAAGAAACAGCAGCACGATCGCCGCGCCACCACCCGCGAGCCACAGGCGCAAGCGATAGCTCTCGTCACGCTCGCCTCGATAACTGGCGAACACTGCGAGCCAGGGCAGCATCGCGGCCATGAAAGCGCCGGTGTGATTGCGATTGGCGAACAACCCGATCGGTGCGCCGAAATTGCTCACGCGATAGGGATAGAGCGGACTGTCGGAACTCGCCGCCGTGGTCTGCAGTATACCAAGGATCATGCAGGCGAGGCCGAGCCCGAGCAAGACCGGCACCAGAGTAGGCCAACGATCCGGTTCGATCCGCGCCATAAATAAGGCCACCGAAAGCGGCACCGCCAGAGCGTAAAGTGCGTTCCACGTCGCGGCGGGAGCAATAGTAAGCGGCCGCCATACTTCACCAAGTCCGACCGCGCGATCGATCTCGGCTATCAGCTCGCGCTGTGGCAGCGCCTGCCAGATACTCGGCGGCAGGGGCACGAGATGGAGGAGCGTGAGGCCGATCGCAGCGCCAATCAGCGCAAGCAACACACGCTGCGAGCGCAGCAGGGACCACGACGTCGTCGCCAGCAGGAGCGCGCACACAAGGACGGCAGCGGGTCGCAAGATCAAGAGCTGCACGACATCACCGCGCCCTGACCCCCCGGTGAGGAAAATCAGCGCAAGCCATGCTACAAACAGCCAGAATATCGACGCGGCGCGAAGGGGAAACGGATTAGCGATTGCCAAGACTTTGCGACCTATACGTGCCAGATGCGCCCACGATATGCGGGGCGCGCAACTCCGCGCAGCGCCAGCTCCTAGCAGACGCCGCCCGCCGCGCAAGCCGTAGCGGATAAGGGTTGGCGTCGATATGGAGCTGGGTGCCCGATGGTCAGCGTTGCCCGAAGCCAGACGCCGCTGTAAGGCGCTGCCGCTTCGCCCGCCCTGGGCGCTCATATGTTCCAGAGGATTTCCCCGCCATGCATCCCGTCAGTTCCGCGCAGGTCGCGGTCATCGGTCTCGGCTATGTCGGCCTGCCGCTCGCGGTGGCGCTCGCGCATCGCTACGATTGCACCGGCTTCGATGTCGACGAAAGCCGCATCGGCGAGCTTGCCGACAATCACGATCGCACCGCGGAGATAGATGGCGAAGCGCTGGCCCAATCTTCGCTCTCGCTCACACATGATGCAGACGCTGTGCCGCCTTGCGACTATTACATCGTGACGGTTCCAACGCCGATCGACGAAGCGCGCAATCCCGATCTCGCGATCCTCAAGGCTGCGTCGCGCAGCGTTGGCGAAATGCTGGCGCGCAAGACGGCAGACCAGACACCGATCGTGGTTTACGAAAGCACCGTCTTCCCCGGCGCGACCGAGGAAATCTGTGCGCCGATTCTGGAAGAGGTGTCGGGCCTTAAATGGGGGCGCGACTTCTTCATCGGTTACAGCCCCGAACGCATCAATCCGGGCGACCGCGAACATACGATCGACAAGATCACCAAGGTGGTTTCAGGCGACACGCCCGAAACCTTGGCTAAAGTGTCCGCGCTGTACGGCTCGATCACGACCGGTGGCACGTTCGAGGCGGCCTCCATCAAGGCGGCCGAAGCAGCCAAGGTGATCGAGAATGCCCAGCGCGACATCAATATCGCTTTCATGAACGAGATCGCGCAGATTTTCGGGCGGATGGACCTGTCGGTCTGGGATGTGCTCGATGCCGCGCGGACCAAGTGGAATTTCCTGCCGTTTTCCCCAGGCCTTGTCGGCGGGCACTGTATCGGGGTCGATCCCTATTACCTCTCGCACCGCGCCGAACAGCTCGGCCATGACCCGCGCGTCATCCTTTCCGGGCGAAGCATGAACGACAACATGGCGCACTGGGTGGCGAAGCAAATCCACGCGGCGCGCGGGGGCCAGCCGGGCAGCCTCTTGCTGTTGGGCCTGACGTTCAAGGAAAATGTGCCCGACCTGCGAAACAGCAAGGTCGCCGATCTCGCCGCCGCGCTGGCGGAGCTGGGCCATGACGTGACGATCCACGACCCACTCGCCGACACTGCCGAAGCAAAGCGCGAATACGGTATCGAGCTCGCCGGCGATGCATTGTCGCGGCGCTATGACATGGTCCTGCTCGCTGTGCCGCATCGCGAATATCTGACCATGGGCACCGAAAGCCTGCGCACACTGCTTACCCCCAATGGAACGCTCGGCGATCTCAAAGGCGTACTGGGCGGCGCTAGCGATTGGACGCTATAGGAAGCGTCATGCGCAGCGTTCTCATAACCGGTTCGGCCGGCTTCATTGGATACCACCTCGCCCAGCTGCTGCTGGATGAGGGCTTCCGCGTCACCGGCTATGACGGGCTGACCGATTACTACGATGTGTCGCTGAAACAGCGGCGGCATGACATGCTGGCTGAGAATGCGAACTTCACGCCGCATGTGGGGATGCTGGAAGATTTCGATGCGCTCAAATCCGTGGTCGACGCAGCGCAGCCCGACGTGATCGTCCATCTCGCGGCGCAGGCCGGGGTGCGCTACAGCCTCGAAAACCCGCGCGCCTATGTCGACGCGAACCTGACCGGCACCTTCAACGTGATGGAATGCGCGCGCGAGCACGGCGTCGATCATCTGATGATGGCCTCGACCAGTTCGGTCTACGGCGCCAACACCGACATGCCCTTCGATGAGCGGCAGAAATGCGACACGCCGCTGACGCTCTATGCCGCGACGAAGAAGGCGAATGAGGCGATGGCGCATTCCTATGCCCATTTATGGAATCTTCCGACGACGATGTTCCGCTTCTTCACGGTTTACGGACCATGGGGCCGCCCGGACATGGCGCTTTTTAAGTTCACGCGCGGGATCCTCGATGGCACGCCGATCGAGATCTACAATCGCGGCGAGATGTACCGCGACTTCACCTATGTCACCGACCTGGTACGCGCGATCCGGCTGCTGATCGATTGCCCTCCTGTGCGCCCCGCATCCGGCGCGGACATTCCCGCTGGCGATTCGCTATCCTCGGTCGCGCCGTGGCGGGTCGTGAATATCGGCAATAACGACAAGGTCCGGCTGATGGACTTCGTCGAGGCAATCGAGGCGGAGTGCGGGCGCAAGGCCGAAGTGACATTCCTGCCGATGCAACAGGGTGACGTGCCCGCGACCTGGGCGGACGCGAGCCTGCTCAAGACGCTGACCGGATATGCTCCGCAAACCGGATTTCACGAAGGCATCAGCGCCTTCGTCGACTGGTATCGCGAATATTACGAAGTTTAGGAGCCGTCGGGCAGCGCACCGGGCGCCGCCGCGTCGAGATCGCGCTGCTCGTCATCACCATCGTCGAATGGACCGGGCTTCGACGGTTCGGCGGGGATCGCGCGCGCATCGGGATTGAGCGGCGGCGGTGTGAGGCTCGGATCGACGTCGCCATCCACCGGCCCGTCACGTTCGCGTTCCAGCCGTTCGAGATATTCGCGCTCGATCTGCTCGACCCGCTCCTGCTCCGCCGCAGCGTCCTCGTCGATCATCGAAAGCCGGTCCTGCCGCGCCTCTTCGATCAGCTGGCTGAAGCGCACATTCTCGCTTTCGGCACGATCGGCATAGGCGGCATTGATGAATTGCTCGGTACAGCCGGTAATCCCGCCTGCGCCAGCCGGATCGCACGACATCGTGCCGAACTCACCGATGTAGCGGATTGATTCGACCCGCCGTGTCCATGAGGTGTTCTCGGGCGATCCACTTTGCCGAAGGTTCGACGGGATGCGATAGCGGTCCGCCTCGACCAGGATTTCACACACCACGATCACGCCGTCCTCGGCTTCGGGGCATTCATCCTCGCTGTAGGCGATTACCATATTTACCCGATCGCCCCCTTCGTCTTGCGCCATAGCCGGAGCGGCGAAGGCAAGCGCAACCATGGGCGCGAGGGCGAGCGGGCGGATCAGATCGGTCATTGCGGTTCCTGAACGTTATACGGGTCGCGGCGCTGCATAGCAGCCTATGGCGCCATCAGTGAACCGCTTGTGAAGGGCGGTTCGGCCTAAACCCGTTCGGACACCTTGATCGCGATCCGGCAGCCCAGCTTTATTGCGCCCGACAGCAGCGGATAGGCAGGCGCGCTTTCGGCCCCGTGTTCAAGCGCAGCGGCATGGTGCTCGCGCTCATCCTCGCGAAACTCGGCAATCATTTCGGCGAGTTCGGGATCGGCACCGGTTTCTTGCAACTTGTCGAGCTGCTCGGAATAATGCTTGTCGATTTCCTCCTCGACCGCGGCGGTGCAGGCCATCGCCGCTTCCGGGCCGAGCAGCGCGGTGCCTGCGCCAAGCGCATAACCCGCTGCAGACCACAGCGGATGCAGCGCGGTCGGACGCACACCGCGCTTCGCTAGCATCGCATCGAAGCGTTCCCGGTGCCCTTCCTCTTGCGCGGCCATATGCCGGATCTCGGCGGAATGCGGACCGCGATCGCCCATGACGGCAAGCTGCCCTTCGTAAATGCGGGTCGCGCCGAATTCGCCAGCCTGGTCGACCCGGATCATGCGGTGAAGTTCGTCCTGTTTCATCATGTGCTTTCTCGTCGCGAAGGCGTTTGTCTTACTTCTTATACGCAGCGAGCGCGAGAATGGCTCCGCCGCCGATGGTCGAGATCAGGAAATTCCATCCCGCGAGCGAAATGCCGAAGAGACTCCACGGCGCAACATCGCAGCGCACTAGTGGCGCCGCGTTCACGTCCATGACATCGATGGAGCCCGGCAAGCCGGCGCAGCCGGTGATCCCCTCCCACCAGCCATATTCGACGCCCGCATGAAAGCCGCCAATCAGGCCGGACGTGACAATCGCCAGACCTGCCAACGCCGCCCAGACACGTCGTGGCACGGCAAGATAGGCGACCAGCGCGAATGCGAGCGCGGCGAAATGCGGATAACGCTGCCACAGGCACATCTCGCAAGGGTAAAGGCCGAACACATATTGCGAGACATAGGCACCGCCGAGCAGCGCCACCGGGATCGCCAGCGCAAGCGCGCGCGCCTGATCCAATCCGCTCATCGTGTAATCCTGGTCTCTGCGGTGCGAATCAGGGTCGCAGCGCTACCGAGCTTTTTGTCGTCCGCCGCAGCGTTTCCAGCGCATAATGAAGCTGGAAATCCTCGATCCCCTGCTCCTCCAGCTCCTCGGCCGTCAGTTGGAAGCGCGGATCGGCGATCGTGTCGCTTTCCATCTCCTCATCGTCGACGCCCAGCTCGTTGATAAGGTGGCCGCGCAGGTCAGATTCGCGCGTGCGATAGCGTTCGCGCAGCGCGAAATCGGGATCGGAAAGCTGCGGCACGCGAATGTCGGGTGCAATCCCGCCTTCCTGCACCGATGCGCCCGAAGGGGTGAAATAACGCGCTGTCGTGAGCTTGAGCGCGGCGTCGCGGCCGAGGGGCAGAAGCGACTGAACAGACCCCTTGCCGAAACTGCGCTGCCCCATCACGAGCGCGCGGCGGTGATCCTGCAGGGCACCGGCGACGATCTCGGACGCCGAGGCGGAGCCCGCATCGATCAGTACGACGATCGGCACGCCTTCGGCCATGTCGCCGCGGAACACCGTTTCCGCATCATAAAGCAACGTCTCGCCGCGCCCGCGTCCGCGCTGCGACACGATGCGCCCTTCATCGAGGAAAAGGTCAGACAGTGCCACCGCTTCATCGAGGCTGCCGCCGGGATTGGAACGCAGATCGAGCACCAGCCCGCTGACGCGTCCGGTGGCTTCCTCGCGGATCGCTTCCCATGCGCGGTAGACGTCCGCACCGACATCGGCGGAGAATTCGTTGACGGTGATGAGACCGATATTGCCGTCCTGCAATTCGTGCGTCACCGGCTCCAATTCGATCACGCCGCGCGTCACGCCGACTTCGATAGGTTCGTCGCGACCCGGCCGGAAGATTGTCAGCTCGATCGATGTGCCGGCCTTGCCCCGCATCTGCGCAACCGCATCGTCCAGGCTTCCGCCATAGATCAGCTCACCATCGAGATGGGTGATGAAGTCGCCCGCCTTGATCCCGGCCTCGTCAGCCGGGCTGCCGCGAAATGGCGAGATCACCTTGACCGCGCCATCCTCCATCACAACCGACAGGCCGAGACCCGAATAATTGCCATCTATCATGGTTTCGAGCCGCTGCAGGTCGCTGCCGTCAAGATAAGCGGAGTGCGGATCGAGCGATGCCAACATCCCGTCAATCGCCCCGCGAACCAGCGCATCATCATCGACCGGCTCGACATAGCTGGTCTTGATCCGCTCATACGTAGCGAAAAGCTTCGCAAATTCAGGCCCAGCGCGGCCATCGACCTGGGCCATGGTAACCGTTGTGGCGGGGATCAGCGCGACTGCGGTGACAAGAGCGGCGCTACGAAGCAGGGCGGACGTTTTCATCAGGGAGGAGATTCCTTTCGGCAAAACCTTGTATATACGTCATGGGCTGAACGCCAGATGAGAGGCTGTCACGACCAATCGGTCCGTGCTCACAATCCGCTAAAGTGAGCGGTTTATTCGATATAGACCAGCGGATTGACCGGTTCGCCGTCGCGCCGCAATTCGATCATCACCGTCTCTTCACCCGTCCCGGCGACTCCTATGGGCGCGCCCCCGATGACCGATTCGCCGACCGCAACACTGGAACGCGCAAGACCGGTGATGAGACTGGTCCAGCCGCCTTCGTGCTCAAGAATTACGATCCGGCCAAAGCCACGGTAAGGCCCGGCGAAAGCAATCCGTCCCGGTGCGGGGGCAACAATTTGCGCACTCGCCGCAGGGGAGAGCGAAAGCCCGGTCGCGCGAAGCCCGCTCGGCTGCCGCTCGCCGAAGCCTGAAACGATCCGTCCCTGTGCCGGGAGGCGAAACCCGTCGGGCGGACGGCTTGACGTATCATCCGCCGTATTGGCGACCGGTTCCTCGCGCAGCTTCGCGCCGATATCATCGGGTCGCGGGATCGGACCGGGCAGGGCGGCAAGATCGCGGCGCAATTGTGCAGCTTCCCCGAGCCGATCAATCAGCCCATCGAGATCGCGCGCCTGCTCAGCCAGCGTGAGTGCGCGGGTCGCTTCGCGCGAAGCAACCCCGCGCGCCTCGCGTGATGCGAGCCGCTGACGGGTTTCAAGCGCGGCCAGCGCGGTCCGCCGGGCCTGCAATTCGGTCTCCGATTCGCGCAAATTGGCAAGCGAGCTGGCGGCGAAGCGTTCCAGCTTTTCTCCCTGAGCCAATTCACTGCGCAGCGCAGCGGTCCGCTCGCGAATTTCGGGCACTGCGGAGGACAGGACCGCCCGGACATAGACCAGGTCCTTGAGCGATCCTGGCTGAAGCGCGGAGAGCGCCAGCGGGCGGCGCGCATTCGTTTGCAACGCGCCGGTCAGGCGCACCAGCGGTTGCTGTCGCTCGGCAAGGCGCGCGCGCAAGTTTTCCCGCCCCGCACGAGCGAGCGAATAGCGTGCGCGGGCGGCGGTGATGGCGGCTTCGGCGGCTTGGATCTCGGCGGCGAGCGCAGCGGCTTCGCGCGCGGCACGATCGGCAGCTTCGCCGGCCGCTTCAGCCTCAACAGCAAACCGATCGGCGCGCGCCTGCGCCGCGCGTCCCTCCTCTAGCGCGCGAGCGAGTTCGGCGCGAGCCTCGTTCGGCCCGAGGACGCGCACATCGCGCTGCGCCCATGACGATGGCACCGCCGGCGCGATCGCTGCGCAGGCGAAAATTGCGGTGAACATCAGGGGGGCTGCGGCGCGGATCATCCAGTCACCCTGCCCGATGATAGGGATGGCCCGCAAGGATGGTGGTCGCGCGGTAGAGCTGCTCCATCAACATCGCGCGCGCGAGAAGATGCGGCCAGGTTGACGAGCCAAAGGTGAGCAGGAGGTCTGCGCTGTCCCGCTCGGTCGGCGAATGCCCGTCCGCCGCGCCCAGAACGAAACGCGCCTCGCGCACGCCGTCATCGCGCCAGCGCCCCAGCGTCTGCGCGAAAGCTTTCGAGGTCACCGTTTTGCCGCGCTCGTCCAACAACACCGTTTTGAAAGGGGTTTGCGGGTCGGGCACCTTTCCGCCCGTTTCGGGCAGTTCGGTCAGCTTCACCGGCCAGCTCAGTCGCTTTTCGTACCGCGCGACCAGCTCGGCTTCGGGCGTGCGAGCGATTTTTCCGCGAGCTATGACGTGAAGGAGGATGGGTTTATCCGAGGCCATGAACCGAATGGTGCACTGGCGGACCGCATGGCCAGGCGACCGCCCGCAGCGAGCCGACCTTCGGGTCGCTCAAGTAAGAACATCGCACCCCGGATGGAATGCGCAAACCGAGAGGTTAAGCCCGCCCCTGCTTCGCTTCGCCGCCTTCGAACGACCACATGCGCTCAAGGTTGTAAAAGCTACGCACTTCGGGACGGAACAGGTGGACGATCACGTCGCCTGCATCGATCAGCACCCAGTCTGCGGCAGGCAAACCCTCGATACGCACCGGCCCCAGCCCCGCGCGCTTCACCTTCTCGGCAAGCTTGTTCGCAATAGCCGCGACCTGCCGGGTCGAGCGACCGCTGGCAATCACCATGTGATCGGCAACCGAGCTTTTGCCCTCAAGCGGAATTGAGACGATCTCCTGCGCTTGATCATCGTCGAGCTGTTGCATGACGAGATCGTGCAGCTCGTGCTCCTGAGCGTCAGCGGACATGGTGGGGGGTGCTTTCATCGATCGGTTTGCCGCGCGGGATGCGGCGCTGTGTGCCTCGGTTATGGGCAAGGGAAAATCTCCAATATGCTGGTTGGAAATGGGCGCGGAATGCGGCGAAATCAAGAACAAGCGCGCGTTCGAGAGAGCCTTGCTTCACGTTGGCTCCACTTCGTCGACAAGTCGAAAGGTCAGCGGATCGCGGAGTGCAGCGCCGCGATGATGCGCGGCCCAGTCGGGATCGGCGCGGCGGATCGCCGTGGCCGATCGCGGGTCCGGATCGAAACGCAATAACACCAGTGCCGGTGCGCTCCATCGCCCCCGTGACCGTGAACGTAGTCTGGCCAGAGGCACCCGGTGGCGCCTGAGCCAGGCCATGGCGGGGCTGGTCATGGCTTCATGATCATAACCGGGGCGCGCGATAACCGCAATCGGCATCGTTCGCGCTATTCGTCGCCAATCCTTCCAGCGATGGAATTGCGCGAGATTGTCGGACCCCATGATCCAGATAAATTCCCGGGCAGGATAGCGTCGCACCAGCTTCGCGAGCGTATCTGCGGTGTAGCGCGTGCCAAGCGCCGCCTCGATAGCGGTCGGCACGATCCGCGCGCGCCGGGCACGCCATTGCGCCGAGGCAAACCGAGCGGGAAGCGGGGCCATACCGGTATCGGGCTTGAGCGGATTTCCGGGCGAGACCAGCCACCACATTTCGTCAAGCGCGAGCGCATCGAGCGCGAACCGGCTGATCCGCCGGTGCCCTCCGTGCGCGGGATTGAAACTGCCGCCCAACAGCCCGGTGCGCATCAGCTTGCCCCCATGGGTGCGCGATCGTGCGAAGCGGTGCGAATGGAGCAGGCCGGAACTGTGAGTCGGGTCATTATCGGCCGGAGCGATAGCAGGACGACCCAATAGTGTCAGGGCGGTTGGGCGGTTGGGCGGTTGCTCGAATCGCGCTTTGAAACGGTCGATGCGGCTTGTAAGAACGCGCCAGACCGGACAAAAGTGTGCCAATTAGGGTCACGTTAACGCTTTGGCGCGAATTTGCGTCGGTCCGCCGGTTGAGGGGCTCAATGGGTTAGGTTCCGAAAGGTTCCCTTGTTAGCCCCCTGGTCGGGATCGCAAGTTACGGGGTTGCATGTCGACAGACACACATAAAACGCCATGGCGTGAGCGTATTCGCACCTGGTTTCCGGATCGCGAATTTTTCATGCGCTCGCATGGCCAGGTTCGCTTCATCAAGGTTTCCTCGCGCTTGCAGATGGGTGCGGCGAGCAGCGTCGCCGCATTAATCATCGCAGTGACCGGCACGATGGGCGTGATGGCCTTCAACAAGTATCAGGCCGAAGCGCACCTCGCCTCATTCCAGGCAGAGAAAGCGCAAGTTGCAAGCAGCGTAGAGCGGCTGGAAGCTTATGGCGGCAATCTCGACAAAGTCATCGACGATCTCAGCACCCGCCAGGACGTGCTCGACGCCATGACAGAGATGCTGCCTGCGGACATTCGGGCAGTCGAAACCAACGTAACCGATTCAAGCGACGAGACTGCGAAGACGGTCGAGCGCGTGGGCACTGCGTTCCCGCAGGCTGTCGGGCTTGCCGTGATCGAAGCGCGGCAGATCGCGTTCGTCGAGAGCGTCACACGGTTTGCCGACTGGCGTGCGAAAAGAGCCGAAGCGGCGCTGCGCAAGCTCGATCTGGATCCACGCGGCATGGCAGCCGCTTCGGGCGGTCACGATGCGATGGGTGGACCGCTCGAATTGTTGGCGACTTCGGCGGACGGTTCGCTCGATCCGCGTTTCGAGCGCATGGGTCAGAGCCTCGCGCGCATGTCCGCGTTGGAACAAGCGCTTGACCGCGTGCCCCAGGTGGCGCCTGCGGTCGATGATCGCATCACTTCGCGCTACGGCTTTCGCCGCGATCCGTTCAACGGACGAAGCGCGATGCACAACGGGATAGATTTCAAAGGCAAAACCGGATCCCCGATCTATGCCGCCGCCAGCGGGCGCGTGTCGTTCGCCGGGCGCCGCCGCGGTTATGGCAAGGTTGTTGAAATCAGCCATGGAGATGGCATGATGACCCGCTACGCACACCTTTCGCGCATCGACGTCTCGCGCGGCGAGACGATCGGTGGCGGCGATGTGCTTGGTGGTCTTGGCAGCACGGGTCGTTCGACCGGCCCGCACCTGCATTTCGAAGTTCGTATCAACGGTCGCGCGGTCAATCCGCGCCCATTTTTGGAGACAGCCCCCGATGTTCTCGAAGAAGCCCGCGGAAACGCAAGAATCCGCTCCGCCCCTTAATCCACCCACCACGCCAAAGAAGCCCAGCTTCGGAAACGCGAACAAATCACAGGAAAAACCCATGGCCAGTGCAAACGCTTCAACTTTCTCGGTGATTGGAACCGACGTAACGATCAAAGGCGATGTGAGCGCCTCGATTGACCTGCATGTCGATGGCACGATCGAAGGCGATATCAAGTGCGCCAGCCTCGTACAGGGCGAAGGCAGCACGATCACCGGCGGCGTGATGGCCGAAACCGCCCGCATGTCGGGCAAGGTCGTGGGTTCGATCAATGCGCGCGAACTCGTGATCCTCAAGTCAGCCCGCATCGAAGGCGATGTGCATTACGACGCGCTCACAATCGAACAGGGCGCGCAGGTCGATGGCCGCTTCGCTCCGAACGCGCAGCGCAAAGCATCCGGTTCAACGTCAAGTGCAAGCAAGGGCGTGAGCACCGGGTCGACCGGCAGCAGCGGCAAGGGTCCGGAAAGCGATCCGCAATTGCAGATCGCCAGCTAAAACGTCGATCTAAGACCCATTGAAAACGCCGCGCTTCCCGGCTGGAGAGCGCGGCGTTTTCGTATTCAGGTCGCCGAAGCACGCACATCGGTGCGCAATATTCCGAGTGGCTTCAGAGCACTTCGGCGCGAAGAGCCTTGCGATCGAGCTTGCCGATAATCGTTCGCGGCAATTCTTCGCGGATAACGATTTTCTCGACCCGCTCGTGCTTGCCTACGCGATCATTGAGCCAGCCACGCAAGGCGTCCGCGCCGATATCGGCATCGTCCTTTAGCGTCACGTAAGCACGCGGAGCTTCGCCGCGATATTCGTCGGGAACGCCGATCACGAGCACTTCCTTGACCGCCTCGTGCCCGAGCATCACGTCCTCCACCTGGCTTGGAAACACCTTGAACCCCCCGACCGAGATCATGTCCTTGATCCGGTCGACGATCGCGAGAAACCCGTCCTCATCCATCGTCGCCACGTCGCCGGTGCGTAAATAGCGCTTGCCGTCGCGTTCGACGAACACGTCAGCGGCGGCGTCAGGTCGGTTCCAGTATCCGCGCATGACTTGCGGCCCGTGGATCGCAAGCTCTCCCGGTTCGCCTTCAGGGGCGAGCTTTGCGGGCTCCTCCTTGTCGAGCAGCACAATCTCGGTCCCGGCAACCAATTGCCCGATCGTGCCGCGCTTGCGATTGCCTTCGTAGGGATTGACCGAGACCACGCCGGCGCTTTCTGTAAGGCCGTAGCCTTCGACAAGCCGCACTCCGGTTTCCGCCTCGAACCGCTCATGCACCGGGCCGGGCATCGGCGCGCCGCCCGAAATGCAGACCTTCAGCGAAGAGAGGTCGGTTTTCTTCAGCTTGGGATGGTCCAGCAGCGCCTGAAACATCGTCGGCACCCCGGGAAAGCCGGTTGCGCCGTGTTTCTCGATGAGGCCCAGCACCTGCGTCGCATCAAAGCGCGGGACCATCGCAATTGACGCACCTGCCGCGACAGCATGGTTCAACAACGCCGTGTTGGCGAAAACATGGAAGAACGGCAGCGCGCCGACGAACACTTCCCTGCTCGGATCCTCGAACGGATTGATCGCGGCGACCTGTTGTGCGTTCAGAGATAGCTGCCTGTGACCAAGCATCGCGCCTTTTGGCCGACCGGTCGTGCCGCCGGTGTATTGCAACAGGGCTAGATCGTCTTGTTCATCGATGCGGGCCGGGCTGTGCGGTTCGCCATCTACCCAGGCATCCCAGTCCCATTCGCCCAGCACATCGGACCAGTGCCGCGTCGCCTCGTCCCATGCGACATTTGCGATCTGCTTACGCTTGAACAGGCGATAGGCGATGCTCTTGAGGGGCGGCAGCATATGCGCGAGCGCACCGACGACGAGCGTCTCCAGGGTGCTGGTCTTGAGCACTTTGGCGGCGGTGCCATAGAGTTCGGGCACGTCCACCGTCACCAGCGCGCGCGTACCGCTGTCCTCGACCTGCCAGGCCAGCTCCTCCACCGAATAGAGCGGCGAGAAATTGACCACCACCGCGCCCGCCATCATCGCGCCGTAATAGGCGGAGGCGTAGATCGGCACATTTGGCAGGAACAGCCCGACCCGGTCGCCCTTTTCGATCCCCATTTCCCGCAAACCAGCCGCAAAGCGCTGCGCCGACATGAAGATCGCGCGGTAGGAATAGGTGCGACCCATGAAGTGTAGGAACGGCGCACCCGGATTGCGCCGTACTGCCCGCTCCAACAGGTCGGGCAGCGTCATCGGCTCAAACGAAGTGTCCCAAGGGGTCGGGTGATGGTAGGACGCTGGATCAGGAGGGAAGGTCGGTTTCATGCAAGCGCCATGGCCGATGGCCGATGGTGGCACAAGTGGTCGATCTTCGATGCGACCGGAACCGCATCACCTTGCCCCCGATCGACCGGTTCCGCGCTATTCCTTCGGCTCTTCGGTCTCGACAGACTTGTCGAATGGGGAAGGCGTGGTCTCTTGTGCGCCAGCCGCTTCGGCCTCGCGTTTGGCGGCGAGCCAGGCTTCCGCTTCGGCTTCCTGCGCGGCTTGGGCGGCGGCTTTGACATTTGCCGCACGCTCGGCCTGCAATTCCTCGATCAGCCGCTCCTTGTCCGATGGGCCGCCTTCGACCGCGGCCGGAGCCGCTTCTTCGTCAGTACCCGCGCGCTTCGCCGCCTTGGCGACAACCGCATCAAGCTCGCGCTGCGAACACAGGCCGAGCGTCACGGGATCCTTGGGCTGGATATTCTGGATATTCCAGTGGCTGCGCTCCTTGATCGCACCGATCGTATTGCGGGTGGTGCCGATCAGCTTGGAAATCTGCGCGTCCGACACTTCGGGATGGTTGCGCAGGATCCAGGCGATGCCATCGGGCTTGTCCTGGCGCTTTGACACAGGAGTATAGCGCGGCCCCTTCGTTCGGGTGACCTCGACAGGGGCCTTATGCATCTTGAGCGAGTATTCGGGGTCTTTCTGCCCCTTCTCGATCTCTTCAAGCGTCAGTTCACCCGCGTGGACCGGGTCGCGGCCGGTGTATTTGCTACCCGCCAGATCGTCGGCCATCGCTTGAACTTCGAGCAGGTGGATGCCGCAGAATTCGGCGATCTGCTCGAAAGAAAGGCCGGTTTGGTCGACCAGCCAGGTGGCGGTGGCGTGCGGCATCAGCGGAGTGGGCTGATCCTTGTTGGCCATGGGAATGTCTCCAGGTGTCGGGATTGCAAAAACGATAAGGGCCGCCCCTTTCGGAGCGGCCGCGTTAGCAATGAGATAGGCGATAGCGCGGCGATCGGCAAGGTAAACCGCGCGATACAGGTGACGCCGGAGCTACAGCGCAGGCGCGGCCTGCAACGACAGCGCCTCTTGCTCTTGAAGCGGGGCGAGGCCGGAGAGGAACTGCCGGGTCGCCGCATCCCACGAAAACTGCGCGCCAAAGGACGCGCAGGCGGCGCGGTCTCGGGTAAGGGCCGCGCCGATGGCTCGCCGCAGATCTTCGTTCATCGCGCCGACTTCTGACGTCAGCACGTCGAGCGGCCCAGGCACCTGATATGCCGCGACCGGCGTTCCGCAGGCGAGCGCCTCGATCATGACGAGGCCGAACGTGTCGGTGCGGCTCGGGAACACGAATGCGTCCGCATGGGCGTAGAACCCTGCCAGCTCACGTCCGGTACGCTTTCCCATGAACAGCGCCTGCGGGAACTTCGCGGCGAGTTGGGCGCGCGAGGGCCCATCACCAACCACCACCTTGGTCCCGGGATGATCGCAGGCGAGGAAGGCCTCTATGTTCTTCTCCACCGCAACCCGCCCGACATAAAGCAGGATCGGACCGACCAGTCCGCCATATTCGCGCGGACGCGGCGCATCGGGGGAAAAGCAGGCGAGATCCACCCCGCGGCTCCAATGCGAAAGCTGGGTCAGGCCCTGCTCGCGCAATTGCGCGCGGATCGTCTCGGTCGCTACCATGATGCGCTGCGCCGGGCGATGGAACCAACGGATATAGGGCCAGAAATACTTGGCTGGCATGCGCGTGCGGCGCGAGAAGTATTCGGGAAACTGGGTGTGATAGGCGGTGGTAAAGGGCACGCCACGGCCCAGGCAATACCGCCTGGCGGCAAAACCCAGCGGGCCCTCAGTGGCGATGTGCACGGCCTCGGGCTTGCTGCGTGCCAATTCGCGCCCGACCGCACCCGGCAGCGTCATCGCGAGACGGATTTCGGGATAAGTCGGTGCCGGAACGGAATGGTATTTCTGCGGAGAGATAACGCTGACGTCGTGGCCCCAGCGGCGCAGGACGTCGCAGGTGGTCGACAGGGTGCGGACCACGCCGTTGGTTTGCGGATACCAGGCGTCAGTGACGATTGCGATGGTTCGAGGTGCACCGCCATACGGCCCATAATCTACGTGACCGGCAGTGCGCGAGAGGGGCATGGTCTTTCTCACGCCGCCTCTTGTGCCCGATCATCCCCCTTTTCGGCAAGCACGCGGGAGGCTTCCGCATCCTCGCGCTGCTTCATTTCTTCAGGCCAGTTGAGGATTTCCATGCGCCCGTCCTCGTATTCGACCAGCGCATTGCAGCCTTCGACCCAGTCGCCGTCGTTCCAGTACTCCACCTGACGACCCTGATGCTCAAACGCGCGAAATTCGGCGGTGTGAATATGGCCGCATACCACTCCGTCGACGCCGCGTTCTCCGGCGGCGCGGGCAACGATTTCCTCGTACTTCGAGATGAATTCGACCGCGTTCTTGACCTTGTGCTTGGCGGCTTTCGACAGCGACCAGTACGGCTTTCCCATCGCCTTTCGCACCGAATTGACGAGGTGGTTGAGCTTCATCACGCTGACATATGCCCAGTCGCCAAGGAAGGCGAGCCAGCGGTGCGAGAGCATGACCGCATCGAACTCGTCGCCGTGCAACACCATCAACCGCCGCCCGTCGGCGGTGTCGTGAAAGGCTGCGCGACGAATTTCGATGCCGCCGAAATTAAGGCCGGTGAACTGGCGAAACATCTCGTCGTGGTTGCCTGGGATGTAGACAATCCGCGTGCCGCGCTTCGCTCGTTTGAGCAGCCGCCAAACGATATCGTTGTGTGCTGCGGGCCAGTAGAATTTCTTCTTCAGCCGCCAGCCATCAATGATGTCGCCGACCAGATACATCGTTTCGCTGTCGGTGGTGTCGAGAAAGTCGATCAGCAGGTCCGCGTTGCAGCCTTTGGTCCCCAGATGCACGTCGCTGATCCAGATCGTGCGAAACTTGCGCCTCGCATTGCCGTCGGGCTCGGGCGTGCGCGGCTCGGTCACGGAACTTGGCAAGGGCAGGCTGGCGATCGTAGCCGAAGTGAGGTCGGACGTGGTCATGGTCGGTCCCCGTATGGGCGTGGTTTTGCAAATACTCAGATTTGCGACCGCACCAATGACAGCACATTGTTACACGCGACTCACGATCGCGTTACGGTTTGGCGTCAATCCCCAGCTTTTCAACAGGATCTTCAACAGGCCAGCGACCCTTACGTCGCGCCTTGTTCGCCTGCCACTTCGAGCACGATTTTGCCGATATGTTCGCCCGCTTCCATCCTGGCGTGAGCCGCGGCTGCCTCGGCCAGCGGGAAGGTCTCGTCCATCACCGGCGCGAGCTCTCCCGATGTAAAGAGCGGCCAGGCATTCTCTGCAATCTCGTCCGCCAGAGCCGCCTTGAAGGCATCGGAACGTGGACGCAGCGTCGATCCGGTCAGCACCAGTCGCCGCATCATCACCATCGGCATGAACAATTCGGTCTTCGCGCCGCCCAGCGCGGCAATCGTCACTTGCCGTCCGTCCTCGGCAAGGCATTTGAGATTGCGCGGCACGTAGTCGCCTGAAACCATGTCCAGTACGACATTCACGCCCTTGCCAACCGTATAATCCGCCACCGCCTCAACGAAATCCTCTTCGCGGTAATTGATCGCAAGGTTCGCGCCAACCTCGCGGGCCGCCGCGCATTTCGCCTCATCCCCGCAGGTCACGATGACCTCGATGTCGAAAGCGCGCGCCAGCATGATCGCCATGGTGCCAATGCCGGATGTGCCGCCGTGCACCAACATCCGCTCCCCATCCCGCGCGCCGCCACGCTCGAAGACATTGTGCCACACGGTAAACAGGGTTTCGGGTAGCGCTGCTGCCGCTTTGAGATTCATATCTTCGGGCACGGGCAAGCAGTGACGCCACGGAGCCGTGCAATATCCGGCGTAACCACCGCCCGGCGTTAATGCGGCGACACGCGTTCCGAGGATCTCGCGCGGGACATCCTCGCCCATGCTCACCACCTCGCCCGCGACTTCGAGCCCGAGGATCGGCGATGCCCCCGGTGGTGGGGGATACATGCCTGCACGTTGAAGACAGTCGGGTCGATTTACGCCGGCAAAGTTGACCGCGATCAGCACATCTTTGGGGCCAACTTCGGGTACGGCGAGTGTCTCAGCGCGCAGAACATCCGGCCCGCCAGGCTCCGAAAATCCGATCGCCTGCATCTTCCCCGCAATGGTGGCAGAGTTCGTTTCGACCATACAGGCATCGTCCCCCAACATGCGCCAAGCAACATGCGCCAAGCCATGCGAGTTCACGCATTCGCATGGTTAAAGCGGCGGATACCGACCTTGTGCATTGACAGCAAGCGGGGTTGATTGCGATGCTCTGCGGTAGATGGACGAAGGCGACCTTCAACGCCCTCAGGGTGATGCTGCGAGCAGGCTCGCGAGCGAAGACCTCACGCCGTATTCGATGGATGAGCTTGGCACCCGGATCGCGCTGCTCGAAGCGGAGATCGCACGCATCGCTGCCCATCGTGAGCGAACAAGTGCCCACCGCGCCGCCGCCGATCAGCTGTTCAAGCGCCCCGGTTCATGATCGCCCAGGCACTTTGTTCGAGCGGATTCGCAATTGCGAAAGCGTGCCCCATATAAACCGTAAACATCCGCTAACTCACGAACCCTCCCGCCGACCAGAGACCGAGATCCATGCCCAGTTTCGCCCAGAACCTCGAACGCACACTGCACAACGCGCTTGGCCATGCGTCAGAGCGTCGCCACGAATATGCGACGCTTGAACACCTGCTGCTAGCCTTGATCGACGATGAGGATGGCGCGCAGGTCATGGCGGCATGCGGGGTCGACCTTGCCGAACTTGGCGAGGTGGTGAAGCAATATCTCGATCAGGAATACCAGTCGCTCAAGACCGAGGAAGACGCTGATCCGCAGCCGACTGCGGGTTTCCAGCGGGTGATCCAGCGCGCGATCCTGCACGTCCAGTCCTCTGGCAAGGATACGGTGACTGGCGCCAATGTGCTGGTTGCGCTGTTCTCGGAGCGCGATTCCTACGCCGTCTATTTCCTTCAGCAGCAGGACATGAGCCGGCTCGATGCGGTGAGCTACATCAGCCATGGCATCGGCAAGGGCGGTCGCCAGATCGAGTCCAAGGGGCCCCCAGCGGGTGCCGAAGGTGCGACAGAGGGTGGTGAGACCAAGGAAAGCGGCAACAAGAAAGAAACCGCGCTCGACCAGTTCACCGTCAACCTCAACGCCAAGGCGGAAGCGGGCAAAGTCGATCCGTTGATCGGCCGTGGTCCGGAAGTGGATCGCACGGTGCAGATCCTTTGTCGCCGGTCCAAGAACAATCCGCTCTATGTCGGCGACCCCGGCGTCGGGAAGACCGCTATCGCCGAAGGTCTCGCGCGCAAGATCGTCGAAGGCGATGTGCCGGAAGTGCTGTCCGAGGCGGTGATCTATTCGCTCGATATGGGCGCGCTGCTCGCCGGAACGCGCTATCGCGGCGATTTTGAGGAGCGGTTGAAGCAGGTCGTCTCCGAGCTCGAAGGCATGCCGCACGCGGTGCTCTTCATCGACGAAATCCACACGGTGATCGGCGCGGGCGCAACGAGCGGCGGGGCGATGGACGCTTCCAATCTGCTCAAGCCTGCGCTTTCCGGTGGCACGATCCGCTGCGTCGGGTCGACCACCTACAAGGAATTCCGCAACCATTTCGAAAAGGATCGCGCTCTGCTGCGCCGGTTCCAGAAGATCGACGTGAACGAGCCGACGATCGACGATACGGTCAAGATTCTCAAAGGCTTGCGCAGCGCGTTCGAAGAGCATCACAACGTCAAGTACACGCCCGACGCGCTCAAAACCGCGGTCGAGCTGTCGGCGCGCTACATCAACGATCGCAAGCTGCCGGACAAAGCCATCGACGTGATCGATGAGGTCGGCGCGATGCAGATGCTGGTGCCGCCGAGCCGTCGCAAGAAGAAGATCACGGCCAAGGAAATCGAACAGGTCATCGCGACGATGGCGCGCATTCCTCCAAAATCCGTGTCCAAGGATGACAAGAAGGCGCTCGAGAACCTCGAACGCGATCTGAAGCACGTCGTGTTCGGCCAGGACGAGGCGATCAAGCGTCTGTCGACCGCCATGAAGCTCAGCCGCGCAGGCTTGCGCGATCCGGACAAGCCGATCGGCTCGTTCCTGTTCTCCGGCCCCACCGGCGTCGGCAAGACCGAAGTTGCGCGCCAGCTCGCATCGATCATGGGGATCGAACTCAAGCGCTTCGACATGTCCGAATACATGGAGCGCCATTCGGTTAGCCGCCTGATTGGTGCGCCCCCGGGCTATGTTGGTTACGACCAAGGTGGGCTTTTAACCGATGCGGTTGATCAGAATCCGCATTGCGTCCTCCTGCTCGACGAGATCGAGAAGGCGCACCCGGATCTATTCAACATCCTGCTGCAGGTGATGGATAATGGTCGCCTGACCGATCATCACGGCAAGACAGTCGACTTCCGCAACGTGGTTCTCATCATGACCACCAATGCCGGGGCGGCGGACATGGCGCGCAGTGGCATCGGTTTCGGTGACGTATCGAAGGAAGACGCCGGGACCGAGGCCGTCAACAAGATGTTCACGCCCGAATTCCGCAATCGCCTCGATGCGATCGTGCCGTTCGCTTATCTGGGCAAGAGCACGGTAGCCCGCGTGGTCGACAAGTTCATTCTCGAGCTCGAACTGCAGCTGGCCGAACAGAACGTCCACATCCAGTTCGACAGCGATGCGCGCGGTTGGCTGGCCGACAAGGGCTATGACAAGCTGTATGGCGCGCGTCCCATGGGTCGCCTCATCCAGGACAAGATCAAGCAGCCGCTCGCCGAGGAGCTGCTGTTCGGCAAGCTCGCCGATGGCGGCGAAGTGCATGTCACCATCAAGGACGGCAAGCCGAGCTTCGAACTGACACCGGCACCGCCAAAGGCGAAACCCAAGCGAAAGGCGCCGGCCAAGAAGAAGCCGACGGCGAAGAAAACGCCCCCCGCCGCGAAGGACGACCCAAAGCCGGAGGCTTCGGGCAGTCCAAGCGAAGGCGGCGGTGGCGGCGACAGCGAAAGCTGAACACTCCACTGACAGGAATCACCATGAAGGGCGCGGCGCAGGGAAACCTGGCCGCGCCCTTTACGTTGTACCCTTTGTGACTGCCCCCTTCTCCTGGATCCGGCCCGAACCGTGGGGCGTGCATGTCGTCCCCGCAGATTGCTGGATCGATCCGGGACGCGCCGTTGACCGCGCACTCGTCACCCACGGCCACGCCGACCATGCGCGCGGCGGCCATGGCGAAACCGTCGCCACGCCCGAAACCCTTGCGATCATGGCGCTGCGCTATCGCACCGGAATCGAGGATGAGAGCGGCGAGATGCCTTCCAAGGCCACACCGATCGAATATGGGGAGACGATCCGTCTCGCCGGCGGCGTCGATGCGACCTACATTCCGGCGGGCCATGTGTTGGGATCGGCGCAGATTCTGCTCGAACATGCGGGCGAACGGGTGGTGATCACCGGCGACTACAAACGTCGGCCCGATCCCACCTGTGCGCCGTTCGAAGTTGCGCCATGCGACATTTTCATAACCGAGGCGACCTTCGGCCTGCCGGTTTTCACCCATCCTCCGATCGAAGAAGAGATGGCAAAGCTCCTCGGCGCGCTTGGCGAAAACCCGGAACAATGCGTGCTCGTCGGCGCTTACGCCCTGGGCAAGGCGCAGCGCGTCATCGCCGAATTGCGCGCCGCCGGTCATCATGCACCGATCTATCTCCATGGCGCGATGGAGAAAATGTGCCGCCTGTATGAAGAACACGGCGTCGATCTGGGTGAATTGCGATTGGTGAGCGATCACACGAAGGACGACATGCGCGGCAGTGTGGTCGTCGCGCCGCCAAGCGCGCTGAATGATCGTTGGAGCCGCCGCCTGCCCGACCCCACCACGGCCATGGCGAGCGGCTGGATGCGCGTGCGCCAGCGCGCCCGGCAGCGCAATGTCGAACTGCCACTCGTCATCTCCGACCACGCCGACTGGAACGAGCTCACGGCCACGATCGACGAAGTGAACCCAGCCGAAACCTGGATCACCCACGGCCGAGAGGAAGCGTTGCTGCGCTGGTGTCAGCTCGGCCAGCGTCGCGCCCGCGCGCTCGCGATGGTAGGGCGTGAGGATGAGGATGAGTGACGCACGCGTCGAACGCCTGACATGAAAGCCTTCTCCACCCTGCTCGACACGCTGGTCTATACCACCAGCCGTAACCGCAAGCTTGCCCTGATCGCGGCGTATTTGCGCGAGACGCCCGATCCCGATCGCGGCTGGGCGCTCGCAGCGTTGACCGGCGAGCTTGATTTTCCCGCGGTCAAAAGCTCGACCATCCGCAATCTGATGAAAGAGCGCGTCGACCCGGTGCTTTGGACGCTCAGCCGCGATTTCGTCGGCGATACCGCAGAGACGGCGAGCCTGCTGTGGCCCGAAAGCGACGCGGTAGAAGACGACCCGGCAAACCTCTCCGAAACGGTGGACGCACTCGCCGGGCTGAACCGCACCACGGCGCCAAAGGAGCTGCCCCGGCTGCTGGACCGACTTGACGCCAACGGTCGCTTTGCTCTCATCAAGCTTGCGACCGGTGGAATGCGGATTGGCGTCTCGGCGCGGCTCGCCAAGACAGCGTTCGCTCAGGCTTTCGATGTGTCGGTTGATGAAGTCGAAGAATACTGGCACGCGCTCGAGCCGCCCTATTCCGACCTTTTCGCCTGGGCCGCTGATGGCAGTGAACCGCCCGATGTGACCGGGCGACCGCGCTTCCGCCCGTTCATGCTCGCCCACCCCCTCGAGGAGACGGTGGTTGATCTCGAAGACTACGCCGCAGAATGGAAATGGGACGGCATCCGGATCCAGCTGGTGCGCGTGACCGACGCGGAGGGTAGCGCCCAAACACGGCTTTACTCACGCAGCGGTGACGATATCTCGGCGACGTTCCCCGAATTGCTCGACGTGCTTCCGGTCGATGCGGTTCTGGATGGCGAGCTGCTGGTGCGGGGTACGGCGCAAGGCGGCGAGGAGGGCGGCGCGGCGAGCTTCAACGCGCTGCAACAGCGGCTGGGCCGCAAGACCGTGTCGAAGAAGATGCTGGCCGAAGCGCCGGCTTTCGTGCGGCTCTACGACGCGCTGATCGTCGACGACAACGATCTGCGCGAACATGCCTGGACCCACCGCCGCGACGCCCTTGAAGCATTGATGCCGCGCCTGCCCGACAGCCATTTCGACATCTCGCAGCTGGTCGAGGCGCGTGACTTCGATCACCTGGCTGAAATCCGCGAAGGCGCTCGCGACGATGCGATCGAGGGGCTGATGCTCAAGCGCCGCGACAGCCCCTATATCGCCGGGCGCAAGGTCGGGCTGTGGTACAAATGGAAACGCGATCCGCTGCTGATCGACGCGGTGCTGATGTATGCACAGCGCGGGAGCGGCAAACGCTCCAGCTTCTATTCCGACTACACGTTCGGCTGCTGGGATGGCGATCCGGATGCGGGCGGCGAGCTGCTTCCGGTGGGCAAGGCCTATTCGGGCTTTACCGATGCCGAATTGAAGAAGCTCGATCGGCTGGTTCGGCGAACGACGCTCAACCGATTCGGCCCGGTGCGCGAGGTCGAGCGCACGCTGGTGTTCGAGGTCGCCTTTGACAGCGTGCACTCCTCCAAACGCCACAAATCCGGCCTCGCCATGCGCTTCCCCCGCATCCACCGCATCCGCTGGGACAAGCCGGTTCATGAGGCAGACCGGATCGATGCGCTGAAGGCGCTGGTGAAAGACTAGGTTGCCCCGAGGAGCGATCCCCGAGGCAACACAATCAAAATGGGAAGGATTTTTGAGCAGGCGGCTCTTCAGGGAAACGATGGCCCTTCATCACTTCATTGACCCTTCCTGGATTTACACCAAGTAGGGCTGCAGCCTGATGCTGATAAAGTCCCTTGTCTCTTACGAGAAACCGGATATGTGCCGCCATCTCGCGAGTTACTGGCGGACTAGCTTTTCGTTCAGTTGGCATTGCTAAAAATCCATTCGGAAGCGCAATCGCCTTGACCTTAAGAGCGAAAAGGATATCGTCATCCTTGCTTAAATAGCTCATGCCCGCAGACGATTGCTAAGAAATCTGCGCGGAGTGAATGGAGGGCCGAGGTAACGACTCGGCCCTTTTCACGTCTTCTTCATGATTCCGCAAAACGTCGTGTAAAGCGACTCGCGAACAGATTTTTCCGCTCTTTACTTGGGGATTGCGTGTTTTACCGACCGAAAGCGTCCTTCACCGCTTTCGCGTGGTGCTTCGCGTTCTCGGCATAGTGCGCGGTGCCCATGCCCATTCCGGCAATTGCGGCGTCGGAAAGATCCTTGAGCTTCTTCGCCGGGCGGCCCGCCCACAGCTCGCGCTCGCCCATGACCTTGCGCTCGGTCAGCATCGCGCCCGCTGCCAGCATGGAATCGCTGGCGATCACCGACTTGTTCATCGCAATTGCGCCCAGACCGACGAAGCCGCGATCGTGGATCGTGCAACCGTGGACCATCGCCATGTGCCCGATCAGCACGTCGTTACCGATCACCAGCGGACAGCCCTCGGGATCGTCGGGGCGCGGCGGGTCGCAATGCAGGATCGAGCCATCCTGCACATTGGTCCGCTCACCGATGCGGATCGTGAAGACGTCGGCGCGCAGCACGCAATTGTACCAGATCGAGCTGCCCGCCCCGATCTCGACATCGCCGATGATTGTACAGCCAGGCGCGACGAAAGCGGTATCGTGAATGCGCGGCGTCTTGCCATGAATGGGGATGATGTTCACGCCGGGGTGGCTGTTCGATGATGCGGTCATGTGCGTTGCTCCCAGGTCTCACGAGTAATTGCGTGAATGATGATCGGTTCATCATATTGCGGCCAGACCTCGTCCTCGAAATCAAGCTCGCGTCGGCGGGTCATTCCGAGGCGCCGCATCAAGCCCCAGCTTGGCGTATTGCTCTGAAAGGTCATGGCGATCACTTCGTCGGCGCCAAAACGATCGAACGCGCAATTGATCGACGCGATAGCGGCTTCTTTGGCGTAACCTTTGCCCCAGACTTCCACGCGCAGTCGCCAACCCGCTTCCATCATGCCGAAAGGGCCGTTTTCGTCGGTGCATCTTTTGAGCCCGCAAAAGCCGAGAATTGCACTATCGGCCTTTCGCTCGACACACCAGAATGTGTGGCCCCAATCGTCGGCATATTCGACCAGACGCTTCTGTGCTCTCGCTTTGGCCTCATCGTCTGCGAGGCCGCCAATCCATCGGGTTACAGCAGGGGTGTTGGTGCCCTCCCAGAAGGGCTCCCAATCCTCTTCACGCCAATCGCGCAAGATCAGCCGTTCGGTCTCGAGGCGAAAGTCACCCACCTAAGATCTTCGCCGCAACGGGCGCGTGATAGGTCAGCATGCCCGAACAGCCCGCGCGCTTGAAGGCGATCAACTTCTCCATCAACAGCGCGTTGCGGTCGCCGGCACCGACCGTCTGCGCAGCTTCGATCATCGCGTATTCGCCGCTCACCTGATAGGCGAAGACCGGCACGTTGAAGCGCTGTTTCACCCGGTAGATGATGTCGAGATAGGCAAGGCCCGGCTTTACCATCACGCTGTCTGCGCCCTCCGCAATGTCGAATTCGACTTCGCGCAGCGCCTCATCGCCATTGGCCGGGTCCATCTGGTAGCTTTTCTTGTTGCCCTTGAGCAATCCACCCGACCCCACCGCGTCACGGAACGGTCCGTAAAATGCGCTGGCATATTTGGCGGCATAGCTCATGATCTGCACATTGTGATGGCCGCCCATTTCAAGCGCCATGCGGATCGCGCGGATACGGCCGTCCATCATGTCAGAGGGCGCAATGACGTCTGCGCCCGCTTCTGCCTGATTGATGGCCTGATCGACCAGCACCGCGACCGTGTCGTCATTGGTGACATAGCCCTTATCATCCAGCAATCCGTCCTGCCCGTGGCTTGTGTACGGGTCGAGCGCGACATCGGTCAGGACGCCGATCTCCTCGCCACATGCATCCTTGATCGCCTTGATCGCCTGGCACATCAGATTGTCGGGATTGTGCGCCTCTGCCCCGTCGTCGCTGCGTTTGTTGGGCGGTGTGTTGGGGAACAGCGCGATCATCGGAATGCCGAGGTCGATCGCTTCTTGTGCTCGGGCGACGATGCCGTCGACCGACCAGCGCGACACGCCGGGCAGGCTCGTTACCGGTTCCTCGACGCCATCGCCGGACGTGACGAATAGCGGCCAGATCAGGTCGGCGGGCGACAGTGTGGTTTCGCGGTGGAGCCGGCGGCTCCAGTCGCTCGCTCGGGTACGGCGCAGACGGGTATTGGGATAGCTTGCTGTCATGGGCGCGAAGTGTTGCCGCAAAGTGCGGCGTCAATCAATCGATCGGCTGGGAAAGACGGGATTGATCAATTCACGGATTGCGTGAGGTCGATCTTTTCAATCTCACGCACCGGCTCGCGGATCTCGCTCGGCAGCGGTTCGAGATCGGCGAGCGCGGCGCCCGGCTCGACCTGTTTGAGTTCGATCAGCTGGCGTTGGAAATCCAGCAGCTCTGTCCCCGACAACACAGCGCGCGTGACGTAGCGCACGCTTGCCGGATTGATCTTGCGGCCGCCGCGATACATTTCATAGTGGAGGTGGGGGCCGGTCGAAAGGCCGGTCGAGCCGACATAGCCGATCACCTGTCCGCGCCGCACACTCTGTCCGCGCCGCACTGCCATCCGGCTCATGTGACAATACCGCGTGCCAAGCCCGCTCCCGTGATCGAGCCGCACGGTCAGGCCACAACCGCCCGCACGCCCGGCGGAGCGCACGCGGCCATCGGTCACCGCGACGATCGGGGTGCCGTGACGGGCGCGAAAATCGAGGCCCGAATGCATCCGGCGATAGCCGAGGATCGGGTGGCGTCGCATGCCATAGCCAGACGTGATCCGACCGGGCACTGGCGAGACGAGACCGCGGCGCTGCTCCCCGACCCCTGACGCCTCGTAGAAATTGCCGTCATCACCCCACCGCATCAACTGCGTCTTTGGCTCACCCCCACGGTCGATTCCGGCATACAGGAGCTTGCCCGCCTGCCGCTCGCCGGTCGCGGCACGGCGGTATGCGAGGATGACGTCGAATTCGTCACCGCTGCGCACTTCGCGGTCAATATCGATCTGGTCGTCGAGCGCGCGAACGTAGTCCTGCACTGCGCTTGCCGGAACTCCAGCGGCACGCATTGCACGATACAGGCTGGAGCCGACCGTGCCGCGCACGCGCAGCGGAGTGTCGTCGACGCGGATCACGTTGCGCGCCAGCGACAGGTTGCCGCCCGGCTCGCCCGCGGCAGCATCGCGCGCAATGGCAAGCTCGAGATCGAAGCGGGCGCGAAAGGCCAGCGCGGCGAGAGGTCGCGGCGCCCCCGCTTCGGGACGGCGGCCGAGGATGATGTCGATGCGCGTCCCCGGCTCTATCTCGCCGAGCGGCATGGCGTCAGCGATCAGCGCGCTCGCCCGGTCAATGTCGCTCGCCGATACACCGGCACGGCGCAATGTGGCCGCGAGGCTATCCCCTGAGGAAAGCGTAGCCGCGAGCTCGATCTGCGGGCGCTCTGGCGCGCTGGCGAGTGGAATGACCTGCGCCGTGGGTCCAGCGCGCAATCCGCTATCCGCTCCGAGCGCGAGCGGGCTGATACGCTGGCTGCGATACTGTGCGCGAATCTCATCGCCGCCGGGCATGGCGGCGCGCGCTTCGAGCGGCGCGAAATCAGGCCACATGGCAAAGGCGAGAGCGCCCAGTGCGAGCAAAGTGCCCAATCCGCGAAACCAGCGACGGCTCCCGATATTCTCGGCAAGGTTGGGTGCAAGGTCCAATCGCTCGAACCAGGCGGCCACCCGTATCTTCCATTCCTCGTGTCGGTCACCGATCCGATTGACGCGAGAGAGAACCTGACGCTTTGCGCGTTCGGGCTTTGACGGCGGGGCAAGCTTCTTCGACGCGCTGAGATGGCTCGCGAGCGCGCGAACCGTCTGCGCATCGAGCGCTCCGCCTGCGGACTGGTCGCTTGTCATTCTCACCCGTATCGTTTCAGACGCTGCGCCGCGACCGGCGACCCGACGCGCGCGACAGCGTATACGCCTTCGCAAATCAAGGTAAACCTGTGCTTAATTAAATGGATCGACTGCCGGGTTACGCGACGCTTCGGGCCAGAGCATCGGCGAAATGCGCCGCCACTCCCGCTCTCGACCAACCATTGCCCCGGCTTGCGAAGCCTGACAGAAGTTCGAGCTGTGACACAGATTTCCCAGCGCCATAACCAGGACGAAGGCCGCGTTCGCGCGGTGCTCGGCCCGACCAATACCGGAAAGACGCATCTCGCAATTGAGCGGATGTGCGGCCATGCGAGCGGCATGATGGGTTTCCCGCTGCGGCTGCTTGCGCGCGAGGTCTATGATCGCGTGCGGGCGATCAAGGGCGATGACGCCGTGGCGCTCATCACGGGCGAGCAGCGGATCGAGCCGCCCAAAGCTCGGTATTTCTGTTGCACGGCCGAAGCGATGGACCGGACCGGTGGCGGGCACGCTTTCGTTGCGATCGACGAAGCGCAGATCGGCGCGGATCCCGAACGCGGGCATATCTTCACCGATCGGCTGTTGAACGCGCGCGGGCGGGAAGAAACAATGATCCTCGGGTCCGCGACGCTGGAGCCGATCGTGCGCCAATTGATCCCGCGCGCCGAACTGGTTGAACGCCCGCGCTTCTCGACCCTCACCCATGCGGGCAGCGCCAAACTGTCGCGCCTGCCCCCGCGCAGTGCGGTCGTCGCTTTCTCGGTCGAGCAGGTCTATGCCATGGCCGAAGCGCTGCGCAGGTTTCGCGGCGGGGCGGCGGTGGTGATGGGGGCGCTCTCGCCGGAAACGCGCAACAAGCAGGTCGAACTGTTCCAGAATGGCGAAGTGGACTACATCGTCGCGACCGATGCGATCGGCATGGGTCTCAACCTCGATCTCCACCACGTCGCCTTCGCCGCGCTGTCGAAATATGATGGACGGCGCAAACGGCGACTGACCCCGGCGGAGATGGCGCAGATCGCCGGGCGGGCGGGACGACACCAGCGCGACGGCAGCTTTGGCACGCTCACGGGAGGGGGGAGCCGGTCGGGCGCGCCGCTCGAATTCACCGAGGAAGAGATCTACGCGATCGAGGAGCACCGTTTCGCGCCGGTGACGCACGTTTACTGGCGCGAAGCCGAACCGCGGTTCGACACTCTCGATGTGCTGATTGGCGATCTCGAAGCGCCGCCGACCGAAGAGGCCCTGCGACGCGCGCCCGAAGCGATCGACCTCGCCGTGCTCAAGCGTCTGGCAAGCGAGCCATTGGCCGACAGCATTCGCGGCCCGGGCAGTGTCCGGCGGTTCTGGGAAGTGTGTTCGCTCCCCGATTTTCGACAGGTAGGCATTGATCCACACGCTCGCTTCGTCGCGCGGCTGTGGCAGGATCTGCGCGAAGATTATCTCGGCGCGGATTTCGTCGCGGCTCGCATCGCCGAACTCGACAGAACGCAGGGTGATATCGACACGCTGCAAGGGCGCATAGCGGCGATCCGGTCCTGGGCCTACATCTGCCAGCGGCCCGATTGGGTGCTGGCCCGCGATGAGATGGCGGCTCGCGCTCGGGCTGTGGAAGCGAGGCTGTCCGATGCGCTGCACGCGCGGCTGACCGAACGTTTCGTCAATCGGAGGACGACAATTCTGATGAAATCGTTGGGGCAGGATGGCAGCGCGCTGCCCGTCACGCTCGATGATGATGGAAATCTCAGCGTCGAGGGCGAAACGATCGGCAGGCTCGAAGGGTTTCGCTTCATGGTCGATCCCGCCGCCGGACTGGCCGATCGCAAGATGCTGCTCGCGGCGGGCGAGAAGGCGCTGCCGGGCATACTGGCGCAACGCGCCCGATCGCTGATCGAACGAGGGCAAGACGACCTCGCAATCGAGAAGGGCGCGCTTGTCTGGCAGGGGCATACGCTGGCCCGCATCATCGTGCCAGACGATTTCGGTCCGGCTCGGCTGGAATGGAATCGCGACGTCGCTAAGCTTCCTGATGCGGTGCGCGGCGAGCTTGAAGCGGCTTTGTCGCGATGGCTTGAACGCAGACTGGAACCGCTCGCCCAGATGCGCAAACTGGCCAAGGCGGCGCGCGATCCCGAAGCGGGAAGCGAAGCGCGCGCCTTGCTCATCACGCTGGTGGACGCGCGCGGTGTCGTGGCGCGCGAAAAGGCCGGGCTCGAACACCTACCTAAAACCCTGCGTCCGTTTCTGCGCCGTCTCGGCGTCACGTTCGGCGCGCTCGACATCTTTGCGCCGGCGCTGTTGAAGCCCGCGCCTCGTCGATTGCTACATGCGCTGGGCCTCGACCGGAGACCCCTGCAGGAAGCAATGCTCCCGACCCTTGCCGACACCCGCAGCATTCCGGCGGGCTATCGGCGAGCGGGTGAACAACTCATTCGCGTCGACCTGGCCGAAAAGATACTTCGCGCCGCGTTCGACGCGCGGGCAAAAGCTGCCACCGCTGCACCAAAGGCGCGCACGCCGCGTTTCCGGATCGATCTGGCACTCCCGGTTTCGATTGGTCTGGAGGAGGAGAATGCGCGGCGCCTGCTCGGCAGTGCGGGCTTCCGTCTTCATCGCGCACGCGTCTTGGCGGACAACGCGTCTGGCCCGCCCGCTCCTGGCAGCTGGACGTGGCATCCCCGGCGCGGTGTGCCAAAGCGCGATGCCAAACGGCCCGGCAAGAACCGCAAGCCAGCCGCTCGTGCCGAAAGACGTAGCCCGAATGGTGGCAAGCGCGAACAAGGAAAACCTCGCCCCGAACATGGTCCTGCACGTGCGGGTGGTGCCTTCGACAAACTGGCGGATTTGCTGCGCGAATGAGCAAGCGAACCACGCCAGGTGATCCGTCGCCGCAAAAGATGCGGCTCGATCGGCTGCTGGTCTATCTTCGGTTCGCGCGCACACGCTCGGCCGCGTCTCGTTTGATTGCCAAGAGCGCTTTGCGCCGCAATAGAATTCGTGTGCGGCGCTCTAGCGAGGCAATCGCTATTGGAGATGTCCTGACCTTCGCGATCGGGAATACGGTGAGGATTATCGAAATCGTCTCTTTGCCGGAAAGGCGTGGACCCCCCGCGATGGCTCAATCGCACTATCGCGACCTTGACCACGACCTTGACCATCGGGGCGAAATGCCCCTAGCAGCGCCCCGCACATAGAGCACCGCGGCCCAGAGCTCACCCGATTTTGGAAATGAAAGATACCCAATGACTTACGTCGTCACCGATGACTGCATCAAATGCAAGTACACCGATTGCGTCGAGGTGTGCCCGGTGGATTGTTTCTACGAGGGCGAGAACATGCTGGTGATCAATCCCAGCGAGTGCATCGATTGCGGCGTGTGCGAGCCCGAATGTCCAGCCGAGGCGATTCTTCCCGACACCGAGGACGGGTTGGAGAAGTGGCTTGAACTCAACACCAAGTTCTCCGCCGAGTGGCCAAACATAACCGGCCAGAAAGAACCGCCTGCGGATGCCGATGACCACAAGGGCGAAAAGGGTAAGTTCGAGAAGTATTTCAGCCCGGAGCCGGGTGAGGGCGACTAGCGCGTCCGTTGGGCACCCCTTGTCGTGTTTGGGTTGCCCTCAAGTCACAGTGAAGTGCGGAACATGACCGCCCGCGCGCGGTTCGGACTGTCATGCCTTCTCTTTTCCACACCCTGAAAAGCGCATGGTCGCGCGCGAGCGATGCCGATATCGGCCTAATCGCCGCGGGGATCGCCTACTACACCTTCCTGTCTTTCATGCCGCTGCTCGCCGCGACGGTGCTGATCTACGGGTTTGCCGTCGATCCGCAGACCTTGGCGCAGCACACCGGCCGGTTGGCACAGTCTCTCCCCGGCTCTGCGGCACAGTTGGTGACCGACCAGCTCGAAGCGGTTGTCGAATCGCGTAGCGGAGCGAGCGGGTTGGGCCTCTTGGCAGCACTCGCAGGATCGCTATTCGCCGCGCGGGTGGCGGCGGGCGCTGTGATCAAGGCGCTGAACGATGCTTTCGGGGCCGAGGAAAGCCGCGGGTTCATCAAATCCAACCTGCTCGCGCTCGCGATCACTGTCGGCGCTGCGGTCGCGATGGGTCTGGTCGCCGGGACAACCGCAGTTACGTCGACCGTTCTCGGCGGATCGGGCGGCGGGTTCGCCAGCTACGCCATTGTCGGAGCGGCGGGCGTGGGCGGTGCCATGCTGGCATATCGCGTGGTGCCCAATACGCAGGGTGTCAGCAAAGGCGCTGCGTTACGCGGTGCAGTCCTGTTTGCTCTGGGCTGGATGGCGGCGAGCGCGGGTTTCGGCCTCTATGTGTCGCGCTTTGGTGATTACAATGCGACTTACGGCTCGCTCGGCGCGATTATCGTGTTCCTGACATGGCTGTTCCTCAGCGCCTATCTGCTTTTACTGGGCGCGCACATAGCCTGCGCCTGGGACGTGAAATCGGAACGGCCTGAACACGGCTGATCCCAGGTATGACCAAGACTCGCAATATTGTTGCGATTGTGTTATATAATGGTCAACCCGCGCCGGTTGGTCCCGGCGCAGGTGGGCAAACCAAAGAAGGACCGTCCTCCAGAGCGATAGTTTCAGCCGGTGAATTCCATTCGGCAGCAGCTTTCCTTTTGCGGAAGCGCGCGCCGTCTGGGCACCTGGAAATCGCTTAACTGCGAGCGAGGTCGATCGAAAGGAAAAACTGCGTGGCAAGCAATGCGACTGCCTTTACCGTTGGCGATTATGTTGTCTACCCCAAGCACGGCGTTGGCCGGGTGATAGAACTGCAGAACGAGGAAATTGCCGGCATGCAGCTGGAGCTGTATGTCCTGCGCTTCGAAAAAGAGCGCATGACCCTGCGCGTACCTGTAAACAAGGTCGAAGCGATCGGAATGCGCAAACTGTCTTCTGACAAAACGCTGAACGAAGCGATGGAAACCCTGAAGGGCAAACCCAAGGTTAAGCGCACCATGTGGTCGCGCCGCGCTCAGGAATATGAAGCGAAGATCAATTCCGGCGATCTCGTCTCGATTGCTGAAGTGACCCGTGATCTTTTCCGTCCTGAAGATCAGCCCGAGCAAAGCTATTCGGAGCGCCAGATTTTCGAAGCCGCGTCGAGCCGCCTGGCGCGTGAACTCGCCGCGATGGAGGAAACTGACGAGCCAACCGCGCTCGAGAAAATTCTCGATGTGCTGCGCGAGCACGCGCCGCAATATTACGACAATGACGATGATAGCTGAAACGTAAATCAGCACGTAATACAAAGGGGGTCGCTCTCGAGAGCGGCCCCTTTTTTCTGCGCATCCGCTTTTATCACTCACACCTTGCCGATCCCTGCTTGGTGTATTATCGTCGCAACACGCTAAGACATGCTGTTGTGGAGGGAAACATGATTGATATCGCAAAGCAGTATTTCGCCAGAATGGCGCCAGTCGCGATGGGCCTCGCGCTAGCGGGCTGCGCATATGCGGATTGGGGAGGTGACGTCGCCGGCGTATCGCTCGCTGAGCTGGATACGTCCGGCGATGCGCCGTCCAGCATCGAACTGGCCGGTCCAGATACCGTCATCATCACCGAAGGAACGACCTTCACCGTGGCGCTGGAGGGGGATACGTCTGCGGGAGACGCCATGCGCTTCGATCGCGACGACGATCGCCTCGTGATCGCGCGTGACAGCGACATTTATGACGGTTCGCGCAAGGCGATCGTGCGGGTTACCGCGCCCGCGGTTTCCGCCCTCGCAATCGCAGGCAGCGGCGAGCTCCGGGCGGCGACGCTGACGGGTGATTCAAGCATAGAGGTGGCTGGATCCGGCACGATCGATGTGCAGTCCATAACCGCCGAACGCCTTGTGATTGAGATTGCAGGGTCAGGCGAAGTCACCGGCGCGGGCACAGCGCGCGCACTTGAGGTGGAGATCGCGGGGTCAGGTGACGTACAACTCGCCTCGCTCTCGGCGGACGATGTCTCGGTTGAAATTGCGGGGTCCGGCGATGTCGAGGTTTCGTCCGACGGGCGAGCTTCGGCGGAGATTGCAGGGTCGGGCGATGTCACGGTCTTCGGCTCAGCCAGTTGCACGGTTGAGAGCGCCGGGTCAGGTTCGTTGACTTGCCAGCCACGCAGCGAAGCGGGCGCCGCCGAATAAAGGTTCGCGCGAAACGGACAGGACCGCATCGATGCAGATGAAACAAGTAATCGTATGCGCGCTTCTCTCTCTGGCGGTCTCGGGATGCCTCGTCAGAACTGCAGCAGATGTCGTGACCGCGCCCGTCCGGGTCGGGGCGAAAGCGGTAGACCTGGCAACGACCAGTCAATCCGAAGCGGACGAAAAGCGCGGGCGTGAGCTCAGGAAACACGAAGAACGCCTCGGCAAACTGGAGCGCGAGTACGAAAAACAGCTCGCGCGGTGCAACGAGGGCAATGCCGAAGCTTGCAACGACGCACGCGAAACCCATGCCGAGATCGAGATACTTCTTCCGACGATCCCAGCAGAGCCCGACGAGAAATGAGAGCGGTTCAATCGACCGGAGCTGCCGCGCGCAGCAGTCGGTCGTTTATCGCGCGGCCCAGCCCCTCATTCGGGACCGGAGCGACGGCGATCCGGGATTTGTCGGCCTGCGCGGCTAGGTGCAAGCAATCGTAAAGGCGCGCAGCCGCCTCGGCGAGATCGCCTGCAGATGACAGGCTGACATCGCCACGTACTGGCCCGAAGCCAATCAGGAATTCGTTGTGCTCTGCCTCGCGCGCGTCGAGCCTGACGGGCTTACCCGGCGCGTAATGGCTCGCAAGCTGGCCGGGCGCTTCGATCCGCTCCAGCACACTCGAACGATCTACTCTTTGAAATCCATCGACCGGCCCGGTCCGAAGCTCATCGATCGATCCATCGTCACGCACCGCAAGGATCGTCGACTCCACGCCCGTCTCAGTCGCTCCGCCATCAAGCACCATGTCGATCCGTCCATCGAGAGAAGCAAGAACATGCTCTGGCGAAGTCGGGCTGATGAAACCGCTGCGATTGGCTGATGGCGCGGCGAGCGGAAAGTCCAGTTGCGCGAGCACAGCCTGAGCGACGCGATGCGCCGGAACCCTGATGGCCACACTCGGCAATCCGGCAGTGACCGCCTGCGCCAACCCGCTGTCGCCTCGCTGGGGCACGACCAGTGTCAGCGACCCGGGCCAGTGCTTTTTTGCAAGTGCTTCAGCCTTTGGCGAAAAGGCTCCGAACCGCCGGGCTTGCGAAAGATCGCGAACATGCACGATCAGGGGATTGGTGCTGGGCCGTCCCTTCGCCTCATAGATTCTCGCGACCGCCGCGTCGCTGTCGGCTCTGGCGGCGAGACCATACACGGTCTCGGTCGGGATCACGACCAGGCCGCCTTGCGCCAGCACTGCTGCAGCCTCGGCAATACCGGTCTCGTCCGCGGGAATGACAGGCGTTGTGTGCTTGCCGCTCATCGCATCGTCGCTATATCCTTGGGCGGTGCCTGCCAAGGCGTCCCCTCCCAAACCGCACAGGATTGCCCGAACCGTGACCCCCTATACGCCCCCCACCCAGGATCAGTTGCTCGCCATTCGCGTCAATGCCGGCATGGAAGAGCTCGCGCAGTCTGAAAAGTTCGCGCACGCCGAACCCGATCTCGTCGAGGCGATCGTCGAGGGCGTGGGGCAATTTGCCGCCGGGGAATTCGCACCGCTCAACCGTATCGGCGATACTGAGGGCGCGCGGCTCGAGAACGGTGTGGTGCGGCTGCCGGATGGCTTCAAGGAAGCTTACGACGCCTATGTCGAGCAAGGCTGGAACGCGATTGCCAGCCCGGAAGAGTTCGGCGGACAGGGCCTGCCCTTCACGCTGTCTTGCAATGTGCTCGAAAATCTCGGCGCGGCGAACATGGCTTTCAATCTGCTGCCGATGCTTTCGGTCGGAGCGATTGAAGCTCTGGAGCACCACGGCAGCGAAGCGCAGCAAAAGCGCTTCCTCCCCGATCTGGTCAGCGGCAAATGGTCGGGCACGATGAACCTGACCGAACCCGCGGCGGGCAGCGATGTGGGCGCACTGCGCTCCACCGCCGAACCGATTGCGGACGGCGAGCATGCGGGCAAGTACCGGATCGCAGGTCAGAAGATCTACATCACCTGGGGCGATCACGAGCTGGCGGAAAACATCGTCCACTTGGTGCTGGCGCGACTGCCCGATGCGCCCGAAGGCAGCCGCGGCGTTTCGATGTTCCTGGTTCCGAAATACCACGTTAACGCGGACGGATCGCTCGGCCCGCGCAACGATCTGCGACCGGTGAGTCTTGAACACAAGCTGGGCATCAACGCTTCGCCCACCTGCGTCATGAGCTACGGCGACAACGGAGAGTGCATCGGGGAACTGGTGGGGCAGGAGAACCGAGGCCTCGCCGCCATGTTCACCATGATGAACAATGCCCGCATCAATGTCGGCAATCAGGGCAATCAGATCGCAGAGCGCGCGACACAGCAGGCGATGGCTTATGCCCTCGACCGAGTGCAGTCGGCCCGCGCCGGATCGCCCGATCGCAACCCGGTCGCCATTATCGAGCATCCTGACGTGCGGCGCATGATTCTGCGGATGAAGGCGCTGACCGAGGGGTGCCGCGCGTTGCTTTACTATTGCGCGGGGCAAGTCGACCGCGGAACGATCGGCGATGTCGACTCCAAAAACCGCGCCGAAATTCTAGTGCCATTATTGAAAGCATGGGGCACCGATATCGGAGTCGAGGTTGCCGGGATCGGCATCCAGGTCCACGGTGGCATGGGCTTCGTTGAAGAAACCGGCGCGGCTCAGCACTGGCGCGATTCGCGCATTGCTCCGATCTATGAAGGCACCAACGGCATCCAGGCCGCCGACCTCGTGACCCGCAAACTCGGGCTCGAAAACGGCGAGGCGATGATCGCGCTGTTCGAGGAAATCGCGCGCGATGCAAGCGGGGAAGCGGCTCTCGCAGCGCTCGCGCAGGAATGCGCCGCAATCACGCGCTGGATGCGCGACGAAGCGAGCCTCGATGATCGACTGGCCGGCAGCGTACCCTTCACCACGATGGCGGCGGTCGCCGTCGCGGGGTGGCAGATGCTGAAGCAGACGCGGGCCATCGCACAAGGCGCAGCCCCCTCGCTCGCCGAAACGAAGCCGGTGACGACCCGCTTTTTCCTCGACCGGATTGTCCCCGAAGCGACCGGGATGAAGGCGAGCGCGATTGCAGGGGCAGATCTGCTTTACACCATTCCGGTAGAGAAGCTCGCCGGTTGAGCTTTCGTAAGGCTATTGAGGCGTCGAACGCCGCAGATAGTCCTCTTCGAACGTAGCGCGCGGATCGGTCAGCTCGCGCGGCGGGCGCAGCGGTTCGCCACTGACCCGCGCAACCCCCGCACCCGGTTCACTTTCGGGTGCGTAGGTGCGCCAGATAATCCCGGCCGTATCGTCCGACACCAGCAACGAGCCATCGTCGGCCCATTCGACCCAGGTCGGGCGGCCCTTCGTCGTGCCATCTTGGTTGAGGAAGCCAGTCAGCACGGGAACCGGCTTTCCCATCGGATTGCCGCGCTCATCGAAAGCGACGTAGACGACATCATATCCCGAAGGCGGCTTGCGGTTCCATGAGCCATGTCGCGCCACGAACGCACCACTGGCAAACGCATCACCCATGCGGTGCCCCTCTTTTGTAAAGACCAGGCCAAGCGCCGCGACGTGGGGGCCGAGTGCGAATTCGGGATAGCGCGCATACTCGGTCAAGAAGCTGGGCATGGGGGCATCAACACGCCGGTCGATGTTGTTTTTGTAATAGATCCAGGGCCAGCCATATTGTGCGCCGACCGGGACGTTGGTGAGGTAGTCAGGCACGAGGTCCGATCCCAGCATGTCGCGCTCATTGACGGTCGTCCATAATTCACCCGACCACGGGCTGAAATCGAGGCCGTTGGGATTGCGCAAGCCTGCGGCAAACATGCGCTGCCGGTCGTTTTCCAGATCGTATTCCCAGATCGCTGCACGACCCTCTTCGACGTCCATGCCCTGCTCGCCGATATTGCTGACCGAACCGACTGCGACGAACAGTCGATCTCCATCGGGATGCACTTCCATATTGCGCATCCAGTGGCCGCCGCCCGCAGGCAGATCCATGAGCTTGCGCGGCGTCGAGGTCACGGCATTCGCGCCAAGCTCGTAATCAAAAGCGAGCACGGCATTGTGATTGGCGACGTATAATGTTCCGTCCAACCAGCTCATGCCTGAAGGCGAATCAAGCCCTTCGGAGAGGATCGTCCGCCGGATCTCCGCTACGCCGTCGCCGTCGCCATCGCGCAGCAGGACGATTTCGTTCGCGGAATCGCCAGCCGCGCCAGCTTGGGAGAACAGGTAACTCTCGACCCATCCGCGGATCGCAGCGAAAACACCGCCATCATCACCGCCATCACTCTTGGGCGACCGGGTGAGCGTGACCAGCACGTCCCCATTCGGCAAGGCATAGAGGACGCGCGGATGGTCCAGTCCATCAGCGAAGCGATTGACGGCGAGTCCGTCCGCCGGTTCCGGCAGCTGGCCCGTTTCCCAGCCAACGGGTTCGGCGATCTGCACTGTCGGAATGCTCTCGGGATCAGGTTCCTGCAATGTCGGATCGGTGCCAGCAACGGCTTCAACCGAGAGGTCTGCCGTGTCTCCGCGGGTGACAATATACAACGCCGCACCTGCAACGACGACAAAGACCACCAGGGCGATTGCGATTTTACGAAAGAGAGCCATTTCGGTGAGATAGGTCAGCCGTGCAGCGCGGACAACAGGATAAACCGATGTACGATTTTCAGCCCGATTCCGATCTCGATCCAGCAGAGCGCTACCGCCAGCTCGCCGATGCGGCAGACGCGCTGACCAACGGCGAGATCGACGCGATCGCCAATATGGCGAATATCGCTGCATTGATGTGGGAGTTTATCCCGGACCTCAACTGGGCTGGCTTTTACCGGGTCGTTTCCAACCGCGAGGAGGCTGATGAGCTGGTGCTAGGGCCATTCGTCGGCCGCCCGGCCTGCATTCGTATCCCGTTCCACCAGGGCGTCTGCGGGACAGCGGCGGCGAGCGGTGAGACGCAGCTGGTCCACGATGTCCACGCCTTTGCCGGCCACATCGCCTGCGATGCGGCAAGCCGATCGGAATTGGTGGTACCGATCCGAGTTAGCGGCGCCGTTAAGGCAGTGATCGACCTCGACAGTCCGATGGCCGGGCGGTTCACGGGTGACGACGCCGCCGGTGTAGAGCGGCTCGCTGAGACTATCGCGGATCGTATCTGATCGGATGTTTATCTGGGTTTACGCAGGCCGGTACTGTTTGCAGCGACTTCTCCATCGAGCTGTTGGGCCAATTCATCGCTGCCTCGCCCATCGGCTACCAGGCGGATCGCGCCATAGCGGATAACGTCGCGCTCACGGTCCAAAGCGAAGGTCGCGCTTCCATCCGGCAGAGATAGCTTCGATTCGACCTTGAGCGTCCGCGCCGCATCCTCCCCGACCCGCAAGCTATATGTCCCATATGGCACGCGCTGGAACAGGAAGAAGCCGTCAAATTCACTGACGGTGCTTGCGGCGACGACGCCTCTCGGATCGACAAGCTCAAGCCGCACACCCGCCTGCTCAACGCCGGACACGCTCAGGATCGACCCTTCGACCTCGCCCGTGGCCGAGATCGGCAATTCTATCTTTGCAACCACGCCAGGTCGCGGCGTTATCACGATGCCCTTGCTTGATGGCGCGAGGAAGGGGTCTTCGAGCGATGTTTCATCGATCCCCACCAGAACAGGTCGGAAGGGGCGCAAATCGTCGACAATCGCGCGGCCGTTTTCGCCCGTTACGGCGTCAGTTCTACGCAGTCCCGCTTCGACCATCACGTTCTCGAGCAATTGCTCGCCCGGATCGCGGCGGCCATTGCCATCATCATCGCGGAACACGGTGACGGCCGCCTGCCCGCTGCGCGCCAATTTCGTGTTGGTCACACGCACACCGCCCGAGATTGGGTCCGGACCCAGGCTGAAGGCCAATTGCACAGCGGCACCAATGGCGCCGCTGGTGGTTACGAACCCATCGCCGCGTAGCGACAGGGTATCGAAGCGACGCGTATAGCCGGCAGTTAGGCGAAATTCGTCGAGCCGGGCGTTGTAATCGACCTGGCCCTGCAATTCTGCATCTTCGCCCAAGTCGCTATCAAGCCGTACTGTCGCCACCTCAAGACCGCGGTTAGGCCCAGCTGCAAGAAAAGTCGCGTTGCCGCGCACCCGAAAATCGCGGAAACGCATATTGGCAAGCAAACGCACGCGCGTGTCGGTCGCCGCGGGCGTGTCGATGCCCGCGCTGCGCTGTTGATGGTTGAGCTGCGCTGAGAATGCCATGCGCCCTGCTGTAGCCGAAGCGGTGAGGACAAATTCTTCGATACTGGAACCATCGGCCAATTTTGCGTGCGACACATCGCCTTGCAGCGGCATCGTAAACCGGCCGAGGCTCAGGGACGTGTCGAAGTTGAAGCCCGCGCGGTAATCGATTGTTTCAAAAGCAAATTCGCTTGCGAAGTTACCGAATGAAACCAGCGCATTTGCGCCGAAGTTGATATTTCCAACGCGCCCAAGCGCCGATGCCTCGGCCACCGTACCGGCGCCGAGTTCATGTGCTGTCGCCAGCTCCACCTGCATTCCGCCAAGCGATCGAATCAACGCTCCTTCCGCATAGGTGCGCCGCTCGCCGTCGAATACGAGGTTCTGAATGCTCAACATGGCGCTCGTTCGCCGATCCAATCCGCGTTCGACCCCCACGCCCCAGCGCCACTCGCGTGACCCCAAATCAATCCCGGTCCCGAGATCGATCAGGTCGCGATTATCCTGCAAAACGCCCGCCCAATAATAGGTCTGGCCGGGTTCGATCTGATTGAAACCGATCGGAACCGAGGTTCGATCGCGGCGAATTTGCCCTTGCGGCCCGTAGAGGACGACTTCGAGCTCGTTGCGCCCGAAGAACAGCTCAACCTCGATGAATTCGTAACGCCCGTCCCCACGATCGTCCTGAAAGGCGATCAGCTGACCATTGCGATACAGCTCAGCATCCCAGCCAGCCGGCAAAGTTCCGCGCAGCGTTGTGGTGGAGAAGCGTGACGCCTGGCCAAGCGGCCTGTTGCTCACGAAAGCACCGCGACCGATCGCGGTTTGCGCCGAAAGGCGGCCTGGCAGCGTCTCGACGTCACCGACTGCCACTTGCGTTGCATTGAGGGGACCAAGCAATCCGCCCTCCGGATCGTTTCGATAGGCGCGCGCTCGCACCGCCTGGGGGGAGAGCGTGTCATCGGTTGCCACCCGGGCAAAATAACTCGCGCCCAGCGCTTCGCCAGCAGCATACAACTCGATCTGACCTTCGACCCCGCTGCGACGACTCTCGCCGGTCCGCGCACCAATTCTGGCCACGACGTCAATCGAGGGGGTACGCCACGCCCGATATTCCATGTCCGCGCTTGGAAACTTCGAGAGATCGAATTGAGCCGGTCGGTTACGAAGTCGCGCGGCGCGACTACGACGCTCAATCGCCTGCATGAACGGCAGATCGCGGTCCGAGCGCAGGCGGACCACGGCGTTGAAGAGATCGGGCTCAAAACCGATGCCAAACCAGCGCGAAAGGGCCGTGGTTTCGACACACCAGCCCTCCGGTGTGTCATAAATATCCCGCTCGATCGAAGATTCAGATATGTTCATGGTTTGTTCCACACCGCTTTCGCGATCCAGCGTGAACGTTTCGTCCTCGGCGAAGAGCCAGCCAGTCGCGCGGCGCGACTTCTTGTCTAGTCGAATGGGAAGGTCGAGCGACTGGATGACGTCGGCGAAATCGAGACAGATGCCCCGCTCGGTCTGGTAACCGCGCACGTCGTAGTTCAGCTTGTAGTTCTTGATGACCAATTTGAGGAACAGGAAATCGTCCTCATTGGCTTGCCACGTCGACACCGTATCTGGTGAGCTCTCCGCTTCCGAAACAGAAGGCGATGTCGCACTCGTCGGTTCTGCATTCTGGGCAAGCGCTTCGTCGCCGCCAAGCGTGTGCGGACCTATCATCGCGGCGACACACGCGGCGAAAGCTGAGAATTTTGGACGAGAACCGAACATGATGCGGGCTGATCGTTCGGAACTTGCCGTCCGAACGGTTCACGAAAGCTAATTCAGAACCGTATCGACCGCGGCGAGAAGACCGCCGCCGGCCTCGGGCATTTCGCGATATTCGATCCGCAGCTGGCCGTTCAGGGCGGAAGCCTGCTCCGGCGTGAGGCGAACACGCACTGTGCGCGCCTCGATCTCCGGATAGATTGCAAGGCCCGTCAGCTGAACGATAGGGTCTGCCACTCCCGCCTTCGTTACGCGTAACTCACCGTAGGCCGAGCTATCACCAGCGCGGCTGATCGACATCGCAAGCTCGGGGCCATCCTCACCTTGAACGATGCTCGGCTGCGTGATCGCGACTTGCGCCTCAACCCGTCCATGACGCACGATGATCGGGATCGTCACACCGTAGATCGGGATGAGCTGGATCGATACGCTCTGATCCGTCTGCGGTTGCGAGGAAACCTCACGCGCCTTGGGGATCGCCTTGAAGGACATGTGAACCCGGTATTCGCCATCGGGAAGATCCGCACCCGGACGGGCTGCCAGGCGTACGGCTTGTGGCTGGCCCGGCGGCAAGGTGATGCGGCGCGGCGCGTAGCGGATCATGCCGAGTGCTGCCTCCTCAACCGCGTTGGCCTCGGTGCGCTCGATCGGGACCAATCGCCCATTTTCAAGCATGCGCCGCAGCTCGAGCCCGATGCGATAAGTGGCCTCCTCAGACCCGATATTGCTGAGGATTACCTCGGTTCCGCGCGAGCCATCGAGGATCACGCGGGTCGGCGCGACTAGCAAGTCGCCTTGCGCGCTCGCCGGAATGGAAGCCCCGCTCCCGGCAAAGGCGGCCAACGCCCATCCAAGATATTTGAGTTTGCTCTTGCCCCGAAATGCCATGAAGTCGAACCGTCCTGTAGCTATTCTCAGCTTGATGCCATGAGCCCCCGCCCACGCATCTTCACGGAGCGTGGTAGACAATTACGGTTAAGAACCATTAAACCAGCTCCGATTTGCGGCGGTGCAAAAGCGAAGGCCGCACCCCTCTTTCGAGGAGTGCGGCCTGCTAGTTACAGACATGCCGCGCATGGCGGCACATCGCTTACGAATATTCGACAGTGACTTCGAAGTCGCCCTGGAAGACGCCGGGTGCTTCCGTGCCGTCAACGGTGATCGTGCCGCCCACTTCGAAAGACGCATCGCCTGCGCCATCGAGGGTCACTTCCGGACCGCCAGCGCCATTGTCGCTCGCCGTGAAGGTGTCGAGGACGATGGCGTGCTCGGTTGCCGTCGCAGCGGTGTAATCGGGGTGGCGCAGTTCGATCGCGGTGGTCGGCAGGACAATCGTCACAGCCTTGTTGTTCGTACCCTCAACCGTGAAACCCGCGACGGACGTGGTGCCCGAGCAGACGATGTCGGTGTCGGTGCAGGTCAGGCCCCCCGCAGCGGTGCCATCGGCGGCGAGCGTCACGACGCCACCACCCGAAATCACCATCGTGCCGAAGTCGAGAGCAGCGACGTTGTTGAGCACGAGCGAATCGAGCACTTCTGCGGTTGCATCGGCGGACGCGGTATCGGCGTGGGCCACCGAGCTCATTCCGAGCGCGGCAAACATCGCGATCCCGGCGGCGCCGAGGCGAAGAGTCTTGTTCATATCTGGTCCTTCCAAGCGTGGTCTGAATATCTATGCACGCATGGCGACGGCCCGTTTTTCCGCCGGTCATGCCTGCCGAATGGAGATTGGAGCCCATTCGCCAGACCCTAGTAGGATCCCCGAGTTCAACCTTCGTTATTTGGTATGGTTACAACAGCGTGAATGCGCCCGTGTCGCGTTCGGCAAAACCCCGCACTCATGGGCTTTCACACCAGTTCAGGCCTGAAGCGCCGCGTTAAATATCGCCGCCGGTCAGGCGCTGGCAGACCAGATCGAGCTGATCGAGAGTGCCATAACGAATCGTGACCGATCCCGATCGAGGGTCATCATCGGTGCGAATCTGGACCTTGAGTCCGAGAAACTCCTCCAGGTGACGCTGGACCGCCGCGATATCGGCGTTTTCCTCGCGGCCCGTCCCCTTCTTTTTTGAAGCACTTCCCGCCGATCCCGAAGACGTCTCGCCCGTGGCCGTGTCGAGCTTGCGCACAAGCGATTCGACCTCTCGAACCGAGAGGCCTTTCTCAACCGCCTGCTGCGCCAGTTGCGTCGCATCGGCCCGCCCGATCAGGGCGCGCGCGTGCCCCATCGACAGTTTTGCATTCTCGACAAGATCCAGCACGCCATCGGGAAGCGCCAGAAGACGCTGCGTATTCGCGACATGGCTGCGCGATTTCTCCACCATGCTTGCGATTTCGGCCTGCGTCATACCCTCGCGTTCGGACAAGCGGTGGTAGGCGCGCGCCTCCTCAACTGGATTGAGATCCTCGCGCTGGAGATTCTCGATCAGAGCCAGCGCGACGACCTCTCCTTCATCGAGTTCGCGCACCAGTGCCGGGATTTCGTGCAGACGCGCTTTCTGCGCCGCCCGCCAGCGCCGTTCACCGGCCACGAGCTGATAGCGACCGCCGGTGCGCGGACGCACGATGATCGGCTGAATGACCCCGCGCTTCGCAATGGATGCTGCAAGCTCGTCCAGAGCCGTTTCGTCGAAATGCTTGCGCGGGTTGTCCTTGAGCGGGTCGATCGCCGAGAGTGGGACCATTCGCAGTTGCGACGCACCATCCGCGCCCTCGCCCCCACCGGAGCCTCCACCGCCCGATCGCACGAGCGGCTCCTCGCGCTGGGTCTCGCCCAGAAGCGCACCCAATCCCCTGCCAAGTCGCTTTCGACCATCAGCAGCGCTGCGGCTGGGAACCGAGAAGCGGATCGGGTCGGACGTATCGCGGCTCATGCGGCCTGCCTTTCTGATGGGAAGCGACCGATAAGCTCGCGCGCCAGCGACATGTAAGCACGGCTGCCGACGCAAGCCTGGTCGTAAACAAGGGCCGGAAGCCCATGGCTCGGCGCTTCGGACAGGCGAACATTGCGGGGAATCACCGTGTCGAACACGAGGGTTCCCAAGCAATCGCGCACATCGTCCGACACCTGATCGGTCAAGCGATTGCGGCGATCGAACATCGTAAGCGCCACACCGATAATATCGAGCCGCGGGTTGAAACGCTGCTGCACGCGCTCGACCGTCTGAAGCAACTGGCTCAACCCCTCGAGCGCAAAAAACTCGCACTGAAGCGGGACGAGCAGCGTGTCCGCCGCACTAAGGGCATTGAGGGTGAGCAAACCGAGGGAGGGCGGACAATCGATGAAACAGATATCGTGGTCGCGATGTTGGCGCAATGCGCGACTGAGCCTAGCAGTGCGTTCCTCGACATTGACAAGCTCGATCTCTGCCCCGCTAAGATCGACGGTCGCGGCGACAATATCGAGACCCGGGATATTGGTGTGCAGAACCGCCTGGTCGAGCGGAAGCTCATCCACGAGAAGGTCGTAGCTCGAAACAGGTCGCGCGTTCGCGTCGACGCCAAGGCCGGTCGAAGCGTTGCCTTGAGGGTCCAGATCGATCAGCAGCGTGCGCCAGCCTGTCGCGGCCATCGCAGTCGCCATGTTGATGGCGGTTGTGGTTTTGCCAACCCCGCCCTTCTGGTTCGCAATCGCTATCGTCAGCATGCCTTCGCTCCCGCCTTGTTACCCAGACGTCCCACGATGATGCCCGCCTCGCGGTCGGTCAATGATTGTTCCACGTGAAACATCGCACGCACATCACCATTTGCCTGATCCAGTTCTTGGGCGGCAGACCGGCCTTTGGGCAAGAGGTAGAGCGTTCTGTCTGTGGAGAACGGTGCGGATAAATGCAGGAGCTTTGGTAGTGGGGCGAAGGCTCGCGCGGTTATAACCGATGCACGAAAGCGCTCAACGCGCTCAAGTCGGCAACCCAGAACCTCACAATTCGCAAGACCCAGTTCGCGGCGGCAAAATGCGAGGAACTCCGCCCGGCGCTTTCGCGACTCGATCAATTTAATCTCTATTTCCGGGCGGAGGATGGCCAATACAAGTCCAGGCAGGCCCGGCCCCGACCCAAGATCCATCCAAGGCGCCGTAGCTGCGACATTTGTTTCACGTGGAACATGCTCAAGCAGTTGCGCGCTGTCAGCGAGATGCCGTTGCCACAAACTGTCAAGTGATCGCGCTGCGACGAGGTTCTGCTTCTGGTTTTCAGCCCGGAGCAAACGCGCGAACCGCTCGAGCCTCTCCAATCCGGTGTTGCCAGCTAATTGCGAGAGATATGCACGCGCTTCCTCTTCATTGGTAATCACGCCGCTTCTTGCCACCGCCGAGCGTGGACTAGAAGCGCCGACAACGCCGCTGGAGTCACACCAGAAACGCGCGAGGCGGCCGCGAGTGTCGCAGGCGCCGCCGCAGACAAACGCTCAACCATTTCGTTCGAGAGGCCGGGCACCTTCGCGAATGGGAAATCCGCGCCAAGTGTAAGCTGCTCACTCGCACGTAATTCGCGCAGTTCAGCATCCTGCCTCGCAAGGTAGGGTGCGTAGGCGGCGTCCTCGGCCATCTCATGTGCCAACCCATCTGCACCGGGCACCTCCACACCGCCAGCGTCGGCGAGCATATCGAGCCGCACCTTGTCATGGCGCAGCCACTCGCCCAGCGTTTTCTCTCCTCCATCACCTCGAACAGGAAGGCCGGCCTTCGCGAGCACCTTTGCATTGATCCGCCTGGCAAACACCGCCTCTATGTCCGAACGCGCATTCTCGCGGCGCTCGAACCAATCACGCCGCTGCTGACCGACGCAGCCAGCCCTGATGCCCTCAGGGGTAAGTCGCGTTGAAGCATTGTTGGCGCGCAGGCGCAGGCGATATTCCGCACGGGAAGTGAGCATCCGGTATGGCTCACTCACGCCCTGCAAAGTGAGATCGTCAATCATGACGGCAATGTATGAATTGGCTCGGTCGAGTTCGGGCGCCTCCAAAGACAGCTCGGCCGCCGCTGCACTCAGCCCGGCGATAAGCCCTTGCGCCCCGGCCTCCTCATACCCGGTCGTCCCGTTGATCTGACCGGCGCAGTACAATCCGGGAATGGCGCGCAGCTGCAGGTCCGGGGTCAGCGCGCGGGGATCGATGTAGTCGTATTCCACGGCATATCCCGGCACTTCCATAACTACGCGCTCAAGCCCCGGCATCGCCCGCAACATGGTCAGCTGGACATCGACCGGGAGCGAAGTGCTTATTCCATTGGGATAAACGAAATGCGTGCTTAGACCTTCGGGTTCGAGAAACACCTGGTGCCCGTCCCGATCTCCAAAGCGATGAATCTTGTCCTCGATCGAAGGGCAATATCGCGGACCTGCCGCATCGATCGCCCCGGAGAACAGCGGTGAGCGATCGAGATTGGCCCGGATTGCATCATGGGCCGCTTCCGTGGTGCGGGTAATCGCGCAAAACACCTGCGGGTTTGCGCGCCTTGGCGTGAGCGGTGACATGGTCCATGCTTCGCCATCGGACGGCTGAACCGCCAGCGCGGCCCAATCAATTGTGCGCCCGTCGAGCCTAGGCGGTGTGCCGGTTTTCAAGCGCCCCATCGGGAGATCCGCGCCGCGCATCTGTTCAGCAAGTCTGGTGGCAGCATGTTCTCCAACACGACCACCCTCCACACGCTCCTCACCGCGATAAAGAATACCGCCGAGGAACGTCCCGGTGCACATAATAACCCGAGGCGCGGCAATCTCGCTCCCATCGCCGAGCACCAGCCCGGCAACGCGCCCGCTTTTTAGGAGCAACGCCGCCGCCTCACCTTCAATCAGAGTCAGAGTTGTCTGCGTGCGGATCATCGACTGGATCGCAGCTTTGAACAGTGCGCGATCAGCCTGCACCCGTGGACCCCAGACCGCACTTCCCTTCGAACGATTGAGCATTCGATAGTGGATCGCTGCTGCATCGGCCGCGCGGCCCATCAACCCATCCAGCGCATCTATTTCGCGGACCAGATGCCCCTTGCCCAGACCGCCAATGGCTGGATTGCAGCTCATTGCTCCGATGGCCGAAAGGTCGAAATTCACCAGGCCCGTTCGTGCGCCCATGCGCGCCGCCGCGCACGCCGCCTCAACTCCGGCATGTCCGCCGCCGACTACAATGACGTCAAAATCGTCCATGCGCCTGCAGATAGATATGGTGTCGGCACGCGTCAAAGCTGTTTCACGTGAAACAACACCAACAAGCTATTTTCCGATGCAGAACCGCCCGAACAGCGAATCAAGCATGTCTTCCGTTGTCGCGCGCCCGGTAAGGCGATCAAACGCCATCCGCGCATTCCGCAGAGCCTCTCCCTTCAACAGTAGGTCACTGTGGCGCAAAGCATCGGTCAGATGAGTGACCGCATCGAACAGCGCCTCGGATTGGCGTGCATTGACTGTGACAACACCGGGCTTGGGCAATTGCTGACGTGCAGCCGCTACAATACTCGACTTGAGCTCATCGACGCCCTCACCCGTGATCGCCGATACGGCGTGCCTTGCTTCGGTCTTTACCTGACGGGACGGATCGTCGCAGCGCGCATCGATTTCCCACGCATGGCCCGGGCCCTCCCCTTCCGGCCCAAGCCAGCCGATCAGATCGGCCTTCGCGACCTCCGCTCGAGCCCGCGCGATGCCGATTGCCTCGATCTGCTCGCCCGCCTCATCGCGCAACCCAGCCGTATCCACAAACGTGAAAGGCACGCCCTCAATCGCGACGGATCGTTCGATAACGTCACGCGTCGTGCCTGCAATCGGCGAGGTGATTGCCGCCTCGCTTTCCACAAGTGCGTTGAACAAAGTCGATTTTCCCGCATTTGGTGGGCCTGCGAGGACGACGCGAAAGCCTTCGCCCAACGCCTCCGACCTGGGTCGGCCTAACTGCTGTTCGATCTCGCCGATCAATCCCTGCAATGCCGTCCCAAAAGAGGCGGGGAGATCCTCCACATCGTCTTCGTCGGAAAAATCGAGCGCAGCCTCTACCTGTGCCGAACACGCAAGGACAGTCTTGCGCCAGTTTTCTATCAACCGCGAAAGTGCCCCTGCGGCATTGGCCATCGCCGACGCGCGCTGTAGCTCGGTTTCGGCAGCGAGAAGATCCGCAAGACCTTCCGCCTCGGCCAGATCGACGCGGCCATTCGCAAATGCTCGCCGGGTAAATTCGCCGGGTTGCGCGGGACGCAGACCGTCGATTTGCCCCAGCGCCTCGCACACCGCAGTGAGCACCGCGCGCCCGCCATGGCAATGAAGCTCGGCGCAATCCTCGCCTGTCGCTGAGCGCGGTCCAGGAAACCACAGCACCAGCGCTTCATCCAGGATTGTTCTATCCGGGCGGCGCAAGCGGGCCAGGCTTGCCTTGCGCGCTTCGAAGTCGCGCCCAGTCAGTTCTTTCAATGCCGCGCCCGCGTGAATGCCACTGATGCGCACGATCCCGATCGCAGCGGGAGGCAATCCGCTGGACACCGCGAAGATCGTCTCACCACCGGGAAGCGCCATGCCGTTGTCGATCACGCCCGCGCAGCTCTAATCCGATTTTTTTGACGACTTGGAGGACGTGGTCTGCCCGTCGCCTGCCCCGGCACGCAGGCCGCCTTCAACAAAACTCTGAAACAATTTCAAGCCGACCTGCCCCATCGGAGCCAGTGCCTGGGCATATTCCTGCATCTGATCGGGATTGCTGGCACCCTTCATCATCGCCGCGATGTTGTCGACGTAGATGCTGTTCGCGGAGCTGACGTCGGGCAAACCCATGAAGCTGCGCGCTTCTTCGGGCGTGCACTCGATCTCGATATTCACTTTCATGTGTTCGCTCCATCAGCATCAGCGAGCATCCGGCTTGGCATTGCTCTTGCCATATTTGGGTCTGTCGTGAGCGCGGTGCAATGATTAGGGCATAGCCGAGCATCAAAACCTCCCGATTCGAAAGGAACAGCCGGTCATGTCCGACAATATTGCGATCAGCACCCGCGACGGCAGCGATGAATTCAAGGCCTATGTGGCGCACCCCTCCGGTACTCCTACCGCAGCAATCGTCGTGATTCAGGAAATCTTCGGCGTGAACCAAGGCATTCGGCAGAAGTGCGACAAGCTGGCGGTCGACGGTTATCTCGCGATCGCACCGGACCTGTTCTGGCGGATCGAACGCGGGGTTCAGCTCGATCCCGATATCGAAGTGGAATTCAACCGCGCGCTCGAGCTGATGGAGAAATTCGATCAGGATGCGGGTGTGAAAGACATTCAGGCAACCATCGATTACGCGCGAGGACAAGAAGGCGTCTCCAAGGTCGGTTGCGTGGGTTATTGCCTGGGAGGCAGGCTCGCCTACATGACCGCCGCGCGCACCGATGTTGACGCGAGCGTGGGTTATTACGGCGTCGGGATCGATGGATTGCTGGGCGAGAAAGAGGCCATTGCAAAGCCGCTACTGCTTCATATTCCGACCGAAGACGGCTTTGTCGACAAGGATACGCAAGCCGCCATGCACAAGGGTCTCGACGGTCATCCGCGCGTGACGCTCTACGATTACGAGGGGCTCGATCACGGCTTCGCGACCGAAATGGGCGAGCGGCGGGTGGAAGACGCCGCCAATCTTGCCGACCAGCGAAGCGCGGCGTTCTTCGCTGAAAACCTGCGTTCTTAGCCCGGCCTCAATCAACAAGGCTGAAGGTTAGGCGGCTTGGTTGTCGCGTGTTCTTTGGTTTGTCTCGAAAAACTCCACGGCGGCGCTCAAGACCTCAGACGGTAGCGGGTGTTCCTGTGCCTCCGCGATCCTGTCGATCATCGCATTGCTGTCTGGCGCTATGACGCGGTGCATACGCCAGTTGGGAAAGGACTTCCGCTCGATCGACCCTTCACACAAGACTTCAAAAGAATGGTGGCGTGGATCGCAGCGTACCTTCGCAAGCAGGTCATCAATCTGGGAAGCTTCGCCCTCTAACAGTTGGAGAAACTGGCCCTGCTGATAGATGAGGAAGCCGCTCAGCCCTCTTGCACCATTGTTCTCGCTGGAATGCCGAACGATCTCGAAGATGTCATCCGAGCCCAGATCGGCGCGCGCGACGCTGCGATAGAGCAAGCTTTTCATGCCGTTTTCTCCACATGCAAAGGCGTCAAGCGCTCCGCAATAGGATCCGGCGACTAGGGAAAGGTAAATGTCACGGTAAGGTTCGAGATGCCCCGAATTGGGGCCTCGTTCACACCGCTCAATTCAGCGTCGCGAAATTCAGGATCATTTGGCGCACGATCCCGTCGATACCGCTCGGAAGCTCATTCGCAAGCGATACCCGGCGTTGCTCCAAGCCCTCATCGATCGGGATCCACTTCATCGCCCAGTCCGGACAGGCACGCTCGGCAATCTCATTGCTGTGAAGCATCGTGATCCCGGTGTGGCGCGGATCGTGTCCAATTTTGCGCATCAAGGTGTTGAGTGCGGCAGTCTCGCCTTCGAGAAGCTGAAGAAAGTTGCGGCCATTGTAAACGAGTATCCCGGTAATACCCGCCACCGGATTGTTCCGCGCACTCGTTACCAGAATCTGCTCGACTTCTTCTCGCGAAAGATCGGGCGCGGTGCTTATGTATAGATATTGGTAGAGCATTGCGCAGGTCGTCCCAAAGACCTTTGGATATCGGCGTGCATGAAGTGCGGGGATCGCCCGCCTACTGGTTCATGGTATCGAAGAAATCCTCGTTGGTCTTGGAATCCTTCATCTTGTCGAGCAGGAATTCCATAGCGTCGATCGTGCCCATCTGCATCAGGATCCGACGCAGCACCCACATCTTGGACAGCTTGTCCTTCTCGACCAGCAGCTCTTCCTTGCGCGTGCCGGATTTGCCGACATCGAGTGCGGGGAAGATGCGCTTGTCGGAGACCTTGCGATCGAGCACAATTTCCGAGTTGCCGGTGCCCTTGAATTCTTCGAAGATAACCTCGTCCATTCGGCTACCGGTGTCGATCAGCGCGGTCGCAATGATGGAGAGCGAACCGCCCTCCTCGATATTGCGGGCCGCGCCGAAGAAGCGCTTGGGCCGTTGCAACGCGTTGGCATCCACGCCGCCGGTCAGCACCTTACCCGAGCTGGGGACGACCGTGTTGTAGGCCCGGCCAAGACGCGTAATCGAATCGAGCAGAATGACGACATCGTGCTTGTGCTCGACCAGCCGCTTGGCCTTTTCAATAACCATTTCAGCGACTTGCACGTGGCGGTTGGCCGGTTCGTCAAAGGTCGAGGAGATCACCTCGCCCTTTACCGAGCGCTGCATGTCGGTGACTTCTTCGGGCCGTTCATCAACCAGCAGAACGAGCAGGAAGACCTCGGGGTGGTTCTCGGTGATCGCGCGCGCGATATTCTGGAGCAGCACCGTCTTACCGGTCCGTGGCGGCGCAACGATCAATGCGCGCTGGCCTTTCCCCTGCGGCGACACGATGTCGATCACGCGGGCAGACTTGTCCTTGACTGTCGGATCGTCGGAATCGAGGCTCAGCTTCTGATCGGGATAGAGCGGTGTGAGGTTGTCGAAATTGGTGCGCATCCGCACCGCTTCGGGATCTTCGAAATTGACCTGGCTGAGCGTCGTCAGGGCGAAATAGCGCTCCCCATCGCGCGGGGCGCGGATCTCACCTTCGACCGTATCACCGGTGCGCAGACCCCATTTGCGGATCTGATTGGGCGAAACATAAATGTCGTCCGGCCCGGCAAGGTAGTTGGCTTCGGGCGACCGCAGGAAGCCGAAGCCATCCTGCATTACCTCAATCGTGCCGATCCCCATGATCTTTTCTTCGTATTCGTCATCCTCGGCAAGCTCGCGCAGGATGCTGAACAGGAGATCCTGACGGCGCATGGTCGAGGCACCTTCGACGCCCAGCTCTTCCGCCATGGCGACGAGTTCGGCGGGAGTGCGCTGTTTGAGATCCTTGAGATGCATGGGAAACGAAGCTTTCGGGAAAGTGGGGAAACGAAGCGCGCCAGTCGACGCGAAATACAAAACGCCTGTTTACGGCGCTGAAAATCCATCAGTCAGAACTGTGCGCAAACGACAGGCTTGTCTTGGGGAAAGAGGCCTGGCCCGCGCATCGAGTGCGCACGCTGTGCCGTTGGCGTGTCATCCAGATATGACGCGCCAGCCTTCGCGTCAATCGACTTTCGTCAGAACGGTTTGAGGTAGACCAGAGTGACGATCAGGACGAGCAGCAGGCCGGGTACTTCACCGACCATCCGCAGCGTCTTTTCGCTCAGCGGACGCGCGCCGGCCGCCATCTTCTTGGTCTTGGCTACCAGCCAGCCGTGATAGCCACTGAGGAGCACAACCAGCGTCAGCTTGGCATGGAGCCAGCCATTGGTGAACCAGCCGCCGGCATAGGCGAGCAGCAGGCCGAACACCCACACCAGGATCAGGCTCGGCGTGAGAATGATCTTGCGCAGCTTGCCCATGCGCCTTGCCCATTTGGCCTCACCATCCGAGCCGGGTGCGTGGTCGAGCATGTAGATGCATTGGCGCGGCAGCATGAAGAGCCCCGCGAGCCAGAACACCATGAAAATGACGTGGCCGATCTTGAGCCAGACATAAATCGCAACGAGTGCGTCCTGCATCGCTCAACTCCCCCGCACTGCGCGCAGCAGCTGTTCGACATGCTCGATCGGCGTGAACTGGCCGATCCCGTGGCCAAGATTGAATATATGCGGCCGCCCTTCAAAGGCGCGCTTGATCGCCTCGATCCGCGCCGGGAGCGCCGGGCCACCCGCTTCGACCAGCAACGGATCGAGATTACCTTGCACCGGCAGACCCTCCGGCAGCGCACCGTTCGCCCAAACCGGATCGAGCGTCTCGTCGAGGCCGACCGCATCCACGCCGGTCTCGCCCACATAGGCGGGCAGTTTCGCGCCCGCGCCCTTGGGAAAGCCGATGACCGGGGTGTCGGGATGGGATTGCTTGAGCGCCGCGGTGATTGCAGCATTGGGCGCAATCACCCAACGCTCGAATTCGTCGGGGGCGAGGCTGCCTGCCCAACTGTCGAACAATTGCACGCCTTCCGCGCCCGCATCGATCTGTCCGCGCAGATACTCGACCGACACCTCGATGATCGCATCGCAGATCGCCTGCAGACGCTGCGGATCGCGATAGGCCATCAGTCGCGCCGGCCCTTGGTCCTTCGATCCCTGCCCGGCGATCATATAGGTCGCGACGGTCCACGGCGAACCGGCAAAGCCGAGCATCGTGACCTTGTCATCGATAAAAGCGCGGGTGCGCCTGACGGTCTCGTAGATCGCATCGAACTTGTCATGGCTCGCGGTGAAATCGTCGAGCCTGGCCTCCAGCAAGGTCGGCGAGAGCTTTGGCCCCTCGCCCGCCAGAAACTCCAGCCCCTGCCCCATGGCATGAGGCACGATCAGGATGTCGGAGAACAGGATCGCTCCGTCGAACCCGAACCGCCTGATCGGCTGCACCGTGATCTCGGCCGCGGCCTCGCTGTCGTAAACCAGCTCGAGAAAGCCGCCTTTTTCCTTACGCAATTCGCGGTATTCAGGCAGATACCGCCCCGCCTGGCGCATCAGCCAGAGCGGCGGAATATCGGGGATGGACCCCTTCAAAGTATCGAGCAACGGACCGGGCATGCGCGTTCCTTAAAACAATAAATAGATTCTAATTAAAGGTTTGATGGAGTCTGTTGGCCCTGTGGAAAGCGGGGATTGGCGGCCCCTGCCCGATTTCTCCCGCGCTGCAAAGAGGGCGAAGGCGATCCGACTCCCGGCACGCATGTGGTCAAGCGCGAACTGTCCCCGTTCTCCCCAGCCTGTCGATATAAGCTGTCCTGTGTAGAGAAAGCACGGGGCGCATGGGCCGGTAGCGGGCAGGAAAACCCATGCCCCGCTTGTCGACCGTTCTCTCCCGTGGTTTATGCCCCCCACTGTCCACAGGGACGATCCTCGGACGATAACAGCGCGCAGGAGCGACACGGGAACAGCCATGAACCGCCTTAACCTGCACCTCGTTTCCGATTCCACCGGTGAGACGCTGGAGATGATTGCCAAGGCTGCGCTCGCCCAGTTCGACGAGCCCAGCGTCAGCCGACATTTTTGGCCAATGGTCCGCTCGCGTCAGCATCTCGACCGGATTGTGCCGGACCTGGCAGAGAACCCCGGCCTTGTTCTCTTCACCCTTGTCAATCCGGAGACCCGCGCCCGGCTGGAGGAGCATTGCCGCCATCTGGGCCTGCCCGCCGTCCCGGTGCTCGACCAGGTCACCGCCGCACTTGAATCGCAACTGGGGCAGGAAGCGCACGGGCGTCCCGGCCGCCAGCACCTGATGGATGAGGATTATTTCAAGCGGGTCGATGCGATCCAGTACACGATCGCGCACGATGACGGGATCGCGCATGAGGATTGGGAAGAGGCCGACATCGTGCTGGCAGGCGTGTCGCGCACGTCAAAGACGCCGACGGCCATTTACCTCGCCAATCGTGGATACAAGGTCGCGAATATTCCGCTGGTGGTCGAAAGCCCTCCGCCTAAGGCGCTGTTCGACCTGCGCCATCCGCTGGTGGTCGGCCTGACGACTGCGCCGGAGCGGCTGGTGCAGATCCGCCGCAACCGCTTACTGTCGCTCAATGAGGGAACCGAGACATCCTATGTCGACAACGAACGGGTGAAAGAAGAGCTGCAATTTGCCCGGCGCATGTTCGCCGATCATGGCTGGCCCGTGATCGATGTGACGCGGCGCTCTATCGAGGAAACGGCGGCGGCGGTGATCCGGTTGGTGCAGGAACGCGCACGGCGGCCATCGAAAATCAACGGCGTGGCCAAGGCGATATGATTGGCGCTGCGCTGATCCTCGCGTCGAAATCGGCATCGCGCCAAGCCATGCTCGATGCGGCTGGCGTCGCCTATACCAGCGTACCCGCGAATATCGACGAGCGCGCGGTCGAGGCGGCGTTCGAAGATGTCTCGCCCGCGGAAACCGCCGAAGCGCTCAGCGTTGCGAAAGCGGCAGCGGTTGCGCGCGAGCACCCCGATGCACTGGTTCTTGGAAGCGATTCTCTGGTGAGTGTCGAGGGGCGCAGGTTCGACAAGCCGTCCTCTCGCGAGGAGGCGGGCGAACATCTGCGTTTCTTCTCGGGCCGGACGATCGAATTGCACAGCGCCGCCGCTCTGGTGCGCGATGACACTTGCCACTGGAGCGGCGCGCGATGCGCCCGACTGGCGGTGCGCGCGCTGTCGCAGACCTTCGTCGAACACTATCTCGACGCCGAATGGCCCGCCATCGCGCAAACGGTCGGCTGCTTCCGCTTCGAGGCGATGGGAGTGCAATTGTTCGACGCGATCGAGGGCGACCAGTTCACCGTGCTTGGCATGCCGCTGCTCGACGTGCTCGAAGCTCTGCGTGAACAGGGGGCGATCCTCGCGTGAGCGGTGATCCTGAAGTGGTTCCGCAAGCCCATGTCATCGGCGATCCGATTGGCGGCTCGAAGTCGCCGGTGATCCACCGTTTCTGGCTGGAGAAGCTTGGGATCGCGGGTGACTACACGGCCCGATCCGTCGAACGTGGCGCATTGGCGGACTACTTTGCCGACGCGCGAAAAACATCCGATTGGGTGGGCTGCAACGTCACCATGCCGCACAAGCAGGTGGTGATCGAGCAATGCGATTGCCTCGACCCGGTTGCGGCCAAGCTGGGTGCGGTCAACACTGTGGTACGTGAGGACGACGCGCTCGTGGGCTACAACACCGACGCGCGCGGCTTTCTCGAACCGCTTGGCACCACGCTGGCAGCGCAGCACCTATTTCGCATGGCGCGGATCATCGGAACGGGCGGCGCGGCGCGGGCAATCATCGCAGCGCTGGCGGACAACGACTTTACGCTCGTGGTCGCGGGGCGCAACCCGGACAAGGCGCGCGCTTTGCTTGACGAGCTGGCTCCGGGCGGCGAGCACCACGCGATTCACCTCTCGCACTTTGCCGAAGCCACCGATTTCGCTTTCGACGATCGCGAGGGGTGCCTCGACCTGATCGTCAACGCCTCACCGCTCGGAATGCGCGGCAGCGATCCGCTTGCGTTCGACTGGAGCCATGCGCCGCCGGGCAGCATCGCCTACGATATCGTCACCGATCCGGTCGACACGACTTTCCTCAGCGCGGCGCGCGAAGCCGGGCATCCCACGATCGGCGGACTTGCCATGCTGGTCGGGCAGGCGGCTATCGCGTTCGAGAAATTCTTCGGCAAGGCGCCCCCGCGCGAGCATAATCGCGAGCTGTTGGCGCTGCTATCGGCATGACCAAACCGCGCATCATAGGCCTCACCGGCTCGATCGGCATGGGCAAATCAACTGTCGCCGCCATGTTCGCGCGAGCCGGGGTGCCGGTGTTCGATGCCGACGCCGAAGTGCGCGCCATGCAGGGGCCGGGCGGCGAACTGGTGGAGCGAATTGAGGCGGAATTCCCCGAATCGACCGGATCCGAAGGGGTGAAGCGTGAAGAGCTGGGCGAGCAGGTCTTTGGCAATCCCACGCGGCTCGCTGCGCTCGAGGCCATCGTCCACCCGGCGGTGGCGCAGCGGCGTGTGCAATTTCTCGAACGCCATGCCGATGAGCCGATGGTCGTGTTCGACATCCCGCTTCTGTTCGAACGCGGCGGCGATGCGGCGGTCGACACGGCGGTGGTCGTTTCCGCGCCTGCCGATGTCCAGCGCGAACGGGTGCTGGCCCGCCCGGGCATGACGGCGGAAAAATTCGAACACATTCTCGGCCTGCAAACTCCCGATGCCGAAAAGCGTGCGCGCGCGGACTACGTGATCGACACCGGCACGACGCTCGCCGAAACCGAGGCACAGGTTGCCGACCTTGTCGAAACGCTTCGCCAAGTGGTGGATTAGCACCCGCGCCACTTGCCCTTTTCGGCTGCGCTCTGCGATAGAGTCCTCATGCGCGAAATCATCTTCGATACCGAAACCACCGGGCTCGACCCCAAAACCGGCGATCGCATGGTCGAAATCGGCTGCGTCGAGATGGTCGGGCGGGTTGAGACGGGCCGCACTTACCACGCCTATTACAACCCGGAACGCGACATGCCCGCCGGTGCCGAAGCGGTGCACGGCCTGTCGAGCACGTTTCTTTCGGGCAAACCCCTGTTCGCGCAGAGCGTCGACGAATTGCTCGAATTCCTGGGCGATGCTCCGCTGGTCGCGCACAATGCCGGGTTCGACTTCGGCTTCCTCAACGCCGAACTTGAACGGATCGGCCGCGCGCCGGTCGCGATGGATCGCATGATCGACACCGTCGCCCTCGCGCGGAAGCGGCATCCGGGCGCTAAGCTGTCACTCGACGCGCTGTGCACCCGCTACGGGATCGATCGCAGCCACCGGGTCAAGCACGGCGCACTGCTGGACGCCGAATTGCTCGCGCAGGTCTATATCGAGCTCACCGGTGGGCGACAGATCGGGCTCGAGCTCGCGGCCGAAAAGGCGGGGATCGTCGCCGATGGCGCGTCGGACATCGCATTAAGCGATATGCGAACCACCCACCCGCGCCGCGAACCGCGACCCCACGCGCCGAGCGCGGAAGAACTGGCGCGGCACACCAAATTCGTCGCCGGACTTGAAGGCGCGATCTGGCTGCGCTGAAGCGCGCTCCGCCGCGCCATTGGTAAAGGTGCTGGAACTAGCGGCGATTGTGTGGTTTAGCGCAGCCAGCGCGGACCGGGGGCAACCGCATTCGAGTTGTCGGCTCGCCGGGTCACCAGGACCGATCGCCGCATCGGGTCCGCCGGGCCATCGCCGCTTTTCCAGCGCGATAGCTGAACCACGCCGAGAACCACTTACAGACTTCAAGCGTTTGAGAACCATGAACATTTCCTTTTCGCCCGAAGCCGTCGCCCGTGCCCCGATCGACACGCAGGAGCAGGTGCTCGCCCAGCTCGCCAAACTGTTCGCGCGCGCTTACGAACTCGATGCGGTCGCGATCGAAGAGGGCCTTGAACAGCGTGAGAAGCTGGGCAGCACCGGCTTTGGGCGCGGTGTCGCTCTCCCGCATTGCCGCAGCATCGATGTGAAGCGCCCGACCATGGCGCTGCTCAAGCTTGATCAGCCGGTCGATTTTCGTGCTGCCGACGCCATGCCGGTCGAACTGGTGATCGGTCTGGTCTCACCTGAGAATGCCGGAGCCTCGCATCTCCATGCACTTGCCGCGATCTCGCGCATGACCCGCGATGAGGCGATGCTTGGCGCATTGCTCGATGCGCCTGATGCTGATGCGCTGTTCGCAATTCTCGACAACAGCACCCTTCGCGATGCGGCCTGACGGAGTTGGTTCGCCTGACGGCGCAAGCTCCGAGTCGGCGGAGGCAACGCCCTCTGCAAGCACTTCCGCGGCGCAGCGCCACCACCGTGCGCTCGAATCGCTCTACGCATCGGCTGCGGTGAACGGGAAATTCCGTTCGACCCTGGAAATTCCCGGCGAGGGCCATGCGCGCGTCACGTTTACCGTCACGCCTGAAGACTACCACGCCGCCGGGGCCGCCCACGGCACGATCTACTTCAAGATGCTCGATGACGCGGCGTTCTATGCGGCGAACACGCTCGCAACCGATCGTTTTCTGCTGACCACGGGCTTCAACCTGCACTTCACCAAACCGGTCCGCGAAGGCGAGGTCGTGGCCGAAGGGCGCTGGGTGAGCGGCAAACGCCGGGTGTTCGTCGCCGAAGCGCGGCTGGTCGATGCAGAAGGCGAGGAAATCGGACGTGGCACCGGCACTTTCATGCGCTCCCGCATCGCGCTTTCCGGCCTGCCGGGCTACGCATCGTCATGAAATGCCAGGCGCGCGGGCGATGAGCGAGCGGCTGCCCGCGCACCTTGAAATCGCCAGTCTGATCCGTCTGGTCCAGGCGCGAGGCGGGATTGCGACCGTGCTGGCCAAGGGGGAGCGCGACGCCGGGACCATCCTGATCGTTGCCATGAACCGTGGTGGCGAGGCCCGCTTGCTGGAGCGCATGCCGCAACTCGACGGAACGCGGGCATTTACGGTGACGCGCACCCAAGATCCTGAAGACACGCGAGAATTTGACGAGTATCTCGAACGCCGCCGGCGTCAGGATCCCGATATCTGGGTGCTTGAGGTGGATATCGACGAGGCGGAACGCTTCGTCGCAATGCTGCCACAATAACTTGACCTAGTTTCATTTGTGACTATCTCCCCTGCCACTTCCACCATGCGCAGGCTTTCGCGAACGGTATTTCTGCCGTCGCATTGGCACGCAGACGGGGGTCAGCCGGCAGGCTGAACACGGGTCTTTCCAAGCGAATGCGTGAATTCGCGATCCGGTTCATCCCGCGTCGGGCCGATCACCGCACAAGATGTAAGTTTAGATGGGTCGCAAGACGTATTCTTTCAGCGCGCTTGCCGTTTCGGCTGCCGCTACCTTGAGTTTTACCGGCGTCGACGGCGCCGCCGCTTTCGCGCAGGACACCTTCGCGCGAGACGGTGCCGGGGTCGAAACACCGCAGGCCGAAATCGATACCACCGCCGAGGCGCTAGTTGAGATCGTCCCCGAGCCTACCGTTTTCACTTCGCAGGAAGTGGTTCAGGAGCTTCCCGAGGAGCCTGAGCCGGATACGTCCATGCAAGCTGGATCGCTGCATGAACTGGTTGGAATGATCGACGCCGAATCCGATCTGACCGAGCAGATGCGCTGCCTCGCCGGTGCGGTCTATTTCGAGTCGCGCGGCGAACCGCTGGCCGGGCAACTTGCCGTGGCGAACGTCGTCATCAATCGCGCCGAAGATCGCCGCTGGCCCTCGAGCTATTGCGGCGTCGTGTATCAGCGCTCGCAATTTTCCTTCGTGAAAAACCGCCGGATGCCGCGGGTCAACACCAACTCGCACGCTTGGCAAAAGGCCAAGGCCGTGGCGCGTATCGCGCATGACGAGATGTGGGATTCGCCTGCTGCCGACGCGGTCTATTTCCACGCGAATTACGTTTCGCCGCGCTGGAGCCGGGCCAAGACCAAGCTTGCGCAGATCGACACGCATATCTTCTATCGCTGATTTGTAGCGGTAGTGCCGGGCCGCCCGAGCGTTAGCGAGAAAACAACGCCCACACAGGCGCGTGGTCGCTGGCCTTTTCGCGCCCGCGATGCTCGCGATCGACGCCGACAGCTTCGAGCCGGTCGGCAAGCGTGGGCGAAAGCAGGACGTGGTCGATGCGAAAGCCATGATCTCGCTGCCACGCGCCCGACTGGTAATCCCAATAGGTCCACACCCCGCCGCGCGGATTGAGCGTGCGCACTGCGTCGGTCCATCCGTCGGCGAGCAGCCGAGCGTAGGCCGCGCGCGATTCGGGCTGCATCAGCGCGTCGTTTGCCATCGCCTTGGGTGACCAGACATCGTCGTCTTCGGGAATGACGTTGTAATCGCCCAACACCGCGGCGGGCACCTCTTCTTCCCAGATCGCGCGCATCCGTTCGCGCAACCGTGCCATCCAGGCGATCTTGTAATCGAATTTCGGGCCGGGCTGCGGATTGCCGTTGGGCAGGTAGATGCACACGACGCGCGTCGTGTGCCCGTTGGCATCGGTCACATCGGCTTCGAGATAGCGCGATTGCTCGCCTTCGCCCTCCTTCGGGCCGTCGATCCCGAGCCCGCGCTGAACCTCGCTGATCTGATACCCGGCTTTCGCATCGACAAGGATCGCGACACCGTTGAAACTTTTCTGGCCATGCCAGATCGCCTCGTAGCCCAGTCCCTCGAAATCGGAGGCCGGAAAGCCGTCGTCCTGGCTCTTGATCTCTTGCAGGCAGGCGACAGAAGGCCGCGTTTCCTCAAGCCATTCGGTGAGGCGCGGCATCCGCGCCTTGATACCGTTGATGTTGAAAGTCGCGATTTTCATGGACGTGGTTCATGGCTGATCGGACACCCCGCGTCTATCGCGCGAAACCCTAAATCCCGAAACTCGAACCGCAGCCGCAGCCTGCCGCCGCATTGGGGTTCTCGACCCGGAACGCCGCTCCGCCGAGCGATTCGACGAAATCGACCGTGCTGCCATCGACCAGATCGAGACTGACCGGATCGACGACCAGCTTCACCCCGTCGGTTTCGCTGACCTGGTCTTCGCTCTCCGCTGCTTCGGCGAGGTCGAACTTGTATTGAAAGCCCGAACAGCCGCCGCCTTCCACCGAAAGCCGCAGAATCGCGGGCCGCGACTGTTTGTCGGCAATCCACGCGACGCGCTTGGCAGCCGAAGGAGTGAGGGTGAGCACCTTGTCCATGCCGTCCAACTTAGGTGGTTGCGCCGCTATTCTCAAGATCGCGCGTTTCTCAGCCGGTCTGGATATAATCGCGCATCGCCGCTGCTTCGTGCTCGACTTCGTCGATCTTGAGCTTGACGATGTCGCCGATCGAAATGAACCCGACCAGGCGTTCACCATCGAGGACGGGGAAATGCCGGAACCGGCGGCGGCTCATCAGTGCGAGCGCATCGTCGATCGGGGTCGAAGCCGCGACCGTCATGGCGGGCGCGGTCATGATCGCTTCGACCGGCAGGTCGAGTGCCTCGCGGCCCTTGTCCGACAGGCAGTAGATCACGTCACGCTCGGAAACGATCCCGACAACGGTGCCGCCGCGCAGAACCGGCATGGCGCCGATACGTTTGGTAGCGAGGGTGGTGATCGCATCGGCCAGCGACGTGGAAACATCGCATGAAACGATGTCGGCCGGATCGCGACCTGTAATGATCCGGGCAATTGTCATAGGCGCCTCCTCTCCAAAGGGACGTACTTTCGGGATCGCAGAATGCCACCGCGCGCGGCAAAAGGCGAATCGCGATTACGACACATTTTGCGTCCTGATCGGCGCCTGTGCGTAGCTAATGGCATTGCAAAGCCGCTCCCGCACCCGCAAGGACAGGTCATGGCCAGAAAGTCGCCCCTTGATGATCCCGAAAACGCCGCCCACGCCTGGGCGCGATATCGCCGGATCATGAAGCTGCTGCTCGGCGTGACAGCCGGGACGGTGCTGCTGGCGGTTGCGATCCTGTTCGCGTTCAACGGCATGATCTCGGTGCATTTCTATATCGCCGTTGCGCTCGGCATCAGCTTCACCATGCTGCTGGGCGGCGGTCTGATGGGGCTGGTGTTTTTGTCGAACGGAACCGGGCACGACGAATCGGTCGACAATCGCCTGCCGGGTCCGGACGAATTGTGGGGCCGAAAGGACAGCCGCGGCGATCAGGAATAGGGTTTGGTCGCGGGCGTCAGGCGATAATCCTCGACCACGCGCCCGCCCACCAGATGTTCATCGATAATGCGCTCGAGCACATCCGGGCTGCATGAATGGTAAAAAATGCCGTCGGGTTGGATGAGCGCAATCGGACCCTTGTCACAGATCTGCAGACAGTCTGCCTTGGTGCGCTGAATGCCGCCGCCGGGGCCTCTAGGGTGCTCCTGTGTCCTCTTAGGCCCCGCTAGGCCCCGCTCTTTCAGCCGGTCTTTGAGGAATTGCCAGGCGGCCTCGCCAGCCTCTGGCGAACAGCATTTCGGCTTGGTTGGCAGCGCGCACAGGAAGATCTGCCGCTCAATGAAAGCATCGCCCGCGCCATACTTCTTGGCCAGCGCAGTGCGGGCGGACAGCAATTCCTTGTCGCTCATTCGGCCGTCTCGTCGCTCGCTTTCGGCCCGATCCACTGGTCGAGCCAATTGAACACTGTGCGGTGCCATTGCAGCGAATTCTCGGCTCCCAGCACCCAGTGGTTTTCGTCCGGAAAGACCAGCAATTGCGATGGAATGCTGCGCTCCTGAAGTGCGGTAAAGCTTTGTAATCCTTGCGTGTAGGGGACGCGGAAATCTTTCTCGCCGGTCACCACCAGCATCGGCGTATTCCACTTCTGAACGTAATTCACCGGGTTCCAGCGCTCATAGGTTTGGCGCGCTGCGGCATAGGAACCGCCGAAATCCCAGCGGGGAAACCACAGCTCTTCGGTTGAATAATAGAAGCTTCTGAGGTCGAACAGGCCGTCGTGCTGGACGAGGCAGTCGAAACGATCGGACCAGTTACCCGCGATCCAATTGACCATGTACCCGCCATAGCTTGCCCCCATCGCGCAGGCCCGCGACCCGTCGATCTGCGGATCGAGGTCGAGCGCGGCGGACAGCCCCTTCTGCAGGTCGACCAGCGGCTTTCCGCCCCAGTCGCGATTGATCGCGTCGGTGAAGTCCTGCCCGTATCCAACGCTCCCATGGAAATCGACCGAGATCACCGCATAGCCCTGACTTGCCAGCACACGCGGGTTCCAGCGCGAGGACCATGCGTCGTTGAATGTGCCCTGCGGCCCGCCATGAATGTAGAGGATCGCCGGGATCGGCCCTGTCTGGTTTTCCAGCCGGGTGATCTGTCCATGGACGGTTTGATCCTCGGCCCCTGCGAAACTGAAGCGGGTGGTGATCGTGCTCGCCATACCGCCCATGCGAGTGGTTACGATGTCGGTCAGAGGCTTTCCCTGCTGGTCCACCTCAGCGATAAACAATTCGGCAGGCGATCCGATCGAATCGCGCGTGAACAGCAACCGGTCGCGCTGGAGCGGGATTACATTGCCGATATGCGCTTCATTGCCGGCGATAAGGTCCATCCGCCGTATTTCGCCAGAGCGCGGGTCGATCCGGAATACCGGCGTATCGAGCACTTGCGGCGCAGTGGCATACAGGAACCGGCCCATCGGATCCCATGCGATGCTGCCGAAACTGAGGTCGATATCGGCGGTGACTGCGCGGGTGGTGCCGATCTCGATATCGCGCAGCATGATGGTGCGGCGATCGCTTTCATATCCGGGTCGCTCCATCGCGAGATAGGCGAGGAAATTGCCATCATGCGAGACAGCGGGCGTGCTGTCGTAAGCCGGATTGTCGCCGGTCAGCACTTGCGGCGCGTCGCCCGAAAGGTCGGAGAAGTAGATGTCGAGATCGGTCGAAAGCGGTTCGCCCGCACCCGCCTCACGCATGGCGAAGAACAGACCCGAACCGTCGGGCAGCCAGGCGAGATCGTCGAGGCCGCCGAAAGGCATGGTTGGGACGTGGCCGGTCACGCCGGTTGCCGGATCGCGCCCGTCAATCGGCGTGCCGTCACCCGCCAATGCGCCGTCCTCGATATCGAATACGAACACACGGTTATAACGACCCGGCTTTGCCCAGGTATCCCAGTGGCGATAGAAGCCAGCCTCGCCATCATAGAGCCGCCCGGTCCCCAGCGTATCGTCTTCGATCTCGCAATCGAAGCGCGGGCATTCGCGTGGCAGCTGAGCCATCAGCGCGACCGCATTGCCGTTGGGCGCAAGCAGGTAACCGGCGATATCCGTGTGCTCGAACTCGGCGACGATATCGGGCTCCGCGAACCCGCCAGGGCCGACCATCGGCGCGCGCCATAGCCGCGAACGGCTCTCGGCGGCCGGGTCGGGATGCGCATCGCTAAGGAAGTAGAGCGAATCATCCGGCCCGAAGGCGAGCGAGTGAGCGGGCTGAGCAAACTCGATTGGGCGCGGCGCACTTTCGGGGCGCGACAGGTCCGGAACATAATGAGCCGGCGCGCGCTCGAGCGTATCGGGGTCGGTCAGCGTCACGGAGTAAACCGCGTAACGCTCGTCCCGAGTGACGATTGGCGCGCCCAGACGCGGCATGGTGACGAGGTCGCGCGCGCTCATCGCAGGTTTGGTAAGACCTGGAACAGGTGCGGCTTCAGCGTGACTGTCGGCGGCTAGGGGAGCGGCGGCGGCAAAACACGCGATAACGAGCGCGGCTGCTTTCAGAAAAGGATGACCCATGACGAGGCGATTAGCCCCCGCACGCCCGCCTTTCCAGCAAAACCCGCCCCTAGCGCCGCTTCCCGGCAATCCGGGCGATTTCGGCCTGGACCATCTTCTCGACCATCGCAGGCAGGTTCGCATCGAGCCATTGCGACAGCATCGGGCGCAGCAATTCGCGCGTCAAAGCCTCCAGCGAGGTTTCGCCCGAACGCACGATCTGCGGCTTTGCGCCGGGCTCCGACAGCATGGCGAGCGCGGCGAGGTTTTCCTGCATCGCGCCGCGCACCGCATCGGCGATCAGCGGGCCGTCGTCCTCTTTCACATTCGATGAGGCGTCGGACATTTCCATGTCGGCGAGATCGAGCACCTCGTCCGCTTCGTCATCGCTCGCCGGTTCGGGTGGCGGGTCGAACGGTTCGGCGCTGTCCTCGATTTCCGTGTCGGAGAGATCCCGTTCACCCAGCTCGAACGCACTGGATTGCGCCGTATCGCGCGCCGAACGACCAATCGGCTTGCGGGTCGCCTCACGATTGTCGCGATGGATCACCCGCTTGATGGATTCGAGGATTTCCTCGACCGATGCTTCGCTGTCCTGCGCCAAGATTCCGCCTCGCTGCGGCTGCTCTGTAGCCGCCCTTAACCAACACACCGCGCCGGAAACCTACTCTTGCGGCTCCAGCACAGGCCCGATTGTCGCGTCGGCGGGGGGGATGTCAACGGTGCGGGTCGAATTGGCTGCGGGTTCAGGATCGCGATCCCAGTCCCAGATGCGCCCGCGCACGCGCTCGTAATTGACGACCGGATCGTAAAGCGGCCCGCCGGTATCGAGATTGAGATCGCGCGCCTCGGCCCGGCCCATCGCGGCGAGCAGAGTGAAGCCCGCGACGTATGCGTTGCGGCGCGCGGTGACGAGATTCGATCTGGCAGAAACCAGTTCCTGTTCGGCGTTAAGCACGTCGAGGATGGTGCGATTGCCGATCGAATTCTCCGCGCGCACCCCTTCGAGGCTGAGTTCGGCGGCTTCGACAGCGGTTTGCGAGCTTTCGATAACCGCCAGCGAGGCCTGCAGGCTGGCATAGGCCGAGCGTGTCTGGGCAATCACGTCGCGCTCGGTCAGGATTACCTGTTCGAGCGCTGCCGTTTCACGCGCGCCGGCCTGGCGTTGCCGTGCGGCGGGAAGCCCTCCCTGAAAGATCGGGATCGTCAGCTGCACTCCCATATTTCCGGTAACTTCCGCCTGCACCAGATCCTGCCCGAAGCCGCCGAGTGTTCCGAAGAAATTGCTGTAATCCGCGTTCGCGAAGGCGGACAGGCGAGGCAGGCGTCCGGATCCTGCCACTTCGTAATCGAACCCGGCAGCCTCGGCCCGCTCTTTTGCGGCAATGAGGTCGGGATTGCTGTCGAGCGCGACAACCACCGCGTCGCCGACCGTTTCGGGCAGGTTGGGCAACGGGGGCGGCGGTTGAAGTTCGCGCGGCGCTGCCCCGATGATCTGTATGTAGATTTCGCGTGCCTGCACGAGATTGGCCAGCGCGGTGCGCAAATCGCCCTGAGCCACGGCCAGACGCGAGCGCGCCTGCGCGACATCGGTAATGGTCAGATCGCCGATCTCGAACCGATCACTCGACGATTCGAAGGTAATTTGCAGCACCTCGACCTGGTTTTCCGCAAGCTGCGCCAGCGCTTCGAACCGCAACACGTCCATATACGCCGCAACCGCCTGCGAAAACAGCGAGCTTTCGGTCGCACGCAAGGTTGCGCGGCCTGCCTGCACCCGTTCCTCGGCGGCGTTGATTGCGTTGCGGACGGCGCCGCCGGTGTAGATCGGCACCTGCAACTGATTGGCAACGCCCAGATTGCGTTCCGGCGCGGTGAAGGCGTTCTGCGATTGCTGGACGAACTCGATATAGGTCGCGGTGCTGGTCAGGTTGGGCAAACCCGGCGCGCGCTGGATCGGCACTTCCTCATCCGTGGCGCGCTGGTCTGCGCGTGCGGCCTCGAGCGTGGGATTGGTGTTGTAGACCCGCACCAGCGCCTCGCGCAGCGTGTCGGCATGAGCGGCTGGCGCGTATGTCGCGAGTGCGACCGCACCCAGACAGGTGGCCGCTTTCGCCGCCATCAGGAGCCGCCGCGGGCCGTTCACGAAAAGGTCCAGCCCCGCGGAAGGTCGAATGCGTGAAGGACCGGAATACCCAGATCCTCGACCGGCTGAAGCGACAGGTGCCCCGCCACCTTGCGGCCCGAGGCGAGCCGGGTGACGTCGCGCAGCACCAGTCCGGAAACGACGCGTCCGTTCTCGACAACGGCCTCGGCCAGCGTATCGGGCAGGTGTTCGACAGCGCCGTCTATCAGGACGAGCGAAAACGCGCCCTCAGGCAGATTGCCGCGCGCTGCATTGTCGACTGAAGCGGTTGCGACCTGACCCACCAACGGGCGGACCAGTTCCGCGAGATATCCTGTCCCGCCCTCGACGATCAGCACCTCGTCGTCCTTCTCGGGAACCGCCTCGATCAGCATCTTGCCGTAGAACACGGGCGAGGCGAGGTGCGCGTCAGGCCCCAGCGCAATCGACCGGTCGATATAGGCCAGTCCGGCCCTTTCGGGCGCAAGGAAATCCTCGCGCGGGACGGCCATCATCCGCGCCAGAGCAAACTCCTCATTCACTCCGCTGGTGCGCAGCTGGCTGTCGATCATGGCCCGGCGGGCTGCGCCCCTGTCCTGGTTGGCTGTATCCCGGCTCATCGTGGTAATGCTCATTCTCGCTCCGTGAAGCTGTATTAGTATCGCAATACAGCGCGTCAACCCTTCCTACCCGCGCCGCGTGCCGGTTCCAAGCGATTGCTGCTGCGTGTGCGAGCTTCCCTTTGACCTGTCACCGCGCTGCGTCATATGGGGCCGCCATTAGGACCGGCAGCGGCTTTCGACCGGCACAAGGAGAGCTTCGATGAGCGACGTTGAGACGACCACCAACAATGACGGCAAAATCTTCGGTGCGACCGGGGATGTGCGGGTCGAAAGCGATTCCCTGGGCGATGTCGCGGTCCCCCGCGATGCACATTGGGGCGCGCAGAGCCAGCGCAGCCTGGCGAATTTCGATATCGGGACCGAGACCATGCCCGCGCCGCTGGTAAAGGCGCTCGGCATTCAGAAGCAGTCCTCCGCGCGGGCGAACATGGCGCTGGGCGTGCTCGACAAGAAGCTGGGCGATGCGATCGTGCAGGCGGCGGGAGAGGTGATCGACGGCACGCTGGCCGATCAGTTTCCGCTGAGCGTATGGCAGACCGGCTCGGGCACGCAGTCGAACATGAACGCCAACGAAGTCCTTGCCAGCCGCGCCAACGAGATCCTGACCGGCACGCGCGGCGGCAAGGATCCGGTCCACCCCAACGACCACTGCAATATGGGGCAAAGCTCGAACGACACCTTTCCGACCGCAATGCACATCGCGGCGGCGAGCGAAACGATCGAGCGGCTGATCCCCGCGCTCGAACATCTGCACGGCGCGCTGGATGCTAAGGCAAAGGCGTTTGCCGATATCGTCAAGATCGGCCGCACGCACCTGCAGGACGCGACGCCGTTGACGCTTGGGCAGGAGTTTTCAGGCTACGCCAAGCAGGTCGAATACGGGATCGCGCGGGTGAAAGGCACCCTTCCGCGTGTGCTGGAGCTGGCGCAAGGTGGCACCGCGGTCGGCACCGGCATCAATTCCAAGGCGGGTTTTGCGGAAAAGTTCGCAGGCGAAGTCGCCGAGGCAACCGGACACGATTTCGTCACGGCGGCCAACAAGTTCGAGGCGCTCGCGGCGCATGACGCGCTGGTGGAGTTGTCAGGCGCGCTCAATTCGGTGGCGGTCAGCGTGATGAAGATCGCCAACGACATCCGCCTGCTCGGTTCCGGTCCGCGCTGCGGTCTCGGAGAAATCGCGCTTCCGGCCAACGAACCGGGAAGTTCGATCATGCCGGGCAAGGTCAACCCGACCCAGTGCGAAGCGATCACGATGGTGTGCGCGCAGGTCATGGGCAACCACGTCAGCGTCTCGGTCGCCGGGTCGAACGGGCATATGGAGCTGAATGTTTTCAAGCCGGTCATCATCTACAACGTGCTGCAATCGCTGCGACTGCTGGCGGATTCTGCCCGCAGCTTCACCGACAATTGCGTGACCGGGATCGAAGCGAACACCGATCGGATCGAGAAGCTGCTGAACGAAAGCCTGATGCTCGTCACCGCGCTCAATCCGCATATCGGCTATGACAACGCAGCGAAGATCGCGAAGAAAGCCCATGCCGAGGGGACGACGCTGAAGGAAGCAGCGCTGGCGCTCGATCTGCTGACCGAAGAGCAGTTCGAGCAGTGGGTGGTGCCCGCCGACATGATCCGCCCGCGCGACTGATCGAGGGACATGGCGCGCAATCGACCAAAAGCGCTCCCTGCCCGACGACGGATTGGCGCCCGGACCGCGCGGGCGCTATCTCGAAGATTGACATGACAAGCGCACAATCTTCCGAACGCTCTGCGCGGCGCCGCGCGGTATCGGTGCCGTTCCGCACGGTGCTGCTCTCCATGGTGGTGTTGTGGGCGACCTATTTCGCGCTGGTCACTTTTCGTGGCTACATGCTGGACATGGATCTGCAGGGCGAAATGGCGGTGCGCCGCATGTTCGTCACACTGGCGGGAATAGGCCTCACCATCGTGCTATGGGGGCTACTCAGGCTGGTCGACTGGAAGCCGCTGTGGGTGAAAATCGGCGCGGCGATCATCTTCGCGGTGCCGGTCGCCCTCGCCATCGGCCAGATCAATCAGTTTGCCTTCGAGGACCTGCGCGACACGCTCGAGCGAAAATACGCCGAAGAGCGCGGCTTCCGGTTCGATGACGAAGGCAATTTGCTGTTCGACCTGCCCGCGGGCGCGGCCGCTCGCGATGGGCCGGAAGGGGCGGCCCCGCCCGGCGTTTCCGAATCGCTGCTGATCGCCCCCGCGCCGACCGGCAGCGAAGAATGGCTGAAGGTGCTCGAGATCGCACTCGGGCGATATTTCCTTCTGCTGGCCTGGGCATCGACCTATTTCGCCCTGCTCGCTGGTGTTCAGGCGCAGGCGGCGGAGCGGCGCGAGCAGCAGTTCCGATCCGCGGCCAAGGCCGCCGAGCTGCGGTCCCTGCGCTATCAGGTCAATCCGCATTTCCTGTTCAACACCCTCAATTCGCTGTCCGCGCTGGTGATGACGGGCAAGGGCGAGCGGGCCGAACGCATGATCCAGACGATCAGCCGGTTCTACCGCCACAGTCTCGCCGACGAGCCGACCAGTGACGTGCCGCTCGAAGACGAATTCGACCTTCAGAAACTCTATCTCGATATCGAGGCGGTGCGCTTCCCTGAGCGGCTCAGATGCGAATTCGATCTGCCCGAGGATCTTCGCACCGCGCGCGTTCCGGGGATGATCCTGCAGCCTCTGGTCGAGAATTCGGTGAAATACGCGGTCTCGCGCGTCAATCGTCCGGTGATCATCCGTGTCGCGGCGCGTGAGGAGTTCGACCGGCTTGTCGTCACGGTCGGTGATGACGGACCCGGCCTTCCCGAAGGAGCGGCGCACGGCTTCGGCATCGGTCTTGCCAATGTGCGCGACCGGCTCGAGGCGCGGTTCGGTTCGGATATCGGGTTCTCCTCCGGACCCGTGCCGGGCGGCTACCGCACCGAAATCCGCATTCCACTGTCACGCCCGAAAAGAGGATAAGCCGGTGCCATCCGACGAAGCTTCGACAAAGACCGAAACGCTCACCACCCTGATCGTCGATGACGAACCGCTGGCGGTCGAGCGCATCCAGGTGATCTGCGCCGAAATCCCCGCCACCCGCGTCGTCGGCACCGCCAGCGACGGAGCGGCGGCGTTGCGCCTTGCAGAAAAGCTTTCCCCCGATCTCGTCCTGCTCGACATGACGATGCCCGAACTCGACGGTCTTGAGGTTGCGCGCAAACTGGCCGAGCATGACACACCGCCCGCGGTGATCTTCGTAACCGCGCACGATCACTTTGCGGTCGAAGCCTTCGATCTGGAGGCGATCGATTATGTGTTGAAACCGGTTTCCGCAGATCGCCTCGAACGCGCCATCGAGCGCGCGCTGAAGCGGTCCGGCGCGCAGGACACCGAGCAGCGCAAGTCCCAAAGCAAATGGCTCGAGGAGCTCTGGGTGCCGCACCGCTCGGAATTGCTCCGGATTGCAGTGGATGAGGTGTACCGGATCGATGCCGAGCGCGATTACGTGCGCCTGCATGTCGGCGATCCGGCCGAACCGCCTGAGGCTTCGCGAACCTATCTGCTGTTGCAGACCATTGCGGGGCTGGAAGAGCGTCTCGACCCAGATCAATTCATGCGCATCCACCGCTCGACCATCCTGCGCCGCGATACGATCCGCGGGCTGCGACATGACGGGCTGGGCGTATGGTCCGTTGAACTGCAGAACGGCGAAGCGCTGCGGATCGGGCGGACCTACCTGTCGAAGGTGAAGGCGATGGCCGGGCGCTGATATCCGCGCAGCCACCGGCAAAACCCGGACCGTCACCGCGTGACGATCCGGGTTGGCGGGGACCGCGAGATGCCAGGCCTACCCGCCGCGTTGCTGATCGGCGATCGCGGCGGCCACCTGACTGCGGGCGCTCGTGCGTGCGGCCTTCACGCATTCACGCACCTCGCGGCCCTGTATGCGGGTGCCGGTCCGGCTGCGATTGGCTGCGCAGACCGCGCGTGCGGCGGTCTCAATTCGCTGATCGAGCAGGCGCTGCCCCTCTGGCGTGGCGAGATCGAGCCCGGCAATACTGACATTACGGCTGGCCTCGCTGGTGTCGGCAAGGGCGGGGGATGCAATCAGGGCGAGCGAGGCTGCGGCGGCTGCAAAGACGGTCTTCATGGGTCTGTTTCCTCTCATCATGTAGGCGGGGAAATCGGGGTCCGGCGCTTTGTCCGGGCCTGATCTGTCCTGCTGTGTTAGAGGGATAAGGCACTCGGAAACGAAGGTCATGCGCCCCTCGACCAAGACCCGCGAGACGCTCGACCGGCGCTGCACCGTGTGGATCGATGGTGGACCACGCCGGACGAAAGGAGCGTTTCACCCGACCGGCGTTTGCGGCATAAGCAGCGCGATGATTGCAGCCCTCGCCATTCTTTTCGCGCTCGGCGTAAGCAATTTCGCGCTGCACCGGGCCGTGCTCGAGAGCGGGCACGAGCTGATCGGACATCTTCCGCCTGCGGTGCGGATTGCAGGCGGGCGGTTGACGCTGCTGGTCGAGTTCGGCGTCTTGCTGACTGCGATGCTGCTGGCAGCGCAGGGCTGGTCGGCGATGGTTTGGATTTACGGCGGCTATTCCGCGCTGAACCTCGCATCGGCCTGGGCCATCCTGAGCGGCAGGATCTGATCGACGATGGCGACCACGCTTTTTCACATAAGTGATGTGCATTTCGGCACTGAGAACCGCGATGCCCTGCAAGCGGTCGCTGACGCGATCCATGCCGAGCGGCCCGATGCGCTGGTCTGCACCGGCGATATCACCCAGCGCGCCAAGCACAGCGAATACGCCGCCGCCGCGCGGTGGTTTGCCGCACTCGACCTGCCGATCGTGCTGGAGCCGGGCAATCACGACATGCCTTATTATGCTCCGGTCGAACGCTTCACCGATCCCTATCGGCGGTTTCGTGCGCTGGCCGCAAGGCTGGATGGCAAGCGTGCGTTTGAGGACGTGGTGCTGGTGTCGCTCAAGACGACGGTGCGTGCCCAGCGCCGCCTTCCCTGGTCCGATGGCGTTGTGACCTCCAGCGCGGTTCGATCGACGCAGCGTGATCTGACCGCGCTGGAAGACGATCCGCGTTGGAAACTCGTGACAGCGCATCATCCTCTGCTCGGCCCGGAGGCGAAGAAGCATAATCCGACGATAGGCGGTGAGAGGGCCTTCGCCGCCATCGCAATTGCGGGTGCGGACGCGGTTTTGTCAGGCCATGTGCACATCCCCTTCGACACGGTTCGCGCCGCGCACGGTCAGAAGGCGCGGATGATCGGGGCTGGTACGCTTTCCACCCGGCTGCGGCACGGCGCGCCGCCTTCCTATCGCGTCATCACCTGCCGCAAGGGCGATGCGATCGAGACGGAGCTTCGCGAGCTCGCTTGAAGATTACGCGAGCCTCCAGATGGTTTCCGATGGCGAAACCGGCACAGTTTGTGATTTCTTAACGGACGTGCCCATAGAATTGCGTGGCATAACCCGGGTCGCGCCGGCGGATGCGGGTACGCATTCGCACATCTGTTCATGAGGATGAACCGAACGGGAGGGCACAGATGGAACTGTTTAAATCGGTGATCCTGGGAGCGGTTCTCGCAGGGGTCGTGGCGCTGGTGATCGGCTCTCAGGGGTCGAGCGGCGGATTCCTGCAAATTCACTCGATGACGGTCGTAAGCTACAAGGTCTTGTGGTCGTGGCCGTTGTTTCTGGCCGGAACCGGGCTTTCCTGGGGCGTCATGCTGCTCCAGCGATAGGAGCCGCTCACTCGATACTCGATGTGAAAAAGGGCGACCATCCCGCAGGATGGCCGCCCTTTTTTCGCAGCCCGCAAGGGGGCGCAGTGTGACTTAACGCTTCGAGAACTGGAAGCTGCGGCGTGCCTTTGCCCGGCCATACTTCTTGCGCTCCACCACGCGGCTGTCGCGGGTGAGGAAACCGGCGGCCTTCACCGTGCTGCGCAGTTCCGGCTCATACTTGGTCAGCGCCTGGCTGATACCGTGCTTCACCGCGCCAGCCTGACCCGAGAGACCTCCGCCGCGCACCGTGGCGACCACGTCGTACTGGCCGCTGCGATCGGTGATGCCGAACGGCTGGTTGATGATCAGCCGCAGGGTCGGACGCGCGAAATACACTTCCTGATCCTTACCATTGACGGTGATCTTGCCGCTGCCCGGCTTGACCCAGACGCGTGCGACGGCGTCCTTGCGGCGACCGGTCGCATAGGCGCGGCCCTGTGCGTCGAGCTCCTGCTCGCGCAAAGGTGCAGCGGGGTTCTGGGCGATTTCGGCGGCATCCGCTTCGGGTGCGTCGCCGGCGATGTCCTTGAGTTCGGAGAGGTCCGAGACGGTCTTTTCGTCAGCCATTACGCGGTGACCTTGTTCTTGCGGTTCATGGAAGCGACGTCGATTACAGCCGGGTTCTGCCCGTCATGCGGGTGATCGGTGCCGTTATAGAGGTGCAGCGCGCGCATCTGATCGCGACCCAGCGGACCGCGCGGGATCATGCGTTCGATCGCCTTTTCCAGCACCCGCTCGGGAAAGCGGCCTTCGAGCACCTTGGCAGGCGTCGTTTCCTTGATCCCGCCGGGGTGCCCGGTGTGCTTGTAATAGATCTTGTCGGTCGCCTTGTTGCCGGTGAACTTCACCTTGTCGGCGTTGATGATGATGACATGATCGCCGCAATCGACATGCGGGGTATAGCTCGGCTTGTGCTTGCCGCGCAGGATATTGGCGACGATCGAGGCGAGACGGCCGACGACCAGTCCTTCGGCATCGATCAGGTGCCATTTCTTTTCGACCTCGGCCGGTTTGATCGACCGGGTCTGCTTGCTGATAGCCTTCATGGCTTTCGTGTCCTTGACCAAAGTGCTCTGTGATACATCATTCGCTGCCAAGTGGACGAGAGGCCGCTGGAAGCGAATCGCGATGGGGACAGCCTGTCCTTCCATCGCGGATGGCGGCCATTTGTCGCTTGAAGTGCTTTTCGTCAAGCAAAACCGGGCGTTTCGGCGAAGGTAAAATAATACCTTGGCGAATTAATCACCCGGCCTGCGTCGTTTGTGCCAACCACTCAAGCGTCGCGGGATAAGCCGCATCGCAGTGCCAGCCGAGGATCGCGGGCGTGTCGTATGGATGCAGTTCGCCCAGCCGGGCGACCAGAGTGTCCAACTGCGCTGCGGTCGTCTTGAACAGGACGCCGACTTCGACCTCGCTCGAACAGCTGCCCTGCCATTCGAACACCGATTCGATACCCGGCATAATATTGGCGCAGGTGATGAGCTTTTCTTCGAGCAATCGGGCAGCAATTTCGCGTGCGCTTTCGCGGTCCGCGAAGGGGGCGTAAGCGAGCGCCGCGTGGACCCCGCTGACCCACTCTCGGGTCACGCAGGCGCGCCTTGTGTCACGCTCTGTCGCCCTTCTCGCGCCGCCGCCGCGCCATCGCTGTGCATCGCCCACGCTACACTCGCGACCAGCAGCGCTCCGGTAAGCTGATGCGCCGCTGCGACCCACAGGGAAACTTCGGTCAGGACAGTGGCGATGCCGAGCAGCACCATCACCCCGAACGCGCTGTGCACCGCGATAGAAGCCATGCGGTCGGTTTTCCGCACGCGGCGCGCCAGATAGACCAGCGCCGCAACCGCAACGAAAGCCCACCAGCGATGGATGAAGTGCAGCAGGAAGGGATCATGCGTCAGCGTGTAGAAAATGCCCTGCGACCAATCAATCTCCGGCACCAGCCGCCCGTTCATCAGCGGCCAGTCATAGGCGGCGTGCCCGGCATTGAGACCCGCAACCCAGGCGCCAAGCAGCAGCTGAACGAACAGTACGCCAGCCACAATGATCGATGGAAGGGTGAGGGGTGCAGGCCGTGCCTCCGGCTCGCGCGCCAGTCGCCGCATGTCGCGTGCGGTCCACACAAGCGCGCCCAGCAGGAGCAGCGCGGTCAAAAGGTGCAGCGACAGGCGAAAATGGCTCACATCGGTCATGTCGCCGACCAGCCCCGACTGCACCATCAGCCAGCCGAATAGCCCTTGCAACCCGCCCAGCGCAAGCAGCGCGACGAAGCGCGGCTTGTATCCTGATGGGATCGCGCCTTTCACCCAGAACCAGACGAGCCCGGCAGCGTAGACCAGTCCGACCGCGCGGGCGAGGAGCCGGTGGAACCATTCCCAGAAATAGATGAACTTGAAGTCGGCAAGGGTCATACCGCCCAATGCCGCCTCGAGCCGATATTCGGGCGTCGCGCGGTATTTGGCGAACTCCGCCTGCCACCCAGCCTCATCGAGCGGCGGCAGGATGCCCGTCGCAACGTCCCATTCCGTGATCGACAGCCCGCTTTCGGTTAGCCGAGTAATCCCGCCGACCAGCACGATCACGACTACGAACGCGGCCACGATTTCGAGCCACCGCGCAATCGCGAGCGGACGCGCGGCACTGGCGGGCGCCGCGACGCGACTCGCAAGGGAGGCAACGGAGGTGGCCATAGTGCAGCGATAAATGCGCAGCGTGACGCCATCGCGCAAGACCCAAACCCGCAACGCGCCATGCGGACGGCGCAATCTCTTGCTCCAGTTCACATGCGACAGTGGGAACCGGACGGACAGAAAAGGCGTTGCGAAATGTGATATAGTTACATATGGCGTCGCAACACATCATGGATCAGCTCTCACCCTCCTCGATTCGGTCGCCGCAGCAGACGCGCCCTAATCGCCCGTGGTTCGACCGGCTCGGGATCGGTCTGGCCGGGCTGTGTGCGCTGCATTGCTTGCTGGCCGTTGTCCTCGTGTCGGGGCTCGGCATTGGCAGCCATTTTCTTCTCGCGCCGGAAATCCACCGGGTCGGACTGGTTCTCGCGCTGCTGGTTGCGGCTGTGGCGATTGGCTGGGGCGCGGTCACACATCGGCGCGCCGCCCCGTTCGTCGTGGCGATGATGGGGCTCAGCTTCATGGGCGGCGCACTTGCGGTGCCGCACGGGCAGGAGGAATTTGTTCTGACCCTGATCGGTGTCGGGCTGGTTTCGCTTGGCCACGTGCTCAATCTGCGCGCCGCGCGCCGGACCTGATCGACGATCATCACGCAAACTGACGGTTGCTCTGGAGCCGCTCGGCTCTATCTCGGCAGGCATGAGCGATACAAAGACCATCACCCTCAATGGCGAAACGCGGCGCACCAACGCGCAAACCATCGCCGATCTTGCCCGCGAACTCGAACTGGCGCCTGAAAAGGTCGCGGTCGAGCGCAATGGCGAGATCGTCCCGCGCTCGACCCTGGAAGAGGCTCCGCTGGCACAAGGCGACACGCTGGAAATCGTGCACTTCGTTGGCGGCGGAGATGCGGTCGCGTCAGGCACGGACACCTGGACCGTCGCAGGCCACACCTTCACTTCCCGCCTGATCGTGGGAACCGGCAAATACAAGGATTTCGAGCAGAACGCCGCCGCATTGGAAGCGAGCGGAGCGGAAATCGTCACGGTCGCGGTGCGCCGCGTCAATGTCAGCGACCCGAAGCAACCCATGCTGACAGATTTTATCGACCCCAGGAAAGTCACCTACCTGCCCAACACGGCCGGGTGCTTTACCGGCGAAGAAGCCGTGCGCACTTTGCGTCTGGCGCGCGAGGCGGGGGGCTGGGATCTGGTCAAGCTCGAGGTGCTGGGCGAGGCGCGCACGCTCTATCCCGACATGCGCGAAACCCTCAAGGCGACCGAAACCCTTGCGAATGAGGGCTTCCACCCAATGGTCTATTGCACCGACGATCCGATCGCGGCGAAGCAGCTGGAAGAGGCTGGCGCAGTCGCGATCATGCCGTTGGGCGCACCGATCGGATCGGGGCTGGGCATTCAGAACCGGGTCACAATCCGCCTGATCGTCGAAGGCGCGAGCGTGCCGGTGCTGGTCGATGCTGGCGTCGGCACGGCAAGCGATGCGGCGGTCGGCATGGAGCTGGGCTGCGACGGCATCCTGATGAACACCGCCATTGCCGAAGCGAAAGATCCTGTTCGCATGGCGCGCGCGATGAAGCTGGCGGTCGAGGCGGGGCGCGAGGCGTATCTCGCAGGCCGCATGGGACGGCGCATGTATGCCGATCCCAGCTCACCACTGGCCGGGTTGATCTAGCCTGCGGAAATACTTCGCCGAGCTTACCGGACGTTAACCACATTCGGCGAATGTCTCTCTCGAACAGGGAGACGATAGTTGACGCTTGCCAGCACTTCCAACGTCGCCATCGGCGAAATGCGCGAATTCGCAGGCTTTTCCGCAGCCGAGCAGCGCTACATCAAGCGCAGCCTCGATGTCGGCATGGGCCGCCGCGATGCGTTCCGGCTGTGGGGTCGCAGCGAAGCGGAGAACACCGCGATCCGCCGCCAGTATGTCGCCTATCAGGATCTGAAATCCCTGCGTGCGCTGGTCCCACAGGACGGATCGATGACCGAGATCGAGCGCTTTCTCGGCAAGCTGGTGCGGGTCGCAACCTTCGATCTGGAGCAGGAGCGGATCGCCAGCTTCTCGGCCTTCCGCTTCCTTTACGAACGGTTGCTCGGCCCCGAGTCGCGCCCCTACCTTCCCTCGGCCTTCTGCGCTGCCGCCGCGCTCCCGCTGATTCAGCCCGATCGCCGCAAGATGCTGCTCCAGAGCCTGAGCGAAGCCGCCGCGACTGCGCCCGGCTGGTCGGATCGCGCACCCAGCTTCTTCCCCGAGCACATCGCGGATGTGGAGACGGCTTGAGGGCGGCTGCGACTGACCGGGTGCGAGAAGGCGTTGGCGGCTTGGAAACGCTGCTGGAACATCGGACTGATCGAGCAGTCCAACCCGAGTTGGGATGACCTTAACGGTCAGCGCTAGCCGACAGGGATCCCAGCTTTCGCTGGGATGACGAGGGGCGGGAAGCTCCCATGTCTGAGCCTACTCAAGGCGGCTCGTTTTCCTACCGTATGCGATGACGCTAGGGCAGATGCTGCTCTTTCAAATCGTCAGCCCGAACCTCCCGCAAAACGCGCCCGGTCCATCGTGTCTCATGTAGGACAAGTGTCAGGTAGGCCTTTTCACCTAAATACCCTTACAAAACAAAATATTGGCGCGCGAAACCCCACCCGACACCGTGTCGAATGTGTCAAATAAAGTTGGAAAGCCCGTTACCCGCGATACAGCCCATCGACCCGCTCGTGATAGCGGTCGCGGATTTTGTGGCGGCGGATTTTCATGCTCGGGGTCATTTCCTCGTTCTCGATCGAGAACGCTTCGTCGGCAAAGACGAACTGGCGGACCTTTTCGATCACCGACAGATCTGCGTTGGTCCGATCGACCGCCGCGCGAACCGCTTTCTTGAACGCAGGCAGATCCTGCAGCGCCTTCATGTCGAACTTTTCATCGTTGGCGCGTGCCCATTCCAGCGCCCATTCCGCATCGGGCACGATCAGCCCCACGACATAGGGGCGCTGATCGCCGCTCACCATGGCCTGCGCGATTTCGGGCTGGAGCGTCAGCATGCCTTCGATCTTTTGCGGCGCGACATTGTCGCCCTTGTCGTTGACGATCATGTCCTTCTTGCGATCGGTGATGACGATGCGGCCCTGATCGTCGAAATGGCCGATATCGCCGGTATGCAGCCAGCCATCGATGATCGTGCGCCGCGTTTCGGCTTCGTTGTGCCAATAGCCGTGCATGACGAGCTCGCCCCGGCACAAAAGCTCGCCATCCTCCGCAATGCTCACTTCCACGCCGCGCATGGGCGGGCCGACCGTGTCCATTCTCAGCCCGATAGCCGGGCGGTTGCAGCTGATGACCGGTCCCGCCTCGGTCTGGCCGTAGCCCTGCAGCATGGTCAGGCCCATCGCCTCGAAGAAATTGCCGACTTCGGGATTGAGCGGCGCGCCGCCCGAGACCATCGCCTTGATCCGCCCGCCGAACTTCTGGCGGATCTTGGGACGAAGCGTGCGCTCGACCAGCATATCCATCGGCCGGTCGCGCAGCCGCTTGCGCCCATTCTTCACATTGTCCTGAATCTTGAGCGCGGCGTCCATCATGGTGTTCGCCATGCGGCCCTGCTTGGAGATCTGCTTGATGATGCGGTTGCGCAGGACTTCGAACAGGCGGGGGACCACGACCATGAAAGTCGGGCGCACTTCCTCGATATTGGACGCGAGTTTGTCGAGGCCCTCGGAATAGAAGATCTCCGCCCCGACCGCCATCGGCAGATATTGTCCGCCGGTGTGTTCGTAAGCGTGGCTGAGCGGCAGAAAGGACAAGAAGCGTTCCTCACCAACGCCGAAATCGTTGATGAGAATGTCCGCAGCCCCCGCGACATTGCACAGGATGGCGCCGTGGTGCTGCTTGACCCCGCGCGGCGCGCCGCCCGTGCCGCTGGTGTAGATCAGGCAGGCCGTGTCCTCGCGGTGCATGTCCGCGATCCGGGCATTGACCGCGGCGCGCGCGGCCTGGCGGTCCCCGGCGATCAGGTCGTCCCAATTGTGATAGTCGAAGCCGGGCGATTGCTGGCGGTGCAGATCCTCGATCCCGATTACATGGTCGACAGCGCCGGTCTCCCCGATTGCCGCCACCAGCGGAGCGAGCAGCTTCTCATTGGAGACGATGACCGCACGCGCACCCGAATTGTCGAGAATGTGCGCATGATCGCGAGCGGTGTTGGTGGTGTAGGTCGGCACCGTGATGCAGCCGGCCGCCATGATCGCGAGATCGGCGATACACCATTCGGGGCGGTTCTCCGATACCAGCGCCACCCGGTCGCCATCGCCAAGCCCCATGTGGCGCAGGCTTTCCGCGATCAGGCAGACTTCGCAAGCCACTTCGGCCCAGCTTTGCGTTTGCCATTCTCCGTCCTCCTTGCGGCCCAGAAACGGCGCTTCGCCCTTGTCATCGGCGCGCTTGAAGAACAGTTCGACCAGATTGTTCGCGCGATCGACGTCTTGGAGGATCGGGTGATCGGCGGGATTGACCACCGGCGCGGAGGTGGGGGCGTGCACGGGATCGATCTCCTGTTCGGTTTCGCCAGGCATTTGCGTGTCTCGTTTCGCGAATGGTGGGTTTGTTGGATGCAGACCTAGGCGCTCGCTGCCGTAGCGGCAACCGGGCGCAAGTTCGGCTCGGGCCGTCGCGGGTGGCGCGGCTATTCGTAGGCGAGCAGGTCGGCGATCCGCGGGTCGGACGCAGATTCCCAGCCATCGGGCGTGCGGCGTAGGGCGTTGGCCTTGCCCCGCGGCTCCAGTAGCCGCACTTCGCCGTGGCCGAGCGCTTGCAACTCCTCGACCATTCCGGCGACGACGCTGTTTTCCTCTGTGATGACGGTCGAACCAAACGCCATCAGCAGCGGCAGGCCGAGCGCATCCTGAGCGGTCATGCCGAAATCGACCACTCCGATAATCGAGCGTGCGACCTGCACCGGGATCGTCGGTCCGCCCGCCGCGCCGATTACCAGCACGACCTCGCCATCCGCATCGAACACGATCGTCGGTGCCATCGAAGAGCGCGGGCGCTTGCCCCCTTCGACGCGGTTTGCGACCGGCTTTCCATCGACCTGCGGTGAGGAGCTGAAATCGGTCAGCTCGTTGTTGAGGTAAAATCCCCGGTAATGCAGGCCCGACCCGAACGCGCCCTCGACGGTGGAGGTGTAGCTGATGGCGTTGCCCGCAGCGTCGACAACCGAGAAATGCGTGGTGCCGTTCTCGGGCGGCTCATCCCCGTCCGCGCGAGCCTGTGGCGCACCCGGAGGACTTCCCGCCGATACGTTTTGAAGCGCGCTTGCCGGATCGATCAGCGCCGAACGCCCGGCGAGGTAGGTGCGATCGACCAGGCCCTCTACCGGAACTTCGACGAAATCCTCATCGGCGAGATACAGTTCGCGGTCGGCATAGGCGATCCGCTGCGATTCGAGGAACAGGTGCCAGAAGCGCGAGCTTTGCGGACCCATCGCGGCAAGATCGAAGCGCTCGAGCTGACCCAGCATCTGCGCGACTGCCACACCGCCCGAACTGGGCGGCCCCATTCCGCACACCCGATATGTGCGATACGGCGCGCAGACCGGCCCGCGCATTTTCGCTTCGTAGCCGCGAATGTCGCTTTCCCGCATCCGCCCGTCCTGCGGCGTCGCCTGTGCGACGTAGTTCGCGAGCGCCGCGGCGTCCGCCTCATACATCGCCGAAGGCCCGGCACCCGCGATCCGCTCCATCGTGTCGGCCAGCTCTGGTATCCGCACCTTCGCACCTACGGGCAGTGGCTCGCCACCGGCTCCGAAAAACACTGCGCGCGCCTGCGGTGTCAGCCCGGCGCGCTCGGCACGGTTGCTTAGCGATTGGTGCAGGCGCCGGTTCATGGTGAAGCCATCGCGGGCCAGCGCGATCGCAGGGGCGAACAGATCGGACCAGGGAAGTTTGCCGTATTGCGCGTGCGCCTTGGCGGCGAGCGCGACATTGCCCGGTACGCCCACACTGAGGCCGGACAGGACGCGCTGCTCATAGTCGAGGCGCTCCCCGTTCTCGTCCAGGAAACGCTCCGGCGTGGCCGCTGCGGGAGCGGTCTCGCGTCCGTCGAAGCTTTCGATCCCGCCATCGCCTGCGCGCAACATGAACCCGCCGCCGCCGATACCCGAGCTCTGCGGCTCCACCACCGTGAGCGCGAGCATGATCGCGATTGCCGCATCGGTGGCTGATCCGCCCTGGGCCAGGATCGCTTCGCCCGCGGCGCTGGCGCGTGGATCGGCGGTGCTGACCGCGCCTGTGGGGGCGCTGTCCCGGAACGGTGAGCCGTCGGTAATGTCGGGGGTAACGCAGCCCGAAAGAGCCAGCGCGACGGGAGCGAGCAGCAGTGCAAACCTGTTCATGCCGCGAACCGCTATTCGCTTCCCACCGCCTCGGCAATGGTGGTGAAGCCATCACGCTTCATCAGCCGCTCGATGCCTCGTGCGATATGAGCGCCGAGCGTCGGGCCGCGATAGACCAGCGCCGAATACAGCTGGACGAGGCTGGCGCCCGCCCTGATCCTCTCCCATGCATCCTCGGCATTCGCGATACCGCCCACGCCGACGAGCGGGATCGCGCCGCCGGTCGCCTTGCGAAAATCGCGCAGGCGCTCCAGCGCCAGCGCACGTAGCGGAGCGCCGGACAGGCCGCCTGATTCGTTCGCGTGGCGCGATTGCAGGCTGGGACGCGAAATCGTGGTGTTCGATACGATCAGCGCCCCAAGCTTGCGGTCAAGCGCGAGTCGCGCGATCGCGTCGATGTCGGCGGGTTCCAGGTCGGGGGCGACTTTCAGGAAGATCGGCGGCGGATTGTCTAGCTTCGCATCCTCGCGCGCCGCGATCACCGCGTCGATCAGGCCGCGCAATGCGCCTTCATCCTGCAAGGCGCGCAATCCGGGCGTGTTCGGGCTTGACACATTCACCGCAAGATAGCTTGCGAATGGCGCCATCAACTCGGCCATCACTGCGTAATCGGCGATTCGATCGTCCGAATCCTTGTTAGCGCCGATATTTACGCCGACGATCCCGCCCCGTGCCGCCCGCTTGCGCAGCCGCACCCTCGCGCGCGCAGCTCCGGCATTGTTGAATCCCATGCGATTGATGACGGCCTCGTCCTCGACCAGCCGGAACAACCGCGGCTTCGCGTTGCCGGCCTGCGTCAGCGGAGTGATCGAGCCGACCTCGGTAAAGCCGAAGCCCAGACCAAGCAGCGCATCGGGCACTTCGGCATCCTTATCGAACCCCGCCGCCACGCCGACCGGGTTGGGAAAGGAAAGCCCCGCAACATCGATTCGCAGCGCGCGCGAAGGCGGTTGCGGCTTGCCGATTGGAAGCGCCTTTAGCGCGGTAATCGCGAGCCGGTGGCCGCGTTCCGGATCGAGCGCGAAGAGCGCGGGACGAATCGCGTCGAACGCGGTTTTGTCGGTCAGTGTCTCGCGGATCGGCATGCTCCGCTGCTAGGCCAGCACTGGCCCAGGTGTCGAGAGCCACTATCCGCCCGATATGCTGTTAGAATGTCGTTTGCATACAATCCTGCGAAGAAGAGTGCCTTTAGACACATTTTTGCGACCCGAAGGGCTCGGAGCAGCAATGCAAAGAGTTCCTCAACTTAAATGGGCGGCTCATCCGTGGGCCGCCCTTTTTTTGTTTCACGCAGCGCGCCTTATGGTTAGCTAAAGCTGCCTGACGGATGTTTTTGAAGCGGGGGCGATGATCGATCATCTGGACACCTGGCAGGCGGCCAAGGACGCGGGCGATGCCCCTCTGGCGCTCGACCTGACTGCGGCTTCGCTGTTCGAGATCGATTACATCGCGCCACCCGCCGATATCAGCGACTTCATCACCACCCTCTATTATTTCCGCTGTGATGAGGCGCTGATTCGTGATGTGCAGCCCGCCTCGATCGGCCATCTTTCGCTTTTTCCCTATGGCAAAGGAGAAATGCATTTTCAGGACGGTCGCCGCGATCCCAACCCGCCGGTCGCGGTGCTGACGCCGCTTTCGCAGGCCAGTCCGATCATCGTCGAAGGACCATTTCACGCGATTGGCGCGGCCCTGTCGCCGCTTGGCTGGGCCGCTCTGACCGGCCTCCATGCAGGCGAGCACGGAGATCGCTTGCGACCGGCGCGCGAGATTTTGGGACCGGGCGTGGAGGAATTGGGCGATCGCCTCAACCACGCCTATCGCGAAGGCGCGCTGACCGGGCGTGAGTGCGCCGCTGAAATCGGTGCTTTTGTCGGACGCAATGCCAGCCCCGTGAACCGCCGGCATGCCGAGTTCATCAAGGTGGTGAATGCCTGGCTCGGTGCCTCGCTCAACCCCGAAGTGGCCGATCTGGTCGCGCATGCTGCCTATTCCGAGCGACAGGTGCAGCGCCTGACCGAACGCTATTTCGGCCTCTCGCCGCAGGCTCTGGCGCGAAAATACCGCGCGCTGCGCGCAGCCGCGCTCCTGTCCTTCCCATCACTCACGCCCGAGTTCGAAGCGGAGTTGGGCGATGCATTCTTCGATCAGTCGCACATGATCCGCGAGATCACGCGGTTCGTCGGCCGCACACCGGCCCGCCTCGCCGACAAGGACAGCCCTTTTCTCGCCGAGATGATCCAGCCCAAGAACCTTCGCGAGCTTGACGGCTGAACCGGGCCGCGCCGTTGCCGACGGACACGACGTCGGATAAGGGCGAGCCATGCTGGATCTCAAAACACATATCGCCCGAACCCTCCCGATTTCCGTCGCCGCGCTGGCTCTTGCGGGCTGCGTGACTTCAGCGGGGACCGAACCGCCTCCCGTCGAAGTGAGTGAGCCGACGCCGGTCGCGCTCGATGCGCTGTTCGCCGCCTACGATCAGGCGAGCCTGGAAATGTCGCCGATCAGCAAGGCCTATCGCGGCATTCGTGATGAGGATTACGGACGCTGGGACGATGTTTCCGACGACGCCGAACGCGCTCGTTATGAACTCCTTCAAGATGCCGCGCGTTCGATGCAGGAGCAGTTCGATGCGGCGGCCCTGCCCGAGCAGGACAATCTGTCCTACCGGCTGTTCGACGCACTGGCCGAGCGACGTGCCTCCCTGTGGCCCTATCGCGAATACGATTACATCTTCGACCAGATGCGTGGCGCGCAAAGCCAGCTTCCCGCCTTTCTTATCAACATCCACCGCGTCTCCGATGCCGAGCAGGCGCAGGCCTACGTTTCTCGGATCCAGGGAATGGGTCCGGTCGTCGATACGCTGACTGCGCAGTCGCGCGAGCGGGCTGACCGCGGCATCATGCCGCCCGACTGGGTCTACCCCCGCGTCATCTCGGACATCGAGAACCTGCTGAATGCAGGCGAGGATAATGCGGTTCTCGAAGATTTTGCCGACAAGGTCGATGCGCTCGAGATTAATCAGGAAACCAAAGAGGGGCTGAAAGGCGAAGCCGTTCTCGCATGGGCCGGAAGCGCGCAGCCCGCCTACCAACGCCTCCTGGCCGAAATGCAGCGCCAGCAGGAGATTGCACCCACGGATGACGGCATCTGGCGCCTTCCGGACGGCGACAAGTATTACGCTGCGCTGCTCGCCAATTACACCACGACCGACCTCACCGCGGATCAGATTCATCAGATCGGTTTGGAGCAGGTCGAACGCATTCAGGGCGAAATGCGCGCGATCATGGAGCAGGTCGGGTTCGAAGGCGATCTGCAAGATTTCTTCGAATTCACCCGCACCGACGACCGCTTCTTCTACGACACGCGCGAGGCCTATCTCGCTGATGCGCAGGCAAAGATCGACGCGATCGAGCAGCGGCTTCCCGAATATTTCGGCGTGTTGCCGACCGATCCGATGGTCATCAAACCGGTCGAGGCGTTCCGCGAACAGAGCGCGGGCAAGGCCTTCTACCAGCGCCCCGCACCGGACGGATCGCGACCCGGCACCTACTACGTAAACCTCTACAATCTTAAGGACATGAGCAAGAACGAGCTTGAAGCGCTCGCCTATCACGAGGCGCTGCCGGGCCACCATTTGCAGCTCTCGATCCAGACTCAGCTGGGCGACTTGCCCGCCTTCCGCCGCTTTGGAGGGGTCACCGCCTATTCCGAAGGCTGGGGCCTTTATTCGGAGGAGCTTCCGAAGGAGATGGGCTTCTACACCGATCCTTATTCCGATTTCGGACGCCTCGGCATGGAGCTGTGGCGCGCGGCGCGGCTGGTGGTCGATACCGGGCTGCATCACAAACGCTGGAGCCGGGAAGAAGCTATTGAATACCTTCAGCAAAACACGCCAAATCCGCAGGGCGACATCGTCAAGGCGATCGAGCGTTACATCGTCTATCCCGGCCAGGCGACGGCCTACATGATCGGCAAGCTCAAGATCATGGAATTGCGCGAAATGGCGCGCGCCGAACTGGGCGAGGATTTCGATATTCGCGGCTTCCACGATGCGATCCTGACCAGTGGACCGGTGCCGCTTTCGATCATGGAAGAGAACGTGATGGCGTGGGTCGAGGGGGTACAGAGCGGGGGCTGAAAGGGGCCAAGCCGCCGTTCACCGTGCCGCGACCTCGCCCGGGCAGGGCGCTAACGACTCGCAACAGGCCATTCGCCGTTGAAATCGGACCGGATTCGTCTTAATTGTAAATCGGAACGATTCACTCCGATTTGAGATTGTAATGCGCCTGTCCAACCTCGCCGACTATGCCGTCATCACGATGCAGGCCGCCGCCTCGCATTGCGGCGGCATACGCACGAGCGCTGGCGAGCTGTCGGATGAGACAGGCCTGCCACGTCCGACCGTGCAGAAACTGGTCAGCAAACTCACCGCCGCGGGCCTGCTGCGCTCGGTTCGCGGGGCGCATGGTGGCTTGCAGCTCGCGCGTCCGGCGGCGGCGATTACCGTTGCCGATATCGTCGAGGCGGTGGAGGGGCCGATCGCGCTCACCACCTGCGTCGATCACGCGGCATGCGATTTCGAAGACGGTTGCACGATGAAGCCGCATTGGCCGATCATCAATGCGGCCCTGCGCGGGGCACTGGCCGACATCTCGCTCGACCAGCTTCGCGCCCCGACCCCACCCCTTTCTCCTCCTGCGATAGAAGAGCACGCGGCATGACCGACCAACTCGACCTCAAGACACCCGAACAGGATCAGCCTGAAATAGACCAGGACGCCAAGGACGCGGCCGCAAAGGCTGCCGAATACGAGCATGGCTGGTCCTCGGACATCGAGACCGAGTATGGCGAGAAGGGCCTGAATGAGGACACCGTCCGCTTCATCAGCGCCAAGAAGGGCGAGCCGGAATGGATGCTCGACTGGCGGCTTAAAGCCTTCCGCATGTGGCAGGATCTGCCCGAGCCGAACTGGGCCAAGGTCGGCTTTCCCCCGATCGATTATCAGGACGCCTATTACTTCGCCGCGCCGAAGAAGAAGCCGCAGCTCGATTCGCTCGACGAACTCGATCCCGAGATCAAGTCGGTCTACGACAAGCTCGGCATTCCCGTGGCGGAGCAGGAAGTGCTCGCCGGGGTGAAGGGCGCGCGCAAGGTCGCCGTCGATGCCGTGTTCGACAGCGTCAGCGTCGCGACCACCTTCCGCGAAGAGCTGAAGAAGGCGGGCGTCATCTTCCTTTCGATCTCCGAGGCGATCAAGGAGCATCCCGAGCTTGTCCGCAAATGGCTTGGCAAGGTCGTCCCGCAGCGTGACAATTACTTTGCGGCGCTCAATTGCGCGGTCTTCTCCGATGGCACCTTCGTCTACGTGCCCGAAGGCGTGCATTGCCCGATGGAGCTCAGCACCTATTTCCGCATCAACGCCGAGAACACCGGCCAGTTCGAACGCACGCTGATCATCGCCGAGAAAGGCTCCTACGTCAGCTATCTCGAAGGCTGCACCGCGCCGATGCGCGATGAGAACCAGCTGCATGCCGCCGTGGTCGAACTGGTCGCGATGGAAGATGCCGAGATCAAGTATTCGACCGTGCAGAACTGGTATCCCGGCAATTCCGAGGGCGTGGGCGGGATCTACAATTTCGTCACCAAGCGCGGGCTTTGCCAAGGCGACCGCTCGAAGATCAGCTGGACCCAGGTCGAAACCGGCAGCGCGGTGACGTGGAAGTATCCCTCCTGCGTGCTCAACGGAAAGGATTCGGTCGGCGAATTTTACTCCGTTGCGGTTACGAACAACCACCAGCAGGCCGATACGGGAACCAAGATGGTTCACAATGGCGCCGGTTCGCGCTCCACCATCATTTCCAAGGGCATCAGTGCGGGCAAGTCGAACAACACCTATCGCGGCCTCGTGCGCGTGGGTCCGAAAGCCGACGGCGTGCGCAACTTTACCCAGTGCGACTCGCTGCTGCTCGGCGATGAATGCGGCGCGCACACCGTGCCCTATATCGAGGTCAAGAACCCTGGCGCGCAGATCGAGCACGAGGCGACCACGAGCAAGATCAGCGACGACCAGATGTTCTACGCCCAGCAACGCGGGCTGGACGAGGAAGAGGCGGTCGCCCTGATCGTCAATGGCTTCGCCAAGGACGTGCTGAAAGAGCTGCCCATGGAGTTCGCGGTGGAAGCGCAGAAGCTGCTGGCGATTTCGCTTGAGGGGAGTGTGGGGTGACTGGATACGCTCCCAACCACAACCGTCATGCTGAACTCGTTTCAGCATCCATCCCGCAGCCCGCACCGGCGGTGCATGAGGAAGAATGGACCCTGAAACAAGTTCAGGGTGACGAACATGGTTTCGCCGTTGAAGGGCAGAAGCTGCTGGCGATTTCGCCGGAGGGTTCGGTCGAATGATGATCGCACTTTTTTTGTCGGTCATTGGCCTACAAGCAACCTCTTCTCAACCTATCGATAGATGTGCAGAATCTTATGTACCGGAGGAATGCAGATACGCTTTGGAGAGCTATCAAGCCGAAAAACGGGCCATGATCTTCTGCTCCGAGAATGCTGAGCGCGGCATACGCCCAGGGATGTACCATCCCACTTCTCAGCGCATTCAATTGGCTTGCGGAGATTTGGAACGGGCGTGCAAGATCGCCGCAGAGACCTTCTGGCTCCGTCTCTATCAACGTGAAGACCTGACTCCCGCCAGCCGAATTGGGATGCAGACAAGAGTCCTGTCGAGTTCCAAACTAAGCTGTCGTTACACTGAGTACACGAAGCCATGACCGAACCCAAATTCACGGTCGGCGACGTGGTGCGCCTCAAGTCGGGCGGTCCTCTGATGACCGTTCAGCAGGCGACCTACGCTGACAACATCATGTGTACCTGGTTCGGCGAGAACAACCGGCGCATGTCGGAAGGGTTTCACCCGCGCACGCTGAAGCACATGGGTCCGGAGGCGATCAATGACTGAACGCAAGAAACTCGCGCTCAAGCTGCCGTCCGAGCAGGATGACGCCGCCCCCACCCTCAACAAGAAGGGCCGCGGGTGGAAGATTTCGGACAAGCGGCTCGACGAGTTGCACGATCGTGCGCGCGAGATGCGGCGGTTTGCTTCGCCTGCGCACAAGGCGCTGGCCGCGCGGTTCGCGAAGGCAGACCTTGGCCGCTACACCTTCAAGCGCTTTGCCGTGGTCGGCTCCGCGATCGTCGACTTCAATTGTCACAATCTCGGCATGGCGATCATCATCGATGAGCCGGACCAGGATGACGCCATCGCCAAACGCCGCGACAAGAGCCTCGAGGCGGTCGGTATCCGCGTGATGCGCCTGCGCGCGGTGGACATCCTCGAAAACATGGACGCTGTGCTCGAACGCATCACCGCCGGAATGCGCATGCGGATCGCGGACAGGAAAGAGGCCGCGCGCGCCCACCGGGAGGCCAACCCGAACCAGAATTATTCGCGACCCAATCGCAGAAAGCCTGACAATGCTGAAAATTGAAAACCTCCACGCCGAAATCGGCGGCACCGAAATCCTGAAAGGGCTGAGCCTTGAAGTCCCGGCGGGAGAAATCCACGCCATCATGGGGCCGAACGGCGCGGGCAAGTCGACCCTTGCGCACGTACTGGGCGGCAAGCCCGGCTACGAAGTCACCGGTGGCAGCGTCAGCTTCAAGGGCGACGATCTCTTCGCGCTCGACCCGCATGAGCGCGCCGGAAGCGGACTGTTTCTCGGCTTTCAGTATCCGGTCGAGATCCCCGGCGTCTCCAACGTCCAGTTCCTGCGCGAGGCGCTCAACGCGCAGCGCAAATATCGTGGGCAAGATCCGCTGACCGGCGGCGAATTCCTGAAGCTTGCAAAGGAAAAAGCCGGGCTGCTCAAGCTCGATATGGAAATGCTCAAGCGGCAGGTGAATGTCGGCTTTTCCGGCGGCGAGAAGAAGCGCGCGGAGATGGTGCAGATGGGCATTCTCGACCCCGCCTTCGCCGTGCTCGATGAAACCGATAGCGGCCTCGATATCGACGCGCTGCGCGTGGTGGGTGAGGGGATCAATGCGATCATGCGCTCACCCGAAAAGGGCGTCCTGCTCATCACCCATTATCAGCGCCTGCTCGACGTGGTGAAGCCCGACCGGGTAAGCGTCCTCGCCGATGGCCGGATCGTCCAGACAGGCGGGCCGGAACTTGCCATGCGGCTGGAGGCAGAGGGCTACGACGCGGTGATGGCGGATGCTTGATACCGAAACCCTTCCGACCCGCCGTGACGAAGCATGGCGCTATGCCGATATCGACGCGCTCGAGGCTATCGGGACGGATGCGCTCGACACATGGGAAGACGTAACGCTCTCTCCCGGCGAGACACGCCGCCATGCCATGATCGTCGGCGGCGATTCGCCCGAGCTGCATCGGATTCGCCTCACGCTGGGCGAAGGCGCGCGGGCGGAACTGTTCGTGACCAATGCGGGCGCGGCGTCGGCACGGGTCGAGATCGAAATCTCGCTCGGCAAGGGCGCGCATTTCGAGTTCGGCGGCGTCACCATTGGCGGCGGCGAAGCGGTGCGCGAATTCGTTACCACCACCACCCATGCAGAGCCGGGCGGGACCAGCAACCAGATCGTGCGCGCCGTCCATTGGGACACGGCTGCGGGCAATTTCCTCGGCGAGATCAAGGTCGCGCGTCATGCGCAGCAGACCGATGCGGCGCAGGATTTCAAGGGCCTGCTGCTCGAAGCAGGGGCAAGCGCCAACGCCGTCCCGCAGCTCGAAATCTATGCCGATGACGTGAAGTGCGCACACGGCGCGACGGTCGGCCAGCTTGACGAGACGGCGCGCTATTACATGGCCGCGCGCGGCCTGCCGCCTGAGCGTGCGAAGCGTCTTCTGGTGCAGGCCTTCATCGGCGATGCGTTCGTCGAACTTGGCGATGAGGCGGAGCATGAACGGCTGCTCGACGCTGCGCTCGCCGCTCTGGAAGGATCGAAGCTGTGAACGCGCCTGCAACCATCGACCGCGACCTGCGCGCTGATTTCCCCGGCCTCGTCACTCGCGACGGCGCCCCGTGGCACTATCTCGACACCGCCGCGACCGCGCAGAAGCCGCGCCCGGTGATCGACGCCATGTCCCGCGCGCTGGGCGAGGATTATGCCACCGTCCATCGCGGCGTGTACGCCCGCTCGGCCGAGATGACGCTTGCCTATGAAGGGGCGCGGCGCCGGATTGCGCAGTTTCTCGGGGGGCATGAGGACGAGGTGGTCTTCGCCAGAGGCGCGACCGAAGCGATCAATCTCGTCGCGAACAGCTGGGGCCGGGCGAACCTGCAACCTGGCGACCGGATCCTGCTCTCGCAGCTTGAGCATCATTCGAACATCGTGCCCTGGCAGATGATCGCTCGCGAAACCGGGGCCGAGATCGATGTGGTGCCCCTCACCGACGATCACCGGATCGACCTCGATGCGGCGGAAGATATGCTGACCGAGCGGCACAAGCTGGTCGCTTTGTGCCATGTTTCCAATGTGCTGGGCAGCGTGCTCGACGCGCCGCGGGCCGCGACAATGGCGCATAAGGTCGGCGCGAAACTGCTGCTCGACGGGTGCCAGTCGGCCCCGCATATGCCGGTCGATGTCACGGCGCTCGGCTGCGATTTCTACGTGTTCAGCGCGCACAAGCTCTATGGCCCGACGGCTATCGGGGCGCTTTGGGCCCGCAGCGATATCCTCCAAAACATGCCGCCATGGGAAGGCGGCGGCGCGATGATCGATCGCGTCACATTCGAGGGTACGACCTACGCCCCGCCGCCGCAGCGCTTCGAAGCCGGCACGCCCGCGATCACCGAAGCGGTCGCGTTCGCTGCCGCTGCCGACTACGTTACCGAGATCGGGCTCGATACGATCCATCAGCGCGAGGCTGCTCTGGTCGCCCGCCTGCGCCGCGAACTCGTCGCGATGAACGATGTTACCGTGTTCGGACCTGACGAAAGCGCCGGGATCGTCAGTTTCGCCATCGACGGGATCCACCCGCACGATCTCGGCACGATCCTCGACGAGGCCAATGTCGCGATCCGCGCCGGGCATCATTGCGCCCAGCCGCTGATGGACTATCTCGGTGTCCCGGCCACCGCGCGGGCCAGTTTCGGCCTGTATTCAAGCGACGCGGATGTCGATGCCCTGATCGAAGGCATCGCCCGCACCCGCCGCATCTTTGGAAAGGAGTAGGCCATGAACAAGCCCAGCGAAGAACGCGAATTCGTCGCCGCCCCCGCCCCGAACGAAAATGTCATCGCGGAAAAGCCGCCGCGCGCCCGCGTCGCGGACGCCGTCGATCCCGATGAAGCCGGACCAGCGCAGCCGCGGCAACGCGACTATCTCGAAGGCTTTCTCGCCGCCAAGTCAGCGGAAACTGGCCCCGGCGGCGCGGGCAGCGATCTGCAGGCTGCCGTCGTCGATGCGCTGAAGGAAATCTACGACCCGGAAATTCCGGTCAACATCTACGATCTCGGCCTGATCTACGGCGTCGAAGTCGATGACGAAGCCGATGCGACCGTTACCATGACACTGACGACGCCGCATTGTCCGGTCGCCGAAACCATGCCGGGCGAGGTCGAGCTGCGCGCCGCATCCGTCCCGGGCATTCGCGATGCCGAGGTGATCCTCACCTTCGAACCGCCCTGGAGCCCGGAAAAGATGAGCGACGAAGCGCGCCTCGAATTGGGGATGCTGTGATGACCACCGACACCAAGACCCGCCCCGCCCCCAAGGCCGCCGTCGAGCTGACACCCGGCGCCGAAGCGCGCATCGCTCATTTGATGAGCCAGGCGCCCGACGACGCGATCGGCGTCAAGCTTTCGACCCCGCGCCGGGGCTGTTCGGGCCTCGCCTATTCGGTCGATTACGTCACAGAGGAAGCGAAGTTCGACGAGAAGATCGAAACGCCCGGCGGCACCTTCTACATCGACGGCGCCAGCGTGCTCTACCTCGTTGGATCGACCATGGACTGGCGTGAGGATGATTTCACTGCCGGTTTCGTATTCGAAAACCCGAATGCGAAAGGCGCATGCGGCTGCGGTGAGAGCTTTATGGTCTGAGTGATCCGATGGCGAAGACGATCGTGCTTTCCACCGATCTCGACTGCTCGCCGCAGGAAGCGTGGGCGCGCGTCCAGACCTCCGAATTGCTTCATCACGTGGCCGCGCCATTGATCCGATTCGTCCCGCACGATCACGCTTTTCCGGCGACGTGGCAAAAAGGCGAGTATCGCGCCTCGATGCTGTTGTTCGGCGCTATTCCGCTTGGTTGGCAGGCGATCGTGATCCAGTTTCCCTCCGCCGATTACGACGTCCACTATCTGCGCGACAACGGCTACTCGCCGCTCATTCGGCGTTGGGACCATCGGATTGAGATTCGTCCCAATCCCGATGACACGACTCGTTATACCGACCGCTTAAGCGTGGATGCCGGGTGGCGCACGCCGATCGTCGCGGCGTTCGCCCGCATCTTCTACGCGCACCGCCAGCGCCGCTGGCGTGCACTTGCACGAACCGGTTTTGCCGCGCTCGAGGAGCCCGAGGCTATTCGCCCGCTTCAGTAATTCGCGAAAGCAGGCGGCGTTCAAGATCGTCGACTTCGCCATCGGCGTCGATCATCCGGTCGAGCCACTCGCGCTCGTTATCGGTGACCACGGCACCCGCCGCGGCCTGCTCGGCAATTGTTGGCCCCGCGTCACGCTTGCCGAACACCTTGCCGAAATGGTTGGCCGCTTGCGGCATGTCGCGTACCATCCGGCGCATGACGCGCCCGACATTCGCCTCGTTATCCGCCACAAAAGCCTGCAATTCGCGCGCGCGATCGTGGTCGAGCTGCGCGTTCTGGAACGCGAAGCTTTTCAGATAATTGCTGACGCCATCGAGGAACAGCTCGTCCCATTCGGGGGCGTTTTCCTCGGCCAGAGTTTCGTCTTTCAGGCGGAACAGCATTTCCGCTTCGAACCGGCTCACGGCGGTAGGCGCGCATCCACCGGCGGCGAAGATGACGCGGCGCAGGATCCGGCATTCGGCGCTGCTGATATGGGTTGCCGAAAGTTCGCCGCCGCAGCGGGTCGGGCCGGTGCCGGAAAGCACTTCGCGCTCGACCTGGTCGATGATGTATGTCTTGAGCCGATCTGGCACGTTCTCCGCCCGTTCGACCACTCGCACCAGCGTTTCGAGTTCCACTTCGCTTTCGACCACGCCGTCATGGTCGACCTGCGCCATCAGCCATTCGGCTTCTTCCAGACTGCATTGCCGACGCGGCTCGGTGCCGTTGAGGACGAATTCGCCGACCGCCTCGACAAAGAAGTCGCTCCATTCCGAATCACTGGTGTCGAGCGCATTGTTGACGGCGAACAGCGCCTCGGCCTCCTCGCGAGTAATAATGCCATCGCCCCAGCCTTCGCGGCGCAGCGCGAGGACTTCCTGCGAGGTGACTTGCCCGTCGGCGGCCGCGCGCTGGGCGAGTTCGGTGAAATGCGTGGTCATGGCGTGATGAGCCCCTCTTGATTTAACAAGGGCCATCGCACGAATGTGCTTAAGAGCGCGTTACCGTGCGGCCCTTTCGCGAGCGATATCGGCGAGGCAGGCCGCGCGATCGATCTGTTGCCCGCTCCCGCGTTCGCGTGCTTCGACATGAGAGGCGACCGGCTCGCCCCCGCGTTCGCGGGGATAGAGAAACACGTCGAGCACGCAGCGGGCCGAGGCGAATTGCAGCTTTCGCGCATCGCCTTCTGCCATGTCGATCCGCGGCTCGCCAAAGCGCGACAGGAGCGTGCGGGCCTGCTGGCCAACCACGCCTTCGATGCCCGTGGTCCGCACGGGCGGAGCGGGGCGAAACGCCGGTGTCGCTGCTGCCGGAGCCGAAGCGCGCGCAGATGGAGGCGGGTTGGACGGCGCAATGCAGCCCGATACGAGCGCGAGTGCGAGGAGAGCGGGAATGACCTTATGCATGCGCAATCGCCTTCGCGGCGCTGCGTGCCATCGCGTGATGCGCCAGATGCGTGCCTGCCGCCGCACCAACGATCGGGGCAAGCAGGTTCGCGAACGGCACCAGCATCGCCCCAGCAATCGCCGCGCCCAGCATCACGCGTTCACCGCGCGGCACGGGGTTCGCGCGCTCGGCCGGCTTGCAATGACGCAGCCACGCCATGTCGGTCAGCTCGCGCCCCAGCAGCCAGGCATTGACCGCAAGGAACACCAGCGCCGGTCCCACGCCCGTCACGATCAGCGCCAGCGCAACCGGCAGCGCCAGTGCGTTCGCCGCCAGCGCCCGCACCACGCCGCGCAGCGAATTGGCGATATCGCGGCGCAGGGGAAGCGGCCGGGCGGTTTGCGCGGCCTGCGGGTAATGCCGCTGCTCGACCGCCGCGACGATTTCGTCGGCGAAGAACTGCAGCACCGCCAGCGCGACCACCCGGAACAGCAACCAGAAGGAGATGATCCAGACGAACACCGCAAGAAGCACCGCCGCCGTTTCGCGATAGCCGGCGGGCAGGATTGAGGCCAACGTGACTGCAAGCGCCCAGTCGAGCGCCCACCAAAGGCCTGCGCCAAGCCCCACGAAGACCAGCAGTGTCACGCCCACCGACTTCAGCACCACGCGCCACACCGCGCGGTCTGTGAGCTGACCGACGGCCTTGGCTAGGGATGCAATCACAGCGTTCATGGAACGGTCCGAATGCGGCGGCAGCTTGACCAAGTCAATCGCGGCAAATGCCCGCTTGGCCTCTTTCGCGCGGCGGGCTAGGCGCTTGGCAAGCAACTCATTCACAAACCCTACAGGACAACAATCTTGGCCGAAACATCAACCGAACCCCGCTACGACGTCATCGCCATCGGCAACGCCGTGGTCGACGTGATTGCCTCTTGCGAAGAGGAGCTGATCGACGAACTTCAGCTCAATCGCGGCGGCATGACGCTGGTGGATGAGGACCGCGCTGACGAGCTTTACGCCGCCATGCCACCGGCGCGTGAGGTGTCGGGCGGATCGGCGGCCAACACTCTTGCCGGGATTTCGACGCTCGGCCTGCAGTGCGCCTTTATCGGGCAGGTTGCGGACGACCAGCTCGGCAAGGTCTTCCGCCACGACATGCGCGCAACCGGCATCGATTTCGACACCGAAGCGCGCGATGGCGATCCTGCGACCGGCCGCGTGCTGATCTTCGTCACCCCCGATGGCGAGCGCACGATGAACACGTTTCTTGGCGCGGGCCAGTATCTCCCCGCCTCCGCGCTGGACGAGGATCTGATCGCGAGCGGCGCGATTCTTTATCTCGAAGGGTATCTGTGGGATCCCGAGGAGCCGCGCAGCGCGATGCGCCGGGCGATCGAAGTGGCGCGGGCCGCCGGGCGCAAGGTCGCCTTTACCGCCAGCGAAAGCTTCGTGATCGAGCGCCACAGGGGCGATTTTCACGAGATGATCGATGAAGGCCTGATCGACATCCTGTTCGTCAACGAAAGCGAGCTTGCGACGCTGACGGGCAAGGACGATTTCGACGCCGGGTTCGAGGCGATTGCGGGCAAAGTCCCGGTGCTGGTCGCGACCCGCAGCGAAAAGGGCGCGGTCGCAGCAGCGGGCGGGGAGCGGGCGCAGGTCCACGCCGAACCGATTGACCGCGTGGTCGATACGACCGGCGCGGGCGACCAGTTCGCCGCCGGGTTTCTCGCCGGTCATGCGCGGGGCGAATCGCTCGAACGCTGCCTCAAGCGCGGGGCGATCGCGGCGGCGGAAGTGATCTCGCATTACGGCCCGCGTCCAGAGGCCGACATGCGCGGGCTGATGGATGAAAAGCTGGGCTGAGACCGGCTGAGGCCAAGTCTCGCAAATCCTATTTTATTTGACACATCGGACACCGTGTCAGGCGTGATTTTTGAAGCTTCCGCTCTTTATTTCAAGGACTTGCGTTTCAAACCGACAACCTGACACTTGTCCAACACGTTTTCGCGCGCGATCGGGGTGCGAATGGACTGCCGCCGATGAGAAAGAACGGCGCGGTTCCTAGCTTCCGGGCGCTCTGTAGGAAACTCAGCTGTCGGGCGTGTAGCCCTCGCGGCGCAGCGTGATCATGTACGCCGCGATCTCGTCCACCTGCTCGCGGGTCAGATCGAAATCCATCATCTCGGGATAATTGTGCGCATCGGCCAGCCAGTCTGCGAGCGTGTCCTCACTCAGCCCCTCGCGGTTGGCGATCGCGGCGAAGCTGGGCGATTCGGGATTGGGCGAGAGGAAGGGTGGCTCGACCGCATGGCACCCGCCGCACGCCGCCTCGACGAAAGCGGGCGGATCAGGCTGCGGCGGGGCCTGCGCGGTCTGGCACCCGGCGAGCGGAACGGCGGCGAGCGCCGGAACGATCAGGGCGAGGGGCGTGAGACTGTATTGTGTCATGGTTGCTCCATAGCATTGTCTTCCGCGCTCTGTCCCTGATCGAGATCAAAATTACACCCGGAACATGTTGCGCAGGCCGAGGCCGAGGAGGAAGAGGAGGATGACCGACAGGATGGTCTGACCCCCTCCCAGAAAAAGCATGAGGTCGGGGACAGTTTCCCCGAACAACAGCTCCTCGCCTTGTTGCTTGGCGGTGCGGCCCGTGGGGACAAAGGCGAGCATGTTGCTGAAAGAATACGTCAGCGCGGTCAGGAAATTGCGGTCGTCGGCAAGCGATGGATCGCGCAGGTGCCAGAACAAGGCGGCGAAGGTTACGGCGCTTGCCAAAATCCAGCAAAACGGGCGCATCACTGATTTGCCGTAATCGCTCAGAACCCAATAGAAGAACTGCAGCGTGTCCTGCAGCAAGTTGGTGGTGTGGCCGCGCTGGCTGCGGATTTCTTTTGCATGAAATTCGAGCGCCTTGGCGTGGTTGCGGTTGGCGACTGCCAATTCCTTTAGGCGGCGAAAGCGTTGGGAGTCTTCACGATCGGCGGCTGTGCGCGGAAGGCAAGGGAACCGTGCCGGACGCTTCGCATAATCGCACTCGATATCATGCACCACCAGAGTGTGCGCCAATTTTGTGCGTCGCAGGTCGAGCGGGCAACCCATTCGCCCCTCGTGCGAGAAGGTGAAGAGTTTTTCAAAACTGCAACCTTCGAACGAGAATCTCGTCACATTCTCCAGGCTCTTTAGTTTGTCGAAACGCGCCGGTTTCCGAAATTCAGATTTGGAAAAATCAACATGTGTTTCACCGAACTCGCTATCCTCAAATATAAGGTAAGTGTCCGCAAACTGCGCCCAAGAGAAGTCTAATTTCCCTTTGCCGAACTTGGCTTTACGAAAGTCGACGGTACCAGTGCCAAACTCGCAAAGCCCGAAAAGCAGATCGGAGCCTCCAAAATCCGTCTCCCCGAAGGATAGATCACAATCACCAAATTTTGCTTTGCTGAAGTTGACCGAGCCTTCCGCAAAGACGTTCTTAGAGAAATCGATGCGCCCACCGCCAAATGTGGTTTCGACGAAGCTTACGCCACCTTTACCGTACTTGTTCTCACTGAAATGAGCGCCTTTGTCTCCAAAAACCGCATTCTCGAAGCTGACACCACCGTCGCCAAAATTTTGTTTGGCAAGAATCACGTGGCTCCCTGAGAAATTTGCTTTCTCGAAGATGACATCTCCAGTGCCGTATGTATTGTCCCAAAAGTCCACGTCACCGCCGAAATCGACTTCGCTGAAATCAACTTTGCAGTCGCCGAATTTATTGCCGCTAAAGTTAGCTTCTCCTTTTCCAAATTTTGGGGGTCTATCCCCTTCGCATAGGTAATTCTGGACTCAAATGACGCACGGTTCGGCGCAGGCCTAGCTGTGCCCGTTCCTGATATGTGCTAGCGCGGGGTGTGTTTCCGCGCCATCTCATTGACCGTCTTAGTTGTTCCCGCTTAGCGTTGATCCACTTTAATAAGTGGGGAAATGCTAATGGAACAGCCTTCAATACAGATTACCTACGAAGGTGGGGACGCAGATCGCCATATAATCGATATGCGTCTGTTGGGGATTTCGCTCGAAGGGGCGGATCGCATTACCTCCGATGGCATACTGGTCTTTTTGCATGGGCGGCTCCCGAGGCGAGGGGAGCGCGCACCGGTGGTAGTCAAAGTGCCAGAACCCGTTCGCGGTTCTGTGGACTATCAGGGCGTTTACGAAAGCGCAGCAGCCTTATTGCCGCTTGGAGCGCCGATAGCAGCCGAAATAATGAGCGGCTACTTGGAGCAATGGTGGATAGCAATAAAGGCAAAGTTCACCGGCAAGCAGGAGATCGCTGAAGTGGCAATCGAACGCATGGTGGAAATCCAGAGGGACCAGTTGGCTGCGCGAGATGCTTCTGATGCGCGCGCGCATGAAAGAGAGATAAGCCTGCACAACATCCTCCGCGAAGCGATTGGATTGCAACAACCATCTATGGAAAAATTTGCCGCCCCTGTTGGACCATCGGTCCAAGTCGGCGCTGTTCGCCACGGCTCTCATCCTCGAGTGACGATAAACACGCAAGAGGCCGAGGAAATTCGAGAGGCGGGGAAGGTCGAATGGACGAAGATTAGCGAGCTATCGTTGCGCACCGAGGGGTTTCGTTTTCACACGAATGGCCTATCAATCGAGCGTCCTGACGGTGAAGGTTTTTTGATGGCGCGGGTTCGCGACCCCGCCTTCGAAGAGCTCGAAAACCCTTACACCGATGCAGCGCAAAGGCGGTCTGAAATAGCTGTCCTGGGACGAATTGGCTACCGTGAAGGTAAGGCAGTGGCAGTTGATATTGTGGAGTTTTTACATGAAATCGTTACGTGAAGCCATTGAAGAAGGTGAACTCGAAAGGTTCGTTGCTCAACACAAAAGCGAAACGGGTGATCAGGGCCTTTTTGACGCTACGCTGCGTTCAATGGCCGGAACGTTGAAAGAAGCTCCGGAAGCATCGTCTCCGGACGATTGCGACGATTGAAGCGATACTCGAACTCTTTGACGTAGATGGCAAGGTGCTTCGCGCTCACGCTGGTATGCGTGCCGTTGATTGAGCATTTCAGGTGCCGCCAGAAGTTCTCGATCCCGTTCACCGTCACCGTCTCGGCAAGGCGATAGTCGAAATAGGCATATTCCATCGCGCCGTGGTTCACACGGGCATGACGATAACCAGCATCCGACAGGCGGGCATAGGAGCGCAGTTCGTCTGTGTGGACATTGCCGCCGATCCGCACGTTGGCCTTCACGAACGGCTCTAGGGTCGCACGGCGCTGATTGGGCACAACGGCGGTAATAAGGTCGCCACCGCGCTCCAGAGCGCCCACCACGACCGTCTTAGCGGCGCTGCCACGGTTGTGCTTACCGCGCTTCACGCCGCCCACCAGCGTTTCATCAATCTCGACATTCGTGCCCTCGCCGCCGATGGGCGTTTCGCCGTCCACATCCGCCATGTGTTCGCGGATCAGCTTCGCCATGCGCCAAGCGGTTTTATAGGTCACGCCTAGCTGGCGCTCCAATTCCTTGCCCGACACGCCGTGGCGCGTGGTGGTGAACAGGTGGATCGCATAGAACCAAAGCTGCAACGGCGTGCGCGTCTTTTCAAACGGAGTGCCTACGGTCGGATGCAGGTGGTGGCCGCACCACTGGCAGGAATAGGCGCGCTCGGCTTTGATGCGATACCAGTTAGATGCGCGCTCACAGGACGGGCATTCAAAGCCCTGCCCGAAACGAACGTCGAAAAGATGTTGGAGACAGGTTTCGTCATCCGGAAACTGGCGAAAGAACTGGGCGGTGGTGATGGGCTTCGTCATAGCCCATTGTATAGCAGATCATCTTACGTATGGCAAGGGGATAGACCCCAAATTTTGCTTTCTTGAAGCTAATCTCATGAGCATTGAAATAGCAACCAGCAAACAACACACCCCCATCAGGGAATGTTAGATATTCAAAGCTCCATTTTTCCCTCTCGCCGAACTCAAAACTGTTAAACTCGACCTTGGCGTCCGGGTTTTCCTTTACCCACGAATTCCAATTGACCTGCCCCCGTTCATGCAAAGCGATGGCTGCGTCATTCACGAGAACGAGTCCCACTTCACGATCGCTGTCTAAAGGAGTAAACCCCTCAGCGAGATGTGCAGTCGCCCACGAATTCCATGCAGGAATACTACCTTTCCAAGCATCGAACTTCTCTTCGGTATTGAGAATAAGGTGTTGCGGTTGTTCTTTTTGCCCCATCGCTCAAAGCTATGTTGCGCGTTCGATGCACGCAAGCATTAAGCGCTATTGGTCTCTTCCCTCCCGCTCGACCTCGCGCCAGCCGATGTCGCGGCGGCAGAAGCCGGTGGGGAAGTCGATCCCGTCGACCGCCTCGTAAGCGAGCCGCTGCGCTTCGGTGACGGAGCCGCCGGTTGCGGTGACGTTCAGCACACGCCCTCCGTTTGCGACCAGGTTTCCGCCTCTGGTGGCCGTCCCCGCATGAAAGACCATCACGCCGCCGGGCGCTTCGCCAAGCGCAATCGCGCCGCCTTTTTCCGGCGTTCCGGGATAGCCCTTCGCCGCCAGCACGACGGTCAGCGCGACCTCGCTCGCAAACTCGGCTTCGACGGAGGCCAGATCTCCCCGGGCGCAGGCGTCCATGATCGCCACCAGATCGCTCTTCAGCCGCATCATCAGCACCTGGCATTCGGGGTCGCCGAAGCGGCAATTATATTCGATCAGTTTGGGGCCGTCCGCCGTCAACATCAGCCCGGCATAGAGCACGCCCGAGTATGGCGTCCCGTCGGCGCGCATCGTCTCGACCGTGGGGCGGATGATCACTTCCATCACGCGGGTCTGCAACTCGTCCGTCAGCACCGGGGCGGGGGAATAGGCGCCCATGCCGCCGGTGTTCGGCCCGGTATCGCCTTCGCCCACGCGCTTGTGATCCTGCGCCGTGCCGAAGGGGAGGATGGTTTCGCCGTCCGTGAGCGCGAAGAAACTCGCTTCCTCGCCCTCGAGATATTCCTCGATCACCAGTTCGGCACCCGCCTCCCCGAACCGTCCGTCGAAGATGTCGGCGAGCGCCAGTTCCGCCTGTTCGATGCTTTCGGTGATGACCACGCCCTTGCCGCCCGCAAGCCCATCGGCCTTGAGCACATAGGGCGCATCGAACCGGGCGAGGGCCGCGCGCGCCTCCTCCAGCGTTCCGGCGCGCACATAAGCTGCTGTCGGGATGTCGGCGCGCGCGCACAGATCCTTGGTGAAGCCCTTGCTCCCCTCCAATTGCGCGGCGGCCTGCGAGGGGCCGAACACCGCGATGTCGGCGGCGCGCAGGCTGTCGGCGAGGCCATCGACCAGCGGCGCTTCGGGACCGATGACCACCAGCGCCACCTCATGCTGCTGGCAGAACCGCCGCACCGCGCCGTGATCGCCTGCATCGACGCCGACCAATTCGGCATGCTGCGCGATCCCCGGATTTCCGGGGGCGGCGTAGAGTTTGGCAAGGCTCGGGGATTGCGCCAGCTTCCACGCCAGCGCATGTTCACGCCCGCCCGACCCCAGCAACAGGACATTCATGGCGCGCGTTCCTTCCTCATCCAGTGACACGGTCTCATCCGACAAGGGTGGGCTGGTAGCGCGCTCCGCCCCGGGGGACAACGCGGAGCCGCTGACGATCAGCGAAGTATCCGCAGCGCTCAAGCGCACGGTCGAGGATCGCTTCGGCCATGTGCGCCTGCGCGGCGAACTGTCGGGGGTAAAGCGCGCGGCTTCGGGGCACATGTATTGCAGCCTCAAGGACGACAAGGCGGTCATCGACGCGGTGATGTGGCGCGGCAATACCGGGCGGCTGGCATTCGATCCCGAGGACGGTCTGGAGGTGATCGCGACCGGCAAGCTGACGACCTATGCGGGCCGTTCGAAATACCAGATCGTGGTCGAAAGTCTGGAGATTGCGGGCGAGGGTGCGCTGCTGGCGCTGCTGGAGAAGACCCGTGCGCGACTGGCGGCGGAGGGGCTGTTCGATGCGACGCGCAAACGGGCGCTACCGTTCCTGCCGCGCACGATCGGCGTGGTTACGTCGCCAACCGGATCGGTTATCCGCGACATTCTCCATCGGCTCGCCGATCGTTTTCCCAGCCATGTGATCGTGTGGCCGGTGCTCGTGCAGGGACAGGGCGCTGCGGAGCAGGTGGCGGCGGCTGTGCACGGGTTTTCGGGGCTTGAGCCGGGCGGCGGGGTCGCGCGGCCCGATGTGGTAATCGTCGCACGCGGCGGCGGATCGATTGAGGATCTGTGGAGCTTTAACGAGGAAGCGGTAATACGCGCCATCGCTGAATGTACCATTCCGGTGATCTCGGCGGTGGGGCACGAAACCGATACGACGCTCGCCGATCACGCCGCGGATCGCCGCGCGCCCACCCCTACCGCAGCAGCCGAGATGGCGGTCCCGGTGCGCTCGGATATCGCGGCGACACTCGCCGACTTCACCGCCCGGCAGCGCCGCGCGGTCTATCGCCCGGTCGAGCTGGGCCGCGAACGGCTCGAAGCCCGCGCCCGTCGGATGCCAAGCGGCGAGACACTCCTGCAAGCCCAGACCCAGCGGCTCGACGATGCGGCGGAGCGGTTGCGGCGCGGCCTTACCCAGCGCGCCGGGCAGGGCCGCGAGCAATTGGCGGGGGTCGCCGCGCGGCTTTCGCCCAGCCTGCTGGTCCGCCAACAGAGCGAAGCGCGGCGGCGTCTGGAGCGCACCCGGCTCACGCCTGCTTTGGTCGAGCGCCCGCTTGCCAACGCGCGCGACCGATTGGTGGCACTCGCGCGACTGGCTAGCCAGCTCCACCCCAGCCGCCCGCTCGAACGCGGCTATGCGATGGCGCTCTCGGCATCCGGCGATGTGATGACGGGAAAGGCGCAGGCCGAGCAAGAGTCCGCGCTCAATCTCAAATTCAGCGACGGCGAACTGGCGGTAAGCGTGGGCGACACGCCGCCCTCCAAGCCGAAACGCGCTCGCAAGCCCTCATCGCCGCGCGGCGGGCCGCAACAAGAGGATTTGTTCGGATAAGCCACCCCTGCTAAAGGCTGGCATCATGTTGATGAATTCCAGCGATAAGCCCGCCAAGCTCCATTACCAGCCCTCCAGCTTCCGTGTTCTGCGCGCCGGGCGGCATGTCCTGTGCGCGGTGTCGAGCGAGGTCATCCCGCTCGAGGAATTGCGCTATTGGAGTGCCGAGCTTCAGGAAGCCTACGCCTCCGCCGAGATCGCGACAAAGCGGCTGCTCGGCCAGATCTAGCGCGATGATTATGGGACGTATGCTCGCGATGGCGGCGTTGATGCTTGCCGCATGCACTAGCAGCGAAGCGGCATCGGGAGACGCGCCGGAGCGTTCGCAGGCAAGCGCGCCTGTGCGCACCGCAACCGCCGCTCCGCCAGCCCCGGCCCCTCGCCCGAAATGGCGCTATGACGGCGAGTTGACCCAGGGCGGTTTTCTGGTCGGGTCCGTACCGGATGGAACAGTCAGCGCGACGCTGGGCGACGAAGCGCTCGATATTGGCGCGGATGGCAGCTTTTTCGCCGCATTCGACCGCGACAGCGTCGCGACTATCGCCCTCACCGCTACGCTCGGATCGGGTGAGATAGTGCGGGAAAACCTCTCAGTATCGCCGCGCGACTGGCAGATCGAAAGGGTCAACGTCGCCAAGCGCAGCGGCGGATCGAGCGAGGCGTGGTGGCGCAAGCGCAAGCCGGAATGGGAGGCAATCGTCGCCGCGCGCGCGCAGGAAACCGGCGCGAGCGGATGGAAGCGGGACTTCATCTGGCCGGTAAAGGGCCGCATTTCGGGCCTGTTCGGACGCCAGCGCATCTATCGCGGCGAACCGGGAAGCTACCACTCGGGCATCGACATCGCGCCGGGCGCAGGCACACCGTTCGTCGCCCCGGCGGACGGTGTGGTGGTGCTGGCGCGCACGGGCTTCAGCCTAGAAGGCGGGCTCATCATCATCGATCACGGCATGGGATTGAACAGCGCGTTCCTGCACGCCTCGCGGATCGTGGTGGAGGAAGGCGAGGCGGTCGAGCAGGGGCAGCATATCGGCAATGTCGGGGCGAGCGGACGGGCGACAGGACCGCATCTGCACTGGAGCCTCAAGTGGAAGGATGCGCGCCTTGATCCGCTGCTGCTGACCGGGCCGATGGACTGAATTCCTGCGTTGACGTGGGCGTCTGGAGAACGGATGGGGCGCGACGTGCGACCGGGCCGCTTTCTCACCATATGTGTTCTCGCGCTCGGCCTTGCGCCGGGCACCTGGCTGCGCGAATCGATCACCCCGCCACCGGGTCCGACGACGATCATCCTCACGCCCCTTGATGAGCGCGACCGGATCTCGGGGCGTTTGCCGGTGACCGGTGCGTGGGTTCTGGATAGCGACCATCCGGATTTCGGCGGCATCTCGGCGATGGTTCATGCGGGAGCGAACGATCAGGACGCCTCCGAAGCCTTGATCCTCGCCACCGACCGCGGCTGGATGCTGCGCCTGCCGCTTGCGGGCGGAGAGCCTCGCGGCGGGCGGATCGAATTGTCGCACTACGTCGATGAGCTCGATCTCGACAGCGATTGGTTCGATCTGGAGGCGCTGGCCCGCGATCCAGCGACGGGCACGCTGTGGAGCGCTTACGAGAACGTCAATTCGGTTGTTCGTGATGATTTCGATAACCAGAACGGCTCCCGCCATGTCGGTTACAAGCCCACGGGAATGCGCGAATGGCGCATCAATCGCGGTGCGGAGACGCTTGTGCGCCTCGCCGATGGACGGTTTATTGCTCTGGCCGAAGGAGCGCACGATTCGCCCGGGGGCACGCGCACGCATGCTGGCCTGTTGTTTGCGCGCGATCCGGTGGCGGAGCAGGCCGCGCTGCAATTCCGCTTCAACGCACTTCCGGGCTTCGCGCCGGTCGATGGGACCGCGCTGCCTGATGGACGGGTGCTGATCCTGCTGCGGCGGGTGCGCTATGCGTTGCCCGTTCGGTTCGATGCGGCGGTGATGCTTGCCAATCCCGCCGAGATCGCGGGCGACGATCTGTGGAGCGGCGAGATCATCGCGCGGCTGCGTGGATCGACATATTCAGAGAATTTCGAGGGAATCGCCTTCGTCCCGAGCGACTCGCAGGAGAGTGCGGCGGGGTCGATCTATATCGTGTCCGACGACAATTTCTCGGTATTCCAGCGCACATTGCTGATGCGTCTGGCGTGGCCGGAAACCGGATGATCGGGCGGGTCCGTCTTAACCGCGCCCTGATGGCGCAATGCTCAGGCCGAAGCGGCGGCCTTCTTCAACTCGCGCTTCACCTTGAGCGCGCGGGCGCTGAGCTTCTCGTCGCTCGATTTCAGCAGCCAGTTATCGAGCCCGCCATTGTGCTCGACCGACCGCAGGCCGTGCGTCGACACGCGAAACTTGAACCCGCGCTCGAGCTTTTCGCTCAGCAGCGTCACGTTCTGCAGATTGGGCAGGAAGACGCGCTTGGTCTTGTTGTTGGCGTGGCTCACATTGTGGCCCACCTGGCGACCCTTGCCGGTCAGTTCGCAAATCCGCGACATGCTATCTCTCGTCTCTGGTCTCGTGTGACGGGACATCGAAGGGCGTGTGCGCGGCGGCGCAGCAAAGTGCTCTCGGATCGTCCCGGAAAGCGGCGCTCTTAGCTGTGGAGTGTTGCCGCGTCAAGGCGGAACAGGCTTGCGGCCTCGCGCGTTTTCAACTTAACACGCAACCGCGCCGCCCCGGAACCGTCCGATTATCGGCGCACGGGAGGACATGATGAAGAAGCTTATTTCCGCAACCCTTACCGCCGCCGCTGCTTTTGGCCTTGTCGCCTGCGATGTCGATCAGACCGAAGAAGGCGAAATGCCCGAAGTGAACGTGGAAGAGGGCAATATGCCTGAATTCGACGTCGAAGGACCGGAAGTCGAAACCGGCACCACCACGGTCGAAGTGCCGACTGTCGATGTCGACGGTCCGGACGATGCCGAGGGCGAGCCGGTCACTGAACCCAGCGAGTAAAGTTCGGCAACGAACAGAGGCGCGCCGCATGAGCCCCGGACCCTCCGGCCTGTTCATGCGGCGCGCGCTCGATCTGGCGCGGCAGGCTGCGGCCGTGGGCGAAGTGCCGATTGGCGCGATCGTCGTCCATCGCGGGGCGATCATCGCCGAAGCGCACAACAGCCCGCGCTCCGATCACGATCCCACCGCCCATGCCGAAATCCTCGCGATTCGTCGCGCCGCCGCGATGCTGGGGCAAGAGCGGCTGACCGATTGCGATCTGTGGGTCACGCTGGAGCCCTGCGCGATGTGCGCCGGCGCCATCGCCCATGCCCGCATCGCACGGCTCTATTACGGCGCGAGCGATGCCAAGGGCGGCGCGGTCGAACACGGCGCCCGCGTGTTCGAGCAGGACCAATGCCTGCACCGCCCCGAAGTGTATTCGGGAATCGGCGAGGACGAAGCGGCGGACCTGCTGCGCGGCTTCTTCGCCGAGCGGCGCTGAGGCGTCAGTTGGACTTCACCCGCCCCATGATGAGCGCCGCGATGGCCAGCAGAAAAATCGCACCTGCTTCGAACAGCACGTTCTGCGGCGCCATGTCCTTGCCCTGAAGCACGATCAGCCGGGCGAGCGCGGTGATGGCGATAAAGATCGGGAACACGAAGAACGACCCGCGCCCGGTGTAGAAGATCGCGATCATCGCCAGCACTTCGGTGTAGAGGAACATCAGCAGAATGTCGGCGAGATCGACCGAGCGCTTCTCGAACACCAGCACCACTTCGGCAACGACCGCGGCCAGCGTCATCGCGGTGGCGATTATGAGCAGCAGATGTTCGAGTGCCTTGAACGTCCGATCGGCGAGCGCCGGCGATGATTCGTCGGTGCCGCTCTCGGGTGATCCATCGCTCATTCCAAGGGCCATAGCGCATTGCGCCCGGTTTGCCGATAAGCGTGTGGACTTTCAGTTGCGCAGCCAGGCCAGCGCCTCGTCCTGCTTGCCCAGATCGAAGGCGCGCACGTCGGGCCGCACCAGCGCGCCCATTGCCTGCGCAGTCTGTCGCAGCCAGCCCGGTCCGCCAACCACGGCGTAGCGATCCAGATCGCGCATCAGATCGAACTTGGTCGACATCACGGCATTGCTCGCCGCGACATCGGGATCGAAGCCGTGCCACTTGCGGATGACCAGCATGAGCCGAGAGCATTCGGGCGGCGCCAGACGCTGTCGCACTTTTGCGAGCGTCTCTTCGGCCTCGGCGCGATCGATTCGACCGACCAACTCGAATGCGACGATAGACGGGTCGCCTACGTCGAGATCGCGGACCGCGCCGCCATGGGGATGATCGCTTTCCCCCAGCACCCACGCGCGCGCCGCATCCATCTCGTCCTCGTCGTAAACCTCGTAGCTGACGCCGGGCAGCAGCGCGCTTTCGAGCCGGGCGGCGGAGCGGATCCAATCCTCGTCGGAAACGACCGCTATCCGATCGAGGGCGTAAAGATATTTCAGCAAGGTCGGCAGGTGGACCAGCTCTTCGCTTACGGCGGAGAACGAAAACCCTGCGAGCGATACAAGGTCGAGCAGGATATTGCCGCCCTCCTTGTCCTGTTCGCGCGCGAAAGCGATAAGCCGTTGCGCGTCTTCCTGCACGAATTCGCCATAGACGACGATGCGGTGCGCGCCCGGTGCAAGCGGTTCGAACTCGATCATAAGCCTCTCCCTACAATCCGCGCCAGATCTTCGCGGGCGCGCTATCGGCTGCGCCATAGCGCCGCGCGTCGCAGCGGGCGGGCCGAAAGCGTTTGGAATAACACAGGCGCAGCTCCTCCAGCCAGCCACGTTCGTTGAGCTTCACGCCGACCCCGTCCGCCTCCCACCCGCGATTGGCGTCGGCGAAGGCTTGCCGGATGCGGCCCGCGGTGAGGTTGTCCTCGCGGCTGATACGGTCGTAATCGGGGATGCGCAGGCTGTTCCACAGGATGCGGGTGACGTTGAGATAGGTTTGCGGGCGCTTCGCCATGCAGCTGCCATGCTTGGCCCATTGGCGTGCGATCAGGCGAGCGGACGGGCTGATGCACATTTGCGCGCGGATTTGCGCTGGTGTGGGTGTCACATCGGTCGGGCACCATTGCGGCCAGATGCGCGCGCCTTGGGGCCACAGGCCGTGCACGACGAGGCCGAAGCGGCCATTGCTGCCCGAACACTGCACACGGTGGCTGCGCGCATCCTGGCGCGGCTTGCAGAATTCCGGCGACCAGCTGAGCGCGAGGGTATAGCCGGTGACCGGAAGGACGCGGGCCGGGGCATCGGGCGTGATGCGCGGGACCGCAGACACCTGCGGCGCGCGGCATTGATAGGCCTGAGCATGCAGGCTCGCGGGCAGGGCGAGGGCGGCGAGCGCCACACCGGCTCTATTCGAACACCGCAGACCCGACCTCCTTGTCCGACCGGCGCATCCAGCGGCTTGCACCCGGCGTAAACAGCATGACGAGCGCGAAACAGATGAGCGCGGGCTCGATAAAGGCGATCGCATCGAGCGTATCGAAGCGCACCGCCGCAATCAGCGGGCGGATCGCCAAAAGCAGCTTGATGAGGCCGAAGCCCAGCACCATCCACCGCGCGCCGCGGGCAGCGAAGACATAGATCCAGACGAGCGGGATCAGCGCGATCGACGCTTCGCTGAATATGGCAACGATCACCGCATCGCGGTCCCATGCGATCCAGGGCGCGCTCAGCGACAGGCGCAGCGCAGCGCCGCCCAGATCACTCAACCCCTCTGCCGCTCCGGCCAGAGCGACGAGCAGGAGCGCGACGGCAAACAGCTTGATCGCAAGCGGACGTTCACCCCGACGCACTTTCATACCGGGGTGAAGTCCAGCCCGATATCGGCGGCGGGCGCGCTTTGCGTGAGCCTTCCGACCGAGCAGTAATCGACGCCGCTCGCCGCCTTCGCCGCAATGGTATCAAGGTCAATCCCGCCGCTGGCCTCGGTTCTGGCGCGGCCTGCGACCATCCTCACGGCCTCTTGCAAAGTGTCCGGGTCCATATTGTCGAGCAGCAGGTGGTGCGCGCCCGCGGCAATCGCAGGTTCGATCTGGTCGAGCCGGTCGACTTCGCAAATGATCGGTTCGATCCCGGCCTTTGCCGCGCGCCGCACCGCTTCGCCGATGCTGCCTGCAACCGCGACGTGGTTGTCCTTGATCATCGCCGCATCCCACAGGCCCATGCGGTGATTGTGCGCGCCGCCCTGCCGGGTCGCGTACTTTTCCAGCGCGCGCAGGCCGGGATGGGTCTTGCGGGTGTCGAGCAGAATGCAGGTGTCGCTGCCTTCTCGCATCGCCTCGACATACTTGCGGGTCATGGTGGCAATGCCGGTCAAGTGTTGGACGATGTTGAGCGCGCTGCGTTCGGCGGTCAGCAGCGCGCGGGCGTTTCCCGTGAGACGCACGAGGTCGGTGCCTCCGGCCACCTTTTCGCCCTCACCAACGGGCGTTTCGAGCGTGCAATCGGGGTCGAGATGGCGAAAGAACGCCTCCGCCAATGGCAGCCCCGCGACGACGACCGGATCGCGCGCGTCCATCACTCCGGTAAAGCGCGCATCGGCGGGGATGACGCTTTCGCTGGTGACATCGCGCCCGCCACCTTCGAGGCTGTCGCCCAGATCCTCGGCCAGGGTTTCGCGCACGAAGCGGGCAAGATCGAAGCCGGGGAGGGGGAAGGTCATAAGACGTCAATATACGGACCCGCAAGGTCCGCAAGGGCGACCGCCCGCCCGCAGCGGGCGCGGTCTCGCCGCGCGTCTAGCGAGGACGCGCCCCCGGATGGGGGCGCGCAAACATCAATGCACGAACCGCGCCACCACATCGCGATAGGAGCGCGACACCTTCACCTCCGCGCCCGAATCCAGCACGAGGAAACATTCGCCATTCGTATGCGGTTTCACCTGCCGCACCTGGTCGAGATTGACGATGGTCGAGCGGTGGACGCGCTGGAACTTGCGCGGGTCCAGCCGCCGTTCGAGATCCTTCATCGTCTCGCGCAGGATCAGCGAATTGTCGCCGGTGTAGATGCACATGTAATCGCCCGCCGCCTCGATATGTTCGATCGATTCGACTTCGACGCGGAAGATCTGGCCGCGATCCTTGACGTTGATCAGCTTTTCGAAGCGTTCGGTGCTGTCACCGTCTTCGCCTTCGAACTGGGCCACCCGGTCGGGCGCGACTTCGGCCAGCACGTCGAGCAGTTGTTCCGCGTCCTCGGCACTCTTTTTCTCGGACAGACGATGGCGCACACGCTCGATCGTATCGGCGAGCTTGTCCTCATCGACCGGCTTCATCAGGTAATTGACCGCATTGGCCTCGAACGCGCGGATCGCGTGCTCTTCGAAAGCGGTCACGAAGACGAACAGCGGCGGTTCGATCTCCATGACGCCCTTCACCACCGAAAACCCGTCGAAACCGGGCATCTGGATGTCGAGGAAGACGAGGTCGGGCTTTCCGGTCTTGATCTTGCGGATCGCCTCGCGACCGTTCGAACAGGTATCGATCACTTCGACATCCTCGAACGGCTGGAGGCGGACCTGAAGGCCCTGAATGGCGAGTTTTTCGTCGTCGACGAGAATGGTGCGAATGGTCATGAGCTGGTTCCGATGGCGCGTTGGGGGTTGAGGTTGATCCTGCCATCGCCGGGGGCGGCGTCTGCGGGGGTTGGGGCAGGATCGGGCGTGGATTTCTGGGATCGGGATCGCCGTTTGGCGGATGCCGACCGTGTTTTGGCAAGAGCAGGGGCATCGCTGGTTGCGGATTCGTAGGGAATTTCGATCAGCACGCGAAAGCCGCCGCTCGGCTTCGATCCGGCTTCGAACAGGTGATCGTCGCCATAGCCCTGCATCAGGCGATTGCGGATATTGGCAAGTCCCACGCCGGTTGAAACCGGGCGGCTGTTTTCGGGCATGTGTTCGAGCATGCTGCGCTGCATCGGCCCGTCGATACCGGGACCGGTATCCTCGATCGCGATGCGAAGCCGCTCGCCGACGACTCGCGCGCTCAGGGAGATACACGCTCCCTCTTCCTGAGGGCTGACGGCATACTTGACCGCATTTTCGATCAGCGGTTGCAGCAGCATGGCCGGCAGACAGGCCTCCATCGCCGCATCCTCGATATCGAAATCGGTGCGCAGCCGCTCCTCGAAACGCATCCGCTCGATATCGAGATAGAGCTGCAAGGTCTCCACCTCCTGACCCAGCGAAACCTGACTGCCCGGTTCGGCGATCAGCGTGTGGCGCAGGAAGCTCGACAGCCTCGTCAGCATCGCATTGGCAGGCTCGGTCTGTTTCAGCAGCACCAGCGTGCTGATGGAATTGAGGGTGTTGAACAGGAAATGCGGATTGAGCTGATAGCGCAGCATGGCAAGCTGCGCGGCGGTGGCCTGCACTTCGAGCCGTTCGAGCCGGTCGGCCTGCCGCTCCAGCGTAAGGAAGAAATTGATCGCGTAATACAGCGCGCTCCAGCCTCCCAGCAGCGTCAGCGGAATGTAGATGATCCCGATGAAGCGCTGCGCAAACGTCGTTTCGCGCGTTCCGGAATAATACAGATCCTGCACCCACGCTTCGATCCCGGCATAGATCGTCACTGCAATGAACAGGGCGATCGCGGTGCCGCCCCAGGTGACGATCGGTGTCCGGCCGATCAGCTGGCGATAGACGACTGAAAGGACCAGGCTGATCGAAAAGCCGGTGATTGTCGTCACGACAATCAGCAGCAGCTGATTGTAGGGCAAACTGTTGGCGACCAGATTGACAGTGCGCAGCAGAAAAGCGCCCCCCCAACCTGCCAGCTGGAGGATCCAGAATGCGCGGTTCTTGCTCGCGAAGAAAGGCGCTGGCTGGATTTGGATCACGGCCATAGCAGGAGGTTGTAGCCGATTTTTCCAAGGGTGGCAGGGGGAAAGGCGGGCATTGGCTGCAAGGTCGACGCGCGCGGCGAACCGTTGGACGCATGGATGGGCGGTTGCAGCAGTGTGGGGATCATCGCTCCTGTTCGCCATCCGGATCGATCCCGCGCTCGAAATGCACCGACCAGTCGGCGCTTCCCTCGCTCGCGATCAGCGCTTCGATCCGGGGAATTTCGGCAGCGATGAACTCCGCGCGCTCGTCCCATCCGTCATGCGTGCGCTTGCGGAAAATTCCGCCATCGTGGCGTCGGCCCCAGGTGGCCATGAAATCGATCGCAGCGCGCGGATCGTAGCCTGCATTGGCGAGCAGCCAGGGCATCAGCCGGTCCGCTTCACGCTCGGTCCGGCGCACCCGGCGCTGCGCACGCCCTTCCCGGTCGAGCCATGCGCTGTGACCAAGCAGATTATGTGCAAGCTCATGTGCAACCAGCGCGGCGAAACGCGGCTCCTCATATGCAAAGGCGGGAAACCGTGTTCCGACCACGACCCGGTCACCATCGGCCACCGCGCGCTTGCTGTTGCTGGCGAGTTCGAAGCGGGTGGCGCAGACCGGGACCGGACGCAGCGTCGCCCGCGATCCATCGGCAAAGCCAATCGCGATCTCGCCGTTCTCGCGCAGCAGGCGGTCGATATGATCGTGGGCGTTGGCGAGCCTTCGCCAGTCGCGCTTTTGCCCAGCATTCCAAGCGTTGGGATCGGCGTTTCCGAGCGCGACAATCTCCCGATTGGGTGTGAACGCGCCGCTCCGGGCCGCAGGGGAGCCGCGCGCCGCAGTCTGCACCGCGAAATCGCCGGTCAGCTCCAGCGCATCGCGCGCCACATTCGGGTTTCCGTAGCTCGCCAGATCCTGCAATTGCAGCCCCACTGACGCTGTCCCCCGGTCACAGGACGCCGCGTTGCCGCGCACCAGTTTCCAGCCGACATCCTGCAGGCGCTGGTCGGCCGCCTGAAACTCCCGGATCGCGGCGCGCTCGGCGGCGAGGTCTATGGGCTTTGCGCGCGCGTCACTGGCTTGAAGAAAAGTGGCGATCAGCAGGGCAGCAAAGAGCGCGCGCATGACGCCGGACTTACGAATTGTCGGCAGACTGTTCCAGCGCGTCGCGCAGCCGCTCCACGCCAACCGCGCCGCCGATCGGTGTGTTGCCCGCGACCCACGCTGGTGTGCCGGAGAAACCGAGATCTTGCGCCAACGCCAGGTTTTTCGCCAGCTCCATGCTCACCGCCTCGCTCGACGCGTCGCGGCGGGCGCGCTCCATGTCGAGCCCGGCGTCGCGCGCAGCGGCTTCGATATTGCCGGGCGTGGTCGGGCTGCGGCGGAACATCGCTTCGTGAAAGGCGCGATATTTGCCTTGTCGTCCAGCGGCCAGAGCCATGCGCGCGGCATCTTCGCTGCCGTCGAAAATCGGCCACTCCCGCATCACCACCTTGAGCTCCGGATCCTGCGCGACCAGCTCCTGCACGTCTTTCAGGCTCGCTTCGCAATAGGGGCAATTGTAGTCGGTGAATTCGACCAGCACCTTCGAACCTTGTGGATTGCCGATCACTGCGCCGGGGAAGGGCTCGTAAATATTCTCGCTCAGCGAGGCGAGCCGTTCGCGCGCCCGCTCGTCCTGCAGCGCCTGCGCCACGTCCTCCAGCACTGTCGGATTGGCGACCAGATAATCGCGCGTGCGACTGTCACCAAGCCCGCTGAAGGACCACGCAGCCGCGCCGGCAAAGCCGAAGACGAGCGCGATCGAGGCGGTGAGCATGGTGTGGCCAAGGCTTGATTTCATCGTGTGATCCGGTCGTATTGTCAGGTGCGCAAGCGGACTAGCGGCTGTCGCGAATGCGTTCCAGCGCGGCGCGGGCCTGGAGCGCGATGTCCTGAGCGCGGATCCAGTCCGGCGATCCGCGCGGCAGACCGGCTTCTGCCGCCTGTGCGCTGCGAAGCGCTTCGGGATAGCGGCGGTTCATCACCTGCTGCTCGGCGCTTGCCAGCCGGGCGCGCGGCATGTCACCACGCGCGGCATAGACCACACCAAGCTGATACCAGGCGAACGGATTAAGCCGATCCTTGGCGACCGCGGCGCGCAGCACCCGCTCGGCTTCCTCGTGGTGCGCGGCATCCTCGGTCGCGATGAGCGCATGGCCGAACATGCCGGCGATCAACGGCTGGTTGAGCGTGATGTCGGTCGCGCGGCGCAGCGGCACCAGCGCGTCCTCCGGGCGGCCGGATTCAAGCAGAACCTGACCCTTCAGTTCGAGAAAGTACGGATTCCGAGGATCCTCGGCGAGGAGCGAATCGGCCTCCGCCAATGCTCGATCGACCTGCGCATCCTTGTGATAGGCATAGGCGCGGGCATAGCGCGCGGGCACGCTGGTGTCGCTTGGCGGATACATCGTGAAGGTGCGCTCGGGCGGAGCGAGATAGCCGTAAAGCTTCGCGCGTGCGGCGAGGAAGCGTGCCTGCAATTCCTCATCGTCGGGCGCTTCCCAGGCCGGATCGCGCGCATAAAGATCGCGCAGGGTCTGCAACCGATCGCCCGCCAGCGGGTGGGTGCGGCTATAAGAAGCTTCCTGCGTCTGCGCGAAGCCGCGCCGGATCTCCATATTGCGCAGCCGTTCGAAGAAGGCGAGGCTGCCGCGCCCCGAAATCCCGGCGCCCGAAAGATAGCGCGCACCGGCAAGGTCGGTCGCCGCTTCCTGATTGCGATTGAAGGCAAGAAAGCTGCCCATCGCCGCCTGCTGGCCCGCCATCATCGCACCCATCGCGGCATCGCCCGCGCCTGCAAGCGCGGCGCCTACGCCAAGCAGTAGCGAGAGGATGGTGATCCCTGTCGCCGCGCTTGTGCGTTCGTTGAAGCGTACGACGTGGCCCGCGGTGATGTGCCCAAGCTCGTGCGCGATCACGCCCTGCACTTCGTTGGCGGTTTCGGCTGCGTTGATAAGGCCCGCATGAATGTAGACCACCTGCCCGCCCGCAACGAAGGCATTGATCGAAGGATCGTTGATAAGGACAATCTCGACGTTTTCAGGCTCGAGCTCCGACGCTTCGATCAGCGGGCGCGCCATGTCCCGCAGCAATTCCTCGGTTTCCGCATCGCGCAGCACCGATTGCGCCGCGACCGGCTGGATCGCGAGCGCGAGGGTGGCGAGCATCGCCATGAAGGCGGCGCAAAAGCGGGGGAGCGAGCGCATCAACGCCGGGTGTTAACGTGTTTCGGCCTGAACGGGAACTGAAGTCTCGCGCTGATACGTGACGGCATGCGCGAAACTGGTGACGAGGTCGAACACAGCCCGGCGCGAACGCCAGGGCGCGGCAAGGGAAACGAGCGGGTCGGAATGGTCCATGCCGGGCAACAGGGTCGGGATTGCGTTCGCGCCCGCACGCTCCATCGCATCGCCTAATGCGCGCAAATTGCGCGGCTTGACCGTTGTGTCCTCATCGCCATGGATCAGCAGCATTTGCGGCGCGTCGTCCCTGACATGGGCGATCGGCTGGGTCGATTCGAGATCGTCGACGTGGCCGAAAGCGGCAATGGTCGATTCGCTGTCGAGCGGCAGAAAATCGTATGGCCCGGAAAGACCGATTACGCCGCGAATGCTCTGGGTCGGCACTCCGGCCTCGCGCAGCCAGCGCGTGTCGAGCGCAGTGGACACTGCGTTATAGGCACCCGCCGAATGGCCCGCCAGCACGATCCGATCGGGATCGCCCCCGTGGGCGGCGATATTGTCGCGGGTCCAGCGGATCGCGGCGGCGGTGTCTTCAAGCATTGCAGGATAGCGCCCGGCTTCACCAAGACGGTAACCGGCGAGCACCACAACGAACCCTTCCGGCACAATCGCGCGTCCAACAAATCCGTAGTCATCCGGATCGCCGTCGCGCCAGCTCCCACCGTGAACGAACACCAGCACCGGAAGAGCCTCGCGCGAACCAGGCGGATCCTCGGTAGCCCAGACAAGAACCTTCTGCCGCGCGTGCGGCCCAGTCGAGGCGCGCACGGCAAGGGTCGCCCCGCGTGCCCCGCCAAATAGCCGATCGACCGTGTCGAGAACCGCCGGGCCATTTCGCGCAATCGCAACTTGCAAGGCAAGGACGGCCAGCAGACCGAACAGGAACAGTCCGCCAAGGGCGTAGAGTGCGATCCGCATGGGTTGGGCCTGTCTTGCGCGCGTCAGGCAACGGCGCCGCGCGCGCCGCTCGAAATGACGGCGGGGTCCGGTGCGTCACCCTCGCTTGCGGTGCGGACCAGCCGCTCGACATCGCCTTCAAAATCGAGGCCGTTCGATTCGAGAAAAACCTGCGCTGCAGCATAGTCTGCGCCGGTCCAGAATGGCACATTCGCTGCCTCGATAGCCTCACGCGCCGCAATCTCCTCGGCACTTAGGGGCTCGTCCGAAACCGAACGGATGAACACCGCTGCGATCCGCTCGGGTTGCTCGCTGGCAATCTTGCCGAACGCGACGAGATCCTTCTGACTGTCATCGCCGATCAACGCGAAGCGAAGGTCCGGGAAAGTATCGAGAATGCCGAGGATCGCGTCGCGTTTGTGCGATCCATGCCCTTTCGTGCCCAAAGTCTTTCGGTTGAAGCCCCAGTCTCGCAGCATCACCGGCCCCAATGGCAGGCCGCGATGGCGCTTGAATGTGACGAGGTAGGAAAACAGGTTCCAGGGGGAGGAAGAGACATAGAAGACCGGCCGCACCCGGGCGCGCGGTGTGTTCTCGCCAGATGCCTGCGTTGGTGACGCGTGCGGTTCGGCCTTCGCCGCCGGGTCGCCGCCGATGGCCGCGTAAAAATCGCTCGCGCCCGGCACCGCGACGCGCTCGCTCGGCATTTCGGCCATGACCCGCTTCCAATTGCGGGCAATCGCGCGCACATTGCCGGTAATCCCGGTCTCGAGGATCGTATCGTCGATATCGGAGATCACTCCGATGCGGGTCTGCTCCCCCGGGGTCAGGATGTGCGCCTCCACCTCGCGCACGGCCTGCGCTTGATCGTAATTCGGTTCGTCAGGACAGGTCCAGCGCACCACCGCGCGTTCCCACCGCGTTCGCTCGGCCCGCGCGCATCCCTGCTCAATATCGACTTCAAACCGAATGAAACCTTCCGGCCCGCTTGTGGCTTGATGGCGAGCGACAGTGCCATCGGCGCAGGTATATTCCAGCTCAGCCACGATGCCGGGGACTTCGTGGCTGGCATACTGACCCAGCATCGTTGCAAAGCCGCGCCAGAAGCTGCCCTGTTCGAATACCGGCTCCGGTGCGCGAATCGCGCGTGCGCTGAGATAAAGGCGAGAGGAATTGCGAAAGCCGAAGAAAGGCTGGACGCGAACCGGACCGCGTTTGGAAAAAAGGCGAAGGACCATCGGGCGCTTCAAATAGTGTCCGATGCCACTCAGGCCAAGAGGCTTGCCCGGTTTTGCGCGACCGGCCCGGCGCGCAAATCACGTCGATCAGCCGACCAGTTTTTTCGCGGCCCTTTCGACGAGCTTTACGTCGTCGCTGACTTCTCCGATCACCGCGATGTGCCCTTCGCCATCGCGCCGCAGCACGGCAAGCGAGAATTCAGGGCCATCGGCAGGCAGGGCATCGAGCATCAGCGCTTCAAGCTCGCGCAGCTTCTCGGCAAGGGCCGCGCGGACTTCATTCGGATACTCGACCGCTTCGCCGTTTTCCTCACGTCGCTGGCGGCGCTCGGTATTGACGACGCCTTTCAGCCCACCTTCGGCCTCGCCAAGGTAGCGCGCCAGTGTCCCGCGCTCTATGCCGACGCGGTGAGCGTGGCTTAGCACGGCAGCGTATTCGGTCAGCCGGGTCTTGTCGTATTCGGCACCGAAGACCAGCTTGACCACCGGCGTCATCGGCGCACGGTCCTGCACGGACAGCCCGGCCTCCTCGATCAGCGCGTCGTATTCCTCAGGCTCTTCGCTGGCGGCAAGTGAGAAGTCGTAAGCACGGCCAACTGCGGCATAGAGCGCCTGGCGGCTGCGATCTTCGGACGCCTGCGCGGTATGCGCAAGTTGCTGTGCCGAAGCGAGATGGCGGCGCAAATCCGCATCTTGCGGCAGCGGTTCGGGCGGCTCAGGCGGCTGGGGCGGGGCGGGCGGCGCGATCTCGCGTGCGGGTTCCGCGATCTCCTCGTTCAAGGTCGCATCGGCAGGCGTTATCTCATCGGGGCCGTAGTCTTCAGGACGATAGTCTTCGGGATCGAAGCGCTCGGCATCGAGGTCAATCGTTTTCTTCGTCGGCGCTTCGATATAGTCGGCGAGGGATGCGAACGAATAGGCGGCATCCTCCGCTGTCCCGGTCAGTTCCGCGCCGTCCTCATCGTATTCGTCCTCGTCGGGATCATCGAGCGTATATTGGTCGAAATCCGGAAGCGGGTGCGCATCATCGGACGCCAGGTGCGAAGCGCCAGCGGATCGGCCTTGTTCCGTCTCGTAATCGTCGTCGCTCTCATGCGCGGGCGAATCGGCCCATTCGGTGACCGGGTCGGCATTGCGCCTGGTCGCTTCGACCGGCTCCGCGTCGCCGTCTTTGGCATGCTCGCCGTCATCGTTGTCGCCGAGCGCCTGGTCGATTTCGAGCAGCAGTTCATCAGCGGATGCGGCATCGGCCACTTCCTTCCAGTTGATCACGCCGTAGACGAAGTCGATGGTTTCGCCATCGCTCGAATAGGGCAGCAGGATCCCGCGATAGAGCACCGCCGAACCGCTATAATTGACGAATTCGGCCTCAAATCCGATCGGCGCCTGGTTCGCGATGATCTGCATGTAGTGATCGGTAATCCGGCTCAGCAGAGAGCGCGGTGGCACGTCCGAAAGCCGCTCGATCGTGCCGATCTGGTCGGCGGCGCGTCCGGTGCATTCCTCGGCGAGCCGATTGCCGAGATACTGCACCACCGGATCATCGATCCCGGCTGAAAAGTCCAGCAGCACCGAATTGGGCGCAAAATCGGGGAGTTCGGTGGGTTCGAGCGCCTCGATCGAGGGGAAGCTCTGTTCGTCAAGCAGACTTGCCCAGTGATTGTAGGCGCGCACCTGCATGCGCCGTTCGTCCTGCCCGATCGCTTCGGGCGGAAGTTCGCGGACCGCACCGTCCGTCTCGTGATCCGTGCCGTGATCAGCATCGTGCCCGGCGAAATCCCGGACGCTCTCGTCCGCAGGATCGCTGTCGAATGGTCCCCGAAGAGTGTCCATGGCCTGAGAAAATCGCCCCTTGCTTAAACGCGTGATCAGACCGGTTCTGGCGCAGCGTGGTAAACATAGCGTTAAGCCATGCCTGGATTGTCACGCGGATCGGTAGACGGAGCGGTAGGCTGGGGGCGCTATCCAGCGTGCGCGACCTAGAGGAAGTAGCGCATCCGGATTGTCAGGTTTTGCGGAGCGGTGCCGTGCTCGAACACCGAATCGTCCCATTTGGGCGGGCCCATGCGGACCTTGGCATCGCGCGAAAAGCCGTAACCTTCCTTTGGCATCATTCCGAGTGCGCGGTCGGCTTTGCCGTTTTCGTTCTCGTCATGCAGCAGCGCGATGGCGTATTTGCCCGGCTCCACACCATCGAAGCGGATGGTGACATTCTCGCCAGCTTGCACGACGGTGCGATGCGATTGCGGGTCGCGAATGCAGCGGGGGAAAATCTTCTCAACCTGCGTCATGCAGGCGCGCACCACGCCTTCCTGAGATCGCAGATCGGTGACAGTGATGGTGACGGTGTTGGCGATGGCGGGCGCGGCCAGACCGGACGACAGTCCAACGGCGATCAGAGCTTTTGACACCGCGCGCATTGTTACGCTGCTCATCTTGCCTGTTGCGGCTCGGCACCGATCCGCGACGACAACCCGCGATCGGTGCCGCACACGCGATCCCAGAACCGGAAATAGAGCCCGAAATTGCATCGATACGCCTCATGATGTCGCTCGTGATGGCTGGCGGTTATCAGTAGTTTTCCCAACGGCGAATGAACGACGCGAGCCGGCACGATCTCCCACCCCAGATGATTGACCACGCCCATCACCGTCGCGACCGTAAGTACCACGCCGAGCATCGCGATGTGGATCGGCACGATGAACAGCAGCACCGGGATGAGAGCGGCCCCGGTCAGCGCCTCGATCGGATGGAAGCTCATCGCAGTCCAGGCGGTGGGAGAGCGGCCCTGATGATGCACCGCATGGGCAAGCCGGAATATGCGTGGGTGATGCATCGCGCGATGGCTCCAGTAAAACCAGGTGTCCTGCAGGAACAGGTAAATCAGCACCGAAAGTGGCAGATACCACAGCGAGTGCGCGCTCCAGTCGGTATAAAGCTGCGTCCAGCCATGGCGATGAAACAGCCACAGGGCTCCGCCTGCCGGAAGGCCATAGATCATTGCCGAAACGAGCGACCAGCCGATCTCCCGCCCGATTTGCCGTTCGCGACCTGTGTAAAGGCCAGGGCGCATCCGCCCGGTGGCAAAGGCGAACAGCCCGCTGATCACGAGATAGCGCAAGGCAACCATCGCGGTAGTGAAAGCGCCCGCCATTAGCAGCGCAAGCGGAACAGGCGTGTCGGCGGGAATCATCGGCTCGCACCTATGACGCACAAACCTTTACGATTCCAGATCATCCCGCCCCCGTCTGCTCATACCGAACCTGTCGGGGCGCGGAATTCGTTCGCCCACCCGCTATGCTTGCGAGCCGAGCTGTGCGCAAGTGGGGTCGAGGCTGGTCGTGTGACGCCGCATCGCAATCCGCGCGAGGCGCTCCACCAGCCCCTTGCGCCGGGCCGCAGCCAGCGGTTCGAGCGGGGCATGGCGCACAATCTCGCCATCATAGCCATCGGCGACGATCACGCCGCAGCGTTCGGGCTGGTATCCTTCGGTTTCGAGCGGCGCGCGATCGAGCGCCGGCGGCACGCCCCAGAAAAACCGGTCGCAACAATCGAGATAATCCGGCCATTTTGCATCACCGAGCAGATCCGCACGGGCGACCTTGATCTCGACGATCACGACCAACCCTTTGGCATCCACGCCCATCAGGTCGGCCCGGCGTCCATTCTTGAGCGGCACTTCGCCAAGGCACCAGATGCCATTGCGCGCAAACAGCCGGGTGATCCCGCGCGCAACGTCGGTGGCGACACACGCCTGTGTGTCAGCATGGATAGTGGGCGAATCGGGCGGCGCGGCGAGCGTATCGGTCATCGCACCAAATTGGAACAGAGCGCGAACGCAGTCAACCCTGCTGCGCCCAAGACATTGGGGCGTTCAGTCTTCGCCAGACGCCTCATCGGGCGCACCGATGAGCGCCAGAATACTTTCGCGAGAGCGCAGGAATTCGCGCCAGAGCGCCTGTGCGGGAGCGCTCCCATCGCGGCCGCGCGCCTCAATCGCGCGCAAGGCAGCCAGCCCGGGCTGCAGGACCGCGTCCAGGTCCTCGAGCGCTTGAAGAGCGAGCTTCTGCTGCCAGTCGGACACATTGGCGAAAATCGCGTGTTCTTCAGCGGCCTCGTCGAAAACGAGATCACGAGCCAGGCCCGCCTGCCGCGCGACCTCTTGTGCGCTTTCATGCAGCGCCTGCCACCGTTCGCCGAGATCGGCGGACATATCCACTGCAGGTTCGCGCGCGGCTTGCGTGGTTTCGTGGGAGATCGCTGACATGCAATTGCCCCATATCGCGCGCGGCGTTGCCGAAGGGTTAAAGTCGGCCCGTGGCAACAAGAGCGCGCAAAATGCGTCAAATCACGGCTCGGATCACAAGAGGACTTGCCAAGCGCCCGCCCGAACGCGAAATAGGCGGCCACCAAGCACCCGTAGCTCAGCTGGATAGAGCGCTGCCCTCCGAAGGCAGAGGCCAGAGGTTCGAATCCTCTCGGGTGCGCCAGTTTCCTACTCGAATCCGCGCTCGAAAAACCGGAGCGCGCAACCTGTGAGCATCGCGGCGCCGTGGGGCAGGGCCGCTTCATCGACTGTCATGCGAGGGCTGTGGATCGCGCAGCACTGGCTCCAATCCTCGCCCTGCGGCGCAACGCCGAGGAAGAACATCGCGCCGGGCGTTTTCTCCAGCACATAGGCGAAGTCCTCCGCGCCCATGATCGGATCGGGCAGGTCGCGCCAACCCTCCTCGCCACCGAGCTCATGCGCGACTTCGCGACCCAGTGCGACGGCACGCGGATCGCATAGAGTCACGGGAAAGCCGGGCTCGATTTCGCAAGCCGCTTCCACGCCGTGCGCCGCAGCGGTCTGACGCGCAGTTTCAGCGACAAGCTCGTGAACCCGCTCGCGCGCCGCGCCGCTCAATGTCCGCATCGTCCCCGAGAGTGTCACTGCATCGGGTATCACGTTGTGGGTCGTGCCGCCGTGGATCTGTGTGACGGTGACCACCACAGCTTCGGTGGCACGGAAGCGGCGGGTCACCATCGACTGGATCGTGCCAACGATTGCGGCGGCGGCGGGGACGGGATCGGCGCAATCGTGCGGCATCGAGGCATGGCCGCCTTGCCCGCGAACGGTGATGGTGAACTGGTCAGCGGCTGCCATCAGCGGACCGGCACACCCCGCCAGCACGCCGAACTTCGCGTTGGGCATGATATGCAGCGCGAAGGCGACATCCGGCAGCGGATCGATCAGCCCGTCATCGAGCATGAAGCGCGCGCCGTGATGGCCTTCCTCGCCGGGCTGGAACATCAGCTGGACCGTTCCCGCGATGCTCTCGCGCCGGTCTGCCAGCATCCGCGCCGCGCCCACCAGCATGGCGGTGTGCGTGTCGTGTCCGCAGGCATGCATGCGCCCGGGAATGGTCGAGGCGAAATCGAGCCCGGTCTTCTCCTCCATCGGCAGCGCGTCCATGTCCCCGCGCAGCAGCACGTTGGTGCTGTCTTCACCGGCCCGACCGCCACGCAGCACCGCGACCGCGCCGGTGGTAGAGGGGCCGGTGCGCCATTCGAGCGGCAGGTCCGCCAGCGCCTCGCGCACTTTGGCCATCGTCATCGGGCAGTCGAGGCCAAGCTCTGGCTCGGCATGGATCGCCCGGCGCAAGGCGACGATATCGGGCTGGAGCGCGCGGGCGCTTTCGAGGAGGGTTTCGGTCAGCATGCGAAGCATTTTACACGGTATGCAGCCACTTGGCAGCCGATGATTTGAACAGCGAATGCGAGCGATGCAGGTGAAGCGTTGCGGCCCTGCGATGCGTTAACCTTGGAAAAGGCGAGCAAACGCGCCTACATGGCCGCGATGGCCATGCCGATTTACGAATTTGCGCAGCTGCCGGTGTCACCGGGTGGAGCTGCAAGCACTCGCAGAGAACGTCGTGCGCGTCAGCCCGGCGAAGCGCCGCGCGTGGGCGTCATCTACAACCCGCGCAGCCATGGCAATCAGGGGGCGGACTTCGATTGCGGGATCAGCCCACATGTGCATATCGCGCAGCCCGGCGACCGCGCGCAACTGCCGCTCGCGCTCGAGGAATTCGCTGCCGCCGATATCGACCTGCTCGTCATCAATGGCGGCGATGGCACGGTGCGCGATGTGCTGACCTGCGGGGCGAGCATCTTCGGCGAAGACTGGCCTGCGATCGCGGTGCTACCCAAGGGCAAGACCAACGCGCTAACCGTCGATCTGGGCGTGCCGTCGGACTGGACCTTGCAGCACGCAATTGACGCCTATGCCGGCGGCGCGCGGATACACCGCCGTCCGATCGAAGTGACGCCGCTTGGCGAGCAAGGCGCGAGCCGGGTGCTCGGCTTCATCCTCGGTGCAGGAGCGTTTGCGACCGCCACTCAGGCCGGCCAGTCGGCGCATCGGCTGGGCGCGTTTAACGCGATGGCGGTCGGAGTCACGACCTTGTGGGCGGTTGCGCAATGGCTGTTTGCCTCGCGCGACAATCCCTGGCGGCGCGGCGCGCGCATGGCGATTGGCCTCGGCTCCAACGAAGCGCCACTTGCGCATAGCGGTCAGGGCGATCCGGACTGGCGGCAATTGCTGTTTGCGACGACGCTTGAAACCCTGCCGGCGGGCATCACCCCGTTCGGCCGATTGAAGCGTGGCCTGAGGGTGGCCGTGCTCGATCAGATGCGCCGCCGGTCGACGCTGGTTCTGCCTGCGGTCATGCGAGGGCGGACGTTCGCCAATCTGCGCGAGCGTGGCATTCATCAGGTCGCGACGCCGCACTTTACGCTCGATATCGCTGATCAGTTCATTCTGGACGGAGAAGCTTTTCCCAAGGGCAAGTACCGTATTGGTCAGGGTCCGACGCTTGAATTCGTGACTGTCTGACGCGAAAGCGTCGGCACGATGGCAGCGAACGGCGAGCATACTCTCCACGACAGGATTGCGCAGCGGCTCGATACAGCTGTCGATCCGGCGGTTTCGGATTTCGCCGCCGCGCTCGCGCATGAGAGCGATGCGCGCGCCATGCTGTTTTACGGATCAAACCTGCGCACCGGATCGCGTGAGGGCGTGCTCGATTTCTATCGCTTGCTGCCCGGCGATCAGGAGGCGCGCATCTGGCCGCGCGTGAGCTATCACGAACGGGGATCCGGTGGCGAGGTGCTGCGCGCCAAGCTCGCGACGATGACCCTGCAAGCCTTCGACGAGGCGGCGTGCGGACGACTGCTCGATACGACGATCTGGGCACGTTTCGTTCAGCCCTCGGCGCTGGTCTGGTGCGCCGATGACGCGGCGCGCGAGGCGGTAATCGAAGCGGTAAGCCATGCCGCGATCACAGCGGCGCGGCTGGCCGTCGCGCTCGGCCCGCGCTCAGGGACTGCGCAGGATTACTGGCGCGCGCTGTTTCGTGCGACCTACGAAGCGGAGTTCCGAGTCGAGAAGCCGGGCCGCGAGAACGATATCCTCGCCGTCAATGCCGAGCATTTCGAAGGGCTATTGCCCCTTGCGCTCGATGCTGCAGGAGTTCGCTACGAACGGCACGGCGATCGCATTACACCCGCGATGCCGCCGCGCGAACAGGCCCAAATCCTAAGCTGGTGGCGGCGGCGCAGGCGGCTGGGCAAGGCGCTTAACCTTGCGCGCCTGGCGAAAGCGAGCACGACGTTCGAAGGGGCGGCGCGCTACGGCGCATGGAAAATCGAGCGGCACACTGGAATGCCGGTGGAGGTGACGCCATTTCGCGAGCGCTACCCGCTGCTTGCCGCGCCCGGCATATTCTGGGCGCTGCGCCGCTATCGCAAGCGGCAGGACTAGGCTTACAGGTACTTCATCGTGACTGAAATCGAGTGCACACCTTCGCTCACCCGAAACCGCGTCTTGTCTACCGCCGGCTTGCCGAGATTGAAGACGTTGATCGAGGGATTGTTCGACATCGCACCGCCATCCTGCGTCAGATCGGTCTTGCCATTGCCGTTAACATCGTGGCGTACCGCGATGGCGTAATCGCCGCTCGTCGGCACGGGCATGCACACCGTCATGCGACCGGCCCGTGCAGGCAGTTCCATACGGTTGAGCCAGCGCCCTTTTTCCAGCCAGTCGGCGCGGGTGCCGTTGTAAACCTGGACGCGGATCGTGCCCTTGGTGCTTGCGACGCCGCCAATCGCAACGCGCACGGCCGGGCCTGCTCCGGGCGCGCAGGAGCGCATCGAGTTTGAAATGACATTGCGATAATCGCTCGTACTGGAGGCCTGAGCCTGCGCGGAGGCTGATGGCATGGCGGTGCCGAGCGATACGGTCGCAAGGGTCAGCGCGGCTAAGGTGATCCTCGAAGTCGAAGTCATGCTAAAGTCTGCCTGTTTTCGTGAACGATGGCGGGCGAGTGCAAAGTCGGCGTTCGCGCCGCTTTCCCGCAAGAATATGACGCTTTCTTGAGCTTTGCGTGCTGAATTGCGGCTGAATTGATCGTGCAGATGCATCCGGAAGTGGCGTTGTGCGCACAAGAGCGGGGAAAACCGCTCAAAACCGCCTTGCTGGGCGATTCGCGCATGCCGTAAGGCGGAGTGCATCGAAGAACAGGCGCATTTTCCTCGACGCATGGCCGCTCCGCTGATCTCTCCTTCCATCTTGTCAGCCGATTTCGCGCGGCTGGGCGAAGAAGTGCGCGCCGTCGACGAGGCGGGGGCCGACTGGATCCACATCGACGTGATGGACGGCCATTTCGTGCCCAACATCACGATCGGCCCCTCCGTCATCAAGGCGTTGCGACCGCATACGCAAAAGCCATTCGACGTTCACCTGATGATCGCGCCGGTCGACCAGTATCTCGAGGATTTCGCAAGCGCCGGGGCGGACATCATCACCGTTCATCCGGAGGCTGGGCCGCATGTCCATCGCACCTTGCAGGCGATTCACGCGCTCGACAAGAAAGCGGGCGTGGTGCTCAACCCCGGCACCCCGGTCGAAGTACTCGATAACCTCATGGACCTCGCCGACCTGATCCTGGTGATGAGCGTCAATCCCGGCTTTGGCGGGCAGAGCTTCATTGCCTCGCAGCTCGACAAGATCGCGCGAATTCGTTCGATGATCGACCAGACCGGGCGCGATATCCGGCTGGAGGTCGATGGCGGGGTCAATCCGGACACCGCGCGGCAATGCGTGGCCGCCGGGGCCGATGTGCTGGTTGCCGGGTCCGCCACGTTCAAAGGCGGGCCGACGCGCTATGCCGAGAACATTGCAGCGCTGCGAGGCGAGAGCTGATGGAATCGCTGTTCGACGATCCCGAAGCGCGCGCTCGAGAAGCGACTGACGGGGGCACAGAGGGTACAGACAGGCACCCGGCGCTGACCCTGGAGCAGCGCGACGAACCGCTGGTGGAGCGCGAGGGCGACGCTCCGCCCGCCGAGCCGGTTGAGCCCTCTCGTGCCCTTGCATTGACCGATGTGATCGCGCCGCGTGCGCGCCCGGGCGAAGCGCTGATCCGGCTCGCCTATCGCATGGGGGTGCCGGGGCATGCGCTTACGACGCCATTTCGCCGACCCGCTCCGACGCGGGTGTTGGTCACGGTCGAAACGCCGAATGTGGGCGACCGCGCGGCGGGTGTCGCTTTGCGTGCCGGGCATTTCCTGGTTCACGGGGTCAAGCAGCCGATCGCGCAGCTGGATTTCGACAGCAGCGCGCGGCTTGGGTCGGGGCTGGAGCGAGCGGTACACAGCTTCTCATGGCTCGCCGACCTTGCCGCCAGCGCGCCGCGCGAGGAGTGTATTCCGGTGGCCGAGCGGATCACGCGCGGCTGGCTCGATGTGAACCCCGTCCCGGCAAAGGGTCCGGCCTGGGATATCGAGCATGCAAGCCTCAGGCTGATGGCCTGGCTGATCCATGCGCCGCTGGTGCTGGCCGGGCGTGACAAGACTCTGAAATCACGGCTGCTCGAAGCGATCGAAGATACCGCCGAGTGGATCGAAGCGCGCGCGGCACGCAGCGGCGCGGGGTTGGCGCAGGTCGCGGGTTGGGCGGCGGTGACGGCGGCTGGCCTGCTTCTTCCCCACGGTCGCCCGCGCCTTTTATGTGCAGAGGCTGCGCTTATCCGCTCGCTCGGCGATCTGGTGGCCGAGGATGGCGGCGTTCTCGCGCGCTGCCCCGCTGCGCAGATGGAGTCGATCCGCCTGCTGACCGATCTTATCGCGTGCTACGAAGCGGCGGGGCGCGAGGCACCGGATGCGATCATGATCATGCGCGAGCTGCTGGTGCCGCCGCTGCTCGCGCTGCATCATGGCGACGGCGCGCTGGGCAACTGGCAGGGACAGGGCGCGGTGAGTGCGGACCGAGTGGCCGCGGTGATCGAGGCGACGGGCATTCGCACCCGTCCGCTCAACGAACCCCAGCATTGGGGCTTTCAGCGAATGCGCAGCGGCGAAACCATCGTGCAATTCGACGCCGGGCCCCCGCCGCTCGCGCGCCACACACGCTGCGGTGCCGCCTCGACCCTCGCGTTCGAGATGTCCGACGGCCCGGCCCGGATCATCGTCAATTGCGGCGGCGCGGCGATGGCGGGCGGACAGGTGCCAGCACGCATCGGACAGGGCCTGCGTGCCAGCGCCGCACATTCGACGCTCGTGCTCGACAATGCCAATTCCACCGCCGTCCTGCTGCACGGGAAACTGGGGCGCGGTGTCGAGACGGTGGAGGTGGAGCGCCGCACGATTGGCGAGGGCGCACGTGCGGGTACGCGGATCGAAGCGAGCCACGATGGCTACGCCGCGCGCTTTGGCCTGATCCACCGGCGCGTCCTGTCGCTGGGCGGCGATGGCACCGATCTTGTCGGCGAAGACATTCTCCTGCCTGCCTCGCGCCGGGGACGGCAGGGCAAGATCGGCTTCGCGATCCGCTTTCATCTCGGGCGCGGGGTCGAGGCGCATCTGAGCGGTGACAGGCGCGGCGCGAGCCTGCTGGCACCCGATGGCAGGCTGTGGCAGTTCCGGCTTGGCGGCGGTGACGATGACGCTGATGAAACGCAGCTTTCGAGCGAGGACAGCCTGTGGGTCGATGGCGAGGGCCGTCCGCACATGACCGAGCAATTGGTGATCGAGGGGTTGACCTCGCGCGGCGGAGGACGTTTCTCCTGGCTGCTCAAGAAAATGGGGTAGGATCGTCATGACCTCGATGAAAATCGCACGGGCATTGCTTTCAGTGTCCGACAAGACCGGCCTGCCTGATCTTGGCAGGGCGCTGGCGGCGCGGGGCGTCGAACTGGTCAGCACCGGCGGCACGGCGCGCGCGCTGCGTGAGGCGGGGCTGGATGTGCGCGACGTATCCGACCTGACCGGCTTTCCCGAAATGATGGATGGTCGCGTCAAGACGCTTCACCCCAAAGTGCATGGCGGATTGCTGGCGCTGCGCGACAACGACGAGCATGTCGCGGCTATGGAGGCGCATGGTATCGGTGCGATCGACCTGGTTGTGGTCAATCTCTATCCGTTCGAACAGACCGTGGCGAAAGGTGCCGAACGCGCCGAGATCATCGAGAACATCGATATCGGCGGGCCGAGTATGGTCCGCTCTGCGGCGAAGAATCACGGTTTCGTGACCATTCTGACCGACCCGCAGGATTACGATGGGTTTATCGAGGAGCTGGACGCGCATGACGGCGCCACGTCGGAGGCGTTCCGCATCCGCATGGCGGGCAAGGCCTATGCCCGCACCGCCGCCTACGACGCCGCGATCGCCAACTGGTTCGCCTATGGCGATGCGTTCACCCATCCGCTCGGCATGGAAGCGCTGCACGCGACGCCGTTCACCCCGACCATGCCGCTCGCATTCTCGCTGTCGGACGAACTGCGCTATGGCGAGAACCCCCACCAGTCGGCAGCGGTGTATATCCCGCAAGCGACCAACGCCCCCGGTATCCCGCAGGCCGAGCAATTGCAGGGCAAAGCGCTAAGCTACAACAATCTGAACGATGCCGATGCCGCGCTCGAACTGGCCGCGGAGTTCGCCGATGCCGATCCAGCCGTGGTGATCGTCAAGCACGCCAATCCGTGCGGGGTCGCGCAAGCGCCGTCTCTTGCGGAGGCGTGGGAGGCCGCGCTCGCCTGTGACAGCATCTCGGCGTTTGGCGGGATCGTGGCGGTCAACGCCGAGCTCGACGGCGCAACGGCTGAGCGGATCGCGGCGATCTTCACCGAGGTCGTCATTGCGCCCACTGTCAGCGAGGAAGCACGCAGCGTCTTCGCGAACAAGAAGAACCTGCGCCTGCTCGAATGCGGCAGCCTGCCCGATCCGCGTCGCGGCGGCTTTGCGATGAAGAGCATTGCCGGTGGCCTGCTGATCCAGAGCCGCGACGATGGTGCGGTGTCGCGCGATCATCTCAAGGTGGTCACGAAACGCGAGCCGACCGAGCAGGAACTGGCGGATTGCCTGTTCGCATGGACAGTCGCGCGGCACGTCAAGTCGAATGCCATCGTCTATGCGAAGGACGGCGCGACCGCCGGTATCGGAGCGGGGCAGATGAACCGCCGCGATTCGGCCCGCATAGCCGCGATCAAAGCGCGCGAGGCGGCGCAAACGCATGGCTGGGACGAGCCTCGCACGATCGGGAGTGCGGTCGCCTCGGACGCCTTCTTCCCTTTCGCCGACGGTTTGATCTCGGCGGCAGAAGCGGGCGCGACTGCGGTGATCCAGCCCGGCGGCTCGATCCGCGACGAAGAGGTCATTGCCGCTGCCGATGATGCAGGGCTCGCGATGGTTTTTACCGGAATGCGCCACTTCCGGCATTGATATGTTTCCGCACGCAGCCGGCGTGCGATGTCCTCGCTCATGCGACGTCACGGTCATGTCGCTGCGGGCGCGCGGTCGCGTTTGCGACCTTCTCCACGTGTCATTTGGCCCCCCGGAAGCAGCCCAACGCTCCTGACGCACGCTCTGTCTAGCGCTTCAGCGTCTCGCAAGTTTCGATCGCGTAACTTGTAACCAATCGAGCAATCGTAACGAATTGTCTCACGAGCATTCTGTTCACATTCGCGAAACTTCGCGCGGTGCAACTGGAACCGTGACCCGACCGAACAGAGAAATCATATGAGCCTTTTCACCCCGGACCTCTATCGCAACTTCGCCATCGGATTTGTCGTCGGCGCGCTGGGCCTTGCTGCCGCCAATGCGGAAAATCTGCGCGACACCATCGAAAGTCCCGCGCACGCAGCCGCGCCGATGGCGGCACCGCAGATCGAAGCCGAATTCGTTATCCGGCCGCTGGACGAAACGCGATGAAGCGCCTGCTCGGGATCACTGCCGCAGCTGCGGCGGGCCTTGCGCTCGCCACCCAGTCCGTCCCCGCGCTCGCGCTTGAGGAGCCGGTCAACGCGCCGATCGCAGAGCGCATCGCCAAGGAAGGCGGCGGGCTCAAGACCGCGATCTTTGCGGGCGGCTGTTTCTGGGGTGTCGAAGGCGTGTTCAGCCACGTCGAGGGCGTGAAATCAGCGCAAAGCGGCTATCACGGCGGTTCGGCAGGGACGGCGACCTATTCGCAGATTACGTCGGGCGGAACCAACCACGCGGAGTCGGTGCGTATCACGTACGACCCGAATATCGTTCGCTATGACGAGCTCTTGCGCATTTTCTTCTCGGTCGTCGCTGATCCCACGCTGAAAAACCGACAGGGCCCGGATGTCGGCTCACATTATCGCAGCGCGCTGGTTCCGACCAGCGACGAACAGCGCGCGGTTGCCGAGGCATATCTGAAGCAGATGGAGCGCTCGGGCGTGTGGGATGCGAACATCGTCACCCGGATCGAGACAAAGCGAACTTTCTATCCGGCTGAAACCTACCATCAGGACTTCATGGCGAAGAACCCGCGGCATGGATATATCCGCCGCTGGGACGCGCCCAAGGTCGAGGCGCTGCGCACCATGTTCCCGGGCGATTATCGCAAGAGCTTCCTGCGCGACGGGTAAGCGCGCTGGCGCTGGGGCGCCGTGCACCTTATATGCGGTGCATGGCCACCCAGCACTCCCACCATGAGCACACGGGCGAAAACCTGATCCACGCCGCGCGCGACGCACTGACGGCGTCGGGAGAGCAGTGGACCAGCATGCGCGAATCGGTGTTCACCGAACTTGCGCGTCACGACCGACCCGTCTCCGCCTACGATATCGCCGACAACCTTTCCGCCGCGCGCGGCAAAAGGGTCGCGCCCAATTCGATCTATCGCATCCTGGACCTGTTCGTGACCAACAACCTCGCCCTGAGGGTCGAAAGCGAGAACGCCTATCTCGCCAACAACCACCCTGGCTGCGAGCACGATTGCATCTTCCTCGTGTGCGACGAATGCGGCCAGACTGCGCATGTCGATGACGAAGACGTCAGCCGCTCCGTTCGCGCGCTTGCGGCGACACGCCAGTTCAAGGCGGAGCGCCCGGTGCTTGAGATTCGCGGCCTGTGCCGCCTGTGCGCCTGACCGCGATCACATGCTCCCGCTGAGCGGCAAAGCGTTTATCGACAGCGCCGTGTCAAGTGTGTAGGACACCCCCATGACAGGATCGCCTAAAACACCGCTTCTCGACACCGTTCCAACGCCCGACGAACTCCGCCAGCTCAAGCCTGAGCAGCTGCGCCAATTGTCCGACGAACTGCGCGCCGAAATGATCGACGCGGTCAGCACGTCCGGCGGGCATCTGGGCTCCGGCCTGGGCGTCGTCGAGCTGACGGTGGCGCTGCATTACGTGTTCAACACGCCGGATGACAAGCTGGTCTGGGATGTCGGCCATCAGTGCTATCCGCACAAGATCATCACCGGGCGGCGCGACCGTATCCGTACCCTGCGTCAGGGCGGCGGGCTTTCGGGTTTCACCAAGCGGGCCGAGAGTGAATACGATCCCTTCGGCGCGGCGCACAGCTCGACCTCGATCAGTGCGGCGCTGGGCTTTGCAATGGCGAACAAGCTCAATGACAAGCCGGGCCGCGGCATTGCCGTCATCGGCGACGGGGCGATGAGCGCCGGGATGGCCTATGAGGCGATGAACAACGCGGCGCAGGCGGGCAACCGGCTGGTCGTGATCCTCAACGATAACGACATGTCGATCGCGCCGCCGGTGGGTGGTCTTTCAGCCTATCTCGCGCGGATGGTGTCCTCCAGCGAATATCTGGGCCTGCGCTCACTGGCGAAGAAAGCGGTGAAGAAGATGAGCCGCCGGGTGCACGATGCCATCGGCAAGGCGGAGGAATATACGCGCGGAATGGTGACCGGCGGCACCCTGTTCGAGGAACTCGGCTTTTACTATGTCGGCCCGATCGACGGCCACAATCTCGATCATCTCGTGCCCGTGCTCGAAAACGTGCGCGACACATCCGAAGGTCCGGTGCTGATCCACGTCGTCACGACCAAGGGCAAGGGTTACAAATACGCCGAGGAAAGCGCCGACAAATATCACGGCGTGCCCAAGTTCAACGTCGTCACCGGCGAGAAGAAAAAGGGCGCGAGCGGTCCGCCTGCCTACCAGAACGTGTTCGGCGATACGCTGGCGAAGCTGGCCGAGACCGACAAGCGCATCTGCGCCATCACTGCGGCAATGCCGTCGGGAACGGGCGTCGACCGGTTCGCCAAGGCGCATCCTGAACGCAGCTTCGATGTGGGCATTGCCGAACAGCACGGCGTGACCTTCGCCGCCGGGCTTGCCGCTCAGGGAATGCGTCCGTTCGCGGCGATTTACTCGACCTTTCTCCAGCGCGCCTATGATCAGGTGGTGCACGATGTCGCGATCCAGAACCTGCCCGTGCGCTTCGCGATCGACCGCGCCGGACTGGTCGGTGCGGATGGCTGCACCCATGCGGGCAGCTTCGATATCACCTACCTTGCGACGCTGCCGAACATGGTCGTGATGGCCGCCGCCGATGAGGCGGAGCTGGCGCATATGACCTATACGGCGGTCGAATACGACGAAGGTCCGATCGCCTTCCGCTATCCGCGCGGCAGTGGCACCGGCGTTCCGATCCCCGACCAGTTGGAGAAGCTCGAAATCGGCAAGGGCCGCATCGTGCGCGAAGGCTCCAAGGTCGCAATCCTCTCGCTCGGCGCGCGGCTCGAGGAAGCCAAGAAGGCCGCCGACACCCTCGAGGCCAAGGGGCTCTCCACCACCGTTGCCGACATGCGCTTCGCCAAGCCGCTTGACGAAGACCTGATCGCCCGCCTGATGCGCACGCACGAAGTGGTCGTCACGGTCGAGGAAGGCGCGATCGGCGGGCTGGGCGCGCACGTGCTGACCTATGCCAGCGACGAAGGCCTGACCGATAACGGGCTGAAAGTGCGCACCATGCGCTTGCCCGACACCTTCATCGACCAGGACGCTCCCGACAAACAGTACGACGAAGCCGGCCTCAACGCCCCGCAGATCGTCGACACGGTGCTCAAGGCCTTGAAACATAATTCGGCAGGCGTGGCGGAGGAAGAGGCGCGGGCGTAGGCGCACGATCTTGTCCAGTCATCGCCGCGCAATGATTGAGTTAATATCGCTGGCGTCATGAGAATCATTGCTCGCGCGCTTGCTGCTCTCACCATAGCTACTTCGCTGCTCCCCGCTCCTGTGCTCGCAGATGTGCCGATGGAGAGGGTCGCGAGCGCAATCGAGGAAGGTCGGCTTGGCGAGGTCAAGGCGGTTATTGTCGAGCAAGGCGGAGAGATTGTTTACGAGCAATATTTCGGCGGCGCGGCGGCCGAAGACCGTCACGATATCCGTTCCGCAGGCAAGTCCATCACCGCGCTTGTTCTAGGCCAGGCAATCGCCGAAGGGCATATCGCTTCACTGGATGAAACGCCGCTGGCTGCTCTCGGCGCACCGGAAGAGTATAGTGCGATATCGTTGCGCGACCTTGTCACGATGTCCTCCGCATTGAATTGCAACGATTGGGACGAGAAATCGCCCGGACACGAAGACAAGATGTATCCCAAGCGCGAATGGACCCCGCATGCGCTCGCCATCCCGCTGAGGCCCAATTATGAGCGTGACCGCAACGGCGTCGGCTGGTTTTCCTATTGCACGGCGGGGGTGTTCCTCGCCGGGCGCTACATTGCGCGACAAGCAGCGGAGCCGTTCGACGAGTACGTCCAGCGCAGCCTGTTCAGCCCGCTTGGGATTTCGGATGTGAAATGGAAGCGCTCGCGCGCCGGTGAAGTACAGGCGGGCGGCCAGATCGAAATGCGCCCCCGCGATCTGGTGCGTATTGGTAGGCTGGTGCTGGATAACGGCGTTTATAACGGGCAGCAGCTCGTACCGGCCGCGTGGATCGAAGAGATGCTGACGCCCTATGTGCGCGCAACCGACAGCGACGATTACGGCTATCTCTGGTGGCTGCGAGCCTATCGTTACGGCGAGTCTGCGATGCCCGGCTGGTACATGCTCGGCAATGGCGGAAACACCGTCGCTGTTTTCGAGGAACTCGACGCGGTCGTGACCGTCGTCGCCACAAATTACAACGAACCCGGAATGCACCAGATCGCGCGCGATATCATTGAGCGAGGAGCCTTGCCGATTCTGCTGGGAGGTAAAGCACCGGAATAGGCGCCGACGCGCTCGACCGCTAGCGCGCCTCCTTCGAGGTAGCAATCCCGGTCGGCACCACGGTCGCCTGCGCGACCGCGACCAGCGCGTCCTCCGCATCGCCGGCTTCAGACCAGACGTCCGCGCGCACCACGACCTGCCGCTTGCCCGCCTTCACCACCGTTCCGCGCGATCGCAGCCGCTTGCCCCTCGCGGGTGCCAAAAAGTTGATTGTGTAGCTGCCGGTCACAACATCGCCGACCGCCGAACTCGCTGCCCAGGCGCAGGCATTGTCCGCCATCAGCCCAACGATCGCACCGTGGGCGAAGCCGTGATGCTGGGTCATTTCGGGGCGCACCGCCATCACGATCTCAGCCTCGCCCTCCCAGCAGCGTACGGATTCCAGTTGCAGGAAATTGCTGAAGCCGGAGCGGCCCACCGCGACCTTTTTCATGTAGTCGAGCACTTGTTCTTCGTTGTCGAAACCGGGGCGGGGCATAGCCATCTCCTGTAAGTCTGGAAACAAGACGTAATGCAGTCGGACTTGCGCGGCGCGCGGTCAAGTCTAAAAACCAGACCGATGGCCGGACCCACCCAACGCTTCAAACCCTCGCGCTCGCCCTGCCCGGTCGGGCGCGCCTCTCGTATCCTGGGTGATCGCTGGGTGATCCTGATCCTGCGCGAGGCGTTTCTGGGCGCGACCCGGTTTGAGGAGTTTCTGCCCAACACCGGCATCAACCGCGCCGCGCTGACGTCGCGGCTCGCCGCGATGATCGAGCATGGCATCCTGGAGCGTGACCCGCCCGAGGGGCGGCGTGCGCAATATCGGCTGACACCGGCGGGTCTCGCACTCGCCCCGCTGATGAAAGCGATGCGCGAATGGGGCGATGAATGGCTGCTCGACGCGCACGACCCACGCGGTTAATCCTTAACCCATGCCCCTCCTCGACATATCCCGCACCGGCTCCGTCATCACGCTCACCATCGATCGCGCCGAGACGATGAACCCGCTCGGCGCGCCCGGGGACGGCGAAGAGTTCGCGCGGGTGTGCGGCGAGATCGACCGCGACCTGGACATGCGCTGCGTCATCCTGACCGGTGCGGGCAGGGCCTTCAGCGCGGGCGGCGATATCAAGGCCATGCGCGACAGGACCGGCACGTTCGGCGGGACGACGCCCGCCATCTCCGACGGTTACCGTGACAACATCCATCGGATGCTGCGCGCGCTATACGGCCTGCGTGTCCCGGTGATCGCGGCGGTAAACGGCCCCGCGATCGGCCTGGGCTGCGATGTCGCCTGTCTTGCCGATATGCGCATCGCCAGCGAAAAGGCGAAGTTCGGTGTCACCTTCCTCAAGCTCGGTATCATTCCCGGCGACGGCGGCACCTGGATCCTCCCGCGTATCATCGGACAGGCGCGTGCGGCGGAGCTGTTCTACACCGGCGATGTGATCGACGGGGCAACGGCCCAGGAGTGGGGTCTGGTCAGCCGCGTGGTCGCCCCCGATGCGCTGCTGGACGAAGCGCGCACATTGGCTGACAGAGTAGCCGCCATGCCGCCCCATGCTCTGCGTCAGGCGAAGATGCTGATGCGGCAGGGCGCGGAGGTCAGCTACGACACCGCGCTGGAGCTTGCCGCGAACACGCAGGCGATGATGCACACCACCGCCGACCACGCGGAAGGGGTCGCGGCGCTGATCGAGAAACGCGAGGCGCGCTTTGCCGGCGAATAGCCCCGACGGCGTCGCTCACAACCAGCGCCACACGCCCGCCGCGATACCGCCCAGCGGCAGGTGCAGCCAGCTGAACAGCGCGAAGAACACGAGGCCAAGCCCCCATGGCAGCCAGCCCGCCGACAGCAGCGCGCCCCAATGCGGCCAGTAGCTGGTCTTCGCCTCCCACTGCTCCCACGCCTCGCCCATCAGCCGCTCCTTCTTGCGATCCTGCAGATGCGCGCCAACCAGCGCGAGGATGGCGATCGCGAGTGCGGTGATGGTCGTGCGCCAGCTCCACCACAGCGTGATGTGGGAGACCGCCCACAGCGCAAAGCCCCACATCATCGGGTGGCGCGTAACCTTGAACACGCCCGAAGGCTTGGCGCGCGCCTGCTGGTCGGCCATCGGCGTCGGCAGCGCGGGATTGCCGAACAGCGAACCCGCAAACAGGATCATCGCCGGCAATGTCAGGAAGGTCGCGATGATCCAGCCCGCCTGGCCCGAGCCCGGCAGGTCGGCGGCTGGCGCCGCCTTGAACGCGGTCGATACCCAATACAGCGTCGCGATGCTGACGACGATGTAGACGAGCTGAAAACCCCGCTCCCCCAAGGCGCCGACCATGGGCGCACGCAGCGGATGCGACATCGCGAAATGCGAGCCGACGAATGCGACGTTTGCGGCGATCAATTGGGCGAGCTCGAATTCCATCGCATTCTCCCGCGCCCCTTACCTCTTTACCGATCGTAAGCCTTGGGCAGATCGCTTTCGTCGAGATCGCGATACCGCTCCTTGAGCCTGCTCTGGTGGTTGTCGAGCGGCTGTTCGACCCCGCCGATGAACACGCGAACCGGCACCGATCCCACTTCGAGGGGGTCGCCGTCCCAGATCACCACATCGCCTGTCGCGCCCGCGGCCAGCACGCCAGCCTCGCCCGCATATCCGCTGATCGCGGCAGGGATCGAGCTGATCGCGGCGAATGCCTGCCCCCAGCTGAGACCTGCTGCGCCCGGCACGTTCGAGAGCGCTACCAGATTGCCCGCAGCTTGCGGCATGTTGCGCGGGTTCTGGCCCGAGCTCGCGCTGATCGCGACCTGCACTCCGGCGCGCATCATGCGACCGACATTGCTCTGCGTCGCGGCCAGCTGTTCGAAGCTGTCGGGCAGGTCGTTGAGCGCATCGGCGATAACCGGCACGCCCGCCGCAGCGATTTCATTCGCCACCAGCCAGCCCTCCGACGCGCCGACGAGCACCATGTCGAGCGCGGGAAACTCGCCCTTGAGCGCGAGCGCGCTGCGTATGTCGGATGCGCGCTCGACCGCGATGTAGAGCTTCTGCTCACCGCGCACGACCGGGACCAGCGCCGCTGCGTCGAAGCGGGTGAGCAGCACGTCGCCCGCCCGGTCAGTATCGCGGCCGGAGAGGCGTGGGTCGATCGGCAGATCGTCGCCCGTGCGGGTGGACCGCGCCTCAGCACTCATGCCGGGAATTTGCGCTGCGTCGCCATAACTGTCGGCCTCGCGCAGGGCGTTGCGCAGCAGCGCATGAGCCGCGGCGCGGCTGCCCCCGGCGATGCGCCCGCCCCCTTCGCCCAGCGCAACCATCTGGAATGCGCGCGGTTCGACGATCGGGTCGCCATCGGCGTCGAGATCGATAATGGCACCCTGCCCGGCGAAGATGGAGCCAGAGGGCATGGTGGTTGTCGCAGCCCGGGTGATCCCGGCGGCGCGGTGGATCAGGATGTGCTGCGAGTTGGGATTCACCACCGGCGCTGCATCGAGAGCGGCGCTGAATGGGGCGTCACCCGCGCGGATATCGTTCGATTCGCTTACGGCGCTGACATCCCACAGGCCAAGCGTCGTCACCGTGGCGAACAGGCCGGGCGTCACCCAGCCATCGCCCGCATCGATCGCCTCCACCCCGGCGGGCACCGCGATGCCGCTCCCGGCTGCAACGACCTCGCCGCCGCGCACCACCACAGTGCCATCCTCGATCGGCTCGCTCCCGTCCCCAAGCGCGAGCGTCGCATTGGTGATCGCGAAGTCCTGCGCATGGGCCGGAATAGCGGCGAGCGTGAGCGCGGTGGTCGCAAGAGCCAGCAGCCGCTTCATTTCATATCTCCTTCGCCCGGCTGGCCAAGCTCGAAATCGCTGACCGGTCGCCTGCGCGGATCGTTTGCGCCGTACATCAGCGCGCCGTCGATCCAGACCCGCTCTGGCCGCGAATAGACGCTCAGAGGATCGCCGTTCCACAGCACCACATCGGCCATCTTACCCGGCTCCAGACTGCCGGTCATCTCGTCGATGCCCATTGCGCGCGCAGCGTTGAGCGTGATCCAGCCGATCACCTGCTCGTCCGGCAAGTCGATCCCCATGCGCCGCCCGGCCGCCTGCGCCTTGGCCGCTTCCTGATTGAGCCGCTGGATGTCGTCCTGACTGTCGGAGTGGATCACAACGCACGCGCCCGCCTGTTGCAACAGTGCGGCGTTCTCGAGGATGCCGTCATAGGCCTCCATCTTGAAGCCGTACCAGTCCGCCCAGATCGCGCTGCACACGCCGTTTTCGCGCAGCAGATCGCCGATCTTGTAGGCCTCGACCGCGTGGTGAAACGCGGTGACGCGGTAACCGATCTCCTTGGCCATATCCATCACCAGCGCCATCTCATCGGCGCGATAGCAATGGTTGTGGACCAGGATCTCGCCGTCCAGCACGCCGACCAGCGTTTCCTTGCCGAGATCGCGACCGCGGTCCTCGTCGTTGGCGTAGTCGATTGCCTCCATCCACGTTTTGCGGTTGAGCGCAAAATTGCCCATCCGGGTGGAAGGCATCCGCCCGCGATTGCCGTAAACGCGCTTGGGATTCTCACCGCACGCCATCTTGAAGCCATAGGGTGCGTCCGGAAACTTCATGCCCTGCACGGTGCGCGCTGGCACGTTCTTGAGCGTGACCGAACGCCCGCCCATCAGATTCGCCGAGCCGGGCAGGATCTGGAGTGCAGTCACCCCGCCATTGGCAAGCGCGCGGGAGAAGCCGGGATCTTGCGGCCAGACCGAATGCTCGGCCCAGACTTCGGGCGTGGTCGGGCTCGTCGCCTCGTTCCCGTCGGCATGGGCATCGACGCCGGGGCTGGGATAGTCGCCCAAGTGGGAATGGATGTCGATAATGCCGGGCGTGACGTACTTTCCGGCGGCATCGATCACCTGATAACCATCGGTCGCCAGCTCGCTCCCGCCGACCGCGACGATTTGGCCATCGCGCAGCAGCACTGTGCCGCCCTCGATCATGCCGCCTGCGCCGTCATACACCGTCGCGCCAACCAGCGCGGTCGCGACACCGGGGTAGGCGCGATAGGTCGAGGCGAAGGGGCCTTCGTCTTCGGTCATCGCTGCGTAACGCGGCGCTTCGTCCTCGTCGGAGGCGCTCGCGCTGGTGCCGGTCGTGGTGCAGGCCGCGAGCGCGAAGGAGGCGGTGAGTATCCCGGCCAGCGTCAATCCAGGCCCTCCGGCCTGGGGTTCAAATGTCCGCCGCTTCCTCATTCGCTTTCCCCTCATGCATTCTTCGCACATGCCCACCCTTGAGCCGGCTGTGTCCTGTCAGGCCCCGCTGGGCCGCGGCTCGCGGATGCCGGGACGCATGCCGCCTTCCTGCGGCTCCATCCCCGCTTCGGCCTGGCCGAGCAGATCGTCGCCAACATCGTCATCGGCGAGCGTGTCGAGGTGCATCAGACGCTTGATGAGCGGGCTGACCACCATCACCGCAACCCCGATGCCGACCGCATACATGCCGACCGTCGAATAGACTTCGAGCACGACCTGCTTGCCCGCGGCTTCGCCGACGCCTTCGGCGCCTGTGGCTGCAGCGATCAGACCGGCGGCGAAGTTGCCGGTGGCCGAGGCGAAGAACCACGTGCCCATGATGAGCGAGGCGATCTGTGCGGGCGCGAGTCGGTTCATCGCGGAAAGGCCGACGGGCGACAGGCACAGTTCGCCGGTGGTGTGCAGTAGGTAAATCAGGAAAATGAAGATCACCGGCGTCGGCACATCGACACCCACGCTGTTCGCGCCCCATACCAGCACCAGAAAGCCCAGGCCGACCTGAATGACGCCAAGGCCGAACTTCATCGGTGCCGAGGGATCCATGCCGCGCCGCCCCAGCACGGTCCAGATCGTCGCGAACACCGGTGCGAGCAGGATGATGTAGATCGCGTTGATCGACTGGAAGGTCGAGGCCGGGACGCCGCCGCGATCGACGTGGCGATCGGTGAACAGGTTGAGGCTGGAGCCAGCCTGTTCGAACAAAGCCCAGAACACGATCGAGACGATGATCAGGAACATCGCGGCGACAATCCGGTCGCGGTCGTGATCGGTCTTTGCGACCATTTGCAGGGCCATAACGGTGATGACGCCGCCCAGGCCGATGGTCGCTGGCAGCATGGCCGCCTCGCTTCCGTTCGAGACGAAGAACATCGAAATTACCAGCAGACCTGCCAGTGCCGCGAATGAGCCAAGCGCAGCCTTGGGCGCCGCCGCATAGCTGCCATAGGGAAGCTGGAACGTCGCGATCGATAGCACGTAGCAGACCAGCGCTGCGCCGAACGTGCCGAGAAACACACCTACCGCGTCCTGATACTGGATCGCGACCCAGCACAGCGCGACCAGGGCGATGCCGATCGCATAGACGCTCCATTCCTTGCCCTTGGCAAGAATGGCAGGCGGTTCCCCGCGACCAAGCAGCAACGGCTTGCCCCATATGAACACGACGAGGCCCGCAAGCATCCCGATGCCCGCCAGTCCGAAGCCATAGGCCCAGCCATAGGTCTCACCGATATAGCCGCACAGCAGCGAGCCGATCGCAGCGCCCAGATTGATGCCCATGTAAAAGATCGTATAGGCCCCATCGCGCCGCACATCGGTGCGCGGATAGAGCTGTCCGACGATCACCGAGATGTTTGCTTTGAGGAAGCCCGACCCCACGATGATGAGGGCCAGCGCCAGCCAGAAAACATAGATGATCGGGTTGCCCTCATTCCCAACGGCGGGCTCTCCTTCGAACGCCATGAAGAAGTGGCCCAGCGTGAGTAGCACCGCCCCGAAAAGCACCGCTTTGCGTTGTCCGATGAACTTGTCGGCGAGATAGCCGCCAACCACCGGCGTGATGTAGACGAGCGCCGTGTATGCCCCGTAAATAACGCCCGCATCGCTATCGGAAAACAGCCAGTGTTTCGTCAGGTAGAAGATCAGCAGCGCGCGCATGCCGTAATAGGAAAAGCGCTCCCACATTTCGGCGAAGAACAGCACGAACAAGCCTTTAGGATGTCCAAGGATGGTGCCCGCGCTATCGCCGTGGGGCATGCTTTGTGTGGCCATTTGTGAAACTGATCCCTTGTCGCCGCGCGCATCGGCGCGCCCGCAAAGCGCAGCACATTAACGCCCAGCACGCATGTGTGAAGCTTTTGTTTCGCGCCGCGCGGGATTGCGCTGCCCTTGACGCGCTTCGCTGTGTTATGTCACTGATGCACTTGGAAGGATGACATGAGCCAGTCGAGACCCGTTTACCTCAAGCTGCGCGACCGGATCGCGGCGGCCATACTCGATGGCGATTATCGTGAAGGCGAGATGCTGCCATCGGTCCGCGCGCTCGCGGCTAAGGAGGGTGCGAACCCCCTAACGGTCGCCAAGGCCTATCAGCAGTTCCAGAACGATGGCCTGGTGGAGGTGCAGCGCGGCGTCGGCATGTATGTCGTCGATGGTGCGGCCGAAACGCTTCGCCAGCGCGAGCGCGAACGGTTTCTGCAGGAGGAATGGCCCGAAATTCGCGCCACCATCGCGCGCCTCGGGCTCGAGCCTGCGGAATTGGTCGAACAGGTCTGATTGCGCCGTTCGTCGACCGGATCGCAGGGTTTGGTCGAAAGGACGCACGCAGAAGCGCGGCATGATCTTGCAGGCGCGATAACCTTCTGGCAGAGTTAGATTTTGATGCCGCTCGTATGGTGGGAGCGGGCATGGGAGGTTGCGGGACGCCATATCCCGCATTCAGGGGCATTAACGGCGCGCGTTCGCGCGTCTGGAGATCAAGCATGATCAGATCCGAATTGTTGCAGGTTCTGCAAAAACAAAATCCTGACCTGCGCGCGGAGGAAATCGAGCAGGTCGTCGACATCTTTTTCGACGAAATCGCCCAGCGACTGGCTGAGGGCGGACGGGTGGAATTGCGCGGATTCGGGGCGTTTTCGACCCGTGACCGGGAAGCGCGGGTGGGGCGCAACCCGCGCACCGGCGAGGCGGTCGAAGTGCCCGCCAAGCGCGTGCCCTACTTCAAAGCTGGCAAGGAAATCCGCAAGCGCCTCAACGAGAACTGACAGGCTTTTGCGCGAGGCGACGTGGTCCGTGCAAGGTGGCGCGACCATCAATCCTGAGCGAATCATCGCCACTCACGCCGCGATGGTTTCCACCTTTTTATGCGAGCCGCGCTCGATCGGTCGCTGCCGGTCTGCTCCCAGGGTCGCAAATACGGCATCGATCAAAGCATCGGTCCCGGTTTCCCCGCCGCTATCGACCACCACCGGTTCGACCGGCAATTCCTTCATTGCGCGCTGCTCAATCGGTCCCGTGACCGCCACGATGGTGACAACGCCGGGCAGCCGTTCCTGCACCAGCGGTTGAAGTTCGCCGACAAGCTCGAGATCGGCCTTCGTCACCACGACAACGCGTCGGTTGCGCATCGCGAGCGATTCCCAGCTGCGCGGATCGCCGGAATCGACATGGTAAACGCTGTATCCATCGGCCAACGCGCGCTCGAACCGGCCGTGATCGCTTTCGACCGCGAGGCTGTCGATCTCGTTGTAGTGCAGCGCATCGGCGACCGCGCGCCCGGCATGGTCCATGCCCACGACCACCACCGGCGCATCGTCCCCGGCCAGCTTGTCGTCCGCTGGCCCGCTTCGCAGTTTGCCCGCCAGTCGCCGCCCCAATTCGGAAATCGGAGGCGTGAGCGCCAGGCTGATCGCAATCGCAGTGACGAGGATCGCCAGCAATCGCGGCTCTACCATGCCCGACAGCGCGGGCAGGGCGAACAGCACCAGCGCGAATTCGCTCCCCTGTCCGAGCAGGAAACCCAGCTGGATGGACCCTGGCACCGACCAGCGATTGGCCAGCGCAGCGAGCACGTTGAGCAGACATTTCAGCGCGATCAACCCGAAGGCGGCGGCCAGCACCAGTGCCCAGTTTTGCGCGAGGATTGCCGGATCGATCGAGAGCCCGACGGAGATGAAGAAGAAGCTGAGCAGAAGGCCCCGAAACGCTTCGATCTCGGTCTGGACCATGATTCGATAACGTGAATCGGCGACGGCCATCCCACCGAGGAATGCACCAAGAGTGAGCGACAATCCGATCGCGCCGGTCGCCCAGCCCGCCGCGAGCGCGAGAAACAGGGCGGTGGCCGTATAGACCTCGCTGCTCGCGGCACGGCCGACGAGGCGGAACAGAGGCTTCGTCAAATAGCGCGCGAACAGGATCGCGACGCCGAATGCGGCCAGCGCCTTGGCCCCTGCCATGCCCAGCGCGGTGGCCATCCCGCCTCCCTGCGCAGTCAGCGCACCGGCAGCGACCAGCAAGGCGATCGCGGCGATGTCCTGAAACACCAGGATCGACTGCGCCGCGCGTCCGACCGGGCAATCCTGCTGGTCGCGCTCCCGGATCAGGCCGATGACGACCGCGGTGGAGGAAAGACCCATCGCAACCCCGCCGATGATCGCAAACGGCGTCGGCAGTCCGATGATCGCGAACAGGCCTGCGAACGCGCCGCCCGCGACCAGCATCTGCAAGCTCCCAAACCCGAAGATGTTTCCTGCTTCGGCGCGGATTCGACCGAGCGAGAAATGCAGGCCGAGATTGAACAGAAGGAACATGACGCCCGCTTCGGCCAGTGCGGTCACGACGGGCCCGGAAAAGCTTTCCGCCTGCCCGAATGCAGCAAGAGCGAGGCCAAGACCGAGATACCCGACAATCGGGTTCAACCGGCATGCGCGAGACACCAGCGCTGCAACAATGCCCAGACCCAGCAGCGCGATAGCGGGCTGCAGGGTTTCCACCACGGCATGGGCGTCGTGAACCGCTTCTCCCGCCATGTCGTCTCCCCGCAGCAGCTGGACCGGCTATTGCAATGGGAGGAAACAGAACCGGTCGCAAGGGGCGCGCCCCGCCGAGGCCTGCTTGCCCACGTCGAGAGCGCTGGCTATCGCGGCGCTTCGTGTGGCCTGACGGAGGCGGCCGCACTGATGCGGGTGTGGCGGAATGGTAGACGCCGGGGACTTAAAATCCCCTGATCCTTGATCGTGCGGGTTCGAGTCCCGCCACCCGCACCATTATCGCCGCCTTAACCTGCGATGCCATACGCCGTTATCAACAAAGCAAAGATTTCTCCGGGCGCTTTCGATTCGCAAGGATCGGGGGGTCAAAGCGCGACAGGCGATACGAATATGGAAAAGTCACCACAGCTAGCGCCCGAGGCGCCAGCCGCTCCCAAGGACGGCGCGAGCATACCCGTCGGCGATGCGGAGAACCGGGCCGAAAATACTGCCGAGCAGCGCGCTGCGCCGCGCCTCACGCTTCTGATCCGCGCGGCCAAGCTGGTGTCGTCGAGTGGGGAATTCGTCTGCATCGTGCGCGACGTCTCCGATACCGGTGTGAGCGTGCGTCTGTTTCATGCGCCGCCGCAGGGCGATGACCTTGAATTGCATATGCCCGGCGGCGCGCGCTACGCCTTGCAAAACGTATGGTCACGCGGGACAGAAGCGGGTTTCGAATTCCCCGAACCGGTCGATGTAACGCAGGTGGTCAGCGAAGCGGGTGACTATCCCAAGCGCGGGCTGCGCATCGATCTTCGCTTTCCGATCCGGATTCGTACCGCCACAGGCGATAGCGAGGCTGTCATCGAAAACCTCTCGCAGCAGGGCGCCCGGTTCGAAAGTGACGCTCGTTTCGCCATCGACCAGAACCTTCGTCTGGAAAGCGCCCAAAGCGAGCCTGCCTTAGCCGATGTGCGCGCCAAGGTGCGCTGGCGACGCGACAACCGTTACGGGGCGGTGTTTGACGATACGTTCACTCTGGCCAATTTCGCCCGCTTCGTCGCACGTGCGCAAGCTCCCGACCTGCTTGAATAGATCGAATTGCGCAGGGTTTGGCAGACACGCGCGATCGGCGGTCATTTTTCGCGCCGATGGCCCCGCGTCTTAAGAACCCCCTAACCAGTTTCCTTCATTCCCGTAGCGAAGAACGACCCCGGCAATCCGGGGCGTGAAGGAATCAGGGGGTCTTGATGAGGCAGTCCGGTGCTCAGCAGCACGGCATTATCGATGTTGACGTCGCGATTATCGGTGCCGGTCCTGCGGGGCTCACGGCCGGATATCTGCTGACCAAGCAGGGCAAGTCGGTCGCCATCATCGAAAAGGACGACACCTATGTCGGCGGCATCAGCCGCACCGTGCAACATGACGGCTACCGCTTCGACATTGGCGGGCACCGGTTCTTTTCCAAAAGTCAGCAGGTGGTCGACCTGTGGGACGAGCTTCTCCCCGACGACTTCATCCAGCGCCCCCGGATGAGCCGCATCTACTACGAGGGCAAATTCTATTCCTACCCGCTGCGTGCGTTCGAGGCGCTCGGCAATCTTGGCATTCTGCGCTCCACCGCGTGCATGGCAAGCTATCTGTGGCGGCGCGCCTTTCCATTGAAAGACGTGCGCAGCTTTGAGGATTGGACTACCAACCAGTTCGGCGAAAAGCTCTATTCGATCTTCTTCAAGACCTACACCGAGAAGGTGTGGGGCATGCCGTGCGACGAGATGAGTGCGGATTGGGCAGCCCAGCGCATCAAGGGGCTGTCGCTATGGGGCGCGGTCACCGACGGCCTCAAGCGTTCGCTGGGCCTCAACAAGCGGCCCAATGACGGACAGGCGGTGAAGACGCTGCTGGAAACCTTCCGCTATCCGCGGCTTGGCCCCGGCATGATGTGGGAAGCGGCGCGCGACAAGATCCTCGGCTCGGGACGCGGACAGGTGTTGATGGGGCACGCGCTCGAGCGACTAACCTCGGGCGGCTCCGAAACCGGCGGTGGCTGGACCATGACCGCGACCGGGCCGGACGGCACCCGCCAGATCCGCGCCCGCGACGTCATCAGCTCTGCCCCGATGCGCGAATTGTCGAAGCGGCTGCATCCTCTGCCCGAGAGCACGCTTCAGGCCAGCAACCTGAAGTATCGCGACTTCCTGACGGTCGCCCTGATGATCGAGAGCGAAGATCTGTTCCCGGACAACTGGATCTATATTCACGACAGCAAGGTGCAGGTCGGCCGCGTCCAGAACTTCCGCAGCTGGTCGCCCGAAATGGTCCCGGACCAGAATGTTGCGTGCGTCGGCCTCGAATATTTCTGTTTCGAAGGCGACGGGCTGTGGGCGTCCTCTGACGAAGACCTGATCGATCTGGCCAAGCGCGAGATGGAAATACTCGGCCTGGTCGATCCGGCAAAGGTCGTGGGTGGCGCGGTCGTGCGGCAGGAAAAGGCATATCCCGTCTATGACGAGGATTACGCCGCCAATGTCGAGGCGATGCGTCTCGAACTCGAAGCGAAATATGCGAGCCTTCACCTGGTCGGGCGTAACGGCATGCACCGCTACAACAATCAGGATCACGCGATGATGACCGCGATGCTGACGGTCGAGAACATCCTCGCGGGGCGGCGCGTATACGACACGTGGTGCGTCAATGAGGACGCCGAATACCACGAGGCGGGCGATGAGGGCGCGCAGGGCGAGCTGCCCGCGCGCGAGAGCGAGGCCGCAACGAAACCGCTGAGCGAGGATCAGGTCGCGGCGCTGACATCTTTGCGCGGCGTTCCCGAACGCATCGCGACCGGCAAATCGGACCAGGAGGCGGCCTGATGGCCACCGTCGCCGCGAGCCCGACCAGCGCCGCTCTTGACGCGCTTCGCGCTCCCTTGGCACGCGAGGAGCTGCGCCAGTTTCTCAACTGGGCGCTGATCTGGATCGGTCTTGTCAATATCGGCTTTGCAGCAATGTGGTTTGTCGGCTCGCCTCCACGCGCGCCAGCCATCATGGTTGCCGCGGTCATCGGCCTGCTGGTTCGCAAGGCCCCGCGCTCGGTTCAGTTCTGCGGCTTTCTCGCAGCGACAACCTATTCGGTGCTGGATCTCATTGCCGGCATTTTCAACCTCGAAATCCGATCACTGATCCATTCCTTCCGGTTCCTAATGGAAATCAACCCGACGCAATCGACCGAATATGTAGTCGTTTCATGCCTCGTCATCGGTCTGTGCGCCATCGCCTGGCTCGCCACGAAGCGCGACACTGCTTTCTCCGATTGGCGCCTCGTCCCTGCCAGCATTGTGCTCGCTCTTGGCCTTGCCGGGGTGGATCTGTGGATGGGTGAACGGATGCGCGGCCATTATGCCCGCAGCGCGTACGCCGACTCGCCCTTCGAATCCGCGATGGTCTCCTCGGATGCCGAACGGATCGCCATTTCGGGCAACCGCAATCTCGTCATCGTCATGGTCGAATCGCTTGGCCTTCCGAGCGGAAACGACGAGATGGATCGCCTGCTGTTCAGCCGTTTCAACGATCCGGCGGTCGCGCGGCGCTTCGCTTCGACCCGTGGAACGTCGCTCTACTACAACTCGACGACCGCCGCCGAAGTGCGCGAATTGTGCGGCTATTGGGGCGATTATCACGAGCTTCTGGACGGATCGGACGCGTCCGACTGCCTGCCCGCCCGCATGAGCACGGCCGGGTATTCGACCACCGCCTATCACAGTTTCACCGGCTCGTTTTTCGAACGCGACACCTGGTATCCCCTGATCGGATTTGGCCAGAGGCGGTTCGGCGAACAACTGCAAAGCGGCGGCGCGCAGTTCTGCGGTGGCGTCTTCCCGGGCGCCTGCGATCGCGACGTTCCCCGCCAGCTTGGCGAGCAACTCAAGGTCGGCGACGACCCGCAGCTTATCTACTGGCTGACGGTGAATTCGCATCTTCCGGTGCCGCTCGGCTCCAACCTTGAAGTCGACGAATGCGCTCGCCTGTCCAAGTCGCTGGCCGAAGAGTTCCCGATGATCTGTCGTCAGTTCGCCTTGTGGGACTCGATCGAAGTCGCTTTGCTCGATGAAATTCTGGCCGACGATTTCCCGCCGAGCGATATTCTGATCGTGGGCGATCACATGCCGCCCTATGTCGATGCCAGACACCGAAGCCAGTTCGCGCCCGATCGGGTTCCATGGCTGCACCTGCGCTGGAAGGGCGGTCCAGGCGAGACAGCGCAGATCGCTGCGATCGAAGAGGGCGATGACGGTGCCTAGGCTCCTCGCCCTGCTGCGCGCGAAATGCGATCCGGTGCTATTGCTGTACATGCTCGCCAGCGTTTTGGCGCTCGCGGTCGACGTGTCGAGCTTTCTGGTGCTGATCGCGATCGGCGTGTCGGCCACGGCCGCCTCCGCGATCGGCTATTCCTTTGGCATCCTGACGCATTGGCTGATTTCCAGCCGAAAAGTCTTCGACGGGCGGGTCGCGGCTTCTGGGATCGAGCGGACCCGGCAGAAAACGCTGTTCGTCGCGTCCGCACTGATCGGCTTTGGCCTGACGACGGCGATCGTTGCCGCAGCGGGCGTTGCGGGCGTCGACCCCCGGCTTGCTAAGGCCCTCGCTATCGGGGTGAGCTTTTTCGCGACCTGGCTGATCCGCAACCGGGTGGTGTTTCGCGCCGATGCCGCGATGGCCGGGGGGCGTTAGAATCATGCTGGTCGAGCGCCGCCGATCGCCGTTTCCGCCGCAGCTCCTTTTCCGAGCAGGCGTGGCGTGGATGCTGGTGTGTTGCCTGCTGCTCCTGTCCCACTGGCCAGCAATCGCGAATGCAGACTTCCCCGACGCCGACGATCTGATGCGGTTGGTGCAGGTGCGTGATCTGCTGGCCGGGCAAAGCTGGTTCGACGTCACCCAGTACCGGGTCGATGCGCCGGGCGGCGGCGTGCCGATGCATTGGTCGCGGCTGGTCGATGTCCCGCTTGCGCTGACTATCCTCGCTCTGAAGCCGTTCGTCGGTATTGCCGCGGCGGAGACCGCAACGCTCATCATCGTTCCGCTCGTCACGCTGGCAATCGCCATGCTGCTTGCGACGCGGATCGCCTGGCGTCTGATCGGTGATGAGGAGGCGACGCTCACCGCGCTCGTCATGGCGCTTTCGGTGCCCGTCCTGTTCCAGCTCAGCCCCATGCGGATCGACCATCACGGCTGGCAGATCGTGTGCGCGCTGGCGGCAGTGAACGGCCTGATGGCGCGCAGCGAAAAGGTCGGCGCGCGGGTGATCGGCATAGCGCTGGCCACATGGCTGACCATTTCGATCGAGGGGTTGCTGCTGGCCGCGACCATTTTTGCCGTGCTCGCGCTGCGTTGGCTCCAGCATCGCAATCACCGCGCGATGGTGGTTGGCGCGATCCAGTGGTTCGCGATTGGCATCACCGCCCTGCATCTGCTGACGCGCGGGCCGTTCGACCTTGCCAGTTATTGCGATGCGATCAGCCCGGTCTATCTCGCCATGTTCGGTTGGGGCGCGCTGGTCCTCACCGTCCTTTCCCGGCTCGAGCCGATCCCGCGCACGATGGTTCTGGCCGGCATGGCGGTAGCGGCTGGCGGAGCGATTGCCGCAATGTTCGCGATCGCGCCGCAATGCGCGGTCGGGGGCGGCTTTGCAGAGCTCGATCCGCTGGTCGCGCAATTCTGGCACGCCAATGTGCTGGAGGGCATGCCGATCTGGCGGCAGGAGCTCGGGGTCGCGCTGCAACAGACAGTCGCTCCCGTGATCGGCCTTGTCGCAGCAGTCCGGCTCACCATCCGCTCGCGCGATTGGCTACGACAGTTCTGGCGCGAATATGCGATCATTCTACTCGGCGCGTTCGTGATTTCGCTGTTCGTGGCGCGCGCGGGAGCCGTGGCCTGCGTGCTCGCCGCACCGCCGCTCGCCTGGCAGCTGCAATCCTGGCTGCGCGCGATACGCACGATGGAGCGACCCGTCCCGCGCGTGGCCGCGATGGCGAGCGTGGCGCTCGCGCTGATGCCGACACTGCCGCTCTTCGTCCTAACGCGGGCCATGCCCGCCGAAGCGTCTCCGCTTGAAGCCAATTCAAGCGCCGCCGATGCGGCCCTGTCCGGTTGTCGCCTGGGCGAGGCGTCCACGGCGATCGATGCCTACGCGCCGGGAGAAGTGTTCGCCCCGCTCGACATCTCGCCGGAATTCCTTGCCACGCATCACAGCGTGGTCGCAACCGGTCACCACCGGGGCAGCGATAGCCTGCGGTTCCTGATAGCGACGAGCATGGCATCGCCGAGTGAAGCGGAAAAGGCGTTGAAGACGCGCGGAACGCGTTACGTCGCTCTGTGCCCGAATCTGATGGAAACGGCGCTCTATCGTGAGGCTGCGCCCGACGGTTTCGTTCCGCAGCTTAGTGCAGGGGCTGAATTCGGCTGGCTCGAAACGCTGCCGGTGAGCGATCAAAGCCCGGTCAGGCTCTGGCGCATTGCCGCACGTTGACCTTTCAGCTTCCGCCTAAGCGGGGACGAAATCGAGCGCCGCGCCATTGATGCAATGACGCTTGCCGGTTGGCTTTGGTCCATCCCCAAAAATGTGCCCGAGATGCCCGCCGCAATCGGCGCAATGCACTTCAGTGCGCGGATAGCCAATCTTGTAATCGGTCGACGTACCAACCGCGCTATCCTCCATTGCGCGCCAGAAGCTCGGCCAGCCGGTGCCGCTGTCATATTTGTGTGCGGAGGAATAGACTTCGTTGCCACAGCCAGCGCAGACGAAGGTGCCTGCGCGCTTCTCGTCATCGAGCGAGGAGGAATAGGCGCGTTCGGTCCCGGCCTTGCGCAGGATGCGGTATTCCTCGCGCGTAAGTTCCTCACGCCATTGCGCTTCGGACTTGCTTACGCGGAAGGAACGCTCCTTGCGCGCCTCCGTCACCCCGCCACCGCATGATGCGAGCAGCGGCAAAGTCGCAACAAGCCCGCTGGCGGCAATGAAGGTGCGTCGGTCGGACGGATTGAAAGGCATGTGGGTTCTCTCGCGTAATCCAGGTTCTTGCCCTGAAATACGTTGGAGAAGGCCGAAAAGTTTCAGTCGCTCCCTGAGAATTGAGCGACCTAGAAGCTGGTGACCTCGGTCTCGAGCACCCGGAACCCTTCAACGAAATTGGCACGCACGCGCTCGACTTCGCCCGCGACATGCACGCGCATGCGCCGCTCGTGCATTTCTTCCATCAGCACGCGCAGCTGCAATTCGGCGAGCCGCGCGCCGACGCAGCGGTGAATGCCATAACCGAAGGCGAGGTGCCGCCGCGCGTTCTCGCGCCGCAGGTCGAGCTTTTCCGCATGGTCGAACACCTGCTCGTCGCGATTGGCCGAATTGTACCACAGCACGACCTTGTCGCCCTTCGCGATGCTGTGGCCGAACAGCTCGGTGTCCTCGCTCGCGGTCCGGCGCATGTGCTTTAGTGGGGTCTGGTAGCGGATGCATTCCTGCACGCCGTTGGGAATGACGCCCGGGTCTTCCTCGAAGATCTTGCGCTGATCGGGAAACTTGTCGAGCGCGTGGACGATCCCGCTCATCGTGTTGCGCGTCGTGTCGTTTCCGCCAACGATCAGCAGCACCAGATTGCCCATGAATTCATGCGGGCTCATCTGGTTCATCGCGGGCGAGTGTATCATCATCGAGAGCAGGTCCGCGCCGGGTTCGCCTTGCGATTTCTGCACCCACAGCTTCTGGAAATACTCGGCCATCTCGTACTGAATGTCGCGCCGCTTTTCATCGAGCCCGCGCGCCAGCATCAACTCGGTATCGCCCGACCAGTCGGACCAAAATGTCAGCAGGTCGCGGTCTTCCCATGGAAAATCGAACAGGATCGCAAGCATCCCCGTGGTGAGCGGTATCGAGACCTGATCGACCCAGTTGAAGGTCTTGCCGCGCGGCAGTTCATCAAGGCATTCCCCGGTGCGCTCACGGATCTCGCTTTCCAGGCGCTTCATCTCCTTGGGCGTGAAGGCGGGCGCCACAGTGCGGCGCTGGCCGGTATGCTTGGGCCGGTCCATCGCGATGAACATCGGCAGTTCGAACCGTTCGCCATCGGGGCCGAGCTCGTCCTCGTCCGGGCGCTCCAGGATCGTGATGCCGCCGTGCTCCCAGCTTGACGAGAAAAGTTCAGGCAACGCCTCGACATGCTGGATCGCCTTGTGCTGGACCACGCTCCAATACGGCCCGAACGGGCTTTCCGGTATGTAGTGCAGCGGGCCGGAGGCGCGCATTTCGGCAAAGATCGGCTCCCAGCGGTTCTCGGCATAAATGTCCGAGCGACTGGTGTCCCATTTGTGCGGATGGTCCGGGCGTTCTTCAGGGTGCGAGTCGAAATGCTGCTGCAACGCTTCATGCGCGCGCGGGGACCGGGTCCATTCGCGGTGGGCGTCGGGGGCGATCGTGGCCATGGCTCTCTCCTTTATGAGGGAGCATCGCGGCGGTCACCGGCGTGCAACCCCTTTATTGAGTCGCATCCTGACCTAACTGACACGGATGTCAATACGGGTTGCGATTTGCGACCTATTCCGCGGGTTCGGGCGAGAGCGTCTGCGGCGCGCGGCCCCAGCGGCGTGGTTTTTTCTCGCGGCCCGCCCCGCCAGACTTCATCACCCGCTTGCGGAACAGCATCGAGCCACCCTTTACCAGCACGACGACGGCGACCGCCTGCCACGCCAGCGCGAGCGCGTGAATCCAGAGCGTTTCCTCCATCGCCGCACGCGCGAGCATCGCGAAGGGCGAGGACAGCGGGAAGACCACCGCGAACGTCTCGAGCGCCGATCCGGGCTGCGTGATGGTGTAGGCGGCGAGGAAGAACACCATCAGCTGCATCATCGTGACCGGCATCGACATCGTCTGCACTTCGCGCACGCTGTTCGCCATCGCGCCGATCGTCAGGAACAGCGCGCCGAGCAGCAGGTAGGCCATCGAGAAATAGATGATGGCGAGCGTCAGGAACATCGGCCAGCCGACCGCGGGGCCGGGCAGGTCGCGGTAATTGGTCTGCGTCACGGTGACGATCGCGTCCTCGGCTATGGCCCAGAATCCCCAGCCAAGTGCACCCCATACCGCGATGCCGACGAACGAAACGCCGAGCATCGCGAACAGCTTGCCCATGAACACCGCATCCATCGGGATCGCGGCGGCGAGGATCTCGATGATCTTGTTGCCCTTTTCCTCCGCAAGATTGGAGAGCACCATGCCCGCCAGCAGCATGGTGAGCAGGAACATCACCATCTGTGCCGCCTGCGCGGTGCGTATGCGGTTCGAGCGTTCCGAGGCGGCGCTTGCGGTGACGGTCTGGCTGCTCGCATCGGGGAATTTGGCCGGGCCGTCCTGCATGGCGGTTCCGGCGATCAGTTCGATCGGGCCTTGCCAGCGCGAAACCTGCCGCTCGGTCCCGACCAGTTCAGGCGCGGCGAGCGTGCCGGTGACTATGGCGGCGTAGTTTCCGCGCCGCGCTTCCATAAACTCCTGCGCGTCGAAACCGGGTTCGGCAGCCTCCGGCACCTCGCGAAGCGCGGGGATCGCGCCGCGCAATTGCGGGGATAGCTGCCCGGCGGTCTCGATCATGGCGGCGGTGTCCGCGGCGCTCATCGCGATGCCGACTTCGGTCGTAACCGCCTGGCGCGACACCTGACCGCCAATGCTTCCGGCAAGGCCCCCGACCAGAACGGGAAAAAGCGGGCCGATCAGAAAAAACAGAAATGCGCGGCTGAACAGCACCGCGATAAAGTCGCGCCGGGCGATCACCCATGCCGCTTCGAGGCGTGAGAGACGCGGTTTCGCATCGATGGCGGCCTGATCGTGCGCGCTCATTTCGCGGCTCCTTGCATATCCGCTTCAAGCTGGCGCGCGGCCGCCTCGCCCGCAATCGCGACAAAGGCATCGTGAAGGCCCGCGCGTTCGATCGAGAGCGAAAGGATGCCTGCTTCGCCTTCGATCAGGCGGCGCAGCAGCGGTTCAACGCCGGTTTCGGGCAGGGCGAAATAGAAGAAATCGCCTTCGCGCCGAGTGTCTTCGGGCAGTGCGGCGGTCCATCCGCCTTCGCGCGCGCGGGTCTCCAGTCGGACCTGCGCAGGGATACGGTCGCGTGCGGCTTCGACGCTGCCGGCATAGGGCACGCGCCCGCCCGCAATGATCGCGACGCCTTCGCACAGCCGCTCTGCATGGTGGATGACGTGGGTGGAGAAGATCACCGTTACGCCCTCTTCGGCCAGCGCGCGGATCATGCGCTCCAGCTTGCCCTGATTGATCGCGTCGAGCCCCGAAAACGGCTCGTCCAGAACCACCAGACGCGGGCGATGGACAAGCGTGCCGAGCAGCTGGACGGTCTGCGCCATACCTTTCGACAACTGGCGGATGGTGCGCTCTGCCGCATGGCCGAGATCGTGGCGTTCCATCAGCTCGCGCCCACGTTTGCGCCCCTCTTCTAGCGGCAGGCCGCGCAGAGCGCCCATGAAGGCGATGGCCTCGATCGCTTTCATCGCCGGATACAGGCCGCGTTCCTCTGGCAGATAGCCGATCAGGCGACCGATATCGTGCGGGCGATCGTGCCCGAACACCCGCCGCACGCCTTCATCCGGGTCAATAATGCCGAGCAGCATGCGCAAGGTCGTCGTCTTGCCCGCACCATTGGGGCCGAGCACGCCATAGATCGCGCCTTCGTGCACGGATAGGTCGACGCCATCGACCGCGCGGGTGCCATCGAAGCTTTTGACCAGACCCGTCGCCTCGATTGCCAGAGGGCGCGGATCGGGCTGAGCGATCACGATATCCTCGAATTCAGCTTCCCACGCGGGTCGATTGCCCGCATCGATTTGTGTCTCTACCGCCATGTCCATGAGAAACGCGGTTAACGCCGAGGACTGAACGGGAGCCTCTCCGAACGTGGTTAACGCTGCTGAAACCAATGGCCTCGCCGAGCGCATTGCCGATGAGGCGCGTTCGCTCGGGTTTGCCGCCTGCGGTTTCGCGAGCGCAGCGGAAGATCCGGTGCGCTCTGAGCGGCTCGAGCAGTGGCTGGGCGAGGGGCATCACGGGACGATGGAATGGATGGAGACGCGGCTGGAGCATCGCCGCTCTCCGCAGGGGCTTTGGCCCGAGGCGAAAAGCGTGATCGCGCTAGGCATGAGCTACGCGCCGGCACACGACCCGCTGGCGCTTGAGGATGCAGGCGAACGCGCGCGCATCTCGGTCTATGCGCAGGGGCGCGACTATCACGACGTGGTGAAGAAGCGGCTGAAACGCCTCGCGCGCTGGCTGGTGGCCGAGGAGCCGGGGGCCAAGGTCAAGGTGTTCGTCGACACCGCGCCAGTGATGGAAAAGCCGCTGGGCGAAGCGGCGGGGATCGGCTGGCAGGGCAAACACACCAACCTCGTCAGCCGCGAACACGGCAGCTGGCTGTTTCTCGGCGCGATCTACACGACGCTCGACCTGGCTCCGGCGACGCCGCATCGCGACCAGTGCGGGACATGCCGCGCCTGCCTTGAGGCGTGCCCCACCAATGCATTCCCCACCGCCTACACGATCGATGCGCGGCGCTGCATTTCGTATCTGACTATCGAGCACAAGGGACCGGTCCCGCAGGAGTTCCGCGAGGCGCTCGGCAATCGCATCTATGGCTGCGACGATTGCCTCGCGGTTTGCCCGTGGAACAAGTTTGCCAGCGAAGCGGCGGCTATGCGCGAGTTTCTGCCGCGCGCCGAGCTGGCCGCGCCGCGCCTTGCGGATTTGCTGACGCTCGACGACCCCGGATTTCGCAGGTTGTTTTCCGGCTCTCCGATCAAGCGGATTGGGCGTGACCGGTTTGTGCGCAACTGCCTTTATGCGGCGGGAAACAGCGGCGATCCGGGCTTGGTGGATCAGGTCGCCGCGCTATGCGAGGACCGCGACCCGGTTGTCGCCGATGCCGCGCGCTGGGCGCTCCAAAGGCTCGTTCCCCGCTCCTAAGCCATTTCCTTGAGCGGCACGTCGGTATCGGCCAGCAGCTCCGGGTCGATCCGCTCCACTTCGCGCTCGAGCAGTTTTCGGCCCTGCACGTAATCCTTCATCGCGTTGACGCAGTCGAACGCGATCGGTCGGCCTTCCTTCAGATAGGCGACGGTGAAGCGGCGCGTTTCCGGGTCGCCGCGCAGCACCGTCTGATCGTAACCCAGATTGAGCCCGGCGGTCTGCAATTTGAGATCGTACTGGTTCGACCAGAACCACGGCAGCGCGTGATACGGCTCCTTGTCGCCCATAATCGCGCGCGCGGCGGTGTTCGCCATGTCGTGCGCGTTCTGGACCGATTCGAGCCGGATCACCGCGCTGTCGGCGAACGGATTGGCATGCGCGGCGCAATCGCCGATCGCGTAGACATCGTCGAGCGTGGTGCGGCAAAAGACATCGACATCGACGCCGTTGGACCCGGCCGCTCCGGCAGCAATGAGCGGCGCGACCGCGGGAACGATCCCGATGCCGACCACCACCATGTCGCAATCGATCGTCTCGCCTCCATTGAGCCGCACGCCGACGACCTGCCGGTCGCTCCCGAGGATCTCTTCGACGTTTCGGGAAAGGAGCACGTCCACGCCTTGCGCGCGGTGCTCGGCTTCGAAAAAGCGTGACAGGTCTTCGCCCGCCACGCGCGCCAGCACCCGGTCCAGCGCTTCGACGATCGTGACCTCGCAGCCATGCTTGCGCAGCGCGGAGGCCGCTTCGAGACCGATATATCCGCCGCCAATCACCACCGCGCGCCGCGACCCATCGGCCAAGGCCGCCATCATCGCATCGGCGTCGCGCTTGTCGCGCACGTGGAACACACCTTTGAGGTTCGCACCCGGCACGCCGAGCCGTCGGGGATCGCCCCCGCCCGCCCAGATGAGCTTGCGATAACCGACCGTGCCGCCATCGCCGAGCGTCACGGTATGCGCCGCCGCATCGATTGCGCTCACCGCACTGCCGAGCCTGAGGGCGATCCCCTTGTCGGCCCAGAATTGCTCGGGCCGGATCATGATCCGCTCGAAACTCTTGTCCCCAGCGAGATATTCCTTCGACAAAGGCGGGCGCTCGTAAGGCGGCACGTCGTCACGCCCGATCATCAGGATCGAGCCTTCATGACCGCGCTGGCGCAGCGCAATCGCGGCCTGCGCTCCGCCGTGCCCGGTGCCCACGATCACGACATCGCCGTGATTGTTCCGGCCCGGTGCGGCGCTGTCTCCCTCAACCGTCATAGGCGCAAGGGGTTCTTGCAAAACGGGTCATGCGTCAAGAGGCGCAGCCCTTCAGCGTTCCAGCAGGTTGCGCGCCTGGCTCGCGACCTGAGCTAGCATGGCAGGTGCCACCGGAGGCCGCGTCTGCGCGCGTGCGACCATTGCGCGAAACTGCGAAATCGCAGCCTCATGGCGCTCGGCCCAATCCGCCACCGCGCCCATCGGATCGTCCTTCGCGCCCTTGCGCCGAATGAGCCGCCGCAGAAATTCCAGCCGCATATGCTGGAAATCGCGCGCGAGACCATCGACGAGAAGCCGCTCCCACACATCGGAAGGTGACATGTGCGCCGCCACGCTCTGCGCCCAGTCCAGCCCGATACGCTGGCCGATATCGGCAAAGGCGCGGGTCAGGATGGCGGGCTCGATCCCGGTCTTGAGCGCAAGGTGCGAGAGGCCAACAGCGCCGTCGTAATCGAACAGGTCGGCCACCCGGTTGGCGAGGCCCGCCGGCGCACCGCGTTCGACGAAGTCCGCGCGCAGCATGTCGGATCGCTCGCGTGCGACCCCCGCGACCAGATCGGCCCGTTCGCTGGACAGCGCGTCGACATTGGCGCGCAGCTGCGCGATCATGTCGCTGGTCTGGACCGAGCCCGAAGCAGTGCGGAGCACATCGGACATGAGATTGCCGACCGCCGCGGCGAGCCGGTCGAGCAGCTTGAGACGCGCGACCTCGTCCATCGCTTCGGCATCGATATCCGCCCACAGCGCCTTCAGGTCGAACAACCGCTCGACCACCACGAAAGCTGCGGCGACATCGGCCAATCCGACGCCTTCTTCCTCGGGCAATTCGAACGCGTGGACGAGCCCCAGCCGGTTGACGATGCGGTTAGCAAGGTCGGTCGCGACCAGTTCACGGCGCAGGCGGTGGCCGTTGATCTGATCGGCGTAGCGCTTGCGCATCGGCGCGGGGAACATCGCGATCAGGTTTGCCTGAAGCACCGGATCATCCGGCAGCCCGCCTGCCTCGATCGCGTCCTGCAGCGCGAGCTTTGCCGAAGACAGCAGCACGGCGAGTTCGGGCCGGGTCATGCCATACCCGTCAGCGGCGCGCCGGGTCAGCGTTTCGGCATCGGCGAGCCCTTCCGTCTGGCGGTCGAGCGCGCCCATCTCCTCGAGCATTTCGATCAGGCGGTTGTAGGACGCGACCGCATCGGGACCGCCGGTCTCGGCAATCGAGATGGCAAGCGCCTGCAGCCGGTTGTCCTCCAGCACGATCTCGGCAACCTCGTCCGTCATCTTCGCGAGCAGGTTGTTGCGGCGCTTTTCGGTGAGTTCGCCATCACGGATGGCGGCGGCCAGTGCGATCTTGATGTTGACCTCGTTATCCGAGCAATCGACTCCGCCCGAATTGTCGATGAAGTCGGTGTTGATGCGTCCGCCTTTCAGCGAATAGGCGATCCGCCCGGCTTGGGTCGCGCCGAGATTGGCGCCTTCGCCGATGACTTTGGCGCGCACGTCACGCGCATCGACGCGCAGACGGTCGTTGGCCGGATCGCCGACGTCGAGATGACTTTCGTGGCTCGCCTTGATGTAGGTGCCGATCCCGCCGAACCAGATGAGGTCGACCGGAGCCTTGACGATGGCGGAAATCAGCGCGTCGGGCTCGATCTCCTTGTCCTCGATACCCAGCGCTTCACGCGCTTTCTTGGGCAATTTGATGCGTTTGAGATCGCGCGAATAGACCCCGCCGCCTTTCGAGATCAGAGCCTTGTCATAGTCTTCCCAGCTCGAGCGCGGCAGTTCGAACAGGCGCTTGCGCTCAGCCCAGCTTGCTTCGGGGTCGGGGTCGGGATCGATGAAGATGTGGCGGTGATCAAAGGCTGCAACCAGCTTTATCGCCTTGGACAGCAGCATTCCGTTGCCGAACACGTCGCCCGACATGTCGCCGCAGCCAACGACGCGGACGGTGTCGGTCTGGACGTCGATCCCCATTTCCTTGAAGTGGCGCTGCACGCTGACCCACGCGCCGCGCGCGGTAATGCCCATCGCCTTGTGATCGTAGCCGTTGGACCCGCCGCTCGCGAACGCATCGTCGAGCCAGAAATCGCGCGCCTGCGCAATCGCGTTGGCGACATCGGAGAAGCGTGCGGTGCCTTTATCCGCGGCGACGACGAAATACGGATCCTCGCCATCATGGATGACGACGCCTTCCGGGTGGACCACCTTGTCGTCCACGATGTTGTCCGTGACCGACAGCAGCGTGCGGATGAAGATTTCGTAGCTCGCCTGCCCCTCGCGCGCCCAGGCATCGCGATCCAGCGCTGGCGAAGGCAATTGCTTGGGATAAAAGCCGCCCTTCGCACCGGTCGGCACGATGACCGCGTTCTTGGTCTTCTGCGCCTTCATCAGGCCGAGCACTTCGGTACGGAAATCGTCGCGGCGGTCCGACCAGCGCAGCCCGCCGCGCGCCACCGCGCCCGCGCGCAAGTGAATGCCTTCGACCCGGCGTGAATAGACGAAAATTTCGCGCCACGGGACGGGCCTGGGCAGGTTCGGCACCAGGCTGGAATCGATCTTGAACGCCAGCGCTTCCTCGGCTGCCGGGGCGAAGGCGTTGGTGCGCAGCACGGCATCGATCACCGCGCGATAAAGGCGCAGAAGGCGATCGTCGTTGATCGCGTTGACCTTGGCCAATCCCTTGCGGAACGCCTCTTTCGCGGCATCAACAGCTGCTTCGCGATCGCCGTCGAAATCGGGATCGTGCAGCGCCACGAACAGGTCATTGATCGCACGGGTAACGCCGGATGCGCGCTGGAGCGCGTCGACCACGGTGTAGATCGTGAAGCTCATGCCGGTCTGGCGCAGATAGCGATAGATTGCGCGCAGCCACATCGCCTCGCGCGCCGACAGGCCGGTTGCGACCACCAGCCGGTTGAACGGATCGTCTTCGGAAACGCCGTTCAACACGTTGGCGATTGCCGCCTCGATCGCGTCGTCGCGCGCCAGCACGTCGGAAACGTCGGTCCCGGCAGGCAATTCGAGCTTGAATTCGTGGATCGTGCCGAGTTTGCCCTTGTTGAGCTGCGTCGGCATTTCGCTCATCACGGTGAAGCCGAAATTCTCCAGCGCGGGGACGGCGTCGGACAGCGCCATTTCGCCGATCGCGTGGTAGATCTTCAGCCGCAAATCGCCAGCCGGATCGTGCGGGAGGGTGTAGAGGCGGCATGAGCGAAGGTTCGCTGGTTTCCCGCCGACAAGCGCGCGCAGCTCGATGATATCGCGGGCCGCTTCGGCAGCGTCGTAGCGTGTGCGATAGGCGGGCGGAAATGCGCCGGCATACCGGCCAGCGATCGCGGGCACGCGCGCGCTTTCATCCATTTCGGCCAGATGCCACTCGACCGCCTCGTTCCAGCCCTTGAGCAGATCGATCAGCTGGTCTTCGGTCTTATCCGCATCGGGCATTTCCCCCACACTGCGCGAATCGAGCAGGAATTGCAGCATGGCAAGCGTGCTGGCCTCGACCTCGAGCGTCCAGCTGAGCAGGTCGACGCCGGTGTTTTCGGTCAGCAGATCCTGAATTTGCAGGCGCATCCCGGTCGAAAGATTGTCACGCGGCAACCACACGAAAGCGAAGATGTGGCGCTTCAGCGCAGCCTGGATCAGCACAAGCCGGGGTCGCGGGCGATCGACCAGGCTCATCATGGCGGTCGTGGTCTTCGCAATATCCTCGCGCGAGAAGGCGATCAGGATGTCGTGCGGCAGGGTGGTGAAGGCGTGGACCAGCGCCTTGCCCTGATGACCCGCTGGATCGAAACCCAGTTCCTGCGTCAGTTCCGAGAGCGCTGCGCGCAGGACGGGCACCTCGCTGGGCGGAGAGGCGATTGCCGCGCTGGTCCAGACGCCCGCATTGATCGACAGCGCCGTCACCTTGCCATCCTCGCGCACCGGCACGATGAACAGATCGAGCGGCGTGCGGCGGTGCACGGTCGACAGGCGGTTGGCCTTGAGGATGAGCAGGTTGCGCGGTTTCCCGTCGGAGCCGGGTTCGTCGAGCCATTCGAACGCCAGGTCATACGAGGTTTCGGCGAGAATCTGCCGCGCGCTCTGGCGACAGATGCCCAGCGCATCGCGCTCGGTGCCATCGCGCGCGCGGGTGAGATGGCCGAGTTCTGTCAGCATCCCGCCGTTCAGCCAGTCGAGCAGCGCCGCGCCTTCGGGATAGGCGGCCTCGATCGTGCGCGCGTCATCGTCCATCGCCGCGCTGAGCTTGCCCCAGTCATCGACCGCGGCGCGCACATCGACGAGCGTCACCTGCAACGCGGCCATCAGCTCGCGCCGCTGGCGGGCATCGACCCGCGGCGTTTCGATATAGACCAGCGATTCGCGCGTGGCGGATTTGGTGTCCTCGCCCAGCTTCGTCAGAGCGCCCTTGGCATCGCGCACCACCGGAACGACGGGGTGAATCAGGCGGTCGATCGAAAGGCCCTGCGCGGTGACGGTCGAAGCGATCGAGTCGATCAGGAACGGCATGTCGTCATTGGCGATCGCGATCCGCAGCCGCCTGCGCCCGGTGGTGGTCGATTGCAGCTTCAGCGCGGCCTTGCCCGCCTCGCGCTGTCTCGCCGTGTTGGCGATAAATTCGGCTACCTCTGTGAGCTGTTTTTTGTCGAGCGGGTCGTCGCCCGGCAGGATCGCGGATTTCAATCGCTTCTGCAATTCCGCCAGCAGCGGCTTCGACGTAGACTTGGCCTGGGACTGCGGCTTGGTCGCTTTTTTGGTGGCGCTCATCGGCGATGGGTTCCTGGCATCCTGGTGGCGACAAGACCTCGGACAGGAAGGCCCCGGCGCGCGTCTCTCCGGCGTTCTCCCGGCGTCTTTTCGCGCAAAGTGCGACCGGCTGCGAACGTGCCCGGTGCGTTAGACGTCGGCCCGTGGAGGGGCAAGCGGGATTGGCGAGGGAAAAGCCCTTATGCGGCGACCGCTCGGCAGGCTTCGACAGTCAGTTCGAGCGAGCGCAGGCGGGCTTGCGGTTCAAAGGTCGCGCCGCACAGTATGATCTCGTCGGCCTTGGTGCGGGCGACGAACGCTTCGATGGCGGCGCGGACGGTGTCGGGCTTGCCGACAGCCGCGGCCTCGCCCAGCCGGTCCAGCATCGCGCGCGCCGGAGCGGGCAGGCTGTCGGTGTAGTCGGCGACCGGTGGCGGCAGCTTGCCCGGCGTGCCGGTGCGCAGCGCCACGAAGCTTTGCTGCTGGCTCGACGCGAGCAGCTTCGCCTCTTCATCCGTATCGGCAGCGAAGACGTTCATCGCCACCATAACATGCGGCCGTGCCAGCGCTTCGGAGGGCCGGAAATCGCGGCGGTAAACTTCAAGCGCGGCGTCCAGGTGATCGGGCGCGAAATGGGCGGCGAAGGCATAGGGCATGCCAAGCTGCGCGGCGAGTTGCGCGCCGAACAGGCTCGAGCCCAGCATCCACAGCTCGATATCCGCGCCCAGCCCCGGCGTCGCGGTGACGGCAAGGTCGATCTCGCCGGTCAACAGCGCGCGCAATTCGATCACGTCCTGCGGGAAATGCTCCGACGCCGCATGCAGGTTCTTGCGCAGCGCGCGTTGCAGCTCCGGCCCTGCCCCCGGCGCGCGGCCAAGTCCCAGGTCAATCCGCCCCGGAAACAGCGCATCGAGCGTGCCGAATTGCTCGGCGATCTGGAACGGGGTGTGGTTGGGCAGCATGATCCCGCCCGATCCGATGCGAATGCGATCCGTGGCATTGCCGATATGCGCCAGCACCACCGACGTCGCGCCGCCCGCTATTCCGTCCATCGCATGATGTTCAGCCACCCAGAACCGCTTGCAGTCCAGCTCTTCCGCCTTCTGCGCCAGTTCGGTGGCGGCGGCGAAGGCCTCTGCGACGGTGCCGCCTTCGCGTACCGGAACGAGGTCGAGGACGGAGAATGCGGTCATGACGGCTCCTGTGGCTCGGATGCGGTTTCGGGCGCCGCTCCCAGCTGCGCTAGATAGCCACGCGCGCTGGCTGCCGCTTCGCTTTCGGGCGCGAGATCGATGACCGATTCCCAGCTCGCCCGCGCGGCGTCGTCCCGACCCGACAACACAGCGATTACTCCGCCTTCGAGCGCGATACGGGGGTCTTGCGTGTCGAGCGCAGCCGCCCGCTCGATCGCCTCCTGCGCTTGGCCCAGCCGGTCGAGCCGCCGCAGCAGCGTTGCCGTCAGCAGCCAGCCTTCGGGGTTCGCCGGCTCCAGCCGGGTTGCGGTGGCGAGCTGTTCGAGCGCTTCCTCCTCGCGTCCCGCCGCGACCAGAGCGCGCGCGGTGTCGGTCGCGGCGATGGCTTCCAATGTTGCCGAGGCAGAGGTGCGCGCATCGGAACGCGCCACGTTGAGGATCGCAAGCGCGGCTTCGGTGTCGCCCTGCGCCAGAGCCGCATTCCCTGCCATCGTCCCGAACCGCGCCCGTGCGCTCGCTTCGTCCGCAGGCGTTTCCTCGCGCGCGGCAGAAAAGGCCGCCTGCGCCTCGTCCCACCGGCCCAGCTCGGTCGCCGCAAGGCCGAGGCAATGGTTGGCAAGCACGCGCTCGGTCCCGGCGCTCGCATTGCGCCGCACCTGCGCCATCGTGTGCGCCCGCGAAGCATCCTGCGACAGCAGCTGAAGGCACTGTGCCAGCCACTCGCTCTCGGGCCGGATCGTATCGTCGAGCTGTTCGCGCACGGGCCGATCGCGCAGATCGCTGTGTGCGTCGGGCAGCGCGCCGGTGGTCGGGTTGGGGCCGACCTGCAGCAGGATCGCAAGAACAGAGGTGGTCAGCATCAGAACTTATCCATCAGTAGAAGAATTCCACCTGCGCTTTGAGCAAAGCGATATCGCTGTCGCGCGACAGGCGGTGATCGCCGTCCTTTACCAGCGTGACCTGTATATCGTCCGAACGCAGCTTTTCCGCCAGGCGCAGGCTGGTGCCCCACGGCACGTCGGCATCGCGCTGGCCGTGAAGCAGGCGCACCGGCGCATCGATCGCGATTTCGTCATCGAGTTGCAGCAGCGTCTCGGCATCGGCGAAGAAGCCGGGATGCGTGGGCGTGGGTTCGGGGCCGTAAGGATTGTCCTCTAACACGGTTTCACCCGAAGCGAGCGCCGCGCGCTGCTCATCCGACAGCCCCCACTGTGTAAAATCAGGCGCGGCGGCGATGCCGATCATTCCTGCCAACTTCTCGCCCAGTTCCAGCGCCACGAGCAGCATCAGCCACCCGCCCATCGAGGAGCCGACCAGCAGCACCTCGCCTGTCACCCGCGCGTCGATCAGGGCCAGCACTTCGTCCCGCCAGCGCGACAGCGTGCCATCGGCGAAATCGCCCGAACTCTCTCCGCAGCCCGAATAGTCGAGCACCAGGCAGGGGCGGCCCAACGCACGCGCTTCGTCGAACAGCGCGGTCGCCTTCCCGCCCGCCATGTCGGACATATAGCCGGGGAGGAACACCAGCGTCGGCCCATCGCCGATAATGTGACGATAGGCGATCCGGCGCCCATCGGGCATGTCATGGTGCTTGAGATCGTGCATGGCCCTTACATGCCCGCAGCGCCGGAGGGGTGGCAAGGGCTATCGCGCCGTCCACCGCATCGCCTATCGTGCCGTTTATCGCGTGAGAGTGTCACCACACCGCAACGCACGCCGCATACGAACAAGGACCATGTTCAAGACCGACACCGCTCCGCAGCCCGCCGCCCCTCAGGGCACAATCACCCGCCGCGGCATTTTCGCCCTCGCCGGAGCGTCCGCCGCGCTCGCCGCCAGCCCGGCAAGCGCGCGCGGGTTCGGCACCGGCTTCACCCATAACGTCGCGAGCGGTGAACCGCAGGCCGATAGCGTGCTGCTATGGACCCGCTTCGTCGCCGACGCGGCCACGACGCTCGACTGGCAGGTGAGCGAGACCGAGGACTTTGCGAAAGTCGTCGCCGAAGGCCAGGTCGAAGCTGCGCCCGCGCGCGATTTCTGCGTCAAGGCGACGGCGGGCGGCCTGTCGCCAAACCGCTGGTACTTCTACCGCTTCGTTGCGCCCGGCGGCGCTATGTCGCCGGTCGGGCGCACCCGCACCCTGCCCGAAGGCCCGACCGACCGCTTCCGGATGGCGGTGTTCTCGTGCTCGAATTTCGGCTTTGGCTATTTCAACGCCTACGCCCACGCGGCCGAGGCGAACGAATTCGATCTCGCCGTACATCTGGGCGACTACATCTACGAATACGGATCGGACACCTATCCTTCGGCGGGCCAGCGTCACCCTGAGCGCGTTGCACTGCCGGGCGAGGAGATCGTGCAGCTCGCCGATTACCGCCTGCGCTACGCCACCTATCGCGCCGATCCGGACCTGCAACGCATCCACCAGGTGCTCCCCATGATCGCGGTGTGGGACGATCACGAAAGCACCAACGATTCTTGGAAGGACGGCGCGCAGAACCACCAGCCCGAAACCGAAGGCGATTGGGATGTGCGCAAGAGCGTCGCCAAGCAGGTCTATCGCGAGTGGATGCCGGTTTCCGACAAATCCTACGCCACCTACGACATCGGTGATCTGGCGACACTGTTCCGGCTCGACACCCGGCTCGAGGGGCGCGAGGAGCAATTCAGCCTCGCCCGCGTGCTGGAGGGGCAGGATGATCCGCAAAAGATGATGGCCGCGCTCGCCGCGTTCCGCGATGGCGATTATGCCGAGCCGGGGCGGCAATTGCTCGGGGCGGCGCAGGAAAGCTGGCTGGTCGACGGTCTTGCGGCCTCGAAGGCGCGGGGCGCGCAGTGGCAGGTGCTGGTGCAACAGGTGCTGATCGGCAAGCTGCGTTCTCCGCCCAATCTGATCGAGCTGGTCGGCGATGGCGTGCCAGACTTCGCCCGCACCCGGCTGATGGCCGCCGGCATGGCGAGCCGCGCGGAGCTGCCGCTCAACATGGATGCCTGGGACGGCTATCCCGCCGCACGCAATCGCCTGTTCGAAGGCGCGCTGAAGGCGGACGCGAACCTCATCGTGCTGGCGGGCGACACGCATAATGCCTGGGCCTTCGACCTGGGCCACGAAGGCGAGCGGGTCGGGGTGGAATTCGGCACGTCCTCGGTCAGCTCGCCCGGCTTTGAATCCTATCTGTCGATGGTGCCGCCGTCCGACATGGCGCGGTTCGTCGCCGATGCGAATCCGGAACTGCAATGGGCCGACACCTCGCAGCGTGGCTACATGATGGTCGAGTTGACACCCGAACGCGCGACGACCGAATGGCGCTTCATCGCGGGCATCCGCCAACGCTCCACGCAGCTTGCAGGGACGAAGCGGGCGACCAGCGAGGCCGGGTCGAATGTGCTGACGATTTAGGCGGCTCAATCGCGGCTGAAGATTGCCTCGATCGGCAGGTCGAACACTTCGGCAATTGAGAAGGCAAGCGGCAGCGAGGGGTCGTAACGCCCCTTCTCGATTGCGTTCACGCTCTGACGCGAGACACCGAGATGCTCGGCAAGATCCTGCTGCGACCAGTCCCGCTCGGCCCGCAGGACCTTGAGGCGGTTTTTCACTGGGCTATGCCCCGCACACGAAACCAGTAATAGCCCGATATCCACGCGAAAACGACGACGCCGATTACATTGTCGCTCGCCATTTCTGGTAAATCGACGACCTTCTCCCCAACTACCCACGCGAAGTTAACCAGCATCGTCGCGGCCAATGCGACCAATGCAGCGTTTGCCATGATCTGAAACAGGTATTCCTCGCTGCAACGGCGATCCAGAGCCGATCCGACGGCGACCACGAATGTGATGACGAGAGTAATCGCGGCGAGCGCGGCTGCCTTGACCCACGAAGAAAGGGTCAACGCATCTTCACGCGGCATGTCGATCTCGCCGATCATGATCACCGCCGCGATCAGAGGCAATACGAGAAACCAGTCGATATATCTGATGGGCATTCGCATGACATCTTCCTTGTTACGTCTTTCCCGAAGAAGCGGGGCCATCGATCGGCCCAGGCCGTGCGCGCCGCGATGCGGCGGGCGAGAGCCTACGCAACAATCTACGTGGGACAAGCTTCCTTGTTATTATGGAAAGCAAACTTGTCATGCGGGGATAAAGAAGTCAAGCACCCTTTCCATCCGAATGGGGCGCTTCTCGGACCGCGGCTCCCTGTGGCCTTGCGCGCGGAAATTGGTATGGACCTAAGCGACCAATCGATTTGCTGGAAACCATGACCGAACTACTCAAGATTAGCCTGCCCGATGGCTCCGTGCGCGAAATGCCGCCCGGCTCCACGCCCGGCGATGTCGCCGCCGCGATCGGGCCGGGGCTGGCCAAGGCCGCGCTCGCCGCGCGGGTCGATGGCGAGGTGCGCGACCTCGACCGGCCCTTCGAATGCGACAGCGAACTCGCGCTCATCACCGCGAAGGACGAGGACGAGGCGCTCGAACTCGCGCGCCACGATTTCGCCCACGTTCTCGCCGAAGCGGTGCAGGCGCTCTATCCCGGCACGCAGATCACCTTCGGCCCGGCGACCGATGACGGCTTCTATTATGACGTCATGGCGCCCCCGAGCCGCGAGCCGTTCGGCATGGACGACCTGCCCGCCATCGAGGAGAAGATGCGCGAGATCATCAAGGCGGACAAGCTGCTCAAGCGCGAGGTCTGGACCCGCCAGCAGCTGATCGAGAAATGGGAAAGCGAGGGCGAGAGCTTCAAGGCCGAATGGGCGAAGGAGCTGCCCGAGGATGAGGAACTGACGGTCTACTGGTCGGGTGACGACTGGCTCGATATGTGCCGCGGCCCCCACCTTCCCTCGACCGGCAGGCTCGACCCGCAGGCCTTCAAGCTGATGCGCGTCGCCGGAGCATACTGGCGCGGCGACCAGAAGAACGCGCAGCTCACGCGCATTTATGGCACCGGCTGGCTCAACAAGAAGCAATTGAACGCCCACCTCCACCGGCTGGGGGAAGCGGCCAAGCGCGACCATCGCAAGCTGGGCCGCGAGATGGACCTGTTCCACCTTCAGGAAGAGGCGCACGGGTCAGTGTTCTGGCACCCAAAGGGCTATCGCATCTGGCGCGAGCTGGAAGCCTATATGCGCCGCCGGATGGATGGCGGCGGCTATCGCGAGATCAAGACGCCGCAGGTCATGGATGCGCGGCAGTGGGAGCAATCCGGGCACTGGGGCAAGTATCGCGAGAACATGTTCGTCATCCCCGACGAGGTTCCGAATACCGAGGACGAGGGTCCGGTCATCAGCGGCGAGGCCGACTGGATGGCGCTGAAGCCGATGAACTGCCCCGCGCATGTGCTGGTCTTCAAACAGGGCATCACTTCCTACCGCGACCTTCCCATACGCCTCGGCGAAATGGGCTGCTGCCACCGCAACGAACCGCACGGCGCGCTCCACGGCCTGATGCGCGTGCGCCAATTCACGCAGGACGATGCGCATATTTTCTGCACCGAGGAGCAGGTGGTCGAAGAGGTCGAGAAATTCTGCGAGCTGGCCGACAGCGTCTACAAGCATTTCGGCTTTACGTATGAGATCAAGCTCGCGACCCGGCCCGAACAGCGCTTTGGCTCCGATGCCGATTGGGACAAGGCCGAGCAAGAATTGCGCGATGCGGTCGCCGCGGCGGGCATGGCGAACGACGAATATGGCTGGGAAGAGCTTCCGGGCGAAGGGGCCTTCTACGCGCCCAAGCTCGAATGGCACCTGACCGATGCGATCGGGCGGACCTGGCAGGTCGGCACGATCCAGTCCGACCGCGTGCTGCCCGAACGGCTCGATGCAACCTATGTCGGCGAGGATGGCGGGCGGCACCGTCCGGTCATGCTGCACCGCGCGATCTTTGGCTCATACGAACGCTTCATCGGTATTCTGATCGAGCATTTCGCCGGTCGCCTGCCGGTCTGGCTCGCCCCGGTGCAGGCGGTGGTGGCGACGATCGTGTCGGACGCGGACGTCTATGCCAAGGACGTGGCCCGCAGGCTGAAGACGGCGGGCATCCGCGTGGAAAGCGACCTTCGCAACGAGAAGATCAATTACAAGGTGCGCGAACACTCCCTCGCTAAGGTTCCGCACCTGCTGGTGGTCGGCAAGCGCGAGGCGGAGGAGGGCACGGTCGCGATGCGGACTTTGGGCGAAAAGGAACAGCGCGTTCTGCCGCTCGACGAGGCGATCGCGGTGCTGACCGAGGCCGGAACGCCGCCCGATATTTCCACCGACGCTGGCTGACGCCGCAGACGCATGGATTTCATCGCCGGTTTCAGCGCGGCCCAGGTCGCGGCGGCGCTGGTCGCCACTTTCGCTTCCGCCTTTGTGCGCGGGCTGACCGGGTTCGGCATGGCGATCCTGCTGGTGCCGATCCTCGCGCTGGCGCTGCTGCCGGTCGAGGCGGTGCTGATCACCAATTGCCTCGCGCTGTTTATCGGCCTGAGCGAAATCGCGCGGCTCGTGCGCGAGGCGGAGCGCTCGGCATGGGTGGTCGGCGCGCTGGTGGTGATTGCGACCCCGCCGGGCCTTTGGCTGCTGATGGTCACCGGCGCTGACCTTGCGCGACTCATCATCGCTCTGGTCGCGCTCTCGGCGTTCGGTGCTGTGCTGCTTCCACGCCGGAAAATCGCGCAACACGGGGGTGCGACGACGGCCGGTGTGGGTGTCGTGAGCGGATTGATGACCGGATTTGCCGGAATGCCCGGACCGCCGGTCGTGCCCTATTATATCGGGCGAGAGCTGCCGCGCGCGATGGCGACGGCGTCCATGTTGCTGATCTTCACGATCGCGGGTGCGACGGGGATCGCCGCGGGCGTGGTGCTCGGCGCGATGGAATGGCGGTTGCTGTGGCTGGCGCTGCCACTGTTTCCAGCGGTGCTGATCGGCAATTGGGCAGGCGCGCAGGCTTCGGGACGGATTGCCGACCGGACGTGGCGGATATGTGTCGGCTTCGTTCTGGGGGCTGCAGCGTTGGCCGCATTCGTCAAGCTTGCCTGAGCTGTGAACTTAAAGCGGCAGCGCAGGTCCGGCGAGGATGAGCGCGGCGGCGCAACCCAGTACGATGACGCTGCGGGCGATGTCGGCCTGCCGAAGCTGGATATCGACAAAAGCGGTGCGCGAAATGGCGATGGCTTTGCTCATGCTGCACACGATGGCGGGCGAGTGCTAAGAAATCCTTAACGCAGTTCGCCGCTCGGCATTTGCTGGCTGGCGCAGTGGAACCCGCCGCCACCTGCTAGGACAGCGTCGGCGGGCAGGCCGATGGTCTTACGGCCAGGGAACAGCGCGGCGATTGCGGCGACACCCGCCTCGTCATGCGGCGAGCCGAAGGTGGGCACGACCACGAGATGCGTGGTGATCGCGAAATTGACGTAGCTGGCGGGCTCGACCTCGCCGTCGCGGGTGATGAGGCCGGGTGAGGGAATGGTCACGACCTCGACCCCGAACTCTTCCGCGCGGCGCTTGGCATCGGCGTAAATGCGCGCGTTGAGATCGTCGCTGCCGGTGGCCTCGGGCACCACGAGCCGCCCCGGTGCGACGAACCGGGCGAGGTTGTCGACATGCCCGTCAGTGTGGTCGTTCACCAACCCCTCGCCGAGCCAAAGGACACGGCTGAAGCCCAGCATTTGCTTGAGGTCTGCCTCGATCTCCCCGCGGGACAATCCGGGATTGCGGTTGGGATTGAGCAGACATTGCTCGGTCGTTACCGCCAGCCCCGTCCCATCGCCATCGACCGCGCCGCCTTCCAGGATCATCGCCGATGTCTCAAGCGGAAGCCCGGCATCGCGCGCCAGCTCTTCGCCGATACTGTCATCGCCCGGCATCCGGTACTTGCCGCCCCAGCCATTGAAGCTGAACCGCCGCGCAGCCAGTCCATCGCCTTCGCGAACCACGAGCGGCCCGGTGTCGCGCAGCCAGATGTCGCCATAGACGCGCTGTTGGAGTTCGACCTTCCCGTTCACCAATTCGCGGGCGCGTTTCTCGTTGGCCTCGTCGCGAACCAGCAGGCGAACCGGCTGGCCGCTATCGGCGACGGCATTGGCAAAAGCGGCGATCTGTTCCTGTGCTTTGGCGAGGCCATCGGGCCACTCTTCGGCCAGATGGGGGAAGCCGATCCACAGCCAGTCCTGCGGTGCCCATTCAGGCGGCATCAGCGCGCTCATGGCCGCCATCGATCCCGGTTAGGTCGCTCTAGGCCCCTTTCAGCACCCCTTAGCCGACGCCGCGCAGGAGGCCTCGCGAATGCTGCGAAACTCGTCGCCCTCGTTCCAGTTGGGCCAGCTTTCGCTCATCGCGAGACTGCGACCGATGCGGTAATAAAGCTGCAGATCCGCCATCACGCCGGACCAGTCCCAGCTCTCGTCATACTCGTCCTTCGGCCCGTGATAGCGGTTCTCGGTATACTCGCTCGCAACCGCGGCCCCGGCGGCGCGCCCGCCATCGACAAGGTCTTCTCCGCCGTCGATATAGAGCATCGGCACGCCCTGCTTGGCGAAGGCGAAGTGATCGGAGCGGTAGTAATAGCCCGCCTCCGGCTTGGGATTGGGCGTCGCGGTTCGCCCATCCTCGGCAAGGGCAGCGTTCATGTAGGCGTCGAGCTCAGACTTGCCCGGCCCGACCACCGTTACGTCGCGCGCAGGCCCGGCGACCTGGAAAGCATCCATGTTGATGCCCCCGACCGTCTGATCGAGCGGGAGGACCGGATTAGCGGCGTAGTAATAGGCGCCCAGAAGCCCCGATTCCTCAGCAGTTACGGCGAGGAAGACGAGGCTGCGCTCGGCTGCGCCCGCCCTGGCATGCGCTTCGGCGAGAGCGATCAGAGCCGCGGTCCCGGTCGCATTGTCGACCGCGCCATTGCAGATGTTGTCGCCATCGGGCGCCGGCGGATTGCAGGTGCCAAGGTGATCCCAGTGCGCGGTATGGATGATGTATTCGTCCGGCTCTTCGCTGCCGGGAAGCACGCCGATCACATTTTGCGAGCTGAAGTTGCGGAACGTGTTGGAAAAGCTGGTGGAGGCGTTCAGGCCCAAGGGTACCGCGCTGAAATCGCGCGACTTTGCCGCTTCGCTCAAGGCGCCCAGATCCTGCCCCGCCGCCGCCATGATCGCGCGTGCTGTCTCCTTCTGCACCCAGCCATTAACCTTCGTCATCGGGGGCGCATCGGCCCCGCGCCGGGCGTAGGCCTGCGGGCCGCTCCACGAGCTTTCGACGACATTCCAGCCATAGCTGGCGGGCGCGGTGTCGTGCACGATCAGCGCGCCTGCCGCCCCCTGCCGCGCGGCTTCTTCGTATTTGTAGGTCCAGCGCCCATAATACGTCATCGCCTTGCCGTTGAATGGTCCGTCCAGGCCATCCATCTGCCAGTCGGGGTCGTTGACCAGGATCACCACCGTCTTCCCGGTGACATCAACACCTTGGTAGTCGTTCCAGTCCCGCTCGGGCGCATTGATGCCATAGCCGACGAAGACCAATTCGCTGTTCTCCAGACTGACCGCGGCGTCCTCGCGATAGCTGACGCCGACCCAGTCACTACCATTTTCGAAGTTCAGGTTTGTGGCAGGGCCTGTGATCGAGAGCGGGACGAAATCGCTGCCGGTAATTTCCACCAGCGGCACTTCCTGCACCCACGAGCCATTGTTGCCCGGCTGCAAGCCCGCTTGCGCAAACCGCTGCGTCAACAGCGCAACCGTCAATTCCTCACCGCGCGTGCCGGGCATCCGTCCGCCGAACTCGTCGCTTGAAAGCGTGCGGGTGACGGTCTTCATCGTCTCCTCGGACAGCTCGCCCGCCGCAACTTCGGGGATGTCGAGTTCCATCGCCTCTCTCGCGCCCGCTGCGGCGACTGTGTCCCCTTGTGCCATCGTTGTGCACCCGCTGAGTGCCAGCGCCCCGGCGGTCAGGCTGGCGACAAATGCTGCGGGTTTCATCATGGGCGAGATCCTCGTTCAATGGCGTGATTTCGCGCGTCTTTTGCAGAGCGCAAGCCGACAGGCAAGGGATCGCGGGTTGCAGGGGGCCAAGCACCACGCCAAGGCTCGCAGGCGATGGAGACAGCCGAATCTGCGAATTGGGAGGACGCACTTGCGCGTGCGCGAGCTCACGCGCCGTTTCTCGCCCGCGCGCTCGATCGGCAGCCGGAACTGGCGGATTTGCTCGCGACCGGAGACGACGCAGCGGCGCTGGAATGGTGCAAGCTGCGCGGGCAGCACGGGGATGTCGGCGTCGCGCTGCGCCGCCATCGGCTCGCGCTCGCGACAACGCTGGCGATCGGCGATCTCGCCGGTGCATTCCCTTTGGCGCGGGTGGTCGGCGAACTGACTGCGTTCGCTGATTACGCGCTCGATACCGCGATCCGGGCGGTGATCGAAGCGCGCACCGGCGAGGCGCGAACCGATGGATTTATCGGGCTGGCGCTTGGCAAACAGGGCGCGGGCGAACTCAACTATTCCTCCGATATCGACCCGATCCTGCTGTATGACCCGGACCACCTGCCGCGCCGTGAGCGCGATCATCCGGGTGAGGCAGCGCAGCGTTATGCCAGAGCGATCGTCAAGCTGCTGTCCGAAACCACGCTTGAAGGCTACGTCCTGCGCGTCGATCTGCGGCTGCGTCCGGCGAGCGAGATCAGCCCGCTTGCTGTCCGTGTCGGTGCAGCGCTGGCGCACTATCAGGGCGAGGCGCTCGCCTGGGAACGGGCGGCGTTCGTTCGCGCGCGGGCGGCAGCCGGCGATGTCGCGGCGGGCGAGGCATTCCTGGAGGAGGTCGACCCGTTCATATGGCGCCGCACGCTCGATTTTGGGGCGGTTGAGTCGATCAGAGCGCTCACACAGCGCATTCGCGCGAAGTATGACGGGCCCGAACGCCCCGGTCCGGGCTACGACCTCAAGCGCGGTCGAGGCGGCATACGCGAGATCGAGTTTTTCGCGCAGACGCACCAGCTGATCCACGGCGGACGCGACGCTTCGCTGCGGGTGAGAGGTACGCGCGCTGCGCTCGATGCGCTGGCGCGCGCGGGGCGAATTGATGTCGATACTGCGACCGTCATGGGTGACACCTATGATCGGCTGCGGGTGGTCGAACATCGCCTGCAAATGGTCGGAGATCATCAGACGCACAGTCTGCCGGAAGGTGAGGCGCTGGACAGTGTGGCGCACCTCGATGGCCTCCCGGACGGCTCGAAACTGGTTGACGAGCTGGAGGAGCTGACGGCGCGCACCGCCGCAATCTACGACGCATTGATCGACGAGCCGACTCACCGAACCAACCAACCGCCCGCGCCGAGTGAACGCGCAAGCCGCCTGGAACATCTCGGTTTCGCTGATGCTGAAGACGTTGCCCGGCGAGTGGAGGGCTGGCGCGACGGACACTATGCCGCGGTGCGCAGCACAGAGGCGCTCGAGGCGTTCGATCGCCTCTTGCCGCCCCTGCTGGAAGCGATCGGTGCGAGTGACGATCCCGAGCGCGCATTGACGCGGTGGGAGCGGGTGCTGGAAAGGGCCGGATCGGCAATCACCCTGTTTCGCCTATGCGCCGCGCACCCCGTCGTCCTGAGGCGATTGGTGGCAACGCTCACGCTCTCGCCGGCTTTGGCGGACGAATTGGGGCGACGGCCGGAATCCCTAGATGCGCTGATCGATCTCGAACCCTCGCAGCCCCTGCCCGGTGCCGCCGACATCATCGCGCGGATGGAGGCCGATGTGCATCGCGGCGATTACGAAGCGAAGCTCGACGCGATCCGCTGCGTGACCGGAGAGGAGCGGTTTGCGCTAGGCGTGCGGTTGATCGAGGGGACGCATCCGCCGCGTGAGATAGCGCGTGCGCTGTGTGCCGTCGCGGACGCTGCGATCAGCGTTGCGTTGCGTGCCGCGAGCGGAGAGTTCGCACGGGCGCACGGCGAAATTGCGCATAGCGAGCTGATCGTTGTGGGGCTTGGAAGGCTGGGGGGGAAGGCGCTGACCCATTTCTCCGACCTCGATATCGTCTATCTGTTCACGGGCGAGTTCGGCACTCAGTCCGATGGACAGCGACCGCTTGGCGCGACCCTCTATTACAACCGGCTTGCCGGGCGCGTGAGCGCGGCATTGTCGGTGCCGACTGCCCAAGGGGCTCTTTACGAGGTCGACACCCGGCTGCGGCCACAGGGTAATCAGGGGCCGCTTGCCGTCTCGCTCGATTCGTTCGCGAAGTATCAGGCCGAGCAGGCCTGGACCTGGGAGCATATGGCGCTGGCCCGTGCGCGGGTGATGGTCGGCTCCGACGCGGCCCGCAAGCAGATTGATACCGCGATCGAGCGCGTCCTGTGGGTGGAGCGCTCCACCAAGCCTCTGCGCGGCGAGGTTCTGGCGATGCGTGCGCGTATGGCCGAGCATAAGCGAGCGCGCGGGCCGCTCGATGTAAAGCTGCTTCGCGGGGGCCTTGTCGATATCGAGTTCCTCGTTCACTTCCTGCAATTGCGCGATGGTCCGCGATTGCTGCGCGAACGCCCCGCAGCGCTCGATCCGGTGCTCGAAACGGCTATCGCCGCTCTGATCGAAGATGGCGCGCTGACCCTCTCTTTTGCGCGCGCCCACGATTTGCTGACCGATTGTCTGGTCGCCGGAAGACTGCTGACAAGCGACGGTGCCCATCCCCCACCCGCCGCTGCGCGAGCCCTTGCGAAGGTGTGTGACAGCGAACATTATGATGCCTTGAAAGACGATATTGAGGCCGCACGGCGCAGCGTCGCGCGGTGCTGGAGCGAAACATTCGAACATAAGCTGGAGATCGATCAATGAGTGACCTTCCCCAAGCAGGCGACCCGATGCCCGATATCGCGCTCGAAACTCCGGATGGCGGCATCGTGAAAGCTTCCGATTTTAGCGGGCGCAAGCTGGTTGTATTCTTCTATCCCAAAGACAACACGCCCGGCTGCACCACCGAGGCGAAGGACTTTTCCGCGCTGAAGGACGATTTCGAGGCCGCCGATACCGCGCTGCTCGGCGTCAGCAAGGACAGCGCGAAAAAGCACCAGAATTTCATAGCCAAACACGACCTCACCACTCCACTCGCGACCGATAGCCAGGAGGATGGCCTGTCCGACGCGCTGGGCATCTGGACCGAGAAGCAGATGTACGGGAAGACCTATATGGGCATGGTTCGCACGACGTATCTGGTCGACCGCGAAGGCCAGATCGCGCAAGTCTGGAACAAGGTGAAGGTCAAGGGGCACGCGCAGGAAGTGCTGGAAGCCACCAGGGCGCTCTGATTCATGACGCAAACGGTCGCCAGCGCGATCCGCGCCGCACTTTTGACTGCCGATCCGCGCGCCAAATGCTTTGCGGCGCGCGATGTGGCGCGGCGCTGGCGGCGGGGGGATCTTGAGTTCCGCTTCGATGAGGCGATGCCGGACAGCCCGGCGCGGCCTTCTACGCCCGAATTGCTGTCGCCCGCTCGGATGCCCAAGCGCGGTAAGTTCGGATCGGAACGCGGGCGTATCGCTCTATGGCACTCCCTGGCGCATATCGAATTCGTCGCAATTGATCTGGCGCTGGACATGGCGGGGCGCTTCGGCAGCGAGATGGGCGAGGCATTCGTGTCAGACTTTCTTGCGGTCGCCGCGGATGAGGCGATGCACTTCGCGCTGCTGGCCCGCAAGCTGGAGAGTCTGGGAAGTCATTATGGCGCGCTGCCCGCGCATGGCGGGTTGTGGCGGGCGGCACATGATACGCGCCACGACGTGGCCGCGCGCCTCGCCGTGGTGCCGATGGTGCTCGAAGCGCGCGGACTCGACGTGACGCCTGCGACGCTTAGCCGGGTCGAGGCCGCGGGAGACGTTGGCGGTGGAAAAATACTCGCGCGGATACTTGACGACGAGATTCGTCATGTGGCTATCGGCACAAAGCATTTTCATCATTGCGCCGCAAAAGCCGGTAAGATTCCGGAAACCATGTGGAAATTGCTGGTTCGGGAGCATTTTGGAGGGGCGATAAAGCCGCCATTCAACGACTCGGCGCGTCTTGCTGCCGGTCTGTCCCGGGAATTCTACGCAGACATTGCGCATTAACGGATCGTGCCGATAACCGCACCCTGCAACAGCGGGCACACTTATATTGCGCCCATACGTGATCTTAATGCGCACATCCCTGTAAGGGTTCCGCCGATTTTGGTGAGGCGCGTCATGATCGGGATTTCAAGGCGCAGAAGCGCCAGACAGGACGGGTCGAACATGAAAACGCGCAATCAGCGTTTCCTCGCCAAGATTTCTGCAGCGCTTTGCTTTGCGTCGGGCCTCATCGCCGCCGGGCCTGCCATGGCCAATGCCTCCGCCAACGCCGCAGCGGTCTCGCCCGATGTCAGCGACGCCGCGAGCGAAGCTCAGCAAAGCGACCTTGCCGCAGGCGATGTGCGTTTTCGCGAACTTTTCGCCAGCTGGACTTCGCTCGACAGGTCTGGCCCCGGCGCACCGATCGAACAGCCGGCCGTATCGGTGCCGTCGCTCATGCCGCTCGCCGGCGCGCGGATGAGCAGCAGCTACGGCATGCGCAATCACCCGGTCCTTCGCAAGCGTAAGCGTCACAACGGCGTCGATCTCGCGGCACCGACCGGCACGCCGATCTATGCGACGGCTGACGGTATCGTCGGACGCGCGGATCGCTTCTCGAGCTATGGCCTGTACGTCAGCATCGATCACGGTGCCGAGCTGGAAACCCGGTATGCGCATATGTCGCGGCTCGCCGTTTCGGCAGGCGAGCGTGTGCGTAAGGGTGATGTCATCGGCTATGTCGGTTCGACCGGTCGCTCGACCGGCCCGCACCTGCACTATGAAGTGCGGATCGATGGCGTGGCGGTCAATCCAATCCCCTACATGGTGGAAACCGAAACGCAGACCGCGATGCTCAAGACCCTTGAGGGCGAAGGCATGGGCGGCATCTAAGGCATCGCCTCGGCCCGCCACGAATCGCCGGGCCTCATCGCAAATCGCTTGGACGCGAGGCGGACACATTGGATGTCCGGATAGAGGCGACGGGATTTCCGTCGCCTTTTTCGTGCGCGGCCCCGTTTCATTTGCGCTTGAGTGCAAGGATGCGCGCGTTAGGTTCTGGTCTGAGGAAAACGCGAAAGCGGGAGGCGCGAGGCGCCGAGAAAACCTGCACGCAAGGGAGAGACCTATGAGCCTGCATCCAAAAGCGCATGCCGCGAACCGTCCCGATCACCCAGCCGTGATCATGGCCGGAAGCGGGCAACGCATGACGTATCGAGAAATGGATGAGGCGGCGAACCGCTTCGCGCGCCTGTTGCGGGCACGTGGCCTGAGCGCGGGTGACGCTTTCGCGGTTCTGCTTGAGAATCGGATCGAGTATTTCACGCTCATCTGGGGATCGCAGCGTGCGGGGACCATGCTGGTCCCGGTGTCCACTCGCCTGACCGCGCCGGAGATCGTCTACATCCTCCAGGATAGCGAGGCGAAGTTCCTGATTACGTCGGGCGCTTTCGCCGATGTGCTTGCCGAGATTCGCGCGCTTATGCCGGACTTGCCAGTGTTAATCGCCGGCGCCGAGGGCGAGGAATCGCTGGCCACCGCGCTCGCGGATCAGAGCGCCGAGCCTGTGGATGACGAGAGCGCCGGGGTCGTGATGCTGTATTCCTCGGGCACGACCGGTCGGCCCAAGGGGATCCGGCCAGCTCCCCCCGAAGACCCCGATCCGCAGGCGATCGTACCGCTGATGGGTCTGGCGACGATGGGTGCCGGCATGCCCGCCGACGGTTCGATGGTCTATCTCTCCCCCGCGCCGCTTTATCATGCCGCGCCGATCGGCTGGTGTTCTGTCGCGCATCGGCTCGGCGCGACGGTCGTCGTGATGGAAAAGTTCGAGCCGGAAACGGCTCTCGCCGCGATCGAAGAGCACAAGGTGACGGACAGCCAGTGGGTGCCGACCCATTTCGTGCGATTCCTGAAGCTCGACCCGGAAATTCGCGAGAAATACGACCTGTCGAGCCACCAGCGCGCGCTCCATGCCGCCGCGCCCTGCCCGGTGCCGATCAAGCGCGAGATGATCGAATGGTGGGGTCCGATCATCAACGAGTATTACGCCGGCAGCGAAAGCATCGGCATGACTCTCGTAAAGGCCGAGCAATGGCTCACCCATGCTGGCAGTGTCGGCCCGGCAATCTACGGCAAGCTCCATATTTGCGGGCCGGACGGCGAAGAATTGGGCACGGGCGAAGACGGCTTGATCTATTTCGAGAACGTCTTGCTTCCGACCTATCACAACGATCCGGACAAGACGAAAGAGGCCATGCACCCCAGGGGCTGGATGACGCTGGGCGATATCGGTCATGTGGACGAGGATGGATTTCTCTACCTGACCGATCGCAAGAGCCACATGATCATTTCCGGCGGGGTCAATATCTACCCGCAGGAAATCGAGAACCTGCTGGTAACGCATGACAAGGTTATGGACGCCGCCGTCATCGGCGCGCCCGATCCGGATCTCGGCGAAAAGGTCGTCGCGGTTGTGCAGCCGATCGACATGGCCGACGCGGGCGAGGCGCTGGAAGCCGAATTGCGCGACTTCCTTGCGCCCAATCTCGCGCGGATCAAGATGCCCAAGCAATTCGATTTCCGCCCCGATCTGCCGCGCGAGGCGAACGGCAAGCTCTACAAGCGCGAATTGCGCGACGAGTACGCGCGAGCGGCCGACGCGGAGGTCAGCGCCTGATGGGCGCGAAGGAGGCGATCCTCCCCGACGATCTCGCCCGAACCGTCATCGACCCGCATGCCTATGCCGAATGGGATGGCCTGCTCGACACCTTCGATCACATCCGGGCCAAAATGCCCGTTGCCAAGATCGTCCCATCTGAAAAGGGCCTGTTCGAGCCGTTCTGGCTGGTGACCCGCTATGATGATGTCATGCGTATTTCGAAAGACAATGCCACCTTCCTCAACAACCCCAAACCGGTTGTGTTCAGCTTCAACGATGCGATCGAGTTCTCCCGCGCGGCGACTGGCTCCAACATGCTGGTCGATTCGCTCGTCGTCTTCGATGCGCCGGTTCACCCGAAATATCGCAAGCTGACGCAGGATTGGTTCATGCCGCGCAATCTCGCGCGGATCGAGGATGAGGTGCGCGCGCTAGCGATGCGAACGGTCGACCGGATGATCGAGGTGGGGCCGGACATTGATTTCATCAGCGAGGTTGCGGGGCCTTATCCCTTGCGTGTGGTCATGCAGATTTTGGGCGTACCACCCGAAGACGAGCCGCGCATGAAAATGCTCACGCAGCAGCTCTTCGGTGGGCAGGACGCGGACCTGTCGGGCACGGGCGTTAAAAACATGACGCCGGAACAGGTGGTGCAACTCGTCGCCGGGGCTGTCTCGACGTTCGAGGATTACTTCGCGAAGCTGGCCGAGGATCGCCGGGCCACACCCACGCAGGACGTCGCCAGCGTGATTGCGAACGCGCGGGTCGATGGCGCACCCCTGCCGCCGCGCGATATGGCCGGGTACTACATCATCGTTGCCACCGCCGGCCACGACACCACGAGCGCTTCGACCGCCGGCGCGATGCAGGCGCTGGCCCGCGATCCCGAGCAATTTGCGCGAGTTCGCGAGGATCGCTCGCTGCTTCCCGGCATCGTCGAGGAAGCGATCCGCTGGACGAGTCCGGTGCAGCATTTCATGCGCACCGCCGCCGAGGACGTGGAGATCGGGGGGCAGCAGGTGAGAGCGGGTGACTGGATGATGATCAACTACGTCGCAGCCAATCACGATCCGGCGCAGTTCGACGATCCCCGCCGCTTCGACGCCGCGCGCTCGCCCAACCGGCACCTTGCTTTCGGAGCGGGCGCGCACCAGTGCCTCGGCCTGCATCTCGCGCGGCTCGAGATGCGGATCCTGTTTGAAACATTGCTCGACCGGGTGGCCGCGGTCGAACCGGCGGGCGAGGCCAAACGCGCGTCGAGCACCTTTGTCGGCGGGCTGAAAACGCTGCCTTTGCGCGTGACGCCCGCCTGACCGCCGCGCGGTCCGATCAAGCTCTGAAGCCGAATTTCCTTCCATTTCTGCGCAACTTATGTTAATCTAACATTCATGCGAATAACCCGCGCGCAGCGCTCCGCGACGTTTGCGGGGAGCATCGTTGCGCGCCTGAAAGCGAGGTCGACAGGTTCGTGACACTTCTCGAAGCGCACAATCTGCCGTTTGCCGTCGCACTTGGCGCCCTGTTCGCAATCGGCCTGCTGCAGATCGTCGGCATTGGCGATGTGTTCGACGGCGGCGATATCGACCTCGATGCCGATGCAACCGACGGACTGGAAGCGAGCGGGTTTCTCGATGGTGTGTTGAGCGTGCTGGGCATCGGCCGGGTGCCGTTCCTAATCTGGCTCGCGAGCTTGCTGTTCGTCTTCGCTCTCACCGGCGTTGCCGGGCAGGCCATCATCGATAGCGTGACGGGATCGCCCCTCTCCGCTGGGCTGGCTGCTCTCATCGCGGGCGGCGCTGCGCTGCCGCTCAACGGCCTCGCAGTCCGGCCCTTGGAAGCGCTGATCCCGAAGGATGAAACCAGCGCGGTCGGTCTGGAAAGTCTGTTGCGGCGCGATGCCGAGATCCAGACTGGCACGGCCCGCGCCGGCTCGCCAGCACGCGCGAAAGTAAAGGATGTTCATGGCCATCCTCATTTTGTCATGGTCGAACCGCATGATGCCAGTGCGGAATTGGGTGAGGGCGAGACAGTGCTGCTCGTGCGCCGCGAAGGGGAATTGTTCTTCGGCGTGCGCTATGAAAGCCCGCTGTTAACGCCCTGATCGTATGAAATTTTTGGGAGGGAATATGGAACTGCTCGATTACGCAATCTTCATCGGCGGCGGTCTGGTACTGCTGCTCATCATCTTCATTATGCTTACGACGCTCTATCGCCGCGCGTCGAAAGAGACCGCCTTCGTGCGCACCGGCGTCGGCGGCGAGAAGGTCGTGATGAATGGCGGGGCGCTGGTGCTGCCGGTGTTCCACGAGACCATGCCGGTCAACATGAACACGCTGGTGCTCAGCGTCGTGCGCAAGGATGCAGAAGCGCTGATTACGCTCGACCGGCTGCGGATCGACGTGAAAGCCGAATTCTACGTCCGCGTGCGCCCCGATGCAGGCGCGATCGGCATGGCGGCGCAGACGCTGGGCCAACGCACGATGCAGCCCGAAATGCTCAAGGATCTGGTCGAGGGCAAGTTCGTCGACGCGCTGCGTTCGGTTGCGGCGGGCATGAGCATGAACGAGCTGCATGAACAGCGCGCGGACTTCGTGCAAAAGGTGCAGCAGGTTTCGTCCAACGATCTGGCGATGAACGGGCTCGAGCTGGAGTCGGTATCGCTGACAGGACTCGACCAGACCAGTATCGAGCACTTCAACGCCAATAACGCCTTCGACGCCGAAGGCCTGACCAAGCTGACCGAGCAGATCGAGGCGCGCAAGAAGCTGCGCAACGATATCGAGCAGGACACGCGGGTTCAGATGGAGACGAAGAACCTCGAAGCGGACACGCGCAGCTTCGAAATCGGGCGTGACAACGAATATGCCCGGCTCCAGCAGGAGCGCGAAGTCGAAGTCCGCCGCGCCGCGCAAACCGCGGAAATCGCCCGCGAACAGGCCGAACGCAGCCGCGAGGCCGATGCGGCGCGGATCGAAGCGAAAAAGCAGGTCGATGCGCAGCAGATCGAAGCCGACCGGCTGGTCGAGGAAGCGCGGATCGACCAGCAGCGCGCGCTCGAAATCGCCCGGCAGGAGCAGCAGATCGCGGTCCAGAACAAGTCGCGCGAGGAAAGCCAGGCCAAGGCCGAAGCAGACGCTGCGCGCGCCAAGGCCGTCGCCGCCGAAGAACAGGTCGCGACCAGCCGCGAAAGCGAAATCGCCGAGCGTATGAAGAAGATCGAGCTGATCGAAGCCGCCAAGCAGGCCGAGCGCGAGGCAATCGGCATCAAGGTCGAAGCCGAAGCGGAAAAGGATGCGGCCACCAACCGCGCCGAAGCCGCGCGCCTCGAAGCCCGAGGCCAGGCCGATGCGGAAGTGCTCAAGGCCGAGGCCGACCGGGTGCGCTTCGAAGTCGAAGCCGCCGGCCAGGAAGCCATCAACGAGGCGGCGAACATCCTGTCGATGGATCAGATCAGCCTTCAGACCAAGCTCGCGCTGCTCAAGGTGCTGCCGGACGTAATCCGCGAGAGCGCCAAGCCGATGGAAGCGATCGATTCGATCAAGATCGTGCAGGTCGATGGGCTAACCGGGAGCGGCAAAGCCGCCAACGATGCCGGCGGCGCGGGCAGCGGGGCCGGAGGCGGTTCGGGCAATCTCGCCAGCGACGCCGTCTCGGCCGCGCTTGCCTATCGTGCGCAGGCACCGGTACTCGACGGGCTGATGAAGGAGCTTGGGCTCGACGGATCGTCACTCGGGACTTTGGTAAAGGCTGCGGCGGATGATCCGAAGTCCGATGCGGCCAAGGCGCTGTCGGGTCTCAGCTTCGACAACGATACCGGCGCGTTGGCTGGACTGGCCGAAGAGGGCGACGTTCCACGCGATGAGTCGACCGACGAAGCGGCGGAGTAAGCGCTTCATCACTCTTCCTGTTCGTGCTCAAGCTTAGCTGAACACGAACAGAAAGGGGGTGCCGCCATGCGAAAACCGTCCTATTTCAACAGTCGCTCCGCAATCGCCCGGACGTCGCCGCCCATATCGTTGCGCTCGAGCGCGAGCGCCAGCGTCGCCTCGACGAAGCCCAGCTTGCTGCCGCAGTCATAGCGATTGCCATCGAAGGTGACGGCGTGAAAGGGCTGGTCGCCGATCATCTTGGCCATCGCGTCAGTCAGCTGGACTTCGCCGCCCGCACCCTTTTCCTGTGTCTCGAGCACTCGCATTACCTCGGGTTGGAGAATGTATCGGCCCGACACGATCTTGTTGGACGGCGCCTCTTCCACCGGCGGTTTCTCGACCAGACCTTTCACTTCGGTCATCGCGCCGGTTTCGCCGCCGGGATCGATCACTCCGTAGCTCGACACTTCCTCGCGCGGCACTTCGAGCACGCTGATCAGATTGCCGCCAACCTCGTTATAGGCATCGACCATCTGCTTCATGCAGCCTGCCCCGCCGTTTTCGCCGATCATCAGTTCGTCAGGCAGGAAAATGGCGAACGGATCGTCCCCCACGATCGCCCGAGCACACCAGATTGCGTGGCCGAGCCCGAGCGGAACCTGTTGGCGGACCACGATAATATCGCCCGGCGTCGCGCGGGTGGGATCGAGCACGGTAAGATCCTTGCCCCGCTCCTCCATCGTGGACTCAAGTTCATAAGCAACATCGAAATGGTCGACGATTGCCGTCTTGCCACGGCCGGTGACGAAGATCATTTGCTCGATCCCCGCCTCGCGCGCCTCGTCGACCGCATACTGGATCAGCGGGCGATCGACGATCGGGAGCAACTCCTTGGGAATCGCCTTTGTGGCGGGCAGGAAGCGGGTGCCAAGACCGGCGACAGGGAAAACGGCTTTTTTTATGGGCTTGTGCGGCATGGGATCGGCATGTCCTTGCATTTGCTATGGAAAGCGGAAGCGACACTCTCCTCTCCCGTGCCGCGCCCGATACGCGGCGTCAACAGCCGCTTGAGTTGCGCAGAGCGCATTGTCCGCTAAGGCGTGTCGCCATGGACAAGCTTCTTATTCGTGGCGGCAACAGGCTGTCGGGCACCTTGCCGATTTCGGGAGCGAAGAACGCGGCGCTGACGCTCATCCCGTGCGCGCTTCTGACCGAAGAGCCGCTTACCCTGCGCAATGTGCCGCGGCTCGCCGATATTGACGGGTTCCAGCACCTGATGGCGCAATTCGGCGTGTCGGTCAGCATCCGGGGCAAGCGACCTGAGGATTTCGGCCGGGTCGTCACGTTTGAGGCTTCGCGGCTTACTTCGACCGTCGCGCCCTACGATCTGGTGCGCAAGATGCGCGCCTCGATCCTCGTGCTCGGCTCGCTGCTGGCGCGTGCGGGAGAGGCGACCGTGTCGATGCCCGGCGGCTGCGCGATCGGCAACCGCCCTATCGACCTGCACCTCCAGGCGCTCGAGGCGTTTGGCGCGAACATCGAATTGGCGCAGGGCTATGTGAAGGCGACAGCGCCCGATGGCGGGCTGCCGGGCGGTGACTTCGACTTTCCAGTGGTCTCGGTCGGCGCGACCGAAAATGCGTTGATGGCGGCGGTCCTTGCCAATGGCACCAGCCGATTGACAGGGGCAGCCCGCGAGCCGGAGATCGTCGATCTGTGCAACCTGCTGACAGCGATGGGCGCCGAGATCGAGGGGATCGGCACATCCGACCTCACGATCCACGGGGTCAAGCGGCTGAACGGCGCGACCTACAAGGTGATGGCCGACCGGATTGAAGCGGGTTCCTATGCTTGCGCGGCGGCGATTACGGGCGGTGAGGTGCGGTTGGAGGGAGCCGATGCGGAAAACATGATCTCCTCACTCGCTGCGCTGCGCAAGATCGGCGTGCATGTGGAGGAAGACAAGAGCGGCGTGTCGATCGCGGCCAACGGCGCGCTAAAGCCCGTCGATCTCACCACCGCGCCGTTTCCGGGCCTTGCCACCGATATGCAGGCGCAGTTGATGGCCCTGTTGTGTAAGGCCGAGGGCACCAGCGTCCTCAAGGAAACCATTTTCGAAAACCGCTTCATGCATGTCCCCGAGCTGATCCGCATGGGCGCGGACATCAACGCCGAAGGGCGCACAGCAGTGGTCAAGGGGGTGCAGAACCTCACCGGGGCGGAGGTGATGGCGACCGACCTGCGCGCTTCGATGAGCCTGGTCATCGCTGCGCTTGCCGCCGAGGGGGAAACGCAGGTGCGGCGCATCTACCATCTCGATCGGGGCTATGAGCGGTTGGAGGAAAAGCTGCAACTGGTGGGCGCGGATATCGAGCGGGTGGACGACTGAGCCGGGAACCTAAGCGCTCTGCCGCGCGTCGGTTGGATAAGAACCCAGATGAAAAGGCCATCCCATGATTCTCAAGCTCGCAGCGCTCGGCGCACTCGGATATTTCGGCTACAAGGCGTACAAGAAAGACCGGATCGACGATAACGGCGTCGCTTTCGCCGATGGCGAGCCGAAGGGCGCCTTTCGCAATGCTGGCGCGGATGCCACCAGTACGCGTGACAAGATGACCAAGCAGGACGAGGCGCTCGACGAGACATATCCCGCGAGCGACGCGACCGCAAAGTACTAGGGTTCTGTCTCGCGCGGGCGGGCCGCGCCGTGATGCACCAGCCAAACCCGGATCGCTCCGGCGAGGCCCGGCGGCGTGTCCGCCACGATCCGCTCGGCATCGATCTGCGCCACCAGCGCGTTGACCGGCACGCCTTCGCGCGCCGCAGCACCTTTCAACATGTCCCAGAAAACCGGCTCAAGACTGATAGAGGTCTTGTGTCCGGCGATCTCGATCGAGCGTTTGACCGGCGGGTGATAGGGCGGCGTAGTCATTGCAGGCGGTGATAGCTCCGCCGCGAACGGCTGCACAGCCTTGCCGGGTATGTGTCGATCATCGCCTTCGCGCCCGCATTAAGTCTGGTCCATCGCCGTCCATCGCAATACAAGACGCCCATGAGCGTCAAACTGGTCAGCCGCTATCTTGGCAGCGTTGTCGAGCGCGGCACGTTGAAAGTCACATTCGCCGATGGATCGCGTGCGAATTTCGGGAAGCCAACCGCCGGTTTTCCGGATGTCGCGATCCGCTTCACCGATGCGAAGGTGCCGCGCGATATTCTGCTCGACCCACGGCTTGGTGCGGCAGAGAGCTTCATGGATGGGCGGCTAATCGTCGAGCGCGGCGGGATCATGGAACTGGTCGAACTGCTGCGCGCCAACCGTCCGTGGGATCGCGGTGGTTCGATCGGCGGGCCCACCGCGCTGCGCCGGCTCACCAACCGCGTTGCCTTTGCGCGCGAGGCGGTGAACGACCGGATGGGATCGCAGCGCAATGTCGCGCACCACTACGATATCGGCAACGATCTATACCGCCTGATGATCGATCCCCAGCACATGCAATATTCGTGTGGGTACTGGGACGATGGTGTCGAAACCCTGGCGCAGGCGCAGGGGGCGAAGCTGGCGCATATTGCGGCGAAACTGGCGCTGGCCGACGGGCAGAGCATTCTCGATATCGGATGCGGCTGGGGCGGGATGGCGATCTATCTCGCGCGCCATTTCGACGTCCATGTGCACGGCATCACCTTGTCGCGCGAGCAATTGAACCTGGCTCAGGAGCGTGCGGATGCAGCCGGTGTGACGGACCGCGTGACTTTCGAACTGATCGATTATCGCGAGCTTCCCGCGCGCGGGATCCGCTACGACCGGATCGTGTCGGTTGGCATGTTCGAGCATGTCGGGCGCCCGCAATTCGAAACGTTTTTCGAAGCATGCGCCAACCTTCTCGAAGACGACGGTGTGATGCTGCTCCACACGATCGGGCGGATCGGAACGCCCGGGACAACCGACGCGTTCACGCGCAAACACATCTTTCCAGGCGGCTATATCCCGGCGCTGTCCGAAACAGTGGCGGCGAGCGAGAAATTCCGCCTGATCGCCAGCGATACCGAAATGCTCAGGCTGCATTATGCAAAGACCCTGCGCGCCTGGTATGCCAATTGCCTGGCCAATCGCGAGGCGATCGAGGCGATGTACGATGCGCGCTTTTTCCGGATGTGGACGTTCTATCTCGCGGGCGCCGCCTCAAGCTTTGAGTATGGGGGCATGTGCAATTACCAGATCCAGTATTGCCGCGATCGCCGGGTGCTGCCGCTGACGCGCGACTATATGCGCAAGGCCGAGGCCCGGCTCACCGCCTCTTAGGCAGACAAGAGCTTCACGCTGCGGCCGTCGCTTCGATCTCGATCATGACGTCGGGATGATACAGCGCCGCCACGCCGAGCAGGGTGCTGGCGAATTGCGCGCCCGCTTCCCCGTGGATCGGCATGATCTCGTCTGCGGCAGCCATAAAGGCGGGCACGTCGGTGGTGTAGAAATTGAGTCGCACGATATGGCTGGCATCCATTCCGGCGCTGGCCAGCGCGTCGAGCAGGTTGGACCACGCGGCCTTGTACTGCGCGACGAGATCGCCCGCGTGCAGCGGCGCGCCGTCGGCATCGGACGGGGTCTGCCCCGACAGGTAAAGCGTCCGGCTCGCACCGCTCACTTCAATCGCGTGGTTGAGGCCGAAGCCCTGCATCCAGCCGGTTGGGTTGTGCGCTTTGGTTTCCATCGATCACTTCCCCTCGGGCCAGGCTCAATACATGTGTTGCCCGCCATTGATGCTCATGGTCGAGCCGGTCACGAAACCTGCATTCTCGGAGACGAGAAAGCTCACGCCGCGCGCGATTTCTTCTGCCTGGCCAAGCCTTCCGACCGGAATCTTGGCGACGATCTTTTCAAGCACGTTCTCCGGCACTGCCGCTACCATGTCGGTATCGATATAGCCCGGCGCGATGGCGTTGACCGTGATGTTGTAGCGCGCACCTTCCTGTGCGAGCGCTTTGGTAAAGCCGTGGATGCCTGATTTGGCCGCAGCATAGTTCACTTGCCCGTATTGCCCGGCCTGCCCATTGATCGAGCCGATATTGACGATCCGCCCCCATTTGCGCTCCCGCATTCCCGGAAAGCACGCTTTCGACATATTGAAACAGCCGCCAAGGTTGATGCGCATAACATCGTTCCAGTCCTCGAAACTCATCTTGTGCAGCGTGCCATCGCGGGTGATGCCGGCATTGTTGACCACGACTTCGACCGGCCCGACCTCGTCGGCCACTTTCGCGCAGCCTTCCATCGCCGCCTGATGATCGCCGACATCCCATTTGTAACACTTGACGCCGATTTCCTCAGCGCATTCACGCGCCGCATCGTCATTTCCGGCGTAGTTGGCGACGACGGTGAAGCCATCCGCTTTCAACTGCTCGCAGATCGCGCGACCGATCCCGCGTGTTCCTCCCGTTACGATGGCGACACGGCTCATGGCATTCTCCCCTTTCGTATTTTTGATGAACGTAACGATGCCGTAGCGTCAGGCAACAAAAAACCCCGCCTGAGGCGGGGTCTTTCGGACGAAACTTTCTGGGGTTGAGGTCGCGAGCGCGACTAGCACACATCAGAACTTGATCTGCGTTCCCACGTAGACAGCCTGGCTGTCCTTGACCGAATTGGCCACCGGGTCGAGCCGTTCGCGCTCTTGCGAGTAGCGCACGCCGGCGGTCACATCGAGATTGCGCGAGAGGCGGAAGCTGCCACCGACATCGAGTGTCTGCGAACCCATCGCATCGAGCGTATTGGGCGAACGACCGGCAACACGCTGATCCTCAAGCTCGACGCGCGGTTGCAGGCGGCTCGGCTCGTCAGCGGTATCGGGCCGCGAGGGTGCGAACTCCGCAAGATCGGGCATCGAGAGGTTACGGATGCTTTCGGGCATCGCGATACCGGCCGCCGTCCGCATCGTGCCCGATCGCGCTGTCGTCGCCTTGGGGCGCGCAAAGCTCTGATAGCCGCGCGCTTTGCCGAGATCGAACCGGCTCGACTGAATTCTCGTAATGCCCGAGCCAATGCCGGGGGTCAAAGCGACGTCAGGTCGAATGGCCATCGCCTGCGCTGTCTCGTCATCGATGCGCACCGCGACGGTCACGGTGCGATCGGTGCGGACCGGACCAGCGCCTGCCGGCGTAAACCGGAGGCCGCGATCGCGCGCTTTGACCGCGACGCGCGCGGCCAATTCGGGATCGACAGAGGAAGGCGTGAAAAGATCGAAACTGGCCGCTGAGTCGGGAAGAGCGCCTTCGCCAAAACCTGCGACCGCTAGGCCCGTCGACGGAATCGCGAAAGCCATGGCAGCAGCCACCAGCCCGAGCAGCGGCAGCCGGACTGGCGCCTTTGCTGATAGGTTGATGCTGCGTTTCATTACACTATCGCGTCCCTTTTAGCCCCTGCCGGGGCGGATGAGCCCGGTTCGTATCCGGACTAGCCATTAAAGCAGACCACACATGAACCGGCCTTGAGCCGTTTGGTTCCGGCGAACCGTTCTAAATTTGCGGCGAACTTACCGAATCTCCGTTGGTTTCGCTACTGTTGATAAAGCCAGGACGGTTGGTTGCGCAATCGCTTTAACCAAGCCGGGCATTGCTTGGCGTCCAACCTGTTGCGAACGGCACACACCGCAAGTCAACGAGATTGCGGCAATCAAAGCCTCGGTGACCCGCCATTCATGCGCGATAAAGCGCACGCGCCTCAGCGTTTGGGCGGTTCGACGGCCCCCAGCGCGGCGGGCTGGCGGCTCCCATCTTCGCCCGATCGATGCTTGCCGCAAGCACCGCGACTTGTATAGAACGCGCGTATGATATCGAAGGATCGCATCCCTGTGACACTCGCCCCACGTCCCGCTCGTCGTCCGACTCGGCTATTTTCCCTGCGTTTGCTTGCGTCTGGAATGGCGCTTGCCACTCTCGCCGCGTGCGGGGGCAACGAACGTCCGACCACGGAACTGCAGGCGGCGCAGGTCAACGCGATCGGGGTCAACGCCTATCTGTGGCGCGGCGCGCTCGAGACCTTGAGCTTCGCGCCGCTGGCCAGTGCGGACAGTGCGGGCGGCGTCATCGTGACCGACTGGTACGCCAACCCTTCCAACCCCAACGAGCGGGTAAAGGTGACGGTGACCATCCTAGACCAAGACTTGCGCGCCGATGCCCTGCGCGTCGCGGCGACCCGCCAGGTGGCACAGGGAAATGGGTGGGTCGAAGCGCCGGTGCAGGCCGCGACCGTGCAGAAGCTCGAAGACATCATCCTGACCAAGGCACGCGATCTGAGACGCCAGGCCGTCACCTCCTGACCCGCCGCGCGCCGACAATTACGCGCCTATAAAGAGGCTCTTGCATGAGCGACACCCGTTTCGATCCGTCCACCGCCGACGGACGCTGGCAGCGCGCGTGGGGGGAAGCGGGCAGCTTCGTCGCCGACAGCGATAGCGACAAGCCCAAAAGCTATATCCTCGAGATGTTCCCCTACCCCTCGGGGCGCATCCACATGGGGCATGTGCGCAATTACACGATGGGCGACGTACTCGCCCGCTACAAGAAGATGCGCGGGCATGAGGTTCTGCACCCGATGGGCTGGGATGCGTTCGGCATGCCGGCGGAGAACGCCGCGATGGAGCGCGGCGTGCATCCGGGCGAGTGGACCCGCTCCAATGTCGAGGCGATGAAGGCGCAATTGAAGCGCATCGGTTTCGCACTTGATTGGACCCGCGAATTCGCCACCTGCGACCCGGAATATTACGGGCACGAACAGGCGCTGTTCCTCGACATGTATGAGGCCGGCCTGGTCTATCGCCGCTCGAGCGAGGTCAACTGGGATCCGGTCGACATGACCGTGCTCGCCAATGAGCAGGTGATCGATGGCAAGGGCTGGCGTTCGGGCGCGGAGGTCGAGAAGCGCAAGCTCGACCAGTGGTTCCTCAAGATCACCGATTTCGCCGGAGATCTGCTCGAAGGGCTGGGCGATCTGGAGGACTGGCCTGAAAAGGTCCGGCTGATGCAGGAAAACTGGATCGGCAAATCGCAGGGGCTCGAGTTTTCGTTCGACCTTTCCAGCGGTGAGCAATTGCCGGTTTATACCACGCGACCCGACACGATCTTCGGTGCCAGCTTCGTGGCGGTGGCGGCGGATCATCCGGTGGCGCAGTCGCTGGCTGCGCAGAGTGAAGATGTCCGTGCCTTCATCGAGAAGTGCAAGCGCGGCGGGACCACCGCGGCGGAGCTGGAGACGGCCGAGAAGCTGGGATATCGCACTGCGATCACGGCGAAGCACCCCTTCACCGGCGAACCCCTGCCGCTCTTCATCGCCAACTTCGTGCTGATGGATTACGGCACCGGCGCGGTGATGGGCGTGCCCGGCCATGACCAGCGCGATTTTGAATTCGCGACCAAGTACGAGTTGCCGATCGCGCGCGTTGTGGCGAGCGATCCCGCTGACGCCGACAAGCCCTTCACCGGAGAAGCGGAAAGCGGCGACGGGATGGTCGTCAACTCGGACTTTCTCAACGGCAAAAGCGTGGAGGAAGCCAAGGCCGAAGTCATCACGCGCGCCGAGCGTGACGGTTGGGGCGAAGGCACGACCGTTTGGCGCCTGCGCGATTGGGGTGTGTCGCGCCAGCGCTATTGGGGCACGCCGATCCCCTTCATCCATTGTGACACGTGCGGTGTCGTGCCGGTGCCAAAGGCCCAATTGCCCGTAGAGCTTCCGGAGAACATCGACTTTGCCGAGCCGGGCAATCCGCTCGATCGCCATGCGACGTGGAAGCACACGACCTGTCCGAAATGCGGCGGCGAGGCGCAGCGCGAGACTGATACGCTCGATACCTTCACCAATTCCTCGTGGTATTTCCTGCGCTTTGCCAGCCAGCCCGAAAATCGCCCTTTCGACCCGGAGGAAGTCGCGAAATGGCTCCCGGTCGAGCACTATATCGGCGGGGTCGAGCACGCGATCCTGCACCTGCTCTATGCCCGCTTCTGGACCCATGCGCTGGCGAGAATGGGAATGTTGGATGTGAAGGAGCCGTTCGCCGCGCTGTTTACGCAAGGGATGGTCACGCATGAGACGTACGCGCTGGGCGATGGCAGCTGGCTCAGCCCGGATGAAGTGCGCCGGGACGGTGAGGATTACGTCCATATCGAAAGTGGCACGCCAGTCACCACCGGCCGCGTCATCAAGATGTCGAAGTCGAAGAAGAACGTGGTCGATCCGGACGCGATCATCGAGCGTTACGGCGCCGATGCCGTGCGCTGGTTCATGCTCAGCGATTCGCCGCCAGAGCGCGACCTGCCATGGTCCGAAAGCGGGATCGAGGGGTGCTGGCGCTTCGTCCAGCGGTTGTGGCGGCTCTTCGATCAGATCGAACCGGCCGCGACCGGCGAGGACAAGGTCTTGGCTCGCAAGGCGCATCAGGCAATCGTCGCAGTGGCCGAGGATATCGAAGCGCTGTCCTTCAACAAGGCGGTCGCACGGATCTACGAATTAACCGGGGCCGCCGAAAAGGCCGAGCGCAGCCTCGACCGCAATTTCGCGATCCGCACGATCATGCATCTGATAGCTCCGATGATGCCGCACATTGCCGAAGAAGCGCATGCGCGGATCGGGACCGGCGATCTGATCGTCGATGAACCGTGGCCCGAACACGATCCGGCGATGCTGGTCGAGGACGAAGTGACCATCGCCGTCCAGCACAAGGGCAAGCTGCGCGACACACTGACCGCTCCAAAAGGTGCAGCAAAGGACGATCTCGAGGCGCTCGCGCTGGCCAGCGAAAAGGTCCAGCGCTCGATCGACGGCGCGACGGTGCGCAAGGTGATCGTGGTGCCCGACAGACTGGTGAACATCGTCACATGATGCGCGCCGCTCTCGTCCTTCTTGCAAGCGCGACGCTCTCGGCCTGCGGTTTGCAACCCATGTATGCGGGTGGCAGCAATGCCAGCGCCGCGCAGGGCCTTGCGGCGGTCGCGGTTCCGGCAATTCCGGGGCGCGATGGCTGGCTGGTGCGCAATGCCTTGCAGGATCGCCTCGGCATCGCTGGCGAGGCGAGCCCGGCCTATCGGCTCGATGTGCGGCTCGACGATGCGCTGGAAGCCTTGGGCGTGCTGAACGACGACACGATCAGCCGCGAACGCCGCATCCTGCGGGCACGGTATCAGCTTGTCGACGTCGCGACAGGCGAGATCCTGCTCGATGCGACAGCCGGGTTTGATGCCGGGATTGATGTCGTCTCCAGCGAATACGCCACCATCGCCGCCGAACAGCGCGCGCTTGAAAACATGGCCGAAGAAGTCGCCGACCGGATCGCGACACGCATTGCGCTGACGTTGCGGGAGCGATCGCGCGCCGCGCCCGCGGGCGGATGAAAGTCCGATCGTGAAAGCGAAGCACACCGATTTTGCGCGCGGCGTGCCGCGCAGCGCTTCCCAAGCCTCAATCTTCTATTTCTGCGGCCCGGACGAAGCTGGAGCGAGTGCGGCTGCGAGCGCCGTCATCGCATCGCTTCCTGATCCCGGTGAGCGGGTCGATCTTTCCGGCAGCGAATTGCGCGCCGATCCTGCGCGGTTGGGCGATGAGGCACGAACCGCTTCGCTGTTCGGTGACACACGCCACATCCTTGTGCGGGCTTCCGGGGACGAAGCGCACGATGCTTTGAAAGCGCTGATCGAAACCGGTGAAGCGGGCGCGGGCGATGCCGCCCCGGTGCTCGTTGTCGCGACTTCGGCAACCGACAAGTCGCGCACTGCCAAGCTGCTCGAGAAACGCGGCGATGCCCTGGTGGCGATGTTCTATCCCCCCAATCTCGACAGCATCACGGCTTCGGTGCGCGCCCTGGCCGATGGGGCGGGTCTGCGGCTCGGGGCAAATGTGGCGCAGACGATTGCGCAGAGCGTCGGCCTGGATGTGCGCCTCGCCGCATCGGAAGTGAACAAGCTGGCGTTGTATCTCGGCGCTGAACCCCAATCGCCCAAGACCGCGGCAATGGAGGATTACGAAGCGATCGGCGCGGTTAGCGAGGAAGACGGCTTTGGCCCGGTGGTCAACGCGGTGATGGGTGGCGAGACGCAGTCGGTAGCCGGCCAGATCCGGCGGATGAAGGAGCTGGGGCTCAATCCGGTCGGCCTGCTCCTCGCGCTCGAGCGCCGCGCAGCGCAACTCGCGATGATTACCGCGCGCCTGTCGAAAGGCGGATCGCTGGATCGTTTGGGGCAGGGCGAGAAAAGGCAGCTTGGCATTTTCTGGAAAGAGCAGCCAGCGATCGAGCGGCAGCTGTCGCGCTGGAGCGCTGCCAAGCTCGATCGCCTCGTGCCGCGGCTTGTGGAAATCCATCGCTCGTTGCTCGCAAATAGCCAGGCAGCCGAGTTGCTGTTGGCGCAGGATCTGGTCGCGATAACGCGATTCGCCGCGAAGCGGGCTTGAATCACGACGAACGATAAGTGCTTGTCCTTAAAGGAACCATTACCAAGGTTATCAATTGGTAGGGGATATTCCCTAGAAGGTCGCACACGAGTCCGTAATGAAGTTCTCTCGCCTATGAACCAGCTCGCCCGATCGCTTTTCGATGCGATCGAACCTGATCGGATTGAAAAGGCCGTTCCGCCTTCGCGTGAGCGCAGGCGGTTGCGCGCCTATGTGGTGCTGCTACTGATCGATGCAGCTATCATACACCTGTGTTTTGCGGTCGCGGCCTTCGTCTATGAAGGTGTTTGGTGGCACGGGCGCACGATGCTCGCCGCGCAGGCGATGCTTCCGGTTTTCATGACCATCGCGCTCTACAACAAGACCTACTCTGGCCCCGCTCTTCGCGACTGGCTGTTCGCCGCGCGCCAGGTTCTGACGGCATTGCTGATTTCCGCTGTCCTTGTGAATTTCATCGCATTCTATGCCAAGGCGAATGCTGATTTCTCGCGCGGCTCGCTGACGATCGGACTGATGTTATCGGCCTTGTCGTTGATTGCTGTCCGGCGGATTTGTGCGTTGCTGATCGAAAAGCACTGGGGCGGCGCGACCATGAACCAGATGGTGATCGACGATGGCGGCGTGCCGTTCTCGCTCCCGAAAGCCACGCGGATCTCCGCTGCTCGGTTCGGGCTCGATGCGACGAGCCAGGATCCCTTCATGCTTGATCGTCTGGGTAAACTGCTTCGTAATCAAGAGAAGGTTGTGGTCAGTTGCCCGCGCGAACGCCATGCCGCGTGGGCGTTCCTCCTGAAATCCGCCGGAGTTAACGGTGAAATCGTCAGCGAGCCTCTGTCCGACATGGGCGCGCTTGGCGTTAACAAATACGCGAATATCGAAAGCACGACGCTGACCGTGTCGAAGGGGCCGCTGGCTCTGCGCGCACGGGTCGCCAAGCGTCTGTTCGACCTGATCGTCGCGACCGGCGCGCTCATCGTGCTTTCTCCGCTGTTCCTGTTTGTCGCATGGCGGATCGTTCGTGAGGACGGTGGCCCGGTTCTGTTCGTTCAAAGACGGCTGGGACGGGGCAACGAGTTCTTCAATATGTACAAGTTTCGCTCGATGCGGACGGAGCGGCTCGACCCGGACGGCGCGCGATCGACGTCTCGCGACGATGACCGGGTGACGCGGATCGGGGCCTTCATCCGTCGCACGAGCATCGACGAGCTTCCGCAGATCATCAACGTTCTGAAAGGCGAGATGTCGATCGTCGGCCCACGCCCCCATGCGCTCGCCAGTCAGGCGAACAATAAGTATTTCTGGGAAGTTGATGCAAAGTACTGGGCTCGCCACTCGTTGAAGCCAGGCCTGACTGGCCTTGCCCAGGTGCGCGGGCTTCGCGGCGCGACTGAGCGCGAGAAGGATTTGACCGATCGGCTGCAGGCGGATCTGGAATACATCGCGGCGTGGTCCTTGCGGCGCGATCTCGAAATCATTCTCGCGACAATCTCGGTATTGAGCCACGAAAAGGCTTACTGAGCGTGCGCCGCGAAGGCGCCTCGCTCAGCTATCCGACCTATCAATCCTGGGGGACGGAGAACGTGCCGGTAACGCGGCCTTCGGAGTTTTCCGAACCGACGGCCCCGGAGCCTCCCGAGGCGCGGCCATCGATGCTCGACAGGCCGCTTGCCAGATCGATAACCAGTCGCCCGCCATTAAGCGTATCGCCTCCGCGGCGCAGGCGGACATTGCCCGACATGGTGATGATACGGCGTCCAAAATCATAGACCGCGACGTCGCCGCTCGCCCGTTCGTTGCCGCGCGTCACCACCACGCCGCCATTCGCCGTGATGCGCTGCACGTCAAGCGAGCCGCTGTCGGTGTAGCTCGCCAGCATACGCTGCGACCGCACGGTAAGGCCCGCCTGTTCGACGATCACATCGCCAGATAGCACCACGCGGTTCGCGCGGTCGTCGAAATCAATGCTGCCCGCGTCGAAGGATACGGGCGCGCGGGTGTTGTGCGAGGCGATACCCTGCGCGTTTAGGGCAAGCGAGCCCGCCAGTGCGGCGGTCAGCGCAAAGCCGCCGGCCGCCCAACCCAGCATGACGCGGCGCAAATCGGTTTTGGGGTGGGTCATCGTCACGGCATCCTCAACTCGCCAGGCACCATGGTCAAGGTGGCGTTGCCGTCAAGCCGGATCCGGCGCGCCTCCAAATCGGCGCGCATCGTATCGGCGGCGAAAGTGCCCGCCGGGGTCGCCCCCTCGACTCCACCAGTCCCACGCATCGTGCGCTCGTCCAGGTCGATGGCGACTCCGCTTGCCCGCATCACGTACCCATCGGCCGTCCGCATCCTGATCGTGCCGGTGACGTCGACGACTTTTCGGTCGAGGTCGTAAATGCCGCCCGGGGCTGAAAGACGCGCCGGGCCGTCCTGCAGCAGCAATTGTGCCAGCAGCTCGTCCATCCGCACCAGCCCTTCCGCGCTGGACCTCTGGACCGCTTCACCAGCCTGAATTGAAAACGGCCGCCCGCGGTCGTCGCGCCCGCGATACATGGCATTATCGACGCGCAACCGCTCGTCGATCACGGCAACCTTGTTGCGATCGAGCAGGAAGCTGATTTCGCCGCGCGGAGAAAGCGGTGTGATAATCATCAGCGCGGCGATCACGCCCACCGCCATCGGCAGGACGCGGGCGAGCAAACCGATCAGTTTGTCATGCGATCCGCCCGGCGTCGCGAAATGCTGGCGGCGGCTGCGCAGCGCCTTCGCTTCGCTCGTCTCGTGGCGGCGCTTGATCACCATGGCGTTGTCATCATTGCAGGGCCTTTAGGCGTAAAACCCCTCATTGTGGCTGAAAATGTCGCGGTTTTCCCAGCCTGCAATGTCCAGCATGGCCCGCGTGGGGAGAAAGTCGAAACAGGCCTGCGCCAACTCCATGCGTCCCTCACGCTTGAGCCGCACCGTCAGTTCGTCGCGCAAAGCGTGCAGGAATCGCACATCCGAGGCCGCGTATTCGCGCTGCGCCTCGCTGAGATCCGGGCCGCCCCAGTCTGAGGACTGCTGCTGTTTCGACATTTCGCCGTTCAGCAACTCACTCACCAGGTTCTTGAGGCCGTGGCGGTCGGTGTAGGTGCGCACCAGCTTGCTCGCGATCTTGGTGCAGAACACCGGCCCGGCCGTGACGCCGAGATAATACTGGATCGCGGCGAGATCGAAGCGGGCATAGTGGTAAAGCTTGACCCGGCTCTCATCGGCCAGCAGCGCGGTGAGGTTGGGGGCTTCATACGTACTGCCGGGCGAAAAGCGCACGAGGTGCTCATCGCCCAATCCATCGCCGATCTGCACCACGCACAGACGGTCACGGTGGGTGACAAGGCCCATGGTCTCGGTATCGACGGCCAAGGCCCCCGACCCTTCGAGTACGCCTGCGGGAAGGTCTTCTTCATGAAAATGCACTGTCATCGCGGGCGGCTCTACGCCGATTGGGGATAGAGGGGAAGGGGCGTCTAACGCCGCTTGGGTGCACAGGTGTATCGTGGTGTTGATGACAAGTGACGGCATTCCGGAAAGCTGGCGCAGCGCGCTCGATCCCGTGCTGGCAACGCGCGAGGCGCGCAGGCTCGGCGGATGGCTGCGAGCGGAGGAAGAGGCGGGCAAAGCCGTCTTCCCCCCCGCGGGCGAGCGGCTGGCGGCTCTCTCGAAAACCCCTCCCGATACGGTGCGCGCCGTGATTCTTGGGCAGGATCCCTATCACGGACCGGGACAGGCGCATGGGCTGGCGTTCTCGGTGCCCGATGGGGTGAAGCCGCCGCCCTCCCTTGCCAATATCTTTACCGAGCTGGAGAGCGACCTCGATATCGCCCGGCCCACCACCGGAAATTTGAGCCGGTGGGCCGAGCAAGGGGTGCTGCTTCTCAACACCACGCTCACCGTTGAAGCGGGCCGAGCGGGGAGCCACGCCGGACGCGGCTGGGAGACCATTACCGATGCAATCGTGGAGGTTGTCGCAGCGCGCGATGCGGCGACGGTCTTCCTGCTGTGGGGCAGTCACGCGCGCAAGAAGGCGCAAGGGGTGATCGCACGTTCGGGTGACAGCCCTCACCTCGTCCTTACAGCACCACATCCCAGCCCCCTGTCTGCCTATCGCGGCTTCTTCGGCTCGCGCCCCTTCAGCCAGGCCAACGCGTTCCTCGAAGCGAAGGGCCGCGGGACGATAGACTGGTCGCTGCAATGACCGCGGAAGCTCGCTTCGTTCCGATTGCGCGCGAAAGCCAAAGCTTGCCGACGCGCTCGCCCGAATTGAGAGTTGATCGCGAGCGATGCCGGCTTCACGTCCCGGCGCATGACCGATAAGCCAGTCTTGCTCGACATCGAGGACGGCATTGCGACCGTCACGTTGAACCGCCCCGAAGCGATGAACGCGATCTCGCGCGCGCTGCGGCGACGATTGTTCGATGTGATGACACAGGTCGATAGCGATGACCGGGTCCGGGCCGTCATTTTGACCGGAGCGGGCGAGCGCGCCTTCACCGCCGGGCTGGACCTGAAAGAGCTCGGCAGCGAGGACGGCGCGCTTGGCAGCGCCAACGCGACCGATCCGGCGGATAATCCGGTCAAGGCGATTGAAATGTGCCGCAAGCCGGTAATTGGCGCGATCAACGGCGTTGCCATCACTGGCGGTTTCGAAGTCGCGCTGGCCTGCGACGTGCTGATCGCGAGCACCAATGCGCGGTTTGCCGATACTCACGCGCGGGTCGGCATCGTACCGGGCTGGGGCCTGTCACAAAAGCTCAGCCGGATGATTGGCATTTCACGCGCGAAGGAACTCGCTTTCACCGGCAATTTTCTCGACGCAGCGACAGCGCATGATTGGGGCCTGGTGAATCATGTCGTCGAACCGGGCGAGCTATTGCCACTAGCGCGCAGGCTAGTCGGTGACATGACGCAGATCGATCCCGATTTCCTGGCGCGTTACAAGGCTCTGATCGATGACGGTTTCGCCGCCAGTTTCGCGGAAGGCATGGCTATCGAGGCACAGCGATCGAGCGCGGCGAACGCGCAAGTGTCGCCTCGTGAGGTCGAAGCGCGCCGTGCCGAGGTTCAAGCGCGCGGGCGCCGGAATAGCGGGGCGGCGGGCTGATCAAGGCGCGGTTTCGATGCCAGCGTCGCACCGCCGAAAACCACGTGCATCATCAAAACGCGCTCGTCAGCCTCGCTCCGATGGTCACTCCGGTGTCGCGGAAAGCGATCGCGCTGTCGACCACCTGGACATTCCCGGTCAGGCCGATGCCCTTCGCGAACTCATAGGTGTAGAACGCTTCGACACCCTGTTCGTCCTCCAGCCCCAACCGGAAAGCGATGTCATCGACCAGCTCGTCGGTCAGCGAATACTGAAAATACGCAAGGCCGAAGCGGTCCTGCGGGCGAAAGCGCGGATTGCCCGAAATACCGAAATAGCCCGAATAGTCGAGGAACGTGGGATCGCCGGTCGATGCCTGAAAGCGGGCGAGAATACCCCAGCCCTTGCCCGGCGCTTCGGGATAGAGCTTGAGGAACTGATAGGCCGATAGCTGCACGGCGAGTTCGCCGGATTCATCGCCGAACGATCCGTCCAGTGGCGGGGTCAGGGCAAGTGGCAGGATGTCGACCGCGAAGCTGTCGCGCGTCGATCCGACCAGCGCGACAGTGTAGAAACCGGGTTTGCCGCCCGGGCGCTGGATGAATGTTGCCGAGGTGAGAAACGCAACGCCGCTTTCGAACCCGGTCTCAAAGCCGGTGCGTTCGTACTGGCTGTCGGGATCGAACACCCAAGCGCGATAGATCACGTCCTTGGTCGGCACCTGCAACAACGCACCCGTCAAGGTGTTCGGCACGACCGCCGTCGGTGGCAGCGCCATGCCAAGGTTTTGAAAGCCATAATGCCCGTCACTCGCGACGATCGGCAGCTCCCCCGAGATGTCGAGCAGGTTGACCTTGCCCACTTCGAGCGTGACGCCCGAATCCCAGCGGTGAGTGATGCTCGCCGACACGTCAAAATCGCCTGCACCCTCGGGTCGGAACAGCGCGGTGTTGGCCGGGATCAGGCCGACCAGCCCGTTCGAAGTCTCGCCCCAGGTAAATTCCGGCCGCACAGTCAGCGTCAGACTGTCATCGAGCCCGACAGCGCTGCCGCCGATGTTCAGGTAGCCGTCGACTCGTCCGGCATAGCGTAGCGTGTCATCCGCATCGCCGGAAACAGGCATGTCGAGGAATTGGGAGGCGACGATACGCAGGTCGACCGGCCCCGCAGATGGCGGCGTGGCCGGTGGAGGGGTGGACGGTTTCGTGGGCGCAGGATCGGGAGCGGGCGGCTGCGTAGCAGCACTGCTTTCTAACGTGTCCTCATCGTCGGTAAGGGAGAAAGTCGCAGTGGCGAACTCAGCTATTCGCGCGTCCGCTTTGGCATAAGCCGGAGCGCCTCCTGCAAGTATGGCCACGCCCACAGCGCCGCCCATGGCGACACGCCTCACATTCGATATCGTCACGACCCGCATTCTCCCCAAGCGACCCTTTACGCCGCCTCTTCAAAGTGCACGCCGTTGAATAGCCGCACCGTCCGGCGGTCAAGGTAACCGCCGGGCGCACCAAAGTTTTCCGAATGATGTGTGGCCCTAGAGTGGCAGTTCGAACCAGCAGGTTAACGCGGCAATGAGGAAACGCCCATCAGAACCTCATCGACCGAACGTGCGCATTGGCGCCCTTCCCGGATCGCCCATACGATGAGGCTTTGCCCGCGGCGCATATCGCCGCAGGTGAAGATGCCTTCCTCGCTCGTCGCATATTTCTGCGTGTCGGCAGCGACATTGCCGCGATCGTCCAGAGCGACGCCGGCCTGTTCCAGGAGGCCGGCTTTCTTGGGCCCGATGAAACCCATGGCGAGCAGGATCAGGTCAGCTGGGATGGTGAAGGTGCTGTCCTCCATCTCCCGCATCTGGCCATCAACCCATTCGACCCGCGCGCATTCGAGGCCGGTGACCGTTTCGCCATCGCCTATCACCCGCTTGGTAAGCACGGCCCAGTCGCGGTTGGCGCCTTCCTCATGGCTGGAGGAGGTGCGCAGCTTGACCGGCCAGTCGGGCCAGGTCAGTGCCTTGTCTTCCTTCGATGGCGGCTTGGGCATGATTTCGAGCTGGGTCACGCTTTTTGCACCTTGGCGGTTGGAGGTGCCCACGCAATCGCTGCCGGTATCGCCGCCGCCGATAACGACCACGTCCTTGCCGGTGGCGAGCAGCGAGCCACGTGGTGCTGCGCGCACTTCATCGTCGCCCGCATTGCGCTTGTTCTGCTGCGTGAGAAACTCCATCGCGAGTCGCACGCCCGGCATCTCCGCGCCGGGGATCGACAGCGCGCGCGCATCCTCCGATCCGCCCGCCAGCACGATTGCGTCGAAGTTTTCGCGCAAGGACGCCAGCGAGATATCCACGCCGACTTCCTTGCTGCTGCGGAACTCGACCCCTTCCGCTTCCATCTGGACGCAGCGCCGGTTGATAAGGTGCTTTTCCATCTTGAAATCGGGGATGCCGTAGCGCAGCAATCCGCCAATCCGGTCGGACTTTTCGAACACGGTTACGCTATGTCCCGCGCGCGCCAGTTGCTGCGCGCAGGCGAGGCCCGCGGGGCCGGAGCCGACCACCGCCACCGATTTGCCGGTCCTGCTTTTCGGCACCTGCGGCACGACCCAGCCTTCGTCCCATCCACGATCGATAATAGCGCATTCGATCGATTTGATAGTGACTGGTTGGTCGATGATGTTGAGCGTGCAGGACGCTTCGCAAGGCGCAGGACAGACGCGCCCGGTGAATTCGGGGAAATTGTTGGTCGAATGCAGCAGATCGAGCGCGTTCTTCCAGTCCTGCTCGTAGACCAGGTGATTCCAGTCCGGGATCAGATTGTTCACCGGGCAGCCGTTGTGGCAATATGGAATGCCGCAATCCATGCAGCGCGCGGCCTGGTTCGCCAGCGTTTCATCATCGGGCGGGACTATGAACTCACGATAATGAGAGACGCGTTCCTTGGGATCGAGATAGTCGCGTTCGCGCCGCTCGATTTCGAGAAATCCGGTGTCCTTGCCCATAATGTCTACTCCGCCGCCTCTTGCGCCGCTTCCTCACGCTCGGCCTCGAGCATTTCGAGGGCGCGGCGATAATCGCCCGGCATCACCTTGACGAAGCGCCCAAGGTTCGCGTCCCAGTCCTCCAGAAGGGCGGCCGCCACCGTGCTGCCAGTATGGAGATGATGCCGCTCCACCAGAATGCGCAGCCGTTCCGCATCGTGTCGCAGCATGTCACCCATGCCGAAATCATTGACCGAGCGCGGGCGCTGGGCCGGGCGTCCCGTTCCTTCTTCGAGCGATGGTTCCCCATCGACCGGTTCGAGATCAACCTGCGCTCGGTTGACTCGCTCGGCGAAATCGCCGGCGTCATCATAAACGTATGCCACCCCGCCACTCATTCCGGCCGCGAAATTGCGTCCTGTGCGTCCAAGTACCACGACGACCCCGCCGGTCATGTATTCGCACGCATGATCGCCCGCGCCCTCGACCACGGCGATCGCGCCCGAATTGCGCACCGCGAAGCGTTCGCCCGCGACACCGCCGAAATAGGCTTCGCCCGCGATCGCGCCGTAAAGCACGGTATTGCCGACAATGATGTTCTCATCAGATGGGCGCGCCACTCCGTCCGGCGGACGCACCACGATCCGGCCGCCTGATAGCCCCTTACCGACATAATCATTCGCATCGCCAACCAGGTCGAGCGTCACTCCGTGCGCGAGCCATGCACCAAAGCTCTGGCCCGCGACGCCTGTAAGGTTCACGCGCACCGTGTCGGTAGGCAGGCCCGCATGACCATGCGCCTTGGCAATCTCGCCCGAAAGCATCGCGCCGACGCTGCGATTGACGTTGCGGATTGCGTAATCGAGTTGCACGGGCGTCTTCGCTTCGATCGCCTCGCGCGCATCGGCGATCAGCGCATTGTCCATCGCCGCGCCAAGGCCGTGATCCTGCGTTTCGGTGTGGTGCAGGCTTCGGCCCTCGTCCAATTCGACTGCCTGGAGGAGGCGCGACAAATCGATGCCGCGCGCCTTCCAGTGGCGGTGCATGCGCGTTGCATCGAGCCGATCGACCCGGCCGACCATTTCTTCAATCGTGCGGAAGCCCAACTGCGCCATGATTGCGCGCAGCTCCTCGGCGACGAAGAAGAAGTAGTTGATGACGTGCTCGGGCGTGCCGGTAAAGCGCGCGCGCAGCACCGGATCCTGGGTTGCAACGCCGACCGGGCAAGTGTTGAGGTGGCATTTCCGCATCATGATGCAGCCCGCCGCGATCAGAGGAGCGGTCGCGAAGCCGAATTCGTCCGCGCCCAGCAGCGCGCCGATGGCGACATCTCGCCCGGTCCGCAGCCCGCCATCGACCTGCACCGCGATGCGGCTGCGCAGATTATTGAGCAGCAACGTCTGCTGCGTTTCGGCGAGGCCAATTTCCCACGGGCTTCCCGCATGGGTCAGGCTGGTGAGCGGCGAAGCGCCTGTGCCGCCATCGTAGCCAGAAATGGTGACGTGATCCGCGCGCGCCTTGGACACGCCGGCCGCCACCGTGCCTACGCCCACTTCGGAGACGAGCTTCACCGAAATGCGCGCATCGGTGTTCACGTTCTTGAGATCGTGGATCAACTGCGCGAGATCCTCGATCGAGTAGATATCGTGGTGCGGTGGGGGTGAGATCAGCCCGACGCCCGGCGTCGAATGCCGCACCGCGCCGATCCGCTTGTCGACCTTGTGGCCGGGCAATTGCCCGCCTTCGCCCGGTTTCGCGCCCTGCGCCATCTTGATCTGGATATCGTCGGAATTGACGAGATATTCGGTCGTCACGCCGAACCGCCCGGACGCGACCTGCTTGATCCGGCTGCGCATCGAATCGCCATTGTCGAGCGGTGTGAAGCGGAACGGTTCTTCCCCGCCTTCACCGGTGTTCGAGCGTCCCCCGATGCGGTTCATGGCCAGCGCCATGGTCGAGTGCGCTTCGTGACTGATCGAGCCAAGGCTCATCGCCCCGGTGGAGAATCGCTTGACGATTTCGCTCGCCGGTTCGACCTCTTCTAGCGGGATAGCCGTATCGGCGGGCTTGAATTCCAGCAGCCCGCGAATGGTCAGCAGGCGTTCGGCCTGCTCGTTCACGGATGCAGCGAATTCCTCGTAATTGCTCGCATCATTGCCGCGCACCGCATGCTGGAGATGGGCGACGTTTTCCGGGGTCCAAGCGTGTTCCTCGCCGCGCAGGCGATATTGGTAGATGCCGCCCACATCGAGCATTCCGGCATAGATCGGGTTGTCGCCATAGGCCTGAGCGTGACGACGCACACTCTCCTCTGCCACCTGATCGAGCCCCACGCCTTCGATCTGGCTTGCAGTCCCGGTGAAGTATTTCGCGATGAATTCGCTCGAAAGCCCGACTGCGTCGAAGATCTGCGCGCCGCAATAGGATTGGTAGGTCGAGATGCCCATCTTGGACATTACCTTGCGAATGCCCTTGCCGATCGCCTTGATGTAATTGGCTTCCACCTCTGCGCGCTCAGTATCCGGCTGCTTGCGCGTGCGAATATCTTCAAGCGTCTCGAATGCGACGTAAGGGTTGATCGCCTCCGCGCCATAGCCGGCGAGCGCGCAGAAATGGTGGACTTCACGCGGTTCGCCGCTTTCCACGACCAGCCCCGTCTGCATCCGCAGGCCCTGTCGCACGAGGTGGTGGTGAACCGCGGCGGTCGCGAGCAGCGCGGGCATCGGCACTCGTCCCGGCCCCTGCGCCCGGTCCGATAGGACAAGGATGTTGTGATCCGCCAGCACCGCCTCGGTCGCGGCCCAGCACATTTCCTTGATCGCCAGCTCGATCCCTTCCACGCCCTCTTCGGCATCGAAGGTGATATCGATCGTCTCGCAACGAAATGCTCCATCGAGCCCGGCTTCGACCGAACGGATCTTCGCCAGATCCTCGTTGGTCAGGATCGGCTGGTCGACCTCAAGCCGCTTGTGCGTTCCGGCGTCATGGCCAAGCAGGTTGGGACGCGGGCCGATCATCGAGATCAGGCTCATCACCAGTTCTTCACGGATCGGGTCGATCGGCGGATTTGTGACCTGCGCGAAGTTCTGCTTGAAATAATCGTAGAGCAGCCGGGCGCGGTCCGAGAGCACGGCGATCGGCGTGTCGGTACCCATCGAGCCGACGGGATCCTCGCCGCCGAGCGCCATCGGTTCGAGGAAGCGCGAGATATCCTCTTGCGTGTAACCGAACGCCTGCTGCCGCTGGAGCAGGGTGGTATCATCGTCAGGCAGCTCGATCAGTTCGGGCTCGATGTGCTCGATGTCGCTCAGCCGCACCTGCGACTGTTCAAGCCACTTGGCAAACGGCTCAGCCCCCGCAAGGTCTGCCTTGAGTTCCGCATCCTCGATGATGCGACCCTGTTCGAGATCGATCAGCAGCATCTTCCCCGGCTGCAGGCGCCATTTGCGTACGATGTCCTCCTCCGCAAACGGCAGCACGCCGCTTTCCGAAGCGAGGCAGACGATGTCGTCCTTGGTCACGCAATAGCGCGCCGGGCGCAAGCCATTGCGGTCGAGTGTCGCGCCGATCTGGCGTCCGTCGGTAAAGCACACCGCGGCCGGACCATCCCACGGCTCCATCAGCGCGGCATGGTATTCGTAAAATGCGCGGCGTTCGGGATCCATCAGCGCGTTCCCGCTCCACGCCTCTGGGATCAGCATCATCATTGCGTGAGCGAGGCTGTATCCGCCCGCCAGCAGCAATTCGAGCGCGTTGTCGAGGCATGCGGTATCGGACTGGCCATGCGGAATAATCGGCCAGAGTTTGTCCAGATCGGGCCCGAGTAGCTCGCTTTCCATCGTCCGGCGGCGGGCATTCATCCAGTTTACATTGCCGCGCACGGTGTTGATCTCACCATTGTGGGCGATGAACCGGAACGGATGGGCGAGCCGCCAGCTGGGAAAGGTGTTGGTGGAAAAGCGCTGATGGACGAGCCCGAACGCGCTGACGCATTCGGGATCACGCAGATCGTCGTAGAAACTGCCGACCTGGCCCGCCAAAAGCAGACCCTTGTAAACGATTGTGCGACTGGAGAAGCTCGGGAGGTAGGTCTCGGTCAATCCGGGAAGCTCGTGCTTTTCGGCAAGATTGGCGAGCGGGTTCTGCACCTGCTTGCGGATCACCATGAGCTTGCGCTCGAATGCATCCTGGTCCGCGCAGGCTTCACCGCGCGCGATCACGGCCATGCGGATCACCGGCATCGATGCAATCACCGCGTCGCCGAGCCCGTCCGTCGTGACCGGCAAATCGCGCCAGCCAATGAAGCGCTGGCCCTCTTTCGCCGTAAACCGCTCGAACCGCTCGGCAACGAAACGGCGCGCCTTCTGGTCCTGTGGCAGAAAGCACATCGCGACTGCATATTCACCCGGCGCGGGGAGTTCGTGGCCGTGCTCGTTCGTCCAGCGGCGGATCAGGGCATCGGGGATCTGCATCAGCAGGCCTGCACCATCGCCAAGCAACGGATCGGCTCCGACGGCGCCGCGGTGGTCGAGCGATTCGAGGATTTCCAGTGCAGAGCTGACAATATCGTGACTTTGCTGCCCGCCGATATGGGCAATCATTCCAACGCCGCACGCGTCGTGTTCGTTAGCGGGGTCGTAGAGACCCGTTGATTCTGGGTGGCCCATTGCAGAGGTCCGTTATGTAAGAGGCCGCCGCGCCGACGATCCTGGGGATCGGGCCATGCAGCGGCGAAAAACCGGACACGCTCACATGAGCGGCCCGGCTGAAACGCAGTTTCATCCTCTTTGCAGACGGATTTATGGTTTGGCAATGGGGTAGAGTGATTGAATCTTACGCGACGGCGCTCACTTGCTACCGTTTAATTGCGCGCACTGCACGTATCAGGCCGCGCCGCGCAATCCTTGCAAGGGTGATGAGGTGTCGCCTGTGCCATCAGCTGGATGGCTATTTTCTCCGATTCGGGCGCTTTCGGCTCGCTCGGCACGGAAGCCTTCAAGCGTGAAGAGTTCGAGCGCGCGCAACGCCTCGGCGAGACCGGCGTCGCTTGCGTCCTTTCGAAGCGCATCCCGGTCGGCGTCCTGCTGTGCGTGCAATGCGGCGGCGAAGCGCTCGACCATTTGGAGAAGGCTCAAATCACGCGTAGCGGTACCGCGCAATTGCTCCAGAGCACGGGTCGGGCCTGCCGATACAGTGCTATCTGCAAGAACCGCGTCCCGTGATGCATCGCCATTGCTTTCGGGCATTTCGACAGTTTCGTGTACCCACACACCGTCGCGTCCGGCAAGCTGGCCGAATTCAGTCAAATCGAGCGCCCGTGGGCGGCTACCGACTGATGGGTCAGCTGCGACCTGGGGGTCGGCCAGTTGAGGCTCGGCAAGGTCCGCACTGTAGTCGGTCGCGGTTTCGCTTGTTTCGACTGCTGCGTCTGCCTCGTCCGGCTGAGACTGCTCTTGTGCGTTCTCTTCATTCCTCTGTTGCGGCTGATCGGACGACACAGTCGCAAACGCTTCATCCTCGCAAAGATGAGCGGCGAGGCATGGCAGGATGGCTTTGCTTGAAATACGCGGCCGCGTGTAATCGCCCATTGCGCGCGCGGCACAAAACGCGAGCGCCGCGCCGAGCAGTCCGGCCGACGCTGCGAACATCGCGTGCGCTCCTGAACCGAGCGCTGACCCGTTCGTAATCGCGACGATGCGGGCGATGGCGCCAGGCGACAGCACTGCGACCGAAAGGCCCAGCAACGCTGCGCCCCAAAGTGTCAGCATCGGCAGAAAGGCCGGGTGAGCGGCAATTTCGCGCGTCGGGACGTAGGTACGTCCGCCTCCGGATTTCACCCGCCGGGTAGCCTGCCGTTCAATTCCGGCTGCTGCCATTCCGGCTCCCGTCAATGCCATCGCTCCACTCCCCGGCAGACTTGCCCCTGCACCTCGATTGGCGCCGTGCGCTATTGGTGTTAGCAGTCTCTGGTAAACGCGTTGCTAACGATGTGGCGCGGGGCTCGGCTGAGCTGCGGCGCCGAGGACGATTGCACTCCCTTCGCACCCCTGCCATGAAGCGCGCCGACAAAGAGCGGCACCTCGGGGGTGCCCATTTCACGAGAGGAGCATCCGGTATGACACCGCAGGATCTCGCCGCGAAGACCGGCGAAAATATCGGCACCAGCGAATGGGTCGAAATGAGCCAGGAGCGCATCAACCAGTTCGCGGATGCGACCGGCGATCACCAGTTCATTCATATCGATGAGGAAGCGGCCAAGCAGACCCCGTTCGGCGGGACGATCGCGCATGGCTTTCTCACGCTGTCGATGATCCCCTATCTCGGTGCGAATAGCGACATGCCCAAGGTCGATAACGTCAAGATGGGCGTGAATTACGGCGGCAACAAAACCCGCTTCATCGCGCCTGTGCGCGCAGGCAAGCGCATTCGCGGCCATTGGAAGCTGCTCGAAATGATCGAGAAACGCCCCGGCCAGTGGCAGCAGACCGCCGAGATCACCATGGAGATCGAAGGCGAGGACAAGCCCGCCCTGATTTGCGAATGGATCACCCAGTATTTTGTGTAATCGTCATCCCGGCGAGAGCTGGGATCGCGTGCCAAGAGTTCCGACAAAAATGAAACAGATCCCAGCTTTCGCCGGGATGACGAAAGGTAATTGAAATGCGCGAAGCAGTTATCGTCTCCACCGCCCGCACGCCCATCGGTCGCGCCTATAAAGGCGGCTTCAACGCGACACCCGGCGCCACACTCGGCGCGTTTTCCTTCAAGCCCGCCGTCGAACGCGCCAAGATCGACGCCGCCGAGATCGACGACGTGGTGTGGGGCTGTGTCCTCGCGCAGGGCACGCAGGCGGGCAATATCGGTCGCCAAGTGGCGCTTCGTGGTGGAGCGCCGGTCGAAGTCGCAGCGCAGACGATCGACCGCCAGTGTTCCAGCGGCCTCATGGCGATCGCCACCGCGGCCAAGCAGATCGTGGTCGACAACATGGACGTGGTCGTCGGCGGTGGGCAGGATTCGATCAGCCTCGTCCAGACCCCGGAAATGCGCGTCGCGCCCGATCCCTCGCTGATCGCGATGCACAAGGACGTTTACATGCCGATGCTCGGCACGGCGGAAACGGTCGCTGCGCGCTACAATATCAGCCGCGAAGCGCAGGACGAATACGCGCTGCAATCGCAGATGCGCACCGCCGCGGGTCAGGAAGCGGGCAAGTTCGATGACGAGATCGTGCCCGTCACCACCACGATGATGAAGAAGGACAAGGCCACCGGCGAAGTCAGCCAGGAAGAAGTCACCATCACCAAGGACGAGGGCAACCGGCCCTCGACCACGCTCGAAGGCTTGCAGGGTCTGCAGCCGGTGATGGGCCCGGACAAGGTCATCACCGCAGGCAACGCCTCGCAGCTTTCCGATGGATCGTCAGCCAGCGTGCTGATGGAAGCCAAGGTCGCAGAGAAGAAGGGCCTCCAGCCGCTCGGCCGTTATGTCGGCATGGCGGTCGCTGGCACAGAGCCCGACGAGATGGGCATCGGCCCGGTCTTCGCGATCCCCAAGCTGCTCAAGGCGACTGGCGTGAAAATGGACGAGGTCGGCCTGTGGGAGCTGAATGAAGCGTTCGCCGTGCAGGTGCTCTATTGCCGCGACAAGCTGGGCATCGACAACGACATCCTCAACGTTAATGGCGGCTCGATCTCGATCGGTCACCCCTACGGCATGACCGGCGCGCGCTGCACCGGGCACGCGCTGATTGAAGGCAAGCGTCGCGGCGCGAAATACGTCGTCGTCACCATGTGCGTCGGCGGCGGCATGGGGGCTGCAGGGCTTTTCGAGGTCTACTGACACGGGAGTAAACGCGATGACCTACGGGCGCTGGCCAGAACTTGACTACGCCGCCGACAAGGCGGTGATCGAGAGTTTTCACGCTTACGCCCAGGTCATCGGCAAGCTTCCCACCCGCGCACAGCCCTGGCTCAATCACGGCTGGCACGTCGCCTTGCAGGTGGTCCCGCGGGGTTTGCGCACCTATCCGGTCATCACAGGCGAGCGCGAGGCGGAGGTTCTGATCGATTGCCTTGCAAGCGAGGTGTTGGTCGAGACCTCGGACGGTTTTCGTGATAGTTTCTCGATCAGTGGGCAGAGCGTAGCCGACTTCCTCGACGAATTCGAAGGACTGCTGGCCCGCGCCGGCATCGCGACGGATGTGGCGGGCGCTCCGAATGAAGTCGAGGACGCGGTTCCCTTCGCCGAAGACACGCGTGAACGGGTATGGGATTCGGACGCCGTCCGCCGCCTGCACGCAGCGCTGCGCAGCGTCGACCGCGTGTTCGAGCATTTCCGCATCGGTTTCGTCGGCAAGTCGAGCCCCAGCCACCTCTTTTGGGGCAGCTTCGATCTTGCCATCACGCGTTTCTCGGGGCGCGAGGCACCGGTTCATCCGGGCGGCTTTCCCAACCTGCCCGACGACGTCACTCGCGAAGCCTACAGCCACGAGGTTGCGAGCGCCGGGTTCTGGTTCGCTGGGTGGCGGCGTCGACGAAGCCATGGTCTACGCCTATTGCTACCCGGTTCCCGATAACTTCAATGGCGCCGATCCGACGCCGGACGCGGCATACTGGCACGAAGAACTTGGGGAATTTCTGCTTCCATACGCGCAGATCATCAGCTCGCCCGATCCGGACGCTACGCTTTTGGCGTTTCTCGAAGAGACTTACGCCGTGGTCGCCGATCGCGGTGGCTGGGACCGCGCCAATCTCGAGATACCGCGCGGTTCTTTCGGTCATCCATACGATGTGAGAGCGCATCGCGCCTAGAAGGTGAGCAACGCCGCGCCCCACGATTGCGATCCGCGCGCAGCGACTGCATCAACTTGCGACGAGCCGAGGACGGGCGATCAGTCAGCGCCTCGCTGGGTGCTGGCGATGTCGGTGCTCGCGTCAAGTCTGCCCTTCATCGACGAATCGATCGTCAATGTGGCGCTACCGGCGATCCGCGCAGATTTGAATGCGAACGCCGTCGAGACGCAGTGGGCTGTCAACGCCTTCACCCTGCCGCTCGCCGCGCTGCTGATGCTGGGCGGCGCGCTGGGCGACAAGTTCGGGCGAAGACACATGTTGATGATCGGGGTCGCGATCTTCGGCGCGGCGAGCCTGTTATGCGCAGCGGTGCCGACGCTGGAAGCGCTGATCGCCGGGCGTGCTGGACAGGGGTTGGGCGGAGCGCTGCTGCTGCCCAACAGCCTCGCGCTGTTGAACGGAGCATTCAGCGGCGAAGCGCGGGGCAAGGCGATCGGAAGCTGGGCGGCGGCGGGTGCGGTCTCGGGCGCGATCGCGCCGCTCGCGGGCGGCTGGCTGGTCGATACCTTCGCATGGCCCGCTGTGTTCTGGCTGCTGGTGCCGATCAGCGTGGTAGCCTTTGTGCTGGCGGCAACCAAGGTCGACGAAGTCAGACGACCGGACGATGCTGCGACCGATTACAGCGGGGCTGCGACCGCGACACTCGGCCTTGCGGGTATCACCTTGGCGCTGACCTTCTGGAGCGCGCGCGGCGTATTCGACACCCCGGCGCTGGCCTCGCTTGCAGCCGGAATCGCCTTCCTCGCCGTTTTCCTCGCAATCGAGCGGCGCAAGGGCGATAATGCGATGATGCCGCTCGCGCTCTTCGGCGGCACATGCGTGGTTAGCCTCAACGTTCTCACCTTTCTGCTCTACGCCGCGCTGGGCGGGCTGCTCCTGATCCTCCCTTACCTGCTTATACAAAGCGGCGGCTATTCGGCGACGCAGGCAGGACTTGCGATCATGCCTTTCCCCATCATCATCGGCTTTGGCAGTCCGCTCGCAGGTGGCTTCGCTGCCAAAACCGGCGTGCGCATTCCGCTGACGATCGGACCCGCGCTGGTCGCATGCGGCATGCTGCTCTCGCTGCGTATTGGGCCGGAGAGCGGATACTGGACCAGCGTCTTTCCCGCACTCGTCGTGATCGGCATCGGCATGGCGATTGCCGTCGCACCGCTGACTAGCGCGGTGATGGCAGCGGTTGAGGACAGCTATGCCGGGACCGCCAGCGGGCTCAACAATGCGGTGTCGCGCACGGGCGGACTGATCGCGGTCGCGTTGATGGGCGGCGTGCTGTCGCTATCGGGAACGGCGCTGTTCGGGGGCTTTTACGAGGCGATATACGCGATGGCTGCGGCGGCGTTCGCAGCGGCGCTGACAGGCTGGTTTGGGCTGCGGCAGCTGGATGCGAAAACCTGATCGCGCATCACGAGTGTTTGGCAACAAACTCCTCGACCACCGGCGCCACCTTGTTCCGCCAGCGACTGCCGTTGAAGATGCCGTAATGTCCCGCGCCCTCTGCCATATAATAGCGCTTCTTGTTCTCCGGCAGTCCCTTCGCCAGTTTGAGCGCGGCCTTCGTCTGGCCGAGCCCTGAGATATCGTCACGTTCACCTTCGATGGCAAGCAGGGCCGTGTCGGTGATCTGCGTCAGGTCGACGATCTCACCCTTGTGGCGGAATTCGCCATTGGGGATCGAGTGCTTCTGGAACACCTCCTCGACCGTCTGAAGGTAGAATTCGGCCGTCATGTCGCACACGCTGCGATATTCGTCGTAGAAATCCTTGGTTGCCTGCGCGCTGGCATTGTCGCCGGCGGTGAGGTGTTTGAACATCTCGAAATGGCTCATCATGTGGCTTTGCAGGTTCATGCTCATGAACGCCGATAGCTGCAAAAAGCCGGGATAGACCCGGCGTCCCGCGCCGCGATAGTTCATCGGAACCGTGGCGATGACCGTGTGGCGAAACCACTCGATCGGCCGATCCATCGCATGATCGTTGACCGTGGTGGGGCTTTCGCGGGTGTCTATCGGGCCACCCATCATGGTCAGCGTCGCCGGGGCGGCGGGCGATTTGTGCTGGTTCATCAGCGCCGTGGCAGCAAATGCGGGGACCGAGGGCTGGCACACGGCGAGCATGTGCGGGCGCTGGCCGGGTTCCTGGCTCTCGATATATTCGAGGAACTCCATCAGGTAATCGATGTAGTCGTCGAGATCGAACCTGCCTTCGTGCAGCGGAACCGTCTTGGCATCGGCCCAGTCGGTGATGTAGACCTCGAATTGCTGAAGCATCCGTTCGACCGTGCCACGCAGCAAGGTGGCGTAGTGCCCGCTCATCGGTGCGACGATTAGCATCTTTGGCCGCTCAGCACGTTCCTTCTCGGTCAGTCCGTCGAGACGAAAGCGCTTGAGATCGCCAAACGGGCGGTTGACCACAGTCGCCTCGATCACCGGGTGGACCGTGCCGTCAATGTCGATTTCCGTGATATTGAAAGCAGGCTTGCCGTACTGCGCGGTCGCGTGAGCGAACACGTCGAGCGCATTTGCCGCCAGCGGACCCATGCCCAGATAGCCCAGCGGATTGCCGGGGTTTGAAAGTATCGAGGAGCTGATCGCAGCGACGGAACTGACCGAATTGAGCCAGCTGCGTTGCAGTTCGTAAGCGTGATATAGCATGGATTGCGCCCCGTTGGATTGCTGATCAGATGTGAGATCGATCTCGTCGTAGGCCGCTTAAATGGCGGTTCGCGAGCCATTGTGCAACGCACAAGCGAAGCCCGCACTGCCGCGGAGCATGCCGCTCGCGCTTTTTGCACGTGAATTTTGCGCCCACGCTCGCTAGGTCAGAAAGCAATGGCTGGGCAGACACTCGAAAACACACCGATCGCTGATGACACCCGCGCAAACGGTGACGCGGCGGTAGACGCGCCCGCAAAACCGCGTTCGCTCGCGCCCCTGCGGATGGTTTATCGCGAGGCGGCGAAATATCCCGACAAGGTGGTTCTCGCGCTGATTGCGCTGGTCGTTACGGCAGCGGGGACGCTCGCGATCCCGGCCGCGATGCAGTTGATCGTCGATCGCGGCTTTGGTGATGCAGGCATTGGTGGGGGCGAAGCGGACATCGGGCGGTGGTTCCGCTACCTCTTCGTTATCGTCCTGGTCATAGCATTCGGCACCGCCGCGCGGTTCTACTTCGTGAGTTGGATCGGTGAGCGCGTGGTCGCCGATATCCGACGCAAGGTGCATCGCAACCTTTTGCGCCTGTCGCCGTCATTCTATGAAGAGAACAGTCCCAAGGAGATCGCCAGCCGGATGACGGCGGACACCGCGATCATCGAAACAGTGGTCGGCACCACAGTCTCGGTTGCGTTAAGAAACATATTCCTCGGCATCGGGGGTACGATCTATCTGTTCTGGCTGCTGCCCGAGCTTACGATATGGCTCGCAGTCGGCATTCCCGGCATCATTCTGCCGATTGTCATCTTCGGGCGGCGCATCCGCTCTATCAGCCGCGACAATCAGGACCGCGTCGCTGATGTCGGTGCGATGGTAAGCGAAGTGCTTGGCGCGATGAAGATCGTGCAGAGCTTTGGCCAGCAGCCGCGCGAGGCGGATCGCTTTGGCGACGCCGTTGAACGGACCTTCGACACGGCGCGGCGGCGGATCGTGCTGCGCTCGATCATGACTGCGATCATCATTCTCGCGATTTTCGGCTCTATCGTTCTTCTGCTGTGGCGCGGGGCGGAAGGGGTCGCGGCGGGCGAGATCACCGGAGGCACGATCCTGTCGTTTATCGTCGCGGCAATGATCGTTGCGGGCGCGTTCGGTGCGCTGACCGAGGTTTACGGCGAGTTGTTGCGCGGTGCCGGTGCGGCGAGCAGGCTGGCCGAATTGCTCGAGGCGGAGCCTGACATCGCGGCCCCCGCGCGGTCGCAATCCCTGCCCGAGCCGCCACGGGGCAGCCTCTCGTTCCGCAACGTGACGTTCCGCTACCCCGCTCGGCCCGAGACTCCTGCATTGAAGGATTTCACTCTCGAGATCGAGCCGGGCGAGACAGTCGCCATCGTCGGGCCGTCGGGCGCGGGCAAATCAACGATCTTCCAGTTGGTCGAGCGGTTTTATGACCCGCAGGGCGGCACCATCCGGATCGATGGAGTACCGCTGACCGCCGCCGATCCGGCAGATGTTCGCGAACGGCTCGCGCTGGTGCCCCAAGACGGGGTCCTGTTCAGTGCCGATGCGCGCGACAATCTGCGCTATGGCCGCTGGGACGCGACGGACGAAGATATCTGGGATGCGGCGCGTGCTGCCAACGCGGAAGCCTTCCTGCGCGATCTTCCGCGCGGGCTCGACACCTATCTGGGCGAAGGTGGCACGCAATTGTCAGGGGGCCAGCAACAGCGGGTCGCGATCGCGCGTGCCTTGCTGCGCGATGCCCCGATCCTGCTGCTCGACGAAGCGACCAGCGCCCTCGATGCCGAAAGCGAGCAATTGGTGCAGGCCGCGCTCGAAACTCTGATGAAAGAGCGCACCACGCTTGTCATTGCACACCGGCTCGCCACTGTGCGGGCGGCGGATCGGATCGTGGTGCTGGAGGATGGCGAAATCGTCGAGCAGGGCACCCACCCGCAGCTTTCCGCAAATGGTGGCTTGTACGCGCGTCTGGCGAGGCTCCAATTCGCCGCGGAAGAGGCTGCATAAACCGGCAACGCCGGCTGCTAGCCCCAACAGCGTTGACTTAGGGCCCGCTTGCGCCATGGAGCGCGGATCATGACTTTCCTTCAGATGCTTATCATCGCGGTTGTGCAGGGGATCAGCGAGTTCCTGCCGATCTCGTCATCAGGCCACCTCATCCTCGTGCCGGTGTTCACCGGGGCGGACGACCAGGGGCCGATGATTGATATCGCAGTTCATGTCGGATCGCTGCTCGCGATCATGGTCTATTTCTTTCGCGACGTTGCCGGGCTGGCGAAGGGCGGTTTCGCGACGATCGGTATCGGCGAGGCCCCGGAATACAAGCGCTTGTTCTGGTGGATCCTGCTCGGCACCATCCCTGCGGTCATCTTCGGCCTTTCGATCAAGCTCGGCTTTCTCAACGGGTTCGTCGAAAGCTTCATCGGCATCCCGATTATCGACAATGACCTGCTCGCCTCGATCCGGTTCACGGATCTGATCGCAACCAATCTCATCCTGTACGGCATCCTGCTCGGTATCGCCGACAAATTCGGGCGCGAAACCAAGTCCTTTGAGGACATGACCTGGCGCGACGGACTTATCGTCGGGCTGGCGCAAGCGCTCGCGTTGATCCCGGGCACGAGCCGTTCGGGCGTAACAATGACCGCGGCACGGGCGCTGGGCTATGGCCGGTTCGAGGCGGCGCGGTTTTCCTTCCTGCTCTCGATCCCAGCGGTGGCAGGCGCCGGAATCCTGATCGTGCCCGACCTGCTTGAGGCGGAAGGCGATCTGTTGTTCGAAGCGATCGTGACGGGTGCCATGACCTTCGTCGCGGCGTTCGTGACTATGGCGTTTTTGATGAATTTCCTCAAACGCGCATCCATGCTGGTGTTCGTCGTCTACCGCATCCTACTGGGCTGCGCGTTGTTTTATTTCTTCTGACGGTAACTTCTGGTTAAACTTTGCGGGAACCGATGCGGCCCTTTGGCACTTACAATTGATAACTCGATCAATTCAAAGAGCTGGTTAAATGGCCTTACTTCTTCTCATCGTGATCGGCACAAGCGCCGGATGGCTTGCCTCCATCATCGCGCGAACCGAACGATCCGGCGAAATTCTTCGACAGATCGTGATCGGCGTCGTCGTGTCGCTGGTTGCGGGAGTGGCCGCGAACCAGGGATCGATCCTTGGCGGATTGACGGCATTCGCCCTGCTATCTGCATGTCTTGCCTGTTTCAGCGCGATGCTCGTCTATCACATGATGATCCGCGAACGGCTGAACGCCTGAAGCGCAAATGTCCGGAACTGGGCTCACTCCACCACATTCTTGCCATTTTTGCGGAACGCTCGGGCGTGTTACCGGTTGAACAAGCTGAAGCCCGCGTTAACAAGGGCGAGGGACTTGTCCCTTTTCCGCAAAGAGGAATTGTTTATGAAATTCACCGCTACTCGTGCCGCCGCTCCAATGCTCGCCGCATTCGTCCTTTCGCTCGCAGCTTGTGACAGCCCTGCCGAAAATGCGGCGGAAGAGAACATCGAAGAGATGGAAGACGCTCGCGATAATCAGGTCGATGCGATGGAAGAATCGGGTGAGATCACCGAAGATCAGGCCGATGCCATGGACGACAATACCGATGCCATGGAAGAAGCCATGGAAGAGCAGGCTGATGAAATCGATGAAATGTAATCGAGAGATTTGCGAATAACAGCTGAAGGGGTGCCGAAGCGTTTCGGCGCCCCTTTTTGTTTCAGATCGGCTTTGCGCCCGATCCCCTGCCACCGCGCAAATGGTATTCAAGCGTGCCGCGTGTCACGACGTGATCGACATCGATGACCGCCGTATTGGCGTAGGTGAAGCCCGGCGAAAGGTTACGATAAAGCCGGTCGAAATCACGCTCGACCGTCTGGCGATAGAGATCTTCGAAGCTCTCAATCACGAAATAGGTCGGTTGCAGGTCGCTGATGACGTAATCGGTACGCATCACGCGATCGACATTAAGCATGATGCGGTTGGGGCTTTCGGCCTCAAGCGAGAAGCGCGCCTCGGTTGGGCCTGACAGAATTCCAGCTCCGTAGGCGCGAATGCCGTCGTCTTCCTCGATAAGCCCAAACTCGACCGTGTACCAATATAACGCACCCAGCGCTTTCAGGCGGTTATAGCGCATCGCCTTCCATCCGGCGCGGCCATACTCCTGCATGTAATCGGCATAGACCGGGTCGGTCAGCATCGGCACGTGTCCGAACACGTCGTGGAATACGTCGGGTTCCTGAATGTAGTCGAAGGTTTCGCGCGTGCGGATGAAATTGCCCGCTGGAAAGCGGCGATTGGCGAGGTGCCAGAAGAACACGTGATCGGGGATCAGCATCGGAACCGGCACGACGCTCCACCCCGTCAGCCTGTCCAACTCCTGCGACATTTCCTCGAAATCGGGGATGCCGCCGCGCGACAGATCAAGCTTGTCGAGACCGGCCATAAAGGCGCTCGCCGCGCGACCGGGCAGCACCTCCATCTGGCGGGCGAACAGGTCATTCCAGACCTGATGGTCCTCGCTCGAATAATCGGTCTGCGCCGGCTCCAGCCAGTCCTCGCCAAGATGCGACGGCCTAGCGAGTGGCGCGGTGAACACGTCCTCGGGCAGGTCGGGGAGGCGGCTGAAATCGGTTTCCGTGTGGGCAATAGTGGCCATACCCTTGTATTTGCGACTACGAACCGCTGACGGCAAGGGTAAATGCAAGGGAGCCGGTGTGGCATTGAAAGGTAAGGAATACCGCAAACGGCTTGCGCCCATGACCGAGGAGCTGGTTGGCATGGCCCGTTGGGTGCGGGTGACCGGCGCGCGGATCGTGGTGTTGTTCGAGGGTCGCGACACCGCGGGCAAGGGCGGTGCGATCCGCGCCGTTCGCGACAAGCTCAATCCGCGTCAGTGCCGCACGGTGGCGCTGGGAAAGCCGACCGATGCGGAACGCGGACAGTGGTATTTCCAGCGCTATGTCGATCACCTGCCAACCAAGGGCGAGATCGTGCTGTTCGATCGTAGCTGGTACAACCGCGCAGGTGTCGAAAAGGTCATGGGATATGCTGGCGAGGGCGAGGTTGAGCGTTTCCTCGAACAGGCATCGGTGTTCGAGAAGCTGCTGACCGATGCTGGCATCATGCTGTTCAAATACTGGCTCACCACCGATCAGGCCAAGCAGGAAGAGCGGCTGCGTGAGCGGCTGGACGACCCGCTGAAGCGCTGGAAGCTCTCGCCCGTCGATCTTGCAGCACGAGAGCTGTACGATGCCTATACCGACGCTCGAGAGACGATGCTGCGCGCCACCCACACCGATCATGCGCCATGGACGCTGGTGGACTTCAACGATCAGAAGCGCGGGCGTCTGACGCTGATCCGCGACCTGCTCGATCGGCTGCCTGATACGCGCGTCGATCCGCCGGAGATCGATTTTCCCGAGCTGGGCCGAGAACCGGTGGCGGAGAGTTATGGGGTGATGGCGCCCATTAAGGACTTTCCGCTGGACGACTAGCCAAAGATTCGCGCTGTCATGATTTGCCGACCGTCGCTGGCGAAGGCCCCTAGCTCATATTCGATGCCGTCCTGCCGCCCCACAAGGTGTAAAGCCTCTCCAGCTATCGCCGGCGATAGCCCACGAAACTCAAACCTCAGGGCTGGATTGGTTGTGCCTATGAGTTCGCTCGCCGCGAACTGGAGCAGCAAACTCGCGGTCAGCGGGCCGTGCACAACCAGCCCGCGATAGCGTTCGACATTGCGGGCGTAGGGTAGATCATAATGGATGCGATGGGTGTTGAAGGTCAGTGCGGAATAGCGGAAAAGCAGGCGCGGATCGGGAACGAGCGTCAGTTCATACTCCCAATCGCTGTCATCAAACTTTTCTGTGCCCGGTTCCTGCGGACTCAAAGGTGCGTCGGCTGAAGCGGCGTCGCGATAAACCAGCGTCTGGGATTCGAGCACTGAAAGCGTACCATTGGCATGAGTTTCGTGTTCGACATCAACAAAGGCTAGCTTTCCGCTGCCTCCGTCTTTCTCGCGGATCGACGCGATACGGCTGATCCGTTCAATGACAGCGCCCAGCATCAGCGGGGCGCGAAACTCAATGCTCGATGAGGCCCACATACGGCGTGGCAAGGGGAGGGGCGGCAGAAAGCTGTCCTCTCCCTTATCGCGGATGGGGTGACCGTCATCGCCAAGCAAGCGGGTAGGCGCATCAGTAGTGCAGAGGCAGAAATGTATGCCTTGCGGCATGAGCGGCGGATGCCGGTTCGCGCGATTAAATGTGGCGTGCCACCGCGCTGCCAGCGCCTCGTCAAGCCGGTCGCGCGCTGAATGTTCGCGCCCGATCCAGGCGTCGTATGCGCTCATCAAACCGCCCGCTCGAACACCGCCGCGATGCCTTGTCCGCCGCCGATGCACATCGTTTCCAGACCGTAACGCACTTCGCGCCGGTGCATCTCGTGGGCCATATCGGCGAGGATGCGCCCGCCCGTTGCGCCGATCGGATGGCCGAGCGAGATGCCTGAGCCGTTGACGTTGAGGATGTCGCGGCGGCTGTCATCCTCGCTCCAGCCCCAACCCTTGAGCACGGCGAGAACCTGCGGCGCGAACGCTTCGTTGAGTTCGACGAGGTCGATGTCGTCCCAGTCATAACCGCGCCGCTCGAACAGGCGCTCGACCGCCGGAACTGGCCCGATTCCCATGCGCGCCGGATCGCAGCCAGCGGCGGCCCAGCCGCCAAACCACAGCATTGGCTCGAGTCCGAGTTCTTCGAGCTTGTCCTCGGCCACGACCAGGCACGCCGCCGCTGCATCGTTCTGCTGGCTCGCATTGCCCGCTGTAACGATTGCGTCAGGATCGCGCTTGCCATCGATGGCGCGCAGTTTGCCGAGCGTTTCCATCGATGCGTCGGCGCGAAAGCCTTCATCCTGCTTGAACGTGACTGGATCACTCCGTCGTTGCGGGACTTCAACCGGCACAAGCTGCGCGTCGAACCTGCCCGCCTCCCATGCCGCAGCGGCATTCTGGTGTGAGCGTACGGCGTATCCGTCCGCCGCTTCCCGAGAGATGTCGTAATCCTTGGCAAGGTTTTCGGCCGTCTCGATCATGCCGGTAATGACGCCGAAGCGTTCGATCGGCTGGCTCATCAATCGCCCTCGCGACAGGCGGTCGTGCAGTGTGAGGTCGCCCATCCGCGCACCGCCGCGCGCTTGGAGGGTGTAATGCTCGACATTGGACATGCTTTCGCACCCGCCCGCGACCACCACATCGGCCATTCCGGTTTCGACCATCATCGCTGCATTGGCGACCGCCTGGAGGCCGGACCCGCAGCGCCGGTCAAGCTGATACCCCGGCACTTCCAGCGGGAGGCCTGCGGCAAGCCAGGACCAGTGCCCGATCGCGGGTGCTTCGGCGTTGCCATAGCCTTGAGAGAATACGACATCGTCCACGCGTTCCGGATCGATCCCGCTGCGTTCCACAAGCGCCTTGAGGATGATCGCACCCAATTCGCCCGCACCCAGCGGGGCGAGCGAGCCGAGAAACTTGCCGACCGGGGTGCGCAAGGGCGTGCAGATGGCGGCCCTTCGATTATTGGGGCGGCGGGTCATGTTCTGTCCTTGTCGCTAAGCCCCACGGTGCCCGCATCGACCAGCTTACCGATCGCGCCGGTCGACAGGCCGAGCCGCTCGGCCAGCACCTCTTCGGAATGCTGGCCGAGATACGGTGCAGGAGCGGGATCACCCGCCTCGCGGCCCGGCAGATTGGCGAAGCTGCGGGTGGCGGGATAGTCGAAACCGCTCGGATTGTTCGGCGATGGGCCGAACAGCGGGTTGTCGGCCACCAGCACCGGATCGTTCGCGGCTTCGTGCGCGGTGCGATAGCGCTCGAACGTGCAGCCGTTTGCGGACATGCGCGCCTCCAAAGCCTTGTAATCATGGCTGCCCGCGACGGTCTGGAAGATGTCGAACAGGGCATGGCGATGCTCGAATCGCGGACGATCGCCGGACGAGAAATCCGCGCCGGTGTCCGCTTCGAGCTGGGCGATGGGCGTGGCGACGCCGAAGGCTTCGACCAGACCGGTCCACTGCTTGGCTGTCAAAGCCGCGACCATGAAGCGCTTGCCGTCCTTCGAGCGAAAATCGCGCCCGAATGCCCCCCAGATGGCATTGCCGAGCCGTTCGCGGTCCGCGCCGCGATAAAGCATTTCCGCCATCATTCCCGAATTCGCCACCGTCCCGATCGCGACATCGCCCAGCGGCACGCGCACTTCGCTGCCGTTGCCGGTGGTGTCGCGGTGGCGGATGGCCGCGAGCAATGCGAAGGCCGAATAGGCGCCGGTAATGAAATCCCAAGCGGGCAGCACCTGATTGACCGGCGGGGCGGTTTGCATGTCCCAGTCTTCCGGCCCGGTCATCAGCGGATAGCCCGAAGCGGCGTTGACGGTGAAATCCATCGCCTGACGCCCATCGTGCCAGCCCATGATCCGCAGGCTCACCATGTCCGGGGTGCCATCGGGTTGCGCCGCCGTCATCGCTTCGTGACCCAGAAAGCTTTTTTCCGGGAGATTGGTGATGCACTGGCCTGTCCTTGCCGCCAGCTCGACGCACAACTCACGCCCCTCGCCCGAGCGCAGATCAAGCGCGACCGATTTCTTCGCGCGGTTGAGGTTTTCCCAGCTGAGCGAGCGGCCCTCTTTCGTCAGCATGTAGCGATCGTAATCAAGCCCACCCGCTTTGTGATCGACGCGGATCACTTCCGCGCCCATCTGCGCGCAATAGAGCCCGGCGGTGGGGCTGGCGACGAAGCTGGAGACTTCAACGATCGAGAGGTCGGAGAGGAGATTATACAATGAGCGTGTCCCCTATCAGGGGAGGAGCACCGGCGCGCTCACCCATTCGCCGCTTCCCATTCGCGCAGCATGTGCTTGGCAATCTGGAGTTGCAGGATTTGCGTCGTTCCCTCGTAGATGCGGTAGATGCGCGCGTCGCGATAGAACCGCTCGGCATCATATTCGGCGAGGTAGCCAGCGCCGCCATAGACCTGCACCACCCGGTCGACCACGCGCCCGCACATTTCGGAGGCGAAGACCTTGAACGCGGCCGCCTTGACGAGAATGTTCTCGCCCCGATCGGCGCGCGCAGTGACGTCGCGCATCATGCATTCGGCGGCGTAGATTTCCATCTCGCTGTCGGCGAGCATCGCCTGGATCAGCTGGAAGCGCGCGATCGGTTCGCCAAAGGCCTTGCGCTCATTGGCATAGCGGATTGCGCTGTCGAGCGCGCGGCGGGCATAGCCGGTCGCCGCCGCGCCAACCGAGATGCGCCCGTTGTCAAGGCTTTGCATGGCGAAGCGAAAGCCACGCCCCGTCTCCTCGCCCAGCAGCGCATCGCCCGGCACTTTCACATCGTCGAGCATGATATCGGAGATATGGCTGCCCGCCTGCCCCATCTTCTTGTCCGGCGAACCGGTGGAGACGCCCGGCGTGTCCATCGGCACCAGAAACGCGCTCACATGCGCATTCTTGGGCTGCGCCTCTTTCTCCGTGCGCGCCATGATGAGTGCGACATCGGCATGCGGCGCATTGGTGATATAGCGCTTCGTGCCGTTGAGGATCCAACCATTGCCGTCCGGATCGGGCGTTGCAGTGGTCTGCATTGCAGCCGAGTCGCTGCCCGAGCCGGGTTCGGTGAGGCCGAAACACGCGATCTTGCCTTCGACCAGCTTGGGATACCATTCCGCCCGCTGCGCTTCGGTCGCGCCGTTCTTGAGCGCGCTGGCGAACATGCCGACATTGATCGAGAAGATCGAGCGGAAGGCCGGCGCGGCGCGGCTCATGATGTTCACCACGCGCGCATATTGCGTCATGTTGAGGCCTGCGCCGCCATACTCCTCGGGCACCGAGATGCCGAACAGCCCCATGTCGCGCATTTCGTCGACGATTTCGGGCGGAACGCGATCGTTTTCGATCAGGTCGCCTTCCGCCGGGATCAGCCGCTCTTCGACATAGCGTTCGAGCTGCTCGGCGAACTGGTCGAACGTGTCATTGTCCATGCCGTCATTGGCGACAAGCGGGTGGGTGAGTTCGGTGTTCATCGCGAGGGTGCTTTCTAGAGGATCGAACGTCGCTGTATAAAGGAGTCAGTCTTCTTCGCTGTCCGCTACCGAAGTTTCCAATTCGTCCATCTCACCCGCTATGTCCGCATCATCCGCATCGGTCGCGCCTGCTGCTGCGGCGGCGGCGGCCCGGGCGGCGACGTCCGCGGCATTGTCCGCTGCTTCCTCGGTCGTCACAGGATCGGGTGCTGTGGTAGCGGGATCGATATCGGCGGGCGGAGGCCCAGCAGCCTCGCTATCCTCCACCGGCTCGACCTCGAGCGGTTCGAGCGCTTCGTCGGCGGGCATCTCGACCGTATCGGGCATCGCCTCGGTCGAGGCATTTTCCGCGTCTCCGCACGCAGCGAGCGCGAATACGCCGGAACCAAGGATGGCGATTGTGGTGAGCTTGTTCATGGATAGGCCTTTCGATTTATCCTGTTGCGCTGAGGTCTAGCGAGATGAAGGGGCTTTGGCCAAGCGGCATTTGCTTGCAAGGCAACGGGGCCGTCACGAACCATCCGGTGTGAAGGCGGGCGCATAGCCGACTTCGCCTTCCGGGACTTCCCCTTCGAGCACAAGCGCCTGGAAATACTCCGCCGGTCCACCGGGATAGGTCAGCCGCGGCTCGCGTGCGAAGCCGAAGCGCGCGTAGTAGTCGGGACTTCCGAGCAGGACGATGCCCATAGCGCCGCGTTGCCGCATGTCCGCGATGGCACGCTTGACCAGCGCGCCGCCAATTCCCCGGCGATGGAGTTCGGGCCAGACCGAAACGGGGCCGAGGCCGAACCAGCCGAGCGCGCCCCTGCTGATCGTGACGGGAGAGATCGCAATATGACCGACGATCCGCGCATCATCCTCTGCCACGAGCGACAGCGCAAGATCGCCATCGGCGCGCAGGCGGTCGACCAGATGGTGTTCGTCGCCGTCGCTGAATTTCATCTCGCGAAAGGCCGCTTGCGTCACGGCGTGGATCGCGGCTTCGTCGCCCCGCGCTTCGGGCCGGATGGTGATGGCGATTTCCGGGCCGATCATGTCAGCAGATGTCCTGCACGGTCGCGCTTGGTGGCAAGATAGCGGGTGTTGTGCGGGTTGTCTGGCAGTTGATGCGCGATCCGCTGTGCGACGGTAATCCCCGCGCGGGTCAAGGCATCGACCTTGGCCGGATTATTGGTCAGCAGGCTGATCCGCCGCGCGCCGAGCAATTCGAGCATCCGCGCCGCCACGGGAAAATCGCGCGCTTCGTCCGGCAGGCCTAATCGCCGGTTCGCGTCCACGGTGTCAAAGCCCAGATCCTGCAAGCGATAGGCGCGCAGCTTGTTGACGAGGCCGATCCCGCGCCCCTCCTGCCTCAGATAGAGCAGAGCGCCCCAGCCTCCGTCCTCGCGCGCATGGCGGCTCATCGCTTCGAGCGCGCCATCGAGTTGCGGCCCGCAATCGCATTTCAGACTGCCGAGAATATCGCCGGTCAGGCATTCGGAATGAACGCGCACGATCGGCTCGCGGTCCCCCGATTGCTCGCCGACGATGAGCGCGACATGCTCGCGCGCATCGTCGGGCGAGCGAAACGCGACGATCTCGGCGTCCTCACTGGCGCGGACCGGCAGGCGTGCGCGGGTGACGATGCGCAGGGTATCGGGCGCGGTGTAGGCCACCAGATCGTCGGCGCGCAGGCCATGCGCTTCACCCGCCTCGCGAGGATCGACAAAAAAGGCGGGAAGGATGCCCGCGATCCGCGCCAGCTCCATCGCCGCGCGCGCCGTGTCGTCCCAGTCCAGCGCCTCGGCGAGGAATGGTCCCTTGAGCGGATTCTTGAGGTCGAGCGCAGGATCGGCGATGGGTACGGCGCTCGCGATGTCGAATGCTTCGCCGCCGCGGATCAGCACCGGTGCGTGGGAATGCGCGTCCGGTTCGCGCGCGGCTTCGAGCTGGTTGGTGATCTTGAGCGTTGCCGCGCGGGCGACCGAGATCAGCAGCCGCTCGGAGCTTGCTCCGTTTGCGACAGCCGTTTCGACCGGTAACAAGGTGACGTCCTCCGCGTCGTCACGCTCGAAACGCAATGGCCAGCCGTGACGCAGCGCATCGACGGCCTGCGCGGCGCGCCTGCTGGGGGAGGGGGCAGACGACGTGTCGCCGTTCAAACGTCGAACTCCGTCACCAATGGCACATGATCCGAAGGCTTCTCCCAGCTTCGCGCTTCTTCCAGGATCCGGTGCGCTTTCGCATGCTCGGCGAGCGCCGGGCTCGCCCACATATGATCGAGCCGCCGCCCGCGATCGTTCTTGCGCCAATCGGGCGAGCGATAGGACCACCAGCTGTAATAGCGTTCGGGATGCGGCACATGCTCGCGCCCGATATCGCGCCAGCCATGCGCATTGCGGAACCGATCGAGCGTCTCGACTTCGATCGGCGTATGGCTGACCACCTTGAGCAATTGCTTGTGGCTCCAAACATCGCTTTCGAGCGGGGCGACGTTGAAATCGCCCACGATCAAGGTCGGGCGATCCAGCGCATCGGCCCAGCGGGTCATGCGATCCAGAAAATCGAGCTTCTGGCCAAACTTGGGGTTCACTTCGCGGTCCGGCACGTCGCCGCCCGCGGGGACATAGACATTCTCGAGAAACATGTCCCGACCGACGACTTCGACGCCGACATGGCGCGCTTCGCCATTGTCCTGCCAGTCATGGCGGGTGATGTCGCGGATCGGCACCCGGCTGACGGTGGCAACGCCATGATAGCCCTTTTGCCCACTGATCGCCTGATGTTCGTAGCCGAGATCGGCCAGCGCCTCGGCCGGGAATTGATCATTCTGGCACTTGATCTCTTGCAGGCACAAGATGTCGGGAGCCTCTTCGCGCATGTATTTCTCGACGATCGGCAGGCGCAGGCGGACCGAATTGATGTTCCAGGTGGCAACGGACAGCATAGGTTTCGATCTAGGGGCGGATCGCGCGAAACTCCACCTTTCACTTTCCCGTCGCATATGCAGGCGATAGCGGGGCAAAGCTACCCCGACCGGAGACAACCCGATGACTTCCAAGCCCGCTATCGCCTTCCTCCTCGCCAGCGCATCCCTGTCGCTCGGCGCATGCGCCTACACCGGCCAACCGCAATCCACACCACGTGCCGCAGATCTGGCGATGGACGAAACCGCGCCAACCCGCGCCAAGAACGTCATCCTGTTCATCGGCGATGGGATGGGCGTTTCGACCGTCACCGCCGCACGCATTTATGCGGGGCAGAAGCAGGGAATGAGCGGGGAGGAGCACGTCCTGCCGTTCGAGACTTTCGACAATGTCGCTCTCGTCAAGACCTACAACACCAACGCGCAGGTGCCCGACAGCGCCGGGACGGCCACGGCAATGCATTCGGGCGAGAAGACCCGGATCGGCTTGCTCGGCCTCGGGCCTGACGCGGTGCGCGGCGAATGCGCGGGCGCGATGGAGCACGCGCTGCCGCTGCTGGGTGAAGAGGCGAAGGAGCGCGGGTTGGCGCTCGGCATCGTTTCGACCGCACGGCTGACCCACGCAACGCCTGCCAGCGTCTACGCCCGCAGCCCCGACCGCAACTGGGAAGCCGACGCGGCGATCCCGGAGGACCAGCAGGGCCTGGGCTGCACCGATATCGCGACACAATTGGTCGAAGCGGACTTTGACCTCGCACTCGGCGGCGGTTCGGTGTCGTTTTTCGGCAGCGCGCTTGGCGGACGGCGTGGCGAGGAGGATGCGAACCTGCCCGCCAATTGGGCCGGGCGCAGCGGTGGGACGATTGCCAGAACAGCGGATGAACTGGCAGCCGCGCCGATGGATCGCCCGGTCCTTGGGCTCTTCTCCCCAAGTCACATGACCTACACGGCTGCGCGCGCGCAGGATGGGGTCGGGCAGGATGAACCGACGCTCACGCAGATGACGTCTCAGGCGATCGCGCGGCTCTCGCAAGACCCCGATGGCTATTACCTCATGGTCGAATCGGGCCGGATCGACCATGCGCACCACGCCGGGCAGGCGGGCTTTGCGCTTGAAGAGACGGTCGAATTCGCGCGCGCCATCGAATACGCGATCGCGAACACCGATCCGGACGAAACGCTGATCCTGGTCACCGCCGATCACAGCCATGTCTTCACGATCGCGGGCTATCCTCGACGGGGGAACGACATTCTTGGTTTGGTGGTGCCGCCCGAAGGCGCGACCGACAACACAGAGGAACCAACCCCGGCAGCAGACGGCGTGCCTTACACGACCCTGGGCTATGCCAACGGGCCGGGTGCCATCGCAGGTATGATGGAGCGCCCAGTCCCCGAAACAGGCGTGACGGCAACTCAGCAGGCGGCCATCCCGCTCGGATCCGAAACCCACGCAGGCGAGGACGTCGCGCTTTACGCACAGGGTCCGGGCGCGGACGCGGCGCGCGGCGTGATCGAGCAGGATGTGATCTACGACATCATCCGCGATGCTTACGGGTGGGAATGAGGACCGCAAGCCCCACGAAAAAACCCCTGTCCCGGGGGCGGTGGGACAGGGGCTTCTTATTAGCGTTCGTCACGCTGGTACAAAGCCGCGTTCACGAAAGAGGGGCAACAGGGGGGAAACCCGAATCCTTCAGCGACCTTGTATGCTTAAGATAGGCTCAGAGAGCTTTCCCGTAAATGAATTCCGCCGAAATCTTGTCGCATTTCTACAACGAAATGGGGTCGAACCGTTCATCTTGGACGACGAGATGAGCGGCGCGGATCGTCGAAGGTAAACGTGCTCTCCGCCACCGATAAACCATACCGATGATTCGCGAGCCGTACTGTGGTGCGGTGGTTCTGCGCATCGAGCGCGACCCAATGCGTCAGCTGCAAACCGCCCGGAGCATTGGGATCGCGCACGAAAATAAGGTTCATCCGGCCAAATTCGGGCCGGTCCGGATCGCGCACATCGATGCTGATGACGTTGTCGCTGCCGGTGTCGACCAGCCGCCCGTACTGCTTCACATCGCGGGTCGGATCGAGCAGCGCGCCCAGAGGCGATTTCCGGATCGGCCAGCGCTCAACCTGGCGCACTTCGTAATCGACCATATAGAGCGATTTGCCGTTCGAGACGACGAGCAGGTCCGCGTCCTTGCCGTAGTCGAACCGGATCTTGCCCGGGCGCTTGAGCGTCATGGTTCCGCCCAGCGTGTTGCCCGCGCGATCGGTCTGCGTGAAATCGGCGCGCATGGTCGATATCCCGCGCAGGGCGCTCACCGCGCGATCGAGATCGCCTGCGCTCGTTTGCGCCGTTGCAGGCATTGCGGGAAGGGTTGCGAGGCCAGCAGGAGCGGCGACAGCGGCACCCACGAAAAGGGCCGCGCCCAGGGTCTTGCGACGAAAGATGGATAGCATGGTCATGCCTCAGGCTATTGGACCTGCGGCATTGAACTTGAGCTTAATCGAATTGTTCCGCGCGTCAGGCTGAGAAGCGCAAATTGCGCGCGAGCCAGCGATCTTACTTGATCTTGGCTTCCTTGAACTCGACGTGCTTTTTCGCGACCGGATCATACTTGCGGAACACCATTTTCTCGGTGATGTTGCGCGGGTTCTTGCGGGTCACGTAGAAGAAGCCCGTGCCCTCGGTCGAGACGAGCTTGATCTTGACGGTTGCAGGCTTCGCCATGGCGGTTTCCAGTCTGTCAGATGGGCCATCGATGGGCCGAAAAACAAAGGGCGACGCGTTCCCTGAACAGGGGCGCCGCCTCACAGACGCGCGCCTCTGCGCGAATCGGGCGTAAAAGTCAAGCGGACTCGCCGCCTGGCTCTACCAATCCGAGCGGCTGACCTTGCCGCGTTTCGCTTTGACGTCGCCGCGGGCTTTCTTCGCTTTAAGCCGTTTGGTCTTGCCTACCCGGTTGACGCGGGTGCGGGCGCGTTTCTTCGGCTGGCGGTGCGCGGCTTCGAGCAGATCCTCCAGTTTCTCGCGCGCCGCGCCGCGATTGGCATCCTGCGTGCGATATTCGCGCGCGGTGATGAGCAGGTCACCACTCGCCGTCAGCTTCGACCCGGCAATGTCGCGCAGCCGGGCGAAGACCGGCGGAGGCAGGCGCAACGCATAGATATTGACCCGCAGCTGCACTTCGGTCGCGACCTTGTTGGCGTTCTGCCCGCCGGGGCCCGATCCGGCGAGGAAGCTCTCTTCGGCAATCGCATGAGCGCGATCGAGCAGGCCTCTATCCATCGCCCACAACCAGCACTTCTGGCGGCATTTCCGGCGGCGTGGGAGCGGCCAGACCGGCGCGCGCAAAGTCGGACGGGAACGGCGCATGGGCGATAATCGCAGGCTTGCCCTCGCGCTCCACCCGGATCGTTTCGGCATGCAGCATCGTGCGACCCGCGCCCTTGTTCTGGCCGCGCACCGGGCCATAGACCGGATCGCCCAGCAACGGCGCGCCCAGCCCTTGAAGCGCGTGCACGCGAAGCTGATGCGTGCGCCCGGTCTCTGGGCGAAAGCGGATCAGCGAACGTGCGCGCCCGTCGCTCCCGATCACTTCCAGTTTCTCCCAATGCGACACGGCAGGCTTGCCCTTCTTCGCCGCGATCATCCGCCAGCCCTTTTCCGCCGAGCTGATCTTGGACAGGGCGAGCTCGACCGTCCCGGCGTCTTCTCCCGGCTCGCAATCGATGATCGCGAGATAGGTCTTGGCCACCAGCCGATCCTCGAACGCCTTGTTGAAGCGCTTCAAAGCCTTGGGATTGCGCGCGAGCAGCAGGCAGCCGCTGGTATCGGTATCGAGCCGGTGGACCGGCATCGGGCGGCGCTGGAAACCGAGCTTGAGGGCATCGAGATGGTCTTCAAGGCACGGGCCACCGCGCCGGGGCCGGTCGACCGCCAGCCCGGCGGGCTTGTCGATCACGAGCGCTTCGCCATCTTCGAACAGGATTTGAGGGGTCATATCAGTTTCGCTTCAAACAGGCCGCGCACGGCATTGCCCAGGAAGAATCCGTCGGCGAGATCGTCGAGCGTCAGCTTCGCTTCGCGCGCGCGGCCTTTCTCGAGCAGGAAGGCGCGCAGCACGCCGGGCAGCAGGCCGAGCGTTGCGGGCGGGGTCAGCAGTATCGCGTCCTCGGCATCGCTTTCGGCTACGAAGACATTGGTGATCGACCCTTCGGTGACAAGGCCATCCGCCCCGACCAGCAGCGCATCGAACGCGCCGAGCGCGACGGCTGCGGCCTGTGCTTCTTCGTAGAACGCACGGTCGCTCGTCTTGTGGCGCAACCGCCAGTCGAACGGGTCGAGCGGATTGGGCAGCGCGATCACCTTGGCCGCCGCACTGAACGGTTCGGGCAGCGGCCCGGTTTCGAGCGCCATGGCTCCGCTGCGCGAGGCCAGCAGGCGCAGCTTGGTAGGCATCTCCAGCTCGAAGCACAGCGCCTGGATCTGGTTGCGCGCGGCGTGGCGATCGAATTCAAAGCCAAGCTCACGCGCGCTTTTCTTCATGCGTTCAAGATGCAGTTCTAGCAGTGCGACCCCGGTTTCCGGGTCGAAGGCCATCGTCTCAATCAGGTCGCATGCCGGGGCGACGCGGGGTGCCATGTCGGCCTCGCCATCGTCAAGCGCCTGGCCGCGGCGCAGAAAGCCGGCCTTTACCTCGCATTCACGCCGTTCGGCCAGCGGATCGCTGTCGGCGACGATCGCCGAGCCGACGCCCAGCACCGCATCGCCCTGCCCGTTCTCGATCGGAGTCAGGCGCAGGGTTCGGATTGCGACATTGAATGCCGCAGCTCCGTCCGCGCCTATCCGCCCGATCGCCCCGCAATAGGGGCCGCGGGCATCGCGCTCGACCTGATCGATCAGCTCCATCGCGCGGATCTTTGGCGCGCCGGTGATCGATCCGCACGGGAACAGCGCGCGCAGCAGGTCCATCGCGCCATGCCCCGGCGCGAGCTCGGCGCGCACGCTCGACACCATTTGATGTACGGTCGGATAGGTTTCGACCGAGAACGGCGCATCGACCCGCACGCTGCCCGCCACCGCGACACGCGACAGATCGTTGCGCATCAGGTCGACGATCATCAGGTTTTCGGCCTTGTCCTTGACCGAGTTTGCAAGGTCGCTGGCAAGCGCCTGATCCTCGGCCGCGTCGATGCCGCGCGGGCGCGTGCCTTTCATCGGCTTGGTCTTCACCGCGTGCTCGTCGCTCGCCACGAACAGTTCGGGCGACAAGCTCAGCAGCCAGTGCGAGCCGTCGAACACCACGCCGCCATAGCCCGCCTGCGCCGATCCGCGCAGGCCCGCATAGATCGCCAACGGCTCCCCGCGATAAGACCCGGCCAGCGGATAGGTCAGGTTGGCCTGATAGATGTCGCCTGCGCGGATCGCCTCGCGCAGGGTCTCGAACGCCGTGATATAGCCGCCGGGCGAGACCTGCGGATCGAGTGGGCCGATGCTGGTGTGTCCCGCGCCCGGCGTTGCTGCGCGCTCAGCCAGCCATCCGGACACGTCCTGCGCCGCAATCCGCTCAGGAGCATCGAACAGCCCGAGCCACACCAGCGGCCCGCCCGCGCCCGAACCCGTCTTGGCCAATTCAGTCAAGCGCGGTTCGAGCGCCAGCCCCGCTTCGTATGCAATGTAGCCTGCAAGCTCACCGCCATCGCGCCGCGCTTTTTCAGCCGCCCTCAACGTCGTTTCCACTTCGCCCGGATGCATCGCCACGAAGATCTCGCGCGGGGCCGAATAGAACAACGCATCGGCAGGTTCGGCATGCGTGCCGCCCCGCTCACGCGCATCGTCGAGCAGCACGAAAGGTTGCGGAGGATCGGCGTTGGCCATCGTCCCCGCCTTAGCCGATCCATATGCCAAGTCGAGTGCTTGACCGCCCGGTTTTCGCCCGCAACACATGAGGCAAGAACAATTGAACAGGGCAGCGTGAAATGAGCGAGATTTTCCTCGGCCTTGGTAGCAACGGCGAGAACCAGTCGCTCGCCCTGTCGCGCGCCAATCGCCATGGTCTGATTGCCGGAGCGACGGGGACCGGGAAAACCGTGACACTACAGGGGCTCGCCGAAAGCTTCTCCGCCAATGGCGTTCCGGTCTTCGTTGCCGATGTGAAGGGCGATCTGTCCGGTATCGCCATGCCCGGCTCGCCCTCGTTCAAGCATGCCGACAAGCTTGAAGAACGCGCCGCGGAGCTAGGCATGGAAGACTATGCCTATTCCGATAATCCAGCGGTGTTCTGGGATCTCTACGGCGAACAGGGCCACCCGATCCGCACCACGATCAGCGAGATGGGACCGCTGCTGCTTGCCCGCCTGCTCGACCTCAACGACACGCAGGAAGGCGTGCTGCAGATCGTGTTTCGCTATGCCGATGAGAACGGGCTGCTGCTGCTCGATTTCGGCGATCTCACTTCCATGCTGCAATTCGCCCACGAGAATTCGAAGGAGCTGTCGGGCACATACGGCAACGTCTCGAAGCAATCGGTCGGCGCAATCCAGCGGCAGTTGCTGAGCTTCGAGGCGCAAGGGGCGGATCGGTTCTTCGGCGAGCCCGCGCTGGAGATCGACGATTTGCTTAAGACCGATGACAAGGGGCGTGGGCTTATCAACGTGCTCGCCGCCGACAAGCTGATGCGCAGCCCCAAGCTCTATGCGACCTTCCTGCTGTGGCTGCTCGCCGAACTGTTCGAGAGCCTGCCCGAAGTCGGCGATCCCGAGAAACCGACGCTCGTGTTCTTCTTCGACGAGGCGCACCTGTTGTTCGACGACGCACCCGATGCCCTGCAGGACACAATCGAGCAGGTCGTGCGCCTGATCCGCTCCAAGGGCGTGGGCGTGTACTTCGTCACGCAGAACCCGATCGACATTCCCGAGGAGGTCGCAGGCCAGCTCGGCAACCGGGTGCAGCATGCCCTGCGCGCCTTTACCAAGCGCGATCAGCGCGCAATCCGCGCGGCGGCGGAGACGTTTCGGATCAACGAAGCGCTCGACACCGAAGCGGTCATCACCGAGCTGCGCGTGGGCGAAGCGCTGGTCTCTACCCTTGACGAGGAAGGCGCGCCCAACGTGGTCCAGCGCACGCTGATAAAGCCGCCGCGCTCGCGCCTCGGCCCGGTCACCGCCAAGGAGCGCGCGATCATCCAGTCGGTCAGCCCGGTGGCGGGCAAATATGACGAGGCAATCGACCGCGAAAGCGCGGAGGAATTGCTGCTCGCCAAGGCCGAGGACGCCGCGGCAACCGCCGAGGAAGTCGCCGAGAAGGGCGAGGAAGAGGTGCGCAAACGGCCGCGCAGGACCAAATCGGTGTGGGAGAAGGCGATTTCGCGCGGGACCAAGACGGCGCTGGGTTCGGCAGCGGGCAAGATGGCGCGCGAGATGACCGGGTCGCGCAGCCGCGCCAACCCGATGCGCAGTGGCATTACGTCGGCGGCGGGCTCGATTGCGACCGATCTTGCGGGGCCGATCGCGGGCCGCTTCGTGCGCAATCTGATCGGCGGCTTAATGCGCTAGGATTGAATCGGCAGGCGAATTTCTGCGCGCAAGCCGCCTGTGCTCCGGTTATCGAGTGCCAATTCGCCCCCGTGCTGCTCTGCGATCGCGCACGTCAAAGCGAGACCCAGACCCGCCCCGCCGGTGGCGCGATTGCGTGAGGCTTCGCCGCGTGTGAACGGCTCGGTCATTTCCGCGATCCTGTCCTGCGCGATGCCCGGCCCTTCGTCTTCGACCCGCAGGATCACCGCGTCAGCCGCGCTCAGGACTGATACCCGCGCCGATCCGCCGTAACGCACCGCATTGCTCACCAGATTGCGCAGCGCGCGTTTGAGCCACGTGACATGGACCTGCGCTACGACGCGCGATCCCTCGATCAGAGCCACATCCTCGCCCAGATCCTCGAATTCCTCGACGATGCCTGCAGCAAGTGCGGAGAGATCCACCGCTTCGCGCCTGTCCCCCTCGCCTTGGTCGCCCTTCCCGATCCGAGCGAGCGACAAGATGTCGTCCAGCGTCGCAGCGATGTCCTCGATCGTTTCGGCCATGCGCGCGCGCTGTGCATCGTCCGCAACGCTTTCGATCCGCACACGAAGGGCCGCAAGTGGAGTCTTGAGGTCATGCCCGATCGCGCCCAACATGACGTCCTTTTCATCGAGCAGCGCGGCGATGCGCGCCTCCATCGTGTTGTGAGCGGCGATCAGACGCTTGACGTCGGCGGGTCCGCTTTCGGCAAGGCGCACGGCCTGCTCGGGTCTGCGAGAGAAGTCATCGACCCTTGTCGTCAGCCGCGCGAGCGGTCCGGTTATGCGGCGCAACAGGAGAAACAGGATCGCCATGAGAAAGACGAAGATGACGATGGTCTGGAAAACCAGCGCTCCGATCCCGGCACCGCGCCGTTCGGGGTGAAGCACACGGGCGGTTTCCCAGACGCCGCCCGGCTCGCGCTGGATCGCGGCGATGAGCACGGGACGCCTCCGCCACTCGGTCCGCCGGGCAAGGCGGGGGCGACGCTGGACCAGTTGCGTGATCGCCGGGTCTTCGCCAGCACGCTTTTCGCCAACCACCGCGCGCGCGGGATCGATGCCCTGGCGCAACAGCAATCCGCGCAGCTCGACTGCCGCGTCCCCATCGATCGTGCCAGGATCACTTGCAAACGGTGAAGCGCTCGTAACCGAATAGCGCAGCACTCTGGGAAGCCCACGACCAGAACCGCCAGGCGGTCTTCGCAGGCGCGCGCTTTCCTGACGCATCGCTTCGTTACGCGCGGCCCGCTCCGCTCCGCCGACCAATTGAAACGCAGCCGTTGCAAGCAGAGCTGACTCGCGCCGCTGCTCGCTCGCCCCGTAAAGCAAAGCGGCGGAGATGATCTGTGCAACCAGCAAGGCGAGCGCCGCGCTGGCGAGCACCTGTCCGAGCAGGCTGGAAGGCCATAAACGGCGCATTGCGGTCTAGTCGTCCGCTGCGCTCTGGGCGACCCGCGTGACCGGCGCGGCAAAGCGATAGCCACCCCCGCGCACGGTCAGGATCAGGTGCGGATCGCGGCTGTCCGCTTCGATCTTGCGGCGCAGACGGCTGACCTGATTGTCGACTGCGCGATCGAACAGGTGGGCGCTGCGGCCCTGCACCATGTCGAGCAGCCGATCGCGGTCGAGCACGGTGCGCGGGTGGTCTAGAAAGGCGCGCAGCAGGCGGAACTCCGCGGTTGAGATCGGGACGGTGACGCCTTCGGGATCGGTCAGCTTGCGCTTCATCGGATCAAGGTGCCAGCCTTCGAACGCGTAGATACGGTCCTCGGCAGCCGCGCGCGCGTCCTCGGCGGCGTCCGCCGTGCGTCCGACGCGGCGCAGCACAGTGCGGATGCGGGCGACCAGTTCGCGCGGTTCGAAGGGTTTGGTGACGTAATCGTCCGCACCCAGCTCGAGCCCGACGATCCGGTCGGTCGCTTCGCCCCGCGCGGTAAGAAGAATTACAGGCAAGCGGCGGCTTTCGACGAGATGGCGGCAAAGCGACAGGCCGTCCTCTCCCGGCATCATGATATCGAGCAGCGCGATATCCGGGGCCTCTTTCTCAAGTGCGGAGCGGGCCGTAGTCGCGTTCTCGGCCTGGCTTACCAGAAAACCCTGTCCGGCGAGATATTCCGCCAGCGGTTCGCGCAAGGTTGCCTCGTCGTCGACCAGCAGGATGCTGGTGGGTTTGTCGTCGTCCATCATTATCATCCGAGCGATAATGTCTGTGCCTGACCACGCCGGAACCTGGCGCGCAACCTTGCGGGTGCACGCCGGGCCTGGATTTAGGCAGGAACGCTGCTCTTAATCCATCCGCGAGCGGCGGCGATCCCCCCGCGATCCACGGCGTGCTTCCTTGGCGGCCTCGCGTTCGGCAGCGGTGATCGTGCCCGAGTTGTCGGTATCAATGCGGGCAAAGCGCGCTTCGACAGCCGCGTCGAATTCGGCGCGCGAGATAGCTTCATCGCCATTGGTGTCGGCTGCACGAAGCATTTGCAAACCGCGATTGCCGCCGCGTCCGCCGCGACCTCGCTCACCACGTGCCTCGCGCGCCGCCATCATTTCAGCCTGCGAGACGCCGCCGCTATTGTCGGTATCGAGGCGCTCGAACCGGCTGGCCTGTCGCTGTGCCCGGCGGCCGCTCCGTTCGGCCATGCGGGCTTCGCGCGCGGCGGTCATTTCAGCTGGCGTGACTTCGCCATCGCCGTTCGTGTCGGCGGCGGCGAAGCGCTCCGCCTGGCGGGCGGCGCGATCTTCCTGAGTGAGCATTCCGTCGCCATTCGCATCCATTCGGGCAAAGCGCTCTGCAGCCTGATCGCGCGCTTCGGCGAGCGAGATTGCGCCGTCACCATCGGCATCGGCGGCCTCGAAGCCGCGTTCGCCGCTTTGGCTGGCGAGAGCCATACCGGCGCCGCCAAGGGCCAGCGCGGCGGTGGTTATCGTCAGTGTCAATTTATGCATGGTTGAATCCTCTGGTTCACAGTTTGTCGAAAGAGCTGCGACGAAAGACCTCGACGGGTGATCCGACCAGTGGATCAAGATGGTCCCGAGGGGTGGCGGGATAATGATCGGCTCGGCTCACCTTGGGGAGCGAACGATCGGAGTACTTCCGCCGCAACTCATAAAGGCCGGTATAGGGGCGCCGTGTCGCACGATTATCCCGGTTTCGCGTGATTTTGTCGCGCTGTGTATCGGCCTGACGATCCGGTTCATCGCGCCGCAAGCGCTGACGGCCGGGTAGCGTCAATCCGCGCGGCGATGCGGCGCCCTCCGCTCAGCGAGGGCGGTGCTGTGTGCCTTCGCCTGCGGTAATGAAGATCGCGGTCGCCTGCTCCTCGACATCGGCGATATGCCAGACGCCCGGCGGATTGATCGCGTATTCCCCGGCGGCAAGCGCTACCTGCTTGCGCGAGCCATCGGGGAATTCCTGTGTCAGCACCATTTCCCCATGCGTGCAGATCACGACTTCGCTGCCCTTTGGGTGCATCTCCCAACTCGGCCAGCTTTCGGCGAAACTGTGCTGCGACACGAGCCGCCCCTCCGGCCCGTCATCGCCGTGCCGTTCGCCATAAGCTTCGTACCAGTCCATCCCGGAGAAGGGGGGCTGCGCCTCGGCACTGGCGCCAAGGCCGAGATGGATGAAGCTTTCAGCGAGTTTGCGTGCGGTCACTTGGTCGGCGGCGTCATGCAGAACACGTTGAGCTTGTTGCCGTCGGGATCGCGGAAGTAACCGGCGTAGAACCCATCGTCACCGCGCGGGCCGGGCGCGCCTTCGTCAGCGCCACCTTGCGCAAGTGCGGTATCATAGATCGCCTTCACCTTCTCCGGGCTGTCCACTTGCAGCGCGACCATCGTGCCATTGCCGACCGTCGCCTTCTCTCCATCGAAGGGCTTCGTCGCAGCAACGCCCGGCGCGCCGGCCATGTCACCCCAGGCGATGAACTGTTCGGTGTCCATCATTCGTCCGACGCCGAAATGCTTTGCGATGGCATCGTAGAAGTTCGCCGCGCGCGGCAGGTCGTTGGTTCCCAGTGTGACGTAGCCGATCATGATTCTCTCCCAATCCGGCGCGGGCCGCCCATTGCGACTCGGCAGATGAGAACATTACAGGAACAAAAGCGCGTTCGCAATCATTTGCCGAGCGGCTGCGTTTCCCGCTCCAGCCATGCAAGGTCATCACCTTTTAGTTGTGGCGCCAGAATCTCGCGCACTCGTGCATGATAATCATCGACCCATTCGATCTCGCTTTGCGTCAAAAGTGCAGGTTCGATCAATCGACGATCCAGAGGCACGAATGTGAGCGTCTCAAACCCGAGATAGGCGCCTTCTGCACCCCTTAGGTTCCTTTGTGTCACCAGTACGAGATTCTCGATCCGGATGCCGAATTCGCCCGGCTTGTAATAGCCCGGCTCGTTCGAACAGATCATGCCGGCGTGCAATTCCTGCGCCGTTCCGGCCTGTCCGCCCGCCGGCTTTGCAATGCGCTGCGGGCCTTCGTGGACGCCCAGAAAACTGCCGACGCCGTGGCCGGTGCCATGCGCATAGTCGACCCCCGCTTCCCACAGATATTGCCGCGCAAAAGCGTCGATTTGGCCCCCGCTTGTCCCTTGCGGAAAGACCGCATTCGCGATCTGGATATGGCCCTTGAGCACCCGGGTGAAGCGGTCCTTCATCTCCGCCGTCGGTTCTGCTCCATCGGGCGCGCCGATCCATACAGTGCGGGTGATATCGGTGGTGCCAGCGGGATACTGACCGCCGGAATCGACGAGGTAGATCGAGCCGGGCGGGATCGCGATATTGCTCTCCTCATCGACCTTGTAATGCGGCAAAGCGGCGTGTCCGGCGGCGGCGGAAATGGTGTCGAAAGAAGTATCGCGCAGGTCGCCATGCTCGCGCCGAAACGCCTCCAGCCTGGCTGCGGCGGCGAGTTCGTCGACCTCTCCCGCAGGCGCTGCTTCGTCCAGCCAGCGCAGGAACCGGCTGACCGCCGCACCGTCACGCGCCTGCGCATCGCGGTGGCCCTGGACTTCGGCATCGTTCTTGATCGCCTTGGCAAGAATGGTCGGATCCTGCTTGAACGTGAAGCTCGCACCGCCCGCCCGCAGCGCCTGCGCGATCGCTACCACGCCGAAGTCCGGATCGACGCTGACGGTTTTGCCGGACATTTCGCCCAGCGCCGTCTCGAACTCGTCGCGAGGACGCACGGTCACTGCATTGCCGAGATGCTGCGACACCTCGGGGGTCACCTTGTCCGGTGCGATAAACAGCTCCGCACTGCCGTCCGCATGGGCGATCACATAAGAGTGCGCGACGGGCGTGTGCGACACATCATTGCCCCTGATGTTGAGCAGCCACGCTACCGAGTCGAGCGCTGGGACCACCACCGCATCGAGCTTTTCGCGCGCCAGCCAGTCTGCCACTTCGCCGCGCTTTTCCGCCGACGATTGCCCCGCATTCTCGTTCGCGTGGACCATTGCAGGCGCTGGTGAGGGAGCGGGCTGGTCCGACCACACGGCATCGATCGGATTGCCGTCGGTCGGAACCATCGCGATCCCCGCAGGCTCGACCGCGCGCTCCAAATCCTCGACCCAGCTCCACGTATGAAGCCACGGATCATAGCCGATGCGCGCGTCCGCCTCGCATACCTCTTTCAGCCAATCGCCGAGGCTGTCGCCCGGAATGCTGCGATAGTCGAACAGGTCGCCGTCGACCTGATCGCGCACCTGCACGGTGTAGCGCCCGTCAACGAAGATCGCCGCATGGGTGAGCGTGACGGCGGCGAACCCGGCGGATCCGCCAAAGCCGGTCAGCCAGGCGAGGCGCTGCGCGTAGTCGCCGACATATTCGCTCATGTGTTCATCACTGATGGGAACGACGAAGCCTTCGAGATCGCGGCGTTTGAGTTCTTCGCGTAGGGCCGCGAGGCGGGCTTCGTGTGTTTGCATCAGCATTGGTCGTGTCCTGGTCTGCTTGCGAGCTGCCTGGCGCGTTGCGCGCCGCTGGATGTTTCGCCTAGTATCTCTCCGACATAGGCCACCGGGCGCGCGCTTTCCAGCGGCGCTATCTGAAGACACAAGGATCGATCTCGCCATGCCGCGCATCTCGCAATCGGGTCTCATCGCGCTTACCTGCTCCGCCATGATCGCTTTCGCTCCGCCGGCGGCGGCGCAAAGTGCCAGTCAAGATGAACCAGCAAGGACCACGAACAGCGTGAACGAACAGACCGCAATCCCGACTTCCCCGCCGGTCGCCGAAAAGCGCGAGCACAGCTACACCCATCACGGCATCACGATCAGCGACCCGTATGACTGGCTGTACGACAAGTCCTATCCCGAGATCGACGATGAGGATGTGCTGGACTATCTGCGCGCGGAAAACGCCTGGTTCGAGGCGAAAATGGCACCGCATGAGGCGCTGACGGAGACGCTGTTCGAAGAGATGCGCGCGCGGATCAAGGAGGACGACAGCACCGTACCTCAGCGCCGGGGCGACTACTTATACTGGTCGGAATTCGAGGAAGGCGCGCAGTATCGCAAGCATTATCGCAAGCCTTTGGGCGCTCCGGAGGACGCGGAAGGACAGCTGATCCTCGACGAAACGCAATTGGCCGAGGGGCATGAATACTTCCGGCTTGGCGCCGTCTCGGTAAGCAAGAACGGGCGTTATCTCGCCTATTCGACGGATACGAACGGATCGGAGCGTTACACCGCTCGAATAAAGGATCTGGAAACCGGAGAATTGCTCGCCGACGAAATCCCCGAAGTCCGCACAAGCCTGACTTGGGTCGCGAATGACAGCGCGCTTGTCTATGGCAAGGCGAACGAGAACTGGCGCGTTCTCGATGCGCGGATGCACGTGATTGGCACGCCCGTAGCGGACGACGTGTTCCTTTATCAGGAGGAGGACGAGAGCTTCAGTGTCAATGCCGGGCTGTCCGCGCAGGAAGACTACCTCATCATCGCGACGGGAGACAACGAGACGAGCGAAGTGCGGTTCGTAGACGCTGCAAACCCGACCGCCGAACTCACTCTGGTCAAGCCGCGCGCGAAGGGCATCGAATACGAGATCGATATTCGCGATGGCGAGCTGTTCGTGTTGACCAATGACGAGCATATCAATTTTCGTCTGGCCAAGGCGTCGCTTTCATCGCCTGGTGCATGGCAGACTGTACTTGCTGGATCGGACGAATTCTACCTCACCGACTTCGAGCTGTTCGAGACCTTTATGGTGACGGAAGGGCGGCTGAACGGGCTCGACCAGGTACAGATCCGCCAATACACCGCGCCTGCGGCGTTTCAGACGATCACCTTTCCGGAAAGCAGCTACACTGCCGGTCTGTCCAACAATCCCGAATACGATCAGACCGTTTTGCGGCTTTCCTACGAGAGCATGGTGACGCCGGATTCGGTGTATGATTACGACGTCGCATCGGGCGAGCTCGAGCTGCTGAAGCAGCAGGAAATTCCGAGCGGGTACGACGCCGATCTTTACACCACCCGGCGCGTCGAAGTCGAAGTGCGCGACGGGACGATGATCCCGGTCAGCGTCGTCATGCGCAAGGACCGCGAAGAGATTCTCCGCGAAAAGGGGATCGAGGGGCCGGGGCCGCTGCACCTGTATGCCTATGGCGCCTATGGCTATGCGATCCCGCCGGGCTTTTCGACCACACGGCTCAGCCTTGTCGATCGCGGGTTCGCCTATGCCATCGCGCATATTCGCGGCGGCGATGATCTGGGGCGGCGCTGGTATCTGCAAGGCAAGCTGTTCGAGCGCGCCAACACCTTCAACGATTTCGTCGACGCCGGGCGAGGGTTGATCGCGCAGGGCTTCACGCAAGAAGGCATGGTTACCGCAAGCGGCGGGTCGGCCGGCGGGGAGCTGATGGGTGCCATCGTCAATCAGGATCCGGAGCAATACGGCGCGGTCGTTGCGCATGTGCCGTTCGTCGACGTGCTGGGCACCATGCTCAACGAAGAACTGCCGCTAACGCCGGGCGAGTGGCAGGAATGGGGCAACCCGATCGAGGACAAGGCGGCCTTCGCCTATATCCTCAGCTACTCGCCCTACGATCAGGTCAGCGCGCAGGATTATCCGCCGATGCTGGTGACCGCCGGACTAAACGATCCGCGCGTCACCTATTGGGAGCCTGCCAAGTGGGTCGCCAAGCTGCGCGATACCAAGACCGACGATAACGTGCTGCTGCTCAAGACCAATATGGGCGCAGGCCACGGCGGGAAATCGGGGCGGTGGAATTCGCTGTATGAAACGGCCGAGGAGACCGCCTTCATCCTGTGGCAAACCGGCGTCGCGAACGGTGCCGGAGAGGATCGGAGCGGCGGGTGAGCGAGCGCGGACCGGCCCGGTTCGAGCGTCAGTTCGAGGCAAGGCCCGAGCACATCGACGAGCTTGGCCATGTGAACAATTCGGTCTGGGTCCAGTGGATTCAGGATCTTGCCACCTCGCATTGGGAGGCAGCGGCCCGCGCGGAGGATCGCGCGGCATTCTATTGGGTCGTGGTCCGGCACGAGATCGATTATCGCGGCAATATCGGCGAAGGCGAGACCGCGATCGGGACGACGTGGATCGAAGGCAAGCCGCGCGGGGCCACTTCGCTGCGCGCGGTCCAATTCGTCGACAGCGAAGGCAAACCGCTTGTGTCGGGGCGAACCACCTGGGCGATGCTCGATCGCGAGAGCGGACGGCTGGCGAAGGTGCGCGGAGACGTCCTCGCCCCCTTCACGGCTTCGGACTAGGCCGCCTTACCGGTCGCGGCGCGCGGGCGAGGGGCGGGCGGCGTGTTAAACAGTTTCAGCCTCTCATACGTAGTCCGGTTGCGACCCGTCGCTTTCGCTTCGTAAAGCAGCTTGTCGGCGCGCGCATACAATTGGGCGAAATCCATCATTGCGCTGGCATCGTGGGGAATTTCGATCAGCCCCATGCTGGCAGTGACCACCCGGTCCAGCCCCTCGACCTCGCGCGCGATGCGCAGGGGGATCGCCTGGCGCAGCTTCTCGGCCCGGGCGAGCGTGTTCTCACCACGCAGCAGGACGACGAATTCCTCGCCCCCCAGGCGCACCGCCACCTCGTCACGGTCTTCGCCGCCGCGGATCGCATTCGCGCAGGAAATCAGCGTTTGATCGCCGACCTGATGGCCGAAACGGTCGTTGATCTGCTTGAAGCGGTCGAGGTCGATCAGCGCGAACGTGTCGAAACCCTGCGCGCGCAGACTGTCGAAACGGTCCTCCACGGCGCGCCGGTTCATCAGCCCGGTCAGCGGGTCGCGTTCGGACAGGCGCTCATGCGTTTCCGCCTCCATCAGGGCAGCGTCGCGTTCACGTCTCAGGTTCAAGAAGCGATAGGCGATCGCCACCGAGATAACGATGACTTCGAAGGCCGCGGCCATGTAGATCAATTGGTCCAGAGTTGAAGGCCCGGTGTAGAGGCCGACGCCGCGCGCAAATCGCTCGAACGCGGCGAGCAGGATCGGCAGCCACGCCACCGCGAGGAAGCGCGCCGCCTGGCTGCCGCGATAGATCGCTTCGGCAAGCGAGGCCGGAATAATCGCCATGGCGGGCAGGAACGCCAGAAAATACCCGCGATCGTCGAATGCCTGCGTCGCGTGCAGCTGCAGCGCGAAGAAGCTGGGCACGATAAGGGTCCACCATGCGGCGGCGAGTGTCAGCCTTCGCATCACCCGCGACTGTGCGTCGCGTTCAACGAAGGCGGTGAAGAAGAACAGCGACAAACCCATGCCCAGCGCCCAGACCAGCGGCGCGACGATTGCCAGCACCGCGACGGGAAGGGTTACGAAGGCTGAAATAAGCCCGCTTGCGAAGAGCACATAGATCATCATCGATACCACCATGGCGGCGTGGATCATGATGAACCTCTCGCGCAGCACCACGAAAAAGCTGATGTCGAACAGCAGCGGCAACACCAGCATGCCCACCACCAGGGCGATCAGCATCATGTCGAGCTGTGACCATTCGGCATTGTCGAGATTATTGGTAAGGCGCGCCTCGGTAAGCAGCGGGATCGAATGCGGCCGCTCGATCCTGACCATCAGCGTCTTGGTCTGCTCGGTTATCTCGGGCAATGCGAGCGCGAAGACCGGTCCTGCCGCGAACGTTCGGCCATCGTCTTCGCGATAGGCCCGCATGCGCACCGCGCCGCCTGTGTCAATCGCGGCAAGGGTGATGGCGCTGTGCCGCGCGTTGCGGGTGTAGAAATAGCGCGGCCGTTCCTCACCGATCCATGCCGCGCGGTCGAACCGCAGCCATGCGACCGGATCGCTCGCGCGCCGGTCGCTATCGGCGCAGGTCCAATCCCGGCTTTTCATCATGTCGGCAAGCGACGTGTTGAGGTCGCTTGCCGCGTGGCAGGAGGGCGCGCTGGATGTTTGCCTGTCGCTCGATGCAAGCGCCGGAGCCGGTACCAGCCAGGCGGCCAGCACCGCCATCGCGATGGCGATCAAGGACAGGACACGCCCAATTTGCATTGCAGTGGCTTATCGCAAAGCTGTTATGAAGCGATTAAGCGTTGTCGTGCAGGCCGACGACAAAATCACCAAAATCAGGCATTTCTGCGGGGTTAAGGGCTCCGCAGGGCATCGAAATCAGGGTTCATGCGAAGACTGCTCGGCACCAGCAGGATGCAGTTTGGCGACCGCCACGGCGCACCGCACGTCATGGCCATGTCACAGATCCGCTCTAGCTCTGCAGCCTTGAATTCTTGCGGGATTGCCCATGACCAGACCTTCGACCCCTATCGCTACAATCGTCCCTGTCGCCGCGCTCGCCCTCGCCACCGGTGCGCTGGTCGGCTGCGACGGCGGCGGATCGCGCGCGTCGATCCATGCGGTGGGATCCTCGACCGTTTACCCATTCGCCAAACAGGTTGCGGAGAGTTTCTCGCGCTCAAATCCCGATTACGATTCCCCCCTGATCGAATCGACCGGCACGGGCGGCGGCGTCCAGCTTTTTTGCAAGGGCGTGGGCGCGAACACGCCCGACATGGTCAACGCCTCGCGCCGGATGAAGTTGTCGGAATTCGAGACCTGTCAGGAACGCGGCGTCGAAGAGATCATCGAATTTCAGGTCGGGCTGGACGGCATCGCCTTCGCCTCGGCGTCCGGGGGGATCATGCTCGATCTCAGCCCACGCATCGTGTACGAAGCCCTCGCCGCCAATCCCTATGGTGAAGAGCAGACGGCCGAGACCTGGTCCGATATCGATCCCTCGCTCCCCGACGAACCGATCCTGGTCTATGGCCCTCCCAGCACGTCGGGCACGCGCGATGCGCTCAAGGAACTCGTGCTCGAAGTCGGCTGCGATACCAATCCGGCAATGGAGGCCTTGAAGGAGCGCGACGAGGACGAACACCAAGCGGTCTGCACCGAAGTCCGCTCCGACGGAGCCTATATCGATCAGGGCGAGCAGGATAATCTCATCGTCCAGAAGATCGAAAGCAATCCGCGCTCTGTTGGCGTGTTCGGTTTCTCCTATCTCGATGAAAACGACGACAAGGTTCAGGGCCTGCCGATGAACGGCGTCGACCCGACCTACGAGAATATCGCGAGCTTCGATTATCCCGGCGCGCGTCCGCTCTATGTCTATGTCAAGAAAGCGCATATGCGCGCGATCCCGGGACTGGACGATTATCTGCAGGAATGGGTCGATAACTGGGACGCGGACGGCCCGCTGGCTTCGATTGGGCTGGTTTCCATGCCAGCCGAGCAAAAGGCGACCATGCGCCGCCGGGTGTCCGAGGGGCTCGCGCTGACAGCCGCGGATTTGAGCGGTGAAGCACCCGCCGCCGCGTCGGCTGATACAGGTGCGGGCGACAGCGCTGAAAGCTGACCTGCCGCCCGGCCCCTTAACTCGCAATCCCGTTAGGCGCGATCAGTAGCGGGCGGTCAATTGCACTCCGTAGAAGCGCGGTTCTGCAGGAATGAATGTGGGAATGCCGAAGGCCCCGCCGGTGTTGCCCGCATCGAGCAGATATTCCTCATCGAAGGCATTCCGGATGAAGCCTGCAATCTCGTAGCGCTCGTCAGCGAAGCTCAGACCGGCGCGGGCGTTGACCAAAGTCACTGGACCCTGCGAGATCAGGTCGGAATTCGGCACTTCGAAGAAGATCGTGCTGCGGTGAGTGACGCTCGGCGTTGCGAAAAAGCGCATTCCGTTGCCAAGGTCATAATCGATGCTGACGCCGCCCGAGGCCTGAAATTCGGGCTGCAGGCGGAAGCGAGCGCCGGAGAAGGCGGGCGAGAAGGCCCCGTCCTCGTCGATCCCGCCATCGATATAGCCGAAATTGCCGAACACCCTGAACCAGTCGGCGAGTTCGACCGACAGTTCCGCTTCGACCCCGAGATTGCTGGCGCTGCCTGCGCTGGCGGTGATGAATGCGCCGGTCGGGTTCCCGTCCGCATCGACCTCGGCAACCGAAACCCGGAAATCGTCATACACCTGATAGTAGACCCCCAGCGAACCCGAAACCGGTCCGGTGGCGACCTTGATCCCGCCCTCATAGTTCCACACGATCTCTTCCGGAATCGTGGTGCCGCCGCCGGCGTTGACCTGCACGACGGGCGACCGGCGACCCTTGGAGATGGTCGCGAAGACATTCACGTCATCGGTAATCCGATAGAGCGCGTTGAAGCGCGGCAGCACCGCCTGAAAGCTGTCTTCGTCGGAGATGGTCTGGCCGTTCGTGTCAACCTGTCCGGGGATTAGCGGGGCACCGCTCAGGGCGCTGTCGGGAATGTCGGCCCGAAAACCCGACTGGCGATATTCGTCGAGCAGGCGAACACCAGCGGTCAGTTCTAGCGCATCCGACACCAGCCAGGTGACGTCAGCGAAGACCGAATAAGCCTCGTTGCGACCCTGATTCTCGAAAACGGATGAATAGGGAATGGCCTGTGCGGCCCCCTCGGTCAGAAGGCCGGTGACGGCTGTAGCAGGAACGCTGCCATCGGGCGCCACGCAGGGAATGCCCGGGACAAGCGGGGCACCGAACAGGCCGGTGAGGCACTGGAGAAAGACACCCTCTTCGGTGGCGAAGGGCACGTTTTGCAAGCCGTCCTCGATGAAAAGATTGTAGCCCATGTTCGCCTGAAGGCTGTCGCCCGAATAGGTAAAACGCCCCTCATGGCTGATCTGCCAGCCCTCGGCGATTTCGGTGAATTCGAGGAACGGTGCAGCGCTCCCGTCCGCATCGAACACTTCGCGGCTGTCGAATTCGCGATAACCATTGACCGTGGTGAAGGTCCAGTCGTCGGCAAACTGATATTCGGCTGTGAGATTGAGGTCGTAAACCTCGCGGTTGAGACCAAGCTGGTCATCGCCCAGCACCGCCGCTCCCGCCGGATTTCCGCCCAGATTGGCGTCTTCAAAGGCGTTCGCGGGGCCGCCGGGCGCACCGGCGAAAGCTGGAAATGTGCCAGAGATGAAGGGCGTGCCGCCATTTCGCTGCTGGTCATAGGTGCCGATCAGATCCAGCGTGAAATCGGGTGTCGGCGTGTAGCGCAGCGACGCGCGCACGCCGAGCTGGTCCTGCGCGTAGAGCTCTTCGTCCTGGTTCGGATTGAGGTTCTCCACATAACCATCGCGGGTGCGCCATTCGAAGGCCACACGTCCGGCGAGCACATCGGACCCCGCATTCAAATGGCCAGCGAGCAACGTTTGGTCGAAATTCCCGTAACCGCCGGTGATCTCTCCGGAAAAACCCGCTTGCGGGCGGGCCGAGATAAGGCTGATCGCACCCACGGCCGAAGCGGTGCCGAACAGCGTTGCTTGCGGGCCCTTGATAACCTCGACGCGTTCCAGATCGTAGATGGCCTGATACGAACCGCGCGAGCGCGAGATGTCGACGCCGTTGTAATAGAGCGTGACGCGCGGTCCTTGCTGCGCGGACCCGCTGTCCGACGTGATGCCGCGGATCACGATGCCCGGATTGTTGGCGCTCTGCTCCTGGATCAGCAGGCCGGGCACGTAATTGGATAATTCGTCGAGGTCGGTAACGCCCAGCTCCTCGATCCGCTCGCCTGTCACAGCACTGACGGTAATCGGCACGTCCTCGATCGTCTCGGCGCGCTTTTGCGCGGTGACGATGATCTGGTTGCTGAAATCGGTTTCGGCTTCGGGCTCGCGTTCTTGCGCGCTGACGGCCTGCGGCGCGGCGGCGAGCGCTACGGCGAGCGCGAGAAGCGAAGTTTGGCGGGCGAGGGTCAAATCGGCAGTGCGGAGCATCAGCAGCATCCTTGCAGAGGGAACGGAAAACCCGACTCTCATGGGCTGCATGCGTGACGATGCTGCGACTGCGAAGTGAACGCGCTCTTACAGGGCGGTTACAATTTGAAGGCGTTGCCCTGATGCACCAGAGCTCGCCGGCCCGGTCAGAGAGGGTTGCCGTCCTGATCGCGGAAGATTTCGCGCCGCCCGACATGGTTGGCGGGACCGACCAGACCTTCGCTCTCCATCCGCTCGATCCATTTCGCCGCGGTGTTGTAGCCCACCCCCATCTGGCGCTGGAGCCACGATCCGCTGGCCTTCTGATTCTCGATCACGATCTGGCACGCCTGACGATACTTGCGCTCTTCGGGACTGTCGGATGCGGTCAGTTCATCCTCGAAATTGAGACCGCCACCATCCTCGGGCTCTTCGGTGACGGCATCGACATAGTCGGGCGACCCCTGCGCGCGCCAGAAATCGGCCACCGCTTCGACTTCTTCGTCGCTGACGAACGGGCCGTGGACGCGCACCGTCGCGCCGGTGTTGGGCTTGTAGAGCATATCGCCCTTGCCCAGCAGCTGCTCGGCGCCCTGTTCGCCCAGGATCGTGCGGCTGTCGATCCGGCTCGTCACCTTGAAGCTGATCCGGGTCGGCAGGTTCGCCTTGATGACGCCGGTGATGACATCGACCGACGGACGCTGCGTCGCCATGATGAGATGGATGCCCGCCGCGCGCGATTTCTGGCTGAGGCGCTGTATCAGAACCTCGATTTCCTTGCCGACCGTCACCATCAGATCGGCGAGTTCGTCGACGATCAGCACGATCTGCGGCAGCGGTTCGTAGTCGAGCTGCTCTTCCTCGTAGAGCTGTTCGCCGGTGTCCGGGTCGAAGCCGGTCTGCACCCGACGGCCCAGCGGCTTGCCCTTGGCGGCAGCGGCGCGGACTTTTTCGTTGAAGGAGTTGATGTTGCGCGAATTAACGCTCGACATCATGCGATAGCGCTTCTCCATCTCCTCGACCGCCCATTTTAGCGCGCGCACGCTTTTGTGCGGCTCGGTCACGACGGGGGAGAGGAGGTGCGGGATATCGTCGTAGCTTTTCAGCTCCAGCACCTTGGGATCGATCAGGATCAGGCGGCATTCCGCGGGCGTGAAGTGGTAGAGCAGGCTGAGCAGAATACAGTTCAGACCGACCGATTTGCCCGACCCGGTCGTGCCCGCGACCAGCAGATGCGGCATGGCGGCAAGGTCGGCGATGATCGGTTCGCCCGAAATGTCCTTGCCAAGGATCATCGGCAGATTGCCCTTCGCCTCGGCAAAGGCCTCGCACGCGGCGAGTTCCTTCAGCATCACCATCTGCCGATCAGCGTTGGGCAGCTCGATACCGATCACGGTCTTGCCCGGAATGGTCGAGACCCGCGCGCTGATCGCGCTCATATTGCGGGCGATATCTTCGGCGAGGCCCACCACCCGGCTCGCCTTGATACCCGGCGCGGGTTCGAGCTCGTACATCGTGACGACCGGCCCGGTGCGGACCGCCGTGATCTCGCCCTTCACGTTGAAATCGTCGAGCACGGTTTCGAGCAGGCGAGCATTGCGTTCAAGCGCCAGCTTGTCGAGCGCGGGGGCGGTGTCCTTCGGCGGCTCTTCTAGCAGGTCGAGGCTTGGCAGCTCGTAATCAGCGAACATGTCGCGCTGCTTGGCTTTTGCCGCTTGCGCGCGCGGCGGCGGGGAAGAAGGATCGGAGATTTCGGGCGCGCGGCGTGGTTGCGCAGGCTCAGTTTCGGGCGGTTCGCGATCGGTTTTGGCCTTGCGGCGGGTCTTGGTCTTGGGGGCCGTAATATCGTCCGATCCGTTCGCCCCGCCGCGTCGCGAACGACCGAAAAAAGGAAGGCGCGGCATGGCGGCGCTGTTCGCCACGAAATCAGGCAGGGTGAGCAGCGCCCGCCAATCGATCGCGAACACGCGCGTCAGCAATGCCGTTGCCGCAGCAAGGCTGGCAAGCGCTGCACCAAGGATGATCCACCCCGCCTGCTCTCCGCCAAAGCGCGTGGCGACCGCTTCGATCCCGAGCGCGCCGAGCAGGCCGGTCACTCCGCCCAGCTGCGCGGGAAAGGTGCCACCCGAGCGGTCGAAGGCGAGTGTCAGGACAATGCCGAGCAACGCGATCGCAAGCAGCAGCATGCCGGTCGGCAACCACCAGCGCGTCCGCTCGCCGTCTTCCGTGTCCTCGATCTCGACCGCGCGCCACAGCCGACGTGCCGATATGTAAATCAAGGGCAGAAGCAGCACGCCGGGCAAGCCGAACGCAAACAGCACTCTGTCCGCGACCCATGCGCCAGTCAGGCCCATCCAGTTGGCGACGCTGTCGGGCGAGGCGGCGGTCGAGGGCGAAGGATCGGTCTGGGTGTAGCTGACCAGCGCCAGCGTGAGGAAGATGGTCAGCAGGAACAACGCCGCGGCGCCCAGCATCTGCGCCGCACGCCGGATCGAACGGCGCAGCCCCACGCGCCAATCGGCCACCGGCTGGCGGCCTCTTGTCTGTCCGGTCACTGCGCGCGATGCCATTGCCAAAGGCTCCCTGAATCGGAACACACCATGAATCCTAGGACGGACAGGGTCAAGCGATCTGCGGTGGGGCGAACCTCAACTCAAGCCATCGATCGCCGCCCAGCGCGGCCAATCAAGGGCTTCGGCGCGGTTCTCATCCATTCCGCCAAGCGCGATCACCGGCGCTTGTGAGCGAGCCGCCAGCATCCGGAAGCGCACCGGGCCGAGCACTGCGTCGCCGGGATGCGAGCGGGTCGGAAACACGGGCGAGAGTAGCACCGCGTCGGCTCTCAAGCGATTGGCCAGCCCGATTTCGGTCAGATCATGCGCGGTTGCGAGGTGCAGCAATCCAGCTCGGCGGGGATACAGGCTTCGCGGCGAACCGTAGATGCCGTCGGCGCCCCATTCCCTAGCGGTCAGCGCGCTATCGGCGAGGATCGACAGGTGTCCGCTTCGCCGTGCGACCCGGCGCAGCGCCGCGAAGCGGTCTCTTCGGGCCGGGTCGCCCAAGTGATAGTGCCGGTAGAGAAACCCGCTGCCGCGTGGAAGGCTCGCAAGCGCGTCTTCGAGAATGTCGTCGTTGCGCGCATCGCTGATCAGCCAGACGCGGGGGAGGGGCTTTCCATTGCGCACCCACACCGTATAGCCGCGCATCATGGAAATCCCAGCCGCAGATGCAGCCACCCGCCTCGCCGCCGTCGAAGAGAACATCGCGCGTATCTGCAAGCCCGCGCGCCGCGATCCCGCCGACGTGACGCTCATCGCGGTCAGCAAAACGCACTCGCCAGAGCGGATCGTGCCGCTACTGGAAACCGGCCTCCGCGTCTTCGGCGAAAACCGCGTGCAGGAGGCGCAGGGCAAATGGCCGGAACTGCGCGAGCGCTTTCCGGACGTCGAATTGCACGCCATCGGGCAGTTGCAATCGAACAAGGCGGACGATGCGGTTGCGCTGTTCGACGTGATCCACTCGCTTGACCGGTCGAGCCTGCTGAAAGCGCTGGCCAAGGCGATGGACAAGGCGGATCGTCGTGTGCCGTGCTTCGTGCAGGTCAATATCGGCGACGAAGACCAAAAGGGCGGCTGTCCGATCGGCGAGGTTCCCGCCTTCCTCGCCAAGGTGCGCGATGCCGATGTGCCGGTGGCGGGCCTGATGTGCCTGCCGCCCGCCGATACCGAACCCGCACCGTTCTTCGCGCTGCTGGCCAAGCTCGCGCGCGACAATGGCGTTGAGGGTCTGAGCATGGGGATGAGCGGCGATTACGAGACCGCCGTGCAACTCGGCGCGACACACGTGCGGGTGGGCACGGCGCTGTTCGGGCCGCGAGGCGGGTGACGCCGGACGCCTTCATCTCGCGCTGGCGTCAACCGCTCGAGGCCCGAGCGCAGATCGTCTTCCGGGCGAGCGAGCGCGGCTACGGCGGCGGCAATTACTGCGCCGTCGCGAACGCCTTCGTTGAGCAGCACGGCTTCAAGCCTATCGGCTTCAATTGGGAATTGCTCGACCCCGAGGCCTCTCCGGACAAGCCGCGCTCTGCACGAGGTGTGATCGCGGAGGCCTTCGCCCGCGACATGGCTTTGCCACAGACGCAATGGCTGGGAGAAACAGCGAAAGATTGCGCGGCGGATTTCGTCGCATTGTTCGACCAGTCCGAGCGGACGATCGTCTCCAACCGCATGGGCGATCTGTGGAACCCGCTCACCGATGCGCGGATCGAATGGGGATTCGTGGGCTTCGACGCTGAACGGATCGCGCTGCTGCTGGCCATGACCAACGACTAGCGCACATATGAGAAGGGCGACCCGTCGCCAGATCGCCCTTTTCGTTTAGTCGTGAGGTTCGCTAGTCTAGAATTCGAACAGCGCCTCGATCCCGATGTTCCGACCGCGTTGCAACGGCGAGAAAGTGCCGAGGGCAGGATTTGGATCGAATGGTTGTCCGTTGAAATTCGAGTTTGGGCCGACAAAAGCAGGATCACCGGTTCTCGGATCGATTACAACTTCCGTACCGCCGAACGGAACCTGCGTATCGCCGCCTGCCTGAACTTCATCGAACAGGTTGCGCCCGTAAACCGACAGCGAGAAGCCATCGAGCGGCGTCACCCACGTTATGTTCGCCTCCAGGTTCGACATATCCTGGATCCAGCCGAAATTGTTGTCGGTATAGGCGAATTCGTCGCGATACTGGTAATTCACGCGGGTCAGGATCTCGTTATCGCCAATGAACAGTTCGTGGATGAGGCCCATGCCCCAGGTGACTTCGGGGACACGCGGCAGGCGCAGAGCGAGATCCTCGTCGTTGATATCGCTATCGCTTGAAATGTCGAAAAGCACCTCGTCGTATTCATCGTCGATCAGGCCAATATTTGCCGTGACGATAAGCGAATCCGACACCCGCATCCGCGCCTCGGCTTCAACTCCGCTGATAGTCGCATCGGCGGTGTTGAGGATGTTCTGCACGACACCTGCACCCGGATCGGCGAGGTTCACCTCGCGCTGCATATCCTTCACTTTCGTGACGTAGGCCGCGACGTTGAGCGTGAAAGCGGCGTCCAGCGTCTGGAACTTCCCACCGATCTCGAAGGTGTCGACCTGCTCCTCGTCGAAGAAGAGATTGCCGGTCTCGTCGACCGCGCGCTGGAAGACCGGGATGTCGGTGATGCGGAAATTGTAACCGCCCGAGCGGAAGCCACGGCTCCAATGGCCGTAGATCTGGCTGTCGTTCCACTCATACTGGAAGCCGACCTTCGGTGACAGGTTACGAAACCGGACATCGTCGGCAAAGCCGTTTTCCTCGCCAGGGATGAATGCATTTGTGCCGGTGACGGGGCATGTGCCGTCAACCACCGAACATTCGGGCCGCGGGCGGATATAGGTTACTTCCGCATCTTTGGTCTCTTGGTTCCAACGCAGACCTGCAATCACCGAGAATGAGTCCGTGAGGTAATATTGCGCGTTGGCGAAAACGCCGATCACTTCGTGATTCTGACGACCGCCACCGTAGAAGGTGAGCGGTGTGGAAACCGGGATGTCGCGCACCTCGGTGTAAGAGAGATCCTGGTCGAAATAGAATCCGCCAACGGTGAGGTCGAAATTATCGGTCGATACCGCGTAACGGATTTCGTTCGAGATCTGCTCTTGCACGGTTTCGGTGTTCGAATGGAACAGGAATAGCGGGGTTGCATCGATATCGCCGTTCGTGGTCGCCGCATAATCGCGATAGCCGAAAATGTTGGTCAGCGTCCCGGGGCCGATATCCCATTCGGCGGTGAGCGATCCTGTCCAGATTTCATTATCGTAAAAACCCGGCTCGTCGATCGCAAAATCAAAGGTCTCGCGATCGAATGTGCCGCGGTTCTGAGCCGAGGGACCATCGCCCTCGGAATTGAAATAGTCGAGCTTGCCGGTGACGGTCAGCTCGCCCAGCCGCGCTTCGAGTGCGCCGCGAATGATGTAGGTTTCCGCCGCGCCGTGGTTTTCGGGAACATCGCTCAGGTTCTCCGGGTCGATCTCGGATGCGAGATTGCGGAAATAGCCTTCGTCGTTGTTGTAATAGCCGCCGACCTTGAACAGCAGAACGTCTTCGATAATCGGACCGGAGAGGACGCCGCTTGCGGTGTAGTTCGCGCCGCCGCGACCGACATCGACGAGCGGTCCGTCGACCGCTGCGCGAACCTTGCCGCGAAACTCTTCTGTCGGATTGCCGGTGTTGAGGACGACCGCGCCGCCGGTCACATTGCGCCCGAACAGCACACCCTGCGGACCGCGCAGGATCTCGACGCTTTCGAGGTCGAACAAGTCGAACACGACTCCGCCATTGATGCCGAGATAAACCCCGTCGACGAACACGCCCACGGTCGGGTCGATCGAGGGGATCGAGGAGTTGATGCCGAGGCCGCGAACCGAGAAGTTCGCGGTGCCGCGGCTGGTGCCGACCTGGTCGAGGCTGACATTCGGTGCCTGGAAGGAGAGACCCTGAATGTCACGGATTTTATAGGCCTCGAGCGTATCTTCGTTGAAGGCGGTGACGGCGAGCGCCACGTCCTGCACGTCTTCGGGATCCTGCGTTTTGGTGCCGGTGACAACAATGTTGCCGATCGTGTCGAGCTGGCTCGCGCGGCGTGCCGGCTGGGCTTCGGTTTCGCCAGCGCTGACCGCATCCGATACATCGGGTTCATCCTCACCCGGCGCTTCTTGCTGGGCGTGGGCTGCGAAGGGGTTGCAGCGCATGATGCGAGCAGGGCAGCGGCGAGCGTTCGCGCCGGAATACGTGTGTTCATGGGACAATCTCTCTCCTGATTGGTCGTGATTCCCACTAGCGCTGAGTCTTTTAATTGCAACCTAAAGTGATACCGCTACGTCACAGCCGGACGAACGGTGTTGCAATTAGGCCGCTTCGTGTTCGCGTTGACGCCGATCGCTGCCTGCATCGAGCAGCTCGGCTTCGATTGCCGCGAGCCGCTCTGGCGCTGTAACCTTAGCACCCGTCAGATCAGTCACGTAGAACGTATCCGCCGCGCTTTCGCCATAGGCGGTGACGTGGGCCGACTGCACGATCAGGTTCGCCTTGTAGAGCGCATGGGCGAGCCGGTTGAGGAGCGCCGGGCGATCGCGCGCCGTGACTTCGATGACCGTAAAGTGATTGGATGCCTCGTTGTCGAAATCGACGCGCGGCGCGACTGAAAACGCTTTTGCCCGCGAATGCGGCAGCGGGCGGGCGGCGAGGCGGGGCACAAGCTCGATATTCGCCATCAATGCGTCGCGGATGTTTTGCTGCAACCGTTCAATCTGCCGATCTTCGCGAAATGCCTCGCCGCGTGCGTCCTGCACCAGGAAGTTGTCGATCGCATAGCCGTTCGAGGCGGTGTGGATGCGCGCATCGATGATGTTTGCGCCCGCGAGATGAATGCCGCCCGCAATGCGATAGAACAGGCCCGGATGGTCGGGCGCGATCACCGTCACATGCGTTGCACCGCGCTCCTCCTCGATTTCGCAATGGATCGACAATTGCTCCTCCAGCGAACGGGCTGCGTCGAACTGGACGAGGTTGCGGGCAATGATGTCCTCGCTCTCCGCAATCCAGTATGCGTCGTTCAGGAGCGAACCGATTTCGTCGACTAGTTGGGCTTTGGGGCCAAGTATCTCCTTTGCCGCTTCGCGCTTGCCTGCGACCTGCACGCCGCGGTTCACGCGCTTGTGACCCAGCCGCAGCATCTCCTGCGCTGCGTCAAAGAGTGTTCCGAGCAACTGGCCTTTCCAGCTGTTCCATGTGCCCGGACCAACTGCGCGGATATCGACCGCAGTCAGGATCGCGAGATTTCGCAGTCGGTCGACGGTTTTCACCTCGGCGACAAAATCCTCGATCGTCTTGGGATCGGTGAGGTCGCGTTTCTGCGCGGTCGAGCTCATCAGAAGGTGGTTCAGCACCAACCACTGGACCAGCGCGGTTTCCTTCTGGTTCAGCCCCAGGCGCGGGCACAGCCGTTTTGCCACGTCCGCGCCCAGCACCGAATGATCGCCGCCGCGCCCCTTGGCGATATCGTGCAGCAGCACGGCGACATAGAGCGCGCGGCGCGAGCAAACCTTATGGATCAGCTTGGTCGCACGCGGATGGTCGTCTTCCAGCAGGCCGCGCTCGATCTGGCTGAGCAAGCCGATCGCACGAATGGTGTGCTCATCGACGGTGTAGTGGTGGTACATGTCGAACTGCATCTGCGCGTTGACCTTGCCGAAATCGGGCACGAAGCGGCCGAACACGCCCGCCTCGTTCATCCAGCGCAGCATCGGTTCGGGATTGTTTCGCCCCGCCAACAGGTCGAGGAACAGGGCGTTGGCGCGCGCATCCTTGCGCACCTTGCGGTCGATCAGGCGCGCATCGCGATTGGCCTGACGCATGCTCTCCGGGTGAATTTCCAGGTCTTCGGCTTCGGCGAGCTGAAACAGTTCGATCAAGCGGACCGGGTCTTGTGTGAACCAGTCGTCGGACGGGGTCTTGATCCAGTCGCCCTCGACAACGAAACCTTCGAGTGTCGAGATGCTTTTCGCGCCCTTGCGCGTCTTTTTCTCGGCGAAGGTTTCATCAAGGTGTGCAAGAAATGTCGCGGTCAGGCTCCCGACCCGCTTCACCTGCAGAAAATAGAACTGCATGAACCGTTCGACTGCGCTCTTGCCGGGGCGCTCTGCGAAATTCATCCGTTCTGCAATCGCGCGTTGCAGGTCGAATGTCAGCCGATCCTCCCCGCGTCCAGCGACGATGTGCATGTGGCACCGCACCGCGAGCAAAAACCGCTCCGCCCGGCGGAAGCTGCGATACTCGCTGCGCGTGAAAAGCCCGACATCGACGAGTTGCGAAGCGCTTTCGACCCGGTGGATATACTTGCCGATCCAGTACAGCGTCTGGAGGTCGCGCAACGCCCCCTTGCCGTCCTTCACATTGGGTTCGACGACATAACGGCTGTCACCCATTCGGCGGTGCCTGGCGTTTCGCTCTTCGAGCTTGTGAGCGAGGAAATCTCGCTCGCTTCCCCGTAAGATCTCAGCCCAGAACCGTTGGCGCAATTCTTCATAAACCGCCTGATCGCCCCAGACAAAACGCCCTTCGAGCAGGGCGGTGCGGATCGTCATATCGTCCTTTGCCATGCGCATGGTATCGGAGAGGGAGCGGCTCGAATGGCCGACCTTGAGGCCCAGATCCCAGAGTAGATAAAGCATCGCCTCGATCACCTGTTCGCACCACGGCGAACGCTTCATTGGCGTGATGAAGGCGATGTCGACGTCCGAATAGGGCGCCATCTCGGCCCGGCCATAGCCGCCGACCGCGAGGATCGCGAGACGCTCTGCGGTGGTACGGTTGGTGGCGGGCAGCACGCACCTTATGACGTAATCGTGGATCACGCGCACCAGCTGATCTGTCAGGAAGGCGTAACCGTTCGCGCATTCGTGCCCGGCGGAAGGCTTTTCGAGCAGGCGCCGCTCGAGCTCGGCGCGGCCATTCTCCAGGGCAGCGCGAAGCGCTTCGAGGACGGCGCCCCTGGCGGCCTCGCCATCCTCGTCTGCCAGCGCGAAAACCGTGCCAGTCAGCTCGCGCCGGTCGATGATGGCACGCTGGCGTGGAACGCGGCGTGAGGGAATGGTCCAATCGGTCATTTCCAGCGGCTCGCGGGCCGATAATCAGGGCTCCGCCGCAACATGGGTGCGGTCAGGCCGCCGCCATGTGCCGCGTGTAGGTCTCTCGCAGGCTCTTCTTGTCGATTTTTTGTGTGCCGAGCCGCGGGAGCATTTCAGTAGTGGTCCAGATATGCTCTTCCAGTGGCACCTTGAACGGCGCGGTTCGCTCCAGAAGGAATTCGCGAAGCTGCGCCGGCGTGACCGGATCGCGGCCATCCTTCACCCGGAAAATCGCCGCCGGGACTTCGCCAAAGCGATCGTCCGGCAGGCCGAAGACCGAGCATTCGGCAATGTCAGGATGCGCGTAGATCGCATCTTCGACTTCGATGCAGGTGATGTTCTCCCCGCCGCGAATGATGATGTCCTTCTTGCGATCGACGATGAAGAGGTAATCGTCCTCGTCAAGATAGCCGAGATCGCCGGTGCGGAAATACCGGTCCTTGGTAAAGGCGTCGCGCGTCGCGTCCTCATTGTTCCAGTAGCCGCGGAAATTCGCGATCGTGCGGATGCAGACTTCACCAGTTTCGCCCTGTGCAAGCTTGTTGCCGTCATCATCGAGGATTGCGAGATCGACAATCGGTTTCGAGGCGCGACCGGTCGAGCCGGGCTTTGCGAGGTAGTTTTCGTTGAAGTTGCCGCAACCCACGCCATTCGTTTCGGTCAGGCCATAGCCAAGCAGCGGGAAGCCTTTGGGAAAGGCGTCCTTGATCCGGGTCACGTGTTCGAGCGGGCGCGGGGCGCCGCCTGCGGCAAAGCTCTTGCAGGCCGAGAGATCGAACTTCTCGCGCTCGGGATGGGTCGCCATTTCATAGCTCATGAGCGGGACACCGACGAAATACGTAACCTTTTCGGCCTCCATCAGGCGCAGCGCTTCGAGCGCGTCCCATTTCGGCATCAGCACCAGCTTGCGCGCGATAGCATAGGATTGCAGGAACAGCGGTACTTCGCCCGTCACATGAAACAGCGGGACCGCGACAAGTGCACTGGGCTGTGCGCTCAGGTCTTCACCCTGCTTTTCGAGCAGCACTTTGGCCATCGCGCTTTGTGCGACATAGCTCATTGTGCCTGCCACGACACCGCGATGGTCGGACCATGCGCCTTTGGATTGTCCCGTCGATCCCGACGTGTAGAGGATGGTGGCAAGGTCGTCCGCAGTCAGTTCACCCAGCATCCGCATCGCGACGGAAGGCCCGTCACCCGAAGGTGTCGCCCAGATCTCTGCAAGGCCATCTGACGGCGCGCCGCCATGACCGATCATGACGATGCGGGCCGAATGATCCGTCCCTTCAAGCCGCTCGGCACGAGCCTTGTCCGTCAGCACCAGCGAGCATTCGGCGAGGCGGATGCCGTAGGCAAGCTCGTCACCCGACCAGAAGCCGTTAAGCAGCGTCGCGCAGCCGCCAGCCATCGCGATGCCCATATAAGCGATTATCCAGTTGGCCGAATTGCGCGCGGCGATCCCGACGCGGTCACCCTTCTCCAGCCCGTGCTTCGCCACCAACCCCTCTGCCACGCAGACCGCGGCTGCATAGGTCTCACCAAATGTGAGGCGCACATCGCCATCGACCAGGAAGGGCACGTCCTTGTGCTGGTTGCAGAAATGCGCGAAATAATGCGCCAATGTCGGAGGTGCCATCGCGAAGGCGGGCATTTCCATTCCGTCACGCTCAAACGGTACGGTGGCAAATGGCTGCCCCTCTTTGGTCAGCTCGGCCATGATCGTTTCGAGCGCAGAGTCCAGCTGGGTGGGCATTCGTTTCTCTCTCCTTGGCGTGCCCGTTTTCGGGCCACGTGGTGTTCAATTCGCATCGCGAAGGGTGGGCGCGTGTGCCCGAACCGGGCGCACGGCTCTTTCCCCGGGGCGACCGCTGTGCCAGAAGCCGCCGCGACACGCCGTCTCCTTACGGCATATCCCTGGTATTAAGAGGTTCCCCCCGTGCTGTCACTACTTGCCGCGAGCCAGGCCGCAGCGGAACCGATCTACTGGTCGGACCTGGGGCTGAGACCCTATCTGTTTGAGATCGGCGGATTTCAGCTGCGCTATTACTCGCTCGCCTACCTTATCGGCATCATCTTTGCCTATTGGCATCTGTCGCGCATGATCAAGGCACCCGGCGCACCGATGGCGCAGCGGCATGCCGATGACCTGTTCTTCTATTGCATGCTGGGCGTCATCATCGGCGGGCGGCTTGGCTACACGATTTTCTACCAGCCGGGCATCTGGGACAATCCGCTCGACGTGTTCAAGCTGTGGGAAGGCGGGATGAGCTTTCATGGCGGGCTGGTCGGCGTGCTGATCGCGATCGGATGGGTGTCGCGCCGCGGCGACCTGTCGTTCCTGCGCGTATGCGACTACATCGCGGTCAACGTGCCGATGGGCATGCTGCTCGGGCGGCTGGCGAATTTCGTCAACGGCGAGCTTTGGGGGCGTCCGGCAGATGTGCCATGGGCAATGGTGTTCCCGGATGCGCGCGCGGGCGAGATTGCGCGCCACCCGAGCCAGCTTTATCAGGCGGGGCTTGAAGGATTGGCGCTGCTGGTCATACTGCTTTTGCTGTTCTGGAAGACGCGGGCGCGCTATCGACCGGGATTGCTGGTCGGGATATTTACGATCGGTATCGGCATCGCCCGGTTCGTAAACGAGTTTTTCCGCGAGCCGGACGCACAACTTGCCGAATTCGCCGCACGCACCGGACTATCGATGGGTCAATGGCTTACAATACCTTTGATACTGACTGGATTGATTGTCACGATCTACGCCGTGACGAGGAAGCCCGTAGGGACGAAAGCGGCGAAACCGGCGACGGCGTAAGCGGCGCGGGTCTGATCGACGAGGGGTTGAGCCTCGTCACAGGCGGATTGCGGCTGATTGATCCCGAGCCCGATGGCTCGCGGTCCGCTGACGCGTCCCCGAAAACCGAACCCGAAGCGCTCGCGGCGAAAGCCGCAAAGGACAAGGCTGTGGCTAAGGCCCAGGCCGAGCGTGAGGCCGCACAAAAGGCTCAGGCAGAAGCAGAAACGAAGGCAAAGCGGGAGGGAGCGGAGAAGGCGAGGGCCGAAGCTCTCGCCAAAAAGCAGGCCGCGGAAGAGGCCCGCCGCGAAGCCGAAGCCGAAGCCGAAGTGCAGCGCGAAGCCGAGGCAAAGGCCAAACGCGAAGCGGAAGAAGAGGCCAAGAGGAAGGCCGAAGAGCAGGCCCGCCAAGAGGCGGAGGCCAAGGCCAAGCGGGAAGCTGAAGAAAAAGCTCAGCGCGAGGCGGAGGCGAAAGCAAAGCGCGAGGCCGAGGAAAAGGCCAAGCGTGAAGCGGCGGAGAAAGCCCGGCAGGAGGCGGAAGCCAAGCGCAAGGCGGAAGCGGAAGCGAAGAAGAAGGCCGAAGAGCAAGCCAGGCGCGAGGCCGAGGCCAAGGCCAGGAGAGAGGCCGAAGAAAAGGCCAAAGCCGCGGCCAAGGCCAAGCGCGAGGCGGAGGAGAAAGCGAAGGCTGCCGCAGAGGCCAAAGCCAAGAGGGAGGCTGAAGAGCGCGCGAGAGCAGAAGCGGCCGCCAGGGCGAAGAAGGAAGCCGAAGAACGCGCGCGGCGCGAAGCCGAGGAGAACGCGCGCCGCGAAGCAGAAGCGAAAGCCAAGAAGGAAGCGGAAGAAAAAGCTCGGCGCGAAGCTGAAGCCAAGGCGAAGAAGGAGGCCGAGGAAAAGGCCCGCCGCGAGGCTGAAGCCGAGGCTAAAAAGGAGGCCGAGGAAAAAGCCCGCCGCGAGGCCGAGGCGAAGGCCAAGCGCGAGGCTGAAGCGAAGGCGAAAGCGGAGGCCGCCGAGAAGGCTCGACTGGCAGCGGAGGCCAAGGCGCGGGCCGAAGCAGAGGCCAAGGCGAAGAGAGAAGCAGAAGAACGCGCGCGCCGCGAAGCCGAGGCAAAGGCCAAAGCCGCGGCCGAGAAGAAGGCGCGGCTCGAAGCAGAGGCTGCCGCCAGGGCGAAGAAGGAAGCAGAGGCTAAAGCCAGGCTTGAGGCAGAAGCAAAAGCCAAACGCGAAGCGGAGGCCAGAGCAAAGAAAGAGGCCGAGGAAAAGGCGAAGGCCGAAGCCAAAGCCAAAGCCGAGGCCAAACGCGAGGCGGATGAGAAAGCCAAGGCTGCCGCCGAGGCCAAAGCCAAGAATGAGGCGGAGGCTCAGGCAAAGGCTGAAGCTGAGGCCAAGGAAAAAGCCGACGCCGAAGCCACGACAACTGCCGGTGCGAAGGCCAAGAAGAAGACCGGCAAGACTGCGAAAGCGGCGCCGCCCGAACCGGAACCAGCGGCCCCCGCGCCCGCCGACGCGTCGGCAGAACCGCTGCCCGCCGGCGATCTCGGCGACAGCTTCCGACGCCTCATCCGCGAAACCGGTCCGATCAGCCTCGCGCGATACATGGCCGAAAGCAACGCGCGCTACTATGCGAGCCGCGATCCGCTGGGCGATGAGGGCGATTTCATCACTGCGCCCGAAATCAGCCAGATGTTCGGAGAACTCATCGGCCTGTGGCTGGCCGATCTATGGGTGCGGATGGGCGCGCGAAAGCACTTCCATTACGTCGAACTGGGTCCGGGCCGCGGCACTTTGTCGAAAGACGCCCTGAGCACGGCTGCGCGCTACGATTTCGATCCGAAGATTCACTTTGTCGAAGGCTCGCCCGCACTGCGCAAACTTCAGAGCGAGGCGTTCCCCGGCGCCACCCACCACCACGATGTCTCGACCCTGCCAGATGATGCGCCGCTGCTGATCGTCGCCAACGAATTCTTCGATGCGCTGCCGATCCATCAACTGGTGCGCTCGGCAACCGGGTGGCATGAACGCATGGTCGGTCTCGAAGACGGCGAACTCGCTTTCGTTGCGGGCGAAACGCCGATGGATTCGCTCGTGCCGAAAAGCTGGGCGACCGCGACACAGGGCACAATGATCGAAACCAGCGCGGCAGCCGTCAGCGTGATGACCGAAATCGCCACGCGGTTGAAGGATCAGGGCGGCGCCGCGATCATCATCGATTACGGAGCGAGCGAACTGCGCGCCGGATCATCGTTGCAGGCACTGCGCAATCACGAGAAGGTCGACGTATTCGCTCATCCGGGCGAGGCCGACATCACCGCGCATGTCGATTTCGAGCTGTTGCAGGACGTGGCGGAGCGCAATGGGGCGGATGTCATGGGTCTCCAGATGCAGGGCGACTGGCTGATCCAGATGGGCATCGACATTCGCCACGAAGCGTTGGAGCGTAAAAACCCCGGCGAGAAGGAAAAGCTCAAGCGTCAGTATGATCGTCTGGTGCAGGACAACCAGATGGGCGCATTGTTCAAGGTGCTGGGTATCTGCGGTCGGCGCTGGCCGATCGGGGTCGGTTTCGATTGAACGCGCGTGTCACCATCCTCCGGCCAATGACGTATCAGGGGTAGCCGGGCTTTGGGACGACACATATGACTGCACGAAAAACCATCACTATCGCTGCTTCGTTCGCCGCCTTGATCCTCGGCGGCGCCCCTGCGCTTGGGGCTGAGCCGATCACGGGTCGCTGGGTGACGGAGGAGCGCGATGCAATCGTCGAGATCGGACGCTGCGGTTCGTCCACCTGCGGGCGGATCGCTCAGTTCCTCGTGCCTCCGCCGCAGGGCCGCGACCAGCGCGATATCAACAATCCCGATCCCGATCTGCGCAAGCGCCGCCTGCTAGGTCTGCCTGTGCTCAGCCGTTTTCGTGAGGAAGACGATCTTTGGCGCGGGCGGATTTATGATCCCAAGAGCGGCAAGGACTATCGCTCGGTCATCCGCCGCACCGGGCCGAACAGGCTTGAGGTGAAGGGCTGTCTTGGCCCGTTCTGCCAGACGCATATCTGGCGAAAAGCTAGCTAGCGGGAAGTCCGATCGCGTCGGCAAGCTTGCGCGCCGCCTGTGTTGGCGTCAGCTTGCCCGCATCTTCGCGATCGACGGCATAATTCGCCTCGCGCATCTCCTCGACATCGATCGCGCCGATGAGCGGCTCTAGCGCTGCCACCACCCCTTCCTCATCGGCGATGCGCGGAGACAGCATGATCATCGCATCGTAGCTTGGCAGCGCCTCGCGCGGATCGTCCAGCACAACCAGCCTGTCCGCCGCGATGCGCCCGTCGGAAGAGTAGGCGCCGATCACGTCTGCTTCGCCCGATCGCAGGGCGTTGTACATGAAAGTGGGCGAGAAGCTGCGCGCTTCGTCGAAACGCAGGCCGTACGTTTCGCGCACGGCGTACCATTCGGGTCGTTCAAAGAATTCCGGATCGCCGCCGACCGTCAGCTGCGGTGCGACCGGAGCAAGATCTTCGAGCGATGCGGCATTCAACTCGCGCGCGCGGTCACTGCGCATCGCGAAGGCATAGGCGTTCTCGAACCCAAGCTTGCCCAGCACGCGGATGCCCGTGTTCTCGCGCTCCCATTCGACGATGGTTTCGTACATCGCCTCGCGTCCCGGATTGTCGGAACGTTCGAGTGTGTTGGCCCAGATCGTGCCGGTGTAGTCGACCGAGATATCGATATCTGATGAAGCGAGCGCGCTGTGCACGATCGCCGAACCCAGCCCGTCGCGATATTCCACCTGATAGCCCGCATTTTCCAGCCGCTCACCGATCAGCCGAGCGAGGATGTACCCCTCGGAAAACTGCTTCGAGCCGATCACGACTGCATCTTCGTCATCGCCGCCGAACTGGTAGACAAGCGCGGACCCGACGCCGAGCGCAACCGCAAGCACGCCGACGCCGTATTGCCAGCGATTGCGATTGGCGAAGCCGCGCTCGACCAGCCCGAGCAGCGCATCCGCCACCAGCGCCAGACCAGCGCTGGCGATGCACCCGGCGAGCACCAGCGCCCAGTTCTGTGTCTGCAACCCGGCGAAAATTGGATCGCCCAGGCTCGGCTGACCGATCGTGGTCGCAAGCGTCGCTGCGCCGATCGTCCAGACGCTTGCGGTGCGAATGCCGGCCATGATGAAGGGCGCAGCCAGTGGCGCTTCCACCAGACGCAGTTTCTGCCATCCGGTCATGCCCACGCCATCTGCTGCTTCCAGCACCCCCGGATCGAGATTGGCCTGCGCCGTCACCGCATTGCGAAGGATCGGAAGAAGAGCGTACAGCGCGAGGGCGAGGAGCGCGGGAAGAAAGCCGAGCGTGGGCAGATCCTCTCCGAACACGGCGCGCAGGGACAGCAGGATTGGGAAGAACAATGCCAGCAGGGCAAGAGCGGGGATCGTCTGCACCAGGCTTGCAAAGCCGAGCGCAATCCGCGCGACGTTTACTGAACGGCTCGCCCACACTGCGAGTGGCAGCGCGACCAGAAGACCGAGCGCGATCGCACTCGCGGCCAGAATGACGTGGGCGGCGAACTTGTCGTCCAGACCCAGCAGTATTTCACCGATCCCGTTCACGTAGGCGCGCCCCCGTTTTTCAGCCGTGCGAGCTTTTCCGCCTGTTGCCGCGGGACCGATACGAGATTTTGGGCGATCTCCCCGCCCTTTCCATCAAGCAGCTCGCGTGGCTTTTCGTCGGCGACGACCTTCCCCGCGTCCATCACCAGCACGCGATCGGCGAGCAGCAGCGCTTCAGCCATGTCATGCGTCACCATGATGGTGTTGAGCCCGAGTGTGTCATGCAGTTCGCGAACCGTCTCGCCCAGCGCGTCGCGGGTGATCGGATCGAGCGCGCCGAACGGCTCGTCCATCAACAGCAGTTCGGGATCTCCCGCCAGCGCCCGGGCGACGCCGACGCGTTGTCGCTGACCACCGGAGAGTTCGTCGGGCATCCGGCGCGCCATCTCGGGATCGAGTTCCACCAGTTCGAGCAATTCGGCGATGCGCTTGGCAGGTAGACTTTCTCCGGCCAGACGCGGGCCGATGGCGATATTCTCGCCCACGGCAAAATGCGGGAACAGGCCAATGCCCTGGAAGACATAGCCGATCCGCCGTCGCAATCGCGCCGCGCGCATGTCCTCGACATTCTCACCTGCAAACAGAACCCGCCCGGCGCTTGGCGTTTCGAGCGTGTTGACCATTTTGAGCAGCGTCGATTTGCCTGAACCCGACGCACCGACGAGGGCGACGAAGCTGCCGCGCTGCACGTCACAATCGACACCGTCGACCGCGACCACATTACCATAATGGCGTTCGACCTGTTCGAAGGACACGACGGCACCCTTGGTGCCATTTGGTTTGGGAGGAGCGTTGATAGAAATGGTCTCTCTCTAGCGCGCGTCGTCGCCATTCTGACTTTCCTCGGATGCCGCATCCGATTGTGGCGGGAGGTAGGCAACGCGTCGTATCGCGATCGTCTTGCCATCGCTGTCGGTAGCGATCGCTTCGCCCTCCTCGTCGACGTCGCCGATTGTCCAGCACTCTCCGCGTCCAGCATCCGGCTCAAAGCACAGGCGATTTTCCGGGCCGCGTTGCCAATTGCCTTGCGCAACCATCTCACCGTTGCGCAGGTCGCGATATCGGCCTTGCGGGTCAAAATGAGTGATTTGCACCGCGCCATCGCTGCCGATCGTGAGCCATCCCGTCCTCGCCACCGCAATGGCCGGATTGCTGGGCACGTCTTCGGACCCGGAGGCCTCGGGCGTTGCGCCTTCGACAGTCGCCGAAGCCTCTTCGGTCGCTGCGGCATCGATGCTTTCGCCCGCATCGTCAGCGCAAGCCAACAGCGTTAGCGTGACTGCGGCCAACAGCGCCGCGTTTGAATATCGTCTGGCAAACATCACCGCGCGTGCAAGCCTAGGGTGCAAACGCGCACAGGCCAAGCTTGGCGAAAAGAGCGAGCTGAAAGGGAATTACTTTTGCAATCTTTCAAGTGGCACTCTGATTGTGGTCGACAGACCCTCGGATTTCCAGTCGTGCGCGATCGTTCCGCCGAGCTGGTTTTCCACCGCCATGCGCACCAGACGCGATCCGAAGCCCTGGTCCGAGGGAGCCTTGGTATCGGGTCCGCCTTTCTCCTGCCAGTGGATCTTCGCCGCACCCCCGTCACGCTCTACGCTGAGCGCCACTGTGCCTTCGGCCACGCTCAGAGCGCCGTATTTCGCGCTATTGGTGGCAAGCTCGTGGAAGATCAGCGCCAGCGGCGTCGCCGATTTCGGACCGGTGTCGATCTCGTCTCCCGTCACCTGGACCGCGCTGTGTCCTGGCACGCCATAGGGCGCCATGAGGACGTTCAGCAGGCCCTTGAGCTTCTCTTCCGAATGGGTGTCGATCCGCAGCGCGAATTCCTGGGCGCGCGACAGGGCGCGAATATTGTCGGTCAGGGTCTGGGCGAACAGGCTGAGAGTCGCATCGCCGCGCGAATGCAAAGTCACCAGCCCGGTGATGACCGCGAAGATGTTCTTGATCCGATGCGCAAGCTCACCGGCCAGCATCTCGCGCTCTTGCGACATGCGATAGGCATCGTCGATATCGGTAAGGGTGCCGAACCAGCGGGTCGTCTTCGGGTCGTTAGACGAAGGCACGGCGCGTGAGAGAACGTAGCGATAGCTTTCGTCGGCGGTCCGCAACCGCCACTCATCCTCGAATACGGAAGCGGCAGCGATGGCTTTCTGAAACCGCTCGGCGCTCAGATCATAATCGTCCGGATGTATCACCTCGCTCCACTCTTTAATCGTGCGCGGAGGATGTTTGCCGGTAATTTCAGTGAAGCGTGCGTTGAAGTAATCGAATTGCAGATCCGGACCAGCTGCCCATGCAATGTCCGGCACCGAATCGAGCACAAATTTGAGCCGGTCCGCCGAATCTTCTAACTGAGAGGATGCTTTGTTCGCGTGCCGATGTGCATGCAGACGGCGCTTAACAGCCTCGGCGAGCACCACCAATCCCTCGCGCTGCACTTCGCTCAGGGGCTCGGTGCGTACTTCGTCATCGATTACGCACAGCGCGCCCAGCGGAGCGCCTTCGGCCGAGATCAGCGGGACACCGGTATAGTATCGCAGCCTCGTCTCACCACGCACTAGCGCGAAATCGGCAAACCGTTCATCATCCGTCGCGTCCAGCACCTCAAGGATATCCGAACCAAGCATCGTATGCGCGCAGAAACTGGTCGAGCGCGGCGTTTCGCCGACATCGATGCCGGTCCGGGCAAGGAACACCTGCCGCTGCTTTTCGACCAGGCTGACAGCGGCGGATTGCGTGCCGCACAGATGCGCGGCAAAGCGGGTGATCCGCGCCAGCTCCTCATCGCCCGATAGCGCATCGGAATCGAAGCTGGCGAGAACGACGAGGCGATCGTCTTCTCCGCATAAACTGTCCGCAGGTGCTTTTCCCGGGGGCCATAGTTTTGGCTCGTCGCTGGTCAGTGCCCTCTCCTGTCGGCGCGTTCTTGGCGCCTGGGACGTTTGTTTCCTGGCCGCTTCCATACAGTACGCCCTTGAGGCGTCAATTGAACCGCTGAGCAGGCATTGCTGTTCACGCGCGACAGGCGTTGGCGTCGGCCATGTGGGTTGCTAAGGCGCGCACCAAATCTTCAGCGATGCGGATGTGCGGCCAATATGTCCGTCCCGCGTTACCTCTTGCGAAAGACCGATATGCGCGCCACTCCCGATTTCGATTTCCAGCTCGGCGAAAGCGCCGATATGATCCGTGAAAGCGTTGGCCGGTTCGCCGACGAACAGATCCAGCCGCTTGCCGAAAAGGTGGACCGCGAGGACTGGTTTCCGCGCGAATTATGGGAGCCAATGGGCGAGCTGGGCCTGCACGGTATCACAGTCGAGGAGGAGCATGGCGGTTTAGGCCTCGGCTATCTCGAACACGTCATCGCGGTCGAGGAAGTGTCACGCGCATCGGCAAGCGTTGGCCTCTCCTACGGCGCGCATTCCAATTTGTGCCTCAACCAGATCCGCCGTTGGGGCAATGACGAGCAGAAGGCGAAATACCTGCCCGGCCTGATCTCCGGCGAGCATGTCGGCAGCCTTGCAATGAGTGAGGCGAATGCCGGGTCGGACGTCGTTTCAATGAAGCTTAAGGCCGAGGCGGTGCAGGGCGGCTATGTGCTCAACGGCACCAAGTTCTGGATCACCAACGCGCCCGAGGCCGACACTTTGGTGGTCTATGCCAAGACCGATGGCAGCGCCGGATCGCGCGGCATTACCGCCTTCCTGATCGAGAAGGACGACGAAGGCTTCTCGATCGGCCAGAAGATTGAAAAGGTCGGCATGAAGGGATCGCCCACCGCAGAGCTCGTATTCGACGATTGCCACATCGGCGAGGATCGCGTGATGGGCCCGGTGAATGGCGGCGTTGGCGTCTTGATGAGCGGGCTGGATTATGAGCGCGTGGTGCTCGCCGGATTGCAGCTCGGCATCATGCAGGCCTGCCTCGACACGGTCATCCCCTATCTTCGCGAACGCAAGCAATTCGGAAAGCCCATCGGATCGTTCCAGATCATGCAGGCCAAGATCGCCGACATGTATGTCGCACTGCAATCCGCGCGGGCCTACACCTATGCGGTGGCGAAAGCATGCGATGCGGATCAGACCACCCGCTTCGACGCGGCGGGCGTAATCCTGCTCGCCAGCGAAAACGCGTTCCGGGTCGCTGCAGAAAGCGTTCAGGCGCTGGGCGGGGCGGGTTACACGCTTGACTGGCCGGTTGAGCGCTACATGCGCGATGCCAAGCTGCTGGATATCGGCGCGGGAACCAACGAGATCAGGCGGATGCTGATCGGTCGCGAGCTGATCGGGGCGGCGGGGTGAGCCGTGTCCGGCGTGCCTATCGCTGCGAAGGCGATCTGGAGTATCGGGTTTCTCATCGGCACGACCACTCACGCGCTCGACATCTGGCATGGCGGCTGGCTGCCTTATGATTTTCGACCGCTTCCGTGGAACATTTACTGGACGAGCCTAGTGTTCTTCGATCCGTTGGCGGCATTGCTAATCTGGGTGCGAGAACGTGTCGCAATACTGCTTGGGTGCGCGATCATGGCTTCGAACGTTCTGGTGAACGGCTACACGGCGTTTATCTCGGGGTATGAGCAATTCTATTTTGGCCTCGCTCTACAATCGGCTTTTGCCATCTTCGTTTTCGTCGTCGCATTTCAAGACCTTCCAGAGGAACAAGTATGAGCGAAACCATCCTCAACATCCTGCAATATTACGGCGCAGGGGCGGGATTGCTTGCTGCTTTCATGGTGTCGCTCAATCGCAGCACGCGCTTTACCGGGTGGGGCTTTGTTATTTTCGTGACGAGTTCGATCGCACTCGTTGCATGGGGATTTCTCAATGATGAAGGGCAAGCGGTCGGATGGCAGAATGTTGGCCTGTTCGTGATCAATGTGTTTGGCGTGTATCGCTACCTCTTCGCTTCGGATGGCGATGACGAACCGCAAACCGAAGAGGCCACATCGTGACCGCACCCGTCCTCACTTCCAAACTCGACCGCGAAAGCCCCGAGGCAAAGGCGCGCTTTGCGCATAACAAGGCGCTCGCCGAAGACCTGCGCTCGACCGTCGCACAGGCTGCGCTTGGAGGGCCTGAGCGCAGTCGCGAACGCCATGTGTCGCGTGGCAAGCTGCTTCCGCGGGAGCGGGTCGAACGGCTGCTCGATCCCGGATCGCCTTTTCTCGAAATCGGGCAGCTGGCCGCGAACGGCATGTATGAAGGCGATATCAATGGCGCCTCGCTGATCTGCGGGATCGGGCGGGTTTCCGGCCGTCAGGTGATGATCGTGTGCAACGATGCGACTGTGAAGGGCGGCACCTATTACCCGATGACGGTCAAGAAGCATCTGCGCGCGCAGGAGATCGCGCAGGAGAACCGCCTGCCTTGCATCTACCTCGTCGATAGCGGCGGGGCGAACCTGCCGCATCAGGCCGAGGTCTTCCCGGACCGCGACCATTTCGGGCGCATCTTCTTCAATCAGGCGAACATGTCCGCGCTTGGCATTCCGCAAATCGCCTGCGTGATGGGCAGCTGCACCGCGGGCGGGGCCTATGTCCCGGCCATGTCAGATGAGACGGTGATCGTGCGCAATCAAGGCACCATCTTCCTTGCCGGGCCGCCGTTGGTGAAGGCGGCGACGGGCGAGGAGATCAGCGCCGAGGATCTTGGCGGCGGCGACCTTCACGCAAAGAAATCGGGTGTGGTCGATCACTTGGCCGAGAATGATGAGCACGCGCTCACCATCGTGCGCGATATCGTCAGCCATCTGGGTGAAAATTTCGGTGCGGCACAGGACATCGGGCTAAAAGACCCGCGGCCGCCCAAATTCGATGCCGACGACCTCTATGCCATCGTCCCCGACGACGTGCGCGCACCCTATGACGTGCACGAGGTGATCGCGCGGTTGGTCGATGGCAGCGAGTTCCACGAATTCAAGGCGCAATACGGCTCTACCCTGGTCTGCGGCTTCGCGCATATCTGGGGCATGCCGGTTGCGATCCTCGCCAACAATGGCGTGCTGTTCAGCGAGTCCGCACAAAAGGGCGCGCACTTCATCGAGCTTGCGTGCCAGCGCCGCATTCCGCTTCTGTTCCTGCAGAACATCTCAGGCTTCATGGTCGGTGGGAAATACGAGGCGGAGGGCATCGCCAAGCATGGTGCGAAACTGGTGACGGCAGTCGCCACCGCGAGCGTGCCCAAGATCACCGTCGTGATCGGCGGCAGCTTTGGCGCGGGCAATTACGGCATGGCGGGCCGCGCCTACTCCCCGCGCTTCCTGTTCACCTGGCCCAATGCCCGAATCAGCGTCATGGGCGGAGAACAGGCCGCGAGCGTTCTCGCCACCGTTCATCGCGACGCCGACAGCTGGAGCGAGGAGGAAGCCGAAGCTTTCAAAGCCCCGATCCGCCAGAAATATGAGGATGAGGGCAACCCCTATTACGCCACCGCGCGGCTGTGGGACGACGGCGTGATCGACCCGGTGCAGACCCGCGATGTGCTGGGGCTGGCCTTCGCTGCGACATTGGAAGCGCCGATTGCCGAGCGGCCTGCGTTCGGCGTGTTCCGGATGTGATGATCCTCGGCAAAAGTCCCGCACGATCCGGAGGCGCTGTTGTCTGAGCGCCGAGAGAGAAATCCCACCATCCTGTCGCGCATCGTGCGGCGGATCATACTGGGCATCTACCGCGTGAAGGGCTGGCGCGTGGTGACCGGGGCGCTGCCCGATATCGACAAATACCTCATCGTCGGATCGCCGCATTCCTCTAACTGGGACTTCGTGTTCTTCCTGGGCGCCACGGCCAAGCGCGGGGTGAAAGCGGGCTTCATGGGCAAGCATACCCTATTCGAAGGAATAATGGGCAACTTCATGTACGACATGGGCGGTGTGCCGGTGGACCGCTCCAAACGGGCCAATTATGTCGAACAGGTCGCGGCCGAGTTCGAGCGGCGGGACAAGCTCGCCCTCGTCATGGCGCCCGAAGGGACGCGCAAGAGCAAGGGTGAATGGCGCTCGGGTTTCTGGCATATCGCACGGGCGGCGAAGCTTCCGATCGTCATCACCTGGGTCGATCCCGAGGCGCACCGGCTGGGCTTCAGCGAACCGTTCATGCCGGGCGACAGCTTCGGTCAGGATCTCGCGCACATCGCGACGTTCCTGCGCAAGCATCGCCCGGACTACGAGCGCTACAAGGTGCTCGAAGCGCAGGCGCAGGCCTTGATCGCGGCGGAAGACGCATAAGGCTAGCGATCGCGCGGCGTGCGGCGAAACTGCAGCACGTTTGGCGGCAGCTTCTGGTCGCGGCGAAGCTGGCGTTTATCCGATAGTGCGTATTTGAGGCTCGCACCCGTGATGATCGCGGATATCGCCAAAATCATCACAGCCCACACCCAATGCGGCAGCAGCAGTGCCGCTTCGATCTGGCCCGTATCCGACAGTTGCGTTCGCCCACCGATTGTTGCGCGCTCGGTAAACAGGTAGTTGAAATCGCGTAGCATGCTCATCGCGCCGAGCACGCCGAGAAACTGCAACACGAAACGTACCCAGACGCCCGAGGCGCGCCACGCAATCAGAGCGAGTCCCGCAGCGACCAGCGGAAGGACCGCAAAGCCGACCGGCGAGCGGACATAGACGATCACGGACACGAAAATCGCCCCGGCCATAGCCCACAAGGCCGGACGCCATACTTTCTCATGCGCGCTGGCCACGATCAGCGCGGCTCCGGCGAGCACTGGCGCGATCGGTCCTCCCGCGGCGATCACGGCGCGTATGATGGGTGACCCGCTGGCGGCAACGTAGCTTTCGGCAACGCCCGACCCGTCGGCGAAGATCATCAACCGCTCAAAATCCTGTCCCAGAAGCAGCGCGGTCAGGCCGTGACCCATTTCGTGGAACCAGGTGGTCAGGATGACGAAGGGATAGATGAGATAGGTGCCAAATGGCAGCGAGGGCAGGACGAGCACGAGGATGACGGCGAGCACCAGCCGTCCGACCTGTTCGGCCTGGCTACCCGGTTCTACCATCGAATGCATCGGATCAGGCCCGTTCGAAGTCGCGCGCGGCGCGCGGCGGTTCGGTTTCGTCCGGTGATTGCTCGCGCGCCTTGCCATCCTTGTCCACCCGCGGGCGGTAGCGGCTCGCATCCGCTTCGCTGGCGGCGCGCTGTTCCTGCAGGATCGACCAGCTTGCCAGGAACAGGCCGGCGACCAGCGGACCGATGACGATACCCGAAATGCCCGCGAGAGCGATCCCGCCGAGCGTGGTGACGAGCACGATCCAGTCGGGGATGCCGGTGTCGCGTCCTACAAGGATCGGGCGCAACACATTGTCGACCGAGGAAATGATCACGCCGCCAACCAGAAGAACAAAGACGCCCTGCCAAACCTCTCCGGTCAGCAGCAGGTAAAGTCCGACTGGCGCCCAGACGAGCGCGGTTCCGACGGCGGGGATCAGCGCGAGGATGGCCATCAGAACGCCTAGAAGCAGCGCTGAGGAGACCCCCACCACCGTCATCATCAGAGCGCCGAGCGCCCCTTGCACGATGCCGATCACGCCGGATCCCTTGATGACTGCGCGCACGATGCCGAGAAAGCGCACTGCGAGCCGGTCGGCGATGTCGCGCTCAAGCGGTGCGGAATGCAGGATCGTCTCGCCAATCCGCGATCCGTCGCGCAGCAGAAAGAATAGGACGTAAAGGCCGATGCCGAAGCTGAGAATAAAACCCAGGGCGCCGCTGCCGATGGCGACCGCCTCCTGCGCGATGACGCCCGCGCTGTCGCCGATAAAGACTTCGAGCCGCTCCTGAAGCAGCGAGACGTTGGTCCAGCCATTCTCCGCCGCTATTCGTTGAAGTGAATCAGGCAGCACGGTGACGATCTGGTCGACCAGCAGCGCAATATCGATCGGATTTTCGCGAAGAGTGTTCACGATCGCGATCGTCTCCTGGACCACGATTGAACCGATCCACAAAGCGGGCAGCAGGACCGCAACGAAGATGATGATAAGCGAAAGAAGCGCCGCAGGATTGCGCCGCCCGCGGGTCAGCTTCACCGACCATTTGTAGAGCGGCTGAAACATGATCGCTGCGAGCGCGGCCCACAGGACCGGGCCGGCAAATGGCCATGCGACCCACACGAACAGGATCGAGACGACTGCGAGGAACAGCAGGAAGCTTGAATGCTCAAGCGCGCTTGTTTCGTGCGGTTCCGGCAGTGTCATGGCAAACGATGTCGGATTTTCCGGCGCAAACATCAAGTGCGCGGTCGGATTGGTTCAATTCGGTCGCGCAGGCTCAGTCTTTCGAGATGACGGGCGTCGTGCGACAATTGGTGACTGAGGTGGTCCCGGAAATTCGGACAGGGTGTTAAGCTAATCCCGGTCTGAAGGAATGGGCGGGAAATGAAGAAGACGAGAAAGCGCTACAGCGCGGATTTAAAGGCGAAGGTGGCGCTGGAGGCAATCCGGGGTGATCTGACGCTGGCGGAATTGGCCGCGAAGCAAGGCATTCACCACACGATGATCGCGCCGTGGAAGCCCAGGCAGTCGCGGAATTGGCGGGGGCATTCTCCGGACCAGGAGATGCGGCGGAGGCGGCCAGCGAGGCGGATGTGAAAAAGCTTCACGCCAAGATCGGCCAACGGTCGTCGAACACGATTTTTTAGCCAAAGTCTGCGCTCGATTAGCGTGGCACGGAAGCGATCCATGATCGAACCTGCTCACCACCGCCTGTTGATTGCGGCACAATGCCGTCTGCTCTCGAGCAGCCGCTCATCCTATTATTATTATGCGCCGGTGCCGGAGACCGAAGAGACGCTGGCGCTGTTGCAGGTGATCGACGCGGTGGTCCTGGACTATCCATGGTTTGGCAGTCGCCAGATGGTTCGGCATCTGCGTCGTGAGGGCCACGATGGCGGCCGACGGCGTGTGCGACGGCTGATGGGCAAAATGGGTCTGTCGCCCATTGACCAGCGACCGCGCACGAGTGATCCTCACCCATAGCATCGGATCTATCCATATCTGCTGCGCAAGCTGATGATCGACAGGCCAGACCAGGCGTGCTGCGCCGACGTGACCTATATCCCGATGCGCCGAGGCTTCTTATATCTCGTTGCGGTGATGGACTGGGTAACCCGCAAGGTTCTCGCGTGGCGGCTCCGGAGGAAGTAATGGCGCGCTTCGGCCGTCCCGAGATCTTCAACACCGATCAGGGCAGCCAGTTCACATCGCTGGCGTTCACCCGCGTGCTGCGGGATGCCGAGGTGCGGATCAGCATGGACGTCCGAGGCCGGTGGATGGATAATCTCATCATTGAAAGGCTGTGGCGATCTCTCAAGTACGAATGCGTCTACCGGCATGCCTTCGAAACCGGTTCCGAGCTACGAACTGGCCTTGCCAGGTGGATCACCTATTACAACACGTAACGACTGCACTCGGGTCTGGCAGGGCAAACCCCGACAGAGGCCTGTGGGTGGATCAGCGAAACAGATTGTGGGGGACATGCCCCCACGATCTGATAATCAAAATGGCGGCATAATCACCCCGGGATTAGCTTAAGTTCGCCGCCAACCTGTCCAAGAAGGAGGGCCACCTCCCTGCTCCGATACGCCTAGCGATCGGACAATCGCACCGACCTTTTCTCCTTGCGACAGCCGCACTTCAGCCTCGCGCAGCATCCCGATAATTTGTTCTGGCATGCATATTTTCCGTGCTATTCTCCGCTTCTTTCAAGCCGTGAATAGCCGAAATCCTATTTCTCAAAATGGACCACTTCTCCGGGGAGCAGGTCATGTAGGCTTTGTCGCTCTTAACTGCTGTAAGCTTGTCTGTCCTCGAAAGTGACGATATCAACCATGTGCTGTGATGGCGCGGTGGGGCAATTTCTGAAATAGGCCGTGAGGAAAATGGCAGCTCTGCACCCGCAGCGAACTAAGACCGGACTGACCGCTCTCGGCCCATTTTATTGAAAAACTCATACTCTACAGAGCAGATGACAATTTGTCGCAATGATGACTCATCAAAGCGCAATTCGGTGAATCATTGCTATGTCTGGAGCCCAGTCCGCGCTTTTATATTGGCTAGGAGCATTGGTCGCGGAGTTTCTCAACACAATACGATCAACTTCGGACATTCCGTTTGTTGGTGACTGCGCCGCTTTAGCGTCATTTTGCATGGCAACCCTTAAGCAAGGAAGCATTAACCTGGCAGATGACCCCCAAAAATGGTGCAGCCAAAGGAACACTGCTGGTCTATGTACAGTCGATCCCTACGAAGGCCTCTATGGCGATCGCACCCCGGCGCAACATCATGCGCCTCGTATTCAGCGTTTGCTCAATCGAACCGGCCACCGCGTCCTGCACCACCCACAAAGCGGCTTGCCCCTGCCATTGCTTCGGCGCGCAACGGTTTTGCTCCTTCGCGCCCCTCGAAGCGCAATGCCTCGGCGAGGTCAAAATCCCACTGGCGATAGGCCGACATGCGATCGGTCCGCATGCACTGCGAGGGAAAACGCACGATTTCCGCTGCGAGTGTCTGGGCTGCGTTGAGCGCACCGCCTTCTTCGACGACGCGGTTTGCAAGCCCCATCGCTAGCGCTTCGTCGGCATCGACCGGGCGTCCGGTCAGGATCATGTCAAGCGCCCGTCCCTGCCCAACCACACGCGGCAGACGGACCGTGCCACCGTCGATCAATGGCACACCCCAGCGGCGGCAAAAGACCCCGAACACTGCGCTGTATGAGGCGACCCGCAGGTCGCACCACAATGCAAGTTCGAGTCCACCGGCAACCGCATAGCCCTCGACCGCTGCGATCACGGGTTTCGACACCAGCATCCGCGTCGGCCCCATCGGCCCGACGCCTTCCGGCTCATAGCCGTCGTTGCCCTTTCCCACCGCCTTGAGATCGAAGCCGGCGCAGAACTGCCCGCCCGCGCCGGTCAAAACCGCAGCCGCTACGCTATCGTCGGCCTCGAAATCGGTGAACACCTGACGCAATGCATCGGCAGTCGCTGGATCGATGGCATTGCGGCATTCGGGCCTGTCGATAGTAACGGTGCGAACGGCACTCTCGTCTGTGACCTGGACGCTCATGCCGAAGGCATTGCACGGTCGATGATCGCGCGCACGTCGATCGCGGCATCGAACGCGCCATAGGCATTACCGCGTGGTTCGAGCCGCAGGCGGCAAAAAGCTTCGGCCATCGGGATATCCTGCCCAAGCAGCACCGCCGCTTGCGCCGCGAGCGCCAGCCGTTCGACCAGCAACCGCGCCGTGCCTTCTTGCACCTTGTTGAAGTCGATCGCATCGATCCAGGCGTCATAGGCAGCATTGCGGCCGCGCTGGGCCTCGAAGAAGGCACGTAGCGCGTTCATCCCGTCGGGCTCCCGCGCCATGGCGCGCAGGACGTCGAGCGCGATGACATTGCCCGATCCTTCCCAGATTGCGTTGAGCGGAGATTGCCGGAAGAGGCGCGGCATTGGTCCCGCCTCGACGTAACCAGCGCCCCCATGCGCCTCCATCGCCTCGTAGACCATTTCCGGCGCGCGCTTGCACACCCAGTATTTTGCGATCGGGGTCAGCAAGCGCGCGACAGGATCGCTCTCATCGAACGCTTGAGCTAGCCGGAAGCCGAGCGCCGTCGCCGCTTCGCTTTCAACCGCGAGGTCCGCGAGCAAAGCCGCCATCGCCGGCTGATCGATCAACCGCTTCTGGAATGCCGAGCGGTTCGCAGTGTGCCACAGAGCCTGCGCGAGCGCGCCGCGCATCTGCTGCGCCGATCCGATTACGCAATCGAGACGCGTGTGCTGAACCATCTGGATGATCGTTGCGACTCCACGCCCCTCGGGCCCCAGACGCTGCGCGAGCGCATCGTGATATTCGATCTCCGACGAGGCGTTCGAGCGATCCCCCAACTTGTCTTTAAGGCGCATGACGCGGAACCCCGTATTGCGCGTCCCGTCAGGGAGCCAGCGTGGAACGAGAAAGCATGTCAGACCTCCCTCGGCATAAGCGAGCGTCAGGAAAGCATCGCACATCGGTGCCGAACAGAACCATTTATGACCCTTGAGGCTGTACCAGCCTTCCTCGCCGGCAGGGACGGCGCGCGTCGTGTTCGCCCGCACGTCGCTTCCGCCCTGCTTTTCGGTCATTGCCATGCCGATGGTGACGCCCGCTTTCTCTTCCGCCGGGCGACAGGCAGAATCGTAGCGGCCGACGAGGATACGCGGCACCCAGGTGTCGGCGACCGTGGCCTCGGCGCGTAGCGCAGGGACCGCGGCGTAGGTCATCGTCATCGGGCAGTTGGTCCCCGAATCGGCCTGCCCGGTAAGGAACAGGATCGCCGCGTGGAGGGCATGGCCGCTCGTGCTTTCGTCCCACCCCGATGCCGCGAAGCCGCTATCGAGACCCAGCCGCATCAGTTCGTGATAGGCCGGATGGAAGCGCACCTCGTCGACGCGGTGACCGTAGCGGTCGAAATTTTCGAGTACCGGCGGGTTCCGGTTCGCCTCTACACCCCATTCGATCACCTCCGCCGATCCGCAGCGTTCACCGAGTGTCGTGAGGCGGTCTGCATGTTCGCTTGCGGCGGCGTGTGCCACCGCGTCTGCAAGCGCGCGATCGCCACTAAAGAGATTCACATCTTCGAGGGGTCGCGGCTGGTTGAACACTTCGTGCGTGTCGAGCTGTTCGATCGGCTGGATCGGGGTCACCGTATCTCTCCTCACTCTTCGGTCGGCAGGCGCTTCGACACCTGACTTGCGATCGGGTCGCCGCTGTCTCGCTCGGCTACTGCCTGCTTGAAGCCAACTTCCTGCGCACGTTCACGGAACCAGATGCCCTCGGGCGAATGGCGCGAGACGCCGTCGAACAGCGTGGCGAACATCTGCGTATTGTTGAGGCCCATATTGTCATAGGCCTGATTGACGACGGTCTTGGTCATCATCAACTGGTTCTTCGGCACACCGCGTAGGCGGCCCGCCAGCCGTTCGACCGCCTCGTCGAGCTCCGTCTCAGGCACAGCCTCCAGCGCAAGACCTATGCGCACCGCCTCGCGCCCATCGATCAGATCGCCGGTCATCATCATCCGTTTCGCCATTTGCGGGCCCAGACGATAGACCCACATCGCCGGAGTCGGCACACCCCAGACACGCGCGGGAGGATAACCGATGCGCGCATCTTCGGCCATTATCAGGAAATCGCAGCACAGGGCGATGTCGGAGCCGCCCGCGACCGCAGAGCCATGTACCCGCGCGATCGTAGGCTTTGTCGCCCGCCACAGCGCCATGAAATCCTGCGTGTTGCGCCACATCATCTGGAAATCGAGCGTCGGGTCCCACGGCATGTCCTGCGACCCGCTGATAGCGCCCTTGCGCTCGGCGTAATGCTTGAGATCGTAACCGCCACAAAAGCCCGGTCCTGCACCACGCACGATGATGACGTGAACGTCGGGATCGGTCTCTGCCATTTCGACGGCAGTACGAATTTCTCGCGGCATGCTGTGTGCGATCGCATTGAAATGTTCCGGCCGGTTGAGCGTGATCGTCGCGACGCGGGTTTCGGTCGCATAAGATAAGGTCTGGAAGTCCATTATGTCGTTTCCCGTGGTCCGTGGGCGGCGCCGCTTTCGAAGGCCGCGGAGATCTCTTCGGGCGCCAGCCCGGCATCGCTGAGGACGGCACGGCTATGCTCTCCCACGCAAGGTGCATGGGTGTCGAGGTCCGGTCGCGCGTCATCGAACCTTGCCACTGCGCGGGTGCGGCGAACGCCGCCTGCCTGCGGATGCCGGGTCAATGTCACGAAATCGTCATGGTCGACCTGGGGGTGACCGAGCAGCGAGGCGGAACGATTGACGACGCCGCACGGCACCCCCTCGTCGGCCAGACGCTGCACCGCCTCCTCGGTCGAAAGCTCGGCGATATGCGGAGCCGAAAAAGCGCGCAGGTCGCTCCAGTTGAGAAACCTTCTGGTCATGTCGGCAAAGCGCGGATCGGCCAGCAGGTCGGGCGCGTCGATCGCATGAGACCAGCCCTCGAACTCGGCTTGCGACAACATGACCACGACGATCCAGCCATCGGCAGTGGCCCAGGGTCGATAGACCGAGGCGATGTCGGGCATGCGCGACTCACTTTCGGGAAAGGCGAGGTCGCCATGGAGGTCGATCCAGCCATAGGCGACTGCAGCTTCGAGCATCGAGATGTCGATCACCGCTCCTTTCCCGCTGCGTTCACGGGCGAAAAGCGCCGCAGTGGCGGCCTGCGCAGCATAGAGCCCGGCATTCTTGTCGCAGATCCACTGAGGCGCGAGCATGGGGCCTTCGCTAGTCCAGGTCACCATCCCCGATTCGGCCTGGACGATGGGATCGTAGGCACGCACGGCGCTCATTGGCCCATCCGGTCCGAACCCGCTGATCCGCGCAATGACGAGATCCGCACGAAGCGCTTTAAGGGCGTCGACACCAAGCGCCATCCGCTCCATCACGCCTGGACGGAAATTGTGGATCAGAAGGTCGGCCTCGGGCACGAGCCGGCGCAGCAGCGCTTTTCCCTCGGGGCATGCAAGATCAATCGCGATCGACTGCTTGTCGGCATTGAGTGCGACATGGGTTGAACTGAAACCCGGAGACGCAACGGCGCCGAGAAAGCGCGAACGGTCGCCTTCCGGCGGTTCGATCTTCCACACACGGGCACCCTGTTGAGCCAGAATTTGCGTGGCGAGGGGACCGGCGACAACGCTGGTCAGATCGATTACCGTGATGCCTTCGAGTGGCAACATCCAAGCCTCCCTAGTTAATTGTTGCACAATCTGTCACATCTGGACGAACCTAGCAATATGCTAACCACCGAGACCGGCGAAAAGGTGATGAGTGCGAGAACCGTGATTCTCGACTTGTTCGATACGGGTGATCCGCCGGCCTTCTCGGTCGCCGAACTCGTCCGTGCCGGGGCGGCGCTCGGTATCGAGGCTTCTGGCATCCGCACTGCTCTTACACGATTGAAAGCCGAAGGCCGCGTGCATCCAATCGCCCGCGGGCGTTACGCCATCGGTCCCAATGCGGAGCCGCTCCAGCGGCGTATCCTAGGTTGGCGGGCGAGACTGAGCAGCCGCAATGAATGGCACGGACATTGGCTGCTCGCCATTGCCGGTCCCCAGGAGCGCGCTGACCGCACTTCGTGGCGCAGGACGTTACGAGCGCTCGAACTTGAAGGCTTTGCCGAAGCCGAGACCAACATCTGGGCTCGCCCGGACAATTTGGCAGGAGGTGCCAATGCTGCCCGCCAACGCCTCGCCGGTCTTAATGCCGTGCCTTCGCTTTTCCTGATCGAGGCCCGCGAACTGGATTCAGATCGCGCGGCGGCATACCGTTCGCTCTGGCAAGGCGATGCGCTGCGCGCCGCCCATCTGGAACTCTCCGAAAATCTGGATCGCAGTGCTCATGCTGTGGAAGATATGGACCTGGCCGCTGCCGCTGGAGAGACGCTGAAGCTGGGCCGTCAGGCAATCCGGCAAATTACGCGGGATCCGCTGCTGCCAGAAGCGCTCTGCCCTTCCGACGGCTTGGCCTGCCTGATCGATGCGATGGTTCGTTACGACCGGATCGGCAAGCGCATCTGGCGAGCATATCTGGCCGATTAACCGCGAGCAGCACGATGGCGAGACTTCCGACCGCTTCGTACGGACGCGCAAACGGTCCAGGAATTCCCCCTCTAACCCTCAGGCCCTCGGTAGAGCGTCTGCTATAGAAGGGATTTGTTGACAAAGCAGTCATTTCGCCAACAGCCCGGCAGCAGCCAGTCTTAACGGGACAAGTTCTGTTCGCGTGGTTCACCGATCCTTGCTAATGCCTGAAAAAGAGGTCGTCGGTTGAATAAAAGTCAGCGCCCGCTCCAGCTGAGCGATCAGGTCGTCGGCGTCCTCTATTCCGCAAGAATAGCGCAATAGTGTCTCCGATATGCCCAGTTCGGCGCGCTGTTCTGCCGTGCATTCGACATGGCTGGTAACCGAAGGCGGGCCGATAAGTGTGTTGACCGAACCGAGGCTGGCGGCCCGATGGACAAAATCCAACTGTTCGACAAAGCACTTGAGCGCATCGAAATCGCCATCGACCGAGAAGCTTAGCATTCCTCCGAACCCCGACATCTGTCGCTTTGCGATGCCATGCTTGTCGTGGTCCTCCAGACCCGGATAGAACACGGACGAGACCTTGGAATGGGCGTTGAGGAAACGCGCCACGGCCATTCCGGTTTCGTTCTGCTTGCGCACTCGCAGGTCGAGCGTCTTCATGCCGCGAAGCAGGAGGTACGCGGAAAACGCCGACAGCACCGCGCCACAAATCTCGCGATGCTCGAAGACGATGGAGACAAGATCCTTCCGGCCGATCAGCACGCCGCCCATCGCATCGTCATGACCGCCCAGATATTTCGTCGCCGAATGCACAACCAGATCGGCGCCGAATTCGATCGGACGCTGATTGATCGGCGTGGCAAAGGTGTTGTCGACAACCGCTATGGCGTCGTTGGCGTGGGCGGCTGAAATGGCGCGGGCAAGATCGATGATCTTGAGCATTGGGTTGGTCGGCGTTTCGAGGTAGACGAGCTTGCACCCCTTGGCGATTGCTGCATCGATGGCATCGGCATCGCTGGTTTCCACCAAATCCACCTCGATCCCCATGCGCGGCAGCACATCCATGAAAATACGGCTTGTTCCGCCATAGCTGTCCTTGATCGACACCACCCGGTCGCCAGGCGACAGCAGGGACAGCAATGTGTTAGAAATCGCTGCCATACCGCTGGCGAAGGCGATTGCTTTTTCGCCGCCTTCTAGAATGCGGCATTTCTCCTCGAACACGCCGACCGTAGGGTTGGTGTTGCGCGAATAGATGTAGCCTTCCGCTTTGCCGAACGCGACATTCGCCCATTCATCGATATCGTCATAGGCAAACGGCGCGCTTTGCACGATCGGCACCTGCGCGGCACCGAAGGCAAGCGGTTTTTCCTCGCCCGCCCATACCGCTTGGGTGGAAATATTCTGGCTGACAATGCTCATTGCGGGGTCCTTTGGAGTTGTCGATAGTCGTTCTCGGTGCGGATGCGACGTGAATCATTCGTCGCCGGGGATCGTCTCGTCGGCATAGATCGCGACCTGCGGGTCGTGATCGCTGGAGGCGGAACCGCGATACATTCCCTCGGTGTTCATGGCGAAAGCTGGCCGGCCATTGCCGTCGATAGCGATCAATCCGCCATCCCCGCCCAGCGCGCCGATTTGACCGATCGTGTTCACGGCAGCTTCGCCGATCGCCTCGCCATTCCATGCCACGCGGTCGCACACCTGGCGGGCAGCGTTCTCGCGGATGAAATACTCGCCAGTTCCGGTGCCCGAGACCGCGCAGCGGCCATTTGCCGCATAGGTGCCGGCACCGATAATCGGAGAATCGCCGATGCGGCCCCATCGCTTGCCGGTCAGCCCGCCGGTCGAGGTGGCTGCAGCTAGGTTTCCGTCACGGTCTAGCGCAACAGCACCTACCGTGCCGAACCGATGCGCGGGATCGATGGCTGCAACATTGCCGGCTTTCCATTCCAGATGCTGTTGCCAGCGATGTTCGGTTCGGAAATAGAAGGGATCGACCTGTTCGATATCCTGCTCGCGTGCGAACCGGTCCGCACCTTTGCCGGAGAACATGACGTGCCGGGAATTCTCCATCACTGCGCGAGCGAGGGTGACCGGATGCCGCGTCGTGCCAAGTCCCGCAACCGCGCCGGCCTTCAGGCTGTCGCCATCCATGATGGAAGCATCGAGCTGATTGCGGCCTTCGGCATCGAATACCGCCCCGCGCCCGGCATTGAACAAGGGATCATCTTCCATCACGCGCAAGGTCGCTTCGACAGCATCGAGGCTTGTACCCCCAACTCCAAGGACATGTGATCCTGCCTTCAATGCCTGTTGCAGGCTTGAACGATAGGCCTCGTCCATTTCAGGCGTCAGGTTCCCGCGCTCGATCACGCCCGATCCGCCATGGATCGCTATCGACCATTGCGGCCCGTCTGAGGGCACGTCGAAAAGTGCGCCTCGTGTTGTCGTAGCGATGCCCTCGAAAGCGGGATCGGTCACGCTCATATCCTTGAGTTCCAACATGCTGCGCGGACCGATTCCGGTCACCCGTACCGCTTCCCATTCTAGCGAGCCGTCGGCGGCGAAGCCGGGCATGCCTTCGGGCTGAACCAACCAGGCATGGCCGTCGCTGGTGCTGAACAGCCGCGCGCTGCCATCGGCATCGATACAAAGAGCGGTATCCTCATCCACCCCAAGCCCGATCGCTTCCTCCATCCCGGAATGGCGTGCCTGGGCTACGAATGCTACCAACCGGCCGAGGCGATTGCGTTCGGTTAAGTGCGTGTCGGTGATGACCTGCCGCAGGAACGGCATGGCAAGAAAATCGCTCACCAGCGTAACCTTTTCTCCCATCGGATCTGCCAGCGCTTCCGCCGTGTCCACCGCCTCATGCGCCATCGCGCCGTAACCGGCACCTCCAAGGATCGCGAGGCCGGCGCTGGTGCCTCCAACCGGGCGACCCATTTCAACGTGGGTGTTGATCGCTTCGGCAACTGGCGTGTCTTTCCAGAACCGCACATAGTTGGATTGGTCGCCGCCCGCGATGAAGATCCCATCGGCATCGCCAAGGATGCCCTGCACCCAAGGATCGAACGCGGCATCGCGCGATGAAAAGACCAGAGTTTGCACGGATTGGATGCCGCCAATATTGTTCAGCAGCCATTCACCGTCGCTGCCATCCTGCGATGCGCGCAGAATCACTATGTGGCCGTTGCCCGCCTTGCGCGCGAACCAGCGCCAGGCCTCGGGACTCCAGTCCGATCCACCGATCAGCATCAGGCCAAGCGAGGTATGGCTCGGCGTATCGGCATCCGGGTTGCCGGCGACATAGTAGGCATAGCCCGCATCCGCCTGAGCGTTGACGGCCTCGGTAAAGCTTCCTGCGAGACCAGTCAGCAAAAAGGTGAAAACCGAAAGAATGGAAGACTTCCAACGCATACGGGATTCCTTGTTTTGCAAGCCCACGGTGGGCGTTCCTCTTCTTTGTTCTGCTGGACAACAGCGTAGGCGACCGTGGCGGTGCATGGCCGCGGATCGGGATCGTTCGATGCGATTAGGCTTTCTGTAATTTTGCAGATATGTAGGACAAATTATCGTCTTTTTTGAAGCGAAAGCGACAAACTTCTTCGTAAGAATGCGGGAGTGGAGCAGAATGAAGCCCATAGATGCAACTGACCGGCGGCTGCTGGAGGCAGTGCAGGTGGATGCCCGTCTGACAGCGGATCAACTGGCAGATGCCTGCGGGCTTTCGCCCACCGCTGCGCTCAAGCGATTGAAACGGCTGCGAGCCGACGGCGTCATAGAACGCGAAGCGGCGATCGTTTCCCCGCGCGCACTCGGCTTCAACATAATGGCGCTCGTCATGGTCACGCTGGACCGGGAGGACCGCACGGTGATCGACCGGTTCAAGCAGGATATCCGCAGAACCCCTCAGATCACGCAAGGCTTCTACATCACCGGAGATGCCGACTTCATCATCACGGTCGTGGCCCGAGACATGGACGACTACGAGGAGTTCACGCGTGACTTCTTCTATGACCGACACCCGATCAAGACTTTCAAGACCTGTGTGGTCATGAGTGTTGTGAAGACTGGCGGAGCGCTTCCGCTGTTCGAATGAGGCTGCCTCCTTGACCCATGCGCGTACCATTCCGTTCTGTGCGATGCTGATCCCGTGACGCAGTTTTTTCGTCGTATAGTTCGTTAATATCGACAATATCTGTCGTTTACACGCAGAAATTCGACAAAATATCGAAGCCTGCGCGCCTATAGTCGGTTGATGGCGGTAGCGAGGCTTGTGGAACACAGCCTTATCGCTCGCCTGGCCGAGGTGACCAGCATTGCAACGGAAGCCCGGAGAGGGCCGCCGACAGGATCACAGCCGTTGTCCCACGTGGGCTTCCGGCATCATTCGCATGGACGCCGAGCGTGTCCGAAGGGGGGGAATTGATGCGCCATTTGATCGCCGCCGCCGCATTAACCGGAACGAGCATGCTGGCGGCCACCAGCGCCGCCCAATCGCAGGACCGGCAGGAACCGGATGAACCGGAGGAAACCGTCACACCGCGACAGACGGAAGAAGAGGACCGCATTCTCGTGCTGGGCTCTCGCATTCCTCGTTCGCAGATCGAGGGTCCAGCCCCGATCACGGTAATCGATTCCGAAGATATTCTGCGCCAGGGTTATCAAGACGTTGGCGAGTTGATGGCTTCGGTCACGCAAAACAACGGCGAAACGCAGTCGACACAAAGTTTCGGCGCCAACACGTTTACGCCCGGTGCCCAGCAGGTCGATCTGCGCGGGCTCGGGCCGAACCATACACTGGTTCTGCTCAATGGCCGCCGCATCGCCGATTTCCCGATGCCTTATGGTGGCAACACCAATGTCGCGGATATTTCGTCCATTCCGATCGGGTTGATCGAACGGGTGGAGATTCTGAGCGGCGCCGCCTCGGCTATCTATGGATCGGACGCGATTTCGGGTGTCGTGAACTTCCAGCTCAAACAGAAGCCCGACGGAACGCGCATAGATGTGCAGGGCGGGCTGACCGAAGGCGGCGGTGGGGAGCGCTTCCGCATCACCGGCACGACCGGCTTTGAATCAGGCGGCTTTCGCCTCCTGGTCGGCGCGCAATATGAAAAGCAGATGCCGCTCTGGGGCTTCGAGCGGGAGTTACAAGATTCGACTGAAGACAATCCGACAACGAATGTGCCGCTCGCCACCCGCAATATCCTGCGATACGATTCGGGCGCCTACTACATTGATCCGGGAGAGAATGCCTGCGCCAATGCCAGCTTCACCAATGAAGGCACAACGTTCTATGCACCACGTGCCGGCTTCGGCTTCGATGTCGACAATGGCTACGCTGCGACCGACGGATATTTCTGCGGTTCGAACAGGGCGATTTCCTACGGTCACATCATATCTGAGCGCGACCAGGCCACTATCTACGCAAGCGCAAATTACGAGATTTCGAACAATGCCGAACTGTTCCTCGATGCGCAGTACGGCTATTCCGAGCTGGAGCTCTTTAATGGGTTCAAGACTTGGTACTACGTCGCCCCGGACGGGAACGAAGAGGGACTGTTCTACAACCCAGACAACCTCGATCCGATCGACACCTACTGGCTCGACCAGCTTGACGGTTGGCAGCGCATCTTCACGCCTGAGGAAGTCGGCGGATTCGACAATGGGATGATCCGCAACCGATCGCACACATACAACATCACGCCCGGCATTCGCGGCAGTTTCGGTGATGAGCGCGTCTGGGATTACGAGGTCTTTTACAACCACGCGGGTTACCGCTCGCGCATGGCGTGGCCAGAAATAGTGATCGAGGCGGGCAACGATTTCTTCCTCGGCCAGCCGGTCGACAATCCGGACAATGATAGCGGCTACCAGCAATTCGATGCCGATCCGCAGCGGCTGTTCACGCCGCTGACGCCGGAAGAATATGCAACTATTCAGGAATACACCGTCTACCATCCGGCGAGCTGGGTGAATAATGTCCAAGCCAGTATCAGCACGGCCGACCTGTTCGATCTTCCCGCAGGACCGGTTGGCTTTGCTGCGGTAATCGAAGGCGGCAATGCGGGCTACGACGTAAATCCGGATCCCAAAGCGTTGACGCAATATTATGTCGGCATCCGCGATTCCGATGGTAGCGGTACTCGCGACCATTGGGGTGCAGGCGCCGAGGTGCGCATACCGGTCTTCGACATCCTCAATGTCACAGCGGCGGGCCGGTACGACCATTTCAATTATGCCGGGAACGGCTTTGGCGAATTCACTTATAATCTCGGGGTCGAATTCCGGCCCATTCGCGAATTGCTTTTTCGCGGCGCAATCGGCACGGGCTTTCGCGCGCCAGACCTGCATTATGTCTATCGCGGTCCAGGCACGGTCAATTCAGGTGGTGCGGACTACTACAATTGCCGCCTAGAACAGACCGATCCCTCGCTCGCCGATTGTGTGAACACCAGATTCGAAAGTTTTATCGGGGAACGCAGCGGCAACCGGAATCTGCTACCCGAAACCGCCGAGTCCATCACTGCTGGTTTTGTCTTCGCGCCCAGCTCCAATTTCGATCTCTCGGTCGACTATTTCCGCGTGACGATGGAAGACCAGGTGCTTAATCTCAACATTAACAGCCTGCTGATCGACGAGGCGAATTGTCGCTTGGGCACCGATTTCGCAGGCAACGCAGTCGATGCCTCCACGCCGACCTGCGTCGATGCGCTAGAACGCGTGCAACGGTTTGAAAGCGGTGCCTCCGCGGGGGAGTTGCGACTGGTGAACGTGGTGCCGATCAACGTGGCGGAGGAGATGACCGATGGTATCGACGTCGCCCTCAATGGGCGACTCTCTCTTGGCCAATCGGGCGACCTTGCCGTGGGTGCCAGCTACACCTATGTCTTCAATCACGATATTCAGCAATATCCGGGCGATCCTGTGCTGAATAAGTTCGTGCCGATCAATGGCTATGAAATTCCGCGCGACAAAGGCAAAGCATACGTCACTTACAGCTACGATGCCTTCACCACCACGCTGACCGGAATTCGCTTCGGCCCGATGACCAATTGGAACTGGGACGACAAGATCGACGAAAGCTATTGGTTCAACCTGTCGGCTCAGTACGACGCGACGGACCGCATCCGTTTGTCTGTTACGATCAACAATCTGTTCGACCGTGATCCGGTGGAAGACCCGACCCACGCCAGCTATCCCTATTACAACAGTTCGTGGTTCGATTCCGTTGGCCGGCGTTTCTTCTTGCAAGTGTCGTACAAGATCGGCGGAAGCAGCTTGTAAGGAGCCGCACGCCGCGTCACAGCAACCTGATCTGGCGCACGGCAACAGGAGGAAACGATTTCGAGCCATGGAGTGATAGCCCGACACCTTCAGATCGCCCGCACGGCGTTTGCAGCGCTGGTTATCGGCGTCCTGCTTGCTACCGGGACGGCACAAGCAAGCTATGCCTTTTACGTTGGCAGAGAGCTTACCGAAGATGGGAGCGTCATGGTGGCCGGAGCTGGCGAAGAGGTGTCGAGCCACTGGTTGGAAATCGTGCCCGCCCGCGATCATCCGGACGGCGCGACGGTAATCGTAGGAGTAACGCAGGATGCTGGCATTCCCGGGGAACTGATCGAAATCCCGCAAGTGGCGCGCACTTTCCGCTACGTGCACATGGCGTATACCAATTTCGAAGGCTTCCCCCCTCCGCTGACCAATGGCGGCGTGAACGAACATCAAGTCGCGGTGCGCGATGTGTGGGCGCCGAGCCGCCAAGAGCTGGTCGACATGACGCCCGTACCGCAACACGGTCTGCACTACTCGGACCTTGCCCGCCTAGTGATGGAACGCGCTCGCACTGCGCGCGAAGGGGTAGAACTGATCGGCGAGCTTATCGGTCGGCACGGCTTTGCTACCTACGGGGGCAACTCACATCTGATCGCCGATCCGCACGAGGGCTGGATTGTGTGGGAATTCGCGGGCGGCCAAGGCCTTTGGATTGCGGAACGGCTCGGCGCGGACGAAGTTCGCGTGCTCTATCCCGGCGGCATTGGCGACATTCCGATAGATATTGAAGGCAGTCCGGATTTTGTTGCCTCGGATAACTTCATCTCGTTCGCTGTCGAGCAAGGCTGGTACGATCCTGCCTCTTTAGAGCCGTTCAATGTACAGCATGTCTACGGTGACCAGTCCATTCGGGATTACCGCGACCCGGCCATAAAGTTGATGAGTCCTGCAGCGCTCGAGGCTGCGACACTGGCGATGGTGCCGGTTAGCGAAGCGGAACTGATGGCGCGCGTGCGCGATCCCCGCGTCGTTGATGACGATGCCGGCTACGGACAGGTAGTAAGCCTCAAGGCCGGGCTTCCCGATCCGAATCTCATTCGCATATGGAACGCGCCGACCGGATCTGTCACTGCCCCATTCAATGTGTGGTGGCTTGGTGCGACAAAAGTGCCCATGGAATACGCGCAGCATCGCTATCTCACCAAGGATTCGGCTTCCACTTTTCTCCACCCTGACTTCCAAATGCAGGAAGCCACTTTGTTTGCCGGGCGCGTGTTCAAACGCGTGATGTACTACGCCTGCTCGGACCCGGATCGTCTCTTGCCGATGGTCACCGATGCCTTGGAGGGTTTCGAAGCTGGCACACGCGTTGACATTGGCTGGGTGGAAAGCAGCGCCGAAACTTTGCTTCGCGAGGGCAAAGTAGAGGAAGCGCGTGCTTTGCTGACCTATTATTCAAGCAGCCGCGCAATGGATGCGCTGAGCCTCGGCAACGATATGGCCAACTGGCTGAATGCCTACACAAGTCTGACGCGGCCCGAGCACTTTCCTGAGGGGCGAACCATCAATACGATGGACCCCACGATCAACTGCCTCGCAATCGGTGATCCTGACCATTCCCCCATGTAATGGACTCTATGTGAAGGACTGCATCGAACCATGATCCGTCGTTCGCGGACTATCTGTTATCAGCCTAGGTTTCGCGGACAAAGGAAATCCAGAGTTTGACTGAGGCGAGGGCGACGAAGCCGAGATAGGATTCCTTGGTTTTATCGTAGCGGGTTGCAACGCGCCGCCAGTTCTTCATTTGTTGAACAGGCGTTCGATCAGATTGCGCCATCTGTATTTCGTTCGGTCGTGCGGGTCGGGATTGCGCCGCTAAGCCTTGGCCGGGATCGCCGCCTCGACGCCTGCCGCTTCGATCTGTTCGCGGATCGCATTGGCATCGTATCCCCGATCAGGCAGGAAGGTCTCAATCCGACCGGTTATCAAGCGGAACAGCGGAGCGAAGCCCTGCACATCGTGCGTCTGTCCCGGTATCACCACGAAGCCGAGCGGAAGACCTCTGACATCGCATCGGGCATAGAGCTTGGTGGGGAAGCTGCCGCGCGACCTGCCGAGCGCCTCAGTTTGCTCAGTCCTCTTTTTATGCCGAGGGTGCAATGATGTGCCCGGACCACCACCGTGCTGTCGATCATGTCGGCAGCAGTGTCCAGTCTTGCCAGTTCTGCCAGCCTCTCGAGCATGGCGTCAAACACGCCGGTCGTGACCCATCGTCGATAGCGCCGGAAGACGCTGTTTCACTTACCATACTCATCCGGCAGGTGTTGCCACTGCGCGCTGGTCCGCGCGATCCACACCATACCCTCGAAATACGGGCGGTTATCCTGTGCGGGACGGCATCCACGACCCTGCTCAGGCGGCAGCAATGGCCCGATCACTTCCCATTCTTCGTCTGATGCACCAATTCGCTCGCCCAAGGTTGCTTCCAAAGGACAGCCTTGAATCAAGGTCCGAGTCCCCGGTCAAGCTTTGTCCACGAAGCCTGGTTCCTACCTTTCTGCTCCGCGCAGAAGGCTGGTATTTAGGCCCACTTCCGAATAATTTTTAAGCTTTGATGACAGAGGTGCGGCGGGAGTGTCGGATCTAGTCGGCCCATGCCACCTTGTGTCCTTTCTACCTCCGTAACCGATGTCGGCCAAGAAGAATGCCGCTAATCTACTCACGGCGCTCTCCGAGTTCTCAATACCAATTCCTAAGTTGGCGTTGCGCCCATCACGCTATCCGGAGGTCGCACAGGTCCAGCGGCATTCTCACAAACCGCAAACCAATTTTGAATTCGTCGCGCCAAACTCGTCATTGGTCGCGATCTAAATTGAGACGGTATGCGACGACGTAATCTCCCATTTCACCGTCCGCCTTCTGGCCGCCTAGGGTGAGCGCCACATAAGCCTCACCCTCCCATTTGTAGATCATCGGTGTGGCTTGCGGCCCGGCAGGGAGCTGCGTGCTCCATACCACTTTCCCATCGCGCTGATCATAGGCGCGCAGCATCCGGTCATATTGCGTCGCCATGAACGCGAGACCACCTGAAGTCAGAACCGGCCCGCCATTTGCGACGTATCCCCAATCTGCAGCTTGATGATCATCGCCGATCCCCGGGCGGCGTCCGGCGGGGACCTCCCAGAGTTTCTCACCGGTGGCAAGGTTGACCGCGACAAGCGTCGACCACGGCCCTTCGAGGCAATGGAAGCCGCTTTCATTGTTGAACAGTTCGAACCGGGCCATCCCGTAAGGTGTCCCGCTCTGCGACGTGAATTGCGCCTCGACTCCGTTCAGGATTTCGTCCCGCCGAAGTTTTCGAAACTCATTGCGGGGGATCAGCTTCACGACCGTCGGCAGACGGTTTACTGCGACAACGGCAATCGCTTCTGCTTCATCTGCAGCCATGGATCCCCAGTTCACGCCTCCAGGATTGCCCGGGAACAAGACAGTCCCTTCGAGGCTGGGCGGAGTGAAGATACCTTCATAGCGGGCGCCTGCGATCATCTCCTCGCATCGTGCGACGTGGTCATCGTTAACGGCAAAGATCGGCGGCAGATCGTCTGCCACTTCGTGCAGCTGAATCGCGGGAAAGCGCTGGGTCTGCGCGGCCGTCTCGCCTGGCACGTCGGAACGTGGAACTTGCCTTTCCTCGACAGGATGGACCGGCTCGCCCGTTTCCCGATTCAGGACGAAAACAAATCCCATCTTGGTTGCCTGGGCGACAATTGGAGTCGACACTCCTTCGATCTTGATGTCAGCAACAAGCGGCTGCGAGGCCAGATCATAGTCCCACAGGTCATGGCGAACGATCTGATAGGCCCAGACAAGCTCACCGGTTGTAGCTTTTAGCGCAACGAGGGAATTTGCATGAAGATTGTCGCCGGGGCGGCTTCCTCCAAAGAAGTCGGGGGAAGGAGAAGTGGTCGGCAGGAAGATGAGATCACGCTGTGGATCAGCAGCCATGACACTCCAGACATTGGCGGCGCCCGTCTGCCGGTAGCTCTTCTCAGGCCATGTCTCTGCGCCGTCATCCTCCGGGCCTTGCGGGATTGGATTGAAAGACCAGAGTAGCTCTCCCGTGAGCGCGTCAAAACCTCGGACCGTGCCATCCTCAAGCCGCGCAGAGCCGTTGTCACCAATCGATGACCCCACCACCACGACGCCGTTGACCACGGTTGGCGGCGAGGTGACGGAATACTCTCCCCGGCGCACCCGGCGGATCCGCGATGTTAGATCCACTTCGCCGCTCTCGCCAAATTCGGCGCAGCGCGATCCGTCCTCTGCATCTATGGCAATAAGCCTTGCATCAAGCGTGCCAAGCAAAATGCGTAAACGGCAGGGTGTTCCCGCAGCTACGTTCGCATCTACAAAGGCCGCAACGCCGCGCGACGTGAACATCTCGGAATACTCAATGTCGAAGTCTACTTCGGGATCAAAGCGCCAGACCTGTGCGCCCGTGCCCGGATCAAGCGCAATCACGCCGTTGAATGGAGTGGACACGATAAGGCTGCCGCCCACAAGGATCGGGGTGCTCTTGAATGAAGATGTTCGTCCAAAATAGCCTTCGCCACTGGCAGTGTCGCCGGTTTCAAACCGCCAGGCTTCTTCAAGACGATCGGCCGCTTCGGCATTGAGAGCCGGAACCTTAGCGAACCGTTGGCCTCCGACATCGCCGCCCCAGTGCGACCAGTCTTGAGCTGCCACACAGACCGGAAGCGCGGCGAGCAACGCGCAGATTAAAATCGGTTTGCCGGGCACATTCATAATGGACTCCATTCGACAACTTGTAGCAAAATGAGGGACTGTGGGTTGCATTTCCTGAAATCAAACATCGTTGCTTTGCTCCGCACCTCGCGCTTTGCGTCTGCGAAACGCGAGAATCCCAAAACCAATCAGCGCGGCCAGACAAAGCCATGCGAACAGGTCGCCGACATATCGCTGCAATGTTGGCCGAGCGGACAGGTCAAACGAAGCCAGCAGGGCGCTTTCCTTGCTGGCAAAGCTGTCCAGGCTGGCCTCAATTTCGCCTTGCGGCGAGATCACGGCCGACAGGCCATTTGCGGCGGGGCGAAGCACGGGAACACCGGTTTCAATGGCCCTGAAAGCCGTCATTTCAGCATGCATGGGGGTTATTTCCGCCCAATCATTGGATGGGACGACAAGTAAATCTGCACCTGCATTTGCCGCTTTGCGGGCTGGCGCTGTAAAGTCGGCATCGAAGCAGATGATCGCAGCGATCGTTCCATAGGTCGTATCGAAGAGTAAAGGTCGACCATCGCCCGCGATTATAGGCTCGCCCGGCACCGGTCGGGCCTTGAGGTAGGCCTCGCTCCGCCGCCCATCAGGCGCGAACATGATGACCTTGTTCTGAAGCAAGCCTTCTTCGGCTCCGTCAGGAAGCGCGAGAAGCCCGGCAACGAGATAGATGCCGCGATCGGCGGCAAATTGCGAAGCCCGGTCCAGCAACACGTTTTCGAACCCGGCTTGATAAACGGCAGCCCCTTCGTGCCATGCTATGATCTTCGCTCCTTCTGTCGCTAGCGCATCGGAGCGCGCAAACAGTGGGTCGTTGTATTGTTCATCGAGGACTGCTTGTCGGCATACAACGTCGTTCGCCGGGCATTGGCCGTAATCAGGCCTGTCAATGCGGCCTCCAATCAGGCCTGCGATTACAGTTTGATTTGTTTTCGACCAGTTTGTCCCGCTGACAGCGCCGTGGCCGATCACAGCGGCGAGGACAGCCGCAAATGCGATAGCTGACTTCTGCTTTAGCGGGGGACGGAAACCGCGTTCGGCCCACTGATTGACGACAGCAGCGAACCAGGGAGGCAGGAAAGCGATGCCCCAGATGCCTGCGATCGATGCAAACCGGGAAAGCCATGGGAGGTCATATTGGACGTACGCATCACTGGCCCAGGTGCCGAATGGCGCGCCTAGGGAGCCGATGAGCAGAGCGGTTACGGTTGCGGCGGGGAAAATGAGTGTCGCAGCGATCCCCGACAGCCTGGGTGATATCAGCCGGTCGGCGAGATAGACGATTGACGTCATGACGCCGGCTGCGATCGCGACTGCGAACAGTTCATTTCGATCACCTGGAATGACGCCCTGGAATGCAAACCAGGTCGCGCAGCCAGCGACCAGACCAATGAGCGGGATGCCAAGCCAGGGACGCGTGCTGCGCGAAAAGCGCAAGAGAAAGACCGGCGCCAGCCAGGCGGCAAAAACATTGGCTGCGATACCGTTGGAAAAATAGAAATTAACCCCGCCAATTGCTAGGCAAAGGATCGCCAGCAACGGCGAGGTGATTTTGGTCATTGTGCTCTTCCCACAGACTAGCCATATGCAACAGTGTGCATATGGCTAGTCTGTGCCGCGCTTCGATGCAATGGCTGTGTTTGGGAAAAGGGGCGCAATGTCGCTGAGATATGTCATACTCACCGCGCTCTCGGAGCAGGATCTGACGGGCTATCAGATCACCAAGGAGTTCGATCTGGTGCTCGGCAATCTGTGGTCTGCCAGTCACCAGCAAGTCTATCGCGAACTCGCGAAACTGGCTGATGAAGGTCTCGCAAGCTTTGAGATGGAAGCTCAGACCGGAAAGCCCGACCGGAAAATTTACTCTCTCACGACCGCCGGAAAAGATGATCTTTCGCGCTGGATCGAGGAGCCAGTACTCTTTGCGCCGACCAGGAACGCTCTGCTGGTCAAGCTATACGCCGGAGGCAATCGCGATACGCTTCTGGAGCATGTTACCTGCTTCAAAGCGAACTGCCGCGCGGCTCTTGCCGAATATCAAGCGATTGCAAAACGATACTATCCGGAACGTTTGGAAGACATGGAGGAATGGAAGAAGCGGGCCTATCTGACCTTGCGCTATGGGGTTACGCAACGCGAAGCGCAGGTCGCCTGGGCCGAAGAGGCAGAACAGGTAATTGGCGATCTCGGGCAATCGGACGACACGGCGCTCGATGGCGATTGCGGGCCTGATCAAGCAGAAGCCAACTAAGCTGATTACCGGTGAGCAGGGTGCGTCAGAACTTCCAAGCCGAGTCATAATTGACAATATGGCCACCGACACATATGTCACGAAATAGTGACATGTCAATTTCCCCATGATGACTTGTTCTGGAAGGCTCTCGCCGACAGGAAGCGGCGCTTGATCGTGGAGGCGCTTGCGACCGGACCAAAGCAGACAAGCGAACTTGTCGATCTGTTTCGCAATATAGGGCGCACCGGTGTCCTCAGGCATATCGAAATCCTGACCCAAGGGGATATCATCCATGTCCGGCGCGACGGTCGCACTCGCTGGAATTATCTCAACCCTGAACCCATCAGGTCTGTCTGCAATGGCTGGGTGGCTCTGCATTTTGACGGGCTGAAATGCTCCGCCGCCAAACTCAAGCAAATCGCCGAACAGGGGCCTGAAACATGAGCGAGATTACCGACGCAAAGATCATCGAGTATCAATTTGAAGTGCTGATCCATCGTAGCGCTGCGGACATCTGGCTTTTGATGATTGATCAAATCGACCATTGGTGGATGGATGACTTTCGGGCCTTGGGAGAAGGCTCAAAGGTCACCTTGAACGCAGAAACCGGCGGTCAATTGATCGAAAGTGCAGCTGATGGCAGTGCTCTTGAATGGTACCGGGTGCAGATGGTTGTGCCCGGAAAGTCGCTCTATCTGGTCGGCTATATGGCACCCGACTGGGGAGGGCCGACGACTTCCATGCTGAAACTGGCGATCGAAGAACGCGGTGAAAGTTGCGCACTGATTGTCTCGGATGCCCTGCTGGGCAATGTTACTGAAGCCTCAGCGAGCAGTGCAGAAGGTGGCTGGAGAACACTGGTTGGAGACGCATTCAAGGCCTTCGTCGAAAAGTAGTTTCAGCCTCGGCCCCAGGGTCCGAAGGAGTGAGTACAGCCACAAAGCAGCTGTGTAATTCTCCTGAAATGGACATTGAAACCAGTAGCGCAAGTGCCGTTTCCCACACCCACTCTCCGTGGGTAGTCGAGACCATGCCACCACTCGATAGCGGATCGGCAGCTTTCACGGAGGCGGGGCCGAAAGCAGATATTCTCCAATCGGCCCCAACTTTGGCATTGGACTAGGTCGCATAGGCGATGAGTGGAGCGCGATGCTGAAGCCCATCGCAGAGCCATGGGTCTGGATGCCAGACCGACAAAATGCGCTCAGGCAGGTCCAGCGCCGCGCTCTATTGGAAGGCTCCATGCTGGACCTGCTTAATTGTTGGAATCTTGCATGCTGCTTGGAGTCGACTCAACGCGCCTTAGTGAGTCATTCGTGGTGTCATCGCCCGCCTTACCTGAGGGCTCATGTGCCGATCTCGACGGTCGTCTTAAGAACCTTCGGTCTGAGCCCCTAGATTTCCACCAGCGATAAGTAGAGTTCGGCCCTTGCGAAGGAGACGAACGAGATGAAGCGAAGCAGGTTCAGCGAGGAGCAGATCATCGCTGTGTTGAAGAAGCAGGAAGCGGGGATGCCAACGGCGGACGTTTTAGATGAGCCTCAGACATCGAGGTTCGCGACGTCCAATGCGTTGTCCTGAATGAATTCACGCCGCGGCTCGACCACGTCTCCCATCAGACGGGTGAAGATTTCGTCAGTAACGTCGGCGTCTTCGACTTTCACTTGCAGCAGCGCGCGGTTTTCGGGGTCGAGCGTGGTCTCCCACAATTGCTCGGCATTCATCTCACCCAGCCCCTTGTAGCGCTGGACCGACAGACCCTTGCGCCCGGCAGCAAAGATTGCGTCGAGCAACTTTGTCGGACGCGCAATGGCGTCGTCATCGCTCGCCGCGGGTGCGGTGTCGCCTTCGTTCGAATCCTCCTCTGCCGGGTCTTCATCCGCTCCGGCATCAGCCGCTTTCACAAGCCTTACGGGCCCCGCATAAACGTCGGCCTGCGCTTCGGCGAGGGCGTGCAGCTTGTGCGCTTCGGTGCTGGTGAGGAAGCGCGCCTCGATTTCGTGAACGTCCGTCACGCCGCGCCAGACCCGCGAGAACTGGACCGAGCCGTCTTCGCGAATGCGTGCGCTCCACCTGGCCTGCGGATCGCCCGCTTCCATGCGCTGCGCGGTCTGGGTGAGCGCGGCTCCGCGCTGCGCATCGCTGAGCGTGGGATCGAGGGCGCCCGATAGCGCCATCTGCTCGATGATCGCCGGATCGTAGCGGCGCGGGGCGAAACCGATCATGTTGCGCAGACGCAGCGCCTGTTCGACTAGACTGCGCAAATCCTCGCCCGAGCGTGCGCCGCCCTGGGTTTCGAGCACCCGGCCGTCCAGCCCGGCATCGATCAGATAGCGGTCGAGCGCGCCTTGGTCCTTGAGGTAGACTTCGCTGCGCCCCTTCGCGACCTTGTAGAGTGGGGGCTGCGCGATGAAGAGGTGCCCGGCCTTGACGATGTCGGGCATCTGGCGGTGGAAGAAGGTGAGCAACAGCGTGCGGATATGCGCGCCGTCGACATCGGCATCGGTCATGATGACGATCTTGTGATAGCGCAGCTTGTCGAGATTGAACTCGTCCCTGATACCGGTGCCCATTGCCTGAATCAGCGTGCCGACTTCCTTGGACGAGATGATCCGGTCAAACCGCGCGCGCTCGACGTTGAGGATCTTGCCCTTCAGCGGCAGGATCGCCTGCGTCTTGCGGTCGCGGCCCTGCTTGGCCGATCCTCCGGCGGAATCGCCCTCGACCAGGAACAGCTCGGCCTTTGTCGCATCGCGCTCCTGACAATCGGCGAGCTTTCCGGGCAAGCTGGCAACGCTCATCGCGCCCTTGCGGCTCATTTCCCGGGCACGCTTCGCCGCTTCGCGCGCGGCGGCGGCGTCGACGATTTTCTGCACGATCAGCTTCGCATCGCCCGGATTTTCTTCCAGCCAGTCGTTCATCTTCTCGCCCATGAGCGATTCGAGCGGCTGGCGCACTTCGGAGGACACCAGCTTGTCCTTGGTCTGCGAAGAGAATTTTGGATCGGGCAGCTTGACGCTGACGATCGCGGTCAGCCCCTCACGCATATCCTCTCCTGAAAGGCTGACCTTCTCCTTCTTCATCAGTCCCGACCGATCGGCATAGGCATTGAGCGTTCGGGTCAGCGCGGCGCGAAAGGCGGCAAGGTGCGTGCCGCCATCGCGCTGGGGGATATTGTTGGTGAAGGCGAGGACGTTCTCGTAATAGCTGTCATTCCACTCCAGCGCGACGTCGATGCCGATCCCATCCTTTTCTGCCGAGACCGAGATCGGTTCCGCGATCAGAGCATCCTTGTTGCGGTCGAGATATTTGACGAACGCGCCGATACCGCCCTCATAGAACAGGTCGTGCTCCAGCACCTCCTCATGCCGCTTGTCGCGCAGCAGTATGCGCACGCCGGAATTGAGGAAGGCAAGCTCGCGATAGCGGTGCTCGAGCTTGTCGAAATCGTATTCGGTGACGTTCTTGAACGTGTCTTCGGAGTGGTGGAAGGTGACGCGGGTGCCCTTCTTGAACCCGTTTTCATCGGGGTTCCGATCGACCTTGGGCGCATCGCCCCGGATTTCGAGGCTGTTGACCGCATCGCCGTGCTCGAAGCGCATCCAGTGCTCCTTGCCATCGCGCCAGATGACGAGTTCGAGCCACTCGGAAAGCGCGTTCACCACCGACACGCCCACACCATGCAGGCCGCCCGATACCTTGTAGGCGTTGTCGTCCGAGGTGTTCTCGAACTTTCCGCCAGCGTGCAGCTGCGTCATGATGACCTCGGCGGCTGACACGCCCTCTTCCTTGTGCATGCCGACCGGAATGCCGCGGCCATTGTCCTCCACGCTGACGCTGCCGTCAGGGTTGAGCTCGATTAGAACAAGGTCGCAATGACCCGCCAGCGCTTCATCGATGGCATTATCCGACACCTCGAACACCATGTGATGCAGGCCCGACCCGTCGTCGGTATCGCCGATATACATGCCGGGCCGCTTGCGAACGGCGTCCAGGCCCTTGAGAACCTTGATCGAATCCGCGCCATATTCGCCGTTCTGGCGGGCTTTTTCAGGTGATGTTGAGGTGTTTTCTTCCATGCCCAGCATATAGGCGCTGCGGGGGCGAAACCCAAATGCGCCGCGCATCGTCGGCGGTCTTTTCCACGGCTTGACGCCAAGAGCGAATTCGAACCAAGAACGGTAATGGGAATGCCGGTTTGCGCGTCACGCCATTGCATGAAGCGCGGTTCGCCAATGTCGTACGCTTGCGGCGCATAACGCCGCTTGCGCTTGAAGTGATCCGCCCACTGCGCCACCAATGCAAGCATGACCTTGCAGGATCCCACTCACCCGGCGCTGCGCGATGCAATCAGCGCGACGCTGGCGCAGCCATTCGGCTCCTTCACCGATATCCTGCGCGACTGGTCGCGTGCGCAGCCTGATGCGATCGCGTTGGTCGATGATACGCGTGACGTTGCTTGGGCGGAGTTGATCGGAGAAGTCGAACGGCTGGCGGCCCGGCTGGTCGAAACGGGGCTGGAGCGCGGACAGTCGGTCGCGATCCTCGGCACGAGCTCGATCAACTATGCGCTGGTGTTCCTCGCCGCGATCCGCGCAGGGGGCGTGGCGGCCCCCCTGACGACCAGCGCATCGCCGGCTCAGCTTGCCGGAATGGCCGCTGATTCCGGCGCGCGGCACTTCTTTATCGATGGGGGCAAGGCGGCGGAGCTGGGACCGGACTTAATGGCCGACATGATCCGCGTGCCGATGGAAGATATAGAAAGCTGGATGGCCCCGCCGGGATCCCGCGCGCCCGATTTCACGCCAGAGCCCAGTGATCCGTTCAACATTATCTACTCAAGCGGGACAACCGGAACGCCTAAAGGCATCCTCCATTCGCACCAAATGCGCTGGCGGCAATTCGGCGCGACCGCACTGTCCTATCTCGAAGGCGGTCTGGAGGTGCGGTCGCTTGCTTCAACGCCGCTTTATTCCAACACCACTATGGTCGCGTTTCTGGCACCGCTGCTCGCCGGAGGAACGGTTCGGATCATGGGCAAGTTCGATTGCGCGCGCTGGCTCGAGCACGCCGAGGCCGACGCCGCGACCGTTACCATGCTGGTGCCGGTGCAATATCAGCGGCTGATGGATCACCCCGGCTTCGACGATCACGACCTGTCCGCACTTGCGCTCAAATACTGCACCTCCGCGCCTTTCCCGCCGAAACTCAAGCGCAAGGTGCTGGAGCGGATGCCGGGCGCGTTGATCGAAATCTACTCGATGACCGAGGGCGGGGTGGTGTGCCTGCTGGCGTGCCACGAATTTCCCGACAAGCTTCATACCGTTGGGCGACCCGCGCCCGGCAGCGAGCTAAAAGTGCTCGACGACGAGGACCGCGAAGTGCCGCCGGGAACGGCCGGAAATCTCGTCGGGCGCTCGCAGACCATGATGCTTGGTTACAAGAACCGCCCCGACCAGACGCGCGAGGGCTATTGGACCGATCCGGAAAACGGCGAGGTGTGGCAGCGCATGGGCGATATCGGGCGCGTCGATGAGAACGGTTTCGTCGAACTGGTCGGCCGGGCCAAGGACATGATCATCTCAGGCGGGTTCAACATCTATCCCAGCGATCTGGAGGCGGAACTCGAGCGCGAGGCAGACGTGCGCGAAGCTGCGGTGGTCGGCATCGCATCGCAGCGCTGGGGCGAGACACCGGTTGGCTTCGTGGTGCTGGCTGAAGGGGCGCGCGAGGCGGAGGCGATCATGGCAGCTGTTAACCGACGTCTGGGAAAGACGCAGCGGCTCTCCGCACTCCATGCAATCGCCGATATGCCGCGCAGCCATATCGGCAAGCTGCTGAAAAACGAATTGCGCGAACGAGCCACGAAAATGGCATCCTGAGCCAGGTTCGCGATCCTTCGAGCCAATGCAAAAGGGCCGCCCGATATGTCCGGACGGCCCCTTGGCATACAGTGGGAAAGCGGATCAGTTGGCGGCGACTTCACGACCCGAGCGCGCCCGTGCCATCACGGCGCGTTCGACTTCGGCGAAAGCGGCTTGGCGCGCCTCGGCAACACACTGCTCATCAACGATTGTGCGGCCATAGGCGTAGCGCGAGCGGATATCGACGGTGCAGGCATCGCGCAGCTGCGCTTCGATCCGCTCCTCGAGCGCGACGCGAGCTTGGTCTTGTGAGAGGTCGAGATCAGCGAAATCGACACGCACAATAACGGTTTCTTCGTTAGCAGCGGCGGGTGCTGCGAGCGCTGCAAGCGCGAGGATGGGCAGGGCAAAACGCATTGATAATCTCCAGTATCGACTAAAACATGTCCATTGTGCGGCGCACAAGTCGATTGTGCAAATGCGAAAGATGCGAGAACGGTTCCCGCTTTTGCAATTAAATCCTAGCGTTTCTCGGTAGCCAGCTGCGCTGCAGTGCAGCAGCTGTAGATATGCGGCGCCTGCTCGTCCCGCCAAGCTGGACAGGGCGGGGCGCGCTGCCATAACGCCTCGGCCATGGAGCCAGAGCATCTTCCGGATTCGATCCTCATCGTGGATTTCGGCAGTCAGGTCACGCAGCTGATCGCGCGCCGCGTGCGCGAGGCCGGCGTCTACTCCGAAATCGTCCCATTCAACGCGGCGAGCGAGGCATTCGAGCGTCTGTCGCCCAAGGGGATTATCCTGTCAGGCGGCCCGGCCAGCGTGAACGACGAAGATTCGCCGCTTGCCCCCGATCACTTCTATGATGCGGGCGTCCCCATTCTGGGCATTTGCTACGGCCAGCAGGTCATGGCCAAGCAGCTTGGCGGCAGCGTGCGCAGCCACGACATGGGTGAATTTGGTCGGGCTTTCGTAGAGATCGGCACCGATTGCATGCTCTTCGACGGCATGTGGCAACCGGGCGAGCGCCATCAGGTATGGATGAGCCACGGCGACAAGGTTGAAACTCTCGCGCCCGGTTTTTCGACCGTGGCGACATCTGAAGGCGCGCCATTCGCAATCAACGCGGACGAGGACCGCCGCTTTTATGGCATCCAGTTTCATCCCGAAGTGGTTCACACGCCCGACGGAGGCAGGCTGCTTGCCAATTTCGTACGTCATGTCTGCGGGCTGGCCGGCGACTGGACGATGGCGGAGTTTCGCAGGACCAAGATCGAGGAAATTCGCGAACAGGTCGGTTCGGGCCGGGTCATTTGCGGGCTATCGGGCGGAGTGGACAGCGCAGTCGCTGCAGTGCTGATCCACGAGGCGATCGGCGACCAGCTCACCTGCGTCTTCGTCGACCACGGCCTGATGCGCATGAACGAGGCGGAGCAGGTCGTCGCCCTGTTTCGCGACAGTTACAATATCCCGCTGGTTCACGTGAATGCCGAGGAGCAGTTTCTTGGCGGGCTGGCTGGCGTGACCGACCCGGAAAAGAAGCGCAAATTCATCGGCGGGGCCTTCATCGATCTGTTCGAGAAGGAAGCCAAAGCGGTCGGCGGCGCGGATTTCCTCGCTCAAGGCACGCTCTATCCCGACGTGATCGAAAGCGTGAGCTTCACTGGAGGGCCGAGCGTCACCATCAAGAGCCACCACAATGTCGGAGGCCTGCCCGAACGCATGAACATGCAATTGGTCGAGCCCTTGCGCGAACTGTTCAAGGACGAAGTGCGTGAACTGGGCCGCGAACTCGGTCTGCCCGAGGCGTTTGTCGGCCGCCATCCCTTCCCGGGCCCCGGCCTCGCGATCCGCATCCCGGGCGAAGTGACGAAGGAACGCTGCGATATCCTGCGCAAGGCCGACGCGATCTACCTTGAGGAAATCCGCAATGCTGGGCTCTACGATGCGATCTGGCAGGCGTTCGCCGTGCTGCTGCCGGTCAAGACGGTTGGCGTGATGGGGGACGGGCGGACATATGACAGCGTGTGCGGTTTGCGCGCCGTCACCAGCACCGATGGGATGACGGCGGATGTCTATCCGTTCGATGCAGGTTTCCTGACACAGGTCGCAACCCGCATCGTAAACGAGGTCAAGGGCATCAACCGGGTGGTCTATGATTACACCAGCAAGCCGCCCGGTACGATCGAGTGGGAATAGGGGGCGTCGCCTCTGTTTTCGCTCGCGCGGACTTTTGATAGCTTTCACAAGCCATGACGGAGTGACCTGATGATTGCGAGTTTTCGACCGTTGATTGCCGGGGCGCTTGTTTTGGCCGCAGGATGTTCGGAAACGCCAGCTGACCCGCCCGCGCTGACTGACGGCGCCTGGCAGGTCGACAGTGAAGCGTCGCGGCTCTCTTACGTTTCGGTCAAGGCGGGAGAAATCGCGGAAACCAATCGCTTCGAACGGCTGACCGGTTCGGTTTCGCCGAGCGGCGATGCGGTTATCGAAATCGACCTTTCGTCAGTTGATACCGGCGTGGAGATCCGAGATGAACGCATGCGCGACATCTTCTTCGAAGTGGCGAGCAATCCTTCAGCAACCGTGACTGCCGATATCGACCCTTCAGCTTTCGAAGTGCTGGGTATCGGTGAAAGCGTCACCCAGCCGCTTGAGGGAACGCTGTCGGTACGCGGGATCGACGCGCCTTTTGCGACCGATGTTACGGTCACGCGCGTAGGGCCGGATCGCGTCCTCGCCGTGTCTGACGAACCCATCATCGTCGAAGCCGGTCGTTACGACCTGATCGACCGACTGGGGCAATTGCAGGAACTCGCGGGACTGCCCTCGATCACGCCTGCCGTACCTGTGACCTTCTTACTCGCGCTCGAGCGCTGACGAGCGGGACGGGCCAGCGCGGAACCGCCGCTTCGCCCCGCGCGTATCCTTGGCACGAAAGAAATCCGAGAGGGAGACGGTGATCATGCGGCTATCTACATTTGCTATCGGCGCGGCGGCGCTCGCGTTGTCCGGTTGCGAGACCGTGCAACAGACCTATACCGAAGCGATCTCCGCGACCTATACCGCTGAATTGTCGGGCGCGAACGAAGTCCACCAGGGCGATCCCGACGGATCAGGCTCGGCTGAGATCAGCTTTGCCGACGAACTGAAGCGGGTGTGCTGGGATCTAAACGACCTGCAGGGACTCGCACCGATCACAGGCGCGCACATCCATAAAGGTCGCGCCGGCGAAGACGGAGCCGTGGTGCTTGCACTGTCGCAGGCGACCGAAGGCGGCTGGCGCGGGTGCAGCAGCGACACTGCCTGGGTACAGAACGCCTTTCAGGAAGGACTCGCGAACTACTACGTCAATGTCCACACGGCCGAATATCCCAATGGCGCGATCCGGGGTCAGCTTCGGCCGTGACGTGCTGCGCTGGTTCGAATGGCTCCCGGCGATAGACAGCTTCCCCTCGGACCCGATCTCCGGACCGATATCCTTCGTAAAACTCAGGTCGCGTTGATCGAGCGGTTCGGTCGGATCGTGCGCCCGCCGGAAAAGCGCCGCGATCCGGCGTGGGTTTTGGTCCATGGGGTGATCGGAGCGCAGACCAGAACTGCCGCATCGAACGCCTCTACCGATGCCCTTTTGGCAGAATACGGCACATGGGAAGCGCTGGCGGCGGTTGCGGCATCGGACATCGAAGCGCGATTGCAGCGCCAGACCTTTCCCAACGTCGCCGCTCGCCGGCTCAAGGATTGTCTCAACGCAATTATCGACGCGCGCGGGAGTGTCGATCTGCGCCACCTGTCCAATCTTCCGACCGCCGAAGCGATGGCGTGGCTTGAGAAGCTACCCGGTGTTGCTCGCAAAATCAGCGCGGGCGTAATGAACGCAAGCACGTTCGAACGCCGCGCGATGGTGATCGATGGGCATCATCGCCGGATCATGCAGCGCATGGGAATTGTCCCGCCCAAAGCCGACACAACGCGGGCGTATGACGCACTGATGCCGGTGGTGCCATCCGAATGGTCCGCCGCCGATATGGACGAACATCACCTGCTACTGAAATCGCTGGGTCAGACATATTGCCGACCGCGCACGCCCCGGTGCGATGCCTGTCCGGTGCGTGAGCTGTGCCCGACCGGCATCGCGAAGGCTTCCGGATAATTCCGCACGCCCATGCGTATGTTGCCCGAGGAGCACGCGCGTGATGGATATCGATGTCGATAGAATGAAGATCGATGGCACGGTCAATTCGATCAGCGAGGCGATCGTGGCAGACCTTGCCGACAAGAACCTCGATTTCGAGCGCGCCGACAGCCTGACCAACATGCCGCGCGCCTTCGAGGACCATGCCGAACATCAACTCGCGCCAATCGTGAAGCTGAAATCGCTGGTCGTGAAGCGCGACCTGCCCAAATCCGCATGGCTCGACGGGAGCGTGGTCGAGCGGGTCGCGGATCATGCGCGCGATTGCGGCGACCTGTTGGCTTTCGGCCAGACCGCGCTGGAGGGCTGAGCGATCCTTACACAAGCGCAGGTCGAAGAGGTTTATCGCGAGCTCGCCGAAGCGATGCCGGGTCGCACGAAGGGGGCAAAGGGACCGAAGGGTCAGCCCGACGCGTTCCGTTCATGCATCTCTTGCATGCTCTCGGCCCAGTCGCTCGATCGCAACACCGCCGCTGCGACCAAGGCCCTGTTCAAGCTTGCCAAAACGCCTGAGGCGATGCTTGCGCTGGACGATGAGGCGATTGCCGCCGCGATCAAACCGTGCGGGCTTTACAACAACAAGACGCGCAACATCCGCAAGTTCTGCACCGCGCTGCTCGAAGAGCACGACGGCGTCGTTCCGAACACGCGCGAGGGGCTGCTCAGCCTGCCGGGCATCGGGCGCAAATGCGCGGATATCGTGATGAGCTTCACCTTTGGTGAGGACGTGATCGCGGTCGACACCCATGTCCATCGCGTGTGCAACCGCATCGGCCTGACCGAGGCAAAGACCGCCGAAAAGACCGCACAGCAACTCGAGGAGCGCAGCCCGGACTGGGCGATGCGCGACGGACATTTCTGGCTGATCCAGTTCGGCAAGCGCGTGTGCCGCGCTCGCGTGCCGAAATGCGAAATCTGCGTGGTGAGCGATCTGTGCGAGACTGGTCCGATCGAGCGGGACTAGCGCTGACGCTACGGCGGACGCGCCCTTGGAAAAACCGCGCTTGCATGGTCAGCGATTCTCCGCTTGTCTTCGCACCAAATCGCAATTGCCCTCAGGAGACACGCCCATGAAAACCGCCATCACGCAAATGTTCGGCATCGAGCACCCCATCATCCAGGGCGGCATGCACTATGTCGGCTTCGCGGAAATGGCCGCTGCGGTCTCGAACGCAGGCGGGCTCGGCATCATCACCGGGCTGACGCAGGGCACGCCCGAGAAGCTCGCCAATGAAATCGCGCGCTGCAAAGACATGACCGACAAGCCGTTCGGCGTGAACCTCACGATCCTGCCCACGCTCACTCCGCCCGATTATCCAGGACTGTTGAAGGCGGTGATCGAAGGCGGTGTGCCGGTGGTTGAAACCGCGGGGCGCAACCCGATCGAACTGCTCGGGCCGCTAAAGGATGCCGGGATCAAGGTGATCCACAAATGCACCAGCGTGCGCCACAGTCTCAAGGCGCAGGAGATCGGTTGCGACGCGGTCAGCGTCGACGGGTTTGAATGCGGCGGCCATCCGGGCGAGGACGATGTCCCGAACTTCATCCTGCTCCCGCGCGCTGCGGACGAACTCGATATTCCCTTCGTCTCCAGCGGGGGCATGGCCGATGGCCGCAGCCTGGTGGCCAGCCTGGCCATGGGCGCTGAAGGCATGAACATGGGCACCCGCTTCATCGCCACCAAGGAAGCGCCGGTGCACGACAACGTGAAGCGCGCCATCGTCGAGGCGAGCGAACTCGATACACGCCTGGTGATGCGGCCTCTGCGCAACACCGAGCGCGTGCTGGCCAACGATGCGGTCGATCGCCTGCTTGAAAAGGAGAAGGAGCTCGGCGATGCGCTGACCATCCAGGACATCCTGCCCGAGGTTGCCGGTGTTTATCCGGCGATCATGATGGAAGGCGAGATGGACAAGGGCGCATGGAGCTGCGGCATGGTCGCCGGACTGATCTCCGATATTCCGACCTGCAAAGAGCTTATCGACGGCATCATGCAGCAGGCCGACGAGATCCTCGCGCGGATGAATGCGATGTCGAAACAGCCGGTCGCCGCCTGACGCATCTGTCGCGCTACGCTGTCCAATTTGTGCTGCGAGCGGTGCCCGCAGCAATCGCTAACGAGCAGCTACGTATCCCCACGAATACCGCTTCGTGGTTCCGTCCGTAATTTGATCGATGACCTTCGGGATCGCCCTACCGTCGCGGTGGGATCACCGGGGGACCGGGTCGAAAACTTGGACATGCGCGGTCGCTGTGGGAGTGGCGCCGTGCCATCGGGAGCGGGATATGCATCAGCTATCGTCGCTTGAGGTATGGGTCGTGCTGTTCGCAGCCGGCTGTGCCTTGGGCTGGATTGTAGGCACAACAAACGGAGCCGCACGGCGTCATCGGGCGCTTGCAGGCGATCCTGAGCTGGATGGAGCATTCGGGTTCGAAACGATGTTTTCGGGCAGCCCTGCGTCAGAAAGCCAATCCGATAAGGCGATCGAAGCTGCGCGGGTCGGACGGGTTACGGGCTTGGGCGCGCACCAACCGCCGCGGCATGCAGATGCAGCTGCGCACACACCGGTCGAAACGCGGGCCATGCTGCGTCGGCAGACCTTCGCCGAAATGCCTCCGCTGCCCCAACTGCGCGCGCAAACCATGTCTGCGCGAGAAAGCGAGAGGGTCTGGGAAGCGGCGGATATTCCCGAAATGCTGCCGTGCACTGTCGATACTGCTTCGCACGATGTCTTGCGTCATTATCGCCGATCGCTCGTGGAGCTTGAGAGGGTCACAAAGCGACCAAGCGGAGCAGAGGAGGGTCTGACGGGACCACAGCCCCTCGAACAGGCAAGCGTTATGCTTTCACCCGCTTTCGACCCGTGCATGGCTGGCGCGGCGGATCGGTTTCGCCGTGTGATCGCGCAATCGACACCGCGTCCACGCTACCACTCGGACGGTTTTCAGGACAGGAGCCTGAGCGGGGAAACGCGCTCTTGCCCTCAGCCGTCCTTGTCGGCCCGCGTGTAGGGGATGAACTCATCGAAGAAGACCGCACCGGTGAAGAAGCCGAGCACCGGGTCGATCTTTGTCACTACGTCCTGCCGGCACAATTGCGTCGCGTTGAACCGGCGTGAGACGAGCGCATCGCGGCGATCGATGTCTTCCGGGTTCTGAGTACGCTGGACATAGATCGTGTTGCCCGAACCGTAGACATAGGCAGTGCCCTCGATCACGGTCATGCGGTCTGTGCCCAGTTGGCGAATGCAGTTCTGCGGTTCGCCCGCCACGCGCCCTTCGAGCAAGCGCGCCAGTCGCTCTTCGCCTTCGGTCAACTGCTCGGTTTCGGGATCATCGCCGTCCTGCGCCGCCGCCGGATGCATCGCGACAAGGCCCAGCGCCATCGTCGGCAAAGCCGCAAAGCGCAGCAGTCTCGAGGTTGAACTCGTCATAGCAAGTCTCCGTTTCAGCAAGATCGATTGACTACGATAGCGCGATCTCTCTGAACGGTCGATGAGTGCCGGGCTGAGCGTGCGACCCGGCAGGGTTGGATCATTCGTATTCGAGCGTCACGTCGAACTCGCCGCGATAAATGCCGGGCGTCTGACGCGCGGCGACCTGCAAACGGCCTGCGATCGTGAACGAGAAATAGCCGTCGGGATTGATGATCCGGAACCGGCGAGGATTGGTGGTGATGCGGATTGGCGGGCGGCTGCCGATCAGCACCTGGTCCATGATCATGGTTTCGGTGCCGCCTTCGCGCGTCAGCGTATAGGTCTCGGCATCGACATTGATGAGAACCCGCTGGTTGAACACGCCATAGCCCCAGAACCGCGCAGGTTGCTGCGTGCCGTTGATCTGCGTCGTGCCGCCGGTCGTCGTCACCGCGCCTTCGGAATCCATCACCACGCTGCCTGCCGATCCGCCCGGCACGATCTGCCCGAAATCGAGATCGAGTTCCTTCACGAAGCTGAGCGGTGTGACGAGAAAGGCGCGCGATTCCGCCGTATCATTGTTCTGCGCAGCCACAGCCGTTGACGCCGCGCCCGCCAGGAACGCTGCCACAACCAACAAAATTCGCCTGAAATGCGCAGTCATTACGCGCCCTATGCCCACGTTAACCCGAGGCGCGCTTCTAACCGTAAGACGTTAACAAATTCCGGCAGTCGCGGCTTGCCAGCGAGCGCTTGTCTCGCCCTATCTGTGGCCCGGATCGCCGCCTTCGGAAATATCTCGCAGCTTGGAATGATCTGCCCCGTCGGCTGGCCCGTCCTTCAGCACGAAGCGCCGGTCACAATAGCCGCAATCGACATAGCCGTGCTCGTCGATTTGCAGATAGATGCGCGGGTGACCCAGGGCCGCAGGGCGATAGCCTGCTCCCCCACGGATATTGCTGGCGCCGTCGCACGAGACCCGGCGTGTTTCGACCGTTATCACTTCTGGAGGAGGGACATGCATCGCCGCGCTCGATAATCGCGCACCCGCGCAAATTCAATCGCCGAATGATCCAGTCTATCGGTAATCGAGCCGAATTTCGAATGTGCCGGTGTATATTCCAGGTGCCTGATTGGCGTTGACCCCAAGCGTCCCGCCGACCCTGAAGGTGAACGAGCCGTCGGGCGAACCGATCGTGTAGCGCTCCCAGTTCGGGTTCGAGCGCACTGGAACGAGCGAGGGGTTGCCGTCGATCGTGATGTCGGTGACGATCATGTCCTCGCCCGGACCCGTCAGCGTGATTGTCCGACCAATGGGCCTGCGAACGCGCACGCGCTGACCGGTCGGTCCCGATCCCCCGAAGACGGCGGGCTGACACGTGCCGGAATGAACGATGCCCCCGGTGGTCGTGCAATTCGCGGTTGGCGTCGGCGTGAGCACGATGGTTCCGCCCGAGGGGCCGAAGATGTTGCCGAAATCTAGGTCAGCCAGCTTGGTTATGCTGAGCGGCTCGATCACGCCGACGCGCGCATCGCCCGAGGCAGTCTGCGATTGCGCCATCGCATTGCTGGACAACGCGGCGAGCAGGCACGCGACGGCCAGGCGTGCATATTGTCGCAGCACGGGTGCACAGGGGGAGAGGGGCGCAGTCAGCTTCACGCCATGCGCCATAAGGATGGGCCATGATACGATCCCCAACGAATATGGTTAATTTCACGTGTCGCGATCGGCATCAAAAGGCGCGAGAGCCTGCGCCGATCTGGTATCGGCGGAGTGGGCGGGACTTGCGCCCTTCCCATGCGGCCTTAAGGCCATGCGCCATGCCCACACAGCCCGCGATCCGGATCGATAACATCGTCAAGCGCTATGCCCCGCCGCCAGCGGCGAAAGGAGTTGATGCGCAGGGCAAACTGGCGCTCAAGGGAGTGAGCTTCGATGTGCCCGAAGGTTCGATCTTCGGCCTGCTCGGCCCCAACGGTGCGGGGAAGTCGACACTGATCAATATCCTCGCCGGACTGGTCAACAAGACCAGCGGCTCGGCGGAAATCTGGGGTTTCGACATCGACACCCAGCGCCGCAATGCCAGCCGCGCGATCGGGATCGTGCCGCAGGAAATCGTTTTCGATCCGTTCTTTACGCCTTACGAAGTGCTTGAAAACCAGGGCGGCTTTTATGGCATCCCCGCGCGCGATCGGCGCAGCGAGGAATTGCTTGCGGCCGTGCGCCTGGCTGACAAGCGCGATGCCTACGCGCGCACCTTGTCCGGCGGGATGAAGCGGCGGCTGCTGGTGGCCAAGGCGATGGTCCATTCGCCGCCGATCCTCGTCCTCGATGAGCCGACCGCGGGCGTCGATGTCGAACTGCGCCGGCAGCTGTGGGAGCTGGTGCAGGAGTTGAATCGCGACGGCGTGACCGTGGTGCTCACCACCCACTATCTCGAGGAGGCGGAAAATCTGTGCGATGAGATCGCGATCATCAATCATGGCGAGCTGATTGCGCACAAGCCGACCCGCGAACTCGTCGACATGGCGCGCGAAAAGATCGTCGCCGTGACCCTGGCAGAGGATCTGGACGCCGCGCCCGCCCATGAAGCCTTTGCCAAGGTCGAGCTCACGGCCCCGCGCGGGGTCGAGGTCACCTATGACAAGGATCAGCTAAGCGCAGGTCAGGTGCTGGCGATTCTGCAACAGCAGGGCCTCACGATCGAAGACGTCACTACGCGCGAAGCCGATCTGGAAGAGGTGTTCGTGCAGCTGACCGGAACGAGCGCCTGACACGCCCCAGCGATCGCGTTCACTGCGAAGCCATGCGCCATTTGCGGTGGGCGATGCGTTCGATGGTCTTGCCGCAATGGCGGCATTGTCCGGTGTAGTTGCGCCCATCCCATTCGACCTCCCGGCGCACCGGATCGTGGTGGTTTATCCGGCAAAGGACAGCTGAAACTAGTGACATAGATGCGACCCTCGCCTCGAATTAGATACTCAACCCGGTCCTCACCCTTTTCGCTTACGTGCCGCCCGTCACCGGACGGCCTGTCAAGCGCATCACGGCTTTCACAGCCGTTTTTCTTGACCGAGAATGGCCGCGCCTGCTCGTGCGTGCAAATGGTTTGCGATGAACGAGATGGAGGCGTCGGCTGCACGGGGCTGAGCGTAGCCGAACCGCTTGCCACACAGGGAAGTCGCGGTGGTCTTGCCTTGGCCTGCGCACCGCTGCAAGGCACTGATTATGAATGATGCGGACATGAACAACCCGGCTTACGACGTCATCGTGGTCGGATCGGGTGCGGCGGGACTGACAGCCGCGCTGGAGCTGGCGACGCGGCTGAAGGTGCTGGTGCTGGCCAAGGGATCGCTGACGGGCGGCTCGACCGCGTGGGCGCAGGGTGGGATCGCCGCCGTGCTCGATGCGGGCGACACGTTCGAGAACCATGTGCGCGATACGATGGTTGCAGGCGCAGGGCTGAACGATCGCGAGGCGGTGGAATTCGTGATCGAGCGCGCGCCTGCCAGCATCGACCGGTTGTGCGAGCTCGGCGTGCCGTTCAACCGCGATGACAAGGATCTTCACCTGACGCGCGAGGGCGGGCATTCGCACCGGCGGATCGTCCACGTCGACGATGCGACCGGCTGGGCGGTGCAGTCGGCCCTGCTCAGAGCCGCGCAGGACAACCCCAACATCACGCTGCTCGGCGGGCGCAGCTGCATCGACTTCATCACCGATCGCCACCGCGAGAATTTCTCCGCCGCTGGCAGGGTCTGGGGCGTCTACGCACTGAACGAGGAGAACGGTGCGGTCGAGCGGCACGTGGCACGCGCCACGGTTCTGGCGGCAGGCGGTGCCGGGCGCTGCTACCTATTCTCCACTGCCCCGCGCGGCGCGACGGGAGACGGCATCGCGATGGCATGGCGAGCGGGCGCGCGCGTTTCCAACATGGAGATGATGCAGTTCCACCCGACCTGCCTCTACAATTTCGAGGTCAAGAATTTCCTGATTACCGAGGCGGTGCGGGGCGAGGGGGGGCGGCTTTACAATCCGCAGACCGGCAAGCGGTTCATGGCCTATTACGACCCGGACCGCATGGAGCTGGCCCCGCGCGATGTGGTGGCCCGCGCGATCGATGCCGAGATCAAGCGGTTCGGCCTGGACTTCGTGCATCTCGATATCAGCCATGCGGGCGCCGACTTCGTGCGCAGCCACTTTCCCACGATCGACGAGAAATTGACCGGGCTTGGCATCGACATGACGAGCGAGCCGATCCCGGTCGTCCCTGCTCAGCATTACACCTGCGGCGGCGTGGTGGTGGACCTCGCGGCGCGCACCGACCTCCCCGGTCTATGGGCGGCAGGCGAATGCACCGAAAGCGGGCTGCACGGCGCGAACCGGCTGGCGTCGAACTCACTGCTCGAATGCTTCGTCTTCGGCGAGGCTGCGGCGTCCGACATTCTTGAGCGCTGGGACACGCTGGGCGAACCGCCCGCGATCAAGGCGTGGGACGCGACCCGCGTGACCGACAGCGACGAAATGGTCGTCATCAAGCAGAACTGGACCGAGATCCGCCGCTTCATGTGGAATTATGTCGGCATCGTGCGCACCACCAAGCGCCTGGAACGCGCCGCCAACCGCATCGCACTGCTGAAGCAGGAGGTGGAGGACTATTACGGCAGCTTCGTCGTCACCACCGATCTGATCGAATTGCGCAACCTGCTGCAGGCCGCAGAACTGATCGTGCGCTCGGCGCTGGAGCGCAAGGAGAGCCGGGGGCTGCACTACACGCTGGATTATCCGGAAACGGATGAGGAAGCGCGCGATACGGTGCTGGTGCCTTGAGTTACCCCAAATACCGTCATTCCCGCGAACGCTGGAACCCAGAGCTACGCGGCACAACATCCCGGCGTCCGTTCACCAGCGGTGCAGCGAGCCCCTTGCACAGGCGACAGCCATGATGCGGACCTCGAATTTCATCACTGCGTGCCTTGCCGCCGCGCTAGCGAGTTCGGCCGCGGTAGCCCAAGAAACCTCGCCCACCCCCAACCAGATCGTCGTCACCGCCCAGCGTTCCGGGGCGCCGATGTGGACGATCGATACGGACGCCGGCACCATCATCCTGGTCGGCGAGATCCGTGCGGTGCCTGAGGCGACGCCCTGGCGGCCGGATCGGCTGGAGGAAGCGACCGCGGAGTCCGGTCGGGTGATCCTGCGCGCGCGGCCAAAGATTTCGCCGGGGGATATCCTGCGGCTGATCTTTCGCGGCGGGCGCTTCACGAAACTGCCCGATGACACGGTCGCCTCCGATTATCTCGACGAAGCGCAGCGGGCGCGCCTTGCCGCGCTCGAGGAACAATACGACAAGGATTACGATCGCGGCAGCTTCCTGATGACGGCGTTCGATCTGCTCGCCCGGCGGCTCGATTTCGACGACGACACCACCGACGATGCGACCGAAGTGGTCGAGGAGGCCGCCGAGGACGCGGATGTCCCCATCACCCGGCCCGCGCGCTTTCGCGGTGAAGACCTGCTCGACAATCTCGCCGAGGCCGATCCCGCCAGCCACATTCCCTGCCTCGAGGCGGCGATGACCGCGACCGAAACCGGGCCTTCGATCATCGAGCAGCGCGGCGCGGACTGGCGGCGCTATGATGTGCCCGCCGTCATGGCCAATCCGCTTGAAATCGCGCTCGGCCAATGCTGGCCCTGGGCGGACCCGGAACTGGGCGAGGAGATTCGCGATATCTGGACCGGAGCGATCGCCGATGCCGCGGCGAGCGAGGGCGTGACGCTGGCTGTCGTGCCGCTACGGGTGCTGGCTGAGGAACAGGGCGTGCTCGACCAGCTTGAGGGCCGCGGCTTCGACATTTTCGGTCCCGACTGGCGCGGGAACTGACCGCTAAGACAGGCGCGGATGCCGTTCGTCGAGACATATGGCACGCATATCGTCTTCGCGCGCGCTTCCGCAGAAGCGTAATTGATCGAACCGCGCGTTTTTGCACAGTGGCTATCGACGCGAAGGGCTTCCAACAACCCGAGCGTCCGATCGACCACTAATGCCGACGCTTGCGGGTATGGGCTGATGCCCTGCTGCTCGACGTTTTACGGCCGATCATCCCGAACGAACACGAGAGGATGATCACATGAAAACCTTTGCAAAATACGCCATCACTCCCGCTGCCGCGCTTGCCGGGGCGGTGCTGCTCTCGGCCCCGGCCTATGCCGGCGAGCGCAGCAATACCGCGACCGCTGCAAAAGCCGACGACATCGTGGTGCTTTCGAAAGCCAAGATGAAAGCATGGCAGGCGCGCACGACGCGCGCATTGGATCGCGCGCTTGAGCGCAGCCCGATCGAACGCACTGCTGTCCCCGGATCAGGCATCGTCCAGGTGGGCTTCACCCTGGGTGCGGATGGGCGCGCCGAGGATGTCGAAATCTATGGCAGCAGCGCCGACAGGATCGCGGAAAAGTCAGCGATGCACGCCGTGCGGCGGCTTCGGACACTCCAGGACGTGCCCGTATCCAACAAGATGAACGCACGCTTCCTTGCGAACATTATCTTCGCTGATGATCACACGCAGTATCGCAAGCTGGCGAAGACACTCGAAGTTTCGGAGCGCGCGCGGCTCGCTTCGGGAGCGGCGGAAAGCGGTTACATCGCTGTCGGGGGTTAGCAGCCCCTTACCCCCGTTCCGCCCGCGACCGGGCGGGTCGACCGTCCCGTCTCGAAGGCTTCGTGCCCAAGGGGCGGGGCGGTCCCATCGTTTGAGGGGGTCTGCAGGGCGCGCTTGATCTGGTCCGCCAATTCGGCAACGGGTTCCGGCTCGGATGCGCGCCAAGATGGCGTGCAAAGAAGGAGCCGCGCCCTTGCCTCATATCGCTGCGAACGGTCTTAACCTGTTTTACGAAGAGCATGGAAACCGCGACCACCCGCCGATGCTTCTGGTCATGGGGCTCGGCGCGCAGATGACGCTGTGGCCCGACGAACTGGTCGAGGCGCTGGCCGATCGAGGCTTTCGCGTCATCCGCTACGACAATCGCGATATCGGCCTGTCGGACAAGCTGGAGGGTGCGCGCGCTCCGGGGCTCAAGTGGCAGGTCATCCGGCAAAAGCTCGGCGTTCCGGCCAGGGTACCTTACACCTTGCGAAACATGGCCGATGACGGAATGGCGCTGCTCGATGCGCTGGAGATCGAGCGCGCGCATGTGGTTGGCGCATCGATGGGCGGGATGATCGCGCAATTGATGGCGGTGCATCATGCTGAGCGGTTGCTCTCGCTCACCTCGATCATGTCGACCACCGGCAATCCCAAGCTGCCACAGGCGGAAAAGCACGCGATGGATGCGCTGGTCGCGCCGGTAACATCGCTCAAAGAAGAGGATCTGGTCGAACACGGGATCAACATTCAGCGCAATATCGGCAGCCCCGGCTACCCGCCCGATCCTGATCGCCAGCGTGAGCGGGTCCGGGCGAGCGTGCGGCGCAGCGTGTATCCCGCCGGGCTGCCGCGCCAACTCGCCGCGATCATCGACGATGGCGATCGGCGCGGGCGGCTGGCAAGCATAACCACGCCGACGCTGGTGCTGCATGGCGAGGCCGACCCGCTGGTCAAGCTGGAAGCTGGCCACGACACCGCAGCGCATATTCCCGGCGCGAAGCTGGTCACGATCCCGGGTTGGGGGCACGATCTCCCGCTCGAACTGACCGACCGCATCGCGGACGAGATTGCGGGCCATGCCAAGGGGGCCGCGGAAGCCTGAAAAGCTGCGCGTAGAGCGTCCCGCCAAAGTGCACACGCAACATCCTTGCGCGCAGCTTGGCGAAAGATTCACGCGTTGATTCCAATGATTCAATCACCATCTTTTTCTTCACAGATGCATTTTGACTCTTGCGCTTGCGTCGACTCAAGCTTGGTCCACGCGTCGCGGCGTGCCAGCCTGGCAACACACCTGCCTTTCCGATCGAATCAGGGTTAATCACCCGTTGACCGGATTCGGCGTCTCGCCCATCATCTAGTCGTTCGGTTCAATGCGGACCCCCAACCCTTGTGGCTCCTCAAAAGCGTCTGGTGGACGTGAAGGGGGAAGGATTCGCAGAGGTCGAGGCATTCGATGAGGATCGAAACGGGCATTTCGTGAAGCGCGCTTTGGTCTTCCGGTCGAAGTGCGAAGGTGTGGAACAAAATTGGAACGAATGTGCTATTGCGGGCATGGGCCGCAGGTGTGATTCGATTTGAAACAAGCGGGGCTGTTATGGATTTCAAGGCGAGCGATGACGTGCAGAACGAAGTTGCCGATACCAACGAGGCGGGTGGCAGCGACGCGGGCGAAATGGTGAGCGCGGACGCAGCGCAAAAGAAGGCGATGACGATGGACAAGTCCGACACCGGCACCGATGCCCTGGTGGCAGCGAAAGGCGCAGAAGCGCTCGCTGGCGCGATGAGCGCGGCGGCTGAGGAGGCCAAGGCGCAAGCGGCCACGCCCGACAGTAAGAAGGTCAATCCGCGCCGGTTCACTATCACGACCGACGGTGCGCGTGATGCGAACCTCACCGAATTCGGCAAGGAAACGCTGACCGATCGCTACCTCCTGCCCGGCGAAAGCTATCAGGATCTGTTCGCGCGCGTCGCCGATGCCTATGCCGACGATGAGAGCCACGCCCAGCGCCTTTACGATTACATCTCCAACTTGTGGTTCATGCCGGCCACCCCGGTGCTGTCGAACGGCGGCACCAATCGCGGCCTGCCGATCAGCTGCTATCTCAATTCCGTGTCCGACAGCCTCAACGGCATCGTCGACACCTGGAACGAGAATGTCTGGCTCGCGTCGAAGGGCGGCGGGATCGGCACCTATTGGGGCAATGTGCGCGGGATTGGCGAGCCGGTCGGCCTCAACGGCAAGACCAGCGGCATCATTCCGTTCGTGCGCGTTATGGACTCGCTCACGCTGGCGATCAGCCAGGGCTCGCTGCGGCGCGGATCGGCGGCGTGCTATCTCGACGTGTCGCACCCCGAGATCGAAGAATTCCTCGAAATCCGTAAGCCGTCGGGCGACTTCAATCGCAAGGCGCTGAACCTTCACCACGGTGTCTTGCTGACCGACGAGTTCATGGAGGCCGTGCGCGACGGGGCCGAATTCGAGCTCAAATCGCCCAAGACCGGCGAAGTTCGTTCCACCGTCAATGCGCGTTCGCTATTCCAGAAACTGGTCGAAACACGGCTGGCGACCGGCGAGCCCTATATCGTGTTCAATGACACGGTGAACCGCATGATGCCCAAGCATCACCGCGAGCTGGGTCTGAAAGTGTCGACCTCGAACCTTTGCAGCGAAATCACCCTGCCGACCGGGATCGACCATCTCGGCAATGATCGCACGGCGGTGTGCTGCCTGTCCTCGCTCAACCTGGAAAAGTGGGAAGAGTGGAACGGCGACAAGCAGTTCATCGAGGACGTGATGCGCTTCCTCGACAACGTGCTGCAGGACTATATCGATCGCGCACCGGACGAGATGGCGCGCGCCAAGTATTCCGCCGAGCGCGAGCGTTCGGTCGGGCTGGGTGTCATGGGCTTCCACTCCTTCCTGCAGGCGAAGGGGCTGGGCTTTGAAAGCGCGATGGCCAAGGCACTGAACCTCAAAATGTTCAAGCATATTCAGGCCAAGGCGTCCGAAGCCTCGATGTTGCTTGCGCAGGAGCGTGGCCCGTGCCCCGATGCTGCTGAAATGGGCGCGATGGAGCGTTTTTCGTGCAAGATGGCGATCGCGCCGACCGCCTCGATCAGCATCATCTGTGGCGGCACGAGCGCGTGCATCGAGCCGATCCCGGCGAACATCTACACGCACAAGACGCTGTCGGGCAGCTTCATCGTCAAGAACCCGTATCTGGAAAAGGTGCTGGACAAGAAGAGCAAGAACTCGACCAATATCTGGAATTCGATCCTCGAAAAGGGCGGCAGCGTGCAGCACCTCGATTTCCTGACCGCCGAGGAAAAGGCGAGCTTCAAGACCAGCTTCGAGATCGACCAGCGCTGGCTGCTCGAATTCGCCGCCGACCGCGCGCCCTATATCGATCAGGCGCAGTCGCTGAACCTCTTCATCCCGGCCGATGTCGACAAGTGGGATCTGATGATGCTGCACTTCCAAGCGTGGGAGAAGGGCATCAAGTCGCTCTACTACCTGCGCTCGAAGTCGGTGCAGCGCGCAGGCTTTGCGGGCGGCGTCGAAGCGGACAACACGGGCGAGGCCGCAAAGATCGAACTCAGCGCCGCGGCAGGCGAGCAGACCGATTACGAGGAATGCCTGAGCTGTCAGTGAGACTGGGTCGCCACGGACACGTCACGCAGCAAAAGACCCCGCGAGCAAAAGCGCTTCGCGGGGTCACTTTTTTAACCCTTCTGCGGCATTGACTGGACACCATGATCCAGGCCCGCCGCTCCAATCGCGTTCGTATTCGTGCTCCAGGTTCGGTTACCACCGGGCTGGGAGCGAAATGGGACGTCGAGCTCGACGATCTTTCGCCCAGCGGATGCCGTGTCGAGGATCCGCGCCACGGACTCAAGCTGGGTGAGCATGTGCGGTTGCTCATCGCGGGCACCGGGCCGCATCGCGCCGAAGTGGCCTGGCGCCAGAACGACCGCGTCGGGCTCGAATTCTTTCAGCCCATCGCCGAAAAGACCTTCGAGCTTTTGGCTAAAGAAGACTGGGGCGGGGCGCGCGCCGCCGACAAGGGCAATTCCGGCGGCTCGACGGTGCGGCGGGTGGTATAAGCCGAGCACCTGCCAAAAGCTGCGATTGCGCGACACGCAATCTAGCCTGACACCGTTAACTGTGCCATCATCCTTACACACGCCTGCTATGGCGCGGCGTGCTGTGAAGGATTGATATCATGTCGCCATTTTTGTGGATCGCCGTTTTGGGCACCGTTTTCGGGCTCGCATTTCTGGGCAACGGTCTGCGGCTCTCCGCCGGACCTGAGGGTCACGCCGCCAATGCCGGACGATTGCACATCGCGATGGCGGGGATATTCGTGCCGGTCCTGTGGGTGATCGTGCTCCTGTCGTTCCTGTGAGAATCGCCGCACGGGCTCTGGCGGCGGGCGCGCTTGCGCTGCTGCTGTCGGCCTGCGCGAACCAGATCGATGCGGGCACCAGCGCTGCGGCGGGGACGCCGGGGTTCTGGTGGGGTCTGTGGCACGGCTTCATCTTCCCGTGGGCGTGGATCGGCTCGCTGTTCAGCCCCGATATCGCCGTCTACGCGGTGCCGAATACCGGCGGGTGGTACGATTTCGGCTTCTTCGTCGGCATCACGGTGCTGGGCGGCGGGAGTTTCTTCGGCTCGAAGTCACGCAAGCCACGCGGCTGAGAGTGGACATGAAAAAGCCGCCCGGTGAAGGGCGGCCTCTTCATGCCATTTCGGTCCAGCTAACTTAGCTTCCGAGCGGGCGGTTCGCATCGGCGCGGGCGCGCGCTGCGGGGTCGGGGCTGGTTTCGCCGACCGGCTTCTTGGCGCTGGCGGGATCGACAGTTTCACTCGCCGTCTTGCTGTCGGATGCGGGCGCGTCGTCATCGCGATAGTTGTGCTCGGCCGGGCCGGAGCGCGGCGGCTCGATCGGGTTGTCGGACTTCGCCAGTGTGATGTTGCGGCTGTCGCCATCGGGATAGGGGCCGGTGATCGGGTTGCTTTTCGCCATGAGGGCTCTCCTGCTTTCGTGCCTGTCTTCACCCGGTCAACGGCAATCGCCCCCGCCGCGTTCCGAAATACCGCCGGCCCCGCGCGCCCGCTTGCTCCATTCGACTCACGTCAAGCACGTTCTGTCCCCGGTTAATCATCCCTCCTTGCCTTCGTTTTCGTAGTCTGATTCCCTATATGAGTCGCACGGCCCGCAACCGGGGGCACAATATCTGGTTGCACCGCGCGCACTCGACCTACTAGCCATACGTCACGCGACCCATCGAACGGAGTTCTCAAGCCATGTCCCTTCTCGAAGCCCGCAACACCTACAAGCCGTTCGAATACCCCTGGGCCTATGAATTCTGGAAGCGCCAGCAGCAGATCCACTGGATGCCGGAGGAAGTGCCGCTGGGCGAGGATTGCCGCGACTGGGCGCAGAAGATCACCGAGCACGAGCGCAACCTGCTCACCCAAATCTTCCGCTTCTTCACCCAGGCCGATGTCGAGGTGCAGGATTGCTACCACGACAAGTATGGCCGCGTGTTCAAGCCGACCGAGATCAAGATGATGCTCACCGCCTTTTCCAACATGGAGACGGTGCACATCGCGGCCTACAGCCACCTGCTCGACACGATCGGCATGCCCGAAAGCGAATATTCCGCCTTCATGGAATACGAGGAGATGGCGGACAAGCACAATTACATGCAGCAATTCGGCGTCGACAATGACGAGGATATCGCCCGCACGCTCGCCATGTTCGGCGGCTTTACCGAAGGGCTGCAGCTGTTCGCCAGCTTCGCCATGCTGATGAACTTCCCGCGCTTCAACAAGATGAAGGGCATGGGCCAGATCGTCAGCTGGTCGGTGCGCGATGAAAGCCTGCACTGCGAAGGCATCGTCAAGATGTTCCACACCTTCTGCGAGGAGCGCGACTGCCTGACCAAGGCGGTGAAGGAGGACATCATCGACATCTGCCAGAAGACCGTGCGGCTGGAGGACGCCTTCATCGATCTCGCGTTCGAACAGGGCCCGGTGAACGGGATGACGGCGAAGGAGATCAAGAAGTATATCCGCTACATCGCCGACTGGCGCCTCAACCAGCTCGGCCTCACGCCGATCTACATGGTCGAGGAACACCCCCTCCCCTGGCTCGCCCCGCTGCTGAACGGCGTGGAGCACGCCAACTTCTTCGAAACCCGCGCAACGGAATATTCGAAGGGCGCGACGACCGGCAACTGGAACGACGTGTGGTCCAGCTTCGACAAGCGCCAGAAGGCCAAGCTGCCGGGCGAGGAAGTCGCGGTGAACGACGGGCCGGATATGTTCGGGGTTGAGGCGGCGGAGTAAAACTTGGCTGAACCGTATAATCCGCTCAAAGATCATCCAATTCATGAAACACTGAAGGGGCTGCTAGGACTTGAGGGGCGAAAAGAGCTTGATCAGGGCCACTATGGCTTAAAGCCGGTCCATGTACACGCGCTTGGGCGAATCTTTTCAGTCGCGCATAACGCAAAGCTCGTCCTGAAAAAGGTCGATGTCTCTGATATCGACATAAATGCTGCGAATGATCTCAACACAGGACTAAGCAAAGCACACAACGAGCTTAATGCATTTGTTTCGAATGGAAACGCGACACATGTCGATACCGCTCGAAACCACGTTAACGGAACCGCTGCGCCGCAACTTCAACGACTGCTTCCTATTGGATTTGAGGTACATCCGAAAACTGAGACTGCATTAGAGTCCTACAAAGCTAAGGCGAGGAAAGCTAATCAAGACTTCCAACGATCGGCAAAGGCAAACCGGGAGCAGATTTCTAAGCTTGAGGGAAAGGTTGAATCCGAAGCGCAAAGGCTTTCCGAGCTATCTTCGCTAATTGATGCTCGGAAGGCTGACATCGACAAGACCGTCTCGGAACTTCGAGAAGCCGATATCGAACGCGTCGAGCGGCAGTCTAAGGAGATGCGTGAGTCCATCGAGCAAAATGAAAAATCGTTAACGGAGTTTCTCGACAAAAACCGATCCAAAGTCATCAACGCGATCGAACAGTTTGAGCGGGACTCTCAAGCGCTTACGCAAGAGTTGAAGAGCCGGAGAGATGAGGCCCGACGAATAGTACAGTCTGTCGGAGACTTGTTAACCACCGGGACATACGCCGATCGCGCAACGAAAGAGACTGAAAAAGCAGATTTTTTTCGATATCTTACTGTCGGACTATTTTCATTTGGTCTTTTAATTATTGTTTCGAATTACCTTATTTACGCTTTCGGTGCTGCTTTCGGTAGTCCAGTCGAGTTGGCAGAATCATGGCAGGCTTTGAGCGCGCGAGTAATTACAGGCGCGGCGGTGACTTTGCCTGCGTTCTACACGGCTAGAGAATCCGCGCGTCACCGGACCAATGCAGACATAGCAAAGCAAAGGGAACTTGAACTTACTACGCTCGGGCCGTTCATTGAATTGCTTCCCGATGAGCAGAAATCAGCGATCCGAGATCGATTGACCGATAGGTATTTCGGAAGTGAGGTCGACCCTCACGATGTCAAAGCGCCAATTGATGCGGACCTGTTAGCCAAAGCTTTGCTCGATATTTCCCGCAAATCTAACGGTGATATTGCTCAAACATAATTCTACTATTTCAGCTCAAGCTCATTGTTCGCCGACTAAGCCAAGCGAAGCGGGATCCCGGATCAGGTCCGGGATGACGATGGGTGCTTTCGGATGGAGCGGTGCATCACCTTCCCGCGCCATCCACTTGTCGCCCACCGCATCCCGCTCCGGCGCACCGACCGCCTCCCGCCGAATGGCAGACACGAAAACCGACTCAATGGTTTGAACCATAACCCTTTCTTCACCCAAATCATCGAATCTCTCGCTCGGGATTTTCGGGAAGGGGTTCGCGTTCATGTTCTTCGCAAAGGCGCTCGGCGCATGTTTGCTGGCGGTGTTTGGCGGGTTCTGGTTTGCGGGAGCCTTCGATTCGCCAGCGGAGCGCGAGGCGAGCGCTCTCAATCTCGTTCGCCAGGCCGAGCTGGCCGACAATGCCCGCGCCGATTCGCAATGGGGTCCGGAATGCAATGCCTTGCGCGACAAGCTTTTGGGGATGGAAGGCGGCTTGCCCATCGGCATCGCATCAGACAACCCGTTCGAGGGGATCGCAAAGCTGCAGAAGGCCGAACGCAAGCTGCGGGCGGCAGGCTGCGATATCGACAAGGCACCGGGAGCCTTCAGCCCGTTCGAACCTGGCAAGGGCAACTTCAAGACCGTCACGACCGAAATGGACGGCGGCCCAAAGGGCGCAGGCGGCTGGGGCGATAGCGGCAGCGTGAACACCGGCGGAGGCTGGGGCGGCGATTCCAACGTCGCCAACGAAGGCGGATCGGACGACTGGGGCACCGGGGAATAGGCCTGCCGTCCGGCGACCTGCTACGCCGACGCTTCCGACATCCCCTTTTCCTACACGCCGCGCTGCGTGTAGGGCCGCAAACGATGATTTCGTCCGATTTCCAACCCCTTGCGTGCGATATTCCTCCCAGAAGAGGGTGGAAGCGTGTTGGAACAGTGTCAGGTAAGGTTTTTGCTGGAACGTGCTGAAGCATAAAGAGAAAATGCCGAAAAACTCGCCTGACACCGTGTCCAATGTGTCAGGTAAGTCCAACACGGTCCGGCGGCTGGAAAGCGGCCCATTTGACCTGCATCAAAGACGCCCGGGATGTGCGCCCATAATCTCCTCACCGTCCACAAGAGGAGCCACGCCGATGTCCGCCCACACGCCGCACCAATTGCATGATGAATTCCCCCGCGATGCGCAGGTTCTGCACCTGCTCAAGCTCGCTGACGCCCACTTCTGTAACCTTGCCGAGCGCTATCACGTGCTCAACCGCTCGATCCACCGCATCGAATGCGAGGTTGAAAGCGCTTCGGACATGTATCTCGCGAGGTTGAAGAAACAGCGGCTTGCGCTGCTCGACGAGATTACCGCGATCATCGAGGATGCCGAAGGGCGGCTGGGACAGGAGACCATGACGCTCCAGCCCGCCCCGGCCTGAAGCGCGATCACCAGCTTGTGAGGGCGGCGTCTGAGGCGAGGCGTCGCCCTCTCCCGCACCTTTTTCGGCAAAGCGCCAGGCGCCCCCGCCGGAACACGGGCCGCCGGTCGTGGGTTGGAACAGAGAAGCCCCAAGAGGAGACGACCGATGCGTATCGCTACCACCTTCGCCCTGACCGCCGCGAGCGCGCTCGCCCTGGCCGCATGCGGGGGCGAGATGACCGACGACGAAGTGCCCTACAACGAAGGCAACAGCGAAGTCGCGGATACCGACGAGGCGGTCAGCACCGAAGAGGCTATTCCCGCGCCCGATAGCGTGGAGGACGAAGTCGACGTGCCGCCCGCCGATGCGCCCGGCGTAACGCCCAACACCGTCGAGGGCGTGGGAAGCGATGCGGAAATCAATGACTAGAGGCGGGCATGAAGCGGGGCGGCGGCGCACACGATCTCGGAACACGCGTCCGTCCTTCGCATTGATCAGGTAAACCATCTCTTTGCCAAGGATTAGTCAATGCGACCCCCTTTCAAGCTCCCCATAACCCTGATGAGCGTCGCGACCGCCGCGTGCTTCGCTCTCGCTGCCTGCACGGGCGAGATGGAGGCCGATAGCGAGCTGGCCCCTGAAGAGACCGAGACGGTCGGGGTCGAAGCGCCGGGTATGCAAACGGTGCCGGAGGGCAATGGCGCAAAGAGTGCAGAGACCGATCAGCCGACGCTCGGAGCGGGAGCTGTCGATGCGGAACTCGGCTCACCGGTGGCCGAGCCGGGCCTCGACCAGCCGGGCAACAACACCGTGCGCGCCAATCAGGGCGCAGCGAACGAGTGATCGCTACGGCAGCCGTCAGGGCTGACCCCATGCCGGGGGAGGCGCTGCCACTTCGCGGGTGAGATCGAACTCGACCCGAAACAGCCGGTCCTCAGGCGCGCCGTCTGCCTGCGTGCGGCGAAGCTGATAGGCGAATTGGGCGCCGTTGGTTCCAGCTGGATCGACCTCGAGCCGCCAGACGTTTGTGATCGACGCGTCGAGCCCCTCGCGCCGAAACAGCGCGACACTCTCGGCATCGACGGGAAAGTCCTGCGCCCGCGCCGACCCGGCCCGATCCGTATCCCCGCCATACATCGTGACCGCGTCAGCGCTGCCATCGCGGTGCCGGTGATCGTGTTTCAGTCGCAGTCCGCCCGCGGTCCGGGTTATGAGCCAGGTGCGCGAGCGATCCCACTCCTCGCCGGTTCGGACATGAAACGGGATGGCGATCTGCGTCGCGCTGCAATCGCGGACATGCATCACCATCGGTGCGCCCACGAAGTCTTCATCTACCGCGTCGGCGCTCACCAATTCGCCCGCATAAGCCTTGCCACAATGGCTCGAGAGCGCGGCGAAAAATGCATCGGGCAGGGCAACTTGCTCGGACGTGGCAGGAGTGGCGCATGCGACAAGCAGCGCGGGGGCAAGGATCGCGGCGGTGGATCTGCAATTCATGCCGCGTGCCCTAGCCGCTACAGGCCCTGCTGTCGCCCACCGATCGGCGAGAACACGCCGGGGTCCATCGCAGCGGCTTTCCTACGGATTCTCCAGCCGCTAAGCGTTCACAACACTCCTCGCCCCGAGCGCTCCGGTTTTCGAAAGCCTTCTCCACCATGACCGCCACCACTCCCGCATCCAAAGACGCACTCGATCTGTCGAAGGCCGAAGTTCTGATCGAGGCTTTGCCCTATTTCCAGCGCTATGCCGGTCGCACCTTCGTCGTGAAATATGGTGGGCACGCGATGGGCAATGCACGCGCGGCACGTGATTTTGCAGAGGATATCGTGCTGCTCAAAGCGGTCGGCATCAATCCGGTCGTGGTCCATGGCGGAGGACCGCAAATCGGGGAAATGCTCGCCCGCCTCGGGGTCGAAAGCACATTCGTCGATGGCTTGCGCGTGACCGACGAGGCGACGGCCAAGATTGCGGAAATGGTGTTGTCGGGCGGGATCAACAAAGAGCTGGTTGGATGGCTCGCGAGCGCGGGCGGCAAGGCGCTGGGGCTGTCGGGCAAGGATGGCGGGCTTGTCACCGCGCGCAAGATCGCGCGCACCACGCGCGATCCGGAAAGCCTGATCGAGAGCGTCGTGGACCTGGGCTTTGTCGGAGAGCCGCAGCATGTCGATACGGGCGTCATCGACACGGCGGTGGCGGCGGGAATGATCCCCGTGATCGCTCCTATCGCGGCGGGAGAGGACGGTGCGACCTACAACATCAACGCCGATACGATGGCGGGCGCGATCGCGGCGGCGCTTGGCGCGGCGCGGCTGTTCCTGCTGACCGACGTTGCCGGCGTGCTCGATGCAAACGGCGAATTGCTGGCCGAACTGACGCCTGCGGATATCGCGAAGCTGCGCGAGGAAGGCACGATCAGCGGCGGCATGGTGCCAAAACTCGAGACGTGCATTTCGGCGGTGGAGGCAGGGTGCGAGGCTGCTGTCGTGCTCGATGGCCGGGTGCCGCACGCCATGTTGCTGGAATTCTTCACGGCGCGCGGCGCGGGAACGCTGGTTCGCGCGTGAAGCGGCACTATATCGCGACACGACGTCACAATCCGAGGCTGGCGCAAGGCGTATTAGTCGTCTAACACGCCGGTATCGGCAGTCAAACCCAAGGGGCGCGCGATTTCAGCGCCCAGTAAAGGTAGAGCGCACCACCCATGCAAGGACTTTTCGCACTTTACGAGATCATCGAGCTTCTGGTGTCGGTGTTCGTCATGTTGATCATAATCCAGTTCGTGATCGGGCTGTTGTTCGCTTTCAACGTGATCAATCCGACCAACGCCTTTCTTCGGCAGGTGTATGAATCGATCAACAGCCTGCTTGATCCGGTGCTGCGTCCGATCCGCAACCTGCTGCCGCAAACCGGCGCTCTGGACTTGTCGCCGCTCGTTCTGATCGTCGTTCTGCAGATCGTCCTGATCGTCCTGCGCAACATCATCTCCGCCGCGGCATGACGGCGACCCGGATCGACGGGAAGGCGTTTGCCGCGCGGCTGCGAGAGCGGGTCGGCGCGCGCGCGCTCGAATTTGCCGAAGCGACCGGTCGCAAGCCGGGGCTGGCCGTGGTGCTCGTCGGCGAGAATGCGGCGAGCGAGGTTTACGTCCGCGCCAAGGGCAAGGCTTGCGTCGCGGCAAATATGGAAAGCTTCGAACATCGCCTGCCTGCCGACACCAGCGCGCAGGATCTGCTGGCGTTGGTCGAGCGGCTCAACGCGGACCCCGCTGTCGATGGCATTCTGGTTCAGCTGCCACTGCCCGAACATCTCGACGAACAGGCCATCATCGCCGCGATCAGCCCGGACAAGGACGTCGACGGCTTTCACGTCATCAATGCGGGGCGGCTGAGTGTCGGGCAGGAGGGCTTTGTGCCATGCACGCCGATGGGCTGTATGATGCTGCTGACCGATCGGCTGGGCGACCTGTCGGGTCTCGATGCGGTGGTCATCGGTCGCTCCAACATCGTCGGCAAGCCGATGGCTCAGCTTCTGCTCGACGCCAACGCGACCGTCACCATCGCACACAGCCGGACCAAGGATCTGGCTGCGGTAGTCAGGCGCGCGGATATCGTCGTCGCGGCGGTCGGTCGTCCGCAGATGATAGGCAAGGACTGGCTGAAGGAGGGCGCGACGGTGATCGATGTCGGTATCAATCGCCTGCCGCCTGAACCCGGGGCGGATAAGGGCCGATTGGTCGGCGATGTCGCATTCGACGAAGCGAGCGAGGTTGCGGGCGCGATTACGCCGGTGCCGGGCGGCGTTGGGCCGATGACGATCGCGGTTCTGCTGCGAAACACGCTGGTCGCCGCCTATCGCAATGCCGGGCTGGATATGCCGGAGGGGTTGTGAGCATGCGCCGAACCTTGCGCCCGTTAACGGGGCTGGCCTTGCTGGCTGTGGTGAGTGCCTGTGCCTCGGGCCAACCGCGCGGTCCGTCTGACAGGGTCATCAGCCGCGCGCTCCAGACTGCACCGGGCGCCGCGCAGCCAAGCACGATCGTCGCCACAGAATTGGCGTTGGCGCGCGAGGCGAGGGAGAAGGGACAGCTGGCCGCCAGCCGGGATTTCGCCGCAGCAAACGCCGTGCTGCATGGTCGCGACGGTCCGGTCCCCTTCGCCGCGCTCGCGGATCTTCCCGATGGACCGGCCAGCGCAAGCGAATGGGGTCCGCGCCAGGTGGTCAAGAGCTGCGACGGTTCGCTCGCGCTAAGCCGCGGACGGTTCCGCGATGCGGACGGGTTCGTCGGCAATTATGTTACCGTTTGGGAGCGGCAGGGTAATGGTGAATATCGCTGGACCTACGATGTCGCCGGGCGCGACGATCCGCAGCCGCCCCCACGCGCCGCGCCGGAAGATGGCGATATCGTCGTTACCGCCATGAACGCGGTCGAGGGATTGGTGGCGACTTGCGCGCGTGAAATGATGGTCGAGCCCGCGCCGCCCCTTTCCATCGGGTCGCAAAACGCTCAGGTCTCGCGCGATGGCACTCTGCGCTGGGCTTGGGAGCATCGCGCTGACGGCATCAAGCGGGTGGTTGCCGACTATTTCTTCGAAGGGGAATGGGTGCGCGCGATCGAGGAAGAGCTTGCATCACCGGACGAAGGGTGATGAGGGGCGCGGCTTCGCTATCCCATCCCGCTTTCGGAACTGCCAGAGCAGCCCATGCTTCCTGAACTTTTCATCTCCGCATTCATCACGCTGTTCGTCGTGATCGACCCGCCCGGTTGCGCGCCAATCTATGCCGGGCTGACGAAACAGGCGAGCCCGGCACTGGCCCGCAGCATGGCTCTACGTGCCGTGGCGATTGCGGCCGTTATCCTGCTGTTGTTCGCATTTTTCGGCGAGGCGCTGCTGGGCGCGCTGCATATCGAACTCGACAGCTTTCGGATTGCCGGTGGATTGATGCTGTTCTTCATCGCGTTCGAAATGGTGTTCGAAAAGCGCACTCAGCGCCGCACCGAACGCGCCGACAAGATCAGCGCCGACCCTGAGATAGAGGACGTGTCGGTCTTTCCCATGGCGATGCCGATGCTGGCTGGACCGGGCGCAATTGCCGCCATCATGCTGCTGATGAACGAAGCCGAGACGCCCACCGAAACACTCGAAGTGTTCGCCGCGCTTGTCTCGGTATTGCTCATCACCGCCGCCGCCCTGATGTCCGCCGGGCCGCTCATCCGGTTGCTGGGCGACAAGGTGGAAGCGGTGATCACTCGGCTCCTGGGCGTTCTGCTGGCGGCGCTTGCAGCGCAATACGTAATCGATGGTCTGCGCGGTGCCTTCGCCGTCGCCGTGCCGTCCAGTTCGGTTATTGCAGCGTTGTAATTTCCTCGCCCCCGTCGCGACGAGAATGGAACTGCATCAGCTGGACAAGCAATTCGCAGCGCGCCGAGAGGTTTGGTGCCTCCAGCAGCGCCTGTTTCGAGGCCGGATCGAACGGGGCGATCTGCGAAACACCGTTGATCAAGGACTGGTCGTCCAGCCGCTCGACCGAATCCCAGTCGACGCTGTAGCCCTGGGCGTCGGCAAACTCGCGCGCCTCGCGCTCGAACCCGCCGCGCTGGGCATGGCTCAGCGTTTCGTCATCATCGTCCTCGATCAGCTCACCTTCGACCTGCCGGAACGCGGTTGCCACGTCGAGCTCGCGCAAGAGGCGAAAGCGCGATTCGCCTTCGAGAATGAGATTGTAGCGGCCATCGTCCATCGCCTCGATCTCGCCGATGCGACCGACGCAGCCGACCTGATAGAGCGGCGAGCCGTCGACCGGGCGCTGGGGCTGGATCATCGCGATCTGGCGGCTGCGGATCAGCGTATCGCCGATCAAAGCGCGATAACGCGGCTCGAAGATGTGCAGCGGCAATTGCAGTCCGGGAAACAGGATCGCGCCGGGCAGCGGAAAGATGGAAAGACGAATGCTCATTTATCCGAACAGCAACCGTGAAAGACGCCGACGGGTGGCGACCACCCATTCATCCTCGAGACCGACTGCCTCGAAGATTTGCAGAAGCTTGGCTTTTGCGGCGCCCTCATTCCACTCTCGATCCTTCTCGATCATGGTGAGCAGCGTGTCGGCCGCTTCGTCGCGTTGCCCGGCGGCGAAGGCGGCTTCGGCATAGGCAAGCTGTGCGTCCATATCGTCAGGCCCGGCCTGCGCCGCATCTCGCAACTGCGCCAGTTCGCCTTCATCGACCTGCGTACCGGCCAGTTCGATCGCGCTTTTTGCGGCCGCGATCGATGGATCGTTCGCCAGTTGCGGATCGGCTTCGACAGCCTGCATGACCTGCTTGGCTTCATCGACATTATCGAGCGCGACCAGCGCGCGCACAAGACCTGCATGAGCGGGCGCATTGTCAGGAGCGAATTCGGTGACCTGCGCGAAAATGCCCGCAGCTCGCTGCGCATCCCCTTCACCAAGGGCGGCTTCGCCCATGGCGACGAATTGCGTGATTTCCTCTGGCTTGGGCTTTTGCGCACCGCCCTCAGCGCCAGTCTCGCCGGCTTCGATCGGGAGCTGCGTGAGCAACTGATCGATTGCCTGCTTGAGCTGCGTCTCGCTGCGCGCGCTCGTCAGATCGGCAACGGGCTGACCCTGGAACATCGCGTACACGGTCGGGATCGAGCGAACCTGGAACTGGCTGGCGATGAATTGCTCCTCATCGACATTCACCTTTGCCAGCACCACGCCCTTGTCGGCATAGTCCGCCGCGATCTTCTCCAGCGTCGGCGTCAGCGCCTTGCATGGCCCGCACCATTCGGCCCAGAAATCGAGGATGACGAGCTTGGTCTGCGAGGGATCGACGACGTCCTTGCGAAACCGATCGACGGCTTTTTGTTCTTCAATGTTGAGACCCATGCTGGCCACGGCGTGCTCCTGTCGACTTTGGTTGCGAATGGTTCGTTCGCGAGAATTCGTGTATCGTCCATGTGGTGCGCCAAGCGCCCTTGTGAAGGGAGCGTGCGACGGACCCGGCACGTTTCATCGTATGAACGGGCGGGCGGCGCAAACGGACCCCAACTTTGCGCTTGCAGCCCTTTGCGAGCGCTGCTAATCGCGCCGCCTCCCCGGCAGAGACCGCAGCTTTGATGCTCGGCCAATCTGCGAGGCGTCAGTGAGCGGGCGTAGCTCAGGGGTAGAGCACAACCTTGCCAAGGTTGGGGTCGGGCGTTCGAATCGCCTCGCCCGCTCCAAGTTTCGTGAAGAATTAAAGATTTATCGAAGGCTCCGTCTTGGATGCGCGCCATTTCGGCTCCTCAGAGGTCGGAATAAGCGCATTGTAAGCAATCGGGCGCATGGGCCGGACGTGCAAATCGATCTTCAGAAAAATTGTGAGACGTCCGAAGCATTTCATCCTTTCGGGGTTTCTGATGGATGGCGGTGGATGAGCGATTGAACCGGCCCCGATCTAACGGTGGTCGAGCGTGAAGGCAGGATACGTTCTACGGCGCGTCCTTAGTTAGTCTGAAGTGGTGGTATATGCTCCTCACATCGCCGGTGATAGTGCTGCAACGTCTCACACCGCTCGCTCCTGGTGCCTTGCAGACTGGCCTCGATCTGTTCGAGCATTTCTCGGTCTTGGGGAAGCACGTGGGGTTTATGGTTCCGGATACGGGAAAGCCTATCGCTCATGCGATCGACCGTATCGACAATAAGCCGATTGCGAGAGTCGGTCGCGAGGCCTGAAAATGCTGTCGTCAGACGATCGGCATATTCATCCCGACTATCCTCGGGTTGGAGCTTGTTCGCCAAGCGCCATCCAAGATCTACGGCCGTGTTCATCAAGACCGCATTGACCTCAAGTATATCGCGCAATGTCTATTCGGTGATGACCGGCACCCGGAACCACTCGCCGGGGGTAAGATCCACGAACCGTTCCCCAACCAACTGGTTCAAGCTGTCTCGCACCGGGGCCATACTGACACCAAAGCAGTCAGCAGGTCGTAGCGTCTCGGGCTTGCTGCCGTTGGGCCAGGTGCCGCTCATCGGCGTATGCTTGAGGCTCGATAGGTGGGCTTGAGGACGTGAGCAGGGTTTATCGCCTGCCGCGCTGCGCTTGGGCGAACTCGTGAACCGCTGCTTTCTGGTCAGGCCGAAGCGCATCGGTGGCCTGCGGGTATTCAGGCACTTCATTGCACAGAAGGATCGAGGAACACTGATCTTTGTAGTTGCCGAGATCGGGCCGATACTGGCAATCGCCTGCTAGTTCAGCAAGCTCTGAGGGAAATTCCCGCGCCACTTCTCGCGGATAGGCAACCCAGAGGTTCTCGTATGGCTTGAGCCAGCCGAGGCTGTAGCCGATAACAGCAGTACGGCGGGCATCCTCGGTCAGGTTTGGTTCTGCGTCGTCGTAGAACATCTCGATGTAGTCGAATACAGACGTAACGCGAGTAATTGTCGAGCACGCTCGAGAGATAGACCCAACTCCACCCGATGATCTTGAAGTAGGTGAAGTCCGGCTGCCACATCTCGTTCGGCCGCTAGATCTGGGTATGGAAGGCCTCTGTCGTCTTGATCACCTGATAGGCCGGGCTGATTACCGGATCGTGGGCCTTCAGTAGCCGGCAGACGGTCGCTTCCGACACGAAGTAGCGCCTCTCGTCGGTGAAGCGCACTGCCAGCTCGCGCGGGGACAGCTCGCTGTGCTCCAGCGCCATCTCGACGATGTGTTGCTGGATATCCTCGGTCGATGCGGTTCCATACGCGGCTTGGCGCAGATGGGCGGTCTTCCAGTGCCTCCGGCCCGCCTTCGAGTTATAACGTTCATGCCAGCGGTAAAAGGTCCGCCGTGCCACGCCCAGCTGGTCGAACGTGTGTCTGGCGGGCAGGCGCGATTGCTCGACGATCGTGATCGTCTCCAGCTGCTCGGATGCGGGATACCTCATGCATCGTCTTCCCCAAGCCCGGTCATGCTTTTTTGAGCAGACGGTTCTTTAGGGTTATGCCGGCCCCACGCTCCTTCAGATCGCGCGTCTCGCGGCGCAGGTCCTTCATCTCGTCAGTGGTCGCGGCCCGCGCGGTATCGCCAGCCAGGTGGCGCTTGCCGGTCTCCATGAACTCTTTGGGCCAGGTGCAATACAGGCTCTGGGCGATCTCTTCGCGGCGGCACAACTCGGCAATGCTGTCGTTGCAGCGCAAACCATCGAGAACGATACAGATCTTGTCTTCAGCCGGAACGTGTCGACGGGTCTTGCGGCGGACGTCCTTGACCACCCGCCCGGCAGGCGATTTTGCAGTGGAGGATCTGGGCTTCATCTTCGCTCCTTCGTCACTTCGACGAAACCCAAACCCTCCTTAAATCACAACCTCAAATCTGTGCCATGCGCGCTGAAGGGGAACAGTCGCCGCATGTGTCCGATGAGTTGGGAAAAAACCACGCGTTTCGCCGCGATCGCGCAAGGGTCATGGCCGGCATGTCCGATGCCATGCCGGAGACGCGCGCACCGGTTTCAACCTCTAATCTACTCGGGCACCAATTGGCGAAGAAAGCCCGATTGCGATCCTGTAATCTGCGCGAGATCGAACCGATCGAGATGGGCGAGAAACGCTTCAAGAGCGCCTGACAATGCGGGCTTCAGGCCGCACGCGCCGTCGATCGCACAAATCTCCTTGCCACCCATGCAGGCGACGAAGCCTGTGAGATTTTCCAGTTGGCGCACCACCTCACCGACATTGATTTGTGCTGGAGGCCGCGCAAGCCGCAAACCGCCGCCTCTCCCTCGCTGCGTTTCGACGAAGCCGGCGGCAGCCAATTCCTGCGCGACCTTGGCCAGATGGTTGCGCGAGATTCCGTATTGATCGGCGATCCAGTCGATCGAAACGACCTCATCCTTCGCCGCCAGCGCCATGAGCATTCGCAAGGCATAATCGGTTCGAAGGTTCAGCTGCATAAAACAGGTATATCAGGTATTGCTTTTTTCTCCAAGGCGCCATAACAGGTAAATCAAATACCTTTTTGGAGAAAGCCTCATATGCCCACCGCAGCCGAGAGATCGCGAGAGCAAGTTCACGCTGCAAGGGCAGCAAAGCGCGCGCATGCCGAAGCGCTGGGCGTCGATGAACGGTTCGTGTCGCTGCTGGTGGAGCGCTTTTACGGCAATGTTCGCAAGGATGAGATGCTCGCACCAATCTTTGCAGAGCGTATTTCGGACTGGCCCCATCATCTGGAGCGGATGAATACCTTCTGGCGCTCCATTCTGTTCAACAGTGGCGAATTCTCCGGAAATCCGATGGTCAAGCACATGGCCATTCCTGGCCTCGAAGAACCGCACTTCGTTCGTTGGCTCGAGCTTTTCTACACCACCTTACACGACCTCGGGCCGCAGCCCGACGGCACCAAACTGGTCGCCGAACGGGCGCGCGCCATCGCCGACAGCCTCCTCACCGGGATCACAATCCGGCGAGACGGCATCTCCGGATCGAAAGCAGGAAGGACTCTGCCCCATCTTTGAGCAACGAGAGACGATTACGATCGATGAAGAGACCGATTTCGCATCTGAACTTCACGGTCTCGACAGCCTCCTTCAGCCTCTTTCGATTGCTCCGGTCGCACCAGACACTCCGGAGAACGCCGGCTTCCAATTGCCGCGTAATCTGTGGGTTTCCATGCTCACCTGCTACGCGGTGTTCTTTGCAGCGATTGCCTTTGCGATCGGTGGTAGCGGCGCAGCGCGTTTCGCGATTGTCGTGTCGGTGTTGTACACCGTCACGTATTTCGGAGTGGCGAGGATTGGTGCTCGCCAGGCCGGTCCGGAAAGCAAATCTCCGCTCGAACAGGGCAAGATGCTCGATACCTGGACCGGGCCGATGGACAAAACGACCGTCTATGGTCAGATCCTCATCGTGCCCTTAGCGGTCGCGATATTCGGTGTCGCGATTTTGGCCATCATGTTCGCGATCGGAAGCGGAGGTCAGGGATGACCGGAAACCTCCCTGAAACCGTCGAAAAATATTCGCAGTCGCCTGTTTTCGATGAAACAACAATACCCGCGAAACTGCTGTCGAACCACGATCTGAAAGCCGGAATATGGGGCAAGATCTGCGTGAAGAAAGGCACGCTGGAATATGTCGTTCCCGGCCAGAAAGATCAGGTTTTTATCATCGAGGGAGGCGAAAGCATGGTAGTTGAACCCGAGCAGGTACATTTCATCAGGCCGATTGGCGAAGTTCGGTTTCAGATCGAATTCTTTCGCTGAATGACTTTTATTCAACTGATTTCTCTACAGATTGCGCAACGGGAGCTACGTCTCGCGGCACGCGTCGTTCTAGCACCGGAGCATCTTAAAGATCATGGTCTTAGCAATCCGATGTTTCCGATCGCGACGAAAGCCAGCGAAGCAGAAGCCAGAACAAGAGCGCCCATGACGCCCCGACCGCCCATCCGGCAAGAACATCGGACGGCCAGTGCACGCCGAGATACACTCGGCTGAGACCGACGCTCAAGGTCAAAAGAACCGCAATACCGATAAAGTAGCTTTTCAGCGCCCGCCGGGTCTGAATTTCGGCCAGCAAGGCAGCCAGCGTCAGATATGTGATCGCTGCAAGCATCGAATGACCGCTGGGAAAGCTGGCTGAGTAAACCACCGAGTCATGCGGCACCAAATCAGGTCTCGCCCGGTCGAAAGCATGTTTGAGGATGGTGCTGAAACCAAGGCCGCCCCCGATGGCTCCGAACATGAGCCACATCAACCAAGTTTTTCTGATGAGCCAAAGATATCCGGCGACCGCCAAGGTGAGCAGCGTGAGGACGGCAACGCCGCCTAACGCCGTGAGATCGCGTCCAAGCTCTTCGACCCAGCCCGGTCCTATAGGATCGCTGATGTCTCTCGCATTGCGAAATGCGAGGAGAATGGCCCTATCGATGGCTTGGCTTTCACCTTCCATCACTTCGTCGGCGAGTTCGACGAATACCCAGACGCCGCCGGTCACAAACACTATGGTTGCCAGAGTCCATAGTTCCAACCGATCGCGCCAGGCGACAAGATACGCTCCAAACTGCATATTATAAGCCAGCATCGCTGTGCTCACGCGTCATGCAACGCCGGTGCGTCCCCGCCGCGCACACGATCAATATACAAAGGCGCACACACGTCCGGTTGAGCGCAGCGGTCAAACCTTATCGCGCTTCGATCGATGCATCGGGCATGCCCGCCAGATCCTGTGCAGTCAGATCCGTCTGAAGATCCGTATCGTTGAGGAACGATCCCTCTATCACCGACAGACCATCGATTGGCACGGTAACAAAGCGATCCGGATCGCTGTCTTCGATCTCGATGAGAAGCTCGCTGACTTCTCCGGCTGCATCGCGCCTGACCTGCTCGACATCGCCGAGTTCGGTCCCGTCCCCGGCGACCAGATCGGCATCGAGCAATTGTCGCTCGGTGAGGCCAAGCGCCGCTTCGGCATCTCCGGCAGCGTCGGCGCTTTGTTCCGCCTCACGCTCGATCCGATCTTCGGTTGCATCGGCCTGGCGTTCAGCTTCGGACTCGCACGCAGCAAGCGACGCCAGAGCGACAGGAAGGATGGCAAGTTTTGTGAAACGCATGTCTGATCTCCCCTGCTATACATTATCATATTTACCCATCGTCGCTCTACTCGTTCCGGATCGGTCTCCAGCGGTAACCGCGAACGTTTCAGCAATGCCGCCCCAATTCCTGCGCTAGCACCGGTGACGGCGACCACTTCTTCCGCCATCGTAAAGTCTTCAGCGTCGTACATGAAAGTTCGCCTGGGAAAGGTCTGGTGAGGCGGCAAGGCACCACGCTCACAGGTTGGAGGATGTTCTTTCTACGGCCTTGTGATCCGCGTCATCGTCCCCTCGGTCGCCGCCAGACTTCTGCTGTGAACTGAATGGCGAAGGGGTTGGGGAATGTTCGGGAAGCGACGACAGGCGCTGCATCGCGCGTCCGTACAGACTGCCAAGCGGCGCAGCGCTTGCCCCATGCAACAATGCGCTGATCCACACGGCGTTGATCGCGATCGCCAGTATGCCCTCGGCATAGGCACCGCCGATCTGCGGCAAGATGAGGACGGCGAACAGAGCGGTTGCCAGACCGCGCGGGCCGAACCAACCAAAAAACAGCCGCGTCCTCCAGGAGGCATCGGTGCCGATGAGCGACAGCCAGATGGCGACCGGCCTGACGATGAAGAGACTGGCAAAAATCAGGCCCAGCATAGGCATCGTGAGTGCTGAGATCGCGTCCGGCAGCAATCCCAGCCCAAGAACGGCGAAGGCGGCCCACATTAGCAGTTGGCCTTCGCTATCGGTGAACTCGAAAACGAACGAAAAACGCCCCTTGGCGGTGTTGCCGAACGCCAGTCCGGCGACAAACACCGCAATGAAGCCGTTGCCGCCGATCTGGGTCGCCAGCAAATACGCGATGGCGGCAACCGCGAGTGCAGAAATTCCCTCGAATACCTCATCCGTCCATCGTTTTACGTCGGCCAAGATCATCAGCTTCGCGCCGGCGAACCCGATAATAACGCCGATAACCGGCCCCAGAACGAGCTGCATTGCGCCGAAGACGAGCCAGTTTCGCTCACCGCCTTCGACGACCCCGCCGGTCAGACTGGTAAAGAACAGGATTGCGGGAAGAGCCAGGCCGTCGTTCAGCCCGCTCTCGATCGTGACCGAACGGCGGACCCTGCCGGGCACCGATGAATTGTTCACGATGGCTTGCCCTAAGGCCGCATCGGTCGGCGCGAGAAGCGCGGCAACCAGGGCCAAAGCGGCGAGCGGCCAGGCCGGAAGGAAGATCGCCGCCACGAGCGTCCCGATCACAACCGCAAGCGGGAGGCCCAGAAGCAGCATCCGCTGCGGCCATTGATGGTGCTTTAGCAGCGCTTTCAGATCGGTCTTCGACGCGTCGAAGAACAGCAATACGACCAGCGCGATTTCGGCGATCACGTGCAGGGCTTCACCAGTTACGCTGCGATCAAACCAGCCAGTCATGCCCAGACCGCCGCCTAAAGCCAGAAATATGATCGGCGCGGTCAGTATGGTTCGCGACAATCGCCGCGCAAAAATCGCGAAACCAAAGGCGGCGAGTGCTACCAGTAACAGACCAGTTTCAGCCATAGGCTAGTCGCGTGTTTCGACGAAATCAGCGATGTCGCCCGCTGTCGTCCACCAGATCCGTGGATCGTCCTCTTCCCTCAGCTTCGTAAGCACCCGGTCGAGATGACGGGTCCGGTGCGATTGCCCCATGACATAAGGATGCAAAGCAATGCCCAGAACCAGTGGGCGCCGATCGCACTCGCTCAACAATTGCCGAACCGCATCCTCGATCATCATGGCGAAACGATCGGCCTCCTGGTTTCGACCGATGATTGCAGGAATGTCGTTGATCTCCTGAGAATACGGGATCGACAGGAGGTGCCCAGGGTTGGTCATCATGTGCCCAGTCGAGCAGATAGCGAAATCCGGCTTCTTTCAGCAGATCGGGCGTGCGATGACTTTCGGAAATCCATGGTCCGAGCCAACCGGTTGGCCGGACGTCCAATGCCTCCAAGAGGTCAAGAGTTCGCCTAATCATCGCGCGTTCTTCGCTGGCGGACATATGCCCTTGGGCCTCGGCATTGGTCATGCCGTGCGCGGCGATCTCGTCGCCTCTATCCCGGCAGGCCTTCGCAAGCTCGGGACATTTGTCGATCAGCGCGCCATTCATCAATGCTGTCGTTCTGAGCGAGAGTTTATCGAACAATTCGAGAAACCGCCATGCGCCGACCCGGTTGCCATAATCGCGCCACGCATAATTCATCACATCAGGCGAGGTTTGCGAAGGGGCGAGTTGCGCTCCTAACCCTTTACCGAAGGAGAAGACCTCGTGGTTGATGCCGAAATAGATTGCAAGCCGCTTGTCATTGGGCCAATTGAAATCCTCGCGCCCGATGATCGGATTGTAATCGTAGCGGTCATGATGCGTAAGTTGCGACATGGAGGTCAGTTACCGCGATATGTCGAATAGCCGTACGGACTGACCAGAACCGGCACGTGATATGTGCCGTCATCTTCGGTGACGACGAAAGCGATCGTGATTACGGGAAAGAATGGCGCCGACGGGCTCTCATCATAGGCCGTCATGTCAAAGCTGAGCAGATAGGTGCCGGCGTTAAGCGCGTCGTGATCGCCAAAATCTTCCGCACGGCCATTGGCGCCCGTCCGTGTCTGCGCGATTGATTCCCAGGACCCGTCTGAGCTCTGCCTTGAAAGCGTTACAGGAATGCCCGATCCGCCTTCGCCGCGCGAGATATCGAGCACGTGGGTTGTGATATCCGCCGCCTGAGCGGGCGCACAAGTCACGGCCAGTGCGAGCGCGAGTGAAGATGGAAACAGGGGTTTCATTGTGAATTGCCTTTCAGTGTCGTGTCGGATTTCAGGTTTGAGCGCGCTGATTGCGCAAGATGCGTCGGGCTCGAGCACGCAAGCGCATGATCGAGGACGCTTGAGTCGTTGGCGCGCCGCCTTCGCTGTCGGCACGCAACCCTTTGGCCTTGCTTATGAATTGCGCTCGGCTACCATGTTCAAATCTTCAGATGCTTCGAGGATCAAACGCCCGTCCGCATCCAGTGAAACCCGGTTCAATCCGTTCAGGACTTCGAAGAACCTGCGCTCCTGCTCCATCATCGGTGTTTCGCATGCCATCATGGTTACAGCGAGCTGAGAAACGTCGATCGCATTGCCATTCAGACTGTACTCGGCATTGAAGTTATTGCAGCCGCTATTGCCGAATAATCTGCCGTCGGAGCCGAAAGTGATGGTCGGTGCCGTAGGCGCGGGCGCGACATCGGAATTGAACTGGGTGATGCGCCACTCGCTGTCTTGCAAGCCAGCGATTTCCTGCAGGCCGCGGTCTTCCGGATCGGTCATCGACAGCGTGAGCGTGCCGATATCGACATTGCTGTTCTGCAGGTTCAGCAGGAACGGACTGGTCGTGCGGAAAAGCACGACGCCGTCGCTGTCCTTGATAAAGGCGCGCAATCCGTAAAGCGGCCCGTCGGTCAGATTGCGCTTCGAGACGTCGATCACGAATGGGGCCGGGACGCCGCTTCCTGGTATTGCCATCTGCTCGCGCGAAACAACCCGCTCCTTGTCTGCGCCATCGGTAATGTCGGAAACCACGATCTCCATCTGCGAACCGGGCGGGAGGGCAATTCGCTCGCGGTAAGTGAGTTGTCCGCTGACGCGCTCAACCATGCTTTGCGATGCCTCCGTATCCGGTGTCTGCGGGTCCATCGTTGCGCAGCCCCCAACCAGAAGGGCCAGCGTAGCGATTCCAGCGCAAAGTTCTGTTCTCGTCATGATCTTATCCTTTCTTGCAGAGCGTATTCACGCGCTGTTGTGTGGTGAATGATGGCGATGGGCACCGCGTTTAAGGTTCGTCTCGCAGGGGTTCGGGCGTATCTTTTCCCTGCATAATCACCGTTCTGGTGGGGAACGCGATTTCGACGTTCATGTGCTCCAGCTTTGCCATGAGCTTGAGCAACAGGTCTTCCTGCATCTCGAGAGACTCCGCGAACGCTCGCGTCCGGAAATAGAGGAATACTTCGATGTTGATCGTGCTGTCGCCAAATCCGATGAACCGGGCGCGTGCATCGTCCTGTATAATGTGATCATGGCTCGCGATGATGTCGCGGAACTCTTCGAGCACATCCTGAATACGTGATGCACTGGTGTCGTATGTGACCCCGATCGTGTGCCGGAATAGAAACTGATCGCGTGAAGCGTAATTTTCTATCCGTTCGGCTGCGAGATCGCCGTTCGGAATGCTGACCAAAGTGCGATCCAGGGTGCGCACCGAGGTCGAGCGTATCCCGACATCCTCGACGGTGCCGAACACCGTGCCGATCTGCGCGGAATCGCCGACCTGAACCGGTTTGTCCATGATGACCGACAGAGAACCGACGAAGTTCTCGATTGTTTTTTGCGCGCCCAGAGCAAGCGCGAGGCCGCCAATGCCCAGCGCTGCGATACCGGTCGTCACATCGATCCCGAACGTATCGAACAGCGCGATACCGACGATGATAATCAGCACAAGTTTCGCCGCGCGGCGAAGCAAAGCGATCATCGAGGCGGCTTGCCTGCGATCGCTTAGCCGCATGCGTTCGGTGACGATACGCGAAACCGCATCGACCAGGCGGAAAAGGAACCATGCGAGCGATGCCCAGGCGGCGAAGCCTGCGCCACGGAGCAGCAATTGCCGCGCGACGATCGCGACTTCCATCCGGCCGGCAAAGATAAAATAGGCCACGACCGCCCCGAAGAAGATCAGAGGCGGTAGGGCGGCATGGGCAATGCGATAACCGACGTTCTTGTCATGCTCGTCGATGAATTTGCGCAATACCAACAGTGCCGCGAAAGCGACGACACGAGCTGCTATGAAGAGTGCGACCGCCAGACCCACCAGTTTCAGCCAGTCCACGGCCCCGGCACCGCCGACCTTGAAACTGTCGTCCTGATCGGCTTCGACCAGCGCAGCAGGCGGCTCCCAGCGATCAAGCTGCGCTTCGGTCTCGGGCGCGATCCTCCATTGCATTGCGCCTGTATCGGCGAGTTCAATGTGCTGCATCAGGATCGGCTCTTCGGTTCCATCGACACGAATTACGCCAACGCGCTCCAGCGTCGGAGCCAGTCCATCGGCAAAGTCGCCGCTCGGTACATTAGAGAGCGCCGAGAACGGCACCAAGCGGCCGCCTGCATCGAGCGCGAGCTTCAGCTTGCGAGCGAGTTTAACGGCTTGTCCTGTTCGGTCTGCTTGCGGTTGCTCAAGCGCAGCGTCGTCAGTATTGGCCTCGGCGTCTTCTGTGGCCTCGTTTTCACCGCTCTCCTCCTCGGCCAACATATCGTCGACAGTCATCGTCACCGCGGCCGGATCGGGAACCCCGGTAAAATAGTGCGCTGCCTTTTCATAATCCCCTGCCGCGAGCGCATTCAGCAGAGCCGTCACGCTGCTGCGCGGCGTTTGACGCTCAAAGGCATCAGTGACAACCGGTGCTGCTTCTTGCGTTTCTTCATCTGCTGTCGGAAGGAACTGCGCATGCGCCATGTCTGGAAACCAGATCGTCGCGGCAAAGATGAGAGCACAGATGCCGCAGAGGGTGCGGAAGATCGAGATATCGGAATTGCGGCAGGCCATCATGGTTTTCTGGCCAGAACGAGAGCGACGCTTTCGCCCTCAAGTATGAGCGCCTTTGTCGCATCGAACCTGTAGGAGCGCACCAGGGACAATTGCTCTACCAGCAATGCTTCCTGGTTCAGAATGGCAAGGGGACACATCGCACGCGTGAGGGACACGGGCTGAATGGTGAGCATATCCTCGGCAGCGCGATAGGCCGATGCCATCATATTGCAGCTCGCAAGGCCAGAAAATGCGCCATCCGCGCCGAAGACCAGAGTCGCGCGCGAGTTATCAATCATGCCGCGACCCGCAATATCTTCGACCACCCATTCGCCGGTAAGCGAAGACGAATTTTCTCCTGCTGTGCTCATGCAGCCAGCGGCAAACAGCCCCGCTAGAATACCGCTCAAGAGGCGGGCTTGTTTGGCTAAATCAAGAAGGGTGGAGGACATGCGCAATATGGACTCAAAATGAATAATGTGTCAGTCGGATAACGGGCCGACGATTATGCGGTTCCGCATTGGCTGACATAATAGCCATTTCGACGAATTTTTCGTCGAAGATTGATCTTAACACCGCAGATTATGCGGTGTTCGTTGTTGTTGAGAGGAGCATCGTACTTGCCTGACGCGCGGCCCCTGGACCAAATCGATCGCCGGATATTGGAAATACTTCAGGAAGACGGTCGCATCTCGAATCACAGATTGTCTGAACTGGTTAATCTGTCCCCGAGCGCTTGCCTCGCGCGGGTAAGGCGGCTCGAAAGCGATCAGGTCATCACAGGCTACAGGGCGCAAGTCGATGCAGCAAAAATCGGGCCTAGTCTTACGGTCTTCGCAGAACTCACCGTGTCGCAGAACAATATCGAAAGCACTGAAGAGATAGAGGCAGCTTTGGTCGAATTGCCCGAATTGACCGAGGCTTGGGAAGTAAGCGGAAGATACGATATCCTTGCCCGTTTTCTCGTTCCAGACATGGAGCGCTGGACTCGATTGGCCGCTGAACTGGCGGGCCGCGATATGGCGGTGGAAACGGTGCGCACGGTCCTCGCGGTCAAACGGATCAAGCTGTTCAGCGGCGTGCATGCCAGTTTCGGTCGTACGTCGGAAACTCGACCATGACCGTCATCAAATTCGTTCTTGGTGCTACAGTTTTGGTGGCGGCTGCGATCATCGCGGCCCGATATCTCTATCCACTACCCTCCTTGAGCGGCGTGCGCGATGCGCCGCCTGTCCGAGCGGCCAATAATGGCGAACTGTATGAAGCGGTAGGTCCGTTGATAGCTGCCCATCCCGGCCAATCCGGCCTACATGCTTTGCCCAACGCAGCAGCAGCTTTTGCCGCGCGCGTGATCCTCGCAAGAGCGGCCACGCAATCGATCGACGTGCAATATTACATCTGGCACCGCGATTTGACCGGCGTCCTGTTGCTCGACGAATTGCGCAAATCAGCCGAGCGCGGTGTCCACGTCCGGCTGCTGCTGGACGACAATGGGATATCCGACCTCGATCCCATCTTGAGCGATCTCGACGCGCATCCGGATTTCGAAATACGCTTGTACAATCCGTTCACCACGCGCGATTTCAAGCTGGCGGGATATGCGTTCGACTTTTTCCGCCTCAATCGCCGAATGCACAACAAGTCCTTTACGGTGGACGGGCTGGTGACGATCGGCGGGGGACGCAATGTCGGCGATGAGTATTTCGGGACAGGTTTGCAGCCCAATTACGTCGATCTGGATTTGCTGGCAGCCGGCTCGGTCGTCCAGGACGTCTCCGATGACTTCGCGCGTTACTGGAACAGTGCCTCAGCCTATCCCCTCGATCTCCTTGTGGATGACGATGATGAGGCGGATGGAGCGTTGCAGGCGGCGCTCGACGACGTCACGCAAGGATCGCAGCGGGCGACCTACGAAAATGAGATCAGGCGCAGCGATGTCGTTCGCAAGTTGATCTCAGGGACACTCCCGCTTGAATGGACATCGGCGATACTCGTCAGCGATCCTCCGACAAAAACCCTCGGTCAGGCGGCTGAGGAAGACCTACTCGTCGGACAGCTCGATGATCTTATGGGTGATATCGACGAGCGGCTGGACGTGATCTCTCCTTACTTCGTGCCGGGAGAGAAGGGCACCGACCATTTCGTAGAACTGGCCGAGCGGGGTGTTCGCGTTCGTATATTGACCAACTCGATGGAGGCCACAGATGTGCTGCCTGTCCATGCTGGCTACGCCAAATATCGCCACAGGCTCGTTGAGGCCGGGGTAGAACTATATGAACTGAAGGCATCTGCCGCACCGCAAGACCGGAAATCGGACACGGGGTTCGCAGGGTCCAGCGCGGCCAGCCTCCATGCCAAGAGCTTCGCAGTCGATGGGGAGCGGATCTATATCGGTTCGTTCAACTTCGATCCGCGAAGCGTATATCTGAACACCGAAATGGGCCTGCTCGTCGATAGTGAGCAGATGGCTCAGGACATGCACACCGGTTTCGAGGCGCAGATCGCGGACATGGCTTACGCTGTGTCGCTAGACGATGACGGCCAGTTACAGTGGACTGAACAGCAACGCGATGGGTCCGTCCGGCATTTCCAACACGATCCCAATTCCAGTGCTGGCTCGCGCGCAGCGATCACGGTGATTGGCTGGCTGCCGATCCAATGGCTGCTTTGACTTGTGAAAACTCCTGAACAATCGATAGAGATCAAAGGTTTGATAAATGCGAAAGTTAGCGTCCATTGCAGCGATCATCGTCCTGCTCGCGTCTTGTGGATCCGAACCGGAGCAGCAAGCGGGACAGGCCGTCCCCGCCAAAACGCTGACGATCTCCGCGCAGGAAATACCCAATATCATCGAATTGCCGGGTCGGGTTGAACCGATTCGAACGGCCGAAGTGCGCGCTCGGGTAACCGGCATCGTCCAGCGAAGATTGTTCGAGGAGGGAACCGACGTTGGCGAGGGCCAGCCATTGTTCAGGATCGACCCGGCCGAACTGCGCGCAAGCCTTGCGCAGACGCAGGCATCCCTGCGCCGTGCCGAAGCAACAGCCGCCAACGCGGCTGCGGTCGTCGAACGCTATCGTCCACTGGTGGCCGAAAATGCGATTAGCCAGCAGGAATTCGAGGCAGCCGTAGCTGCCTCGCGCGAAGCGGCAGCAAATGTCGCGCAGATAGAAGCGCAAATCGATTCCGCTACCCTGCAACTTGGCTACACGACCGTTCGCGCGCCCATCGCGGGACGAGTGGGCCGGGCGCAGGTGTCCGAGGGGGCGTTGGTGAGCCAGACGGAAGGCACACTGATGGCGAGAGTCGAACAGACCTCACCCATTTATGTGACATTCGCCGAAAGTTCGAGCGAGATGATGCAAATCAGGCGCAAAATTGCGGATGGCACGATCGAACTCGATGAGAGCGAACCGGTCGAGGTCCGGCTCAGCTTTTCGGACGGCACTGAATATCCAATCATCGGCGAAATCGATTTCCTCGATTTTTCGGTCGACCGCACGACGGGAACGGTAGCAGTGCGAGCTCGCTTTCCCAACCCGACGGGCCTGCTTGTCCCGGGAGACTTCGTTCGGGCCGATCTTTATGTCGGAACCCGCGTAGATGGCATTCTGGTGCCTCAGCGGGCGGTGACTGTGACAGAAAACGGAGGCACCGTCATGCTGCTGGACGAGGACGGGACGGCCACTGCGCGTCCGGTGCGCCTAGGTCAGTTATCGGGTGAAAACTGGATCGTTCAGAATGGGCTGCAGCCTGGCGATGTCATCATCACCAGCAATCTTCAGAAAATACGGCCCGGTATGCCGGTCACCTCGTCCAATGTGCCGACGGGACGGAACAACGGCGATGACGCAAAAGCACCGAGCCCTCCCGGAGCCGATCGGACTCCGTCCTGATGTCGCGCTATTTCATCGACCGCCCCGTATTCGCTTGGGTGATCGCACTCGGAATCTTGCTTGCCGGATTCATATCCTTGCGGGCACTGCCGATCGAACAATACCCGCCGGTTGCGCCACCCTCGCTGACGATATCCATCGTCTACCCTGGCGCCAGTGCCGAAACACTAGAGCAGAACGCGACTCAGATCATCGAGCAGCAATTGAACGGCGTCGAGAACCTGCTTTACATGTCTTCGACGAGCGAGGCGAATGGCACGGCGTCGATCACCGCGACTTTCGAATCCGGGACCGATATCGATCTGGCGCAAACGGAAGTCCAGAACAGATTGAGCACCGTCGAAGCGCGCCTGCCCGAAGAAGTCCGCCGCCAAGGCATCACCGTGCGGCAGGCGAGCAGCGGCTTCATGATGATCCTCGCTCTTACCGGAAGCGATGATACCCTCACGACGACCGATCTGGGTAATATTGCCTCGCTGCAGATCGTGGATGAATTGCGGCGCGTGCAAGGCGTCGGCGACATCACCCTGTTCGGCTCTGAATATGCGATGCGCATCTGGCTTGATCCGGTGCGCCTTGCGTCTTTCAACCTGTCGCCTTCGGCAGTGCTTGCCGCAGTGCGCGAGCAGAACAGCCAGAGCGCGGGCGGATCGATCGGCGGACAGCCGAACGCGGACGGCCAGCAGATCACCGCGACAATCAAGACGCAGGACAGGTTTTCGACCGTTCGCGAATTCGAACAAATCATACTGCGCGCCGACGATACCGGAGCGATCGTGCGTCTCGCCGATGTCGCACGGGTCGAGCTTGGCGCTCAGAACTATTCGTCGTCAGCTACGCTCAACGGAGAGCCGATGGCGGGCATGGCCGTGCAACTCGCAACCGGCGCGAACGCTCTTAACGCAGCAGAAGGCGTGCGGGCCCGCATGGCGGAATTGGAGCAAACGCTTCCACCGGGCGTGGAATGGTCGATACCTTACGATACGACTCCGTTTGTCGAACTTTCGGTCGAGGAAGTCGTCAAAACCCTGATCGAAGCCGTTGCGCTCGTCTTCCTCGTCATGTTTCTGTTTCTGCAAAACTGGCGAGCGACGATTATCCCGACACTGGTGGTGCCGATCGCGCTCGCCGGGGCCTGCTTCGGTCTCTACCTACTCGATTTGTCCATCAACGTCTTGTCACTGTTCGGAATGGTGCTGTCGATCGGCATTCTCGTCGACGACGCGATCGTGGTGATCGAGAATGTCGAACGGATCATGCGCGAAGAGGGCCTCGGCCCGGTCGAGGCGACGCGCAAGGCGATGGACCAGATTTCCGGCGCAATCATCGGCATCACGCTCGTCTTGATTGCGGTGTTCCTGCCCATGGCGTTCTTTCCCGGATCGACGGGCGGGATTTATCGTCAGTTTTCAGTAACCTTGGCGATATCGATCTTCTTCTCAGCCCTGCTCGCGCTCACGCTGACCCCTGCCTTATGCGCGACCTTTCTGAAACACGAAGAGGAGGACGAAACCGCGCCGGAAGCGGTCGGCGGGTCTGACACGAATGTAGATAAAGCGCGATCGGAAGTGCCTGCCGCGACGAAACAGCCAGCGGGCGTGCGCGGTGTCTTCGCCAACCTCGCGAATGTCCGTGACCGTGTTTTTGCAACATTCAATCGCTGGTTCGATCGCCAGACCAAACGCTACACCCGCACCACGGGCAATCTGCTGTCGAAGCCGCTGCGAACGCTTGCCGGCTTCTTACTCGTATGTCTGGTGACCGGGCTGTTGTTCGTGCGTCTGCCGACCGCGTTTCTGCCGACCGAAGATCAAGGATCACTTATAACCGTCGTTCAGGCCCCACCGGGCGCGACGCGCGAACGGACCGAGGAGATTATTGCGCCGGTTGCGCAATTCTGGACCAGCCAGCCGGAAGTGGAAGATCTGCTCGTCATTCGTGGCTTCAGTTTCTTCGGACAAGGCCAGAACAACGCGATGATGTTCAGTCCGCTCAAGCCGTGGGACGAGCGAACGAATGAAGGAAGCAGCGCGAGTGCGATTGCGGGCAAAGCGATGGGCGCCTTTGCTGCGCTGGATGGCGGGATTGCGTTCGTCATTCAACCGCCGCCGATCTCGGCGCTCGGGAATGCCAGCGGTTTTTCCTTCAAGCTGGAAGATCGCGGCGGACTGGGGCGCGACGCTTTAACGGCGGCGCGTGACCAGATGCTCATGGCCGCATCGCAAAGCGAGATCATCGTCAATGTGCGTCCTGAAGACCAGCAGCCCACACCTCAGATAAAACTGGATATCGACCGGGTGCAGGCCCGTGCATTGGGTCTGTCGATCGCGGACGTGAACGCTGCCCTCGCCGTCAATTTTGGCTCAGCCTATGCCAATGATTTCACGCGGCAGGGGCGCGTTCTTCAAGTTCTGATCCAGGCTGACGCGCAATACCGCGCAACGCCCGAAGACATTCTTGCCCTGCGCATTCCAAACGATGGCGGCGAGCTTGTGCCGTTCGACACTTTTGCCGAGGCTGAGTGGTCGGCTGGCCCGCCTGCACTGGCGCGATACAATGGGTATCCCGCGATGACCCTTTCAGGCGAAGCGGCACCGGGCTTGGCATCCGGGGACGCCCTGGCAGAAATGGAGCGTCTTGCTGCCGATCTGCCGGCAGGCATAGCCTATGAATGGACCGGCATTAGTTTTGAAGAGAAGCAGTCGGCAGGCCAGATCGGCGCTTTGCTGGGATTGTCACTCCTCGTTGTCTTTTTATTGCTCGCTGCGCTTTACGAAAGCTGGTCGATCCCGGTCGCCGTGTTGCTCGTTGTTCCGACCGGCATCTTCGGAGCGGTGCTGTTTTCGCTGCTGCGAGGGTTGAGTGCCGACATCTATTTCAATGTCGGCCTCATCACGATCATCGGCCTGGCTGCGAAGAACGCCATTTTGATCGTGGAATTCGCGATCGAGGAGGAGGAGCGCGGACTGTCGCCATTCGATGCCGTCAAATCGGCGGCCCGGCTGCGGCTGCGTCCGATCATCATGACATCGCTTGCCTTCACGCTCGGCATGGTGCCGTTGGTGCTTGCCAGCGGTGCAGGCGCGGCCAGCCGCATCGCGGTGGGAACCGGCGTTATGGGAGGCATGATCACAGCCACCGCGATAGGCATATTTGTCATACCGGTGCTGTATCTGCTGGTCCGCAAATGGCTCGGTGGTGCGGATCCACAGAAACCCGATCCTGACATCGCAGAAGATGAAGGGAAGACAGCATGAGCATCATCACGCACACTGTTCGCCTCGCAATTGGGGCAAGCGCGCTCGCGCTTGCCGGATGTGTGAACCTCGCCGATCAGCACGAGCGTCCGGTCCTGTCGACCGATCCCGCTTATGACGGCAATTACAGGCCCGACGGAAGTGTCGCCGCAACCGATATCAGCTGGCGCGAATTCCTGCCCGATCCCCGGCTCGAGGCGTTGATTGCCAGCGCGCTCGCGAACAATCGCGATCTGGTCGCAGCGACCGCGCGAATCGAGCAGGCGCGCGCTCGCTTTAGAATCGAGGATAGTCGCCGCTATCCCACAATAGTTGCAAGTGGCAGCGCTGTCCGCTCGCGCGCGCCCATTTTAGGACCCGTTGCGCAGGCAGACGGCGCCGGAGTGCCAGGGGCGTTCACCGCCGACCGGTTCGATATCGCCGTGGGCGCAACAGCCTTCGAGATTGATTTCTGGGGCCGCCTCGCCAATCTCAGCGCCGCCGCGCGAGCCGAGTACCTTGCCACAATCGCTGCACAGCGTGCGTTTTACCTCTCGCTGATCGGCGACGTTGCCAGCACATACTATCAATTGGTCGAAACGCGCGAGCAAATAACCCTTGCACGAGCCACGATTGACAGCCGCCGCGAGGGCCTCCGCATCGCCAGGCTGCGGCTGGATTCCGGCGTGACCTCCGCTTTGCCTTTTCGTCAGGCGGAAAGCCTGCTGACCCAAGCCGAACAGCAATTGGCGGTTCAGGAATTGGCAGGCGCGCGACTGCGCAATGCATTGGCGGTGCTGGTGGGAGGTCAGATCCCGGGGACGCTGCCGGAAGGACGCTCGCTTGCGGCGCAGGACAACGGTATGCGGCTCGATCCCGGACTGCCCTCGCAGCTGTTGCTCTATCGGCCCGATATCGTTGCGGCGGAGGAGCGGCTGCGTGCAGCTCGGGCGAACATCGGTGCGGCGCGCGCGGCGTTTTTTCCCACGATCTCCCTCACCGGAAGTGCCGGGCAGAGTTCCGACGAACTGGGCGGATTGTTCGACGGTGACGGTTTCACCTGGTCATTCGGTCCGTCGATTAGCCTGCCGATCTTTGATCGCGGTGCACGGGAGGCGAATGTGAATCTGGCGGAAGCGCAAGCCGCTGAGGACATCGCGAATTACGATCTGACGGTTCAGAATGCTTTTCGCGAAGTATCCGACACCCTGGTAGGACGAGTATGGCTGGAGCAGCAGCTGGACGCGCAACGAGCGAATGTCGAAGCAAGTCGCAGGATCGCTCGGATCGCTCGGTTGCGCTATCGCGAAGGTGTCGCAGACTATCTGGAAGTTCTGGACGCAGAGCGCAGCCTTTTTGCAGCGCAGCAGCAATTGCTGGCTACGCAGCGAGCCTATTTGACCAATGGCGTGAACCTGTATCTTGCTCTGGGCGGAGGCCAGCCGGAAGAATAATCGTTCGAACAGAAGACACGCTCAGTCCTTACACTGCGGAGGCCTGCGGCGAGATCAGCTTGGCGCAGTCAATACGTCGGAATCCATGACTGTCGCTCCTCATCGCCTTGTGCCAAGCTGCGTCCATCGGGAAGATCTTTTATCTGATTGGATACGCCTGTCGGGGGCGCGCGGAAAAGCTCGTTGATATGGACGCATCGCCGCGTGATACCGCGCAGTGCACGATCGAGACGCGCTGCGGTCGCCGGCTCGGAATATCCCGTGCCTCCAGGCGAAATTTGAACGATCAATATCATAAGAGCATCCACGAGCGTAAGGCGTGAAAAACTTTGCGCGAGAGACGACGGAATGAAACGAACCCTGTGGGTTATGCGCACTGCGCCCGATAATAAGGGCACACTAAAGTGGCTCCGTCAGAGAGGCGCGAAGGCAATCGACGTGCCCGTGCTGGAGACCCTGTGCCTTCGTACGAATCCGCCCTAACCCAAACCCGACGGGATCATTTCCACTTCTGTGAATGGAGTGAGTCATCATCCGTCAGATGCAGCGTTTCACGATCTGCCCACCTAGACGGTTGATAACAGGACGACCGAAGCGGAAAGGGCTGCGGGATTTCAACATGTCACCTCTGCAACAGGCGATGTAACCGGTCTTGAGAAACTGATCGTGCGGCCAGTGGGGCCTGAAAGCACACTGGTGCACTTTCCGCATTTTAATCTGCTGGTGAGCTTACGAGAAACATAACCAATTCCGGATTATCGGCTTTGACCATAGCGGTCTACAAAACTCGCCAATTGCCCGATGAACGGCTTTGCGCGGACTTACCATCGCTAGACGAAATAGATGGTATCATTATTCGCTCGCCCCGCGCGGCACTATCCGTCGCTGAGTATCTGGACAGCTCATCCGCGCATTTTGCGGGGACTATCTTTTGTATCTCACAGACAGGAGCGCAGCCCTTTGCTCATTTTCTGAGGGCAATTGTGCGCGTCGCAGAGCGACCCGATGAGTCTTCTATGAGAAAACTCATTGCAAGCAATGCTGGCTCTATCTGAGGCTTCCCCGAACGCTTTTTGAATTGCATGAATCACATCGTGCTCTCACCGTGCAGTGCATCTCGTTCCTGGTGCTGAGCCGATGCTCTCACCCTCGGAATGGGGTGACAATGTACCGTCCGTCCTGCCCTTGGCCCACCATTCGAGCCCTTCGCCGCTGTAACGCGAACCACTTGCAGACGGTGTGATCGTCATATCCGTAGTGCGGCCCTCGTGCTTGATACGAGCCGTATCGCTCGTTGGGTAGGACACCTGGATCGACGATCCGTCAGCGCATTCGTAGACCGTTTTATCAATCATTGATCGCCGAGCGACGATCGTCGTGCCGTCATTCGCCGACAATATCAATGCATCCGTATCGTCGATCTCGTAGCGGCGGACATTGTGCAATACGGTCAAAAATTGACGTTCCTGATCCATGATAGCTGGTGCGCAAAGTCTTTTGGTAGCGCCGGCATCCCCGACCAGCAGCTCCGATTCAGTGAACCGATAGTCAGCGAAGTATTTGTTGCATGCCGTGTTTCCGGTCAGGCGCCCCTCTTGCGAGAATATCAGCGTGGTATGTGCTCGGTCGATAACGCCGCGCGATGCGATATCCTCTACGAGCCACTCAGCGCCTACCAGCGCGACGGGCTCATCTTCTTGAGCGAGTGTGCTCGTCACGCACGACGCCAAGGCCAGAAAGGAAAGAAGGGTGAAAGTGCGGGTTACCAGCATTGAATACGCTCCATGGAATCCAGCTTTCCGGCCATTTGATTTCGATACATCTGACTTGGTTGGCTAGCCGAACCAATCTTAACATGACCCTTTTTCAGGCCACCGACTCTAGTCGGAAGACTAGGGAGAAAAGCAAGCGCCAGTGAGATGTTATTTCAAGATCGACCCGCGCTTCCAACAATGCCCGTCTTCGCATCGAAATGGCCATTGCCAAGCTGTCACAAAAGTGTCATTATTGTGTAATGAAGCATACAGTGATTGATCGACCTCATACGGTTTCCTCCTTCGACGGCGAACTCGCTGAGGTGAAATTGCTCGTCCACAGAATGGCTGGCCTCGCTCAGAGGTCGCTCGACGAGGCGGTTGCTGCACTGGAAACAGCTGACAGGGCTGCCGCAAATCGAATTGTTGCCAAGGATAAGGTGATCGACGAGCTGGAACTGTCGATCGAGCGACTGGTCCTCCTGACGATCACGTCGCACGCGCCCATGGCGGAAGATCTCCGCTTTCTCATCGTTGCGATCCGCATCGGCAAGATGCTCGAACGCACTGGCGACCAGGCCAAGCGCATCGCCCGGCGGATAAAGAAGCTCGGCCCCGACGGACCTGATGAAATCGGCCATAGCCTCACTCTCATTCGCGCCATGACCAAGTATGCGAATGAGATGATTGAAAACGCGATCAAGAGCTTCCAGGACGCCAATCAAGTTGCGGCACAGGAGGTCATGCGCGCCGACGCCGAACTCAATGGAATGCACGACGAACTGGCCCGCATTTGCGCCGAGGAAATGGACGCGGGCACACTGCGCATCGGTCACGGGATCGAAATTACTCTGATCGGCAAGCAGCTCGAACGGGTCGGGGACTACGCCACAAATATCGCACGCGATGTTTTTTATATGGTGACTGGATCGCGCGATAATTCGTGTGAATGATCAGCCACTTCGCGCGCAGCTGACAGAAATTGTCTGATTAGGGTCCCAGCTACGTCGCGGATCCTATGGCAGGCGCCTGATGAAACGCTGATCTGCTAGCATTACGTGCCGTCCCTGCTTCAATTGTCCTCATCCTGTGGCAGTATAGCAAGACGACCGGTTGCGACGCAGATCTTGAGTTATGATTGCTGGCGAGCGCCGATGCACAGCGTGACGATGGCATCTTTCACATGGGTGGGCGCGCCCATGAAGTGTCCTTCACTCACGATTAGTCAGACGTGCCACAATCATTGACAGCAGCGATACCAAACGATCGTGAGTTTCAACAAGACGGCAGAGAAACGCGTTTACTGCGATGCGAGCCAGAGCCGGTCTTTTCCGAAATCTGGGCAGGCCTCATAAGGCGATCCGCTATCGTCAATCGCTTCTTCTTCGAAATTTCGCTCGATATTGCCTTACAAAGCTGCAGATGTCGGATCCTCTCCAAGCAACGAAGCGATATGATCGGAGACCCTCGTAGCGGCGGCGCGCAAGGATTCATCCATGTGGATATAGCGTTGAGTAACTCCCCTCGAGCCGTGGCCACGAAGTGCCGCAAGTGTCAACTCCGAATAGTCGAGGCCAGCCGCGACGCTCGCAAATGTGCGACGGAAATGAAAAGGGACTAGTGGGAATGGTCACTAATACGCCTTGCTGATTTGAGAATAGCGCCCGCCCATCCCTTGGATCGGCGGGAACAGCGTCCCAATCCAGCATTTGGAATTCGAGATGTTCGATGGCGCACGCCTCCGCCATCATGCCGAGATCAAGCTTCGTGGCGAGCGCTTCATCGTCTCGAAATCCTCTCCATTCGCGCAGGAGATTCGTTTGCCACCTCGCCTCCCGCCCTCGTTCGTCGGCGAGCCCCCGACTGAAATCGCATCCTACGCGACCGTCAAAGAACGCTGACCTGTCTGTTCCGCGGGCATGTATGGGCGGGCACTGTGGAACCAACGAGGACTTTTACGGATGAGCGGCGGTCGTGTCAGTCCTTCCTGAATCTCTCCCTGCCCAAGCATTGCGCACACCTCGGCCAGTTGCTGTAAAATGAACCCTCTAGCGCAGCGGATGGGCGCAGTATTCACGCGAGCATTCTGCGCGCTACCCCAGCATCGATCACTTCGGCATATTTTGCCTGAAGATCGAACAGATTTGCCTCGTGCACGTTGGCTTGCCGGTCGGCGCAGGCATCGCGGACCACGAAAGGCGCGAAGCCATGCTGCATAGCATCGAGCGCGGATGCGCGCACACACCCCGAGGTCGAAAAACCGGCGATCAGTAGCGTATCGATCTCGCGCTCGACCAGCATCGTAGCCAAGCTAGTGTCGAAGAAAGCGGAAGGATATTGCTTGGTTACCACGGTCTCGCCATCGCGAGGCTGAAGTGTCCGGGGGAAAGCGCCGAGCGGTGACCCTTCATCGAACACGTTCAACACTGGGATCTTTTTGTAAAATATACCACCATTCGCCCCGCCATTGGTATAGCGAACTTTAGTGAGAATGACTGGTTTCGACGCTTCTCGCGCCGCTTCGAGCATCCCAGCGGCCTTATCGAGCGCGGCCTTTGCGGTTTGGCAATAAAGGGGGCTTCGCGGATCGAGGTAGGCTTGGACCATGTCGACCAGCAGAAGTGCCGGTCTTTCGCCGGGCTGCAGGTGACCATCGAAAGGACCGGGCGAAGGTTCCTGCATCAGATGATCCCAGCCTCGGACTTGGCAGCAAGCGTCTCCGCATCCCAGCCGAGAACCTCGCCATACACTTCGGCATTGTGTAGGCCCGGCGTCGCGGGTGCGGGGCGGCGAATTCCCGACGGCGTTTTCGAGAACCGCGGAGAGGTATTCTGCATCTTGAGCGGACCGTGGCCGTCGGTGTCGACCTCGACAATCGCCTCGCGCGCCTGAAAGTGCGGGTCTTCCAGCATGTCTTTGGCCGTGTAGACCCGGCCAGCGGGGATCGAATGCTCGATCATCAGGGCGTCGACCTCCTCAATCGTGTGCTGCGCGGTCCACTCATTTATGATTGCATCCAATTCGATCTGCTTCTTGCCGCGGCCGACATGCGTCGCATAATCCGGATTCTCGGCTAGGTCGGGTCGGCCCATGGCGGTCGCGAGCCGCTTGAAAATCGCATCGTTATTGGCACCGATCATGAACGGACCATCCTTGCAAGTGTAGACGTTCGACGGCGCAATACCGGGCAGGATTGATCCCGAACGCTCGCGGATGACACCTCCAAAATCATACTCAGCGACAAGCCCCTCCATGACCTGCAGCACCGCTTCATAAAGGGCCGTATCGATCACCTGACCCTCGCCGGTCTTGTCGCGGTGATGAAGCGCGGCGAGCACTCCCATGCAACCATAGCTCGCGCACAAGGTATCGCCGATGGATATGCCCATGCGAGCAGGGGGGCGGTCGGGTTCACCAACAATATAGCGCCAGCCGCCCATGGCCTCACCAATTCCGCCGAAACCGGCGCGATCCGAGTACGGCCCATCCTGGCCATAGCCGGACATGCGCGCGATAATCAGGCCCGGACTTTCCTTTAGCAGGTCGTCGGGCGCCAGGCCCCAGCGCTCGAGCGTGCCGGGTTTGAAGTTCTCGATCACGATATCGGCAGTCGCGATCAGTTTACGCGCTAGCTCCTGGCCTTCGGGCACACGCAGGTTGCAGGTGACCGACTTCTTGTTGCGGGCGATAACCTCCCACTGGACCTTTTCCTCGCCAAGTCCCCAATCACGCATGGGATCGCCGCGACCGGGTGGTTCCAGCTTGATGATCTCGGCCCCCATATCGCCGAGGAGCTGGCCGCAGAAAGGGCCAGCGAGAAGCTGCCCCATCTCGACAACGCGAAGCCCCTTCAACGCACCGGTGTTACGAGCCTCGCTCACTCGGCGGCCTCGCGGACCTGATGCTCATGCCATTCGGGTTGAATGGGAGCTTTGAGGCCGGTTTCCTCCTCGCAGGACGCCCGCAATTGCTCGATGCCGGGGCCGAAATTGAAGACCTCTTCGTCCTTTCGCTGCCCGCGCATCTCATCGCGCAAACTTTGAGTCGCCGCTTCGTCGATCCCACCTTCTTCGCTCGCCACGACGCCATAGGCGCGCGCGCCTTTTGTCGTCACCAGCCCCTCGCGGATCTCGCGCCCTATGATCTCGGGATCGCGCTCGAGCGGATCGCCCCAGCCACCACCTCCCCAGGTAATGAAATGCAGCTGGTCGCCCTCGCGCACGTCTACGTCGTCGACCTTGTTGCCGACGATCTCGGTTGTGCCGTCGGCGCGTTCGATCACCTTGCGAGCGCGTTCGCCCGGCTCGCCGCCATTGACGCCCCAGGGCGGAACGAACCATCGGTCATCGTGGATTGCGATCTGCCCATCGGCGAGGAAGCGGTAGGTCATATGGATACCGTTGCCCCCGCGATGAAGCCCTGCGCCGCCGCTATCGGGCTCGGTCTCGTACCTCTCGATCCGCAAGGGAAAATAGCGCTCGAGAAACTCGTTCGGGACGTTTGTGAAGCCCGGCCAAAGCGAGTGTCCGTCAGGACCGTCGCCCAGCGGCCTGCCGGGGATACCGCCGAAGCCGATCTGGAACAGCTGGAACCACTCGCCTTCCTTACCCGCCCGATTGTCCCAACCGGAATAGAACAGGTGTGGGGAGGAGCTGAACCCCGCCGCGTTGAGGAATTCTGGCGTCTTCTGGCCCAGCAATCCGCCAAGGATATCGAAGATCCGGCCGAGCGCATGGGTGCGGCCCGAAAGCGCGGCGGGGAATTGCGGCTTGAGCAGGGAGCCTTCCGGAATTCGGACCTCGATCAGGTCATAGAACCCGTCATTGAACAGGATTTGCGGGTCGAAGACCATGATCATGTAGATGCCGAAGAACATCTTGAACATGTTCTCATTCAGGAAGAAATTGATCGAGGCGGCCGACTGCGGATCGGTTCCGTCGAAGTCGAGGATGACCTTGTCGCCCTTGCGCCACATCGTGCATTTGATCTTGTAAGGCCCGTAGCCGAGCCCATCGTCGCAGATGTAATCCTCGAAACTGACTGGTTCATCGACAACGGCCTGCGCGATCAGAGCCTTCATGGCGCGGTGGTTGCGCGCGAGCAGTTCCTGCGTCGCCGAGACATAGACATCGTCTCCGAAGCGCTCAGCCAATTCGATGACGCGGCGCGCGGCCACGCGGCATGAAGCGATCAGCGCGTTGAGGTCGGCCTGGCACCAGTCGGGCTTTCTCGTCTGGTGCATGACGAGCTTCATCAGGTCTTCGTTATACTCGCCCTTCTTCCAGATCTTGACCGGTGGAATGCGCACGCCCTCCTCGAAGATCGACTTAGCGTCGATCGGCATCGAGCCGACGACCTTGCCCCCAATGTCGGACTGGTGGCCGAACATGGCCGTCCAGGCGAGCAGGCGACCGTCCTTGAAGACCGGCAACAGCACCAGCCAGTCGTTCGAATGGCTGATCGCGCCTCCGCAGGAATAGGGATCGGAGAGGAAGATCATGTCGCCATCCTCGATCGTCCCCTCGAACTGCTGGAGGAAGCCGTCGATAAAGCTGCCAAACTGGCCGACGATCATCTTGCCGGCCGGATCGGCGATCAGCGGGAAGGCGTCTCCTTGTTCCCGAATGCCCGGGCTCATTGCCGTGCGCACGAGCGTGGCGTCCATTTCGATACGCGCGTTCCTGAGCGCATTTTCGATAATGTCGAGCGTCACCGGATCTATGTCGACATGATCGAACTCGCTCGAATTTTCCTGGATTATCTCAGCGGGCATGGCGTGTGTCCTCAGGCGGGGGTAATCAGAATGTTGCCGACTGCATCGATTATGGCGACGCAACCGGATTCGACGAGGGTAGTGGAGTCCATCTCGGTGATGATGGCAGGGCCGGGGATGGTGTCGCCCTGCTTGAGCTCGGCTCGGTGGTATACGCCGGCGTCTTGTTCGCGCCCATCCATCCAGACCGCGTGGTTCCCTATCTTGGCAGTGTTCGCATTGCCGTCGCCCTTGGCGAGTTCGGCCGCAGGCAGCTGCGGTGCTTCGCCAAGTGCGACCGCGCGCAGGTTCACGATTTCGTGCGGCGTATCCATGTTGAAGGTGAACAGGCGGCGGTGCTCCTCGTCGAAGCGTGCCAGAATGCCTTCAATGCCTGCGGATCGCAGCCTGTCGGAATCGATGGTCAGCGGCACTTCGAAAGCCTGACCCGCGTATCGCACGTCGACTTCGAACTCGCTGGTGATCTGGCTTTCGGGAATTCCATCTTCGGTCAGCTCGGCTCGGGTCTGTGCTGCCATCTCGTCGAGAAGCTCGGCAAGGTCTTCGACTTTGGTGTCGGTGGCTAGCCGGCTGAAACTGCGTGCGGTCTCGGTCCGCATGCGGGTTGTCGCGTCCCCCAATGCACACAGCACACCGGGTGAAACAGGCGAAATCGCCGGCCAGCTGCCCATGAGCTTCGCCACCGCGTTCACATGAAGCGGTCCGGCCCCGCCAAATCCCATCAGGGCGAAATGGCGCGGATCGTACCCCTGTTGGACACTGATCATCCGAAGCGCACCGAACATGTTCTCGTTAACAATATCGATGATTCCGCGCGCCGCTTCCATTAACGGTATGTCGAGCGCGTCGGCGATCGTCTGGATCGATTTCTTGGCGCCTTCCCGGTCGAGCTTGAACGTGCCACCCAGGAGGTCTTCTGGCAGGTACCCAAGGACCACATTTGCGTCGGTCACTGTGGGCTGTTCTCCGCCCTTGCCGTAAGCGACTGGTCCTGGGGCCGCGCCTGCGCTTTCCGGGCCGACCCGAAGGGCTCCGGTTAGTTCTGGCACGTACGCGATCGATCCGCCGCCCGCGCCGACGGTCTTCACGTCGAGCGAAGATGCGCGAACCGACAGGTGACCCACATCGGTCGTGCGCACACGCCGCGGCTCCAAATTCTCGATCAGCGCGACATCTGTTGAAGTGCCGCCAACATCGAGGGTGAGGATGTTCTTGAAACCGACATTCTTGGCCACCCACAAGGCACCCGTAACCCCGCCGGCAGGACCGGACATGAGGATGTTGACCGGGTGCTCTTCGGCAGCCTGCGAGCTCATCAGCCCGCCGTCGGAGCGCAGCAATGAGAGCTTGCCGGTCACCCCGGACGAATGCAGCTTGTCGCGTAGGTTCGAGACATACTTCCCGACGACCGGGCGAACGGACGCGTTGGCAACGGTCGAGAGCGTCCGCTCGTATTCCTGCATTTCCGGGAGCACTCCGTGGCTAAGCGATACGGGAATATCCTGCATCACCTCGCGCGCGATTTCGCCGACGCGCTTCTCGTGCTCGCCGTTGACGTAGGAATTGATGAGACTGACGGTGATCGCCTCGACGCCTGCATCCTTGAGGCTTCGTAGCTGGTTGCGCACCTGTTCCTCGTCCAACGGGCGAATCTCGTTCCCGTCGGCATCCATCCGCCCGGCGATCGTCACCGTGTCCTCGAGCGCTGCCAGCGGTTCGGGCTTGGGCCAGACTATCCACGCCGCCAGCCCGCCGGGGACGAAGCTGCGCGCAATCTGCATGATGTCGCGGTACCCCTCGGTCACGATCAGGCCGACCCGCGCGCCCTTGCCCTCGAGTACAGCATTGGTTGCGACGGTGGTTCCGTGGAGGAAGAACTCGATCTGCGCCGGATCAACCCCGGCTTTTTGCGTGATCGAACCGACTCCGTTCAGGATGCCTTCGGAGCTGTCTTCGGGTGTCGAGGGCGTCTTCTCGCGCCAGAATTCGCCCGTTTCATTGTCGAACAGCAGGAGGTCGGTAAACGTACCCCCCACATCGACGCCCAGCCTATAGCGCATCAGGCATTCGTCCTTTCACGTTTGGATTTCATGTCCGGCTTCGGAAACCCGCCGGCCCTGCCGACCATGGCTGGCAGCTCCTTTTCCATCACGCCGGAGAGCCAGCGGTTGGCTTCGATGAGTTTTTCGAGATCGAGCCCGGTCGCGATGCCAGCGCGATCAAGCATGTAAACCACGTCTTCGGTCGCCACGTTTCCGGCGGCACCGGGTGCGAAGGGGCACCCGCCGAGTCCGCCGATTGAGGTATCGACGATGCTCGCGCCCGCGCTGATCGCAGCCCAGACATTGGCGAGGCCCGTCCCGCGCGTATTATGAAAATGAACGCGAACCGGCAGGGGATCGATGGCTTCTCGCACCCTTGTGACCAATCGCTCGACATGCGCGGGATTCGCAACGCCGATCGTGTCTGCGAGCGCAATTTCAACCGGCCCCGCTTCGGCGATCGCCGTCGCCATCGCGATGACGCGGTCCTCTTCAACCTCGCCTTCGAAGGGGCAGCCGAAGCTCGCTGCGATGGTCGCCTGACCGGTAAGCCCGGTCTCCTTCGCGCTTGCGATGATATCGCGGCATGCCTCGACCGATCCGTCACTGGTCTGTCCCTGATTGGCCATCGCGAACTGGTCGGTGCTGACCGCGACAGCGCCAAGTTGGTCAATCCGGCCAGTCGCAATCGCCCGCTCGGCCCCGCGCATGTTCATGACGAGGCCAATGTAGATCACATCATCGCGTTCGGGCAGGTCGGCGCAGACAGCATCGGCATCCGCCATCTGCGGAACGGCGCGAGGGTTCACGAAACTCGTCACCTCGATCCGGCGCGAGCCTGCATCGATCGCGCGGCCAACGAGTGCGAGTTTGTCAATGGTGGCCACATCTCGTTTTTCATTTTGCAAACCGTCGCGTGGGCTGACCTCCACCATCTCAATCACGCGCTTTCTGCTTTTTGTATACAGTTTTTCGCTCATGCCTTCTTCGCCCGCTTGGCCCTGTTCCGCCGCGCGCCGTCGATCGCAACCAGCCCCCGATGGGCATCGGCATAGGCGTGAAACGCGCGGCGAATATGACCAGCCATGATCGATTGCGCCCACGCGGGGTCCCGACGCGCAAAGGCCGCCAGCAGCTCCTCGTGCTCCTGATGCGAACGCCGCAGTTCATCCATTCCGTAATGATGCGCGGTCCGCCAGATGACCGGCTGTTCGATCAAAGCACCCAGCAATCCGGTCAAGCGGCGCGACGCCGCCGTTTCCAGAATCAACGCATGGAAGTCTCTGTTGCCTTCCAGAAACCTCTCGGTATCGGGCGGCGAAGATTGCACAGCCGCACCGATGCGGGCATTACAGGCCCTGAGGTCACTTAATGTCTCGTCATCGATCCGCTCCGCCGCGCGGCTGGCGGCATGCCCCTCCAACATCGCACGCAGTTCGAAAACATCGGCAATATCATCGAGCGACCAATCGGCCACATAGGTGCGCTTCGTATCCGTCCGGTGGATCAGCATCTCCGCTTCCAGCCGACGCAACGCCTCGCGCACTGGCGTGCGCGAAACCTGACACAGTTCGGCCAGCGCCTCTTCGCCAAGCGAGTCACCCGGCGCCAACTCACCCGAGATAATCATCTCGCGGATCGTATCGTAGGCTTTCTCCGACGCACGGGACATTCGTTCTCCTTCAGGCCTTGACTACGCAATTTTGTATACAATAGGATGCGTTGGTCGCAAGGTTCAAGTATCGACCGTCAGTCATGACGCGTCGATTTCGGGAGGAAATCAGAAATGCGATCGTTCAAGGTGGTTCTTCTCGCGTCGGCCATCATGGCTCCCACTTTCGTCACCGGCGCTCACGCGCAGGATGTCGACGAAACTGCAGAAGTCACGCAACCGGCTGAAAACGACGAAATCATCGTTACCGCGCGGCGACAGGACGAAACGCTCGCCGAAGTGCCCGCCTCGGTCACCGTCCTTTCCGCCGACACCATTGCGACGACCGGCATCGAGCGGGCCGATGAATTCGTCCAGCTCGTCCCCGGCGTGACGATCGTGACCGGGACCGCGGAGGCCGGCGACACGCAAATTAACATTCGCGGTATCAATGGCGCGCGCGACGCGGAAAGCTCGGTCGCGCTGGTGGTCGATGGTATTCTCAAGACCAACACAGCCCAGCTCAACCAGAATCAGGGCACGCTGCGCCAGATTGAGATACTCAAAGGTCCGCAGGGCGCGCTTTATGGGCGCAATGCGGCAGCGGGGGCGATCGTCATTCAGACGCTCAAGCCCGGCGATATTCTGGAAGGCGGGATCGAGCTTCGAGCCGCGGAGGACAATACCTATTCGGCGAACGCCTACATCGCGACGCCGATTGCGGATAATGCCGGGTTTCTGCTGTCGGGCAGCTATTTCACTACCGATGGCTTTTTCCGTAACGACTTCCTCCAATCTGATACGATCGACGATCAGGAGATCTGGTCCGTCGACGGACGGTTCGTGGCCGAACTCGGCAGTTCGACCGAAATCGACGTCAAGGCGCGCTACGCCGACCTTACCGGCGCCTCGATCGCTTTCAACGCTGCCTTCGCCTTACCGAATTTCGCCGCCAACGACCCGGCCTTCTTCGAAGATGTGAACGAGCATCCGTTCAATTTCTATTCGAATATCCGTCCGACCAACGATCAGACCACCTTCGAGATTTCGGCGAAGGTCGAACACGACTTCGATACGGTCACGCTGACAGGCTGGGTTCTCTACAGCGATGTCGAGCAGTCGCTCACCGCCGACGGCACATCGGCCGATTTCGCTCGCTTTACGTTTCCGGGGGCAACGCAGGCGTCGATCGATGCATCGAATGCCTGCTTCGCTTCGACCGCTGAGCTCACCGGCTTTCCCGTCAATCCTCCCGGCTTCATCGGCCAGACGCCCGTCCCGTTCATCTTTGACCCGGCGACCGGCTCGACTTTCGGCCCCTACAGCCCGACGACCTGCGACGGCACGCAATTCCAGATCCGCGAGGAGGAAGACATCAGCGCGGAAATCCGCCTGGCCTCTAACACCGACGGCCCGTTCCAATGGCAGGTGGGTGCGTATTATCTGCATATCGATCGCCAAGTCGGCGTCAGCCTGGGTGCGGATTTGGGTCAGGGCGTGATCCCGCAGCTTTTCAATGCGCCGGATACGGCAAATCCGACGACGCAGCTGTATTTCGATGATTTTTCGACCGACGTTTACGCCGCTTTCGCCTCGATCGATTGGGAGGTTACGCCGCGCTTCGAGATAGGCCTCGCAGGACGCTACGATATAGAGGATCGCACGGTTACCAATCTCGTGCCGGACGCCACCGATCCGTTCACGGGTGGGCCGATCAATCCCGGTCAGGCTTTTGGTCCGATCCCCGAACAATCGGAAACGTTCAAGCAGTTCCAGCCAAAGGTTTCGCTGCGTTACGAGCTGGCGGAAAACGCCAATCTTTACGCCAATTGGGGAATCGGGTTCAAATCGGGCGGCTTCAACAATCAGGGTTCGGCTGCGATCGTCGATCAGGCGTTCAACCAGTTCATCGGCACGAACGTCCTGATCGAAGACATCTTTCGCAAGGAAAAGTCGAGCGCGTTCGAGGCAGGTGTGAAGGGTTCGCTCGGCAATGGGCGGATCACCTTCGACCTCGCCGGGTATTATACCGAAATCGACGACATGCAGTTCTTCGAATTCTTCGTCGGCCCGTTCGGTCTGCTACGTGTGGTTTCGAACATCGATGAAGTCGAAGTCTATGGCGCGGAATTCAACACCAACGTGGAGATCGTGCCGGGCTGGGATATCTTCGGTGCGGTCAACGTCACGGAAAGCGAGATAAAAGCGAACGCTTCGCGCCCGATCACGATCGGCAACGAATCCCCCTATACCGCCGATTACACGATCAATCTCGGCACCCAGATAGAGGCCCCGATCGCACGCGATTTCGATCTGTTGGTACGCGCTGATTACCGCATTACCGGCCCGACCTGGTTCCATACGGTGCAGGACGATACCTCGCCCACGCTTTTTAGCGGATTGCTTCCGGACAGCGCGCTGATGCTGCCCGCGTTCGTGGGCGATGCCGATTATTCGCTGACCGAGCGCGATGAATTCGCGATCTTCGACCTGCGAGTCGGATTGCAGGCGGAAAACTGGAACATCACCGCTTTCGCCGAAAACCTGTTCGAGGAGGAATACCTCAACGAGGTCATCCCTGCGATCGAGTTCGGCGGCTCTTTCCTTTCACCCGGCGGCCTGCGCCGCTTCGGGATCGAAGTCGGGTACCAATTCTGATCGGTAGGCTAGGATAGGTGGCAAGGGATGAGGGGATGAGGCGATGAGCGAGACAAAACGCATCAAGGTCATCGTCCCGATTCCGATGGACGATGCGGGCGTGGCCGCCCGTGCCGAGCAACTGCCAAGCGACTTTGTTGCGCAAGGTTTCGCTCCCGAACTTGCCGCGGTTCAATGGGGCGCCGCGCTGGGCGACAGCTACCACGACATGCTTTTGATGGACTGGACAGTGTTCCAGGCCGGCATAAGCGCCCAAGAGGAAGGCTATGCGGGCGTTCTCATCGACACCGTGTCGGACAGCGGCATACGCGCGCTGCGTTCGCGTCTTTCGATCCCGGTGGTGGGACCGGGCGAAGCGAGCTTTTGCACCGCGATGATGCTGGGCAAGAAGTTCACCGTGCTAACCATGTGGCCGGAATGGTTCCCGCTCTACGAAAAGACGCTCACCGAATATGGCTTCTGGGACCGCGTCGCCTCCCTGCGCTCGATCGACACGCGCCCGGACGTGACCGAATTGCTCGCAGGCAAGGAGGAAGTGATCTTCGACAAGCTGAAGCGCGAGGCGATGCTGGCGATGGAAGAAGATGATGCGGACGTGATCGTACTGGGTTCGACGACGATGCACCAATCGGCCGCCTTCCTGGATGCGGAGTTGCCAATCCCGGTGCTCAACCCGGGGCAGGTGGCTTACAAGCATCTCGAAATGCTGATCGGGCTCGGCCTGAGCCATTCCAAGAAGGCGTTTCCCGCACCCGAAGTCGGCAAGGACGAAGAGATCAGGAAAGGATTGCAATGAGCTGGAGCGAAGGCGCTGGCGGCCAGGATGCGCTGCCTTATCCCTACTATGTCGATATCGTCACGAAGCGCTATTTCGACGGTGTCGACAACAAGCGGCTGGACCAGGTGCTCGATTGCTTCACCGAAGACGCAATTCTGACCGAGGCGACGTCCAATACGGTGCATGACGGGATAGGCGCGATCCGGGCGATGTTCGAAAAGCTCTTCGCCGATTTTTCGGAGACCTGGCATGGCAATTTCGTCCACACCGCGGACCCGGAAACGAATGCAATCTGCAGCCAGTTCACGGTCCTCATCACCCCGGAGGGCAGCGAGGAATTGCGGTATGAAAACTGCAACCGCTTCTATCTGAAGGGCGACAAGTTTCACCGCGTCTACGTCTATATGAGTGGTGATAATCTGCTGAAGGAGGGAGACGCCTGATGCAGTACGAACCCACGCTCTCGCGCGATGAATTGATCGAGCTGGCAACGCAGAAGTACTTCGCGAATGTCGATACGAAGAACATGGCTGCAACGCTCGATTGCTTCCATGACGAAGCGCTGTTTTGCGTCCAGACCGCCTTCACACGCCATTCGGGCAAGGCGGAAATCCGCCGCATGTTCGAAGATTTCTTCGGCGCTTACGCAACCATCGTGCACAAGGACTTCACTTGCACGGTGGACGAGAAGAACGGACGGATCGCGGCGAGCTTCGAGGCGGTACTCACCGCCGAGGACGGATCGGTGACACGGCTCTTTAACACCAATTTCTGGCGCGTACGTCCCGGACCGGACGGGGCGAAGTTCCAGGAGGTGTACGTCTATATGAGCGGCGAGAACCCTCTCGTCTGATTAAGTAATGGCCAGTTCGAGCTGCGCGTTGCGCATAATTCGGCTCGGTCAGGCTCGGTCAGGACGCTCCTAGTTTCTCGAAGAACTCGGCGCTTTCGCTAATCGCGGGTGCCCTCGGCCGAGACCTTCATCTCGCGTGTAACCTCGAGTCTCCTGTCAATTCTTGTAGGGTATCGAGACACCCCGTGCTCGCAGACTTTTGGGAGCATTCGGCACACGGTCTCGGGAGACCCGGCGAAATAGGAGACAATACGTTGCCGGAGATGCGCCCTTTTTGAATCAGGAAAGCGCAGAACCGTGCTCATACGCCGCTCAGGTCCAGAGGAGCGATCTGCGCCCTGTGAGCCGCATATGGGTTGGTGCGCACACAGATCTCGACTCCTTAAAGCAACGTCTTCGCCTCGACATAATACCAAAGGCTTACTTCGGGTTAGAGTCTCCCTACTCCAATTAGGCTATGGCTTCCGGCCGCCCAACAGGCCATCTTTGTAAAGCTGTGTAGATTGCGGGGCAAAAAATTATCAGGCGGTCGCATCGCCTGGTGTCATGGGCACAGATAAAATATCAAAGGTCGACCCGGGGGGGAAGAGTATGACCAGAGCGATCCATGAGACTTTCGCAGATCACCAAGAGATCGAAGGCCCTTCCAATAGAAGCTTCGGTCTCACCGTGGGCGGAATTCTTATCGCAATCGCACTCGTCCGTTGGTTCTTCTTCGAGGCGGGGCCAGTTAGCACAGCTTTACTCGTAACTCCTGGTTCGTTGCTGGTGCTTATGGCGATCGCTAGGGCTACTGTCCTTGGCCCGCTCAATTCCGCGTGGAGCAAACTGGGACTGCTTCTCGCCAAGATTGTCAACCCGGTCATCATGGCCATCATCTACTTTCTTCTGTTCGTCCCGATCGGTCTCGGAATGAAGCTGTTCGGCCGCGATGCGCTCCATATGAAGCGGCCCGTCGGTGCAAACTCATTCTGGATCGACCGATCCTCGGACGTGCCGGCAGCCGAAACGATGAAAAACCAGTTTTGAGGTAGCGATATGGAATTGGCCAAAGAGCTGTGGACCTTTCTCAGAGCGCGCAAGAAGCTCTGGATGGCGCCGATCATCGCGATCATGTTCTTGTTCGGGCTGCTGATTGTCCTCACACAAGGCACGGCTGTCGCGCCATTCATCTACACGATCTTCTGAAGGCGCACGCTCGATGCGGATCCTCGGTATCTCGGCGTTCTATCACGACAGCGCCGTCGCGCTGGTCGAGGACGGCGATATTGTTGCGGCCGCACAGGAAGAGCGCTTCAGTCGCCGCAAACACGACCCGCGCTTCCCGAGCCAAGCGATCGAATACTGCCTTGCAGCATCCAACTGCTCGCTGGCGGACATCGATCACGTTGTCTTTTACGAAAAGCCGTTTCTCAAATTCGAGAGGCTACTGGAGTCCTACTTCGCCACCGCACCCGGGGGTTTCCGGTCATTTCGGATGGCAATACCCGTCTGGATTAAGGAAAAACTTTTCCAAAAGAAGCTCCTGCAAGACGAGCTATCGAAGCTGAAGGGCTCGGATGGCTGGAATGGGTCGCTGCTTTTTACCGAGCATCACCAGTCCCATGCCGCGAGCGCCTTCTTCCCGTCGCCGTTCGAAAGCGCTGCTGTCCTGACCATGGACGGTGTGGGCGAGTGGACGACCACGTCACTCTACCACGGCAAGGGCAACAATCTCGACATCATCAAGGAGTTGCAGTTCCCTCATTCGCTCGGGCTGCTTTATTCGGCCTTCACCTATTACACGGGATTTCGCGTCAATTCGGGTGAGTACAAGGTCATGGGGCTCGCACCCTATGGCGAGCCGCGCTTTGTCGACACCATCCTCGACAATCTGGTTCATGTGAATGGCGACGGTACGTTTCACCTTAACCAGCAATACTTCAACTATGTCAGCGGTTTGACGATGACCTCGCCGGCCTTCGATCGCCTGTTCGATGGACCTCCGCGCGGACCGGAGGATCGGCTGACCCAACGCGAAATGGACCTCGCCGCATCGATCCAGAAAGTTACTGAGTTCATCATCCTGCGTCTCGCACGTTCGATCCGCGCCGAGACGGGCGAACGCAATCTGTGTCTTGCAGGCGGCGTGGCCCTCAATTGCGTGGCAAACGGCAAGCTGCTTCGCGAGGGCATCTTCGATAACATCTGGATCCAGCCTGCCGCTGGCGATGCTGGGGGCGCGCTCGGGGCTGCGCTGGCCGCCTGGCACCAATATCACGATCAGCCGCGCACCGTTCGTCAGGACGGCAGCGACACGATGACGGGCTCATATCTTGGCCCTTCTTTCAGCGAGCAGGAAACAGAAAGCCGCCTCAAAGCGGCGGGCGCAAATTTCGACGTCCAGGACGAGACGGCTGTTATCGAGCAGACTGCAGATGCATTGGCGCAAGGCAATGCCGTAGGATGGATGCAGGGACGCATGGAGTTCGGGCCGCGCGCGCTTGGCGGACGTTCAATCCTCGGCGATCCGCGCTCTCCCACGATGCAGAAGACGCTCAATTTGAAGGTAAAGTTCCGCGAGAGTTTCAGGCCGTTTGCGCCGTCGGTCAAACGCGAGCGGGTTTCGGAGTGGTTCGATCATGATGGAGATAGCCCCTACATGCTCGTCGTCGGCGAAGTTGCGAAGGATCGCCAGCGCGAAATGAGCCAGGAAGAGAGGCAGCTGTTCGGCATCGACAAGCTCAATATCACCCGCTCCGAGATACCCGCCATCACCCACGTGGATTATTCCGCGCGCATTCAGACGGTGCACCGGGAAACCAATCCGCGATACCATGATCTTCTGACCGCCTTCGAGAAACGCACCGATTGCCCGGTCCTCATCAATACAAGCTTCAATGTGCGCGGCGAACCGATCGTTTGCACACCAGAAGACGCCTTCCGCTGTTTCATGGGGACCGGCCTGGATTACCTCGCCATCGGCAATTGCATCATGAAAAAGGACCAGCAGGAACCCGACCTCGCTCGCGATTATCGAAACCAGTTCGCACTCGATTGATGTCCGGCATCCTATCTTCGGTGTCGGCCAAGCCTGACGCATCGAGCGAAGAAACTCCGCAACCGCCGAGTCGGTCGCTCGCGGTTCTGCTGTGCCTGATCCCGGCGCTCTATTTCGTCGCCATCGTCGCCTATGCCGTACTCAATTTCTCGTCCTATGGTGCCGATGTCCCGCGCTTTGTACGCTATATCGCAGCGCCATCCCTGATCGCGGTGGCGCTTTTGGCTGCTGCGATGCTCCTTCCCCCTCGCAAGGGTGCGAATGTCGGGCTCAGCGTCTCGGCAGTCCTGATTGCCCTATTGCTTGTCGAACTGGTGCTCAATGCTCGGCTCGTCATCGCGATGCTTGGGTTGGTGTCGAACATGGGCGCAGGCACCGGCGAGAATGGCGAAGATCTGCGCGGTCGTTCCAATATTCCGCCGATGTATACCAGCAAGCAGATGTCGAGCGCGATGGAAGTCGAGCGTCTGGATCAGGCCGTGCTTGGCGGCCTCCCTTCACGCGAGACCCTGTTGTGTTCGCGCCTTGGGCAGCCGGAGTATTACACCTCCGACCGGTTCGGCTTCAACAACGATGACGGGGTCTATGATGCGCCGCTCGAGGTAATGATCGTCGGCGATTCCTTTGTCGAAGGGCATTGCCAGCCGAAGCCCGATACCTTTGCCGGAAAGATGCGCGAACTACGCACCCGGACTGCAAGTGTCGGGATGCGAGGCGGCGGACCCTTATTCAGTCTCGCTCTGATTGGTCGCTATGGTAAGGAATTCCAGCCCGACTGGGTGGCGATGGCATTCTTCGAAGGCAATGACTGGGGCAACCTGAAGCGCGAGGCCGAGACTTCCTGGCTCACCGAGGCGCTCTCGCGCGATGCCGATTTTGGCAGTCCAGAACTTTCCGCGACTCAGTTGCAAGGTGCTGAAGAGGTAGTGAAAGGATGGTGGAGCGAAGAGATTTCTGCCGGTGCCGTCTTCACCAGATCCTCTTTCATCCGCAACATACTCGGCCTCAACCAGGTGTGGGGCTTTCTCGGCCTAGACTATCCGCGGATCAGGCGTGAACAGCCAATCTACGGCGAGGTGCTCGCAGAGGCGAAAGCAGTTACCGAGAGTTGGGGCGGAAACATGGTTCTCGTCTACATTCCCCAAGGTGCGCGATATCGTGGTCTACTTGATAAATCGTTCGCCTATGACGGTCTGCGTAACGAGGTTCTGGCCGCTGCCGAGGCAAGTGGTGTTGAAGTGATCGATCTGACGGAAGTCTTCCACGCTCAAGAAAACCCCCGACAACTCTTCGCTGCGGACGGTCATTTCAGTCCTGCCGGCTCTGAGATCGCTGCACGCGCGCTCGAAGCAAAGATCGCGTCGCTTGGGAGCAGCTAATCGGTTTTGCGCTCTCGTTTTCGGTGGGCCTCGAGCTCGACCCGTGCTCGCTATGTGCTCGAAATCTCGCGAATTTTGGGCTCCCTCATGCGCTACTTTAGTCGTGATGGCTGCGAAGAATATTTGCTTGTGGGATCTGAAATTTGGAATGGCCATGTCTTAGATTAGGGCGCATTGCTGTCATCGGAGTTTCGCCGTGAATTCCAATTCTGCGTGCCCTGACAGGCACGTGCCGACAAAATGGCTCTGATTGGGTAGAGAGGTTCTTGAGATTTCCAATTGAAGAAATAGGCCGAGACAGCTTTTTATAACAGCGAGGCACGGCGGCTATCGTCGACTGTTCGGGCCTATTTGCGGGCCTTTCTCAACGACCTCGAAAAATAGTTCAATTATCTCAAGAGTTTACGTAATTAGGGCGAGTCCTCTTCTGCACTAGTAGTATGGCACTCTGGGAAGTAAGGATAACAGGGAACCGGTGTGAGTCCTTGTTTAGGACTCTTAGAAGTTGTCTCCACTTGGCTTTTCATTTCCCATTTGAGCCCAGAACGTTTCAGGCCGACTCGTCTCCTATTGTCCGAGCCTTGAATTTTTGCGAGCCTTCGAGAAAACCACATTCAGAGGCCCGCATTCCTGCTTTCTCTTGGCGCACGATCGCCGTAACGGCGCCTCCAACTGCGGTAAATCTTCTTGCCCGCTCAATCTAGTAATTCGACTTAAACTGGGCCGTTGCACGAACCCGCTGTGCGGGAGGGGTCTTGCGGTGAGGTTAGTTTAGAACAGCGAACGCCGCGTATAAATTGAGCAAAGCGCGACCCGGGCAGACCATCGGCGCTTCTATAACCAGAGAAGCGAACGATGAACGAGCTTATACCTGTTTTCCCGCCGAGCCTGTCAGCCCGCTGCGTCAGCGGCTGATCGACGATATGAACATGCGGCATTTCGACCGTGAGACGCAGCGTAATTAGATCCGCGATGTCGGCAGGTTCGTTACCTTTCTTGGGCGCCCTCTAGATACGGCAGCGGCAGATGATCTGCGCCGCTTCCAGGTCGAGCAGCGCGAGACCGGCATGTCGGTGCCGACCATGAACAGCGTGGTGTCGGCGCTGCAGTTCTTTTTCACCCAGACGCTCGATCGGCCCGACCTTGCTCGAAGACTGGTGCGCATGAAGCCGATCTCGATCCGCCAGCTTCATCGCATCGTCGTCGAAGCGGCTCAGGTGGCGAACATCCCGAAGCGCGTCAGCCCGCATACGCTGCGCCACAGCTTCGCCGCGCATCTGCTCGAGGACGGCGTAGATATCCGCATCATCTAGGCGCTGCTTTGCTATGCTAAGCTGGAGAACACCGCCTTCTATACCCGGGTGGCCACCCGCACGGTGCGCGCGCTGACCAGTCTGCTCGACGAGCTCGGTATATGTTTATTAGCTGAGGAGGCACCTCCCGGTTGAGGCGGTGCGCGCCTCACTCGAGGCCGCCGACATCTTCCGAGCTGCCGGACCTGCGTACCGGGCTGCTCACGTCGGGCATCTGAGCCTGCATCAGCTCAAGATCATGTCGGCGATCGAGCATTGTCGCACCGCTGCGCTGGGCGGCCATGTCGAGGCATGCGAAGACTGCGGCCATTGGCGGGTTGCTTACAACTCGTGCCGCGACCGGCACTGTCCCAAATGCCAGGGCGGTGCTGCGCGGACCTGGCTCGAGGCGCGCGAGGCGGATCTGTTGCCGGTCGGCTACTCCCACGTCGTGTTCACGCTCGGCTCGCGTTCTTCGGCAAGCTCTCCGGCCTCGCAGACCGGCGTGCTTGTCTCAAGCATCTCTCGCCGGTCCGGAAGAAGCGCTGGGTGGTCTATGCCAAGGCGCCCTTCGCCGGTCCCAAAGCGGTGCTTGCCTATCTGTCGCGCTACACGCACCGGGTGGCGATCTTGAACAGCCGGCTGATCTCCTGCGACGGCGCCGAGGTCATATTCCGTTACAAGGAATACCGTCGCAGCGGCGCCGACCGGCAGCAGGTCATGACGCTTGGCGCCGACGAGTTCATCCGCCGCTTCCTGCTCCACGTGCTACCCACCGGCTTCCACCGCATCCGCCACTATGGCTCGCTTGCCGGTTCCAAGCGCAAGGACAGCGTCGCGCTCGCCCGCAGACTGCTCGTGGTCGCATCGCCACCCGAAGACGAAGCGCTCGCGGAACCGCCGGACACACGACCGCCATGCCCCTGCTGCGGTGGCCAGATGATCGTGATCGAAGCCTTCACACGCTGGCAGCAACCTCGGGCTCCGCCACACGACACGCCGCCCATCCGGAAACTCGCGCCATGATCCCCGGCATGGCTTGCCTTCACTCCGCCACGCAGTCGCTGCGCTTCCGACGATGCCAGCGCTCGTACTATCGCCGCCGACCAGCGCGCCCGAGCACTTCCGTTGTCATAATCGACGTCACGATATGCGGGGATCACCCCTGCCCGTGGCCACGGTCCAATGCTTTATCGCCCATCTTGGCGACAGAGATCATCAGGCCAGAACCCAACGAAATACGAAAAACCCATAGCGCACCGCGTGCGGCCCGTGGGTTCGTGCCTAAGGGATTTCCGTACGCCTGCAGCACCCGAAACCCCTTATCATCGGACTGTCCTCTGTGGATGGCTCCCGCGTTGCAAGCATAAAGTGATGATGTGGTATTGGGTCGGGTGCAGTCGTCTGTCCGGCCTGTTGATGCAGTCGGTTGGGACTGCTGGCCCTGATGGGGTTCGGTGAACAAGGTCCTATCGGCTTTGCAGGCTCTTGCGCCTAAGACAGTCCCTGGGTTGTCCTTGCTCCCGGTCCGACCGGTATCGCCATCACATCGCTTCGCTCTTACAACTTCGTGAAGCTGATCTTTCCTCAGCTAATCTCTTGGTTCCTCATGATGCCAGCACCGGCTCGTGGTCTGCTCGATAGGTCTCCTCGCGCGTCATGATCGCCCATGCGATCCGCGCCATCTTGTTGGCCATGGCAACCGTGGCGACCCGAACCGGCTTTCGGGCCAGAAGCGCAACGAAGCGCGGATCAGCTGTTTGCGGCTTTTCCTTAGCCCGGCGGACCAGCGCCGTTGCTCCGATTACGAGGAGCTGTCGTAGATATTTGTCGCCCATCTTGGTGATGCGCCCCAAACGCTCCTTGCCGCCGCTCGATGCCTGACGCGGGGTCAGCCCCAGCCAGGCCGCGAACTGCCTGCCCGATCGGAACTGGCCGGGATCAGTGACCGATGCGGCGAGCGCCGTTGCGCCAACGGGTCCGATGCCGGGGATCGTAGCCAGGCGCCGCGCGGTCTCGTCGCTGCGCTGCAAGGCGGCAAGCCGACGATCGATCTTACGCAGTTGAGCATGAAGCTGAAGGATCTGCTCTGACAGCATGGTAACCACTTCGACCGCTTCGCTCGGGAGGCTCAGATCAGCCTCCCGAGCGACGATCTGCCGCGCCATCTGCAAAGCCCGCTCGATCCCCACCGGGATGGCAATGCCCTGTTCCGCGAGCACGCCGCGCATCAAGTTGACCGATTGCGTGCGCTGTCCGATCAGCAGGCGGCGGGTCCGGTGCAGCGCCAGCGATGCCTGCTGCTCCGGGCTCTTGACCGCAACGAACCGCATGGTTGGACGCGTCACAGCTTCGCATATGGCTTCGGCATCGGCAGCATCGTTCTTCCCGCGTTTGACGTAGGGCTTCACATACACTGGCGGCATCAGCTTCACCTCATGCCCCAGCTTGCTCAGCTCGCGCGCCCAATGATGCGATGTCCCACATGCTTCCGCGCCCACAAGGCATGGCGGCAGCTTCTCGAAAAAGGGAAGCATCTGCGATCGTCGCAATGTCTTGCGCACAACGACTTCACCGGTCGAACTCACTGCGTGAATTTGAAAAACGTTCTTGGCCAAATCGAGGCCGATCGTGCTAATCTCCATGGCGGATGGCTCCTTTGCTCGGGTTTGCATGACAGCAACCCATCTTGGCACTTAGATGCCGTGAGCGGGAGCCATCCACCTCATCCGGTTTCGGCCTACAACATTCAGATAGTGACTTTCGGCGCTTCAAGCTGCAGCAAACAATCAAACGTGATCTCTGGCGACCTTCAATGCTGTGAGGAAACTTTTGGCGGCTCGGGTCATCGGTCCTTTCGACGAGCGATGGATGCTGAGCCTTGCTCCTATCTCAGGGTTCGTGATCGGTATGGCGTGTATTGCGCCTGACACTACAAGAGAACGTACCGCCATTTCCGGAGCGATAGTATCGGCCAACCCTTCCAATGCGAGGCCGATGCAAGTTGGGAAAGAGTCAATCTGATGGGCAGGTTTCAGCACCAATCCGCGCGCTGATGCCAGCTTTTCAAGGTGACGCCGCATCCCGCTCTCGCGACCGGGTAGGACGAGTGCGCCTGAACATACGTCAGCTAGCGAAACTGCATCCCTCTCAACAAGACGAGTGGTGACGAGGCACAATCGCTCGTCGATCAGCACTTCGGCGAGCTCGTGATCACCGATCTGCGCCGGCGGGATGTAGGTCAGCGCTAGGTCAACAGTTCCTTCGCCCAGCCAGTTGATGATCGCCATGCCGTTTCCCTCAAGAACGCGAAGTTCCACATCCGGATGGTCGCTGCGCATGAGTGCGATTGCTTCGGCTACGATCGTTTGACCAACCATCGGGGTGATACCCACGGTGATCCGTCCTGAGACGATCCCCTGCGCCTCACGCAGGCTCTCGCGGGTTTCAGCAAGGTTCGATAGGACGGTTTCAACCGAGAGCAGCGCCGCCTTGCCCGCCTGCGTCGCAGCGACCCCGCGCCCCGTCCGGTGAAGCAGTTGAGCCCCGAAATAAGCCTCGGTCGCGGCGATCGTGCGACTGACTGCTGGCTGGGTGATACTTAGTTCGGCGGCCGCACGCGTGATGCTTCCGAGATTGGCGACAAGTGCAAAGGTTTCGAAGTCTCGCAGCTTCATCGCGCAACGATATAACAGGTTTGCTATATCGCAAATGATGAAATGTGCGCTTTCCATCTGAGCGCTTTACGAACATGACTGGCGAAGGGCTGCGAAACGGGAGGGATTATGAAACACCTGAATTGGTTCACCAGCGTCGCGCTTGTCACGATACTGACTGCCAGCCCGGCTTCGCTTGCGGCACAGGAGGCGTCGCAGGACAAAGCCGAGGCCGGGCAGGAGGGGAACGCCATCATCGTGACAGCTCGCCTGCGCGAAGAAGATGTGCAGGACGTTCCGATCTCGATCACCCAGCTCGGCGGCGAAACACTCGAACGGGCTGAGATCATCGATCTGCAGGACATCGCGGCGCTGGTGCCCGGTCTGACCAGCTCTTCGCCGTTCGGTCGCATCAACGCCTCGCCCTCGATCCGCGGCATCGTCAACGCAGGGCTGGGCGAGGAGCAGCCCGTCGCATTCTTCCTCGATGGCGTTTACATTTCTGGTCGCACGGCGCTCAATTCGACCCTGTTCGGGCTGGAGCGCGTCGAAGTGGCGCGCGGACCGCAAAGCGCGCTCTATGGCCGTAATGCGTTCGCCGGCGCGGTGAATTACGTCACGAAACGCCCGGGCGCCGAGTTCGAAGGCCGTGCGGAGGCGACTGCGGGAACGCAGGATCTGTTTCGAGGTCAGCTTGAGATGAGTGGCCCGGTTTCCGATACGCTTTCGCTCGGCGGCGGCGTTTTCTACCGCGACGATGGCGGCTTCTTCGAAAATTCGGTTCCCGACGGACCGCCGGTCGCCAGTAACGAAACGTTCGCTGCGTTGGGCGCGCTGAATTGGGAGCCGACGGACAGTCTCACCGTCTATCTCAAAGCGCTTTATTCCGATGAAAAAGACGGCGCGCCGCCCCATTTTCTCGTGCCTGCCAACAGCCAGCCCGACTCCCGCACCGGCTTTCCGCGCTATTACACCGGCGAAGTTCCGGAGGAAGGCGCCGGTTTCTTCACCAATCCTGAGCATCAGGGTGTGGAGCGCGAAACCTTGCGGCTCTCTTCAAACATCGATCTGCGCCTGGGTGACAGTATGCTGCTCCAATCGCTCACCGGCTACAACACCAATGAAGGGTTTTACGATTTCGACGCCGACTACACCGCGCTGTTCTTCAACCGCACGTTTGAGGAATTCGATAAGCGCGATTTCTCGCAGGATTTGCGACTAAGCGGTGAGAGCGAAAGTGGCGATCTGCTCTGGCTGGTCGGTGGGAGCTATTATCGACTCGACGATGACCTGCGCGACAGGAACTACACGCCCGGGTTCGGCGGCACTCTGCCGACACCGGGCGCGCTGACCGAACGCTCGACCACCACATGGGCGGCCTATGGAGCGCTTGAGCTGATCCCGACGGAAGAATGGTCGATCCGCGGCGAGTTGCGCTGGCAGACCGAGGAAAAGACGTTTGACAGCGAGTTGTTGAGCGAGGGCGGCGTACCGCTTTTCCTCGAGGAAGATTGGGACGCGTTTCTGCCGCGCTTTACCGTGTCCTATTTCCCCGGGGGCGGCGACACGATGCTCTACGCGAGCATCGCACGCGGGTTCAAGGCGGGCGGATACAACAGCTTCGCCAACCTGTTCGACGAAGAGCGCAGCTTCGATCCCGAAACCAACTGGACCTATGAGCTTGGCGCCAAAACCCAACTGCTGCCGGGACTGACAGCCAATGGTGCCCTGTTCTGGATGGATTGGGAAGACCAGCAGGTGATCGGCCTGTCCGATCGCGCGCCATTCTCCAACCAGTTCACCACCAACGCCGCACAATCGCGTTCGCGAGGGATCGAGCTGGACATCGCCTATTCGGATCCGAGCGGGTTCTCGGCCAATCTCGGCTATGCCTATATCGATGCCACTTTCCGCGAATTCGTTGATCCAGACCTCGCTTTTGTGCCGATCGACGCCGATGTTTCGGGCAACCGCATTCCGCGCACCAGCGATCATCAATTCAACGCGACCCTGCAATATGAAGGCGAGGTGTCGGACCGGGTCGATTGGTATGCACGGCTCGACGGATCGTACCTTTCAAGCCAGTTCTCCGTCCCTGCCAATCTCGCGCGGACGGGCGATATCACCAATGTGAACGCGCGCCTCGGGGTCGAGTTCGGACAGCTGGAACTTGCCTTGTGGGCGCGCAATCTGTTCGACAATCGCACGCCGTTTGTCGGGGTGCGGTGGTTCGATGCGACCGGCACATACACCGGTTTGCCACCGTTCCAGCGTGCCTGGCTCGTCACCGCTCGCGAAGGGCGCCGTGGTGGCATATCGCTAATCTATCGGTTCGGAGACTGATACCATGGCGGCGTCGCCCGCATCGACCCAGCCGGGGCAGTCGGCCACCATCAACCGCCAATGGCGCCTGCGAAAGCGCCCGACGGGCATCATCGATCCCGATACGTTCGAATTGGTCGAGACCGAGATCCCCGATCCGGCCGAGGGCGAATTCTGCGTGCGCCTCGCGTTCCTGTCGCTTGCCCCGGTCATGCGCGCATACATCCTCGACGGGGGCGTAATCGAGGATCTCTTGCCGATCGGGCATGTCATGCGCGGCCGCGGCGTTGGCGAGGTTATCGCGTCCAGACACCCGGACTTCGCGATTGGAGAGATCGTTCACGGACCTTTCGGTTGGCAGGATTACGCAATCAGCGATGGCAGCGGCCGCGTTCTGAAGATGAATACGCGTGCTGGGTCGGCATCACTGGCACTGGGTGCTCTCGGACTGACCGGTTTTACGGCCTATTTCGGTCTCTTCGATATCGGCAGGCCCGTGGCAGGTGAGCGCGTGTTGGTTTCGGGCGCGGCGGGCGGGGTCGGGTCGATCGCAGGGCAGCTTGCGCGGATTGCCGGATGCGAAACCGTCGGTATCTGCGGCGGGCCGGAGAAAGGCCGCTGGATTGTCGAGGACCTCGGCTACGATGCCGCCGTCGATTATCGCACGTCGAATACCGCCGAGCGGATCGGTGCCGCCAATCGCGAAGGCATCGATGTTTACTTTGACAATGTCGGCGGCGAATTGCTGGAAACGGCGATCGATCACATTCGCGAGGACGGTCGCATCATCGTTTGCGGTTCAATCAGCCAGTATCTGTCCGGCGAGGAGAAACGCGGTCCGGCCAACTATTTCGATCTGGTCTATCGCAACGCACGGATGCACGGATTTCATATCTACAAATATGCGAATCGCTTTGCCGAGGCGGAGGCGCGCATGTCGCGCTGGATCGAAGCGGGCAAACTTAAAGCTGTCGAAGATCGTCATATCGGCCTGGAGCGAACTCCGAATGCGCTTCGCGGTCTGTTCGAAAGCGCCAATTACGGCAAATGCGTGGTACAGGTGGGCGATGATCCGCTTGCCTGAATGTGCCACGCTGTTGGCCGCCCTGTCGCTGTTCGCAGCGCCCGTTCTCGCCGAGCCCGCCGACCGCTCACGGTTCGAGGACCGACCCGCCGAAGTCACCCGCGATTTTGCCGATACGCCCGGCGGGCAGATCCACTTCCGCCGCGCAGGCGATGCGAGCGAACATCCGCCGGTGGTGCTGTTTCATCAAAGCCCCAATTCGAGCCAGGTGTTCGTGGAATTCATGGCGGAGTTGGGCGTGGATCGCGCGGTGTTCGCGCCCGACACGCCTGGTTTTGGAGAATCTGACCGACCGAGCGACATTCCGGAAATCGCCGATTACGCGGCGGCGCTGGCCGTGTTTCTCGATGCCGAAAACATCGGTCGGGCCGATCTGCTGGGTTACCATACCGGCGCCGCGATCGCGATCGAGATTGCGCGGCGCCATCCCGAGCGGGTGCGACGCCTGATCCTGGTCGGCATACCGGCATTCACGCCTGAGGAAGCCGCGGCCTTCGAAGCTCAGCCATGGCCCAAGCCGTTCGACAATGAGGGCAAAGCCGTCGCGGAGTCGTGGCGCAGCAGTCTGCAATGGCGAGGCAAGGGGCAGAGCGACGCATCGGTCCGCCGTTGGTTTGACCAGAAGACCGCGAACGGACCCTTTGCATGGTGGGGTGCGCGTTCTGCGCTTCGCTATCCAACACGCGAAGCGCTGAGCGAAATCGATGCGCCAATCCTGTTCGTCCGCCCCCGCGACGATCTTTGGGAGAGCAGTCTTCGCGTGCTGCCGGAACTGACGAATTCCCAACGGTTGGATCTGCCGCAATACGGCTTTGGCCTGTTCGAAGCCGCTCCTGCGTACATGGCCAGCGAAGTTCGAAGCTTTCTTGACTGGGAAACACGGTGATCGGCATCCTCAAACGCACTACTTTTGTTGTCGCCGATGCTGAGCTCGCCGCACAACGCTATGAATGCATCTTAAGGTGGACTCGCTACTACGATGACGAACTGCTCGTTGACGGTCGGTTCCCCCCGATCGCACCAGATGGAAGTCGCGCGCGGTTGATCATGCTGCAAGCCGAAGATCCGGTGATCGGCATGCTCGGCTTCCTCAGCTACATTGACTTTGCCCCCCAAGCTCCGCGCACCGGTATGGGAATAGGATCGCCGGTATTGGTTTTATCGACCAGCGATGCGGCCTCGGTGGCGAACTCGGCCAGATCGGTCGAAGGCGTCGAGGCAACCGGGCCGGTCGAATGGCAAGTACCAGCATCGGACGGCCGGACGATAACACTGAAGACGGTAAGCCTTGCCGATGTGGACGGGCTCTATTTCGAGGTCAGCGAACGGGTGTGCTAGTGAATACCAGCGTCTGAAATACTTGGTAGCCGCTCTGCTCTGAGGTCATTCTCAGCCGGCTAGAAGCCGAGGACGAGAATTTCGGTCCGCCTAATCCAGTAATAGCGCGACCGCAGTCGGGCCGGAAGCTGACAGTCCAGTTTGAGCGAACAACAGGGCAAAAGAGGATATTCAGCTTGCGATCTTTATTGCCGGCAATCGTATGGAGGCCATAAGCCGCAGATGGCGGACGGTACGTGAAGAAATCGCAGGCGAGATCACCGACAAGATCATTGACCGCTATGCGCGGGTTGTCCGAAACCATCGCAACGCTGGTGGCGGTTATGTCGGGGAGCGGAGTAACGGATCCCACGATAAGTACTTCGATAATAATCCGGCCGACGCCCGTGCGCTGCAACATCACGCCGGCATAACTGCGCGTGCGCCGGGGAGCCAGACGAACGTGGCTCCTGCCAGGAAAGTCGAAAGCGCGCTGCTAGGAGAAAGTCGGCAAGGTTAATCGTACCATCATTGCCCAGATATCAGTGTGCTGGAACTGACCAAGCCTGCGCCAACCGCTATTGAAATGACTCCTGCCCCGATGGCGATCAGCATTAGCAGTCCGTCGCGCACGAGAAAGGCCAATCCAAAGGCTATGATAGCCGCCATCGGGGCAGTGCTGGCGAAAGGGACGAATTCAAGAGGCGGCACTGTCAGGCACAGCAGGATGACCATGCCAGCGGCGATCCGCGGCCAGACGCCCTTGATAAAATGGGGCATGCGCCCGTGGAACCACCTGTCTAGCCTTACTGCGATACCACCGAGCTTGTCGGCGGCCTTATGTAACTTGTCCGCGGAGATCGCCCGCTTCTGGACGAATTGTGGCAGCCAGAGGTGCTCTTTCCCAAACAGCAATTGCGCAGCGACTAGCGCGACAATGAAGGCTAGGAAGGTCGGTACGCCGGGTATCCCTCCTATCGGGGTGATCTCGATCAGCGCCGGCAGAATAAGCGCGGGGCCGTAGGACCGATCTCCGATCGCATTGAGTACGTTTCCGATCGAGACCCTGTTCTGTTTGTCCGCCAATTTCCGGAGTTTCTCGAGGATGTCGCAAACTGAGTGGACAGTTCTGTCTTGCGACTTGTCGGTCATTTCATCCTCCGAGATTGGCCGTTATCAGCACGAGCGTATTGAAGTTTCTGGCAAAGGACGGACCGGGAGCCACTCGTCAAGCGGAACGCGTCGCGAGCAGGAAAAGTCCCGCGGCTGCCAACAGCGCTTCGCAAAAACGAGGTTAATACAAAACATTGACACAGCTATCCAACCAGCCGAGCTGATTGCTAGTTCCTTCTGTCACCAAGTCTGTTCAGGCAGATCTGGTGCCGCCGGCAAAACCGATTGTTTCCGATCCAGCGCCTCTAGAAACGCTTACTCCTCGGCACTCGAAACAACTGCATCCCCCCACCCGACCGACCATCGCATCGCCTGCCTAAACATCTCAGCAGATATGATACGGATTACAGTTCGAGATGACGAACTGGGAACTAAATGGGCCAGGTTTGCGCTCTAACATCGTCTTATTCAAAGAAGGATCGACCATGTATAATCCTGCCGATTTTACCATTACCGGGCAAGTTGTCGCTATCACGGGGCGGGCGCTGGTATTGGGCGTGCCATGGCCGAAACCTTCGCCGCCGCTGGCGCGTCTGTCGTCGTTTCCGATTACGATATGGAAGCTGCCGATGAGGTCGTTAAAACAATCGAGAAGACCGGCGGGCAGGCGACTGCAATTCGCTGCGACGTGACTGTGGAGGATGATCTCGCTTCCCTCGTTTCGGGAACGGTCGAGAAGTTCGGTAAACTGACGATACTGGTGTCCAACGCTGGCGGGGGCGGGCCTAAACCTTTCGACATGCCGATGAAAGACTTCCACCGTGCATTCGATCTCAACGTCTTCTCGCTATTCCGCCTCGCCCAGCTCGCTGCGCCGAAAATCGAAAAGGCAGGTGGCGGGTCGATATTGGCGACGACATCGATGTCGGCAGAGAACAAGAACAAGCACATGGTGGCTTATGCCTCTTCCAAAGCCGCGACGAGCCATCTCGTGCGCAACATCGCGTTTGATCTTGGTCCGCGTGGCATACGCGTCAACGCGGTTGCACCCGGGGCCACGCGCACCGATGCCCTCAAATCGGTTTTGAACGACGATATGGAAAAAAAGATGCTCGCGCACACGCCCATCAAACGACTTGGTGAGCCTGAAGATATGGCGAACGCCGCCTTGTTTCTGTGTTCACCGGCCGCCTCTTGGATCAGTGGCCAGATTCTCACGGTTTCGGGCGGTGGTGTGCAGGAGCTTGAATAATGTCGATCCGCCTGTTTCTCGCCGCGCTGATGCTCGCAGGAGCCCCCGTCATGGCTCAGGATACCCCCTTACCGCCAGCCGAATCCGACCCGAAGGAAATGGGCTGGATGGAGGGGTTCCCGCCCCGTCCTGAAAAGGTGATCGACAACACCGACCAGTCTTTTGCCGCATTCCCCAAACTGCGCTGGAGCGCTTGTCATTTCCGCGAATTGCAACCCTCCGTCGCCGTACCCGCGAAAATCGGCGCGAGTGTTTCGCCACGCGATATCGATCCAGCCATTGGCGATCTGCGTTTCAAGCCGTGGGGTGCGACGAACGCCATGACTTTCGACGAAGCGTTCGAAGCCAATTATACCGACGGGCTGATCGTCATGCATCGGGGGCGTGTCGTCTACGAACGCTATGCCGGCTGTCTGGCGCATCCCGGTGCGCGCGCACTGGGTATTCACGGCGTCATGTCGGTGACGAAATCCATCACCGGATTGATGGCAGAGATACTAATCTCCGAAGGCACGCTGGACGAAAGTGCACCGGTCACCGACCTTATCCCGGAACTGGCAGACAGCGCCTACGAGAACGCTACGGTGCGCGACGTACTCGATATGCGCACGGCGCTCGACTACTCGGAAGATTACGCTGACCCCGAGGCTGACGTTTGGGATTATGCCGCTGCGATCAACGGATTACCGGCGCCCGATAAATATGATGGGCCGCGCGGCGTCTATGCTTACTTACCCACGCTCGAAGCGACTGATGCTCCCGGCGGAGCGTTCGATTACCAGACACCGAATGCAGATCTAGCAGGCTGGCTCGTCTCGCGCGCATCAGGTCAATCGCTGGACCAACTGATTTCGGAGCGAATCTGGAAACCGATGGGGGCGGCGCGAGAGGCTTATTTTATTGTCGATTCTCTCGGCATCCCGTCTGCGGGCGGTGGGTTCAACGCCGCTCTTGAGGATACGGCGCGTCTTGGCCAACTGATGCTTTCGGGCGGTGTTGCGCCAGACGGCCAGCAGATAATTCCCGAGGCTGCGATTCGATCCATCGCCATGGGCGGTGATCGCGATGCTTTCGCTCGTTCGCATTACGACGCGCTCGACGGATGGAGCTATCGTTCGCTGTGGTGGCATACGGACAAGGCGGCATATGCGGCGCGAGGCGTGCACGGCCAGACGATATATGTTGATCCGGATGCCGACATGGTTATCGCGCGCTTCGCCACCCACCCCGTCGCGGCCAATGGCGCGAACGATCCTACCTCGCTGCCAGCATATGCGGTTGTCGCGGCATACCTTTCAGAAAAGTAGGCGGCTCGCTCGCAGCAGAGGCATAGCTAAGATTACGCGACGGGAAGATGGGTTTGATCGCCGGACCTGCCCGTGATCGCTCATATTCCAATCGCGACGATCATCGCCAGCGCGATGCCGATGAGGGCTGACAGCGAAAGCACCACGGCAGCGATGATCGGGCCACCCGCCCGCGCCACCGTACGAACATCGACGCCCAAGCCCAGGGCAGCCATGGATATCACGGTAAGCAAGGTAGCCAGCGATGCTATTGGCGCAAGCGCTACTTCGGGGATCAATGAAAAAGACCGTGCGGCGACCATGCCGAGAAAACCGATTATGAACCACGGCACCATCTGATGCAGGGTAGGACGGGCTTCCCTGTTTCGATCATTCGCTGGTACGGTTTTCAATTCGGCTTCGTCACGTAAATAGGGCGCGACATAGGCTAGAATGACGCAAACCGGGCCAAGCATCAAGACGCGCACAAGCTTCACCAGGGTGCCAATCTTTACAGCGGTGGCGCCCAGGGGGGCGGCGGCAGCGATGACCTGCGGCACGGCATAGACCGTAAGGCCGGATAGCGCCCCGTATTGAATTTTGGAAAGACCGATCGCCACGCCCAGAAGCGGCAGGCAGAGCACGACAACCACGCCCAGCACGGCGGTAAACGCGATCGCTGCGGCGACGTCGTCCGAATCGGCTTCGATCACCGGCGCGACCGCTGCGATCGCGCTGTTGCCGCAGACCGAATTGCCGCACGCGATCAGCATCGCCATCTTCTTGGGAAGACCGAGCATTCGTCCAATGGCAAAGCTGATGACAATGGCAACGGCAACGATGAACACGATTGCCCCCAGCATGGCCGGCCCGACTGCCAGAATTGTCGCCGCGCTGACTGAGGCACCCAGCAACACGACGGCTATTTCAAGCAGCAAATGAGCGCTGAAATCAATACCCGGAAGCCAAAGTTCATGCGGCGACCAGACCGTGCGTATCGCCGTTCCGAACAGAATTGCCAGAACAAGCGCCTCGATCCATTCCTTCCCGAACAGTTCTGCTTCCAGGCCGGCAAAGGCGTAAGCCATGAGTGTTATCAGGCAACACAGAATAAACCCTGGGAGTATGCGACCTGCATAACGCGAAAGCCGCGCGGCGAGACGAGCGAATGAGAACGGCTTGGCGGCAGGGTTATCGACGGACATCGGGAGGCTTTCGTATCGGATGGTTGTGCGCTACCAACCCACAGCGTTCAATCAACCGCTGCCAGTGCGCGGTTATTGTCTTTTCAACCTGCTCCAGCGCCGATTACTGCGAAGGCTCCTGCTCGACCTCGTCCCTGTTGTCGTAACGGATCACGAGAATGTTAACACCATCGGTCCTTTTTGTATGTCTGTTTGAAAAGCTCAAGCCTCGGCCTTATCGATAACCTTGCCCAACGTCGCGCGCTGCACCAGGACGCTGAACAAGACCGCCCCGAAGGTTGCGGCAAGAAGAAGATCGCGCATCGCGCTTTCCGGAAGAGAAAGGACCAGAGCGACCGAGATGCCGCCTCTTAGGCCACCCCACCACAGCACGGGCCATGCGCCTTTTGCTGACGGCTTGGCGGCGGGAACGACCCGCGTTGAAATGGTCACCGCGACGGCCCGCGCACCCAAGGTTATCGGTATTGCCGCCAATCCCAGTATGGTGTGCGGGATACCGGGAACGAGGGCTATCACTTCAAGTCCGATAAGAAGAAAAAGTACGGAATTGAGCAGCTCGTCGACCAGTTCCCAGAACTTGACCACATAATCGCGGGTGACGTCGCTCATCGCGTAAGTGACACCGTAATTGCCGATCAACAGCCCTGCGACGGCCATCGCCAGTGGCCCGGATAGGTTGAAATAGCTGCATAGTGCGTAGCCACCCATGACGACCGCCAAGGTGATCGTAACCTCAAGCGCATATTCGTTCAGTGATCGCATCGCACGAAAAGCGAACCAGCCGAACACCCATCCCACCAGCACACCGCCTCCCGCCTCGACAACAAAAAGCCGAGCGCCTTCCAACAGGGAAAAATCCTGTCCGGTAACCGCTGCGGCCAGCAGGATGGTGAAAATGACAATGCCGACACCATCGTTGAACAGACTTTCACCTGCAACCGATGCCTGCAGGCTCTCATCGACCTTCTCTTCCTTCAGCACACCCAGAACCGATACGGGATCGGTCGGAGCGATCAGCGCACCGAACACGAAATACCAGATCGGAGTGATAGGGAGCGCCAAAACCAGCCCCAGACCCCACATGCCGAGGCCGACCAGCACCGTCGAAATGAGCACCCCGATCGTGGACAGGAGCAAAACCGGCAGCCAGTCTTCTTTCAGCCGTTGCAGATCGACATGCAGCGCTCCTGCGAAGAGCAGGAAGCTCAACATCCCCTGAAGCAGCGTATCGGTGAAATCGAGTTGTTCTAAAACCTGCGCCACCGTGTCGTCGAGCGTGATGCCTGGTATGAAGGTGTTGGCAGCCAACAGGCCGATAGCTGCGATCGCTCCCATGACCGTCAGACCGATGACATGCGGAAGTTTTATGAAATGGTGATTGAACCATCCAAGAATTGCGCTTGCGACGACAAGCATCGCGGCGATGTCGAACGGAGAGAGTGATGCCGGCGGACTATGCATGAAACGACGCTAAGGCGTCCTGGTCGCTCAAGTCACGAACCTTGTCGCGAAGGGCAGATGTCGAGAAAGCACTATGTGGCTCCGGGCTTTCCGCCAGTTGGGTTTGGGGTCGGGCGATTGTTCTGCCCCTGAGCGCGGCGGAAACAGATGCCAGGCCCGGGCCCGCCGTCCACCTAATTCGGAAGAATCCAAAGCCTGATGATCTGGGCGACAACACCCAGGATGCAAACACTCGTCAACCAGATGCCAGCCATTCACAATAGGCGTTTCCATAACGCGATCTGTGGTTCACGTTCCGCCATCAGTGATAACCCGTATCGGCAACCTTGCCACGGAATACCCAGTACGCCCAACCTGTGTAGATGATGATCAGAGGCATGGTAATGACAACGCCGACGAGCATGAATATCTGGCTACGCTCCGGAGCCGCGGCGTCCCAGACGGTCAATCCCGGCGGAACGATGTTAGGCCAGATAGTGAAACCGAGGCCGATCATTCCAAAAAGAAAAACGCCGATCGCCAACCAGAATGGAGATGTGTGACTATCGCCGCGGAGGCTCCATAATAAAAGCGGCGCGAATATGACCGTGATTACAGGAAGCGGGGCCGCGAAATAGACCTCTGGCGCGGACAACCAGCGCTAGGCATATTCCGGACCGAGCAGCAAATTGCTCAGACTGACAATGCCCATCAGCGTAAAGGTCAGGGATGCGGATTTCTTCGCCAGCCTGCGGGCTTTCGTCTGAGCTTCATCTTCGAGCTTCCAGACGAGCCATGTGGCGCCAAGAAGTGCATAACCTGCAACGGTTCCCAGCCCGGTAAGAAGAGTATAAGGCGTCAGCCAATCCAGCCAGGCACCGGCATAGGCGCGGCCGCTAATCTCGATCCCCTGAAGGATTGCGCCCAGCATCATGCCTTGCGTCATGGCAGCCACCAGGGAACCCCACGTGAACGCCTTGTCCCAAAACCACCGATGACCCGCGTCGCGCCACCTGTATTCGAAAGCGACACCGCGAAAGACCAGACAGAGCAGCATTGCGATGATCAATGGGTAGGTTGCGGGCAGGATCACGGCATAGGCAAGGGGAAATGCCGCAAGCAGCCCTCCGCCGCCAAGCACCAGCCAGGTCTCGTTGCCATCCCATGCGGGCGCGATCGAGTTCATCGCACGGTCGCGCTCCGGACCTTCTTCAAATACTGGAAACAGGATTCCGAAACCGAGATCGAAGCCGTCCATCACGACATAGGCGAAAATAGCGAACGCGATGATCAGCGCCCAAATCACAGTGAGATCGGCATTCATCGTCCGTGCTCCGTGTCATCGTCGCTAGCGGGCACGGCATCGTCATCGCCGCGATCAGGCCCCGCTTCCCCGACGTACGGAGAACTGCTCATCAACTTGAGAAGATACCAGGTTCCCGCGCCGAAGACGATGAAATAGACCAAAATAAACGCAAGCAGGGATGTCGCGACAGCAGGCGCATCCAGCGGCGAGGCAGCATCGCTGGTCCGCAGCAGATTATAAATCACGAATGGTTGGCGGCCCACTTCGGTGGTCACCCAGCCGGCGATCACTGCGATAAAGCCCGATGGTGCCATCAGCAGGGCCGCCCTGTGCAGCCAAGGCCAGTCATAAAGCTTGCGACGGCTCCGTGCGAGCAGGCTCCACGCACCGACGCCCAGCATGGCAAAGCCAATACCGACCATGATGCGGAAAGACCAGAACACGATCCCCACCGGCGGCTCGTCGGCATCGGGAATGGTGTCCAGCCCCGCCATCGGTGCATTAAGATCGTGTTTGAGGATTAGCGAAGAAACCTTGGGGATCTCTACGGCATAATCGATCCGCTTTTCCCCGCTGTTTGGAATGCCGAAAAGGATAAGCGGCGCGCCATCGGCGTGACTATCGAAATGCCCCTCCATTGCCATCACCTTTTGTGGCTGATGTTCCAGAGTGTTGAGACCGTGCATGTCGCCGACGAAAATCTGGATCGGCACGACAAGGGCGGTCATCCACATTGCCATCGAGAACATCTTGCGCGCATGCAGATTCGGTTGTGCCTGAGCGACGCGTTCCTTCAGCAGGTGCCATGCCCCAACGCCGCCGATCACGAACGCGGTGGTAAGGTAAGCGGCGATTACCGTGTGAACCAGCCGATACGGAAAGCTGGGGTTGAACACGATGTCCCACCAGCTCGGCCCCGGCAGGAACTGACCGTTCGCGCCCACTTGAAACCCGACAGGTGTTTGCATCCAGCTGTTCACTGACAGGATCCAGAAGGCGGATACGAACGTGCCCAGCGCAACCATACAGGTTGCAGCGAAATGAAGTTTCTTGCCGACGCGGTCCATGCCAAATAGCATCACGCCGAGAAAACCGGCCTCTAGGAAGAACGCGGTCAGGACTTCATACGCCATGAGAGGCCCGATAATCGGTCCCGCGATATCCGAAAAAACCGACCAGTTCGTGCCGAACTGATAGGATAAGACGATACCGGAGACGACGCCCATCGCAAAAACAACTGCGAAGATCTTGATCCAGTAATTGAACAAATCGAGTTAGAGTTGTTCGCTTGCTTTCAACCAGAGCCCTTCGAGCACCATCAGGTAGCTTGCCAACCCGATCGAAAACGAAGGGAAAATGAAATGGAAGCTGACCGTGAAGGCAAATTGAATACGGGCCAGAAGCACAGCATCAAGTTGATCGATCATTTGAACACTCCGGTCTCAGTCGGTGTTGGTCCGTGTCATCTGAACCACAGGCCGCGCAAAGGTGCATATGGTTTTTCACCTGCTGCCCGTTTCGCATTCGTCATGAACCCTCATGCCCGGTAAACATCGGAGACAGAAGGACGTCGAACCGCATTTTTGTGGCAGACAATTTGTCGAGCCGTGGCACAACAACTGATGATCTCTTGCTTTGATCGAACGCGGCACCGCGCCGTGCATCCCGCCGCGCTCTAAGCACACCGTTCCGCATATTTACGACAAAGCTCAATATAATCGGCGTCATCAGATCGAGAGTGACTTCGGTTTCATCAAGAACTGGCGACGCGTCCCTGCACGTGACGACCGATGCGCTCACGCCTTCCTGTCAACGGCTACGTCGCTGCAACATGCTGCTACTGTCTCTCATCGCAAGGGTCGAAGCTTAGGCGAACAAAACAATGAAATTGACACACCACATTATCTCGATTTCGCTCAGCACTTTTCGGCGCTGAGTTCGTCATTATCCTCGTTCAACACGTGGTCTTTGACCGTGAAGGGATACAAAATCCGATCCACTTGTTTCATCGATTAAGGCTCACTGGTTGGCAAACGATCGTCCAGAGCCTGACCAAGCTGGGCCAGAAAGAATTGAAACATGCCAGACGACGAAAATTCCAACGACCTCAAGCGCCAAATGAAGATCCTTGTCGTGGGAGGCGGGCCTGCAGGCGTTCAGGCTGCATTACGCGCCAACGAACTGGGCGCGGACGTCACCATTCTCGAGAGCAATCGTTTGGGCGGGACCGCTTTCAACGAAGGCCCGGCTCCGGTCCGCACCCTCGCGCGTGCGGCCCGTATGAGAACGGATGCAACGATGTTTTCGCAATTCGGGCTGGAAGGGGACGTTCCGGACGTAAACTTTACACATGCTATAGACAACGCCAACCGCGTGGCCGCCCATGCAAACAGTGTCTGGCATTTGACCGATCTGGTAAAGGATCAGGGAATCGAAGTGATCGATGAAGTCGGTCCGGCACGGTTCGTCAACAAGACCACTTTGAAAATTGAAGATGGACGGGCGTTCACTGCCGATCGGATCATCTTGGCGGTCGGCGGGAAGCCGCGCAAATTGTCGATCCCCGGCAATGAGTTGGCGCTATCGTTCGACGATTTATGGGAATTGAAAAACCTGCCGGAAAAGGTGACGGTCGTCGGCGGTTCAGCAACCGGTTGTCAGCTGGCATCGATCGCGCTGGATTTCGGCGCGCAGGTGGATGTCATAGAATTCGCCGACCGGCTTACCCCGCCGAGTGACGTGGATATTTCCCGCAAGCTACAGACAGCGTTTGAAAAGCGGGGGATGAATGTACTGACCGGAACGGAATGCAAATCCATCGAGAAGAAGGACGGAAAATTGAAAGTGTCGTTCACACATGGTGACGAAACCTCTTCACTGGAGACGGACGCGGTTTTTCTGATGGTTGGTTGGCCGGCAGACGTATCGGCGTTGAACCTCAACACGGCGGGGGTCGAAATGAATGGTCCCTATATCAAGGTGGATGCGAGCCTGCAGACAAGCACACCCGAAATCCTGGTTGCAGGAGACGCCAATGGCCTTAGCATGTTTGTGCAAAGCGCTGCACATCAGGCACGAGTTGCGGCGCAAAATGCGGTATCGGGAGACAGGATTATCTACAATCCGCAAGCGGTCGCAACGGGCAGCTTTACCGAACCCGAATACGGGTCTGTCGGACTGACCGAAGCGCAAGCGGTCGAAAATAACGAATGCTATATCGAAGTGGTTGACTATACGGCCTTGCCGCGTGCGGTCATGGACGCGCGTACCGACGGATTTTGCAAAATCATCGTCGACAAGAAGACCCGGAAACTGCTCGGCGCCCACGTACTTGGTTCCTATTCAGCCGAGGTGATCCAAGTTGCGGCCACCTGCATTGCAGCTGAAATGAAAGTTGATGATATCGCCGAACTGGAATTGGCCTTCCCAACATTTACCGAAGCACTGGGAATGGCAGCGCAGCGTATGTGCAAAAAAATACGTGCGAACGGGAAGGCGACTTAAAAATAGTTAATTAGTATATGATCGCTTCTGCGACTGTTCAGTATAAAAGCGAATCCAGATCCGCCAAAAGCCCCTGCGGGGGCGGTGTATTGTGCCGTAAACCAAGCGAGAGACACGCAGCGTTGCGCAACAAATTCAGAGACGCAGGCCCGTGCCGCGAAATGCACAGGTTATTCTTCAACGGGCAAAGCATATCCGATGACGGAATCTCCCAACTTAGTACCGACATATTTGTGCCCGCCCGCAACCTGTGCAACGAATTGGCGACCATCTTCACCGACATAAGTCATCGGGGTAGATTGACCGCCCGCCGGGAGCCGTCCTCGCCACAATACTTCGCCGGTTTCCAGATCATACGCTCTTAGGTAATTGTCAGCAGCGGCGGCGAGGAAGGCCACGCCACCTTTCGTAATGATTGGACCACCGATGCCCGGAACGCCCAGTTTGAACGGAACCGGGATCGGCGAAAGATCGCGAACCGTTCCGTTGACATGGCGATACAGCGTCTCGCCAGTCGTCAGGTCGACGCCCTGGACAAAACCCCATGGCGGCTGCTGACACGGCAGGCCCAGCGGCGACATGAAGGGGCGAACCACCGATGCGTAGGGCGCACCGAAATTTTCATTGCCCAAACCGTATTCAGGAGCGCTGACGATGGGGTCGAAACTATCGGGCCGCCTTACCAGCTGTGCTGAAAACCCCAGGTAGACGGGCATTGCAAACAGCATTTGCCGTTGGGGATCGACCGCTACGCCGCCCCAATTCAGCACGCCGTAACTGCCAGGATAGGTGAGAGAGCCGTTTTCGGTCGGCGGCGTGAACCGCCCTTCGTAATCCATTTTCTGGAATGCGATCCGGCACATCATCTGATCGATGGGCGTTATGCCCCACATCTGCGCGCCGGTAACTTCCGGTGGAGCGAACGATATCTTCGAAACCGGTTGCGTGGGAGAGGGCGTTTCACCCGATACCGCGACCTGCGACACCGGCGTCTCAGTGACCGACAGGACCGGCTTGCCCGTGCGACGATCGAGAACAAAGACATCGCCCTGCTTCGTCGGTTGCACCAGCGCGGGAACCGGCGTGCCGCCAATCGTCAGATCGATGAGCGACGGCTGCGCTGGAACGTCGTAATCCCACAGGTCGTGATGCACCGTCTGAAAAACCCAGGCCACCTGGCCGGTTTTTGCATCGACGGCAGTTACGGAAGACGAGAAACGTTCGACCTCGATCGATCTGCCAACGCCGTATTGATCCGGCGATCCGTTCCCCATTGGCAAGTAGACCATGTCGAGAGCGGGATCGTAGCTTGCCGGGGCCCAGCTATTGGGCACGTTCTGAGTATAGGTTTCACCATCGGGCAGTGGTTCGGTCGCTTCGGGGCGACCGGGGTCAAAGTTCCAGACCAGATTGCCGGTACGGATATCGAACGCACGCACGACCCCCGATGGCAACTGGGTGGAAAGGTTATCGCCAACGGCCCCGCCCACGACCAGTTTGTCTCCCGCAACGAGCGCAGGCGATGTCGAGTAATAGGCTGTCGGGCTGATATTGGGCATTCCCTGCCACAGGTTGACCGTGCCATTGTCGCCGCCAAAACCAGGGCAGATGATCCCCGTTTTCGCACTGATCGCAATAAGACGCGCATCGCGGGTGGTCAGGAAGATACGCTGCAGGCAGTCGGCCCTGATCGGTCGGTTATCGCCTTGCTCCTCTGGAATAACGGGGTTGCGATCTCCCATTTTCGCTTGCTGGGACGCGATATTCTGCGAAACGCCTGCTGCTAAGCGCGTGACCTCGGCCTTGCTCGCCGCAATCAGGGCATTCGCAGTCCGCTGCGAAGGAACGAGTGTGCTGGTCACGTCCCACCCGCGATCCCCGGCGTCATCGTAACTCAGCCCCCGACAGGTGACGTAATGGCTCAACTTGGGATTCAGCTCGACCAGATCCGGATCGAACTCCCAGATCATCTTTCCGGTGGTTGCATTGATAGCGATCACCTGGCTCCGCGGCGTACAAACGAACAGCGTGTTGTCCACTTTCAAGGGGGTCGATTCAAAGGCTGTACCGGACAGATCCGGATGGATGTCGCCGGCTTGGAACTCCCAAACCTTTTCCAGCCGGTCGACATTGGCGGGCGTGATCTGGTCGAGCGAGGAATAACGCTGACCCGCCACCGTTCCGCCATAGGCCGTCCAGTCGCCAACGGGCGCAGCGATATCTGTTCGGGCGGAAACCAGCTGCCCGGAACGCTTGATATTATCGATGCCATGCGGATCGGCGAACATCGCGGTGACACCAATGACAGTGCCAACACTCACGCAGGCCGCCAGCGCAACGAATTCGGTGGCTTTCAGGATGGCTTCCTTGTCCCGGCGCGTCCAGAAAACGACGGTCAGCATCGCCAGGCCGAGTACGATGAACAGCCCTCCGCGCGGAGCAAGAGCCCACCAGTCGAGACCGACTTCGATCAGTCCCCACACAAGGGCATAAACAAGCGCCGCCCCATAGATCGGCAGCGCCACCATCCGGCGCATGACTGCAAAAACACCTGACGCAATAAGTAAAAGGGCAAGCGGAAGATAACTCCATGTCCCGCCAACGAAAATCAGCTGCATCCCTCCCGCCCCTAAGGCCAATCCGATAAGGCCGATAATGACCCCAAGAATTCTCATTGCTCGTTTCCCTGTGTTATATCGAACTTGCTCGATCACATCTTCACTTCTCCGTCATGGTCCATGATAGCTGCATAATTTGCAAGTAACCGACGCGCTGATTTCGGTGGGAAAGCCGTCACGCTTATTATCGCTCGATTATCGAGAGCGGACAGGAGCCCGGCGAAGACGTTACAACCAGTGATTTACAAACGATCAGACGGGGAATGGCGGTAAAATCCTTCAACCTGCCCATCCGTCGATCTGGCGAACAGCTCCAGCTAAAATCAATACGGCCGCTGCCGAACAATCTCCTTCGTGGAGGAATATCTGGTCTGACTCCCTGATATTCCTCCACGAGCGATTAGAGTTTGGCCTGAAGAAAGCCGAGGTGGAAGCGAAGACCGCTGACCCGGCCCGGCGACACGGCGTATCGGAAGCGACCCCGGCCTTCACCAGGGCAGGCTGATCTACAACTGGAAGGTCAGGTATGGCGGGCTGGATGTATCGAAAGCCCGTCGGCTGCGGGAGCTTGAGAGCGAGAACGCCAAGCTCGAACGGTTGCTGGCCGAAGCCATGCTGGATCAGGCTGCGTTGTAAGATCTCCTGGCAAAAAAGTTCTGACATCCGGCGCGAGGCGGGAGGCGGTGGCTCATCTCCAGGACTGCTCTGGGATGAGCGAGCGGCGGCGGTTCCCGGTGCTCAACGTGGTCGATGATGTGACGAGGGAGTGCCTGGCAGAGGTGCCAGACACGCCCATTTCCGGTCGCCGTGTCGTGCGCGAACTGGCCGAGCTGATCGCGAACCGAGGAAAGCCGGGGATGATCGTCAGCGATAATGGCACCAGGCTTACCAGCAATGCCGTGCTCGCATGGTGCGGTCAAATCGGCGTGGAGTGGCATTGCATCGCTCCGGGCACGCCGATGCAGAACGGCTTCTGTGAGAGCTCGATCGGCCGGATGTGCGACCTGCTGTGTTGCGGTTTTGTCGCAGTCACGACCGATCGGTGTGTTTTCTCGAAAAATCCAAAAACCGGGTTTGCGCCGCGAGAGCCGATTGGTAATACGTGTGATACGTTATCACATATTAACAAGGCCAATCCTCGATGAAATATTCCTCGTCCCACCTCTCCCTCGCGGCGGCGCTCGGCCTAGTCTGCTTCTCTACCCCCGCGATCGCTCAGGATGCTGATGCGCGGCAGGCCGACGACGAGATCGAGCGCGGGCGGATCGATGATGATCTTCACGATCGCCGCGTTGATTATCAGGGCAATATCATCGTCAGCGCCGAAGGGCTTGAGCAGCTTGATATCCTCGCGGGCACCAGCGTCTTCGAGGCTGATGATATTCAGCGCAATCTTTCGGGACAGATCGGGGATGTGCTTGCCAAGCTGCCGGGCGTGTCGGCTTCGAGCTTCGCGCCCGGCTCCTCGCGCCCCGTCCTGCGCGGCTTTCAGGGCGAGCGCGTGCGTGTGCTGGTGGACGGCATCGGCACGGCAGACGTCTCGAACACGTCGGTCGATCATGCGACCACGATCGATCCGCTGACGGCTGAGCGGATCGAAGTCCTGCGTGGCCCGGCCGTGCTGCTGTTCGGCAGCCAGGCGATCGGCGGTGCAGTCAATGTAATCGACAAGCGCATTCCGCGCCGCATCCCGGATGAAGGGTTTCACCTAGATGCGCTCGCGGCGGTCGACAGCGCCAGCGACCTGCGCACCGGCGGCGCTTCGATCGACGTGCCGATCGGCGACAAATTCGTGTTTCATATCGACGGCTCTTATCGCGAGACCGATGACCTCGAGATCCCCGGCTTCCAGATCGCCCCCGAATTGCGCGCCGAAATCCTCGCGGAAGGCGACGAGGAAGAGGCCGAAGGTGAACTCGAAGAAGCCGAAGAACTGCGCGAGGCGGCCAATGTCGAAGGTTTCATCCCCAATAGCGCAGCCGAAACATACACCCTGAACGGCGGCTTCGGCGTGATCGTCGGGCGATCGAACTTCGGGGCCTCGATCGGGTATTACGACACGAATTATGGTGTTCCCGGTCGTCCTGGAACAGAACACGCGCATGGTGAGGAAGAGAATCATGGCGACGGCGATCACGATGAGGAACATGGCGAGGAAGAGGAGGGCGAAGAAATCGTCTCGATCGACCTCGAGCAGTTCCGCGCAGATTTCCTTGGTGACGTGTATCTTGGCGAGGGCGTGTTCGAGCGGCTGAAGCTGCGCGCAGGCTTCTCCGACTATACCCACACCGAATTTGAAGGTGAGGAAGTCGGCACGGTGTTCGACAGCGAGAGCATCGAGGCGCGGGCCGAACTGGTGCAGAGGGAAGGTGGATTTTCGCGCGGCAGCATCGGGGCACAGTATCTCTACCGCGATTTCTTCGCCGAAGGAGCGGAGGCCTACGTCCCGCCCAACATCACCGATCAGTTTGCGCTCTTCGCACTGCAGGAATTTGGCGCAGGCCCCTTCCAGCTCGAGCTGGCGGCGCGCGGCGAGTTCACCGATGTCGAGGACACGCTCAATAACCTCGAGCGCGATTTCGAGACCTTTTCGGGCGCGCTCGGGTTCATCTACGAGGCCGACGAGGCCCTGCGTGCCGGCGTCAATCTCAGCCGCGTCGAACGCGCACCGAGTGCCGAGGAGCTGTTTTCCAACGGCCCGCATATCGCGACGCAGGCCTTCGAGATAGGCGACGCCGATCTCGAGGTCGAGAGCGCCTGGGGCGTCGAGGCATTCGCCCGTGGGCGGGTTGGTACGGCGCAATTCAGCCTCGCGGTCTTCAACCAGTGGTTCAACGATTACATTTATCTTACCGAAACCGGTGAGGAGGAGGACGACTTGCCGGTGTTCGTCTACCTCCAGCAGGACGCGGACTATTTCGGTGTCGAAGGCGAGGTGACTTTCCCGCTCTACGACACCGGCGATTTCGGTGTGATCGCAGACCTGCGCGCTTCCTACGTCGAGGCCGAGCTCGACGATGGCAGCGCCGTCCCGCGCATCCCGCCGCTTACCTTGTTCGGCGCACTCGAAGCGCAGACCGGAGCATTCGATCTGCGCGGCGAGGTCCAGTGGTTCGCCGAGCAGGACGAAGTCGCCGAATTCGAAACGCCGACCGACGACTTCACTTTCGTCAACGCCTACCTCACCTGGCGTCCGCTTTCGAGCAACGAGAACATCGCGCTCCAACTCGTGGGCGAGAACCTGTTCGACGTCACCGGCCGCCGCCACGCCAGCTTCACCAAGGATTTCGTGCCACTGCCGGGCCGCAATATCCGGGCGAGCGTGCGGCTGAGTTTCTAGGCCGACCCTTCGATCACTACCGTCCAGAACACCAGTGCGATGATCCAGCCGGCATTGAAAAGCGCCAACATCATCCAAGTAAAGCCGCGGCTCGCCTGTTTTTGCCCCGGCCCGACCGATATGTCGGGTTCGGAGCGGAACAGGCGGGCGACATCGCGCAGGTGAAGCAGCAGCCAGATACCGCTTCCAAGCGTGATGACGCCGATGGCGAAGATTGCGATTTGCGCTGTTACCGGCATGGGTCTGAGTGCTCGCGAATTGTGCTGTTACCTATCATCAATGACGCGGAGCTGCGCCGGGTTCCCGCTCACCCGATTGCCGAGCGTACCAGAATGAAGGTCTCCGCTGTCACGCTGAAGGCGAAAGCTGTCAGCATCGCGCACACTGTGCGAAAGCTCGTCAGCCGCTTGCCCGCGCCGGGATCGAGCGGCAGCAGATAGCGCAGCACCAGCGTTACGTCGCGGGCATGGAGCACCAACCACGCTGCCGAAAGGATCGAACAGGTGCTGAGTACGACGAGCAGGATTTGGATCGACGGAAGATCGACGGCGTTATCTCCTCGGCTCAGGGTGCACTATTCAGAAAAGCGGACATGCAAGCTCACGTTCCGTGTCGCTCAACCTCGAAGGTAAGCTCTGCATGTTCGCGCAGGCGGTCGACCAGCGCTTCGCCGAGGAACGAGCCGGGCGTGCCGATACCGCCCTCGGCGTCGGATGAAAGCAATGCGATCCCGGTCTCGGCCAGCATCCGGCTGGTCGAGCCGTAGCCGGGATCGTACTTGCCCTTCACCGCGTAGTGCAAATTTTCGCCGGTCGGTCCTTCGGCCACGAAGATGATGTCGTAAAAGCCGTTCTCCCGCTCCTCGGCGGTCGGCCCTTCGCCCGGCTGGGGCGGCTTTGCGCCAAACGGGTTCTTCATCATTTCGAGCGCGGCGTTCGCCGCCGCCTTGCCCGCTTCGCCCGGACTGGTGAGCACCATTTCATCGTACTGGAAATCCTCGCCATACGGATGGCCGAGCAGGAAATTGGTGCGATGCACGTTCTTGGTGTTGATCGGGGCCATCACGAACGGGGCGGCCCACTTGCCCAGATCCTTTTCGTGCGTGGGCACCATGCCCGATGGCTGGTCTGGTCCTTCGAAACCGGGCGTGAGCGCAAACGGATCGCGCAGCACGCCGAACACCTTTGGGTTCTTCGCCGCCGCCTTCATCGTCGCGCCAAGGCTTGCCGCCGTGCCGCCCGAGAACGTGCCCTGCATCGCGCGAACGCGCCCGCGAATGCGCTTGGCGGGCTGTCCGAAGCGTTCCTTCGCGGCCTTCTGCGCCATCATCACGCCAAGGTCGAAGGGAATCGAATCGAACCCGCTTGAAAAGCAGATGCGCGCGCCGGATTTTGTCGCATCCTCTTGATGTTCGGCGATTTTCTCGGCCATCCATGCCGGTTCGCCGCACAGATCGGCATAATCGGTGCCGGTTTTCACGCAGGCGGCGACCAGCTCGTCGCCGTAAAGCTGATACGGGCCGACGGTGCTGACGACGACGCGGGTGCGCTTGCACATCGCCTCCATTGCCTCGCGGCTGTCGGCATCGGCGACGACCAGCGGCGTATCGTCCGGCGCGCCGATCAGCGTGCGCACATCCTCCAGCTTCGCCTTGTTGCGGCCCGCCATCGCCCATTTCGGAGCGTCATCGCGTCCGGCATAGTGATTGTTCAGATATTCCGCGACGAGGCGGCCGGTATAACCGGTGGCGCCATAGACGATGATGTCGAATTCGGGATTTGCCATGAGTGTGTTCTCCTTCACACCACGCAATGAAGTGGCACGGCGGACGAGTCAAAACGGCGCGCGGCCCGTGTTGGATTTACCTGACACATTGGACACCCTGTCACCCTGAGAAAACATGGGTGTTTGGCTTTTATTTCAGAGTGTTGTGCCGCAAAAGCGCTACCTGACACTTTTCCAACACGCTTTCGCGGGGAACAGGCGGTCTGGAACGGTGCATGTGATGCGATCATCCGCGCGATTTAGCGATTTGCGAAGATGTAGGAAAACGCGCCGCTGCCGGTGTCACAACCGCGGAAGTGTCACCCCGCGCTGACCCATATATTTGCCCGCGCGGTCCTTGTAGCTGGTTTCGCAGCGCTCGTTCCCCTGCAGGAACAGGAACTGGCACGCGCCCTCATTGGCGTATATCTTGGCGGGCAGCGGGGTGGTGTTGGAAAACTCCAGCGTGACATGCCCCTCCCATCCCGGTTCGAGCGGGGTCACGTTGACGATGATCCCGCAGCGCGCATAGGTCGACTTGCCGAGGCAGATGACCAGCACGTCCTCGGGCACGCGGAAATATTCGACCGTTCGGGCGAGCGCGAAGGAATTGGGCGGAATGATGCACACATCGGTCTGCCGATCGACGAGGCTGCCCGCATCGAAGCTCTTGGGGTCGACCGTCGCGGAATTGACGTTGGTGAAAATCTTGAATTCGTCCGCCACCCGCGCGTCATATCCATACGAGCTGAGGCCGTAGGAGATCACGCCTTCGCGCCGCTGCGCTTCGACGAAGGGTTCGATCATGGCATCGCCTTGCGCGCGGGAGCGAATCCATTTGTCGGACAGAATGGCCATGGAAAGGGGATTGCCCGGAACGCCATGAGAAACGCAAGAGGCGCACCCGATTAGCCCCCTTCTTTTGCGATCAGGGGAACTGAGCTGTTCCGCCGTGTCCCAGGACCGTCAGCGCAATTGGCTGTCCTTGCTCCCCCGGCGATTGATACCGGCAATGGCCCGCGCACCATCGCGCAGGGATTGACAGGCGACACATGTCCGGGCGCCCGGCAGGGCCTCGCGCCGGGCCTTCGGAATTGGTTCGCCGCATTCATCGCAATATTTCGCCGCGTCGCCCGTCGGCATATCGCTTCGCGCACGCTTTATCGCGTCGGTAATCGTATCGTCTATCTGATCCTGCACTGCGCCGTCTCGGGCCCATCCACCTGCCATCAATTGTCTTCCAATTCACTGCTGTAATTTATGGTAAATCGGGTCGCGCAAAAACCTTTTCAAGGGTTTACGGACTGTTCACCTGAGTCAAGTGAAGGGGTCCGCACATGCGCGAGTCGATCTGTCGGACACAATGACAACACGCAGAGGATGCGGATCGCGCGGGCGGGGGCAAGCCCGATGAGGCGGTTTTCCCTGTCCGCATTTTTGGGAGAAGCCACGGTGACTTCGTTATCCAGATCAAGCGTTGCCTCAGGCGGCGACCGCCGTGACCTGTTCTGAAATTCGGTGTCCCCCCTGCCTCTCACGCGGGTGAAGACCAGGAACGCCGGGGTTTAACCCACTTAACGGTAACGCAAACTTCAGCCGACCTGCCTATTGCCCGGAAAATCGCAAATCACCTCTCATCGTTTCGAGTACCTTGAATGCTTAATCCAGACCCTGCGCAATTCGACACCGCCATGACGTCGGTTTCCGCGTTGGCCTCCCGATCGAACAGCGCCGGGGATGTCATCCAGCGATCACTGGAAGCGGCGCGGGCGCACCTTGATCTGGAGGTTGCGTATCTCTCGGAGATCGAGGGCGACGAGTCCGTTTTTCGCCACGTCGACGCGCCCGGTCTTGAAGACATGATCAAGGTCGGCGATCGCCGCTCACTCGATGACGTGTACTGCCGTCACATTCTCGAAGGGCGACTGCCCGAACTGATCCCCGATACGTCGGCCGAGCCTCTCGCTGTGTCGATGCCGATCACTTCCGCCGTGCCGATCGGTGCGCATGTGAGCGTGCCCGTGCGGCTGAGAAACGGCGATCTTTACGGGATGTTCTGCTGCCTTGGTCCGAATGCCGACGCCACTCTCAACCCGCGCGACCTGCATGTCATGCGTTGTTTTGCCGACATGGCAGCGATGGAAGTCGACAAGGAGCGCGACGCGCAGGCCGTCACCGATGCAAGGCGCCAGCAATTGCGGATCATCATTGCGCAGGAATTGCTGGACGTGGTGTATCAGCCGATCTGGAACACCAGAACCAACCGTGCGATCGCGTTCGAAGCGCTGTCTCGCTTTCGCACCGAGGAGGCGAGGACGCCGGACCTGTGGTTCGCCGAAGCGCAATCGGTCGGGCTGGGGCTCGACCTTGAAATGCTCGCGATCACGAAGGCTCTCAGCAGGCTGGAGGAGCTACCCGCCGACGCCTATCTGACCGTGAACTGCTCGCCGCAATGCGCGGCAAGCGTCGAGCTGTCCGAAACGCTGAAGCAATATCCGCTGGACCGGATTGCGGTCGAATTGACCGAGCACGAAAAGATCGACGATGCCGCCACGCTCGCCCGTGTGCTCGAGCCGCTGCGAAAGGATGGCTTGCGTATCGCGGTCGACGATGCCGGTTCGGGGTATAGCGGGCTTCAGCAGATCCTCGAGTTAAAGCCCGACATCATCAAGCTGGACCGGTTCTTCGTCCGTTCGATCGAAAACGATCCCAGCAGGCAGGCGATGGCTTCGGCCCTGGCGACATTTTCGCGCAGCGTGAAATGCTCGATCATCGCCGAGGGTGTCGAAACCGAAGGGGAATTGCGCGCTCTGGGCGAGCTCGGATTTCATCAGATCCAGGGTTATCTTCTCGGGAAACCCGCAGCGATCGACCAGTTGCGCCATCCCGCCTGATCCGGGGGTGCGATCCGGGCTGACACGCGCTCTCCATCGCGGAGCAGGCTCGGTCAATCGATCCTCTGCGCCCCCAATTGTGGGTTAAGCGCGGTGATGTGGTTCAGCCACTTCTTGGGCCGCCGCAGCATGTCGTCGGGATATTCCACCCGCAGGCCGAGGATCTTCGCCATTTCTCCGACAAAATGGATGCAATTGCGTGTGTCGAGGTCGTAGAATTTGCCCGGCGCGAACTGCCAGCGGTGCACTTCGGCAATGATGTCGCGGTACTGATCATCCGTCAGGCTCATCGAGAAATGGCGATTTGTGCGGCGCACGTTCTTCTCCGTCTCGATCAGAACCACGTGTTCGACCGGGCCGTTCAGCACCGCCGTGGTCGCCTCCTTGGCCGAGAAGCCGTAATTCTCGTTCACCGGCTCGCCCGTATCGTCGAGTGTTCCCTCGAGCACGATGAAGGTGTGCGGATAGCGTCCGAACAGGACTGAACCGTTGAAGCTGTGAAAGTGGATGCGGACCTCGGCCAGCGCCGGGCCGCTCCACGCAAGCGCTAGCACTGCGAGGAATTGCATCAGGATGCGTGTCATGGCTTGAACGCCTATCGCACCCGCTTTCCGCTTTGCAAGCCCGTCTTTCATTTGCAAAGCAATGCGTTAGCTTGCCAGAAGACTTGCATTTCCGCCCGCTGCGGTGGTGTCGATGCAGGTCACGCGCTCGGTTGCGAAGCGTGCGAGGTAATGCGGGCCGCCTGCCTTGGGGCCGGTGCCGGACAGGCCCTCTCCGCCGAACGGTTGCGATTCCACGATCGCGCCGATCTGGTTGCGGTTGACATAGAAATTGCCGACCCGCGCGCGGCTTTGCACGAACCGGCGGGTGGCCTCGATCCGGCTATGCAGGCCCAGCGTCAGGCCATACCCGGTGGCGTTGATGTCCGCGACGACTTGCCCAAGATCATCGGCACGATAGCGTGCGATATGGAGCACCGGGCCAAAATTCTCGCGCCTCAGGTCGAGGATCGAATCGAGCTCGATGATTGTCGGCGAAACGAAGCAGCCATGGACCAGATCGACTTTGCGGTCGAGCCGCCAGACGGTGCGATCGTTCTGCTGCCGCCGCGCGACATGGCGTTCGAGCGCGGCCTGCGCGTCCGGGTCGATCACGGGGCCGACATCGGTTGAGAGATACCGCGGATCGCCGACATGCAGCGCTTCGAACCCGCCGCGGATCATTTCGATCATCTCGTCGGCGATATCGTCCTGGAGGTAGAGCATCCTGAGCGCCGAGCAGCGCTGACCCGCGCTCTGGAATGCGCTCGCCAGCACATCGCGCACGACCTGTTCGGGCAGCGCGCTGGAATCGACGATCATCGCATTCTGCCCGCCGGTCTCCGCGATCAATGTCGCAATCGGTCCATCGCGCCCGGCGAGCGCGCGATTGATCGCCTGCGCGGTCTCGGTAGATCCGGTGAAGGCGACGCCCGCAAGGCGCGGATCGGCGACGATCATCTGCCCCACATCGCCTGCGCCGGGGAGCAATTGCAGCGCTTCGGAAGGAATGCCCGCTTCGTGCATCAGCTCGATAGCGAAGGCGGCGATCAGCGGGGTTTGTTCGGCTGGCTTCGTGATCACGGTGTTGCCTGCGGCCAGCGCGGCGGAGGCCATGCCGGTGAATATCGCGAGCGGGAAGTTCCAAGGGGAGATTGTCGCGAACACACCGCGACCGTGCATCCGCAGCGTGTTCTCCTCACCCGTCGGGCCGGGGAGGTGGATTGGCTCTTCGAACTGGCGGCGGGCCTCGGACGCATAATAGCGCAGGAAATCGACCGCCTCGCGCAATTCGGCAACGCCATCGAGCAGGGTCTTGCCCGCCTCGCGCTCGCACAGGCTGAGGAATTCGTCGCTATGGTTTTCGAACAGGTTCGCCGCTTCTTCGAGCAGCAGCGCCCGGCGCTCGCCCCCCAAGGCGTCCCAGCCCGGCTGGATCTCGCTTGCACGGTCGAAAGCGGCGGTGACTTCCTCCTGCGTCGCATCGCGCCGGGTGCCGACTTCGACGGTGAGGTCGTGCGGCATGGTGATCGGCGCGGTTTCGCCCGCCTCGACCTCGGTGAAGGTCGGCTCCGCGCGCCAGGTTTCGGCGCGCAGACGCTCCAGCCGGTCGAGAAGCGGTGTGAGCACCAGCGGATCGGCAAGATCGATCCCGGCACTGTTCAGCCGTCCGCCCTCGTCGGCACCGAAAATGTCCTTCGGCAGCGGTATGGCCGGATTGCGGCGCGGCTCGGTCGTCACGAGTTCGGCGACCGGATCGCCGACCAGCTCTTCTGCCGGAATGTCGGCATCGCCCATGCGGTTGACGAAGCTGGTGTTCGCTCCGTTTTCGAGCAGGCGGCGCACGAGGTAGGCGAGCAGTTCCTTGTGCCCGCCGACCGGCGCGTAGATCCGCACCGGAGTAGGTGCGTTGCCTTCGATCTCGCGCAGGGAGGCGAACACTTCCTCGCCCATGCCGTGCAGCCGCTGGAATTCGAGGGGCTTGCTTTTCGGTTGGCCTCCCGCTCCGCCATTCGAGGCCATCGCCATCCGCTTGATCGCCGCAACAGTGTAGGCGTTGTGCGTGGCGAAGGCCGGGAAGATTACGTCATCGTGTTCGAGCAGCCGGGCCGCACAGGCGAGGAAAGACACGTCGGTTGCGATCTTGCGGGTGAAAACGGGGTAGTCCGAAAACCCGCCGACCTGCGACCACTTGATCTCGCTGTCCCAATATGCGCCCTTGACCAGCCGCACGAACAGACGGCGATCGTGGCGGCGGGCAAGGGCGGCAACCCAATCGCACAGCGGAGCGCCGCGCTTCTGGTAGGCCTGGATCGCGAGACCGAAGCCCTCCCATCGCGACCCGTCCGCGCGGGTGAACAGCGTATCGTCAGCCACCAGCGTCTCGATAATGTCGAGCGACACTTCGAGCCGCTCGGCTTCCTCGGCATCCACAGTGAAATGGATGTTCGCATCGCGCGCCTTTTCCGCCAGCGAGCGCACCACCGGTACGATCGCGTCATGGGCTTCGCGCGCATGGAGATAGCCGTATTTGGGATGCAGCGCAGACAGCTTCACCGAAATGCCCGGCGAGTTGCCGACCTCCCCGCTCGCCTCGCGCGCCAGCCGGTCGAGCGCGCCCTCATACGCGCGCCGATAGCGCTCCGCATCGGCAAAAGTCATCGCCGCTTCGCCCAGCATGTCGAAGGAATGGGTGAGGCCCTGCGCCCGCTCCGGCTTGGCGCGCTTCAACGCCTCGCCGATATCGCGGCCATACACGAACTGCCCGCCAAGGATGCGCATGGCCTGTAGGGTCGCCTTGCGAATCACCGGCTCGCCCAACCGCCCAACGGCTCGTTTCAGGGTCGTGCCCATCCCGCGCTGATGCGCTTCGGGCTGCTCCAGCACTTCGCCCGTCAGCATCAGCGAGAACGTCGCGGCGTTGACGAAGGTGGAGGAGCTTTCGCCCAGATGCTCGCCCCAGTCGATTGCGCCGATCTTGTCGCGGATCAGAGCATCGGCGGTCTCGCCATCGGGCACGCGCAGCAGCGCCTCGGCTAGACACATCAGCGCGATACCCTCTTCGGTGTCGAGCCCGTATTGCTGCAGGAAGGCATCGATCCCGCTCGCCTTGTGCCGCCGCGCCCGCTCGATCAGGTCGATCGCGAGCGGAGCGGCTTCGTCCGCGACCTGGCGGGCGGGCTCGGCCTGTTCGATCCGTTCGGCGATGCAGTCTTCTTCGTCCTGGCGATAGGCGGTGCGCAGGTCGGTGCGGTCGATCATGCTGGTGGAGCCGGCGGGAACGTCTGGCGTGGTCACGTGGACTGGTCTCCTTCACCGGCTGCTCGCCGGATTGGTGTGCGTGTATTCAAGTCTGGCCCCCTGGACCTGCCCTTTCAAGGAAAGTCGCACAGCTTTGCCGGGTTCCGGTGGATCGTCCGGGGCCTCTCGCGCGTTGACAAACAGTGCCATTCTGACAAAGTTGTCCGGACAAATATCCGCGCGCTCAATCGAGGTATATCATGCCCAGCGATCTGCCCCCACCCTATACCGCCATGACCCGGCACGAAATGATGCCGCGCGCGACCCATGACGAAGCGGCGCGGTTCAATTTTCTGACCCACTTCAATCGCTATCTGTCGGGCGCGATCGGGTCGGGGAACAAGCTGGCCTATGAAAAGCGCGTGCTACCCGCCTTTCGCGCCGAGCACGGGCGTGATCCCGAACACCGCTACGAAATCCGCGATGCGATGAACCAGGATAGCTGGCATCGCACGTGGTCTGCGCTCAAGCGCAATTCGATGGAGATGCGTCAGCATTTCGGACGGCAGGTGGTGCTGCGCCAGATCGATGAGCTCGACGCGATGGCGGCACAGTACAACGAGCATTCCGGGATGCTCGAGCTCGACCCCTCGGTCGAACAGCCGCCTTATCAGACCGCGGTGGACATTCACTGCCAGCCGGGCGGCTATCACACCGAGGAACGGCCCGGCGACGTGACGGTTGGCGCGAATTACGATGTCGGCCTGTTCGCAACGACGGGCGGAGCGCTCGGCGGGCTGAACGATGGCGGCGGACAGGCGGTGGTCGAATGGGTGCGCAAGGAGCATCCCGATTTCGCGCCAAAGCGCATCCTCGATATCGGTTGCACGGTTGGTCATAACGCCGTGCCGATCGCGCAGGCATTTCCCGAGGCGAAGGTCATCGCAATCGACACCGCCGCGGCTTCGCTGCGCTATGGCGCGGCGCGTGCGGCGGCTATGGGAGTGAAGAACATCAGGTTCGTGCAGGCTTCGGGCGAAGACCTGTCGCGGTGGGAAAACGACAGCTTCGACTGGGTGCAGACCACCATGTTCCTGCACGAATTGTCGTCCAAGGCCATGCCCCGCCTTCTGGCCGAGGCGCACCGCGTTCTGAAGCCCGGCGGGCTGACCCTGCATGTCGAGCAGCCGCAATATTCCGACGATATGCCGCTGTTCGAACAGTTCATGCGGGACTGGGATGCGTTCAACAACAACGAGCCGTTCTGGTCGGCGATGCACGGGCAGGATCTGAAGCAGGTGATGGCTGATGCAGGGTTCGAACGCGACGACCAGTTCGTCGCCGGAGTGCGCGCAGTGGTCGATCCCGACATCTTCCCGCCCGCCGCCGAAGGCGAGGAGGAGGATTTCGGCCGCGCCGCGATCTGGAACGCCTATGGTGCGTGGAAGGGCGAGGCCGGCGCGTCGAAGAGGGCCGAAGCAGCGTGAGCCCCGAGAAGACAGACAGCCTCGACTGGGTCGCGCTGTCGGGCAAGCGCGCGAAGGGTCGCCGCCCCGAATATTTCGACGAGCCCGCGCTCGACCGGCTTTATTCTACAGTACTCGCACTCGCAGCCGAGGTCTCAACGCTGCGCGAGCGGCAGGACACGATCGAGCGATTGCTGGACGATAACGGCGTCGTAAGGCGTGAGGATATAGAGAGCTTCGTGCCTTCGCGCGAAGCGAGTGAGGAACGCGGGCTTGCAACGCAGGCCTATATCGCGCGGATCATGCGCGGCTTCCAGCAGGAGGTCGAGGCGATGGAGGCGAACGACCCGCCGATCATGGATGTGGTCGAGCGGTTGAAGCGCGAATAGCGCGCGAACGGGAGTCTGGCGCCGGGGGGCGTCATTGCGGGGATCGGGACAAGTGGAATTTCTGGAAGTCAACGAGCTGGCGATCCTGCGCTGGGTCCACATCCTCGCGATGGTCTATTGGCTGGGCGGCGAATGGGGCGTGTTCCAGACCAGCTATCATGTGACCAATCCTGCGCTGTCGCTGGATGAACGCAAGCGGCACATGGAAACCGCCTATCGCATCGACATTCTCGCGCGCACGGGGATCGTCCTGTTGCTGCCGCTCGGGCTGCATATGGGCAAGATCTACGGCTTCGTTCCGCTTCTCGATGGCGCGGGCGTGTGGTGGATGTGGCTGTTCTTTGCCGTTTGGCTGGCGATGACCTGGACCGCGTTTATCAAGCGCGAAACCGATATCGGGATTGCCGTGACGAAGGCGGAGGAGTGGCTGCGCTATCCGCTGATCGCCGCATTGCTCGTCACGTCGTTCATGGCGTTTGCGGGCGCGGGGCCGATCGAGACCGGACCGCGCAATCTGTGGTATCCCGCCAAGATGGCGCTCTACGCCTTCGCCCTGTGCATCGGCCTGTTCCTGCGCTTCGTCATGCGCGGCTGGACCACGCGTTTCCGCGTGCTTGCCGCAGGGCCGGACATATTTCAGGAGGCGGCCCTGGCCCGCGAAATCGGATTGGCGCGGGTCGCGGCCTATGTCTACTGGATCACCATCGCCTCGGTCTGCTTCCTGGGTGCGGTTAAGCCTTTCTGACAGGAGCCACGCCAATGCCAGCCTATATGATCGTCACCGCCGCCATCCACGACCGGGAGGCTTTCGTCTCCGGATATGGCGCAGCGGCGGCCAAGCTGATCGAGCAGTTCGGCGGCGAATACCTGTTGCGCGGGCCGGGGGCGGAGTGTCTCGAGGGTGACTTCGCGGACGGAGCCTCGATGGTGATCTCCAAATGGCCCGACCGCGACGCGATCAAGACCTTCTGGAACAGCCCCGAATATGCCGAGGTCAGAAAGCTGCGCGAAGGCCTCGCCGATGTTCAGGTGCTGGTGGTGGATGGGCCGGACCTCATTCCAGGATCTGGTTGAGTTCGATCAGAATCCCGTCGGGGTCGAAGAAATTGCACCCCATCACCCGGATTTCCGGTCCGCCATCGCGGCCGGGATAGACCTGCAGGCGCGGCTCTGCGGTGAAGGTCACGCCCGGCACCGCCTTTGCCGCCTCGCAGCGCCCTTCCACGTCATCGGTGTTGAGCACCATCACGACATCGCCCGGCCCCATGCGGGTGGGATAGTCGTCCGCCGGGATCGCCGGGTCGAGCCACTCCATCAGGCCCACCCAGCCGACCCACGGATCGTTTGAATTGAGGAGCACGAGCCGCGCCGTCGCCCCCGGCTCGCCCGCGGGCAGCGCGACGCCTGATGTGGTGACGGTGGTGTCGTAATTGACCTCCAGCCCGATCACGTCGCGATAGAGCGCCAGCGAGTTCTCGATATCGCGCACGATGATGGTGGAGCGGCGCACATCGGTGGGGATGCGCTGCTCCGGCATGTCGACGCCAGCGGCGCGCGGCCCGTCCGTGGCCATCTCGGCCGGGTAATTGTGGTTGTTCGTTGTGACGGTGCATCCCGCCGCCAAAGCGGCCAGAATGGCTGGTGCAATCCTCTTCATGCGCTCTCCCCCACCGCGCCATGCTCAAGCAGCGCCTCGACCCTTGCCGCGTCATATCCAAGCGTTTCCAGCACACCGCGCGCATCGCGGCCGGGCTTGGGCAATTCCTGCGGCGCACCGATCCGCTTGCCGCCCATTTCGAGCGGAATCGTGGGGAGGCGGACCTCAGTCCCGGTATCGAGCGTCACATCCTCCAGCCCGCCTTCATTGAGATGCGGATCGTCGAACATGTCCTCTGGCTTACCGATCGGCGCGAAAGGCAGGCCTGTCCCGTCGAGCTTGCCGATCACTTCGTCTGCGCTCATCGTGGCGACCAGTTCGCGGATGACGGGCATAATCCGATCGCGCGCATCGACGCGGGCGTTGTTTTCGCGCAGGCTCTCATCCGCCCACAGATCGTCGAGGCCGAAGAGCTTGCAGAACTTCTCCCACAAAGCATCGGTGACAACCCCGATGAAGACCGGATCGGTACGCGTCTCGAACACGTCGTAGATCGCCCAGGCGGACACCCGTGCGGGCATCGGTGCTGCGGGCGTGCCGGTAACAGCGTATTGCGCCATGTGCTGACCGACGAGATAGATCGTGGTCTCGAACAGGCTCGCGGTCACCTTCTGCCCGCGCCCGGTGCGATGTCGCTCTTCCAGCGCCGCGAGCACGCCGATCACGCCGAACATGCCGCCGGTCACGTCGATAACGCTGGCACCCGCGCGCAGCGGCTTGCCCGGTGGGCCGGTCATATAGGCAAGCCCGCCCATCATCTGCGCGACTTCATCCAGAGCGGTGCGCTGTTCGTAGGGGCCGGGAAGGAAGCCTTTTTCGGAGCAGTAGATCAGCCGCTCGTTGGTCGCGGAACAGCTTTCGTAATCGAGGCCAAGCCGGTCGAGCGCGCCTGGTCGGAAGTTCTCGACCAGCACGTCGCTGCGCGCGATCAGATCTTTCGCAACCGACAGCCCGTCTTCGGATTTGAGATCGAGGCAGATCGACTGCTTGCCGCGATTGTACATCGGAAAATAGCCCGCGCCCGAACCTTTCAATCGCCGCGTGCGGTCGCCGCCGATCGGTTCGACCCGCACCACTTCGGCGCCCAGCCCGGCTAGGACGTGCCCGACGGTCGGACCCATCACCATGTGGGTGAATTCGACGACGGTGATCCCGGCGAGCGGTGTAGGCGAACTCATGCGGCGGTTCTCTGTTCATAGTCGAGCTTCGTCCTGTGCTCGTAATCGAGCATCGGCCCCGCTTCCGGCGTGAAGCCGTAGAGCGGCTCGCCCGGCAGCGCTTCCTCGATGATGGTGCGCACCTTCAGCAAGGCCTCAAGGTCGATCCCGGTATTCAACCCCATGGAATTGAGCATGAGCACGAGGTCTTCGGTAACGAGATTGCCGCTCGCTCCGGGCGCGAACGGACAGCCGCCAAGTCCCCCCAGCGAAGCGTCGAACGTCGTGATACCTTCCTCCAGCCCCGCGACCACGTTAGCGAGGCCGAGCCCGCGCGTGTTGTGGAGGTGCAGCGTGGTCAGCCTGTCCGCGCCCACCGCCGATTTCACCTTGCGGGTCAGGCGGCGAACCTGCGCGGGGTCTGCGTAGCCGGTCGTGTCGGAGAGGCTGAATTCCTGCGCACCGACCTCCGCCGCCTGTTCGGCGAGGCGCACCACCTGATCCTCGCTGACAGCCCCTTCCATCGTGCAGCCGAACGCGGTGGAGAGGCTGACGGCGAAGTGGATGCCGTGTTCGCGTGCGATCCGGGCGACCTTGCCGATCTCTTCGATCATGGCGGGGTGGTCCTTGCGCACGTTCTTGAGGCTGTGCGTCTCACTCATCGAGAACGGGATGCTCATGCCATCGACGCCTGCGTCGGCCGCGAACTCAGCGCCCTTGGCGTTCGGCACCAACGTGACGACGGTCAGCCCCTCAATGCCTTTGGCAAACGCCACCAGCTCTGCGGTGTCGGCCATCTGCGGGAGCAGCTTTGCAGGCACGAAACTGCCGACCTCGATCTCGCGCACGCCCGCTGATGCTTCCGCCGCGATCCAGCGCTGCTTGGCTTCGAGCGGCATTACCCGCTCGATCGATTGCAGCCCGTCCCGCAGGCCGACTTCGGAAACGAGGATCTCAGTCATGCTTGGCTCTCCAGATACACCCACGGGCGCGCGGCCCGGTCCGTTGCGGTCCAGCAGTCTATCTCATCGCGCATGGTCAGCGTGAGGTCGATCGGATCGAGACCCTCCGCAAGCATCCGCTTCGCTTCGGAATCGATTGCGAAGTCGTGGGTTTCGCCCGCAGCGGATACCGTCTGCGCGGCGAGGTCAATGGTGACCGCTTCGCCGCCAAGCCGCTCGACCACCGATGCGGGCAGCGCGATCGGGAGCAGAAAATTGCGGAGGCAATTGCCGCGAAAGATCGGTGCGAAGCTCTCCGCGATGATCGCGCTGATGCCCCATTCGGCCAGCGCCCACACGGCGTGCTCGCGGCTCGATCCGCAGCCGAAATTCGCGCCTGCTACGAGGATTGGGGCGTTGCAATATTCCGGCTGGTTGAGGACAAAATCCGGGTCCGGCGTGCGCGCTTCGACATCGGTGTAGCGCCACGGGGCAAACAAACCGTCGGCCAGCCCCTCGCGCCCTGTCGAGCGCATTTCGCGGCTGGGAATGATCGCATCGGTATCGACGTTGTCGCGCAGACCGCGGGGATCGAGCGGGGCAGCGATGCCGGTCAGGGGTTGGGGAAAAGCGCTCATGCCGCTTCTCGCGCATCAGGCCGAGCATAGTCCCGTGGATCGGCAATCGCGCCTGTAATCGCGCTGGCGGCGACGGTTTCGGGTGAGGCGATATGGGTGCGGATGCCGGGGCCCTGACGCCCTTCGAAATTGCGGTTGGTGCTGGAGATGACGCGTGAGCCGGGCGGGAAACCTTCCCCGCCCGCATAGAAGCACAGCGAGCACCCGCTCATTCGCCATTCGAAGCCCGCGGCTTCGAATATCCGGTCCAAACCTTCGGCCTCTGCCGCTCGCTTGACCGAAAGCGATCCGGGTACGGCCAGCGCGGTGCGGATCGAGGGTGCGATGCGTCGACCTTCGAGGATGCGCGCCGCGCGGCGCAGATCGGAGAGACGCGCATTGGTGCACGAGCCGATGAACGCGGCATCGAGCGGCGTGCCCGCGATCGGCGCTCCCGGCGCAAGGCCGATATAGTCATGCGCCTTGGCGGGGCCTTGTGGGATCGTGTCCGACACGGCGACGGTGTGTTCGGGACTGGTCCCCCAGCTCACCATCGGCGCGATGGCCGATGCGTCGATGACGATCTCGCGGTCGAAGATGGCTTCGGGGTCGCTTTTGAGTGTCTCCCAATAAGGGTCGTCGAAAGTTTGCGGCGCGTGGGGCCGCCCCGCCAGGTAGTCGAAAGCCTTTGCGTCGGGCGCAATCAGGCCGGTCACAGCGCTGAATTCGGTCGCCATATTGCACACCGTCATCCGCCCTTCCATGTCGAGCGCGGCGATGGCGCTCCCGGTGAACTCGACCACATGACCTGCCCCGCCGCCCGCACCGTGCTCTGCAATCAGGGCGAGGATCATGTCTTTTGGCGTCACGCCCGGTGCCAGCATGCCATCGAAACGCACACGCATTGAACGCGGTTTCTCCAGCCGCAGCGTGCCGGTCACCATCGCATGTTCAGCCTCGGATGAGCCGATCCCCCAGGCGAGCGCACCGAACGCGCCTTGCGTGCAGGTGTGGCTGTCGGGCGCGACCAGTGTGAGGCCGGGCAGGACGATGCCTTGCTCCGGGCTGATGACGTGGACAATACCCTGCTCGCGATCGTTGACATCGAACAGGGTGATCCCAGCAGCCTTGCACGCGGCGCGAGTCTCGCTGATGAAGGCCTCGCCGCCCGGCATGAGCGTCCCGTCCCCGCGCCCGATCCGCGTATCGACGATGTGGTCCATCACCGCGAAGACGCGCGCCGGATCGCGGACGGTGCGGCCCATCTCGGCCATCCGCCCCAACGCCGCCGCGCCGGTGCGTTCATGCAGGAACACGCGATCGATCGCGATCAGCGAGGCACCACCCTGCGTTTTCGCAACCTCGTGCGCGCCCCAGATCTTGTCGAACAGCGTTAGTCCCATCGGCGTATCCGTCAGGCGTTTGCCTTCATCTCCTCATCGATGCGCCGCCAGTCCTTGGTCACGAAATGCTCTTGGATCGCGGTGCGGGTTTCAAGCTTGCCGTCACGGATCCAGTGCCATGTGCGGCAGCGATTCTGGCCGTCGTCCGAAATCTGGATTTGTTCGTAGAGGTAGAGCGAAGGATCGCCGGTGCGCTGCCAGTAGAGCATCATGGTGCGGTTGAATTCATCGAGCGGCACTTCTGCCGCCCAGCCCTGGATCAAATCATTGTCCCACCAGATACGCCCGTCGCGATAGGTTGCGGGGAATTCGCGCACTTCGGTCTTGCCGTCAGCCCAGGTGTAGTGGTTGGTCTGATGATACGGGATGTCGTCGTCCCCGGTCATGCGGCAGAGCAGTCGGCTGGCATGCTCATCGATCTGTTCGTTCTGATCGTTGAAATAGGTGTATTTGCCGTCCCACACGCCTTCATGACGGGCGAGCAGCGGCATTTTCTCGGCGAAATCGTTGAGCATCATGATTGGTCCTTCATCGTGATCAGGGTTTCGTGCCAGCGCCGTGCGGCGTCGCCGGCGCGGATGCGGGCGAGGGCGCGGACGTTGAGCGCGTGCGGGTCAAGACGTGCGGGGTCGAGCGGTATCGCGTGGGCGGCATTGGCTTCATACCACGGTTTGAAAAATGCTTCGGCCCGCGCAATTTGCCAGGCCCGCTGGAGATATTGGCCAAAGCGGTCGGGCGTCATGTCGGGATAGAGGCGGTCGGGGTCGCCTGTCGGCGCGTCGGGCACGGCGAGCTCGGTTGCTCCGAGCTGCTCTTTTGCGTGGTGGAGGGTGAGTGCGATGTCCTCGCAATCGCCGGATTGGCCATGTCCCGGCACGTCGATGGCGACCTCGTCTGCGCCGGGTTCGGACATTTCGCGAGCCGGACCATGCAGAACCAACCGCGCGGCTCCGCGTGTGCCTTTCCAGTGGATCGGGCTGCCATTGACCACGACCCAACCCTCGTGCGCGTCTTCAGCGAGATCGGGGCACGGGATGTCGCCCGCCTGTTTTTTGAGGAAGGCGAGGCTCTCCGATTGATGCTCGGCGGGCGTTGCGACCTTTCGTGCGCTCCAAGCTGCGGGCATATCGCCCAGCCGGTCGATATGGTCCTGCAGCGGATCGCGGTCATAGGCGGTGATGAGGCAGGGCGGCCAACTTCCGTCTTTTGGGGTGGCCTCTGGCGGCGGAATATCGCGCGGCGCGCGCAGCACCGCGCCATAACCGGCCTGATACGCATTGCCCGCGTCGAGCATCTCCGACACGGCCTGTGCTACGCGCGGAATATCGGCATGGGCGACCGACAGCCGCGCCTCTTCGCGCGTGTCGAACCACGGGAAGACCCAGCTTTGTTCGAGCATCCGGTTCCACAGCCAGGTGAGGTGCTCACCATAGGGGCTGGGATGAAATTCCGGCAGGTAGCGCTCGCCGAACAGCCGCATCTCCGCCTCGGTCCAGATGGCGTAACCGCCGATGGCGAGGCAGGAGAAGCGCTGCGGCTGGCGTTTGATCGCGGTGACAAGAATGATGCCGCCCGAATGAAAGCCGTAGGCGGCGCAGTGCTTTACTCCGAGCGCATCTAGGAATGCGCACAGGGCATCGGCGAAGTCAGCGATATCAGGTTCGCCGGGGAGTGGATCCGACTGCCCAAAGCCCGGCGTATCGGGCGCGATGCAGGTGAAGTGCGAGCCCCATTGCCGCATCAGATCGGCATATTCGGCGGAGGAACGCGGGCTTTGATGGACCATCAGCAGCACCGGCCCGCTGCCACAGCGGCGGTAATGCACCTTGCGCCCGGAGCCGGGCAGGGTCAGCACATGCCGGGTGATAGCGGGGTTCAAACGCGCCTCGAAAAGTTGTCCGGACAAATTCCTCTCGACAAGCCACTACGCAAGTTTATGGTCCCCGTCAAAGCGAGATGCGAAAGGATAGGTTGCATGGCGGAAATGATCGGCACCAAAATGGTTTCCGATAACCGTACGGCGCGTCAGATATTCGAGGAGGTGATGGCCAATCCGGCGCGGCGCAAGTTCGGCTTTGGCGAAAAGCTCGCGATCGTGAATGTCGATGTGCAGCAGGCCTACACCCGCACCGATCTGTTCAAGACTGCCTATGAAACCGATCCGAAGCAGATCGAATACATCAATACTATCAGTGCCTTGGCGCGTAATAAACAAATGCCGGTGGTGTGGAGCCGCGTGGCCTATGCCGACAACGCCGAAGACGCGGGCGTGTGGGGCACGCGCACAGATACCCCCGACAGCCTCCAGAACATCAAGTATGACAGCGATCGCCACGCTTTCGACCCGCGCTGCAAGGTGGCTGAGGGTGACCTAACGTATACCAAGCGGATGCCGAGCGCGTTCTTTGAGACCCCGCTGGCGAGCTATCTCACGTTTCACCGGGTCGATACGGTGGTTGTTACCGGCGGCTCCACCTCAGGGTGCGTTCGCGCCACCGCCGTCGATGCGTTGAGCCACGGATACCGCACCATCGTCCCGATCGAGACCTGCGCCGACAAGCACGAGAGCTATCACTTTGCCAACCTTACCGACCTGCAATTGAAGTATGCCGATGTCGAGCCGGTGCAGACGGTGATCGACTGGCTGGAAGCGCGCTGAACGATGCGCGAGGGTGAAGCCGATCCCGGCCTTTACGACTACCTTCCGTATCGGGGGCGCAAGCGTTTCAAATGGCCGGGCGGAAAGAGTGTCGCCGTATGGGTCGCGCCCAATCTTGAATATTACGAAATTGACCCGCCTCCCCATCCCAAGCGCAAACCCTGGCCGCATCCCGCGCCAAGCGTCGTCGGCTATTCGCACCGCGACCATTCCAATCGCGTGAGCCATTGGCGCATGGCGGAGGTGATGACCCGCCACGGCTTTCCCGGCTCCGTGAGCCTCTCGGTCGCGCTGTGCCAGCATCACCCCGGGGTCGTCGCCGACGCCAACGCGCGCGGCTGGGAGTTCTTCAGCCACGGCATCTACAACACCCGCTATTCCTACGACATGAGCGAAGCGCAGGAGCGCGCGATCATCGAGGATTCGATTCGCACCGTCGAAGATGCGACCGGCCAGCGCATCCGCGGCTGGCTCGCGCCCGCGCTGACGCATACGCCGCGCACGCTCGACCTGATCGCGGAATACGGCCTCGACTACACCTGCGACCTGTATCACGACGATCAGGTTCAGGAGGTGAAGGTCGCGAACGGACAGCTTGCCTCGATCCCCTACAGCCTGGAGGTCAACGACCATTACGGCTTCTTCGTCTACAATATGAGCGGGCGCGAATACGCCGAGACGCTGGTGCGCCAGTTCGAGCGGCTGGCGGACGAAGGCGCGCGCGAGGACGGTCCGGGCGGCACGGTGATGTGCATTCCGCTGCACGCCTATCTGATCGGCCAGCCGCACAGGATCGGCCCGTTCGAGGAGGCGCTGGACCATATCGCGAAAGATGGCCGCGCTTGGATCGCGAAAGCGGGTGAGATTGTGGACGCTTGGAGGGCTGGGGCGTGACACTTCCGGCCGATTACAGCCAATACCCACACCGCCGCGAAGGCTACGACCACGACCTCTACGTATGGTCCAACATGCACGAGCGCGCGCCGGTCTCATGGCCGAAAGGATCGGTCGCGGTGTGGCTCACGGTCAGCCTCGAATGGTTTCCGATTCAACCCGGTGGGCCGTTCAAGGCGCCGGGGCACATGGTCACGCCCTATCCCGATTACCGCCACTACACATCGCGCGATTACGGCAACCGGGTGGGCGCGTGGCGCTTCCTCGATGCGTTCGAGAAGGCGGGCGTGAAGGCAAGCTTCGCTACAAACGCCGCCATCGCCGAGCGCTATCCAGAACTGGTCGAAGCGGTGCAGGCTGGTGGGCATGAAATCATCGCACACTCGACCGACATGAACGGCACGATCGACGCGACGCTAGGCGAAGACGCGGAACGCGCGCTGATCGGTGACGCTATGACGCGGCTCAAAAAAGCCTCCGGCGCGCGGCCCGCTGGCTGGCTCTCGATTGCGCGCCAGCAGAGCTTTCACACGCTCGATATTCTGAGGGACGAGGGTCTGACCTATTGCTGCGACTGGGTGAATGACGAACTGCCCTATCGCTTCAAAACCGAGCGTTTTGGCGGCCTGATCAACCTGCCGCTCAACCACGAGCTGTCCGATCGCCAGATCATCACCGTGCAGCAGCAGAGCGCGGATAGCTGGGCGCAATCGATGCGCGATGCATTCGACTGGCTGGCGGCGGAGGCGGCGCGAGAGGGCGGCGGGCGGATGCTGCCGATCCACCTGACGCCATACATCATGGGCCTGCCCTATCGCATCGGTGCGCTCGAATGCCTGCTCGCCGATCTGGCCGGGCGGGACGAGGCGTGGTTCGCGACCGGCTCTGATATCGTCAGGATATGGGAGGCGCAGCAGTGAAGGCCCGCAATCCGCGCACCGGCGAGGACGACTACGAATTCGATGCAAGCACAAGTTCGCAAGTTGCTGCCGAAGCCGCTCGCCTGCGCGCGATGCAGGGCGAATGGAAAGCGCGCGGGGCCGAAGGGCGCGCGGCGATCCTGTTGCGCTTTGCCGATGCTGTCGAATCCGCGACAGGCGAGATCGTCGCCGCGCTCAGCGTCGATACCGGGCGCAACACGGTGTCGGGAATCGAAGTGCAGGGCTTCATCGCCAATATCCGCCGCTGGGCCGCGCGTGGGCCGGAGCTGTTCGACACGCTGGAGCGTGGGCCGAAAGCCTCCGCGGTGCCCGGCGTGGAAATCACGACCGGGTATTCCGCATACCCTCTGCTGGGCGTCATCGCGCCGTGGAATTTTCCCGTCATCCTCTCACATATCGACGCGGTGCCCGCGCTGATGGCGGGAAGCGCGGCGCTGGTGAAGCCGAGCGAAGTTACGCCGCGCTTCGTCGAACCCATGCGCGCGGTGCTGGAAGGGATGCCCGAACTGCCGCTCGCCTATGTCATGGGCGGGCCTGAGGTCGGGCAAGCCTTGATCGAGCAAGCGGACTATGTCTGCTTCACCGGATCGACTGCCACCGGGCGCAAAGTGGCCGAAGCCGCCGCGCGCCGCCTGATCCCGGCCAATCTCGAACTGGGCGGCAAGGATCCGATGATCGTCACCGCCAGCGCGGACCCGGAATGGGCGGCGAAAATCGCCCTGCGCGCCAGCGTCGTCGCCACCGGGCAGGCGTGCCAGTCGATCGAGCGGGTCTATGTCGCGCGCGAAATAGCCGAACCGTTCATGGCCGCGCTGGTCGCCGGGGCGGAGCGGATCGAATTGACCTATCCCGACCCGGCGCAAGGCCATCTTGGCCCCTTCATCCTCGCAGCCCAGGCCGAAAAGGTGCAGGCGCAGATCGACGATGCTCGCTCGAAAGGCGCGCGCGTGCTGACCGGCGGCGAGGTCGAATATTTGGGCGGCGGGCACTATCTGCGCCCCACCGTCCTTGCCGACGTCACCCCGCAGATGGATGTCATGCGCGAGGAGACGTTCGGCCCGGTGATTCCCGTCACGGTGTTCAATGATCTCGATGATGCCATTCGTCAGGCGAACCACACGCCATACGGCCTTTCCGCCGCGGTGCTGGCCGGATCGCTGGACGAAGCGGCGGTGATCGGGACGCGGCTGGAGGCTGGCGCGATTTCTCTCCAGGACGGCGCGCTCACCAGCATGGTCGGCGATGCGACCAATACCTCGCGCGGGGCTTCGGGCCTCGGACCAAGCCGCATGGGGGACAGCGGGATGCTGCGGTTCCTGCGCGAACAGGCGCTGATCCGCCAGACCGGCCAACCGCTGCCGATCGATGCCTTTGCGGAGCGCGGCGCCTGATGGGCAACCGCGCCAATCTCGAAGCCGTGATGCCAGCCATGCTCGACCACGAAGGTTGGTGGGATGGCTGGTATCGCCACTTCGACAGCGACGGAACGCTTGTCGACGCGCATAAGGTGAAAACGCATTGCGAATTTCCCGATGAGGGCGAGTGGCACTACGTCCAGCACAACTGGCTCACCTGGGACGACGGGCGCAGCGCGGTCTACGAGTTTGGCGGGCGGCTCGATGGCGACCGGATCGTGTGGGAAACGGACCGGTTCAGCGGCTATGGCTGGCAAACGGCGGAGGATACGCTGATGCTCAAGCTCGACCGGCTGGATGAACCGGGCGCATACTATATCGAGATGATCAATGTCGCGCCCGACGGGCAAACCCGCGCGCGCACATGGCAGTGGTTCCGTGACGGCAAGCCGTGGAAGCGCACTTTGTGCGATGAATGGAGGATCGAAGGCCCGTGATATCCGCAATCATTGCGACGATGCTGCAAGGCGTTCCAGCTGGCGAAGCGCCGCCCCCGCCGACCTCGACCTGCGACAGCCCGGTCTACATGGTCGTCTCGGGCCGCACGCTCGATCGTGAGCGGATGATGGCCTACGGTCGTGCGATTGCGACAAGCGGGCTCTACGAACAGCTCGGCGGCTATTACGTCACCATTCCGCGCCCCGTGGAAGTGTTCGAGGGCGAGGTGCCGCCCGAACACGTCAACCTCACCGTGCGCTTCCCCTGCATCGAAAACGCGCGCGCGTTCTGGAACAGCCAAGCCTATCAGGAAGAAATCCTGCCGATCCGGCGCGATCCGACCAGCGCGGGCGATTACACGGTGATCGTCTATGCCGAAATGCCGATGCGCGAGGACATGGTCGGGCGGGTCGGGGATAATCTCTATCGTGGCGATTTTGCCCGCGACGGCATCGAACAGGTCGATCCGCCGGTGGTCGGTGGAGACACGCCATGAAGTCATGGGAGATAGGGCCGCGCGGCGGTATCGAGAATCTCCGACAGGTCGAACGCGCGACGCCCGAGCCCGGACCGGGCGAGGTCGCGCTCGACGTCATCGCCGTCGGACTGAATTACCGCGACCTGATGGTCCTGCGCGGACACTACGGCTCCGACCTGCCCGAAACCCGCATTCCTTTGAGCGATGGCGTGGGCGTGGTTGCGGCATTGGGCGACGGTGTTGAGGGATTAGCGCTGGGCCAGCGCGTCATCGCCCCGCATTTTACGAATTGGCGCGAAGATGGCGGCTATGGCTATCATGTATTCGCGACCGACCTGGGCGTGACTCAGGATGGTTGGCTGGCCGAGCGGATCGTCGTCCCTGCAAGCGCGGCGATCCATGTGCCTGACGGCGTTGACGATGCAACCGCCGCTACTCTGTCCGTTGTCGGCGCGACCGTATGGCATGCCATGGTCGCATTCGGACGGGTGGCGAAGGGCGATCTCGTGCTCGCCCAAGGGACCGGCGGCGTGGCGATCTTCGCGCTGCAACTGGCCAAGGCGCTGGGTGCGGATGTCGCGATCACCTCATCGAGCGACGAAAAGCTCGCGCGCGCCCGCGAGATGGGTGCCGATTTCACCGTGAACTACCGCGAGCGAGAGGACTGGGCCGCCGCGCTGCTCGAAGCCACCGGCGGACGCGGGGCGGATGTGGTGGTCGACACGATCGGCTTTGGCGAGTTCGGCCGGACCGTGGCCGCAACCGCTGTCGAAGGGCGCATCGGCACGATCGGCGCGCTGTCGGGCAGCCCGCAGGACAGCCCCGATTTCGACCAGGGATCGCTGATCGGCAAGAACATCACGATCAAGGGCATCGCCAGCGGCCATCGCGGTATGCTGGAAAGCGCGCTCGGCGTGGTGGCGGAGCACGGCATCGCAATCCCCATCGACCGCCGCTTCTCCTTCGACGATGCCCCCGCAGCCTACGCCCACCTCGAAAGCGGAGCGCATATGGGCAAGGTGCTGATCGAAAAGGGTGCGTGAAGGGAAGCTGTGTGTGACCCACAGTCGTCATCCCCGCGCAGGCGGGAATCCAGTCTGGCGTCGGAGCCACCTCACCCTGGATCCCCGCCTGCGCGGGGATGACGGGGGGCGAAAACTCCCGTTTGCGACTCAATTATGGATACAAGCCCTTTCTGTGACCTCACCACACTTCGGTCATTTGACAGGGTCTCCTCCTTGTCATTTGTGTTATTGATATCCTGAGAAGGAGTAGCCAGTTGACGCTTCAAAAGATTTTCGGGCAGTTGAACTGCACTGACATGGAGCAAAGCACCGCCTGGTTCGCGAAGCTATTTGGCCGTTCACCGGATGAAGCTCCGATGGATGGACTGAAAGAATGGCATCACTCAAACAATGCCGGTTTTCAGCTCGTGTTAAACGAAGTTCATGCGGGTCATGGATGCCTCACTCTGATTGTCAGCGATATTGAAACCGAATTGAAACGCTTAAACGCGGTCGGAGTAAGAACAGGCGAGACAATGATGGGAGATATCGCAATAATCTCTCAGCTCAGTGATCCCGACGGAAACACCGTAGTTCTTGCTCAGCCGAGCGGCTCTTAGCACTAAAGCCCGGCCATTTCGCTCCCACCCCAATCGCTGACTTTGCCGCAACCTTTTACCGCTCCAGCTCGACCAGTTCGTAGCGGTTCATCATGTAGCCGTCGATTGCGCCGTAGACGAGCACGCTGTCTTCATCCGCCGTCACCCACATATCGTAATCGGGATGCTCTTTGCCCCCCATCCCCCCCTCTGCATCGTCGACGAAGCGGAAATGGCGGCAGGCGAAGGTGCCCGCCTCCACCGTCTTTTCCTCCTCGCCGACATATTCGAGCGTGATAAACACTTCGGCAATCTGCGGCGGGGTCGCGCCGCGATGGTCGGGGGAGGGCAGGAAGACGCGCAATTTGCGGGCGTGCGGGCCTCGGCTCGTGTCCATGATGCGGGTGAGGAACCCGTCGCCGACGATCGGGTGCGTGCCGAACCCGTCGAATTTGCCGACGTTCTCGCGCAGTTCCGAGTTGCGCCCGATGCCGGAATCTCCGTCTACCCCCTGGCTCTCGCACAGGATAGCGTCGTCTTCGGGCTTGTAAGCCATCCAGCCCGAACCGAGGAATTTGTCGCCCACGGTCAGATGCACCAACAAGTTCTGCGGCACCATGTCCGGCCCGATATGATAGGTGATGTTGCGCAGGACCGTGGGGTCCGGCTCCTCGATCTCGCACTGCGCGCTCATGATGATCGAGCCGTCGGCATGGTGCGAGAAGTTGAACCATTCGCGCCCGCGCTCACCGTCCGGGTGCTTCGCGAGCCATTCGGGCTTGGTCGAGGTGTAGCGGACGCGTCCGCGCACGTTGCGGTGCTTCATAAAATTACTCCGGCGGCGATCATTCGCTCGATCACTTCCTCCTGAGCGCGGCGGAAATAGTCGCGCTCCGGGATTGCGGGCGCGCCGCTGTCCATCATGCCATCGGGGCCGCGAAACGGCTCTGCGGCGGAGGTATAGCTTTGCGCGAACAATTCGGGGCGCTGGCGGGCGAGATAGTTGGTCATCGCCGGTGTGCGCCGCCCCTCGCGCGAGGCAGTGAGGTCGATCGGCGCGAAGGCGGTGAAGGTCTCGCCATCGCCTGATTGCGCGACCACGCGGCCCTTCCAGTCGACCACCTGGCTGTTTCCATCTGCGCTTGCGATCGGCATGGCGGTGCCGGAAATCCCAGCGGTATTGGCGGAGACGACCCAGGCGAGGTTCTCGAACGCGCGCGCCTGTTTGGCGATGTCCTTGTTGGTCGCAATCGGCGAGCCGACTTCGGACGAGCAGTGGCAGAACACTTCGGCCCCGCGCATGGCCAGGGCACGAGCGATCTCGGGATAGAGGATTTCTTCCGACGCGATCGCTGCAAGATTGCCGATCTCGGTGCGGGCGACCGGGAATACGCCGTCGAGGCCGTATTTGTCGAGATACGCCTCCCATACGTCATGCGGAGACGGTGCGAACATCGACAGCAGGCGGCGATAGCGCAGCACCACTTTGCCTGAGGGCGCGACGATGAAGCTGGTCTGGAAATAGAAATCGGGGAAGGCGGCATCGGTTTCATAGGCATTGCCAGCGATGAACATGCCGAGCCGTTCGGCCATTGCGCTCAGCGCCTCGTATTCCGGACCATCCGCCGCGAACCCGACGCGGCGTGCAAAGTTGGGGATCGAGACGCGGCCCGGATACGAGGTGAAGAGATATTCGGGCAGCACGACCAGCTTCACCGGCTTGCCCTGATATCCGGCGACGAAAATCGCGCTGGTGCGGATTTGCCCTTCCAGCTCGGCAATGTGTTCGAGGATCGCGGCGCGCGCGGCGGCATCATCGGGCAGGCGTTCGAGCGAGCGGGCGGTGAGTTGCATCGCCATCGCGCAATAGGTCGCGGTGTTGGTCAAATTCTCGTCCCCTTGTGCCTGAAGCGTGCCGTGGGCGGCGACTGCGGCGACCATCCCGGCAGCCATGACACGCCTGCGGTCGATCTCCAGCATTGTCTAGAGCGCCAGCGACCCCGGGTTCATCAACCCCTCGGGATCGACCTGCTGCTTGAGCGCGCGCAGGATTGCCCATGCGGCGGGATCATGGCTTTCCTTCAGCGGATAGGTGCGCGCGATCTGCATGTGCACTGCGCCCAGATCGCGGAAAATCGCGATGACCTCGTTGCGCAGGGTTTCGACCAGCGCATTGGCCTGCGGATCGTCGGGACGGTCGGTCAGCTTGGCGAGATGGTCGCGCTCGATCGCATGGCGGTGCAGCGGATTGTGCGCGCCGGGCCAGAAGAACACCGGCTCTATCAAGCATCCGGTCCGCCCGGTCGCCGCGATCAGCGCGCCGGTTTCAACCTTCGCCTGCGTCATCGCGTCTGCGTGCCGCTCCCACAGGGTATCGAGCCGCTCCCACGCTTCGACCAGCTTTGAATGCGGCAGGAAGCCGTGGACCGGCACCCAGCGCTCGCCATCGGGGCCGAGCATCGAGTTGGGCGGCGGGAAGGGATTGGCGCGCAGGATCTTGGGGATCGAGTTTTCGACCACGCTGCCGCCCGCCTCGAGCACGATGGTCTCGATCCGCGCCATATCGGCGTCGACGCCCGCCTGATGTCGTCCCTCGGCAATGCAGTGCAGGCTGAACGGCACGTCCTTGAGGAAAGAGCGCCCGGCCATCGCGACCTTCGCGCCCTCCTTTGCCGCCTTGATCAGCCCGCCCGATTTCGCCTGCGCCTTCAACATATTGCCAAGCTGCTTGGCGTCCTTCGCGAGGCTGTCACGCTTCATCCGCTGGGCTTGCAGGAAGGGATCGAAGGCGAAGCTCTCCGCCGCCAGTTCGGCGCGCGCGATCTCGCTCATCGCGGTCAGCAGCGCATCGTGCCGGTCGAAGCTGAACGAGCCATAGGCAAACGCCGTCGCTTCCCTTACCAGCTTGAGCGTGACGCGCGCCTTGACCCCGAACGCGCCGCAATCGGCAGCGAACAGTCCGGTGAGATCAGGGCCGAACGGGCGGAAGAAGTCCGAGCCGGTGGAAACCAGTGTGCCGTCTGCCAGCACCACATCCATGCTCACCGCGCCGTCCACCGCGCTTCCGCCGCGCGCGCCCCAGAACAGACCGTTCTGGCTCATCCCGCCGCCGATACTGGCGCGCAGGCCCGACAGCGTACCCCATGCAAGCGCGCGCAGGCCGCGCGGTTGCAATTCGCGGTAGAGCTTGTCCCACGTGCAACCCGCCTCGACCGTCACGGTCATGTCGGTTTGGTCGATATCGAGGATCGCATCAAGCGCGCCCGTATCGACCAGCAGGAACGGCCCGCCGTGGTAGAGATAGCCGCCAGTATAGCTCATCCCTCCGCCGCGCGGGACGATGGCGATCCCGGCGCTGGTTGCAGCTGCGATCCCGTTCGCCAGCTCGTCGACACTGGAGGGGCCGAACACCGCGAGCGGCGTGCCCCCGCGCGACAGGACATCATGGCTGTGAAGGGCGAGGGTTGCGTCGTCGGTGAGCAGCGCGGTCTCGCCCACTTCAACGCTCACGGCGGCGAGCGGATTGTCGGATGCGAGGGTGGCCATCAGGCAGGCTCCGGTCTGGCGGCGGAAACCGCATTTGGCTTGGCATCCGCTTCGGGAAACTCGGTCGGATAGCGGCCCAGCAGCAGCAACAGCGCACCACCGGCAATAAACATCCCGATCGCCAGTTCGAGGATCGGATCGTAGCTGCCGGTGCGATCGTAAACCTGCGCGTAGATCACGGGCGAGGCCGCGCTGAACAAGCCGAATGGCATGTAGAGCATTCCATAGATTTTGCCGTAGTTCGCCATCCCGAAATACCGCCCGGTGAGATAGGCGATGAGGTCGCTCTCCGCTCCGGCTGCGAAGCCGAGCAGGAACCCGGCGATGGCGGCGAGCGGGAAGGTCAGGCTGTCTCCCAGCAGCAACCAAGCGGAAATGGCAGGCAGACACAACAGCGGAAACGCGACCACGCCCTGCCAGAAGCGATCGAGCAGCGCGCCTGTGATAAGCCGTCCGGCGAAGATGCCGATGCCCAGGATGCCCATGACACTAGCGGCCACATCAGCGTCGATATCGCGCAGCCGCAGCATGGTCGGCATGTTGATGAAGGCGCCACCGAAAGCCGTCGCGATCAGGGCGATCGACAGCCAGATGACCCAGAAACGGTAGTCCGTCAGCGCCGAGCCGAGCGTAACGCCCGTCAGCCTGCCGCTTTCACTCTCGATCGCTTTGGGACGTTCCTCCGGCCGCGGTTCGCGGAACAGGAAGAATGCGACTATGAGCGCGATGATCGGAAACAGCGCGACGGTCGCAAACATGGAGCGCCAGCCGTAATTCGCAATCGCCCACACCGCGATCTGCGGCACCACGATCGCTGCAAGGCTCGTTCCCATCAGCAGGATGCCGAGCGCAAGTCCGCGATGCTGGTAAAACCACAGATTGATCGCGCGGCTCCATGTGACCGGGGTCGAGCCGATGCCGACCAGACCGACCACGACCCAGAAGCCATAGTAGATGTAGAGCGTCTGCGCGCTATTCTCGGTCGGGGTGAGCGAGATGGCTCCAAAGGCGAGCGCGAAGGCGAACAGCGACCACAGCGCCACGGGCCTGACGCCATAGCGATCGGCCATCCAGCCGAAGACCGGGGCGAGCAGACTGGCGATTACGCCGAACAAGGTGATCGGCAGCAGAACCTGTGTCTGGCTCCACCCGAATTCGGCCTGCAGCGGTTCGGCGGTGAAGCCGATGACGTTGTAGGGAATGGGCGAAGCCCCGCACATGACGCCCAAAACGCCCGCGAGCAGGATTGTCCAGCCCTTGGAAAACTCGCCGCTCTTCGCAGCTGCTACGACCGCGGGCTCGGACGGACTTGCGTTCACTGACTGTCTCCATCCGCGCCAAGGGCATTGATGCAGAGGGTGCATAGCATATGGCGCGTTGTTCCGCGCATCCCGATTGCGTGTCCGTCACCGCGCATCGTAGAACTCCGTCAGGTTCCCGTCAGGATCGCGCACGGCAGCGAGTTCGACTGTCCCGATCCCTTCGACCGCGACGTCATCGGCACTGTATTCCGGCTCCAGCCCTCGCGACGCGAGATGCGCGAGGTAGCCCTCGAAATCCGTCACCGGATAGCGCACCGAGATGATCCCGAGATTGGGCGGCGAAGCATGGGCGGAAAAATCGCGGCCCTCAAATCCGACGAATTGCATCATTTCGACACGCCCGCTCTCGCCCGGCAGCACCGGCTGGGCGACCGCTGCGCTTCGCACCAGCTCGGTCGCGAAATTCGCAGGGACCGAGAAATTGTTCGAGCGCGGTTCCGGGTCCGTAAACGGGGCATCGAACAGCACATCGAAACCGAGCCGGTCGCGATACCAGGCAAGACTGGCGGGCTGATCCTTAACCATGCGCATCGAATTGAACGCCTGGCTCAAAGCGCCGAGGGGAAAGGCCGTGAAAGGCGGCGCTTCGCGTTCGTACAGCGCATAGTTCACGCCATGCGGCCCGCGCACGACGACGTTGACGAGATCGGACGCGCCGAAGCTGAAGCGGTATGGCTGGCTCTCCGCCCACCAGCCGCGCGCGATCGCGGCATCGAACATCGCCTGCACATCCTCGCTGCGCAACATGATCGAGAAGATGCCGCCCGTGTCCCAGGGCCGCGCGGCAAGGCGGATCGGGCGCTGCTGCGCCGCGCCATCGAACCGTACGAAACGGATGCAGCCGGTTTCAGCCTGCGCCGCACAGACGCGGCGATAGGTGCCCGACACACTCTCGGGCAGTTTCCAGTAATCGAGCTCGGCGCGGGCCATCGCCCCTTCGCCAACGACCTGCCACCCGCCATCCTCGATCAGCCAAGCGGAGCTTTCTGCGAGATCGGTGACGCTCACCACCGCCTCGGTCCACGGAGCGACGCCGTATCCGTTGGCCTCGCCCGCGCGCGCCTGCCCACCAACGGCCAAAAACGCGAGCATTGTCACCCACATGCCTAGCCGCCGGCCAAGACCGAGCAACGCATCAGGGCCAGCGGTCGCGCGCAAAAGGGTCACCTCAATCGAAGCTTACGCCGATATCCACCCCGAAAGTCAGCGGCGGCGCTGCAAAGACCTGGTTCTGGAAAGTCGGCGCGTTGAAGGTGTTGGCGCGGAAATATTCGCGATCGGTCAGGTTCTTGCCCCACAACGTGATACGATAGCGCCCGGTGGTATAACCGATCCGCGCATCGACGCGCAGACCCGGCTCCTGCTCCGTGCCCGGAACATTGGCGACAAGGCCGAACGTGTCGTCTTCGTAAGCCGCATCCGCGCCGAAGAACAGGTCGCCATCACCCAGTGGAATATCGGCGATGAAGCCGACCAACGCCTTGAATTCCGGCGCGTTCTTTAGCTCGAGCCCGAGCGCGCAATCGATTACCTGTTGCTCGTATTCGGGTGTTCCGGGCGCCGCGGTGACATTGACGCAGGCCGGTCCTGCTGCGGTGTTCGAGCTGGTTGTGAGCAGGCCCGCCTGGTCGAAGTTAAGCGACTGGTATTCGCCGTCGAGATAGCTGGCGTTGCCGTAGATCGTGAAGCCGTCGAACGCTTCGATCTGGCCATCGATCTCCACGCCCTGAATGCGTGCTTCGCCTGCATTGATGCGGGTGAAGGCGCCCGAAGGCAACGTCCCGCTGATCTGCAAATCCTGATAGTCGTTGTAGAAATAGGTCGCGTTGAACGTCACCCGCCCATCCCAGAACTGCGTGCGCAGGCCGCCTTCGATACTGTCGAGTTGCTCCTCTTCGACTTGGCGGAAGCACGCAGTCGGATTGAAGCAATCGGGCGAGAAACCGGGCGATTTGAAGCCGGTGGCGTAGGACGCGTAGACGAGGATATCCTCGGTCAGCGAGTAATCGACCTTAGCCGTCCACGTGATGTTGTCGGTGTCGGCATTGCCGGTGATATTGGTGCCGAAACCTGCAAGCGGTCCGCCCGCATTGCCCACGAAATCGCGATCCTCGGTGGTCCAGCGCAAGCCGCCTGTCAGGGTCAGCGCGTCGGTCACATCGAACGTCGCCTGTCCGAAGACGGAGAAACTCTCGGTCTCCACATCGTTCGCGAAGGGGAAGATGAAATCGTAGTCGAGATCGACATCCTCGTAATAATAGAACGCGCCGGTCGTGAGATTGAACGGCCCCTCGAAATTGGTGTTGACGAGCACTTCCTGGCTGAATTGGCTCTGTTCGGTCTGCTGGAAGAACGGGAAGCTGATGAAGCTCGACAGATCGTCGCGCATGGCCCTGAGCGCGGTGATCGAGGTGACGGAGAAAGTGTCATACTCGCCGTTCAGCTCGATCGAGGCGCCGTAGGTTTCCACCTCGCTGTCGTAGTTGGTGACACAGCCGATGGGCTGGAAGTTGACCGGCGTCATGTCGGAGCAGGTCACGCCATCGGCGGGTTCGATGGTGAAGATATCTTGGTCACGATCGGTGACGATATCGGGGTTGTCGCTTTCATCGACCAGCGAGGAAGGGATCGGATCGCTGTTGTCCTTCGTGTAATCGAAGATCGCAAGCACGCTCCAATTGTCGTCCATTTCGCCATAGAGGCTGCCTCGCACTGAGAAGACTTCCTCATCGCCGACTGTGTCGCCGGCAAATTCGGCAGCGAAATCGCCATTAGGGTTGATCTCGAAGAATCCATCGCGCTCTTTATACAGGCCCGACACGCGCACCGCCATCGTGTCGGCGAGTGCGGCGTTGACCGTTCCGCGCGCCGAGATGCGGTCGAAATTGCCGTAGCCGACTTCGGCGGTGAACGAGGTTTCATCGAGCTGCGGGCGAACTGAAGTGAACTTGATCGCACCGCCATTGGTGTTGCGCCCGTAAAGCGTGCCCTGTGGCCCGCGCAGCACCTCGACCTGTTCTACGTCTACCAGATCGATCAGCGATCCGACCGTGCGGCCGAGATAGACGTTGTCGATATAGATGCCGACCGCGGGATCGACCGCGCCGCGCGATTCATCCTCGCCAACGCCGCGAAAGAAGATGCGTGCGGACGAGGCGGTGCCGGTTCCGGTGGTGATTACGACGCCGGGAACCTGAGAGGTCAGATCGTTCGCATCGAGGATCTGCCTGCGTTCGAGTTCGACGGCGGAGAGAGCGGTAACCGCGGCGGGCACGTCCTGAAGGTTTTCCGCCCGGCGCTGCGCTGTGACGATGATTGCGCCTTCGCTGGCTTCATCATCTGCCCCTTCCTCCTGCGCATCCATCGTTTCGGCAACCGATTGCGCGTGGGCGATATTAGGAAAAGCGGCGAGCGCGAAGATCGAAGCCATCCCGGCAAACACCGGGCGTTTGGTGGAAAGCGAATTCATCGATTGCTCCTTGTTACGGCAGGGCCACGTCGATGACCGAACTTCCCCCGAACGGCATCCCGCAAGCAGATTTGTCCGGACAACCTCTTGCTTGTCAAGCGCGGAAGTGCAATTTGTCCGGACAAATTGTTCCAAAGTGTCGTCCAATGATGCTTTGGCGCAACAGTTTTACGAAAGGGTTTCGAATGGGGCTTTCCGACTTCGCCTATCCCACGCTCGTCTACGCGCATCTTTTGCTGTTCGTGTTGTGGCTGGGGGCAGATGTCGGGGTGTTCGTGCTCGGCCAGCATTTTCGCAAGCGCGACAAATGGTCGCTCGACCAGCGGATCGCGCTGCTGACGCTGCTGGTGGCGATCGACATGGTCCCGCGCAGCGCGTGGGCGCTGATGGTGCCGCTTTCGCTCAGCGTGGTCGATCTGGGCGGCTGGTGGGACGTGCCGCTGTGGCTGTCGATCGCGGCCTGGGTGGTCGGGCTGTTCTGGTTGGGGCTCGTGTGGGATTCGCACAATCACGACCAGACCCCGCGCGCCGCCCGCAACCGCCGTGTCGAGGGCTGGCTGCGCTGGATCATCGGCGGGTTCTATCTGTGGCTGGGCGTGCAGAGCCTGGTGGTCGGCGAACCGCTCGGGCCCGACTGGCTGGCCTGGAAAGCGCTGCTGTTCGGTGTCATCTTCGTGGCTGCGATCATGATCGACGTGACGTTCAAGCCGGTGGGTGCGCAGCTTGGCGCGGTGTTGAGCGAGGGGTCGAGTGACGCGACCGAAATCCCCCTTCGCCGGACGATGGACCGCACGCGCATCTGGGTCTGGACGGTCTACGCGCTGCTGCTTGTCACCGCCTTTCTCGGCAATGTTAAGCCGATCTAAGGGACGTTGCCCGATTGCTGCACTTTGAACGGTTAGGGGTCGGGATGAAAAATTTGTCTGGACAAATCGGGGTCGCAGGTTTGAAATAAACCAAGGGACGGACAGCCACCGGCTTGCAGCGTGTGACTTATGGGAGGCATTTATGAAAACGATCGTGCGTGGAGCCTTGTTGGCGGCAACCATTCTCACCCCGAGCGTGCTGGCCGCGCAGGATATGGAGTGGGATCCGGCGGAGGAAACCTTCCCCACATCCGAAAATCCGGAAATCATCGTCACCGCCCGAAAGCGCGAGGAATCGCTGCAATCGGTGCCGACCAGCGTGGCCGTCACCACCGCCGAGACGATCCGGAACCTCGCGCTCGACAGCCTGGAAGAGATCGCCAACACGACGCCCGGCCTGATTTTTAACGAAAGCCTCGGGCGCGGCGACAATCGCCCCGTCATTCGCGGACAGGCGAACATCAATGGCGAATCCGGCGTCGCGTTCTTTATCGATGGCATCTACTATACCGGTAGCTTGGCCGATTACGACGTCGACTCGATCGACCGCATCGAAGTGGTGAAGGGGCCGCAAAGCGCGCTCTACGGTCGCAACACGTATTCCGGCGCGCTCAACATCATCTCGAAACTGCCCGGCGATACGTGGGAGGGCCGCGTCACCGCAGATATTGCCGAGTTCGACCGCTACGAAGTCACCGCCGGCATTCGCGGCCCCATCACCGATGGCTTGTCGATGGGCGTGAACGGCCGGTTCTACGATTTTGGCGGCGAGTTCGAGAACGCGTTCGATGGGAGCAAGGTCGGGCAGCAATCGTCCTATTCGCTCTCGGGCATTCTAGCCTGGGATAATGGTGGCCCGTTCCGCGCTAACTTGCGCGGCTATTACAACCGCACCGATGACGGGCAGGGCGCGATCTTCATGCAGGGAACCGAGTTCAACAATTGCCTGCCCGATGATGGCGGATTGTATAATGGCGGTGGGCGCTATTTCTGCGGACCGATCCAGCCCGGCACGGTCGATACCGATTTCTCGCGCCAGTTCATCGATGCCGATGATGTCGGGCTCGAAGCGGATACGTACAATGTGGCGCTGCGCATGGAATACGACCTGTCCGATCGGCTGCAATTGGTCTCGCTGACCGGATACAACGATCGTACGTCCACGCTGCTGACCGACGGCGATTATAGCCCGACCAGCTTTCAGACAGCGGTCTTCGCGCGCTTCCCGATCGGTGCGCCGGTCGGTTTCGGACCCGCCGGTCCACTCTTCCCTTTCGGCTTTGTCGGCACCACGGTCGATTTCTCCTTCGCTCAGCGCAGCGAGGTGAGCGACTGGTCGCAGGAGCTCCAGTTGCAATATGAGGGCGACGGGTTCGACGTGCTGCTCGGCGGATATCACTTCGATCAGGACAACGACTCATTCGATATCCGCGAACTGCCGGCCGATGCCGATGCGCGGGCCGCTGCGAGCTTCGGCGAAGCATTCGGGGAAGAAATTGCACGTTGCGCCGCGAATCCGATCTGCGACAGCATCGTGCCGCTGTTCGGTCCGGGGATCGAAGAGAACCGAAGTGAGAATCTGCTCGATATTCGCAATATCGCGGTGTTTGGTGCTGTCAGCGTTGAACTCGCGCCAGGGCTGAATTTGGGCCTTGAAGGTCGCTATGCCGAGGAACGGATCCAACGCGATACGTTCATTTTCTTTGAAGGCGATGCACGGCCCGACCCAGTGGTAGCCGAGTCGACCTTCACCAAATTCTCGCCGCGCGTGACGCTCGACTGGCAATTCACGCCCGACAACATGCTCTATGCCATCTATGCCGAGGGCCAGAAGCCGGGCGGCTTCAACAGCGCCAACGCGGTCCGCGCCTCTCAACAAGACGACACGCCGCCGGATGACGACACGCCGCCGGTTGACAATCCGATCGGCGATATTGCGACCTTCCAGGAGGAAGAGAACGCGCAATACGAGATCGGGCTGAAGAACGTTTTTGCCGACGGGCGCGTCATCTTCAATATAGCCGGATTCTACACCGAGATCGAAGGATACCAGCTGTCCCAGCCCGTCCTCGTTCCGCCAAACCAGGAAACCGTCGTAGTCAATGCGGGTGATGCGGAAATCTTCGGACTTGAGGCGGAGTTCGTTGGGCGGATCAGCGACCGTGTGACGGTAACGGCAAACTACGCGCTCGCTGATACCGAGTTCACCTCTGGCTTTGATGAACAGGTTGGCGTGCTGAATGATGTGGCGGACGATCGCCTCGTCAATTGTTCGACAGGCGACGAGTTTCCTGATGACGACGATTGCACATCAGCGTTCGGGTCGATCGAAGGCCAGCGTATTCCGCGTGCGCCGGTCCACACCCTGTTTGCCGATCTCGACTACCGCGCGCCGCTTGGCTCGGGCGATTGGGAGTTCTTCACCGGCGCTAACGTGACGCTGACATCGAGCAGCTTCGCGCAGGTTTCCAACCTCGCCTTCAGCGGGGATGCGACCGAAGTGGACGCGCGGGTCGGCGTGCGCAGCGACAATTACCGCCTGCAATTCTATGTCGACAATCTGTTCGACGAAGATGCGGTGCAGCAGGTGCTGCGCTTCGCCGATGGCGATGCCGATTTCCGCCGCAGCTTCGTCGCAGGCCTGCGCCCGGGGCGGCGGTTCGGGGTGATCCTGTCCGCTAATTACTGAGGTGCCGGGGCGGGGCTGTACCCCCGCCCCGCGGCGATCCTACTCGCTCATCGACGCCTCACCGCTTTCGGCCTCGCGTGCCTGATCGGTGAACATCTTGAACTTCGTCCAGGTCGTCTCGTTGCGGCGGGTGTCGTCCTTGGGCGGGGCCTGTTCGTAGATCGGGTAATTCTCGCGGATTTCGTTCTTGAGCACGTCCGGCAACTCCTCGAACCCGCCGGGCAGTTTGCGCCCCATGGCGTTGAAGACCATCTGGCCGGGCCGCCCGCCCATCTCCATCCACGGCGCCCAGGGCGACATCCGCACCCAGCTGATCATCGGATAGGCGGTCGGCGTGGACGCATCGTAGAGATCGTCCTTCAGCGCGGCGAAGTCGAAGATTTCCATCGCGTGATACATATTGCCGACATATTGCTGATATTCACCGGCGAGCGGGTTGGGATAGAACAGCGGCACCTCGAACGGCACGAACACGTAAGGCCCGGCCTCGCGCAGGGTGCCAAGGCTGAACGGCGTCCCATCCGCGCCGACGGCAAAGTTGGGCCGACCGTTCACCGGGTCGTTGTGGATCTGCATCACCTCCACCGTCTCGCCGGTATAGGGGTTCTCCCATTCATCGACGACTTCGCCGGTCTCGGGATCGAGCATCAGCATCACCTCGCGGCTGATGAGGCGCCAGCCGGTCCCGCGTTGGGGATCGGTAACCTCGACGCAGCGGCGGATATTCATCCCCTCGCCCTTGAATAGCAGCTGGTCGCGCATGCCCGGAGCGCGGCCATAGATATTGCCCGACCAGTGATACACCGCCGGCTCATCCTCGGACACGCCGCATTGCAGCCGCTTTGAAATCTCGAGCGCATCCTGTGGGTCGGCAGGGTCGAGCATCTGCGCCGATGCGGGCGATTGCAGCGCGGCCAGACCTGCCAAAGCCGTCGCTGCAGCCAAAAGTGATTGTGCAAATTTCATCGTCACCCTCCCAAAATACCGACGCAATTGTCCGGACATGTTTGCATTTCGTCCTTGACTTTAGATTTGTCCGGACAAATTGTGAAGCCTGTAAAACACCCGCCCCTCGGGCCGCCAATCGGGAAACTGTCAGACCGTGTTCGCCGCATCCAGCCTTTTGTTCGTGCCCGGCTCCCGAGCCGACCGGTTCGACAAGGCGAAGGGTGCGGGTGCGGACCTGACCGTCATCGACTTGGAGGATGCGGTCGCGCCGGGCGACAAGACCACCGCGCGCGAGGCCGCTCTGGGCGAAGTCGCCGACAGGCCGCAGGGCTGGGCGATCCGCATCAATGGTGTGGCGACGGCGGCAGGCGTGCGCGATCTGGCCGCCTTGCTCGACGCGGATGGGCTGCCGGACACGCTCCTTGTTCCTATGATTGAAAGTGGCGCGGAGGTGGCGATTATCGCGGGGGCTCTTGACGATCGCTGTCCCGATCTCGTTCCGCTGATCGAAACGCCGCGCGGGCTTCGTCATGCACTCGAGATCGCAAGCCAGCCGAAGGTCACCGCGATGATGTTCGGCGGCGGCGATTTTTCCAGCGAACTGGATGTCGAGCTTGCATGGGAGCCGCTGCTCGCCGCGCGCCAGCAGCTTATCCTCGCTTGTGCCGAGGCAGGCAAGCCCGCGATCGATGTGCCGTTCGTGGCTCTGGAAGATGAGGCCGGCCTCGCCGAAGAATGCGCCCGCGCCCGCACTATCGGTTTCACGGCGAAGGCCGCGATCCACCCGCGCCAGCTAAGCGCCATCCGCGATGCCTTCGCGCCAAGCGATGATGAAGTCGCCGAAGCCCACGAAGCCCTCGCCGCGTACGAGGCGGGCGGGCAGCGCGCGATCCGGTTCAAGGGGCGCATGCTCGAAGCGCCCTTCATCAAGAAGTATCGCGCGGTCATCGCGCAAGCCGAACGCCAGACGGGGGAGCAGACGCATGCGTGATGGGGTGATCGAGGTTTCGCCGGGCCGATTCCGCGAGGTGCAGGGGCGCTATTTCGACGATTTCGTGGTCGGGCATGTGTACGAACATCGCCCCGGTCGCACGATCACCGATGCCGACAATGTGTGGTTCACCCTGCTCACGATGAACACGCATCCCGCGCATTTCGATTACGAGCTGTCGAAGAAGACCGAGTTCGGAAAACCGCTGGTCGTCAGCCCGTTTACGATTGCGCTGATGACCGGGATGAGTGTGTCGGACACCAGCGGCAAGGCAATCGCCAATCTCGGCTGGGACGAAGTGCGCATGACAAAGCCGCTGTTTGTCGGCGACACGCTGTATTGCGAAAGCGAAGTGCTAGAAAAGCGCGAGAGCAGGAGCCGCGAGGGTCAGGGTATTGTGACCTTCAAGACCATAGCCAAGAACCAGGACGGCGAGATCGTCGCGCATTACAAGCGCTCCGTGCTGGTTTGGAAACGCGGCCACGGCTCGCTCGACGACTGAACTCTTTCTCCAATTTAGGAACCGACAATGGCTACCGCCCCACAGCTTGACGACCAGATCCGCACCATCGACGCGGATGAGGAACGCGCCTTCATGGATGCGATCGACCGCTGGCTGGAACGCGAGGTCATCCCGGTGGTCAAGCATCACGATCACGGCGATATCTGGCCTGCCGAGCTGGTCGAGCAGATGGCCGAGATGGGCCTGTTCGGCGCGACGATCGGCCAGGAATATGGCGGGCTGGGCTTGCCTGCGACCACTTATGCCAAGATCGTGATGCGCATCTCCAGCTATTGGATGGCGATCACCGGCATCTTCAATTCGCATCTCATCATGGCTGCTGCGGTCGAGCGGTTCGGAACCGCGCAGCAAAAGGCCAAGTGGCTGCCCAAGTTCGCGACCGGCGAAATCCGCGGGGGGCTCGCTCTGACCGAGCCGAATGCGGGCACCGACCTGCAGGCGATCCGCACGATCGCGAAAAAGGACGAGAACGGCGATTACATCCTCAACGGCACGAAGACCTGGATCTCCAACGCGGTGAACGGGCAGGCCTTCGCCCTCCTCGCGAAGACCGACCCGCAGGCGGACCCGCGCTACAAGGGCATGAGCCTGTTTATCGCCGACAAGCGAGAGGGCCTTTCGACCGGCAAGAAGTTCGACAAGCTTGGCTACAAGGCGATCGACAGCGCCGAACTGGTGATGGACGATTACCGTATTCCCGCCGACCAGTTGATCGGCGGGGTTGAAGGGCAGGGCTTCTTTCAGGCGACTGGCGGGCTGGAACTGGGCCGCATCAACGTCGCCGCGCGCGGTGTAGGCCTCGCGGAAGGTTCCTTGCGGCTTGCGACCGAATATGCCCAGCAGCGCGAGACGATGGGCAAGCCGATAGCGCAGCATCAGGCGATCCAGTTGAAGCTTGGCGAAATGGTGACGAAGGCCCGCGCGGCGCGGCTCCTGACGCTCGACGCCTCGGAAGCCTACGACAAGGGCGAACGCTGCGACAAGGAAGCGGGCATCGCAAAATACTACGCATCCGAAGCGGCGGTCGAGAACAGCCAGGAAGCGATGCGCATCTATGGCGGCTACTCCTACTCAAAGGAATACGACATTGAACGCTATTACCGCGACAGCCTGCTGATGTGCATCGGGGAGGGGACAAACGAGATGCAGCGCATGATTATCGCGAAGCAGCATTTGAAGGAAAATCAGGTCTGATCGGGCGGCGCGCGCCATGCACTTGCCCTTGAAGGGTTTCCGGATCATCAGCGCCGAGCAATACGGCGCCGGCCCCTATGGCACGATGTTCCTTGCGCAGATGGGCGCGGAGGTCATCAAGATCGAGCCGCCGCGCGTCGAAGGCAAAGGTGGCGGCGATACGGCCCGCGCGGTCGGCCCGCATTTCCTGCGCGAAGGCGAAAGCACCTATTTCAACGCCTTCAACCTCAACAAACGCTCGCTGACGCTAGACCTCAGGGCCGACGAAGGGCAGGCGATCCTGCGCAAGCTGGCCGCGACCAGCCATGCGGTCGCAAACAACATGCGCGGCGATCTTCCGGCCAGGCTGGGGCTCGATTATGCCGCGCTCGGCGAGATTAATCCGGCCATCGTTTGCGCCCATCTATCCGCTTATGGCCGCGACAACGAACGCGCGAAATGGCCGGGCTATGATTACCTGATGCAGGCCGAGGCGGGTTATTGCCAGCTGACCGGCGATCCCGATGGCGAACCGCAGCGTATGGGGCTTTCCATGGTCGATTTCATGACCGGCACGATCATGTGCATCGGTCTGCTCGGTGCGCTGGTCGATGCGCAGCGCAGCGGCACGGGGCGCGATGTCGACACCGACCTGCTCTCCGCCGCCATCCACCAGACCAGCTATCCCGCGCTGTGGTACATGAACCATGGGGACGAGACGCAGCGTACGCCGCGCAGCGCACATCCCACCGCAACGCCCAGCCAGATGTTCAAAGCAGCGGACGGCTGGATGTTCGTGATGTGCCAATTGCCCAAGTTCTGGGACATACTGACCACCAGTCTGGGACGCGAGAATCTGAAGGACGATCCGCGCTTCGCATCCAATGCCGATCGCCTGGCGAACCGGGACGCGCTGACGGCTCTGCTAGACGAAGAGTTCTCAAAGCAGACGATGGCGCATTGGCAGGAGATGCTGGCCGGGCATGTGCCGGTCGCGCCCGTGTACACCCTCGCCGATGCGCTCGATAATCCGTGGCTGGAGACGACGGGTATGCGTGCCAACGTCGATCATCCGGATAAGGCCGATCTGAAGGTGCTCGCAAGCCCGCTCAAGTTCGACGGGCAGCGGCCGCCTAATCGCGCCGCGCCGCTGCTGGGTGCCGATACCGATGCGGTGCTGGCCGACCTTGGCTATGACGAAAATGCGATAGCCGAACTGCGCCAGAGCGGCGTGGTCTGAATGGAGCCGGGGGAGATGGGGAGGCTGTCGGGCATCAAGGTCGTCGATCTTACGCAGTTCCTGCCGGGGCCGATGATGACGGTAATGATGGCCGATCAGGGGGCCGAGATCATCAAAGTCGAGCCCGAAGCGGGCGATCCGGCTCGCGAACAGGCCCCGTTCGACACCTATGGCGATGCGACCCACTCGGTCTGGTTCGCCAATCTCAATCGCGGCAAGCAAAGCGTGACGCTCGACCTCAAGAGCGAGAACGGCAAGACGGCGCTGCGCGATTTGATCGCCGAGGCGGACGTCTTCGTCGAGGGCTTTCGTCCGGGGGTGATGAAGCGGCTCGGCTTCGATTACGAGGCTGTGAAAGCGATCCGGTCAGATATCGTCTATTGCTCGATCTCCGCCTTCGGGCAGGAGGGCGCGCTGGCGCATCACCCTGCTCACGACATGGCGGTGCAGGCGCTCGCGGGGTTTCTATCGGTCAATGATGGCGCTGATGGAATGCCGGTGGTGCCCGGTGCGCCAAGTGCGGACCTCGCCGCAGGGCTGACGGCGCTTTCGGCGGTGTTGATGGCGCTGCTGGGCCGCGAACGAACCGGCGAGGGCGCGTATATCGACTGCGCGATGTTCGACAGCCTGCTGCCGTGGTGCGCTCACACCGCTGGCAGCGCAATTGCGGGCGGTCCGAGCCCGATTTCGCAAGAGCAGCGCTCGCTTGGCGGCGCGGCGTTCTATCAGGTCTACAAGACTAGAGACGCGCGCCACGTCGTGCTCGGCGGACGGGAGGTCAAGTTCGCCCGCAATCTTCTGACCGCGCTGGGCCGTGAAGACCTGTTGCCGCTCGCCGAAGCGCCAGCGGGCGAGCAAAGCGAGTTGATTGCTTTCCTCAGAGACACGTTCGCGACCAGAACCCGCGCGGAATGGATCGACTGGTTCGCCGACAAGGATGTCGCGTTCTCACCCGTCCTCGATTTCCGCGAGGCGCTGGACGAACCGCATATCGCGGAGCGCGGCCTGCTGGTGTCGAGCGCCGGCGGTGGCAATCACATCGCCCCCGCTATCCGGTTTGCAGGCGAGGACTGGCAGCCGGGCGCGGTCCCCGAAAAGGGCGAGCATTCGCAATGACGCTGCCGCTATCCTTCGACGTCGATATGCATGGCGTAGGCGAAGCGATCGCCGGGGTGGTGGCTGACGGAAATCTCGAAAATCCGGCCCGCCGGGTCGAAATAGCAGCGCAGAATCCGCAGGACCGGGCTGTGCTCGTCGATCGACAGCGCAGCGGCGGTGTCGGCATCCGCAGCAATCGCCTGAATGTCCTGAGTGACCTTGCCGATCCTGACGCCCGCGGACCGCTCGATCTGGCTGAACAGAGTGCCCGCGCCAAGGTCAAGCTCATCGAGCGCGTCTCCGAGCCGCTCGTGGAAATAGGCGTGGGTGGCCGCGATCGGCAGCGCGTCGCCTGCATGACGCCGGACCCCGTGATAGCAGCTCCATTGTCCCTCGACCGGATCGGCGATCTGCTCCGCGACGCTTTCGGGCAGCTCGCAGCGTCCAAGCGGCGCGTACTCCACCTGACTGCCCTGCGCGTATTGCAGAAGCTCGCCGACATTGGACAGCGGCTGATGCAGCGCTCCGCCGCGCGCCGCGGCGGGTTGCACGACAGTGCCCGACCCACGCCTTCGCTGGATCAGCCCCTCGGCTTCCAGCCGACGCAAGGCTTCGCGCACGGTAAAGCGGCTGACGTCGAAGCGTTTGCACAGCACGGTTTCGGTCGGAAATTGCTTACCTTGACCAAATTCGCCCGCGACGATCGCTTCACGCAGCTCGGCCGCGAGTTGCAGGTAACGCGGTGTCCGCGCCTGTTTTTGCCCGCTTCCGCTCGCCTTGGTCGCCAATCCAGCCTCCCCACGCCCGGTGTCGCATACGGAGCCCGGTCGTGAGCGATCCGCTGCTTGCGAGCCTCGCGCGTTCTCTAACGCGTGCACCCGGTAAAAGCGAACGAACGCGCGCGCGGTTCCATCTGCTGGACTGGCTGTCCTGCGTCGCGGGAGCTCGGCAGAGCGAGGCTGCGCGGGTGGCGGCGGCGATTTCTCCGCATGGCTGGGAGCGGGCGAGCTACCTCGGCAATGTCCTTGAGATGGACGACGTCCATCGCACCGCACTGCTGCATCCCGGCCCGGTTGTCTGGCCCGCCGTGTTCAGCGATCCAGCGGCGGGCATGGACATGCGCCTCGATGCGGCGGTGCGCGGATACGAGGCGATGATCGCTGTCGGTGCGGCGTTTGACGCACATCACTATGCCCATTGGCACCCCACCGCGACGATGGGCGGATTCGGCGCGGGGGCTGCCGTGGGATCGCTGCTTGGCCTTACCGAAGACCAATATGCCAGCGCGCTCGGCAATGCCGGGTCGGTTGCGGGCGGGGTCTGGCATATGCGGCACGATCCGGGCGCGTTGACGAAGCAGTGGCATATCTATCACGCGGTTCGCACTGGTCGCGATGCGGCGCTTCACGCACAGTTTGGCGCGACGGGTCCGTCGGCGGTGATCGAGGGCGCACAGGGCCTGTTCGCGGCGATGACGCGCGAGGCCGGAGCGCTTGCGGGCGACGCGGAAAAATGGCTGATCGAGGATGTGAGCTTTAAGCCCTGGGCCGCTTGTCGCCATGCCCACCCGGCGATCGATGCGGCGATGGAGTTGCGCTCCAAGGGCAAGCTGGAGCCGCCCTTCGAGGTTGCGAGCTTTGCCGATGCGCTGACCTTTTGCGACCGGCCCAATCCCGCGACAGAATTGGAAGCCAAGTTTTCGCTCCAGCATGCGGTTGCCGCGGTGGCCGATGGCAGGCAGGCCGAGCCGCAGGACTTCACGTCGGAGGCGATCGCGAGCCTCGCCGGACTGCGATCCCAGGTCAGCGTCAGCGAGGATCCCGCGATCACAGCGCGCTATCCGGCGCATTTCGGCGCGCGGATCAACGGGCTCGAACTGGTCGACACGCGCGGCGATCCTGAGCGCCCGATCGATGAAGACGCGCTGGTGGCGAAGGTTCACAGTCTCGTGGCCTGGGGTGGGTTGCCCGCGGGCGAGGCGCGCCGGGCCATCTCGCTGGCGCTTGCCGGAGACGATCCGGAGGCACTGTGCAGGATGCTAGAGGACTGGATCCGGTGAGCGCGACCGCCAACCTGCTTGCCTTTGCCAGCGCTACACACACGCTTCCGGACGATGCGCGCGCCGATGCCTTGCGACTGCTTGCCGATACGCTGGCGGTAGGCGCGGCAGGGGCGCGATCGCCGGAAGCGCGGCAATTGCGATCCGCCATCGGAGTCTCCGATGCGCTAGCGACGGCGCGGCGGTTCGATGGAGCGCGCTTCCAACCCGGCGATGCTGCCTTCTACAATGGATTCGCGATCCACTGCCTCGAATGGGACGCGGTGCATGAAGGCGCTGTCGTCCATGCCCTGTCGGTCGTCACGGCGGCGCTGCTGGCCAGATCGGATCAAGGTAATGGGTCTGATGGTGAGGATTTTCTCACCGCTCTGGCGGTCGGTGTTGATGTTGCCAGCGGGCTCGGCATCGCGGCGACCGGACCGATGCGGTTCTTCCGCCCTGCGACCGCCGGTGTGATTGGCGCCGCGCTTGCCTGCGCGCGGCTTTCCCGCATGCCGTCGGAAAAGTTCGCCGATGTGATGGGCCTTGCCTATTCCTTCGCGGGCGGGACGATGCAGGCGCATGTCGAAGCCTCGATCGCGCTGCCGCTGCAAATCGGGAACGCGGCGCGCGCCGCGACCATGGCGGTGGCGCTGGTGGAAGCGGGCATGGATGGACCGCACGACGCACTCGACGGCCCGTTCGGCTACGGTGCGCTGATCGAGCCGCTCGACCTGCATCGCTACACGCGCGATCTCGGTCGCGTCTGGCGGATCGGCGAGGTGGCTACCAAGCCATTCCCATCAGGCCGGGCGAGCCACGGGGCGCTTGGCGAACTGCAGGCGCTTTATCACGGCGGACTGCGGCTGGAGGATGTTGCAGAGATCGAACTGTTTGCTCCGCCGCTGATCGAGCGGCTGGTCGGGCGACCTTACAAGCCGGATATGACGCCCGCCTATGCGAGGCTTTGCCTCGCCATTCTCGCCCCGCTGATGCTGCGCGACGGCGTGATCGATCCGGCCTTTTTTGCCGGGGAAGCGCTGCATTGCGAAGAACTCGTTGCTCTTGCCGGGAACGTCACTGTGACACTCGACAACAATCCCGACGGTAACGCCATGATTCCGCAACGCCTGATTATCACGAAGCAGGATGGCAGCGTGATCGAGCGCGAGATCACAGCCAGTCTCGGCAGCATCGAGAAGCCGATGGACGCAGCACAACGCCGCGCGAAATATGATCTGTGCCGCGAGCTCGCCCGGTCGAGCGTCGATCCGCGGATCTTCGACAATCCCTTAAGCTACGCGGTGGAGCCGACATGACCTACCCCACCTATTTCGAAGCCTTCGATCATCGGCAGGTTCTTCAGGATTACCCGATCGGTGAGGCCTTCATCGCGCGCTACCAGTCCATGAGCCGCGACGAGCTGTTCGCGCTTCAGGACGCACAATTCCAGCGGTTGATGCGGCGCGGTTGGGAGGTGCCCTTCTATCGGAGATTGTGGGGCGAGCGCGGGATCGAGCCGGGCGATATTCGCGGGCTGGCAGATATCGGCAAGTTGCCGGTTTATGACAAGTCGGACCTGATGGCCTCCATCGCCGAGCACCCGCCCTATGGCGATTTCCACGGCATGGGAGAGGCCGCGACCCGGCCCCCCACCATCTTCCACACCACCAGCGGCACAACCGGCAAGCCGCAGACGCTGATGTTCGGACCCAAGGGTCGCGAGGTCGGCAACCTGCTGGTCGGGCGGATGTATCGCTGGATGGGGCTGGAATCCGATGACGTCGTCCACTCGGTCTACGGCCACGGCATGATCAACGGCGGGCACTACATTCGCGAGGCCGTCACACACTATACCAACAGCGTGTTCCTTTCCGCGGGCACGGGGATCGAGACCCGCAGCGTCAATCAGGTGCGACTGATGGCCGATTTCGGCGTGACGGCCATAGTTGGCTTCGTGGACTATATCCGCAAGCTCGCCGCCACCGCGGAGGCCGAGGGACTGTTCGACCAGATCGACATACGCATGATCATCGGACATCTGGGCACGGAGGACCGCGCCAGCACCGAGGCCGCCTGGCACGGCGCGAAAGCCTATGACTGGTATGGCGTGGGCGACACCGGATCGATCGCGGGCGAGGGGCCGGAGCGCGACGGCATGTACGTCTGGGAAGACGCGCAATATCTCGAACTGCTGGGCGTCGACGATGGACAGCCTGTGGCAAGGGGCGAGACCGGCGACATGGTCGTGACCTGCCTTTACAAGGACGACATCGCGCCATGCATCCGCTTCAACACGCATGATATCACGCATGAGCTGGACGGGCGCGGAGAGATCGCCTTCAAGCGGATCGCGGGCTTCAAGGGGCGTAGCGACAACATGGTCAAATTGCGCGGCATCAACGTGTTTCCGCACGCGATTGGCGCCCTGATAGAGAACCGCGATGATCTGACCGGAGAATACGTCTGCCATCTGCGCCGTGATGCACATCAGAAGGACCACATGGTGGTGACCTTGGAAAGCCGGGGCTGGACCGACAAGACTGCGCTGGCCGAAGCGCTTAGACAGGGGCTGGGTGTCGAGGTCGAAGTGGCGCTGGTCAAGCCGGGCGGCACCGCGAAGGCCACCGAGATCGACACCCGGCAAAAGCCCTTGCGCCTGATCGACGAGCGGGACGTGTAAGGCCCGATGCTCGATCGCTACAACGCCTTTCTCTATCGCGATAAGCGCGCATCGGGCGGCTCTGGCGCGCTGGCGGGCGTTACCGTCGGCGTAAAGGCGAACATCGCCGTTGCGGGCATGCCCTTCCATGCGGGGATCGGTGCTTGGGAGGATCGGCGCGCCGATCGCGATGCCGAGGTGGTCCGCTGTCTGCGTGAGGCAGGCGCCATCATCACCGGCATGCTCAATATGGAAGAGGGCGCGCTGGGCGCTAAGACTGACAACCCGCATTTCGGCGCGGTGCAGAACCCGCATCGTGACCGCTATTCGCCCGGGGGTTCCTCGGGGGGCAGCGGCGCGGCGGTGGCGGCGGCTCTGTGCGATATTGCGCTCGGCACCGACACAATGGGCTCGGTCCGCATTCCGGCGGCGCATTGCGGGGTTTACGGCTTCAAGCCTGCGACCGACCGAGTGAGCCAGGACGGCCTGATTTCCGCCGATCCGGCGCTCGACGCTATCGGTCCGCTGGCGCGCGATCTTGACATGCTGGAGCGCGCCGCACGCGTGATCAGCGATTTCGGCGAGGGGGACGTGAATGGCCGCGGCGCGACTTTGATCGATCACGGCGTCGATGTTGACCCTTCTGTGCAAAGCGCCTTTGCTGTAGCGCTGGAGCTGCTCGCTGGCGTTGCCAAGCATCGTCTCGATCATCCCCTTTCGCGCATTCGTTTTGCCGGGTTCATAGGCGTCAGCAAGGCGATGGCCGCTGATCTGGCGGATGTTCCCGTGTCCGACCATCTCGCCAAGCTGCTGACCTATGGTCCGCGCCGCAGCGCAGGTGATTGGGCGGACGACACGGCGATCCTTGCGCAGACGCAGGATACCGTGCGCAAGATCATCGGTAGCGCCGGTTTCCTCCTGCTGCCCACGGTTCCCAATCCACCTTTCCCGCACAAGGAGCGCGAACCCGCCGCGCAGGCCGATTTTACCTGCCTCGCCAACATCGCCGGATGCCCTGCGATCAGCATTCCTGCCGGATGGACCGACGATAACCTTCCGGTCGGGTTGCAGATCATTGGATCGCCAGGCGCGGAAGCGGGGCTGTTCAGGATCGCCCGCCAACTCGATGACACACTGGGTGCCTATCGCGACCTAACGCAACACAAAGGAGCCTGAACCATGCGCATCATCTGCCTGTTCAACCTCAAGGACGGGGTCGACATTTCCGAGTACGAGGAATGGGCGAAGACCCGCGACATTCCGGCTGTGAACGATTTGGGTTCGGTCGAGAGCTTCACCGTTCACAGAGCAACAGGCGTGTTTGGCGACGACAAGGCGAAACCGCATTTCGGCTATATCGAGATCATCGACATCACCGGCCTCGATGAATTCGTTAGCGACATTTCGAGCGAGGATTTCCAACGTGCCGCCGCGCCCTTCCAGGGCTTTGCCGACAACCCGCAATTTATCCTGACCGAGGATCTGTGAGGGTGGCGAAGTTCGCTGGCAAAACGATCGTCGTCACAGGCTCCGGCAAACAGAAAGGGCTCGGACAAGGCATCCTGCAGGCGTTCGCCGATGACGGGGCGAACTGCGTCGTTTCCGACCTTGCGATCGATGACGAGGCCGAGGCGGTCGCGGAAGAACTGCGCGGGCGCGGCGCGAAGGTGCTGACTGTGGCTTGCGATGTTTCCAAGGCCGACCAGTGTCGCGCGCTGGTCGATGCGGCGGTGGAGAAATTCGGTAGCATCGACGTGTTCGTCAACAATGCCGGGATCGGCTTCAAGATGAAGCCGCTGCTGGAAGTCGACACTGCCGAGGAATGGGATCAGGTGATCGCGGTCAATCTTTCCGGCGCGTTCTACGGCACGCAGGCGGCCGCGCGCACTATGGTCGAGCGTGGCGAAGGCGGTCGCATCATCAACATTGCATCACAGGCTGCCAAGACTGGCTTCCCGCATCTGCCCGCCTATGTCTCATCGAAGCATGGCATGGTCGGCCTTACCCGCGCCAGCGCCGTCGAGCTGGGCGCGCACGGCATCACCGTCAACGCCGTGTGCCCCAACCATGTCACCACCGGCCTGGGCGCGCAGCAGAACGAATATTTCTCCAAATTGCTCGGCTTCGACACCGTTGAGGACTATCTCGCCAACATGTCGGCAAAGAACCCGATGGGCCGCCCGGGTCTGCCCTCGGACACGGCGGCGGCGTGCCTTTGGCTGGCGAGCGAGGAGGCTTTCTACGTTACCGGCGAAGCGCTCAATGTGTCGGGTGGGGAAGAGATGCATTAAGGCGTCATGCCAGCGAACGCCGGGATCTTTGTCCGCACGCTTGCACGTCAATTGAAGGAGATCCCAGCTTTCGCTGGGATGACGAACCTATGAAAGAAGAACGCATCGACTGGCCCGCCAACGCCAAGATGGCGCTCAGCGTCGTCGTGAATGTCGAGGAAGGCAGCGAGATGACCATCGCGCGCGGCGATCGCGGGATGGAGCCGGTCGACGAGCTGGGCGTTTTCGTGAAGTCGAAGATGCGCAATTATTCCAACGAATCCAACTACCTCTACGGCATCAAGGCGGGCGCGCCGCGGATCGTGAAGCTCCTCAAGCGCTACGACATGACCGCAAGCTGGACGGTCGCCGCGCTGGCCCTCGAAAACCACCCCGAGATCGCCGAAGCCATCGTCGATCTGGGCCATGAACCGGTCAGCCATGGCTGGCGCTGGGTGCATCAGTTCAAGATGGACGAAGAGGCCGAGCGCGACTTCATCCGCAAGGCAACGCGAAGCATCGAGAAGACCTGCGGCGTGCGCCCCTTTGGCTGGCTCAGTCGCTACCTGCTCACCGACAACACGCGCCGTTTGTTGAGCGAAGAGGGCTACACCTATCACATGGACGATTACTCGGGCGATGTGCCGTTCTGGGATCGCGAGACGGTGCTTGAAAAGCCCATGTGCATCGTCCCCTACCAGCTCGACAACAACGACATGAAGATGTGGACCGATCCGGCGTTGACCCCGCACCAATGGCTCGAATACGCGAAAGCGAATTTCGACCAGATTTATCGCGAGGGCGAAGAGGGCAATCCGAAGATGATGAGCCTCGGCCTGCATCTGCGCATCATCGGGCGGCCGGGGCGCATCTGGGCGTTGAAGGAATTCTTCCGGCACGTTCGCGCGCATGAGGACGTGTGGATCACGACGCGCAAGGCGATCGCCGATCACTTCATGGCGGAGAACCCGGCGTGAGCGCTCCGACCTCCCATTTGCGACTCGAAAAAGACGGCCCGGTCGCGCGGCTGCTGATCGACCGGGCGGACAAGCGAAACGCCTTCAACATGGCGATGTGGGAGGCGTTTCCTCCGCTCCTCGCCGATGCGGTGGCGGACCCCGCGATCCGCGTGCTCGAACTGCGCTCCGCCACCCCCGATAGCGCGTTTTGCGCGGGCGCCGATATCAAGGAGCTGCTCGCCAACAAGGACAATGCAAGCTGGCGCGCGGCCAATCAGGCGGAGATCAACCGCGTGCAGCTTGAACTGACGCGCGCCAACTTGCCCACCATCGCCTTTATCGAGGGCGATTGTGTCGGCGGCGGATGCGGGCTCGCCATGGCTTGCGACATGCGCGTGGCGACGCCCACAGCGCGGCTGGGCATTACGCCGGCCAAGCTGGGGCTTGTCTATCCACTGCACGATGTGAAGCTGCTGGTCGATCTGGTCGGGCCGGGTCAGGCGAAGCGGATGCTCTACACTGGCGAACTTCTGGACGCCGAGGAAGCGCACCGGATCGGCCTGGTCGAATTCATCGCCGAGGACAGCGGGTTTCTGATCGAGCAATTGCTCGCCGCATCGAGCTATTCTGCGCGCCATTCCAAGCGCTTCATCCGCCGCGTGCTGGATGGCCAGAGCGAGGACGATGCCGACACGCTCGGCATTTTCGGCGCGGCCTTCACGCGCGAGGATTTCGCAGAAGGCACCGCCGCCTTCGTCGAAAAGCGAAAACCCCGGTTTCGGTAAGGAGCGCCGAGAATGACCATCCCTCACGGCACGATATTGGGCGGGCTCTCGACTGTGCCCGACCTTGATCACGCGATTGCGGCCTATCGCGACACGCTGGGGTTCGGGCTGGTCGAACAGGGCGTGGTAGACGAAGCTCTCGCAGCAAGCTGGGATTGCCCGGCCACTGCCGGATCGCGTTACGCTGCGCTGCGTCCGACCAGCGGCGCGCCGTGCTGGTTCCGGCTGGTCGAACAGCCACCGCATCCGGACTTCAAGCCGACGACGACCTATGGCTGGGCTGCTTTTGAAACCACGGTGGAGGATGTCTGGCATTGGCCTGACGCTCTGCCGCCTGACCAGTTCGAAGTGGTCGGGCCGCCGAAGAAACTCGAGAATATCGAACCCGCCTTCATCCCGATGCAGGCGCTGGGGCCGGGGCGGGAGATGGTCTATCTCAATCAGGTGCTGGGCGATTTGCCCGATACCGACCTGCCGCGCGCCGGATCGCCTGTCGATCGCATCTTCATCGTCGTGCTGGCGACGCCCGACCGGGAGGCGAGCGTCGCCTGGTATCGCGACGGGTTGGGCCTGACCCGCGGCAACGATTACACGCTGCCCTACAGTATGATAAACGATGCCTTCGCTCTCCCCGCTAACCACCAGACCACGATCACGATGGTCAGTCATGGGCGGATGCCGATTGTCGAAGTGGACGATTATCCGCTTCAAGCGACGCACCGTGCGCGGCACGAGGGAATGCTGCCGCCGGGCAATGCGCTGGTGACGCTGGCAGTTAGGGACTTGGACGTCTGCACGGTCGACTGGATCACCCCACCCACGCTGCGCGAGGGCGCGTTGTACGAGGGCCGCCGCGCAGCCTGCGCAATCGGTGCGGGCGGCGAACTGATCGAATGCGTCGAGGTGGGCGAGTGACACTGTTCGCGTTTTACTGCCGCGATGGCGAAGGCGGACCGGTCCTGCGCGAGCGGCTGCTGAGCGATCATCTTGCGCATATCGAGGCGCATATCGAGGATTACGCGGTCGCCGGGCCGCTGCTGCAAGATGACAAGCCGGTCGGCTCGCTGCTGATCATCAAGGCGACAGACGAGGCCGGGGCGCGCGCCAAGTTCGAAGCCGACCCCTATTTCATCGGCGGCGTGTGGCAATCGATCCGGGTCAGCCCGTTCAAGGGCGTCGCGGGCGATTGGGTCGGCGGCGCGGCATGGAAGCGCTAGGCTGCGCGCTTAGTCGCGATCCTCGGCGAGGCTGCAACTGCCCTGCACCCAGCGCAGATTGATCCCGATCAGGTCGGCATCGGGTGAGGCCCAGCTGTAGCTTTCCGCGCGCTCCGGATCATCCCTGTGCACATAAAGCACGAATGAGGGCCGGTTGCCGCTCCCCTCTGCCCAGGTGACGTTGCGCAGGCGGACAGTCACATCGGGCGCTTCGCCTTTGCCGGGGACGAACACCCGCCCGCCCTGATCGAACGTGCCGAGGCCGTGAGTGAAGGTCCAGTCCTCGCTGCCATCCGGCTTTCCGATGAACTTGCGCGCGGCCACCCAGCAGGAGAAGCGGCGCGCGCGGCGAAGTTCGCTGTTGGCTATTCGCCAGCCCGATCCGGCGCGCCGCAGATCCGGGATTGGCTGCGGATCCCAGGCGCTCTGCGGTTCGCCAAAAGCGTTGATAAGCCGCCAGCGGCCATCTTCGGCCACCTCGAAAGCGACCTCCTCCTCGCGCTCGCGACCTTCCTCTTCGGCGAAATAGACGTCTTCGGTGTTGGTCCAGATGCCGGGCGGCAGGTGGTCCTGCGCGATGGCGGGGCAGGCGAAGGCGAGCGCGGCGCTTGCGATGAAGCCATGCCACGCTCTCACCATCGTCATCCCAGCACCCGGCCAGCCACCGCGTCGAGCTTCGCTTCGAGCACGGGATCGCGTTCCTCGGGCGCGGTGATGATCGCATCATCGAGAGCGGTGTCGATCGGCGAGGGTTTGCGCTTCTTGGGCAGGTCTTCGATGAACTTGAGCACGGCTGCGCGAGCCAGCGCGCCGTTTTCCTGCATCTGCTCGATCACCTGCGCGACATCGACCGCTTCGCCCTCTTTCCAGCAATCGTAATCGGTGACCATGCCGATCATTGCGTAGGGCAGTTCGGCCTCTCGGGCGAGGCGTGCTTCGGGCATTCCGGTCATGCCAATCACGTCCGCGCCCCAGCGCTGGTACAGGCGGCTTTCCGCGCGGGTGGAGAATTGCGGCCCTTCGATCGCGACATATGTGGCACCGGTCGCGAGCTTGCCCTTGCAATCGGCGATTGCCTTCGCCGCGCGCTCCGACAGGCGCGGGCAGACGGGATCCGCCATCGAGACATGGGTGACGAAGCCGTCACCGAAATAGGTCGCGGGGCGCTGGCTGGTCCGGTCGACGAATTGTTCGACCACAACGAAGCGACCCGGCTCGATCTGCTCGCGCAGCGATCCAACCGCCGAAATCGCGAGGATATCGGTGCAGCCGGTGCGCTTCAACGCGTCGATATTGGCGCGCGAATTGAGGGTGGTGGGGGCGATCGGGTGGCCACGTCCATGCCGCGGGAGAAAGCGGACCTTCACATCGCCGATCCGCCCGCACAGGATTTCATCGGAGGGCTCGCCCCAGGGGGTTTCGATCGCCAGCCATTGCTGATCCTCGATCCCCTCGATCTCGTAAAGGCCCGATCCCCCGATGATCCCGATGCACCATTCGCCCGCCATGCGTCGTGTATTCTCCGAAATTCGCGCCGCCTGGGATCAAGATGGGCGGGGCTGCGAGCCTTAGGTCAGGTCGAAGCGTTCGGGCAAGACCTTGCGGATCGCCGCGTCCGCCCCGGCATAGGGCTTGGCGATGGAGGGGCGCGATTGCATCGTGGCAAAATGCTTCGCGAGGGCGGGCCACGTATCGAGCGGTGTTTCGGCGACGAGCGAGACCTGCATCAGCACGCACGCGACCGCAATATCCGCAATCGACAGCGTATCGCCAGCGAACCATTCGCCCCCGTCCAGCGCGCTTTCGAGGTAGTCAAACACCGGAGGCATCGCGTTCGCCCAGGTGTCACGCGCCTTGGCCAGATCAGGCTCCTCGCCCTTGCTCGCGGCGAAGAAGATCGGGCGGAATATCCCGAGCCCTCCCGCAGGCGCGAGCGCGGTGTCGGCATATTCTTCGATAAACAGAGCGCGTCCGTGGGCGTACGGGTCTGCCGGGTATAGCGCCGGATCGGGATGCTTTTTCTCGATCATGGCGCAGATCGCGCTCGAATCGGCGATCGTGCCGTCCGTGCCCTCTGCCGCGATCGAGCGGTCACGCAGCACCGGGATCCGCTTCATCGGCGAGATATCGCGAAACCATTGCGGCGGATCGAAGACGTTGACCGGCTCGACATCGAACGGAACCGCTTTTTCCAGGCACACCGCCGCGACCTTGCGCACGAACGGCGAGACGGGGCTGCCATAGATAACGAAGTCGGCTTTTGCGTCGGTTGCGGCATCTGTCATCGATCTCTCCTATTCAATCGGTGCATTTACGCAGCCCGCCGGTTTGCGCAATGGAGACGAGAGCCCCGCGCCATCCTTTTCGCGGCCCGTCAGGCCGGAATCGCGATTGATTTTTGTGCCCGATGCGGCACACTCATGCACGAGAGACGCCAACGCATCCCTACGAGAGAGGAACACCCCCATGGTTACGCAATACAAGAACCTGATCGACGGCCAGATGATGAACACCGGCGAATGGCTCGACGTGGTAAACCCGGCAACCGAGGAGGTGATCGGCCAGGTGCCCAAATGCGGCAAGGGTGAGCTGGACAAGGCCGTCGCCGCCGCGCGCGCAGCCTTCAAGACCTGGAAGAAAACTCCGATCGAGCAGCGCCGCGAAGCGATCATGGCGATTTCGGGCGCGATCAAGGAAAACGCCGACGAGCTATACCGCCTGCTGACCAGCGAACAGGGCAAGCCGCACGAGCAGGCCAAGGGCGAAATCTTCGGCGCGGCCGGAATGGCGGCGGCGCAGTCCAGCCTCGAGCTGGAAGACGAGATCATTCAGGATGACGACACCCGCCTGCATCGCCATCGCCGCGTGCCGGTGGGCGTTGTCGGAGGCATCGTGCCTTGGAACTTCCCGGTGATGATGGCGATCCAGAAGATCGTGCCCGCCATGCTTTCGGGCTGCACGATCATTCTCAAGCCCTCCCCCTTCACGCCCCTTACGACCCTCAAGATCGCCGAGCTGATTGCGGACAAGGTGCCGGCGGGCGTCGTCAACATCATCACGGGCGAGGACGATCTTGGCCCGATGATCACCGCGCACGAGGATATCGACAAGATCACCTTCACCGGCTCCACCGCCACGGGCAAAAAAATCATGGAAGGCGCCAGCGCGGACCTCAAACGCATCACGCTGGAGCTGGGCGGCAACGATGCCTCCATCGTGCTGCCCGATGCCGATCCCAAGAAGGTTGCCGAGCAGCTGTTCTGGTCGAGCTTTTCCAACGCCGGACAGATCTGCGTCGCGGCCAAGCGCATCTATATCCACGAGGATATCTACGACGAACTAAGCCAGGCGATCGCTGATTATGCCAAGACCGTGACGGTCGGCGATGGCGCGCAGCAGGGCACCGGCGTCGGGCCGATCCAGAACAAGAAGCAGTACGACCGCGTGCTCGAGCTGATCGAGGATGCGAAGGACAACGGCTACAAGTTCCTGACCGGCGGCGACACCGATCCTTCGGGCACAGGCTATTTCGTGCCACTCACCATTCTGGACAATCCGCCCGAAGATGCGCGGATCGTGGCCGAGGAGCAGTTCGGTCCGGTCATGCCGCTGATGAAATTCTCCAGCGAGGACGAGGTCATCGCGCGCGCCAACAATTCCGAATACGGTCTTGCCGGCGCGGTCTGGACCGCCAATCCGGAAAAGGGCGTGGAGATCGCCGAGCAGCTCGAAACGGGGACGGTGTGGATCAACGAATACCTTCACCTGTCGCCGTTTGCTCCGTTCGGCGGGCACAAACAGTCGGGCTTCGGCGCGGAATACGGCAAGGAGGGGCTGAAGGAATTCACCTATCCGCAGGTAATCACGGTCAAGAAGGACAACGTTCCGGCCTGATCGGGTCGTTTCCAAATCTAGGGAGGAATTGCGTGGGTCAGACTGAAGGGAAGCTGTCGCGTCGGCAGGTCGTCGCGATGGGGACCGTGCTGGGCGGGATGAGTGTCGCCGCTCCGCTCGGCGCGCAGAGCCTTCGCGACATCATGGGATCGGCCAAGAAGGTCGTGGATGCCGTGACCTATTCCGATGCCGACATGCAGATCTATTTCAGCCAGATGGCGAACGAGATGGACAGCCGCAATCCGCTTGCTGGACCGGACGATCCCTATGGTCAGCGGATCGCCGCTTTGTCTGAGGGGCTGGGCACGTATGACGGGCTCGATCTCGACATAAAGGCCTACCTGGTGCGCGACGTGAACGCCTTCGCCATGGCCGACGGGACGATCCGGGTGTTCGCCGGGCTGATGGACCAGTTCACCGATGACGAGGTGCGCTACGTGATCGGCCATGAAATCGGCCATGTGAAGCGCGAGCATACGAAAAAGCGTATGCAGGGCGCGTTGCAACGCGATGCCGCGCTAAGCGTGGCGGCGACCGCGGATGACGATGTGCGCCAGCTTGCCTCCTCGCAACTGGGTGAACTGTTCCGCGATGTCATCACCGCGCAGCATTCGCAAAAGCACGAGAAGGAAGCGGACGATTACGCTTTGGGCTTCATGCAGGCCAACAGCTACGATCCCAATTCCTGCGTGACGGCGCTGGAAAAGCTGGATGGCATGAGTGGCGGTGGCGGCGGACTGCCGTGGCTCCAGACCCATCCGAGCCCGGCGAGCCGCGCCAAGCGGATCCGCAAGAAGCTCGATTGAGAATGCCGGAGTGAGCGTATTGTCGAGCGTTTGTGATTGACGAAAAGGAACTGATGGAGGGCCTGGTGCGCGTCTGCGAGCGTGCCGACCTTTCATCACCATCGGGCCTCACGCGGCTGACCGGCGGGGCGACGATGGAAAGCTGGCGGTTTTCCGCAGGTGAGGACGATTTCGTGCTGCGCCGCGCGCCCAGCCTGGAATTCATGGCGGATCGTCCGTTCGGCCACGATGTCGAGGCGGCGGTGATCTGCGCCGCGCGCTCCGTGGGGGTGTGCGCGCCCGAAGTGGTGATCGAGCTGGAGCCGAAGGACGGTATCGGTTCCGGCTTCGTCATGCGCGCGCTGCCGGGGACGGCAGACCCCAAGGCAATCCTGCCGACCGATGAGCCCGACAGACTGCTGAGCGAGTGCGCGGCGAACCTTGCGAAGATCCACTCGCTTGGACCGGAAGACCTGCCCGACGCCGTGCCGGTGATGGACACTTGCGAGGCCATCGCCGACCTGCGCGCGCAGTTCGAGGAGGCGGGCGGCGACCGCCCGATCATCGCGCTGGGCCTCAAATGGATGGAGGACAATTGCCCGCCACAGGCCCCTGAGCCGGTGCTGATCCACGGTGATTACCGGCTCGGTAATCTGCTGGTTGAGAATGGATGGCTGACGGGCGTGCTGGATTGGGAGCTGGCGCATCTTGGCGATTATCACGAGGATCTGGCATTCGGCTGCATGGCAGTATGGCGGTTCGCGCGTTACGATCGACCCGCTCTGGGTCTCGGCGATCTGGAAACCTATTTCGACGCTTACGAAGCCAATGGCGGCCGCCCGGTCGACCGCGAGCGATTCCGCTACTGGCTGGTGCATCGCACCGTGTGGTGGGCGCTCGGCTGCCTTAAAATGGCGCAGCACTGGCGCTCCGGCCAAGACCGGATGCTCGAACGCGTCGTCATCTCGCGTCGGACGAGCGAGCAGGAACTGGACCTGCTGATGCTGCTGGAAGAGGAGGCGCCAATGGTCGAACGGATGAGACACGTTTATCCGCCTAGCCCATTGGAACACCTGAGCGGGGAGGCTGCGATGGGCGAGATAGCGCAGGCTGTTGCGGAATGGCTTTTATCTATCAGAGATAAACTGAGCGGCTATGATCGTTTTCAGTTGGCAGTTGCTCGCAATGCGCTTGGAATGATCCAGCGGGAACAGGAGTACTTCCCACTCGGCACTGATGAGGAAACGTCAAAGGCATTCTTGTCGGGTGTTCTTTCTCTTGATGAGCCGGGCCAGCTACAAGCCTTGAGAGAGCAAGCGCTGCAGAAAACCATGGTAGACGTTCCCAAGTACCCAGCCTTGGCAGTGGCCCTGAAGAAGTGGGCGCCTAGTGAAGAGGACTTAGCCTAAATGGACTTCGCAATTCCCGCCGATCTGCAAGCCTACCTCGGCGAACTCGACGCCTTTATCGAGGCCGAGATCAAGCCGCTCGAACAGCAGGACGACAACATTCGTTTCTTCGACCATCGCCGCGAACACGCGCGCACTGATTGGGACGCGGGCGGATTGCCGCGCGAGGAGTGGGAGGACTTGCTGAAAGAGGCCACCCGCCGCGCCGACAAGGCCGGGCACTGGCGCTTCTCTGCGCCGAAGCAATATGGCGGACAGGATGGGTCAAACCTCTGGATGGCGGTGATCCGCGAGCACTTCGCGCGCAAAGGCCTCGGCCTGCACAACGACCTCCAGAACGAACATTCGATCGTCGGCAATTTCCCCTTCGTCGCCATGTTCGATCAGTGGGGGACCGAGGAGCAGAAACGCGAATTCATCACCGGCGGCTTTGAACGCACCCGCCGGGTCGCCTTCGGCCTGACCGAGCCCCGTCACGGCTCCGATGCGACGCATATGGAAACCCGCGCGGTCAAGGAGAGCCGCAACGGCGTGCCGGGCTATCGCATCGACGGCGAGAAGATGTGGATCACCGGCATGCACACCGCCACCCATTGTGCGCTGTTCGCCCGCACCGACGGCGCGGACGGTGACGCACGCGGGATCACCTGCCTGCTGGTCCCCAACCCGTCCGAGGGTCTGGAGATCGAGGAATGGCTGTGGACCTTCAACATGCCCACCGACCACCCGCGCCTCAGCCTGTCGAATGTCTGGGTGCCCGAAACCGCGATCTTGGGTGAGGAAGGCAAGGGCCTCGCGCTCGCCCAGAGCTTCGTCCACCAGAACCGCATCCGGCAAGCTGCCTCAAGCTGCGGGGCGGCGATGTTCTGCATCGATGAGAGCGTGAAATACGCCCGCGAACGAAAACCCTTCGGCGAGGAATTGGCCAAGAACCAGGCGATCCAGTTCCCGCTGGTCGAACTGGCGACGCAGGCCGAGATGCTGCGTCTGCTGATCTTCAAGACCGCGTGGGAGATGGACAATATGCCGCACGAGGACATCGAGCGCACGATCTCCGACAAAGTCAGCATGTGCAATTACTGGGCGAACCGACTGTGCTGCGAAGCCGCCGACCGCGCGATGCAGGTTCACGGAGGCATCGGCTATTCGCGGCACAAGCCGTTCGAACACATCTACCGCCACCATCGCCGCTATCGCATCACCGAGGGCAGCGAGGAAATCCAGATGCGCAAGGTCGCGGCGTATCTGTTCGGATATCTGGGGCCGAAGAAGGGGATGTATTCCAAATAGCCGTCATCCCCGCGAAGGCGGGGATCCAACTCGCGACGGTGGTGGCTCCGCGCTGGGTTCCCGCTTTCGCGGGAATGACGATCAGGGAGCTAGCAATATCATGTCGCGCCGCTAGTCTCTCGTTCCAAACGAGGGAGATATTTCATGCGCCAATTCACCGCCGCCCTGATGGCCGGCTCAATGCTCGCCGCACCTGCCATCGCGCAGGATGACGAGGCGCAAGAATGGGATGTCGAAGCTCCGCGGGGCGCGACCATCGAGCAGGTGCCGATCCAGACCGACGACGCGACGTGGATGGATGTCGATGTCTCGCCGGACGGGCGCACCATCGCTTTCACCGTGCTCGGCGATATCTACACCATGCCGATCACCGGCGGCCCACCTCGTCGGATCGCCGAAGGGCTCGCATGGGAAGTCCATCCGCGCTTCTCGCCCGATGGCCGCCGCATCGCCTTCACCTCGGACCGTGGCGGCGCGGACAATATCTGGGTGATGAACGCCGACGGGTCGGACAAGCGGCAGGTGACGAAGGAAGACTTCCGCCTGCTCAACCAGCCCACCTGGTCACCCGATGGACGCTTCATCGTCGCCAAGAAGCACTTCACCACGCAGCGTTCGCTCGGCACCGGCGAATTGTGGATGTACCACGTCTCCGGCGGGGGCGGCGTCGCTATCGTCGAGCGCGCGGACGAGGCGCTGCAAAAGGAGCTGGGCGAGCCGGTCTATGCCCCCGATGGCGGCGCGGTCTACTACACCCGCAACACGACGCCGGGGAAGACTTTCATCTACGCGCAGGATTCGCAAAGCGGCATCTTTGCGATCGAGAAGGTCGATCTCGAAACCGGCGAAGTCACCACTGCGGTCGACGGGTTCGGCGGCGCCGTGCGCCCGGCGCCTTCGCCCGACGGAACCGAGATCGCCTTCGTCCGGCGCGACAAGGATCAGAGCCAGCTATGGATCAAGGACATCGCCAGCGGGCGTGAGCGGATGATCTATGGCGAGCTAGACCTCGACCTGCAGGAAACCTGGGCGGTCAAGGGGATCTATCCGAATATCGACTGGACGCCCGACAGCCGCTCCATCGTCTTCTGGGCGGGAGGCAAGCTCAACCGTATCGACCGTGATGGGTCGAACTTTGCAGGCATCCCATTCACGATCGACGATACGCGCGGCGTTGCCGATGCGCCGCACCCGGCGATCGAAGTCGCGCCCGATCGCTTCACCACCGACATGGTCAAGCACGCGCAGCTCTCCCCCGACGGCACGCGCGTGGTGTTCGAGAGCCTGGGGCGTCTCTACACGAAGTCCGCGCGGGGCCGCGATGCGCCGCGCCCGCTGACGGGTGGACAAGGCGTGGTCGAAGCCTTCCCCGCATTCAGCCGCGACGGGAGCCAGCTTGCCTATGTCGAATGGAGCGACGCAGCTCTGGGGCGCATCGTCGTCACCGATGCGAATGGCGGCAATCGCCGGGTCGTGACGGGTGAGCCGGGCCACTACGCCAACCCGGTCTGGTCGCCCGATGGCCGCACGATCGCCTACGAAAAGCGCGAAGGCGGCTACCTCACTTCGCCGGATTACTCCGAGAATCCGGGCATCTACACCGTCTCCGTCTCCGGCGGCGAACCGATGCTGCTCAGCCGCTCGGGCTCGAACCCGCAATTCGGCGCGGATGCGGATCGCATTTTCATGACGGCCAATGAGGGGGAGGGCCTCGCGCTGGTATCCGCCGACCTCGATGGCGAAGCGCAGCGCACGCATGTGACGGGCGAGCTTGCCAACGATTTTCGCGTCGCACCCGATGGACGCACGGTCGCGTTCCGCCAGAATTACGAGGTGTTCGCGATGCCGCTGCTGCCCGGCGGGCAGGCGGTGAGCGTGGGCGAAACCACCTCCGCGCTGCCGATCACTCGGGTCAGCGAAGGCGGAGCGGACTATCTCGGCTGGGCGAACGGAGGCGAAACCCTGTTCTGGTCGATTGGCCCGGAATTGCAGCGCGTGGCGATTGCAGATGTGTTCCGCGACGCGCCGGCCGGTGAGGAAGAGGACGAGAACGCCTTCACTCCGCCCGATAGCGGCATTTCGCTCACCATGACCGTGCCCGCCGCCAGGCCCGAGGGCACCGTCGTCATCACCGGCGCGCGCATCCTGACGATGGCTGCCGGGCTCGATCTCACCGATCCCGGAGCGATCGAGAACGGAACGATCGTGATCGAAGGCGACCGCATCACCGCGATCGGCCCGATGCAAGACGTCGATATCCCGGCAGATGCCGTGATGATCGACGCGAGCGGCAAGACGATCATGCCCGGCCTGGTCGATGCGCACGCCCACGGCCCGCATGGCACCGGCGATCTGATCCCGCAGCAGAACTGGCGGCTGGTGCAGGATCTCGCGCTGGGCGTCACGACGATCCATGACCCATCCAACCGCGCAAGCCAGATCTTCGCTTCGGCTGAGCGCCAGCGGGCAGGAATGTTGCTCGCCCCGCGCATCTTCTCGACCGGGGAGATCATTTACGGAGCCAAGGCGCCCAGCGTCTATGCCCGGATCGACACGTATGAGGACGCGCTCGCCCACGTGCAACGGATCAAGGCGCAGGGTGGGATCTCGGTCAAGAACTACAACCAGCCGCGCCGCGAACAGCGTCAGATGGTCGCACGCGCCGCGGCGGCGGAGGACATGCTGGTCGTGGCCGAGGGCGGGTCGCTGTTCGGGATGGACATGAACCTGATCGCCGATGGCAATTCCACCATCGAGCACAATGTGCCGGGCGATGTGTTCTACGAGGACGTGCTGCAATTCTTCAGCCAGTCGAATTCGAACTACACGCCCACGCTGACCGTGACCTATGGCGGGCTGGCGGGCGATCCATACTGGCGTCAGGCGACGGATGTGTTCGACCATCCGCTGATGATCCATACGCCACCCAAACAGCTTATCGCGGAAACCGCACGCCGCACGACCGCGCCCGACTGGGCCTTCGTCGATGACGATGCCGCGCGCGAGGCGAGGAAGCTGGCGCAGCGAGGGGTCAAGGTTTCGATCGGCGCGCACGGCCAGCAAGCGGGCATCGCGGCGCATTGGGAATTGTGGAGCTTCGCGCGCGGCGGGATGAGCCCGGTCGAGGCGCTCAAGACTGGCACGATCATGCCCGCCCAGTCGCTCGGCATGGCGGCGGACATCGGCAGTTTGGAGGTCGGCAAGCTGGCCGACCTTGTGATCCTCGATGCCGATCCGAGCATCGATATCCGCAATTCCGACGATATCGCGCAGGTGATGCTGGGCGGGCGGCTCTACGATGCTGCGACGATGAACGAGAGTGCGACAGGCGATAGCCAGCGCCGCGCCTATTGGTGGGAGGATGGCAACTAGGCGGCTGTTTCGTCCAGCAGGTTGCGCAGGTCTTTCAAAGCCTTGGCGCGGAGCTGGTGGACGCGCGGCACACTGACTTCGAGCACCTGGGCGATCTCGGTCAGGTTCAGCTCCTCGACGAAGAACAATTGCAGCACCAGTTGCAGCCGCTCCGGTAGTCCGGTCAGCGCAGTAATCAGCCGCTCGCGATCCTGCCCGGCGCTCAGCACGTCGAACGGGTCGGGATCCTCGCTGGCGAAGGCGGTGTTGCTTTCGTCATAGGCGTCATCGATCGAGCTCACGGTGACGCCCGAGCCCTCGATCTCGCGCAGTTCGGCGTCGTCCACGCCCAGTTCCCGGGCGATGGAAGCGCGGTCCGGATGCTCCTGCCCGCGCGCCTGCAACTTCTCGATCGCCGCTGCATATCGCGCGCGCTTGGCTCTTGCGGTGCGGGTGTCGCTCAATTGTTTGCGGATCAGGTCCATCATCGCGCCGCGCACGCGGATCTTGGCATAGGCGGCGAATCCGTCCTCGGTCGGTCCGTTGTGACGCTGCGCGCATTCGGTCAGCGCGACGATGCCGGACTGGATCAGGTCTTCGACTTCCAGCCCGTCGCGGCCCGAGCCATGGATGTGCCAGGCCGCCCGGCGGACCATGGGCAGGAACCGGCGCACGCGGTCCTCCACTTGCGCGCGTGAGGCGGTCTGGTAGGCATTTGCCGCAACCGGCGTGCTCTGCGAAAAAGCGGCGGGATCGTGTTTCATGCGGCGACCTGTTCTGACGCTGGCGGGGTTGCGGCGGAGAGTTGGGCCTGAACCGGCGGCTCGGCCTTTTCAGCGCCGATCACGCCGATCACCTCGACCGGTTGGGTCGCGGGCAGTTCGGCAATTGAAAGAACAAGGCACCGCCGCACGCGCTGCCGCAGCAGGGCGGCGATCGCGCGCCGCGCCGGTGGCTGGACGACCAGCGCGAGAGCGCCGCCGGCCTCGTCAATCGAAGCATTGACCGCGTCGACAATCATCGCGCCACAATCTGGCTCGATCAGTGGCTGACCGGTTGCCGGATCGACCATGCCGCCGAGAATCGCGCTTTCCAGCCCGGCATCGAGGGTGAGCACCTTGAGCCGCTCTCCGGGCGAGCAGATGCGCGCGATCAGCTGCGCGCCGAGATCCGCGCGCACGGCATCGACCAGCGCGTCGAAATCCTGCGTGCGCTGAAGCGCCAGCGCGAGGCTGGTGAACAGCGGTTGCGGATGGCCGATGGTCAAGCCGTCGGCGATCAGCGCGCGCAATATGCGCGTCAGCGCGGCGAGCGAGAGCGGGTCGGGATGGACCGCTTCGATCAGCGCGGGGGAACGATCCTTCAATTCATCCAGCAGCGCGCGGACTTCCTCGGGGCCGAGCAATTCGTTCGCGTGCGAGAGCAGTTCCTGATTGATATGGGTCGCTATCACGGTCGAGGGGTCGACCACCAGAAACCCCTCGGCCACGGCATGATCGCGCGCACCCGGTTCGATCCACAGCGCGGGACAGTCGAAGCTGGGATCGCGGGTCGGCTCGCCGCTCAGGCCGAGCTCCGCGTAAGGACTTGCCCCGCGCACCTCGCCCGTATCGATGGCGAGCAGCCGCGCTGGCCGCACCCATCCGTGGGCGATGACCACGCCGCCCATCGTCACTGAGTACGAGTTGGCGGCGGAATCGAGCGAATCGCGGATGCGGAACTGCGGAAGCACAAAGCCGAGATCGCCGCTCAGCTGTTTGCGGATGCCGGTGATCCGGGTCAGCAGCGGCGCACCCTTTGCCTCATCGACGAGGTGGACAAGGCCGTATCCCAGCTCGACCGTTACCAGCGTCGCATCGGATACGTCAGCGATATCGATGCGGTCGGGCGAGACTTCGTCCTCGACCGGTTCGGGCGCATCGGGCTGCGCGGCGCGTTGTCGGAGCGCCCACCAGATCGCGCCCGCAATGCCGGCGGCGGGCAGGAAGATCGCCTGCGGCATGGCAGGCACGGTGCCGATTGCGAGCAGGATCACCGCCACCGGCAGCCAGCCGCGCGGGTCCGAGAACTGTCCGCCGATCTGACCGGTCAGGTCGCTTTTGTCCGCCACGCGGGTGACGATGGCGGCTGCGGCGATGGACAGCAGCAATGCGGGCACCTGCGCGACCAATGCGTCCCCCACCGCCAGCGTCACATAAAGCTCGCCCGCCTCGCCCGCGCTCAATCCGTGGCTGATCATGCCCAGCGCGAACCCGGCGATGATATTGACCGCAAGGATCAACAGCGCGGCAATCGCATCGCCCTTCACGAATTTCGACGCGCCATCCATCGAGCCGTAGAAGTCCGCCTCGACCGTGACTTCGCGGCGGCGTTCGCGCGCTTCCTCCGCGGTAATGAGCCCGGCGGCGATATCGGCGTCGATCGCCATCTGCTTGCCCGGCAGCGCATCGAGCACAAACCGCGCGGAAACCTCCGAGACGCGCCCCGCGCCCTTGGTAATGACGATCATGTTGATGATGAGCAGGATGCAGAACACGAACAGCCCGACCGCGAAATTGCCGCCGACGAGGAACTGGCCAAAGCTCTGAATGATCTCGCCCGCCGCCGCGCCGCCTTCATGCCCGTTGACCAGCACGATCCGGGTCGAGGCGACGTTGAGCGCGAGACGCAGCAGCGTCGCGAACAGCAGCACGCTGGGGAAGGACGAGAAATCGAGCGGCGTGCGCGCATTGAGTGCCACCATCAGCACCGCGACCGCGATCGCGATATTGAGGACGAAAAACATATCGAGCAGCAGCGGCGGGATCGGCAGCACCATCAGAACGAACAGCGCAAAGATGCCGACGGGCAGCGCCATCGCGGCAGGCGCGCCGCGCAGGCTGTCGATCAGAGAACCTGCGGACGGAGCGGTGGACGCGCCGCTCACAGGCCGGCCGCCCGGAACTGGTCATAAGCGCTGCGGATTTGCCGCGCCGCCTCGGGGCTGGCGACAGCTTCGGCGCCGTCGAACGCGGTTTTGAGCAGGTTCGACATCGGTTGCCGGGAGGTGGACGGCGGGGGCGATAGAACGGCCGGACGCATCGCCATCGTGGGTCTCATGCGGGTGTAGCTAGAATGTGTCATCGGCCCTGTGGTGAGTGCCGCACCAGCTGAAGCCGTCTCTAAAGCAAGCAATGGCCGGGGAACGTCATTGCCGCGCGCAGCCTGAGTTCCCGCCTGCTCAAGGCGGTTCGTCAGATGGCGCATCACCCCTTCGAGGGTGCGTGGCGCTCCGCCCGGCTCGTAGAACACCGCGCGATTGGCAGCGGCGGGACGCTGAAACAGTTTCGCCGCGATCTGCGTGGAATCCTGCGCCATCGCGGTCACGAAGTGGCCCGCACCGCCCGCTCCCAGGAAATGCGCAAGATACAATTCGTTGTCCCGAGGCTCACGACCCAGGATCGGGGCAAGGTGCGCGCGATTGTCCTCGGCAAGCCCGGCTGCCATCAGCGCGGCGGTTTCGGGATCGCTGCGCATCGCCAGGATTGCGTCGCGCTGCGCCGGATCGGCAACCTGCGCTGCGACGTCGCTGAGCCCGAAACGCGGCCCATGTCGCTGCATCGTTTCGAGCCAGGTGCTCTCGATGAACTGGTAGAGGCCGGTCGCGCTCGACCCGCTGGCGCGGGCGGCCGGGTCCATCGCGGATTCGACCTGCGCCTGCGCCATAAGAAAATCGAAATCGACCGATGTGCGCTGCGCTACATTGGCGATCGCTTGTTCTACGCTAGTTTCTTCGCCGCCTTTCGCGTGCGCGACCTCGATCCGTCCGCTTGCCGCGTGCACGGTTCTGGCCGCAGCTACCGCGGGTATCGAATGCTGGTTCACGGATGCCTGCCCTTCGCCTGTCGATCGGACGGCGCGAACATTGCTGCGATGCGAGCGCGCGCCGACCTGATCTTAAGCAAAGGGCGTGCCAGCTTGGCCTTAGCTCAACGCGCGAGTGTTGCGCGGGCGGTCGGAGCCGAGGTGTAGGCGTGACGCGGACCGCCCAGCGCCTCGAGTCTGGTCGAGACGTTGGCCGCCAGCAGATTGCGCACCCGGCGGTTGGCCTCGTTGAGTTCGCGCGCCGCGAGGGCGAGGTCGCGGCTGCTTTCATCGAGTTCGGCGGAAGTGACGTCGGCCAGCTCCTCGCATGCCTGCTCCTTCGCGCGCGTGACGTCGAACAACTCGTCGGCATCGAGGGCGGCAAGCCCTTGCCGTTCGCGTTCGAGAACGGCGAGCATTTGCCGCAATTTGCCGGTCAGATCGGCCGCCGCGCGCGCGGTGCGCTGTGTCATGGCTCGATCACCGGCCGCAGCTGTGCGGCGATCATCTCATCTGCGATCTTTGCCGGAACGAGCGGATAATTGCCATCGCGCAACGCTTCGCGGATCAGGACGACCCGGTCGTTATCGACAGGCGGCGTGGCCGCGTCGATTGCCGGGTTCACTTCGAGCCGAATCCCCTCGTTCGCAGGACCACCCGGCACGCTCGCTCCGGCGGCGCGCCTAGGATCGATCGCTCGTGTGTCGGTCTCGGCCAGCGCCCGGACGCCGCCGATAGACTGGAGTTTACTTACTTCGAAAGAGGGCATGGTGCGTCTCCCGCTGGATTTACATGATCAGAAACGGTCGGATCCTGAGATGTTTAAGGGGCAGCGCAGGCTGATTATTGCGCTGGGATGATTGCAAGGCCCGGACGCTCGATGCGCGCGCGGATCGGATCGGCGCGGCGCTGTGTGCGAATGGCAATCCAGTCTCCCACGCGGCCCGCTTCAATCGCCTCGCCGCTTTGCTGGACACTGAAGCCGCGCCCCCGGACAAGGACCGTAACCGGATCTCCGCGCGCCACGACCGGAGCCTGCTTCGTGGCTACCGGTTCCGGGAGGGTAGCGACGAAGATGCGCCAGGCGGTCGGACCCGGGCATTCTACCTTCAGCGTGGAGCGATTGCTCCCATGCCACTCTATTGCAAGCGGGGCTTCGCACGCGGCGAGGCGCAACCGCGGGTCGGTCGGGGCACGCGCGCCGCCGACTTCGCCGATAGCGACCCCGGTAAAGGCTACGACAGCGCGGTCGATCGCTGCGGGATCGGTGAGGGCAGGGACTTGTCCACTCGCGCCGGACGGCGGAGCAAAAAGGCAAATGATCGGCACAGCGGCGGTCCAGCAAAGCTGCCGGGACCGGCGGTGCCAGAAGGCGGTTCGATGCGTGGTGGTCGCCATGTGCTTTCTCCCAGTGCGCGCGATATTACGTGTCGGTCCTGAAGCAATGGGTGTGCCAGTTCGCATCCAATAGGTACTCATCCGGGGCCGCGTGACCGGCTATCGGCAAGCTTGCGGAGATATTCGTCGCCTCTCTCCGCCGCTTCCGGACCCGCGACCGCTATGGAACCTCTCCCGCATATTGTCCCTGCCGATTACCTGCCGCCCTCGCGCGTGCGGCAGGCCCGTTGCGACCTGATCGAGCGGATCGCAGACTTTGTCCTGCGCCACGATCTCGAAGTGACAGGGGCCAATCTGTCCGCGATCTGCATGGCGCTATCCGGCTCCAGCGCGCCTATCGCGAAGGCATTCGCCGAGCGCGAAATGTCCGGTGCACCGATCGATCAGCGCTGGCTCGACACGCTGGCCCGGCTCGATCCTGAGACGGGCGGGCGGCTGGAAGGTCTCGAAGAGCTGATGGACCAGCTCGAATATTCGCTGCTGCGTTTTGCTCAGTCGGCCAAGAGCGCCCGTGACGAAACCAGCGAACATCGCGGGTCGATCGATGCGCAAATGGCGCTGATCGCCGAACACGCTCAGACGTGTGGCGAGCCGCAGGCGCTGGCTGCGGAGGCGGTAGCGGATATCGACCGGGTAATGGCGCTTTCCCGGGTGATGCTCGACCGGATTGGCGAGATCGAAGCCGCGATGCAGCGCAGCGAGGCGGAGAGCGAAGAATTGCGTGAAAGCCTGGCTCGCGCACGGCTCGAAGCCGATGTCGATTACCTCACGCGGCTGCCGAACCGCCGGGCATTCGAGCGCACCTTGAATTCGGCCGCGCAGCGCGCGCAATCGAAGTCGGAGAAACTGTGCGTCGCGTTCTGCGACGTCGATAATTTCAAGGCGATCAACGACGCGCATGGCCATGATGCGGGTGACCGGGTGCTCGTCGCGGTCGCGGCGACGTTAAGTCAGCATGCCAGCAATCAATGCTTCACAGCGCGCCACGGCGGGGAGGAATTCGTCGTGCTGTTCTACCGGCTTGACAGGGACGCTGCCTGGCGCAAACTCGACGGAATGCGCCGCGCGCAGGCAGCCAAGGTGCTGGTTGACCGCAAGACCGGAAAGGGGATCGGCAAGATCACCTTTTCCGGCGGTATTGCAGAGGTAAACGGCGTCGATGACACGCGCGATGCGCTTGGCCGGGCGGATGCGGCCCTGTACGAAGCCAAGCGAGCCGGGCGAAACAGGATCGTCGCAGTCTAGCGCGCGTTCGGCGGCTGCAAGGGTGGCGTATCGTAGGCGAGGCTGGCATAAATATCGCTGTCTGGTCCCGCCGAAATCACCACGCGCACTGGGTAGCCGTCGTTGCGTGCTGCATTGGCCATGCGCTGCGCACGTGCCCAGATTGCCGACTCATCCCCCGATGAGTGGCGCGCGAAAACCGTCAGCGTCGCGCGTGGATCGCGGCTTTGGCTGGCGAGCCATTCGGACAGGGTCGGGCCATCGCGAGCGGAGCGATAAAGCGCCTGCGCCGGAGCGACCGCGATGGAATTCGTGTCCGTTGAGTGTTCACCGTCGCGGGGTGCCCTGGACAGGGAAGCTAATGCGAACAGGAACAGGATCAGCGCAATATCGGCGAGCAGCAATTGCCAGCCCGATGCGGTTCGGGTCATGCCGCGTCTCGCAGCGATGGCAGGTCGCCTCGCCGATCGCCGCGTTCCAGCCGCTGTACGAACCATCGGACCAGCCGATCGCGTTGCTGCTCGTCTGCGTGAAAGCGGCGATCGATTGCGCGCCCCAGCGGAATGAAAAGCAAATGCGCAGCGACGACGCCATAGAGCGAAGACAGCACGGCGCTGGCGATCGCGGCGATTGTAGCTGATGGATCGCCGCCGATTACCGCGCCATCGCCGCTGGCATTGGGCACGAGCTGCGCAATGGCGAGCAACGTCCCTGCCATGCCGAACACCGGGGCGAGTTCTCCGGCATGGTCGAAGGGCTGCACAGCGCGCGCATGCCGTTGCTCTCGCCCGCTGCGGTTCGCATCGGCATACGCTGTGATGGATTGGGGCGAACCGCTGCGGCGATAGGCGTCGAGCGCGGCGGCGAGGGGAGCATCGGGAGGCGGCGGCAAGTCGGCGCACAGATAACCGCGCCGCTCGAAGTCGGTGACCGCCCGCGACAGCGCGGCACGATTGGCAACCTCGTCGAACCGCGGTCGCAGCAGTCCCAGCAAGGCTCGTCCGGCGGCGCGGGCGTCCCGCAGGCCGCACCGCGCCAGTGTCGCGAGCAACGTGCCGCCGAACACCCAGGCAAGCGCGCCCGGATCGAGCAGGGCGCTCAACCAGTCCGGCATGGTTGGCTCGGCAATGCGCAGTGTGGAAAGTCAGTCCCGATCATGTGGAAAAGGACGGATTGGAGAGCGTGATGTTTAGGGCTTGCTGCTCGCGGTCCGCAGACAGGCAAGGTCTTGCCATACAAGCAGCACTCCATCGGCAAACGCTTGCCGCATCGAACCGCCCGACCTGAAATCACAGGCGAAGCCCCTGTTTGGCACGGAAGCTGCAAACACCACAGCGACCGCGCGGGCGCCGCCCGTGCATAGACAAACAGACAGGGGCACGACGTCCATGAGCGAGCAGATTTTCGGTATTCACGCCGCCGCGCTGGAATTGCGATCGCAGCGCATGGGGGTGCTCGCCTCCAACATCGCCAACGCCGCGACGCCCGGCTTCAAGGCGCGCGATATCGACTTCGGCGCAGCGCTCGACGAGCGGTTGGCGCAGGGGCGCGGCGACATGGCTGCACACGGCGCGGAGCCGGAACTTCTCTATCGCCGTGCGACCATGCCCGCGCTCGACGGCAATACGGTCGAACTGGGCCGCGAGCAGGTCGCGTTCGCCGAAAACGCTCTCGCCTACAGCGCCACGCTCAGCTTCGTGCAGGGCAAGGTCAACACGATCACACGCGCGCTGAAGGGTGAGTGACGATGTCCGGCGCACCCACACTGTTTTCCATGACCGAACGCGCGATGTCTGCGCAGCTTGTGCGGATGAACGCGGCGACTTCCAACCTCGCCAATGCCGGCTCCGTCGCATCAAGCGAGGCCGAGGCCTACCGCCCGATTCGCGCGGTCTTCGCCGCCGAACTCGATCGTGCGTCGGGTCTTTCGCAGGTTCGCAGCGACGGTCTCATCCGCGCAGAGACCGCTCCGACCAAACGCTACGACCCCGGCCACCCCCTCGCCGATGCGACCGGCCACATCTGGGAAGCGCCCGTCGATGAGACTGCCGAAATGGTCGAGATCATGGAAAGCGCGCGCCAGTATCAGAACATGGTGCAGGCGCTCCAGACCGCGAAGCAATTGATGCTCGAAACGCTGAGGAGCAACTGACGATGACCGTATCCGCCGCCACCAACGCGACCACGCCCGCCGGACTTCAGGAGACGCTCGACCGGTTGAACGCGCCTTCCACGACGCGTCAGGAAAGCGCCGCCGCATCGCTCGATTCGACCGATTTCCTGCGGCTGATGACAGCGCAGCTCGCCAATCAGGATCCGCTCGAGCCGCAGGGCAATGAGGAAATGCTGGCCCAGCTCGCGCAATTTTCCAGCCTCGAGGCGCAGACTTCATCGTCAAATGTGCTGGGCGAGATTTCGGCCAAGCTCGATGCCCTGATCGCCGCGCAGGAACGCGCGGCCCTCGCCGCCGAACAGGCGCGCCAGGCGGTGCAAACCCCCACGACTTCCGACTGATACCCGACCCGAACACAGGAGCTTACCCATGTCCTTTTTCACCTCGCTCAGCGGTATGCGCAACGCCGAAACCGATCTGCGCGTCATCTCGCATAACATCGCCAATGCCGAGACCGCGGGCTTCAAGAAAAGCAACGCCGCGTTCTCCGACCTCGTCGCCACCGGCGGCGCGACCGATCCGCGCCTGACGCCGGGCATCGGCGCGACCGTTTCCGCAATCACGCAGGACTTCGGGCTCGGCTCGCTTGAGCAGACGGGACGCGGGCTGGATGTGGCAATCAATGGCGATGGCTTCTTCGCAACCGCCAATCCGATTTCGGGCGACATCACCTTCACCCGCAACGGCAACCTCCAGCTTGTCGCGAGCGGCGAATTGCAGGATGCGAATGGCGATCTGGTGCAGGCATTTCCGGTCGATGCTGCCGGTAACGCCACCTCCAATGTGCCTGCCAATGTCGTGGTACCGACCGCCAACGCCGCGGGCTCGGGCCTTTCGAGCGTGTCGATCGATCGCCGCGGTGTCGTGAGCGCCGCTTTCTCGGACGGAACCGTCGAGCCGGTGGCCAAGATAGCGCTTGCCTCTTTCCCGGCGACCGGCGGCCTGCGCGCGATCGGGCAGACCAAGTGGGAGGCCTCCGCGGATTCCGGCGCGCCGCAATATGGCGATCCGGGGGTCGGCAATTTCGGCTCGATCATGGCGGGTTCGCTGGAGCGCTCCAACGTCGATCTTGCCGATGAAATGGTCTCGTTGCTGACCGCGCAGCGCAATTTCCAGGCCAATGCCCGCGCGATCGATACCGCGACCGCGATTTCGCAGACCGTTCTCAACCTTCAGCGCTGATTGAACCGCTTGCGAAAGGCCGTGCTATGGACCGCATGATCTACACCGCGCTGACCGCCATGAATTCGGCGATGAACCGTCAGCGCGCGGTCGCGAACAACCTCGCCAATTCCTCCACGCCGGGCTTTCGGCAGGAGGTTTTCGCGGCGAAAGCGGCGACCCTGCGCGACGGCTCGATCGAGGCGCGGGCGATGAGGCGCGGCAATGTGCGCGGGGCCGATATGGCGCAAGGCAATGTCAATCCGACCGGGCAACCGCTTGATATCGCTGTCGAAGGCGAAGCGCTAATTGCGTTTCAGGGACCAGCGGGCGGCGAGGTCTATTCGCGCCGCGGAGATCTGCGCGTCGCACCCAGCGGCGTGCTGGAAAATGGCGAGGGCCTGCCGGTCATGGGGCAGGGCGGAGTGATCACGGTCCCCGCCGGTTCCGCCATCACCATCGCCCCAGATGGCAGCGTGCTGGCGAGCGATCCCGCCGCGCCCGGAGAGCCTGCGCAGGCGCTCGACCAGATCAAGCTCGTATCGCCCGAAGGCAGCAAGCTTGCCAAGGGGATCGACAGCTTTCTGAAAGTGCCGGGCGACGGTGTTCTGCCACTCGATCCGACGGCGCGGGTGACCCCGGGCGCGCTCGAGCAATCGAACGTGCGCACCGCGCAGACGCTGGTCGACATGATCGATGCTCAGCGCGCCTTTGAACAGCGTGCCCGCATCATCAAGACCGCAGGCGAACTCGATAGCGCCAGCGCCCGCCTGATGGGCATGAATTAAGCGCGGCCTAGCGTGACCTAAAGCGACACAAAGGATACCAAGATGCCCAATTCCGCCCTCCACGTCGCCCGCACCGGGCTCGAAGCGCAGGATGCGCGCATGCGCGTCATCGCCAACAATCTCGCCAATATCGGCACGACCGGTTTCAAGCGCGACCGCGTCGATTTCGCAACACTCGCCTATCAGGAACAGCGGGTCGCGGGACAGCAATCGACCAATCAGACCGCGTTCGCCACCGGCCTCAATCTCGGCACCGGCGTTCAGGTTCAGGGGACCAGCCGGATGGAGGGGCAGGGGACGCTGAACCAGACCGGCAACTCGCTCGACATCGCGCTGGACGGCCCCGGCTATTTCCAGGTCGAGCTGCCACCCGGCGGACAGATCGCATTTACCCGTGCGGGCAATTTCACGCTGTCGCCGCAGGGCAATCTGGTGACCTCGCAAGGCTATGCCGTGACCCCGCCAGTACAGGTGCCGCAGGGGGTTGAGAGCATCGCGATTGCGCCCGACGGCACGATCAGCGCGAGCCAGCCGGGGCAGGCCGCACCGGTGCAGCTTGGCCAGCTCCAGATCGCCAACTTCGTCAATCCGGCGGGGCTGCGGGCGATCGGGGACAACTTCCTGGTCGAGACCGCTGCCAGCGGGCCGGTCGAGCTGGGCGTCGCCGGACAATTCGGGCGCGGTCAGGTGCGTCAGGGCATGCTCGAGGGTTCCAACGTCAACGTGGTCGAGGAGCTGGTCGAGATGATCGAGGCGCAGCGCGCTTACGAGATCAATTCCAAGATGGTGAGCGCGGTCGACGAGATGCTGCGCAACGCGAACCAGACACTGTGATGCGCATTCTCCCCCTCAGCATTGTCGCCCTGTCGCTTCCCGGCTGTTTCGGCATGGAGCAGCAGCCGCGCACCGGGTTCGCCGCTCCGCCGCCGCCCGGCCCGGTGCTGGTCGCGCCGGTTGCGCCAGCTCAGACGTCCGAAGCCACCGCCAACGCCTTCGCCGCCCCGCAACCCAAAGCGAGCGCGGGCGCGATCTTTCAGGCAGCGCAGGGCTATGCCGGTCTCCACACCGGCACGCGGGCTCGTTCGCTTGGCGATATCGTCACCATCCTGCTGCTGGAGGATACCAACACCTCCAAGAGCACGGCGGGCCAGACCGGACGCGATGGCGGCTTTTCCATCACCCCGCCGACCGCCGGGCTGTTCGACTTCCTCAATCCCGATGCCCTTAACGCTGCGGCCCAAGGGTCGTTCAATGGAGGGGGCAATGCCGCGCAGCAAAGCAGCCTGACCGGCACCGTGTCGGTCACCATCGCGGCGATCTATCCCAATGGCACCGCCGAAGTGGTTGGAGAGAAACAGATGTCGCTGAGCCAGGGAGAGGAATGGGTGCAGTTTGCAGGCCGTATCCGCCTGGTCGATATCGGCGTCGACAACACGCTTCCCTCCTCGCGGGTCGCCAATGCGCGCATCATCTACACCGGCAATGGAGCGGTTCAGCAGGCGAGCCGTCCGGGCTGGCTATCGCGCTTCTTCAACTTTGTCTCCCCATTCTGATATGCGCGGTTTTTCCATCATTGCGGCGCTGTTTGCGCTTCTGGTCGCGGCCTTTCCGGCGAGCGCGTCGGCGGAGCGCATCCGCGATCTCGGGGAGTTCGAGGGACTGCGCGCCAACCAGTTGACCGGCTATGGGGTCGTCGTTGGCCTGCAAGGGACAGGCGATGACAACCTCCAATACGCGACCGAGGCAATGCGCGGGATTTCCGGGCGCCTGGGGCTCAACCTGCCGCCGGGCATCAACCCCAATCTGCGCAACGCCGCCGCCGTCATCGTCACCGCCGAATTGCCCGCTTTTGCCAAGCCCGGGCAGCGGATCGACATCACCGTCTCGACGCTGGGACAGGCGCGGTCCCTGCGCGGAGGAGCACTCGTGCTCGCTCCGCTTTATGGTGCGGATGGGCAGATTTACGCGATGGCGCAGGGCAATGTCGCGGTCGGCGGGCTGGGCGTTTCGGGGCGCGACGGATCGCAGCTCACCGTCAATGTCGCGACCGTTGGGCGGATCGCCGATGGTGCGACGGTCGAGCGCGCAGTGGCGACCGGCTTTGCGCAAGGATCGACGCTGCGCTTCAACCTGCACCAGGCCGACTTCCTCACCGCCTCGCGCGTGCGCGATGCGATAAATGCGCGCTATCCCGGCATGGCGGGGATCGCCGACGGGGTAAGTATCGAGCTGACCCTGCCGTTCGGCACGAACCTGCGCTCCAATATTCTCGCCGAGATCGAGATGCTGCCGGTCACGCCCGCTCCGGTTGCTGCTCGCGTCATAGTCAACAGCCGCACCGGCACAGTTGTCATCAATCAGGCGGTGCGTCTCGCACCCGCCGCGATCAGTCACGGCAAGCTTGTCATCCGCATCGACGAAGCGCCGCGCGTGGTGCAGCCCGAACCGTTCGGAAACGGGTTTACGGCGGTCGAGGAATCGTCCGAGATCAGCGTTGTCCAGCGCGATGACCGGGTGGCGTTGATGCCGGGCGCGGCATCGCTCAGCGAAATCGTCGATGCGCTGAACCTGCTGGGCGTGGGGGCGGCGGACCTCGTCGTCATCCTCGAAAGCCTGAAACAGGCGGGCGCGCTGCAAGCCGAAATGGTGGTGTTGTGATCGTCGGGCCGACTCAACCGGGCGCATCCGACCCTTCGCGAAACGCCGCGATCCGCGAAGATCTGCGCGAAGCGGCGGAAGGATTCGAGGCGATCATGATCCGCAAGATGCTGGAAACCGCGCGCGCGGCGAGCTTTGCCGAGGATACACCTTTGACCGGCGGCGGACGCGAACAGTTCGAGGCGATGCGCGACGAGCACTTCGCCAAAGTGGCTTCGCAATCGGGGGCCTTCGGGTTTGCCCGGAGTATCGAGGCGCAGCTTGCGCAATATGTCACCGATAGGAAGGGCGAATAATGCCGATGAATCTTATCACGATCGGGGCCAGCGGAGCCGCCGCAGCGCGCGCCGGGCTGGAGCTTGCCGCGCAGAACGTCGCCAATGCGTCCAACCCGGACTATGTGCGCCGCACGCTTGCGACCGGCGAGCTGGTGGGTACCGCGATCATCGATTTCGACGTGTCGAGTTCTTTCAGCGGGGTCCGCATAGGTGGCGTCCAGCGCCCCGACAGCGATCTGGTGCAACGCCGTGCGCGCGACAGCGGATCGGATCTGGCGCGCGCCGAAGCCGAGCTTGCCGGACTGCGCGCCGCGGAAACCGCGCTTGAAGAAGCGCAGGTTTTCGAAGGGCTGGTCGCGTTCGAATCGGCGCTGACCCTGCTTGAGAGCGATCCCACCGATCCAGCCCTGCGCACCGGCGCGATCGAAACCGCGCGACAGCTGACGCAGACCTTCCAGTTCGCTGATCTGGCGCTGAAAAGCACGCGCGGCTCGCTTGAAACCGATGTGGTTTCGCGGGTCTCGGACGTGAACAATTCGGCGCAGGAGCTGGCGCGCATCAATGTCGAGCTGGTCAGCTCGCGTGAAGGCACGCCGGGACGCGCCGCGCTGATGGATGCGCGCGATGCGGCTTTGCGCGATCTTGCGAAAGAGGTCGGGATCGTCGCGGAATTCGACGAATTCGGTGCGGCTGAAGTGCGTATGGACGGCAGCCCGGCGCTGGTGCTGGTCGATGGCGCGACCACGTTTGATTTTAACGCGCAGGTGAATGCGGACGGCAGCGTCGATCTGACGGTAGGCGGCACCGCGTTTGGCCTGAACACCGGCGCGATGGCCGGGCGGATCGGGGCGCTTGCTGGCGTGGTCGACCTGCAGACCCAGCTCGATACCATCGCCGCGTCAACCATTTCACGCGCCAACACGGCGCAGGCCTCCGGTGCTGCGCTCGATGGGTCGAACGGGCAGCCGCTGTTCTCCGGCACCGATGCCGAAACGATTGCGCTTGCCTTCACCAATGGCGCGGGTCTCGCGCTCGCGCCTGCCGGCTCTCCAGCAGGAAGCCGCGACACCGCCAATCTTGGCATCCTCATCGCAGCGTTCGGCGCGGATGATGGCCCGATTGCGGATATCGACCGCTCGCTCGTCGCGCTGTCGAGTCGGATCGCCGGACTCGATACGACCCGCGAAGGGCTGCAGATCATCAGCGACAGCGCCCGCGCCGACCTCCTCAACGCGACCGGCGTCGACCTCGATCAGGAAGCCGCCGACCTCATCCGCCTGCAACAGGCATTCGAAGCGAACAGCCGGGTGATCCAGGTCGCGACCGACATTTTCGACACCGTGCTGGCCCTGCGCTGAAACCCTTCGGAGAGACGACCATGACATTCATCGGCAACTCGACGCCCGCCTACTTCGAGCGGTCTCTGGGCCAGATGGGGACGCTGCGCGACCAGATCGAGACGGTGCAGACCCAGATCGCCACCGGCCAGCGGATCGAGCGCGGCTCCGACGATCCAATCGCCGCTTCGCGCCTGCGGCAGCTTACCCGGCGCGAAGCGCGCGGCGAAACCGAAGCGCAGAACGCGCAGCGGCTGGGGCAGGATCTGGCAGCGGCCTCGAACGAGATAGACGGCGTCACCGCCCTTCTCCAGCGTGTGCGCGAGCTGGCGGTGGCCGGGGCGAACGACACTGTGGGTGAACGTGGGCGCGAGGCGATTGCAGTCGAGATCGAGCAGCTGGGCGAAGAATTGTTCGCGCGGGCCAATGCCCCCTCGCTGACTGGCGCGCCGCTGTTCTCCGGCACATCGGGCGCTCCGGCCTACACCCGCGATGCGGTGGGCAATGTGACCTATCAGGGCAATGCGCAAAGCGGCGCTGTGCCGGTCGCGCCCGCGACCGAGATCGAGCGCGGCGTGCCGGGCCCGCAAGTGTTCGAATTCGACCTTGGCGGCACGCCTTCTTCCTCCTTCGCCGTCATCGCCGATCTTGCCGCTGCCCTGCGCGGCGGGGCCGCCGACCCGGCAGCAGCGGCACAGGCTGCGCTGACCGGGATCGACGCCGCGATCGAGACCGCCAGCCGCAGCCAGACCGTCATCGGCACCCGGCTCGCCTGGGTCGAAGCGATCCAGGTCGACCAGCAGGACCGCGCGGTCAACCTTGCCGAACAGCGCTCCGACATCGGCGACACCGACATCGCCGATGCGATCGTACGCCTGCAGCAGACGATGGTCGCGCTCGAAGCGACGCAGGCCGGTTTCGCGCGGGTCAGTTCGCTGACGCTGTTCGACGACGTCTGATCCGCGCCGCGACTCTAGACCAAAGGAAACGCCCCCGTGTTCGCCGCTATCGGTATCGTTGTTCTCTTACTGATGGTGTTCGGCGGATTTGTACTCGCAGGCGGCGCGCTCGGCCCGATCCTCGCGGCGTTGCCGCTGGAGATGATGATTATCGGCGGCGCAGCAGTGGGCGCGGTGCTGATCGGCAATTCAATGCACGAGATCAAGCTGCTCGGCGGCGGGATGATGCGCATTTTCAAAGGGCCGCGCTACACTGATCGGGACCATGTCGACGTCATCGCGCTGACCAGCAAGCTGATGAAGATCCTGCGCTCCGAAGGGGCGGTCGCGCTGGAAACGCATGTGACCGAACCGCAGAACTCCGAAGTGTTCGGCGAATACCCCCGGCTCCAGAACGACCCGGCGATCCGCGCCCTGATCTGCGATCCGCTGACGCTGATGGTGGTCTCGTCCGGCTCGCTCGACACCCATGCGGTGGAGGACGTGATCGACAACGCGATCCGCACGCGCCTCCATGAAATGGACGAACCCGCACACACTCTGCAATCGCTCGCCGATGCGTTCCCCGCGCTGGGGATCGTCGCCGCCGTGCTCGGGGTCATCAAGACGATGGGCGCGATCGACCAGCCCCCGGAAATTCTCGGCAAGATGATCGGTGCGGCGCTGGTCGGGACTTTCCTCGGCGTGCTGCTCGCATATGGCTTCACGGGTCCGATGGCGAGCCGGTTGAAACAGGTGAATGCGCAGGATCAGCAGATCTTCCAGTCGATCAAGCAGGTCATCATCGCCAGTCTCCACGGCCATCCGCAACCGCTCGTGCTCGAAGCCGCACGCTCCGGCCTCGCGCCCTCGCACCGTCCGCAATTGACCGAGCTGCTCGACGCGATGCGGAGCCGCTGACATGGCCGAAGCCGACGCTGCCGCGATCCAGCCCGCGCCGATCATCGTCAAGAAGGTCACGGTCGAGCAGGCCGCGGGTCATCACGGTGGCGCGTGGAAGGTCGCCTATGCCGACTTCGTCACCGCGATGATGGCGTTCTTCCTGCTGCTATGGCTGCTCGGCGCGACCGAGGAGAACCAGCGCAAGGGCATCGCCGACTATTTCTCGCCCACTTTGGTCAAGACCCGGCAGGCGAGCGCGGGGTCGGACGGGTTGCTGGGCGGCAGTTCGCTGACCGATGTCGACGCCTATCCCAAGGCGATGGGCCAGACCGGCACGCGCTCGATCACGGTACCTCGCGGGTTGACCGGTGGCCCGGTCGAAGGCGGCGGGCGCGGCGAGCTGGAAGCCGAAAAGCTCAAGGAGCTGCGAGACAAGATCGACAAGAAGCTGGTCCAGCGCCGCCAGCTGACGCACCTCGCTCGGCAGGTGCGAGTGGTGCGCGCGCCGGACGGTGTGCGGATCGATCTGGTCGACGATGCGAATTTCTCGATGTTCACGCTCGGCACCACGATCCTGACGGAAGACGCGCGCGGATTGCTGACCGTGATCGCCGAAGTGCTTGCCGATGAGAGCAATCCACTGATCCTGCGCGGTCATACGGACTCGCTCCCCTGGCGTGACGGAGTGGTGGCGAACAATTGGTCGCTCAGCGCCGGACGGGCCGAAGCGACGCGGCAGGCCCTGATCGCGAACCGGATCGAGACCGGCCAGTTCGCCCGGATCGAGGGCGTGGCCGACACCGAACCGCTGATCGAGGACAACCCCGCCGATCCGCGCAACCGTCGCATATCGCTGCTACTGCTCGAGCAGGAGCGGCGTCGCGAGCGGCGCTAGGACGGACGACCGCAGCGAAACATAAGGCCCTAGGCATTCGTCCCGAGGTTTAAGGTGCGGAGCGGGTAATCATCGCGATTTACGAAATCGCCTCTGACATTTTTGAGCCGAGGCCGATCCGTGATGACCCAAACCATTCTTCCGCATGAATTGCCCTTGGCGCTGAACCGCGCGCCCGAGGGCATCGAAGTCCTCTCGCTCGATTGCTTCGACACGTTGCTGTGGCGCGATTGCCATGCACCGGCTGACGTTTTTGCCGCGCTGCCGGGCGTTCTGCCGGGCCAGCGGATGGTCGCGGAAAAAATGGCGCGCAAAACCGAGCGCGTGCTGCGCGCGCGATCCGAAGTGGGGCTGGAGGCGATTTACGCGCAGGCGATGCCGAACGCCTCCATTGCCCAACGGGGGGCAGCGATCGAGGCGGAGCTGGAGCCCGAGGCGCGGGCCTGCTTCGCCTTCGCGCCGACCGTCGACCTGATGCGCGCAGCCAAGGCTCGCGGCCTTTCGGTCATCATCGTGTCGGACACCTATCTCGATGCCGCACAATTGCACACGCTGATTGCGCGGTCTGCGGGCGAAGACGTCGCAAGCCTGATCGACCGAGTGTTCGTATCGTCCGAAGCGGGGCTGTCGAAGTCGCAGGGCCTGCTTGGCAAAGTCATGCGCGCGATGAAATGCGATGCGCGCGCGATCCTGCATATCGGCGATAACAAGGTCGCCGACCATGACAGCGCCCGCGCGCTCAGCATTCCCGCGTTGCATCTGGACCAATTCCCCAAGGCCGCGCAGCAACGATTGCGGCTCGAACGCTCGTGCCAGCAGATGATCGGGGAGCGCGGGCGGGGTGTTCGGGGCCTCCAGCCGCATCGCGCGCTGCTTGCGCAGGACGAACCGCAGATCGACGATCCGGCGCAGGCGCTTGGCGCCACCGTACTCGGCCCGGTGCTCACCGCGTTCGACCTCTGGCTGCGCGGTGAGTCGGAAACGCTGGCCAGCGAGCGCGGCGGAACAGTGCACTGGCTGTTCATGCTGCGCGACGGGCACTTGCCGCATCTGGTCCACCACGCCGGGGGCGAGGCGGGCAGTGTAGCGCGGGTCGAAATCAGCCGCTTCACCGCGATCGCCGCCTCGCTGGCCGATAGCGACACCTATGAACGCCAGCGCACGCTCGAATTCGGATTGAATCCGTCGACGCTCGCGCGGCAGATGTTGCTTGAAGAAGACGAGATCGACCGCATCGTCGGTGCGCCTGAGGGCCAGGCCGAACTGGCCGATGCGTGCCGCAGGCTCGATGCGGAATTGAAGGCCGGACGACGCCGAAAGCTCACCGCTCGCCGCGCCCGCGAACGGGGAGGGCGATTGATTGCGCATGTGCGTGCTGCATGCGATCCGCAGCCGGGCGATACGCTGATGCTGGTTGATCTGGGTTATAACGGATCGGCGCAGGATCGGATCGACGGGCTGCTTGGCGAGGCATTCGGTGTGCATGTCGCGGGCCGTTATCTGCTGCTGCGCGAGAAAGCCGCGACCGGTCTCGACAAGGCGGGGATGCTGGATGCGCAGCATTTCGATCCCGAATGGCTCGAGGCGCTATGCGGCAATGTCGCGGTGATCGAACAGCTTGCGACGTGCGAGCTGGGATCGGTAGTCGACTACGCCGATGCGGGCGATCCGGTCCGCACGGCGAGCACGGTCAAGGGCGCGCAGAGCGAAGTGCGCGACCGGGTGCAAGCGGGCGCGGTACGCTTCGCCAAAGCCGCGCACAACCCGCCCATCATCCGGTGCGAGGATCACCACGCGCACACCGCATGGCGCAGCGGCGCGGCGGGCGTGCTTTCGCGTTTCCTGTTCATCCCGCAGCCTGCCGAACTCGATGTGCTGCGCGCCTTCGAACACGATGTGAATCTCGGCTCGGACCGGATGCTTGCCCTGTTCGATCCCAAGCAGGCGCGCGAGGGCCTGCAACGCCGCGGGCTGTTCTACATGAAGGGCGCTCAGCGCATGTTTCTGCCCGCCGAGCTGGCTGGCGAAAGCATCGATATGCGGCTGTCGCTGTTTGTGCAGAAACGCTTTGCGCTGGGTCTGACCTATACCGATGCGACCGATGAGAAGCTGACGATCCCCATGCTCCATGTCGGCAAGACCGAAGGGTCGCGCAGCATGGTGGAGGCGTCGGCAACTCACGGCGGCTTTATCGTAGCGCGCGTGCCCGTCTCGCCCGATGTCGAAGCGATCGCGTTGCAGATGGGCGCGGTATTCGACTGGTTCGAGCTTGCCAGCGTCACCTGCTCCCCGGTGGCGAGCCTCACGGGCAAGGGCAATGTTCCGACTCCTCGCGAATGCGTGACGCAAGTCGACGGCGCGAGAGAGCATGCGCCCGGCCTGTTCGAGTGCACGGATGCGTCGGCTTTCGTCCTGGTGAATGCGCCACCGCGGAGCGGGGATCAGGAGCCCACGATGCTCGAATTTGTGCTGAAGCCGGTGCGGATGAAGCCGGCTGTCGAGCATCAGCAGACAGGTGTCTCCGGTCGAATGGGCGCTGCGGCGTAGACCGCGCGCTTATCTCTCACACACATGAAAAGCCCGAAGCCGAAAGGCCCCGGGCTTTCCTTTTGTCCAGGCGGGAGGATTACCGCAGCAGCGAAAGAACGTTCTGCTGCGACTGGTTGGCCTGTGCCAGCATGGCGGTGGACGCCTGACCCAGGATCTGCGCCTTGGCGAGCGCGGTCGTTTCGGACGAATAATCGGTGTCCATGATCCGCGAACGCGCATCCGACAGGTTGGTCGCGGTTGTCGTCGCGCTGTTGATCGCCGATTCCAGACGGTTCTGACCCGCACCCAGCGACGAACGCGTCGTGTTCACTTCCTGAAGCGCCGCATCGACATTGGTGATGGTTGTCGTGGCAGCGGCGGCGGTGCTGACATCGAGCGCAGTCGTGCTGATGTCCTGCCCGATCGCCGTGCTGGTCAGCTCGACCGTGCGACCGGCATCGATCGCGATATCGACGGTGACGTCGGTGCCGCTCGTGGTGCTGAACAGCGACACGCCGTTGAACTCGGTGTTCGAGAGGATATCGGTGATCTGAGCGGACAGCTCCTCGACTTCTGTATTCATGAAGCCGCGTGCGGTGGCGTCATACGTGCCGGTTTCCGACTGCACGGCCAGTTCGCGAACGCGCTGGAGCATGTTGGTAACCTCGTCGAGCGCGCCTTCGGCGGTCTGCGCCAGCGCGATCCCGTCATTGGCGTTGCGAACGCCCTGGTTGAGTGCGCGAATGTCGCTGGTGAATCCGGTCGCAATCGACAGGCCCGCGGCATCGTCGGACGCGCCATTGATGCGCTTGCCCGTGGACAGCCGCTCCATCGCCTGGCCGAGCATTTCGTTGGCCTGCGTGCTGGCGTTCTGGGCGCGCATGGCGGAGACGTTGGTGTTGATAACAGACATTGGTAACTCCCAAGTGGTGAGGACTGGTGGTTGTCGAACAGGCGGACAAAATGCCGCTGCCACAACCAAGACCGGCGACCGGACAAGATGTTTAAGGGGAGGATCGGCCGCATCCGTGTGCTGCTCGCAAATCTGGCCCCGCCGCAATCGCGATCAGCCGAGAGTGAGCTACGGGCTCCTACGAGGGCTTAAGTTTCCGACATCTTGGACCGTGGGGCGGCAAAGAGCTTCCACCGGGCAAAACAGGTGGAAACGATGCGAGCCGTCCAACACGAAACTCAAGTTCACAAGCTGGCTGATCGAGATCCGGCGATCCGAAATAGCGACATTCCCGCGCCGAGAATTTGCGTCGTCCGCGAGGAACAGGCGGCAGACAAGCACGCCGGTCTGGTCGAGCCGGTTCTGGGTCTGATGGCCCGCACTTGGCAGCGCGAACACATCGTGCTGGGCGACCACGGGACTTTTCGCGAGCGCAGCAGGGCTGCTTCGGTTGAGATTGACCTCCATCACGCCGCATCTCCCGCGCTGGTTAAGGTTACCGAGCAGCGGCTTGAACTTCGTTACGACCCGGCGAAGCCCGCCACCGCGCGCGCTGCGCTGATTTCGTGTGCGGGCCTTGCCAATGGCGGGGGCTGGCCGATCGCTGCCGATGCGCAGAGCCTCGCCTTGCTGACGCTGGCCGAGCGGATAGCGGCGAGCGATATCCCGGTCCTGCTCGAAGGACCGACCGGCACAGGCAAGGAGGTGTTCGCGCGCTTCATCCACCGGATGAGCTCGCGAGCCGATGCTTCCTTCGTCGCAGTGAATTGCGCCGCCATGCCCGAAGCCATGCTGGAGGGCCTGCTGTTCGGTCATCGCAAGGGTGCCTTCACCGGGGCAGGCGAAGCGCGCGAAGGGCTGTTCTGCGCGGCCAGTGGCGGCACGCTGCTCTTGGACGAGATTGGCGAACTTCCCCTCGCGCTGCAATCGAAATTGCTGCGCGCGCTGCAGGAGGGCGAAGTCCTGCCGCTGGGCGCGACCAAGCCGGTAAAGGTTGACCTGCGGATCGTTGCCGCCACCAACCGAACGCTCACCGACGAAGTGGAAGCAGGGCGTTTTCGCGAAGACCTGCTCTACCGCCTCAACGTCTTTCCCCTGCGCCTGCCGCCTTTGCGCGAACGGCGCGGTGACCTTGCCCCGCTCGCTTTCGCCATGCTGCTGCGCCACGGGAGCCGCGCCGGCGCGCCGACATGGCTATCGCCCGCCGCGCTCGACCTGATCGAAGCGCATTCCTGGCCCGGAAATGTGCGCGAGCTGGAGAACGTCATCCGCCGCGCGATCCTGCTCGCTGGCGACAGTTCGACCATCGAAGCCGATCATATTGTGTTCGATGCGCCAGCCCAACCGGTTGCCATGGCCGCCAGCACCTGTCCTGATGGGCCGTCCCTGTCCGACGTCGCGTTTCAGTCCGAAGCCCGCGCGATCCTGACGGCGCTCGAAAGCAATAACGGGCACCGCGCCCGCACCGCTCGCGCCCTGAATATCTCCGAGCGCACCTTGCGCTACCGCCTCGCGTCGATGCGCGAGAGCGGGGTCACGATCCCCGGAGACGCGGCATGAGCGCGGTCGGATCGGTCAACCAATCGAGCGCGGTGCAGCAGGTGCTGGCTCTGCGCGCCGAAGTCCTGTCACGCAGCGAAGCTCTGCAGGAGGTGCGCGCGGCGACCGGCATTGCATCGCCCACAGGCTCGATCACGCCCGAAACGCCCTTTGCCGACATGCTGACCGGCGCGCTCGAGCAGGTGAGCGCGGTGCAGCAGCGCTCGGGCGATATGCAAGTCGCATATGAGCGCGGCGAAGTTACTGATATCGCACAGGTGATGCTCGCCCGGCAGGAAGCGGGCGTTGCGTTCGAGGCGACCCTGCAGGTGCGCAACAAGCTGCTGTCCGCCTATCAGGACATCATGCGGATGGGGAGCTGATAGGTGAGCGACGCCTCCGTCCCCGCGCCCGCTCAGGGTGCCATTCCCGTCATGCCCGGCGTGCCTTCCGATTGGCGCGCGCGAGCGTCCGCCTTCATGGCACAGCCTGCTGTGCGCCGCGCTTTGCCGGGGCTCATCGCCGTCGGCTTGGTGGTTGCCGCCATTGCGCTGTACCTGATGCTCGCACAGGGCCCGCAGCGCACGCTGTACGGCAGCCTCACCGATGGCGAGCGCGCCAAGGTGGTCGAAACGCTCGAACGCGGCGGCATTGCCTACGCGATCGACAATGGCACTGGCGCTCTGACGGTCGCCGAGGACGATATCTATCGCGCGCGAATGCTGGTCGCGAGCGATGCCGGGATCGCGGCGCCGGAAGGCGCTAGCGAAATGCTCGATGCCATTCCACTGGGCTCCAGCCGCACGCTCGAAGGCGAGAGGCTGCGACTGGCGCGCGAGCGAGAGCTGATGCTCACCATCCGCGAAATCGACGGGATCGAGGCGGTGCGCGTGCATCTCGCAACGCCCGAACGCTCCGTCTTCGTGCGCGAGAACAATCCGCCCAGCGCCAGCGTGATGCTGCGGCTGGTTGGCGGGCGTTCGCTCAGCCAGCGTCAGGTAGAGGCGATCGTCAACCTCGTCGCCGGATCGGTGCCGGGCATGACGAGCGATGCGGTGCGCGTGGTCGACCAGAATGGCCGCCTGCTGTCCTCCGCGCGCGACGAACAGCTCGATGGGTTGGTCCTGCAGCGCGAATTCGAATCCAAGCTGCAAAGCCAGATCACCGGCCTGTTGCTCCCACTGCTGGGTGATGGCAATTTCTCCAGCCAGGTGCAGGTCGAGCTGGACCAGAGCGAAGTCACGGCCGCGCGCGAGAGCTATGAGCGCGAAGGCGCGCTGCGCAGCGAAACCGATCGCAGTTCGACCCGCATGGCAAGCGCGGTCGGCGGCGTCCCCGGCGTCACCGCCAACACCCCGCCACCCGATCCCGAATTGGTCGACGGCGCGCCCGACCCGCCGCCCGTCCAGCCCGCGCCGAGCGATGTCGAACGCGCGACCACCCGCAATTTTGAGCTGGGCCGCGAAGTCGCCGTTACCAGCCAGCGCGCCGGTGGTCTGGTCAAGCTGTCGGTTGCCGTCGCAGTCAGCGACGCCGCCCTCGCCGCCGCTGCGCCTTTGTCTCAGGCGGAGCTGCAAACGCTGGTTTCCGCCGCCGTGGGGGCCGATGAAGAGCGCGGCGATCAGATCCAGGTCGTGGTCGGGGCGTTCGAGGCGACCGAGCTGACGCCGCCTGCTTTCTACGAAACGACATGGTTTGCGCAGGCGCTGCGCTACGGGATGCCGATTGTGGTCGTGTTGCTGGTCCTGCTGTTCGTCGTGCGACCGCTGATGGCGCGTCTGCGGACCGCGACAACTCCGCCGGTGGCGCTCGATCCGGTCGCGGCGGAGGCTCCCGATGAGAGCAAGGTCGCAGCCGAGAAACTGCAGGCTGTCGCCGCCGATCCGAATCTGGCGAATTTCCCCGAGAAAGTCGATGTCGTGCGGCAGTTCGTCGCGAAGCAGCCGGACCGCGCGGTCGAAGCGCTGCAACGGATGCTCGAACCGCCGGTGGACGACGCTCCGATGCGCGGAGCGGCCACGTCATGAGCGCGGCTGCGGTGAAGACCAAACCTGCCGACGCGCTGGGTGACAGCGCGCCGCCCCCTGCTCTGCTCAAGCGCGCCGACCGCGCGGCGGTGTTCGTCCTTTTGCTCGATGATGAGGATGCGGGGCAGGTGATCTCGCGGCTTGACCCCGAAGAGCTACAGCGGCTCGGCACGGCGATGATGGAACTGGGCGAAGTCGACCGCGACTGCATGGTCGAGGCGCTCGAGGATTTCGTCACAGAAAGCACGCGCGATGTGATCCCCAATCGCGATCGCGGCGGACAGCTGCGCGGCCTGTTCGAACGCTCGATCGGGCCGACCAAGGCAGAAAGCATGATGCTGCGGATCGATCCCGAAGCGCGCCCGCGCAGCATCGAAATGGCGCGCTGGCTGGCGCCGAGCGTGCTGCTCCAGCTGGTCGGCGAGGAGCATCCGCAGGTTCTGGCGGCGCTGCTGCTGCTGCTCGATCCCGAACACGCCGCAGAGGTGCTCTCCGGCCTGTCCGACCCGCTGCAACCGCAGGTGGTGGAACGCATTGCGCGCATCGGCCCAATCTCTTCGGAAGCCCTGACCATGATCGACAAGCTGCTCTCGCAGCGCATCGGCGCAACGTTTGGCGCGAGCACGCTGATGCTGGGCGGCGCGCGCGAGGCGGCCAATCTCATCAATCTGAGCGCAGGCGATCTGCGCAACACCGTGCTGCCCGCCATCGCTCAGCGCGATCCGCCGCTTGCGGAAAAGATCGAGGAGGAGCTGTTCACGTTCGAAATGCTGTTCGAGCTCGACCGGCAGGCGATGGAACGGCTGCTACGCGATGTCGAGGGCGGTACGCTGGTCGATGCGCTCAAGGGTCTGGAAGACGAGCAGCGCGCCGCGTTCTTCGCCGCCATGTCGAGCCGCGCGGCGGACGGCATCCGCGACGAGATCGAACTGCGCGGGCGTATGGCGCGCAGCGAAGTCGAAGCGGCGCAGCGCAAGATCGTCGAACTGGCGCGGGGCCTGGCGGACGAAGGCGAGATAATCCTCGGAGGTGACGATGGCGAGTTCGTCTGACTGGATCGAAGCGGTGCGCGCGAGTGAGGCGCCCGTTTCCCAGCGCCCCGGCTGGATGCAGGCGCTTTCGCTGGGCGGCGCGTTCGTCGAGGGGTTTCCCATCGCTCGAACCGCGGCTCCGGAAGTTGCGCGCCCCGCTGTCGAGATTGAGGCACCGAGCGAACCCGAAATCGACTCTCCGAAGCAGCCACAGCAACCCGATCCGGCAGCCGAAGCTTTTCAGCGCGGGCTCGAACAGGGCCGCGCCGAAACCCGCGAGCACTACGAAGCGGAGGCGACGAGGCTTGGTGATCTGCGTCTGACCTTCCAGAGCCTTGACCAGGCTGCGATGGACGAGCTGGCGCATCAGCTTAGCGAAACCGTGATCGCGTTATGCGGCGAGGCAATCGACAGCTTCGCGCCCGATGCCGACGATCTCTTGGCCCGCTGCAAGACTGCTGCTGAACGGCTTGGCTCGGCGGCAGGAGAATGCGCTCTGCATCTCCATCCCGATGATCTCGCCGCGCTTGAGCCGGGGGGGCTGGCCGGCTGGCGCACACTTGCCGACCCATTGGTGGAACGCGGCGGCCTGCTATTCGAAGGACCGGACGGATCGGTCAGCGACGGTCCCGCCGAATGGCGCCGCGCCATCGCCGCTGCGATCCGGGGCTAGGACGTCGGACCGATGCTCGCGCAAATGCAGATCGAACTCGCCGCGCTAGCACAGCGGCGCGTGACCAGCGGACCGGTTGCCATCGGGCGCGTCGTCGCGTGCGATGGCGGGCTGGTCGAGGTTGCCGGACTCGCTCTGCCGATCGGATCGCTGGGGACTATCGAAGGGGGTGCGCAGGATGACGCGCTGGCCGAAGTGATCGGCTTTCGCGGCGGACATTCGCTGATGATGCTGCTGGGCGATACGCAATTGCTGCGGCCCGAGGCGAAGGTGCGCGCGGTCGGCTCTCCCGGGATGGTGCGGGTCGGCGATGCTTTGCTCGGTCGCGCGGTTGACGCAATGGGCGCACCAATCGACGGTGGCCCGCGGATCGACTGCCCGCATCCTTGGCCAATCGTCGGCAAACGCGAAAGCGCTCTTGAACGCGCGCCCGTGGAGGTGCCCTTCGATTGCGGCGTGCGGGCGATCAACGCGCTGGCGACGATGGGCGTGGGTCAGCGGCTGGGTGTGATTGCCGGTTCCGGCGTTGGCAAGTCCGTGCTGATCGACACCATTGCGGGCCATGCCGAGGCCGACATCACAGTTGTCGCCCTGATCGGGGAGCGGGCGCGCGAGGTTTCCGATTTCGTCGCACGCCACATGGCGGGCGCGCGGCGCGGGCGGATGGTCGTCGTCGCGGTTCCCGCCGATCACGCGCCAAATTTGAGGCTTCGCGCGGCACAGTACGCGACCGCCATCGCCGAACATTTCCGCGCGCAGGGCAAGAGCGTGCTGCTAGTGCTCGACAGCCTGACCCGCGTCGCGCATGCCGCCCGCGAGCTGGCGCTGCTGTTGGGCGAACCGGGGGCGGCGCGGGGGTATCCGCCCTCTGCGCTCGCGGCGATCACCCGGCTCGTCGAGCGCGCGGGACGATCGCGGCGCTCGGGCGGGGCGCTGACCGGCCTTTACACCGTGCTCGCCGACGGAGACGATACGACCGACCCGGTGGTCGATACGGCGCGCGCGATCCTCGACGGACATATCGTGCTCTCGCGCGATCTGGCACAGCGCGGGCACTATCCCGCGATCGACGTTCCAGCCTCGCTCAGCCGGGTCATGGACGATCTGGTCGATCCGGACATGGCCGAGCACGCGCGCCAGCTTCGTGCGTTGATTTCGGTGCGCGAGGATAATCGCGATCTGGTCCTGATGGGCGCCTATCGCGCGGGATCGAACGCGCAGCTCGACCGTGCGTTGCGCGATGAGGAGCGGATCGACGCGTTTCTGACCCAGCGGCGCGGGGAGGCGGTGCCGCTGTCACACAGTCTCGAGCAATTGCAGCGGCTGATGGCTCCGTGCGAGACCGAGACGGCACTTGCGTGAACGTCGTAAGGTTGCGCTGGTGGATCGCCAGATAATGCTGGCCCGCGTCGCGCGGCGCGAGGCACTGTCGGCGCTGGCCGAAGCGGCTTCGCAAGAAATGCGCAGCGCCCAGCTCGCAGCGCGAAGCCGCGAGCTCGCCCACGTAAGCCGCACGGCCTCGCCCGCCACCGATGGTGAAAGCCTGCGCACCTTTGCCAAGTTCGCAGGTGCGCTCGAAGCGCTGGCCCGCGAAGCCGAGCGGGCTTGCGTGGATGCGACCGAGCAGGCGGGACGGCACGCGGAGGCGCTCGCCAGAGCGGACACGCGCACGCAGCGTCTTGAAGATAGGCTCAGTGATGCACGCGGAGCGCTTCGCGAAGTCGAGGAGCGGCGGCGGGCGCCGGTTCCGACGCAATTGGCACGCGGCTTGCAGAACCAGACAGGCGGTGGTGAGCATGGCCCCGCTGTCCGCCAGAAAAGGTCTCGTCGATGATCCCGAACTTTACCGATCCCCCCCGCGCCGCGCCGACTGGACCGAAGTCGGATATCGCGACCGGCGGACTTGTCGGCGTCCGGCGCTTTGGAGACGGTGCAGGGGCGGATTTCCGCGCGCTGCTTGATGGCGAGACAATGACTGACACCAGCTCGCCATCGGAGCAACCTTTGGCCGAGACCATTGATCGGGCACCTGACGGCAATCCCGCACCGGTTGGCGGCAACATCTTGCCGGAACTCGATCCGATCGACCAAGTGATGTCGATCCCGCTCGCGGCTCAAGACCCGCCCGCGGTGACAGCGGTCGAGGTCGGACCGAAACTCGCCGCGCTGTCGCGCTCGTCTCAGCCGGTGGATGCGAGCACAGTGCCTGTGCCGCTCCAGACAATGCCCATGGCGCAAATGGCTAACTCATTGGACGAGCCAACGGCTCGCGAAACTTCGATACACGGAGAGGCCGCCGGTGCAGAAACGCCATCGTTTGTTGACGCAAGATCGGGGCAGGCCTCCAAATCAACGCCTCAGCTGACCGGCTTAAACGCTTTCTTGGCCAAGAAGCCCCAAGCCGCTGAAGCGAGCGGGAATGCCGACCTTAAAGCCACGACGCGACCAATCGCGATGACGCCGCCGGATGTAGACCCGCCGGAAGCATCGCTCTCCAAAGCAATACCGATGGCCGATGCGAGTCAGCCGCTAGCGGGTCGCTTTGCCCGGAGCCCGGCTGCGCCTCCCCCCGCGAAACTCACGGCAGCATCTGCGAGCCAAGCCCAAGCGCAGAGCCACGAACAGGTCGATCCGCAACCCGATCGCCGTGCGACTCGCCTCGCGCCATCGCTCTTGCCAATCGAGGCGCGTTCCAAGCCATCGACGATCGACGCACCCACCGTGCAGCGAACGACCGCGGAACCTGCGCCATCCCCCACCGCTCCCGCGCCGTCATCGCCGTTGCCGGGATCGCCATCCCAGCCCACCTCTGCGACCACCGATCCGGTCGCGAATGCGCGGCTCGCCCCGCAGATTGAAAGCACTATCGAGCAACTCGTTCAGACGCGCGAGAACGGGCGTCTCGCACAGCCCGAGATGACGCTTCGGCACCAGCAATTCGGTGCAGTGACGGTCAGGCTCGAAGCGGTTGGAAACGACTTGCGCGCAACTCTCGCCGCGCGCGATCCGGCGTTCGCCCCCGCCGTCCACGCCGCGCTGGCCGAGCGGGCGATTGCGCCGATTGCCGAAAGCGCCTCCGGCTCGGGTTCGCGCGGAAGCGATCAGGGTCACGGCAACGGTTCTTCCAGTGGCGGCGGATCTAACACCAATGGTGGCGCTTGGTCCGGACCGGGCGGCGGTTCGGACCAGCGCTACGGGTCATCCACAGGGTCAGGGCAAGCATCCCAGCAACCATACGCGGGCCAAAGCGAGCGGGACGAAGCCGAACCCGCACTCCGAACCGACCCAGCGCCCGGCGACATGCACGAGGACCGTTCGCGCGGCCTGTTTGCCTGAGCGCCGACCCGCAATTTCGAGGAAGTAACTTATGTCCGGTGATGAAAACACGGCGGAAATCCCACAGAGCAAGGGCAAAGGCGGGATCATCAAGATCGCGCTCGCTGGCCTCGTTCTGCTCGGCGTGGGTGCGGGCGGCGCATACGGCGCGTTTGCTGCCGGTTTGATAGGTGGTTCGCAGGATGCTGGGCCCGATCTGCCCGGCTTCGTGCGCAAGGGCGAAAGCGATCCCTACCCCCTGCCCACTGATGGGAAGGATAGCGGCTTCGTCGTCATCCATGGCGAGGGCGGGAGCGAATATCGCACGGCCTATTACGGGTTTGCGGACAGCTTTACCTCCAACCTCGCCGACACGCCTGCGCTGATCCAGGTCGACATCGCGGTTTCGACCCGGCGCGACGGGCGCGTGCTGATGTGGGTCAAGGGCCATGAACTCGCCATTCGCTCCGCCATCCTCGCGGAGCTGGCGCAAACGCCCGAAGACGCTGTTTATGATGGGAGAGGCCGCCGCGAACTGGCGGACAGGCTGACCAAGGCGATCAACGCCGTGCTCGAACGTAATGAGGGCTTCGGCGGCATCGACGCTGTGCATTTCAAGGGGTTCCTCGTCCAATGAACATGGCGGCAACTTTCGCGCGCTCGCGCCCCGTGGCTCAGCATTGCGCCGAACTCACCCGGCGCAGCTCTCGACCCGAGGATCGCGCCGAACATCTTGCGGCATGGCGGCGCGATGTCGCGCAGGAACTGGCGCAGGAGCTTGGGCAATTGTTTTCGGGCGGGAAGCTGCAGGCGAGCCTTGCCGAACCGGAAATGCTCGGCGGATCGCAGGTCTTCGAAAAGATCGGCCCGGTCGCGGTCAACAGCCTGCTGCGGTGCGGGGAGGGCGACCAGACCGTGCTGCTTTCGCTGAACCATGCGACTGCAATTGCGCTGACCGATGCGTCTTTCGGCGGCGAAGGCATGCTGCCCGAAGACCCGCCGTCGCAATTGCCGCGATCGGCGACGATGCTGGTCGAACGCGTCGCCACCACGATTGCGCAGGTGCTGGCGCTGGTGAACGGAGCCGACAGCCCGCGCGGCGATGTCCTGCTGCGCAGCGAAAGCGCGACCCGTTTGAAGCCCTTCGGCGCGAGTGCGGAAATCGCCTGCTTCACCCTGTCGCTCAGCATCGGGCCGTTTGCCGAATGGAACGCGCTGCTGGCCGTTGCCAATGACCGGCTTGAGGGCCTGATGCCGGGCCTTTCGGCGCAGCGTTCGCGCCGCCCCGCGCCAAGCATCGAACAGCGCGCGGTCAGCGAAACGTTCGGTGCGATGCCGCTCCCGCTGGAGGCAGTGCTGGGCGAAATCGACCTTTCGCTCGATCGGCTGGACCGACTTGCGCCGGGCGACGAATTGCCGCTGGCGATCACGAATGAACTACCGTTGCGGACCGGAGGGGAAGTGCTCGCGCGCGGCACGGTCGGGACGGTCGAAAACCGCATGGCGCTACGCGTCACGCGGCTGACTGGTCGCTCCGGCCCCGCGACCGATCCGCAGGACAAAGGCGCTTTCGCATGACCGGGTCGACTTCCGCTTTATCGCGCCTCGGCGATGTGACCGTCCGCCTTGCCGTGCAGCTGGGTCAAACGGACATGCCGCTCAAGGACGTGCTCGCCTTGAGCGAGGGCAGCGTCGTCCCGCTCGACCGGCTGACCGATGAATTGCTCGATGTGACCGCCAATGGCCGGACAATCGCGCGCGGCGAAGTCGTGGCGCAGGACGGACGGTTCGCTCTGCGCATCGTCAGCCTTGCAGGCGATGAGGCGAAGGCGGCGAGCCGGATCGATACCGAGCTGCCTTCCGAGGCCGAAGCGGCACAACCCTCGCCAGCGGAACCGCCAGCATGATGGCCGAGTATTTCCTGCGCCTTGCGGTCCTGCTGCCGCTGCTCGCAACGCTGATCTGGTTGAGCCTCAAGCTGACGCGTTCGATGCAGAGCCGCTTCGGTGGTCAGCACGGCAAGGGCCGCAGCGTGGAACTGGTCGAGACCAACCTGCTCGCGCCGGGTCTGAAGCTGGCGGTGGTGCGGTTCCATGACCGCGAAATCCTGCTCGGCTGCTCGCGCGCCGGACTGGTGCGGCTCGGCGAAGCGGAAGCGCGGGCTATGCCCGCAGATGAGTCTCTTGGAGAGCCGGGCACTAACCACGCCGGGACCGCGTGATGCGCCGGAATGTCGTGCGCTTGGCAGTTCTGCTGCTGATTATCGCCGCGCCGCAGATTGCTCTCGCCGCCCCCGTCGAAGCGCCAGGCATCGGCAGCGCACTCGAACGCGCGCTGGGTGAGACCGGAGAGGACGGTGCCGACACGCCCTTGAGCTTCTCGCTCCAGTTGCTGCTGGTGATGAGCCTGCTCACCATCCTGCCCGCGCTGGTGCTGATGATGACCAGTTTCCTGCGCATTCTGGTGGTGCTGTCGATCCTGCGCCAGGCATTGGGCCTGCAAGGCTCTCCACCGACGCAGGTGCTGGTCGGGCTGTCGCTGTTCCTTTCGCTGTTCGTCATGGCGCCCACGCTTTCGGTCGTGAATGCGAGCGCGATCGAGCCCTATGCCGCTGGCCTGCTCGAAGCCGATGCCGCCATCGCGCAGGCGGGCGAGGCGTTCCACGCCTTCATGCTCGGCCAGACGCGCGAGGCGAACCTCGTCATGTTCGCCGATATTGCAGGCGTCGGCGCGTTTAAGGGATCGGACGACATCCCGTTCTCGATCCTGCTCCCGGCCTTCGTCACCAGCGAGTTGGAGACCGCATTCCAGATCGGGTTCATGCTGTTCCTGCCGTTCCTTGTCATCGATCTGGTGGTCGCGAGCGTGTTGATGAGCCTTGGCATGATGATGCTGTCGCCGACCATCATCTCGCTGCCGTTCAAGCTGTTGCTGTTCGTGCTGGTCGATGGCTGGGCGCTGCTGATGGGCAGCCTCGCGATGAGTTTCGTCTGAAAGGGCCGCCATGCAGGAAGATGCCCAACTCCTCGCGCTCGCCGACCGCACCTTGTGGGTCACCGCCTTAATCGTGGGACCGGTATTGCTGGCCGCGCTCGCGGTCGGGCTGGTGGTCGGAATCATTCAGGCGGCGACGTCGGTCAACGAACAGACGCTGACCTTCGTGCCGAAGCTCGCGATCATCGCGCTGGTCTTCGTCCTGCTGGGCGGCACGATGATGGCGCTGCTGGGCGACTTCATGCGCGAGATCTTCGCGCAGGTCGCGCAGATCCAGGCGACGACGGCGTAGCGGTGCCGAGGCTCGGCCGATGAATGTCCTCGATTTCGGGTTCGCCGGGCTGGAGGCGCAGTTGTGGCAGATCCTGTTCCTCTCGATCCGTTGCGGCGCGGCTTTGCTTGCGGCTCCGATGGTGGGCGGCATGGCGATCCCGCCACAGCTTCGCGCGCTGCTTGCGCTGGTTTTTGCGGTCTTCACCGCGACCTGGCTGCCGCTGCCGCCGCTCCCGGAAATGATGAGCTTTGCCGCCGTGCTCGCGGTGGTGCAGGAGGCGGTGATCGGCGCCGCGCTGGGGTTTCTGTTGCAGGTCGCCTTTGCGGTGCCTTTGATCGCGGCGGAGCAGATTGCAGGCACAATGGGCCTTGCCATCGCCACCTCGATCGACCCCAATAGCGGCGCGCAGTCCGGCGCGCTCGGCACATATTTCGGGCTGCTGCTTACCCTGCTGTTCTATACGCTGGGTGCGCATCTGCTGTGGTTCGAGCTGCTGATCGAGAGCTACCGCGTGCTGCCCGCCGGTTCCTTCGCGCTGGGCGAAGTCGCGGCGCGGGAGATCGTGATGTTTGCCGGATACGGGTTCGCGGTGGCCGCCGCGATTGCGCTTCCGGTGGTGATCGTGCTGCTGGCGGTGCAGGTCGTTACCGGCGTGATCTCGCGCTCCGCCCCGGCGCTCAACCTGTTCGCCTTGGGTCTGCCCGCAGGCGTGCTGGCCGGGATCGCCGCGCTGATCGTTGTGATGCCGATCGTGATCGAGCAATTCGCCGCGCTGCTGGCCGTGACGCTCGAACGCTCGGCAGCGTTGTTCACGCCGGGAGGAGCCGTGTGAGCGACGAAGACACCGGCGAAAAGCGGTTCGAGCCCACCGCAAAAAAGAAAAGCGATGCGGCGAAAAAGGGCGATGTCCTGCGCTCCAAGGAAGTCGGGACCGCCGCCGCAATCGCCACTGGCGCGGCGGTGTTCGCTATGATCGGGTCGTGGTTCGAGGCAGGTTTCACCCGTGTCGCGCATGCAAGCTTCGTGTTCGAGCGCACCCATCTCGACGGCTTTGACCCGGCCCGCCGATTCACCGACGCAGCCGAAGCGCTGCTGCCGCCGATCTTTGTTCTGGGCCTAGCAGTCATTGCCATGACGGTCGGCGCGCAGATGCTGCTGGGCGAGGGGCGGTTCGTGCCAGAGAACGCGCAGCCCAAGGGCTCGCGCATCAACCCGGTCAGCGGGCTGAAGCGCATATTCGGCATGCAGGGGTTGATCGAACTGGGTAAAAGCCTGCTCAAGCTCGCCTGTCTCGGCACGATCGCGTGGGTGTGGATGTCGTCGAATATCCCGACGATCATCGGCTTGGGGCGAGGGCCTTTGCAGGGCCAGATCGCGTTCGCGCTCGATGCGGCGGGCGTGCTGGCGGCGATGCTGATCGCGGGGCTGATCCTGATCGCGGTGGTGGATTATCCCCTGCAACAGTTCCAGCGCAACAAACGCCTGAAAATGAGCCAAAAGGAGATGCGCGACGAGACAAAGCAGGCCGAAGGCTCGCCCGAGGTCAAGATGCAGCGCCGCCAGCGCCAGCGCGACCTGGCGCGCGGCAGCGTCGCAGGCGCAATGAAGGACGCGCAATTCGTCGTCGTCAATCCGATGCACTTCGCCGTTGCGCTGACCTATGATCCCGCGCTGGCTCCGGCACCGGTGGTACTTGCCCGGGGCCGCGGGGAAACCGCGCTCGCCATGCGCGATCTGGCGGGTGAGCAGGCGCTGCCGGTGCTCGAATATCCATCGCTCGCCCGCGCGATCTACTTCACGACCAAGGCAAACCAGATGGTGCGCGAGGAGCTGTACGCCGCAATCGCGACGCTGGTCGCATTCGTGCTCGCGCTGAAACGGGGTGAGGCTCCGCGCAGCCCCTGCGTGGAGGTGCCCGATGCGCTGCGTTTCGATGCGGATGGCAAGCCGGAGCGCTCCGCTTAAGCTTCGCTGCGCGCGACCGTTCAATCACTCATGGACAATCCCGGCTCTTCCATCATCTCGGCGCTTGGCGCAGGCAGCGGCGTCGATTTCATCAAGCTGGCCGACGATCTTTCGGATGCGACCTTTGCCTTTCGCCGCGACACGCTGACGGGTCGCAACGAAGCCCTCGAAGCGCGCATTTCAGCAGCGTCGCTGATCCGCAGTTCGCTGAGCGAATTGGCGAGCGCGCTCGGCGATCGGGTGCGCAACGGCGATCTCGCCCCGCGCGCGCAGATCGGTAACCCATCGGTTGCGCAGGTCGCGACCACGCCCGGCGTTACGCCGAGCGGCACCTACTCGCTCGAAGTCACGCAGCTGGCGCAGGGGCAGACGCTGGTCTCGAATGGCTACACGGACGCGGACGAGCTGGTCGGCGAGGGTACATTGCGCATCCGGTTCGGCACGGTCGATGGCGCGAGCTTCGCCGAGGATACCGCGCGCGTACCGCTCGAACTCAGCGTCGGCCCGGACGAGACGCTCGCCTCGCTGGCCCGCCGGATCGCAGGGGAAAGCGGCGGAGCGCTCGACGCCTATGTCGCGAACGGCCCGGATGGCGCGCAACTCGTCCTCAAGGGTGAGGATGGCGCGGCAAGCGGTTTCGTAATCGAAGGCGAGAGCGCCGCCCTGCTTCCGACGGCGCAGCCGGGCGATCTGTCATACCTGTCCTGGAACCCCGCCAGCGATACGGGCGAGCTGCGCCAGTCTTCGCGCGACGCCTTGTTCGAGCTCGACACCGTTGCGCTCTCCAGCGCGAGCAACACCGTCTCAGGCCTGCCCGAAGGGATGACGCTTACGCTCACCGCGACCAATCCCGGCGCGCCGACCACCATCGGGTTCTCCAACGATAGCGGCGCGATCTCCGCGGTTATGGAAGACTTCGTCGCCGCGCTGAACGATCTCGCCGGCCTGCTCGTACAGGAAGCGGCGGCGGTGGGTGGAACGCTCGGCAACGATGCGGGCGCGCGCGAGCTGAAGCGCGATCTCCAGCGCCTGACCAACGAAGTCGTCATGCCGGGCGCTGCCGATGGCGAACCGAGTACACTTGCCGATCTGGGGCTTTCGATCACGCGTGAAGGCACGTTCCGGCTCGACACCGAGCGACTCAATGCGACGCTTGCGCAAAGCCCCGATGCCGCAGCGGCGATGTTCACGACCGGCCCCTTCGGCGTGTTCGCGACGATCGACAATCTGGCGCGTGACAACACCTTGCGTTCCGATCCCGGTTCGCTGGGCGGATCGGTCGCCCGCTACGAAGCGCAGGTCGAGCGCAATGACGATCGGCTGGAGCGGATCGCGGAGCAGCAGGAGAGCTTGCGCACGCGGCTGACCCGCGAACTGGCCGCTGCCGAACGGCGCGTGTCGAGCTCGCAATCGACGCTGTCGTTCCTGCAGCAGCAGATCGACGCCTGGAACACGCAGAACTAGCGGCGGTAAGAAATGCACCTGCTCTCGAACAATCCTGCCGACGCCTATCGCCGTGTGGAGCTTGATGCGCGGATCGCCGCGTCGGCAAGTCGCGATCTGACGCGCATCTGTCTGGAAGAGGCGGTCGCGGCGCTGGGTCAGGCGTTGCTGGCGCTCGATCGCAATTCGGGCCGTGCGCCGGGCGAACCGCTTACGCGGGCGCACGGGATCGTCACCTGGCTCGCCAGCGGCGTTGCGCCGGACAATCCGCTGCACGATCAGTTGAGGCAGTTCTACGGCGCGCTCGCCGCCCTGATCACGCGCAATATGGCGCGACCTTCCAGTTCCGACCTCCAACAGGCGCGCAGCGATCTGTCGGATATTCTGGCAGCCGCATCGGACTAATCCGCTATCGCCTCCGCGACGATCCGCGCGGCATCGGAGGGGTCTTCGAACGGGTGGAAGTGGGTGCGGTCGGGGCGGTGCAGATCCGTGCCCTGTGGCATGATCGAAGCGAGCGCGGACCAGGTTGGCGAGCTCTTGAAATCCTGCAAATCGGTCTGCTTCGCGCGCACGACCAGTGCCGGCACCTCGACCCGCTGCGCCGCCTTGTGAATGCCGTCATTGCTGCGGCTGGAGGCGTAGATGCTCGCCTCTGTTTCCGGTGTGCAGGCGAGTTCGTAGCCGCCATCCTCACGCGGCTTGAGGCCGTATCGGCAATAATCCTCGAACACGCGGGGGTCGAACAGGCGATAGGGATCGCGCGAAGAGAAGCGTTCGATCATTTCCTCCGGTGAGGCGAAGTCGCGCTTGCGCCGGATCGCGGGATGCGGCGCGTCTGAGGTGTAGAGCGCGGCGTCGGCGGCGTAAAATTCGGGCGCGAGGATGACCGGGTCGAACAGCACCAGCCGACTGAAGGCTTCAGGCAGGTCGGCAGCGCATTGCACCAAAGTGTGCGCGCCCATCGAATGCCCGACCCCCACCGCGCGGCGAATACGGAGCTGGTCGAGAAACGCGGTGACATCACCCGACATCGTGCGCCAATCGTCGATCGGCCCGCCTTCGCTGCGGCCATGTCCGCGCAGGTCGAGCGAGAGCACGCGGCGGTCGGAGAAGTGCTCGATCATCGAATCGAACACGCGGGCGTGAAAGCCGGTGGCATGGGCGAAGACCAGTGGCGGTCGCTGATCGCCCGGCGGGCCGCGCCATTCGTAATAGGTCAGCGCGACATCGTTCACGCGAACGCTGCGGGTGGCGGGCTTGCGGTCCGCGCTCACTCCGCAGCCTGCGCTTCGCCCGCCATCGCTTCGCCTTTACCAGGTTCGGGCAGCGCCGCCTTCAGCAGGAAGTACCCGGAAAGCGCCGCAACCAGCGATCCGGCCAGTACTCCGATCTTCACCGCATCGACCTGCGCCGGATCGGCAAAGGCGAGATTGCCGATGAATAGGCTCATGGTGAAGCCGATTGCGGCAAGCAGCGACAGCCCGTGGATCTTCCGCCAGCCGACGCCCTCGGGAAGGCTTGCGAATCCCGATTTCACCGCGATCCAGGCAAAGCCGACGATCCCGATCTGCTTGCCGATCAACAGGCCCAGCGCGATGCCCAGCGGCAAGGGAGCGAGCAGGTCGGCGGGCGAAATGCCGATCAGCCTCACCCCGGCATTGGCGAACCCGAAAATCGGGATGACGACGAAGGCGATCCATTTGTGCAGGCCGTGCTCCATGTTCTCCAGCAGCGGCGTGCCGTCACGCGCCGTCATCGGCACCATCATCGCCGCCGTTACTCCGGCCAGCGTCGCGTGCACCCCGCTCTTGAGCACGAACACCCACATGATGACGGTGAGCAGCACGTAGGGGATCGCCGTGCTCGCGCGGTAGCGATTGACGAGGAACAGCAGCGCCAGCATCGCCCCGCCTGCGAGCAGCATGTCGACCTTGACTTCGGAGGTGTAGAACAGCGCGATGACGGTGATCGCGCCGATATCGTCGATCACCGCGATGGCGAGCAGCAGCGCCTTCATCGCGACGGGCACACGCGGACCGAGCAGCGAGAGGATGCCGAGGGCAAAGGCGATATCGGTCGCCGCCGGGATCGCCCAGCCGCCGATCGTATCGGGCGAATTCCAGTTGAAGGCGACGAACACCAGCGCTGGCAGCGCCATCCCGCCAATCGCAGCGGCAAGCGGCAGCGAGGCCTTGTTCCAGCTCGACAACTGCCCGTCGACGATCTCGCGCTTCACTTCCAGCCCGATGAGGAAGAAGAAGATCGCCATAAGCCCGTCATTGATCCACAAGATCAGCGACTTGTCGATCGCAAAGGCTCCGAAAGAGACATTGAGCTTGGTCGCCAGCGTATCGAAATAGAAGGGCGCGAGCGGGCTGTTGGCGATGATGAGCGCGAGGGCAGCGGCGGCCATCAGCACGATGCCGCCGGCGCTTTCCTGTTTGAGGAAGTCCTTGAGCGCGGCACTGACGCGATCGATCACCATTGTCGTTCCTTGTTGCAGCGTCTCATGCTTGACCCTTGCTAGCGGCGCAGAAGCGTGGACGAAAGACCCTATCGCGGCGGATCGGGCTTGCAGCCGCGGGCCTCTCTCACCACTTCATCGCCTTGCATTGACAAACCAATGGCGCTGGTCGAACGCGCGGGGCCGCCACCCCGGTCCATCCAGCCCTCCACGAGGGAGTTGAAATTGCGCGACGTATCGACCAGCGAGGCGCCCGGCGTTGCGGAATTCCGCGCGCTGATGAGTCGGTTCGCGACCGGCGTGTGCGTAATCGCTGTAGAGGCCGGGGAAACCGGCATCTCGGGCATGACGGTCAATTCGCTGGTATCGGTGTCGCTCGATCCGATGCTGGTGAGCTGGAGCCTGCAGAACGCCTCGAGCCAGTTCGATCGCTATGCGGGGGCGGAGCGGTTCTCGATCAGCATCCTGCGCGAGGGGCAGGCGGATCTCGCCATGCGTTATGCCTCGCGCGCCGATAGCCAGCTGCGAAGCGACGATTTCGTCACCTTGCGCGGTGGGCTGCCGGTGGTTGCAGGCGCACTGGGGCACGTGGAGTGCACGCGCTGGGCGACCTATCCCGCCGGGGACCACACGATGATCCTTGGCGAAGTGGCCGATCTCGACCTTGCGGGTCAGGATGAGCCGCCGCTTGCATTCTTCGACGGGCGGTTTTGCCGGATCGACCGCTAGGCGCGGCTAACCAGCGCTTAAGTGCCCTGCGTGCCAGGCGACATGCTCGGCCATGAAGGTGGAGATGAAGAAATAGGAGTGGTCATAGCCCTCCTGCATCCGAATATCCGCATCGATCCCGGCGGCCTTGCAGGCGTCGATCAGTCGCTCGGTCTGCAATTGCTCTTCGAGAAACTGGTCGGCCGTTCCCTGGTCGACAAGCATTGGCGGCGGGTGCGCGCCGTCCTCAATCAAGGCAATAGCATCGTATTCGCGCCATGTCGCGCGGTCGTCCCCCAGATAGCGGCTAAACGCCTTCTCGCCCCACGGCACCAGCGACGGCGCAACAATCGGCGAAAACGCGCTGACCGAGCGATAGCGGTCGGGATTGCGCAAACCGATCGTCAGCGCGCCGTGCCCGCCCATCGAGTGGCCGGCGATCGACTGCCGCGCGGGATCGATCGGGAAATTCTCGGCGATGAGGCGGGGCAATTCCTCCTCGATATAGCTGCGCATCCGGTAGTGTTTCGCCCACGGTTCTCGCGTGGCATCGAGGTAGAAGCCTGCGCCCTTGCCGAAATCGTATTCGTCTTCGGCGTCGGGAACGTTGTCGCCGCGTGGGGAAGTATCGGGCGCGATGAAGGCTGTGCCGTTCTCAACGCAGGCGGCGCGGTATTCGCCCTTTTCCATCACATTCGCATGGGTGCAGGTGAGGCCCGACAGGAAAGTGATCGCGGGGAGCGTCTCGTCCGGCTCATGATCGGGCATGAACACCGCGAAGGTCATGTCGGTGCCGGTCGCCTCGGATGCGTGCCGATAGACGCCCTGCGTGCCGCCGTGGCTGCGTGTTTCGGAGACGGTTTCCATCAGTAGACCACCACCGACCGGATGCTCTCGCCCGAATGCATCAGGTCGAAGCCTGTGTTGATGTCCTCCAGCGTCAGCACATGCGTGATCATCGGGTCGATCGCGATTGTGCCATTCATGTACCAGTCGACGATACGGGGCACGTCGGTGCGGCCCTTCGCGCCGCCGAACGCCGTGCCGCGCCAGTTGCGCCCGGTGACAAGCTGGAAGGGCCGCGTCGCGATTTCCTTGCCCGCTTCGGCGACGCCGATGATGATGCTGGTGCCCCAGCCCTTGTGGCAGCATTCGAGCGCCTGACGCATGACATCGGTGTTGCCGGTACAGTCGAAGGAGTAATCCGCACCGCCATCGAGCATCTCGACCAGATGCGCGACAACGTCTGCGGTTTCGCGCGGATCGACGAAGTCGGTCATGCCGAAACGTTCGCCCCATTCGCGCTTGGCCGGGTTGATATCGACTCCGACGATCCGATCGGCCCCCGCCATCTTCGCGCCCTGAATGACGTTCAGGCCGATCCCTCCAAGCCCGAAGACCACGACATTATCGCCCGGCGCGACCTTTGCGGTGTTGACCACCGCGCCAACCCCGGTGGTCACGCCGCAGCCGACATAACAGGCCGACTGGAACGGCGCGTCGCGGCGGATCCTGGCGACCGCGATTTCGGGCAGGACCACGAAGTTCGAGAAGGTCGAGCAGCCCATGTAGTGGTAAATGGCCTCGCCGCGATAGCTCATCCGAGACGTGCCATCGGGCATCAACCCGCGCCCCTGTGTGTCGCGTATGGCGCTGCACAGATTGGTCTTGCCCGACAGGCACATTTTGCATTGCCGACATTCGGGCGTGTAGAGCGGGATCACATGGTCGTCGGGCGCCACCGAAGTCACGCCGGGGCCGACTTCGCGCACAATCCCTGCGCCTTCATGCCCGAGCACGCTCGGGAACAGGCCCTCGCTGTCGAGACCATCGAGCGTGTAGGCATCGGTATGGCAGATGCCGGTCGCCATGATCTCAACCAGCACTTCGCCCGGCTTTGGCCCTTCAAGATCGAGTTCGACGAGTTCGAGCGGTTTCTTCGCTTCGAAGGCGACAGCGGCGCGGGTTTTCATAGAGGGCGGCTCTCCGGTGGGCTCAAGGATTCGAGCCGCCGCCTAGCATACCTCCCGCAAGGTGCGAGACCTAGATTGCCGAGCTGAACCGCCGGGTCGCGGTTTCGCGATAGGAATCGAACAGCGCGGCAATCACCCGCGCATAGGGCAGACCTTCGGGCGTGATGGTAAGGCGCGTGCCTTCGATCTTGGCGAGGCGGCGCTCAATAAAGGGCTGGAGCCGGTCTCTCACTTGCGTCAACATGCATGGCGAGAGTTCGGTTTCGCTGCGGCACAGCAGCGCCTCGATCATCTGCCCGCGAAGGCGATCCTGCGGGGAGCGGACGATGCCATCGCTGGCCGAGAGCAGGTCTTGCGAACACTTCATCCGGTAGCGGCCATTGTTCTTCTCGTTCTGCGCGATGAGATCGGGAAAGCCGCTGATGGCAGACGCGCCCATGCCGATCAGGACATCGGACTGGTCGTCGGTGAAGCCCTGAAAGTTGCGGCGCAGTTTGCCGTTGCGGGTCGCGACCGCCATTGAGTCGTGCGGTAGGGCGAAGTGGTCAAAGCCCACCGCTTCGTAGCCTTCGCCGGTCAGGTAGTCATACGCCTCGCGCGCCATGGCGAACCGCTCGTCACGTCCCGGAAGCGCGCTCGCGTCGATAACCTTCTGGCGCGAGACGATGTGCGGGACGTGGGCATACCCGAACACCGCAATCCGATCCGCGCCGAGCAGTCTTGTGTATTCGAGACTGTCGGCTAGGTCGCCGCGGGACTGGTGCGGCAGGCCATACATCAGATCGAAATTGAGCGAGGTCACGCCGCCTGCGCGCAGCCAGTCAATGCTGTTGCAGATCAGCGCATCGTCCTGCTCGCGCCCGATTGCTGTCTGGCAGTGCGCCGCGAAGGTCTGCACGCCCATGCTGGCGCGGGTGATGCCGACCTCGCCGATCGCATGGCCCCATTCGGCGCTCATCGAGCGGGGATCGAGCTCGATCGACCATTCGGTGCCGGACAGCGAGAAACTGCGGTGCAGCGCGTCTGCGAGTTCGAGAAATTCGCGCGGCTCGATGGCATTGGGACTGCCGCCGCCGAATGCGATTCGGCGAATGTGCGTATTCGGATTGAGCCGCGCCGCGACCGATGCGATCTCACGATGGAGCGCGGCGAGATAGCTTTCCACCCGCTCGCGCCGACCCGCAGCGCCGGTGTTGCAACCGCAGTAGAAGCAGATTTTCTCGCAGAACGGGATGTGTAGATAGAGCGACAGATCGCCCGTGGTCCGCTCGATCGCGCGTTCAATCGCGTTTGCGGGAAGCGCGCCGAAATCGGCGGCGGTCGGATAGCTCGTGTAACGCGGGACGGGCGTTTCGAGCAGCTCGGGATGATATGGCCACATGCGAGGTGTGGTAAGGGAAAGGGTCGGGAGCGTCTTTGCGCTGGATCAAACGCTGGCCTGAAAATAGCGGGCGCTCAACTGCTCCGCCGGTGTTTCTCCCGGCATGATGCAGCGTGGCAGGCCTGTTGCGGGCACTCGCGATGGGGTTGATCGTCATCGAGCGGGATCTCGATCTCTCCGCCATTGCACAGGGCGACCGAGAGCACGCGCTGCTCCTCCGGGGCGGGTCCGGTTGCGAGCGGGATCAGAGCGAGGAACGCCAACGCCTTCATGCCTCCTCGTCCTCCTCATCGATCAAGATGCGATTGGCGGCGCCGTCCATATCCTCATACTGGCCATTGCGCATCGCCCAGAAGAACGCCGCAAGCCCGACCAGCCCCATGCCGAGCGCGATGGGGATGAGGAAGGCAAGGCCCGTCATTTCGCACTCCGCCCAAGCCGCAGCGAATTGGCGACCACCACCAGCGAACTGACCGACATGGCGATCGCGGCGATCAGAGGGGTGACATACCCGAACAGCGCGAGTGGCACGGCCAGCACGTTGTAACCGATGGCAAACGCGAAGTTCTGCCGCACCACCGCCATCGTGCGCCGCGCGACCTGCACTGCGAGCGCGACCGGCATCAGCTTCTCGCCCACGAACACCGCATCCGCTGCTTGCTGGCTAACATCGCTCGCGCTGCCCGGTGCGATAGAGGCATGCGCGGCGGCGAGGGCGGGACCATCGTTCAGCCCATCGCCCACCATCAGCGGCTTGCGCCCCGCATCGCGCAAGCCTTCGAGTGTGGCGAGCTTGTCCTGCGGCGAAACGGCGGCGCGCGCTGGCAGACCAAGATCGTCGGCGACTGCTTCAACTGCGGCTGCTCGGTCGCCCGACAGGATGCTAGCCTCGATGTCCATGTCGCGCAGTGCCTGGAGCGTTTCCGTGCAGTCGGATCGCAGATCGTCGCCAAACGGAATCGTCCATTCCCGCTCACCTATCCGCAACCGCGTCGCGATGCCCGCTATATCGCCCTTTGCGCGCTCCAAGGACACGTTCTGTCCCCTTAGGCACCCCTTCAGCCCCTCTCCGACACGCTCCTCGACATCCTCGATCGTCGCCGGTTCGACGTCAGCGCGCCGCAGCGCATCGACCAGACCCCGGCTGAGCGGATGGCGGCTGTTCTGCGCAAGTCCGAGCGCCGCAGACCTTTGGTTCGGACCGAGCGCTGCGATATCGGGCCGCGGTTCGCCCAGCGTCAGCGTGCCCGTCTTGTCGAACAGCGCGATGTCGACTTCGGCCAGCCGTTCCAGCGCGCTGCCGTCCTTCACCAGCAGGCCGCGCTTCAAAAGCGCACCGGAAGCAACGACTTGCGCGGTCGGCACGGCCAGCCCCATCGCGCACGGACAGGTGATGATAAGCACCGCAATCGCGATCACCAGCGACTGGTGCCAGCCTGCCCCGGCGATCACCCATCCGACGAAGGCCAGCGCGGCAAGCGTGTGCACGATCGGCGCGTAAGCGCGGCTCGCGCGGTCGGCGATGCGGACATAATGGCTGCGCGACTGCCCGGCCTCGTCCATCAACCGAGCGATCTCGGCGAGCGCGGTGTCATCCGCAGTCCGGGTCAATCGCATCCGGATCGGCGCTGAGATATTGAGCGCGCCAGCGTGAACGGCGCTCCCGATTCCGATGGGTTCCGGTGCGCTTTCACCGGTCAGCATTGCGTTGTCGATCGCGCTGGTGCCTTCGATCACTTCGCCATCCGCCGCCAGCGCCTCACCCGCGGCGATGACGACCAGCATGCCAGGCTTGAGCTCGGCGGCGGGGACGCGCTTGGTTCGGCCATCGGCGCCGACCACGCTGGCGCTTTTCCCCATACGGCCCAGCAGCGCGCCGATGCCTGCCCGCGTCCGCGTTCGCATCTCCGCATCGAGCGCGCGGCCCGCCAGCAAGAAGAACAGCAGCATCACCGCGCTTTCGAAATAGGCGTGTTCGCCGCCGGTGATCGTCTCGTAGAGGCTGAGCGCGGTCGCGAGGATCACTCCGATCGAAATCGGTACGTCCATATTCGTGCGCCTGTATTTGAGCGCCATCCAGGCCGACGCGAAGAAGGGGCGGCCCGAATAGGCGATCACCGGCAGCGCGATCAGCGCGGACAGCCAGTGGAACAGCTCGCGTGTCGTGCCTTCCGCGCCTGACCAGATGCTGACCGACAGCAGCATGACGTTCATCATGCCAAATCCCGCAACCCCGAGCGCGCGCATCAGGCGCTTGCGCTCTGACGCCTCTCCGCCCAGCGGATTGTCCTCGACCGGCTGCGCTTCGAAGCCGAGTTTCAGGAGCTGCTCGCTCAACGCTTCGTCGCCCAGCGCCGGGGCGTGTTCGATCGCAACGCGCTTGGCGGAGAAATTCACGCGCGCCGCAGCGATCCCGTCGGCCTTGGGCAGTTCCCGCTCGATCTTCGCAATGCATCCTGCACAGCGCATCCCCGGCACGGCGAAGCGCGTGGTGGTCGTGGCGCCCGCATCCGAGATGGTGGCGGGTACGTTCACGGCAGCTCGCTTTCCTGCGCCCAACGCTCATTGCCCGCTTCAATAAACAAGCGAATGGTCCAGCGCCCATCCTTGATCGGGACGGAGGACCGCCACACACCTGCGCCTTGCGAGACAAAGTTGAGATCGGCGTATTCGCGGGTGCCCAGCGGTCGGCGCAGTTCGGCATTCAGCGACGCATCGGGTGGAACACCCTCGGTCCGCACAACGACGTGCCCGGCATCATCGCGCATCGCTTGCGCCTCCCAGCCCAGCGCGCGGTTGCGCTCGGCTTCGTCGAGCCACTCGTTGAAGTTCTGGCTGGCAACATAGGAGTTTTCGACGACCACGCCGTGAAATCCGCCTGTCGCGAGGCTCGCCATGAAGAAATTGACCGTAACCACGACCCCGAACCCCGCGACCAGGATTGCAGCCATGTGCTTGCCGGTGAAGGGCGCCTTGTCGGGCTGGGTGCTCATGGTTGGCTCGTCGGGCTGGCGAAGGTCGTTTCGGCAATATCGCTTTCGCCTTGCTCGTCGAGCGAGGTCAGACGGAAGGCGAACTCGTCGACCGTACTCGTTGCAGGCACGGTGACATAGGCGCGCACGATCCGCGTCTCGTTGGCCGGAACTGTTATGATCTGCTGGAACGCCGCCTGTTCCGCCCCGATCCGGTCGGTCCACATTAGCGAGCCAGCCGGAAGACCGGCGAGCGCCACCTCCATGTCGCGCGGGCGCGCTTCCATGTTGCGTAGGCGCAGCGTGTAGGCGTTGCGGATCGTGCCGTCCTTCATCAGCATGAAGGGTGGATTGCGGTCGGGTGAGACGGTCAGCTCGGTATGCGTCCTGGTGCCCAGCGCGAACAGCATCGCGCCGCCGATCCCGCCCCAGATCGCGAAATAGGCCAGCGTGCGCGGGCGCAGCAGGGCCTTCCAGGTCGAATGGGTCGACTTGCCTGCCGCTTCCGCTTCGCATTGCTCCAGCGTCGCGTAATCGATCAGCCCGCGTGGACGCCCGATATCGGCCATGACCTTGTCGCACGCGTCGATGCACAGCGCGCAGGTGATGCAGCCGACCTGCTGGCCTTCGCGAATGTCGATGCCAGTGGGACAAACTGCGACGCATTGCAGGCAATCGATGCAATCGCCGTATTCGTCCGGATGCTGCTTGGCTTTCTTGAGGCTGCCGCGCGGTTCGCCGCGGTAATCCTTGTAGGTGACGATCAGCGATTTTTCATCGAGCATCGCCGCCTGAATGCGGGGCCAAGGGCACATGTAGATGCACACCTGCTCGCGCATGAATCCGCCGAGCCAGAAGGTCGTGAAGGTCAGAATACCTACCGTCACATAGGCCACCGGCGAGGCTTCGAGCGTGAAGAAATCGCGGAACAAGGTCGGCGCATCAGCGAAATAAAGGATCCACGCACCGCCCGTCAGCAGGCTGATGATGAGGTAGATCGACCATTTGACACCGCGCTTCGTGATCTTGGCCGCGTTCCAAGGCGCTTTGTCGAGCCGGATGCGCGCGTTGCGATCGCCGTCGATGAAGCGGTCCACGTGCTGAAACAGATCGGTCCAGACCGTCTGTGGACACGAATAACCGCACCACGCCCGCCCCACTGCGCTGGTGACGAGAAACAGGCCTAGCGCCGCCATGATGAGCAGCCCTGCGACGTAGTAGAATTCGTGCGGCCAGATCTCGATATCGAACATGTAGAAGCGGCGATTGGCGAGATCGATCAGCACCGCCTGGTCGGGTGCATAAGGCCCGCGATCCCAGCGAATCCACGGTGTGACGTAATAGATCGTCAGGGTGACGAACATCACGAGCCATTTGAAGCGGCGAAACGGCCCGTCGATACGCTTGTTATGGACGCTCTTGCGCTTTTCGTAGAGCTCGGGCGGCGGCTGGCTGGGTGCGTGGCGGGCAGTTGCGGCGATCGGATCAGCCTTGGCGGAGGGCAGCGCCTTGCCCCAGTCGCGCCCGCCTGCCTCGCCGTTCGTGGAAGCCAAGGTGTCAGAGTTGACCATCGCCTCCATCCTCCGGCGCGACTGCGACTTCGTCCGTCGCAACCTCGCCCGTCTCGGGCGCGACCTCGTCGGTCGCTTCGCCTGCATATTCACCGCCGCCGCGCGAATGGACGTAGGCCGCGAGCATGCGGATGGTCACCGGATCGAGCTTGTCGCTCCAGCCAGGCATCGCGCCGTGCCGGGGATAGGCGATCTGCTGGCTGACCTGTGCGGGATCATCGCCATACAGCCAGATCGCGTCGTTCAGCGCTGGGGCGCCCTGCATCTGATCACCTTCGCCCGAAGGCTGGTGGCATGCCGCGCAGTTCTGCGCATAAAGCTCTGCACCGGTTGCGTTGGACTGGGCTTTTCCGCTCAGCGACAGGACGTGCTGCGTGATCGCGTCGAGTTGGTCTGCATCGAACACATCACCGAATGCAGGCATGTAGTTCGAGCGGGTTTCGTCGGACCCTTCCCAGCGAATGCCGTGGGTCAACGTGTATTCGATCTCCGCCAGCTCGCCGCCCCAGATCCAGTCATCATCGTTGAGATTGGGGTAGCCGAATTCCTCATAGCCCGCCGCGCCCGCGCCGTGGCACTGGACGCAGTGCTGCTTGAACGCCGCCGCGCCGCCAGCGATCGCCTGACCCATCAGGTCGGGATCGGCAGGTAGTTTGGTGATGTCGGTCGCCGCGATCTGCTCGAACGTTCCGGCCCGCGCAAGGTCCGCGCGGCCCATCTCCTCGACCAGTTCGCCACGGCTGGACCAGCCCAGGACGCCCGCCGTAGCGCGCTCGACCAGGGGCCAAGCGGGATAGAGAACCACATAAACGGCGCTGAAGAGGATCGTGGCGTAGAATGTCCACAGCCACCAGCGCGGCAGCGGGGTGTTGAGCTCTTCGATCCCGTCCCATTCGTGGCCGACGAATTCTGTGCCGGTCGGTTCGTCGATACGACTTTTGTCAGCCATGATCGTCTTCCTTGAAAATCGAATGCTTGGCTTTCTCTACCCCTTCGCGTGAACGCGGCAGGAAGTGCCAGGCGCACAGCAGCAGGTAGACCCCGAAGATGAAGACCAGCCAGTAGCTGTCGGCGAAGTGGCGCAGGGTTTCGTAAAAACTCATCGGGCCGTCTCCGCGAGTTCCGCCTGGGCAGCGGCGCTGTCGACATCGACCAGCGTCCCCAGCATCTGGAGATAGGCGAGCAGCGCGTCCATTTCGGTGACCTGCGACGGGTCGCCGTCGAAATCGCGCACCTGCGCCTTGGCATAGCGCTGGGTCAGGTCGCCTGCGTCTATGTCCGGATCGGCCTGCGCGAACAGATCCTGCTCGGCCATTTCGATATCGATATCGCTGTAGGGCACGCCCACCCGGTTAAGCGCGGTGAGGTTGGCGGAAACGTCCGCTATTTCGAGCGGCGTGTCCGCCAGAAACGCATAGCTCGGCATGATCGATTGCGGAACCACGCTGCGCGGATCCTTCAAGTGCTGGACATGCCATTCATCCGAATACCGCCCGCCCACGCGCGCAAGGTCCGGTCCGGTGCGTTTCGAGCCCCATTGGAAGGGGTGATCGTACATGCTCTCCGCCGCGAGCGAATAGTGGCCATAGCGCTCCACCTCATCGCGGAACGGTCGGATCATCTGGCTGTGGCAGGTGTAGCATCCCTCGCGGATGTAGATGTCGCGGCCCACCAGTTCGAGCGGGCTGTAGGGACGCATTCCCTCCACCTCTTCGATCGTGTTGTCGATCCAGAACAGCGGCGCGATTTCGACGATGCCGCCGATCGCGACGGTGACGAAGGTGGCGACCGCCAGCAGGGTCACGTTCTTCTCGACCTTCTTGTGGCTGTCGAACACGCTCTTTGGCGGAGCGCTCGGCGGGGAGCCTTCGGGGGTCTTGGAACCCTCAGGTGAGGTTTTGCTCATCGCTATGGCTCCTATTCTGCCGGCTCGGCCTGAGCGGCAGGGCGGGGTTGTGGTTGCGCGATCGGGCGATCGGCGGCCTCGTCATGCGGCGTGTCACCCATCGGCGCTTCCTCGCGCAGATGCCCGGCAACCGTCATCCACATATTGTAGCTCATGATCACCGCGCCCGAGAGATAGAGCAGTCCGCCGAATGCGCGCATCAGATACATCGGGTGGAGCGCTGCGACGGTGTCGATGAAGCTGTTCACCAGATACCCGTCGGAGCCGTATTCGCGCCACATCAAACCTTGGGTGATGCCCGCGACCCACATGCTTGCGGCGTAGAAAACGATGCCAAGCGTCGCGAGCCAGAAGTGCCAGTTGATCATGCGCAGCGAATACATCCGCTCGCGCTGCCACAGGCGCGGGACGAGGAAGTAGACGCAGGCAAAGGTGATCAACCCGTTCCACCCCAGCGCGCCGGAATGGACGTGCCCGATGGTCCAGTCGGTGTAGTGCGACAGGCTGTTCACCGCCTTGATCGACAGCATCGGCCCTTCGAACGTGCTCATCCCGTAGAATGCGAGCGCCATCACCATCATGCGGATGATCGGATCGGTGCGGACCTTGTCCCACGCGCCGTTGAGCGTCATCAGCCCGTTGATCATACCGCCCCAACTCGGCATCCACAGCATGATCGAAAACACCATGCCCAGCGTCTGCGCCCAATCGGGCAGCGCGGTGTAATGCAGGTGATGCGGCCCGGCCCAGATGTAGAGGAAGATCAGCGACCAGAAGTGAATGATCGACAGGCGATAGGAATAGATCGGCCGGTTCGCCTGTTTGGGCACGAAGTAATACATCATCGCCAGGAATCCGGCGGTGAGGAAGAATCCGACCGCGTTATGCCCGTACCACCACTGCGTCAGCGCATCCTGCACGCCTGCGAACACCGAGTAGCTGCGCGATCCCAGCAGACTGACCGGCATCGACAGGTTGTTGACCACGTGCAGCATCGCGACAGTCACGATGAAGGCGAGGTAGAACCAGTTGGCGACATAGATATGCGGCTCGTGTCGGCGCAGGATCGTGCCGACGAAGACCGCGAGATAGGCGAGCCAGACCACCGTCAGCCACAGATCGACATACCATTCCGGCTCGGCATATTCCTTCGATTGCGTGATCCCGAGCAAATAGCCGGTCGCCGCCAGCACGATGAAGAGCTGATAGCCCCAGAACACGAACCGGGCGAGGCCGGGAAAGGCGAGCGTCGTGCGGCAGGTGCGCTGCACGACGTAAAAGCTGGTCGCCAGAAGCGCATTGCCGCCGAACGCGAAGATCACCGCTGAGGTATGGAGCGGACGCACGCGTCCGAAATTGAGATAGGGTTCAATGTTGAGGATCGGGAAGGCGAGCTGGAGCGCAATGTAAACGCCCGCGAGCAGCCCGGCGAGGGCCCAGAACATCGTCGCGATGACGCCCCAACGCACCACGTCGTCGTCATAACGTGAAGGTCCGGGCGGCATTCTGAAGATGCTCTGTGCCGCACTCAGCGGATCGTAATTGCGCGCCGTCACCACGATCAGGATCACCGCCACCAGCGCGATGATGCCCATGTGAATGGCGAACCCGCTATCCTGCGCTCCGGCGATGGCGATAATGGCGGCGAGCAGGACTAGCGCCCAGATGCCCACCCGTCCGACAACTGCTTCCATGATATGACCTCATTTCGTCGGCGCGCGTCCTACGCACCAAGCCACGTATCGTCTTTGATCCAGGTCAAACCGACCCGGCGGCCGGTCTCGGTTTTCAGACCCGAGATAAGTGTCAAGTAAACCGAACAGTCGGGTCGGATCATCGCCCATGCACAAAATGCACGCAGCAGGTTTGTGCCTACTCCGATCCTCGAAGCCTATCAACCGCGCAGTTTCATCACGCTTCGTTTGATCGGCATCAATGTAACGAGCGCCTGACAGTGCAAAAAAGCGAACATGCGCAGCAAGAACCTGGCCGCGATGGGTGGCCGCTGCTGTCGCCGAGAGACGAGACGATGAAATACCTGTTTGCCTGCGCTGCCATTTTGCTCGCCAGCTCTCCCGCCATTGCACAGGATCGCGCCGGCGAAATCCAGGTCAAACTGGTCGCCACCGGTGTTCTTCCCGATGGTGAGATCGAAGCGGTCAATGTCGATGCGGTGGGATTGCCCGCCGGTACGGACACGGAAGCCAATGACAATTACGTCCCCACTCTCGCGGTCGAGTATTTCGTCACCGACAATTTCTCGATCGAAACGATCGCGGGGACGAGCCAGCACGATGTCGATACCGTCTCCGGCTTTCCGGCAGGCACCGAGCTTGTGTCCGATGCGCTGCTGTTACCCGCCACGGTCACCGCTAAGCTCCATTTCGACGTTGGCGGGATTAAACCCTATGTCGGGGCGGGGCCTGCCTATTTCATCTGGCTGAGCGACAAACCGGGCGAAGCCACCCTGCCGCTGGGCGTTACCGATACGGACCTCTCGGACGAATTCGGCGTCGCGCTTCAAGCGGGAATTGACGTGCCGGTGGGCGATGATGGCTTTGGCATCACGCTGGATGCGAAGCGTTATTTCATCGGCACGACCGCGCGCTGGTTTGCAGGCGATGACCTGGTGATCGAGACCGAGCACAATCTCGATCCCTGGGTGTTCAGCGCTGGCGTGGGCTATCGCTTTTGATCGAGAGGGCGAAATGGTTTAGCGTAAGCCGCAGGAGGATGCGATCGTGACCACGCTGGAGCCGTCCCGCCCCGCACCCGTCGTTCTGGCGCCGCCGCTGCGAGCCAGCGACCTTACTGCCGCGCTGAAGGCGGGATGGGGAGACTTCAAGGCGCAGCCGCAATTCGGGCTGTTCTTCGCCGCGATTTTCACCGTCTCGGGCATTCTGCTCACCTATTTGCTCGCGATGCGTGGAGAAATGGCCTGGCTGATCCCGGCGGCGGCAGGCTTTCCGATCCTCGCCCCGTTCGTCGCGGTCGGGCTCTACGAAGTGAGCCGCCGACGCGAACTGGGACTCGCGCCCAGCTGGCGCCAGGTGTTGGGAGCGGTTCGCGGGCGGGGGGACGAACAGATCCTGAGCATGGGCGTGCTCGTGTTCGTGGCATTCGGTTTCTGGGTGATCGTCGCGCATGCGATCTCGGCAATCTTCCTCGCCGAAGCGGGGGCCGGGTCGGAAAGCCTGGCATTCCTGCTCACCACTCAAGGGATCGCGATGCTCGTGGTGGGAAGCCTGTTTGGAGGGGTAATGGCGCTCGCCTTCTACGCGGTAACGGTCATCAGCCTGCCGCTGCTGGTCGATCGCGACATCGACTTCCTGACCGCGATCGCGACCAGCCTGCGGATGTTCGCAGGCAATACCCGCATCCTGCTGATCTGGGCGCTCATCATCGCAATTGCCCTGTTCGTCACTATCGCACTCGCCTTTGTCGGGCTGCTGGTCGTGCTGCCGGTGTTCGGCCACGCGACGTGGCACCTGTATCGCCGGGCAGTGGAGCCGGAGCCGCGCTGATAGCAGCGGCTCGTGCGGTACGTTCAGCCGACGGCCTCTTGCGAATTCTCTGTCGGCGTGGGGGTTTCCCAAGGCAGGTGTCGGTCTTCCACCATCACCATGTTTTCGTGCCGGATGATTTCGGCATGGGTTTGATAACCGAGCAGCTGGTCAGCGGGAAAATCCTTGTTGTTGATGAGCGTACGGGTTTCCTCCGCCGTGAAGTCGGACAGGCCCCGAGCAAGCTCGGTGCCAGTGCGATCGTATATGTGCAGGACATCGCCGCGAGAGAACTCGCCATCCATCGACATCACATCTCTGCGGTGGATCGGTCCACCCTGCCCAAGGGTTGCGGCGGCTTCTTCGGTCAGGACCAGGCTTCCCGCCATTTGCAGACGATCGGTCAGCCACGTCTGCCACAGCGTGTCGGGCTGCTCGTGCGCGATGCAGCGCGTGCACTTGCGCTCACCGCGCAGAACCGATGACAACGGGTAATCGGCTTCGCCATTTGCGATGTAGGTTTCGCAACCGGAGTTTTGCGCCATGTTGGCGGCCTGCAGCTTTGTAAGCATCCCGCCCGTGCCAAGCGTGCTGGTGCCTTTCGTCGCGTCGATATATTCGCTCACATCGCGAAGTTCCTCGACCAGTTTGGCCTCGGGATCGGAGGGGTTGCGATCGTACAGGCCATCTACTCCGGTCAGGATGATGAAATGATTGGCCTCGACCATTTGCGCGATCTTCGCAGCAAGACGGTCATTGTCGCCGACCCGGATTTCCTCGGTGGTGATCGAATCGTTCTCATTGACGATCGGCATGATGTCTGACTTCAGCAAGCGATTGACGGTGTTGCGCGTGTTGAGGAACCGGCGGTGATCCTCGAAATCGCCGAGCGTCAGAAGAACCTGCGCGATCTCGAAGCCGAATTCGTGCCCGACCTGCTTGTAGGCATTCAGGAGCAGCGGCATTCCAAACGCGGCTGCAGCCTGCTTGTCATTCACGCCGGCATCTTCAGGTCTGGTTCCCACCGCGTTAAGCCCAAGGGCAACCGCGCCGGACGAGCACAGGATGACCTGATACCCCTCATCGCGCAACCTCGCGATGTCCTCCATAAGCCGCTGCATGAACGCAAATCTCGGTGTCAGACGATCTGCATTCGCGAGCAGGCCGGAGCCGACTTTCACTACCAAACGGGTTTTCTTATCCAAAACAAGCCTCGGGAATTTCCTTGAAAAAATCTGCAACGCATCTAATTGCTTATGCTGCACTGCACAACCGGTAAGCTGAAACTTTTTCGAATGAATTAACAGCATGCCCGGTGGTGGACCCGTAGCTCTGATGCCGAAGGCGGTATTCATCGGGATCGGTGCAAGACAACATGAGTTTCTGAATAACGAGAGGCATTTAGAGCAATTAAAGTGGATGTATTACTGATCGGATGCGGCAAGATGGGCGGTGCCCTGCTTGAGAATTGGAAAAGCGGCGATGAAACCTTTACGATCGTCGATCCGGCTTTGTCTCAAGCGCCTGATGGCACAGGTCTATTTCGCGACAGATCACAGCTTGATGGCAAGACCTTCGATGTCATCGTCGTCGCGATCAAGCCGCAGATGATCGACGCGATCCTGCCCGATTATCTCGAAGCGTTCACCGATACCGGCTACATCCTGTCGATAGCTGCGGGTTGCTCAATTTCGCGGCTCAAGCGGGCAAGTGGCGGACGTCCCGTTGTGCGGGTGATGCCGAATCTGCCGGCAGCGATCGGCGCCGGTGTCAGCGGCCTTTGCGCAAGCGAGGATGCAAGCGATGATCAGATCGCTCACGCGACGGCCATGATGAAGCGTGCCGGTTCCGTCGTAACCGTAGGAAACGAAGATCAGCTTGACCGCGTCACCGCCGTGGCGGGATCGGGGCCGGGATATGCGTTCGAATTGGCGCGTTCCTATGTCGAGGCCGCTGTCGGGCTGGGCTTTTCGGAAGCCGAAGCGGTCGATATGGTGCTCGGCACACTGGCAGGAAGCATCGCCATGGCCCGATCGAGCGATCTTTCGCTGGAAGAACTGCGCAATTCGGTGACTAGCAAGAACGGCACCACCGCAGCGGGCCTCGATGCCTTGAATGGCGAAGGCACGTTGAGCGAACTGTTACGCAACACCACGAAAGCGGCCTACGAGCGCGCTGTCGAACTGCGCTGATCGTCAGCGCCACAAGATACACGAAGAGAGACTATTTATGACCGATCAATCCATTGATGTGCAGACGCATATCGCCCAGCTTGGCGCAAATGCACGTGCGGCTTCGCGCGCGCTTCTGAAGGCGACGACCGACGAGAAGAACCGCGCCATTACCGAAGCGGCGAAGGCGCTGCGGGAGGCGACGGACGAGCTGATCGAAGCGAACGCCAAGGACATCGAAGGGGTGCGCGGCAAGAAGCCCGATTCGTTCATCGACCGCCTGATGCTGGATGAAGAGCGGATTGCTGCGATGGCGGATGCGCTGGACCAGATCGCGACCCTGCCCGACCCGGTTGGGCGCAACCTCGCGACGTTTGAGCGGCCCAATGGCCTGAAGATCGAGCGGATCGCGGTGCCGATCGGCGTCATCGGCATGATATATGAATCGCGCCCCAATGTCGGCGCGGATGCGAGTGCGCTGTGCCTCAAATCCGGCAACGCGGTGATACTGCGCGGCGGTTCGGAGAGCCGCCATTCGACCCGCGTGATCGTCGCCTGCATGCAGGCTGGTCTGGCAAGCGCCGGACTGCCGCGCGAAGCGGTTCAGACCGTGCGGACGACAGCGCGCGAGGCGGTGGCGGAGTTGCTACGCTCGGTGGAGTATGTCGACCTCGTGATCCCGCGCGGCGGACGCTCGCTGGTGGAACTGGTCCGCGACCAGGCGCAGGTGCCAACGCTGCTGCACCTTGATGGCAATTGCCATAGCTACATTCACGCCGCCGCTGATCTGGACAAAGCGGTCTCGGTAATCCGCAACGCCAAGCTGCGTCGCACGGGTGTTTGTGGGGCGACCGAGAGTATTGTCGTCGATCAGGCGGTCGCCGAAAAGGTCATCCCCAAGCTTATCGACGCAATGCCTGAATGCGTGTTCCGCGGGGATGAGGCCTCGACCACGATCGACAATCGGATCGAGCGTGCCGGTGATGACGATTACAGCACCGAATATCTAGACGCGATGGCTTCCATCAAGGTCGTTGCCGATCTGCGAGACGCCATCGACTTCGTGACCGAGCATTCATCAGGCCATACCGATGCGATCCTCACCGAGGACGAGGACGCAGCGCGCGCCTTCCTGACCGAGATCGACAGCGCCGTCGTCATGCACAACGCCTCGACGCAGTTCTCTGACGGGGGCGAATTCGGCATGGGCGCGGAAATCGGCATCGCCACCGGCAAGATGCACGCGCGTGGACCGGTTGGACTCGAACAGCTCACCAGCTTCAAATATGTCGTGCGCGGGGACGGGCAGGTTCGCCCCTGATCGCAGCGCGGGCAATGCTCGATTGCGGAGCGCCAAGACGCGCCACGCGATCGAGCCTCGCTTTGCTAACGACTTGTCCGATCAGTTGTGTCGGCCTGGGCCGACTCTAGTGACAACGGTGATGAAGAACGCGGTCGACCAACCGAGTAGCAGGATTCCGTTGATCCCTTCGATCGCTGCGATCAGCGCCCACTGATCCGCGATGGCTCCGTCGTCATATCCGATCGTCGCATAGGTAATCGACGAGAAATAGATCGCCGTGCGCAGGTCGGGTATCGCGTCGAGGGCTAGGTAGACGATCCCGTAGAACCAGATTTCTATCCCGTGCAAAACGAACAGCCCGATTACGATCAGCAGGGTAAAGCCGATGCCCCGCATGGTAAGCGGATCGGGGTGCCGTTCGCGTTGCTTGCGCGTTTCCACATTGAGCAGATGCGACAGCAAACCTAGCCCGAGGCCGTGAAACATCACCGTTGCAAGTACCAGCGCCGTCCCGATCGCCAGTTCGGTTAGCATCGTAATCTCCTGCCGCTGCGTTTTCTCGCCCAGTGCTGCGATCTTCGTGGCAAGGGGCGCTGCGGGCAACGACAATCGCATAAACTCGCGAGGTCCAGTTAGCTTGGCAAGCGCCAACGCGGTTCGTGCGCAGCGCGAGTCGGCTTACGATCCGCCATCCTCATCACCGGGTTCCCAACTTTCGGCATAGCGTTCAAACCATGCGAGGATGGCGGAGGCCTTTGCCGCGCTCTGCGATGGGCGGGCGGTGATTGCATGGCTGGCACCAGGAACCCGCACAAGCGTGGTCGGTACCCCTGCAAGTTGCAACGCGGAATAATACTGGACCGCCTCGCTAACCGGCGTGCGATAATCCTCGGCTCCGACCACCACCAAAGTCGGCGTTTCGACATTGCCGATCAGGGATAGCGGTGACTGGTCCCAGAACTTCTGCGGGTTCTCCCACGGGCGCGAGCCGACCCAGTACAAGCCGAAATAGCCGGTGCCATCCGCTGTCAGCGCCTGCGTTGTCCAGTTGATGACAGGCTTTTGCGTAGCGGCCGCGCGGAACCGGTTGGTCTTGCCCACAATCCAGGAGGTGAGCACGCCGCCGCCCGATCCGCCGGTGACAAACAGCCGATCGGGGTCGGCCACACCAAGCTCGATGGCGCGATCGACAATGCTCATCAGATCGTCGTAATCCTGACTGGGATAGGCCTTGTCGATTGCTTGCGCGAAATCCTCGCCGTAACTGGTCGACCCGCGCGGATTGGCCGAAAGCACCGCGTAACCGGCAGCGGCGTAAAGCTGGTTATCAGTCGAGAAATGCGGCCCATACGCGGCAAATGGGCCGCCATGTATTTCAAGGATCAGTGGAACGCGTGTGCCCTCGCTGTAACCAGGGGGCAGTGTCAGCCAGCCTTGAATTTCCTTCCCATCGAAGCTGGACGGGACGCTGATGGCGCGTACCTCGCCAAGCGCGTTGGTGGCCAGCAGGCTTGAATTCAGATTGGTGAGGTAGCGCGTGTCTGAGCCATCCCGGACCTTCACTTCGGGTGGTCGTGTGGCGGTCCCGCCGGTGAAGACGATGGTGTCATTGTCGGCGACCGAGAAACTGCCGCCGGTGTACGGGCGATCGAGGCCTCCACCCGATACGCCCTCAACAACGGTGTCGACCGAGCCGTTCAGTGCGATGCGCGCGATCCTGGTCTCGCCGCGTTCGTCATACTGGACGTAAATGCCTCGCGAATCCGCGTCCCATTCGAATGCTGCGACACTGAAATCCCAATTGTCCGTCAGGATGCGCCGACCTTCTCCATCCGCATCCATCACATAGAGCTCGGTATTCTCGTAGGCGCGTCCCGCATCGTCGAACCCGACATAGGCGATGTGCCGACCGTCCGGTGAAACCTGCGCTCCGAAATCGGGGCCGTCGCGGCTGGTCAGACGGGTGAGGGCAAGCGAGGCGACATCGAGCGCCCAGATATCCCCTTCGACCGGATCGATCTGCCAATCGGGATTGCGATTGGCATTGAAATAGATCGTGCTCGCATCTGGCGACCAGCTGAGCGGGCCACCGTCATGGTATTCGCCGAAGGTCAATTGACGTGCCGCTCCGCCGATGGCGGGGATGACGAAAATCTTCTCGAAGCCCGGCGTCAATTCGCCTTCGCCATCCGCTCTGAAATTGACAAGGTCGGTGATTTGCAGCGGATCGGCCCATTCCGCTCTCTCGGGGCGGTTCCCTGGCGCGGACCCCAGCGATGGCGCGGCATCCTCCACCAGCATTGTATAGGCGATCGAGCGGCCATCGGGCGACCAGGCTATGCTCGACGGGCTGTTGGGCAGGCCGGTCAGCCGCACCGCCTCTGCGCTATCGAGCCACTTGACCCACAATTGCGTGCTCCCGCCCTCGGTCGAGACATAGGCAATGCGCGAACCATCGGGCGACCAGCGCGGGGAGAACGCGCCGCCATCGCGTCCGGCGAACGGGCGCTGCTCTCCGCTATCGACGTCGATCGTCCAGATCGAGCTGATGGCGCTGTCCGTCATGACGTCATTCTGTCTGCGGACATAGGCGATTACGGTGCCATCGGGGCTGATCTGCGGATCGGTCGCATGGGCGAGGTCGAACAGATCCTTTCCGGTAAAGGCGCGATCGGGGCCGGTCCGGTCCGACGCTTTCGACGCAGCGTTCGATTGAGCCTGAGCGAACAGGGCGGGCGCCGCGATCAGCGACAGCGCGCTTACGGCGGCAAAGAGTGATTTCAGCATGGAATACCCCTATTCTTCCTCGGCTCGATCTGTCCGATACTTCTCGAACCAGGCCAGCGTGTAATCCGTCTTGGCATTGAGAAGCGATGGTCGCCCGGCGATCCCGTGATTGGTTTGCGGAATGCGCACCATCACGCTTGGAACTTCGCGCAGTTGCAGCGCCTGGTAGAATTGCTCGGTTTCGGAAATCGGCGTGCGATAATCGACCTCGCCCGTAATCAGCATGGTCGGCGTTTCGACGTTGCCGACCAGCGAAAGCGGCGAACGCTCCCAGTAGTGGTCGAGATGCTCCCACGGCGGCCCCGGGAATTGGGTGGCAATCTGGCCGATATAGCTGTCGGCGGTCAGAACCTTGGAAACCCAGTTGATGACCGGCTTTGCCGCCATCGCCGCGTTGAAGCGATCGGTGAGACCAATGGCATACGCGGTCGCAATCCCGCCTGCCGATCCGCCCGCGATGAAGAGATTGTCCTCGTCTCCAAAGCCATTGGCGATCGCCCAGTCGACCGCCGACATATGATCGGCGAAATCGTCGCGGCTTGAATATTTGTACTTCAGCAGGTTCGCGAATTCGCTGCCATAGCCGATCGACCCGCGATGATTGTCGTAGATCACGACATATCCGGCGGCCGCCATCCGTTGCAGCTCGGCAGAGAAGTGCGGGCCATAGGCAAGATGCGGCCCGCCATGTATCTCGATGATGAGCGGGTAGCGCCGACCGGCGACGTAGTCAGGCGGCGTAATCATCCAGCCCTGAATCTCGAGTCCGTCGAGCGACGAATTGTAGGTGAAGCTGCGGAGCTCGCCGAGATCGCGATGCGCAAGCAGGTCTTCATTCAGCCTGGTGAGCTGCCGCGCGCGGCCAGAGCGGTAGGAGAATAGGTCGGCCGGGCGATACGCGCTGCCTTTGGTATATACCAGCGCGCCGCCTTCGCCTGCATCATAAGTCCCGCTGACATACGGCCTGCCGATCGTGGTTCCGCCGATCCCTTCGACAGCGACGCGACGATCGCCAGATACGGTGACGACGCCGATGTGATTTTCGCCGCGGTTCTGGTAGGTGTAGGCGATTTCTCGGTCCGAGAGCCATTGCAGATCGCCCGCGCGCCGATCGAGGCCATCGGTCAGATTTCTGATGTCGCCGCCGTCCCGTTCCATGAGGAAGACATTGGTTGGCAGGAACGGCTCGGGTTCATTGCTTGTGCCCAGATAGGCGATGAACCGACCATCGGGAGAAACTGCAGGCGACGTTTCGACGCCGGGCAGGTCGGTGAGTTGGCGCAATTCGCCCGATGCAATGGCGACAGCGAAGATGTCCTCCTCGCGGCTTTGCAGCTCCCAACCTTCCTGTCGGTTGGCGGAGAACAGGATGTGCTTTCCATCGGGGGCGAACGACAGGGAACCGCTGTGATCGAAGTCGCCTGACGTAAGCTGGCGCGCGGAGCCCCCTTCGGCGGGCATCACGAAGATATGGTCGTAGGCAAGGTCCATGAAGCCATCGCTGTTCGTGCGATAGCGCGCGCGATCGATCACCCGCGGGGTCTCGGCCCATTCCGCGCCTTCAGGCGGTTTGCGAGCGCTGACGAGTTTTTCGCTTTCGGCTTTCACCGCCATCGAGAACGCGATCAGTGAGCCATCCGGCGACCATGCAAGATCGCCCGGTGCCTCTTCAAATGTGCCAAGCAGCGCATCCCGACCGGACCCGAGATAGTGGACATAAAGCCCGGTCCGCTCAGACACGCTTTTCATGTAGGCGATGCGGGTTCCGTCGGGCGACCAGCGCGGCGAACTGTATGATCCGCTCTCGGCAAGAAGCGGCTCGTGACCTCCACCATCCAGATCGACCAGCCAGATGCGCGAAACGGTGCGATCCAGCATGATATCGTTGGAGCGGCGCACATAAATCGCCTGTTTCCCATCGGGAGATATCTGCGGCTCATCAGCCCATTCCAGCTCGAACACGTCTTGCGCCGAGAACAGGCGCGGCTGATCGTTCGCGCTTACTCCGGTGGCGATGCCCGCCACCAGAATTGCTGATGCCAGAAATCGCAGCATTGAAGACCCCCCGAACGTCAGACCACCCGCGCACTTTGCGTGGCGCGACTAATCATCAATCAGGGCGCGATGTCCATACCCCGAGCATCCGCGCCGCCGCGTGGGCGGGTGTTACGCCGCCCAAGGCCCGGTAATCGCGACCGTTCGCGTCGGTGCATAGGCGTTGACGAAGAGCCATTGGCCGTCGGGTGAGAAGCAACCACCGGCCAGCTCGGTCTGCATGCACAGGCGACCAAAAGCATAGGGCTGGCCGTCGGACGTAATGCCGCGCAGGTGATTGTCGACCACATCGGTATACTGGTCTTCGCACACGATCAGGTGGCCGTTCGGCCCGACCGTGAGGTTGTCTCCGTAATTGAACTGATCCTCGCGTTCGCTTTCGAAGAACAGCTCGATCCGGTCCGCTTCCGCGCCGCGTCCGGGTACGAGGCGGAAGACCTGACCTAGCTTCTTCGCCCCGCCGCTGGTTGAGCAGATGAACAGATCATCGGTGCCCATGTGAATGCCCTCGCCGCGCGCAATCAGCGATGCGCCTTTGGCCGCTGCCCGGAAACGCAGATCGTCCTGTGGTGCTTCGACATCATCGCAGTCGATCCAGCGCACGCGATAGGACTGGCCGACCGGCATGATGTCGGTATCCCAGTTGCGCGTATCGGAAAGCCCTTCGATCACCGCCGCCTGCAGCTTCCCGCCATCGACGAGTCTGCCCGGCGTATCGGGCAGGAAGCGATACAGCACGCCTTCGTCGCGATCCTCGGTTTGATAGACTATGCCGGTCGCGGGATCGACGCAGGCCGCTTCATGGTTGAACCGGCCCATGGCGCGCAGCGGGACGGGATCGACCAGACCGGTCGCGTTACCGGGCACTTCGAACACCCAGCCGTGATTGACGGTAAGCCCGTCGCCATAAAGCTGTCCGGGGCCGGTCGGGGCTTCCTCGCAGGTGAGCCAGCTCCCCCACGGCGTTACGCCGCCCGAACAATTGCGGATCGTGCCGCCGAGCGTCCTGAACTGGCGTTTCACCTCGAGCGTACGCGCATCGAGCACGATATTGGTCGTGCCACCCGGAACGATTGCGCCATCGCGGGTGCCGAAGCCCTTCGCGATCGGGCCGCCCGCATCATCGCTGGGCACGAGTTCGTGATTGCGCACGAGCACAATCTCGCCCTTGCCGATATCAAGACAGCCCATGCCGTCCGCCTTGTCCGGCACGGTGCCCCCATCGCTCATCGCGTCGCCCAGGCTCGACAGCAGTCGATAGGAGAAGCCTTCGGGCAGATCGAGCATCCCGGCAGGATCGGGAATGAGCGGGCCATAGCTGAAAGACGTGGCCGCTGACGATCCAAGCGCAGCCCCGCGCGTCATGCACCCGCTGGCCAACAGCGCCGCGAAGGCGCTACCGGTCGCAGCGAGAAATTGGCGGCGATCGGCTTGGGGTAGTGTCATCAGTGTGCACTCCATCGAACAAGGCGAGCAGTTTAGTCACCCAGCGCGTCGCCCTTGTGACACGCCGACCGCCCAGGTCGCGACGATGTGCGCCGGGCTCGTCGAACGCCCCGCTCAAAAGGGCTCTGACGATCATATGTCTGGAAAGGCCGGATTGTAATGGTGCGCCACGCAGTCCAGAGCGAACCGGTCTCTGGGCTTCATTCGCTGCTTTACAGGGAATCTACAGGGATTGAAGATTATTTGAACCTCAAATTGGGTCCAGGGCATCGCGATAAAGCCCGGAAGTCGGTCATTTTTGCAGCTCAATTTCCTACTTTGAGAACAGGGAAATCTCCGCTTGCTATCAGCGATGGAATAACGGCGAAGCAGGGATTGCGATCTAGCGGAGCAGCGAAGGATCGGGCGCGCTACTCGTCCTCGTCAAGTTCGACTTGAAGCAGCGTTATCGCGTGACCATCGCGCTGCCCGAGGGCTTGCTCCGTAAGAGTAAGCGCGCGGGCGGCTTCACGTTCCGACAACCAAGCATCTGGTTCAACCTCTTCGATCTCGGTGTAGTGACCTGGTGTCAGCGATTGCGAGCCGAAACTTTCAGGAGGCATCTGCTCGTTTGTACTAAGCGGCAGAAATGGAAAGTCCTCATGCCGATAGAACCGAACCACTCGGCCATCTCGGGACAGCAAGACGGCGACAGGCTCAGACCATGCGTTTACGAACGCCCGGGCCAAAGCTTCCTTGCTGACTTCGAAATCGCGCGCGGCCGCAACGATGGTTTCAAGCGAGATACCGGATCGTCGGATATAGTCGCGGATGCGTTTTGTGGGCATGAGCAGATGCGCTGCAAACCTGTTGGCCTCGGCCTCCATCCGCCGGCGACGATCGCGGTCGCGGGCGTTCGACTGATTGAGGTCGCTCAGCGCACACTCCATTGGCAGACCCTCACGCGGACGATGCGCTTCGATGAGAAAATGTCCCAGTTCATGCGCCAGGGAAAATCGGCGTCGATGTAAAGGGCTCTGCCGACTGACGAGGATCTCGCCGCTGGATTTCACGGCGTCGGTTATAAGTGCTGCCTCGAATGCCTGGGTGTCGAGTGGACGGATCGAAGCGATATCGAGCGCGTAACACAGGTCTTCGATTGGAACGGCAAGCGGCAGGTCTTCGACTTCATGGATGCACTCAGCCAATCTTTTGGGTGAGCCGACCCCATCGAGATCTAGCCGCGATATATTCACGCCTTGGTTTCGCGCCTGCGCTTGAACTGCTCCATAAGGCCTTTGATGGTTTCCCGGTCGTCCTCGTCAAGACGTTTGAGGTCGCGGAACATGGCGACCATCTCTCGATCTTGGTCGGTTGCCTCAGGGTTCTCGCCGACGAGATCGGCAATCGGCACGCGGAACAGGTCTGCAAGTTTCATGACCAATTCCATCGAGGGGTTCTCAGCCTGGCCCTTCTCGAGATTCCACACGTGCGCTTTGGAAATGCCGATGCGGTCGGCGACCTGTTGGAGCGAGAGCCGGTTGGCCACGCGTAGCTTATGAAGACGGACGGCGAAGGTCATGGAGCTATTCCGTAATAATATGATCAGCGAAAAGCGCTGCGTTCAATAAATGTGGATAGATGCATACGCCTGCGGTTGACGAATGCAAGCGTTCACTTCATTTATACGTTGCTGGTCAATTCGGCCAGTGTAACCATGGATTGCCCCCGATGTCGTCGCAGCAAATTACCAATCGCAAAATCAGCTCACTTACCCCCTATAATCGCAATGCCCGCACCCATTCCAAAAAGCAGATTGCCCAGATCGCCAGATCGATAGAGCGCTTCGGTTTTACAAACCCGGTTCTCATTTCGGACGAGGGCGGCATCATTGCAGGCCACGGTCGGGTCGAGGCAGCGAAGTCGCTGGGTATGAAAGCGGTGCCCACCCTCGCGCTCTCGCATCTCTCCGAAGCCGAACGGCGCGCCTACATCCTCGCGGACAACAAGCTTGCACTCAACGCCGGCTGGGACAAGGAGGTGCTGGCGATCGAACTACAGGCGCTGGTGGACCTTGAATTCGATACCGAGCTTACCGGTTTTAGCCTCGCCGAAGTCGATCTCGTTCTTGACGAGGCGAACGACGCCGACCTCGATGGTTCCGATACCCCCGAAGACGTCGTGCCTGAGATGAGCGGTGAACCGGTCAGTCGTAGGAGTGATCTCTGGTTGCTCGGCCAACACAAGCTCTTATGCGGAGACACGCAGCGGTCTGCTGACCTTGAGCGGCTCATGGCGGGCCAATCCGCCGACATCGTCTTCACAGATCCACCCTACAATGTCGCGATCGACGGCAATGTGTGCGGCCTTGGCTCGGTCAAGCACCGCGAGTTCGCGTTCGCGAGCGGCGAGATGGACCGTGCTCAATTCGTGGCGTTTCTGAGCTCCACACTCAGCAATATGGCCGCTGTCATGCGCGATGGCGCGATTGCTTATGTCTGCATGGATTGGCGGCATATGGGCGAGCTTCTCGAAGCAGGAGCGGCGAGCTTCACCGAACTCAAAAACCTGATCGTATGGAACAAGACCAACGGCGGCATGGGTGCGTTCTACAGATCAAAGCACGAGCTCGTTTTCGCATTCAAGCAAGGGACCGCCAAGCACACCAACAGCTTCGGTCTGGGCGAGACCGGCCGTTATCGCACCAATGTCTGGGACTATGCGGGCATTTCCTCGATCGGGGCCAACCGATCGGACGAACTGGCGATGCATCCCACGGTGAAACCCGTGGCTTTGATCGCTGACGCTCTAAGAGATTGTTCGCGCCGGGGCGAGATCGTGCTCGATGGATTTGGTGGCTCGGGCAGCACGCTGATCGCGGCGCATATGACCGGCCGAAAAGCGCGATTGATAGAATATGATCCGATTTATTGCGATACAATCATCAAACGCTGGCAAGCCTATACCGGCAAGCAAGCTCAGCTGGAAGCCGGTGGCACCTCGTTCGAACAGCTGTCGGATGAGCGCTTGGGTCTCGAATTGGCGGCTGTCCAATGACCCGGCCTGAACGAAATCCACCTGGAGACGAGGCATCAACCGCAGGAAAAGTTGTTCCCTATAAGGTTGGCTATGGCAAACCGCCGCGCGAGCATCGGTTCAAGAAGGGCCAGTCGGGCAATCCTAGCGGACGTCCGAAAGGCTCGGCGAACAAACCCAAAATCGACACTTCTAGCGGAATGCGCGCAGCAGAGCAGTTCCTCAAATACGAGGCCTATCGACCCGTAACCTTGCGCGAGGATGGCGAAATCATCGAGCTGCCGGCTATCCAGGCGGTGTTCCGCGCGATGGGCGTCGCAGCAATGAAGGGAAATCGGTTCGCGCAAAAAAACATTACCGAACTGGTAACCTCGCTTGAACAGCGGGACGCTGATCAACGCTACGAGCTATTTGGAACAGCGGCCGAGTACAAGAAGGACTGGTCGATGGAAATTGAGCGCTGCGAACGCGATGGTCTTCCCATACCGAACCCCGTTCCTCATCCCGACGATATTATCCTTGATCCAAATAACGGGGACGTACGCATTCACGGTCCTCAGACCGACGAGCAAAAGCGGGATCTTGATGAAGCGCTCAAACGACGTTCCGAAGCGCAGGAGGAGGTGAATTATTATTCCGACAAATATCACCGCGCGCGCAGCGAAAGGAGAAAGGCGCAGTGGCTGGAAGCATGGCACAGCGAGCAGTGCATCTTTGATATCATCAACGACAGCGTGCCAAAGCGCTACAAGACCAAACTTGCAAACCGATCGTATCGCGAAGGCGCGTCGCGCGAAGGTAAAGCGCGCGAGGAGCTTCGGAAGAGGCGAAAGCTACGCAGTGATGATTTGTAGGGATGGGTAAGGCGATCGACTTTTCGTGTAATCGGATTGAGCATGGTTGTCAGCGAGATCCGCTAGCTTGATCGAACCGATCTCGGCAAACACGAGGCGGCGGAAGCGCTATTTCCACAGCCCTATCCGCATAAAGGTGTGAGCCGCGTAAGGCGCCGCTTCCAACCCGTTCTCTTTTCGTTCTATCGGGGCGCGCATGTCATCGATCCGGCTGCGCGCCATTTCCGACTTCATCCATCACGATATCATGGTGCAGGTATTCTGCCGGTCGTGCGGGCACCGCCAGGATCTTCACCCCACACATCTGTGCCACCTGTTCATCAAAAGGCGTTGGTCGCTGCAATTGCATAGCGCGCAGCGCCGGTTCAAATGCGCCAAATGCAGTCTGAAGAACGCCGAACTGCGACCGGGCGGCTTGGTCAAATGAGCGCGAGCGGAGACCAGTAGCGTATGTGCAATCTCTATCGAATGTCAAAAAGCCAGGAAGAGGTAGCGCGCCTGTTCGCGGTCGCCGAGGGTGCCAGAGGCGCGAACATGGCGGAGAACATCTATCCGGGCTATCCCGGCCTAGTCATCGCTAGAGGCTCCGTGCGGTCCATGGTGTGGGGCTTTCCGCTCGTGCTGAAGAGCAAGCGAACGGGTAAGCCGTTAAAGCCGAAACCAGTGAACAACGCGCGCACCGACAAGCTCGATAGTTATATGTGGCGCGACAGCTTTGAGAACCGCCGGTGCCTGATACCACTCACCGCATGGGCGGAGGCTGATGGACCGAAAGGATCCAAGACGCGCACTTGGCTATCGGTACCTGGGCAGGAAATGTTCGCCTGCGCTGGCATCTGGCGCGAGAGCGATGAATGGGGCGCGTGCTACTCCATGGTGATGACTGATGCGTCCGACGCGGTTGCTCAGGTCCACAATCGTATGCCGGTAGTGCTTAGGCCCGGCGATCATGATCGTTGGCTCGAAGGAATAAATGATGAGGCAAGGCCGCTTTGTCGTGCGTTCGAAGGAGACTTGCGGATCGATCGCACTAATGAACCCTGGGCACCGCATAGAAGCTGGAACGGTTAAAAGTCACGCATGGGATCGTCAACAGAAACAGATCTATTGCACGTAACGGACACCTCACTGATTGGAAAACGGCAAAACTTGCGCCGAATCCGGCCTTCAGTGAGCTTTCCCATATCGATCCTTTCCGCTTCGCCGCCAACCCTCACCCCTACAAAGTGTGGGAGACAATGTCGGGACAGTAGGAACAAAATAAGAACAGTAGATTCCATTGTAAGTCCGAAAAACCGCAGAGTTCTGAAGCTTGCAGAGACTTTCTGGGATCTCCTGGGATGGCATAGGTGGCGGTGGAAGCAGTCGCACCGCAAACCGGCTCCGAAGAACGACAGCTCTGTGCTTCAGTTCAACAAGTAGTGAACCAAGATGCAAGTTCCTGATAGCAGTCAGCATCCACACAAAAAGCGACCGAGACATCGGCCTCAGGTTCGAGGAGCAAGCTGGCTCTGGTAAGGCCATCCCCATCGAATGCGACCGACCATTCGCTATTAAGGCTCGCCGCGCTCGCCGCGCTCTCACAAGAACCCACGAACGCCCGGAGCGCTAGCGCCCACCCGACGGCATGCCGCTGGCGCCGCGGTCGAGCCGCGTTTGATCGAACAGCGTCTCGTCTGCGCCGCCGGCGCGCTGGCAAGATGCGGCATTGTCACCTTGGTCAAGCGTGCTGTGCGGGAGGTTGGTCACCGTGAAATCGGTGGCGGTCCATGGATTCCCGACCTTGACCTCGCGGATGAGAAGCAGCTCACCAGCCAGCTCATCCGAAATTTCAATGGCAACGAGAACAATAGCGCAGTGTTACCGTGAGAAGCTCAGGGAAGACCGGCCAGCGAAAAGCGCGTCTGATAACTCACGACGCTCTTAGGCGTTGGAGGGAGTGCAGCTCTCAGCCCTAGTGCATTTACAGAATAAGGAATTTGAGGCTCTCGACGCGATTGCTCGCAAAGTAAAAGCCTTCAGATCATCCGACTATTCGAGAGCAACACAAGGTATGCAGCCCCGATTGGTGCTCGCGACAAACTGGATAAGCAATGGTCTTACGCCAAATTGCAGAGCGTGAACCAAGGCAAGCGTGCTCGGGGAGATTTCGCGTAAGTGGACTGTTCTGGACGCTCAACGAACCGCAGCTGGCCGGAAAAGCCATTTGTAAGCACCAAAGCCTCGAAGGCACTCAATCTGATGAAAATCTGGCTCTGCACAGCGCAAGGCAAGCCTCAGACGTTCGATGTATTTCGTAACAGAGGACTCGCACAATTCAGGATCCAGCAAATTCGCTAGTGACGCACGAGTAATGGCTCTACCCTTGGCTCTAACTAGAGCGTCGGCAATTAAAAACAATGCACGAGGAAGCCATACCTCACTATTGTTTAATTTAATTCGCCCAGGCTCGCAGATAGATGCATTTCCAAAGGTGACGAGTTCGAATGGCTTAAGCTGACATCCACAGCTCGGACAATGATGGAGGTTCATCGGGCGACCCTAAAGATTTCTGGGACCGAGTATGGTGGTTTAATTATGGTAGCCTAAAAATGAAGACCAGGGGAAACACCTAGAGAATTGCCTATCCGTTGTTAGGGTATCTGGAAAAATTTGCGCCGTAGATTCACGGAGTGTGACACTCGTCTCTTGGAATCATTTAAAGCCGCGGCGGTCATGGGATTCTGAGCTGATTTGAGGTGCGCGTCGCCGACAGGTGCAGACGCTCGCTCATGTGGGTAAATTCAAGGTTCCTGGATGCGAAGCATTTCGTTCGTCTACTTCCAAAGGCCGGCCATGCTCTTTTGAGCAGACGTTTTTCCGAAGTAGGGTCAGCCACGCATTCCCACAGATCGTGGGCTTCGCCGCTACCTCAAATAGGGGAAGTCATCGCAAGCCCAGATCGGCTCGCTCCCGCCTCAGCTGCACGCCTCCTCCAAGGGTTAAACCCTAGGTAGCCAGCAGACAAAAATTCGCCGGTCCTGCGCATACCGGGTTCGAGCGGCTGCCGAGCCGCATGGACACCAGAGACGGGGGCGCAAATGAACAAGGACGATCTGCTATCCGCAGAACCTCTCTCGCGTGCAGACTACCACGAACATAGTGATGCGCCCACGTGGCTCGCCAGCAAGGCGGGGCTTAAAGGGGTTTCCTTGGCATCCTTGGCTTTTGCGACCAGCGCGTGTGGGGGCGGGGGGTCGAGCAACACCCCGCCGCCGCCGAGTTCTCCGCCGGTTGGCGTTGGAACACCGAAACCGTCGCCGTCTCCATCCCCCACGCCATCACCGACCCCCTCGCCCACTCCAACACCAGCGCCATCGCCGACTCCCACGCCGTCCCCATCCCCCACACCTTCGCCAACGCCGACGCCGTCGCAATCGGATCCGCCGACAACAAACGAGGGCGAATACGAGGGCATTAGTGATGCAAAACGTCATGCTGCGAGAGTCGCATTGCACAGCAGCCTTGGCATCAATCACGCAGTAATTCGCAGCATCGAGCAAAACGGTTTTGAAGCCTGGCTTGATGACATGATCCCGCTTCGGAACGATAGCTCTGCCGAAAGTTTCTTCACGACCAATGGATATAACGTCGTTGACGAAAACAAATTCTGGGTTCGGAAACAGCACTTCGACTACATGATCTGGAGGCAATTGCTTTCCGGCGGTAATCCAGTCCGCAAACGCATGGCATTGGCGCTGTCAGAGATTTTCGTCGTGTCGATCAGCATTCTCGATATCATCTGGCCTGCTCAGGCGGTCGGTGCATATTGGGATCTGCTTAATAAGCATGCTTTCGGAAATTTCCGCGAGTTGCTCGAAGCCGTCACGTTGAGCCCCGCCATGGGGGTCTTTCTTGACACTCGAGGCAATCTGAAGGGCGATCCCACCATCGGGCGCGTGCCAGATGAGAATTATGCTCGCGAAATAATGCAGCTCTTCACGATCGGCTTGTACGAACTGAACGTGGACGGAAGCCTTAAGTTGCGCGACGGGCAGCCGATCGAAACCTATGGAAACAAAGACGTAGAAGGACTCGCGAAAGTCTTTACCGGCTACGACCTTGATTACTCAGACCTCCAATATTTCGAGGATCCAAAACCACCGCACAAGGCGTGGCCAGAACCCGAAGTTGTCCGCAGACCCATGACGACGGATTTTCGCCGGTGGCAGCGACCTGCAGGGGGCGATCAACATGACTACGAGCAAAAAAGTTTCCTTGGTGTATCGATACCAGCCGGTACCGGGGCTGACGACAGCCTGCGTATCGCGCTCGACACACTCTTCAATCACCCTAATGTCGGGCCGTTTATCGGCAAGCAATTGATCCAAAGGCTGGTCACAAGCAACCCGTCACCAGATTATATAAAAAGGGTCGCCTCAACATTTAACGACAATGGACAGGGTGTGCGCGGCGATTTGGCCGCTACCTTCAAGGCCGTCGTTCTGGATCCCGAAGCAACACGCGAAAGTGGGCTAGTGGATCCGAGGTTTGGTAAGCTGCGCGAACCAATGCTTCGCTTCGCGCAATGGGGGCAAAGCTTAGGGGCAACCTCGCCGTCAGGCAGTTGGCAGATCCGCGATCTTTCGCGGATGGGCCATCTTAATCAGGCCCCATTCCGTGCTCCCTCAGTTTTCAACTTCTTCAGGCCCGGATACTCTCCACCTTCATCTCAAGCGGCAGCCAACGATATGGTCGCACCCGAATTTGGCATCGTGAATGAATCGTCGGTCGCGGGGTATGTCGACTTCGTGTGGCGCACAATCAAAGGCGATCCGTACTGGACCAAAGACATTCGCGCAAAATGCGAGACAGAGATCGAACTCGCCAGCAATGCGGTCGAGCTTCTCGATCATCTCGATCTGATCTTCACCGCTGGTCAGATCCAGCCACACACGAGAAAACAGATTTTGAGCGCGATCGAAGATATACCGCTTTCAAGCGCGAACGATGAAGACGCCAAACTTCGCAGATTTCAGATCGGTCTAATGCTCGTGATGACCTGCAATGAGTATATTGTCCAAAAGTAGGAACTGGTATGCATATTTCGCGATCATGCGAACTCACGCGTCGGACATTGCTACGACGCACAGGCGCCTTATCACTGGCTGGGGCTGCCTCGTCTTATGCGCTGGGCTTAGCCGGGGTCGGCGAGCTCGCCGCGCAGTCCGCGCCGTCCGATTACAAAGCGCTAGTTTGCATTTTCCTTTTCGGTGGCAACGACCATGCAAACACGCTGATTCCTTTCGACAGTCATAATTACTCCAAATACAGCGCGGCGCGCGGTGGCAAGGACGGGATTGCCCTGGACCGGGAAAACCTCTCCGCAACCATATTGAAGCAACCCGACGAGCAGATCCTGACAGACGATCAAGTCCTTGCTCTCGCGCCCTCGATGCCGCTTCTCGCGAAACGGTTTCACGAAGGGAGCATGGCTCCCCTTCTGAACGTCGGACCGCTGATTGCACCCCTTACCCGCCAGCAATACGAACATCCCAACACGACCAGTTTTCCTCGTCCTTCGAAACTGTTCTCACACAACGATCAGCAATCGACCTGGCAATCGTTCCAGCCCGAGGGCGAAACCGTTGGATGGGGCGGAAAACTGGCGGATATCGCCATGTCGAGCAATGAGAACGCAATGTTCACCGCTATCGGCATCAACGGGAATACAGTCTTTCTGAATGGAAATAACGCTACGGCATTCTCTACCTCTGCTTCAGGTCCGATACGCATGCATCCGGTTGTTGGAAATCTCTTCGGCAGCAGCCACGCGTCTTCCGTGTTGGAAGATTTATTGCGACAGCAATACGGCCATGTTCTGGAAAACGATTATGCTGTCGCAAATGCTCGTTCAATTGAGTATAGCAGCTTCGTTGCCGATCGCTTGAAGAACGCACCGGCCGCAGCTGAATTTGGAGGCGGTGGCCTTTCTGAAAAGCTTTCGACAGTTGCCAAGTTAATTTCAGCGAGGCGCGAATTGGGAACGAGCCGCCAAATCTTCTTCGTGTCGATCGGCGGGTTCGACACGCATAGCAATCTGAAAGGAAAACACCCCGGACTTTTGGCCGAGGTGGACGCAGCGATGGACCAGTTCCAAACCGCCATGGCAAGTCTAGGTGTTTCCGACAAGGTCACCGCATTTACCGCATCAGATTTTGGTCGAACTCTCACTTCGAACGGTAATGGCAGCGATCATGGCTGGGGTGGACATCATTTCATCCTTGGTGGAGCTGTCGATGGCGGCAAATTCTACGGAACAGCCCCGCATGTCTCTACCAAAACCGACGATCAAATCGGCAATGGTCGGTTGCTTCCTTCTACTTCTGTAGACGAATACGCTTCAACATTCGCTCTGTGGTTTGGGGTAAGTCCAGGCGATTTGGGTTACGTCGCTCCGAACATTGGACGGTTTGCCAACCCGGATCTTGATTTCATGAAGGGTGCCACCGCCACTTGAGCCTTTTCATGCGCGAGCGGTCGAGGCTGCCTGGGCTACATGTGGTCTGCGAGTTCGCGGTTTAGGGAAGACATGACCCAGACGTGCCGCGCCCATTTCGCCGATTGCCGAGTGCCGACCGCGAAGCTTCGTTAATCGGTGGTCCAGCACACCGCTGTCGCAGGGACGATAGCAGTGGGCATTTCGCTACGAGCTATTCTTCAGATACTCAGCCATCGCCCGATAGGAACGATCGGGAAGTTGTACAAAGCGCCGCCGACGGTCTTTTGGGTCAGGTATGACCGTAATGTGCCCCCTGGCTTCGAGGACTTTCAGCCAGCGCAGCCCCGTTGTGGTTGGCGCATCTGCCGCAATGCAGGCGCTCGTTACTGACGTCGTTTGGCCACTTGACTGACTGATAAAAAGGTCGAGCAGCATATCCCAAGCTGGCTCCCCGAATAGTTCGCTGTCGCCAAAAAGCTTTCGGCGCTTCCTGCGGCTACGATAAATCTGTTTTGCGCGGTCGAGCGCCGGGTCCGCTGAAAAGGAAGCCTGCTCCTCAGCGGTTCTAATATTGTTAAAGCCGCGTTGATCGAATTCTTCCAAAGCAACGCTGGTCGAGCGGAGCTGGCATGCGAGCTCCTCAATATCGAGATATTTCATGCGCCCCACATCTTTTGGTCGCGCTTATAGAACGCTCTATCTATGACGAGAACCACAAATTTTGGGTTTGTCTACACTTTTTAATTTTTTGTTGCTTAGAATGCTTGATTCAATCCGCGTTTTAAGCGAACTGAAGTGGGGCCAGTTTTTGTTAAAATCTGACGCGAAGGAGTCAGATGAAAATGAAGCGAAGCCGTTTTAGCGAAGGGCAAATCATTGCGCTTGTGAAGGAGCAGGTGGCTGGGATGCAGATTGCTGATGTGTGCCGCAAGCTTGGGATCCGCCCTGCGACGTTTTACAGATACAAATCGAAGTTCGGAGGCTCGGAGGTGTCCGATGTCGGCATTGCGGAAGCTGGAGCAAGAGAATGTTTGGCTGAAGAGCCTGTTGGCGGATTAGACGCTGGGCAACGCCGCAGTCAAAGATCTGGCATCAAAAAAGTGGTAATGCCCGATGCAGAGAGAAGCGTCGTTACTCATATCGTGAACATCACGGCCTGAGCGAGCGCCGAGCGTGTAAGCTGGTGGGTATACGCCGCCAAGTAAGTCGGTACGAGCCCACGGACCAGACGACAAGGGTCTTCGCCAGAGGCTGCGCGAGTAAGCCAGCGAACGCAGGCGCTTCGGCCATCGCCGTCTTAGTATCTGATGGCGCGCGAAGGGATTACAGCCAATCACAAGAAGCTGCTGCGCATCTACTGCGAGGAAGGCTTGGCAGTGCGCAAGCAAGGTGGCCGCAAACGTGCGCTGGGAACACGCAAACCGCTGAAACTGCCTGAAGGAGTGAACCAGCGTTGGTAGTTAGATTTCGTGTCTGACAGCCTGATCAATGGTCAACGCTTCCGCAGGCCGTGTGTGATCGATGTTTAAACTCGTGGGTGCTTGTCGCTCGTGGCGGATACATCGCTGTCAGGGAGCAGAGTCGCGCGAGAATTGCGATCAAATGATCGCCTTGCGCGGTAAACCGCACACGGTGGTCAGCGACAATGGAACCAAGCCTTCGGCTATCCTGCATTGGTCAGAGAAACGCAAAGTCGAGTGGGATTATGTCGCCCCTGGCAAACCGACGCAGAATGGCTTCGGGGAGGGCTTTAATTGCCGCCTGCGTGATGAATGCCTAAACAAGACCCTGGTCACCTCGCTGCCGCGCCTCCAAAGCATGCTTGCGGAATGGAAGGACGATTACAACACTGTGAGACCGCACTCGAAACTCGGCGGGAAGCGCCCCGCCGAGATCGGCGGAAAAGCCGTATCAGGCCATACACCCACACGGCTTGCCATCCCATCAAACACCAATCATGAAAAAGAAGGCTTTAACTTTGAATGTTACTAATCAGGGGAGCATGTGAGCGAAGCACAATCAGATGACCAATAGGTAGTCACAATTTTCATCGAGCGACACCTCGCAGGGGGTCATGAGTGTTCAGTCGAACTCCAAATCGTGCTTCCCTTGCTCAAAAAGTCGAAGTGATCAAGACAACCAATAACAATGGTTAGGACGGCACCCGCCATAATAACCACCACGTAATATCCTTAACCCTTGGCGGATAAGGACACCTTCAACCGTGCACATCGTCTCTCTTGCCCTTGGTGGCTGTTTGCGCGGCGAGCCGGTGGCATATGGCATTACCGAGGATACAGGCGGACACATCGCCTACATTCTGGGCGAGATGCGCGCGCTTGCGGCACATCCTGGGATTTCATGCGCTGAAATTATCACCCGCCGGTTCGACGCGCCGGAACTGGGTGCGGTGCATAACGAGCGCCGCGAGGTTCTGGGCGACAACTTGATGATCACTCGCATCGACAGCGGAGATCGGCGGTATCTTGCGAAAGAGGCGCTGGCATCGGATCGCGCTGCCTTCATCCGCGCCTTGGTCGCGGACCTTCGACAGCGCGAACGTCTTCCAGACTTGATCCACGCGCATTTCGCCGATGCCGCGGACGTTGCCGCGCATGTTCAGCGCGAATTGGGCATCCCCTATGTTTATACCGCCCATTCGCTCGGTCTCGACAAACGTGATGCATCAGGCTGCGCCTGTCCGGAACTTGATGATCGCATCGCCGAGGAAGATCGCGCAATCGCCGGTGCGGCGGCTATCGTCGGCTCGTCACGCGATGAATGTGAGCGGCAGCTGCTTGGCTACCGATCGGCGCGAGTTGACCAGATCCACCGAATTGTTCCTGGAACAGCGCCACCATCGAGCAATGAGAGATTGCGCGAGCGCGCATCTGCATTGATCGAGCCGTTTCTGCGCGACCCGTCCAAGCCCATCGTCCTGGCCATCGCCCGCGCGGTGCGCAAAAAGAACCTGTCTGCCCTGGTCGATGCATTCGGCGGCTCTGCGAACCTTCGTGAGCGCGCCAACCTCGTCATTCTTGCTGGACAGCGCGATGCGAGCGACGCTGGCGAGGCGGAACAGGTCGCGGTCGTATCGGACATTCTTGCGCGGATTGATCGCCACGATCTTTACGGTTCGGTTGCCTATCCCAAAACGCATGATGGGGAAGACGTCGCGGGGCTGTACGACCTGGCAGCGCGTTCAGGCGGTGTGTTCGTAAACCCCGCGCTGTTCGAACCCTATGGCCTGACCGTGGTTGAAGCGGCGAGTTATGGCCTGCCGGTGGTGGCGACCGCGATCGGCGGACCTATCGACACCGTGAATGAGCTTCAGCACGGTCTTATCGCCGATCCGCGTGACACCGGCGCAATCGCTGGAGCCATTGAGGCTCTGCTGAGCGATCGGGCGCTATGGCAGCGCTGTTCGGCCAATGGCAAAACCCGCTCCGCGTGCCGGGACTGGGCCTCCTACGCCGAACACTTCGTGAAGCTCGCGCAGCAGATTACCAAGACCCGTCTCCCTGCGATAGCCCGCACGGGACCGGCCGTCACATCCCTGCTAGTGAGTGATATCGATTACACGCTGACCGGATGCGCCGATGGCGTCGAGCGGTTGCGGCGCTTCCTCGCTCGGCGAGGCAATTTCGCTTTTGCCGTCGCTACCGGTCGCTCAATCGTGGAAGCGCGGCGCATCCACCGCAAATGGAATTTGCCCGAACCGGTGGCCTGGATCACTTCGGTCGGAAGCGAGATCTACTGGACCACCGGCGATGGTTTGCTGCGCGATCGCAGTTTTCCGGTGCTTGCTCATGCGCGCTGGGAAGCGGGGTCCATCGAGACCTTGATCGCCCGACAGGGAGCGATGACGCCCCAGCCCGCCTATGAACAGCGCGAGTTCAAGCGAAGCTATTTTTACACCGATCCCGCGCAGGTCGAACAGGTGCGAACCGCGATCAGCGAGAAAGGCTTGCCCGCCAGAGTGATCGCCAGTCATGACAGATTCCTCGATATCCTGCCGACAAGCGCGGGCAAGGCGGCGGCGATGGACCACGTCGCCGGGGTTTTGCGGATCGACAAGAGCCGCGTGTTCGCCGCGGGCGACAGCGGCAATGACGAAGACATGCTGACCGCATGCGCGAATGCGATCATGGTTGCGAACCACCGACCGGAAATCGCAGCGCTCTCCAAGCGCAAGAACGTCTATCTCGCTCGCCATCGCCATGCAGCGGGCGTGGTTGAAGGGCTGACGGCCCATACCGGCAGCATTGCTGACTACCCTCGCGACACTCAGAAAAGGAAACGCGCATGACCGCCCGTCCGATTGGCTATTTCGTACACCACCAGGGTCGTGGCCATGCGGAGCGGGCGACGTCGATCGCGAATGCCCTTATCGACCGGCGTCCGGTCACGCTGATGTCCGCGCGCGATGACATCTTTCGCGGGCTCGATCCGCGCATCGAACTGCGCCAATTGCCTTCATTGTTTGAGCCGACCGGTGATGAAGCGCCCATGATGGCTGCTCTGCCCTCGCCCGCTTCGGTTCATTGCGCTCCGTTGGGATGGCCCGGGATACGTTCGGCGATGGCGCAAATAGCTGGATGGTTCGAGACCGCCGAGCCCGCGTTGTTCGTCTCCGACGTGTCCGCCGAGCTCGGACAGTTCGCGCGCCTTTGCTCGGTCCCGCATGTAGCCGTCCTGCAACACGGTGAGCGCAGTGATCCGGGACACGAGACAGCATATCGCAGCGCTGTCGGGCTGCTGGCGCCCTATTCCGCTGATCTTGAGCAATCCGATCGATCGCAATGGATGAAGGCCAAGACCCACTATGCTCCGGGCGTCGGCGTGTCGGTGCCCGAAATGCCCGGTCAGGCAGAGGCCCGTCGGCGGCTCGGACTGCCGCAGGAGCGTGAGATCGTCTGCGTTATCGGTGGGGGAGGCGGATCGGGGCTTCCCACGGCTCCGCTTACCATCGGCGCCCGTGAAGACCCTGAAACCCTCTGGGTTACGATCGGCGAAGTGATCAGCGAATGGCACGAGACCCCGCCGGGCAACCTGGTTCACCGTGGATGGGTCGACAATCCGATGGATTGGGTCGCGGCAGCCGATCGGATCGTGTCGTCGTGCGGCAACACGACGGTCCACATGGTTCTGGCCGCCGGCAAGCCCTGGATCGCGGTGCCCGAATGGCGATATTTCGATGAGCAGATATGCAAGGCCGAAGTGCTCGATCGCGAAGGGCTGGCTGCGATCGCGCGCCATTGGCCGTCTCATGCCAGCGCATGGCGCAAGCTGCACGACGCGGCAAAGCGGATCGAGCCGCGTGAACAGACGCGGTTTGTCGATCCCCATGCGGCGCAAGGGGCGGCGAGTTGGCTGGATAATCTGGCGAACGCCCTGTGGGGCTCGTCCGAGCAATCTGAGGCGAACACTCTCATCGCTCCGCAGCCCAGCCTCAAGGTGGTGGCATGATCATTTCGGTTTGCACCCTGGCGCACGGAAGAGAGCAGCATCTGCGCAATCTGGTCGAAGGATTGCGCAGATCGAGCAACCCGCCTGACGAACTGATCATCGCCGTCATGCAGTCCGATCCCTACGATCTTCCCGAGGTCGATTTCGACATCCACCAGATCCTGCTTGGCGGAAATGCCATCCCACTGGCGGCAGCGCGCAATGCTGCGGCGCGGCGCGCTATTGGGGATCTGCTCGTCTTTCTCGACGTCGATTGCATACCTGCGCCAAACCTGTTGGCCGACTATGGGGCAGCGGCTCAGACGCTGGACGGGGTGCTGATGGGCGAAGTTGCATACTTGCCAAAGAACGCGGTCAGCAGCGGCCTGGACTACACGCGCTTCGAGGCGGTCGGCGTGCGCCATTGCGAGCGGCCGGGACCGCCCGACTCTCGCTGGAAACGATGCGAGGATTATCGCTGCTTTTGGTCGCTCAATTTCGCGATCAGCGCACGGTTGTTTTATGAGATCGGTGGATTTGACTGTCGATTCCAAGGCTACGGCGGGGAAGATACCGATTTCGGGCGAACAGTTGCGAGCCTTGGCCATTCGTTATGGTGGGTTCGCGGCGCAAAGGCCTACCACCAATACCATCCGCACCACATGCCACCGGTCCATCACCTGGACAGCGTTCTCGCCAACGCACTGGTTTTTCAAGACAAGTGGGGAGAACCCACCATGCAGCACTGGCTTCGCGCGTTCGTCTTGATGGGTCTGCTGGAGCGAAGCGATGATGGATGGCGCAAGCTGCGCGAACCGACCGAAGAGGATCTTGCACTGACGCGGCAGCAGGCTGATCAGCCTTACGCGAGCAGTGCAGCCGTCCTCGATTGGCTGGAGGCGAACGTGCGGGCTGCGTGACACGGCGCCGCGCCCCTTGTCACGCAGCGCGCGCGATCGTACGCTCTTTCGTATCCCGCCACCATAGCATCGCTGCTAAAGTGCCTGAGCGCGCGCTGACGACAGGAATTGCGGTCGATCGCATCGATCTTGTGCATTGCCGCCGCAAGCGCATCGACATCGCGCGCAGATACGATGTAGCCACACTCGCCCACCACCTCCGAGAGCGCGCCATTGTCGAACGCGCAGACCGGGGTGCCACAGGCGAGCGCTTCAGCCGCGACCAGGCCGAACGGTTCATCCCACAAAGGCGTCACCAACACGCCGCGCGCCTGCGCAACGACTGGGCTCAGCGTTTCGAGGCGCACGTGGCCGTGATATTGAATGTCCTGCGACAGGAATGGCTCGACTTCGCTAGCGAAGTATCCGGCATCTTCGACCGGCCCGTAGATATGCAATGGCAGGCCAGCCTTTCGCGCTGCGCGTACTGCCAGCGATGTGCCTTTATTTGGCGTGATGCGACCAACCCAGACAAAGTATTTGCCGATGTTGCGACGCGGCAGCCAGCGGTCGGTGCGAACCCCGTTATGCACGACCGCCATGTTCCAGCGCGACCTGGCGTTCCACAGCGTCATCTGATGCGCAGAGGTGACTGTCTGCTGTACGCAATCGGCTTGCGCGGCGCTTTCGACTGCATCCCTCATCGATCCGAACGGCGGCACATGCTGTGACGTCACACAGGGCACCGCGTCGCGAACGGCCCAACTTATGATATCGGGGAACAGGGAGTTGTTGTGCACGACGTCGAAGCCACCGGACAAAACCCGGCTCCAGGCGAAGCGAAACGCATCCTTCTGAAAGGCGGCGAGTTGGGGCGTGCCGCGCCATATCCGCCATGGCAGCACGTCATCGTAAGGGGCATCGCAAATCGCGACCAGATCGCGATCGCAGGAGCGTCCCGACGCGAATAGAGTGACTTCGTGACCAGCTTGCCGCAACCCGTCGCACAGCATTCGGCAATGCGCCTCCATCCCACCCATGAACGGTTCCGCGATCGGGTGACGGATATGGGCGATAACAGCGATCTTCATCGGTGTGTCGTCATGATGGTTTGCATCCCGTGACTCTTGTGTCGTCGGCTCTTCAAGGATGCTGCTGGTGATCCCGCTCCAAACCTAACATTCGTTCGCAGCCGGAACGCTCGAACGGTCCATAGGTTTAGCAGCATGAGATGGAGGGCCTTTGATGATCGATGGTGTTTGGAATGCGTCTGAGTTGAAAGCGTATCCGAACACAGGTCGTTTCCTTAGCGGACGCACGCGTCACGAGATGACGGATGCCCAAAAGAGGGTGCTGGAAGACGCGATCGAAGAGACTGCGACGTTCAAAAGCTCGCGACGCATTCTTGAGCGCGGCGAGGTGTATGACCGTTCGACGATCCTGATCGATGGCTTCGTCATGCGCTCGATGGATGGGCCGGAACGCCGCCATGGCCTGAGTTTCCACGTCCCCGGCGATTTCGTCGACCTGCACTGCTTTGCGCTCAAGCGCCTCGATCACAATATCGACACCGTTGGTCCTGTCACCCTGGGCTATGCCCCGCACCGGCGGTTGCAGCGAATCATGGCCGAGCATCCGGATGTGGCTCGTATCCTGTGGTTTGCCACGCTGATCGATGCCGCGATCCACCGCGAATGGGTGATGAAGCTTGAACAGCTCACCGTGCCGCGGCGCATCGCACATATCTTCGCGGAGAACTGGTACCGTTTGCGTCTTGTCGGGCTGGGTGATGATGACGGTTACGATACGCCGCTCACGCAAGGCAATCTGGCCGAAATGGTCGGCGCAACAACGATCCACGTGAACCGTGCGCTAAAACAGTTACGCGAGCAGGGCATAGCCCGCTTTTCGCGCGGGCGGATCGACATTTCCGATGCTCGGCGACTGGCCGAATACGGCACATTCCAGCCGGACTATCTCTACGGGTCCGATGCCTATCTATCAAACGATAGCGATGATGAGGCGGCGGATGATTGATGCGGGTGGTCAGGATCGCTCGCCGCACCGTTACGTGTTCGTGGCCGGCCTGCATCGCACAGGCACGAGCTTGCTCGCGCAGGTAATGGGAACCCATCCTGACATCTCGACAATCAGAGGCGCCGACGTGCCCGAGAATGAGGGCTGCTACCTACAAGGCGCGATACCCCACACCGCGCGCCACGGCGTGCCCGGTCACTTTGCCACCGACGCATCCCAGCACCTGACGGAAACCAGCGCCTTCAACTCGCTCGCCGTCAAGGATCGGCTTGAGCGCGAATGGGGTGTCTGGTTCGATAGCGCCAAAGCGTGGCGCCTTGAGAAGTCGCCGGTCAATCTCACCCGGATGCGGCTGCTTCAGGCGCTATTCCCGCGCGCGCATTTTGTCATCATCACGCGTCACCCGCTGGTCATGGCTCACGCTCTCGGCAAATGGTCAGACCGCTCGGTTGCGGATCTGGCGAGTTATGGCGTGGCCGCGTATCGCAAAATGCTGGATGATGTCGCCTATCTCCATGCAGCGCTAATTCTTCGATATGAGGATTTTGTCGATGCCCCTGCAAGCCATTGCCGGGCGATCGAGAGTTTTCTCGGGGTCGATGCGGCGATGACGTTACCGCCCGTGCGAGACGGCAATACCGACTACTTCGTGCAGGAAAACGAGGGTGCAATCCGCGAACTCGGGTATGGTCCGCGCGGCGAAGTCGCGCCGCTTGACCCCATCATACGCCATCCCTTGCGCGAGCGGCGGGAGGGTGCCTTGAAGCAGATGTCAGGTGCGAGGATTGCCGCTTAGAAGGCGGCAGGGCGCGCGGGTCAAAGAAATGCCATCCAAATTAACATCAATCAATAGACCATCAGCGGCCACGCAAGTTAGGTCCTCCGCCATGTTTCTTGAATCGACTGCGCAGGTTGAGAGACCTTATGATTTGACCGGCGACTTTTTAGCCGGGCGCCTGCGCAAGCATCTCGATCAGGACGAATTGGCCTGCGTCGAAGGTCTCGTTGCACACGAGCGTATGCTGAGCGATCAAGAGGTTCTCGCCCGGCGTGCAGAGCGTGTGGATACCGCTTCGATCCTCATCGAAGGCCTCATGTTTCGCACGATCGAGAGCGGCAATCAACGTTTCATCGTCGGGCTGCATGTGCCGGGCGATTTCGTTGACCTGCACGGCTTTGCTCTGGGACGGCTCGACCATTCGATCGTGAGCGTGGGCACCGCTCGTGTAGGCGTGGTCCCACATCTGGGGATTGAGCGACTGATGCAGAAGCGCCCTTCGCTGGCTCGCATCCTGTGGTTCGCCAGCCTCCTCGATGCGGCTATTCATCGACAATGGATACAGATGCTGGAGCAGCTTGATGCGCCGCGCCGGATCGCGCACATCTATTGCGAATTGCAAACGCGGCTGGAATTGGTTGGCAAGCCTTCGACACGCGCCTTGCGCGCCCCGTTCACGCAATATGATCTTGCGGACATGTGCGGGATCAGCGCGGTTCACGCCAACCGGGCAATCGGCAGATTGCGGGAACTGGGTCTGGCACAGATCCGACGCGGAACACTCTACACAAGCGATTGGGCCGCGTTGCGACAGTACGCGCGTTTTGATTCAGCTTACCTTTACGCAGATACTCCGTTCAAGCTTGCCGAGATGCGTTCTTAAAACCGCAAGCGATTGATCAGTCGTCGAGCTCCCGAGGAGCTTGGACATCCTGCAAAGCCTCGGCCTTGTCGAGCTTACTCGGTGTACTGGGAATGACGGACAAGTTTCCGTCGGTTTCGAGAACGACCCAGTTCGCTGCCGAGTTTTCGATCATCCCCGCTTCGCGCAACGCGGCGCGAATTTCCTCTTCGGATACGCGCACTTCATCCATTGCATCACGCAGATATTCCCCCTTGTGGGTAAGTAGGGTCGGCCGTGCTTTGACGACCCGGGATCCAGTATCGGTCCCACGTACCCACCAAGTCGTTAGGTACTGGCAGAGCGCGAGAGTGATAATGGCTGCCAGCGCATCTGCCGTCGCCACATCCGTCAACAGGATACCGCTTGCAGCCAAGCTCCCGACTGCGATGTTGATAATCCAGTCGAAATTGTTGAGCTGGCTTGTCGTACGCTTGCCCAGCACGCGAACGAGCGCGACGATGAATATGAAGAAGAGCACGGCAGAAAGAGAAATTTCGGTCAGTCTGCCCCAGCTCGACCAGAGGTTCGGCTGTTCGATCATAGATTGCCCGCGCGGCACGGGTTGCGGTGAAATGTCCGGCGAGGTCTATCGAGGGGACACGCGGTGAAGGCGGCGACAGCCCTCGCTGCCGTGCGCGACGCGACGCAGCCTGAGCCGGGTATTCGAATATGTCGGTCTGATCTGATGGGGTCGGCCATATGCAAACCGACAATCGAGCTCACGATACTGCGGGCACATTTCTAACCTATGTTCCGTTCCCGCTACGGCGAAAGTCCATCAAATGTCGGGTAGCGATTGCGCGGCAAAGCCCCAGCCCTGCAGAGACGTCGTCTGCGCGCGGTCGATCAGGCGCTCGGCGTCGTCGATCGAATACGGTTTGGCATCGACCAAGCCGTTCAGTTCGTTCCATGAGATCGGCGCTGCGACCGGCGCCCCAGATCGCGCGCGGGCCGAGTAAGGCAGGATGGCGGTACTGCCACGCTGGTTGCGCAGCCAGTCGATAAAGATGCGGCCCTTGCGTTTCGCCTTGCTCATCGAAGCGGTGAAGCGGTCGGGCTCGGCCAGCGAAAGGGCCTTGGCGAAGCGGCGAGAGAAATCCTTGTGATTGTCCCAATCGTGACCGCGTTCCAGAGGAACCACGACATGGATGCCTTTGCCTCCTGAAACCATCGCGAAGCTGACTAGCCCGATATCGGAAAGCCTGGCGCGGATATCGCGCGCGGCAGATTTGATGGCTTCGAAGTCCAGCCCCTCGTCCGGGTCGAGGTCGAACACCATGCGTTCCGGCGCTTCGACATCGTCACTGCGCGCGCCCCAGCCGTGGAACTCGATCGTTCCCATCTGGACGCATTGCAGCAGGCCGCGCCGATCCCGGATCGTGAGGTAGTCCTCCATGCCGCCGTCCTTCTCCCGGATCGCGACCGTTTCGACCGCATCACCAAAGCCCCCGCTATCGTGCTTCTGGAAAAAGCATTTCTTCGCACGCCCCTGTGGACAGCGCACGAGGCTGATTGGCCGGTTGCCGGCGAAGGGGAGCATCATCGGGGCGATTGTGCGGTAATAGTCGGCAAGCTCGCCCTTGGTCTGGCCGCTATCGGGAAAGACGACGCGGTCGGCGCTGGAAATCGTGACCGTGTCTGCCTCCTTTGGCGTGCGGATGGCTTCTTCGCCAGTGACCTTCTCCGCAGGCTTGTCGGCGCGCAGGCCAAGATAGCTGCCATGGCGCACCAACCCGCCGGCGGTGAACTCGGCGAAAGCAACCTCCGCCACCAGTTTCGGCGTCACCCAATCGACCCCGCGCGCTTTCGCTTTCGGCACATCGAGCGGCGGGGTCTTTCGCGACAACCGCTTCAGCTTCGGCGCAAGCTCGTCGAAATCATCGCCTCCGAACCCGGTGCCGATATTCCCTCTATAGACAAGCGCATCGCCTTCATGCTGCGCGACAAGCAGCGAGGCGAACGGGCGGCCCTTGGCCGAGGACCGCTTGGCTCCAACAATCACGAATTCCTGTCGGCGGGTGCATTTGACTTTCAGCCAACCTTTCGATCGGGCATGACGATAGGGGGCATCGATGCGTTTGGAGATGATCCCTTCCTGACCTGCATCGCACATGGCTCTCAGCAGCTTCTCACCTGCGCCGATGACGTGGTCTGCGACCATTACGGGCCGTTCGGCCCCTTTCAGTACCCCTTCGAGGCGCTCCTTTCGTTCGACTAAAGGAAGCGCGGCCAAGTCCTCGCCATCCAGTTCGAGCAGGTCGAAAGCGTGGAATTGCAAGGCGTCGTCAGGCCCCTGCGCGCTGCGCCCGCGTTTGAGAACCTGTTGCAACGCTGAGAACGAGGGATTGCCGTCGGACCCAGGTGCGACGATCTCGCCATCGATCAGGCAGGCGGATAGGTCGAGCGAGGCTATGTGCTTGAGAAGCGGCGAAAATTTCTCGGTCCAGTCCTTGCCGTTGCGGGTAAATGCGCGCGTCTTGTCTCCTTTCGCGGCGATGAGAATGCGGTAGCCGTCGAACTTGATCTCGTGCAGCCAGTCATTGCCTGTTGGCACATTATCGGCGAGCGTGGCGAGCTGAGGCTTGCGGAATTTCGGCAGCGGCGCGGATTTGCGCTGCTTGCGCTTTTTGACCGGTTTGACCTCCTCCATTGTCTCGACGAAATCGTCACCGCGCGCCGCTGATCCCGCCGCAATTTCTGCCATCGAGCGCCCCGTCTCGATGCTGGTCAGTGCGCGTTCGACCAAGGTGTCGCCAGGCTCGGCATGTTCGTCCTGCAATTTGCGCAGGAGCCAGTTTTCACGGCTCTGGTTGCCCTTCGGCTTCAAGCGGATCAGCAGCCATTCGCCTTTCATCCGCTCGCCATCCAGCGTGAAATGCAGGTGCCCTTTTTCAAGATCGCTGGCGCTCTTTCCCTCGGCCGGGGCCCAGATGCCGCGATCCCATAGCATGACCGTTCCGCCACCATATTCGCCTTTGGGTATCGTGCCTTCGAACGAGGCATAGGACATCGGATGGTCTTCGGTGCGCACGGCAAGGCGCTTTATGTCGGGGTCGGGGCTCGGCCCCTTGGTCACCGCCCAGCTTTTCAGAACGCCGTCGATCTCCAGCCGCAAGTCCCAGTGGAGCCGAGTGGCGTCGTGCTTCTGGACGATGAATAGGTCGCTCGATCCCGACGCGATCTCGCCCGAAGGTTCGGGCGTAGACGTGAAATCGCGCCTGGCATTATAGGTCGCGAGGAGATCGGGATTGCCGCGCTGCGCCATTATTTACGCCGACTTCTTGCGGCGGCTTGAACCACCTTTTTTGCCGTTGGCGTCCTTGTCGACCGACTTCTTGAGCGCGGCCATCAGATCGACCACGTTCGAGCCTGTATCGGCGGGGCCATCGGCGTCCTCTATGACCGCCTCTCCGTCCTTCGATTTGGCTTTCTTCTCGATCAGCTTGCGCAGCGCCTCGACATAACGGTCTTCGAACTCGCTCGCGTCGAACGGCGCGGTCTTCTGTTCGATCAGCGTGCCAGCCAGATCGAGCAGCTCCTTCTTGGGTTTCGTATCCTCAATATCGTCGAAGAACGACTGCCCCTTTCTTACCTCCTCGGCGTACCGCAGCGTTTCGAGCAACAGGCCTTTCCCGCATGGTCGAATGGCGACCAGCTTCTCGCTGCCGCGCATGGCGAGCTGGCCCAGCGCAACCTTCTTCGCCTTGCGCAGCGCTTCGCGTAGAACGATGAAAGCTTCCTCCGCCAATTCGTCCTTGGGTGCGACGTAATACGGTTTTTCGTAATACAGCGGATCGATCTCGTCCGCGCCGACGAACTGCACCAATTCCAGCGTACGCTTACTCTCCAGCTTGACCGCCTCGATCTCTTCGGGTTGCAGCAGGACGTATTCGCTTTTGGAAATTTCGTAGCCCTTGATGATGTCGTCGCGATCCACCGGGCCGATGCCGGGCACCACCTTTTCGTAGGATATTCGCTTGCCGCTGGGTTCGTGAATCTGGTTGAAGCGGATCTTGGCTCCGGTCTTCGTCGCGGAGTAAATTTCGACCGGGATCGAAACGAGGGCGAGCCGGATTTGCCCCTGCCAGTAAGCGCGTGCCATCGGTTTCCTCCTCTTGCCGCTTTTGTGAACAGCGCCGCACTGGCGGTTTTGTTTCACGAACTGCGTTGCCGGGGCGCGTGAAGCGTTTGATAACAAACGTTGGAATTGGCGGTTGGGAAGTCGCTCGATCGCTCTGCATCTAAAGCACCGCTGGTTTGTCTGCGCGGGCGACCAGAGGAGTCGGGAATGCGAATTGCGATCGGTGCTGGTCTCGAAAACGGCCCCTCCGCGCCAGTCAGTTTCCCGGCCGTCGGGCAAGCGTCCACGATTTCTGCACGCTCTTCCCGATGTCTCGACGCTGGGGCAGTCGAGGATGCTTTGGCCACCTTCCTGCGTGCGCCACCGTTTGGAGGGCTCACACGCGTCGAGCGACTGCGTTCCAACCTCTTCGAAGCGCTCGATTACGCAATCGCCATTCCGGTAAGAAACGAGGAAGCGCTGCTGCCTCGGGCGCTCGAAGCGCTGGCCACTTCTATGCAAAACTGCCCTTTTCGCGGAGGAGCAGTTTTCGTAGTCAATGACACGACCGACGCGTCTTTCGATGCGATCGAGCGCTTTAGCCGCGAAAGGGAATTCGGGTTCGCCATCGTCGATGCCAGCTTCGACGCCGCCATTCGCAACGCCCCCCATGCCCGGCGGTTGGCCCTAGACATCGCTGCGTGGTTTGCGCCCGACGGGGCATTGCTGACCAGTGATGCCGATAGCCATGTCGGGCCGCTTTGGGTGGGATCGTGCCTCGACAGCCTGCAAAGAGGTCATGCGCTCGTGTGCGAGGACATTCGGCTCGATGAAGCCGAAATGGCTGAGTTGCCCTCTGCTGTGCGGAAGGTGGGCGATGCCGAGCGCGCTTACTTCGAGGCCAGCGAGATATTATGGCAGCGTTGGACCGGCGGCCATGGCGGTGCCTTCGCCTATCGTGCTTCAGGGGCCAGTCTTGCCATGACGGCAGCCGCGTATCGCGATGTGGGCGGTTTGCCACTACCGCACAGCGGGGAAGATGCCGCTTTATGCGCGGCGATCCTCGCAGCTGGTTACCGCGTCGAACAATTGCAGGATATCGGAACGCGGACATCGGCGCGCCTCACCGGCAGAGCAGCAGGCGGATGCGGAGCGGCGCTATCGCACCGTGCAGTCTGTGCCGATCCGGAATGCGATGGTGCGCTTGTTCCGGTCTCACAATTGCACGAACGTGCACAGCAGTTCAAAAAGGGGCTGCCCCCTCGCGCTGGTTCGCAACCGATGCGCTATCTCCACGTGGTGCGGGAGCTTGCTCATGCACGGCGTCTCATCAATGGAGCGGATTGACCATGGCGCGCGATGATTGCCAGTTGCCCCCACTAGCCGAGCGGATCGCCGATCGTGCCGCCACCGCCGACACGTCCGACGGCGATCTGCGGTCCGATATCGAGGATTTGTGCGACGAACGCTGGCTGACCGCGTGCTTGCCGAGCGCGCTGGGCGGAAAAGGCTGGGGGTGCGAAGCGGATTCGACCGTCCAGGCACTCGACTCGCTGCGCATTCTGGGACGAGCCAACCTTTCGGTCGCGCGGCTGTTCGAAGGGCATATGAACGCGATCAAGCTGGTCGTGTTGTATGGATCGTCTGCCGCGCAGGAACGCCTTGGCGCGGCCGTCAGCAACGGGGCCCTACTGGGGGTCTGGGGAGCGGATGAGCGGGATTGTCCGCTCGTCTTTGAGATGGACACCCACAACTGCCAGCCTCGCATTAAACTCTCGGGCGCAAAAATCTTCGCCTCTGGCCTTGGCCTCGTTTCCCAAACCGTCGTGACGGCTTCGGGCCAGGAAGGCCAGCAATTGCTGCTCGTTCCTTGCGATGAGGAAGAGCGCGGCGATCCGTCGGGTTGGGCTATGGGCGGAATGCGCGCGACGCAATCAGGCCGCTACGATTTCACCGGCATCGTCCTAACCGCGCAAGCAGTGATCGGAAATCCGGGCGATTACATCCGTGAGCCGCATTTCGAAGGGGGCATCTGGCGCTATTGCGCCGCGCATCTGGGCGGAGCCGAGCGCCTGTATGACGAGATGCTTAGCGAATTGAGAGCCCGTGATCGCGCGCAAGACCCGCATCAGCAGCGCCGCATCGCCAAAGCGGCGATCGCGATAGAAACCGCGCGCCTGTGGCTTGTCCGCGCCGCGAGTGAAATCGAAGCGGAGAATGCAGGCGCGCAGAAAGCGGCACTGGCGCTGCTCGCCCGCGAGGTGACGCATGATGCCTGCCGCACGGTCATTACGCTAAGCGAAGCGGCATTGGGCATGGCGGCCCATGTCGAAGGCTCCGCCGTCGAACGCACTCGCCGTGATCTGAGCCTGTTCCTGTGCCAGGCCGCACCCGACGCCAAACGGGCGCGAGCGGCGCAGGCACTGGTAGCGCGAGAGATCCGGCCCGAACATCTATGAGCGTTCCCCAGCGGCCAGATGGGACCATGCTGCGCTGGTCAGCCAATGCCCCTCTGGTCGGGATAGAAGCCCTTGCGCCGCCCGATGGCGTGCTGGTCATGTGTCCTCATGCCGATGATGAAACGCTGGGTTGCGGACAAGCACTGGCAGCGGCAGCGGCTGCGGGGCGCAAGATCGTACTCGTTCTGCTGACCGACGGAGAAGGCTCCCATCCCGGATCGCAGAGTTTCGACAGGCAGCGGTTGGTCGAATGTCGCTGGGCAGAACTCAACCATGCCTTGGCCATTCTCGCGCCCGGCCGGTCCATCCCGGTCTTGCGCCTGGGCTTGCCAGACGGTTCCTCTCGGTTCAACGCCGTGACCCCGCCGCAGATCGCCCAGATCGTATCAGTGGCGCGCAAGCTTGGACGTCCCGCGATCTGGTCAACATGGCGTGAAGACCCGCACTGTGACCATGAAAGCGCCGCTTTGCTGGCTTCGCACATCGCCCAAAGAACAGGACTGTCGCATTGGAGCTTTGCCGTATGGGGCCGGTTTGGCGAACGTCGGCTGCCCGATGAAATGGTGCGGTTTCACGACTCAGCTCTACGGCCCGTGAAACGCCGTGCGATGGACGCATACGCCTCGCAATTGACCGACATGATCGACGACGATCCCGATGCATTCGTCATGCCGCCCTCCCTGATCCATCATTTTGCCCATCATGCTGAGATATTCATACGTGAACGATAAGCTTGCCGACCGCCGCACCACGTTCGAAATGCTGTTCAAAAACGGCGCCGATCCGTGGGAGTTCGAAACCAGCGAATACGAGCGCGAGAAGCGCGCAGCGACGATTGCGGCGCTTGGCGGCCGGCGGTTTGCACACATGCTGGAGATCGGCTGCGCGACGGGCATGCTCACCTCGCAACTTGCAACGCGTTGTGATCGACTGACCGCGATCGACATTTCCCTAAACGCGCTTCGCACCGCACGCGAGCGTTTGGGCGATAGGTCACACGTTCGTTTCCTGGCCGGGGAAGTCCCTCGCGATTGGCCCGCTGCCCGGTTCGACGCGGTGATCCTGTCTGAAGTGCTCTACTTCCTCTCGCGCGATGAGACTGCCGAGGTCGCACGCTTGGCGCATGGCTGTCTTAAACCCGGTGGAGCGGTGCTGCTGGTCAATTGGACAGGTGAAAATGATTGCACGATCAATGGCGACGAAGCCTCGCTACTATTCACCGCGTCAACCGCATGGACAATCGAAAACCAATCGATGGCGCCGAACTATCGGATCGACCTGCTGACCAAATGAATGATGCACAATGGTTTGTTAAATTGATCCTCAAAACGGGAGGGAGGGCATCCTTGTGGTTACTGAACCCCCGCTTCATTGTTCGATCGCAACAATTGATCCACTTAGCTGTGGGGTCTCATATGCGCTTGGCCTGATCGGTTTTGCACCGCTGCATTATCTTTCTCACGCGCGGTCTCAACCTTTCCATTGGCCTAGTGTTTCGCAGCTTCAAGCGAAGCCTCGGGATGGTCGCTCAAATACCCCCGGTCCTTGCGGGTCGCGGGCGCGGGTCTGTTATCGGGTGGTGATGATGAGCGGAAGCTGGAAGCCAGGGAACGGGTCTATAATTCAGGAAAAAGGTCGATCAGGATTTATTTCCTGATCCAACGATGAATGGCAGCTTTTTGGACTAAATCGCGAATAACCAAACAATTGAGGCTGGGGCGCAATGCAGCCATTCCTCAAGCTCTGCACATTCCATTCGACTTTGCCAGCAAACGAAGCATTGGTGTAAACACTGGATCGCGGCGCGTAGGAGCCGCTGCCCCGACGCAACGACGCGGCACCGGGGCATTGGGTGGTGGGAGCGGCATGGTGCTGCTCGGGCACAGGAGAACCACCCATGAGCAAGATCACAGAGAAGAAGCCGACCGCCACGACCAGCATGCCGAAGCGCAAGACCAAGGCGTCGATCGTGGAAGCGCTGCTCGAGCGCAAAGACGGCGCGAGCCTGGATGCCATCGGCAACGCAACCGGTTGGCAAAACCACAGCTCACGCGCCTTCCTGACTGGCTTGCGCAAAAAAGGGCGGGAGGTAATCCGGTATAAGAATGACAAGGGTACCTCGATCTACAAGCTGGCCCCGCTGGATGCCATCGAGGCCAAAACTTGATGGGACGAGGCAACCAGGTTTCGTTGGCGAAGCTGGAGGAACTCTCTCCAGCGGAGCTCAAGGAAGAGTGGGCGCGCCGGTTCGATGCGCCCACTCCGAGCATATCACCAGCGCTGTTGATGCTGGGCCTTAGTTACCGGCTGCAAGAGCAAAGGTTTGGCGGGCCTAGCCGAGAGGCGCGATCGTTGCTTCGGCAGCATGCAAGGGTCGATGCGGCACCTGAATCGAAGCCGGCCCGCGTAAACTCACGCCAGGAACTCGCCTCGTGCGCGACTGGCACGGGACCGGCCACACGGTCACTGTGCTGGATAAGGGGTTCGAGTATGATGGGAGGGCATGGCGCTCGCTTAGCGCGATCGCGAAGGCCATCACCGGAGCGCACTGGAATGGCCCGCGCTTCTTCGGTCTGACGGAGCAGTGCTCATGAAGCCGCTGCGTTGCGCGGTCTATACCCGCAAGTCGACCGAGGACGGGCTCGAGCAAGAGTTCAACAGCCTGCATGCCCAGCGCGAAGCCTGCGAGGCATACATCCTCAGCCAGCGGCATGAAGGGTGGTCGCTGGTTGCGCGTGCCTTTGATGATGGCGGTTTCTCAGGCGGCAATATGCAGCGACCTGGGTTGCTTACCTTGCTCGAGGATGTCGAAGCGGGCTTTGTCGACGTGATCGTAGTCTACAAGGTTGACCGGCTCACTAGGTCCCTTGCTGACTTTGCCAAGATTGTCGAACGGCTCGATGCAAGGGATGCAAGCTTCGTCTCGGTAACGCAGGCGTTCAACACCACGACCAGCATGGGGCGACTAACACTTAACGTGCTCTTGTCCTTCGCTCAGTTCGAGCGCGAAGTGACTGGCGAGAGGATCAGAGACAAGATCGCAGCATCCAAGAAAAAGGGCCTGTGGATGGGCGGGCCTGTTCCGCTTGGCTATCAGGTGATCGACAGGAAGCTGATACCCGTGCCCGAAGAAGCTGAGCATGTTCGCACGATCATGCGGCGGTATATCGCCTCGCGCTCTGCCAATGAGCTGATCGCGCAGCTTGAGACCGAAGACATTCGCACCAAGATCCAGCGAAGAACCAGCGGCCCGCACAAAGGCGGCATCCCGTTCAAGCGGGGCAGCCTGTTCCACCTGCTCAAGAACCCAATCTATCGCGGCAAGATCGTCCACAAAGGCACCGCCTTTGATGGCGAGCACGAACCGATTGTTGATGAAGACCTTTGGAGCGCCGTGCAGGCGCGTCTGAGCGAGAAGGCACCGCCACGTAAACGTTCGAAGAACGAAACGCAAGATGCCCTGCTGCGCGGCCTTCTCACAGATCCGCAGAACCGACTCATGGTGCCAACCTATGCGTCCAAAGGCAGCAGGCGCTATGCTTACTATGAGACCCGCAAGGATATGGCGCGGCCCGATGATGCCCCGGCGACTCGCATTGGACGGGGCCGGTTCGAACGTCATCTCATTGTGCAGCTGACACAACTGCTGGAAGACGAGCATGCACTGCGGAGGCTGTCGGGTGCAACCGAGACTTGCGAGCTATCGGGAATTTTCGAGACGGGGCGTCAAATAGCCACCCGCCTAGCCATCGGTGAACGACGTCAGTCGACCATCGCCAAGTTGGTCCTATCGATCCAGTTTGCTACCGACCGTCTAGATGTCACGCTCGATCCGAAAGCTTTTGGCATCGAGGCTGCCAATGCATGGCGATGGACCATCTCCCTGCCAGCGCGCAAACCGTTTCGTGAAACCAAGCTGCGGATTGACCCGGCAGGCGGTCAGGCCGAGCCTGATAAGCAACTGATCCAGTTGCTTGTCGATGCCAGGGAGGTCCAGGAGCTGGTTTTGGCGTCACCCGAGCTGAGCCTTGTTCAACTCGGCAAGCGAGAAAGACGATGCCGTACCCAGCTAGCCAAATACCTGCGGCTCTCGTGGCTGAGCCCGAGAATTGTTGAAGCAATTCTCACTGGCAATCAGCCTGCGAACCTCAAACGAACGAGACTCCTCAATTGTGATCTGCCGGCGGATTGGCGCGCACAGGAGCAGCTTTTCGGGTTTACTGCCTGATCGACAGCATCCCATCACCAAGCATAGTGAAGCCTGGAATTTTGCGACAGAGAATGTTGCTTATTTTGCACCGGTGTAGACGGCTCGTTCGACAATCTCAGGCTGCAGGTAGTTCTTCCCGGCCGTCATAGCCTGCAGAACCGCGCCGTTTCCGGCGAGGTCTCGGAGCGGCCACGGGTATCAAGTTCTCTTAAAGACTGTTTGGTGCGGTCGAGAAGACTCGAACTTCCACGGGCGTTAGCCCACAACGACCTCAACGTTGCGCGTCTACCAGTTCCGCCACGACCGCACTCGGGAAGGGGACACGCAAGGCGTGCCCTCGGTAGGAGCGCGCCACTAGCAACCGGGTTCATGCGGCGCAAGGGCCTTGATCGCGCACGCCTGGCGCCGACCTTCGGATAGCCTGGTTAGTCGCACTGTCCCGCGCTGAAACCGGCTTAACCATTCCCTTGCAAACAGGGTAAAGATTGGATGAAGATATGCGGCATGAGCTTTGCCGCCGCACTTCTCCTTTCCGCTCAGGCGCTCGCCTCGCAGGACACCGCGTCCACTCCGCCGGACTCTTCCGACACGACACGCCGGCGGGTTGCGGTAGCAGCCGTCGAGGCCCGCGTTCGGGTCTTACGCCCGGCGCGGATCGATTTTGATACTTCTCGCGGGGAAGTCGCGCCCACATCCTCCATGCCGCCGCAGCGCGGGCGCGATGCACGCGGGACGGTGTGGATCGAATTCAGCTAACGGGTTAGTTCGGCGCCCAACCGATTTCGGCGTTCTGCGCCTCTGCCGGGATGTCCGCGATCGCTTCCGTCACGTTGAGACTCTCCCCCGGCGCGAGCTCGCGTTTCGAGGGCTGAATCAGCCGGTCGGCGATACTTGCATCCCCTTCACCTAGAAACACGATCTTGAGGTTCGGCACCGAAACGCTCCTCGTCCCGGTATTGGCGATCTGCCCGCGCACCTGAAAGATCTGTTCACCGCTTGGCAGCACCTGCGCGCGCTGCGAATCCGCGGGGAAATCCAGCTCAAGCTCCGCCTTCCCGACGCCCCAGACCGGCTGGCGCACTGGCAGCCAGTCGGGCAGTCCGTAATAATTGACGGCGGCGATGGTCGCGGTCGCAAGCGCGGCAAAGGCGACCGCGGCGATGGTCCACATGCGCAGGGCGTTGCGTTTGCGCGTGAAGGGCGGACTGTAATCGAATTGCGACGCCTCGTCCTCGCCGCCAGAGTCATCGACGTAAGCTGCGCCCGCATCGCCATCATCGAAGACAGGCCCCGGTGCGGAGTCGTAATCGGTTTGGTCCGCGCGAGCGAACGCGCTTTCATCCTCATGCGCCTCGGCGGGCGGGGTGTCGTCGATATCAGCTTGCTGATCGGCATCGCCCGGTTCGGTCTGCGCGAACCGATCGTTGATTGCGTCGGCATCGTCGATATCCGCAGGCGGAGACGGCGGCTGGACGGCGGGCTCTGCCGGCGGGGCGGATGCAGCGGGTTCGGGCTCCGGGGTCGGATCGGGTGGGATCGGTTCTGGAGGGGCAGGCTCTGGTGACGGCTCGGCGCTGACCGGGGCACCGCTTTCCATCAAACTGCCATCATCTGTGCTGTCCGGCTCCGGCGGATCCTGGAACCAGCTGTGCTTGCATTTCGCGCAGCGCACCGTGCGCCCTTCCGTGCCGATCGCTGTTTCGGGCACGACATAGCGCGTGGAGCAAGCAGGGCAGGATATGATCATTACAACATTAAGGCATACGCCGCCCCCGCCACTGCACAAGGGCAACCGGCCCCGACGGGTACAAATCGCGCAGTTTTTCCACATCGACGCGGCTCTCAGCGGCGCTTTCTGGCTGGAGATAGCCGCGTTGAACGGGGTTTCCCCGGGGTTGAGGCGCTGATAGATGGCAGGTCCAATGCCCGATCAGCCGAACGAAATCGTGAAATTCGACAATGTCGGCCTGCGTTACGGGACCGACCCCGAGGTGCTGAGCGACCTGACGTTCACGCTTTATCCGGGCAGCTTCTATTTCCTCACCGGGGCGAGCGGCGCGGGAAAGACCAGCCTGCTCAAGCTGCTCTACCTCGCCCAGCGGCCTTCGCGCGGGGCGATCCGGATGTTCGGCCGCGATATGATCACGCTGCCGCGCAGCCGCCTGCCCGACTTCCGCCGCAGGCTCGGCGTCGTCTTTCAGGACTTTCGCCTGGTCGAACATCTCACCGCTTTCGACAACGTCGCACTGCCGCTGCGGCTTGCCGGGAACGAGGAAGCGCGTGTGCGGCGCGCGGTCACCGAAATGCTTGACTGGGTCGGTCTGTCGCACCGCGCGCAGGCGATCCCGGCGAGAATGTCGGGCGGTGAACAGCAGCGCGTGGCGATTGCGCGTGCTGTCATCGCACGGCCTCGCCTGCTGGTTGCGGACGAGCCCACCGGCAATGTCGATCCCGACATGGCGTTGAAGCTGTTGCGACTGTTCGAGGCGCTGAACGAGCGGGTGGGCACCACCGTCATCGTCGCGACCCATGACGTGCATCTGCTGCGCAAGGTGCCCGATTCGCTTATCATGCGCCTGCATAAAGGGCATCTGTCCGACCCTACCGGAGCGCTGCGCTATCCTCCCCGTCCAGCATCCGAACCGGTCCGCGATGCGCCGACGGAGCGCCGGACAAGCGTTCGCCGGGGCCTGCGCAGGCGTGCAGGGGACGCCGCATGAGAGTGCCCGAACGACCGTCCGGCGCGAAGGCGAATGGCCGCGCGCGAATGTTGCCGCAGACCCGTTTCGGCGGGCCGATCCCGTGGGTCATCGCAATCCTCATCGCGCTGGTCGTGGTTGCCGCCGCGGGCGGGCTCGCGCTGCGCAACCTTGCGGAGAACGCCCGCAGCGATCTGGCGGGCGCGGTCACAGTGCAGATCGTGGAGGCTGATGCTCCCCTCCGTGCGGCGCTTGCAGAGCGTGCAGGTGAAGCGATTGGCGACCAGCCCTTCGTAACGTCGGTGCGGATCGTGCCGGAAGAGGAACTCGCTCAATTGCTGGAACCCTGGCTGGGTGCAGGCGCGGCAAGCCGGGAGGTGCCGATCCCTGCGCTGATCGATGTGGAGTTGCAGACGCGCGCATCGCCCGAACAGGTCGCGCGCCTTCGTTCCGCGCTCGACACGGCGTTGGGAGCCGAAGCGCAAAAGGCGCGGATCGACGCGCAGTCCGATTGGCTCAAGCCGGTCTACGATGCGCTCGCCGCCCTGCAATATCTGGCGCTCGCGCTTATCGCGCTGGTCGGTACGGCCACTGCCGCAGCGGTGTGGCTGGCGGCCCGCAGCGCCTTTGCCAATCACCGCGATACGGTGGAAATCATCCACCTGCTTGGCGGGACCGACGCGCAAGTGACGCGCGTGTTTCAGCAGTCGGTGCTGCGCGATGCGGCGATCGGGGCGGCGATCGGACTGGTTCTGGGGCTGTTGGCGGTATGGGCGCTTGGCCAGCAATTCACCGCTCTCGACAGCGGGATGATCGGCGGCGCGGGGCTGGGCTGGAGCGACTGGCTCGCCATCGCGCTGATCCCGGTCGCGGCGGTTGTGCTCGCGCTGGTAACGGGGCGCATCACGATCGGCTTTGCGCTAAGGTCGCTGTTGTGACGCCATGAGAGTGCTGAAATATCTTTTCTCGGTCGTGGTCCTTGCCTGGGCACTGGGCTTCCTGTGGTTCGTGGTCGCGTTGCCCCAGCCTGCCGATGACCTCTCGACCGATGCCGTTATCGTGCCCACCGGCGGGGCCGGACGGATCGCGCACGGGCTTGAGGTGCTGGATGAAGGACTGGCAAACAGGCTTCTCGTAACCGGTGTCGATCCCGAGGTGACGCCGGAGGAGTTCGCCGCCGAGTTCGATGTTGAAACCACGCAGATGGAGTGCTGCGTCACACTCGGCTTTTCAGCCGTCGACACCCGCACCAATGCGACGGAGACCGCGCGCTGGGTGGAGAACAACGCGGTGCGATCGTTGCGGCTGGTGACGACTGACTGGCACATGCGCCGTGCGGCAGGAGAGCTCAATCGGACGCTGCCCGATGGGGTTGAGGTGGTGCGCGATGCGGTGCCGTCCGAGCCCGATCTTGCCAGCCTGTTCCTTGAATATCACAAATTGCTGTTCAGCCGCGCCGCCGGCGTTCTGGATGGATGAGCGAGTGCCCGTGACCATCCTGCGCAATTTCTTGTTCTACAACGCCTTCTACGGCGTCAGCGCGGTGTTGGTGCTCCTATCCGTCATTGCCGCCCTGTTCGGGCATCGAGCGCTGCGGCGCGTGGTTTCCCTGTGGTCGGACTGGCACCGCTGGTGCGTCGAGACCCTGCTCGACGTAAAGGTCGTGTTCGAAGGGGCGGTTCCGCTGGAGCCGGTGCTGTACGCGATCAAGCATGAAAGCTATTTCGAAGCGATCGACACGCCGCATGTGTTCGGCACGCCGAGCGTCTTTGCCAAGCGCGAATTGTTCGACATTCCCGGCTGGGGTCGCTCGGCGCGGCGCTATGGTCTCATCCCGGTCGCGCGCGACAAGGGCGCGAAGGCGCTGCGTGCGATGATCGCGCTTGCACGGGAAAAGGCGGGGGAGGGGCGTCCGCTCGTGATCTTTCCCGAAGGAACGCGCGTTGCGCACGGGCAGGAACCCGAGCTGCAGGCGGGCTTTGCCGGGCTTTACAAGCTGCTGGGTCTGCCTGTGGTGCCGATCGCGGTCGATAGCGGTCCACTCTACCATCGCGGCTTGAAGCGCTCGGGCACAATCACCTATCGCATCGGGGAGCGGATTCCCGCCGGGCTGACCCGCGAGGAAGCGGAGCGGCGCGTCCACCGCGCGATCAATGCTCTCAACCATCCCGAACAGATCACGGCGGGCGAGCGGCCGCTCAGCGCCTGAGCTATTCGGCAGACGGATCGGCCACATGGTCGCTGCGGCCGAAATCGGGTCGGTCGTCGTCCTGCCCTTCCTCGATCACTGCGCGGCGGATTGCGCGGGTGCGGCTGAACAGATCGTGCAACCGCTCACCGTCGCCCTCACGGATGGCGCGCTGCATGGCGGTCAGATCTTCACTGAACCGGCCCAGCATCTCCAGCACAGCGCTGCGATTGTTGAGGAATACATCGCGCCACATCACCGGATCGGACGCCGCGATGCGGGTGAAGTCGCGAAAGCCGCCGGCGGAATACTTGATGACTTCGGAGCGGGTGACATCCTCCAGATCGCTCGCCGTTCCGACGATCGTGTATGCGATCAGGTGCGGGATGTGGCTGGTGACGGCGAGGACGAGGTCGTGATGGGCCGCGTCCATGATCTCGACCCGCGCGCCGAGTCTGGTCCAGAAGGCGCTGACCGCTTCGATATCAGCGGGGGCAGCGTTCTCGGGCGGGGTGAGGATGCACCAGCGGTTGGTGAACAGCTCGGCAAATCCCGCCATCGGCCCGCTGCGCTCGGTCCCGGCGACGGGGTGCGCGGGAATGATCGCGTTGTCGGGAAGCGCGCGGGCGAGGGCCTGCGCGACGCTCTGCTTGGAAGAGCCGACATCGGAGACGATGGCTTGCGCGGGCAGATCGGTGGCGAAGCCTTGCGCGGCGGCTTCCATCGCGCCGACCGGCACGCACAGGATGACGAGATCGGCATCGCTGACAGCTGCGGCCGCGGTGTCGCAAACTTCGTGCGCCAGTCCCCGCGCGCGCGCTGCCTCGCGCACCGCCGGATCGCGATCATAGCCGGTGATGGTGAGCCCCGGCGCCCGCTCGCGTGCGGCCAGCCCGATCGAGCCGCCCAGCAATCCAAGCCCGATAATCGCGACCCGCTCAATGCTCACCGGGCGCAAAGCTCCTGAAGGCAGGCGATGACGCGGGTCATGTCCTCGGTCTTGCCGATCGTAATGCGCAGGGCATCGGGCAGCCCCTGACCCGGCAGATGGCGCACGGCATAACCCGCTTCGGCGAGCATGGCCTGGGCGGCTTCGGCGCTGACGTCGCCCTCGAACCGGACGAGGACGAAATTCGCCATGCTCGGAACGGCGGAGAGGCCATGATTGCCGAGCGCGGTGACGGCCTGGATCAAGCGCTGGCGTTCGGCTGAATTGTGCGTGCGGCTTGCCTCGACGAATTGCTGGTCGCTGAGCGCTGCGATGGCTGCGCTCTGACCGCTTTGTGTCACGTTGAACGGCCCTCTGATGCGGTTCAGTACCCCAATGAGCGCAGGCGCCCCCGTCGCCCACCCCACCCGCTCGGCCGCCAGCCCGTAGATCTTGGAAAAGGTTCGTGTAATCAGCATGTTGTCATGCTCGTCGGCGAGTTCAAAGCCGAGTGTCTGAAGCTCCGGCTCGCAATATTCGCCATAGGCTTCGTCGAGCACGAACAGCACATCGCGCGGCAGACCGTCATGCAAACGGCGGACTTCCGCCGGTTCAAGCCACGTGCCCGTCGGATTGTTGGGATTAGCGAGGAACACGACCCGGGTCCGCTTCGTCACCGCCGCCAACATCGCATCGACATCGGCGGTAAACTGGCGGTCGGGCACCACGACCGGCTCAGCCCCGCACCGCCGCGCAGCGATCTCGTAAACCGCGAAGCTGTGGCGCGAAAAGAGCACCTCATCGCCAACCCCCGCGAACCCCTGTGCGGCGAGGTTCAGCAACTCGTCCGAACCGGTTCCGCACACGATCCGCTCCGCGTCCAGCCCGTGCAAATCCGCGATCGCCGCGCGCAGTTTTGTCGCATCGGGGTCGGGATAGGTCGCTGCCTCCCCGCGCGCCGCCTCGAGCGCGGCCAGCGCTTTTGTACTGGTGCCCAGCGGGTTCTCGTTCGCCGAAAGCTTGACCAGTTCGCGCCCATCGCTGCCGGTCGCCTTGCCGGGAACGTAGGCGTGAATGCCGAGAATATAGTCCTTGGGTTGCGGCGCGTTGGTCATGGCTGGTGCGCTTGGACAAAAAACACCCCTTCGACAAGCGGCAGAGCAGCGGTTATGACGCGATCTTGCAAGTTTCGTTCGTGCCGAGCATGTCGAAGCACCCGGTTTATCGTGGTTTGACGAGGCGTGTCGCACAGCTTTCCATCGCTTGAATTGCCCGATGCCCTGCCGCTCGACAGCGGACAGGCGCTGGCCGGCGCGCGGATCGCTTACGAAACTTATGGAGAGCTCGCTTCCGATAAGTCGAACGCGATCCTGATCTGCCACGCGCTGACCGGCGACCAGTTCGTTGCCTCGACGCATCCGATCACGGGCAAGCCGGGTTGGTGGGAGCGGATGGTCGGCCCTGGCAAGCCGATCGACACCGCGCGCCATCACATCATCTGCGCCAACGTGATCGGCAGCTGCATGGGCTCCACCGGCCCGGCCAGCGCAGCCGCGGACGGGGCACCCTATGCCATGCGCTTCCCGGTCATCACCATTCGCGACATGGTGCGCGCATTGGTCGCCCTGCTCGACGAGCTGGGGATTGAGCGGCTGCATGCAGTCGTCGGCGGATCGATGGGCGGAATGCAGGCGCTCAGTCTCGCCGCCAACTGGCCTGAGCGAGCAAGCCGCGTTCTGGTGATCGCCTCGACAGCGCGCCATTCCGCGCAGAACATCGCGTTTCACGAAGTCGGTCGGCAAGCGATCATGGCGGACCCGGCCTGGCAGCGGGGCGATTATTATGCGGGCGACCTATCGCCCGATAATGGTCTCGCCGTGGCGCGGATGGCGGCGCACATCACCTACCTTTCGGAAGAGGGGCTGACCGAGAAATTCGGGCGGCGCCTGCAAGACCGCGAGGCGAAGAGCTTCGGCTTCGACGCCGATTTCCAGATCGAAAGCTATCTGCGCTATCAGGGCAGCGGCTTCACCCGCCGCTTCGATGCCAATTCCTACCTCTATATCACCCGCGCGATGGACTATTTCGACCTGGCTGAAGAGCACGGCGGCAGGCTGGCCAATGCGTTCGAGGGGACGGCCGCGCGCTTCTGCCTCGTCAGCTTCGATACCGACTGGCTTTATCCCACCGCCGAGAGTCGGCACATCGTCCATGCCCTCAACGCTGCCGGAGCGAAGGTCAGCTTTGTCGAGCTGTCCGCGCCGAACGGTCACGACAGTTTCCTGCTAGAGCATACGCAGCTTGACCGGGTAGTGCGGGGTTTCATCGAGTGAGCAACGCGCTGCGCCCCGATCTCGCCGCCATCGCCGCGCATGTGGAGCCGAGCACCCGGGTGCTCGACATCGGCTGCGGCGAGGGCGAGTTGATGGCCGCGCTCGAAGCGGAAAAGGACTGCGATGCGCGCGGAATGGAGCTCGATCCCGCGCTGGTCGAACGCTGTGTCGCGCGCGGATTGTCGGTGGTGCAGGGCGATGCGGATAGCGACCTTGCCGATTACCCGGACGGCGCATTCGACTACGCCGTGCTGAGCCAAACCTTGCAGACAACCACCCGCCCTGACCTGATGCTCGACCAGCTTCTGCGGGTCGGCGAGCGCGCGTTTGTCAGCTTTCCCAACTTTGCACACTGGCGCACCCGGGCCGCGCTGATGTTCGGCGGGCGGATGCCGGTCACCCAGGCGCTTCCGGTAAGCTGGTACGAGACCACCAACATCCACCACGTTACAGTCGACGATTTTCGCGACCTCGCCCGCCAGAGAAAGGCGCGGGTCGAACGCTCTTGGTTCTTCGCCAATGAGCGGCCGATCCCAGCGAGATTCGCAAACTGGCGGGCCGAATTCGCCGTGTTCGAGCTGGTGCGCTAGCCCCGCTTCAGTCCGCTCACTTTATCCAGCGCGGTGCATCGCGCACAGCTTGTGCCCGTCGGGATCGAGCACGTAGGCAAGGTTCAATACACCCATGCTGCTTTCGCGTGGACCGGGTGGGTCTTCGACGCTGGTCCCGCCCGCTTCGACCGCGGCGTCGTGAAACGCCTTAACCTGGTCGAGGCTGTCGCACGCAAACCCGATCGTTGCCCCGTTGGCGCAGCTTGCGGGCGCATCGTTGATCGGTTCGCTGATCGCCAGAATCCCGCCGCCATGCATGAAGAACAGCCGTTTGTGACCGGTCGCTGCGTCATTCTCCATCGGTTCGCCCGCGCCCAGCGTGCCGAGCGTCTTGGTGTAGAAGGCGCGCGCCTTCTCGATATCATTGGTGCCGATCATCACGTGGCTGAACATCGCATCTCTCCTGTCGTTCTGTCTCGGCGCGAGGGGTAAGGGGCGGGGCCTGCGCCCACAAGCTTTTTCGCCCGCGCATATCTTCGCAAGGCCGGGTAGCCGCAGGTTCAGACTTGCGCCTATAGGCATCGCGTTATGTCTTCCCCGTTTATAGCCGTTCTCGCGCTCCCGCTCGCCTTGCAAGGCGCTCCGGCTGCCCCGGATGTCTCGGCGCTGTCCGACCTGCCCATCGAGCAGACCGCTGCGCCGCGTTGCGGCATTGCCTTCGCGCTGGTCAGCCGCTGGCAGAAGGCGGACGATCCGCGCGGGGCCGACTACCCGGACATGGAGGCGAATGGCGGACGCGAATTCTTCGTTCGTTCGATGGCAAGGCTGATGGAACAGCAGGATCTCTCGCGCGATGCGCTGGTGGCTCTGATTGGCCGTGAACTCGACGCCCTGAATGAAGATGAAGCCGAAACGAAAGTCGCCAGGCTCATGCCCGCCTGCGCGCTGATGAAAGAGTCCGCAGGCCTGTAACGCGCCGCTGGCAACCCTCCCGTTTTTCAGGCAAGAGCGCTGCGTATGTGGCAGCTCTACCAGTTTCCCCTGTGTCCCTTCTCGCGCAAGATCAGGCTGCTGATGGGCGAGAAAAATCTCGCCTACGATCTGGTGCGCGAAGATCCGTGGGCGGCTTCGGAGGCGTTTTACGATCTCAATCCTGCGGGGCGCACGCCCGTGCTGGTGAACACGGACAAAGGCGTTGCTCTGGCCGATAGCCGCGCGATCGCCGAGTATCTTGAAGAGACCAACGAGCGAACGCCGATGATCAACGGCACCGCGACCTATCGCGCGGAAATCCGCCGATTGGTCGCGCTGTTCGATGAGAACTTCTATGCCGATGTCACGCAGCCTCTGTTGCTTGAGCGCATGAAGAAGCGCATCGTGCTGCGCCAGCCGCCCGACAGCCGCGCGCTGCGCGAGGCGATGCGGATGGCGCACGGGCACCTCGATTACATGGACTGGCTGATCGATAACCGCCCCTGGCTGGCCGGATCGACGATGAGCCTTGCCGACCTTGCCGCTGCCGCGCAGATCAGCGTGGCCGATTATCTCGGCGGGATCGACTGGAAGGGGCACGAACAGACGCGCGGCTGGTATGCGGTGTTCAAAAGCCGGCCCAGCTTCCGTCCGCTCCTGAGCGAGCGCATGGATGTCATCAGGCCTCCGCCGCATTACGCGCTGGTCGATGGGTAGGTTCTGAGACACGCAAGTGGGGTTTTTGCGAAACTTCGCGATCGCCGCAAAGTATTGAAAAATCGCAAAAAGACCTGGATTTGAGCCCGCCGAACTGTGACCCTTCATCTTTTCCTCGCCGCGCACCGTTCCTGCTATCGGACCATCGGCTTAGGGCGGGGCTTGCAAGTAGGAAAGCGCAGCCAGTCCCGACCCTTGCCCTTGAGCCGGTCGCGCCCGATATTGCGGGCAAATAGCGAGGCTTTCTCAAAATGACTGACGATCCCAAAACGATGACCGAAGCCGAATGGCGCGACCGCCTGTCGCCCGAGCAGTATCATGTGCTGCGCGAAGCGGGGACGGAACGTGCCTTCACCGGGCAATACGACAAGCATTACGACGAAGGCGAATATGCCTGCGGTGCGTGCGGTCAGGTGCTCTTCCTGAGCGATGCCAAATACAATAGCGGCTGCGGCTGGCCTGCTTTCTTCCAGCCCGCCGGTGAAGAGCGCGTGGAGGAGCACCGCGATAGCTCTTTCGGCATGGAGCGCATCGAGGTGCGCTGTTCGAACTGTGGCAGTCATCTTGGCCATGTCTTCCCCGACGGCCCACCGGACGCGGGCGGAATGCGTTATTGCGTCAATTCAGCCGCACTGGATTTCGACCCTGCGGACGGCGAAGGCGATTGAGCCACCCGGCCGGTCGGCCATCCATGATAACGAGCAACACGACGCGGCTGCGGGCAAGTCCACGCGCGCCGGTTCACGGCCTGTTAGAACTGCCTTATGCACCGGGGATGGACGCGGCGGTCTGCTGCGCCTTTAACGTGTTGGAGAATCATGTCGAAACGCGGTGATCGTTTGCAGAACAAGGGCAAACGGGGTTCGCGCCGCGCGGCGGCGGAGCGCTCCGCATCGGGTGGTGGTTCGCGCAAGAAATCGACCGGTTCTCGCGCGGGCAAGGGCAAGGGCAAGGGCAAGGGCGAAGCTGCCACCAGTTCCGCATTCTGGCGTTTGACCCGCCGGATCGCGATCTGGGGCGTGGCGGCGGTCCTTCTGGCCGCTTTGTTCCTGGCCTTCGCAGTCGGTTTCGCGGCGCGCTCGATCCCCAGCTACTACCAATTGCAGGCGAGCCAGACCGGGCAAACGATCCTGGTGCGCGCGCGCGATGGCAGCGAAATCGTGGAATTGGGGCCAAGCTTTGGCGAATGGCTCGATTACGACGAAATCCCGGACACTATGAAAAACGCGATGGTCGCGGTCGAGGACCGACGGTTCCGTTCGCATTTCGGCATTGATTTCTGGCGTACGGGCGGCGCGATCATTGAAGGGTTGACCGGCTCGCGTGAACGCGTGGGTGGCACATCGACCATATCGCAGCAGCTTGCGCGCAACCTGTTCCTCTCTTCAAACCGCACGTTCGACCGCAAGGCGCGCGAAGCTGTGCTGGCGATGGCACTCGAATGGCGGTTCACCAAGGAGCAAATCCTCGAGCTGTATCTCAACAAGGTGTATTTCGGCGGCGGCGCGTATGGGATCGACAGCGCGAGCCGCAAATTCTTCAGCCACCCGGCAACGGAGCTGAGCGTTGCCGAAGCCGCGATCATCGCCGGGCTGGTCAAGGCACCGAGCCGCTATTCCCCCACCGCAGACGTTCAAGCCGCCGTGGACCGCGCGCAGGTGGTGCTGCGGCTAATGCGCGAACAGGATTACATCACTGCTCAGCAGGCCCGTGTCGATGTCGATACCGTCGAACTGAAGCAGCAGGCGGGGCAGAACTCGGTGCGGTATTTCACCGACTGGGCGTTGCCGCAGCTCGACATCCTGCTGCCTGAAACCAATGCCCCGATCGAGGTGTGGACCACGCTTGATGTCGGGATGCAGCGCGCCGCGACCGCCTCGATCGAGTCCAACACGCCCGCCGCGGCGCAAGGAGCGCTGGTCAGCCTCGACCGCGATGGGGCGATCCTCGCGCTGGTGGGCGGCACTGATTACGTCGAAACTAATTTCAACCGCGCGACGGCGGCGATGCGCCAACCGGGTTCTTCGTGGAAGCTGTTCGTCTATCTCGCCGCGTTGGAGGCAGGCTACACCCCCGATGATCGCGTGGTCGATACGCCGGTGACGATCGATGGGTGGAGCCCGCGCAATTCCAGCGGGCGCAATGTCGGCGAAACCAATCTGCGCACCGCCTTTGCCTATTCGATCAACACCGTTGCCGCGCAGCTCGGCAATGAAGTCGGGTTCGGCACGGTTGCATCGATGGCCCGGCGCTTTGGCGTGTCGAGCCCGATCTCGACGTTTCCGTCGATGGTGCTGGGATCATCGGAGGTGCGCCTGATCGAGATGACCGAAGCGTTCGCCGCGGTCTCGGCAGGTGGCAGAATGGTCAAGCCCTACGGAATCCTCAAGGTGGAAACCGCCGACGGGGAGCGTTTGTACGAGCATGAGGCGACGCGCAATTCCCGGCTGGTCCCCGATTATGTCGCGGCGGGGATCACCGACCTGTTGCAGGCCGCGGTCCAGACCGGGACGGGGCGCGCGGCGCAGATAGGGCGACCGGTGGCGGGCAAGACCGGCACGACCAGCTCGAACAAGGATGGCTGGTTCGTCGGCTTCTCCTCCGGCATCACCACCGGCGTGTGGATGGGCCGCGACGATGCCGATCCGGTGCCGGGACTGCAGGGCGGGCGCGCACCGGCACAGGCCTTCGCGGCTTACATGCGCTACGCGGTGAAAGATCGTCCGGTCGAGGAATTCGACACCGATCTCAACCTGCCGGAATGGCGTTTGGAGCCCGATGACGAGGCTTTGTTCGGCGATACCGAGGACTATTACTTCATCGATGAGGACGGCAATTTGATCGAGCCGGGGCGCCGTGATCGCCTGGATGATCCTGACGGCGAGCCGTTCGATATCGAAGGCGAGCGTCCCGGTGGCCGCGATGGGGAGCGGCCGCCAGCGAACGATCCGCCTCCGGCGGTGAGCGAGGATTTCCTCGAACGCGCGACCGGCGGTCCTGTGCGCGCACCCGATCCGCCGCAGGCTCCGCCGCGTCCCCGCCCGCGCGAGCCGCTCGACCTGACGCCGCCGGGACCGCGCGCGCCTTCGGACCGGTCGGGTGAGAATAGCGGCAGCGGTGAAAACGAGCTGCTGATCTACTAGTCAGGCAAATGGAAACGGCGCCGGGCGGAAAGCCGCGACGCCGTTTCGGTTGGTCTGCTGAAAGACCCTGTATGAGTGGCGGAGAGCCGCCTGTTCAGCGCAGTCGCAGTGGCACAAAGCGCGGTGGAGTGCCGCGCCGCTGGGTGCGCAGAAGAATCGCATCGCGTCCTTCCGCTTCGGCAGCGGCGATCTGTTCGCGCAGAGCCTCGATCGTTCCGACGGGCTCGTAATTGGCCTCGAGGATTATTTCCGCCCGTCGCAGGCCCTTGCGCGCCGCGTCCGAATTGGGATCGACCGCGCCGATCACCAGCCCGACCGTATCCTCGGCCACACCGAGCTGGCTGCGGATCTGGGCGTTGAGTTCGAGCACCTGCAGGCCGAGCTTCTCGGCGATCATCTCGTCCGACTGCTCGGGATCCATCGGCTCGTCCGAATCGGGATCGAAGGTTCGTTGCTGCTCTGCCAAAGCCGCTTCGCTCGGGCGGCGTCCCAGCGTCGCGTTCACGGCGATCCGCTCTCCGTTGCGAAGCACGGTGATCGGGATGGTCTCACCCGGCGAGATGTTGGCGACGAGGAAGGATACGGTCTGGTCCGACGTGACCGTCTGGCCGTTGACGCTGACGATCACGTCGCCCGCGCGCAGACCCGCCCGATCTGCCGCGCTATCATCCTGCACATTTCCGATGATTTCGCCGCGATCCTGTTCCAGCCCTAGCGCGTCGGCAAAATCGTCGTCGATTGGCTGTAATCCGACGCCAAGGAACCCGCGCTCGATCTCGTTCCCTTCGCGCAGCTGGTCGACGATAGGCGCCGCGATCTCGGCAGGAATGGCAAAGCCGATACCAACGCTGCCACCCGATGGCGAGAAGATCGCGTTGTTGATCCCGATCACATTGCCACGCATGTCGAACAGCGGGCCGCCCGAATTGCCGCGATTGATGCTGGCATCTGTCTGAATGTAGCGGTCATACGCGCCGCCCTGGCCGGTGTTGCGATAGACTGCCGAGACGATCCCGCTGGTGACGGTGCCGCCAAGGCCGAAGGGATTGCCGATCGCGACCACCCAGTCGCCAACCCGCGCAGCGCTCGAATCACCGAATTGCACGAACGGAAAGGTGTCGTTCGAGCTGATCTTGAGAACGGCCAGGTCGGAGGCCGCATCGGCACCGATCAGCTCGGCTTCGTATTCCCTGCCATCAGGCATGGTCACGGTAATCTCTTCGAGCGTCGCGCGATTGTTGGGTGCTACGACATGGTTGTTCGTCACCACCACGCCATCCGCGCTGATGATGAAGCCCGACCCCAGCGACTGTGCCTCGCGCGTTTGCGGCTGGTTGCCGCCGCGCCGGTCGCGCCGGTTGAACAGCTCGGCAAACGGCGTGCCTGCAAACGGGTTGCGGCTGACCTCGACGCGCTGGCGGGTTGCGATATTGACGACGGCGGGCTGCAATTGCTCGGTCAGGTCGGCAAAGCTCGCCGGAGCGCCTTCCATCGGCACGACGCGGTTCATCACCGTATCGTCGTTCTGCGCCACCTGCGCGCCTGCCGGGAAGCCGGTGGCAAGCGATATGGCAGCGCCTCCGACCAGAAGCGCACTCGTCAATCCATAAACGTATCGCACGTTGCTCACGTCCTCTCGTTCCTTCTCATTTTCGGCCAATCACAAGGAGGATTGCCTGGTTCCAGATACGCCTTCGCAAAAAGCCCAAACGCACTGAACCGTGTTTGAATGCCGAAGCCGCTCGTGGGGTCAGGTGGACCCTTCGTCGGTTTGCTGGTCGCGGTATCCCCGGTGATCAGCGACCGCGGAACTGGTTGAAATACTCATTCTCGCTGTCGAGCACCATCGAGGAGCCACCCTGACCGTTGATGAAGGTCTGGCGATAGCTCTCCATCGCGCGGTAGAAATCGTAGAAGTCGGGATCCTTGCCATAGGCGTCCGCATAGGTGTTGGCGGCGTTCGCATCCGCTTCGGCACGAATGATCTGCGCGTTCTTGCGACCTTGCGCACGGATCGTTTCGGCCTGCTCCTGCCGGTCCGAGATCATCCTTGTGAAGGCTGCGTCGAGCGGCGTTCCTTCGGGAAGGTCGGCGGCCTTGATCCGCACGTCGATGATCTGCGCGCCATATTCGCGCGCCTGCGCATCGAGCGTGTCGCGGATATTGGTCATGGCCGTTCCGCGCTCTGCCGTCAGCAGGCTGGCGAAGGTCCGGCGACCCAGCTCCTGCCGCAGAACCGAGGTGAGAATCGGCGAAAGCTGCGTGCGCAGGCGGCTCTCATCGCCCGCCCGCTCGACCATCGTCACCGGCTGAATGATGCGGAAACGGGCATAGGCGTTCACCCGCAGGCGCTGCTGATCACTGGTCAGAACCTGTTGGTTGTCCATGTCGAGATCGAGCACGCGGCGTTCGACCATCTGCACCCGGTCGTAGAACGGAATGCGATACCAGAAGCCCGCTCCGGTCTGGCCGTAAGGATCCTCGGGATCGAACATATTGACGATCTCTTTGGGCTTACCGGCGCTGATGATTACGGCCTGCTTCGTTTCGGGTACGACGAACAATGTCGAAGCGAGCGCGATCAGAGCCACGATAACAGCGATAATCGCGAGTTTGTAACGATCCCAAACGGTTTGCATCTTACTGGCCTGACTGGTTCGAATTGTTGGACGCCGAACTCTGGTTCTGGTTGCCGCGTTCGACTTCGCGCAAGGGAATGTACGGCGTCACGCCATCGGCATCGATCACCGTCTTGTCGGTGTTCGAAAGGACAGCTTCCATCGTTTCATAATAAAGCCGTCGCCGGGTGACTTCGGGTGCAAGGCGATACTCGGCGTAAATCTGATTGAAAGCTTCCGCGTCACCTTCGGCGCGCGCCAGCACCTGCTGTGCATAGCGGCGGGCGCGGTTCAATTCTCGCTCGGCATCCTGTTGTGCAGCAAGCACGTCGTTAAAAGCTTCGATAACGCTTTCGGGCGGGTCGGTCTTGTCGATCTCGACACCCTGAACTGCGATCCCTGCACCATAGCCATCGAGGATGAGCTGCATGCGCTGGCGCACATTGGCTTCGATATCGGCGCGGCCTTCACCCGAGATAACGGTGTCGAGCGTCTTTTCCGCGACCGAGGACCGCATCGCAGTCTCCGCCGCTTCGCGCACGGTCTCGATCGGATCGGCGAGCTGGTATTCGAACAGCGTCAAATCCTTGATGTTCCAGCGCACGATATAGGACAGATCGACCAGATTCTGGTCACCGGTCAGGATCAGTTTGGAAGGAACATCCTCGGTCCGGATCTCGATCACGTTTTCCTTTTCGACCTGGCTGATCGGCCAGGGCCAGGAAAAGTTCGTGCCGGGTCCGTAAGTATCGACGTATTTTCCGCCGAAGCGCGTGACCAGCGCCTGCTCGCCCGGCTGGACGAAGTGAACGCTGGTCGCGATCAGCCAGATCGCCACGACACCGGCGATCAGGAACGGCGCAAGATTACGACCGCCGGGGCCTTGCGGAAGGCGGAAATTGGGGCCGGACGGACCACCAGTGCGACGCGGACCTTCGGGGCCGCGGTTCTTGAAGATATCCTCGATGCTGGCCGAACGACGCTTTCCCGGATCGTTGGAGCCGCTGCCCGGAAGCCACGGATTGCGCGGACCCTCGGAGCTTTCGCCGGTCGGCTCCTCACCTTGCGGGCCATCGCCTTTATCCGGGCGACCACGCCCCGCATCGCCCCAGGGGTTCTTCCGACCCGCCATTGCAAGACCAACTTTCTTTCCGAAACCGTCAAAAATTCGCATGATACCCTTATAGGAACGCGTTTTGCGGAAAAACAGGGGTTGGCGCGGTGAATTTGGTGGTAGAGGCGTGGCGCGATGAGCAACAGCACTGAAGACGACGATGCCTTGCTGGCGGTAATACCTGCCAAAATCCGCGAACGAGTGCGCTCGGCGCGCGTGACCGACGGGCGCGCAATCGTGGTGGCCGATGCCGGAGATCTGGGTGCAAAGGCGCGCGAGGAACTCGAGCACCTGATTGAGGGAGCGCTGGCGCAACTACCGCAAATTCAAGAGGTTCGCGTCGCCGTGATGGCGGATCGGCGCAAGCGTGCCATGATCGCGGTCGGATCGGGCAAGGGCGGGGTCGGCAAATCGACCCTCACTGCCAATCTGGCCGTCGCTCTGGCCAGAAAGGGGCGCAAGGTCGGGGTAATCGACGGCGATATTTACGGCCCTTCGCAGCCGCGCCTGTTCGGGGCCGAAAGCACCAAACCGGTGACAGAGAGTGACAGACTCGTACCTGTGGACACGCCAGCCGGGGTCGGCCTGCTGTCGATGGGACAGTTGGTGCCGCCGGGCAAAGCGCTCGCCTGGCGCGGGCCGATGACGGGCAAGGCTCTGGGCCAGCTGGTCGATGCGGCTTGGGGCGATACCGAGCTGCTGATGATCGACCTGCCGCCGGGCACGGGCGATGTGCAATTGTCGATGATGGCCGATAACAAGCCCGATGGCGCTATTTTGGTTTCCACCCCTCAGGATCTCGCGCTGCTCGATGCCGCGCGCGCTGGGCAGTTGTTCGAGCAGGGCGAGGTGCCGATCATCGGACTGGTCGAGAACATGGCCGGATATGAATGCCCCCATTGCGGCGAAGTAAGCGATCCGTTCGGGCAGGGCGGGGTCGAGAAGTTCGCCGCCGCACTCGAAATCCCGTTCCTTGGCCGCGTGCCGCTTACCCTGGCCACCCGCAAGGCAGGCGATGCCGGAACGCCACCCGCTGCGGGCGATACCCCGGAAGCCGAGCCTTTCAACGCCATTGCCGAGCGGATCGATCGCTGGCTGACCAGCGGTTCGCTTTAGCGCGTGCCGCTAACACGCAGGGGATTGCTGACGGGCGCGGCGCTGGGCGGCGGGCTGCTGGTTGCGTGGTGGGCGTTGCCGCGCGACTATCCCAATCCCCTCGATCCCGCTCCGGGAGAGCACGTGTTCGGCGCGTGGCTCACTATCGGTGAGGATTCGGTCGTAACGGTTGCGGTGCCGCAGCTCGAAATGGGGCAGGGCGTCACGACCCTGCTGCCGCAGATCATTGCGCAGGAGCTGGGGGCCGACTGGCGCCAGATCGCGGTCGAACCGGCGCCCGCTGCCGCTGCCTACGCCAATATCCCGCTCGCCGAGAACTGGATCGCGTTGTGGGAGCCTTTCGCGGCTGGTCTGGATGAAACCACCGACGATTGGCTCGCGCAGCGTTTCGCCCGCTCGCAGCGCTTCAGCGCGACGGCCGATGGCACCGCCATCGCAGCCTACGAAGCGCCCTGCCGCGAAGCCGCCGCCGCCGCCCGCGCGATGCTGGCGCAGGAAGCAGCGAGCCGCTGGGGCACGAGCTGGGAAGAGTGCGAAGTCGATAACGGGATCGTGACCTGGGGCGACAATTCCGCGACCTTCGGCGAGCTCGCGGTTGGTGCCGCCGCGCAATCGCCGCCCGATCCGCCGCCGCTTCGCCCCGATATCCTGCCGACTGCCGCCTTTGCCAGTCCAGACATTGCCGGTCCGTCGGAGCGGAACGACTTCCCTCGCATAGACCTGCCATCAAAGGTCGACGGAAGCCATATGTTTACGGGCGACATCCGCCTGCCCGGCATGGTCTACGCCGCGATCCGCCACGGTCCGAACGCCGCCGCCGAACTGACCTCGTTCGATGAAGCAGGCGCGGCCGGTGTGCGCGGGGTCATCGGCGCGGTGAAGACCAAGCGCTGGCTCGCCGCTGCCGCGAATACGTGGTGGAGCGCCGAGCGCGCCCTCGATGCCATGCAGCCGCGGTTCAGCGCAGCCTACCCCGCCAGCAGCGTCGATGACGAACAGCGTCTCTCCGCACTGGTCGATGGCGGGGCATCGTTCCTGATTGCCGAAAGCGGTCTTGGCGAAGAAGGCATTTCGCGCATCGATCTTGCGCGCCGATACGAGGTCGAGCCTTCTCACGCCGCGCCGGTGGAGACCGCCACCGCTGTGGCGCGCTACCGCGATGACAGGCTTGAATTGTGGATCGCGAGCCAGGCCCCCGAACAGGCGCGGGCGGCGGCGGCGCAAGCGGTCGGCCTGCCGCTCGATGCCGTCGCGCTCTATCCGATGGCGGCAGGCGGCAGCTTCGATGCGCGGTTGGAGCACGACTACGCGATCGAGGTCGCGCATCTCGCCAGGACGCTGGAGCGACCGGTCCAACTGACCCGCTCGCGCCGCAGCGAGATAATCCGTTCGCGCCCTCGCGCGCCCTATCACATGCTGTTGGGGGCGCAGCTATCGCCCGGCGGCGAAGGAGCGATCGACGCGCTGCGCACGCGGATCGCCACGCCGCCTTCGATGCACGAATTCGGACGCCGCCTGTTCGGCAATCGCACACCGTGGGCCGCGATCCGCGAAACGGCGGGCATGAAGGACGAGCTTGCCTGCCAAGGAGCGGTGCCGGTCTATCAATTGCCCGCCGTGGCGGTGCGGCATGTCCCGGCGGAAATCGGCCTGCCGGTTGGCCGCGTGCGCGGCAATTCGCATGGGCCTTTCGCGTTCGCGATAGAGAGCTTCGTTGACGAACTTGCAGCGGAATTCGGGCGTGAGCCGCTGTCCTACCGCATGGCAATGCTGGGCAATGACGTACGCCTCGCCGCCTGTCTTCAGCGCGCGGCATCAATGGCGGAGTGGGATGGCGGAGCCAACCAGAGCGGTCAGGGTCTTGCCTGTTATCGCATCGGCGACCCTCTTTCGGGCGCGCGCATCGCCTGTGTTGCAAGCGCGCGGCGCGAAGCGGGCGGTGGCTCGGGCGCCGGATCGATCGGAGGCGGCGTGCGCGTCACGCAGCTTGCCGCAGCGGTCGATATCGGCCGTATCGTCAATCCCGACATCGCGCGCCAGCAGATCGAGGGCGGGCTGATCTTCGGTCTGGGCGTCGCGCTGGGCAATGCGCTCCGAATGCGCGGCGGGCTGCCATCGAGCGTGCAATATGCCGATCTCGGCCTCCCGAGCCTTGCCGACAGTCCCGAGGTGCAAGTCGAATTTCTGCCGAGCAACGCCCCGCCCGCCGATCCCGGCGAACTGGGCGTTGCAATCGCCCCTCCTGCTATCGCCAACGCGCTGTTTTCGGCTACAGGCTTGCGGTTGCGGCGACTGCCCCTACTTTCAGGCGGGATCTGACGCGCGTTTACGCTTTCGCCTCCACAACAAGGGGGCGCTGCGTATCTGGACCGACAAGCACAACAAGAGCGTATTTGCGCACCCATGACCTGGCAAGAACAGCGCCTGCCCAACGATCACCCGCCCGTGAAGAGCGGCGGTATCGGCGTGCTGCTGGTCAATCTGGGGACGCCGGACGCCCCCGATCCCGGCTCGGTCAAGCGCTATCTCAAGCAATTCCTGTCCGATCGCCGCGTGATCGAGATACCGCCGATCGCCTGGCAGCCGATCCTGCGCGGCATCATTCTGAACACGCGCCCGCAAAAAAGCGCCAAGGCGTATTCGAAGATCTGGACCGATCGCGGCTCACCGCTCGCCGATATTACCGCTCAGCAGGCCGAAGCCATTGCGGGCGTGTTCGGCGAGAATGTGCATGTCGATTACGCGATGCGTTACGGCTCGCCCTCGATCGAACAGCGGCTGGGCGAATTGACCGAAAAGGGCTGCGACCGCATTCTGGTCGCGCCGATGTATCCGCAATACTGCGCCGCGACGACCGCGACCGTGTTCGATGAGGTCGCGCGCGTCCTTTACGACATGCGCTGGCAACCCGCGATGCGGTTCCTGCCGCCCTATCACGACGATCCGCTCTATCTCGATGCGCTGGCGCAGGATCTCACCCGGCAGGTCGAGGCGCTGGCATTCCGGCCCGAAGTCATGCTGCTCAGCTTTCACGGCATGCCGCAGCGCACGCTGGAGCGCGGCGATCCCTATCACTGCCATTGCCAGAAAAGCGCGCGGCTGCTGCGCGAGCGGCTGGAGGGGCGCGAGGCGTTTGCAGGCGTGCGGTTTGAAACGACGTTCCAGTCGCGGTTCGGCCCCGCGCAATGGCTCGAACCGGCGACCGACGACACGCTGATCGTCGAGGGCGAGAGGGGGACAAAGCGTCTGGTCGTCGCCGCCCCTGGTTTCGCTGCCGATTGTGTCGAGACGCTGGAGGAACTGGCGCTGGAAGGGCGCGACGAGTTTCTCGAAGCGGGCGGTGAGCAATTCGCGGTGCTCGACTGTCTCAATGCCTCGCCCAGCGGGGTCACTCTGGTCGAAGGGTTAATCCGCCGGGAGCTTTCCGGCTGGATTTGAGGGCCACGCTTATTTACAACGGGGTCAGTTGCAAACGCGAACCCGATATGGAGCCCGTCCGCCATGGCCACTCTCGCCGCCCACGATCCGACGCCGACTTTCGATCACTGGAGCGCCGGTGTCGCGAGTGATGACGATATCGCTCATATCCCCGGTGAGAAGGGCTGGCCGGTCGTCGGCAACACCTTCAAGACGCTTGCCGACCCGCACGGCTTCACGAAGCGGATGGTCGAGACCTATGGCAAGGTCTACAAGACCCACGCCTTTGGCGGTTGGAACATCGCGCTGATCGGGGCCGAAGCGAACGAGCTGGTTCTGTTCAACAAGGACAAGATCTTCTCGTCCGAACAGGGGTGGGGTCCGGTCCTCGACCAGCTGTTTCCGCGCGGGCTGATGCTGATGGATTTCGACCATCACCGGATCGACCGCCGCGCGCTTTCGATCGCGTTCAAGCCGGGGCCCATGCGGCATTATTCGGGCGCGCTGAATGGCGGGATCGCGCGCGAAGTGGCGGATTGGGAAGGGCCGATGCGCTTCTACCCGGCGATCAAGAAGCTGACGCTCGACCTCGCCGCGGACAGCTTCATCGGCATTCCGTGGGGGCCGGAGGCGGACAAGATCAACACCGCTTTCGTTGACATGGTGCAGGCGTCGGTAGCGCCGATCCGCAAGCCGCTGCCGTTCACGAAAATGAAGCGCGGGGTCGATGGCCGCGCCTATCTGGTCGATTACTTTTCGCGCGAGACGCACAAGCGCCGGGAGCAGGGCGGTGGACAGGACATGTTCAGCCAGTTCGCGACGGCCACGCGCGAAGATGGCTCGCTGCTGCCGGTCGACCAGGTGGTCGATCACATGAACTTTCTGATGATGGCCGCGCACGATACGATCACCTCGAGCGCGACATCGCTGATCTATTATCTCGCCACGCATCCCGAATGGCAGGAGAAACTGCGCGAGGAAATCGTGGCGGTCACTGGCGGACCGGACGGCGATGGCCTGCCGCGTCCGCTCGACTACGATGATCTGGGCAAGCTCGAGCTGACCGAGCTCGCATTCAAGGAGGCGTTGCGGATGGTGCCGCCGGTTCCCTCCATGCCGCGCCGCGCGCTACGCGAATTCGAGTTTGGCGGATATCGCATTCCGGCCGGCGCGCATGTCGGGATCAATATCTACTGGACCCACTTTTCGGACGAATACTGGGACGATCCCATGACGTTCGACCCGATGCGGCACACGCCGGACAAGGTCCGTGAGCGGCATAAATACGCCTGGGTGCCGTTCGGCGGCGGCGCACATATGTGTCTGGGGCTGCACTTCGCATATATGCAGGTGAAGATCCTGCTCGCCCAGCTGCTCCAGCGCTATCGCATCGAAGCGGAGTCGGGTTATGCGCCGGACTGGCAGGAATGGCCGATCCCGCAGCCCAAGGACGGACTGAAGGTGGAGTTCAAGCGGCTCTGAGCGTTCCTCCCCTCCTTTTCAAAGGAGGGGATCGAGGGGTGGTTTCGACGCCGCAGACGGCATTCCGGGCCATCGCACCACCCCCAACCCCCTCCTCTAAAGAAGAGGGGGCCAAGAAATTAGAAATCCCAGGCAATCCCGTCCTTCTCCCAATCGCCATAGCGGGTGGGAGAGATTGCGCGGGGTTCGTCCTTGAGCGGATCGACCGCCTTCGGCTTGGGCGCAGGCTCGTTGGTCCAGTGCGCGGGCTTTACGAATTGCTTCGCAGCTTGTGATTTTTGAACTGTCATGATGGCAGGATAACGCGCGTGCTGGCGCTTGGTTTCATTGCGGGCTAAGCGCGGTCGCATTCATGGCGAAAACCCCCGGAATTCTCGCGCGCCGCGCCGCGCTCAAACTGCTCGATGCGGTGCTGCGCCGGGGCGAGACGCTGGAACAGGCGGAAAACGCTGCGCTGAAGGGTGTCGATGGCGCAGCGGACCGAGCGCTGGCACGAGCGATTGCGGGCGAGAGCCTGCGCTGGCTGACCGATCTCGATGAAGCGATAGATAGCGCGACAAGGAAACGTCTCCCCGACGACGCAAAGGCGCGCATGGTTCTGCGGCTGATGCTGGCGCAGGCGCTGCGGCTGGACACGCCTGCGCACGCGGTGATCGCGACCGGGCTGGACCTGCTGGGCGGCGGCCCGCGTCGTCTGGCACACGGGGTGTTCTCGACGCTGGTCAAGCGGGAGACCAAACTGCCAGACATCCCCGCGCTTCCCGCCGATGTGCGCGAACGATGGGGCGATATGGCCGAGGCGCTCGCACCCGGTCTCGTCGACCCACCGGAAGTCGATCTTGCGCTCAAGAACCGCGACGAAGCAAGCCAGCGCGCGCTCGATATGGGCGGGGTGAGCCTTGCGCCGGGTCATGTTCGCCTGCCGCGCGGCACGCCGATCGAGATGCTGCCGAGCTTCGATGAGGGCGCATGGTGGGTGCAGGATCTCGCCGCACAAATCCCGCCACGCCTTCTAGGACAAGGTAACGGCAAGCGCGCGCTCGACCTGTGCGCCGCGCCCGGGGGCAAAACACTTGCGCTCGCCGCGCGAGGGTGGACCGTAACCGCGCTCGATATGAACGGGCGCAGGCTGAATTTGCTGCGTGACAATTTAAAGCGCACGCGGCTCGAGGCGGAGATCGTCAAGGCCAACGCGCTGACCTATGTGCCCGCCAAGCGCTTCGACGCGATCCTGCTAGACGCGCCATGCACCGCGACCGGCACCTGCCGCCGCCATCCGGATGTGCTCCACCGCATCGGCCCACGCCAGATCGGCGAAATGGTCGAATTGCAGCGCGAGCTGATCAAACAGGCGGTCGGCTGGATGGAGCCGGGCTGCGTGCTGATTTATGCGGTGTGCTCGCTCGAAGCCGAAGAGGGCGAGGAGCAGGCGAAGTGGATCGACCAGGCGTTCGACCTCGACCCGCTGCCGATCACCGCCGACGAGCTGCCCGCAGGTCTGGAGCCGACAGAAGAAGGCTGGCTGCGCACGCACCCCGGAATGCTGCGCGAGGCAGGCGGTCTGGACGGGTTCTTCGTTGCGCGTTGGCGAAAAGGCTGAATGCTCGCGCAGACGTGTAACCATTCCGAGGACCAAGGCGAACAAGGGGGGCAGATATTCCTTGCCCCCAATCGGACCCGAAGAGCCCGCTATGACCCGTATCCTCATCCTCGCCGTATCGCATATCGCCACACTCGCGATCGGCTCCGCCCTCGGCGTGTTTTTCCTGCCGATCCTCACCGCACCTGACGCCCCCGATGCGCAGGTGCTCGCGCAGGAGGCCGAAGCGGCGCAATTCACCGCACAGCTGACCCGCGATCTAGCTGGCAGCGACGCACTGCACTGGGGCGAAGGCACGATCAGCATCACGCCCGAACGCATCGTCCATCAGGGTGAGCTGGCCCCCGGCCCCGACTACAAGGTCTATCTCACCAACGGTTTCGCCCAAGACGAGGCCGGATTTGAGGCGATCCGTGAAAGCGCTGTACAGATCGGTTCGGTCAAAAGCTTCGACGGCTTCCTCCTCGATGTCCCGGCGGGCGTGAATGTCGAAGATTTCGACACCGTGGTTGTGTGGTGCGAAAGCTTCGATGAATTCATCACCGCCGGTCGATATCGCTGAGCAGGCTTACGCCCCCTCCTTCACCTTGTTCTGAAAGCTTTTGCGCAGCTTTTTGAGCTTTGGCGGAATTGTCGCGAGGCAATACGGGTTGCGCTTGCCTTCGCCGTCCCAGTATTCCTGATGGTAATCCTCGGCTGGATACCATTTCGCGGTCTGCTCGTCGCCATCGAGCCCCTCGATCGTGGTTACTGCCATCTGACCGTTTTCCGCATTCCAGCGCCCGATCGCGGCCTTGGCTTCCTCGCCTTGGTCCGCGGAGAGGGGGAAGATCGCCGAGCGATATTGGGTGCCGACGTCGTTGCCCTGCCGATTGAGCTGGGTCGGGTCGTGCGTGCCGAGAAGTACGTCGTAGATTTCGGGCAGGCTGATCGCATCGGGATCGAAGGTCACGCGGATCGCTTCGGCATGGCCGGTCTGTCCGCTGCACACTTCCTTGTAGGTTGGATCGGGCTTATCCCCGCCGATATAGCCGCTTTCGACCTCGGTGACGCCCACCACATCGCGAAACACCGCTTCGGTGCACCAGAAGCACCCGCCTGCGACAATTGCCTGTTCCATCGTGTCTGTCTCCTTGATGTTCGCATGACAGATAGGGCGCGGCTCTAGCTTTGCGAGTGCTTGCGGGGTGCGCCGCCCTTGTCATCGCCGCTACGCCGCGTCAGAAGAACCCACGACTTATTGCCTGACACGAGAGGATCGCGACCCATGACACTTCGCCTGTTTGCCCCCGCCCTGCTCGCCGCGAGCACCGCGCTCGTTGCCTTCGCCGGACCTGCCGCCGCCGATGCGCATATAGATGCGTCCGCGCCGAACCTCGACACCGTGCTCGCGCACGAGCGCCGGGCCGAGGATCAAGCCCGCGACCAGTATCGCAATCCGGCCGAAACGCTCGCTTTCTTCCAGGTCGAGCCGACCATGACGGTCGCGGAGTTTGGTCCCGGCGGCGGCTGGTACACCCGCGTGCTTGCGCCCTATATCGCGCCCGCCGGCACCTATATCGCTGTCAATGCCGATAGTGACGGGCGCGAATATCCCAGTCCCGAAGCCGAAGCGCGCGCCAAGGGTTGGGCCGACCGATTCAGGGGCGTAGTCGGCGAGATGACCGGGATGGGCACGGGCGATGCAATGGCGTTTGAAGTGGACGAAATGCCCGAGGACGTCGCCGGAACGGTCGATCGGGTTCTCATCTTCCGTTCGATGCATGGCCTGAACATGGGCAACATCGCGGACGACGTGCTCAAGGCCGCGCGCATGATGCTCAAGGACGGTGGCATGGTCGGCGTCGTGCAGCACCGCGCACCCGAAGGCGCTAGCTACGATGATTACGGTGCGCGACAGCGCGGATATATGCGCCAACAGGACGTCGTGAACATCTTCGAGGCGAACGGATTTGAGCTGGTCGACAGCTCCGAGATCAACGCCAACCCGAACGACCCCGCCGATTGGGAGCGGGGTGTGTGGACCCTGCCGCCGGTTCTCGGCACGGGTGAGGACGATCCGCGCCGCGACGAATACCTGGCGATCGGTGAGAGCGACCGGATGACGCTGTTGTTCAAGAAAGCGGATTGACGCTATCGGGCGGCGGCATGAGCACACTGACCGTCGCCGCCCTCCAGCTTGCCCTCGCCCGCAAGGACGAAGCCGACAACATCGCCGCGACGGCCGCGCTGGTCGAGGATGCCGCCGCGCGCGGGGCGAAGCTGATTCTGCCGCCCGAATTGTTCTCCGGGCCGTATTTCTGCCGCGAGGAGGATGAGGCGCTGTTTGCGCTAGCCCGCCCGACCGCGGAACACCCCAGCGTTCTTGCCATGCAAGAGCTGGCCGCGCGGCTCGGCGTTGCCATCCCCACCAGCTTCTTTGAACGCGACGGGCATCATTATTACAACACGCTGGCGATAATCGGCCCGGACGGCGCGATCATGGGCACCTACCGCAAGAGCCATATTCCCGACGGGCCGGGCTATGAAGAAAAGTACTATTTCCGCCCCGGCAACGATGGCTTCAAGACTTGGGACATTCCGGGTGACGATGGCCAGCGCGTGCGCATCGGGGTCGGGATCTGCTGGGACCAATGGTATCCCGAATGCGCCCGCGCAATGGCGCTCAAAGGCGCTGAAGTGCTGCTGTATCCCACCGCGATCGGGTCCGAACCCTATGACGCCGACCTCGACACCAGCCGCATGTGGCGGCGCGCGATGGTGGGTCATGCGGTGTCCAATTGCATGCCGGTCGTAGCCGCCAACCGAATCGGATCGGAGGGACCGGACGATACAGCGCAGAATTTCTACGGCCATTCCTTCATCACCGACGAATGGGGCGACCTCATCGAAGAGTTCGGGGCCGCCGATGAAGACGCATTGGTCGCGACGCTCGATCTCGCCCGGGCCGCAAAGCACCGCGCTGGCATGGGCTTTTTCCGCGATCGCCGCCCGCAGCTCTACGAGCGGCTGGTGCAGGACATCTGAGCGCGCCAGCCGTTGAGCAGCACCTATCTCGTCGCGCTCGGGTCCAACCGGCGCCACCATCTCTACGGCCCGCCGCGCGCCGTGGTGCGCGCCGCGATGGAGGAATGCGCTGTGCTTGGCACCGTGCGGCGCCGCTCGCGCATCATCGACAGCGCGCCGATGGGGCCGGCGCAGCGACGATTTGCCAACGCCGCCTGCGTGATCGAGAGCGAATACGACCCGCCTTCGCTCCTGGCCGGGCTCAAGCGGATCGAGCGGGAATTCGGGCGCCGCAGGGGTCGGCGGTGGGGCGACCGGGTGCTCGATCTCGATATCGTGCTGTGGAGCGGCGGGCGGGTGGCGATGCCCGATCTCGCGATCCCGCACGCTGATTACCGACGCCGCCAGTTCGTTCTGCATCCCTCCGCGAGCATCGCTCCCAACTGGCGTGACCCGGTCACCGGGCAGACGCTGCGCCAGCTTCATGCTCGACTGGCCCGACCGGGTTGATCCAAGACGCTCGACCCCAATGGCTTGACCGGCACGCACCTGCTGCCTAGGTGAGCGCCCTGCCAGCGCGTCTATGGCGTGTCTGCGCACACCCTTTGGGGCCCTTAGCTCAGTCGGTAGAGCAACTGACTTTTAATCAGTAGGTCGCTGGTTCGAACCCAGCAGGGCTCACCATCTTTCATTCAGCCCAACAGGTTGTCGCTCTCCGGATCGCACGGTCGGCGGGTTTAGCAAGCTCGGTCTGCTCGAGGTTTGGGGTGACGCCATTTGCACTAGCAATCGCGACGCTGCGCGCCCCGTCGCGATGCTCCACCCTGCCTGTGCAAGGCAGCCATTCCGCTATCGCAGCCATTCCAGCAGCGAGCCGCGCAAAGGTTCAAACTTAATCAATGCTGGAATGGGACGCGCCGGTGTGGCGCAATCATTTGCCCTGCATCCCCGACCGCGCACACTCCGTAAATTGCGCAGCGATCATGACAGGGTTGGCCAGGCATTCGTGTGAACGGGCGCTCGATTACAGGACACGAAGAACGATGGCAGAGCCGTTCACCCCGTTGGGAAAGATTGCCGAGGCGCTTAGTGACGACAGCGACGATCGAGACGCGTTGGGCCGAGCGCGGGCTCTTGCGGTCGGACTCGATCCATACACCGATGCGATGACGAGCGTGCCGAGCGAGGTGCTCGCGCAGTTGGAGCAGGCGACCCGGTCGGAAGACTGGCGCTCACGCTATCACAGCGATGAGACGTCGCTGCCGCTTCAGGAAAACATGCTTTCGGGAAATCTCGAAGGGCAGTTTCTTGCAACACTGATTGCGTTCGGAGGCGCGCGGCGGGTGCTCGAGATCGGGCTGTTCACCGGCTACAGCGCGCTCGCCATGGCGGAGGCGCTACCCGATGATGGCAGGTTGACCGCGCTCGAGATCGATCCCTACGCCGCCGACTTCGCCCGGAGCCATTTCGACAAGTCTCCTCATGGCGAGAAGATCGACATCATCGTCGCTCCGGCGGGCGAGAGCCTGAAAAAACTGGCTCAGGATGGATGCGAGTTCGATCTGGTTTTCATCGACGCCGACAAACCGGGATACGCCGATTATTACGATGCACTGCTCGATAACGGCCTGCTCGCGACGAACGGCCTCATCTGTGTCGATAACACGCTGCTCAGCGGTGAGGCCTATTGCGACAGCGGGCGCAGCGAAAACGGAGAGGCGATCGCGCGGTTCAATCGCAAGGTTGTCGAGGATCACCGCACGGTGCAGGTGCTGCTGCCGGTGCGTGACGGCGTTACCCTGATCCGCCGCGCTTCGTGAAGGGGAATGGTCTTGATGGACCGGCGAAGTCCGTCGGAGCGCTCGCGCTTCTGGGCGCCGGACTGCCGCTGAGTGTCGCCATGGTGGCGCTTTCCGGTCTGCGGGCGCGCATGGTGGGTAATAGCGGCGAGGCGATAGCATCGCAGCCATCGAACGAGCGCAAGACGGTGCTTGTCAGCGGCGCGAAGATGACCAAGGCGCTGGTTCTCGCCCGAGCATTCGACCGCGCGGGGCACCGAGTGATCCTGTGCGAAAGCGAACGCTACGCTCTCAACGCGCACCGCTTCAGCAATGCCGCCCATGCCTTCCGCGCGCTGCCGGACAGCGGCAGTCCGAGCTATGCCCGAGCGCTCAAGCGCGTGATCCATGAATTTGATGTCGATGTGTTCGTGCCGGTTACAAGCCCGGCCGGAAGCCTCCATGACAGCGCGCTGGTCCCTGACCTTTCTGAAGTTTCCGAGGTTCTGCACGTCGGACCCGACCTCATCGACGCGCTCGACGACAAGGCGCAGTTCTCCGAGATCGCCGCCCGGCACGAATTGCGCACGCCGAAAACCATCAAGGTTCAATCGCCCGATGAGGTGCTAGCCTTCGATTTCAGCCATGAGGCGCGCCCCTTCATTCTGAAAAGCATTGCATACGATCCGGTCGGCAGGCTGGACCTCACCCGGCTTCCGATGGCCGATACGCTGGCAATGGACGAATATGTCCGCGCACTGCCCATCTCCGCGGAAAATCCATATGTCTTGCAGGAGTTTATCGAGGGCACCGAATACTGCACCCACGGCTTTTTTCGCAGCGGTGAGCTGCGCGTTCACTGCTGCTGCAATTCCTCCCCATTCCAGGTCAATTACGACCATATCGACAAGCCAGCGATCCGCCATTGGGTCGAAGCTTTCGGACAGGCAACCGGGCTGACCGGGCAGGCCTCGTTCGATTTTATCGAAGCGGATGACGATGGCGAAATCTATGCGATCGAATGCAACCCGCGCACGCATTCGGCCATCACGCTGTTCGGCGAGGATGATCGACTTGCCGGTGCGTATCTCGATGATGGCGAGGCCGAGCCGATTGAGCCGCGCGGCGATGCGCAGGCGACCTATTGGACTGCGCATGAATTGTGGCGGTTGATCGACGCGTTTCCGTCTTCGCCCAAGCTGCGTGAGCGTCTTGCGGTCCTGGCGGACGGCCGTGATGCGGTGCTCGATGCGCGTGATCCCTTGCCGTTTCTGGCGCTGCACCACCTGCACATCCCGGCGCTTTTGCTGCGCAGTATGGTCGAGGGGCGCGATTGGCATCGGATCGACTTCAATATAGGCAAGCTTGTTCAGGCGGGCGGAGACTAGCCGGTGAGGCGGCGCATCCTCCATCTTTTGGGCTCCCCGACAAGCGCATTCTGGTCCGGCCTTTCGCTCGTCTATGGCCGCGGCGCACTTGGCGCGCTGAGCGAGGAACACGAATTCGTGAACGCGGTGGTGCTGCCCGACGGAAAGTGGCGTTTCGTCACCGATCTCGATCCGCGCACAATACGCGATGGGAGCGCATACCCGCTTGGATCTGCGCTCCAGATGATTGCGGGAATGGACGTCGATTGCGCATTGCCGCAAATGTTCTGCCAACGCGGAATGACGGCATATCGCGCGCTGCTGGAAGAGCTTGGCCTGCCTCTGCACTGATCGAAGGGGCGCGCCACGTGCCGGAGAGCTTCTCGCGAATGGTCGCGTCGGGAATGCACGCGAGCCAGGTGATGCGTTTTACCTCGGCGCTGGGCGAAGCGATCCACCGCCGCGCGGCTGAACTGTCGGAGCACGAGCTGGGATCGCCGCCCTGCCCATATGCGCTCGCAGTCTTCGGCTCGCTTGCCCGAGAAGAGCAATTGGTAGGCTCGGATCAGGACAACGGCCTTGTCATTGCCGACGAGGCCGACGACGCGGCGCACGCCTATTTCGAGCAGCTCGGCACACGCATCTCGGACCTGCTCGATGCGTGCGGTTATGTCTATTGCAAGGGCGGCATCATGGCGAAGAACGCGGAGCAACGCGCGACGCTCTCGCACTGGATTGAGCGATACGAAGACTGGATCGCCAACCCGGACGAGGACCGGATCCTGCGCACCACCATCTTCTTCGACATGCGCTGTGTCCATGGCGATGCTTCGCTGGCGAGCGAACTGCGCAGGCGGACGGTGGACGTGGTCAACGCGAGCCCGCTCTTCGTCAGCTTCCTTTCCCGTGATGCGCTGCGTGCCAAGGTGCCGCTGGGCATATTTCGCAACCTTGTGCTCGAAAAGTCGGCCGACGGACAAAAGGTCTTCGATGCCAAACGGCAGGCGATCATGCCGATCGTCGATATCGCGCGGACCCACGCGCTGCTCGCCGGATTGGCCGAGGTGGGTACGCTCAAGCGGTTGGAAGCGCTGCGAGTGGGCGGACACATCAATGCCAAGGATGCGCAGAGCCTCGAAGACGCCTTCCTGCTGGTGAACGAGATGCGGATCGCGCATCAGGCGCGGCAGATCGGGGCTGGCGTTGCTCCGGACAACGACATTGCCCCGGGCGACCTTTCACCACTCGAACGCGCTTACCTGAAAGATGCCTTCGCGGTGGTGAGGCAAGGGCTCGACGGGTTACGCCGGAACAACGCGGGCGGCATCGCCTGATATGTTCGCTAAGCTGCGGTTCGAGCGGGCACTGCGCGAGGTTGCCAGATCGGAGCACGAGGCGCTGGCAGACTATGCGAATGCCGATTGGCCCGCGTTGGACGAGATGGCTGGCAGCGCCCGCTTCCTGGCGGTCGATTTCGAACTCGATGGGCTTCGCAAGGACGCGCATCTCCTGCAGGTGGGGTGGGTGTCGATGGTTGCCGGTTCGATAAGGCTAGCCGCGGCGGTCTCTCTCGATATCCAAAGCGATGCGAGGCTTGATGACACGGCGGTAACGATCCACGGCATCGGTGAACAGCGAGCCGCACTGGGGCGTCCGATCGGCGAAGTGACTGCGAAACTTCTTCATGTGCTGGCGGGCCGCGTTCTGGTTGCTCACGCGGCGGGCATCGAAGTCGACGCAATACGACGCGCCTGCCAAGTAGTTTATGGACAATCGGTCCCGGTGCGCGCGGTCTGCACGCTGGCCCTTGAACGAAAGCTTCATCCCAATCTGGTTGGCAGCGAAGCCTATCGTCTTGGCCCATGCCGCGAACGCTATGGCCTTCCACCTTACCGTGCTCACGATGCCCTGACCGATGCGATCGCTGCGGCTGAGCTGTTCCTCGCCCAATTATCGCGACTGCCCGCCGATACGCGACTCAAGCAGCTGGAGATGGGCTGAAAGCGGAGGCTTGGGCGCGTAAGACTAAAGTCGCTCTCGTTTCGATCCGCTCGCAGGCGTAGCGTCTTTCCAAGGATCGCGATCGTGCCATCGGGGCGTCGCAGGGCGAAAGGGAGAGACATGGACGAAACAGTGTCAGCAACCGGATCGGATGATTCCGCGGGGACGAACGCCGAAACCGTGTCGTCGCAATCCACTCTCGACAACCCAGCGCAGACCAACGCGTCGGAAGGTGCCTACTGGCGCGAAAACATCCGCCTGCTCGTCACCCTGATGACGATCTGGTTTCTGTGCTCCTTTGGCGCCGGGATCCTGTTTCGCGACTGGCTCGATCAGTTCATGCTGGGCGGATACCCGCTCGGCTTCTGGTTCGCTCAGCAGGGTTCGATCTACATCTTCATCGCGCTGATCTTCTTCTACGTGATCCGCATGAAGCAGATCGAACGCAAATACGATCTCGACGACTGAGGGGGACGGACCAATGGAAACGCAGACCTTAATCTACCTCTTCGTCGGCGCCAGTTTCGCGCTCTATATCGGGATCGCAATCTGGAGCCGGGCGGGTTCGACCAAGGAATTCTACGTCGCGGGCGGTGGGGTGAACCCGGTGGTCAACGGCATGGCGACGGCCGCCGACTGGATGAGCGCGGCGAGCTTCCTTTCGATGGCGGGCCTCATCGCCTTCATGGGCTATGACGCCAGCGTCTACCTGATGGGCTGGACCGGCGGGTTCGTGATGCTCGCGCTGTTGCTCGCGCCCTATCTGCGCAAGTTCGGGCAGTTCACCGTGCCCGACTTCATCGGCACACGGTATTATTCGAAAGCCGCGCGCGTCGTTGCCGTGATCTGCCTGATCTTCATCAGCTTTACCTATATCGCAGGGCAGATGCGCGGCGTGGGGATCGTGTTCTCGCAATTCCTGCAGGTCGACATCACCATGGGCGTCATCATCGGCATGGGCATCGTCTTCATCTACGCCGTGCTTGGCGGGATGAAGGGCATCACCTACACTCAGGTCGCGCAATATTGCGTGCTGATCTGCGCCTACATGGTCCCGGCTTTCTTCATCAGCTTCATGCTGACCGACAATCCCCTGCCGCAATTGGGATTGGGGTCTGAGCTCAATGACGGGTCCGGCGATTATGTGCTGCAAAGGCTCGACAATGTGCTCGTCGAGCTTGGCTTTGGCCAATACACGGCGGGCACCAAGAGCACGATCGACATGTTCTGTATCACGCTTGCGCTGATGGTCGGAACGGCAGGGCTGCCGCATGTGATCGTGCGCTTTTTCACCGTGCCCAAGGCGTCGGATGCGAGGAAGTCTGCTGGCTGGGCGCTGGTCTTCATTGCTCTGCTGTACACCACGGCACCGGCAATCGGTGCGTTCGGGATCTACAACTTCATCGATAAGACCGATGGCACGCCCTACGAGCAGGCCGAAAACTGGTTTACCACATGGGAGGGTGCCGACCTCATCGCCTGGCAGGACAAGAACGACGATGGCGTCATGCAATATCGCGTCGGCGAAGCGTTCGAGGGCAAGCCGGAATTCACCGGTGAGACCGGCCCATCGGGTGAGCGGGTGGTGGCCAACGCGCCCAATCCGGATACCGAGAACGAAGTCTATGTCGATCGCGACATCACGGTGCTCGCCAATCCGGAAATCGCCAATCTGCCCGGATGGGTCGTCGCCTTGATGGCGGCGGGCGGTCTGGCGGCGGCGCTGTCGACCGCGGCGGGTCTGCTGCTGGTGATTTCCAGCTCTGTCAGCCACGATCTGCTCAAGTCCACGTTCAAGCCCGACATATCGGCGAAGAACGAGCTGCTCGCGGCGCGCGGGGCGGCGACGGCGGCGATCATCGTTGCAGGTTATCTCGGCATCTACCCCCCGGGATGGGTCGCGCAAGTGGTCGCCTTCGCCTTCGGACTTGCAGCATCCAGCCTGTTCCCGGCGATCTTCATGGGCATCTTCTTCAAGTCGATGAACAAGGAAGGCGCGATCGCCGGAATGGTCAGCGGGCTGGTGTTTACCTTCAGCTACATCCTCTATTTCAAGCTGATGAACCCAGGCGCGAACACGGCGGAGAACTGGCTGTTCGGGATATCGCCGGAAGGCATCGGCGTGATCGGCATGTTGCTGAACTTCGGCATCGCAATCGCGGTGGCCAGCATGACGCGCTCCACCCCGGTTGAGATCCGCCAACTGGTCGACTCGATCCGCGTGCCCCGGGGCGCGGGAGAGGCTCACGCGCACTGATCCGCATCTCTCCAGCGGACAGGAGCCTTGCGGGGTGGCGTCGATGACGTCGCCCCGCCTTGTGTAATCGGCCTATTCCGTTAGCTTCGTGCCCGGGAGAGAGTACGAACCATGTTGCTGGGCGCGGCCATCGTGGCCGCCACGATCTATCTGGCATTCCTGTTCTGGCTCGCGGCGCGCAGGGACCGTGAGGGGCCGGGCCGGTTCTCGCGCCACACGGGTCTGATCTACGGTCTGTCGCTGGCGGTCTACTGCACGAGCTGGACATTCTTCGGCGGAGTGGGAACGGCGGCGAATTCGGGCCTGCAATTCCTGCCGATCTATCTCGGGCCGATCCTGCTGTTCACGATCGGTTTTGGACTGGTGCGGCGGGTGCTCGCGCAGGGCAAGGCGCAGCATTCGACCTCGATCGCTGACTTTCTTTCGGCGCGCTATGGCAAAAGCGCCAGCGTCGCCGCGCTTGTCACGATCATCGCGACGATTGGATCGCTACCCTACATGGCGCTGCAATTGCGCTCCGTCGGCAATTCGCTGGTGATGCTCGGTCCGTCTCTGGTGGCTGGGGTCGCTTTGGACGAGCTGGTGCTGATGGTGTGCGGGGCGATGGCTCTGTTCGCCATCCTGTTCGGTTCACGCCGTGCCGACGGTGCAAGCGAGAATGCCGGGCTGGTGCTGACCATCGCGTTGGAATCGGTTGTGAAACTGGTCGCACTGCTTGCAGTCGCGGCATTGGCGATAGCGTTGCTGCTCGACCCAGCTGCGCCGCCGACCCCGGAGATTTTCACCAGCAGTCAGATCGACGCCCGGTTCGCAGTGCTTACACTCATTGCTGGTTGCGCGGCGCTGTGCCTGCCGCGCCAATTTCACATGACCATCGTCGCGGCCCCCGATGCCAGCGCTACGCCAGCCATGCGGTGGGTTTTTCCGGTCTACCTGCTGGTGATCTCCGCAGTGATCGTGCCGATTGTCATTGCCGGCCTGGCCGTGCTTCCTCCCGGCAGCGATCCTGACACCATCGTCATGGCGCTGCCGCTCGCGACCGGAAACGAGGCGCTGGCGCTGCTTGTCTTCATCGGCGGTTTTTCCGCGTCGGCGGGCATGATTGTCGTTGCGAGCGTCGCGCTGTCGACCATGATAACGAACGATCTGATCGCGCCTCTGGTCTTTCGCCGCGCCTTGAGTGGAACCGGAGATCGCGGACAGATTGCGGGCAGGTTGCTTGCGATCCGGCGCGGAGTGATCGCGGCGCTGATGTTCTTCGCATATCTGTTCTACCTCGCGTTTGGCGCGCTGACCGATCTTGCCGGGCTGGGCACGCTGGCCTTCGCAGCAGCGGCGCAGTTCGCGCCAGGACTCGTGCTCGGCATCACGACGCGCAGCGGGAACAAGGCCGGGATGCTGGGCGGGCTGTCGGTAGGGTTCACGCTATGGCTCGCCCTGCTCATCGTTCCTGCGGCGACGGATGCACAGCCGTTCATCGCGATACATGCCGATCCGCTTGTGTCGGGCGTTGTACTCAGCCTCGGTGCGAACTGTATGGCTTACTGGATTGGATCGGCGTTCTATCGGACATCGCTAGTCGACGCGGCGCAAGCGGCGGCCTTCGTTGGCGCCTCGGTCGCTGGCGCGCGACCGGGATTTGTGACCAACAAAAGGGTTGCCGATATTCGCCTGCTGCTCGCCCAATTCGTCGGGCGTGAGCGGGCGGACGCCGCGCTCGCCAGCATGCAGCGCGATTATCGGGACCGCGACACCGCGGATGAGCATATCATCGCGATGGCGGAGCGCGTAATATCCGGCGTTATCGGATCGTCGTCGTCGCGCATGCTGGTGGCCTCGTGGGTGGATGGCGATCCGGTGCCCTTCGCCGAAGTCGTCGCGATGTTCGACGAGACCAATCGCAGGCTGTCCTTCAGCGCCGAACTGCTCCAGATCGCGATCGAGAACATCGACCAAGGCGTCGCACTTGTGGATGCGGACATGCATCTGGTGGCGTGGAACAGCCGCTATCAGACGATGTTCGACCTGCCCGACAGCCTGGTTACCGTCGGCACACCGATTTCGGATCTCATTCGTTTCAATCTGCGCCGCAGCCGGATTGCCGAGGACGAGATCGAGCGACAGGTGGCGCGGCGGCTCGACCATATGCGGGCAGGGCGCGAACATCGCATCGAAAGCGAGCAGCATGACGGTCGGATCATGCGTATCGTCGGCTCGCGCACCCCCGGCGGGGGGTACGTCACCTCCTACACCGACATCACCGCCGATCGCCGCGCGGAGCAGGCGCTGGAGGACAAGGTCGCCGAGCGCACCGAGCAATTGAGCGAGGCGAACCTCGCGCTTGAGGCGGCAACACGCTCGAAAACCCGATTCCTGGCTGCGGCGAGCCACGACCTGATCCAGCCGCTGAACGCCGCACGTCTGTTCGCTTCCGCGCTGGGTGAGGAGGTTTCCGACAACACGCAGCTTTCACGGCTGGTCGGTGATCTGGACGGCTCGATTGCCTCGGCGGACCGCCTGATCCGGGCTTTGCTGGACATCTCCAAACTGGATGGCAGCGGGATCGAGCCGAAGCTGGAACCGGTAGCCGTGGACCGGGTGTTCGACGAGATTGTCCGCGAATTCGCGGTTCAGGCAGACACGAAAGGCCTCAAATTGCGCCGGGTTCATACCAGCGCCTGGGTGCTGAGCGACCGCGCGCTGCTGGGCAGTGTGCTGCGCAATCTGGTCAGCAATGCGATCCGCTACACCGAAGAAGGCACGGTGCTGCTGGGCGTTCGCCGTGCCAGCGAAGGCATCCGCATAAGCGTGACAGACAGTGGCCGAGGGATAGCTGAAGGTGACATAGGGCGTATCTTCGACGAGTTTCAGCGGGCCGGCTCGACCGACCGCGAGGGGCTCGGACTTGGCCTCGCAATTGTGCGCCGGATCGCCCGATTGTTGGAAGTCGAAATCAGAACGCGATCCCGACCGGGCGCTGGCAGCATCTTCGAGATCGAAATGCCGCTGCTGCACTGGGAGCAGTCGAGGCGGTCGCAGCGGGCCGATCCGTCCGGCAATCGCCTTGCCAGCGCCCGCGTTCTGATCGTCGACAACGACCCCGCCGTATTGCGAGCAACCGCTGCGCTGGTCGAAAGGTGGGGGCTGCTTCCGCTTTGTGCGACATCTCAGACCGACGCGCTTGCACATGGGCCGCCAAGCATCGTTGCCATGGATTATCGGCTCCATGGCGATGAGCGCGGGGATGCCGTTTACGAGACGCTGTGCGAGCACTGGGAGACGCGGCCACCCGCAATCCTGCTGACTGCCGAATCGGGCGAGGAGACCGAGCGAGCGGCGCGTGCGATGGGCGCCCACCTGCTGCTCAAACCACCGTCACCAGCCGCCTTGCGCGCCCTGCTTTCCACCTGTCTCGCTCAGCACAAATCTGAACCGGCGGATCAACCAGACGCCGAAGCCGCGATCGGCTGATCGACGTCGAGCTTGGCAGCGACCAGCACGGCCTGCGTTCGGCTGCTGACGCCGAGCTTGCGGAAGATCGCGGTGATGTGCGCCTTGACCGTCGCTTCGCTGATATCGAGTTCGTAGGCGATCTGCTTGTTGAGCAGACCACGCCGGATCGCGCCGAGGATCCGTCGCTGTGCGGGCGTCAGGCTCGCCATGCGCGAGAGGTCTTCGTCCTCGGCGTCGGGCAGGTCGGGGAAGGACCGGTCGCCGTCGCGCACGGCGGTCAGCGCTTCGCGCATGGTGTCGAGGCTGGCGGATTTGGGAATGAAGGCGGCTGCACCCAGCTGGCTCGCGGCGGCATAGACCCGAGCCTCCTCGCTCGCAGAAACGATCGCGATGGGCAGGGCGGGATAGTCCTGACGCAGATCCATAAGCACCGACAGCCCGTCGGAGTCCTCCATGTGCAGGTCGAGCAGCAGCGCTTCTGCGCCGCCTTCCAATTCACGCTGCGCATCACTGGCGCAGCTCGCCTCGATCACCTCCGCCTGCGGCCAGACCTTGCTCACCGCATGGCTCAGCGCCGTTCGGAACAGCGGGTGATCGTCGGCGATGATGATGCGCTGGGCCATGTCGCTATCGGTTTTGCCGACTTTCAATCAGCCGATCGACCAGCGAAGGATCGGCCAGTGTCGAAGTGTCGCCAAGCGACCCGTAATCGTTCTCGGCAATCTTGCGCAGGATACGGCGCATGATCTTGCCGCTGCGAGTCTTTGGCAGGCCATCCGTGAACTGAAGATGATCGGGGGTCGCGATCGGGCCGATCTCCTTGCGGACATGCGCGCGCAGCTCCTTGTGCAGCTCGTCCGAGCCTTCCTCCCCCGCGTTAAGCGTGACGTAGCAATAGATGCCCTGCCCCTTGATGTCGTGAGGATAGCCGACCACCGCCGCTTCGGAAACGAGCGGGTGCAGCACCAGCGCGCTTTCGACCTCGGCGGTGCCCATCCGGTGGCCCGAGACATTGATGACATCGTCGACCCGGCCGGTGATCCAGTAATAGCCGTCCGCATCGCGCTTGCACCCGTCGCCGGTGAAGTACTTGCCTGCATAGGTGGAGAAGTAGGTCTGGATGAAGCGCTCGTGATCGCCGTAAATGGTGCGCGCCTGGCCGGGCCAGCTATGGGTGATGCACAGATTGCCTTCCGCCTCGCCATCCAGCACCGCGCCCTCATTATCGACCAGTTGCGGCTGGATGCCGAAGAAGGGCAGCCCTGCGCTCCCCGGTTTCATGTCATGCGCGGCGGGAAGCGTGGTGATCATCACGCCGCCCGTTTCGGTCTGCCACCAGGTGTCGACGATCGGGCAGCGCTTGTCGCCGACCGTGTCGAAATACCACCGCCAGGCCTCGGGATTGATCGGCTCTCCGACCGACCCCAGCAAGCGCAGCGAGGTCCGCTCGCAGCGGGTTACGAAGTCGTCGCCCTCGCGCATCAGTGCGCGGATCGCGGTGGGCGCGGTGTAGAGGATGTTGACCTGGTGCTTGTCGACCACGTCCCACATGCGCCCGTGATCGGGATAGTTGGGCACGCCTTCGAACACGAGGCTGGTCGCACCATTCATCAGCGGGCCATAGACGATATAGCTGTGCCCCGTGACCCAGCCGATATCGGCGGTGCACCAGTAGACCTCGCCGGGCTGGTAATCGAATACGTAGTGGAAGGTCGTCGCGGTCCACACGCCGTAGCCGCCGGTCGTGTGAACCACACCCTTGGGCTTGCCGGTCGATCCTGAGGTGTAGAGGATGAACAGCGGGTCTTCGGCTGCCATTTCCTCGCACGGACAATCGGCGTCGGATTTGACGCTTGCGAAGTCGTGATCGCGTCCATCGACCATCGCGATGTCGCCGCCTGTGTGACGGACCACCAGCACGCCATCAACGTCGACCCCGTCCTGAGTGAGCGCGGCATCGACATTGGCCTTGAGCGGTACGTGTTTGGACCCGCGCAGGCCTTCATCGGCGGTGATGACGTAGCGGCTTTGGCAATCCTCGATCCGACCGGCGAGCGCTTCGGGCGAGAAGCCGCCGAACACCACCGAATGCACCGCCCCGATCCGCGCGCAGGCGAGCATGGCGGTGACCCCTTCGACGATCATCGGCATGTAGATCGTGACCCGGTCGCCCTTGGAAACGCCCATCGCTTTCAGCGCGTTGGCCATTGCCACGACCTCGCGATGCAGCTCGCGATAGGTCAGCGTGCGGCCTTCGCTCTCAGGATCATCAGGCTCGAAGATGATCGCGGTGTCGTCGCCGTGCGCATCGAGATGCCGGTCCACCGCATTGTGGCACAGGTTGAGCGTGCCATCGGCGAACCATTTGATCTCCACGGGGTCGAACGACCACTCGCCGCCCTTGTTCGGTTCGCTGAACCAGTCGAGCCGCTTCGCCTGTTCGAGCCAGAAGCCATCGGGATCGTCGACCGAACGACGATAAAGCTCGTGATACTGCTCCTCGACGCAATGCGTGGCGCGATCGATTTCGGGACGTTTTACGGCTTCGAGCATGGCGATTCTCCCATTGGCGCGCATGGTTTTAGCCGATTGCGCGGCGCGTCGCCTTCAGACCAAGGTCGTAAGACGTTCCGCCAATTGTTCGACCGGCGCCTCATCATGCAGTGTCTCGCGACAAACATAAAGAACGCGAGGGGATTGTATGTCACGGATCTATACCAAAACCGTGCTGCGCGCCGGGCTTCTGGCCGCGACCTGTCTGACGGCAAGTCCCGCGCTCGCGCAGGAATCGAGCGTCGAAGATCGCCTCGACCGGCTCGAAGTCCTGGTCGAAGGTCTGATCGAGCGCCTCGACCAGCAGCAGGGCGTAAACGAGGCGCAGCAGAACGAGATGCGCGAACAGAGCGCTGCACTGCTCGAAGCGACGCAGGATCTCCAGACGCGACAGGTGGAACTGAGCGAACAGATCGCGGTACCTCAGCAGGCGCAGGACGAGGGCTCTAACATCGGCAAGACGACCTTCACCTATGCGGGGTACGTGAAGCTCGATGCGATCAGCCAACGCACCAGCGGCGGGCAGCTTCCCACTGGCAGCATCCTGCGCGATTTCCTGATCCCGGTGGCGATCCCGGTCGGAGGCGAGGCGTCGGGGTTCGACACCGATTTCAGCGCGCGCCAGACCCGTTTCCTGTTCAAGACCGCGACCGATGTGGGCACGCAGCATACGCTCAATTCGCATATCGAGCTCGATTTCAATGTCACCGAAGGCGGGGACGAGCGGATTTCCAACAGCTTCACCCCGCGTATCCGGCAGGCGTTTATCACCTATGACAATTGGTTGTTCGGACAGGCCTGGTCGACCTTCATGGACGTGGGCGCGCTGCCCGACAGTCTCGACTTTATCGGCGTAACGCCCGGAACCCCGTTCGATCGCCAGCCGCTGATTCGCTGGACCAAGGGCGGGTTGCAGCTTGCGATCGAGCAACCCGAAACCACGGTCACCACGCCAGAAGGCGCGCGCATCGAGCCAGGCGACGACACGCTCCCCGATTTCGTGGCGAAGTACAATTTCGTTCGCGATTGGGGCCGGTTGAGCGCGGCAGGCATCGTGCGCACACTCAAGATTTCCGATGACGATTTCGGCACCGGCGAGGACACGGCGCTGGGATATGGGGTGGCGCTTTCGGGCAAGATCAATGTCGGCCCGCGCGACGATTTCCGCTTCAGCGCCTCGGCCGGGGATGGGCTTGGCCGCTATATCGGGCTTAACATCGTCAACGACGCGGCGCTTGATGCCGAAGGGAACCTCGATCCGATCACGACCTACGCGGGCTTCGGCGCGTTCCGGCATCTGTGGTCAGACCAGCTGCGCTCCAATATCGGGGCGGCCTATTTCAAGGCGGACAATCCGGTTCTGCTGACCACCGATCAGGTCACCGACGAAAGCTGGAATGCCTTTGGCAACCTCATCTGGACCCCGGTCGACCCGCTCGATATCGGGATCGAGCTGATGTATGCCGAGCGCGCTTTGGAGGATGGGCGCAGCGGCAATCTCCAGCGCGTGCAGGTGTCGACCCGCTACAATTTCTAGCGCCCGCGCCGCGCCGGGAACACACGACCGCTCCGCTCGTCCATCGGGAGGAGACAGAGCAGCTTGCCAAGGACGCCCCGAATTTTGCATTCCACCCGATTTTTCCTGCGGATCGCGAAGCCTTGAATCGCAAGCAGACCCACAGCGTCCCCTATTTCGAGGGCGATGCATCGCGCTGGCACCACGATCTCCCACTCGGACGGCTGGCCCTCCAGGCTATCCCTGCGACGCTCCGTCACGCGACGAGTTTCGCCCGAGCACAGGCTTTCGCACAGTTCGTCGGCTTTCCGCGTTCAGGCCATTCGCTGATCGGATCGATCCTCGATGCCCATCCCGATGCCGTGATCGCGCATGAGCTGGATGTGATGGGCCTGATCGAGAAGGCGGTGCCGCTGCCGCTGATCCACGGCATGATTGCGCACAACGCCAGCGACTTTACCGCGAATGGTCGCACCTGGAATGGCCTGTCTTACACGATTGAAGGCGGATCGCATGGTGTCGCGGGGCGACCGCTGGTGGTCGGTGACAAGAAGGGCGATTGGGCCGTGCGCCGGTGCGCGCAGGATTTCGCGCTGTTGGACCAGGCCCGGAAAATCTTGCGCAATCGCGATCGCTGGATCCTCGTCGTGCGGCATCCGGCTGACAACATCGCCACCATGTCACTGCGCAAGGGGCGAGTTTACGACGATCTGCGGGTGGCGACGGCACCGCGCGATTTCGGCGACACGCTACGCACCGCACAGGCCGATGGGCGCATCGTTGCAAATGTGCTCGACGAGATGATCGACGATTACGAAACGCTGTGCGTCACCACCGAGAAAATGCAGCGGCATCTGCCAGACGAGGCATGGCATACCATGATCTACGAGCAGTTCGTCGATCACCCGGCGGAGCATATCTCCGCGCTCTACGCCTTTCTCGATCTCTCGCTCGACGACGCGCTTATCCGTTCGGGCGCGTCAATCGTTCGAGAGGGCCGCACCCCAAGCCGTGACCGGATCGGCTGGAGCGCCGCGCAGGAGGATCGCGTAGCGGCCATTATCGAACGCTTCGAATTTCTCGCCGCCTACCGCTAGGCAGCAGCGGGCTCGCCGCGGTTGTCGAGCCAGCGCGCCGCCTTTACACCAAGCGTGATCAGGAACGGCACCAGCACGAAGCTGAGTGTCACCTTGGCGATCACCTGCCCGATCAGCAGGTTCGTGATCGGGAACAGACCGTAGAACGCAAGGGTGATGAAGATCACCGAATCGACCGCCTGACTCAAGGCAGAAGCCACCGCCCCGCGCGCCATCAGCCCGAAAGTCGTCTCTTCCCCGCTCCCCTTGAGCCGGTCGAAGATCCACACATTGAGCAGCAAGGACACGATATAGGCCGCCGGGCCCGCAGCCCATACCCGCCACACGGTGTTGTGAACCCGCTCGAACGCAGCGAGGTCGTCCGCGCGCCCCTCCAGCATTTCCGGCGAGGCAGGCAGGTTCAGCACAAGCTGCATCAGCAGCGAGGCGATCAGTAGCGGCAGGAACCCCCACCACACGATCCGCTGTGCCAGCGCTCTGCCGTAAAGTTGCGCGATCGTGCTCGAAATCACCACCAGCAGCAGGAATGCGAAAATGCCCGATTCCACCGCGAGGTCCGAAGGATAGAGCTGCACCTGCTTGTAGGCGAGTACGCCTGCCAGCACCGTCATCCCGCCATAGAGCAGCGTGAAGACGAACAGGCCGAGCGGCATGGTGAGCGTGCTTGCAGCAGAATTGTGAGGGGCGGGGGATTCGACGTTCGATGGCTGGTCGTTCATCGCGAGAGCGGTAAGCGAGCCGGTGTGAAAAGGAAAGCCGCACCCGGAGCGTTGCCCATCCTTCGCGCTTGCGCACCCGTTGTCTTGATGCAAAGCACCCGCCACGCATGATCCGCCGGGGGAGACGGATCGACGCGAAGAGGGTTTTTCTTGATTGTGAACGACAGCGCGACTTCGATCTTACTCAGCCTGTTCGGCATTGTGGCCATCCTGGGCATCGCCTTCGCGCTTTCTTCGGGCAAGCGCCGGATCGACCTTCGCGTCGTGGGCGCGGCGTTCGGCTTGCAAGCGTTCATGGCGCTGCTGGTCCTGCGCACGGATTTCGGCGTTGCGCTGATCCGTTTCCTGTCCGACGGCGTGATTGCCCTGCTCGATTTTTCCAAGGTCGGGATCGAGAGCGTGTTCGGCCCGATGGACGCAAACCCCTTCGCCAACACGTTTGTTATCGCTGCGCTGCCGGTGATCGTGTTCTTCGCCGCGATCGTGGCGATCCTCTATCATCTTGGCATTATGCAGAAACTGGTGCGCTGGGTCGGCGGGGCGATCGGCTGGATCACCGGCATCAGCAAGGTGGAGGCGCTGGGCAGCGCGGCCAATATCTTCGTCGGCCAGTCGGAAAGTCCGCTGGTGGTGCGCCCCTATCTTGCCGCGCTCCCACCCTCGCGCCTGTTCACGCTGATGAGCGTCGGCATGGCGGGGGTCGCCGGCACTATCCTTGCCGCCTATGCCAGCTTTATTGGAGCGGAGGCCGTCCCGTTCCTGCTTGCCGCCGCGTTCATGTCGGCGCCCGGCGGCATTCTTATGGCAAAGATCATCATGCCCGATGACGGAATTGCCATCGCCCCTCAGCCCGGACCAGGTGTTGCTGAAGCCGCTGGCGCGCGGCTGAAGAAGAAGGTTGGTCCGCCCACGCAGCAGGCCCGTGTGACCATGGTTGGGCAGCACGGCGAGGAAGTCGAATTGCCGCAATCGCCGATCGGTGCGGGTGGAGCCGCGACGGTCGAGGATCCATCGGGGCACGATGTCGAGATGGCCGAAACCTTCGAGGAAGGCCAACGTCCTGCCAACATCATCGAGGCCGCCGCGCAGGGCACGCAGACCGGCGTCAAACTCGCGGTGGCGGTGGGTGCGATGGTGCTCGTCTTCGTCGCTCTGGTGGCGCTGGCGAATGGGCTGCTGAGCGGCGTCGGGTCGGGCATCGTTACGGTGGCAGCGACGCTGGGCGTTCCGTTCGGCGCGGAGACGGCGGAATGGCTGAGCACGATCACCTTCCAGCGGTTGCTCGGCTATCTGTTCGCACCGGTCATGTTCCTGATCGGAATATCCGACTGGGATCAGGCGCAGATCGCAGGGGGCCTGTTCGGTACAAAGATCGTGCTCAACGAATTCGTCGCCTTCATCGAGCTCGGCGCGATGACCGGCGGAGAACTCACCGAGCGCAGCCGCGCGATCGTGACTTTCGCGCTGTGCGGCTTTGCAAACTTCTCCTCGATCGCGATTCAGATGGCGGTGACCGGCGGACTCGCGCCCAATCAACGCCCGGTTATCGCGCGGCTCGGTTTGAAGGCGCTTGCCGCGGGAAGTCTTGCCAATCTGATGAGCGCGGCACTCGCAAGCCTGTTTCTGCCGCTCTGACCGAGCGATCCAGTCGCACCCGACCCTTGGCATTGCCGCCCGGCGCGGTGTAGATGCGCACACATGAGCACGACAGAAACCGCTTCCGATATCGCCACCGTGTCGCTCGCCCAGCCACTGGGCAGCATAGCTGACGCGCTTGGCGAAAGCTTTTCTGAGTTCGGATTCGCGGTGGTGCGCGATCACGGGATCGATGAGAGCCTGATCGCCCGCGCGGAAGCCGCATCAAAGGCGTTTTTCGCTCTGCCGGACGAGGTGAAGCGTTCCTACAAGATCGAAGGTGGCGGTGGTGCGCGCGGCTACACCCCGTTCGGCACCGAAAAGGCGAAAGATGCCGAGGTCTTTGATCTCAAGGAGTTCTGGCACGTCGGGCGCTCGCTGCCGCCGGGACATCCGCTCGCGGAATTCATGGCACCCAATGTCTGGCCCGATGAGGTTGCCGATTTCGAGGCAGTGATGAGCGAGCTTTACGCCGCGTTCGAGACTGCGGGGCGCCGCGTGCTTGAAGCGATCGCGATCCATCTCGGGCTTACGCGCGATTTTTTCGACGCGACGGTGGAGGATGGCAATTCGGTGATGCGTCTGCTGCATTATCCGCCGCTCGGCGAGGAAGCCCCCGAAGGTGCCATCCGCGCTGCGGCGCATGGCGACATCAATACGATCACTCTGCTGCTCGGTGCAGAGGAGGCCGGGCTCGAATTGCTAGATCGCAGCGGCAAATGGCGCGCAATTGACGTGCCCGAGGGCGCGCTGGTCATCAATGTCGGTGACATGCTGGAGCGGCTGACCAACGGGCGGCTGCGATCGACGACCCATCGCGTCGTCAATCCGCGCGGCGAGGGGGCGCGGCGCTCACGCTATTCGATGCCGTTCTTCCTGCACTTTCGGCCCGATTATCTGATCGAACCGCTCGATAGCTGTGTCGCGGACGACGAGACCGCGCCTGCACCGATCACGGCGCATGATTTTCTCCAGCAACGGCTGCGGGAAATCAATCTGGCCTGAGCGGCGGATTCGCGAAGGTCGTGAAGGCCTTTTCCGCTTGTCTCGCGCACGGCTCGCTTGGCCGACGGCGGCCTCTTGTCCATGCAAATAGTGTTCAAGCGTTGCGGGCGCGCAACACCCGAGCTTGCCAGCGTTCGATTTCCGCGATTTAGCGCCTCGCCGAGCCGTCGTGTCAGTGGCAGGATGCACGACACCCCACGCCTTGTAACAGAATTGTCATCGAAGAGTCGCTTTTGTGCAGCGCAACGCAAATATGGACGCGCCCGAACACAAGTTTCCTTCAGCGTTCATCACCGTGCACAGGGGCCTTCCTCACATGAAAATCAAATATCTCCTCGCAGCGAGCGTCGTCAGCCTCTCTGCTGCCGCCACAATCGCGACGCCCGCCGCCGCGCAGCAGATTACCTCGGGGATCGAAGGGCAGGTTTCGGACAACGCCGACACGCCGCTACCGGGCGCCGAAGCGACCATCACGGACGAACGTACCGGTCAGACCCGCACCGTGATTGCTGGCAGCGACGGCAATTTCCGCGTCGACTCGATCCAGCCCGGTGGCCCCTACACTGTGACCGTGACCGCACCCGGCTTCGAAGGGCAGACGGTTGAAGATGTCTTCACCAGCATCTCGGGTAACACCTCGTTTAACTTCACGCTGACCGCGAGTGCTGCGGGCGCCGCAGACAACACGATCATCGTTACCGGCGCGCGTGCTGGCGCGACTCAGCTTGCTGTCGGTCCGGGCACCGCATTCGACACGCAGACGCTTGAGGCTTTCCCGTCGATCACCCGCGACATCCGCGACATCATCCGCATCGACCCGCGCGTCAGCCTCGAAGCGAACAATGACGTTGACCGCATTTCCTGTCTCGGCGGCAACGATCGGTCGAACACCTTCACGGTCGACGGCATCGTGCAGGCCGACGTCTTCGGGCTCAACGGCACGCCGTTTGCCGCGCGCAACTCGCTGCCGCTGCCGTTTGATGTGGTCGATCAGGTCTCGGTAGAGTTCGCGCCGTTCGACGTCGAATATTCCGACTTCACCGGCTGTCTCGTCAACGTCGTCACAAAGGCGGGCGGCAACCGCTTCGGCGGCTCGGCTTTCATCACCTATTTCGACCAAGGCCTGTTCGCCGACAATATTGATGGCGATCCGCTCAATGCCGGCGAAGAAAAGCGCTGGGGTGCGACCCTTGATGGTCCGATCATTCCCGACCGCCTGTTTTTCTCGGTCGGTTACGAAGAAACCGATCTGGGTGATGGGAACAATTTCGGACCCTTCGGCGGCGGTTTCACCAATGAAGCGAATTTCGTCACGCAGGAGCAGTTCAACGAGTTCGCCGAAATCGCAAGTAGCGTCTATGGTCAGGACATTGGTGGTTATCCGAACCAACTCGCCGAATCGGCCGTGCGCTACTTCGGTCGTCTCGACGCGATCATCACCGACGATCACCGCCTCGAAGCGACCTATCAGCGCCTTGAGGAAACCAACATCGAAAGTGATTTCGGTGGCCAGGAAATCACGGGCTTCAACAGCTTCGAAGACGAAGGTACTATCTCGGATTATTACTCGGTCCGCCTTTATTCGGACTGGAGCGATACGATTTCGACTGAGCTGCGGGTGAGCCGCGCCGAGGTCGGAGACGTCCAGGGGCCGGTCGGTTTTGGAGAGGCACAGTCGGATAATCCTACGGTGCGATTGGTGGTCGCCATTCCGAACGCCGACAATCCGATTTTCGGCGAAGACGAAGATGGTGACCCGCTCGGTCAAAATGGTGCGCTGTCCACTGGCCCCGGTATCTTCCGCTCGGCCAACCAGCTCGATACGAAAATCGATCAGGCGCGCTTTATTCTAAATGCAGATGTCGGCGACGGCCACTTTCTCAAGTTTGGTGCCGAAGTAAACGATCTGGAAGTGTTCAACCTTTTTGCCATCAACGCGACCGGCACGCTCTTTTTCAACGGCCTCGACGATTTCCGAGAAGGGCTGGTTGCGAACGGCGACTTCTCCAGCGTTTTCGGCGACGATGCTGACGACCTTATCAACGGCGTTCGACAGCGCGATGGTTCCGTAGAGTTCCTTGGCGGCGGCACAATTCGCTCGACGCCCTCGGGCGACATCAACGAAGCGGCTGCGCTGTTCAGCCGCCGTATCTACTCGGTTTTTGCTCAGGATGAGTGGGAAGCGACTGATCAGCTTTCGATCAATGCCGGTGTCCGCGTTCAGCTCTATGACGGCGATGCACCTCGGGCGAACCCGACTTTCCTCGATCGCTATGGCTTTACCAATCGCGTGTCGTTTGGTCGCATCGACCCGGTCGTGTTGCCGCGCCTGTCGGCTACTTACGAATTCTTCAATGACGGCTTCTTCTCGAACAGCCGGGTCACGGGCGGTGTTGGAATTTTCTCCGGCGGCGATCCGGTGGTATATTTCTCCAACGCGTTCTCGAACAACGGTTTTTCAAGCGCCGATGGCGACACATTCGACGCGCCTTGCCCGGATGGCTTTACCTCCGAAGAGGATGATGACGACAGCCAGCTCGATGTCGTCGAGAACGGTCAGTTCACCGGCTTCCCGGAATGCGCTCGCCAGGCCGCGTCCAATTCCGCTGCGGCCGGTCTCGCCGATACGCAGTCGACCGACCCTGATTTCGACATTCCAACGGTTGTGCGGGCCAATCTCGGCTTCCAGACGACCTTCGGTGCCGAAAGCGGTTTTTTCAGCAACTGGAACCTGAATCTCGATTACATCTACTCACGTTTCAACGACACGCTGAACTTCGTCGACCTCGCACAGGTGCCAGACATTCGCGCCGGTCTCGATGGTTTCACGGTTGACGGTCGTCCGATTTATGCCGCGATCGATCCGACGCAGGATGGCTGTAATGCGGTGCTTCAAGGCACTGGCGGCACCCCACCGGTTTATACGGGCGTCACGGCAGATTGCTTTGGCACTCGCCGCGACGACGAAATCCAGCTCACCAATGGGCGCAGCTCGGAATCGCACAACGCTTCGATCATCCTGACCAAGGGCTTTGGTCGCGGGATCTTTACCGAAGGCGGTGGCACAGACATCAGCCTTGGCTACACCTTTACCGATTCGAACAATGCCCGGAACAACCAGTCCTCCACCGCAACCTCGTCCTTCGACGTGACCGCGGCGTTCGACCGGCAGGATCCGGCGGTTTCGACCGCCACCACCGAAGTGCGTCACAATTTCGTTGCCGCATTCAACTTCCGCGAGCAGTTCTTCGACGGGTACGACACGGGCCTCGGCATTTTCTTCCGAGCCCGTGAAGGAAGGCCCTACAGTCTCACCTTCGATGGCGGCGGTGTATTCAACGATTCGTCTTCGGGCTCGGACAACGCGCTTCTCTACATCCCGACCGGCGTGAATGATCCGAACCTTTCGGATTTCAGCGATATCGACGATGATGTGGCACGCGCCAACGCCATCGCGGCGCAGGCCGAAGCAGTCGAAAACGTCATCGCTTATGCCGAAGAAAGCGGCTGCGGCTTCACGGCAGGCGAGACGATCGAGCGCAACACATGCCGCAATGACTGGCATTTCGACATGGACCTGCGCATCAGCCAGGAACTGCCGTTCCTCGGCAGCCTCACCGGCATCGCGAACGACCGGATCGAAGTGTTCGCTGATTTCGCCAACTTCCTGAACCTGCTCGACAGCAGCTGGAACGTCCTGCGCGACCGCGGCGGCTTCAACGGGCTGGTCGATGTCGCTGACGCTGGTCTGACGGTCGATGGCTCGGATCTCGACATGGATGGTGAGGCTGACGAAGTTCGGATTGGTGGTGTCGACGATCAGGGCCGCTACGTGATCGGCGGTTTCAACCCGGACGACCAGAACGACATTCAGATCAACCCATCGGCATGGCGCATCCAGATCGGTGCGCGTTACGAGTTCTGATTTTTCGTCACGGATCGTGAAAACACAAGCGGCGGGGCCTTCGTGTCTCGCCGTTTTTGTTTGTAACGGTTGGACTGTGGAATGGCGCGCGCGGGGCTGAGTCAGTCTCGTCGCGCGCACCTTCGATCCACGGGATTATCGGCGATGGTCAGCAGGTCGAAAGCCAGCGCTTCGCATTCTCGCGCATCGGCATCGGTCCGCAGCGCGCGTTCTAGCGCGGCGGCCTGGGTGCCCAATTCCGCTTCACCGAAGACGGCCGCGGTTCCTGCAACTTTGTGGAGCAATCGCTTCAGTTCCTCGCGCGCGTCGGCCATTGCCGGTTCACTGGAGCCGAACACGCCTCGCTCAAGCGATTCGCGCACCTTCCCGATCGTGAAACCTCGGCGCTCGGTCCAGCGCTTCGCAAGCGAAGCCGATGGCCGGACACCGCCACGAGCATCGGGCTCTCGCGGGCTGCCTTTATGCTCCGACTTCGCAGGGCCCGGCGTGTCCTCTAGCCGCTGCGGCGCCCGAGCGTCGATTGTGGTCACGAGGCTCACCTCTCGACGCGCGGCACACCGATCTGCTGATTCGTCCGTGTACCTGCGCGACGGATGGATCGCCTCTTCGCGCCGTGGATCGGAGCCGTGAGGCATGCCAGTCCCCGCGGTTCTCCTCTCGCCCGACGCGATATCCGCCGGCGAGGGCTCGCTCTCGACGATCTTCGTCGGCAGCCAACGCTGCAGCGCGCGGGCGAGCTCGGCGAACACGAGCGGCTTGGCCAGATGCGCCTGCATTCCCGCTTCGCGGGCCGCAGCGACGTCTTCGGGAAACGCATTGGCGGTGAGCGCGACGATGGGAAGCGTCTCGGCGGTAATGCCCTCGGCCCGGATTGCACGGGTCGCGGCGTAGCCGTCGCAGCCCGGCATCTGGATATCCATGAGCACCAGATCGTAGGAATCGCCGCGCATGAGGCTGTCCATCACCATCGCGATCGCCTCGTTGCCGTCATGCGCGCTGGCGACGCTCTGGCCGCAGCGTTCGAGCATTTCAGTGGCGAGCACGCGGTTCACATCATGGTCTTCCACCAGCAGAATGCGGGCGGATCGAGGGAGCTCTGTGGCTTCGACCGGGGGCCGTGCATCCTCATGGGGCACGGGTGCCGAGACGTAGCTTGCCGGGAGGACCAGCCGGAAGCACGAGCCCTTGCCCGGCTTGCTTTCGACTTCGATCGAACCGCCCAGTAGCATTGCCAGCTGGCGCGAGATCGTCAGCCCCAGACCGGTGCCGCCAAAGCGGCGCGCGATGTCGCTTTCAGCCTGGGTGAAGGGATTGAAAATCGTCTCGAGCCGTGACGTGCCGATCCCGATACCGGTGTCGCGCACTTCGATGCCGAATTCCTTCTCACCGGCCCAGTAGCGAACGTTTATCGAGCCGCGCTCTGTGAATTTGACTGCATTGCCGAGCAGGTTGAGAACGATCTGGCGTAACCTCAACGCGTCGCTAAGCACCATCTTGCGCGATCTCGCGGCGTCCCCTTCGCCAGTCACGGTCAGTTCGAGCCCCTTGCTCTCCGCATTCGGGCGTTGCAACGCAGCGCATTCGGCGACAGTCATGGCAAGATCGACCGGTGCGGTTTGGACGGCGATATGTCCCGCCTCGATCTTTGAGAGGTCGAGAATGTCGTTAAGCAACAGCATCATCGAGCGTCCGGACTGAACGATCATCTCGGTATGCCGGCGATGAGCAGGGTCGAGGTCATCCTGCAACATCAGGTCCGCGAAGCCGAGCACGCCGTTCATCGGGGTGCGGATCTCGTGGCTCATGTTCGCCAGAAATTCGGATTTTGCGCTTGCTGCATGCTCGGCTTTGCGCCTGGCCCGGGTCAGTAGGAGTTCGAGTTCGACGCGCTCGGTTACATCGCGCGCCGAAACGATCACGCCATCGCGTTCCCCGGTCGTATGGTCGAAAGCGGCGGCGGCATCGGCTTCGATGAATACCGGGTTGCCATGCGCATCGTCCAGCAAACGGCGATAGGTGAGGCGCTCCTTGTCCTTTTCGCCGCTCAGCAAGCGATCGAGCGCTTCGACGATGCGGTTCGTATCTTGCGGATGCGTGCGCGCAGCCGCATGCTTTCCGACAAAATCCTCAGGGTCGCGACCCAGCACGTCGCGCACCGATGGTGAGGCGTATGTGCAGATGCCGTCGCCACCGATCTTCAGCACCGCATCGGTTATCCCGTCGGCCAGCAGCGACAGCTCGCGCCGTCCGTGCGCCAGTTCCTCGGCAATTCGCGCACGCCCCAGCAGGACGGCGGCAATCGGAAGACCCGTCAGGAAATTGGCAGCGACGAACAGCTGAATGAGATACATCTTCCCGATGTCAGATGTCGTCGCAGCGACGATCGGCCCGGTTCCCGTAAATGTCATCCATGTCGTGACCACGGCGATACCCGGCACGTAGAGCGCGGTGCCGACAGGGCCAAGCCGGAATGCCACGAACATGGTTATCGGCGGGACGAGAAACAGCAGCGGATAGCGATGCTGAGCGAATACCAGCGCGACCGCTCCCAATCCAATGAGCACGAGCAGCCCGCGCCTCCTCAATTCGTTTGCAGCCAGCGTCCGGCGAGACGGCCACGCGCGGACGGCGAGCAAAATGGACGGCACCGTCAGGATCATGCCCATGCTGTCAGCAAGGAACCAAGATGAGGCGGCAATCCAGATCGCCCGCGGGTCGGCGCCCATCGCGGGCGCTGCGATCATGGCTGACACGACCGGTCCGACAAATCCGCCGATTGCCACAAATCGACCGACATCCCCAGGGTCAGTCATATCGGGCTGCGGGCCGCAATACCGCCGGGTTAGCCAGGTGACCAGTGCAATATCGGCAACGTTCGCAACGGCATAGACCGCGCTCGTGAGCGCGGGATTTCCGCCCAGCAGGTTTGCTGCCAGTCCGGCAATGGCGATACCGATATAGGTCGGCAATTCGTTGCGAAGGCGTGCGCAAAGGAGAAGCGCGACCGCGGCGGCGTTGGGAAGCCAAACGCTCGCGAGCGTCAAATCGAAGCGGGAAAGCGAAAGACACGCCAGTCCCAGCGCAAGGAACCCCGCCGCGCTCGCCGGAGCAACGACCAGGCTGCGTATGTCCGGGCGGCGCGTGCCCCGCCTGCCAACCGAAAGCGCTGTAGACGCACCATCATTCAAAGTGCGCTCACGCATCTCGGCCTCCGCTCCATCGTCGGTCACACGCCCCATCGCTATTCGCCTGCACATTGGTATAGGCAGGCCCGTAGCGTCCGGGACATCGGCCCCGGAAATCAGGAAGCATGAACAACACGCGCAGCATGGTGGCAGGAAATAGATGAGTAACACGCAGCGCGGCTATCAGGGAAAACCCAAAGGGGTGCGCTGGCCCCTCATTCTGGGCATCGTGGCCCTGCATGTGGTCGCGCTTTACGGCCTGTCGCGCGCGCTAGCGCCGCAATTCACCGCTTCGATTGAGCGCGAGGTGGTTGCTGCCTTCACCGTCACTGTGACGACACCGCCAGATCCGCCCGTGCCCTCTCAGCCGGAACCCGATGAGGGCGCGCAGGGCGATCCGGGGAAAGAGGCTGTTCCCCAGCCAGTGACTGTCCCGCCAACGCCGATCGAACAGAACCCGGTATCGCGTCCGCAGGCGTCCTCGACTGGTAGCGCTACACGATCCGGTGCGCGCGAAGCGGGTGACGGGACCGGCGCCGACGGCGAAGGGCTGGGCACGGGCAGCGGCAATAGCGGTGGCGGACAGGGTAATGCGCTCGCTGCGAGGCCCAGCGTGCGGTCGGGCAATCTCGACACGGCAAGTGATTTCCCGGTGCCTCCCGGTGGGCGAGAGAGCCGCTATGGCCGCTCGGTCACGGTGGTCTTCATGGTTACGCGCGATGGCCGGGCCCGCTATTGTTCGGTGGCGCGCAGCGGCGTCGATGCCGCAACGACTGCGCGGGTTTGCCCGCTCGTGATCGAGCGGATCCGGTTCAACCCGGCGCGCAACCGTGCAGGCGAACCGGTCGAGGCGCGTTATGGCTATCGTGTCGATTTCGGCGCGCGTTAGCCGGTCGCGCTGGTCCGGGATGCCGAAGAGTGAGGGCGCGATCGCGTGGCGAAAACAGTGACAGACCCCGTACTCCATCCGGTCATTCTATGTGGGGGCAGCGGGACGCGGCTGTGGCCTGAAAGCCGCCCGACAAAGCCCAAGCCGTTTCTTCCACTCGTCGATGATGCGAGCCTGTTCGAACAGACGGTGAGCCGCGTGACGGACGACCCGCGCTTTGCCAATCCCATGATCGTTGCAGGCGCCGACCATGCATCCCTGGTCGAGGCGCAGATGCACGGCGCACCCCATCGGCTGGTTGTCGAACCCGCCGCAAAGGGCACCGCGCCTGCCATCGCGCTGGCCGCCGCGCTGCTTGAATCTGACGATCTTATGCTGATTTGCCCCAGCGATCACTTCATTAGCGATGCAGTCGCATTTCGTGACGCCGCACTGCGCGCCGCCACTTTGGCGCGGAAAGACTATCTGGTCGCGCTGGCTGTTGCGCCTGACCGGCCGGCGACCGGATTCGGCTATATTCAAAGCGGAAGGTCGCTCCATGGCGGGTTCGCCGCCCGCAGCTTCGTCGAGAAGCCCAAGCGCGAGCGCGCAGAAGCCTTACTCGCATCAGGAGATTATTTCTGGAACGCAGGCATCTTCGCGTTTCGCGCCGGTGCGCTGATGGAGGAAATTGCCATGCACCGTCCGCAAATCGCGTCAGCGGTGAAACGCGCTGTCGCCGCGGGTCGCTTCGATGGGCATCGCATTTATCCTGAGACGGAGCCGTTTTGGGAGATCGAGGGCGAATCGATCGATTATGCGGTTATGGAAAACACGAGCCGCGCCGCGCTGGTGCCGGTGGACATGGGGTGGTCCGACATCGGATCGTGGTCAGCACTCCATGATGCGTTGCTGGAGCTTGAAGCCGCAGGTGACAGCGCAGGCAATGCCGCAAAAGGTCGCGTCGATTTCGCCCAATGCCGCAATGTGCTGGCCCGCACGGACGGTCCTCGCATCTCTGTGGTCGGTCTTGAAGACGTGTGCATCGTGGTCGCCGATGGCGAAGTGCTTGTGACCAGTCGACGCCACGCCGAGGCTGTTGGAGGACTTCCCGGAGCGCAAGAGGGGTGAGCAGGCGCAACGGCGGGATCATAATGCGTCACCCCGATCCGTTCGCCTTCAAAACGCGCTCGATATCATGCGGAGCAAAGGGTTTGACGAGAATCGCCAGCGCGCCGAGATCCTCGATACCACCGAGCGTGTTGGACTGACCGGTCGCGAGAACGAAAGACACGCCGCGCGCCGACAGCTTCCGCGCGACGGGGGCGCTGGTTTCCTCACCGAGATTGTAATCCACGATCGCGAAATCAGGCTGGCGATTCGTGATTGCTCCAAGAGCGCCCGCCACGCTGCTTTCCACCCGGACCGATGCCACGCCGAGCTCTTTGATCATTTCCTCAATGTCGAGCGCGATGATGAGGGAATCCTCGACCACCAGCACATCACGGGGCAGCGCGGCGCCGACGGCGTTTTCGAATTCGTCGCTCATATGTCCAGGTGCCCCCTTGAAATTTTCTTTTCCCGCAGGGGATTACGCGCCAACAGCATCACGCCGCGAACTTGTTTTTACTGACATAAATCAGGAGGCGGAGCAAATTCGAGGGACTGCATCCCGGCAGCTGCGATCAGCTTTTTTCGAGCATCCGACCGCCATGACGGCGCACCGCACGCTCGATCGTGCCTCCGAGAAAGCCCAGCATTCCCGGCAGGTCGAGCTCGATAACAACAAAATCCTCGCCAACATCGATCCCGCCTACGATCCGTTGTCCGGCGGCCGTGATGGTTAGGTCCATGCGGTCTTCGTTGGGCCAGTCGCGTTCGACCGTTGCCATGCCGGGCGGGAAGTAATTGGCGATCTCGTGCCCGTGCGCGTGCATGCGGCGGCGCACCTCTTCCTTGCCGAGATTATGGGGTAGCGAGACGCGCATTATCGGGGCTGCTCGGTAGGTTTACGCGTTTGAGACAGATCAGGCAGCGGAACGCCCGTGTCCGTGTCTCCGCGCATGTCAGCCAGCATTTCATCGCCGCCATAGCGGTAATCGAGGTAGCGCGACTTGACCGCCAGATCGTCAAGCGCACCTTCTGCCAGCCGCCGGGTGACGCGGTCGACCTCGCCCGATAGCCGCGTGAGGCTGTTTACCAGCCGATCGTCCGCAGTCCCGCCCGCATGTTCCTCGCCCCGCAAATGTTCGGGCACCTTGCGATAGTTTTCGATTGTCTCGGGGATGTATTCACCCACCAGCTCGCGCACTTCGGCCATGGCCGGCTGGTTTGCGTCGAGCCCTTCGAGCTGTAGGCCCAGCGCATCGAGCTGCACGCCGAGCTGGTCGACGATCTTGACCGCGGGTGGCGGAAGAGCGGGGCGCTGCGCTTCGAGCCACAACTCGGTGCGGGCGACCATTTGCTGCGGATTGCCCTGCTTGATCTCTGCGCGCGAGGGCGGCTTAGGCGTCGGGGCGAGGGCGAACACGCCGATCGCTACCACCGCCGCGAGCGCCATCATCAGCACGCCCCAGAAGCCGATACCATTGAGGATGAGCCCCGCTATACTGCCTGCCACAACGATGCTCATGATCGCCGCTGCCAGGAACAGTGCGCGCTTGACCCAATATCGCAGCTTGAGGTCGGCGGAGCCTTTGCCGATAGAGCCTGCCTTGCGGTGCCGGCCGCCGGCACGATTGTCGTCGCGCACGCGGCGCGCGTCCTGAATCACACGGTCACTTTCGCGGGTGAGATCGTTCATCGGTTCGGATCAACCATCCAGCGACAACAGTGAGGGATCGGAGGCGACCTTGGCCTGCGCCTGCGCCTGTCCTTCGGCCCGAGCGATGTAGCCCTTCGACTTCTCGACCTCGTCGGACAGCACGTCGACGGTCTGCTTCATCGAATCCAGCGCGCGGACCTTGAACTCGTCGACTTCGTCCATTGTGTCGTAGATATTCTGGAAGGCGCGTTGGAGCGTTTCGAGCGGGATCGTCGACGACGCGGCTTGCTCGTGGATTTGCCCGGTCTGTTCGCGCAGCAGCGTGCTGGTCGAATCGATGATATCGCTGGTGGTCTGGTTGAGCGACGTGATCTGCTGCAATACGAGCTTCTGGTTGGTCATTGCCTGCGCGACGGTAACCGCGGTGCGCAGCGCGCTGACAGTGGTGGTGCTGGCGCGGTCGACGCCTTTCACCAACTCGACATTGTTTTTCTTGACCAGATCGAGCGCAAGGTACCCCTGCACGCTCACCGCCATCTGCGTCAGCAGATCCTGAGTGCGCTGACGGACGTAGAACAGCGCGCTTTCGCGCAGCGCCTTGGCCTTCTCCGGATCACTCGCGTCCAGCTCGTTCGCCTTGGCTTCCAGCCGCGCGTCGAGCGTCTTGGCGATGTGGATCATCTGTTCCAGTTCGCCCATCGCTTCCCAAAGCTTCTGGCGCTCGGTATCGATCGCGGCGTTGTCGAGATGCAGTTCCTTCTTGCCGCCTTCGAGCCGCTCAAGGATCGCCTGGATATGCCCCTGCGAGGACGTGTAGCTGTCGAAGTAGTTCTTCAGCTTGTTGCCGAAGGGGATGATGCCGAACAGCTTGCGCGGCGCGAGCAGCTTCTCTTTGCGACCCGGATCGAGGTCTTCGACCGTGCGACGCAGTTCGGCAAGATCCTTGCCCACGCTGCTGTCGGCATCCATTGCGCGCACCGGTCGGTCGAGGAAGCGGTTCGACTGCTGCGCGGCGGCGCGAATCTGTTCCTGACCCATGCGGGTGATCTGATCGACCTTTTCGCCGAATGCTGGCGAGTTCGCGTCGGTCGACACGAGATCGGCGACGAATGCGTCGACTTTCGTATCGAGCTTGGTTTTCTCCTCGGAGGAGACCGGGACCAGCCCAGCGGCCTTTTCCGGTGCGACCTGTGGCACGGGATCGGGCGGCGTCAGCTCGAAATCGGTCGCGGTGGCAGTCTGCGTCGCTGTCGTCGGTGCGGTCTGATCTTGCGTGCTCATCTGCCCGTCATCACTCCCTGATTCATTACAAACTGTATTAGGTATCTAAAACACGTCTTTCAAGCTAGCGCACTTGCCTTGCGTGATCCATCGCGCATTCGCCGTGCTGCGCAATCATTCGTGCTTTGCGATGCTTCGCGAAAAACCGTAAACATGCGCATCAACCGCTATCCAAGGCCCTACGTGGACACCGAAACCACCCCGCGCCCCGCGCCATCGAGCTCTGGCTATCATCCGCTTCCCGACAAGGAAACCGGTGCCGCAGCGGGCACCGGGCAGAGCGGATCGACTTTCGGCAGAGTCATTTTCAGCGTGCGCCGCTGGTGGTTAGAGGACGTGGTGGGCACGGTCGATCAGGCCGAGGTTATCGAGGAGCGGCGCGAGGATTGCCTGCTGTCGGAGCGGTACCTCTTCATGACCGCGATGAGCGCCGGTATCGCGGTATTGGGCCTGTTGCTGTCCTCGCCTGCGGTAGTGATTGGCGCGATGCTGCTTTCGCCACTGATGGGGCCGATCATCGGGCTGGGCTTTGCGCTTGCGATTGGCGATTATCACTGGCTCAAGCAATCCGCGCGCAGCCTTGCCTGGGGAACCGTGCTGGGTGTTGGGCTGACAGCGGTGCTGGTCTTTTTCTCGCCGATCCAGACGATCACGCAGGAGATCGCTGCGCGCACGCAGCCAAATCTGTTCGACTTGTTTGTCGCGCTGTTTTCCGCGCTTGCGGGCTCATATGCGATGATCCGGGGGCGTGCGGGGACGATCGTGGGCGTTGCGATCGCCACTGCGCTGATGCCGCCGCTCGCCGTCATCGGATTTGGCCTGGCGACGCTCAACTGGACGGTGTTTTCCGGCGCGCTGCTGCTTTACGTCACGAACCTGCTCACGATCGCGCTGACCGCGTGGGGGATGGCGCGGCTGTATGGGTTTCAGACCAATCTGTCCGAGCGCAACACGCTGTTCCAGAATGTCGCCGTTGCGACCGTGTTCGTCGCGCTTGCGGTGCCGCTGGCCTTCTCGCTGCAGCAGATCGCGTGGCAGACCAATGCACAGCGCATCGTGCGTTCGGAAATCGGCGACCAGTTCGTGTCCGAGGCGCGCATTACAGCGGTCGATATCGAGTTCGGGGTGGAGCCGATCCTCGTCTCCGCGACGGTCTTCACGCCGGAGGTTGAACCCGATGCCGAAGTCGAGATTGAGCGCGCGCTCGCCAAGCGTCTGGATCAACCGATCGAGATGTCACTGGCGCAGATCGAATCGGCCGGCGGTACCGAGGCCGAGCAGGCCCAACTCTCCGCTGCTCGTGCGCGCGAGGAAGCGGCGGCGCTCGAGCGCGCCGAGGATCTCGCGACCCGGCTGGCTCTGGTAGCAGGTGTCGAAGAGGATGGAGTGACGATCGACCGTGCCCGCCGCCGCGCAATGGTCCGGGCCGAGCCGCTCGATGGCGCTTCGCTCGCCGCCTATCGGACGCTTGAGGCGCGTATTGCAGCCACAGAGCCCGACTGGACGGTCGAATTGCTGCCACCATTGGGCGAATTGCCGGCGCGAATCCCGTTCGGAGAGGATGGTCCGACCCCGCAAGGAGCGGCGGCTCTGGGTGTGATCGAGTGGGCCGCCGAGCGCTTCGATCTGCCTATCGTTCTGATCGGCCCGGAAGCAGACGCTGCGCGTGCGGCAGAATTGCTTGGCAGCCGCGGGGTGAGCGTCGAAACGCGCGAAGGCGAGGGTGTGCTGCGTGCGCAATGGGGTGGAGTGGTTTCGCGATGAATGTCGAACTTTACGCGCTTGCGCTTGGGGCGGGTCTGCTCGTTGTGCATGTCCTGCTCGCCGCCCACTACAAGACGAAGCAATTCGGCATCGAATGGAACCTCAGCTCGCGCGAAGATACGCCTGCAGAATTGGACGGTATGGCAGGTCGCCTCCAGCGGGCGTCCGACAACTTCCGCGAGACCTTTCCGGTCGCCATAGTCGCTTTCGGCGGGCTCATCCTGGCTGACAAGACCAGCGAGACGACCGGAGTGGCTGCGTTGGTCTGGCTCGGCGCCCGGACGCTCTATCTGCCGATCTACTGGGCAGGTATCGAGAAGATCCGCACAGCAGTATGGGGCGTCTCGATGCTGGGGCTGCTGTATGCGCTGGGCGTGCTGCTGACCTGATGCCCACTGATTGACCGATCCTAGGCGGCCAGCTCCAGCGGCACGATCTCGCCCGACAGATAGAGCTTCTTTGCCTTCGCACGGCTGAGCTTGCCCGAGCTGGTGCGAGGTAGGGTGCGCGGGGGTACGAGTTCGACCACGCAGCTCATTCCGGTGACCGAGCGGACCTTGTCGGAGATCTGTTCGCGCAGGCGGATCCGTTCGACCGGATCGGAGACGCGGCAATGGACCAGTACGGCGGGCGCCTCCTCGCCATTGTCGGTTTCGATCGCGAATGCGGCGATGTCGCCGTGGTTGAAGCCGGGCAATTGCTCCACCGCCCACTCGATATCCTGCGGCCAGTGGTTCTTGCCGTTGATGATGATCATGTCCTTCGCCCGGCCGACGATGAACAAATAGCCATCGGCCAGGTAGCCCATGTCACCTGTGTCGAGCCAGCCATCGACCAGGCAATCGGCAGTTGCGGCCTCGTCGCGGAAATAGGAGTGCATGACGCTGGGGCCTTGCGCCCAGACCTTACCGATCTGGTGGTCGCCGCGCGCCCGCCCATCCTCGCCGCGAATTTCGACCGACATGTCCGGCAGCGGTTTGCCGCAATTGACGATCGCGCGGTAGCGGGCAGGGCGCGAAATGTCGCGCGGCGTTCCCGAAAGGCGCTCTTCTTCGACCAGTTCGACGCGGATCCCTTCGCCCGGCGGCATCACGGTGACGGCCAGAACCGCTTCTGCCAGGCCATAAGAGGGGGTGAAGGCCTTGGCCTTGAACCCGGCGTCGCTGAAGGCGTTGACGAAGCTTTGCATGACGTCCGGGCGGATCATGTCCGCGCCGTTGCCAGCAACACGCCAGCGCGACAGGTCGAAACGCTCGGCCACGTTGGACTGGCTTGAGATGCGGCGCGCGCAGATGTCGTAGCCGAAGGTCGGCGAATAGGAGAGCGTGCTGCCCTTGTTCGCGCTGATCATGTCGAGCCAGGCAAGTGGACGCCGGGCGAAAGCATCGGGCTTCAGGTAATCGCCGGAAACCTGGTTCGCGATCAGTGACAGCAGACAGCCGACCAGACCCATGTCGTGATACCACGGCAGCCAGCTGACGCAGCGCTCGTTCTCACCAAGCTGCATGCTGGTGGAATGGCCGTAGAGATTGTGCAGCAGCGCTTGATGCGTGACCGCGACGCCGGTGGGAAAGCGCGTCGAGCCGCTGGAATATTGCAGGTAGCAGATGTCCTGCGGAGATGCCTCAGGCAACGCGCACTGCGGCGCTTCACGCTGCGCGAACTCGTCCCAATCAGTCCCAGCACAGCCTTGCCGCGCGGCTGCGGCCTGCGCCATGTCGGCGATCTCGGCCGGATAGAACAGCATCGCCGGATCGCAGCTTTTGAGCTGTACGGCGAGCTGGTCGATGTAGTTGTCCTTGCCCCCGAAAGTGGTCGGTAGCGGCAGGGGGACGGGCCAGGCGCCCGCATAGACGCAGCCGCAGAACAAGGCGGCGAAATCCGCGCCAGTCTCCGCGATCAGGGCGACGCGATCATCTTTGCCGATCCCCGCCGCGACCAGCCGACGCGCCATCGCCAGCGCATCCTCGCGCAGCTCCGCGTAGGGATAGACTCGCTCGAGCTGTCCACGCATATCGTGGAAGTTCAGGCCCTTCTCACTCCGGGCGGCATAGTCGATCGCATCATTGAAAGTGTCGAATTGCGCCCGAATGCGTGGTAGGTCGCAATCGTTCGGCGTCGGCTTCAAAGCTTCGGTCATACGTTCAGCGATACCCGTTGTTTGCAGCGCGCATCGGCGCGTCCTATCGTGTTGCCGCCGTGCTCGCAAATTGGCCCTGGGGACAATCCGCAAGCATCTCGGTAACAAACATCGCCCATTTGATAACGAGTGTGGCACGAATAAGGCGAAACGGTTTCATCGAGCAGCGACATGTCAGCGTCCGGTAACGGGGAAAACGGCCAGAGAAACCGCGCTGAAAAGCGGCGGGCGCGCGGTTCGGGGCGGCGTGAAAAGCGCAAACCCCGCCCGCTGGACGAGACCGCCTTGCGGGATCTAGCGCTTTCGTATGTTGCGCGATTCGCAACGACTGGGGCCAAGCTTGAAGGTTATCTGGCGCGCAAGATCCGCGAACGCGGCGTGGCCGAGGATGCGGAGGGGCGCACGAGCGATCTCGACGTCACCGGGCTGGTCACCGGATTTATTGAAGCGGGCTATGTCGACGATGAGGCTTACGCGAGGGCGCGCTCACGCGACCTGACGGCACGCGGATACGGTGCCCGGCGGGTCGAGCAGGCATTGTGGGCGGCTGGCGTCGAAGAGGAGGTGCGGGCCGACAGCGCGCCGGGTGAGGCGCAGAGCCGCCGGGCGGCCGTGCTCCTCGCGAAAAAGCGGCGGTTCGGCCCGTTTTCCCTTTCGGAGGGTGTAGAGATCAGTGACGATGAGCCTGATGGAGACCCGCTGGCGAGGCGAAAACTGCGCGAAAAGCAGGTCGCCGCGATGCTGCGCGCGGGCCACTCTTACGAGCATGCAAGGTTCATCATCGACGCCGCGCGCCTTGACGATGTCGAGGAATGGCTCGCGGAGGCTGAGGAGGACGAGGCGGGGGAGCAGGGCCCGTGGTAAGGTTCGCGGCGCTCGTGATCGGTTTGACGCTTTATGCCTGCTCGCCGCCCGAAACGGCGGAGCGCCCCGAACCTTCGGCGGCTGAGCAAGCCGTTCATCCCGTGTCCGGCCTGCCGCTGATAACGGTCACGGTTGACACCGGAGAACGGCGTATCGATTTTGTGACGGAGCTTGCGAACAGTCCAGAAGCGCAGGAGCAGGGTCTGATGTTCCGCACGAAATTGGGCGAGTTCGAGGGCATGCTGTTTCCCTCGCAGACGCCGCAGGCACGCAGTTTCTGGATGAAGAACACGCCCCTGCCGCTCGACATCATCTTCGTCGCGCCGGATGGCCGGATCGCCAATATCGAGGGCGGGGTGCCCTATTCGACCGACAGCGTCGCTTCGGACGGTCCTGCGGCGGCGGTGTTCGAGATACGCGGCGGGCGCGCGGCAGCTTTGGGGATCGAACCGGGCGACCTGGTGGAATGGGAAGCGCCAGAGTGAGCTTCGATCTTCCCCTTGTCGGGCAAATCCGCTAACCGCGCCGCCATGGGACTCTTAGGCAAAATCTTTACGTGGTGGGACGGCGCGACCATCGGCACGCACTTGTGGTCCAAGCGGTCGGGTGGCGAGCAGGTCGGCACCGATGCGATGGGCAACAAATACTATCGCGCGAAGGCGAAAGAGGGCGGCAAGTCGACCGGCTCCTACACTCAGCGGGAAAAGCGCTGGGTGATCTACGAAGGCGCCAATGATGCGAGCCGCGTGCCGAGCGAATGGCATGGATGGCTGCATGGCGCATTCGACGATGTGCCCGAAAGCCATCTGCCACCGCCACGTATCTGGGAAGTCGACTACACACCCAATACAACCGGCACCGCGCAGGCCTATCTCCCGCAGGGCGCGCTTGAACGCGGGGGCAAGCGGGCCAAGGCCGACGGCGACTACGAAGCGTGGACTCCAGAGGGCTGATCGGCTTCACCATGCGCATATGTCTGCCAGTCTGGCCGGTGATGGCGGCGCTGATGCTCGCCGGATGCGGTGATGAGGCGAGCGAGGCCGAACCATCCGAGGCTCCAGACGCGCCGAGTACGGGAGCGATCGCGTCTTCCGAAGCGGCTCCGGACCCGTCCGTTGGCGCGATCGTAGCACCGGTCGAAGGCGCCACCCCGATGGCTGAAAGGGTCGCGACGATCGGCCTGCTGAACAAGCGCAACAATGTGACCAAGGATTTCGAACTGCGACCTGGCGAAAGCGCGGAGGAAGGGTCCGTTATCGTCCGTCTTGAAGCGTGCGAGCGTACCGCCCCTTATGAATTTCCCGAGCAAACCGGCGCGTTCGTGCAGGTCGATGTGCGCGAACGGCGGCAAAGCGACTTCACGCGCGTGTTCTCCGGCTGGTTATTCAAGGAATCGCCCAGCCTCAACGTTGTCGAACACCCGATCTACGACGTCTGGGTAAAGGATTGCGCGATGAGCTTTCCGGGAGAGGAATAAGTCTCATCGTTGATTAGCGCATGAAAGGCTTCACGCAGGTCCAGCAGGGGCGGCCCGTGCGCGTCTCCGATCGCCTCCAGATACTTCCTCTGCGGGATTTCGACCGCGCCCATCGATGCAAGATGATCGGTCATGAATTGGCAATCGAGAACGTCGAAACCACCTTTGCGCAGCAGCGCCACCAGCCAGCATAGTGCCACCTTGCTGGCATTGCTCGCGCGGCTGAACATGCTTTCGCCGCAGAACACCCGCCCGAAACTGACCCCGTAAAGCCCACCGGCGAGCTGCGGCGTGCTCCCGCGCCAGTTCGCATCGCCGGGTGCCTCTATCCAGCATTCGATCGAATGCGCATGCCCCGCTTTATGCAAGCCGAGATAGCTGGCGACGATCCGGTCGCTGATCCAGCTTTCGGGATGATCTTCGCGCGGGGCGGCGCAGGCTCGGATCACCTGCTCGAAAGCGGTGTCGATCGTGATCGTGAAGCGGTCGGAGCGCAGCACCTTGCGCAGCGATTTCGAGACGTGAAGCTCTTCGAGAGGAATAATTGCGCGCTCACGCGGCTCAACCCAGAACACGTCCTGATCGCTGCGGCGATCAGCCATCGGGAAGATGCCGCTGCGATAGGCCAGCAGCAGCGTTTCGACCGGGATGGGAGCGCGTATCGGGGAGTGCATGACAATTGGGTCAATAACACGAAGCGATGATGCGATGCTACGGGGCGTTTGTGCCGCGCCCTGCGGCGGATCAGCGATGAGGGCACAGACCGGATAGCGGTTGCGCGGGCGCGCGTCGTTCGATAAAGCGCGCGCACCCTGCAGGGGTGTAGCTCAGTTGGTAGAGCATCGGTCTCCAAAACCGAGGGCCACGGGTTCGAATCCTGTCACCCCTGCCATTTTTCCCCGATCACTGATTGTTAAGCATGAAATCGCCAGCTTTCTGGGGATTTTTGCGATGATGGCGATTTTCGACAATCAATCTTGCCGCAGATCGCGCACGCCTTATCGGCCCGCGGGCGGGAACCATGCGCTTTCGCCGGGGTTTTTCTTGATAATTCGCTAACGAGGAAAACCGAACGATGACACAGGCTTCGATATCGAAAAGCCGGCCCGATCAGTGGACCCACCCGCGGCCGCACACCGACCCGGCCCTGCGCCGCAAGAAGTATGGCGCCATCCGTCCAATGGAAGAACCCGGCTTCTTCGCGCGACTGTTCGGCGGGTAAGCTTTTACCCACATTGATGGAAAAACGGGGCGAGCCGCGGGAATGCCGCGCTCGCCTCTTTTTCGTTGGATCGAGGCCGGTCAGTATTCTTCGGGCTCTTCCTTGGTGGCCACGCGGAAATCCTTGCCCGCTGAACGGTTGCCACCCGCGAGCTTGAACACGACGCCGCTAAGCAAAGCGAGTGCGAGCAGGTTGGGAAGCGCCATGGCGGCGTTGGAAATGTCGCCCATACGCCACACCAGCGACAGGTCGAGCGTCGAGCCGGCATAGATCACGACGCACCACAAGACGCGCCAGATGATGTGCAGCACCTTCTCGCCCCCGCGGGTGGAGCCGGGGATGCGATCGTACATGAAGGTAATCGCACGCTCGCCGTAATAGCTCCACGTCAGCAGGGTCGTGAACACAAACAGGATCAGCACGATACTCGCAATCAGCGTACCGATCGGCACGCCCAGCAGATCTATCGGGAAGGCCGCGGCGAAGGCACCGCTGGTCATCGCGAAGCCTTCCAGGTCAGAGTTCCAGGCGTGCTCCACCGCAGCGCCGCCACCGGTGAAATTGCCCTGCACGGTCAGGATCACCAGCGCGGTCATGGTGCAGATCACGATGGTATCGATAAACGTGCCCAGCATCGCCATCCGGCCCTGCTGCTCAGGATCGTCGGTCTGCGCGACGGCGTGCGCGATGGCCGTGGAACCCTGCCCGGCCTCGTTGGAGAAAAGCCCGCGCGCGACGCCCGCTCGCAGCGCCAGCATGATCGCAGCCCCTGCAAAGCCGCCGGTCGCCGCCTGCGGGTTGAACGCGCCTTCAAAGATCAGGCCGAAAGTTGCAGGAATGTCCTCAAGGTTCAGCATCAGCGCGATGAACGCCATGACGATGTAGGCCAACGCCATGAATGGCACGACGCTTTCCGCGACCTTGCCGATGCTCTTGATCCCGCCGATGATGACGATGAAGACGAGGATCGCAACGATCAGGCCGCCCAGCCATTCCTCGATGCCGAACAGTTCGTTAAGGCCATCGGCCACCGCGTTCGCCTGGATCGTGTTGCCGGTTACCATCGCGGAAAACAGCGTGCCAAGGCAGAAGAAGATCGCCAGCCACGTCCATTTCGGGCCGAGCCCCATGACGATATAGGTCATCGGCCCGCCACGCTTGACCCCGTCGCTGGTGGTTTCGCGATAGCGAATGGCGAGCGACCCTTCGGCGAACGCCAGCGCCATGCCGAACAGGGCGGTGATCCACATCCAGAAGATTGCGCCCGGGCCGCCCAAGGCGATGGCGGTTGCAACGCCTGCTAGGTTCCCGGTGCCAACCTGGCCCGAAAGCGCGGTGGAAAGCGCGGCAAACGGAGAGATCTCGCCCGCGCCCGCGCTCTTGCGGCTGGAGAACAGGCCGACAAAGGCGCTGCCCAGCTTGCGCAATGGGTAGAACCGCAACCCGATCATGATCCACGCGCCGATGCCAAGCAGGATAATTGTCATCGGCGGGAACGGGAGGACTTCGGCCCCGTTCCAAGTCCCGACCCAGATGAAATCCGATACGTTGGTTACGCGGTCGAGCAATGTTACCGACGCGCCGTTAGATGCGGCCATTATATGGGCTACCCCCGTGATGATCCCTCGACCAGGCTTATCGTCGTCAGCCCGGATTGAAGCGGCGCACGCTAGTGTGGGCGAAATGGAATGACCAGAGGGCGACCGCACTTTTTACAGCCCTAATCGCACGGCTTGATGCTTGCCTTTCCGGAGCGGCGGCGGTAATGCAGAGGTTATTCCGACATTGGTAGCGTTACGATGCCCCTCCGGCGATCTTGTCCCGGACGGCGAAGAACCCTACCTGAAAGCCGGATTGAACACACACTCAGCCTCGCGCATTGACCCGGTGCGCTGGCTCCGCGCGATGCGAAAGGCGCCGTCATGGCCGAAAGCAAGAAGACCAAGACCTCCGTTCCCGAATTCGTGAACCAGGTCCGCACCGAAACCAGCAAGGTCGTGTGGCCCACGCGCGAAGAGACGGTGCGTACCGCGATCTTCGTGTTCATCTTCATGGTGTTGCTCGCGCTGTTCTTCTTCGGGGTGGACAGCGTGTTCAACGCTCTCGTCAACTTTCTGATTTCGCTCGCCTGACGCCGCGCAGCCCGCTTTTCAAACCAATCTGCCAAGGATTTAAACGCCCATGTCTCGCTGGTACATCATCCACGCCTATTCCGGTTTCGAGAACAAGGTGAAGGAAGCGATCCTGTCCGAAGCCGATCGGCTCGGCCTGTCCGAAGGCGTGGAAGAGGTCGAGGTGCCGACCGAGACGATCACCGAGATCAAGCGCGGAAAGAAGGTCCAGACCGAGCGCAAGTTCATGCCCGGCTATGTCCTGGCCAAGCTGCGGATGAACGACGATATCTATCACCTGGTCAAGAACACGCCCAAGGTGACGGGCTTCCTCGGCAACGACAACAAGCCGCAACCGATTTCCGAGAAAGAGGCTGCGCGCTATTTCGGCGGAGTCGAAGAAGCCAAGTCCGCGCCCAAGCAGCAGGTCAACGTCGATTACGAGATCGGCGATCAGGTCAAGGTACTCGACGGCCCGTTTGCAAGCTTCAACGGTGTGGTTGAAGAGCTCGATTTCGACAAGGCGAAGGTCAAGGTCAGCGTTTCGATCTTCGGTCGCGCAACACCGGTTGAACTGGACTTCGAGCAGGTCGAACTGGTCAAGTAAGGGCTGGTTCAGGCCGCCTTGCGGACCGAACGTTTCGCTGCCCGCCCTCGGGCATTCCTCACCAGGCGATAGTCGCGGTAGTCTTCCGCGCCGTCTACCGCATCGCAGCGATAGTCGGCCCGCAGCAGGGCGCTGAACAACCGCTCGAACACAGCCGCATACCAGACGAACAACGTCTGCGGCGTGCGCGCACCGCCTTCACGATGGATGGAAAAGCTTCGGGAACCACGCGACGCAAACCGCCCCGCGCCTGCGAAGGTCCAGGCATGGCGACGGATCGCGTGCATCAGCAGCGGTCCCGCGATCGTGGGCGGCAGGATGCGCAGCAGCGTGCGCGCAGGCGCCGGAATGCGATGAGCGATGATGTAATCGGCAGTGCCCTGGCCGGCTTCGATCGCGATCCTTTCGGCGAGATGCGGAGCTTTCGCGGCGATCGCCCCGTGCAGGCGCAACACTTCGCCTTCCGCGATCATCGTCTCACCGCTCGGTAAGCGCTCCAGCCCTGCATAGGACAGGATCGCGCTCATCTCGCCCACGCCAAGCCGACGCTCCCCGGCCCACGCAAGTTGCAGCACCGCATTCGGACCGATCAGCGCAGGCGCATCAATCGACATCGATGCGGTCTCTCTTCCTCTCCTGCGCGCGCTCCTGGCCTCTTTCTTTCATCTGAGCGCGCACCGCTTCACGCCTTTCCTTCGCCTGCGCCGCGCGGTCGGCTGCGGTCTGCCAGTCGGTCGCCGCCTCATGCGCCGCCGCGCGGCTCTCGTCGAACTGGAAATCGACCTTTTTCTGGGTCTGCGGCCCCCAATAGCCCGCTTTACCCAGATCGTAGAAGGTACGCTTGAACCCCGCGCGCAGGAACGCGTAGAGGCATCCGAGCAGGTATCGCCGACGAAACCCCGTGCCTCGCCACGGGTAATGGAACAGCGCTTTTTGCATGTAGAACCGGCGGTAATTCTTCATCACGCCATTGAGCAGCTCTCCGCGCTCCATTGCCGCCGGTTTCATGATCGGGGTGACGAAATTGTATTTGCTGAAATCGTGGATCTCGACTTGGTCCTTGATCTCCTCGAACAGCGGGGTGAACGGCCAGGGCGTATACATCGCCCAGTTGGCGAGGTCCGGCTGCCAGTCCCACGCCATCTTGTAGGTCTCTTCCAGCGTTTCCTCGGTTTCGTTATCGAGTCCGACGATGAACTGCGCTTCCACGAAGATGTCCGCCTCGCGCAACAGGCGGATCGCCTCCTTGTTCTCCTCGACCTTGGTTTCCTTGTTGAACCGGTCGAGCTTCATCTGCGCTGCCGCTTCGGTACCAAGGCTTACATGGACCAGTCCTGCGCGCCGGTAGAAGGATAGCAATTCCTTGTCGCGGTAGATATCGGTGACGCGGGTGTTGATCCCCCACTTTATCTTGTCGGGAAGGCCGCGATCGATCAGTTCCTGGCAGAACTCGATGAATTTCTTGCGGTTGATGGTCGGTTCCTCATCCGCAAGGATGAAGAAGCCGACGCCGTGATTCACGTGCAGATCCTCGATCTCGTCGACCACATCCTTGGGGTCGCGAATGCGATAATCGCGCCAGAACTTCCATTGCGAACAGAATGAGCAGGTGAACGGGCACCCGCGCGCCAGATTGGGGATCGCGACACGAGTGTTCAGCGGCAGATAGGTGTAGAGTTTCCAGTCCAGCACGCCCCAGTCGGGTGTGAGCGTGGACATATCCTTGACCGTGTCGGCGGCGGGCGTCGCAATGATCTTGTCGCCATCGCGAAAGGCCAATCCCTTGATTGAAGCGCGATCCGCCTCGTAGCTCCCCTGCGCGATGGCGCCGAACAGCTCGACCGCGATCTCCTCGCCTTCGCCCCGGACGATGACATCGATATGCGGCGCTTCGCTCAGCACCTGCTTGTACATGAAGGTTGCATGGACACCGCCCAGCACCCGTACCGCGGCCGGCACATGGAGCGCCGCGATCTCCAGCACGCGTTCGGCGGCGTAGATAGACGGAGTGATCGCGGTGGTGCCGACCACATCCGGCTGCAATGCAAGCATCCGGTCGCGCAATTCCTCATCCGACAAGCCTTCGGTCATTGCGTCGATGAAGTGAATGTCGCCGTATCCGGCACGCTTGAGTGGCCCGGTCAGGTAAGCGACCCAGGCAGGCGGCCATGTTCCGGCGATTTCGGCCCCGCCGGAGCGGTAATTGGGGTGAACGAACAGAATACGCATCGACCGTGCCTCTCTCCATGGATGCGACTGGCATCCTTTGTGAGCGGGTTGTGCAGGAGAAGAGGGGCGCTGTGCATTGATCGAGGTCAATCTCGCCAACCGGCACTACGCGGGTGCGGCACGGTAACCCGTTTTTACAGCACGTAAGCCTGCGAAGGCCGGAGACGTCGTGTTCGCTCAAGAAAACGAAATTGGAACGGAAATCGTCAACTCCGTCTTTTCTTCCGCGGTCGCTTGGTCGGAGGTTTCGTCGGGGCATCCTTCAGCTTCGCAAGTTCCGCATCGATTGCGCTTTCGCGCCGCAGCTCTTCGACTTCGTTTTCGAGGTGCGTGTCCGCGCAGGCGCGTTCGTTATCTTCGGCGGTGAATTCGGCCCGCTTCGCCATCGCTGAAATCCGGTCCAGATGCCGATCGATCCTGCTTGATTTATCCTCGCTCTGACGGCGGGGCGCCTGTTCCGCATTCGCACTGGCTTTTGCCTGTTGGCGCGTTTCTTCGCGCTTGGTCTCCAGCTGATCGATCGCAGCGTCGATTTCGGCCATTTCGGCCTCCGCTGCCGCGATGTCGTTCTCGGTTTCGACGATCGTCTCGCGGCAGTTTTCACGGGCAAGAAGCGATTGCCGCGCAAGGTCTTCGCGATCGTGATCCATGGCGAGCCTGGCTTTATCGCCCCAATCGGCCTCGCTCTTCCGATCCTTGGTCAGGGACGCCTCAAGCCGCTTCTTGCGCGACGACGCTTTGCTCCGCTCACCTTCGAGCGCAATAATCGCTTCTTCGATTTCGCGCTGGAGCCGGACGAGCATCTTGTGCGGGTCGGACGCGGTTTCGACCGCACTCGTGACATTACTCGCAATGAGTTCTCTGATTTGAATGGCAACCCGCAACATACGCCCCCTCCGATGATCCAATCCGTCACGGAGCGCTATTTCCCAAACATTGTCATGGTGTTAATGGGAGTCCGACGCGATCGCTGCGAAGCTCAGTGATTTTTACCAGATGGTCGGCAATCATCAGCCGGACTGATTTCCTACTTGCCTGTCGCGCTTTAAGCCCGGGCGCATGATCGCTGCTTTTCCGATAATCCTTCCGCGTTCGCTGTGCGGGCGGCAGTTCCCCCTTAAAACGCTAAGGTCACACCCGCGAACACTCAGAACGCTGATTTCTCTTTTTCAATCAGAGACTAGAGTAACGTCGAGAGTTTCGCAAAAGGTGGGGTTGAGTGTATCATAACGGGTGCAGAGGGTGGTCTGAGCACTTGCAAAGCGCGGCCAATTCGCTAACTGCCCTCGCTCTCGTCACATCGACGCGGAAACCCGTGCGGGAGCTTCGGATCAGGTCCGGGGCGCTTGACCGCTTAACATGACCCTGGACGTGATCCGGGGAACAGTGCGAAAGGAGGCCATTCGTGGCCAAGAAGATCGAAGGCTATATCAAGCTGCAGGTGCCCGCTGGCACCGCAAATCCCTCACCCCCGATCGGCCCGGCGCTGGGTCAGCGCGGCGTCAACATCATGGAATTTTGCAAGGCGTTCAACGCCGCGACGCAGGATCTTGAAAAGAGCGCGCCGATCCCGACCACGATCACGGTTTATGCCGACCGCTCGTTCACCTTCACGACCAAGACTCCGCCCGCATCCTATTACCTCAAAAAGGCTGCTAAGCTGAAGAAGGGTTCAGGCGAGCCGAACAAGAACAAGGTCGGCAAGATCACCCACAGCCAGTTGAAGGAAATCGCGGAGGCCAAGATGGCCGATCTCAACGCGAACGATATCGACCAGGCAATCAAGATCATCGAAGGCTCCGCGCATTCGATGGGCCTCGAAGTGGTGGAGGGCTGAACCAATGGCAAAGCTGACCAAGAAGCAGAAGAAGACCGCCGAGCTCGATCCTGAAAAGATTTATAGCGTCGATGAAGCGATTGCCACGCTGCGCGAGCACAAGGCGAAGTTCGACGAGACCGTCGAGGTCGCGATGAACCTCGGCGTCGATCCGCGCCATGCCGACCAGATGGTGCGCGGCATGGTCTCGCTGCCGTCGGGCACGGGCAAGGATGTGAAGGTTGCCGTGTTCGCGCGCGGCGACAATGCCGAGAAGGCTGAGGCCGCCGGAGCCGACAAGGTCGGCGCGGAAGATCTCATGGAAGAGATGCAGAACGGCGATCTCGACTATGACCGCGTGATCGCGACGCCTGATATGATGGGCGTGGTGGGTCGGCTGGGCAAGCTGCTCGGTCCCAAGGGCCTGATGCCCAACCCGAAGCTGGGTACCGTCACGCCGAACGTCGAACAGGCCGTTAAAGACGCCAAGGGCGGCCAGGTCGAATTCCGCGTCGAGAAGATGGGCATCATTCACTCGGGTATCGGCAAGATGTCGTTCTCGGATGACGACCTGAAGGCGAACTTCAAGGCGATGACCGACGCGATCGTCAAGGCAAAGCCGTCGGGCGCCAAGGGCAAGTACGTGAAGAAGGTCTCGCTGACCTCGACCATGGGTCCGGGCCTGAAGATCGACACCGCCGATATCGAAGGCGCGTAGTAACGAACTCCGTTTCCTACTGGGAATCAACATGGCAAGGGGCCGGAAGCAGCGCTGCTTCCGGCCCCTTGCTGCGTCTGGCAATGGAGCAATTTGGAAAGAACCCGCGTGCTAGGCGTTGAGATGGCAAAGGAGCTTTTTTGAATGACTACCAAGACCATCCTCTTCTTCATCGGCATCGCGGTCCTTATCGGATCGCTGTTCGTCGATACGCGACTGACGCCGATTATCGGCGCAGTGCTATTGTTGGGAGCGATAGTGTATGGCTGGGCAGCAAATCGCTCGGCGAGCGATGCGAATCTGCGCAAGGCCGAACGTGCGACCCGTCGCCAGCGCGACAAGCATTATCACGATCAGGCGTCCTGATCGCCGTCAATTGTCCCGCTCATTCAGGCGAAATTGGCGTGGGCAATGGCCATCGTGAACATCTGCGCATTGATACGGATCGAGGATGGGAACACGCTCGCATCGGCGACGTAAAGATTGCCGGTTCCGTGTACTTTGAGATCGGCACCGACCACGGATCGACGCGGGTTTGATCCCATCACATTGCCACCTTGCGGATGCGACGTGCTGACGATGAAATCGTGCGATTCCTTAAGATGGCGCTCGACCAGCGCCTCGATATCGTCACCGGGCCGGACGGTGACGTTGTCCGACGTCGGAAGGTATACCTCCACCGCTCCCGCAGCGAAGTGCATCTTCACCACGTCGATGACATAGCCGCGCAATTGCTCGCGATGCTTGCGCTTCAGCTTCACTCTGAAACGACCGCGCTTCACTTCACCGATATCGCTGACCGGCATGAGAATGCCAAGACAGACGAGGTTCGAATAGGACTGCATCCGCTCGACAAATTCCTGAAACCATCCGCCGACCGATGCGGCGAACGTCCCCGGAGGATGAAACCAGCTTTCGATCAGATGATCGCCGCGATCGACGTAGGTGCTCATTTGCACCCCATCCCAGCTGTTCACCGGGTGGGGCATCTTGGCGATCACGGGACAGGCGAGATTGCACGAAATCTGCTCGCCAATATCCGCAAAATCAAAGCGTTCCATCAGCGCTGAGGAAGCGCCCGTGCCAGCGGCGATAATTGCACCCTTCGCGGGGCGGATGCGTACGTGACGTCCGTTTTGCCTCGCCTCGACGGATTTTACGGGCTTGTTGTGCAGGTTCCAGCCGATGTTGATCCGGAACGCTGCGGTGTTTTCCGCAATCCTGGTGCCACCTGCCTGCGCGTCTTTGAGCAGGGTCTGAACCACCGAGTTCTTGCGGTCATAGGGGCATCCGGAATTGCAATAACCGCAGCCCCAGCATGTCCGCCCGTTGCTGCCGTAATTCTTCTCGAACAGCCTCGCGGTGACGCCCGCATCATCGGGTCTTCCATGCCCGGCGGCGACAAAGGCATTCCACGCATTCTTGAGATGCGCGCCGTTCGGTCCAGCCTGCTCGTCGGTGATGGGAGCGATTTCGAGGCGCGTCCATAGATGATCGAAGGCCGCGCTCAACTTGCCACCCGCGTTCACATCCACACCGAATTCGTCGCGCCAGTGCTGGATTACGTCCTGTGTGCGCGGGTGCGGGTCGGCGATATCGGGGCGAAAGCAGATGCCGTTATTGACCAACGACGATCCGCCAACGCACTCGGCCTGGAGGATGGCGATCTCGCGATTACTCGACGTCATCAGCCCGCCGCCCACATACATTCCGGAATATTGCTCGGCATCTTGGTGGCGAATTTCGCCGGTGGACCAGTAATCGCCTTTCTCGATCACGATTACGTTCTCGCCCTTGGCGGTGAGAGCCGCCGCTGCAGCCGCTCCTCCCGCGCCAGAGCCGATTACCAGCCAGTCGCAATCCTCATCACCGTTCAGTTCGACCGGTGTCAGATCATCGACGGTAGAAAAAGCGGGTGCGCCCGGGCGAGATGGCGCGGGAACGAAGCCGATGGAGCCCCAGCTCGCAGGCTGCTGATAATAGGCGCAGTAAAAGATGGTCCGCAGTCGGCCGAGCGAGCGAATGATATCGAAGTCGGCCTCTGCAATTTTGTCGGTAAGCCGCTGCTGGCGCTCCGCGACGGAAAGATCGGTAAAGCTGCGCCGGAGCCACAATTCCAGCAGCACCAGGCCGCGCTTCGCATCGAGCCTTGTGCTGTCCGGAAGGATGGCGATCCAGCGCATGGCGTTTTCGATGATTTCGTCGATGGTCCCCTGCGGCGGCGGTCCGCCAAACAGCGCCTCGACATAGGCGTGCTCGAACGATGCGCGGCGGCGAGCGACAACCTCGATGAGCCCGTCGTCGACCTGAACCGTGTTGGCTTCGCGGCGATTGACGGCTTCGCCTTCCAGAGCCATCGCCGCGCCATCGGCGACGATGTAGTCCGCTTTCTCGCCGTCAGGCCCGGCTTCGACGCGCAAGACCGGGTGACCGGCGGATGTCTTGCCCAGCGCTCTCACGCTGCCGGGCTTGAGCGCATTTATTACCGACAATGACAGATCAGGCATCATTCACCTCCCACCCAATGAATGCTGGTCAGGATGCCCTATTTTTGAGTATTACAAAACGTCAATTTGCGCGAATCCTTGTAAAGACGCGTCAATTATTGGCCTGCTGCTATAACATGCCGCCCCGAGTGAAGTCCCAGCCCTCCTCGGCCAGTCCTTCGCACAGATTATCGAAGCAGCGTTGCAGGGCGTCGCGGTCGGTTGAGCGGATCACGAAATTCGATCCGACCTTGCCATCGCGGAAAAAGGGATAGGATCCGATCTGGCAATTCTCATGCGCCTGTTCGACCTCGCGTAGCAGCCTTGCCACTTCGCTTTCAGGAATGAAGCCTCCGACGGTTTCCGAGATCAGGGGTGCGCCGCCCTCCAACTTGCCGGTCAGCGCGTCGAGCATTCCCGCGGTGATATGGGGGACGCCCGCCATCAGGATAACGTTGCCGCGGCGGATGCCCGGCGCGCCGGACATGCGATTGGGTATGAGGTCGGCACCTTCAGGCACGCGGGCCATTCTCAGGCGACCTTCGTTAAGCCCACCCTTGTCGGCATAGTATCGTTCTAGCAGCGCGCGCGCTTCGGGATGGATGACCACGGGCACGCCAAGTGCCTCGGCAACTGCATCGACGGTGATGTCATCGTGGGTCGGGCCGATTCCGCCTGTGGTGAACAGGTAATCGTTGGCGGCGCGAAGCTGGTTCACCGCCTCTATGATGCGGTCCTGGATGTCCGGCACAACGCGCACTTCGGCGAGACGGATGCCCTGCACCTGCAGCCAGCTTGCGACCTGCGCGATGTTCTTGTCGTGGGTACGACCGGAGAGGATCTCGTCACCGATGATGACGAGCCCGGCGGTCCAGATCTTGTCGGGAGAACTCATGTCACGCCATCTAGGCGAGCGGCGCGGGCATGACCAGTCGCGATCCTCGCCCGATTACTCCGCCGCTTCGAGCTGGTCCTGCGTGTTGCTTGCCCCGGCGTCGGCGCGGCGGAACGTCAGAATGCCATCATCGACCGGATCGTCCTGCATCCGCTTGCGGTCGATCAGATATTCCTGATTCAGGCGCCAGGGGTATTCGACCGAGTTTCTCGGCATGATGTGCTTGCCGCGCTGAATGTAGCCGCTGGAGAAATCGAACACGTCGTCCTCCTCGATCGCCGCTTCTCCCTCGGGCGTCAGGATCGGCACCGCGATGTCGGTATCGGTTTCGCGCATCCGGTTCAGCACGCGGCACACAAAATCCGAATTGATATCCGCCCTCAGGGTCCAGCTCGCATTGAGATAGCCGAACACGACCGCCAGGTTCGGCAGATTCGAGAACATGCAGCCCTTATAATAGAAGCGTTCGTGGAATTCGACCGGCGCGCCGTCCACGCTGATCGCGATCTTGCCAGCCACGGCAAGTTTCAGGCCGGTCGCGGTGATGACGATGTCGGCTTCGATGAACTCGCCCGATTTCAGCCGCACGCCGCCCTTTTCGAAGGCCGCGATATGACCGGTCACGATGTCGGCGCGATCCGCCTTCATGGCATCGAACAGATCATTGTCCGGCACCAGACACAGGCGCTGTTCCCAAGGATTATAGGGCGGCGTGAAGCTGTCCTTGTCGTAATCGGAGCCGAGGGCATTCTCGATCCGCTTGTAGAGCGAATCCTTGACCTTGTCCGGCTTGTCGCGGGCCATCTTGAACGAATAGTCCTGCATCCAGATATTCTTTGCGCGCGTCAGCTTGTAGGCGAGCTTTCCAGGCAAGATCTTCCGCAGCAGATTGGCAATCCGATCCTTCGCGGGTCGCGAGAACATCCAGGTCGGCGTGCGCTGGAGCATCGTGACCTTCGCGGCTTTCTCGGCCATTGAGGGGACGATCGTAACAGCCGTTGCGCCTGATCCGATGACCACCACTTTCTTGCCCTCGTAATCGAGATCTTCGGGCCAGAATTGCGGGTGGATCACCTGCCCCTCGAACTCGCCGAAATCGAAGCCGGGATCGTAGGGCTCGTCGTAATCGTAATAGCCCGAGCCGAGATACAGGAAATTCGCAGTCATCCGCGTGCGCGAGCCGTCTTCCAGCTCCATTTCGACATGCCAGCGCGCTTCGTCCTCGCGGAAATCGGCGGAGATGACCTTGTGACCAAAGCGGATATGCTTGCGGATCCCGCGCTCATCGACGATCCGGTCGAGATAATCGAGGATCGCGGGCGCATCGGCGATGCTCTTTTCGTGGGTCCAGGGCTCAAAGTCGAACCCGAGCGTGTGCATGTCGCTGTCCGACCTGATGCCGGGATAGCGGAACAGATCCCAAGTGCCGCCCAGATTGTCCCGCCGCTCAACGATGGCGTAGGAATGCGACGGGGCCTTCATCTGCATATGCGCCGCCATGCCGATGCCGGATATCCCGGCACCCACGATCAGAACGTCGACGTCGGGTGGGCTCGCTAGCATAGGTCTCTCTTCCTCTCTTCCGGCGCAATAGAACCACAGGGCGGCACGAAAAGCGAGTCACGATGGCAAATTGCAACTGACTTCATCCGCGGCAGTGTCTAGGGCGCGTGACCCATGATAACCCGCATTCGCTCCATCGCATCGCTTCCGGCCATAGCCGCTGTTCTCCTCGCAACACCGGTCAGCGCGCAGGATGGCGAGCCGGAAGGCGGCGACGAGGCCGAGATCGTCGTCACCGGTGAAGGGCTTGAGCCTGCGCTTTCCAACATCGTCTATTCGACCACGGTGCTGGACCGCGACCTGATCGTCTCGAGCGGTTCGGGCCGGATAGAAGATGTGCTCTCCAACATTGCGGGCTTCCAGCAATTCCGACGCTCCGACAGCCGCTCATCCAACCCGAGCGCGCAAGGCGTCACGCTGCGCGCGTTGGGCGGCAATGCGACCAGCCGCGCGCTGGTGCTGCTAGATGGCGTGCCGATCGCCGATCCGTTCTTCGGCTATATCCCTTTCACGGCAATCACGCCCGAAACGCTCTCGCGCATCCGGGTCACACGCGGGGGCGGCTCGGGACCGTTCGGCGCGGGCGCATTGGCGGGAACGATAGAGCTCGAAAGCGCAGATGCGGCAACGCTCGGCCCGGCGCAGGCGAGCCTGCTTGCCAATGATCGCGGCGGGACCGAAGCGAGCGCTGCGCTGGCGCAAGAGCTGGGCGCCGGGTTCGGGATCGTCAGCGGGCGGTGGGATCGCGGCCCGGGCTTCTTTACGACGCCCGATGATCAGCGTGTGCCCGCCAGCGCCAAGTCGGAGTTCGATAGCTGGCAGATCGGCATTCGCGCGGTCGCTCCGCTCTCGAACGAAATTGAATTGCAGGCAAGCGGCCGGGTGTTCGACGATCAGCGCACGCTGCGCTTCGACGGCGCGAATTCGACCAGCGAAGGGCAGGATGCGAGCCTGCGGATCGTGGGGCGCGGCGCATGGGCGTTCGATGCCCTCGGCTACGTCCAGGCGCGCAATTTTTCGAATGTCGTAATCAGCTCCACGCGCTTCACCCGGGTTCTCGACCAGCGCAACACGCCCTCTACCGGGCTGGGCGGCAAGATCGAGCTGCGTCCGCCGGTGGCCGAAGGGCATGAGTTGCGCATCGGCGCGGACTATCGCCATGCGGACGGTGAATTGCAGGAAGAGGCTTTTAGCGCCTTCACCGGCGCGTTGCGTGAGCGCCGCAGAGCAGGAGGCAGCAACAGCAATCTCGGCCTGTTTGTCGAGGATGACTGGCAGATCGGGCCGTTGCTTCTAACCGGCGGACTACGCGCCGATCGCACCCGCATCGCCGACGGGTTCTTCCGCGCAGTGGACGCAAGCGGCGAGGTGGTGAGCGAAACGATCGCGGATGATCGGTCCGATTGGGCGTTGAGCTACCGCGCGGGCGCGTCCTTCTATGCCACCCGGCGGCTCGACCTGCGCGCCGCGCTTTATTCAGGATTGCGCCTTCCCACGCTCAACGAGCTTTACCGACCTTTCGTGGTCTTCCCGATCGTGACGCAGGCCAACGCCGCGCTTGAAAACGAGCGGCTCGAAGGCTTCGAGATCGGGCTGAACTGGCAGCCGGTCAACGCACTGGTCGTCTCGCTCACCGCCTTCGACAACGAAGTCGAAAATGCCATCGCGAACGTGACGCTGAAAGAGAACCTGCGCCAGCGCCGCAATCTGCCCGCAATCGATGCGCGCGGGATCGAGGGGGCGATTGCTGGCCAGGTCGGCAAGATCAGCCTCGACGCATCGCTCGCTTATACCGATGCGGAGATCGTCGGGGAGGGGCCATCGCTGGCGCTCGATGGCAACCGCCCGCCGCAAACACCGGAATTCTCCGCCTCCGCAACGCTCGCCTGGGAGCCGTCGGAAGGATGGCGGCTGGCGTCTACGCTGCGTCATGTCGGCGCACAGTTCGAGGATGATCTGGAAACGGATGTACTGCCTGCTGCGACCACGCTCGACCTGTTTGCGCAGGTTCCGGTTGCTGAGGATTTCTCCATCGTCGCTCGCGCGGAGAATGTATTCGACGAGGAAATCGTTACGCGCAATGCGCGAGGCGCGATCGATCTGGGCGTTCCGCAAACCTTCTGGCTGGGCTTTCGCTACGGCATCTGACCCCCATGGCTATCGTTCGCAGAAGCAACATTCTGGCAGCGTGAGCGACGTTTGCGCATCAATGGTGCGATGCAGCACAACATGTGGCATTTTTGCTACAACAGCGGATTAACGTAACCCGCGCTCTTGTGGGCCGTCAAAGCCTTGATAGTCTCTCATCGACAAGCGAACCACACCGGCAAAAGTCGGGTGGCCCTGTGGAGAGGACATCTATGACACGCAAGTTCGCAAGCTTCGCGGCCGGCCTCATGGCCTGCAGCGCATTCACAAGTCCGGCCATCGCCCAAACCGCGGAGGCGCTGGATGACGAGGGGCAGACAACGCTGTCACCGGATCCCGATGACAGTGTGATCATCGTGACCGCGACGAGGCGCGCGCAGGACGTTCAGGACATTCCCATCGCCGTGACCGCGGTCAGCCCGCAGCAGCTTGAGAACCAGGGCGTCGACAACATTCAGGAAGTGACCTCGGTTGCGCCGAGTTTCACCTCCAGTCAGGCGCAGGTCGCCTCGGGCTCGGTCGTACTGCGCATTCGCGGGGTCGGAACGACCTCGAACAACATCGGCTTTGAAAGCGCAGTCGGCATTTTCATTGACGGCGCATACCAATCACGGCCCGGCGTGGCGTTGAACGAGTTCGTCGATATCGAGCGCGTCGAAGTTCTGCGCGGACCGCAAGGCACATTGTTCGGGCGCAACACGTCGGCGGGCGCGCTTAACATCACCACACGTCGCCCCGACGTGACCGAATTTGCAGGCTTCGCCAATGCCTCTTACGGCAATTTCGACGAGATCAGCGTCCAGGGTGCGCTAAACGCACCGATTATCGAAGACACGCTCGCCGTGCGTCTTACGGGGGCTTATCGGGAGCGGGATGGTTTCATCACACTCGTGGATGGCGATGGAACGCCTTTCGATGACAGCAACGATGTCGATCAGTATCTGATCCGCGGGCAGATCGGGTGGGATACCGATAGCGGCCTGCGCGGCCGCATCATTGCCGACTTCTCGAAGAACCAGTCGAGTTGTTGCAGCCCGATCGAACTGTATCAATCGCCGCTTGTGACCGGGGGTGCCTATGCCGCCGTCGGACTCGGGGCCACCGGGGGCAATGGGCAATCGGTCGTATCGACCAACCCCTTCGGCCAGGCTGAGTTCAGGGAGGCTCTCGACAATCGGGAAGCTTCCGCAAATTTCGCGCCTGTCGCGGATATCGAGAATTACGGCATAACCGGCGAAGTTGAATTTCCGCTATCTGATAACGCCGATCTCATCTTCATCGGATCGTATCGCAAATTCGATTCCTTCGAGTTCTACGATTCCGACTTCACTGCGCTCGATATCTTCAATGTCGATATCAACGCCGAGATCGAGACCTACACGGCGGAACTCCGCTTGCAGGGCGAGGCGTTTGACGGTTCTCTCAATTATGTGATCGGCGGGTTCTATTCCGACGAGCAGATCGACCAGTCGGTCGGGTTTGAGCTGGGTTCGGAATATGACCAGAATGTCGGCGCCATCTTCGGCGGCTTGGCGGGGCCGACGCCATTGCAGACCTTTACCAGCATTCTCGATCCAGATGGAGTGGGTGTGGATCCCGACGGGACACGCTCGGTCAACCGCTTCCAGCAAAGCGCGCAAAGCTATTCGATCTTCACCAACAACACGCTGGAAATCGTCGACGGGCTCGAATTCACGGTCGGCGCGCGCTATTCCTGGGAGGAAAAAGAGGGCGGCTTCACGCAAACGTCGAACAACAACGAGGTTTGCCCGGCGATCCTCCAGGCTATTGGCGGAGGCGTCGTCCCGGCGGCCCTTTCTGATGGGCTGTTCGCGCTTGGCTGCTTCGGTTTTACCGCTCCGGCCGATCTGCCAGAGGCCGCAGCCCTGCCGCTGGTGCGCACGTTCCAGGACGAGTTCAGCGACGAAGAGCTGATCTACACGGTGAACCTCGGTTATTCGTTTGCCGCTCCGGTCAACGTCTATGCAAGCTTCACGCATGGCTACAAGGCGGGCGGTCTCAACCTCGACACCACGGCTGCGGTCGGCGGGGCCGATCCGACGTTCCTGTCCGAAGAAGTCGATGCCTACGAAATCGGTCTGAAGAGCCGCTTCCTCGACAATGCGGTCACTTTCAACGTCGCCGCGTTCTACGAAGAGTTCTCCAACTTTCAGGTTCTCGAGTTCACCGGAACCGCGTTCCAGACGTTCAACGTGCCAAAGGCGGAATCGCGCGGGGTCGAGATCGAAAGCATCATTCGCCCCAACAGCGAGCTGACTTTCAACGCATCGACGACGATCCTCGAGGCGAGCTATCCGGACGACTGCGCGGGCGATCAAACGAGCGTGCAGGTCGCATCGCTGTGCGGCTTCGATCTGACCAATGCGCCGCAGGTCATCGCCATTTTCGGCGGCATGTGGGAAAAGCCGATCAACGCGTCGACCGAATTCTTCCTCGCCGGGCAAATCCGGCTGGAAGGCGATCAGCGCACCTCGACACAGGCGATCGTGCCGCCGAGCCAGGCTCAGATCGACGCAGCCGGAAGCTTGCAGGCGGCCATCGATGCGGCTCCGCTGATCATCGGCGATGTCCAGGACGGGCAGGAATTCATCAATCTGCGCGCTGGCCTGAGGTTCTTCGACGATCAGTTCGCGGTCGAGGGCTTCGTCAACAATCTCACCGACAACGTCGTGCGCGGCGTGACATTCAACACGACGCTGCGCGGCTCCGGAGCCGCCAATTCACGCTCGGCTTTCTCGCTTCAGCCGCGGACCTATGGCGTGACAGTGCGGGCCAAGTTCTAAACAGGGGTTCGTCACCGAAAAAGGGCGGCTCGGTTCGACCGAGCCGCCCTTTTTTTGGCGCGCGGGGCGTGTCCCCTTACATCGAACGCGCGATCAGCATCTTCATGATCTCGTTCGATCCGCCGTAGATGCGCGCGATGCGGGTGTCGCGATACATCCGCGCGATGGCGTAATCGTTGATGTAGCCGGCGCCGCCGTGGAATTGCAGGCATTTGTCGACGACCTCGCTTTGCAGCTCGGTCACCCAGTATTTGGCCATGCTGGCGGTAGGCACATCGAGCTTGCCTTCGAGCAGCTTCGCGATGCAATCGTTGACGAAAACCCGCGCCGCCGTGCCGCGCGCCTTGAGGTCGGCGAGCACGAATTGCGTGTTCTGAAAGTCCCAGATCGTCTTGCCGAACGCCTTGCGCTGCTTGACGTATTCGACCGTCACGTCGAGCGCCTTCTCGATTCCCGTCATGGCACCCATTGCGATGACGAGGCGTTCCTGCGGCAGCTCGCCCATCAGCTGGTAGAAGCCCTTGCCCTCCTCGCCGCCAAGCACGTTGTCGGCGGGGATGAAGACATCGTCGAAGAACAGCTCGGAGGTGTCTTGTGCATCCAGCCCGATCTTGTCGAGCTTCTTGCCACGCTCGAATCCTTCGGCGCCTTCGGTCTCCAGCAGCATCAGCGATATGCCCTTGGCGCCCTCGCTCGGGTCGGTCTTGGCGACGACGATGATGAAGTCGGCGGTCTGCCCGTTCGAAATCCAGGTCTTCGACCCGTTGAGCTTGTAGCCGTTCCCGTCTTTGAGCGCCGTTGTCTTGATGCTTTGCAGGTCGGAGCCCGCATCCGGTTCGCTCATCGCGATGGCGCTGACCAGTTCGCCGGTGACGAGCTTTGGCAGGTATTTCTGCTTTTGCTCCTCGGTCCCGTGGCGCACGAGATAAGGCAGGATGATCGTGTTGTGCAGGCTCGCGGCGAAGCCTTCGACACCGTGCTTGGCTTGCTGGTCGATGACGACCATGTCGTGTCGGAAATCACCGCCATGGCCGCCATATTCCTCGGGCACCGAGACGCCGAGCAGGCCCGCTTCGCCGGCTTCGTTCCAGAATTCGCGCTCGACCTGCCCGTCCTCGCGCCATTTCTCGATACGCTTTGGCGGCGCCTTGTCCTGATAGAATTTGCCCACGGCATCGGCGAAGATCGCTATCTCTTCGTCTTCCATAAATTCGGGCTGCGGAACGTCGATAACGGGCATATTACTTCCCCTTCCAATTCGGGGCGCGCTTCTCGGCGAACGCGGCCGCACCTTCGCGCGCATCTTCGGATACGAAGACCGGCGCGATCAGCTGCGCCTGTTTTTCGTAGCGTTCGTCCATGTCCCAGCCGCGTGATTCCTTCATCACCTGCTTGGACACCTTGACGGCGAGCGGGCCGTTGGCCGCGATCCTGGCAGCGAGGGTCTTTGCCCCCTCCAATGCCGGACCCTCGACCACCTCGTTGATGAGGCCAAGCTCGTAAGCACGCGCAGCGTCGATGAAGTCGCCGGTCAGCGCCAGTTCCATCGCGATGCGTTCGGGGATCTGGTCGGGCAGCATCATCACGCCGCCCGCCGCTGCGACCAGGCCGCGCTTGGCTTCGGGAATGCCGAATTTCGCGTCCTTGTTCGCGACCACGAGGTCGCAGGCGATCATCAGTTCGAGCCCGCCCGCAAGCGCATAGCCCTCGACCGCCGCGATCAGCGGTTTGGCGGGCGGCGCCTGTACGACGCCGCCAAATCCGCGTCCCTCGACCGTCGGGCTTTCGCCGCGCAGAAAGCCCTTCAGGTCCATGCCCGAACAGAACGTCCCACCTGCACCGGTCAGGATGCCGACGCGCAGATCGTCCTCGCTGTCGAGCCGGTCCATCGCCGCGGCGATCCCTTCGGCGGCGGCCTTGGACATCGCATTCTTGGCTTCGGGTCGGTTGATCGTGACGATCAGGACACCGTCTTCAATTTGGGTCAGGACTTCTTCGCTCACAGGCTCTCACTCCCCATTTTCATTAGCAACTGAATTCTTGTGCGAGTGGTGCAGGGGCCTTACGAATACGTCAACTGCAAGTTTCGCAAAAACGAGAGAGGATCATCCCCATGGCAGAGGCATATATCATCGACGCAGTGCGCACCCCGCGCGGGATCGGCAAGCAGGGCAAAGGCGCGCTGGCGGAACAGCATCCGCAACATCTCGCCGCAACGGTGCTGAAGGCGATTGCCGAGCGCAACGATCTCGACACCAGCACCATTGACGACGTAATCTGGTCGGTGTCGACGCAGGACGGGATGCAGTCAGGCGATCTGGGGCGCATGGCCGCGCTTGATGCGGGCTATGACATCACGTCGAGCGGGACGACGCTGGACCGGTTCTGCGGCGGCGGCATCACCAGCGTCAGCCTCGCCGCGGCGCAGGTGATGAGCGGGATGGAGGATTGCGTTGTCGCCGGAGGCACCGAGATGATGAGCCTCACCGGTGCGATGGCCAAGGAAAAGATGCAGGCCGGGATCAAGCCCCCGATGATGGGCAGCTATAACGAGCGGCTCCAGCGCGTGCATCCGCAATCGCATCAGGGCGTGTGCGGCGATGCGATCGCGACGATCGAGGGCTTCACGCGAGAGGAGCTGGACGAGGTCGGCTATCGCTCACAGCAGCGCGCCGCCGAAGCTATTGGGGAGGGTCGGTTCGACAAGTCGGTCGTCCCGGTGGTCACCGATGATGGCACCGTGGTGCTCGACCGCGAGGAATATCCGCGTCCGCAAACCACCAAGGAAGACCTTGCCAAGCTCGAACCGGCCTTCACCAAGATTGCGGACGTTCCGCTCGATAAGGACGGGACTACCTTTCGCGGGCTGGTCAATCAGAAATACCCGGACGTCGAGATCGAGCATTTCCACCATGCGGGCAATTCGTCCGGCGTGGTCGATGGTGCGGCGGCGGTGCTGGTCACGAGCAAGGACTACGCGCAGAAACACGGGCTGAAGCCGCGAGCGCGGATCGTCGCGACGGCGAATATGGGCGATGATCCTACGTTGATGCTGAATGCGCCGGTTCCGGCAGCGAAGAAGGTGCTCGAAAAGGCGGGGCTGACTTTGGACGACATCGACCTGTTCGAGATCAACGAGGCGTTCGCGGTGGTCGCCGCCAAGTTCGTGCGCGATCTCGGGCTCGACTGGGACAAGGTCAACGTCAATGGCGGCTCGATCGCGCTGGGCCATCCGATCGGCGCGACCGGCTCTATCCTGATCGGCACGATCGTGGACGAGCTGGAGCGGCGGGGCCTCAAGCGCGGGCTGGTGACGATGTGCGCTGCGGGCGGCATGGCACCGGCGATCATCGTTGAGCGGGTCGACGATTTTGTCGACTGAGATCTCGGACAACACGCCGGTCATCATCGGCGTCGGCCAGTATTCGGAGCGGGTAGGCGAACCCGGATACGAAGCTCTGTCCTATATGGACCTTGGCGGGCGAGCCTTTGCGGCGGCGATTGAGGACGCGCGGGCGGGCGGCTCGGTTTCCGAGGCGATCGACACCGTTGCCGCGATCCGGGCTTTTGAAATGTCGCGACCGGGCAAGGCACCGCCCTTTGGTGGGTCGGACAACCCGCCTCGCAGCTTTGCCAAGCGTGTGGGTGCCGATCCGCAGCGCGCCATCCTCTCTACCACCGGGGGGCAGTACAACCAGTACCTCGTTGGCGAATTCGCCGCCGACATCGCCGCTGGGCGCAGCCACTGTGCGGCGATCGTCGGGGCGGAGGCGATCTCGACCGTGCTGGCACTCTCAGCGAAAGGTAAGCAGCCCGATTGGTCCGAGGAGGTTGGCGGCGAACTTGAGGACCGCGGCTTCGGGCTTGAAGGCCTGCTCGAACCCGCGCTGTTTGCTCACGGGGCAAGCGGCGCGATCCCGCTCTACGCCATCGCCGAAAATGCACGGCGCGCCAAGCTGGGCATGGGATTGGACGAGTATCGCCGCGATATCGGCGAGCTGTTCGCGCCCTTCACCAAGGTCGCCGCAGACAACCCTCACGCCGCCGCTCCGGTCGAACGCAGCGCCGAGGAGTTGGCGACCGTCACCGAGCGCAACCGCATTGTCGCAGAGCCCTATGCCCGCATGACGGTGGCCCGCGATCAGGTAAACCAGGCCGCCGCGATCATCATCGCCAGCGCCGCGACGGCACGCGAATTGGGCGTGCCGGAGGATCGCTGGGTGCACATTCATGCGGTTTCGAGTGCGACCGAGTTGGAACTGTCCGAACGTTCCGACCTCTCCGCCAACCCCGCCTCCATCGCCTCGGTCGAGCAAGCGCTTGAAATCGCGGAGAAAAGCATCGCCGATATCGACCACCTCGATTTCTATTCGTGCTTTGCCATTCCCGTTTTCAACCAGTGCGACCACTTCGATCTCGCGCCGAATGATCCGCGCGGATTGACCCTAACGGGCGGGCTGCCCTTCTTTGGCGGGGCCGGCAACAATTACTCCGCGCATGCCATCGCCGAAGCCGTGCAGCGGGTGCGCGGCGATCGGGGCAGCTACGCATTGGTCGGCGCAAACGGCGGCTGGATGAGCAAATACGCGACCGGCATCTACTCCACCGAAGCCGCCGACTGGTCGAAAACCGAGCGTGTGCAGGAGGTGCCTAAAGCGACCAACGGGGTGCCAAGGAGCACCGAACCCTTCGAAAGCGCGACAGTCGAGAGCTACACGATCAACTACGCGAAGTCGGGCAGCGACGCCGTATTCATCGGCCGCAATTCAGGCGGCGAGCGCGTGATCGGAAACGCCGACCTCTCACACGATCCTACCCGCAAAGCTTTCGAAAGCGGCGAGCCTTTCGGTATGACCCTTTCGGTCGAGCGTGACGATCGCGGGCGTAACCTGGGCCGGGTGAATTGAACCACCTTTGACAAATCGGCTGGGAAAGCGTATTTAGTTACAAACGTAACCAGTTTGTAATATGCGAGATCGCCGAGCCATGACCAAGCACAAAACTATCCAGAATTCCGAGAACAGCGGCGACCTGTTCGAGAACCCCGTTGGCCTCGACGGCTTCGAGTTCGTCGAATTCTGCGCGCCCGAAAAGGGGATGCTGGAGCCGGTGTTCGAAGCAATGGGCTTCACCCGTGTCGCCAAGCACCGGTCCAAGGACGTGCACCTGTGGCGCCAGGGCGGCATCAACCTCATCGCCAATTACGAACCGCGCAGCGCCGCCTGGTTCTTCGCACGCGAGCACGGGGCAAGTGCGTGCGGCATGGCATTCCGCGTGCGCGATGCGGCCAAGGCTTACGACTATCTGCTGGAACAGGGCGCCGAGCCGGTGCAGGTCGAAACCGGTCCGATGGAACTGCGCATTCCCGCCATTCGCGGGATCGGAGGCGCGATCCTTTACCTCGTGGACCGCTATGCCGGGGCCGAAGACAAGAGCCTCACCATTTACGACATCGATTTCGATTATCTGCCCGACGTCGATCCCTATCCCGAGGGCGCAGGGTTTCACACGATCGATCACCTCACCCACAACGTCTACACCGGGCGCATGAAGTACTGGGCTGATTATTACGAGAAGCTGTTCAACTTCAAGGAGATCCGCTTCTTCGACATCAAGGGAGAATATACCGGCCTGACCTCAAAGGCGCTGACCGCACCCGATGGCAAGATCCGCATCCCGCTCAACGAAGAGGGCGAGGGCGGGAAGGGCCAGATCGAGGAGTTCCTGAAACAGTTCAACGGTGAGGGCATTCAGCACATCGCGCTGATCTGCGATGATCTCCCCGCCTGCTGGGATCGCCTCAAGGATTACGGCGTCCCGTTCATGACCGCGCCGCCTGAAACCTATTACGAAATGCTCGAAGAGCGCTTGCCCGGTCACGGCGAGAACGCCGACGAACTCAAGGCGCGCGGCATCCTGCTCGACGGGACGATAGAGGATGGCAGCCCGCGCCTGTTGCTGCAGATCTTTGCCGAAGCGCAGGTCGGCCCGGTCTTCTTCGAATTCATTCAGCGCAAGGGCGATGACGGCTTTGGCGAAGGCAATTTCAAGGCGCTGTTTGAAAGCATGGAGCGCGACCAGATCCGCCGCGGCGCGCTGGACGTCGATCCCAAGGCGCCGAGCGAGCCTGCGCAATGAGCGAGCACCCGGTCAAATTGGGCGGCGTCCATCACGCAGCCTATCGCTGCAAGGACGCCAAGGAAACGGTCGAGTGGTATGGCCGCGTTCTAGGCATGGATTACACCACCGCCTTTGCCGAGGATCACGTGCCCTCGACCGGGGAATACGATCCCTACATGCACGTCTTCCTGGATGCGGGGAACGGCAACATCCTCGCCTTTTTCGAGCTGCCCAATCAGACCGAGATGGGCCGCGACGAGAATACGCCCGCCTGGGTCCAACACCTCGCATTTCGCGTGCCGGATGAAGACGCGCTGCTGGCGGCCAAGCGCCATATCGAGGGCGAGGGGATCGACGTGCTCGGCCCGACGCATCACGGCATCTTCAAGTCGGTCTATTTCTTCGACCCCAACGGCCACCGCGTCGAACTCGCCGCCGATATCGGCACCGACGAGCAATACGCCGAGCTAAAGCGCGTCGCCCCGCTGATGCTCGACGAATGGAGCCAGACGAAGAAAGCTCCTCGCCACGCCGACTGGCTGCACGAGATAGCGCGCGAGGAGCACGGCAAGGGATAGGTGGACCGGATGTGAAAAGGGCGCGAAGGTGATGACCTTCGCGCCCTTTTTCGTTTGTCAGGCAGATCGCGGGATCAGAATTCGCCGCGAATGCCAAGATAGAAGAAGCGACCGCGCACGCCGATCGGGCGCACTAGGCTTCCCAAATATGGTTCTATGTCGAAGGCGTTGTTGATCCCGCCATAGACGTTCAATTGGTCGGCGACGTCGTAGCTGAAGAAGATGTCGCTGACTATCGAGCTGCCGGTGTCGCGCTGCGGCAAGGCGACGAAACTGTTGTCGTCTACAACCTGGACGGTATCGCCTTCGATTGAAACCTCCACGACTTCAATATTGTCGATACCCGGCGAAAGCTGGCTGCTCTCGAAGCGGCCATTATAACCCAGTGTAAGCCTGTCATAATCCCAGCTGATGCCGAAATTGACAATCCATTCAGGGCTACCGAATTCGCCGAGGCCATCGTTGGTGATATCATTAGCGATACGCGCACGTTCCTGCTCGAGCGGGTCTTCGATTGCCGCAATCAGGACGTCGGCGGTCGCATCGAAAATCGTCTCTTCTTCAAGGAAATGAGTGCCAGTCGCAGACAGTCGAATGTCACCCAGATTGTCTCCTGGCACCGCAAAATCGTACGTGGCGGCAAAGTCGATGCCACGCGCGGTGATAGATCCGAGGTTGATGTTGCCGGAGGTAAAGTCGTTGATCAGCCCGTTATCAGGATCACGTACGATGGCATCGCAGAACTGGTTGTCGGTCGATGGCAAATCAACGCACGCCGATGCGATTTCAACGCCCGTCAGCGAGTCGATTGCGCCTTCGATACTGATGTCGTAATAATCTGCGATCAGCGTAAGGCCAGGTAGGAAGCTGGTGGGCTGGAACACGAACCCTGCGGTGAAGGTTTCTGCCTCCTCTTCCGACAGGTTCGGATTGCCCCCGGTCGTGCCCGAACGGAATGCCGAGGCGAAATCGGCCGGGTTGAAGCTGTCGCCGACGAACTGGCGGCAATTCGCTTCACGGAACGCGCTGCCTGCATCGATGTTGGCGTCCGCGCATGGATCGGCGGTCAACCCGATCAGCGCAGGCGTAACCGGGCCGAATAGCTCGGCGAGGTTTGGCGCACGCACCGCAACCGAATAGGTGCCACGCAGTGTGAGGGCCGGGATCGGCTTGTAGCGCCCCCCAACCGTCCAGGCAGTCGTTCGCCCGATCGTGTTGTAGTCGGAGAAACGGATTGCTCCCGTCACTTCGAGCAGATCTACGAAGTCCATGTCCGCGAGAAGCGGAGCGCGAATCTCGCCGAACCCTTCATAAACCTCAATCGCGGGATCCTCGAAATCGGGATCGGGCGATGGGAAGATCGGGCCGGCATTGTTGGTCGCCTGTGTGATCGGTGGCGAATTCTGGAACGGGGACGGCGTGAACTGTGAGGTGTCGCGCCGATATTCGAAACCCGCAGCAAAGCCGACCGGTCCGCCGGGAAGCGAGAAGAAGCTCTCGGTGTCGCCTGCAATCGTCGCCAGCAATTGCTGCTGTGTCAGCACGGTCGAGTTGTTGATGTCGACGAAGGCGAAGTCGGCACCCGGTCCGACAATGGCGCCATCGCCGAGGATATTGATCGGCGCGCACTGGCCGTCGCCCGGCAGGAAGGTGAGCGCTTGGCCCAGCCCGTCATCGTTCGTTGGCGGCGCAGGAAAGGGCGAAACGCCGGGTGCCGAACCATCGAGCGACGAACGACAGATGATATCGCCGACCTGCGCGGAATCAGGGCCGATCTCGATGCCTTCACCGCCGCGAATGGCTGTCGCGGTGGCGTCGTTGGCGATGAAGGTTGCGATGTTGTCGTCGGTCAGCGCAACAGCATCGATCGCGTAGTAATATCGGTCTTCGATCCGGACATTCTGGAATACCGACTGCACCTCGGTCCGCCCGTAATTATAGGATACCTCCCAGTCCCAGCCGAGATCGGGAATCTCGCCGCGCAGACCGCCTACGAGGCGCCAGGTGGTGCGCTCGGTATTCTCCAGCGGATCAATGTCGAAGTCGAGATTGTCGCGTGACACCGCGACTCCGACCGTCCCATCATTGTCGTCGTCATCGTCATTGTCGATAAGATCCTGCAACTGATCCACCTGCGCCAGCAACTCGGCCGGTAGGAATGGATTGTCGAGCTGGAGCGGAATATCGTCACTGAACGGGATGCCCGCCTGGTCGAGCCCTTCAGTGAACGCGAACTTGCCGTCGAGAAACACTTCGACGTTCGAAGTGATCTCATAGTCTGCGGCCGCGCTTACGACGACCTGATCGAGCTCTGGCAGGATGATGCCGTCGGGCGGGTTCTGGGTGATGCCATCGCCACCTAGCGCGGTGAACGGGTCGACCGCGATACCCGGATCGTATCGGCGCAACACCCCATTATCGAAAATCTGCGCAAGTGGGATGTCGGTCCCGTCGATATCGGGTGTCGCGCCTAGGTTCGCCGCGGTCGCGCCTGCGACGAATCCACTGGGGCCAACGCCGACCGAGATTACCCCCGACGCGCTCGAGATCGGGAGCGTCTGGTTGGGGAAGAAAGCGTTGTCCGGAATTTCGCCATCCGGAAGACCGAGGTCGGCTGCTGAAATGCCGAGCGCGTCGAGAACTGCCTGATTGGTCGGGCCGAAGCTCGAAATGCCGAGCCCGGCAAAATCGCGGTCGCCCCCGCGAAGAGGGGTTTGGCGGCGATATTCAGCGGAGAATACCGCGCTGCCGCGTCCGTCATCGAACGTGCCCCCGGTGGCGATAGAGGCGTAATAGCTCTCTGCATCGCCTTCATCGGAGACACCGGTGCGCAGGTTGTATTCAACCCCGTCGAAGTCCCGGCCCGAGCGTAGCTGAAAGTTCACGACGCCTGTCACGGCATCGGCGCCATAGATCGAGGAGGCACCACCAGTGAGCACCTCGACGCTGCGGATACGCGGTGTGGGGATCGCGTTGATGTCGACCGCCGCCGATCCACCAGTGCCAGGCACATGACGTCGTCCATCGACTAATGCTAGCGTTCGGACTGTTCCAAGTTGTCGAAGATTGAGCAGGCTAAGGCCGAGGTCTGAGCTGTCACCTGTCTCGCCCGCCGGTGTCTGGTTGACCGAATCGATACCGGGAAGCGATCCTTGCAGCGCCGGAATATCGCGCAGCAATGTTGCCAGATCGGCTTCACCGGTGGTCGCGATCGTCTCCGCATCTACGACCGTGATTGGACTTGGCGCAGAGATGGGCGAATCGATTGCGATGCGAGAGCCGGTGACCACGATCTCCTCCACCACCGGTTCTTCCTCCTCAATGGCGGCAGGTAGCGGTTCGCCGGTGGTCTGCGCATGCGCAGCGAGCGGCAGGGCGCTGGCGGCGGTAAGCAACAGAGCGTGGCGCGAGATCGTGGTTGGTTTCATGATTTTCCCTGTTGCTTAAACAGCGCGCGAACAGCGTGCTGCGATGCAACAGAATTCAGGCTTGCCCTCTTTGTGTCAAGGCGATTACAGCATAATCTTATGGAAATAGCGCGGGCGTGGTAATCTTGTTACAACTGTTGAGCAGAAAACAGCGGCTTCCCATCATTTGCCGTGGATCGTATCTGTGAAGCGCCATCCCGGATCCGCGCATGGCGCTCTCGCCCTTGACCTTGCACGGCCTGTCGCCGACCACCCGTGTCCAGCGTAATTTCTTCCACGCCAACATTGGAAAAGAACCGAATGAAAATGGATGTGCTCGGGCGCCTGTTCGTGATGCTGGCGGCACTGGGGATCGCCATATCCGCCCCGGCGGCGCGCGCGCAGTCGTTCCTCCCCGGCCAGTTCGACCCCGATATTCCGACACTCTCGCAAACGGTCGGTCACGAACCGGGAGAGCGCATCACGTCGCCCACCGAAGCGCTGGATTATCTCGAAGCGCTGGTTGCCGTTGCGCCGGATCGTGTTCGGATGGTCGAATACGCGACCAGCTGGGAGGGCCGCCCGTTGCACTATGTGGTCATTTCGGCTCCGCAGAACATGGCACGGCTCGATGCGATCCGGGCCGACCTTGCGAACGTCGCGGCAGGCCAGCCCAGCAATGGCGCGGCTCTTCCGGTCACCTGGCTCGCCTATGGCGTCCACGGCAACGAAATATCTTCGACCGACGCGGCTCTGATGAGCGTGTATCACCTGCTCGCTGCGCAGGGCGAACCGCGGATCGAGCAGATCCTGAACGAAACCATCGTCGTCATCGATCCAATGCAGAACCCCGATGGCCGCGCGCGCTTCGTCAATCACTTCCGCGGCGCGGTCGGGATCGAGCCCGCCAGTGACCGGCAGGCCGCCGAACACGACGAAACCTGGCCGAGTGGGCGGGTCAATCACTACATGTTCGATCTGAACCGCGACTGGTTCACGTTGAGCCAACCCGAGACGCGCGGGAAGATCGCCGCCATGCGTGAGTGGGCTCCGGTGGTGGTGGTCGACGTGCATGAAATGGGCGGCGACAACACCTACTTCTTCTCGCCCGCCGCCCGTCCGATCAACCCGAACATCACGCCCTCGCAGCGGCAGGCCTACGAAATCATCGGACGCAACAACGCCGTCTGGTTCGACCGGATCGGCGAGCCTTACTTCACGCGCGAGGTCTACGACCTGTTCTATCCCGGATACGGCGACACCTGGAACACGCATCAGGGCGCGATCGGCAGCACGTATGAGCAGGGATCGGCGCGCGGTCTGGTGTTCGAGCGGCGCGATGGAACCGAGCTGACCTATGCCGAGGGGGTGCGCAATCACTTTGTCGCAAGCCTTGCGACCGCTGAGGCGGTGGCGCAGAATGCGGACCGGTTCCTGTCCGATTACGCCGATTATCGTCGCCAGAACGCGGCCGGTGCGGCCGGGCGGGGAAGCTACGTCATCGACCTCGCGCAGCGACGCTGGAACGCCGAAGCGCTCGGCCGCAGGCTCGCCGCGCAGGGCGTCACCGTGTTTCGCGCGGACGGCCCGGCGAGCGCGTGCGGCACCCCTTATCCGCAAGGCTACATCGCGGTGCCGCAGGCGCAGCCCGCCGCGCGGCTGGTGCGCAGCCTGCTGGACAAGGACACGCCGCTGCCGCGCGCCTTCGTGACGGAGCAGGAGCAGCGCCGGACAGAAGATCTGCCGCATGAGCTGTACGATGTGACCGCGTGGTCGGTCGGCCTCATGTCGGGCCTCAAGGTCGATCTTTGCGGGTCCGCCGTGAGCGCCAGTGCGCTTTCCGAAAACGCTCCGATTGCTCCGGTGCTGTCGGGCGGCGGAGACTTCGGGGTAGCGGTTCCGTGGACGGATTCGGGACAGGCACGGCTCGTCACCCTGGCCCTGCGTGAGGGTCTGGAAGGGCGCGTGACCGACGAAGCCTTCACCAAGGACGGGCGAACCTATCCGCGCGGTACCGTAGTGTTCGCGGCCGCTTCCAACGATGCGGAGCGGATGGGACGGCTGCGTGCTCTGGCTCGCGAGGTCGGCGCGGAAACCGTCGCGCTGTCGTCGAGCTGGGTCGAGGACGGGCCGAACCTCGGGAGCGCCGCGTTCGCGCGCCTCACCCTGCCGAGCGTTGCGATGGCGTGGGACGAAGGCGTCTCGCAATTGAGCGCGGGCGCCATGCGCTATGTGCTCGAGCAGCGGCTGGGCCTGCCGGTCGTGCCGATCCGCACCCACCGCTTTGGCCGCGCGGACCTTTCCGATTACGACGTGCTGCTGATCCCCGACGGTTCGCCCGCGGGACAATTGGGCAAGGGCGGAATGGAGACGATCCGCGCCTTTGTCGAACGCGGCGGCGTGCTGGTAGCGGTCGGCAACAGCGTGAGGGCGTTTGCGGATGGGGATGATCCGCTGCTGGCGGTGAAGCGCGAGGCAGCGCTGGGACGCGAACCCGATGCGGACGAGGACGACGCGGGGTCGCTGGCAGAAGCGCGCGAAATCGCGAGCGAGGACGATTATCGCGAGGCGATCGCCGATCAGGAAGCTTTGCCCGATACCCTCCCCGGAGCGCTGCTGAACACAGTCGCCGACACCGAGCATTTCCTCTCGGCGGGCTATGATGATGGCGCGGTGGTTCTGGCGAGCGGATCGCAGATTTTCACTCCGCTCGACCGCGATGACGGCAGCAATGTCCTGCGGTTCGCCGCTGCGGATGAACTGATTGCGAGCGGCTATGTCTGGGATGAGAACCGGCGGCAACTGGCGTTCAAACCGTACCTGATGGCGCAGCCCACCGGGCGGGGTCTAGCGATCGGCTTCGCGCATGATCCCTCGACCCGAGCGTATCTCGACGGGCTGGACCTGCTGATCGCGAATGCCGTTCTGGTTGCGCCGTCGCGCGTTCGATGAGGAACACAAAGTGTGCTGAAGGTGGCTGAACGGGTTTGAACTCGGCCCGGGCCCATGCAAAGCGGGGCTTATGAGTACCGACCAGCCCGAAGGCGCGTGGCGCTTTGCGATCGATCGCGGCGGCACCTTCACCGATGTCGTTGCGACCACGCCGGACGGGCGGTTGGTGACCGACAAACTGCTGTCCGAAAACTCCGATCGTTACGATGACGCTGCGAGCGAGGCGGTGCGTCGCCTCATGGAGCGGCATGGGCACGGCCCCATCGCCGAACTGCGGATCGGCACCACGGTCGCAACCAACGCGCTGCTTGAGCGCAAGGGCGAGCGGCTGGCGCTGGCGGTTACCCGGGGCTTTGGCGATGCCCTGCGGATCGGGACGCAGGCGCGGCCAGACATTTTCGCGCGGCATATTGTCCTGCCGGAACAATTGCCCGCGCAGGTGATCGAGATCGACGAGCGAATTGGCGTTGATGGCGAAGTGCTGCGCCCGCTCGACGAAGCGGCGGCGCTCGCGCAGTTCGCGGACTTGCGAAACGACGGCTTCGACGCGCTCGCGATCGTCCTGATGCACGGCTGGAAACATCGTGCGCATGAAGAGCGCCTCGCCGCCATCGCGCGGGAGATCGGCTTCGCGCAGGTCAGCGTCAGCCACGAAATCGCGCCGCTGATCCGCCTTATCCCCCGTGGGGACACCACCGTCGTCGATGGCTATCTCTCGCCGGTCCTTACTCGCTACACTGACACCCTGCGTGCGAGGCTGCCGGAATGCGAGCGGCTGCGCTTCATGCAGTCGAACGGCGGCCTCGCCGAGATCGACGCCTTTCGCGGCAAGGATGCGATCCTGTCGGGCCCGGCAGGCGGGGTTGTCGGGATGGTCGCGGCGTCCGAGCCACTTGGCGCGTCACGATTGATCGGCTTTGACATGGGCGGGACCAGCACCGATGTCGCGCACTATGCCGGGGAATACGAGCTGACCGGCGATAGCGTGATCTCGGGCGTACGCATCGCCGCGCCGATGATGAAAATCCACACCGTTGCGGCTGGCGGTGGCTCGATCTGCAGCTTCGACGGAGCACGGTTTCGGGTCGGGCCGGAGAGCGCGGGCGCCGATCCCGGCCCCGCCTGCTACCGCAGGGGCGGCCAGCTGACGCTCACCGATTGCAACCTTGCGCTCGGCCGGATCGACCCGGCGTTCTTCCCGCCCGTGTTCGGCCCCGATGGCAGCGAACCGCTTGATGGCCAGGCATCGCGCGAGCGGCTGGAGGCCATCGCCGCGACCCTCCCCGACGCGCGTTCGATAGAGGATATCGCGCGCGGCTTTCTCGCCATCGCGGTCGACAATATGGCGAATGCGATCCGCAAGATCTCCGTGGCGCGCGGATATGACGTGACCACCTATTCGCTCGCCTGCTTCGGCGGCGCGGGCGGGCAACACGCGTGCAAGGTCGCCGACGAGCTGGGGATCGAGACTGTGCTGGTCCACCCGCTCGCCGGGATGCTGTCGGCCTACGGCATCGGTCTCGCGCCGGTGAAGGCGATCCGTGAGACCAGCATCGTCACACCGCTCCACGATGGCTTCGACGAGCAGCTTTCGGCCCTCGAAAACAAAGCGCGCATGGCGTTAGAGGAACAGGGGTTTAATCCGAGCGATATCGCGCTGGAGCGCCGGGCACGCCTGCGGTTCGAAGGCAGCGACACGATGCTGATCGTTGATATTGCCGCCCCTGCCGCGATGGACGAGACGTTCCGCCGCCTGCATCGCCAACGCTTCGGCTATGGCGACGACAAATCCGCCATCATCGTCGAGGCGCTGAGCATCGAGGCGAGCGCGACATCCGGAGGGCTCGCAAACGCCGCGGTCGAACCGGCCCAGACGCCCGGCGAGGCGTCCGGATCGTGGCCGACCTTCGATCGTACCCAATTGCATGATGGCCAGACTATCGCGGGTCCGGCACTGGTCGTCGATCCCGGGTCCACAACCGCTATCGAGCCCGGTTGGCAGGCACGGCTTGCACCCGACGGCACGCTTGTCTGCAACCGCGCCACGCCGCTTGACCGCCACCGCGCTGCGGGCACCGAGGTCGATCCCGTCCGGCTCGAAATCTTCAACAACCTCTTCCGCGCCATTGCCGAGGAGATGGGCGTCGTGCTGCAATCGACGGCCCGTTCGGTGAACATCAAGGAGCGGCTCGATTTCTCCTGCGCGCTGTTCGATGCAAGCGGCAACCTCATCGCCAACGCGCCGCACATCCCGGTCCATCTGGGGTCGATGGGCGACAGCATCGCGCGGGTGATCGAGGCGCGCGGGCCGGACGCGGACGGCAGGGCGCGCGACGGGCGCGGTTTCCGGCGCGGCGATGCGTATGTTCTCAACGATCCCTTTCGCGGCGGCACGCACCTGCCCGATATCACCGTGATCGTGCCGGTGTTCTACGGCGATACCGGCGGGAGGCCCGACGCCTTCGTCGCTGCGCGCGGGCACCATGCCGATATTGGCGGGATCGCACCCGGATCCATGCCACCGGACAGCCGCTCGATCGAAGAGGAGGGCGTGCTGATCGACAATCTCCTGATGGTCGAGGAAGGCGCGTTCCGCGAAGGCGCGGTGCGGGCTGCACTGGCGGATGCGAAGCACCCCGCGCGCAACCCCGATCGCAATCTCTCCGACCTGCGCGCCCAGCTTGCCGCCTGCACGCGCGGGGCCGAATTGCTTGGCGCTGCGGCGGGGGAGCAGGGCGCGGACGTGGTCGCCGCCTACATGGGTCACGTCATCGCCAATGCCGAGGAAAGCGTGCGCCGCCTGCTGGATCGGCTCGAGGACGGCGAGTTCGCGTCCGAGATGGACAATGGCGCGGTGGTGAAGGTCGCAATCCGCATCGACCGCGAAGCGCGTTCGGCGGTGTTCGACTTCACCGGCACCAGCGACCAGCTGCCCGGCAATTTCAACGCCCCGCGCTCGATCACCCGCGCCGCCGCGCTCTACGTCCTGCGCACGCTGATCGACGACGACATTCCGATGAACGATGGCTGCCTGCGCCCGGTCGAGCTGATCGTGCCCGCAGGCTCGATGCTGAACCCGCAGCCGGGCGCGGCAGTCGTCGCGGGCAATGTGGAAACCAGCCAGGTCGTCACCGACACCTTGTTTGCCGCGACGCGCATGCTCGCGCCGAGCCAGGGGACGATGAACAATTTCACCTTCGGCAATGAAAGCCAGCAATATTACGAGACGATCTGCGGCGGCTCGGGCGCGGGGCCGGACCATCCGGGCACCAGCGCGGTGCAGACGCACATGACGAACAGCCGCCTGACCGATCCCGAAATCCTGGAAACGCGCCTTCCGGTCCGGGTCGAGAGCTTCGCGATTCGGCGCGGCTCGGGCGGGGAGGGCGCCAATCATGGGGGCGAGGGGGTCGATCGGCGGGTCACTTTCCTCGAAAAGATGCGTGCCAACATCCTCGCCAATCGCCGCATCGTGCCGCCGCGCGGCATTTGCGGAGGCGGGGACGCCAAGCAGGGGCGCAACTGGATCGAACGCGCGGACGGAACCTGCGAAGAGCTGGGCGCAACCGGATTCGCAACAATGCAGCCCGGCGATACCTTCATCATCCAGACCCCTGGCGGCGGCGGCTTCGGGAAGGTGGCGGCGCGACGAGTGACTCGGTAAATCGAGCGCGCGCGATCATCCCGACAAACCAGGCCGACAGCATCGTGATCCGCCCATTGAACCTTTTGCAGGTGGACCGGCGGTTCGTGTCTCACCATCGCGGAGGTACGCCCGCCTTGGAAAAGAGGTGCGACGCGTAACCGGCTCGCGCGGCACTGAAAGATGCTGCTACGGGACAGCGAGCGGACGATGTTTGCGAAGACGGGCAGCGCCTGCGCCATTTTCTTCAAATACAAGGACCGCCTTCGATTGCCGGGTTACGCCATGCCCGGATGAGCCCTGCAGCGTTGAATCAGGCTGTCCTTCGCCCGCTCAATTCCTGCGGTCAACGCGGTTCAGTCGCGCAGGCTCTGCATGTCGATGACGAAGCGGTATTTGACGTCGCTGGCTTCCATGCGGTCATAGGCCTTTTCGACCTCCTGCATCGCAATCGTCTCGATTTCCGGCAGGATCGAATGCTCGGCGCAAAAATCGAGCATCTCCTGTGTTTCGGCAAGCCCGCCAATGCCGCTTCCGGTCAGGATCTTGCGACCCAGCAGTACGCGCGAATGAAATTCGGGCACCAGATCGATCATCCCCACCAGCACCTGCACGCCGTCGATTTTGAGCAGGTGAAGATAGGGCGATACGTCATGGCGCACGGGGATCGTGTTGAGCACCAGATCGAATGCGCCCGACTTGGCTTTCATCGCGGCCTTGTCGGTGGTGTTGAGGAAATCGTGGGCACCCAGCGCCTCGGCATCGGCGCGCTTGCTCTCGCTGCGGCTGAGCACGGTTACTTCGGCCCCCATCGCCGCCGCGAACTTGACGCCCATATGACCAAGACCGCCAAGCCCCGCGACCGCGACGCGGCTGCCTTTGCCGACCTTCCATGTGCGCAGCGGCGAATAGCTGGTGATCCCTGCACACAGCAGCGGAGCGGCTTCGGCCATCGGGATCGCGTCCGGCACTTTCAGCACGAATTCCTCGCGCGCGACGATGCGCTGCGAATAGCCGCCGAAGGTTTGCGTCCCATCGCGGCGGTCGACGCCGTTGTAGGTGCCGGTCATCCCGCCATCGAGGCAGTATTGCTCGAGATCCTGCTCGCAATGCCGGCATTCCAGGCAGCTATCGACCATGCACCCGATCGCCACCCGATCACCCACGCCATGGCGGGTCACACCGTCGCCAATGGCGCCGACCGTGCCGACGATCTCATGGCCAGGGACGATGGGATAGTTCGTGAAGCCCCAATCGTTGCGCGCGGCATGAAGGTCGGAATGGCAGATGCCGCAATGGCTGATGTCGATCAGGACATCATCGTCGCGAAGGCCGCGGCGGGTGATCTCCATCGGTCCGACACCGCTTTCCGGCGAAGTCGCGCCATAGGCCTTGGTCGGATACTCGTTGGTCGCGCTCGCCATGGCTTAGTGTCCCTCATGTCCCTGTGTGTATCATCTTACTTCGGCGGCATCCGGATCGCGCCGTCAAGGCGAAACTGATGCCCGTTGATATAGCTGTTGCGGGCGATCTCGCAGATGAGCGAGGCGAATTCCTCCGGCTCGCCCAGCCGCTTGGGGAACGGAACGCTGGCGTTGAGCTGGTCCCACATCTGCGGATTGCGGTCCTTCATGCCGAGCATCAGCGGAGTGGCAAAGATGCCTGGCATGACCGAATTCACCCGAATACCCAGGTCCATCAGATCACGCGCCATCGGCAGAACGAGGCCGTTCACCCCCGACTTGCACGATCCGTAGATCACCTGCCCTATCTGCCCGTCCTGCGCCGCGACACTGGCCGTGAGAGTGATCGCACCACGCTCGCCGTCCTCGTTCAGCGGCTCGGAATTGGCCATGCCGAGTGCGGAAATGCTCGCCACCCGGTAGCTTGCGATCAGGATGCCCTCTGCGCCGAATGCGTAGTCCTCGGTCGGCAGGCGTTTGTAACCGCCGGTCGCCTTGTCGTAGCCGACCGTCTTGCCGCGCCGTGACGCCATCGCACAATGGACGGTGACGCGCTCCTGCCCATTGGCGGCGCGCGCGGCGGCGAAGCCTTCCTCAACGGATTGCTCGTCGGTGATGTCTACACGGTGAAAGGTGCCGCCGATCGCGCCGGCGTGTTCCTCGCCCGCTTCATCGTTGATGTCGAAGATCGCGACCTTAAGGCCGATCCTGGCCAGCGCCGCCGCGCTCGCCCGGCCAAGTCCCGACGCCCCGCCGGTCACCACCGCCGCCATTCCGCGTTCCAGTTTCATCTCTGCTCCCCACGCATCTGCTCTCAAGGTTCAGGCCCAGCTTAGGCATCACGGAAGAGCGCGGCCAGTTCCCGGTGACGGTTGTGTCACAAGTCGTGCGGGGATTGTCACGGGTCGGTCACCGCACCTTCGCCGCTGTGTCACGGACGCTTCCTATGCACGTTCGCGGGACTTGGCGCGCCGCAGCATTGCGGCGAGAGCTTGGGGACAACCTATGACACGCATCCGACTGTTCGCCGGCAGTGCCTCCATTGCGCTGGCCGCCTCGCTTGCTGCTCCGGCATGGGCCGATGAGGTGCGCGGGATCGTCGCCGCTGCGAGTGACACCGACGCGCTGCAAGCCGCCGAAGTGCGGATCGAAGAGCTTGGGCGCCGTGCGGTGACCGATCGCGATGGCTCCTATTCCTTCGACGATGTACCCGCTGGCAGCTACACCATAACCGCCCGCTACATCGATGCGGAGCCGCTATGAGTTTGACGAGGTCGAGCTCACCGCGCTGTCCGATGCCGAGTGCGAGGATTTTTCACGGGCGTTCGACCTCGCTTACGATTTCATCAGCGATGCGGGCACTTTCACGATCCAGGGCGAAGGCGCGGCTACGCGAAAAGACTTTCAACGGCACGGCCGAATTCTACGAGCGCGACGATTACACGCAGGCCGATGTGCTGGGTGAAGAGCCGTCGAACACGCTCGAACAGTTCGCGCCGCGCTTCGAGATAGACGAGGACGACGTAGCGGTCATCGGCAATCCCAATCTCGACCCTTCACCGCGTGGAACATCGATGCCTCGATCGAATATTACATGTCGAGCAATGGCGCACTCACGGCGGCGGTATTCTACAAGGATATCGATGGTTACATCGTTGGCGTGACGATCGACGAGCCCGCTACCTTTCAAGGCATCGCGGTCGAAGAAGGCGAGACTTTCATCAACGGCGAAAGCGCGGAAGTGCTAGGGGTCGAGCTGGGCATTTATCAGAAGCTCGATTTCCTGCCGTCACCGCTCGACGGGTTTCTGGTGCAGGGCAACTACACCTATACCGATGCAACGGGATCGGCGGCTGATGGCCCGATCTCTTCGATTGAGGAAGCGCCAACCTTCCGCGAGATCGCGCTGCCCGCGACCAGCGATCACACCTTCACCGCCGTGCTTGGCTACGAAAAAGGACCGGTAAACCTACGCTTTGCAGGCACCTATCGCGACGGCATTCTTGCCGAGATCAACAGCGATGGCCCGGAGTTTGACCGGTTTGTCGACGACCTGTTCCAGCTCGATTTCACCGCCCGCTATCAGGCGACGGACAATGCCGGGGTCTATTTCGAGTGGATCAATATCGATGATGCGGAATTCTTCGCCTTTAACAACCTAGTGGGCGAACAGATCTTCTTCTTTGAGGGCGCGGGCCTCAACAATGTCGATCTGGTCGAGCTGCGCGATGGCCGGGTGTTGGAGCCGCAAACGATCGCCACCGGCGAGTTCGGCTCAACCGAGGAGACCGAAGGGGTCGCGCTAGACCCGCGCGGTTTCGGCCCGGCTATCCCGCCCGGCTCCTCGTTGCGCAGGGCGGGATCAATCCGCCCGACGCGCAAACCTTAAGCTCGTGTGTTGGGATGAAATTCTCGCCGCCTCGGAGCAGAACGCGCCTGCGCCTTAGTCAGGCGGAAGAGCGCCACTGGCGCCATGACCCGGATGGCACGGCCTGCTACGCGCTGGCGGCAATGGCTTTGGGTCTTCTCGCCTTCGCTCTCGCAATCGCCCTCGCGCTGGGCGGTCGCGCTCAATTGCTCGTCGCGCGATTTGCCGACGGTATCGCGCGAACCGCGCCGCTGCTTGCAACGGCATTGCTGGCCGCGATTGCCAGCGCGATCTTTGCGGCCTGGGCCGGAAGCACGCTCGCCATGTGGTTGCCACCCGGCGCTGCGGAAATCTTTGCCGTGGGCGCAATCGCACTGGCTGCGTCCGCACTCATGCGGCCGGTCCGCGTCCGCGCAATGGCAGAGCCCACGCGCTCCTTTGTCGCGATCGGCATCGTTCTGATCGTGCGCCAGCTTTACGAAAGAGCCGGGCTGGCGCTGTTCACGCTCGCGCTCCTGGCCTATGATCCGGTGCCTGTTGCTGTGGGAGGCGCGCTGGGCTCTAGCGGGGCGGCCGCGCTGGGCTGGTGGGCCGGACTGGATCGCATTCAGCGCCTGCCGCTGGGAAAGATCCGGATCGCGCAGGCCATCGTCTGCGCATTCATCGCCGCGGCAATCGGGTGGAGAGCGCTTTACCCGAGGGCATGATCGAGCGGGTCGATCAGCGCGATAGTCTTATCGGGCGAAACCAAGTGGCCGCGCGACCGTTAGGTCAATGTAACAATCGGAAAGTCGAACTTTGCAAACAGTTCGCATTAACAAAGAAGGAGGCTCCCCCATGTCCGATGCCCACGATAACTCGAAAACTGCTCTACTGGCCGAATTGAACGGTCTTCTGGCCGATCACTTTGCGCTGTTCACGAAGACCAAGAACTTTCACTGGCATATCAAGGGCCCACGCTTTCGCGACCTGCACCTGCTGTTCGACGAACAGGCGCTCGAGATCCGCGACCAGATCGACGATATTGGTGAGCGCGTGCGCAAGCAGGGCGGTGACACCCTGACCTCGATCGGGTCGATCGCAAAGCACACCCAGATCAAGGATCAGGATTCCACCTCGCTCGATCCCGATGCGATGGTCAGTGAATTGCGCGACGATAACGCCGCGATGGTCAAGCGCCTCAAGGGCATGAAACCGCTCGCCGAAGATGCGGGCGACAATGCCACCGACGGCCTGCTCGACGACTGGACCGATATGGCCGAAGAGCGCGTGTGGTTCCTGAACTCGATCCTCGGCAAGGAAGCGACCGCAAGCTAACCGATACGTCCACCCACCAACACGGGCCGTTTCCGCTGGTCGGAAGCGGCCCGTTTGCTATGCGGAGGCCTCATGATCGAAGCCGACATCGTCACTGGCGCGAGCGACCGCGACATCGCCGACTGGCTTGAACAGCGGCTGCAACGCGCACTCGCCACGATGAAGGAAACGGTGCGCGTTGCGTTGCCGGGCGGATCGACCCCGTTCCCGATCCTGCGCCTGCTCCTTGAGCGCGAACTCGATTGGTCTCGCATCACTGTGGTGCCCACCGACGACCGCGACGTTCCCGAGGCACACGACGCCAGCAACACCGGCAAGCTGCGCGCCCTGTTTGAGCCGGCCGGAGCAAAGATCGTGACGCTCACCGATCCCGATCCGAAGAGCCTCGGCCCATTCGCGCTGGTCTGGCTCGGCATGGGCGCGGACGGGCATATCGCCTCGCTGTTCCCCAACACCGATCCGCGGACCGACGATCCGATGTCGCTGCGCCGTATCACGCCCGATCCGCTCCCACCCGAAGCGCCGTTTGACCGTCTTACCCTGACGATCCCGACGTTGCTCGATACAAATGAGCTCGTGCTGGTCATCCGCGGCGCGGACAAGCGCGCGGTTCTCGAAGCTGCGCTGAAGGGCAAGAACGACCTGCCAATTGCGCGGCTGTTGCGGGCGAATGCCCGGCGCAACAATCCAAATCCGGTGATCTGCTTCACGTGATCGAGCGCCTGCTTCCCGCGCGGTTGCATCGCGCTCTGATGCCGCTGGCAGAGCGGGCACGCGACCGCTGGTGGCGCTGGCGCGGAAAGCCGATCGAAGGGGTGAGCGTCGTCATCACGGATCGGGCCGGGAATATCCTGTTGGTGCGACATTCCTACGGCCATGATGTTTGGTCGCTTCCGGGTGGCGGTCTGAAGTCGGGCGAAGACCCGACGAAGGCGGCGCAGCGCGAAGCGCTCGAAGAGGTCGGGATAGAGCTAGACGGCGTCGTGGCGATCGGCCCGCTGCAGGAAACCCTGCGAGGCCTGCCGCATACCCTGCACTTGTTCAGCGCGACGTGCGACGCGCAGCCCATTCCCGATCAGCGCGAGATCATCGAGGCCCGCTTCTTCGCGCGTGATGCGCTGCCCGAACGGCTGGGCCTCAGGGCCAAACGCAGGATCGCCGCATGGCAGGCGCACCAGCGCGCAACGACGGGAAGCTAGAACAGGGAAAGTTGCGCGGTCTTGCGATCCCTGTCGGCTCGATCGGAGGGCGCCGGGCCGCCCCCATCGGGATTGCTGTCGCCCGCCGCGCCATCGCCGCGATCCAGCTTTGACAGGGTGAGCCCCATCAGCCGGATCGGCATCGGCAAAGGCAACACCTCTTCGAGCAGCGCATGGCCGAGCCTTGCGAACTCTGCCTTGTCCTCGACCCAATGCGAGACCGATTGGGCGCGCGTGATGATCTGGAAATCGGTAAACTTCAGTTTGAGCGTAACCGTGCGCCCGCGCGCCTTGTTGTGCTCGATCCGGTCCCAGACGATGTCGACGATCCGGTCGAGCGTCTCTCGCAGCGCCGAACCGCTCGAGATATCCTCGCTGAAGGTGCGCTCCCCGCCGACCGACTTGCGCTGGCGATGGGTGCGCACGGGGCGCAGGTCGATGCCTCGCGCAGCACGGAAGAGGTAGTCGGCGAATGAGCCGAAATTGGTGCGCAGGAATTCGATCTCTTTTGCGGCAAGATCGGCGCCCGTTTCGATCCCCAGCCGCTTCATCTTCTCCTCCGCTTTCGGCCCGACTCCGTGGAAGCGCCGGATCGGCAGCGACTGGACGAACGCTGCACCCTGTCCGGGGCGGATGACGCACAGCCCGTCCGGCTTGTTCTGATCGCTAGCGAGCTTGGCGAGGAATTTGTTGTAGGACACGCCAGCGCTCGCGGTGAGCTTCGTCTTGGCGCGGATTTCCTGCCGGATCAGCTCGGCAATGCGGGTGGCGGAGCCGATGCCGAAGCGGTCCTCGGTCACATCGAGATAAGCTTCGTCAAGGCTGAGCGGTTCGACCAGATCGGTGTGGTGGCGGAACACGGCACGGATCTGCTGGCTCGCCTCGCGATAGGCGTCGAAGCGTGATTTGACGAATACGAGATCGGGGCACAGCCGCTTTGCCGTGACCGAAGGCATTGCGCTCTTCACCCCGAATTTGCGCGCCTCGTAGCTTGCCGCTGCCACCACCCCGCGCCCGCTTGACCCGCCGACTGCGACGGGGCGTCCGCGCAATTCCGGATTGTCGCGCTGCTCGACGCTGGCGAAGAAGGCATCCATGTCGACATGAATGATCTTGCGCAGCCCGGCCGCTTCGGCGTCGCTTGGCAGGGCGGGGTCGGGCGCATCACTCATAACCTGTGGGGAAATAAGCGCTTCGCAACCGCGAAGGAAGGGTTGCCCTTCGCGGCAGGAACCTTTGGTGCCACTCCCCATTTTGTGCACATGCGAAAAGAGGTATGGTCAACCGGCGAGCCTGCGGGCACAGCGCCTGCAATGGCGAGCGAACTGGTCCCTCCTGCACGCGCGAGATCCATCGGCGACACTGAGCTGATCTGGATGATGGCGATGCTCATGGCGTTGCAGGCGTTCGGCATCGATGCCATCCTGCCAGCGCTCGACGATGTCGCGCTGTCGCTGTCGGTCGAAGGCAATGATCGCCAGTTCGTGGTCGGCATCTATCTGCTCACCGCGGGGATCGGGGCACTGGTGCCCGGCGCACTCGCCGATCGGTTCGGTCGGCGCCCCGTCGTGCTCGCTTCGATCGCCGTTTACGTCGTTTTGTCCCTAGTCAGTGCCTTTGTGACCACCTTTGAGGCGCTGCTTGCGGTGCGGGCGGCGCAGGGGTTTTTCGGCGCCGGGATCGTCGCGCTGCCCCCGGCGATTATCCGCGACCGGGTGGGCGGGGACAAGATGGCCCGCATGATGAGCCTGATTTTCGTGATCTTCCTGATGGTTCCGGCGATCGCACCGTTGATCGGCTCGCTCATTCTGCAAATCGCCGACTGGCGCGCAATCTTCCTCGTGATGGCGCTCCAGGGCATCGCGGTCGGCACATGGATTTGGTACCGTCTACCCGAAAGTCTGTCGCCCGGAGACGCCGTCCCGATCCGCCCGCGCGTTATTGCAGCCAACATGGCCCGCGCACTCAGCCTGCCGAGCGTTGTGGGCTACGTTTTCGGGAGCGCGGTGGTGTTCGGCGCGCTGTTCGGCTTCATCAATTCCTCGCAGCAGCTGATTACCGACGGCTTTGGCGCGGGCGACCTGTTCCCCTACGTTTTCGGCGTCTGTGCAGGCTCGATGGCGCTCGCGAGCTGGTCCAATTCGCGCATCGTCGAGCGGTTCGGGGCCCGCCGGGTGAGCCATACGGCGGTGCTGGCTTTCGTAATGGTTGCGTCGGTGCAGGTGTTCTTCGCCTTTCAGCCAAATCAGAGCCTGTGGCAGTTCGTGCCGCTTATGGCCGTGAACATGGCGCTGCTCGGCTTTATCGGCAGCAATTTCGGCGCCATCGCGATGAACCCGTTCTTCGCCATCGCGGGTGCGGCCAGCTCGGTTCACAGCGCGGTGCGGCTGTCGATGGCTTCGATCCTGGGCGCAGGGATCGGCTACGCGTTTGACGGAACGGCGCGCCCGCTCGCGCTGGCCCTTTTGGCGAGCGGTATTGTATGCCTGCTGCTGGTGCTGTTCAGCGAGAAAGGGCGCCTGTTCGGCCCGCCTGAACCTGCACTGCGCGTTGGAGCGAAGCCGGCGGAATAGGCGACTAAAGCTCGCTTTCGAGTTTGCGCCATGCCAGCTGTGCGAATTCGCAAAGCAGCGGGCGGGTGTCGCGCGGGTCGATGATGTCCTCGACATTGAAGCGTTCGGCACTGCGGAATGGGCTGGTGACCTTGTCCAACCGCGCGCGGATTGCCTCCAGTTCCGCTCCCGGATCCTCTGCCGCCTCCAGCTCTGCCTTGTAGGCGACTTCCAGCCCGCCCGCGATGGGTAGCGAGCCCCAATCGCCGCTGGGCCAGCAGAAGCGGTACTGAAACTTCTCCGCATTGCTCATCGCGCTGCCCGCAATGCCATAGGCGCGGCGCAGCACCACGCTGGCGAGCGGCACGCGCGCGCGATAGACCGCGTTCATGGCCTGCACGCCGTAGCGGATCGTCCCGGCTTCCTCCGCCTCACGCCCGATCATGAAGCCGGGATTGTCGACCAGATGGACGATCGGCAGGCGGAAAAGGTCGGCGAGCTTGACGAAGCGTTCGACCTTCTCGCTGGTCTTCGCATCCCACGATCCGCCGAGATAGGACGGATCGCTCGCCAATACCGCCACGACGCGGCCCTCCAGCCGGGCGAAAGCAGTGATCGCGGCGCGGCCCCACATCCGGCCCATCTCGAACACGGTGTCGAGATCGAAGATCATTTCGAGCGCGCGCCGCATGGAATAGACGGTCTTGGGATCGCGCGGGACGAGGTCCAGCAGACGTTCGTCGCGCCGGGTGGCGGGGTCGCGGGCGTCGATATGCGGAGCCAGTTCGCCCACGTTCGCGGGCAGATAGGACAGGAAGGCGCGGGCATGCGCAAAGGCGGCCTCTTCGCTCAGCACCTCCTCGTCGATCACGCCGTTGCGGGTGTGGATTGCGCTGCCGCCCAAGCTCTCCTTGTCGAAGCCTTCGTAGGGTCCGCCCATCGCCTCGACCACGGCGGGACCGGCGGCGAAGATCTGCGAAAGACCTTTGACCATGACCGAGTAATGGCTCGCCACAGCGCGCGCCGCGCCAAGGCCTGCGGTTGGACCCAAGGCGAGCGCGACAACCGGAACGGTTTCGAGGTTCTCGACCACATCGCCCCAGCCCGGGACGGCAGGGATATAGGTCGCGCCGATCTGTTCGAGCGTCTTGACCGATCCGCCGCCGCCGGTGCCGTCGATCATGCGGATCATGGGCAGGCGCAGTTCGTGTGCCATACGCTCGGCCTGCACCATCTTGCGCGCGATCCCCGCATCCGCCGCGCCGCCGCGTATGGTGAAATCGTCGGCGGTGGCGACGACAGGCCGTCCGTCGATTGTCGCCTTGCCGAAGAGGAAGGGGGCGGGGGTGACGCTTTCGAGGTCGCCGTTCTCGTCGTAATGTCCGCGCCCTGCGATCTTGCCGATTTCGCGGAACGAGCCTTCGTCGGTGAGCGCGGCGAGCCGGGCGCGGGCGTCCATCTTGCCGCGCGAATGCTGACGCGCGACCTTCTCCTCGCCGCCCATCTGCTCGGCGAGTTGCTGGCGGCGGCGGAGTTCCTCGAGTTCTTTCTGCCAGGTCACGCCCTAGCCCCCTCCTTTTCAAAGGAGGGGGTTGGGGGTGGTTGCGCGGGCCGAAGGCTCGCGCTTGAAGGGAGGCACCACCCCGCTGCGACTAGGCGGCAAGCCGCCAAGTCTCGCAGCCCCTCCTCTGAAGAGGAGGGGAGAATCATTCGCCTTCCCCCACCGGCTCCACCACGCACAGCACCGCCTCCACTTGCACCTGCCCGCCTTCACTGGCCGAGAGTTCAGTAACGGTCCCGTCGAACGGCGCGGTGAGCGCGTGCTCCATCTTCATCGCCTCGAGCACCATCAGCCGCTGGCCTGCGGAAACGGCATCGCCCTCCGCCACATCGACCGCGATGACTTTGCCCGGCATCGGCGCAAGGATCGCGCCATCGGCGGCGGAGGCGTGGCCGGTGCTGCGAACAGGGCCAGACGAAAAAGCAAAAGTGAAACCGTCGAGCGGAACTACCGCCTGCTCGCCATGTACCCATCGAAAAGAGTGTCCGAGTTTCGCATCGATTTTGAAAGTGTAGGACTTTCCATTTTGATCGCGAAGAATCGTCGTTGTTTTGCGCGCGGCATTTAATCTGAAGTTCGAAAGGCCTGTCTCGATCTTCTGGTCGGGACCTTCAGGCGAAAAAGGTGATGTGCTTCCTGTTAGCACCTGATGTCCCGCGTTCAGAACTTCCAAATCCGGTGTAGGCGGGGAGGATAGCTGCTCAAGATTTCGATCTATGAAACCGGTGTCTAGCTCGGCTTTCTGAAACGCCTCAGACCCAAGCAAATTATATAGAAATCCTGAATTCGAGGTGACAGGCCAAACGGCAGAATGAGCCAACTCGGCTTGCAGATCCATGATCGCATATTCGCGGTCATGTGCGTGGGCGATGACCTTCGCTATCATCGGATCGTAAAACGGAGATATGTTTGACCCAGTTTCGACCCCCGTATCTACGCGAAGTTCGAATAACGACTCATCAAGGCTGAAAATGTCCAACCGCCCCGTGCTCGGCAAGAACCCCTTAGCCGGATCCTCGGCATAAAGCCGCGCTTCGATTGCGTGGCCGTTGATGCTCAGTTCTTCCTGCTTCCGCGGGATCGCCTCCCCGCTTGCCACCCTCAACTGCCACTCCACCAAGTCCACCCCGGTGATCTCTTCGGTCACCGGATGCTCGACCTGAAGGCGGGTGTTCATCTCCATGAAGAAGATGCGGTCCGCGCGCAGCCCCTCCGAAGCATCGGCGATGAATTCGATCGTGCCTGCGCCTTCGTAATCGACCGCCTTGGCGGCGCGCACGGCGGCGGCGCAGATTTCTTCGCGGGTGGCCTCGTCCATGCCCGGCGCGGGGGCTTCCTCGATCACCTTCTGGTGGCGGCGTTGCAGTGAGCAATCGCGCTCGAACAGGTGGACGACATTGCCGTGGCTGTCGCCGAACACCTGCACCTCGATATGGCGAGGCGACGTGACCCACTTCTCAAGTAGAACCTCATCATTGCCGAAGCTCGCCTTGGCCTCGCGGCGGCAGCTCTCGAGCGCGGCCGCGAAGTCGGCGGGCGCATCGACCTTGCGCATCCCCTTGCCGCCGCCGCCTGCGACCGCCTTGATCAGCACGGGATAGCCGATCGCGTCGGCTTCGGATTTCAACCGCTCGACCGATTGATCTTCGCCAAGATAGCCGGGCGTCACCGGCACGCCTGCGTCCATCATCAATTGCTTGGCGGAATCCTTGAGGCCCATCGCCTCGATGCTGGAGGGTTTGGGACCGACCCAGATCAGCCCGGCATCGATCACGGCCTGCGCGAAGCCTGCATTCTCGCTGAGAAAACCGTAACCCGGATGGATCGCCTCCGCCCCCGTCTCCTTCGCCGCCGCAATGATCTTGTCGCCGACCAGATAGCTTTCGATAGCGGGCGAGGGGCCGATATGCACCGCCTCGTCCGCCTGCCGCACATGCAGGGCCTTGGCATCCGCGTCCGAGTAGACCGCGACGGTTGCCACACCCATCTCGCGGCAAGTGCGGATGATGCGGCAGGCGATCTCGCCGCGATTGGCGATCAGGAGCTTCTGGATCATGGGGATGCGCTAACGGAAAAATTTCGTCATTGCGAGCCGAAGGCGAAGCAATCCAGTCTTACGCAGCCATTCGCTCGCGAGGGGTCGGAACTGGATCGCCACGGCGCCTGCGGCTCCTCGCGATGACGAACTCTTACGAAGGCCGGAAATCCGCGATTCCCCAGGTGATCGGTCCGTCGGGGTGCTTCTCGCGGTTGATCGCGGCGGAGAGAAACGCGCGCGCCCCGTGCCACGCTTTCTCCCAGCGAGGGACGTAGGTGCGGCTGTTCCACGCCTCGACGCCGCGCTTGCGAACCTTGCGCCCGATCGCGCCATAGATGCGGGCCGCTGACAGCACCGCCCAACGGCTACGGAAAGGCAGGCGAGCGGCGCCCACGCGGGCCGCAGCTTCGTGGCGCTCGACCAGCGCGACCAGCCGTGCGGCCATTTCGGCCAGTTCCTTGCGGTGATGCGGCTTGGTGTGCTGGCCGGGTTCGATATCCTCTTCGACCAGCCATTGTGCGGGCAGATAGCAGCGGCCCGCCGCGTCATCTTCAACGATATCGCGTGCTATGTTGGACAGCTGGAAAGCGAGGCCCAGATCGTTCGCCCGGTCGAGCGTATCCGTATCGCGCGGGCTCACCCCCATGACCACCGCCATCATCACGCCGACCGCGCCCGCGACGTGGTAGCAATAACGCATCATGTCCGCCTGCGTTCGCGGACGCCAATCTTCGGCATCCAATGCAAAGCCCGCGATAACGTCCTCTGCCATCGCCGGTGTCAGCCCGCATTCCCGCGCCACCACGCCCAGCGCATCAAAGGCCGGGTCGCCGGTCGCCTCCCCAGCAAACGCCTTCGCGGTCAGCCGCCGGATCAGCGCGAGCCGTTCGTTAAGGTCCGACTGGTCGCCCAATTCACCGCCGAGCACCTGATTGTCGGCAATATCGTCGCACCGGCGACACCAGGCGTAGAGCAGCCAGGCGCGCTCGCGGGTTTCGGGATCGAACAGGCGCGATGCGGCGGAGAAGCTCTGCGAGCCATACTTAATAGCGCTGTGCGCATGTTCGACCAGCGCGGCGCGGTTCACTGCCGGGGAAACCATCGCCAGGGTGCCTCTAGAGATCCTCGGCCTTCATGCGGAAGATCGGCGTATGCGGCTCGTAGGCTTCCATCTTGGGCAACAGATCGGCCAGCGTTTCGGCGGCGATCAGAATGTTCTGATGCGCCGGTCGGACAAAGCCAACCTCGGCCATATGCGCGTTGAAGGCGAGCAAATGGTCGTAAAAGCCAAACGCGTTGAGCACGCCCACAGGATCCTCGTGATAGCCAAGCTGCGCCCAGCTGATCGCTTCCCACAATTCGTCCATCGTTCCCACGCCGCCGGGCAGGGTGACGAAACCGTCGGAGAGGTCGGTGAAGCGCGCCTTGCGCTCGTGCATTCCGGAAACGGTTATGAGTTCGGTGCAGCCCGGATTGGCGACTTCGGAATTTACCAGAGCCTCCGGGATTACCCCGATAACTTCGCCGCCCGCATCGCGCGCACCCTTTGCCAGGGCACCCATCAGGCCAATCCGCCCGCCACCATAGACGACACCGATCCCCCGTTCCGCCAGATCGCGCCCGACATCAAGCGCAAGTTCGAGATAGCGCGGATCCTCCGGAGATGCGGAGCCGCAATAGACTGCGAGACGTTTCATGCGCTCGCTTTAACCGCCAGATCCTCCAGCACCAGCCCTGCGGTCGCCTTCGCGCTGCCGACCACGCCGGGGATGCCTGCGCCCGGGTGGGTGCCGGCGCCGACGAGGTAGAAGTTCTCGATCACATCGTCACGATTGTGGCCGCGCAGCCAGGCGCTTTGCCACAGCACGGGTTCAAGGCTGAAGGCGCTGCCCATGTGGGCGTTCAGATCCTGCGCGAAATCCTTGGGCGCGTAGCTGAATTTGGTGACGATCCGGTCGTGAATGTCGGGGATCAGGCGGCGTCCGATCTCATCGAGGATCGCCTTCTCCAGCTTCGGCCCAACTTCGTCCCAGTCGACTGCCAGCTTGCCCATGTGCGCGACCGGCACGAGCGCGTAGAAGGTGCTCTTGCCCTCGGGCGCCATCGAGGGGTCGGTGACGGTCGGGTGGTGCAGGTAGACCGAGAAGTCCTGCGGCAGCACGCCATGCTTGTAGATGTCGTCGACCAGGCCCTTATAGCGCGGGCCGAACAGGATCATGTGGTGTGGGATGCCGGGCCACGTGCCCTCGAGCCCGAAATGCACGACGAACAGCGAGGGCGAAAAGCTCTTGCGGCTGAGTGACTTGGCATATTTGGCCCCGCGCGGCGAAGTCGACAGCAGATCCTTGTACGAATGCATGATGTCTGCGTTTGAGGCGACCGCGTCGAAGCGCTGCTTCCAGCCGGACTTGGTTTCGACTTCGGTTGCGCGCGTGCCGACCGTATGAACGTGCTCTACCCCGTCGCCCACGCGCATCGTGCCGCCTAGCCTCTCGAAATGGCGCACCATCCCCGCGATTAGCTGGTTGGTCCCGCCGCGTGCCCACCACACGCCGCCGTCTTTCTCCAGCTTGTGGATAAGAGCGTAGATCGCGCTGGTCTTCATCGGACTGCCGCCGACCAGCAGGGTGTGGAAGCTCAAGGCCTCGCGCAGCTTCTCGTTCTCGATATAGCTCGACACCATGTCATAGACGCTGCGCCATGCCTGCTTCTTCACCAGCGCGGGCGCGGCCTTGAGCATCGATTTGAAGTCGAGGAACGGCACGGTGCCAAGTTTGAGATAGCCTTCCTCATGCACTTCGGCGGAATATTCGAGGAAGCGCTTGTAGCCCACCACATCGTCAGGGTTCAGCTTGGCGATCTCAGCGTTGAGCTGTTCTTCGTCGTTTGAATAATCGAAGTTCGTGCCGTCGGGCCAGTTGAGGCGATAGAACGGCATCACCTTCATCAGGTCGACGTCTTCGGAGATGTCATGTCCGCTCAGCGCCCACAACTCCTCAAGACAGGGCGGGTCGGTGATGACGGTTGGTCCCGCATCGAAAGTGAAGCCCTCACGCTCCCAGAAATAGGCGCGCCCGCCCGGCTTGTCGCGCGCTTCGACTACGGTCGTGGCGATGCCGTGCGATTGCAGCCGGATGGCGAGCGCCATGCCGCCGAACCCCGCACCGATGACGCAGGCGGTCTTGCCCTCATAGCGTTCGGCGATCCGCGGATCGATCCCGCCTCCAACGCTGCGAGCCTGGTCGAGATCGAGTTTGGCGTCGGCATTCATGCCTTGTTCTCCAGTTTGAATGGTGTTCCGCGAGACAGAAGTGCACGGATCGCTCTTGGCACAGCTACGGGTGGCCTGCCCGACAGGATGCGGATGCGATCAGTCCATGATGAGCGCGCCGCATAGAAACGTTCGACGAGAGCGCCGTCCAGTCCGTAGAAATGCTGGAACACGTTGACCCGCTTGTCCGGCTGTGCCGCTTCGAACAGCATGCGACCGAGCATACGGTAAAAGCCGGTGCGCTGCCAGTGGGCGTCGGCGCGGCTGTCGCACAGCGCCGCCAGCTCTTCGCCGGTGGTCTGCGGGTTGTCCCGCATCCGCGTCGCGATCGCATTCGCCATCCGGGCTGCGAAGGGCAGGGTGTAGCTGGTGAGCGGATGGGTGAAGCCTCCGCGTGTGCCGGCCATTGCGACACCGGGAATGCGCTGCGCATCCTGCGCGGCCGCAAAGTCTCCGCCTGTCACGACCGGGAGGATGCCGGTTTCCTCGCCGATCACCTCACCCTTCCAGCTATTGCGGCGGGCATAATCCTGTGTGCGGGCGCGCAGCACGCTTTTGTCCATGCGCGGTTTGTCGGCGTAGTAAGTATCTTCGACGAACACCTCGTCTTCGGTGAGCGGCAGGACATAGACGAAGCGATAGGCCGAGCCGTTGCCATGCGGCGCAAGCTGATCGACGCGCGCATCCATGATGACAGGACGGGTGAGGCCGTGTGGTTCCTCGCACTTGATATGCTGGCCCAGAAACACCTGCCAACCGCCCGCGAGCTTGTCGCTTGGTTTGAAGGTGCGGCAATCGATCACCGCGCGCGCATCGATCCGGGTGCCATCGGCGAGTGTCACGCCGTCAGCATCGAGGTCGGCGACGCGCGTGTCGAGCCGAACGGTGTCTGTCGGCATTACTTCGACAAGGCGGCGATGAAACTCGTCGCTCGACAGCGAGCGATAGCCTGTGTCGAGCTTGCGTGCGTACCGCGGGAATGCGATTTCATAGCCCGCATTCCAGCGATTGAGTTCAAATTCGCCGAGCAGTGCAGTGCCCGCTTCGTCAAGATCGCTTTCAAACCAGCTCCAGCGGTGATTGCCGCCGAGCGTTTCGCCAGCCTCGATCACCTGAAATCGGCAGTCGGGCGCGAGCCGGTGCAGCGCCAGCGCGATCAGGCCGCCGGAGAGACCGCCTCCGACGATGACGAGATCGAGCGGCGCGTCATCGCTCGCACGTTGCTGTTTTTCGGGTGAATCGCTCATTCGTCCTGATGCCCTAGGCCAGCCGGGCGCGCTGGGCAATGTCGCCTGCGGGGTGGGGCCGGTCGAGGATCGGGACACGCGGCGTGAAACGATTTGGGCGCGAGGCGGTTTGTGTCGCAAGGACGGGAGAAAACATGTCTCACTTTACAATCTCAAAATCCACCACCTCTGCCCTAGTTTTGGGTGCCTTCTGGATCGCCCCGCTTGCCGCTGAGGAAAGGCGCGACGGGACGTCCGAACCCGCCACAATCGCGGCCTCGGAAGAAAGCGGCTCGAACGCCGTCGTGATCGCGCAGTCTGCACAGAGCGGCAGTGCCCAGCGCGGCGATGGTCCGCCGTTGCCTGGCGGAATGGACCCAGAAGACGTGGTCTTCGATGAAACCTGGCTGACGGTCGGAGTCGGCGCGGGGCTTGTGCCAAGTTATTCGGGCAGCGACGACTATGTGCTGTTCCCGCTGCCGTTGATTGCAGGCCGCGTAGGCGGCGTCGGCATCAGGCCGGCGGCGGCTGGACTTTCGCTCGACCTGCTTTCGCCCGAACTGGTTCAGGGACCGACGGGGCAACAAGGGCCGCAATTCTCGCTCGGCCCGACCTTCCGGATTCGCAACGACCGCGCCGATCGGATCGAGGATGAGGTTGTGGAAGCGGCGGGCGAACTCGACACCGCGCTCGAAGTCGGGCTGGACGGCGGCATTTCGTTTCCCGGCGTGCTCAATCGGTTCGATCAGGTGACGATCGGCGGTGCAGTACGCTGGGATGTCCTGGGCGCGCATGACGGCATGCTGATCGAGCCGCGCATCGGCTATTTCACACCGCTAAGCCAAGCGGCAATCCTGACCCTTTCCGCTGGCGTGCAATTCGTCGACGATGATTTCGCGGATTACTACTACACCGTTACCCCTGCACAGAGTGAGGCCAGCGGACTGCCCGAATTTCAGGCTGAGGGCGGCCTCAACAGCTACGGTCTGAACGCTATTCTCGCCTACGATCTCGACGGTAACGCGCTCAATGGCGGGTTCAGCCTGTTCGGTATCGCCAGCTACAGCCGATTGGTGAACGATGGCGCCGATACGCCGTTTACCGAGATACAGGGCAGCGCGGACCAGTGGGTCGGCGGCATCGGGGTGGGATACACTTTCTAATGCAGTTTGGTTGGTGAGCCCCCGCCAGCTCGGGGGCTCACCAATCCTTCGTCAATCCTCGCTGTCATCCGCTTCCGGGATCGTCGCCCCGGCGGCGTTTTCGGCCAGTTGCGGGCGCGGTTCGGGCATCGGCGCGTCGCGATCGCCAGTCTTCAGATAGGTGTCGAACCAGCGCATCATCCGCAGATTATAGTCGTATCGACTCGCCGCCATGCGATTACCGTGGCCTTCGCCCGGATAGAAGACCAGCCGCACCGGCGTGTCGGGCTGGCGGATCTTGATCGAGCGATAGAGTTCAAGGCTCTGGCCCGGATCGACGCGGGTATCTTCCTCACCATGCATGATGAGCGTCGGCGTGGTCGCACGGTCGGCGTAATAGATCGGCGAGACTTCGAGCATCGCCGTCCAGTCGTCCCACGGCCATGCGCGGCTGTGGACGTTGTACATTTCGTACGGAATGTCGCCCGTGCCGAACTTGCTGACTTGGTTCGAAATGCCCACGAACATCACGGACGCAGCATATTCGTCCGAATAGTAGGTCGCCCCCCAGGCGCTGGCATAGCCGCCATAGGAGCCGCCGGTGATCCCGGTGCGATCGGGATCGGTGATGCCATCGGCGGCAAGCGCTTTCTTCGCATCGACGATGTCGCGGAATTCGGGATCGGTGTAATTGCCCTGATGCTGCTTGGCGAAATCGACGCCATAGCCGGTCGAGCCGCGATAATTCGGCAGGAACACGGCATAACCCTGCGCCGCCGCGACATGGCCGGGCTTGGAATAGGCGGTCTGCCAGCCATTGCTGTCATGCGCTTCCGGGCCGCCATGCACGTTCATGATGGTGGGCGCGCCGCCTGCGGGCGATTCGCCAACCGGCTCGATCAGCACGCCTTCGATAGTCTGCCCGTCGGTTGCGGTGTAGGTATAGGCGCGCTGGTTGCCGAAGGTGATTTCGGACAGCCAGGTATTGTGGCTGGTCCAGCGCTCGAACGTGTTGCCGTTCAGCACGAACAATTCGGTCGGGTGCTGCGGCGCATTGGCCGCCACCGCGACCGTGTCCGCCGCGCCGGTCGTGGTTTCGATGCGGGTCAAAATCAGCTCGCCCGGATCGATTTCCTGCGCAACGCTGCCGTCGGGGTTGTAGATCCGCAGCAGCGATTGCACGCCGACATGGACCACCGCGGCCAGCCGCCCGTCGCTCATCCATTCGGTATCGACCACCGCTTCGGCCGCGCCTTCATTCAGCGCGGTGAATTCGCCGGTGCTCGGATCGGCGAAATGCAGGGTGGTCGCCGCCGGATCGTTCATGTCGACCCCGGCAATCAGGGCAATATTGTCGCCACCCGGCGCAATCTCCACATCGCCGATCTTGCCCGGCGTCTCGATGACGGCGCGCACCGCGCCGGTCACCAGATCGAGGATGTTGACGCGCTTCTTGGTGTAGCTGTCATCGACCAGCGGGGTCGGCGCTGTTTCAATAGTCGCGAAGCTGCCATCGGGTGCAATGTCGAACGCACTGACGAAGCCGGGGAGCGCAATCTCACGCGGCTCCTCGTCGATCTCTCCATTCATCATCACGTTCGCGGCGAACATGCGCGCGGCGCGGCTTTCCTCTTCATAGATGCGCGCGTTGAAGCCGCCTTCGCTCTGCTCCTTGCGCTGAGCGTCCTCGCCCGGCCCGGTCAGCAGATAGAGCGTGCGGCCATCGGGGCTGAACTCGTAGGATCGAACGCTGGTATCATCGACCGCCGCGAGCTTCACGTAAGTGCCGCCATCGACCGGCAGGCCCCAGACGGCAGTGTCCTCGTCATCCTTGCCCCACAGAAACGTGACCATGCGGCCATCGGGAGAGAAGGCGATGCCTGACGGGCTGATGTCCTCGGGCAGATATTGCCGTGCCACATTCGGCGCGGTGGCGATCGACAATTCCTGCGTGAAGCTGCCGTTCTCCTCGCCCTCGGTTACGTCGGGCAGGCTGGCGGTCGTGTAGGCGATTCGGGTTCCATCGGGCGAAACCGCCATTGCACCAACGCTTTCAAGCTTGGCGACATCCTCGGGCGTCATCGGGCGGGCATGCGCGGTTGCGGTGAGCGATACGGATGCGAGCAGGGCAGCGGAAGTCAGCGTAAGGCGGTTCATATCGTCGGTGGTTCCTCTCGTTTGGACCGGATTGCGTGGCGTCATAGCGACGGCTCGCTGAATCGCAAATGACGCGGGTGGGCTTGCCACTCGATGAGACGCCCGGCATCACGATGCGCGAAGGGGAGAGAAATCGATGAAGATGATCTGCAAGCTCGCAAGCGCATTCGCCGCCATAGCCACAACGATCGCAGCGCCCGCTGCTGCGCAGGACGCGGTAATCCACGCCGGGTCGGTCATAACCGATGCCGAAAGCGGCCCGCGCGGGGCGTCGACAATATACGTTGCCGATGGACGGATCGAACGGATCGAAAATGGCCATGTCGGATCGGGGGAGGCCGTTATCGACCTTACCGACAAAACCGTGCTGCCCGGCCTGATCGACCTGCACACGCACCTTTCCGGCGATCCCAGCGGCGAATTCTGGCGTTCTGCCACCACGCCGCCTGAATACTTCACCCTGATCGCGGCCAAGAATGCGCGCATCACCGCGCTCGCAGGCTTCACCACCGTGCGCGACGTGGGCTCGCGCACCGACCAGGTCATGCAGGCGCTGCGCCGCGCGACTGCGGAGGGCATCGTGCAGGGGCCGCGCATCGTCACTTCGGCCCGGACGATCGCGATCATCGGCGGGCACGGCGACACGACCGGCTTCGTCGAACACGTCAATGACGCGCTCGACAGCGGGTTTACCTGCACCGGCGCGGTCGAATGCGCGGCCAAGGTGCGGCTTGCCTCGCAATACGGTGCCGATCTCATCAAGATCACCGCGACCGGCGGCGTGCTGTCGCAGCAGGGCCGCGGGCTGGAGGCGCATTTCTCCGATGAGGAAATGCGCGCCATCGTCGAGACAGCCGAAACGCTCGGCCTGAAAGTCGCCGCCCACGCCCACGGCGCGCGCGGGATCGAAGCGGCGGCGCGCGCGGGCGTCCACACGATCGAGCACGGCACCTATATCGACGAAGCCGCCGCGCGCGCGATGAACGAGGCGGGCACCACGCTCGTCCCCACGCTGATGGCGTTCGAGGGCATCCGCCGCAATGTCGGCACCGGCTATTACACCCCGGTGGTCGATGCAAAGATCCGCGAAGTCAGCCAGGTGGCCGGCACTATCGTCGAGCGCGCGCTTGCGAATGACGTGAAGATCGCCTTCGGCACCGATGCCGGCGTCTTCCCGCACGGGCAGAACGCGGGCGAATTCGCGCTGATGGTTGCAGGCGGCATGTCTGACCGCGAAGCGCTCGCCAGCGCTACCACGGTCGCGGCGCAAATCATCGGCATGGAGGACGAGATCGGCCGGATCGCGCCGGGCTATTCCGCCGACATCATCGCGGTCGCAGGCGACCCGCTCGCCAATGTCGCCGTGCTCGAGAATGTCGATTGGACGATGGTGCGCGGACGCGTGATCGATTGACGGTGGCCGGGCCGCGCGTTTCGACGCGGCCCCGACATTGTGGTCAGAACTCGCCCGCCACTCCTGCGCGCAGAGCGGTCGAGTTGCCGCCCGCATAGGTCACGCCCGCGCTGACCGCCACATCACCCTGCAACCGGTGCTTCAAGCCGACCGACACGCCGACTTCGCCGCGATAGGTCGCAACGTTGCTGGCATAGCTGGTGCGGCCGGCCGAACTTGGAAAGTGCGGATTGGCTTGCGCGGCAATCGCCGCGATGCCGCGCTGCGCGTCCTTGTCGATCGTCGCGGTCAGGTCGAAGATCTGGCTCACCTGCCCTTCGAGCGAAAAGACCCGCGTTTCCAGCTGCGCGAGCTGCGCATCCGAAACCATGGCGAGTTGGCTCATCGACACCTGCACATTCGCAACCGAAGCGGCGGTTGCGACCGTCTGACGCCCAAGCGTGCCGTTCTGATCGACTGTCACGACATCGACCGGACCGACCTGCGCCAGAGTGCTCGCCTCGATATCGCCCGACCCGCACCGCCGTGCCGCTCGCGCCCAGGGTGACCTGGTTCGTCGCGGTGGTTGTTGCTCCGGCTCCCAGAGCGGTCGAGCCTTCATGTGATACGCGCGCGCCATTGCCGATGGCCATGCCGTTGTCTGCAATCGTGATCGCTCCGTTCCCGACGATCCGATCAAGGCGCGAACACACAGGCTTCGAAAGATCGCCGGTAATTGGGGTGGTCAGCTACGCTCGCCGCGTTGCAGCAGGGTCACAGTTCGGATCCGGCGGGGCGTCACCCACCCGTCTGCACCGTGCCCTGCTCGATCAGCGCCAGCGCCTTGGCTTCAGCTTCGTCCGAAGTCATCTCGCCATCCTTGATCGCGTCGGCGAATTGCAGCAGGTCGTCGGCGATGTCGGTGCCGTAATTGGCCTCCTGCGCGATGCGGATGCCGCCATTGGCCTCGGCCACGGCGTCCCACTTGTCGCGGATCGCGTCCCAGTAGGCGGAGGTCTTCTCCCAATAGGCTTCGGCGGCGCCGACATTGTAATCGTCGAAGCGCTCATAGGTGTTGAGGACGTATTCCTGCACCACCGGCACCAGTTCTCCGCTGCCATCCTCGGCAGGCATCATCTTGGTGTTGTCCTGCCAGTGGATCCACCCGGTCGGCGTCATCTGGTGGCGGTTGATGCCGACATAGCGGTCGTAGACGGGATCGCGCACCGCATCGCGCCGGGCGAGCGGGCGGGCGGTCCAGTTGGAGCGCCAGCGCTTGACGCCCAGCACCTCTTCCCATTGACCCCACCCGGCATAGCGCGGGCTGTCATCGACCTGATACACGGTCTGCGACCAGCGACCGGCGCGCATCGGCTCGGGCACGGCGGTCCATTCCCACGTATCGCCGCCTTCGAAGGTCAGGATTTTCTCGGGTTCGTATTCCCAATCCTGCCGCCAGTGCTTGACGACATAGGGGCTTTCTTCCGGCCCCACGACGAGCAGGTGCTGGAGCACGATCCGCTCGCCGGTGTCTTCCACCACGCGCACGCTTTCGTAGCCGCCGGAGAGCTTGGGCTCGATCGGTTCGTAGTCTTCGTGCCACGCGGTGGACTCGCGCATGTCGAACGTGACCTTGTAATCGCCTGCCATCGACAGGATCGTTTCGCGGTCGGCCTGGAAAGCGGCGCGGTCGGCATCTTCACTGCGCACGATCGGATCGTCTGCGAGCGCGGGCGTGGGGGCGGCGGAGAATGCCAGCGCAGCGATACCGGCGAACAGGAAGGGTTTGGCAGAGTTAAGCATGTCGAGTTCCTTCAAAGATGAGAATGCAATTCAGAATCGATAGCTGGCCGAGACACTAACATTTCGTCCCGGCCGCGTGAAGGCACCGAGAATGTTTGCATCAGCGACCCGAAGGCCACGCACGTCGGACCACAGGGCGTAGCGCTCGTCGAACAGGTTGAAGACAGCCGCGCGCAACGTGATCGCATCGTTCACGCGGACGAAAGCGGTCAGGTCGAACACGGTCGAGGCAGCGGGGCGTACAAACCGGGGGGTGCCCGGCGGTAAGAGTGGGTCGTTCTCCGGAGTGGCGCGCTCGACCTCGTTCGCGTCCTTGCGTGCGGTGTGGGTGAGGATGATGTCCGCGCCAAAGCGCCGCTCGGGATCCTGGTATCCCAGCCCCGCGACCAGATTGAACGGATCGACCGTGTCGAGCGGAGTGCGCGCGCCGTCCGGTCCTATCGTATCGCCATCAGCATAAGCGAACGCGAGCTGCCCGGTAATTCCGTTGTCGAGATCCATCGATGCCTTCGCTTCGACGCCTTCGATCCGCGCTTCATTGAAATTCACGAACTGAAACTGCGCGGGGTCCTGCGGCGTGAACGACCCGCCGATGACCTGTTGGGTGATGAAATTGTCGTAGTCCCCGCGAAAACCGACCACCTGCAGCGTGAACATGTCGCCTATATAGCGGGCGCCCAATTCATAGCTTTCGCTGGTTTCCGGCTCGAGATCGGGGTTGGGCAGCGAGGTGTAACCCCCGGCGATGAATTCGAAGAAATTGTTTACCTGGGAAGGCGTGGGCGCGAGGAAACCTTGCGCGTAATTGCCGAACAGGATCACGTCGTCGGCAAGTTCCAGCGTCGCGCCGAACTTAGGGGAAAGGCGACTGTCGCTTTGCCCCCGCGGCTCGAACGTGGTCAGCAGCGGATCGTCGGTCGGGTTGAGATCGTAGAAATCGAAGCGCAACGCGGGGAACAGCGTCAGCGCATCGCCGATCGCGATTTCGTCGGCAATGAAGACGCCGCCCAGCGTGAAATCGGTCACGGGAAAGGCACGGGTCGGGAAGGTCTCGCTGCGCCCCGGAAAGGTGCCATCACGCAGCCCTTCCTGCCGGGTCTCGCTAACATCGCCGCCAATCGCCAAAGTGTGCGAGAGCCCGCCGGTGTCGAAGGTGGTGCGCGCTTCGGCGACGAGACCGTAGACTTCGTTCTCGAACGTGTTGAGCCGCGTGCGATCGGGGGCGGGAACGAAGGAAAGCGGCGTGCGATCTTCCTCTGCGAACTGGCGATCTTCGCCGTTCTGCCAATAGGCGGAGACAAACGCGTATTCGATGATATCGTCCGCTTCGCCTTCATAGGTCCAGTCGACCGATCCGCGCACCCGCTCGGTCGTGTCGCGCGCTTCGAGGCGGTCCACGGTCCATACAGGATCGGGGCCGAACAGGAAGGCAGGGCCAAGGCCGGTCAGGACATTCGTTTCGACGGCGGTATCGACCCACTCGCCGGTCAATCGCAGGCGGTGGATGCCATTGTTCCACACCAGCTTGCCCAGCAGCGCGTTCGACGCGCCATCCTGCGGGTTGGGGAGGGTGCGGGTCGGACCGGTCCCGCCAATCTCCCCCTGGTTCTCAAGCTCGTCGAAATCGCGGCGGGTGTAGGCAATCATTCCCGAAAGGTTGCCGTCCTGCGCAGCGAGCGTCACGGTCTCGGCGAATTCGTTGTCCTCGCTCGAATACTGGGCGCGAACGAACCCACCGACCGCGTTCGAACCGATAAGGTCCACCGGGTCGGCGGTGGTGAAGCTGATCGCGCCCGCCAGCCCGTCGCTGCCATAGAGCGCCGATGCGGGACCGCGCAGGATCTCGACCTGTTTGACCAGGCTCACATCGGTGAACCCGCCGCGCCCGGCCTCCTGCGCGCCGAACGAGAAGCCTTGCGGCGAGCGGATGCCATCGACCTGGATAAGCACGCGGTTGCCTCCGATGCCGCGCACGACGAAATCCTCGTTGCGCGCGCGGCCGGTGCTACCAAGCGCCGCGCCGAAGCGGGCCGGGGCGCGGCGCACGGTGACGCCCGGCTCGTAGCGGATGAGGTCGCGCACGTCGGTGGCTAGGATATCGGCGATTTCCTCGTCGGTGATGATGGAGATGGTGGCGGGCGCTTCGTCGACCAGCACCGGGGTGCGGGTGGCGGTGACGGTGATGCGACCCTCGTCTTCTTCGTCCGAAGGCGTGATCGGGGTTGGCTGCTCCTCTTCGATCAGCGCGTCATCCTCGGCATGAGCGGGCGCACCGACAAGGACTGCGGCGAAAGCGAAAAGCGAGGTGTGGCGGAGCGGGCGTGCCATGATGTCCTATCTGCAAATGCGAGTGAGTCGCATTCCTAGTAGGGCGAGCGTGCAGGTCAAGCTGGTTTTGATAATCATTTGCAGAAAAAGTGAGGGGGCGGTCGCCGGACCACGTTTGCGGCCAAACTGGACTCGCGGCGAAAGGACGGGTATCCCTCGTGCCATCCCCGGGGAGCGAGCTTTCGCTGAGAGGGGCAGGTAGCGCTGTCCGACCCGTCGAACCTGAACCGATTAGCATCGGCGGAGGGAGTGGTCGGCGCAATTCACACCCCCGGCGCCCATGATCCTCCCTCCGTCATCCAAGGAGAGCGATCATGGCCGATATCAATTCCCGCGTAGAAATTGGCGTTACGACTGGCCCCATCCGTGGCAGCCGCAAGATCCATGTCGGCGCGCGCACCGGGTCTGGCGTTCAGGTCGCGATGCGCGAAATCCAGCTTGAGGGCGGCGAGCCCCCGGTGCGGGTCTACGACACGTCCGGCCCCTACACCGACGAAAACGCCGCGATCGACATCAATGCCGGGCTACCGGCCCTGCGCAGCGATTGGATCCATGCACGCGGCGATGTCGAGCAATATGACGGCCGCGAAATAAAGCCCGAAGACAACGGCCAGCTCGGCCCCGATCGCTCGGGCGGTGTCCCGCAATTTCCGAATACCATCAAACGCCCGCTTCGTGCCAAGGCTGGCGCCAACGTCACCCAGATGCACTATGCCCGCAAAGGCATCACCACGCCCGAGATGGAATACGTCGCCGAGCGCGAGAACCTGGGCCGCGAACTCGCCGCCGACCACGTGCGCGACGGCGAAAGCTGGGGCGCGGAAATCCCCGACGTCATCACGCCGGAATTCGTCCGCGACGAGGTCGCCCGTGGCCGCGCGATCATCCCCAACAACATCAACCACCCCGAAACCGAGCCGATGGCGATCGGGCGCAATTTCCTGGTCAAGATCAACGCCAATATCGGCAATTCCGCCGTCGCTTCCGATGTCGCGAACGAAGTCGACAAGATGGTGTGGGCCACCCGCTGGGGCGCGGACACTATCATGGACCTCTCCACCGGCCGCAATATCCACGACACCCGCGAATGGATCATCCGCAACTCCGCCGTCCCCGTCGGCACCGTGCCGATCTATCAGGCGCTCGAGAAAGTCGGCGGCGTCGCCGAAGACCTCACCTGGGAGATCTTTCGCGATACGCTGGTTGAACAGGCCGAACAGGGCGTCGACTACTTCACCATCCATGCCGGCGTGCGCCTGCCCTACGTCCCGATGGCGGCCAAGCGCGTCACCGGGATCGTCAGCCGCGGCGGATCGATCATGGCGAAATGGTGCCTCGCCCATCACAAGGAGAGCTTCCTCTACGAGCACTTCGACGAAATCAGCGAGATCTGCGCCGCCTACGACATCGCCTATTCGCTGGGCGACGGCCTGCGCCCCGGCTCCATCGCCGACGCCAATGACGAAGCGCAATTCGCCGAGCTCTACACTTTGGGCGAGCTGACGAAGCGCGCCTGGGCGCAGGACGTTCAGGTGATGATCGAAGGGCCGGGCCATGTGCCCATGCACAAGATCAAGGAGAACATGGAAAAGCAGCTGGAGGCGTGCGGCGAGGCTCCGTTCTACACGCTCGGGCCGCTCGTCACCGATATCGCGCCGGGATACGATCACATCACCAGCGGCATCGGGGCGGCGCAGATCGGCTGGTACGGCACCGCGATGCTCTGCTACGTCACGCCCAAGGAGCATCTGGGCCTGCCCGATCGCGACGACGTAAAGGTCGGCGTGGTGACCTACAAGCTCGCCGCCCACGCCGCCGACCTCGCCAAGGGCCACCCCGCCGCGCAGGTCCGCGACGATGCGTTGTCAAAGGCGCGCTTCGAATTCCGCTGGCGCGACCAGTTCAACCTCAGCCTCGACCCCGAAACCGCCGAGGACTTCCACGACCAGACGTTGCCAGCAGAGGGCGCCAAGACCGCGCATTTCTGCTCGATGTGCGGGCCGAAGTTCTGCTCGATGAAGATCAGCCAGGAAGTCCGCGAATTCGCCGCCAAGCAGAACCAGAACCCCGACAGCTTCCTCGCCAGCGAACAGCTCAAGGGCGAGAACACGCCCGAAGAGCGCGCGCAGAACGAAGCGGGGATGGAGGAGATGAGCGAGCTTTACCGCGAGAAGGGGAAGCGGCTGTATTTGCCGGAGGGGTGAGCTTGATTTGCCTCAAATTGTATCTAGTCCGCCATATTGGCATATGGCAAAACTTGGATGAAGGTAGTCAATGACTAAAGAGATCGAAAAGGGTACTGCAAACCTTGATGCGTCGGATAGAATGCGGCTCAGTGTCTCATTGGTCACTCAAGGGAAGCACCAATTCTATACGCTCACGATGTATAGTGATGTTCTCGCGGAAACTTGCATGGTTTCGACGCGCAAGGAAGACCCGAAAGAGGGATTTCAGCGAGAGCTCGATGAAAAGAGAGCACGTGAGATCGCTGAGTATATTGACACAGACCAAGGAACAATTCCAAATTCGATTGTCCTCTCGGCCCAAGAAAGCGCGGAGCTTAAAATTGTGGGTCGTGGTAAGACTTTGGAGTTCACCAAAGGTCCGGGAGCTTTTCTAATATTGGACGGGCAGCATCGGGTGTATGGCTTTTCGATGGCAAAGACACAACTTCGCGTTCCTGTAGTAATTTATAACGGACTCAGTCGAAAAGAAGAAACGAGGCTGTTCATTGATATCAATACGAAGCAAAAGCCGGTTCCATCTCAACTGCTGTTGGATATCAAGCATCTGGCTGATATTGAAACTGAATCTGAAGAAGTTCTTCGTGTAGTTTTCGACAAATTTGGAAGCCTTAAAAGGAGTGCTTTGCGGGGTTATATGTCGCCCTCTGAAGCATCAAAAACTAAGTTAACTCGCGTGACATTTAATCAAGCCGTGAGACCGAATCTAACTCTATTCTCTGGACGCGATGCTGACGAAATTTATGACATTTTGAATGCGTATTTCCTTGCTTTGAGGGCAGAGGTCGAGAAAAAAAGTGATGAGTTCATTTTGAATAAACCAGTTGTTTTTCGTGCGTTCATGGGTCTTTTTAAATACGTCGCCCAGAGGATGGTAGACAAATTTGGTTCAAACTATACAGCAGAGAATTTCCAAGAGATAGTCTCTCCTATATTTGCAAATATGCAGATACGCAAATTAGAAAAGCCTGGCACTAGCTGGGCAAAATTAGAAGATTATCTTGAAAAGAGGTTGGCTAGCAAGCTGACGCTCTAGGCTGATGAGTTCTTTGATCGCGGGATTACGCTCTTCAATTCTCCGGGAAATTGCTCGTGCGCCGTTAACAACGATCGGAATCAAGGAATACCTTAAATCAGGCAATCTATATCTCTTAGATAGCTCCCTGCCACATGCCATTGAAGCGAGAGTGGAAAGGACTGAACAGATATTTGGTTTGCTTGCTAGCGATTTCTCTCGCTTTTCTTTGGCGGCGTTCGAAAGTTTTTACAGATCCCGTGAATCCGGTGATCAAAGCTTGAACTACTATGCGTGGCGACTACTCGAATCCTATTACGCAGGATTTTTTGCGGCCCACGCGCTCATGCGAAGCTTGGGAGGAGGGGTTTCTTATTTAGCGAATGAGGATTTTAGGGCATTGGACACCCTTGCTGATGTCTACGGAATTGAATTGTCGGAGCATCCTCCTGGATCGTGGTGCTATGAAGTTGTTCAAAGCGGAGCTGATTGGAAACTTATTTTGAGAACCGCCAGTCCTGGATCTGGTGTGCACGACGCTTTTTGGCGCACGTTTTCAAGCTTTTTGAATAGTAAAGCGGAAGACGCAGTCTCAGAGGGACTGCCTGACTCAAGTGAATTTTTAGCTCGAGTCGTCCAATTGACCGATGCGATCTCTTTTGGCGGCGCTGGCACAGCCAGTTGGCTTTCGAAAATCCGAAACGCGCTGAATTATCAGCATGACTTTGAAGTTTGGTTTCCGACAAGGCGATCCTTAAACCTTGAATTTAGACCGCGGATTGAAAGCGAAGGTTCTGATCAAGCCTTTCGCATTGACCTATCAAAGAGCAAGGATACACTTGCTTTGTTCGAAAACGTTAATTCAAAAATTGTACATGCTTTGTGGGATGTAGCCGAACTATATTCAAAAATTTCAAGAAAGTCTGGTCATTTCGGAGCGAGATACTCCCGATTTAATTCAATTTTGAGATCGTGACATCCCCACCAGCACCCGGTCCAGCGCCTGCAGGAACCGCGAGCGATCCGCCTTCGAAAACCGCGCAGGCCCGCCGCCCACACCGTCCATCCCCGCGCGCAGGTCCGCCATCAAGGCCCGCGTCGCGATGGCGCTGCCGATGCTGGCGGCGTCGAATTCGTGGCCGTCGTGTTTCAGCACTCGCGCGCCTGTTTTCAGGCAGCGTTCGGCGAGCAGGATGTCTCCGGTGATGACCATGCATCGCGCGCCCAGCCGCGCCGCTTCCTCCGCGATCCAGTCATCGGCGGCGTCGAAGCTGTCGTCGACCAGCACGCGCTTCACCCGCTCGCTCACCGGCACGCGAAATGGCGAATTGCTGACCACGCGCACTTGCGCCCCGAAGCGCTCGGCGACGCGGTAGATTTCGTCCTTCACCGGACAGGCGTCGGCATCGATCAGGATCGTGATGGGGGAGGGCATAGCGATGCGATAGCACAGGCATGGCGCTGCGCGACCCCTCACGCCCCATCGGCCGCCCCCTCCGCCGACCGCGCCCTATTCCGGCACGCACAGGAAGCGGGCGATCTCGGTCCAGTTCTCGCGCACATGCACGCGGCCCCGTTCGATGTTCTGCGCGATCAGGTCGGGTTCGAATTCGAGCGTGTCGTAAAGGTCGCTGGGCGGCTCGATGACCATGGTGGGCACCAGGCGAAAGCGCTCGATCTCGGACCGGAATGGGCGCATCACGCGCGCGATCTCGGTTTCGCCGAGGCCGAGCGCCTGAAGCTCGCGCTGCTGGTGGCTTTCGGCGGTGAGCAGGCGGTTGATGAGGTTGACGTTCTTGAGGTCGTTTTCCGAAACCTCGCGCGACTGGATCTCGATCGAGCGCAGGGCGAGGTTGACGAGCCCTTCGTATTCGCGCGGCTCATCGCCTTGCGGACGGGCTCCGGCGCGCACGACCAGCACCGAACGGGGGCGCTCGGCAAGCGCGGCGTCGAGCGGGGTGACGTCGCGCACCCCGCCATCGACCCATTGCTCCATAATGCCCTGCTCGGAACGGGATTCGAGCGGTGGGAAAAAGGCCGGCATGGCGGAACTGGCGTATACCCAGTCGGCAATGTTGTCGGCATTTTCACCGATGATGCGCAGCTCGCCATCGGTGATGTTGACCACAGCAAGCCGCAGGTTCTTGCCGGTCTTGCGGATCTTCTCATCGTCGAACGCCTCGCGCAGGAGATTGCGAAGGGGGCCGACGCTGTAGATCGAGGACTTGCCGAACAGCACGGCGAGCAGCGCCCCCGCGCGCTTGCGGAAGATGTCGCCCGGTCCCGAAATCCCGGTCCAGAAATCGAGCAGCATCGCGATATCGTCCTGCGCGACCGCGGCCGCCTGGATCGCGCCGGTGGAGGTGCCGACGGCGGTCTCGAACTCGACGCCGCGCGCCTGGATGAGTTCGTCGAGGACGCCGACCTGGAACGCGCCCTTGGCCCCGCCGCCGCTCAACGCAATCGCACATCCGCCTGCCATGCCGTCTCTCCCGGTTTGCGATCGGGTGGCGAGGCTACAGCAATTCGCCAGAGCGCGCCAATCGCTTCGAAGCCGGCCGGACGTGCGTGCATCGGGGCAGGTATCGCGCTATCCGGGCCGTCTGATGCTCAAAGCGAGGACAGCAATGGTCGGCAAACGCGCAAGAATGATGGTGGCCGGGGCGCTGGGTATCCTGACGCTGAGCGCCTGCGCCAGCCTGCCGGATGAGGGCTTCACGCCGATCCCGCGCGCCGAGGCGCCGTCCTTCGACCCGCTCACTTTCTTCGCCGGGAGGACAGAGGGGCGCGGCGTGCTGGACAAAGGCGTGCTCGGCACCGTGCCGGTGAGGGTCGAGAGTGAGGGGGAAATCTCACCGCTCGGGGTGCTGGTGCTGACGCAGACCATTCACGAAGGCGACGAGCCGCCGCGCAGCCGGACGTGGGAAATCGCGCAGGTCGGCGGGGGGACTTACGAGGGGCGGGTCAGCGACGCGCTTGGCCCGGTTGCCGGTTGGTCGAAGGGCAATATGCTCACGCTGACCTACACGATGGACGGCAATTACGAGGTAACCCAGCGCCTGACCCTCGCGCCCGACGGCAGCCGTGCGACCAACGCGATGCGGGTCGAGTTGCTGGGCGCGACGGTCGCGGTGCTGGCGGAAGAGATCGTGCGGGTGGAGTAGGTTAGCAGTCAGGCGGCGGCTGAAATCCCGCATTCGCCAAGCACGTCGTCCATCCGTTTCTTGACTCCGAAGAAGCCCGCCTTGGCATAGGGCCAGGTAGCGCGGCTGAGTTCGGGGAGCAGCTGCGTCGCGCGCCCGGTCTCGGTCAGCGGCGCAATTTGCGGCCACAGCGCGTCGCGGGTCCAGCCGGTGGGGAGATAGGGCGTTGCCACCCGGGCGACGCCAGCACCCTCGAGCAATTGCGATAGGTCCGGACCGTCCTCTGTGGATGGCTCCCGCGTTGCAAGCATAAAGTGATGATGTGGTATTGGGTCGGGTGCAGTCGTCTGTCCGG
>CANLAD010000002.1 GCA_947488755.1 uncultured Erythrobacter sp.
TGCCGAGTTTGATCGAAGATACCCGCTAAGGCGAATAGTGGTCCTACGGCTGCGAGTAGCGCGAGGGCGAAAATGGCGACCAGAGAAACAACGAAGCCAGCGGCCGCCGCAACAAATGAGCCGGCAGCGATCACGATGATAGTTACGTAACCGGCAGCCATGGTTGGGAACGCCTTGTAAAAATCGAGTGTTCCATATTGTTCGGTCGATTCTTCGATAGTTTCTTCGATTTCGACTATCTCACGACCAGCAAAATTCAGCATCCGATCAAAGATTTGCCCCACATCACCAGGTCCACCCCCAGCGGCGGCGGCAAATTGATTGGGCAATCCCACGGTGATCGCTTGGGCGAACTGGCCGTAGAAGGTCGTCGCTACAAAAAATCCGACCGCGAAGAGGGAAGCCTTGATGACAACATCCCGGGCAGGTGCAGGCACCTGACCCCGGATGATGGCATAGCCATAGATGGCGAAGTAAACGCCGAGTGCCGAGATCACGACAGGGCGCGCAATCGCCATAAAGGCACCAAAGCGACCAACCACATTGTCCACCAACGCAGCCTGGAGGACAGGAAACATATCGCTAAATATGGTATAGGCTTCGGCCATCGAGGCTTTATTCTTTCGTTGAAGTGTTAATCGCCAAGCGCGTCATCGAAAGCATTACGCTGTTCGCGAAGGCCTTCTCTCCGTTTGCGAGATGCGCAATCAGCCCGATCAATATCGTTCAAATCGACTTTCGCGCAGTAAGTCTGCCATTCTCCGTCGGCCATGTCTGGGACTGGTCCGCGACGATCAATTTGGTCAACAGGCACTGGCTCGCCGTCACAAGCGCTTAAGGCTAGCGCTATCGAGCACAGACTAATCGCATGAAATTTAGTCGCCCAACGCATCGTCGAATGCCTCTCTTTGAGAGCGGAGTCCTGCCCTTCGTGCATTCACAGCATTCTGTGCGCGGACAGCATCAGCGGCCTGCTGTTCGAGCTGGATCGCTTGCAGGGCGAGCATGTCGTTCTGCAAGCCGAGGCTTTCAGCCTGAATACGCGCTTGCAGGTCCGCCACTTCCTTCGAGCTTTCCGCCGTCGCGAGGCGATTGCTCAACTCGATGATCTGTTCGCGACGTGCCTGGACGGACGAACCGACGGTTTCGGCCATGCCGACCTGACCCGCAATGCGGCGAGCGGTGGCTTGCGCCGCATCGTCCGCTTGGCCGCCCAAGGATTCGAGCATGTCCTGATAGGCACGATCGACCCGCTGGCGCGCAGTACCGACAAAATCATAATCGCCGGTGCCGAAGTCCTGAAGCGATCCTTCTCCGACATTGAGCCCGCGCATCGCATCGTTTGCGAAGTCTTCGGCCACTCGCGGAATATCGGTCAGGCCAGAAACGTCGTCGTAGAGCCGCTGCGCCTCTTCGATTTGCTGGCGGCCCTGTTCGATCATCTGCACCGCTTGACGCACTTGTTCGATTTGCTGGAGCAGGGACGAGCTATCATGCACCGGAATACCCTGAGCATGGGCAGGTGCGGCGGTGCCCGCCACCGCTACCCAACCCAGCGCAACGATTGCTTTCTTGGTCGCCAAATTCATCATTCTTCCCCTCTGTGCGTGTCGACGTCCCATGGCGCTTCATCGCTAGGCGAGACGCAGCCATCGATGGGGTTCGACATCTTGCCCAGCTCCTCGAATTGTTCGAGCAGCGACGCGCTGTCGTGAACCGGAATACATTCAGGCTCGCCCTCTGGCGCGGTCGCCATCATGACTGCCCAACCCAGACCGAGGATCATTTTCTTCGTCGCCATATCCATCATTCTTCTCCTTTTTCCGCGTCAGCTCGCCTGTGCGTATCGCTCCTTGAAGAGCGGCAACCACCTGACGGGATCGTTGCCGTTCGAAGCAATGAGTTCGCGCACGATCGCGGTGGTTTCGGCGCGGCCCGAAAGCACCGCCAGTTCATCGTCCAAGCCATTGAGATCGAGCTGGACCACGACTGAATCGTGCCCTTGCTTTACCAGAAACTTGTGGCTTTCGGGGGCCAGCTCCTCGCGAATAAGCGCGTATTCGGCGGCGGTCAGCGCAAACCCTTCGCGATAGTCTTTCGACGATCCGAACGGGTTGGGCAGAAAGATTTTGGTCGCAACCTGTTCGAGGATCGAATGGCTGATGTCGCTGCGCAGCGCATCGGCCGGCGATTGTGTCGCGAACACCAGCAGCGCATTGCGCTTGCGGTAGGTCTTGAGGCCGTCCTGGGCAAAGCCGCGAAAAGCGTCGTCGCCCAGCGCCTTCCAGAACTCGTCGATCGAGATGATGACGCGCTGGCCTGTGAGCAGCGCATCGATCCGACGAAACAAATACAGCATCAGCGGCGTGCGGATTTCCTGGTTATCGAGGAAATCGGTCATGTCGAAACCCAAGAAGCGGCTCGAAAGATCGAGCGCATCGGCTTCGTTATCGAACACCCAACCCAGCGAGCCTTCGGCCGTCCATTTTTCAAGGCGCGCGCCAACGCCTTCAGCGTCGCGCATCCCCATCATCGTGCGCAGCGCGCTGAACGAGCGCTTGGCCGGGGGGAGGGCCATGACCGAAGTGATAGCCTCGGCAATCAGCTTTTCGTCCTGAACGGTGAAGGGACGATCTTCGCGGCGCACCAGCGATTTGATGAACCCGCCAAGGAAGGCGATATCATCGCCGCTGTTGGTCAGCGCCTTGAGGGGGTTGAACCCGGTCGGCGCGCCGTTGGCGAGCGCCAGATAGGTTCCCCCACACGCGCGCACGAAAATCTCCGCGCCGCGATCCTTGTCGATGAAGATCTGGCGAGCGCCCGTCTTCTCCGCCTGCGCGAGCAGAAAATTCATCAGCACCGTCTTGCCGCCGCCCGACGGGCCGACGATGAGCGTGTGCCCAAGATCGCCCTTGTGGAAGTTGAAATAATACGGCGAGCGTGCGCTGGTCTTGAGCAGCGTTACCGCGTCATCCCACCAATTGCGTTCCTTCGCGCCGGCAGGGAAGGTGTAGAACGGCGAGAACGCCGCGAAATTCAACGAGGTGATCGGGGAGGGCCGGGCGCGCCAGGCAAAATTGCCGACGAGCTGCGACCAATACGCCGCTTCGAGCGCGACCGCTTCACGCGCCACCACCATGCCCAACGCCGCGAGCGCGGTGCGCGATTGCGACATGCACTCGCGCAGCGCTTTGACGCTGGGCGCATAGACCGCGAACGTCAAATGATGGTCGCCCAGCACAAATCGGCCCGACTGGAGATCATCGGCGGCGATCGCCAAGTCGTCAGCGAGGCTGATCGCCTTGTCACCCGCATTTTCCATCTGCGCTTTGCGCAGCCGGAACCGCTCGCTCGCCTTGGCGCGCTCCAGGAAGGTGAAGGATTGTGTCAGCACGAACGGGAAGTCGAGCGCGAGGATCGCACCGAGCTGGCCCGTCACCGTCTGCGCAGGGTATTCGCGCACGCCGAAAATCCCGCCGAAATGCGATCGATCCGCGTCGCGGACTTCGATCGTTTCGGCTCCGAAGATGACGCGGGAGGGATAGAGCGCGCCCGACAGGTGCCCGCGGACCACCGGGACGCGCTCGAACCGGCAGGTGAGGGCAGCGTTCATGACTTCGAGCGGTTCGGAGAACATGATCCCCTTGTGCTCGTACATCGTCAAGCGCCGCGGTTCGCAGCGCACCAGCAGGTTCTCGAAATCGCTCGCTTTTTCATGAAGCAGTTCGAGCGCATCACGCTCTGCCGCCGATTGCTCTTGTTCGCTTGGCTTGCGCTTCAACCAATCGCCGATCTTTTGCGCAGCATCGCGCCGCACCACGATCGTCACGAAGAAGCGGTTGACGAACATGCGTTCGCCGGTGATCCGCTTACGATAAGCAGCGTTCAGATCGCGTGCGAACGCGGAATGAAAGTCGCCATCGGGAAAGTCATTGACCCGTGAACGGATCAGATGCGTCCAAACCGAAATGCGATGATCGTGGAGGTTGCGCCACGCCTCATTCAATCGGTAATGCCAATTGTTGAGTTCGCGGATATCCGAGGTCTCGAACGAGCGACCCGACAGCTCATACACCATCATTAGATTGCCGCCATCGAGCGCAAGCACGTCCTCGCGAACGTGGCGCGAGATCGGCAGAAACTTTTCGGGCATCGCCTCTTTCTTGGCCGAGCTGAGCGGCACCTGGGCTTCGCGATCAATCAGCATATCGACCGAACCCCTTCCTGCGCAGCGCATCGAGCGGAAGCGGCGAATACGATGATCCACCCCAGACGCTGCGATTGCGGTTGGCGAGCTTGGTTCGGCCCCACAGGAAGAAGAGCCGGAAAGCATTGATGTCGTGGCGGGTGATGAGCCGGGCCAGCGCGTACAGGACAACGCCGACCGCCCCGGCATAGATCGGGTTGCCGAAGACCGACAGGGTAACGGACATGGTGCCGACGATCAGCACCGCCGCTTCGATGGGAACACCCATCATCAACGCCGGGCGCGTCACCGCCAGGAACAGCGGGTCGACGGTGAAATCGTCTTCCTTGTCATCCATGGACCGCCACCTTTCGTTCTCCCTTCATCCTCCCGCGATGATCGACACGACCCAATCGGCCGAAAACACGATTGCGGTGCCGAACACGACCGCGGCGAAAACGCCCCAGTTCGCGCGTCCGGTGAAGAACAGAAACCCGCTAATGATGACCGCAATGACGGCAATCGTGCGCGCGAGGCCGCCCGTCAGGATGCCAAGCACCGTGTCTGCGATGGCCTGAAAGTTGCCCGCGGCCGAAGCTGGCGCGGCAGCAAGCACGCTTGTCGCGGTCAACGTGGCGGCGAACAGCGCGGCTCGCTGTGCGAGTGAAATTCGTGTTGCATTCGACTTCATCGTTCGATCACTCCCCGAGGCTAAAGGCACTCCACAACGGCTTGTCCCGACGCGCTGGGAGGCGCTTAGGTTCGGCGATTAGCGGTGCTGGTGACTGTTCGGCGCTGGCGCGACGCGTGGGCCTATCATTGCGGCGCAGCAGTTCAGCGATTCGAGCGGCGTTGCGCTGGACCTTGCCAACATAGCCATTGCGAAAGCCGCGCGAGCGCGATCCCGTGTTGTACATCGATACGGCCTGCAAAAGCGCCTGTTGCGGGTCGCGTTCGCTTGCGCTGGTGTCGCGGAAATTTGTCGACAGGACGCGCCCGGCAGCAGCGAGATTCGTGCACGGATCGAACACCTGGCGCAGGTCCAATTCGAGCCATTCGAGATTGACCGAATTGATCTGGCCAAGCCCCATGTCGATGTTGTGCCCTTGCGCGAGCAAATGCGCGGCTGTGCGCCGCGCTTCATTCGCATCGCGCGGTTGCCGGGTGAGCTGGGCGGACGAATTGATGCCGATCGCGTAAGGGTTGCCCGAACTTTCGGTGACGACGATCGCTGCGATCGTGGTCGGGGCCACTTGGGGAGCGCATTGGGCGGCCAGCGCCAGAATGGCGATCGTGTCCATCATCAGGTGATGGCCACCACGCCGTCCTTAGCGCGGAACGAAATCGTTCCGTAGGAGCGCACCGTCCCATCCGGCATTTCGAGCCGAACATCTCCGTCCGCCCGTTCTTCGAAGAGCGTCGGATCGACGCCGGGCGCGCGGCAGATGGGGAAGCCGCCGCCCAGCGCCAGATGGCGCACGAGGCGTTGGATGGCGGGCGCGCATTCACGAAATTGATACGGGCCGCCCGGGCTCGCCATGCACAGCATGATCTCGCACGGCCATGTATCATTCTGTGCTTTGGCGGGCATTGCCGCTGCCAAAGCGGCAGCCGAGACACCCAGAATGATCGGTTTGAGAACAGAGTCCATAAAATGCCTCGTTTCGGTATTTTGATCTATATACCGATTGAGGTATCCGCGCAAGGACGATTGCAATATCCCGAAGTGCCGAGACTTATGGGCTTTCGTTCAGCAAAAACGCACTCGTTGCGGGCCAAGTGTCCAGACGACGGATCACAGCCACGGGCTTCATGGGTTCAAGTTCGCTGAGAACGTAGTCGAGCGCCCGGCTCGCTTTCGTGTAAGTCTTTATCCGTTCAGTATCATAGACACACAAAGAGAGTCGCCGATCCGGAGCATCTGAAAGCGTCAGATTTATAAACCAATGCCTCCTGAAATTCTCGACGAGTGCTGCGCTGTGCACGTCGATGCCGGAGGCCCTGCGGTTGCTCAGCTGCGATCCAGTGATCGGGGGATACTGTTCCTCGCGAGTATTCTTAATGTCGTCGATTATAGTCATGTTGAGAAAGCTACTTCGCTTTGCGAGGACAGGCAACACACGCTCGGTGGCACCGGTGCGCCGGTATAGACCCTTCCGTGAAAATGACTATAATCCAGATCGACTACACCATGCGTTAGGCAACAATGGCCACTTTCCGGAACCTGCCAACCAGTCAGAAGATCGCATTTCCGATCGCCATCATCGCTGTCGCGCTGCTGTGGCCGAGCGAACAGGATGCGAGCTCGCGCCCAAGCGTAAGCAAGGTCAAGATGCTGGAGGCGAGCGAACCAACCATCATTGACGGCGACACCATCGAGATAAGTGGCGAAAGAATCCGGATCGTTGGCATCGATGCGCCCGATCGGCCTTTCGTTGCGAAGGAATTGGCCGCAAGTCAGCTCATCGCTTTGAGCGAGCGCGAAGGGGGCATTCGCTGCGAAGAGCCTGTCCGTGCTCTAGCAGCGTGTTCCAGCCCCCCTGAAAGCTACGGGCGCCGCAATCTGCAATGCAGGTTTGCGAGCGGCAGGGATGTGGCTGCTACGATGATCGCGCACGGATACGCCGTCGATTACCGACGCTATTCCAGCGGGGAATTTGCCGAGCTGACGCGAGATGCAGCGGCACAGGGTAAGGGCCTATGGCCCAGATTTTCGGCTGAGATGTCAGCGTTGGCGAATGAGCGAGGCGTCGGTTGCATCGCACTTCCCGGCGAATGACCGGCGAGGAACTGTTGCCAAATGTCCGGACAATCTAGACGGGTTGGCCAGAAAACCCTAGGAATCACGAACGGTCGCACCACAAAACTAAGAGTAGTCTCGGCTTGGGGTGCCGCTCATATTCCATCCATCCTGCCAGAGCTTTGTTATTCGGGGGAATCGCCAGGGGCAGTGCGATCCGTTTCAAGTGAGGAGCCGTGTTGTTGGAACGGACAACGGACGATCGATACCTATACATCAATACCAAAGTGCCGATAAATCGGTTCGATATCCGCGACCTCGAACTTGTCGAGGCCTTAGAGGACAAGCTCGTTGCTACCCAGATGGATGCAGCGATCGAAAAAGCCAGCAAGCCTCGCTATCTTCGCGAAGCGCCCTGGTTCGCGCACGGTCAGATTTTCAGGTCGCTTTACAAATGGGCCGGCAAAGACCGAACCGTCGATCTCGATCCGGCCCTCGATCACACCCCGGCAGCTTTCTGTGCCGAGGCCGCGCGCGGCTTCTACACTCATGCACGAAAGCTCGTTGCCGACGGGCGCGTAAAAGAGGGGCTGGTCCTGCTTGCCCTCGGATTTGAGGAAGCTCAACCGTTTCGCCGGGGGACTGCGGCCGCGTCCGCGGCCGGCTTTGCTGCTCTAACCGGCGCTACGATCGCGCCGGATCATAAAAGACTCGAGGAAGTTTCGAGCGCAGCATTTGAATCCAAGAATACCGACGGGATCGAGGCATTGGCCGAAGAATATCTTGCACGCATTGGTGGCTAGGTGGCGGTTATGACTGAGACTGCCTTGTTGAAGCGCTCAATCCTGCGATTTCTGCGGCGGTAATCCGCGCGCAGCACGAGCGTGAGAGGATGGCACTCACCATGCTTCATCATCTGTCTGTGCTGTTCATCGGTCTGGTTGAGGGTCTGCTTTCACCTCCCGCCCTGGCGCAGTCCAATCTTCAGGGGTCCGGGCCAATCGCCGAAGCTGAGCTGGGGCTGCAAGGGACGCTGCTAGGCACCGTCGCAACCACTGTCGCTGTCATGGCCGTCGCTGCGATCGGCTTCATGATGCTCACGGGCCGGATGAACTGGCGCATGGGCGCTACCGTCATCATCGGCGTGTTCATCCTGTTCGGCGCGACCACTGTCGTTGCCGGCATCCAAGGGGCCGCTGGCTGAAACATCACCTTCGTTTTTTCCGCGGCCTTTGATTGGTTCTTTTCGCGGGAAAGGGGGAGATTGCTGCGGTGGTAATGGTGAGGCCGGGGGCGGTGCCTTGCGGCACACGGCTCTATCTCCGCTGACGCTTCGACCAAGCCCGCTCGCGGTCTTGTCCCATACGGGTGACGATCCTCGCCCTCTTGACGCTGCGCGCCGCTGCACCGCGCTATGCACGGCTTGAGCAGGATCGCTGCGCGATAGCATGTTCGTAAGCGGGAAGGGGCAGGGCGCCACCCTTTCCCCTTCCTCCCAAGCGAAAACGACAGGACCGGGTTGATCGCGAAGATCGGCCAGGCCGGCGCGAGATCCGCTGAACGCGGATGCACGCCGGCAAGCCTTTCTAACGCTCCGGCCCGCACCACTCCCGTCGTTTTCGCCTGGCCCATCCCCAAACCCGCCTTCGCCAGGGGGCAGAAGGCCATGAGGCATGGCCTTTGGCCTCATTGGAAAAAGGGACACGGGACCATGAGCACAAGCAAACCATCAATTCACGAGCGCGTCACCAGCACGATCGTTGCGGCGATCGAGGAAGGGGCGGGGCGGTTTCAAATGCCGTGGCACCAGATCGCTATCGGGATCACCAATATCGCCAGCGGCAAAGCCTATCGCGGCGTCAACGTCCTGACCTTGTGGGCGGTGGCCATGAGCAAGGGCTATGCAGGCGGCGCATGGGGCACGTTCAAACAATGGAAGGAGCGTGAGCAATTCGTGCGCAAGGGCGAGAAGGGCGCGCCGATCGTGTTCTACAAGATCATCGAAACCAAGGACGAGGAAAGCGGCGAGGACAAAACGCAGATCTTCGCGCGCGGGTCGACGGTGTTCCATTTAAGCCAGATCAACGGCTATGAGGAACAGGTGCCCGCAGCGCCGTCAGGCGACCCTATCGAGCGGATCGAGCGAGCCGAAGCCTATGCGGCAGCAACCGGCGCGCGGATCGAGCGTGGTGGGCAGAGCGCCTGTTACAGCCCCTCGCAAGACGTGGTGCGGATGCCGGATATCGAGCGGTTCACCGGAACCGACACCATGCCCGCGCAGGAAGCCTATTACGCCACCCTTTTGCATGAGCTGGTGCATTTTTCAGGCCATAAAAGTCGCTGCGATCGCGAGATCGGGAAGGGCAGGGCGGGCTATGCCTTCGAGGAGCTGGTCGCCGAGCTGGGCAGCGCCTTCCTATGCGCTGAGCTGGGGCTGTCGCCCGCCGTGCGTGAAGACCATGCGGCTTATCTCGCTGAATGGCTGAAATGTCTGAAGGAAGATAGCCGGGCGATATTTCGGGCAGCGTCGCTTGCGACCAAGGCGGTCGACTATTTGAACGGGTTGCAGCCCGAGGTGAAGGAGGGTGCTGCGGCCTGAGCGCTATCGCTTTTGGTTGACCCGGCGAGCATTTTTTCCTATATCAACCCCACAGTCAAAGGAATGAATGAATTGTCTCCAAGGGCGAGCCGCTGCAACGGTTCGCCCTTTTCGTATTGGGGCGGCCCTGCAAGGCCGCCCCTCACGCTTGTTGAAAGCGGGCAGCCCGTTATTTAGAACGGGCCACCTCGACAATCTTCAAAACGAGTGTTGCGAAAGCAAGGCATAGCCCTGCGATCGCGAGTACAGTCAAAGTTTCGATAGGAATCACCTCCTTTTCGCGGCGCTATTTGCTCGAAAGCTTGGCCGCCCGAAGTTTATAGCACCACGAATAGCGCCGAGTTAGGGGGGCAGAATTACGTCGCTGGGGATTATTCTTCGTGCTCGCGGCGCGGTATGATCCACACCTCGAAATTGATGAGTAGGATCGAGCCTGTGATGATCGCGAAGCTGACCGCAGTGTCGTGCGCGCCCTGGTTCGTCAGGATAAACCCGAACAGACGATCGCGGCACCAGTCCCCGCAATCCAATCGCGCGAGATAGGCTGCTGTGTCGACAAGATCGAACAGGCACCAAGTAAGGAGCGCCTGATAGGCGACGATCGAGAGGATGGGCGCCTTCCATCTAGCGTCCAGCATGAACCATAACCCTTCCCTTGAAATGCGGCACGAGCGAGTGGCATCCCTTGGTCCCTCGCAAAGCTCGCGTTTTTGCGCTATCGCGATAGTGGTCAATATCGCAATAGACTGATAATTTCGAATGACATTGGACCCGTTCGACAATGCGATGAACATCACCGCTCGGCTCGGTGGCAAATGGCATGGTTCCTACGGAATGGCCAAATGCCCGGTCCACGAGGACAGCACGCCGAGCCTGTCGATCCGCCCCGGCGATGAAGCGGTAATTTTCACCTGCCATGCCGGATGCTCTTCGCGCGATGTCGCGATCGAGGTGTTCGCAATGATGCGCGATCACTCCTATCGGCCCCGCCCGCGATCGAAGGGCGAGGACCAGTGGCGCAAGACACCGGCCAAGGATTTCGGAGCGCTGGCGCTCAGCACATGGCGCGGGCTGTCACCCGAAGCGCGCGGAACGCCGACCGAGGCCTATTTGACAAGGCGAAGGATTTTTCAGCTTCCGGCGTGCATTCGCCACGATCCACGGGCGAAGTATCGCGACGAAAAAGGCGTGCTGCAAACCGCCCATGCGCTGACCTGCCTTTATTCGAGGCTGGGCGAGCCTATGTCCATCCAGCGAACCTTTCTCACGCCTGGCGGCGAAAAGCTCGGCATCGAGGACAACAAGCGCTTCCTGGGCGACCGGCTGCACACGGCGGCGGAGTTCGCGCCGGCAGGCGAAACGCTCGGCCTAGCCGAAGGCAATGAGGAAGCGCTGAGCGTCATGGGTTTCCACGACGTGCCATGCTGGGCAGTCGGCGGCGCCAAGGTCTATCTCCACACACCAATTCCCGATCACGTTCGCCACATCATCATTTTCACGCAGCACGGCGACGAGGCGGCACGCGGCGTGGCCGCGGCGATCGAGCCGCTATCGGCCCATGGCCGCCGCACGATCGACGTCCAGTTTCCAGCACCGAATATGGACTGGAACGACATGGCACAGGCCGGGGTTCGACCAGCGCCGCTTAAGCACGCAAGCGTGCGATAATGGACACCCGTCTGTCGGCTCCGACCCGTGCGCAAGTGCCTCAATTCTGCACCGCCTTGGCCAGGCCTCCCGGCCCAGCTCCCGGCGCAACCAAACGCGCATCAATCCAGCGCGCCTCCCCACTTGCCATCATCTGCGATCGCTGCGCCAAGCGAAGCGAAGACGCCTTTCTTTCTCCCGCGAATATCGACCGTCCCAACACTGCCCGCGCGAACATTGGCCTGGTTTGCACGAGATCTGTCCCCCCTCGCCGGAGGCCGGGTTCATCCCCTTGCCGATGACTTACTTAGGCGCATCCGGGGGGCCGTGGCTTTGCCCCTTTCGCAAGCGGAAAACCGCCCGCGCTGCGCGCGGGTTTGGGTTTCCACCGCTGCGCGCCGGACCCTCCCATTTTCCGCTGGCGAACGCCCCCGTCAGCGCCACGCTGACAGTCATCGGGGATGATCCCGACACCAACGAAGGAGACAACAGATGCAAAACGTGGCCAAATTCGAAGTTCGCGGCAATGTCGGTTCGATCAACATCCGCAAGAAAGTCGCCTATATCTCGCTCGCGGTTGCCGACAATCGCCAGAACGATGATGGCAAGTGGGAAGAGGCGACGCGCTGGATCGAAGTCGCCGCGTTCAGCCAACGCGCCCGGAGCTGGGCGGAGAAGTTGACCAAGGGCGACCTGGTGCAGATCGAGGGCGACATTCGCCCCAACGAGTTCGAGCGCAACGGCGAGACCGAGTACCGCACCACGCTCGCCATCGAGCGCCATGCGGTCCTGACCAAGGCGCCACGCAAGGACGACTGACCAACCTCGCCAGCGGGCTCCGGCCCACTGGCGAACCTTTTGTTTTTCACCCGATCCATCCTATAAGGAAACCTGCCATTGCAACTCAGATGGATCCTGAAGACCCTGACCTGCGAGAACAGCTTCAACGCATCCGCGAAAGTATCGCCAAGAGTGAGAAGTTTCATGCTGAAACGCGCGAATTCACGGCCAACATGAATCTGCGTCCACGGCCTTGCTGTTTCACGGTCTGATCGCGACCGCTGCGCTGCTTGGTGCGGGCGCGGCACTCGGGCAATTGTTTTTCCTTTAAGCGCTGGTGGTGCCCGATACCAGCGTGGAAGACCCGCTTTCGACCGGGCCTTTTTCGTTTCAGTCGGTAACAATCGCGCGCGGTTTCCTGCCTAACTGCGATAGTCGCCAGAAGACAGGTGGAAGGGCCGAGTTCGCGTCAGCCTAGACATTACCATGCTGCCGAGCACGAATCCGATGATAAATGCGATACCTTCCAACATTGATTGATCAAAGCTTATCCAAATATGGGTCGACGATTATCCGGTCGTATGTGGGCGCCCGCCAACATTGGCGAGAATCTGTGGTTCTTCCGGTCGATCGTCCGCATCAGCCACCACGCTGAAGCTCGCATCGGTTTCCAGGATTACCCATTTGGCCTGATCGACCTGATGCAGGCCGTTTTCACGGAGAGCCGCCATAATTTCCCCTTCGCTGATGCGTTCCTTGCGCATGTTAGTTTGGAGATACTCCCCGTTATCAACCAGAAGAGTGGGGCGCGCTTTGACGAGATCGGCGATAAGATCGCTGCGTATGACGACGCTGGTCATCACCCATTGCAAGAACACGAGCCAACAGGCAGCGAAAAGGGCGTCGCTCACTGAGACATCCTTGAGCAGGATCCCGGACGCTACCAGCCCGCCCAGCGCCACCGTAATGATCCAATCGAAATTGTTCATTTGCGACGTCGTGCGCTTACCTGAGATGCGAACCAAAATAATGATCGCGAGATAGATTGCGGTTCCAGAAAGAAGGATATCTTGGAGCCGATCGAAACTGTTGAACCACGTATCAACTTCCATCAGTATATTTCCCGTATTTTTCGCGGAACGATGTTCAAAGGGTAATGTCGCGAAGGCCGATCGCGACCACTAACCTGTCGAAGCGAAGCGAAGGTCATCGCCGCGCTGCTTGAAACACCGCAGCTAGTCCAGCGATTGCACCAAGGCCGAGCAATGCAGTGCGAGCCGGGCGCATTTGCGCCTCAAGCGCTAGGCTGGTGTCGCGGATCGAGCGATCCTTGTTGGACCGGACGCGCCCGTCTTTTTTGGGTTCGAAGAGGTTGTCTGCGGCATCCGGTTCGGGCGGAATGTCATCCGTTTGCGCGGGGCGACCAGCGAAAGTTTTCATGAAGGTGTCAATAACACCCGGGGCGATCTGATCGAAAAGGGTAAGCGCGTATCCCGTCCCACCAATGAGCAAATCGCGTTTTGGATTGGCGCAGGCGAAGCAGATCGCTTTGGCCACCAGCTCGGGATCATACTGACCGGGGGGTAAACGCGCAGGCTTATCCAGCTTGTTGCGTGCGTGTTCGGGATAGGGCGTGTCCATCCCATTCGGTCTGATCGTCGTTACCGAAATGCCGGTATCGTCACGTTCGAGCTCCATGCGTAAGCTATCGGTGAAGCCGATGACGGCATGCTTCATTGCGCAATACGGACCCTGCAATAAAACAGAGCGCTCACCCAATATCGAACCGAGATTGATGATTGCGCCACCGCCACGCTCGCGCAGCTTTCGAGCCGCGTATAGCGATCCCCGAACCGTCCCGAAATAGCCGACGTCCAGCACACGGCGATGCTCTTCCATACCGACGTCGGCCAGATCGGCGAACAGCGATGTCGATGCGTTGTTCACCCAGCTGTCGAACCCGCCGAAGGCTTGATCAGCCACATCACCGACCCGTATGGGATAATCGTCATCAGCAATGTCGACAGCGCAGATCGCAGCACGGCCTCCAACGTCCTCTATGCCTCGCGCTAATCGTGTGAGCGCCTTCTCGTTTCTCGCGACCATAACGACTGCTGCGCCTTCACTTGCCGCGCGGCGTGCGGTCGCCAGCCCAATACCCGAACTCGCACCGGTGATGACAACAGTCTGTTCGTTCAGAGGTTTCAGATCAAAGTCCATCGCATTTATGTCCTTAGGATGGCGAGTATCGCGTGATTCGCGGTTCCTTGCAGCGAACCTGCTGGCGCTGCCTATTTGGAATCATTGATCGCGTAATCGATCGGTTTGAACGACCCGCCGTTCGAGGCGTAGGCGGAGCAGGCGGTCAAGCCGATCACCAAATCCATCTCTGCGCGCAAAAGGATATGATCGTTCACGGTAGTAGTCGGCGGATCGACCTGGAGTTTGCCGGTCGCGCCGTTCACGGGCACGTTCATGAACACATTGAAGGCGGTAGGAATGGCGTCCGGCCCGATGCCATAAGGAGCCAAAGCTTCGGCCAGATTGCCGAAGCAGCCACGGTGAACGGGTTTTTCGGGGTAAAAATGGCGAAAGGTCGCTTCACTACAGGGCGTCAACAAAAAGTCATGCGTGCCCACCGTATCCTCGATGATCGAGAGCATCGGGTTCGAACGATTGGACCAGAGCTTATGGCCCGTTGTTAGATGAATGGTCTCCTCGTAGTCGAAGGTTCTGCCATTCGAAATGGTTTCGCGAATGTCCGATTGCGAATAGGCGACCAGATCCGAGACCTGCCCGCCCATGGGATCGATGACCTTCAGCGTACTTGCGCGTGGCAGGGTAAAGGCAACGCCGCTTCGCGGTTCGATACGGGTCAAGATGATGTTCCACGTGGGTCCGAGAAGGGGCAGGTCCAATCCTTATCGACCCTTCGCCCGCTATATTGGCGCGCTTCGCTGTTTTCGCCATGGCGGGCCAGCATGGGATTGATATCACCGTCGAGGGCAGCGTCTCGCTCCAGGATAGCTTCGCGCATACGTTCGTATCGGCCTGCAGAGCGCAGATGTTCGAACTGGTCGTGAAGGTTGAACACAAGACAAGGGTTTGGGGTGCGTCTCGCCCTGCGCGAAGCCCCAGGATGAAGGCCAACAACGAAGTAGGCTTCGTTGCCGAAACTCAGCGAAAAATGGGGATCGGTAGGATCGGAACTGACGCGAGAATCATATTCCTGTCCGCGCCAAGCATCCTTGTCGGTAAGTGATTGCAGCCGATCCCACATCGCCCGCTCGAACTCCATCTCGGTCATTTGCCGAGGTCGATCAAACACAACGACAAAACTGCGAAAGCCTGTCGGGTCATCGCGATACGCCTCGCTCCAGGCCAGCAAGCGGTCGTGGATGCGCACATCGTCCCACGCGCTTTCGATCGACCACGCGGTTTCGATACGCAGAGCGTTCTGCGCCAGCGCCGATTTTGCTCCCACGCACGGAAAATCACTGTCAGCAATATGATCGCGAATTACGCCCTTTAGCGCCTCGTGATCGATGGGCTCGGGAGATCGTGTTTCGAACTGTTCCAGAATTGCGCTCATGGGCGCTAAACGCGCAGGGACATAAATGGGTTTGACCCACACATTTGTTATTCGCGAGGTAGCTGCCGAATTGTTCTTTCTTTTAGGGGTTCTCGCATTTCGAGGGCGACGCTTCGCGGGTCTCAGGATCGGATCGATAACAAACGTCAGCCTTGGGGGTGGTTGCTTCGTTTGCGCGTCTCACCATCATTGGCAGCCCACAAGGGTCTGCCAACTCCCGGTCGCATTGCGACCGTTTTGAAGGGCCTCGTCATGTATGAGCTGCAGCGCAAAGCCTATAATCCGCGTCGAACAGAGGTCCGCTCAACCTCGCCGAAGCGAACCAGCAAGACTTCCGATCTTGTTACACAACCGGCATTAGCTGAAGCAATTCTATTGGATATTGCCGCAGGTATCTTAGGCGAACAGCCCTACGATGATCGCGCGGTTTTTAACGCCGTTCATTCCAACCTGACCAGCTCTTATGACTTTGCCGTGGCTGTGCCGGTTCGCGATGAAGAAGCACTTCTTCCACGCACGCTGGATGCTCTGCATACGGCGTTAAGTCAGTCCTACCATCGCGGCGCGCTGATCTTCGTCGTTAACAATACGTCGGACCATTCCACCCAACTTATTGCAGAATTCGCAGCGAAGCGCGAATGCGCCACGGGGATCGTCGATGTCGATTTCGAGCAATCGATATGCAATGCGTCCCATGCGCGAAGGCTGGCGCTCGATATCGCCGCTCGGCTAGCGCCCGATGGGTACTTGCTTACCACCGATGCGGATAGCCATGTTCGTCCGGCTTGGGCGCGAACGATGATGGCGCATCTGGAATGTGGCTTTGAATTGGTGTGCGAAGACGTGCGGCTCGATGAGCAGGAACTCGCAGCTTTGCCAGCGCGGGTACGGCAGGTCGGCGATGCTGAGCGCGCATATTTCGAAGCATGCACATTGCTGTGGCAACGCTGGACCCGAGATCTCACATCCTATTTCGCCTATCGTGCCTCAGGGGCCAGTCTCGGCGTCACCTCCTTTGCCTATCGCGAGATCGGCGGGCTTCCCGCGCCGAAAGTGGGAGAGGATAAGGCACTATGCGCAGAAATGCTCGAGCGCGGTCATGCTTTATGTCAACTTCGCGACGTGGGTACACGAACATCGGCGCGGTTAGAAAACCGGGCGGTAGGTGGTTGCGGCGAGGCGCTGTCGCACCGTGCGCTTGCGGCCAACCCGGAATGTGATGGCGCGTTGGTTCCGTTGGACGTGCTTCGCCAGCGAGCCGAGCGTTATGTTGCAGGACGGTCCTTGGAATGCGGAGCGAGCGCGCGCCCGATGCGCTACGAAATGGTGCTACTTGAATTAGCTCGCGCAAGGCATTTTCTGAATGGAAGGCGCGGTCGTGATGCAGCGTAACGCCCAACTCATCGATCGAATAGCTGCGCATGCCGAAGCGACCGATCAGATTGATGGTGACCTGTCGCGCGATGTGGCCGATCTTCGTTCAGAGGGCTGGTTGACAGCCTGCCTTCCCAATTCGGCGGGCGGGCAGGGGTGGGGCTGCGAGGCTGATGGGACAATCGAGGCGTTCGATGCACTACGAGCCTTGGGCCGCGCCAATCTCTCGGTCGCGCGATTGTTCGAAGGCCATATGAACGCCATCAAGCTGGTCGTTCTGTACGGAAGCGAGGAAGAGCTCGAACAGGTCGCTGCCGCCATTGCAGGTGAAGCCTTGTTCGGTGTCTGGGGTGCGAATGATCGCACCTCTCCTGTGACCTGTGAGCGACGCGGCCGAAACGGCAGCTCTGGCCTGCAGCTATCCGGCGCAAAAATTTTTGCATCAGGACTGGGTCTTGTCACCCACGCGGTCGTTACCTGTTCGCTTAATGGCAAAGAGCAATTGCTTCTTGTTCCGAGCGAGGAGATTGAAAGGGCGGACATGTCCGCTTGGACGATGAGTGGGATGCGCGCCACGCAATCGGGGCGTTATGATCTTACTGGTCTTATTCTATTCGAAGGGAGCATGCTCGGTAAGGCGGGCGATTACGCTCGCGAGCCCTATTTCGAAGGCGGTATCTGGCGCTATTGCGCCGCGCATTTAGGTGGCGCTGAACACCTCTACGAAGAAATGCGCGATACGTTGATCGAACGAGAACGGGCCCGTGATCCGCATCAGCAGCGGCGCATCGCTGAGGCCGCCATAGCGATCGAGACGGCGCGTCTGTGGCTAAGACGCGCTGCGACCGAAATCGAAGCGGATAATGCCAGCGCGCAAAAGGCGACACTCGCCTTGCTTGCACGCGAAGTGACCTATGATGCCTGCCGATCGGTGATCGCGCTCAGCGAAAGCGCACTTGGTTTGGCAGCTCATCAGGAAGGGACGCCTATTGAGCGCATCCGCCGCGATCTTTCGGTGTTCCTGTGCCAGGCTGTGGGAGACGCGAAACGCGCGCGGGCAGCTGATGCGCTGATTAATACGCGAATGCTGGTGGAGGATTTATGAGCCTCCCCCAGCAACCGACGGGGTCAATTTTGAGCGCCGCCCAGTCGGCGAGGCGCGTTCCGGTCGAGGAGCTTGCGCCGGGAATTGGACTGTTGATCGTCAATCCGCACCCCGACGATGAAACTTTGGGTTGTGGTCAAGCCCTCGCTGCAGCCGCAGCAGCAGGACGCGATATCGGCTTGATCCTCCTAACTGACGGGGAAGCCTCACATCCTAACTCGCAAGCCTATCCAGAGCTGCAATTACGCCTTTTGCGATTGGCTGAATTTGAAAAGGCGGTCGCAATACTGGCCCAGAATGCAGTCGTCAAAGTTCGCACTTTGGGGCTCCCCGATGGCAAGAGCCATCAGCAACCGCTCGATAACGCTCTTTGGGATGACTTGAAGGATTTCGCGGAAGGCCTTCAGGCGGGTGCGGTTTGGTCCACTTGGAGCGGAGACCCCCATTGCGATCACGAACATGCCGCCCAGATCGCGGCACGAATGGCGCGTGAGCTCATGGTCTTACATTGGAGCTTCCCGGTTTGGGGGCGGTTTGGCCAACGTTCCGTACCAGACCATATCGTACGGTTCGAAGATGGCGAGGCCGCGTTATTGAAAGGTCGAGCGATGTGCGCCTACGCCTCCCAACTGACGGACCTTATCGAAGACGATGTTGAGGGGTTTGCCATGCCCTCGGCGCTGACAGACCACTTTGAACACGCGGCGGAGATTTTCGTCCGTGAACGCTGATACCTCCGCCCGCGAACAGACATTCGACAATCTCTTTCGCGAGCAGGTCGATCCGTGGGATTTCGAAACTAGCGGTTATGAGCAGGCCAAACGTGCAGAAACAATCGCCGCGCTCGATGGGCGCAGGTTCGAGCGTTTGTGCGAACTGGGATGCGCGACCGGAGTTTTGACCGCTGAGCTAGCGCCTTACGCGATTGAGTTATTGGCTCTTGATGTTTCGCAAATGGCTTTAAAGCGAGCGCGCATGAAGCTTCGAGCGGCGAAGCATGTCAAATTGCTTCATGCAGAAGTGCCCCATGATTGGCCAACTGGACCATTCGACGGAATCGTCATCTCTGAGGTTCTGTATTTCCTGTCAGAGGACGAAATTATCGACGTATCGCAACTCGCCTTCCATTCGCTCATGCCGGGTGGAACATGCCTTCTTGTCAACTGGACGGGCGAAAATTCTAATCCAATTGATGGGAATGAAGCGGTTCGGTTGTTCGGGTCGAGTGCCAGGTGGACAAAAGACCTTGTCAGTAAGGCGGCGCTCTACAGGATCGATCGATTTACAAAAGACGCGAATTCGAACCGAGGCCATTTCGATCACCAAACAAATAATAGTTAATCTTTGCAAGACCCTAAGCGTCACTGGCTGATCTACCTGTCGTATATGGAGAACGTCTCGCCGATCTCGGGGAAAGGCTTTTCGATCGAACCATTCGACTATGGAACGGGGAATCAGGAGACTATCATGACAGAACACGATCAAGCCGGTCAGTCGGACGAAAAGCCGCTCAAGGAAGAATTGAAGCAGGATGCGCAATCGCTTCAGGGAAGCGCAAAAAAGCAGGCGGAGAAAACCGCTCGCCAAGGACGAACTCAGACGGTGGAAGCGGCTCAAGCCACCAGCTCCGCGCTCAACACTACAGCTGACGAGCTGCAACAGGATGAACGCGTGCCAGATTGGCTTGCTTCGGCGTTTCGCAGCGCTTCAACACAGATCCAGCAAGTGGCCGGTAAGCTCGAAGGCCAGGAACCACGCGAGATGATGCGGACAGCTGAGCAGTTTGGCCGCGAAAAGCCAGCAATGTTTCTATCTGCGATGGGGGCACTTGGCTTTGCTGCTGGTCGATATTTGCGCGCTGGCGCAGAACAGCACGACGACATCGACATGGTGGAGCCGAACGCTAGTTCGCGCGGCAGTTCAACCGACACAAACGAGATGTCGGCTTACCGTAGCGCAGGTTCGCCCAGCAGCCAGCAGAGCGATCCGCTGATCGCAACTGGAGGGTCGATCCGATGACAGGTTCCGCAAATGACCCCGCACGTGCGCGAACATCGCCTGTCGGCGAAACCACCTCGCATGCAGGCAACTCAGACAATGTCGTCGACCTGATCGGCAAGCTGACCTCGCAATCCGCACACCTCGCACAGCAGCAAGTCAGTCTCGTTCAAGCCGAAATGCGTGAAACCGCTGACGATATCAAAACCGGGATCGGGGCGCTTCTCGGCGCGGCGGTGCTCGGAATTTCCGGCCTTGGGGTCACCTTGATGGGCATCGCCTACCTCATCGGCGATGCCATCGGTGATCGCGATCTGGCCACTTTGCTGGTCGGGCTGGCGGTCTTGGTGATTGCCGGCATCCTTTACGCGAGCGCGAAGGGGAAGATGAACGCAGCCAACGCGAAGCCCGAACGCACGCTTGAGACAGCAGAACGACTGCCGCGTGCCGCGCAAGGCCAAACACACAACCGGACTGGAATGGAACGATGAACAGCACACAATCAGACCGCTCACCCGATGAGATCGAACGCGATATCAAACGCACTCAGGACGATATGAGCCGCACAGTCGATCGCCTCGGCGACCAGTTCACCCCGCGTAATTTGGTAAACGCGCTGCTCGATAAGGCTGAAGAAAACGATGTGCAGGCGCGTGCGATATACGATGGCGCGCGTCGCAACCCCCTGGCTCTAGGTTTGCTATCGGCGGGCGCTATCTGGCTCGTCAGCGATTACGATGCCCATCCAAAAGCCTTCAATTCGTCCAACACGAACCAGGACGATGATAATGGCGTCCCGGATCTCGATACGAGTTATGAACGCGATCATCGCTCGTATATCGAACATATGAGCACGGTCGAACGACGCGATGGCGAGGATGATGCACTCTATCAGCGTCGCCGCGATGATGCGCGCGCGAACTTTCTGATGATCGAGCGAGCGCACGACGAAGACGATCAGAGCTATCGCAAGCGGCTTGACGACGCCACGAACCAAATGCGTCAGAAACGTGACGAAATGGCTGAAAACGCACGGAAAACCCGTGATCATGCGAAGGCTAAAGCGCGTGAACTTCGCGATCAGGTGAGCGATCGCTCACAGCGTGGCATGCGCCGAACGTCTGACCTATATAATAGCAATCCATTGGTAGGTGGAGCGATCGCTGCTCTTGTCGGGCTAATCGCGGGTTCAGCAGCGCCAGCTACGCGAAAAGAGCGTCAAATGCTCGCCAATCATGCTGAAAGCACGCTTGATACCGCTAAGGCGCATGGCCAGAACCTTGCGGAGAAAGCGCGGTCGAAGAAAGATGCCGCGCTCGAAAAAGCCGAGCGGAAGGTCGATCCTGATCGCAGCGAAACATCTGACAGCATTAGCAAGGAACCGGTGTCATCTTAAGATAGGGGTGATGATGCTGGAGCGGCGAGGAACGGTTGAAGCGAGATCATCGCGTTTCTCGCCGCATTTTTTTGATCGCTCTAACTCTTTCCAGCCTCGAACCACCGGAAAAGAACAAAAAGAAAACATTTGTTAATGGAGCTGGAGCTGCTGCATGCGCTACGTTATTCCAATGAACGAGGTATTTGCAGGTCAACCGAGCGTAATGTGGCGAACCGCCGGTTTTCTTAAAAGTCGGTCATTTCCAGACCTGTCGGCAGATGATCGCGCGTTTCTCGAAAACTCGATGACCGAAGAACGTTCGCTACGCGATCATGAAACGCTTGTTGAGCGCGGGGTAAAAACCACCAGCGCTTCGCTTCTGATCGAAGGGTTCATGCTGCGAACAATCGTTCGGGGAAACCGACGGCATATTCTCGGTGTCTATGTTCCAGGAGATTTCGTCGATCTGCACGGCTTCACTCTAGGGCATCTGGACCATAATGTCGTTGCCGCCGGAACCGCGCGAGTAGGGATGATCCCGTATTCAACGATCAATTATATCATGACAGAGCGCCCGTCGCTTGCACAAGCGTTGTGGTTCGCAACGTTGCTGGACGGCGTTATCGCCCGCAAGTGGATCCAAATGTTCGAAGAACTCAATGCGCCTCAGCGGATCGCGCATGTGTTTTGTGAGCTGAAGGCGCGCCTGGAACTGATCGGGTGCCCGGTCTCCTACGCGCTGCGTACTCCATTTACGCTCGAGGATGTCGCCGACATGTGCGGTATCAGTGCGGTGCATGCGAGCCGAGCGGCAAGCAAACTGCGGAGTCTTGAATTGGGATCAATCCGCCGGGGCACGTTCTATCCAACCGACTGGAACCTCGTGCATTCCTACGCGCGGTTCGACCCGAGTTATCTGTACGGCGATGGCACCATGCAACACCCCATGGTTCGAAGGTCCACGTGAAGATGGCTTGTCTTTCGAGCCCATTGGGATCGCACTATCGCTTGATCAGCGTCTCTTCGACGGCTGAATGTCATGTTCTCTAGTTTAGAAACGGACGGTGATGTGGCCCACATGACGGTTCATCTCCAACGCATACTCGACTGGTCAGAGATCGATCAAATGGCGCAAGCGGTGGAACGCGCTATGGCTTCGAACCCCAAGCTTTGTTTGGTGGTTGATTTTAGCGCAACGCGCCAGATCGAAGCATCGGCTTTCGGCTCGATCCGCGGTGCCTTGGCCGGTCTAAAATCGGTTGGTCCAGTCGAACGATATGCCGTCGTTGGAGCCCCGCTGATCGCGGACGGGGCAATTGAAGCGTTTGGGTCCATTCTCCCCTTGGAATCAGCAACCTTTCCTGAAGGAGAGCTGGAGCAAGCTAAGGCGTGGGCATTTCGACGATGAGCTTGCCCCCTTGCAGGTGAAGGCACAGGATTTTGCGGGATCGATAAAGTTGCGTAGGCTACGCCCAATTTTTGGCCATGCAATAAACATCAGGTTGGATACAAACTCGTTATCCGGTGGTTGGGCATTGCATGAACGGTATCTTGGAATGGGCCGCATCGATTGGTACGATTTTGGCGGCAACGCTCATCGCGGTCGATCTTGGTCGAAAAATAACAGGCTGGGGCTTTGTACTCTTTAGCGTGGTATCGATCCTCTGGATCATATCGGGTTTGAGTGAAGAGGCCTATCCCATTGCGGCGATGAATGCTGTGCTGTTGGCAATCAATCTTTGGGGTGTGTGGCGCTATCTTGTTCGCAAAGTGCTGACCTCTCAAACGCGCGACCGACCGCCCCAGCGCCAAACCGACAGAGCCTAGTAATAGACGTAGCGGTATCTCAACATGGCACGAGATTAGAGCACGTGCCGCAGCGTGCCAGGGCGATGGCGGTTCTGCGATACGAACTCACCACCGCTATTACCGGTTGATATTCATTAAGAATAGCCCTGAGTGCCGCTTACGACCGTTTGGGGATGATTGTCTCCATCATCAGTTTGGACGAGAGGAAGCGCAGTGTTATGGCAAACATTCCCGTCGAAAAAAAATCCTCGGTTTGGCCCTGGGTGTTGCTTGCCCTTGGGCTGCTTGCAGCTCTTCTGGTTTTTCTATGGGTAATGGCCCCCGAAGAGGAGAGTGCCACCGTGAACGCTGGTTCGGAGGTTGATAGGGCTTTTGAACCTGGAGAGGTCAGAGATGCTGCCACAAACGCTACCTTGGCTTCGGCCGCAACGTCCTATGGGCTAGTCGATGTCCTGGATCGTCCATTAGACTTCGCAGGCCGGGATGATTTTGCCGGCGAGGTTGCCGTTCCTTCGGTTCCCACTGACCGGGGGTTCTGGATCGCACAAGATGATGCGCGCATGTTTGCCGTGATCATCGATGGCCCCGAAGAGGTTCCGGTTGATATCAATTCAGGACAGACCTTGCGGGTCGAAAACGGAATGCTGCGCGACAAGACGTTTTTGGGCGACTTTCCTGGAGAGCCGCTTGAAGATGATACCCTTAACATTCTGTCGGATCAGGATATCTTCCTGATTGTTCATGAGAACGATATCGAAATCTTGAGCAGCAAGCCCGAGAATGGTTCGACGGAGCTTAGCGATGGAACATGATGATCGGTTCGATAATCTGGAGCATCTTGGCGAGTGGTCGCTTGAAGACGAGAACCAGGATATTCGTGGATCCGAGCTGGTGGACCGGTCCGGATTGTTGATCGGCATCATCGAGGAAATGATTGTCGATCTCGCTCAGGAAGAGGTCGTTGCGGTGCGTTTGGAGGATCGACAGGCTTGTGGAGTTGAGCATTTGGAGATCGAGGATCAACAGGTTTTCTATCGGCCGGCACCTTTAATGGGGGCCGAGCGCCCGCGATTTTCCTCATAGGGCGCGTGTTACCAACGAGCCGACCCGTTTAGCTGGCAAGAAGGAATGTGCTTATGCTTATGCGTTTGGTGGCCCTCGGCACTGCTGGCTTCTTAGGGTTCAAATATTTCAATCGTCGGAAAGGCGGTCGGCAAGAAATTAGCGCAGTAGCGAATAAACCTCCAACCGCTTCGAGCGATAGCGATACCACGATGACGGCAAAGGCTAGATCCGATCAACCGTCCCCTAAGTCGAAAAAATCCGATAGCGAGCCCATCGCGAGTTCATGAACCTTACTCGCGCCGTTTCAAATGCCGTGACCAAATCGAGGGCCGAATGGTTTCGGTTGAATATTTTCAGAAGAGTAGAGGAGAACGAGCTATGAACCGAATTATTGGCACTGCCATCACCGCAGCCGCGCTTTTAGGTCTGACGGCATGCGATATTGATCAGACCGAAGAGGGCGAACTGCCCGATGTTGACGTCGATGGTGGCAATGCCCCCGAGTTTGATGTCGAAGGACCAAGTGTGGAAACGGGAACAACAACTGTCGAAGTGCCAACGGTAGATGTTGACGGTCCAGACGATGCAGAAGGTGAGCCAGTCACCGGTAACGAATGATTACGCACGACCCACGGCGTTGATTGGCTCCTATGGCATTAGATCAAGAACCACAAACCGACCAATAAGGTCAACGATCCCGCGCTAAGGATCGCGGCAACAAGCCGCAGGTTCATTCGACGAACCGGCTCGACAGCGTGTGTGTCGAGTCGGCCGAGAACCGCACATGCATTGCGTTCGGCGAGATAGAATATGGTCGTGCCCGCCACGATGAAGCAGGTCGCGATCGCCTTTGGGATCCATGCTGGCTCCATTTTGCCGAAAAGCGCGTTGAAGCCCACTCCAATCCCGACGCACGCTAGTCCGGTGCGCATCCATCCCGCGAACGTTCGTTCGTTGGCTAACACAGTTCGATCTTCTGCTAGGTCGGTGCGCTCGCTCGCTAGTTTCGTTTTGCCTTCGCTCTCGTTCATGAGAGCTTATCGCTGAGCAAATGACCGATGGTTGCCGCGGGCCTATCACGCACGAGTTGATGCCATCATATGGGTCGATCCGTCCGAAACACGTTTTGTCAGTCCCTCTCGCAGGTTTCGATGAGAGACAGAATTGAGTTCGACGGAGCGTTCTTTGATCAATCGCTCATAAACTCCGACGTAATTAAGAGCCATGCGTTCAGCGGTGAACCGTTTGTCGAATTGCTCGCGTATTGCTGCGCGAGGCATTGCCACGACAACCTTCACCGCCGCTACCGCTTCCTCAATGCTCTCGACGATCCGTCCGCTTACCCCGTCCTGTATCACTTCCGGAACAGAGCCGTTCCTCCACGCGATGACTGGTGTACCGCACGACAGAGCTTCGATCATCACCAAGCCGAAGGGCTCTGGCCAATCGATAGGAAATACCAGCGCCGCTGCCTTCCCAAGCAGTTCAGCTTTCTGGGTTTCGTCGACCTCGCCAATATATTCGACGTTATCGTACGCCTCGACCATCGGCCGAATTTCTGTTTCCCAATATTCAACATCGACGAGATCGACCTTCGCCGCGATCTTTAGCGGCTTCCCGCTTCGAACCGCAATCTCAATGGCGCGGTCCGGCCTTTTTTCTGGCGAGATGCGGCCAAGGAAAACGAGATAGTCACCCCCGTCGGGGTCGAAAGGCAGCATGTTTTCTGGCAAGCCGTGATAGATGGTTTGGACCCAGTTCACTGGGGGTAGAGGGGAGCGCTGATGGTCAGAGATCGACACCAAGGGCACGTCAGGAAAAGCTCGATAGCAGCTATCGAGCCCCGGCACGTCGAGCCGACCGTGAAGCGTTGTCACCGTTGGCGTATTCCACTCGCGAATAGCGGCATAATGGAACAGGTCGATATGGAAATGCACAAGATCAAATTGGTCCAAGCGGCGACGGATCTGTTCGACCATACCCACGTGATATGGGATCAGGTTCGATGCACCATCCACAAGCCGTAGCGCCTGAGGAACACATGGGACCAATTTGCCCTCGGTCTGTGAATCGCCTGATGCGAACAAGGTGACATCGTGCCCCTGTCGAACCAGTTCGTCGGTTAGGAAATGAACGATACGCTCGGTGCCACCGTAAAGTTTCGGAGGACAGCTTTCCGCAAGAGGAGCAACTTGAGCAATACGCATAGATCGAATCTCTCTAGGTCATTGCCAAGACGCGGCAAACAATCCTGCTTCGGTAAAAACCGAAGGATCAGAGAGCGACGATCGAAGGCAACATTTACTACAACAAGCCTTCGCAATCGTCTTTGTCTTCCAAACTAACTATTGTAATGATATTTAGATGCATTGAGACATCCACCCTTCTTAGTCTGGCATACCAGCGCGTATATCGTGTTCAAGCGAACACCCCGGCATTGCCGGAACTTTTCGGGTTCGGGCCGAAGCGGTTTGCGCCGTTCGTGTCAGGCAATGCCATGAAGATGATGAAGGCAATCGAGGCGATGAAGCCCAGGAGTGGCAGAAGACTTGCGACAACGAAGGCAAGATACCACCAACCCGACAGATTCCGATCGTGCAACCGGCGAACCGCCACTGCGATCGACGGGACCAGGATCGCGAGGAAGTAGATCGCAAACAGGCTGAGAAAGATCAGGGAACCAGCATTGGCAGCGACGACGTTTTCAAGCGATGTTTCGAGAGTCGCTTCATCGCCAGTCGGTTCAAGAGCGAATGCGAGCCCGATAAGAACGGTCGCAACAACAGCGTTGAAGAGTGTGAAACTCCAATATTCCAACCGGCGCGAACGGCCCTGAAAATCAACATAGCGCTTGAACGGCAATATCGCATATTGGAGCATTGCTGAGCTTCCCACCGGCATGTCGGAGGCGTCACTTTCAACCGATGTGCGGGCCAATGGAAAGGGCCTTGCGGTGAGCTGATCGCGCCGAGGCGCGAGAGCAGCGTTGCCGCTCGTTCCTGGTGCCGGCCTTCGGCCGGGTAGGGGCCGCGCCCCCAGCAGGGTCAAGGACTGGACGGTCTCGGCTTCGCCTCGCTTCGCGCGATCGAACCGTCCTCCCCATGCTCGCTGCGCTTGCGCGTGGGTCCGGGTGCCCGATCGCGGTCCCTGACCCCGCTCCCCCCGCCTTTGCGCGCCATCGAGGCGCTGGGAGCACCATGCCCGCCCGCACGGGCGCGCAGCGCGCTTCCAGCGCCTCGCAAGGCTATTTTTGAAGGAAGGAAAGAGCAATGAAGATCGAGACTGTTACAAGCGACGTTCAGACCGTGGCGTTGAGCGAGTTGCGCTTGGCGAAGGAGAACGTGCGCAAGGTCAAGCCCAAGGCCATCGACCAGCTCGCAGAAGACATCGCCGCGCATGGCGTGCTGCAATCGTGCATCGTCTATCAGGACGAGAACCTGTTCTACGTGGTCGGCGGAGGCAGGCGCTACCGCGCGCTGCGGGTTCTGGAGAAGGACAAGCGGATCGAGGGCGATTATGCCGTGCCGGTTCAGGTTCGCGATCGCAGTCAGGCGGTGGAACTCTCGCTCGCCGAGAACATCCAGCGCGAGGATATGAACCCGGCGGATTGCATCCGGGCGTTCGGCGCGTTGGAAGCCGAAGACCATGCGCCCGAAGATATCGCAGCGCGGTTCGGAGCGAGCAAGACCTATGTCAAGCAGATGCTCAAACTGGCCTCGCTCGACAAGCGCCTGATCGCGGCGATGGGGAAGGACGAGCTTAGTGTCGAAACCGCCCGGGTGCTCACCCGAGCGGCGAGCAAGGCGGAGCAGGTGCGGCTTTACGAGGCGCATGGGAATAACGCGCATTCCATTCGCTATGCTCTTGCCGAGGGCAGGGTGGAGAGCGATCATCGCTTCTATCGGTTCGTGGGCCGCGAGGCATACGAGGCGGCGGGCGGCACGATTAGCAGCGACCTGTTCGGCGATACGGCGTTCGTCGATGATCCCGAATTGCTGTTGAAGCTGACGGTGGACGCCATCGAGGCGGCAGCCGACGCGCAGCGCGCCGAAGGGTGGGCCAAGGTCAGCTACGATCTTGAGAACGCGTATCATAGCTATGCCCATGACACCGCACGGCCCGATGCGATGCACGAGCCGAGCAAGAAGGTGGCGGGGAAGATCGCAGCGCTTGAGAAGCAGGTGGCCGACGAGATTGCGCGGGCCGATGCCGACGACGAATACGCCGACACCTATGAGGCGGAACACAAGCTGCGCGAGCTACGCGCGCCGCTGGCCTATTTCAGCGATGCGTTAAAGGGTGAAGCTGATCTGTCGCTCATCATCGATCACAAGGGCGCATTGCAGACCCGTGCGAGCGTGAAGTCCAAGCCGGTGCAGGAAGCCGAGCAGGCCAAGGCCGATCAACCTTCCTATTCCGCGTCCTTAGTCGAGCAGCTTACCACCTTGCAGACGATAGCGGTGCAGCAGCAGGTCGCCCGCGATCCCGAGCTTGCCCTGACCTTGTTGCTCACTTCGATGGTGGAGACTTGGCGGCATAGCTGGAATGATCGCTGTGTCGGGGTCCATCTGGACACGCCCACCCTGCGCAAGGATGCGGTCGAGATCGCCGGCGATATGCCGCTCGGTATCGAGGATGCGCTGGCGGTGATCGATCAGATCGAGGCCGACGATGTGCGCGAGCAGATTGCGGCGATGAGTGCCGAGCAGCGCATGGCGTTGCTGGCGGCGCTGACCGCGCTTCATCTGACCCCTGTGCGCGGCGACGATCCGAGCGCGGCGATCGCGCCGCTGGGGCGGCAATGGAAGCCCGATGCGGCGTTCTTCGCCAAGCTGCGCAAGCCGGTCATGCTCGACATTCTGCGCGACGAGCTGGGCGAGGACGTGGCCAACAATTGCAAGACCCTGAAAAAGCCTGCACTGGCCGAGGAATGCGCCAACCGGCTCGCGGGTCGCGACTGGCTTCCCTACGCCGTGGCGCGGTAGGGTGCGAGGGGCGGGGCCGGTATTTCCGGCCCCGCTATCGCGATCGTCATTTCACACAGGCGCGTCATCTATCGTGTTTTCACACTCGCGCTGCGCGTTGCCGAGCTGGGGCGCGGCAGGGCTGCGTTGCAGCCCGTTCCTGCTGCCCGCCTGCGGCGGGGTTGGGGGCACAGCGCCCCCTTGGCAAGGGGCAAGCAGTCTCGGCTTCGCCTCGCTTTGCGCGCCTGGCGGGTGTCCCCGGTTTTCACTGCGCTTCGCTCCGCTGCAAACCGGGTGATCCCCCTCCCGCCAGCTCGCCCCTGATTGCCAATTCCCGGCTGTTCTCGGCGAAGGCCGTTCCCGGTTCTATGTGGAACCGGGCATTGGCCCTATTTGAAGGAAGGACAAAGAAGATGGCGGCGCTGTTTGAATTGCCGGAAACGCGTGAGCGGATCGACGGAGAACGGGCACGGATCGAGCTTGCCTTGCGACTTGCAGCGCCCTTGCGGTCCCCGGCCCCGCAGGACGATGAGAGCAGCACACCGCTGTTCATGGCGTGCGATGAGCCGGGGTTCGGCAATCGTTTGGAACTTTAACTCTTACCGACTATATGGAGAACATCATGGCTACTCAACTAGACCCCCAAGAGCTGGACTTGCAGGAGCAGCTTGCGAGCATCAAGCGGCATATGGCTGAGATCGACCAGCGCCAGAAGGAAACGAGCCTAGAGCCCGCCAAGCTGGTGGTGCAGGCCGGTGTGATGATCGCGGCTTTGCTTGGCGCAGGCGCAGCGGTGGCAGCGTTGTTCCTGTCCTAGGCCTTACCTTCCCTTATCCGCGAATCTTCGAGAGGCCCGCGTGAGCGGGCCTCTTTTCGTTCAGAGTAGGAGCTCTCGCGCCTGAACACGATCAGGGCACTGCTGATTAGGGCAGGACGTTCAAATCAGCGTCAGCGCTCAATTGGGCGTTGTAATTGCAACCGCTTCCGAAGGACGCGAATTCGAAAAGGAACGACGTAACTCTGTTGCCTTCTTTTTGGATTATGAAGGGCACATCGACCGAGGTGGAGCACGAAACGCCACCACCGGTGATCCTCAGGCCTTCAAAAACTCCGGTTGTTGCCGAAGTTACCGACCATGTCGTTGGACCTACCCTGATCTGCCCACAACCCGGATTGATGTCCCCGACGCCGCCCAAGATTGAGCCACCCGACGACGAGGTGGTTCGCGCTTCCAGGGTCCAACCGCAGACCCAGATGGTGCTGCCCTGAATGAGATTTCCGCCTCCCTTGAGAATGAACGGATAGCTGGACGGTGCAACGGTTGCCGCAAATGAGGGGCTGACGAGTGTGAGCGCGAAGCCCACGGCTGACAGGGCGGTTAAGACCATCTTCATGGCGTTTCTCCTATGTGAGTAAGCTGGAGGGCGGTGCCCTCCACCGGCTCGCCATCGAGCGGGTATGAAAATTGAACCGCGCTTCGCGCACGAAGGGAAATCAACTTTCCGTGATCGCAATCGCCGCCAAATCCGTCACTTTGGCTGCGCTGGTTGGCGCGGCGTTCGCGGTTCCGGCGCACGTCCAGCGCGACGGCGAGATCAATCGCTACGAAGGCCGATGCGATTATGGACCGCAGATCGAGAATGCGCCCCCACAAGTCACGTTTGCCAACTGTCGATCGCTATCGATCGAGCGTAACGGCAATGCGGGTTCGATCATCTATCTCAACAGCTTAGACGGACTGACAATTCGCTATGATGGTGTCTTGAAGGGCAATGAGATGACCGTTCAGAGTCTCACCACTCGCGGTCGCGAAAGTCGTGAGGCGACCGGGGATTGCCGCATACTCTACATCGATGATCGGCTGTCATCGGTGACTTGCGTCGGCCAGATTGGCATCAACATCCTCGCCGCGAGCTTCATTCGCCAACGGATCAATTTTTAGGCTTGGCAAGCCCTTTCGATATTTCACACAGCGACGCGAAGATGATGGCAGTATGTCGCGTGAGCGCTGCTGTTGCGACCGTTGCCGCAGTGAGTGCAGGGAACCTCGCCTCCGAGCGCGACGCTGGCGATCTGAGCGGATTCAAAATCGTGCGAGTGCATGGCGATATCTTCAAGCGCGCGCCGATAGCGCTGGACCATTTCCTTTTCCGCGCGCTGTTCGAGCTGCGTTAGCACAGAATTTGGACTCGGGGTTTTAGATACCGGGTCGACCGTCATCAGATCGGCCGACCATTCTTGGCAAAGAAGGATCGGCAAAATTTGAGAAAAAGTGCGTCGGGATTTTTCACTTGGGGCCGGTCGGCTTGCGCCCACCAGGAGGCGAAGACGTTGCGGACGTGATAGATATCCCAACCAGGCACCAATGGGCGGGCGCTTTCGTTGATGTCTGCCGATAGGCGGTCGACAATCGAACTGCCATCTCCAGCGCTTTCCTTGTGATCCACACACATCGGCATCGTGTTGCGATTGATGAAAAGCACTTGGTCGCGATCTTCGACAAATTCTACCATGTAGTCGGGTAGGTGATCGTTCTTTGCAACATCGCGGACTAGGAACCGAAATTTCTTTTCGGGACTTTTGGAGCCTGATTTTTTATGCAGCAGCGCGACGGAACATCGCCATTGCGGTTTTTGACCACAATGCTTGCGCGCAAGTTCATAAAGCCGCCGCTCCAATGGCTTGCGCAGACGAAAATAATCGCGGTGCAGGGTCAGGACCGAGCTTTCGCGGATCGCATCGAAAATCCAGTCTGACAGGTCAATTTCCATTGACATGAGGCGTCCGTCAATACCGTGTTTTCGTTCAATTGAGCCCATATCAATGAGGCCGAAAGTCGTAAATTTTTCTGTGTCGCCCGTTCTGATGTTCGTGGAGATTCGCGTTCCGCCCAAGCGTTCAAGGGCGTCAGCAATCGCCATGTAATCACGCCCGGATGTCCCACGATTAGTAAAGACTAAAAGATCATGTGTATTGATGCTGACCCGCTTGCTAACTTTTTCGCCACGATTGAGCTTCGTCATAATCTGCGAAATACAATAGATGAGAATATCTTTGTCGTAGATTGTTGCCAGACCATGGACACTGGGCGTTACACGGAGCCAGTTGCCGTTGTGTTCGTATTTGCGGACTTTGGTTTCCGGTTTCTTCGATAGCGAATAGAACGGGTGTTCCATCATCTCGCATAGATCTTTGAGAACCGCATCCTGAACATCGCAGATGAAGAGATTGTCCTGGGGGTAACGATCATCCATCAAATGTGTCGTGGGGAGCAGCTCGGGGGATATGCGAACCGATGGCGCGTTTTGCGAAGGATCAGCGAGTTCGCCGGTCTCGTCTACCTCTAACGCTTGAAGCGAGACATTTAACGGATGCGGTTGCGATGCCGTCATGGTTGTTGCGATCCCAAATGCGTTTCGTGGTTTTAAGAACCTTACGGCAGCTTCGTGGTTTCAGGAACCGAAGTCAATCGTTTCGTGGTTTCAGGAACCGAGATTCGTGGTTTCAGGAACCAAGATTCGTGGTTTTAGGAACCGCGAGCATCTCGAAACGATTGTAACACATTGAATTGTTCGATTAAATTTTCGCGGCGAATTCCCTTAACACCAACCTTAACCCTTATTAACACCCAGCGACCTGTGGATAACGTGGCACAAATAATGAACACCGGATCGAACAACCGGTTCTTAAAATCGCGCGAACGCAATCCACGCAATTATAAGCTCAACAACGAAAGTTCCTAAAACCACGATCCCGTTCGAGCGCCCTTCGGGCGCATAATGACTGGCCCTACGGGCCAGACTGATTTCCCGTTCTTCGCGGAAAAGAAGAAGTAGGCGGGGATTGCCGGATCGACGCGTCCTGCCATCCCAGACGTGAACGCGATCCAGCTTTATCGCAGGCCATGCACAGGCCCCGGCGGATCGTGGCGAAATTGGGGCGACAATGTGTCGGCTCTCTCGACTTCGCAATCGAACAGCCCATGAATGCGCGCTCCAATCACGGAGATCGCATGAGACGCCAACACCTTACCGCGGCCATCGCCGCATCGATTCTTTTTTCCCTGTCCGCGTGCGAAGTGCCGGATGAAGAACCGGTCCTGCCCGAAGATGATGGCGGCGCAATGATCGACGACACCGAAGTCGTCGAAGATATGCCGCCCCCGGTCGACGTCGATGAAGCGCCCGAAGAGCTGAGCGCTCCGATGGGCGAGCCGGTCGATGAGAGCGCCGATCCTATGGTCGAAGAAGCTCCAGTCGAAGAGGAGGCCGACATCGATCCCGCAGCCGACCCGGAAGCGATGGAACCTGCTGAACCCGAAATGTGACGACTGCGGCGCCCGAGCTGGCCGCTCGCTCGCCTCGCATCATCGCAAAGACCGACGGGTGTCGTTTCCGAGCCACACCCCAACGCATCTCATAGCTGCCGTTCATCTGACCGGCGCATGACTGAAATCCCAAGTCGCAAAGAAGGACATTGAAAATGAATATGAAATTGATGCTCACCACCGCCGCTGCTGGCGGTTTGATCGCAACGTCACCGGCATTCGCACAGGATACAGGGGCCATGGACGAAGCGCCGCCGCCTGCGGAAAGCGCCATTCCCGAGCCGACCATCGACACGGACGGTGACGGAGTGATGGACGCCTGGGATCAGCGCGGCGATGGACAGGCCGATACCTGGGATACCGATGGCGACGGGCGACCCGATGCGGTGGATGCCGACGGCGACGGTCAGCCCGACGATCCCGGAGCTGCACCCGGTGCAGAGACCGGACCCGCTGCCGAAGCCTCCAATCCGCCCACGATCGACAGCAATGGCGACGGGTCGATGGATGCCTGGGACACGGACGGTGATGGACAGGCCGATACCTGGGATATAGATGGAGACGGAGCACCTGATTCTTATGATACGGACGGCGATGGTTCGCCCGATCCGACATGAGGCGACGCCGATCTGCCTAGTGGGAAGCCAGGGCAGATCGGCTGTCCGGGAGCATCGTGGCGATGCTCCCGGACACCCATTTTCAGCTTCGATCGCGAGTGCTTGATCGGCGCAGCGCGAACGATGCGGCCCCGCTCGGGGGGCGGGGCCGCAACTCATCGCAAATCACTTGCATTCGCAACAGAGCGAATTATTTCAAACGCATCAAGGGTATCCGCCCCCGGCGCCCTGACACAAAGGCTTTCCTCCAACCCAACCCCAACGACCCCCCCGGAGAGAAAGCCGACGAGAAATGAGTGTTCGTCCCTGGATGCTCGACTTGATAGCCCCGCACCGTCCCCCGTTGCGGGGCTTTTTCGTAGCGATTGAGGCTAGGCTGCGATCCGGCTCGACCGATCGCGCGCATTGATGCCAGATTCCGATACGCTCGCCGCTGGAGAAAGGAAATCACGTTTCCATGATCGGTCATCGAACCTTGGTCGGCGCTTTCAGCTTGACCGCGATCGCCGCTTTGAGCGGCATTGCGGTGGCCGTCGCGCCAGCCACGGCGCAGCAGGAGGCACTAAAGCTGAAGGGGACGTGCGGTAACAACAATGCCCCCCGCCCGGGACTGTCGGGCTTGGCCCAATGCCGATACGTGATCCTCAATCGGGACGGGGCGAACAGCTCGATCGTCTATCTGGATCGTCGCGAGCGGCTTTCCGTGCGGTTTGACGGCGCGTTTACAGGCGATGAGATGGTGGTGCGCACCATGCAGGCTTCCGGCCACGACGAGCGCGAGGCGGAAGGCAAATGCTGGCTCACTCGCGGTAACAGGGACAGCGAGATCACATGGGTCTCTTGCGCAGCAATGTCGTCCGCGCCGGGTTCCACGACATACGCTGCCTATTTCAACCACAGAGGCTGGTAGAGACAAGCGCCAGCAACGTCGCCTTGACCGACCGAGCGCATTGGTTTCAGATGTTAATCATGCGCCCGCTTCTCTTCATTACAGATCTTCACTGCGACCTGGTGGACCGCGATACCCGACGCGCGCGGCTCTTGGCCGCGCGCAGGAAAATGGTCGGAAGCATCAACCGTAAGGGCATTCTGTCGGGGCATTGGGATGCCGGCATCGTGGTGGGCACCTATTGCGGCGGCAAGGGCACCTTCATGGAGCGTTGAGCTATCAGCTCCGTACCCAGCGATCCTTGGTTCGCTCGATAGCGATCGCACCGCCGAACGGTCGACACAGCGATCGAGCTTCATCGACGCTGCCCTCCAACCATTGCTCATAAGCTTCGCGCACGAGCAGCACCGGCATTCGGTTGTGGACCTGGGCAATGCTATCGGCCGCATCGGTCATCACCATTGAGTAGACCTCGCCCCATTCATCGCTGCTGCGCCAAATGCCGGCACAGGCAAACAGCTCTTGTCCCGGCAGCGAGAGCCAGGTTCGCGTCTTTGCGCCCTTCTCGCCTTCGGCTTCGGCCCATGCCGTCATCGGGATAAGGCAGCGGCGTTCGGCAAAGCTGGAGCGCCACATGAAGCTGTCGAGCTTATCGGTCCGGGCATTGTTGACCGGCTTCGGCTTCAAGGGTTCGCCGGTCTTCTTGCTTTTGAGTACGAGCGGAAAGCCCCAGGACATTTGCCGGACGGCATTGTCGGCAACGACATGGCCGGGATGGCCGGGATAGATTTCCTCTCCCACGTTCGATCCCAGACCGGTTCCCGCAACGCCAAACCAGCGTGCCACTTCATCGACGCTCTTCGACATGCGATACAGATTGCAGATAGATCACCTCTCGCTTGCGGTCTTCTTAACCAGTCCGCCCGCTTGCAGTTCCGCATTCTGTGTTCGGCATTTCGCACACCGGAACCGGCGCTGCGCACTGTGCAGGTGTAAGGTCCACCCTCGTTTCACGAACAGGTGATAGAGATGGGTCGGATCGAGTTCCTGGCGATGGCCGCAGGAGCGGCAGAAGACCTGCACCAGGATATCGTGATGAATGAAGTCAGAGATCGTGCGCAGCCGGATGGAGGACATCGAGCACCGATAGAACGAAACCAGAACGCTTGAAAAGGATGGTTGCGACAATCTCTCGCTTGCAGGCACGTTCCAACTTTGTTCTATCCGCGAAAATGACGAGGGCGGTGAGAGATTCGGGCAATGCCTATTCGCATCGCGCGTGCTGGAAGGACCAACCCTACAGCGCCCAGCTCGATCGCAGCGTGTTCTGGCATGGCAAGCGCATCGGGCGCATCACTTACACCACCATCTTCCCTAGCGGGCCGACTTGGGTCTGGAGCTGCCAATTCAACATCATCATTCACGATCAGAGCGGCTTTGCACCCACGCGCGAAATCGGGCTTGAAGAGGTGCGAATGCGCCACGAGCGCGAAGGCTGTCCAGGGCCTCTCGTCGGTGCACGACCGATGGTCCATTGCAGGTGGCTTATGGACTAGATAGCGGTTTGAGTACGCTGTTGGTCCAGGCGCATCGCCAGTATCAAAGATCAACACACGATGTATCGGACCCGATCGAAGCCCAACATCAACGCTACCAAGCTTTAGTTTTGATCACGCTGCCTGCTGCGCACTTTGTGGTATGCGACGGGCGATGCCGCTACATCATCGCGGTAGACCACATGATTATCTTTGATGTCGAGATGCTCGACAGCAACCAGACGACCATCGTCCATGCGAACGGCGAGAACATGCTCGTGCTCTTTATCGACGAGCATATCCTCGATCTTGCCATAATTTTCGCCGTTCATCGACCGGACCGCCCACCCGCGAATATCCTGCTTTTCGTGCACGAGCTCCCAGTTGGAAAGCGTATCCAGCTCTGCGAACCGATCATCATGCTTCATGGTGTTTCTCCGCCATTGATTACGTTAACACGGTGCGCGCGAATGTAAGCTTCGCCGGCATCATCAAGATCAGCGCGAACCGTGTCCGGCATGTTTGCCAGATCCAGCTCGAGCACCTCGCCAACAATGTCGACGCGCGAACCGGGATTGATATCGACCAGCCCTTCGCGTTGCGTCTCCGGCGTATGGACCTCGTCGAAGCGCACGAGGGTTTCGCTACCCCCTTCGCCGACAGTGAAAGCCATATCGCCAATTACGCGGTTGACCGCGACATTCTCGAGATCGACCTCGCTTCCGATCATTGCGGCGAGAGAGCTAAGGGTCGCAAGATCGGTTAGAGCATTGCTATTGTCGCCTACTGGTGCGCTGAGCGGCACTCCATCATCGACGCTCGTTCGGTAAGCATCCCTATTCTCACCAGCGATCGGACTAGTATCGGGGACGTTTGGATCAGCATCTCCGGAAGAGAGCAACCACCAAAAGAAAGCCGCAGCCAACAACAGCAACAGCAAAATCCATAGCCAAGTGTAGGACGATTTCTTCTCGACGGGAATCTCGGCCATTGCGGTATTCTCCGGATATTGGCGCGGTCAGCGATTGGACAAGGCGATCGGGTCTTGCGATCACTGCAACAACAGCGGCTTTTGCACCAGCTTGTTCCAAAATTTTCGATTGCAAAGGGAAAGAGGGGCGGCCCAGGAAGCCCGGGTGCCGTTGCGAGCGAATGTTCGCCGTCCACTTCGAGCCTGAAGATGACCGGGCTGTGTCGACATACGATGGGGATCAACTTGAGGGTGAATTAACCTATAGAATGTTGGTGAACCCGAGCCGCTTCAAGCGCCTAAACGTGCTTCGGTCTCGGTTGGTCTTATGGAGGCGGTATCCCTCGCCACCAAAACGGGTCCTAAACGTTGATCTTGCACGACGTTGAGCAGGCGTCGGCAATCCCGCTGACGCTGACGCGCGAACGTTTCGAAAAAGGGAGATGATAGCCATGCAAGGGCAGCAACAGACCTCACAGAACTGTATTTCAAGCGATCGCGTGGAGGGAACCGCGGTGTACGGATCCAATGGCGACAAGATTGGGTCGGTGGATTGTATTATGATCGAGAAGCGAAGCGGCCAGGCCCGAGAAGCCATTGTCGATGTGGGCGGTTTCCTGGGCATGGGCGGCAGCCGGCATGCTGTTCCCTGGCAGAACCTCGACTATGATGAGAACGAGGGTGGGTACAAGCTCAGCGTGACCGAGGAAGAGCTCAAGAACGCCCCATCGTTCCAGGCCAGCGATCGCGACCAGGCCCTTTCCGACCACCGCCATCGCGATGAAGTCTACGAGTATTACGGTACACCGCGCTATTGGTAATCGAACGATTGTGCTGCCGGAGCCGCCTTGGGCTCCGGCAGTCACCTGACGCCCTTCCAAACCACGACTTGTTCAATATCAAGGCAAGATAGCTTTAATTGGTAGCGCGCAAGCCCGCTTCACCAACCAGCAATTGCTTCGAGGATTTGCGACCGTGATACCGGCTTGCGAATAACCACATCGTCATTCCGCAAACCGTTGATGTTCAAGGCACTGTAAGCGGTTATGAAGGCAAACGGAATGCCGCGCTGCCGCAAGAGGCTAGCTACTGGTTCAGATGTCTTGCCTTCGCCTAGATTCACATCGAGCAAAGCCCCGTTGAGTTCCTCGTTCGCGGAGACTTTCTCGGCGTCGTTAAGCCTTACACACGGACCGACCACCATATAGCCTGCGTCTTCAAGTGTGTCGGCCACATCCAAAGCCAGCATAATCTCATCTTCGACGATCAGGATGCGCTTTGTGCGGTTTGCGGGTTCGCTTCCGCATTGTGTATCGGCATGGTAAGTCGCCATTCAAATCCCTCGCCTGGATAGGCTATGTCAACCTCACCAGACGTTTCCATTGCAATCGCGCGATCAATTATGAACGCGCCAAATCCCTTCGTAGTGGGACTAACGGGCGGTGGTCCGCCGCGTTCCATCCATTCGATGCGAAGCTGCGGCTGTGTCGCATTTTGGTCAACGAACCAGCGGATCGAAACTGTGCCTTCCGGAACAGAGAGCGCACCGTACTTCGTTGCGTTCGTCGAAAGCTCATAGGTTGCCATCGAGAGCGCAAGCGCTTGGCGCGAAGGGAGCGAGACTTCGGGCCCGTCGCAGCTAATCCGCCCTGGTGCCGTGCGCTCTACAATATCGCAGATGACTTCGTCGACCGGAGCTCTATCCCACTGTGTCCCGATCAGTTTCGAGTGCGCCCGCGCATACGCATCGAGGCGTTCATCGATCGTGGCTCGCAAGGTATCATCGACGGTCAGCGATCGCAGCGATTGATTGACGATCGCCTTCACCACACTGAAGGCGTTCTTCACCCGGTGGTTCAGTTCGCCGATCAGAATTTGCTGGCCATTTTGCAATTGGCGTTCGCGGTCGATGTCGATCAGGGCAACCGAAGCGCCGATCCGCTTCCCTTCGCTGTCGAAGATCGGCCTGCCAATGATGCGCATCCAGAAACGTGTTCCATCGCCCCGCTGGTAATGAACATCCAGCTCAGACCGTTCCTCTCCATCGCGCACAACGCGTGAAAGCGGGTATTCGTGGCTTTCGACCCGGCGCCCGTCCTCATGGAATGAGATCCACTCGCCATAGGAGTCAACATCATCCGAATGCAGGACGGGATGGCGGATCAGCTCTTCGACAAAGCTGTTCCCATGAAAAATCTCGCCTTTTTCATCGGCCAGAACCACGCCGACAGGAACTGTTTCGAGAACAGCCTCCAAATGGTAGATACGATTTTCGGCGCTCGCTAGGGCCTGGGAAGTCGTTTTTTGCCCTTGCTCGGCAGCAAGCAGCTTGGCCTCAAGCTCAGCTATCTTTTCTTCGCTCGAACCGGCCAATCACCCAACCCTCCCACATTGAAAAACCGAAGAGCGACTAGCAGTGAATGGCATTCATGAAAAGACAGGCCATAACGTGCAGTCTACCGCCATAGTAGCGGCGCTTATCGCCAACATCGCTCCATGAGCCGATCCAGTCGTCAGGTTCGAGTATTGTCTGAATGTGGGTGGCCGAAGGCGCATGAGGCGGTCAGCTCCATAGCGTCCAGAGCTTTGTCAATCTGGAAGGTGACCGATGGCATGCTTTCAGGGGTGAGGACCAGATTCTGGTTTTGAAACAGCCATGGAAAGAGCAAATCATCGGAGAGGTCGAATTCTACGATGCCAGCGTTCTCGAGACGTCTGGGCTCGGCGTATCGCGTGTCACCCCTGCTCGCCCAGTACGGATGATTATCGGTCCCGATCGACAGGTGGATATAGTCCGAGTTCGAGACCGTGCGCCAAGCAGAACTCCCGGCGACAAAACGAACGCCCAAACCATAATGTTTAGCATACCGGATCAAGAACGAACCGTCGGAATAATCCGCGCGCATCAGGCAGCCCCAGTCATGCGGTTTGGGTAAGCCATGTTGAGGCTGAGGCTTTGCCGCTTCCACCTCTTACAAGAGATCACATCTTGCCGCTATCCCAAGCGCTCTGATTGTCTGCTTTTTAGCAATCAAGTCGTAAAGCCGACTGTCGCAAAACCCACCCACAATGCGCCGCTCGTTAGGGTATACCCAAACGCAACGACAGGGTGAAACAGCTCCACCATTGCGAGAGGATGGGGTTTGCGCGATTGTAACGCTATTCGGGGCCGGTCTAGACCCTATCGCAACGTTCAGCGGCAGGCCCTGGGCAAGACATGAATGATTTAGCGGGCAGGGTTCCCCGCTATCGCAAATGGTGCAGCTTCAGGCCCCTGATCTTCACCTTCTGCCATTCTCTATCCGCGGTGAGGACGGGAAGTTTCAGCTGCAGACCCAGAGCCATACACGATCGATCCCCGATCCCTCGACCGAACTCCTTCGTTTTCTCGAACAACTGCGCAGATTGGTAAGCTGCCTCGGCGTCGTGAGCCCTCACCTCGAGACCGAGCTCGTCCAAGATAACGCGAATGTCTTTCATCTCCGCCCCTTCGCGCAGCATCTCCTTTGCGACCTCCTGCAGGTTCACAGCGGAGAGTATAGCATTCCCAATGTGCGATGCCACTTCGTCAGCCCCTGCCTCTCCCCGCAGGAGCGCCAGCACAGCCGAGGCATCGAGAACAACCCCGCTCACCTCCCCCCTTCCCCCAAGCGCTCATCGTCACGCGCCGACTGTTCCTTGCGATCGCGCAAGAAGTCGTCGGTGCTGCGAGGATCTGAAATGGCATCACGGTACAATTCCTGAGCGCGGCGCACTCGTTCGCTCATTGGCATCAAGCGAACACCCGCGCCATCGACCATGGCTGTCACCTTGGCTTCGCCGTGCAAGCCCATGGCGTCGCGAATGGCCTTTGGTAAGACCATTCTGCCATTTGCAGCCACTTTGAAATCAACCACTATCATCCGCGCTCACCTTTTCATCTAATATGCCATTACGAGGTTAGGTGGCATATCAGTGGGCATGACACAAGACAGATCGACACGTGCCCACAATCGACCGTTTGTGGACATTATCGATTGCACCTGTCCCCTACCCTGCCTATAGCTGTTGCGGACAGTGTCCGAGCCGTTTGAGGCGTTTGCGGACAGGGAGAACGGTCATTTCTCGAACTTTTGCCTATTTGCGCGTCTCCACGACGGAACAAACCACTAAGAACCAGCGTCAGGAGATCGAGACCGCTGGATTCTCGATCCGGCCAAGTCGGATCGTGGAGGAAACCATCTCAGGCAGTACGGCTGTGCTTGAGCGGCCGAAGTTCCAGAAGCTCTTAGATCGGTTGGAAGAGGACGACGTTCTGGTCGTCACGAAGCTCGACCGGCTCGGTCGCAACGCCATGGATGTCAGCAAGTGTGTCGCCGATCTCGACCGGCGAGGCGTGCGGGTCCATTGCCTCGCGCTCGGCGGTGTGGATCTCACCAGTGCTGCGGGGAAGATGACCATGGGGGTCATCAATCATGTAGCGCAGTTCGAACGCGATCTTCTGATCGAGCGCACCAATGCGGGGCTCGCAAGAGCGAAGGCCGAAGGGAAACGGCTTGGTCCGCCGCTGCGGGTTCAACCAGACGATCGCGCGATCATTGCCGAGAAGCTTGCTGCCGGTGAAAGCAAAAGGAAACTGGCCGCCGAGTTCGAGACGAGCCGGCAGACGATCGGCCGGATCGAGAAGGAGTTCAAGGACCAAAACGCGGGCGACACCGTGTGATGGATACTTCACGAGAATGTTGGAGTGACCGGCAACAATCTTCACGAGCTTCCAGCTTGCTGGAAGATCCGACAACTTCCGAACCCGCTCCGGCCAGATCGGGGCGGGCTTCTACTTTTGTGAGCTACTAGGATCGCCTGCGATTGCGTTCTACTTGCGCTTGGCTGACGTCGCTCTTGTAGCAAAGCGGAGACGCGCCACCCGGTCGACTATAGGCGCTCCGGCCACCACATCTCCGGCCTGCCTGATCTGTATTATAGGGACATGGACAGCTCCCCGAATATGCTGCGATGGACTGCTGTATCAGGCGTTCGCGAACCTGATCGTCGGTCTCTCGGGCCACAGCCGGACCCGAGATCATAGCTGCGGCGCAGGCTAGTAAAGCCACTGCAGATCGCATTCAATGTCTCCTTCACAGGCCTCATTGTTTGCGAAGGATCAAGGCTTTGGGGCCACTTGTGGTTAGCAATGACTGAATCACATAGGTGCGAACCAGCTATACCCAAATTGGGCGGCGTTTTTCCTGTATAGAAACGCAGCGCTCTTAGTACGAGAACTACGGGGAATTGCTCGAAAAGCTCGTATGGCCGGATGACGATCCAAACGATAGGAAATAGGCATCCTGCTCGGCCAAGCCGCGCCAAGGCTTCAAGCCGAACCTGCTTGCTGGATCAGCATTTCCGTACTACTTCTCCGACAACTTGAGCCTGTTCGAGGCTGTCAGTTGAGGGGGTACGAATGAACCGCAAGATGCCGATCGCCTGCCTTGCAATGATCGCAGTAATGGCAAGTGGCTGTTCGACCGTGTTGGCCAATCAGGGGCGCGCGGATTTGGTGGAGCAATGCGCCGAAATGGGCGAGAACATGCGCTTTTTACCGCGCGAAACTCGCAAATCGGACAATCCGCTGTTCTCGAGTGCCAGTGTTCAGGGGGAATGTATCGGACCCGATCATCCGGAATACGAAGACGCGATCGTGCCAGACGAGTAACGGCGTTTCTGACGTCGTGGAATAGCAAGAGGCTCGGCGTGTACTGAACGAAGATCAAGCTCTTTGGCTAAAGGGGCCTGTGCTTCACCTCTATCCCTTTCCCTTTCCTGCGCCTCCACCGCCAAAGCAAAATCACGGCGAAGGCGCATTCTGTGCCGCCAACGAGCAGTAAGAGATCGAACGACAACGGTACGATACGCAGGATTGCTGCGGTGCCAATCAACGTCAATGCGCCGCCCAGCACCCAGTAAGTGGGTTCGCCATAGATGGTTCGGAACGCGAAATACCGCGCGCCGATTGCGATGGCCAAGGCGGGAAAGGCAAGTTCGGGCTCAGTGCGCAAAAGCGCGTAAGCAATCACAATACCAGCGAACAGCACTATCGTAGCTTCGAGCCCAAGGCGTTGAAATGGATTGTCCGATGAGATTTCGTCAGCACCGAACATGATGCGAGCAATCAGAAGTGAGCCTGGCACAATTAACATCCCGCCGAGAAAGAGCACCGCAAATGCCACCTCGGCATTCTGGCTGAGCGCCGCTATCCCAGCGATCAGCCAGACCATGCCAGAAACGAAAACTCCGGGAGCGCCATTGATATATGCCGCCACGATATCTCGCTGTGCTGCCGATACATCCATCTTAGCCTCTCTCGTAAACCAGCAACCAGCACCGTGGTTAGAGTGTCAACACGTGCAGATCGGCCATCGATAAGTCCAGGTAAGCTCTGCCAACTAGCTTAGCCATCCAGAATGTCATAGATCGCCATCGCGAGCGCTGCGGCTCCTACAATCAGGCTCCCCCGCGTGAGCCAACGCGACCGTCGAGCGTCCTCAGCGTTTTGCCCAAGGACACGAAGGACGATCGCCAGCAGGAGCACGATGATCGTCAGCGCGTTTAGATCTGTCATTCGACGTTCGCAAAAAGGATAACCATCTGGAGGAATCGGTTGGGTCGACAGGAAAGTTCCCGTTCACAGCGAAAGGCAATAACCACGTGCTATTCGCGAGACTGACAGGAACTAGGCGAGCCGCACGGGTAAATCGATCCGACAGCGTTCGTGCGCTTCCTAGCAAGTCTTTCATGGTCTGGCTTCTTCGCAACCTTTCCCGTCGTTATCGCGATCGAGATGGCTGGCGTTCCCCGTTCAGGTTGCACCCTTGCGATTGCAACTGGACCCATTTTGTTCTACCGTATTTCCGCGCTGAAATACGAAAACGGTCCATGCGGCGCCATTCTCACCGTTTGACGCAGCATGTCTCTGATGATATCAATCTCGGTGAATGATATCAAGAGGAGAGACGGCGATGCCAGCATTGACCGTTCGCAACATTCCCGACGATGTGCATCGTGCGTTGAAAGCACGCGCAATCGATCGTGGCCGGAGTACCGAGGCAGAAGTGAGGGAGATATTGGCCGCGGCTGTAAAGCCGGAGGGTCGTCTCCGTATGGGGCAAGCCTTGCGCACGCTGGGTCGCAAGCTAGACATGTCCGATGATGACGTTGGCGCGATCGAAGCCGGGCGCGAGCGGCGTCCGCACAAGCCTATCGCGCTTGACCAGTGATTGTTCTCGACACGAATGTCGTGTCCGAGGCCATGCGGCCCTCCCCCAACCCCGCAGTGATTGGCTGGCTCGATGCGCAGGCCGCGTCGACGTTGTTCATTACCGCGATTACCCATGCGGAGATCCTGTTCGGTATTGCCGTAATTGCTGCCGGGCATCGCAAGGACCAATTGAATGAAGCGTATGAAGGAATTGCGCAGCTTTTTCCGGGACGCATTCTTGCATTCGATGATGTTGCCGCACGTCGCTTCGCGACCATCGCAACCGCAGCGCGGGAAGCCGGAAAGGCTTTCCCGCTGGCCGACGGCCTCATCGCTGCTATCACAGCTACGCATGGTTTCGCGGTTGCAAGTCGAGACACCGGCCCGTTTGAAGCAGCGAAGCTTGATGTGATCGACCCTTGGGATCCCGGTCCATGAATTTTCATGATGCGCGATCACTGCTGCACAATGAGCGATGCTTAGTGGTGTGCGAGCTGCGCGATCGAGAGCCGCCCATGGCGGTCGCGAAGATCATGAAGCTGGTCGGCTTAGGTCGGCAGGCGATCCACAAGCAGCTCGACAAAGAGAAGGAGGAGCGGGCGGCGGCAGGCCGAGGAACCCGAAGCACCCTACCCTGCCCTCCCCGCGCCGTTGGACGATCCGGCTCGCCCTCACTTTCATTTACTTCCGTGGTCTCGGCGTCCCCGGAAGTTTCCTCTCTACCAGCGTTGGCGACCAACAGAAGGATTCCGATCCCGAGCACGATCAGAGATAGCGTGCTCAGACAGCCGAGGCCGCTTTGGAAGCTGTTCTTTTTCGGCCCTGTTTGAATGATTGTCGTGGTGTTGCCGTCTTCGTCTGCCATACGAAGCCTTCCGTCCCTGCGATCTTCGCCCTAAGCAACCACGTCTTTCGACCGGGCATGTGAGCTAGCGAGCGAAGGAGTATAACGGTTATACTTTCGCTATCTGACTGATCAACAGTTTCTGGAAATTGTGCAATATCGCTTTGCGTTTCGCGGTGGGTTAAGTATAACGGTGATACATGGCGCTCGATTTTGTCGGTCGCCGGTTCTGGCGAACGACCGATTAAAATAGGAGCTGACCATGCGCAACCGTAGTTTTTGGAGCCATCTTGGCGCCGCGCTTGTCTATGTTCTGAAGTCCAGTCTCCGCGTAATCGGTTATGTGCTGCGGAACTTCATTCCGCTCGCCATCCTTTTCGGGATCGCGAACATCTTTTTTAAGTTCGTCGATATCGACCAAAGCTTGGTCGGCTTCGCAGTGATTACGTTGTTCCTTGTTGGTGCGGCGGTCGAAGGCCTTCGCAATCCCGGCATCACCAATCCATCCTATACTCAAAACCGATACGACGATTTCTGAGGGGACAAGCGATGCGGAGCATTGCCATAAACGTCGAAAAGGGCGGCGTGGGCAAAACCACGATATCGGCGCACCTTGCCTGGCATTTTGCCGACAAGGATCTGCGGGTGCTGGCGATCGATATGGATCGCCAATCGAACCTGCGTTGCGCGCTGGGCAGCGATTTCAGCGAGATTGGCCACGTGTCCGAGCTGTTGGCGGGCGAGATCGACGTGACCGCCCTCCCCCGCCTCGCTTTACTTCACTCCGATGACGGTGTGAGCGAGATGCTGGGGCCGGAAGCGAACGCGTATATCCAGACCTTCGTGGATGAGCTGGCGAAGCTCGATGAATTTTTCGACGTCTGCGTGATCGATAATCCGCCAAACTGGGGATGGATCAACATGGCCTCTATGCTTGCGGCAGACGGTTTGCTTGTTCCGATCGAGCCCGCGCTATTTTCGATGAAAGGCGCTGAGCAGGTCGGCAAGACCGTCAGCGCTGCCAATGACTACCGCGACACCCCCATTCATGTTGTCGGGATGCTCGCTAACCGAGTCCTAGCAACGCGGTCTCACCGTGATAGGCTTGATGATGTACGCGCCGCGGTCGGCCCGGTGCTGCTTGATGCGACTGTTCATAATCTGACCGACATCGAAGTGGCTATGGATGACCAGCAACCGGTTTGGCGGCGCAAGGGCGTTCGCAGCGGAGCAATCGACGATATGTGCGCTGCTATGAATGAGATCGAGACTCGAATGGAAGCTGCCGATGGGACATGATTTTTCGGGCCTGATGGCCAAGAAACCCGCGCCGAAGAAGGCCGATGATCGATTGATGAACCTGGCGGTGGACCAGATCGAACCCGACCCAAACAATGTGCGCAGGGTGTTTGATTCAGCAAAGCTCGAAGAGCTTGCGGCATCGATGAAAGCGCGTGGTCAGTTACAGCCTGTCGTGGTCAAGCCGCTTGAGGGCGATCGGTATCGTCTCATCGCCGGCGAGCGGCGCTGGCGAGCGGCCAAGATCGCAAAGCTGGAAACGGTGCTGGCCATTCGCGACGATCGCAAGGTTGATGCTCAGCGGGAGATCGACCAGCTCGTCGAGAACATGCAGCGCGAAAACCTCAAACCGAGCGAGATCATTCCGGCGATGGTGGCGGCGAAGGAGAGCGGCTTGAAGGCGATCGACATTGCCAAGCTGTCTGGCCTTTCCAAGCAGATGGTCGGAAAATATCTCAAACTGGGCCAGAACCCGGACTACATTGAATGGGCGGATTCGATGGGCGTCAAAGCAGCCTATGAGCGCGTGTTGGAAGAGACCGGCCAGAAGAAAGATAGCTCGCCAGCCAAACCGACCACAGACGATAAAGGCGAGGGAACCGGTGATGGCGGGCGTGACATTGCGGATAAGCGCAAGACCGAGAAGGTTCAGCCCTTGTCGAGCGGTCCGTTGGAGATCGAGATCGATGGCACGCGCTATAAGTTCGCACGCGCCTGGGTGGTCGATGAAGGTGGTGCCGAACGTCCCGTGCTGTTCGACTAAATTTCTTCTTTCCGCGTTCTCCCGACACTGCCGATGAGATCAACGCGCGAAGTATCATGGAGATACTTCGCGCGTTGGAGCGCCTGTCGTAGGTGGTCGTGTTTGGGCGTGAAGGTCGCATATCATCTGTAATTTTGCGGTAATTGATAGGACGCTTTCGCATGAGCGTTAGCGGTGGTTGGTCCTGAGAAAAGTATAACCGTTATACGAAAAAGTGAGAGAGGGTGCTATGGCAGGATAGGCCTTGCGGCAGTCAAGGTAATATGTCAGGCTTTCAGCATGACAATTGGGCACCCTCTCTCGTGAATGATTTGCGGCCCGTGTCCGTGTTGTTTCCGCCTGACCTCTTGGCGCGCGTCGATGCGCTTCGCGGCGTTGAAGGGCGCGGTCCCTGGGTCAGACGTTTGGTGGAACAAGCGGTGGGGCAGCAGAGGCCGCCCGAAGAGTATAACGGTTATACTTTTGAGGGCAGCGACACATTGGCACCCGAGAGGCCGCTAAAGTCGACGCGACTTTCCGTGCGTCTCAATCGGGAAGAGGCGGATGCGGTTCAAGCGGCGGCGGAGCAAATGGGGCTTCCGGCGACCAGTTGGGTGCGCCAGCTCGTTCGTCGCAAGCTGCGTATCTATCGACCGTATCGCCACGAGGTGGTCGAGGCGCTTTCAGCGCTGCGGTTTCAAATTCGCAAGATTGGTTTGAATATGAACCAAGCGACCAAGGCGATGCGGTATGCGAAGACGAGCGGCAATGCGCCCGATGTCCTCCGCGAAGCGCGCCGCCTTAGTGAGATGGCCGAAGAGATCGCAGCGTTGGCGGCCGGCGTGGGACAGGCCGCCAAAGGCGACTATGACTATTGGGACATACCATGACCGATAACGGCGAATACAAGAAGAAGCCGGGGATTGGGGCGGGGGCACCAGCGATCCCGATCACGACCGTCCCGCGTCTGACGCCATATGCCAAGCCAGCGTTTCAAGGTCCGGTGCCGACCAAGAGTGCCAAGCCGTTGTTTGCTGGCAAGGCCGGGGCGGCGAGGGCGGCTCACCTCAAACGCATGGTCGATCCGGCCCCGCAGGTCATGGTCAAGGTATCGGGGCGAAAGAGCAATGCCGGGCAATTGAGCGCGCACCTCGATTATATCAGTCGTAACGGCAAAATCGCGCTTGAGGATCAGGACGGCATTTTGATCGCGGAAAAAGATGAGCGACAAGACCTCGCTGCGCTGTGGGATGAAGCGGCAGCGGAGGCATGGCCGGATCGCCAAGCGACGCGGGCGGTCGCACTGGTCTTTTCAATGCCGGAGGGAACGGACCCGGAGCGCTTGCATGATGCGGTGCGCGATACGATGGCCGAGATCGCTCAGGATCACGATTATGTCATGGCGCGGCACGAGGATACGGATCATCCGCATATTCACGTTGCGGTGGCCAATGCGGGTGCTCGCAATCGCGCTTTCACGACATACAAGTGGCAGCTTAGGCAGATGCGTGAGACGTTCGCCCAGGAGCTGGAGGCACGGCAGATTGCCGCGCAGGCAACCCCGTGCGTTTTCCGCATGGTCGAGCCCACGAACCGACACCAGGCTGTCTATCACATGGCGCGCAAATATGAGCGAGGGGAGGGGGAGGCGCCGCGCACAGTGATCGACGATCATTCCTATGCAAGATCGCTTGCGGAGCGCGGTGTCGAATGTCGCCGGACGAATGCGCAGCGTGCTGTCTGGAAGAAGAGCATGGCGTATTTTCGCGATGCGGCGGACGAGCTGCGCGAGAGCAACAATCCGGAATATCGCGAGCTGGCTACGATGGTCGGGCTATATGCCGACAACGCAGAACTGCGTGCCCGCGAGCCGACGCGGATCGAGGCGCTCAAGCTCGGATACGAGCAGCTGAGAGAGCGTCACGAGCTCGGTAGAGGGCAAAGTATCGAGCAGGCCCCCAAGCCCAAGCTCTAGGCGTTGCTCGGCGCCGATCGGCTTCCTAGCGCGATCAGGGGCGATGTCGGCAATTGGGTGGCAAGCTGATTGGCGGCTTTCGGCACGGTAAGGCTCGAAAGCGGACTTCGCCGCGATGACGTAAATTGGGCCGTTAGTGGACAGTCGGCTTTTGGCCAGTGTGATCGGGAAAGCCGCCATCCCCCCGGCTCAGCGTAGAGTTTCACGCGCTCTAGAAAAGCACAGCGATCGCGCTAGCGAGTTCGGCATCGGTATAGGGCTTGGCTAGCCGAGGCATGTCAAGCGCTTTGCCCTCTGGTAGATCGGCATAGCCCGAAGCGACGATCACTTTAAGCTCGGGGATATGCGCTCGCGCCTTTTTTACCCGTTCCGCGCCGGTCATTTTCGTCATGGCGAAATCGGTGATCATTACGTCCACCTTCCGAATGCTGGACGAAACCGGCCTGGTCGGGTCGAACCGGCCTGCTTCGGCGCGGAGAAGCCGCTGATGCTCGTGACCATGGATCACAGCCGCCAGTTCGAAATTGACGAACGAGGCGTCCTCCGGGAACTCACGGTCAAGAAAGCCGCAACCCGCCGGCAGGCGACAATCGCCAAGCCATCCCAGCATATCCGATCTACAGCTATACGCCTAATTTCCTTGGATTAAAATTTTTCGAAACCAAACGGCCCGCTCAGAGATTACCCAATCAGAAGCTGCCGTGGGTTTTCATGGCCATCAAAAAGGAGGCCTACTGTGTCTGCACCGAAAAACCTCGAAGATTGCTACAAGGAAGAACTGGCCGACAACTGGTCTGCAAATGATCAGATGTCGAAAATGGTCAGCCAACTGGCCGACAAAGCGAGCGATCCCAAGCTCAAGGAACGTCTCAGCAAGGCTGCCGAGGGTATCAAGGATCATACCGCGACCCTGGAGAAGCTGCTGAAGGATTGCGGCGAGAGCGAGAAAGAGCATTGCAAGGGCATGGAAGGCCTCGTCAAAGAGGCGAAGAAGCATGTCATCGATGCGGATATCGACGATGATGATGTTCGCGACGTCGTCATCGTGTCGCAGTATCAACGCATGTGCCATTACGGTATTTGCGGCTTCGGCACTGCCAAGGCGTTTGCCGAAGCGCTCGGCAAGAATGACCACGCCGCCAAGCTTGATACAATTACGGCCGATATCTACGGCGCGGACGAAAACATGACCGATCTGGCGGAACGATCGGTCAACCTCCAAGCCAAGGGCTGACATGATGATGGGTGCTGGCCCCTTGACCAAGTGGGTCGGCAGCCAACGCATTCGCACCTCGTCGATCATCGAGGAAGCGGTTGCCGGGTTGCCGTTCAAGAACCGGATTGCCGTCGGAACGGTTGCCTCGTCACTCCCCGCAAAAGTGGATTTCGCTATCTGCGTTCCCGCCCGGAACGAGGAGCATATCCTGCCCGCTTCTCTGGCGTCACTCATCGATACGGTTGAACGCAGCGGCGCGGTAGGGGCAATTGTCCTGCTGATCAACAACAGCGCAGACCGTTCTTGGCAGGTCGCCTCCAACATGCTCGAGGCTTCGGGATGCAACTATCTGCTCGTCAAGGTTTCGCTGCAGCCAGCCGTCGCCGATGCACCGCACGCACGGCGTATCGCGCTTGATATCGGGGCGCTACTCGTTCCGGATGGCGCGCTGCTCACAACCGATGCCGACACCCTTGTCGCTCCGAATTGGGCGGCGGCGAACCTTCGGCATATTCGCGATGGTGCCGATCTGGTGTGCGGTAGCGTTTCGATCGACCCTCAAGAATATTCTGGCCTGCCCCACTCCGTTCTGTATTGCGGGAAGGTTGAAGCAGCTTACTCGGCAGAGCTCGAACATCTGTGGCAACGTTGGACCGGCGGGGATGCGCCGAGTTTCCAGATCGCCGCGATGGGTGCCAGCCTGGCGCTGCCGACTGCGCGCTATCGTGCGATCGGCGGTATGCCGATACCACCTGTTGCCGAGGACAAGGCGCTGGCCAGTCTCGCCCGTCGCCTTGACTGGTCCATCAAGGTAGCGAGCGACGTGACAGCCAGTACATCCGGACGACTTTTTGGGCGCGCGGCTGGCGGAATGGGCGATGCATTGCGCGACCGTGCCACGCACGACGATCCTTACTGCGATGAGCAGCTGGTGCCGCTCGCCCTGATGCAACGCCTTGCGGATGTCTGGAATGGTTTGCAGTTCGGCATGGGGAGATACGCGCAGTTCCAGGACGCAATAGCGCGCGATCCTGCATTGCAACATCGCCGGATGCGCATGTCCCAGGTCATGGTCAACCTGTCCAATGCTCGAAAGGAAACGCTGGATGACACAACGGGCGCGCTTCGCGCAGCGGGTGTCAGAGCGTGACTGACCGTTTGGCACAGCCCGGCCGCAATCGAGCGATATTCTCATCGCGGACCGCGCGCCTCCGGTCTGCTGCCGAAGAGCAGGCACCCCGATGCCAAAGCGCGTCTGCATGGATGCGTCCATACCGGGCCGCTGTATGATAGCGCCCCGGCCTGATCCCCGTAAGGAAATGCTCGCTGCCATTGCCGCCCGCGCGGCGGCCAGTGACCGGATGGGTGGTGACCTCTCTCACGATGTCGCGGCGCTCCACGATGCTGGGTGGCTTGCCTCCTGCCTCCCGCTTGAGCACGGCGGACAGGGCTGGGGTTGCGCGCCGGAAGGGATGGCGGGGGCATTCGAAGCCTTGCGTGATCTTGGACGGGCCAATCTCTCGGTCGCGCGGTTGTTCGAAGGCCATATGAACGCGGTAAAGCTGGTGGCGCTTTATGGCCGGGAGGACACGCAGCAGCGTCTCGCGCACAGTGTTCATGCAGGCGAGCTGCTCGGCGTATGGGGTGCGGACGATCCAGCCAGCCCGCTGACACTCTCGAACCAACCCGCAGGCATTGTGCTGGGGGGCGCCAAACGCTTCGCATCGGGCCTCGGCCTCGTTCGCCAGGCGGTGGTGGCGATCAATGGAGAGCAGGGCGTCTTGCTGGCACTCGCCCCGGCCAACGATCCTTCGCGCTGCGATCCTTCCGGCTGGAACGTCTCGGGGATGCGCGCCACGCGATCTGGGCGTTACGATTTCACCGGGGTCGAACTTACAGACGATGCCGTGCTCGGCGAACTGGGGGATTATTCCCGCGAACCGCATTTCGAGGGCGGGATCTGGCGCTATTGCGCTGCACATTGTGGCGGTGCCGAGGCGCTATTCGCGCATTTCCGCGAAGTCTTGCAGGAGCGCGGCAGGATCGAGGATCCTCACCAGCTCGACCGTATCGCGACCGGCGCTATCGCGCTCGAAACCATGCGGCTGTGGCTGTGGCGAGCAGCAAGAGCGGTAGAGACGCGCGATGCGAAGCCCGACACCGCCACCCTCTCGCTACTGGCGCGGCAGGTGACCGAGGACAATTGCCGCACTGTGCTGGCGCTGGTCGAGCGCGGGCTGGGGATGGCAGCGCACGAGGAAGGCACCGCGATCGAACGGATCCGCCGCGATCTGGGGCTGTTCCTGTGCCAGGCGCAGCCTGATGCCAAGCGTCAGCGCGCCGCGCGGGCTCTGGCCGGGCGCGGGTTGCGGGCAGAAGATCTGTGAGCGTTCCTGTCATCGCGCAGGGCAGCGTGCTTCGCGCTGCGGAAGGCGGGGCCGCGATCGAACTGGACGAGCTGTCGCCGCCCGGCGGGCTGCTGCTGGTGATGCCGCATCCCGACGACGAGACGCTTGGTTGTGGTCAGGCTCTGGCCGCGGCGGCCGATGCAGGGCGAACGATCGGGGTGGTGCTGGTGACCAATGGCGAGGGTTCGCACCCCGGCTGCGATCGCGCCAAGCTGGTTGCAATGCGCCGCGTCGAGCTGGAGCAAGCGCTATCGAGCCTCGCCCCGCGGTGTCCGGCCGCAGTTCATGCGCTTGGACTGCTCGACGGGCAAAGTCGACATGGCGATCTCACCGGCGCGGGCGAGGAGGCACTGTTCGCCTTTGCAGATATCATCGATCCGCAGGCGATCTGGACCACCTCCTATCTCGATCCGCATTGCGATCACATCACCGCGCATGCGATCGCGCGCGATCTGGCACAGCATTACCGGGCACCGCTGTGGAGCGCGCCGATCTGGGGGCGCTTTGGCGAACGACGGCTGCCCGAGACCGAGCTTCGCCTGTTTGAAGCGCCTTCGCTGGCGGAACGCAAGCGGCTTGCGCTTTCGGCCTACCGGTCGCAATTCACCGACCTCATCGACGACCCGGAGGCCTTTATGATGCCCGCACCGCTGCTGGCGCATTTCGCCGCGCATCCGGAGATATTCCACCGTGACTGAGGCACCCAGCGAGCGGCAGGCACGCTTCGACCAGTTGTTCGCCGAAAACCCCGACCCCTGGGACATCGACACCAGCGACTATGAACGCGGCAAGCGGGAGGCTGTGCTCGCCGCAGTGGGCAAGCGGCGCTTTGCACGCATGCTGGAAGTGGGATGCGCAGGAGGGGCGCTGACCGAACGCCTGGCGGAACTTGCCAGTTCGATAGTGGCACTGGATGTCTCGACAAAGGCGATCGATCTGGCGGCCAGGAGGCTACCTCGGTGCGACAGTGTCGAGTTCGTTGTCGCCGAAGTACCCGATTATTGGCCAGCGGGGCAGTTCGACGCGGTGATCCTGTCAGAAGTTCTCTATTTTCTCAGCGTCGGGGAAATTCGCCAGGTCTCGCAGCTTGCCCATGAAAGCTTGACCGGGAACGGGCTGTGTCTGCTGGTCAACTGGATCGGCCCCAACGATCTGCCCGTCGATGGTGATGCCGCGGTCAAACTGTTTCTCGACGCCGCGCCCTGGCAGGTGGCCAAGGCGCGGCGCGAGGAGTTCTACCGGCTCGATCTGCTCGTGCGGACGCCCGGCGACTAGTTCGTCGCAGGCGTGTCCATACCCGGCTTGAGCACCACCTTGGTCCAGCTGTCCTGCTCGGTGCGGAAACATTCGTAGCCACGGGCTGCGTCCTCAAGCGGGAGGCGATGCGAGATCAGGAAGGTGGTGTCGAGCGTGCCGTCCTCGATCTTCTCGAGCAGATCCTTGGTGTAGCGCTGGACATGGGTCTGCCCGCTGCGGATATGGAGGCCTTTCTCCATCAGCGCACCCAGAGGGAATTTATCGGTCATCCCGCCATAGACGCCGGGTATGGAAACGCGCCCACCGGGCCGGACCGCAAGGATCGCCTGCTTCAGCGCACTGGCGCGATCGGCACCCATGCCGACCTTCTGCTTCACGACATCGACTATATTGTCGACCGCGAAGCCGTGGCTCTCCATCCCGACAGCATCGATCACCGCATCGACACCAATCCCGCCCGACATTTCCATCAGCGCTTCGCGGACGTTCGTCTTGCGGAAATCGATCACCTCGGCACCGAGCTGTTTGGCCAGCGCGAGGCGGTTGGGATAATGGTCGATGGCGATCACCTTGCTGGCGCCCATCACGATCGCGGACTGGATCGCGAACAGGCCGACGGGGCCACAGCCCCAGATCGCGACGGTATCGTCGGGCTGGATTTCGGCGTTTTCCGCCGCCATCCACCCGGTGGGCAGGATGTCGGAAAGGAACAGCACCTTGTCATCGTCAAGATGGTCGGGGACCACGATCGGGCCGACATCGGAATAGGGCACGCGGACATATTCCGCCTGACCGCCCGAGTAGCCGCCGGTCATGTGCGAGTATCCGAACAGCGCCGCCATGGAGTGACCGTAGAGCTTGGCCGACATATCTTGCTTTTCTGCCGGATTGGAATTTTCGCAGGCCGAGAATTGCTGGATCTGGCAATGGAAGCAGCCGCCGCAACTGATGGTGAAGGGCACCACGACGCGCTGGCCCTTCTTGAGCGTGCTGTCGCTGCCGGTTTCGACCACGCGGCCCATGAATTCATGGCCCAGCACGTCGCCGGGAAGTACGCCGGGAATAACCCCGTCGTAAAGGTGGAGGTCGCTGCCGCAGATCGCGGTGGAGGTAACCTCGATGATCGCATCACGCGAATTGATGATTTCGGGATCGTCGACGGTGTCGACCCGGACGTCGTGCGTCCCGTGCCAGGTGAGGGCTCTCATGTTTCCTTCTCCTGCTGCTTGGCAGCGCGGGTGTTTTCCTTGCGGTGGGCGGAGGTGGCGATCTCGCCGGTTTCCATCAGCCCCTTGAAGCGCTTGAGATCGTGGCGCGCCTGCACCTCCGGCTCGCGCTGGAACAGCTTTGCAATGGTACGGCCGAGGTTTCCGGCGGGCGGATTGTAGGACATCACCAGCGAAACGCGGGTTCCGCGATCGCCCGGTGCGTCAGCGAATTCAACGCTGCCGCGCGTCTCGATGTCCGAGCCTTCGACCGAGCGCCAGGCGATGCTTTTGCCTTCGACATCCTCGCAGACCTCAGTCTTGATCTCGACCGTCTGTCCGGCGGGAGCCTTGATCACCCAAACGCGGTGGTCACCCTCTTTCCGGATCGTCTCGACATTCTCCATGAACCTTGGAAGATTGCCGAAATCGCGCCAGAAGGCATAGAGTTCGGCGCGCGGCTTGCGGATTGTAACCGTGCGCCCGAGCACCGCATTGTCGCTATCGGGGCTTTTGCGGGTGTAGAAGGGGGCATCGTCATCGCCCCCCTTGCGCCGTTGCGACAGGAAGGCGCCGAAGGCCAGGCCCCCGATCGCAAGGCCGAGGCCGGCAACGGTGCCAGCCAGGCCGAGTTGCTTGTCATTGGTCATGGTCTGTCCTCAATCCTTCTTTACCTCTTCGCGATCCCAGAAGCGCAGCTTTGCGCAGCGACTGATGAAATCCTTGGCGGCATCGGGCTTGGCCAGTTCGACGAAGCCGTCGTCCATCCGCTTTGCCACACCGGCGCCTTCGAGCAGCGCCATTGTCTCGGGGACGTAGGCAATGAACTTGGCGTGGGCGAAGGCGTCGTTGACGAAGTCGATGCTGGGCTTGTCCTTGCCGAAATTCTCGGCGGCCTTCTCGCCCATCACTAGCGCCACGGCGTCGTAAACCACCGAGGGGCCGCCATCGATCTTCTGGTCGGCTTCCATCATCTCGCCGTCGGAGAGTTTCGCACCCGCCACATGCGGGGCGATGATCTCGACCATTGCGCCCGCGCCCTTGGCCACGTCCTTCAACGCTTTCACCAACGCGGCATCACCGCCTTCGGCGATATAGATGCCCAGCTTGCGGCCCTTGAAACTGTCCGGTCCGTTCTTGAGGATGGACAGCGCCGGGCTTTCGGGCAGATCGTCGATCGGCTCGCGCGCGGCGGTGATCTTTTCAGGCATTTCGGTCAGACCGATGCCGTCGGCAACCACCTTGGCAAGGCCATCATCGATGTGGCGCAGATGGCTTACCATCCGCTTGCGAATGTCCATCCGCTCGACCTTGGAAAGCTCGAACACCAGCGCATTGCCCATATGGGTCTGCTCGATCGCGGTCTGCGAGATGTAGAACTGGCGCGCCTGGCTGTAGTGATCGGCAAAGGTCTCGCTGCGCACCCGAACCTTGGGCCCGGTAACCGGCGCTTCGTAGCTGGTGAAGCCATGCTCGGCACTGGCGCGGGGGCCACGCGGTTCGCGGTTGTCGTCCATATCGCCTGACCAGCTGTTAGGTTCGTAATTCGCCCGCCCCTTGGGGTTGGTCATAGCCATGTGGCCATCCTGCTGAAAATTGTGGACCGGGCACTTGGGCGCGTTGATGGGGATATGCGGGAAGTTCGGGCCGCCTAGCCGCTTCAGCTGCGTGTCGAGATAGGAGAAATTGCGGCCCTGGAGCAGCGGATCCTCACTGAAGTCCATTCCGGGCACGATGTTCTGTGTGCAGAAGGCGACCTGCTCGGTTTCCGCAAAGAAATTGTCGACATTGGCATCGAGCGTGAGCGTGCCGATGATTTCAACCGGAACCTGTTCCTCGGGAATGATCTTGGTCGCGTCGAGCACGTCGAATTCGAAACTCTCGGCGAATTCCTCATCGAACACCTGAATGCCCAGATCCCACTGCGGGAAGTCGCCCGCCTCGATCGAATCCCACATATCGCGGCGATGGAAATCTGGGTCCATACCGTTGATCTTCAGCGCCTCGTTCCAGATTACCGATTGCAGACCCTGCTTGGGCTTCCAGTGGAACTTGACGAATTTCGCCTCGCCCTTCGCATTGATCAGGCGGAAGGTATGTACCCCGAAACCTTCCATGAAACGGAAGCTGCGCGGAATGGTGCGATCGGACATGATCCACATCACCATGTGCATGCTTTCCGGGCTCAGGCTGATGAAATCCCAGAAGTTGTCATGTGCGGTCTGTGCCTGGGGGAAGCCGCGATCCGGCGCGGGCTTGGCGGCGTGGATCAGGTCCGGGAACTTGATCGCATCCTGGATGAAGAACACCGGGATGTTGTTGCCGACCAGATCCCAATTGCCTTCCTTCGTATAGAACTTCGTCGCGAAGCCGCGGACGTCGCGCGCCAGATCGGGTGAGCCCTTGTTCCCGGCCACGGTGGAGAAACGGGTGAAAGTAGGGGTCTTCTCACCGACATTATTGAAGATCGCGGCATGTGAATATTCGGGAATTGCCTTCTTCAGCTCGAAAGTGCCGTGAATGCCGTAGCCGCGAGCGTGGACGACGCGCTCGGGAATGCGTTCGTGATCGAAGTGGAAGATCTTCTCGCGGGCGACATGGTCTTCCAGGAGTTGCGGACCGCGCGGACCGGCGCTGAGCCAGTTCTGATTGTCGGCAACCGGCGCGCCCTGCGCGGTGGTCAGGATGTCATCCTCACCCTCGGGTTCTTGATGGGGGGCACCGCCCTTGGACAGATTGAGTTCGTCCGACATGCACATTCTCCGATTTGGTTGGATTTCGTAAAGCCAACGAAGAGCGCAGGATTCGGTTGCGAATTTGAAGAATAATTTAGGATCTAAACCATTGTTGATGGTTCGATTGTTCCTTCCGCGTGATTTATCCCTTGATGCCGTTACGGTGTTCTTGAACCCCTGACAAATGGCACCGTGTGATCACATTTACGGTGAAGCCGCATCCGGGGCTGAACGAGGAGCAGTCGAGGGTCATCCAGTGCGACTACGGAATGGTGGACGGCATTTGCGAGGTCGAGGTGAGATTGTCGATGGCTTACTACTTCATCAAACGCATAAGTCTTGACCCTCCCGACATTTCCCCTGAACGCGCCTACATGCGATTGGAGAACATGCAAGACGTCGAACAAGCCATTGCTAAAGCGAAGGAAGGAACTTTGCTGAAAGCGGGCGTCCGAGATGGCGGCCCACAGTTTACTTCGGCCCTAGTATGAGCGAATGGCAGCTTTCGGGAAAAGATGGCGACCACTCGAACGACCGGGATTGGGGCGCTTTGCCGACGACATTTGGTTGCCCATGAACGACCACTTTTGGCGATAGCTCGGATACACTGATACGACTGCGGTCAAGGGCCGGAGCTGCCGCGGTGGGCTGGAAAGCCATCATCGTCCGAGGGGCACTACATGCGTCGGCGGGGGGCTTCCTGGCGCAGCGTTCGCTGTTCGATCAGCTTTTGCTCGACCTTTGCGGCCGGCGACGCTTCGGGAGTCTTCTCAGGCGTAGCTTGCTGTGCCTGCCTTAGCGAGACGATTTGACCGTCGCGGTAGGCTATACCGCCCAGCTCGTCACCGTTGCGCAGCGAAGCGGCGACGGCATCGGTCGCGCCCCGAACATAAGCGCGTTGGAGCCGATCATTGCCCGGCCACCGTTCAGCACCAACCTTTTTCGCGACGTCGACATAAGTTTGCGCTTTCGCCAGCTCAGGATCTCGCTTTGCGCGAGGATCTTGCTGGGCAAGAAAGCGCTGTGCTTTCTCGGCATTCGCTTTGCGCTCCGCATCATCATCAGTGGAGGGATTAGCGGCTTCATAATCAGGCGCGCTTTTACCATCATCACCCATCGTCACCGGCGCTTGCGACGATTCGCGATCCTGGTCCGTCTTATTTCGATCTTTGAGTTCATCAGCCGGAGTAGACTGCATCCTCTCGTCCAGGCGTTCCTCGATCGTTTCTTTTTCCCCGGCTCTTTCGCTGCGCTCGATGCGGTTGAAGGTTTCCTTGGTGTTATCGTCGTTGAACTGGATAACAGCGACCGATCCATCCTTTTCCCAATTGGTCCAGATCAGAGGCTTTGACTTGCCGCCCTGGCTTCGTTCGAGAGCTTCGAATGGTTGCCCACGGCGCAGGCCTTCGTGGATCGCCGTCTCCATGTCGGAATGCTCGCTCACCAGACCACCGGCCCGAACCTGATAGGATGGTTGATCCGACCGCTCTTGAGCAGCCGGGGTATCAGTCGTAGATGGTTGAGGTTTCGGAGCTGCCGCTGGTCCGGGGCCAACAGCAGCGTCTCCGCTCGGTTTTGCATCGGCCATTTTACGCCCTTTCCAGGTTTTGCTGGTCTGCTTCGATGGTGTCGAGAACTTCCTGATCGGCGGCTTTCAGTACCTTGCGATCGAGGAAGTCTAAGCCGTTGTTCACATTGTCGAGGTTGAGGGCGTGCGGGCTGACAGGTTTGCGACCCACGAAACGGCTATGATCGATCGCCGGCACATCGGGCGGTGCCATGATGCGATCCTTGAAGGCCGCTTCCTTGAAGTAGCGAACCTTCTTGCCGAGGATGCCATCGATGCCGGCCTTAAGTATCAACAAACGATTCTCGTTCAGCTTCACCACATCTTGCGGCAGGATGAGCGCGCGGCGCTGTTCGGAGATCGATTTGCTGCGATTGGCCAGCATCCCGTGGATGGTCAGCGACTTGGTTTCGGCCTTTTGCCCAATATAGCCGATCCGCTCCGATATCTCGCGCGCGACGGCTTCATCTTTGATCCCGAACAGCACCTCGACGCCGCAATTGGTGATGATCTCCTTGGCGGTGTCGGGGCCGTATTTGTCGCGGAGCTGCGCTCGCGACTGGATCACGGGCATCATGCGCAACCCATAGCCAGCGACGTAGGCGAACGCTTCGGCCAACACGTCACGCTTCCCGAGTTTCGCAAACTCATCGAGCAGGAGTATCACGGGGATACTCCGGACACCGTTTTTCGGATCAGGCAGCTCGCGGCAATTCAGGTCGACAATCTGTTGGCACAGAAGACTGAAAAGCGGAGCGACCCGTTCGCTTTCGCTTGGATCGACGCCGAGATAGATGGTCATTGGCCGATCGCGGAGCTGGCGCAGATCGAAGTCGCTGCGCTCGGTAGCGGCTGCAACCTTGGGGTTGATCCACAGGGAGAGTTTGGCGGTGACGTTCTGGACGACGCCGCCGAATGTTTCGGCGGGCATCCGGGCGATATCTTCGAGCGATTTGCGCGCCATGGGCGACAGCTTCGTGGTTTTCTTCTTCAGCTCTTTCTCCAGATCGCCCTTGAGGGTGCCGGAAGCGGCGAGCGCGTAAATCTCGCCGATGGTGAAGGGCTTTTCCGCCTGACTGGCGATCAGAGCGGCAAAAGCGATAAAGGAGGTTCGAGACGATTCAATCCAGAACGCATTGTCCTGGCGCACCGGGTTTTCGTAGATCATGCTCGCGATTTTTTGCGCTTCGACGATCACTTCGACCGGATCGCTGCGATCGATGTAGGAGAGCGGGTTATAGCAATGCGTTTTTCCATCCGAGGCGGTGGGATTGAAGAGAAACACATCCTGCCCGCTGTCCTTGCGAAAGCCCGCGGTCAGCTCCCAGTTCTCGCGCTTGAAATCGAGCACGATCGCCGAGCCATTCCAGGTCAAAAGATTGGGAATGACGACGCCGACGCCCTTGCCCGAACGGGTCGGGGCTTCGACCAGGACATGCTCTGGTCCGCCGAAGCGGATGAGCTTGCCGTTCATACGGCCCAAGATCAGCCCAGCAGGATCGCGAAGGCTGTTTTTCCGAAGTGCAGCTTCCTTCGCCCAGGCTGCATCGCCGTGAAGCGCCGGCTTTCGCTTGAGCACGACATAGAGAAGGATCGCCGTGGGCAGGAGAGCAACAGCGCCGCCGATCGCAAGTCCGATCTGCACGTCGGGATTGCCCGCAAAATGCCACCAGACCTGCGCCATAAACTCAGGCGACATGCCATCGATCGGATAGCCGAGATAAAGCCATGCGATCATCGAACCGAGCAGCGCCCAAAGCAGGACGCCCAGGACGAGAATGCCCGCACGGAAGGCCGGATTATCGCTCTCCGCGAGGCTCAAAATAGATCTCCGTGGCGCGAAACTTCCCGTCGATCTTTTTCACCTGGACGATAACGTCGACGAGCATGTTGAGCAGCGATTGAATGTCCGCACGCGAGAGATCGGAGCCGGCTTCGCTCTCTTTGACGAGCAAGCCGAGCTGTTCGAGCGCGAGCTTTGCGGAATCGGCATGTATTGTGGTGATCGAGCCCGGATGACCCGAATTGACGTTGCGGAGATAGAAGAACGCCGTCCCGTCGCGCAGCTCTTGCAGTAGGATGCGGTCGGGTCGCATCCGCAGTGCGGATTCGAGCAATTCCTTCGCGGTGATCTTCGCAAGTCCCTGACCATCCTTGGCGTAGAGCATATTGACGACGTTGCGATGGGGGAGGGTGAGTTCGCGCGTGTCTTCGATCGTGAGCAGACGTTCGTGGTCGGGAATGAGCTGAATCAGCCCCTTGCTGAACGTCGTTTTGCCCGAGCCGGTCGCGCCTGAAATCAGAATATTCTTTCGGGTACGGACGGCGAGCTTGAAAAATTCGATGTAATCGCGCTCCGCGAGCGCGTTTTTCATGGCCGCATCGGTTTCCGAGACGCGATCCTCGGCAACAACGGTGTGTTCGAACAGGCCGCCTACGTGAAAGTCCTCAATGCTCAGATTGACGGTCGAGGGCTTGCGGATCGTGATTGAAATGCGACCAGGCTCAAGGGCGGGGGGCACGACCAGTTGCACCCGTTCGCCGGTTGGCAGGACGGTCGAGCAAACAGGGTTTTCGGCATCGATGTCCTGCTTGGTGTAAGCTGCCGCCGACTGTGCGATCGCTTTGAGCGCCAGCATGTCGAGCTGCGGCACGTCGTGCCACTGCCAACCGGTTGCGTTTTCGACGCCGACCACCCCGACCTCGTTGATCACGAGTTCGGTAACGCCCTCGACATCGAGGAGGGGGCGGATCGGAGCGAGATTGTGTTCGAGAACCGCCGTATCGATCGCTCCGTCACGGCTCTCTGCGGCAGCAGCATCATTCTCCGCGGAAGGGTGAAGCATCAGCTCAGCCGCCCCTCAGACGAAGATTGTAGATGTCGGAGAAGTCGAAATCCTGCGCTACCAGAATACCGACGCTTTCGCCCTGGTTCTTGATGAGCACAGGCGGAATATCGATCGTCTCGCGCACGATCGTCTCAGGGACTTGCGAGGGAACCTGCGTGATGTTGTTCCCCTGGTTGCCGATCTGGTTCTGCGCAGCGATCGCGGCATTGTCGACCAGCGAGAACAGGAGCGCGGCACCAAAACGCTGCCAGAAGAAGTTTTCGACCGTGCCTGGAACGCCTGAGCGACCCAGGGCATCGGTCGAGGGCGAGCCGAGCGAGATCGCGATGCCGCGCGGCGTGGTCGCGCGGGTCCACAAGACGAACAGGCGAAACTGACCGCGCTGAATGCCGGCTTGATATTCGCCAAAGACCTTCGTTCCCTTTTCCATCAGGATCACTCGCCCATTGTCCGAATAGACATCGTTCGGGATGATGCAGGTGGCGTAGCCGGGCTGCGAAGAGACGATCGCGGTCTGCAAGGTGCAGGGAATGAAGGTTCCCGCGGTGATGAGGTAGTCGCGATTGCCGAGATTGCGGGCGCGACTTGTCCCGAGGTTAGAGGATTGACGCAGCCGATCGAGAGTTGTCTCGCCCGCCGCGCTTCCGGCCTGCGATTGTCCGCCTGCAGCGGATGATCGCGGATCGAAGCCAGCGCCGCTATCGCTCGGCTGCTGCGCGCTGTAGGCCATGATCGACGACCGCCGCGCGTTTTCGAGGATGACCTGACGCTCGGATTTTTGTGGCCGCTGGCCTTGTCCCGCGACCGGTTGGTTTTGAAAGCCGGCATCCGGCACCGTTGCGGGATCGATCGCGGGCGTTGTGACGCCCAGCTCGTCGGCAATGTAGCGCTCGGGATCAAGGCTGGCGCTGCCCCCGGTTTCGACCGGCGTTTCCTCTTCGATTTCCGGCGCGCCCCCCAGGGTGGACCCGACCGCGATCAGGAGGAACAGCCCGCCGACGATGACGGCCGCGACGGCGGCGAGCTTTTTGGCGTCGAAACCCTCCTTGATTTCCGACATCGATGTCCGGCGTTCGTCTTCGATCGATCCGCGCTCCAGATCGTCTTGTGCTGGAACCGCATCGGGCTTCACAGTATCGCTCATTGCGCTTCCTCATTGGTTCGCTCGACAAGATCGCTTGCGGTGTTGGTGGGCGCGTCGCGCCCGTATCGATCGCGCGCGAGATTGTAGATGCACAGCAGGCTTTCCCCACGCCGCAAGCGCAGCTCGGGAAACACGCCGTGCACCACCAGAAAATTGTCGCGCACATCGAAGGCGACAAGCGACTCTTGCCCATCATCCCCCACACTGAATACGGCCGGGATCGATTGCTGCGCGGGGAAGCGCATCACGGTGAATTGTCCATTGTCGGAGATCTCGCTGGGTTGCAGCGAAGATGCGCCCTGGACGCCGTATTCGGCATTTCGCACACCTTCGAGCACTCCGATATCGAGCGCCGTTCGGATCGCCTGGCGTTCGACATCGCGCGCTTGCTGTTGCGCCATGAGCGCCGCCAGACGCGCCCGCTCCGCCGCCTCTTGTTCCGGATAGCGGAACAACACCCGAAAGATCGTGTCGTTCGCGCTGAGCGAGCCGGGCCGGGCGATCAGTTCGAACGTGTAGGTGCGCGGACCGTGCGGCGAGCTCGTCATGACGATCAGGTTGGTCTGACCGACATTCTCGCGCGGCTTGATGAACAGCGTGTTCGAAGCCGGCGCGACTTCCCAGGACACACTATCGCCAAGTGCGACGTGGCGGATCGTCTCGCCATTGCCGAACACGATTTGCGTCGTCGAACGAAAGACGCCGATGATGCGATAGACCTGGATGTCGGAGTAATTGACCTCGCGCACACGGTGATCGAGACTGGTCGGCTGCGGCACCTCTCCCGCTTGGGCGGGGGTCGTCGCCAAACCGAGCAGCACCGCAAGCGTAATGAGCATGGGGTTTCTAGACATTGGCCTATCCTTCATCCGCGGTGTTCACGACCAGCTCGACGTCCGAGCGGTAGTCGGTCACGCGGTATCCCAGGGGATTGTTGATGATGGCTTCCTCGCCGGTCGGTTCACCCGTCACCTGGTAGGTGTTCGTGGCGATCGCGCGGACTTCGCGGACAGTCGCGCTGCCGCGTTCGACGTCCCGAATGAAGCGGACTTGCGCGACATTTTCGCCGATGAACGTGATATTGGTAATCTGGACGGCGATGTAGGAGTCTACGCCATAGACATTCTGCGGGGAGCGGGGGTTCTCCGCATCGAAGGAGCGCGCATAACGCTCGCCTTCGCGCCCGGACGATAGCGCAACGACCGCGGTGAAAAATTCCTCGCGAGCCTGCGGAATCCATCCCTCGCGATAGCGAACATACTGCGCGAGGAAGTATTTCGCGATCGCTTCATTGTAGGTGAGAGTGCTGTCGCCAACCAGGCCGGCCGAGACATCGGTTGCGCCCGTCATGCGGTCGATGGTTACGACATAAGGCTCGACTGTCTTGAGCGGGGAGAGCATCGCGACCGCCGCTGTCCCGGCGATGGCCAGTCCGCCGGCGACGGCCGCCACGATCCACGCAAGCCGCTGCGATCGACGCGCTTGAAGCATTCGATCATGATCCCAGCTTCGCGCTTCGGCGAAATACTCATCGAGTTCTTTCTTGGTGAGGCCGGTGGCCATCAGCAGCTCCTATATGTCGGAGCGAGCGCGGCCTGAGGGGCGATCGCCGGCACCTCGATTGGCACACCAACACCAGGGCTCGGTTCAGGCTCGTCGGGTTCCGGGAAAACTTCGACCGGATCGCTGGAGGCTTCTTGTTCGGGCTGAGGAATGCCGGGCAAGGTCACGCCGTAAGGATTGGCGGGGCGAATATCGCGTCCGTTGCAGCCATCCAGCTCTTCGACTTTCGGGGTGGCGCAGCCGCTGATAAGCGCAATTGTGGCTATGAGTGCGAGATTTCGCATGGCGTTTTCCTATCGATTATCGCGGACGAGCTGGCGCCCCTGAGAGCGAGCATTGGCGGCGCGAACGGCCTGGACGCCCGATCGCGTGCCGGCAGCGGCTCCGCGCGCGCCGATCGCGGCTGTGCCTCCTGCTATGCGAGCTGAGGTTCGAGCTGCTGCTGGCCCGTATCGACCGACAGCCCCGGCGATCATGCCGTTGATGGCGGCACCTGCCCCGCCGCCCAAGCTCGCGGCGATCGCCGGGGTTTGGACGAAAAGAACGATGCCGAGCGCGTAGACGGCGGTGACTTTGAGCGCTTGAGTTACAAAAAGCGCAGGATCCGAAAAATTCCCATCACCCTGCGTCAAAACAGCATTAACAGCGCCCACCACGAGGATCGTGATAACGAGCAGCATCAGATAATTGACTACGGCCGCAATCCAACCGAACATGAATTGCCGAGTTTGATCGAAGATACCCGCTAAGGCGAATAGTGGTCCTACGGCTGCGAGTAGCGCGAGGGCGAAAATGGC